>NZ_LFJD01000004.1:3654651-3939457 GCF_006658635.1 Bradyrhizobium sp. UNPA324
CGCGACACATACGCCAAAACCGAATTTCGGTAAAGTGGAATATTTTTGGCGAGACGGATTGACAGAGCGCGACACAGGCAAGGTGCGACACCCTGGCCGCGACCCTGCTGATGGTTATCGCAGCCGATAGCTCGAATGACAGGAGACGCAGTTCTGGGTGACGTGCGACAGGGCCGTCATCGCCCCGGCGCGGTCCTGGGTCATCGCAACCTTGGCGAACTCGCTCGCCGCCGTATGCATCGACAGGCCGATGCCTCGCATGGCCTCTGGCATATAGGTCTCCATCATGTCCTCCATTGTCATCGGCTTCTGGGATCTGTTCTCCGGAGGTCGGCTTGCCTGATGCATCGACTGCGGCTTGCATCCTGCCGCCGACGGCGAGTCCAGACTCAGGCGCTCGGTGGCGACTTTCGAAGCAGCAGCATAGTCGTCCCTGGCGAGGGCATCGACGATCTCGTTCAGCGTCTGCAGGTGATCACGCATGTTGCCCAGAAAATGGGTCTGCATGTCCGGCGGAAACTGCACCATCTCGCGCGCGTCCTTGGCCGCGCCGTCATGGGACATGTGCGAACTCATCGCTTGGCCCTGACCATGGCTTTGGCCAGCTTGCATCTGATGATGCATACCGGAATGGCTCGAGGTGCCGGCCGATGCCAGGGCAGCCGTCGCCAGGATTGCGGCGCCGCCCAATGCGGCTCTGGTCGGCCACGAAACCATGATCGATTCCTCTGTTGCAGGCGCCCGCCTCTTTCCCTCTAAACCGACGGCCGCCGACAGCATATGATCTCGATCATATCGCGCACTTCAAGATGCGGATTTGTCCTTTGCCTCGTTCGATCTCGCCATCGGCCGCCATCCCGGCAAGCGTGCGATAGAGGGCTTCGTGCGTCAGCCCGAGTTCTACTGCGAGATCCTTGAACGTTCCGGGCAAGGTAACGCTGCGCCCCCTGCTATCGGCGTTGACCGTCAAATAGTGCCGGACGCGATCGCGAGCCGAGTGGATGTTGCGACATTCGAGCCGGGTCCGCAGCGCCATGACCTGGCGTGCGAGCATTACCGAGAATGCCAGGAGGAGCTTTGGGTCGCGTTCGAGTTCGGCGAGCAGAGCTGGTTTGGGGTACAGCCGGACGGTCGCCTCGCTTGAGGCAATGGCGTCGCAGTGGTAGGCCGAGGAGAACAGCGACGCCTCCGCCAGCACGTCGCCAGGCGCGGCAAGCTGCAGGATAGCCTCGCGTCCGGAGCGGTCGAACCGCACCAGCCGTATCTTGCCCTTGACGACCTCGTAGAGCCCGGCCGGTCTCGCGCCGGCTCGAAACAAGGTCTGTCCGGCCCTGAGCGCGCGTTCAGTCGCAGAAGCTGCAATGTTCGCCGAAATCCAATCGATCTGGTGCATGGGTCATCTCGGCTGACAAGAAGCAAGGCGACAGGTCTTGGGGCAAGGTGGCTTATGCGAACAATGATGAGCCATGCGATCGGTTTTGCCAATCAAACGGACCGCCGCACCGAACTCAGGGCCAGCGCGACGCGAGAACGCCCAACCTTTCCAAGATTTCATGGATGTCAAACGCAGTTGATTTGATTTTGCGGCCGGCGTGGCGAGACTTCTGCCGCACCGGTTGCCTGATTGGGGATCCGGACGCTGCGATGGATGGAGCTGTCTAGATGCCGCAATTCGATCCTGAGCTCGTGTGCACCATGAGGACGGCCCTCGAGGAGGCCATGACCAAGGTGCCTGCCGACCTCGTGACCATATCGACGAAGGCATTCCTCGCCGAATGCATTCTCAAGGCGGCCGCGCAAGGGCACACCAATTATGCCGATCTTGTCGCCGCCGCGACCGATCATATCCAGACGATCGCCTCGATGTTTTCGTGAGGGTCCCGGCTTGACTGTTCGTCTGCCGGTGGGTTGCCCTGTCGCAGTCCCACGCTTGGCGTCAGACGCGGCAGGGGCAGGCTCATCGCCTGCCGCGATCGCGGTGTGGGTCACTTCGCTTCGAGCGGCGCTCCGGGACATGAATTGTGATGGGAACGACGCATTGCGGAGCTGAATTGAAAAGGCGAGACGCGGTTCATCAAACATCCGCTGCTCTGATCGATTCGGAGCAAAGTGCATCTCTGCCCGCTCATGACGGTGCCCGCACCGTCAGCTCGTAGGTCACGCCGTCGGGCAGAAAGCCGCCGAGCCAGTTGTAGCCCCTCTTCTCCAGCTGCGGAAAAAGGAACACGGGCTCGCGGCTGAGAAACGCCGTCAGTGTTTCTCCGGCTCCCAGGGTCTCCGCCGCGGCGAGGATCCTGATCATCGGCTCCGGCGGATCGAGCTCCCTGGTATCGAGCCGTACCTTTGACTCCGGCCATTTGGCGCTGGCCTGCGCTTTCGGCGCCAGACCCTCGGCAGGCGCTCCGGTCGGGGTGAACAGCACCTGCCAATCGCCTCCGCCGATCTCCGTCGCGGAATGGGCAAAGCCCTTGCCGGCCATCACGCCGAACAAGGGCACGGGCTTGAAGGGCGCGTAGAGCCGGATGCCCTGGCCCGGTTTTGCATTTTCCACCGCGGCCATGATGGTCGAGAACGGTTCGCCCCCGGCCCGCAGGATCGGACGGACATCGACATCAAGGTACTCGGTCATCTCTTGTCCCTTTGCTTCAACGCCGCGCCATCAATCAACTGAAACGGCGCAGCATCCCGGTGCCGGCGCAAGCGTCGACTGGTCCTCCCCGGCCTGCACCGCTACCGGGTTTTGCAGGGCAGCGGCCACCGCCCGCGCGACGAGATCCTCGATGCCGGGCCCGCTGCCCATGATGCCCGCGAACATGATGTCGCGGCGGCGAAGCCGTGCAACCAGCTTCGGCGCATCCTTTGCGCCGTGCAAACCTTCACCGGAGAACAGGCCAACGACAATCGCAGAGCCATCAATGGATGCCGCGGCCTCTTCGAGCGACGGCCGCTCCTCCAGGAAGGCGGCCACGACGTTTCGGCAGACCGCCCGTGTCTCAATCTCGCGCGCGACCTGCTCGGTGGCCTGGCGCGAGGCTGGATTGCGCTTCGAGCCGTGCGCCAGCAGGACGAGTGTGCAATCCTCGGGCGCGACACCGTGGTCGCGCGCACGGCGCACGGCCTGATCGCACAATAGATCGGGCAGGCCCGGATCAAGCCCCAGCGGCGGCAGCACGTCGATTCTGCGGCCATCGCCCTTCGCTTCGTCGAGCAGCTGAACCAGGCGGTCGCGGGTGAAATAGCCGCTGGAGGCAAACAGCGGATAGACCAGCATTCGACTGGAGGTCAGCGTCTCCAGCGCCTGCCGGATGCCAGGCGTGCCCGAGATGAAGCCGACGGCGACCTCGGCCACCAGACCGCGAGCGGCCAGTGCGCGGGCAAGCTGGAACGCCCCTGTGTTGCCGGCACCCAGCCGCCGCTCGCCATGGGCTGCCAACAGCAACGCGATCGACGGGGCAGTGCCCGGCTGCTCAATGACTGGTGCCATCGGAAAAGGTGATCTTGTTCCACACGTTGTATTTGCCCGAAGGACGCGACATCGGAATACGCTTCACCTCAGTAAAGGTTGCCGCATCATAGACCACCAGCGCGCCCTGGTCTTCCCAGATCGATACCAGGGCATAGCGCCCGTATCTGTCGAATTCGACATGCGCTGCAGTCTTGCCCGGTTCCGGCGTGACGCGACGGACCACTTCCAGCGAGCGCTTGTCGATGATCGAAAGCGTGTCTTTCCCGCTGCCCATCATACTGTCGGTCCAGGCATAGGGCGTGTTCTCATGACTGCGCATGAAGAAGCCGGGTCCAGGCGTCTCGATCAGCTTGATCTGCGACCAGTCCTGCATGTCCAGCACGCTGATCTTGCCTGCTTTCAGCAGCGGCGTCGCCATCACCAGCCGGCCGTTCCAGGTCCAGGAGATGCCCGAGCCGAGATGGGGCAGCCCCGGCAGATCGAGCTGTTTGATATCGCGCCCGACCGTCAAATTGACCACGATCGCCCTGCCCTCCCGCGCCGAGCCGATCAGGTTGCGATAGGGCGGATCGAAGAAGAAGTCATCGAGCGGCTCCGGGGTCTCGATCCGGCGTAGCGCAAACAGGCCCTGAGAGGACGGCAGCGCCTCGATCATGCCTTTCTCGTGGCTGTGGACGAAGCCGGCATAAGCCGGGCCCGCATTCGGATCGGTGGCGATCTCCCAGATCTCCGGAACATCCTTCAGTGCCGCGATGAAGCTGTTGCGCGATGGCGCCTGATACACCGCCGAGACCCGCGAGGACGTCCCCAGGCGGTCCTTCACGTCGAAGATCTTCTCCACCGACAGATCGTCCGCCGAGAGCATCACCAGCGTGTGCGGCAGATAATTGGCAACCGCGATATGCTTGCCGTCCCGCGAGATCGCGATGTTGCGGGAATTGATGCCCGCGCGCACCTCCGTCAGCATGGTCAGCGTCCAGAGGTCGTATTTGCTGACCCAGCCGTCGCGCGACATGAAGAACACGTAGCGGCCGTCGGGCGTGAATTTCGGGCCGCCATGCAGCGCAAATCGCGTCTGGAAGCGCGCCAGCGGCTCGATGCGGTCGCCGTCCAGGATCGTGGCATGATGGTCGCCGGCCTCGACCACGACGAACAGGTTCATGGGATCGGCCTCGAAGCGCGGTCGTTCCAGCGGCGGCGCCGTAGCATGCACGACGCGGCTGGCGTCGATCTCAGCCGCGCCCCAGGCCGGCACCGCGGGCAACGGCGATGAGACATAGGCCGCGAGCGCGGCGATCTCGTCCCTGGAGAGCTTGCTGGAGAAGCCCGGCATTTGGGTCGCGGCCCGTCCGTCGGCAATCACCGCGGCGGCCCGCGTACCCATCATGCGGCCGAGATTTTCAGGAAGCAGCGCCGGCCCCAGCCGGCCGAGCCGGTCCGCGCCGTGGCATTCGGCGCAATTGTCCGCGAACAGCTTTGCCGCATCCGGCTCGGCGCGCGCAGGGCCTGCCAGCGCCAGCAGCGCCAGAGCGAGGAGAATGCGATCAAACAGAGAGCGGCGCTTCATGACGTGTTCCGCGATAGATGCTGGTCTTCACCCGATCGGTCGGCGTCGCAAGGCCGATCTCGGCATCGCTGAGATAGCAGCCGGGATCCTCCGCCCAAGCGTCGCCAGTAATCCGTTGCGCGCGCACGCGGGTATTGCCGTTGCAGATGTCGAGATAGGCGCAGGCGCCGCAGCGCCCGGAGACGTGGCGCGGCTTCTGCTTCAGGCCGGCCATGATCGGATCGGAGATGTCCGGCCAGATCTCGGAGAAGGGACGCGTTTTCACGTTGCCCAGCGTATGGTGCCACCACATCGTGTCGGGGTGCACATTGCCGAGATTGTCGATGTTGGCGACGTTGACGCCGGAGGAATTGCCGCCCCAGCGCACCAGCTTGGCGCGCAGATCGCTCGCGCGATCGGGCACGGTTCGCTCGGCCCAATGCAGGAGATAGACCGCATCGGCATCGTTGTTGCCGGTTACGATCTCCATCTCGCTGCCCGACTGCGCCCATCGCCACGCCCGCGCGATCACCATGTCCATGCGATCGCGCGTCGTCTGCCACATGGCGTCGTCGCCGCGGTTCTTGTTGCCGCGGCCGGCATAGACGAGGTGCGAGAGGTAGAACTTTGGAAAGTTCTCCTGCTCGACCAGATCGAGCAGGCGCGGCAGCTCCGCCGCATTGTCCTCCGTCATGGTGAAGCGGACCCCGACCTTGATGCCGCGGTCGCGCAGCAGCCGCAGGCCGTTCAACGCCTCCTGATAGGCACCCTGCTTGCGGCGGAAACGGTCATGGGTCTCGCCGATGCCGTCGAGCGAGATGCCGACATAGTCGTAGCCGATCTCGCGGATGCGGTCGGCCATGGCTGCGTCCACCAGGGTGCCGTTGGACGACAGGCCGACATAGAACCGCATCGCCTTGGCGCGCGCCGAGATCTCGAAGATGTCGCGCCGCATCAGTGGCTCGCCGCCCGACAGGATCAGCACCGGCACGCGGAACGCCTTGAGGTCGTCCATCACGCCGAACACTTGCGCGGTGGAGAGCTCGCCGGGAAAGTCGACGTCGCCGGAGATCGAGTAACAGTGCTTGCAGGTGAGGTTGCAACGGCGGATCAGGTTCCAGATCACCACCGGTCCGGGCGGCTGCCGAACCGGCCCGGTCGGAGCCGGCTCGTCCAGTTCGCGCAAGTATTGGCTCAGGCGAAACATGACCGGCTCCCGTCGTCAGGCGGCAATGCGAAGGCCGGTCTTCTTCAAGATCCGGGTCGAGAACAGAACCTCGTGGGCCCGCGCGGCCGGACCGACCAGCACGGCGATCTCGGCAACCTTCGCCCTCACCTCGTCGCGCGTCCGGCCGTGGACCATGGCAAAGAGATTGTAGGGCCAGAGCGGCGGATGACGCGGCCGTTCATAGCAATGCGTGACGAAATCGAGCGCGCCGACCCTGGCGCCGATCTCGGCAATGGCCTCGTCGGCGACGTCCCACACCGACATGCCGTTGGCGGTGTAGCCGAGCGCATAATGATTGGGGATCGCGCCGATGCGGCGGATCGCACCGGTTTCGAGCAGCTGCCCGAGGCGGCTGACGATTTCGGCCTCGTCAAGGCCGAGCTCGTCGGCGAGCGCGCGATAGGGCTCGGCGACGAGCGGAAGCCCTGCTTGCGTGGTGGCGATCAGCTTGCGATCGATGGCATCGAGCATTGCCTACACCTCCACGCGGAAACCAACGAAGAACTCGCGCGTCTTGGGCATCGCGCGCACGCCAAGGCCCGTCTCACGTTCGATCTCCGCAATCACCTGATCGATGCGCGCGGGAGCATCCGTCGACACGACGAACCACATGTTCAGCTCGTGATCGCGCTGATAATTATGCGCGATCTCGGGATGGGCATTGACGAGCTCGGCGACCTCATCGAAGCGATCGGGCGGCACAGCCATCGCGGCAAGGCAGACGGCGCCGCCGAGGGCTTCGGCATTCCAGAGCGGGCCGAACCGGCTGAGCTGCCCACGCGCGAGCAGATTGCCGATCTCCTCGATCATCTCGCCCTCGCTCAGGCCCAGCTGGGCGCCGGCATCGCGGTACGGCCGGTGCGTCAGGGGAAAGCCGCCTTGCAGGCCGTTGATGATCGCCTTTTCGGTCGGGTCCAGCGCGCGCATCAATTGGTCTCCTTGTGCCGCGAGAAGACCGCGCCGCGCTGCTTGAAGCAGCGCTTCGAGAACAGCACGGCCTGCTGCATCAGACCGGTATCGGCGAGCAGATTGAGCTCGTCGATCACGGCATAGGCCTCCTCACGGAAGCGCGCATGCACCATGCAGAACAGGTTGTACGGCCAGACCAGCGGCCGGGACGGACGCTGGTAACACAGCGTCACGCTGGCGTGGCGGGCGAAGATCGCGGCGACATCGTCGATGATTTCGCCCGGGATGTTCCAAACCGCCATCGCATTCGATCGGAAGCCAAGCTTGTCGTGGCGCACGACGCAGCCGAAACGCGTCACCACGCCGGCTGCGACCAGGTGCTCCAGCCGCGCAATGACCTCTTCCTGGCCCAGCGCCAGCTGATCGGCGACCGCGAGGTAGGGATGCTCGACCAGCGGCAGCCCGTTCTCGATCGCGGCGAGAATGCGCTGGTCGCGCGGATCGGGACGATAGTCCCCGGCGGCCGGCGGCTGGCGCTTCTGCGCGCGCGGCTCGCGCAGCGAAAAGCCGAGGCCGAGATGATAGGCCTGCACCATGGGCAGATCCACGACGGGCAGCCCCGTCTGCGCCTCGATCCTGTCGATGGTCTCAGCGATCGCCCCGGCATCTCCGCCGGCGATCACGAACCACAAGTTCAGATCGTGCTCGCGCTCGTAATTGTGCGTGACCAGCGGCTCCCGGCTGACGACCTCGGCGACCTGGTCGAGCCGATCGGGCGGAACCTGCAGCGCGGCGAGCGTGCTCGCCCCCACCGTGTTGGGACGGACCACCGCACCGACACGGGAGATCAGGTCGCACGCCCGCATGCGGCGGAACACGCCGATGGTCGCCTGCTCGTCGAGCGCGGCGGAGCGGCCGACGATTGCGAACGGCTTCGCTACAAGCGGAAAGTCGTGCTGCCAGCGATCGATCAGGGCGAGTTCGACGGAGCTTGGCGTCATTGTCCGATCCTCGTCGCGCGTACGGTGAAGAAAATTCCGGACGGTTTTTGCGCCGGGATCTCCGCCTTCTTGGCGAAAGAGGCGGCGTCGTAGACGTCGATGCGATCGGCATCGCGCACCGAGATCCAGACCTCGTTGCCGCGCGGGGTGAACTCCATGTGGAGGACCGCCGGGCCGGGCGTCAGGCGATGAATCACCTTCAGCGTCTCGGTGTCGACGATCTCGACCGTGTCGTTGAACGGGTGGGCGAAATTCACCCAGACGTGGCGCCCGTCCGGCCGCGCCACGGCGAAGACCGGCTGGCCGTGGGTGGCGGTGCGCCCGACCTCGGTAAAGCTGCGAAGATCGACCGCGATCAATTCGTGATGGCCGACGGCGGGAAGCAGCAGCTTGTCACCCGTCGCACCCCATCCTTCCAGATGCGGCATCTTGTAGACCGGCAGCGCTTCCTGGCCGCGGCCATAGCCGTTGAGGATGCGCTCGGCTTTGAGCGGCGCGCGCCAGGTGTCGACATGCACGACGCCGTCCTCGCCGAACAGACCCGCAAGATAATGGCGGCCGTCGGGCGTGACGTTGCCGTCATAGGGCAGCTTGCCGACATCGGTCAGCCTGGTGATCGCGGGGGTCTCGACATCAGTGAGGTCGGCGATCCAGATCTCGCCGGTGTCGTAGAGCGCCCAGGCAAAACGCCGTCCGGGCAGGTCGACCAGCCCGACCGTCTTCGAGGCCTTGCCGCCTGAGCCGATCGCCGGAATGTTGGCGACGGGATCGAGCGTCCTGGCGTCGAACACCTTCACTCCGCCCGGCTCGTAGTTCGAGACCGCGATCAGCGCGCCATCGTCGGAGATGGCGCCGCCGATCGAATTGCCGGCCTGCACGATGCGTTTGACGATCGTGCTCGTGAGCATGTCGACCTTGGTCAGGCCGCCGTCGCGTCCGAAGACATAAGCGTAGCGCTGATCCGGCGAAAACACCGCGGAGGCGTGCGAGAGATCGCCGAGCCCCTCGACACGGCCGATCGATTTGCGTGCGGTGGCATCGACGATCAGCACCGAGCCCGTCGCGCGCTCCACCACCAGGCCAAGATTTCCGGTGCCGCGCAGCTCGTCGGCGCGCGAGAGCATTGGCAGCAGCAGAAGCAGGGCCAGACACCATCGCGCCGCAGCCTTCATGGCAGATCTCCCTGCTGCAGGCGCTCGACGATCCAGCGCACGTCGGCTTCGCTCAGCAACGGACGCCAGGGCGGCATCGGCGTGCCCGGCACGCCGTCCAGGACGATGCTGATGAGCTGGTCGCGGCTCCAGGCGCTCAAATGGTCCGGCGTCAGCGGCTTGCCGAGCCCGCCTTTCAACGTCAGCCCGTGGCAGGAGCCGCAGTCCTGCCGCACCAGATTGGCAAGCCTTGCGGCATCGGCATTTGCTTCGCCCGCGGTAGCCGGCCCGATCGCAACGGCCGATGCCAGGGCGACGCTAGGCCACAACTGAAATCGCCTCGCAAATTGCCGCATCGCTCCGCGCGCTCCGTTCCAGGGCGATTCCCGCGACCTTTCCGATGATGAAAAGGACGGGACCGCTGAAGGAGACGTCTTTCAAAGCGACCGGAAGCGCCTCCAGGGGCGCACATATTCGGCTTTCCTGCGCCGTCGTTCCTTGACACACCGCAAGCACCGGCGTGGTTCCCGGCAGTCCCTGCGCAGTCAGGTTGCGGACGATCTCGGCGATATTGGCAAGGCCCATATAGACGACGAGCGTCGTGTCGGGATCGGCGAGGCTCTTCCAGTCGAGATCGAGCGGCTCGTTCGCCTTGCGATGGCCCGTCACATAGCGCACGCCGGAGGCGACGCCGCGATGCGTCAACGGCATCCGCGCCGCCGCCGCGCAGCCCTGTGCCGCAGTAATGCCCGGCACCACCTCATAGGGAATGCCGGCCTGGTCGAGTTCGGCCGCCTCCTCCGAGCCGCGCCCGAAAATGAAGGGGTCGCCGCCTTTGAGCCGGACGACGGTGCGACCGGCGCGCGCCAGCCGGACCAGCATCTCGTTGATCTCTTCCTGGGGCACCGGATGATGGGCGGCCTGCTTGCCGACATTGATCTGGAGTACCCCGTCGGCAATGGTCGCCAGGATGCTCGATGGCACCAGGCGATCATAGACGACGACGTCGGCCTCACCGATGGCGCGGACCGCCTTCAGCGTGAGCAGTTCGGGATCGCCCGGGCCGGCGCCGACGAGATAGACTTTTCCAACAGCCATGCTGCGCTCCGCCGAAACCATCGCGAAAAGGCTGGTTGGTGCGGCGATCGCTCGCCGCACCAACCCATGCTTGTCAGTAGACGTCGTTACGGGTGTTGAAGACGTTGAACTTGCCGGTCGGCGTGACCAGCCGCCGGTCACGAATGACCGCCTTCAAGGTCAACGTCTTGTCGTCGACGACGACGATCGCCGAGTCCTGCGCCTTGTTGTTCCAGACCGAGAACCAGATCTCGGTGCCGTCCTTGTTGAACTCGCCCTGCACGACGCGGCGCGCGCCTTCCGAGATGCCGGACCACTGACCGATCGGCAGCACCTTGTAGGTCGGCTTCTCGCCCGCGAGGTCCTTGATCTTGAACACCGCGACCGACGAGGAGATCTCGGCGTCCGTGTTCAAGGGCGTATCGACGTAGAGGTTCTCCGACTTCGGATGCGTCTTGATGAAGAGCGATCCGCCGCCCTGCCCCTCGACCGTCTGCACGACCTTCCAGGCGAACTGCTTGTGCTTCTCGGGGTCGGTGCCGATGAAGGAGATCGTCTCGCTGCCGAGATGGCTGGTCGCCCACACCGGTCCGAACTTCGGATGCTCGAGGTTGGCGCCGCGTCCGGGATGCGGCGTCTGGCCGCCGGTTTCGACGACGCCGACCAGCTTGTCTTCCTTGGTGTCGACGATCGCGACCTTGTGGCGAGCATTCGCCGCAACCAGGAAGTAACGACCGGTCTTGTCGAAGCCGCCGTCATGCAGGAAGCGCTCGGCCTCGATCGCCGTCACCTTCAGGTTCTTGAGATCCTGGTAGTTGACGAGCAGAACCTGCCCGGTCTCCTTGACGTTGACGACGAACTCCGGCTTGAAGTGCGAAGCCACGATGGAGGCAACGCGCGGCTCCGGGTGGTACTCCTGCGTATCCTCGGTCATGCCGCGGGTCGAGACCACCTTGATCGGCTCGAGCGTCGCGCCGTCCATCAGGACGTATTGCGGCGGCCAGTAGGCTCCGGCGATCGCAAACTTGTCCTCATAGCCCTTGAACTTCGAGGTTTCGACCGAACGCGCCTCGGTGCCGATCTTCAGCTCGGCGACCGTCTGCGGCGGGTCCATCCAGAGATCGATCAGATTGAGCTTGGAATCGCGCCCGATGATGTAGAGGTAGCGCCCCGACGCCGACATGCGCGAGATGTGCACGGCATAGCCGGACTTGATGATGTGCTCGATCTTCTTGGTCGTGCCGTCGATCAGGGCGATTTCACCGGCATCACGCAGCGTCACCGAGAACAGATTGTCGATGTCGAGCTTGTTCATCTTTTTGGTCGGCCGCTGCGCGACCGGAACCAGGACCTTCCAGCTGTCCTTCATCTCCTTCATGCCGAACTCCGGCGGCTGCGCCGGGGTGTTCAGCAGATAGCGGGCCATCAGATCGATATCGGCGGCCTCGAGCTGGCCCGAGGTGCCCCAGTTCGGCATGCCGCCAGGCGAGCCGTAAGTGATGAAGTCGCGCAGATAGTCGAAGCCGAGCTTCTTGGTCAGGTCAGGTGTCAGCGGCTTGCCGGTCGCGCCCTTGCGCAGCACGCCATGGCATCCGGCGCAACGTTCGAAATAGATCTGATTGGCCTTGTCGAACTCGGCCTTCGTGAGGTTGGGATCGCCCGGCTTGGTGCCGGGCTGCTCGGTCGCGCCCTTGCCGAGAACGTCCAAGCTCGGCTGATATTGGCCGCCCGGTGTCGTCTTGTGCTGCTCGACATCGGCAGGTTTCGGTGCCGGAGCCTGCTGCTGCGCGTAGCCGGCCGCCGTCGCACTCAGAAGCATAAGGCTCGTTGCTGCAACGCAGCTTGCAAGCTTTGGAAATAGTGAAGGTCGGCCTCGCATTACATTCCTCCAGCATGAGAATCCGATGAGAGGCTTATGCAGGGAATCCCGTGATTTCTCCTTGACCGCGGTTAATCGCAACATTGATCCACCTCAATGCGCGCTGCCAACAACGCTGCCTGATCCGTCGCATGCGATCGTCTGGAATCATCTCCGCCGCCGTACGGCACGCACTGTCCGCACTGGCGGCGCTGGCGTTGATGTATTGCAGCGCAAACGCTGCCGATCTCGGCGTTGCCGCAAAGTTCTTCTCCGAGCCCGTCGTGATCGACCGTGCCGATGGCAAGCCTCCGGCAGCTTTGGTGCGGGCCGCAGACGGACGCGTGCTCGGCTACGCCTTTTCAAGCCTCGATGTCTCGGGATCCGTCGGCTATGCGGGCCGGCCGCTCGATATCGTCGCGGCGGTGACGCCCGATGGCATCGTCGCCGGCGCCGAGATCGTCGCGCATGAAGAACCGATCCTCGTGATCGGAATTCCGCGCGATGCGCTCGCCGCCTATGTCGCCGATTTCCGCGGCTTCGACGTGCGCGGCAGCGCCACGCTCAAATCCGCCGGTGAACCCGCGCATGGACCGCACGCCGTCGCCGGCGCGACCATTACGAGCACCGTGATCCGCGATGCGATCGTGCGCTCGGCACGTGCCGTGCTGCGCAGCCGGATCAACGCGCCCGAGCGGGCTGTGCGGCTCGACCGCGAGACCCTGCGCCGGTCGTCCTGGTCCTCGCTGCTCGCCGAGGGCGCGGTGCAGCGACGGCTGGTGAGCCGTGGCGAAGCGGCAAAGCTGCTCGGTACGCGGGACAGTGAACCCGACAAGGCCTTCATCGATCTGTGGATGGCGCTCGCCACGCCGCCGCCGATCGGGGAGAGCCTGCTCGGCCAGCGGACTTACGAAAGCGAGACGGCGAAGATCGGCCCCGACGACGATCTGCTTCTGATCGGCGCATCCGGCCTCTATTCGTTCAAGGGTACGGAATGGCGCCAGTCGGGGACCTTCACCCGGATCGAGATCGTCCAAGGTTCGCGAACGCTTCGTCTCAAGCCCGCCGATCACACGGCGGTCGAGTCGCTGCATGCCGCCGGCGCGCCGGAGTTGCGTGAGATCGCCGTGTTCCGCATTCCGCAGGCGAGCGGCTTCGATTCGACCAAACCATTCCGGCTCGACGTCGATCTCGGCGCCGGCGCCGCAGCGAGCGGCCCCGCTTTGGTCTCGCTCGACTATCGCATTCCCGATCGCTACTTGATCGCCGCGCCGGCCGAGCCGCCCGCGGCATCGACGACGGCCGCCCCCACTCCGGTCCAGACGGTGTGGCAGGAGATCTGGTGGGCGCGACGCTACGAGATCGGCGTGCTCGGCGCGATGCTGACGGTGCTCGCGGGCATCCTGATCTTCCAGGACACGGTGACGGCCCACGGCGCGTTCTACTCTCGGCTCCGCACAGGCTATCTGCTCACGACGCTGGTGTTCCTCGGTTTCATCGCCAACGCACAGCTCTCCGTCGTCAACGTCCTGACCTTCATCCATGCCTTGCTGTCCGGCTTCCGCTGGGAGCTCTTCCTGCTCGATCCCCTGGTGTTCCTGCTCTGGAGCTTCGTCGCATTCAGCATGCTGTTCTGGGGGCGCGGCGTATTCTGCGGCTGGCTCTGCCCGTTCGGGACATTGCAGGAGCTCACCAATCAGCTCGCGCGTCGTCTCGGCATCAAGCAGATCGAGATCCCGTTCGGACTGCATGAGCGGCTGTGGATGATCAAATACGTCCTCTTCGTCGCCATCCTGGCGATCTCGCTGCGCTCGATTCTGACGGCCTTCCAGCTCGCCGAGGTCGAGCCGTTCAAGACGGCGATCACCATGAAGTTCCTGCGGGAATGGCCGTTCGGCGTTTACGCCGGGTTGCTGCTGCTGGCCGGCCTGTTCGTCGAGCGCTTCTACTGCCGCTATCTCTGCCCGCTCGGCGCGGCGCTGGCGATCCCGGCCCGGATGCGGATGTTCGAATGGCTCAAGCGCTACCGCGAATGCGGCGCGGAATGTCATGTCTGCGCGCGGCGCTGCACCGTGCAGGCAATTCATCCGCTCGGCCAGATCAACCCCAACGAATGCATCTACTGCCTGAAGTGCCAGGCCAATTATTTCGACCAGGACGTCTGCCTGCATCTGAAGAAGCGCGCACAACGGCGTCAACCGTTGCCGCAAGCTCCTTCGAAGCCGTCGTGAGGAGATACGATGCTCCCTGATCATCCGACACGACGTCGTGCCATCACGATCCTGGCATCGGCCGTCGCGGTCGCCATCGCGGGTCCCGCCAGTCCTGCCCGGGCCGATTTCGAATGGCGCGGTACGGCGATGGGCGCGGACGCGCGGATCCTGTTCAGCGACATCGAGCCGGGGTGCGCACGAGGAATTGCCACGCTGGTCGAGGCAGAGATCGATCGCCTGGAAAATGCGCTGAGCCTATTCCAATCCGGATCCGAGCTGTGCAGGCTCAATCGCGATGGCGCGCTCGCCGAGCCGGGCGGCGATCTGCGTCGCGCCTTGGCGCTGGCGCTTCAGGTCGCAGATCTCACCAACGGCCTGTTCGACCCGACCGTGCAGGCGCTGTGGGAAGCCCATGTCGATTGGTTCGCGGACAAGACCCATACGGGCCTGCCGCCGCAAACCGTCATTGCCGACGCGCGGCGGGCCGTGGACTGGCGAGGCGTCCGGCTCGAGCCGGATTCAATTCATCTGGGTGACAACCAACGTCTGACGCTCAATGGTCTCGGCCAGGGTTACGTCACCGACCGCGTGGCGGAGTTGCTGGCGGCGAAAGGGTTCACCAACATCCTGGTCGATCTCGGCGAGATGCGGGCGATCGCACCGCGCCGGGACGGATCGCCCTGGCTGATCGCGCGTCGTGACGCCGATCCGCTGCACCTGGCGGAAGGTGCCCTTGCCACGTCCGAAGGCTCGGGCTGCGTGCTCGGTGCCGATGGCGCGGCGCACCACCTGTTCGATCCGCGCAGCGGCCGCAGTGCAGCTCATTGGCGCACCATCACCGTGCACCATCGCTCGGCCGCTGTGGCCGACGCGTTGTCGACGGCGCTCTCCATCGCGTCTGCGGACGAGATCCAGGCGTTGCTGCCACGGCTGAGCGGCACTGCGATCTGGGCTACCGATCCGGCCGGGCGCCACTCATATTGGGCCGCCGGCCCGCGCGACGGCATCGTTGGCTGAGCGACGATGCCCGCCGAGCGGAGCCAGGGAAATAGAGACGATTTCGCCTGTGGCCATCCTTCGAGACGCCCGCCGTTGGCGGGCCCTCAGGATGAGGACCGAGTGCATTACGCTCGTTTCAACGAGCACCTATGCCGCTTAGCCTCATCTGGAGGAGACCGCAAAGCGGTCGTCTCGAAGGACGAGGCGCGCGCTCAATTCGGGCGATTTTCTTACTTGGTCTTGCCGTCGGCGTCGTATAGCTTGAGATAGGCCCAGAGATTCTTCGCCTCGGCCTCGTTCTTGATGCCGGCGAATGCCATCTTGGTATTGGGCACCTTGGCCTTGGGATCCCTGATGTAATCGAGGAAGTTCGCTTCGTCCCAGGTGATGCCGGAGCTCTTGTTCGCATCCGAATAGTTGTAGCCAGCAACCGATCCCGATTTGCGGCCGTCGAGTCCATTGAGTACCGGACCGACCTTGTTCTTCGCGGTCGCGCCGACATCGTGACAGCTGGCGCATTTCTTGAAGGCTGTAGCGCCGGCCGTCACATCCTGCGCGGAAGCAGCACTGCTCGAAGCCACAGCGACTGCGATTGCGATCAAGACACGCCTCATGTCGTCGTCTCCTGTTTTGAGTGGGACTGGTCTGGGCAACGCCCCGGATAGGCCAGCGTGGATTCGGAGAAATGACGGGAAACCGACGTTCTCCAGCTTGAGGAGCATGAAGGTTCACGCCGGCACGGATTTCACCTCGGGCTGGATCGCGCGTGGAGCGGGCGGCTGGGAGCACATCATCTTGGGCTTTACGGGGCAGTGCCCGCTGATCCGGTCGCAGGCCACGAGCTTGCAGAGCTGCGCCATGTCGCGCACCACCACATTCGAGGCCCGGACATCGACGCCTACCATGCGCAACTTGGCGAACACCCGCGAGAGCGATTCTGGCTTCAGGCCGAGCCTGCCGGCGATCAGCGATTTGTCGTATGGCAGGATGATCGTGCATGGCCCCCTGGTTCGGGGAGCCAGCGAGGCGAGAAACTCGGCCACCCTCTGCGTGGCGCTCTGCGCCATCAATTGCTCGATCTGCTGAACCATTCGGTGCAGATGTTGCGACGTCGATGCGATCATCGCGATCGCGACGTCTGGCATCTGGCGAATGCAGGCGACGACGTGGTCGGCTGGAATGACCATCACACGGGCGGGTGTTACCGCACTCGCGGTAGCGGGATAGCGGCTGGACGTGAAGGTGACCGCCTCGGCCAAGCTCTCACCCCTGGTGAGCACGTTGAGCACGGCCTCGTCGCCAGCAGGAGTGACCCTATACAGCTTGACCCAGCCGTCCATCACGACAAAGAATGCCTGGGCCGGCTCGCCCTGACGAAACAGCGTTTGACCCGGACGGAGATTGAAGATGCTGGCTGGCCCCAGCAAGATCGCGAGCGCCTGCGGCTCGAGTCCACTGAAGACTGGTATTTCCGCAGCGATCCCAAGATCAGCCGGAGTGGGCGCCATCATCGTCTCATCCCTGATGTTTGATCCTGGTGCCTGACTATTGATCATCCATCGCGTCATATTTTGAGCTGGATCAATTCCACCGAGGGGCCGTCTTGCCCGGCGCTCCATCAAGATTCGATTGGTGCGTCGGACCACCCGCGGTGCAACAATCGACCTATTTCCATCCATGGCTCTTTGTGGAAGCGCAAACTCCTGCGCGTTCGCTACCAAGGGACGGCTGCAGTCGCCTGTCGGCCTGCTGCCGCTCGCCGGATTCGCACCGCGGCAAAGCGCCGCGACATTCGATCGTTACGATGGGCGAGCATTGAGGCGGCCGACACACCGGGCTCGGCGCGATTCACACGCAGCGTCGGGATCCTGAGATCCTTTACGCAAAAGAAACGACGCCGGGATGTGTGCGAGACCAGCGCCAGCCGCCTATGCGGCAGGCAGCGCGAACGAGAATGTCGCGCCACCCTCCGGCCCATATCCCGCGACCAGCTCGCCGCCGTGCTCGCGCACAATGCCATAGCTGATCCAGAGGCCAAGTCCCGTCCCCTCGCCGACCCGCTTGGTCGTGAAGAACGGCTCGAAGATGTGGCCGATGTGATCCTTGTCGATTCCCGGTCCGTTGTCAGAGATCCGGAACAGGATTTCGTTGCCCTTGCGTACCGCCGAGACGACCAGCCGCGGCGCTTCCGTGCCGCGCATTGCGTCGATCGCATTCTCCACGAGATTGACGATCACCTGGTGCAATTGCCCCTCGTTGCCGCAGACCCAGAGCTCCGGCTCGATTTCCAACTGCAGGTCGATGCGCACCTGCTTGGTGCGCACGGCCCACAGTACCGCGGTGTTGATGAGCCGCTCGATGTCGACGCGTTCGACCTCACCGAGCTTGCTGAAGGACAGCCGGCGCAGATTCTTCACGATCTCGCTGATGCGGACCGCGCCTTCCAAAGTGCCTTCGATTAGCGGACCGAAATCCTCCAAAATCTCATCGATGCGCAGGCTCCGTCGTTGAGCTGCGAGCTCCCCCTCCTTGGCCTCGCCATGAACCGCATCGAGATAGGCGGCGATCGCGGTGCGATAGCGCATCAGGGTGTGGACGTTGCCATAGACGAAGCTGATGGGGTTGTTCAGCTCGTGCGCGACGCCTGCAACCAGACGGCCGAGGCTTGCCATCTTCTCCTGCTCGACCAGCTGCCGCTGGGCGCGCTGCAACTCGTGATGCGCCTTGTGCAGCTCCTCATAGGCACGGCGAAGCTCTCCGATCGGACGTCCCGTCAGCACCACGCCGATGAAGCGGCCGCGATGATCGTGGCGGGGGGATGCGTTGATGGCGAACAGATCCGAGCTGCCGCCCTCGCGCGAAAACCGCAGCTCGCCGTCGACGACATCGGAGGCGCTGCGCGGCTTCAGGAGCGGGACCAGCTTGGCCTTGTCCTGGGCATCGATGACGTCGGCGATGTTCCTGCCGACGATGTCGGCGACGCCGCAGCCGAGCGTGTGCTGGAAGGCGGAATTGACCTGCTGCACCAGCCCCTTCGCATCGCAGACGATGAGGATGTCGGAGACGGACTCGATGACGTTGGTGACGAAGGCCTGCGCCTCCTCCAACTCCGCATTCTTGTGCTCGAGGTCGACCTCATAGCGCAGGAGGTCGGAATAGACCTCGTCCATCTTGCGGATGACCTCGATCCAGGCGCCCTCGCGCTCTTGATCAAGCTCCAGCGCGCCGCGCTTGGTGATCATCTTGAGCAGCGTTTCGGTCTCGCCGGCTTCAGGAGGGTGCGTCACCTCAGGCATTCTTCCTCAAATCATACCTGGACAGCTTGTTCCTGAGACCGACGCGCGACAGCCCGAGCTCGTTGGCGACCCTGCTGATATTGCCATCATATCGCTCTAGCGTGCTGATGATAACCGCCTTCTCGAGGTCTTCGACCTTGTCCTTGAGGGTCGCCGAGCCGTTCAACTTGCCGGGGATCGCGGCCACGGGCTGCTTGCCGTTGCGCCGGCCCAGCAACGGCGGGGCCTGCAATTCATCCGCGTCCGCCAGCACCACCATACGCTGGATCTCGTTCTGCAGCTCGCGGACATTGCCGGGCCAATGGTACCTGGCGAACGCCTCGAGCGCGGAAGCGGCAAAGCGCAGGCCCGGCCGGTTGAACGAGGTCTTCACCGACGACAGCACCCCTTCGGCAATCAACGTGACATCCATCGGGCGGTCGCGCAATGCCGGCATGTGGACGGGAAACGCCGCCAGGCGATAGTAGAGATCGCGCCGGAAGCGGCCCGCCTCGACCTCGGCCTCGAGATCCCGGTTGGTCGCCGCCACGACACGGACGTCGACCTTGCGCACCCGCTGCGCACCGAGCGGCCTGATCTCGCTCTCCTGCAGGACGCGTAAGAGCTTGACCTGGAATGCCGGCGAGGTCTCGCCGATCTCGTCGAGGAAGATGGTTCCGCCGTCGGCGACCTCGAACAGGCCGATCCTATCCTGATAGGCGCCGGTAAAGGCGCCCTTCTTGCAGCCGAACAGCTCGCTTTCGAGCAGCTCGTCCGGCAATGCGCCGCAATTCTCGACCACGAAGGCCTTGTTGGCGCGCGCCGAGCCGTAGTGAATCGCGCGTGCAAGCAGCTCCTTTCCGGTCCCGGATTCGCCCGTGATCAACACGGAGATGTCGTAGTCTGCGGCGCGCCTGCCGAGCTCGATCACCTTGTGCATCGGACTTTCGGACGAATGCACGATGCGGTCGAAATCATAGAGCTGCTTGGCAACCCCGCGCTTGACCGAGACGACCTTCTTGATATGCCCCGGCGTCGCCTTGACATCGACACCGGCGGTTTCCGTCTCCTTCTGCAGGCGATAGAGTTGCACCGCCTCCTTGACGATATCGACCAGCCGTTCCGGCTGCCAGGGTTTCGTGATGTACTGATAGATGCCGGCCTCGTTGAGGCCCGCAATGATATCCTCGGAATCGGAATAGCCGGAGATGATCATCCGCACCGGATCGGGCCACAGCTCCCGCACGCGTTTCAAGAAGCTCACGCCCGATTCATGCGGCATGCGCTGGTCGCATAGGATGGCGTGGACGATCTCGCCTTCCAGCAGCTTTTCCGCATCGGCTGCATTGCCGGCGCAAAGCACCTCGAATTCCTCCCTGAGAACGCGCCGCAGCGCTTCCTGCGAACGGACTTCGTCGTCGACGACGAGAATGGTCCCTAGAACGCTCATGAGGGCACCACCATGGCTCTCGGCCGGTCGGTCGCACGCCGCGCCCGATGATTGGCGATGGTCAGCGGCGTACGCGACTTCGGCACCTTGTGGATGAAGTTGTAGCGCGCGACGTGGTAGCTCGGATCAAAGCCGTAGAAATTGAGCCTCATCCGCCGCAGCTCCTCGTCACGATAGGCCTGCAGGGGCTTTTCGGCCTCGTCCGCCGCGCGGGACCTCTTCTTATCGGCGAGACGCGCCGCAAAGCCTTGCTCCGAAGTTGCACCAGTCGCAAGTTTCACAAGACTTTCGCGTGCCAGCTCCTCGCTTGCGAGGACCCGATCAACGATCCCGAGGCGCTGTGCCTCGGCGACGCCCATTGGCAGCCGGCATTGCGTGATCCGGGTTGCGTTCTCGGCGCCCGCGCGACGCGGCAACAGATAGGTCCAATATTCGGAGCCGAACAGATTGCCCATGTCCTTGTAATGCGGATTGAGCACGATCTGATCGCTGGCCCAGACCTCGTCGGCGGCGAGGCTCAAGAATACGCCTCCCGCTCCCGCGTTGCCGCGAATGACCGATATCACCAGCCGGTCCGTCGTCTCGATGATCGCGCGCGCAAGATCGTCGATCGCGTTGATGTTACGCCAGGATTCATCGGCGGCACTGTCGGCGGCCTCGATCTCGGCCAGATGAATGCCGTTCGACCAATAGTCGAAACCACCGGTCAGGAGCAGCACCTTGGTCGGGCGCGCCAGCGCGGCCCGGTAGGCGTTCAGCAGCGCTTCGCAGTCACTGCTCGCCATGGCGCCATTATAGAAGGAGAACTGCAACTCGCCGACCTCGCCATGCTCGCGATATTGAATCGGAGCATAGCCGCAATCCGGCCGCCGCGGCAGGCTGGCGGCTTGCTCGGCGAAACCTTTGCCGCGGATCGCTTCAAGCTCTTCGGGGCAAGCGGCCGCACATGGCCGATCCAGACTGCTCCATCAACCGTCGCACGGGCCAAAGCACCATCGAATTGTGCCACGACCGTGCCGGGAACGCCGGAGATCTCCCGCGCTTCGTGGACGTCGAACAGCCTCACGTCCTGGAAGAACAGACTGTCGACCAGGCCCGGCATACCGTCGGCACTGTTGATCTTGCGCAGCACGGTCTCGGTCGTGTCGTGCTGCCAGTCGATCGCCCGGTCCGACTGGCGGCAGGGACCGCGCACGCGAATGCGCGCGTCATTCGCACGCATCGGCTGCGGCGTCGGCCGGCCCGCTTCGATCGCGGCGACGGCCTCCAGCACCGCTTCGACCGCGCATTGGGTCACCTCGTTGCGGTAGACGCTGGATTTCGCGGCACGGCGCATCGGAAACGTGCGGAACGCCCAGACCGGACCGGCATCGAACTCGCCATCCGCCTGCAACACGGTGACGCCCCACTCCGTCGTTCCCTGGAGAATCGCCCAGTCGAGCGCCGCCGGGCCGCGGTCGCCGGGCGGACCAGGATGCACGATCAGGCAGCGCACGTTGCGCCAGACATCTTCGGGAATTGCCCGCTTGAGGAACGGCGCGATCACCAGGTCCGGCTGGTACAGCGCCACGCTTTCCCGCGTGACGTCGGCGTGGATGTCGAGCTCAACCGAGACCTCATGGTCGCGCTCGCGGAGCTCGACATGCAGGCGCTGCGTCAGGCTATTGAAGGAATGCGATAGCAGCAGGATACGCATCAGGATCCCTCAACAAATCCGCGGCAATTGCTCGCCCGACAGCCAATCGACGATCCGGCCTCCGCCGAAACTCGTCGCCATCTGCACGAAATGATGGTCGTCGGCGACGGCTTCGCCGATGTCGGCGGCATCGCGGCCGAGCGGGTGGCGCCGCATGGCGGCGAGCACGGCACCGGCGACGTCGGGCGCGACAATCGCAACCAGCTTGCCCTCGTTGGCAACATGAAGCGGATCGAGCCCGAGCAGTTCGCAGGCCGCCGCCACGCCCGGCTTGACCGGGATCTCCTCCTCGACGAGATGAAAGCCGAGCCTCGATTGCTGGGCGATCTCATTGAGCGTGGCGGCGAGCCCGCCGCGGGTGGGATCACGCATCAGCCGGATACCGGCGCCACCGGCTTCGACCATCTCGGCGACGAGATCGTTCAGTGCCGCCGAGTCCGAGACGATCTCGGTCTCGAAGGCGAGATTTTGCCGCTTCGACATGATCGCCACACCGTGATCGCCCAGGGTGCCCGAGATCAGAACGTGATCGCCGACGCGCGCGTTCTCGGCCGACAGATCGAGCCCGTCAGGCACAATTCCGACCGCCGATGTCGAGATGAACAGGCCGTCGGCCTTGCCGCGCTCGACCACCTTGGTATCGCCGGTAATGATGTGGACGCCGGCCGTGCGCGCCGCCTCACCCATCGATTCCGCAATCGTCTTGAGGTCGGCGAAACGAAACCCTTCCTCGATGATGAAGCTCGCCGAGAGATAAAGCGGCTTTGCACCGGCCATGGCGATGTCGTTGACCGTGCCGTGAACCGCGAGCGAACCGATGTTGCCGCCGGGAAAGAACAGCGGCGAGACCACATAGCCGTCGGTCGTCATCACCATGCGCCCGGCGCCGACATCGAAGGCCGACTGGTCGTTACCGCGCGCCAGCCATTCATTGCCAAAGGCTTCGTGGAACAGCCCCGAAATCAACTGCGCCATGGCCCGGCCGCCCGAGCCGTGGGACAGGTCGACGCAGCCGTTCTTGATATCGAGCTTGCGCTGATAGGCCTTCATGACGCCCGCCTCTGCTGATGGTCGCGGAAACGGCCGTAGGTCCAATGCGCCGCGCAGGCGCCTTCCGAGGACACCATGCAGGATCCCATCGCCGTCTCCGGCGTGCAGACGGTGCCGAACAGCTTGCAGTCGACCGGCTTCTTCACCCCGCGCAGGATGGCGCCGCATTCGCACGCCGGGTTGTCGTCGACGCGAAGCTCGTTCATGCCGAAGCGGACCTCGGCGTCGTATTTCGCGTATGAGCGCTTCAGCTTCAGCCCGCTATAGGGAACCTGGCCGAGCCCGCGCCATTCGAACTGGTCGCGCAGCTCGAAGATGTCGGAGACCTCCTCCTTGGCGCGCAGATTGCCGTCGCGCGTGACCGCGCGGCTATACTGGTTCTCGACCTCGTGCCTGTTCTCGTTGACCTGGCGCACCAGCATCAGGATTGCCTGCATCATGTCGAGTGGCTCGAAGCCCGAGATGACCACCGGCTTGCCGAACTCTTCCGCGAAGAACTCGTAAGGCGCCGTGCCGATGATGGTCGAGACGTGCGCCGGCCCGACGAAGCCGTCGATCTCGACGCGGCCGATGTTGCGGATATCGGGACTCTCCAGAATGTTCTGCATGGCCGGCGGGGTCAGCACGTGATTGCAGAATACGCTGAAGTTCGAAAGCTGCTTCTTCTCGGCCAGCCGGATCATCACCGCGGTCGGCGGCGTGGTGGTCTCGAAGCCGATGGCGAAGAACACGACTTCGCGCTCCAGGTTCTCCTCAGCGATCCTGACGGCGTCGATCGTGGAATAGACCATGCGGATGTCGGCGCCCCGTGCCTTCGCCTTCAGGAGCGAGGCGCCTTGCGATCCGGGAACGCGCATCAGATCACCGTAGACGCACAGGATCACCTCGCTCCGCTCGGAAAGCCGGATTGCCATATCGATGCGCCCGGCCGGCAGCACGCAGACCGGGCAACCGGGTCCATGGATCATCCGCACGTTCTTCGGCAGCATGTCTTCCAGGCCGTAGCGCGAGATCGCATGCGTGTGGCCGCCGCAGAACTCCATGAAACGATACGCCCTTTCCGGATGGGTCTCCGCGCGAATCGCCCTCGCGAGCCCCAGCGCGATCTCCTTGTCGCGAAACTCGTCGGCATATTTCATGGCGCCGCTCCCTGTCCCTCGACGCTCAGCTCGCGCAACAATTCGAGCGTACGCCGCGCCTCTTCCGGATCGATCTTGGTCAGGGCATAGCCGACATGGATGATCACGTAATCTCCCACCGCAAGGTTCTCGATCAGGGCGACCGAGATCTCCTTGCTGACGCCATCAATCGAGACGATGGCCATCTCGTCGGGCAGGAGTTTTGTGACCTCGGCCGGTATCGCGAGACACATCAGGCGGTTCCTTCCAGATCTTGCTGTTCGAGGAGTGTTAGCGCGGCAATCCAGGCCTGGCCCAGGCTGAGGCCGCCGTCGTTGGGCGGCATCTGGCGCGGCAGCAACGGCGAGAGGCCGGCCGCGATGCAGCCGCGCTCGATCTCGTCCGACAGGATCGCATTGAGGAAGCAGCCGCCGCTTAAGGCAACAATGGTGATGCCCGTCGCGCGCGCGGCCCGGCCGATCCAGTCGACGCAGGCCGCGGCCAGCGTGCCGTGGAACAGCTCGGCGCCTTCGACCCGATCGGTGGTCGCACTGGCCAGGCGCCCGAACAGCGGAGCCAAGGACAGCACGCCGTGCTCGATGATCCAGCCGTCTTGCGCGATGCGCGGCGTGCGCACCAGCGCTTCCAGCTTCATCGCAGCTTCGCCCTCGTAGCTCTGCACTGGGCAGAGGCCCAACAGCCCCGCCGCCGCATCGAACATCCGGCCGGCACTGGTCGTCGTCGGCACGCCCGGCTGGTCCAGCATGGCGCCAACGCGTGAGGCCTGCAGCTGTGCGGTGAACCGCGTCGCGATCGCATCACCTCGCCCGAGGCCATGCAGCACGCTCGCGGCCATGCGCCACGGTTCGCGCGCGGCACGATCGCCACCCGGCATCTTCATCGGCGCCAGATGTCCGAGCCGCCGGAAGCGAGCGCCATCGCATGCGAGGAGCTCGCCGCCCCAATTGCCCCCGTCGGAGCCATGGCCGAAGCCGTCGAGCACCAGGGCCAGCGCCGGGCCTGCGGTGCCATGTTCAGCCATCACGGAGGCCGCATGGGCATGATGGTGCTGGACCGCGATCAGCCGCTTCCTGCTCGCCTCGGCAAAGAGCGTCGAGGCCATGTTCGGATGCAAATCATGGGCGACGACGACCGGCTCAATGTCCAGGGTCGAAAGCAGATGGTCCACCGTCTCCTCGAAGAAGCGGACGCCCTCCGCAGTGTCGAGGTCCCCGATGTGCTGGGAGACGAACGCCTCGTTGCCGCGCGTGACCGTCACGGTCGATTTCAAGGCGCCGCCGACCGCCAGGATCGGCGGCACGGACCGCGCCAAGCGAACCGGCTCGGGCACGTAACCGCGGGCGCGGCGGATGAATTGCGTCCGGCCCCCGATGACTGCCGTCACGGAATCGTCAGCACGGGTGACGATGTCGCGGTCGTGCGTGACGACGAGGTCGGCAATGCCGGCAAGGCGTCGCTCGGCTTGCCGATTGTCGATCAGGAGCGGCTCGCCGCCGGGATTGGCGCTGGTGGTAACGATCGCCCAGCTGTCGCCGACCCGCGCGTGCGCCACGTTCAGTGCGCCGAAGATCAGGTGATGCAGCGGCGCCACCGGCAGCATGACGCCGAGACGAGACAGCTCCGGTGCGATGGCCGGCGCGAGCCGATCGCGCGATCGCATCAGGACGATGGGCCGCGGCGAGCTCTCGAGCAACGCGAGCTCGGCACTATTGGCGTCTGCGATATCCGCAACCGCGTCCACCGATCCGACCATGACGGCAAAGGGCTTTTGGTCGCGCTGCTTGCGCTGCCGCAGCCGCCGCACGACGCCATCGTCGCGCGCATCACAGAGCAGCTGATAGCCGCCGAGCCCCTTGATCGCGACGATTTTGCCCCCGGCAATCGCGGCCGCAATATCCGCGATCCCACGGCTGAGCCTTGGGCCGCAAGCCGGGCAGGCAATCGCCTCGGCATGGAAACGGCGGCTGCTGGGGTCGGCATAGTCGTCCGCACAGGCTCTGCACATCGCAAAGCCCTTCATGGCCGTGGCCGAGCGATCATAGGGCAGCCGCTCGGCAATGGTGTAGCGCGGGCCGCAATGCGTGCAGTTGATGAACGGATAGCGATAGAAGCGGCTGTTCGGGTCGAACAGCTCGCGCAGGCATTCCTTGCAGGTGGCGGCGTCGGCGACGATGCGCGTCGACACCCTGCCCTGCTCGCTGGCGCGGATGCAAAACCCCTCGCTCGCCACCGCCCCGACCGGGTGCACCGAGATTTCGTCGATCCGGGCAAGCGGCGGCTTTTCGAGCGGCAGCGCCGTGATGAAGTCGGCGGCGCGCTCACCCTCGACCTCTATGATGACCCCGTGGGGATCGTTGGCGACGAATCCGCCGAGACGATAACGCGTGGCGAGACCGTAGACATAGGGACGAAACCCGACGCCCTGCACGGCGCCGCGCACGTGCAAACGCAGTCTCCTCACCTCGGGCGCGCTCGTCCCACCGTTCATCGTCATCCTTGCATAGCCATCTCGGCCTGCTTCGCCTTCGCCCAGCGCCTGCGGATCCAGGCATAGAACGCCGAAAATCCCTCGCCCGTACGCGCCGACACCGTCATCACCTCGATGTCGGGGTTGACCCGCCGCGCATATTCGACGGTCTTGGCAAGGTCGAAATCAAGCACCGGCGCGAGATCGATCTTGTTGATCAGCATCAAGGACGCTGCCGCAAACATATCGGGGTATTTCAGCGGCTTGTCCTCGCCCTCGGTGGTCGAGAACACCACGATCTTGCAGGCTTCGCCGAGGTCGAATGCCGCGGGACAAACGAGGTTGCCGACATTCTCGATGAAGAGAATGCCGCCGTTCAGCCAGGGCAGCCGATCATAGGCCTGGCCGACCATGGCGGCATCGAGGTGACAGCCTTTTCCGGTATTGACCTGGATCGCCGCCACGCCGGTGGCGCGGATACGTTCGGCATCGTTGGAGGTCTGCTGGTCGCCCTCGATCACGCCAATCGGAAAGCTATCCTTCAATTCCGAGACCGCGCGAACCAGCAGCGAGGTCTTTCCGGCGCCCGGGCTCGACACCAGGTTGAAGGCAAGCACCTCGTCGGCATGGAAGCGCGCACGATTGTCGGCGGCGAGCCTGTCGTTCTTGCCGAGAATGTCGCGCTCGACCTGGATGATGCGGTCGCTGCTCATGCCGGCGATCTCTTGACCTGCCGGATTGGCGCCGCAATCGAGCAACCCCGCCTCATCGGGCGCATGATCATGGTGGTAAGGGTGAGCATGATCGTGACTGTGCCCTTGACCGTGATGATGATGGTGCCCACCGTGACCATGGTCATGATCATGATGATGGTCAGGCGCGTGTTCGATAGACGCCTTGCCATCGCTGCAGCCGCACACCGTACACATCAGTCGACCTCCAGTTCCCTTACGCGCATCTCTTCCCCGCCCGTCACCTGCAATTGATAGCCGCCACAGGAGGGGCATGGCTCGTAACGCTGCTTGATCTCGACGCTCTCTGAACAGGCCATGCACCAGGCCATTCCCGGCGTCTCGACGATCTCGAGCCTTGCGCCTCGCGCGATGGTCCGTGCTGCGACCGCCTCGAAGCAGAATTTCATCGCCTCCGGCGCGACATGACTGAGCGCACCGATTTCGAGGCAGACGACGTTCACCTTGGTGAAGGAACGCTTGCGCGCTTCCTCCTCCACGATGCCGATGATGCCTTCGCAGAGCGCCATCTCATGCATGGCCCACCTCGCGAAAATCGAGCTTGAAACCGACGCAGGGGTCGAACGAGCCGACCAGCGCGCGCACCGCGTCCTGGCCGCGCCGGCCGGCGGTCAGCATCGCTCCCTTGAGGTTCCGGACCAGCGGTCCGCGGGCGTGAAAATTCCACTCGGTCGGCGCCAGGAATTCAAAATTGACGAGGCGGTCGTCCTGGTCGAGCACCACGGCGTGGTAGAGCCGGCCCCGCGCACATTCGACCGCGGCCGCCGCCCTGCCTGTGCCGAGCCGATAGCTCGCGACGACGCCATCGTCGAGATCTTCGGCGCCTCGGTCGAGCCAGGCGCAGAGCCGCGCGACCTCGGCGATGCGCGCTGCGAGGCGCGCGGCCGAGCCCGCCGCCGGCAAGGCGGGTTCGCGCCGCGCCCATCGCGCCCAGACACCGGTTTCCGGAACTTTACCGCAAAGCTCCGGCGCGTCGGAATAGGCGGCCCCGCCGGCAAGCAGGCGCGTAACGACGTCGACATCGTCAGCCGCCGTCAGGAAGGATTGCTCGGTCGATAACGGCGACAAGTCCTCGCCCTCGCAGCGTTCGACATGGACAGCGAGCGCGCTGCCCGGCGCGAGAGCCCCACCTTCACCGGCAATCCCGAGCGCTGCGAGCGCCGCCTTGATCTGTGCCACGGCCTCCCGCCGCAAGGTCTCCGACACGCCTTCGCTGGCGCCGCCGAGGACCGTGCTCGCCTGCATCATGGCGCGCACGGCGGCAGCGCTCGCGCTATCGAGCGCGAGCCGGCCGACGAACAGGCTCCGCAACAACTCGGTCAGCCGCTCGGCAACGACGGCCGTGATGCGGCGGCGCGCCGCAGCTTGCGTCGCCTGCTGCCCCTGCGCGGCCTCGACCGCCGACAGGAACGCCACCTGATGCGCGACCGAGCAAAGCGAGAACAGCCGCGGCAGCACCGGAAGCAGGGACTCCGCCGGCTTTCCCGCAAACAGTCGTGTCAACGGCGGCCGGCTGCGTGGCCGGATCGCGACGTCAGCAATCGTGCCGCCGGCAAGCCACACCGTGATGTCGATCTCGTTGCGGAAGGCCAGGGTCATCCGCGCCGCTCCGTCAAAGCACCGCGCAGGAAGTTACGCCGATCGATCGGGGTTGTCGCGGGCTCGCGGCGACGAACCGCCTCCTCGCTGTCTGCCGGCAGCATCAGCTCGGCGATTGCCGCTTCGGCCGTCGCCCGCGCGGCGGCCATGTCGGCGAACTGGAACATCGGCGAGAACAGCGAGCAGCTTGCGATGCGGCCCATCTGTCCGACCTCGCTCAGGGTGAGCTCGATATCGCCTGCGGGAAAACGGATCTGCAGGGTCGTGCCCGAATTCTCCCGCGTAGCACTCGCCGGCATCACGACGTTCATGAACCATGGCGTGACCATGATGCCGACGATCGTGCCATTGAACCGGCGGAAACCGACCGCCTCGACGCCGAGCGCATCGTTGTAGATCGGCAGATCGCGCATCGCGCGATCGCCGATATCCCGATAGCTTCCGGCCAGAAGCTCGCCCCACGCCACGGCGTCGGCGTCGGGATTTGGCGCGGCCCCCGTCATGCTTCGATCGCCATGAATTTGGATTTCGGAGCATCGCAGTTCGGGCAACGCCACTCCTCCGGCAGCGCCGCGAATGGCGTGCCAGGCGCGATCTGGGCCACCTCGTCGCCGTCGACGGGATCGTAGACGGTCCAGCAGATGCCGCATTCCAGCCGGGTGGCCTCGGTGACGTCCTGACGCACGCCAAAATTCTCGAAGGCGCTCATTTGAAATAGGCCTCGATGATTTCCTGCAGCCGCTCGGCGGAGTCCTCGAAATCTTCGTCCGCGGCCAGCGCGACGGTCGGCACGCCGCCGACTTCGAGCGTATCGAGAATGATGGTGTCCATGGCGTTGAAGAACTGCACCGACCAGACATTGCGGATGCCCGTCGACAGCACCCGGCAGGTGCCATAGCCGCGCGACACCAGCTGGATCGGTCCGTTGCGGATCGTGTCCTGCAGGAAGCTCATGTCGACCGGGCTCATCGGCAGCAGCGTGAAATTGATGATCTGCGAGCGGATGCCGGGCCGCCAGGCCAGCGCGCGCTCGCGGATTTCGGCGAGCACCGGCAGCACGTTCATGGCGCCTTCCGGCACCGGCCCGATCTCGAAATCGGCGGACGTCAGGTCCGCGGCCGCTCGCTTGACGATCTCCGGGACGGCGCCGATCTCGAGATATTCGGAAGCAGCGTCGGTCTCGAGCCGCACGCGCCAGATTCCCGCCAACACCGATTCCTGGATCTGGGCCAGCGACCCGTCGGGCAACGCGACGACCCCGCCGACCTCCCCTTCGCCGAGCACGTCGGCTATGAGTTTGCTCTCGAGCTCGTTGAGATTGGCGAACCGGAACAGCTGCGTCGGAGCATCGGCCTTTTGGCCCGCGATGGCTTGCGCGATCGTCGAGAGCAGCGCAACCGCGTTCGGGCAGCGCTTGGCAAGTTCAATGCTGTCGAGCGTTGCTAGCTTTGCCAGCGCGCCGGCCGCCGTCAGGCTGCCTTGCGATGCATTGAGACTCTCCTCGCCGATCGGAAACACGCTGACCGGTTGCTCGGCGCCTTCGGGCGCATCCCAGAATCCGACCTTCATAGCTCGACACCTTGCGCGCGATGCTGGGGAACGATGGTGACGGCGATTGCGGCGGCCTGGCCGCGCGGACGGTCGATCAGCTTGATGATGCGGTCGATGTAGACCGACCAGTCCTGGATCTTGGCGATCAGACCCAGCGTCTCGCCCTTGGCCACGAGGATCAGCGACGGCTGCACGCGCACGCCGAAACGTTGGCCAAGTGCGCTCTCGTCGCCGCGGGCGATGACCGCACCGCGCAGGCGGCCATTGAACGCGGTGATCAACTCCGGCAGCACCACGGCGACGTCGATCGCCTCTGGGAACCGGTTGGGATCGCCCGCCGACAGCAGCACCGCGACCGCGCCGGCCTCGTCGGCCGCGCCAAGAAAATGATCGACCGTCGCGGCACTGACCTCGGGCAGGCCGTGCCGCGTCAGATCCTGCTTCGCCACCTGGAATTCCATCAGACCTCCCCTGACAAGCTTATGATTTTGGTCGGGATAGGATTAGCAAGGCACATGCCAGGGACATTCCAGCAGGTCTAAAGAGCTATCTATTTGATTTAGATCATTGATTCTCAGGCGCCCGGAACCGCACATCCATCAATGATAAGCTACTTTCCGATCTGGATGGAATCTATCTTGGCAGCTGGAAAGATGACTTCCAGGCAGCGCCTCGGCGCCGCGAGGCCGATCCGGCGGCGGAGGGCGGTCACAGCTAAAGGAGGTTCGTTTATTCCGACCGGAGATGAGCGGGCAGTTGCGGCTCGCGGTCGATCAGGTCCGCGAAGAAGCGGTCGCAATCCTCGCCGTCGAGCGCGGCACCAAGCCCGTCGATCGCAGCGCCAATCAGGCGCGCCTCGTCCTCTTCCAGAAGCCGGATCGCGGTATCGATAAAGACGAGCACATGCGCGCCGGCCGGCGGATTGGAGAGCAGCAACATGGAGACGCGGCGCTGCTCGCCGCGAAATTCGCACAGCGCCGACGTTCCGTCGGTCTCGACGATCGTCATCGGCAGGCCGAGGCACATCGCGCTTTCTCCAAAGGCCAGCCGGTCAGGCCAGCCGCATCTCGTAATTGGCGTGGTCGATGTCATTGGCGAGCAACCGCTCGGTGTCCGCCAACGGCACGCTGCGGCGGCTCACCGTGACGTCCCACTCGGCCAATATCTGGCAGGCCAGATCGATCGCGGGCGCGATCTGGTCGCGCACCGGAGGCGTCAGCGGCCCGCCCCAGTCTTCGAGATCGAGCGGCTGGCAGCCGATCAGCACCAGATGCTTCGGGCATCTGCCGAGCAGATCGGCCGCACTGATCACTTCCTGGAAACCGGTCTGATGCAGGCTCATTTTCTTGGCTCCGGTGAAACGCGGAACCTCGTCGTCGCGCACCAGCTTCAATTCACCGGGCTCGAGGCCATAGTCGATGGCGTCGAACACGATCAGGCGGTCGGCCTCTTCCAGATAGTTCACGAGGTAGAGACCTTGCGTACCGCCGTCGAGGATGGTGACGTTGTCAGGCACGGCATAGCGGCGGTGGAACTCCTCCACCGTGCGCACGCCGAAGCCTTCGTCGGCCCATAGGATATTGCCGATGCCGAGCACCAGGATGCGGTCGCGTTGCGAAGATGTCGGCATCGGTCAGGTTCCCGTTTTCAATCGCGGAATTGCCGCTCGCCGGAGACCATCGAGGAGATGATGCTCTGGCGCGACATGATGTCTTCGCGGACCGCGGCGTAGATGTGCACCATCACGAACACGACCAGCGCCCACATGCCGAGATGGTGCCAGGTGTGAACGTCCTGGCTGTTCGGCCAGATCGCAAACACCCAGCCGAACAGCTTGTGCTGCCAGCTGTCGATCCCCGCGCCTTCCGAATAGAGCGCAAAGCCGGTGACGATCATGAAGGCCACGAACAGCGTGAAACCCGTGAACATTGCGGTTTGCGCCAACGGGTTATGGCCGACATACATCTTCGGCTCCCGCTCAAGAAACGCGTACCAGCGGATCTCATGCAGCACTTCCTTCCAGAACTGCTTGCGATGAACCGGAAGGTAGAAGATCTGCCGGGAGTGGTGATTGCCGACGAAGGCCCACAGGATACGCGTGAGGAAGAAGACCGCGAGCACTTGTCCGGCGGCGAAATGGGCGAAGCGGATGTAGCCCATCACGAAGTTGTCGGACGCCTCGCCTGCGACCGTCGGCAGCGGCGTTCCAATCAAATAACCGGTCACCATCAGCACGAGAATCGAGAACGCGTTCACCCAGTGGCAGATCCGCACCGGCGCTTCGTAGACATAGACGGTGGGTCGGCCCACCGCCCGTTCTCCGGAAGCATCGGCTGCGAGCGCCGCGAGATCCGGCCCTGTGTCCGGGCCGGGAGCAATGGCGTCCATCATGGCTTCCTCCTACCTGACCTTGACCTTGGCGAGTTCCTGGCCGTCCGGGCTCATGACGTGAGTCGAACAGGCAAGGCACGGATCGAAAGAATGGATCGTGCGCAGGATCTCGAGCGGCTGCTCCGGATTGACCATCGGCGTGTTCATCAACGACGCCTCGAAGGCACCGATGTTGCCCTTGGGATCGCGCGGCGAGCCGTTCCAGGTGGTCGGCACCACGCACTGGTAATTGTCGATCTTGGTGTCCTTGATCTTGATCCAGTGCGCGAGCGCGCCGCGCGGCGCCTCGGTGAAACCGACGCCCTTGGCCTCTTTGGGCCAGCTCTCCGGCTTCCATTTGTCGACGTTGGCGGTCGAAGAATCGCCGGCCTTGATGTTGGCGACGAGCTTGTCCTGGAAGTAGCGCATCTGGCGGCCGGCCCAGACGGATTCCAGCGCGCGCGCCGCGGTGCGGCCGAGCGTCGAGAACAGCGCCGACGTCGGCAGGTTCAGATCCTTCAAGAACTTGTCGACGGGATCTTTGAACTCGGCCTTGTTCTGCGCGTAACCGACGATCCAGCGCGCCAGGGGACCGACCTCCATGGCGTGTCCCCTCCAGCGCGGCGCCTTGATCCACGAATATTTGCCGGCCTCGTCGAGCTGCTCGATCGCGGTCTTGGTGCCCTTCGCATTGGCGCCCAGCACGTAGTTGGGCTCGGTGACGCCGTCCCAGGGATGCAGGCCCTTGGTCTCATCAGGATATTTGTACCAGGAGTGCACCACGAATTCCTGGATCTCATCCGGATTGGCGTGATCGACCGGAAACACCTCGGACAGATTTCCGTTGATGATGGCCCCGCGCGGCAGCTTCAGGCTCTTGGCGGAATAGTCGTTGGCATGCTCGGGCACGTCGCCATAAGAGAGCACGCTCTTGCCGGACAGGCCGCCACCATACAGCCAGTCCTTGTAGAACGAGCCGATCGCCGCCACGTCGGGCAGATAGACCATCTCGTTGAACTCGATCAGGCGATCGATGATCGAGGAGATCAGGTTCAACCGCTCCATGCTGATGGCGCCGACCGCGCCGGTCCCGTCGACGTTGATCGGACAGGGCACACCCCCGACGAGCCAGTTCGGATGCGGGTTCTTGCCGCCGAAGATGGTATGGATCTTGACAATATCTTTCTGGAAATCGAGCGCTTCAAGATAGTGCGCCACGGCGATCAAGTTGGCCTCAGGCGGCAGCTTGTAGGCCTTGCTGCCCCAATAGCCGTTCTTGAACGGTCCCAATTGCCCGGACTCGACGAACTTCTTCAACCGGGTCTGCAAATCCTTGAAGTAGCCGGGTGAGGACAGCGGCCAGTTCGAAATGGACTGCGCCAACGTCGAGGTCGCGCGCGGGTCCGCCGAGAGCGCGGAGACGACATCGACCCAGTCCAGCGCGTGAAGGTGATAGAAATGGACGATGTGGTCGTGCACCTGCAGGGCGAGCTGCATCAGGTTGCGGATCGAATTGGCATTCTCCGGAATGGTGATTCCGAGCGCGTTCTCGACCGCGCGCACCGATGTCAGCGCGTGCGTGCCGGTGCAGACGCCGCAGATCCGCTCGGTGAACGCCCAGGCGTCGCGCGGGTCGCGGTTCTTCAGAATCACCTCGATGCCGCGCCACATCGTGCCGGTCGAGACCGCGTTGCGGATGACGTTGTCGGCATCGACGTTGACCTCGACCCGCATGTGACCTTCGATACGGGTCACTGGATCGACGACGATGCGTTTGCCGGAATTGTCGAGATTGAAGCCGTTGGGAGTCTGGATGCCCATGATTGCCCTACCCTAGTGTGTCTCTTTGCTCAGCTGTTGTGGTCGACGTCTTCGCGCTTCGACGCGAGCCGCTTCACCGCCGTCACTGCCGCATGTGCGGCCACCGCGGCACCGACCGCGCCGGCGGCCGCCATGCCGATCTGATCGGCGTTCTTCTCGATGCCGAACTGCTTGATGGTGGTGAGACGGTCGTAGAACGAGCCCTTGTCCCAGAAGCCGTCCTCCGAGCAGCCGATGCAGCCATGACCGGACTGGATCGGGAACGAGACGCCGCCGTTCCAGCGCACGGTCGAGCAGGCGTTGTAGGTGGTCGGGCCCTTGCAGCCCATCTTGTAGAGGCAGTAGCCCTTGCGAGCGGCCTCGTCGTCCCATTCCTCGACGAACTGGCCGGCATCGAAATGCGGCCGCCGGTAGCACTTGTCGTGAATGCGCTGCGAGTAGAACATCTTCGGCCGCCCCTGGCGGTCGAGCTCGGGCAATTTGCCGAAGGTGGTGATGAAGGTGACGACACCGGTCATCACCTCGGCGATCGGGGGGCATCCCGGCACCTTGATGATGGGCTTGTTGGTGATCACCTTGTCGATCGGCGTTGCTTGCGTCGGATTTGGCTTTGCCGCCTGCACGCAGCCCCAGGACGCGCAGGCGCCCCAGGCGATGATCGCCATCGCGTCCTCGGCCATCAACTTCAGCTTCTCGACGAACGGCTTGCCGCCGTCGATGCAAAACATGCCGCCCTCGTTCAACGGCGGATTGCCTTCCACCGCGAGGATGTACTGGCCTTTGTGCTTGGCGCGGGTCTCATCGAGAATGGCTTCCGCCTGGTGGCCCGCCGCCGCCATGATGGTGTCGTCATAATCGAGCGAGATCATCGACAGCACCGCATCCTTCACCAGTGGATGCGCGGACCGGATGAAGCTCTCCGAACAGCAGGTGCATTCGAGCCCATGCATCCAGATGACGGGTACGCGCGGCTTGGTCTCGAGCGCGTTCGCGATGCGGCTCGCCGCCAGCGGCCCGAGCCCGAGGCTCGTCGCCGTCAGGCTGCAGAACTTGTGAAAGCTCCGCCGCGTGATGCCTTGCCGCCTGATCACGCTGTAAAACGTTTCCGTCGCCGTGCCCATGAATCCTCCCGCCTTCGGCTTTGACTTTTCGATGACGCCAAAGACAGCAAGAAGCAGGCCAACAGCCTGGAGCGATTCAAATGTAGAGAGATTCCAAAACGTTACGTATTGGAATTGCTCTCACGGCTGGTGGGAAGGACACCAAAAGGACGAGAAGCGGAAACAACTCGATTTGCAGTCGGCAAGAAAGTTTCCGGCTAGTGCGCGGTGCACACCATGCAGGGATCGAACGAACGCACGATGTGCTGGATCGCAACCGCGCGCGCGCCGGCATCGCCGACATCGGTGCCGACCAGCGCCTGCTCCAGCGGCCCGCCAACGTCGAAGGAATCGCGCGGCGAAAAATTCCAGGTGGTCGGTGCAATGATCTGGTAGCGCTCGATCCTGCCGTCCCGTACCGCCATCCAGTGCCCGAGACTGCCGCGCGCGGCCTCGACCAATCCGACATAGCTGCCGTTGGGGATGTCGCGTGAATTGTGGCAGAACGGCTCCGATAGGCGGAGCGCGCGCGTCCACTGCTCCATGGCAAGCGCGATGCGCGCCGTTTCGATCAGCCGCGCGATCACGCGGTTGGGCACATTGGTCCCGCTGACCGATACGAGATCCGCAATCAGCGCCTGTCCCGCCACCGTCTGGCGCGCGATGGCGCCGACCTCGATCGGCTGACCGGACAGCCGCGGCGCCTTGCACCAGCTATAGGCAGCCGGCTTGTCGGGATCGGGGACCGTGCTGCTGTGGGCGGGATCCGCGGAGGAATCCCGCATCCAGGCGTGCGAGACATCTTCCGTAATCTGCGCCAGAGGCAGCGGCTCGATCGCAGCGCGCGGGCCGAACAGGCCGCGCGGAAACAACTCGCCGTCGATGCCATGATAGGCGCCGTAGCTCATCATCAGGCCCGTGCCCCTGCCGAGCTTGCTCAACGCGAGACTGTCCGCAAGCCGCAGGAAATGGGCAAAGTCGCCGCCGCGGCCGTCACGCCAACGATCGAGCTCGTCCGCACTGGCAATCGCCAGCACATTCTCCAGCGAATCCGCGAACACGATGCGCTCGAGGAAGCTTCGGAACGCCGTCGCGATCGACAGCAGCCGGACGCGCTCGCCGAGATCGATGGCGCGCGTCGTGCCGCCGGGCTGGAACGCGAGGCTATGTGGCCATTTCCCGGCGATGATGCCCATGGTCTCGAGCAGCCGCGCCCGCGCCGGCAAGGCGTCGCGCGCCGCGCTGCCGCGGGTCGCGGCAAAGCGCTCGCGCGTCGCCGCGTGCCAGTCATGCCTGGCGTAGGCTTCGCGGGCAAAGTCCGGCATGAAGAAGATGTAGAAATGGGTCAGGTGGTCGGCCGCGTTCTCCGCGGCATGCGCGATGTTGGTGGCGAGCAATCCATTGGGCACGGCCTCAATCGCCATGGCGTCGCGCAGGGCCGCGGCTGCGGCCACCGATTGCGAGACCGAGCAGATGCCGCAGATCCGCGGCGCCAGCGCCAGCGCGTCAAGCGGGGGGCGCCCCTCCAAAATCTGCTCGAACCCGCGGTAGAGCGGCGCCGTCACCTCGGCGCGCATGACACGTCCGCTCTCGACGTCGAGCCGGACTTCGAGATCGCCCTCGACGCGGTTGAACGGGCCGATCGTGATCCGTGTCATGGCTTGGTCTTGGTCGTCGCGCGGCCCGGCGGCACAACGATATGATCGGCGGTTGCATTCAGCCGCACGCGTCGCGGCGTCGCGGACTTCGACAATGCGGCGAGCGCGACGAACCAGGCCTTCGGCATGTCGGTCGGCAAGCCGACCGGAATGCCGGCGAGCTTCGCGGTCTGCAAGAAGTTCTGGACGCCCTCGAACCCCGGCGACGTGCAGGCGATGCAGGCATAGCCGCCCTTGGTGCAGGAGCCGCCGCCGTTCCAGGAGCGCTGGTTGCAGTCGCCCACCGCCTGCGTCGCCTTGCACCCGAGATGCTCCATCAGGCAGCCGCGCTCCGACATGGTCTCCGCACTGGCCTTGAACTCGTAGAACTCGTTGCGGGAGCAGCCATGATGGGCGAGATGATTGGCGACGAATTTCGGCCGCCCGTATCCGTCAAGATCGCTCGCTGCGATATCCTTGGTGGTCAGTGCCAAGATGGTTTCCATCATCCAGCCCGGATGCGGCGCACAGCCGGCGACATTGATGACGGGAAGACCGAGCCGGGAGCGGAACGCCGCCCCCAGCGCGCCACCACTATCGGTTCCCTCGAACTGCAGGCCGACGGCATCGGTCGGATTCGATCCTGCGGCCGGTACGCCACCATAGGCCGCGCAACTTCCGACCGCGATCACATAGCCGGCGTGCGGCGCGAGATCCAGCATCCAGCGATAGACGGAACGGTTGGTGCCCGCGAGCATGTTGAAGCGGCCGGTGTCACTCGGTCCACGAGCGACGGACCCTTCCAGCAGGAGAAGGTCGAGCCGTACCTTGCCCTCGAGCACGGATTGCAGGATTTCGACCGCCTCCTCGCCGGTCTCCTCGCTGACGGACGGATGCCACAGCAGATTGACGCCGAACTGACGGAGTTCGTCGAACCAGCCGGAGGCGCCGCTTTCGAGGATCGACATGGTGCAGCCACCGCAACTGGCGCCCTGCAGCCAAAGCACGTTGGTCATTGCATCGGATCGGCTCATCTGATGTCTCCCGGTCGCCCTAGCTTCAACCGCTCATCGACGAAGCGCAAGAGGCTCGTTCGCGCCTCAGTCGTGAGCGCCGGATGCTTCGTCATGCTTCAAGTGCCGCCTGCGGATATTGCGGGTGACGATCCAGATCACGGCGACGGCGATCGGCACGAAGATTGCGGTTGCCAGCGAAGGCTCGACATGCAGGCCGCCGTCATGGGCGCCCTTGGCGAGATAGCCGAACAGGCTGACGACGTAGTAACCGATGGCCGCCACCGACAAGCCTTCGACCGTGCTCTGAAGCCTCAATTGCAACCGGGTGCGGTCGTTCATCGAGCGCAGCAGGTCGCGATTCTGCTCCTCGAGCTCGACGTCGACGCGTGTCCGCAACAAGTCGGCCGCGCGCGCGAGCTTGATCGACAGGTCGGCCTGCCGGTCCTCCATCGTCGCACAGGTGCGCATCGCGGGTGCCATCCGGCGGGCGAGGAAGGAGGACCAGGTCGGATAGCCCGCGATCTCGCCGCCTTCGATTACGGCGAGGCGAGCCTGCACGATCTCGTTGTAGGCCCGACTGGCGCCGAACCGAAACAGGCTGCCGGCCGCGCCCTTTTCGAGCGAAGCCGCCAATGCGGTCAGTTCCGTCAAGAGATGGTTGTTGAGCTGGAGGTCTTCGGCGCGTTGCATCTCCTCGAGCACCTCGACGAGCCGCCGGCCGATATGATCGACGGAAGGCGAAAGCTCGAGCGCAGCAGGCAGACCGAGCAGCGCCAGCGTGCGATAGGTCTCGATCTCCAGCACGCGCTGCACGAGGGCGCCGAGCCGCCCCGGCGACAAACCGTCGTTGCAAACAAGGATACGAACGAAGCCCTGATCGTCCGTGCGAAAATCGGATGCGACGACCGCGGGTCCGCTGCGCACCGCGGCGACGGCGAGGCTGCCTCTTTCGAACAGCTGCTGCGCACGTTCCAGGGCCGCCGAGGTCTGCTCGACCTCGAGCTTGACCGCCACCAGCAACTGGCCGGACTGCCGCAGCGACCGGATCAGCGCGGCGGACTCCTCGCCGATCTCGCCGAACCGGCGAGCGGACGTCTCGGAACCGCCCAGGATCCAGGTGAAGGTGCTGAACTCCGAATGTTGCTCCCAGCGCAGCTGAGCGGCATCGATCGTCACCTGGTGATGCTTGGTCCCGGCGTCCGGCGGCGCCTGCCCGTGCGACAAACAGAACGCCACGAACTTCTGCCGGTCCGCGGCAGCGACCTCGCCCTGGCTGAGAAAAGCAAAGCGGAGCACAGTGACCGGCGCCGTCAACCGGGTGAAGGGGCGAGCATGCACCTCGGCCAGCACCGCACCACGTTGCGGATGCAATTCAAAGTTGGCGAGATCGAGGTCACGGTTCATCGACGGTTCCCTGCTACGCTTTCAGGCCGCGATGTGCCGCCAACCTGACCGTTCACTACCACAACACACCCATGTTCTAGCAATCCCAGGATGGCGGAAACCACCTGCGACCCAAGCAAAGCTAGAACGCCCCGGCGATGGTGACCCGAACCGTCAACGGCTCCACGGGATGCAGCACGTAGTCCATCACGCCATTCTGACAGACTGAAGTTGGCGCGGTGCCTGACGTGCAGAGGTTATAGAGCGTATCGGTCTTGAGCAGCGATCGATAGGCATAGGTGATCTGGTTCGCCTTCGTGTTGAAAAGGTTGAACACGTCGAGCTGGAGGCGCCAACCATTGTCGATGCGATAGCCAAGACGGCCGTTGAAGATGCTGATCGCAGAGGAGCGGAACGCGTTGTCCTCCGTCAGCGGGCTCGATGCCAGATAGCGCCAGCGCAAGGTTCCGAACCAGCCGGTCTTCTCGCCGAGCGTGATGCCGGCCGATGCCACCATCGCCGGCGCGTTCGGAACGTAGTTGCCGGGCGCGTTGCCTACTTGCGCCTCGGGATAGCCGGCAAGCGAGACATAGACCGCCGCCTGCTCGCTGTCATAGCCGCGGAGGCGCGCATGGGTCATGGCGAGATCGGCGTCGATGTCGATCCACGATCTCGGCCGATAATGGTTGGTCCATTCAAAGCCGTAGCGGCGGCTGGCGCGGGTCGCCGACGTGTCGCCGGCGTCGCCGGAGAACAGGATTTCGGAATCCTGATCCAGGATGAAGACGCTGAGCGAGCTATCCAGGCCAGGAACGATCCTGCTGCGCACGCCGACCTCCGCCCCCTTGGTCCGCACCAGCAGCGGCGATGGCGTCAGCCTCGTCACGGGATCGCGGGGATCCTCCGTCGTGGTCGGGCCGCGGGCGTCGTTGGAGTGCATGCCGTAGCCGGCGCCGAGGAAGAACTCGGTCTGATTGAATGGGCCGAGCATCATCCTGAATTTCGGGCTGCCGAGCGCGGCATCAATTCGGCCCGAATTGTTGGCATTGAACCGCGACGTGACGTCGGCGGCATAATAGTCGCCGCGCCACCCCACTGTCGTTCTAAGCCAGTCAGTCCAGCGCACGGTATTCTCGGCATAGAGGCCGACGCTGCCCTCGCCGACCTTGTCGCCGCGGACGTTGGAGAGAAAGCCGCGCCGGAGGGTGTTGGTGAGCGCGAGATCGATCGCATCATAGCGCGATTGCAGGCCGAAGGTGGTCTGCATCGGCAGGCCGGCAAACGAACTGTCCAGCGTGCGCGAGATGTTGGCGCCTGCCATCAGGCGATCGTCGTGCTGGTGAAACTGATCGCCGAGCACGGGATCGCTGAGGAAATAGGTGAAGTTGTTGAAGAGATCGAGCTGGCTCTTCACCACATAGGCGTTTGCTCTCCACGAACCGACCTCGTCAGTCTGCGCGATGCGGCCTGACAGTGCGAAACGGTTGGCGTTGCCGCCGTCGCTCGGGTCTTCCGAACCGAACCGATCGAGCAAGCCGCCCGTGATGGCGCGCAGCGGCACCTGATCGGTGGAATTCCATGTGTTCGCGTAGGCCATGCCGGTGACGGACACGCCATCGGTCGCGGTGCCCTGGCTGTAGCGCACGAGACCGTTGAGCTTCCGCACATTGTCCGGATTGTCCCACGGGCCATTGTAGGTGCCGATCTCGCCGGCCACGAGCAACGCACCATCACCAACCTTGGCGGAGTCCATGCCGAGCAGACGGCGATAGCCGAAGCTGCCGGCGGTGACCTGCGCCAGTCCCTTGGTGCGGTCGATCAAACCGACATGGACGCTGCCGACCGAGGCGAAATCGCCTTCGTCGGCGAAGTACGGACCCTTGCGCACATCCACTTCGGCGATCGTTTCCGGAATCAGCCAGTTGAGATCGGCATAGCCCTGGCCGTGCGCGTGGGTGCGCATGTTGACGGGGACGCCGTCGACGGTGATGGCAAGGTCGGTCCCATGGTCGAGATTGTAGCCGCGCAAGAAATACTGGTTGGCTTTGCCTTCGCCGGAATGCTGCGTCACGATGAGGCCCGGCACGGCTTCGAGCGCTTCGCCCGGCCGTGTGAAAGGGTGGGCGTTGAGCTCTTCGCCAGAGATGGTGATCTCGCTGGCCATGCCAGGCTGGTCCTTTGCACCCGCGGCAACGCTGCGCACATCCGAGGCCTGCGCTGCCGCTGGATACACAAAGATGCGGTGGCCGGCCGCGGGCGGCCTGCCGGTGCGGCGCGGTGCAACTGGCCTCTTGCGCCCCGGCGTTTCGCTGCCATCGATCTCGATCGCCGGCAGCTCGCGTGAGGTAGGACTGCTCTGCGCGAAGGCGCGGCCGTCATCCGCGAGCAGGACCAGGGCCGAGAGTGCCGTCAGCGCGCCGCCGCCACGACCGGGCTCACGCCGCTTCGGTCGCATCGGCGCATTCCAGAGCCTCCGTTGCAGCGGGGTGCCGACCGCCCTCGAAGATGCGACGATAGAGCACGACCGAGACGAGCCAGGCGATCGCGAACAGCGCGATCACGGCGAAGCCGACATTGGCGAGCGACTCGTTGAGGCCGTCGACCAGCGTCCAAACGCCCCCGGACAGGCCGAGACGGTCGGCGGCGAGCCCGAGCGCCTCGATGCCGCCGATCAACAGGGCGACCGTCACCGAGGCACCGGTGATCGTGAGGTTGTACCAGAGCTTTCGCAGGGGATCGACGAACGCCCATCGATAGGCGCTCACCATCAGCGCGGAATCGGCAGTGTCGACCAGCGCCATGCCGGAGGCGAACAGCGCAGGGAAAACCAGGATATCTGCAACCGAAGCGCCGCGCGCGGCTTCGGTCGCAGAGATGCTGAGCAGGCCGATCTCGGTCGCCGTGTCGAAGCCGAGCCCAAACAGGAATCCGAGCGGATACATGTGCCAGGGTTTTGTCACCAGGCGGAATAGCGGCCCGAGCAGTCGCGCGAGGAAGCCGCGATTGGCGAGCAGCGCCTCGAGCCCTTCGGCGTCGTGAACACCCTGCTCCCGTGCGGCGCGAAACGTCCGCCACAGGCCGGTGAAAATGACGAGATTGATGGCCGCGATCACGAGCAGGAACAGCGCCGACACCGATGTGCCGATGAGGCCGCCGATCTCCCTGAGCAGGCTGTCGCCGCCAAGGCTGACCACGCCGAACGCAAGCAATATGGTCGCGACCACGACAATTGTGGAATGGCCGAGCGCAAAATAGAGGCCGACGCTTTGCGGCGCGCCACCTGCCTGCATCAACTTGCGCACGACATTGTCGATGGCGGCGATGTGATCGGCATCGACGGCGTGGCGCAGACCGAACACCCAGGCCAGCAGCGCAGTCGCCAGCACCGTCGGCCGGTCACCGAACAGGGCGAAGGCCCAAACCCATGCGGCGATGTTGGCGGCAACGAGCCCGCCGAACAGCACCATCGTGCCGGATTCGATCGCCCGCAAACTCCGCCTCACCGCTTGCTCCATCCGCCTCATCCCGCAGTATGACGTTTATCAAGAACCCTCATACTGGCAAGAGCAAGAGCCGCGCCACTTTCAACCTGGCGGCCGAAAGGCACACGGAAAGGAAAGTCACCTCATTGATTCAATGGGGGATTTTTGGTCGCCCTCCGCACGGTGCGGGAGCGGCATGCGGTGCTTCGATTGGCAAGCAACTATCCACTTTGCCGACCAAGTTGACGGTCCGCGGATGCGTTGCCGCCAACTGCTTCCACCACCGCGCCTTCACGAAGGCGCGCAGGTGGTTCACATGTCCACAGTCATCGACAGCAGATAGGTGCGCGGTGCTCCCAGGAAGAAGGTTCCGAACGAGGCCACGCTGGACCAGTAGCTCTCACCGGTCACATTCTGGATGTTTGCGCGGAAGACCGTCTTCCTGCCGTTGATCGCCGTGGTGTAACGGGCGCCGAGATCGAGCCGCGTCCAATCCGGGATGGGCTGCTTGTTCGCGGTGTCGATGAACTGCCTGCCGGTGTAGATGACGGCTCCATTCAAAGTAAGATCTCTCATCCACGGCAGGTCCCACTCCACGCCAATATTGGCCTGGATGTTCGGAACGCCGATTGGCGTGTTGCCCACATTGGCCGCGACGGCCGTCTTCGTCAGGGTGCCATCCAGCAGCGAAACGCCTCCGAGAACACGAACATCCGGCATGAGCTCGCCGTAGACGTTGAGCTCGAGCCCGCGGACTTGTTGTTCGGCGGTCGCCGCGAAACGCCCGGCGGACAGCTCGCCGCTCGCCTTCGATATCTCGAAGGCGCTGAAGGTGGTCGCGACCCGGCCGAAGTCCACCTTGATGCCGGCCTCGTACTGCTTGGCGACGTAGGGTTGCAGCACTTCGCCGAAATTGGACGCGTTCTGAGGAGCAACGTCGCCCCTCGCGAGACCTTCGACGTAGTTCGCGTAAAGAGAGACATTTTCCAGAGGCCGGACGACGAGGCCGACCACCGGGGTGACCGCGCTCTTGTCATAGGACGACGTCAGCGTCCCGACATTGGACAGGTAGTTGTTCGCCTCGATGCCCTGGCGCCGGACACCCAAAGTCAACAGCACCCGCTCGTCGAGCACGGACAAGGTGTCGGCGATCGAGAGCCCCGTGAGTTCGCTGTCCGAGAGCCGCGGGCGATCGCTGATCTCGTTGGCGAACTGGGTCGGCGCGACGGTCGGATCGTAGATGTTCGACCCGACCAGGCTGCCATTGGTCAGCCGCCGGTACAGAGCGTCATGATAGACCGAGGCCTGGAAGGCGACGGCGTGATGGACGAAGCCGGTATCGAAGCGAGCGCGAAGGCCGCCATCATAGGTGGTTCGATCGATGCTGAGTCCGAAGAACTGGGGCGTCGAGGTGGTGTCGCCGCGCGTGTTGACGATCGTCGGAAGACCGAAGAACCGCTCGACATTGGTCCTGGAGCCGCCGACATCCGCAAACAGCGTGACCTGATCGCTGACATCGTATTCGGTCCGCAGCAAGGCGGATTGGTCGTTGATGCGCGACCATTCCCAGGGCTGGGTCACGTTCAGCCGGCCGTCCGGCGCCTTTGGCACCTGCAGGCCGGGAGCCATCAGAAAGGGACGCGACGGAGCATCGAACCGGTCGGTCTGCGCGATCAGATAGAGCCAGGACCTGAACCGTTCCCCCCGATAGTCGAGAGCCAGCGATCCGACACCCGTCGTCTCGGATTGACGATCGATGGGCGTGTCGCCGTCGCGGAGGCTCCCGCTGGCCCGTACACCCCATTCCTTGCCGTCGCCGTAGCGCCGCGCAACGTCCCAGTGACCGCCAAAGCGTGCAGCCGAACCGTAGCTTGCGGTCAGGCGGGTCAGGTCCTCCTCCGCGCGTTTGGGCACGACGTTGATGATCCCGCCAACGCCGCCATTGGGCGCCATGCCGGAGAGCGCGGCTGAGGGACCTTTGAGCACCTCGATGCGCTCGACGTAGTCTGTGAAGATGCGATATGTCGGCGCTATTCCATAAAGGCCCTCGAAGGCGAATTCACCGTTGTTGCCTTCGTTGATCGGAAATCCACGAATGTTGAAGGAGTCCACCACGCCGCCCGTCGGGTGGGAACTTCGCACCGATGGATCGAGGATCAAGGCGTCCGCACCCGTTGCCGCCTGTTGATCCCGAATGAACTTTTCCGTGTAGCTCGTCACGTTGAACGGCGACTTCATCGTGCTGGTATTCCCGAGTAGTCCCAGCCGCGCGCCTTGCGCGACCTGACCGCCGGCAAAGGTGGGAACGACACTCGGTTGCGATTGCACGGCGACGGTTGGGGCCTGCGGGGCGCGCCGCGGCGTCGATCGGGCCCGGGCGTCGTTTCGCCTGGGTGGCGCACGGCGGGCCGACTGTTCGGCCGGCGCTTCGACAGTCACCGGTGGAAGGGAGTTGCCGCCTTGCGGCGCTTGAGATCGAGCAGGCGATCCGAACCACGCCAGCAACGCCACACCACCTACCAGCGCCGCAGCAAAGCGAGCCACCGCACCAACCCCACCCCTACGTCGCATTTCAAGGAAGCCCTTCCTCAATGCACGTGGTCGCCGTGAAGCGGCTCACGCGCAGCCAGCGGCGATCACGGATCGAAGATCCCCTCTTCGCATCCGAGCTCGACGCGCATGGCCCGTCATTCAACTTCTTGCAGGCTCGCACTTCGCGTTGGTGGCTTTTGTCTTGTCAGCCACATCCGATTGCCAGCAATCTGCATCGCCTCTTTAGGAAGACGCTCGCGTGACGGCAACGCAAATGCGTGCGCAGCGATTTAGAATGTCTCGATCATCCGCGATGTGGCGCAGCTAAAATCTGGAAAGATTCCAAAGCGTTTTTCAAACAATTCCAATCAGTGCTGTTGAAATTTGGCAGAGAGAATAGAGAGCGCGATCGTCAAGAACGGTCTCTCTCGCTCTCAGCCTGAGCGACCTCCTCTGAGGCTGGAGCTCAAGTCCGGCATTCGACGCTTGTCTGCCGTGAATTCGATTTGGCTTTCGTCTGCATCGCAAGCTCGAATCCGCATGCGACGTGCGGAGCATGTTGGACGTCTCAACGAACATGGAACCGATGGCTGTGAAGTGGCTCACATCCAAAAGGACAATCCGGATGTATTCGTCGTGCCGGGTGGAAATGACAGACGGAGATGCGCGTGAAACGCCTCATGCTCTCGCTCATTGCAGCCCTGGTTCTGGCCGGTGCAGCCAGCACTATACTCAAATCGCATGCCCTGCTCCGCTCCGGTCAGAGCGGCATGGCGTCCATTCAGGACATGCAGACAGGTCAAACGGCCCGGCTGCCCGAACAGGACATCCAGGACCGCTCCGTCTTGTTTGGCAAAGAGCCGGCACCATAAGGCCGGCCGCTTCAGGCTGCGCGTCCTACTCCGCCGCGGCGGTTGCAGGCTGCGGTTGTCCGTCGTTCGGCCCGGTTCGCGCGTTCTGCTCGTCGAGCCAGAGCCTGTGGTGCTCGCGCGCCCAGTTGACGTCGACCTCGCCCGAGCCCATGGCCTCGAACGCACCTTCCATCCCGATGGTGCCGATATAGATGTGCGCGATCATCGCCGCAACAAACAGGACCGCCACGATCGAGTGGACGATCTGGGCCATTTGCATGCCCTCGATTCCCGTCCCGTAGAACGGGAACATCAGCGCATAGCCACTCGTCGCGACCAGCCCGCCGCCGATCACGACGATCCAGTAGATCATCTTCTGGCCGCCGTTGAAGCGATAGGCCGGCGGATGGTCATGCCCGATCAAGCCCCCGCCGCGCTTCGCCCATTCGATATCCACCTTGTTCGGGATATTGCCACCGATCCACATCAGGAAAATCAGGATGACACCGAGAGTGAACGGAAAGCTCAGGTAATTGTGGGCGAACTTCGCCCATTGCGACCATTCCGAGAAAGCCTCGAAGCCGATCAGCGGCAACAGCAACGGCCGGCCAAACGTGATGTTCAGCCCGGAAATCGCCAGGACGATGAAGCAGGTTGCCGTCAGCCAGTGCACGAAACGCTCAAACGCGTTGAAGCGCACGATGGTGCGCCCCGACCGTCCGGCTTCGAGACGCACCATCCCGACGGTCAGATAGAAGATCACGATGGCCGCAATCATGCCGAGGATGGCAATGCCACCGATCCAACGCAGCGTCACGTTGCGGAATTCCCGCCACTCACGGCCCTGCGGCTGCTCGAGAACGCCGGAACGTTGATCGGGAATGCTGACGCGTCCCTGAATCCGGTTGAACTCCTGCAGAAGCTGCTGCTCCTTGACCGAGCTTGCCGTCGGATTGACCTGTTGTGCGCTCGCGGGCACCGCCATGACCAAGAGAAGCAGCGCGAAGGCGCCCAGCGCCAGACGAATGAACCTTCCAAACGACGCCATGACGTCCTCCCCGGTATTGCGCGCCCTTCGACTGCCCATGTCAGGACTCGATTGTCTCGCGATATGCGGTCTTCCAGCCCCATGCGCCCGAGCCATAGCCGCGCTTCATGACGCGCTCCTTGTAGATCTGCGCGATGATCTCGCCGTCGCCTGCAAGCAACGACTTGGTCGAGCACATTTCGGCACACAGCGGCAGCTTGCCTTCGGCCAGCCGGTTCGCGCCGTATTTCTCGTATTCCTCCTTGCTGCCGTCGGCCTCGGGGCCGCCGGCGCAATAGGTGCATTTGTCCATCTTGCCGCGAGAGCCGAAGTTGCCGACCTTCGGATATTGCGGAGCACCGAACGGGCAGGCGTAGAAACAATAGCCGCAGCCGATGCAGAGATCCTTGGAATGCAGCACGACGCCGTCGGCGGTGGTGTAGAAGCAGTTCACCGGGCACACGGCCGCGCAGGGCGCGTCCGTGCAGTGCATGCAGGCCATCGAGATCGATCGCTCGCCCGGCTTGCCGTCGTTGATGGTGACGACGCGGCGCCGGTTGATGCCCCATGGCACCTCGTGCTCGTTCTTGCAGGCGGTGACGCAGGCGTTGCACTCGATGCAGCGATCGGCGTCGCAGAGAAATTTCATCCGAGCCATCGTCGTTACTCCTAAGCCGCCGCGATTTGGCAGAGAGTGACCTTGGGCTCCTGCATGCCCGTCGCGGGGTCGTATCCGTAGGTCGTGATCGTGTTGGCGCTTTCGCCGAGCACGATCGGGTCGGTGCCCTTCGGGTAATTGCCGCGAAGATCCTTGCCTGCGAACCAGCCGCCGAAGTGGAATGGCATCCAGGCAACGCCCTTGCCCACGCGCTCGGTGACGAGCGCTTTCATCTTCGCCCTGGAATTGTTCTCGGCACCGGTGACCCAAACCCAGCCACCGTCCTTGACACCGCGCTCGGCGGCATCGGCAGGATTGATCTCGATGAACATGTCCTGCTGCAATTCAGCGAGCCACGGGTTGGTTCGGGTCTCCTCGCCGCCGCCCTCATATTCGACCAGGCGGCCGGACGACAGGATGAGCGGGAACTGTTTTGCAATCCCCTTCTCCACCGCCGCCTTCTGCACGGAGAACCCGATATTGGGCATGCGGAACTGCTTGGCGTCGGGCAGCGTCGGATATTTGGCGACGAGGTCGACGCGCGGCGTGTAGATCGGCTCGCGGTGAACAGGAATCGGATCCGGCAAGCCGAAGGCATTCATGCGCGCCTTGCCGTTGCCGTAAGGCACGCAGCCATGGGCCAGCGCCACCCGCTGGATCCCGCCCGACAGGTCGAGCGCCCACGACACCGCGTCCGGATTGGCCGGATTGACCTTGTTGATCACAGCTATTTCCGCTTCGGTTAGCTCGGTGTCCCAGCCGAGCTTCTTCAGGCTCGCCAGCGTGAACTCCGGGTAGCCGTCCTGAATTCCCGACCCCAACGAGTACGAGCCGTCCGCCAGCAGGCTCACCTTCCGGGTCGTGCCGTCCGGCAACTTCTCTTCGCGCTCGATGCCGAACCGCGGCCGGAACGTGCCGCCGCCGTCCATCACGTGCAGATTGGTGTTGTAGAGCAGCGGCGTGCCGGGATGCTTGACCTCCGGTGCCCCCCAGCACGGCCAGGGCAGACCGTAATAGTCGCCTCCGACCTCGGGATCGTCCTTCGGTGCCCGCATCGATAGCATATCGAACTTGGCCTGGTTCTTCATGTGCGCCTTGAGGCGCTCGGGCGATTGCCCGCAATAGCCGGTCGACCAGCTGCCGCGGTTCATCTCGCGCAGCACATCCTCCGCTTCAGGAAGATTGTTCTCGACCTTGATTTTCTTGAACATCTGGTCGGCGAAACCGAGCTTCTTCGCCATCAGGTAGATGACCTCGAGATCATCCTTCGATTCAAAGATTGGCTTCACGATCTGCTCGCCCCATTGCAGCGAGCGGTTGGAGGCGACGCGGGACCCCTTGCATTCGAATTGGGTGGCGACCGGCAGAATGTAGACGCCATCCTTGCGGCCCGCCTCGACGGCGAGCGAGGCCCAGGTCGTCGGATGCGGGTCGGCAATGACGAGCAGCTCGAGCGCCTTCAGACCATTGAGGGACTCAGGAATGCGGGTGATGCTGTTGGAGGCGTGTCCCTGCACGAACACCGCCTTCACATTATCTCTCTGCGCGACCTGATCCTTGGGCAGCGTCACCGCGTCGAACCAACGGGTCAGCGGAATGCCCGGGGTTTCCATGATCTGCTTGGAGTCGAAGCGGGACTTCAGGAAGTCATAATCGACCTCCCAGACCCGCGACCAATGCTTCCAGGCGCCTTCGGCGAGGCCGTAGTAGAACGGCAGCGTGACGATATCGAGCCCGACATCGGTCGCACCCTGCACGTTGTCATGGCCGCGGAAGATGTTGGCGCCAGCGCCGGCCTTACCGACATTGCCGGTCATCAGGAGCGCGATGCAGCTCGCCCGCACGTTGGCGGTGCCGACGGTCTTCTGGGTCTGGCCCATGGCCCAGATGAGGGTTGCCGGCTTCTCGGTGGCGAACATCTTGGCGACGCGCTTGAGCTGCTCGCCGGGAATGCCGGTGACGCGCTCGACTTCTTCCGGGGGCCACTTCTCAACCTCTTTCTTGATGTCGTCGAAACCGTAGACGCGCTGACGGATGAACTCCTTGTCCTCCCACCCGTTCTGGAGAATGTGCCACATCATGCCGTAGAGCACCGGGATGTCGGTGCCCGGCCGCATCCGCACATATTCGGTTGCATGCGCGGCCGTGCGCGTCAGGCGCGGGTCGATGACGACAAAGTTGGCCTTTTGCAGCTCCTTGCCCTCGAGCAGATGTTGCAGCGATACCGGATGCGCTTCGGCCGGATTGCCGCCCAAGACGACCTGTGTCTTCGCATTGCGGATATCATTGTAGCTGTTGGTCATCGCGCCGTAGCCCCAGGTATTGGCGACGCCGGTGACGGTAGTCGAATGGCAGATGCGAGCCTGGTGATCGGTGTTGTTGGTCCCCCAGAACGCACCGAGCTTGCGGAACAGGTAGGCGCCTTCGTTGGTCATCTTGGCCGAGCCGAGCCAATAGACGGAATCGGGGCCCGACTTCTCGCGTACGGCTTGAAGCTTGTCGCCGACCTCGTTGATCGCGGTGTCCCAGGACACGCGTGTCCACTGCCCGCCCACGAGCTTCATCGGATAGCGCAGCCGCCGCTCGCTGTGCACGAGTTCGCGCACCGACGCGCCCTTGGCGCAATGCGAGCCTCGATTGATCGGCGAATCCCAGCTGGGCTCCTGGCCGATCCATACGCCGTTCAAGACTTCGGCAGTCACCGTACAGCCAACCGAGCAATGCGTGCAGATGCTCTTGCGGATGGTCGCGCCTTCGGTGAGCGGACCGGCCTTGGCTGCTTCCGCCTTACGCACGCTGCCGAGCGGCATGGTACCAAGCGCAGCAAGCGCGCCGCCGGCAACACCGGATTTGCGCAGGAAGCTGCGGCGGTCGAGACCGCCGGCCTGTCCCGCAAGAGACTCCATGACGGAGCCCCGGCGCAGGGAATGCTGGTGTGTTCGCTTGATCAGCACGGTCAGCCTCCCTTGGCCGGATAACGATTGACGCGGTAATACGTCTTCACGTGATCGGATTCCTTGTAGCGGGCCTTGCGCTTTTCATCGTTGTTTTCGCTGTCCGCCTGCGCGGACCCGACGAGCGGCGTCGCAAGCGTCGCGCCGGCGCCGACCGTGCCGATGCCGACCTTGCGAAGGAAGTCGCGGCGTCCGACCTTTGCTTTCGTCTCGTCACTCATCGCATCTCTCCTGGACCAAGGCACCTCGGTCAGTTGGCGAATGTGAATGCTTCCGTCTCGATCTCGATGAATGTGCGGCCGACCGCGCCGACTGCCCGATAGAAGTGGACGTTGCCGGCACTCTCCATGTCGGCGAACAACCGCCCCATCCAAGGTGACACATGCTTTTCGAAGAACGCGTGCTGCGCCTCGGGCGAAGCATTGAAGCTGCCGTCGGCAAGACCCGACATGGTCTCGCACAGGATGGCGGCGTGATCCTCAGGTTCGGAATTATTGGCAATCCGCTCAATGCCGAGGCGCGTCAGATCCGCGCGCAGGCGCGACAAGGGCCGTTCGTTCAGAAAACCTGTCAGGTAATAGGAGGCGTAGGGCAACAATTCGCCACGGCCCAGCCCGACGAACAGATCGAAATACTGCCGCTCGACTTGCGCTGCGACCGCGCTCTCGGCGGCATCGGCCAGCGCCGCATGCGCGCGCCCGAGCGGCGTCGCGTTACCGGCCAGCGCAGCGAGCCGATCGAGCAGACGTTTCGACGGAGGCGCAGACAGCAGTGTCGCCAGCAGCGCGTATTCCTGCGCACGCGCGTCATCGACGGGGTCGACCAGTTCTGCGGGCGTGGCCTGTTCGTAGAGATCGGGCCGTAAGTCGTTGCGGGGAACACCCGTCGCGGTTTCGACTGCAATCACCCGTTGTGCGGGCACGCGGGTCCAGTTCGAGATGGAGGGCTGGCTGATGCCGATTTTCCGCGCAAGCTGAGCTATGCCGCCTGCGGCACCGATCGCGCGTTCGAGCCCGTCATCACGCACGTGGACCTCCCATCCAAGAGTCCCGTCTGCTTGATTATTGTCTTTGTTTCAAAGCACTAGGGGAGCGTAATCCTGGTTCCAGAGCTGGTCAATTGCCGCCCATAGCCCGGACCTATAGCCTTTGGTCGTGCTGCTCAGCGCGGCAGTGCACCACCGTGGGTGCGGGGCCCGACGGGCTCCGCAAGATCCGCAGATCTGCCTGAGACCGTCGGTTGCACTGCAGCAGGGCTTGCCGCGCATTCCGTCGCGTTCGACTGCTCGACAGCATCGGATGCGACCGTCGCATCCGCTTGATGCAATTCCACGGGGGAATCCACTGCTTCAATCAACGCCTCTGGGAGAGACTCGACCGCCTCACGCACCCCGCCGACGACGCGATCGACAAGCGCGGCCAATTCCTCCGAGGAGCAATCGAGGGGTCCAAAGCCCGGCATCGCCGTCGGGTCGTTGAAGTCCCATGCATTCTCCGCAAGCCCGATGAAGTCGCGAATGGCGGGATCGGTCGCCCAGGCGCGGCGAAGAGCCGCACGGCTCAATTCCCGGGGAATATTCTTGCTCAGGAAGGCAGTGATGTCGGTCACCGCGTTGATGTCGTCGATCGACGGCAGGCTGGAGAGGTCAAACTCGCTCTCGACGTCCCTGCTCTCGGACGCGGGCGTGGGCTGTGCCTCGGCAGGCTTCGCCGGCTCCGCTCGCGATTCGCGCTTGCGGCGGGACCAACGCGAAAGGAACTCCTCCTCGCTCATTCCTGTCCGCCTTCATGTTCGCGCCGCGCCAACGCCTCCGGGTCGGCTCGGCGCCGCGTACGCTTGACGAACTCCCGCTCGACATGATGCTCGGCAACGAACTTTTCAATGACCTCAAGCAGGGCCTCCGGCATCGGCACCGCCTCGACGAGATTGTCGGCGGCTTCGGTAAAGCCCTCGCCCTCCGCAGGATCGGCGGTCACCGCCGCAACCGCATAGGGCCAGACGCCTTCCGATGGCGTCAGCACAGTCCACAGGCTTGGATTGCTTGAAGCCAGATTGTCACGATAGCGCGCCGTTTCGGACGGATAAAGTTCGATGGCGGCGCTTCCGGCATAGAACAGGGTCGTGTCGTCCTGCTCGCGAAGCACCGTCCAGGGTGTTGTGGCCGGCTCGTCCGGCAGGACGGCAATCCCGCGCCAGACGAAATCGGCCCAAGGCGAGGCCGCCTTGCGCCGCTCGACCACGACGCCGACAGGAATCGAGAGGGACGGCAGCGCAGCAGGGCTCATGTCGCCATCTCCAGACGTTTCACCGGCAGCCCGGTCAGCAGATTCTGCGGCTTCAACCGAAGCTTCTGATCGGGCGTCATCGACAGGATCAAGTAGACGGGCTCATCCCCGACATCGTCGAGCGCGTGGCTGGAATCCGCAAAGGTCAGCCGGAACAGCGCGAGCACGCGGTCCGCGGTCCGCTCGTCGAGTTCTTCGCCGCGCCAAAGACGGTCGCCGAGCCTGGTGGCGTCGGCGTCGAGCCCGACATACCAGCTCAGCTTGGCGTCCTGCAGCGCCCGCAGCGGCTCGATCGTCACGTTGATACCGAGCAGATGGGATACCCAACGCGTCATCGCCAGAGCCAGCGCCGCGGGTCCACGCCCATCGGGCGTGAGGTCGAGAGCCATGTCGAACTGGTCGCTGCGCTGCCAATAGGCCTGCGCATTCTCCTCGCTCAACACCTCGATCGTCGCATCAAGGGCCGCCCCCAGCATCGACATCAGAGAGAGCACCGGGGTCGGGCTCCGGCCGCCGACAATCTCCTCGTCGCCGAGCAACAGGGCCTGCTCATGTGGCAGGATGCGCTGGATCCGGAAGAACAGCTCGGCCGCGCGCAGCACGAACGGGTCGTCGCAACCGTCGAGCGCATTCCGCAGGATGACGTGCACGAGCTGGTTGACGAACAGCGGCGGCAGATCGTTCGCTCCGGACCGTACCGATGCAAGATAGGCGGCTTCGAGCGTCGGATGCCGCACCAGGAGATCGCGAAACGCCAGCACGAAGCGCCAATTCTCCCTCGCATCGGCATCGACGATCGCGGCGACTTCCTCCGCGCTGACCATGCGACGCGGCTCGGCGAGCAGCTCCCGGTGCAGCCGGCGTTCGACGGGGCACGCGTCCTCCGGCGGCATCAGTTCTGGACGGGCAAAATAGGCCTTGAGGAACTCATCGGTGACGCGGAGCCCGCCGCCCTCGTCGCGATCGAGCAGGTGATGGCCACACGCGATCCAGAAATCGTTCATCTGACGGTTGGCTCCCGGCCCAGATCCGCAAGCTTGAGAGCGCCGCCGGGCTCGACGTCGTCCTCCATTTCCATGAACGAGAACGCCTTGCTATGCCCCTGCCCTTCGCGGAGCTGCAGGCGGCGGAAGGACTCGCGCACCTCGCCATCGCTTGAGGTCCGGTGCACTGCAATAAGCGAGCTGATCGGATGGCTGCAGAGCGACTGCGCGAATGCGACCTCCTCTTCCGCGGCCATCTTGGCAACAGCCATATCCGGCGCGCCGAAGCGGTCGACGAGCTGCCCGGCTAGGAGATCGATCAAACCATGGTAGTCGTCCGCGGTGGCCGGAACGATTTGCGCCAATGTCGACCAGCCCCAGGATTGCACCCCGAGGAAGCCGCCGCGAAACGCCGCTCGCTCCTTGCCCTCGAGCCGGGCGCCGTCGCGATCCCAGAAGCGGAACGCGCCGGAGACGGCCCATTCGCCCGGCTCCGCGGCCACGTCGAACACGAAGGTATCGGAGGGATCGAGCGCGATGGTGCGCAGGAGCTTCACAGGCGCGGTCCTCCAAGGGAGGGATCAAGCCAGGACGGCGTCGCGAGCGCCTGCACGAGATCGCTTCGTTCGACCCGATCCGTTCCGATGCGGCGTGTCAGAACATCGCCGCGATCGTCGATGCGCTGAATCGTCTGCCTTTCACGCGGCATCCGGGTGAGATAGTCGCGCGCAAGGCTGTCAAAGCCATCAACCCGCCAGCTATCGAGCGCCAGCATCAGGTGCCGGGCAAAGCTCTCGGTGATCTGCGCGGCGCCGACCTCGCCAAAGCCTTCGTGATCCAGTGCCGAGACCAGCGGGTGAACGCCGGGATCATCATCGCTCATGGCAATTGTCCGGATCATGGCGCCGAACACCAGCCACGGCGGCGGCGCATCCTCGTCGGCATCGGAAGGCCAAGCCATGCGTCCGCCGCCGACCAGCCCGCCGTCGATCCTGACGGCATCCGGCCAGCCGATCGTGATCGGCTTGCTCGGGGGCGCATAGGCGCGAAGCGCATCGGTGAGAGCGACCATGCCGGCGTAAAACGCACGCCGCGCGCTGCGCAAGGGCTCGGCCGGCTCGAGCACGACGGCGAACTCCGCGAGGTCGAAGCGGCCGACATAGACGAGCGTGCCGGCGCCGCTTTCCGGTGCAATGCGGCATGCGTGGGCAAAAGCGTCGCCACTCTCGCGCAGCCGCACCAATGTGAACGGCGGCGGCAGGTGAATCGGTTCCGCCAGGGAAACATGGCTCACTGGGGTCGACGGCAGGCCGTCCTCCGCTTTCCTTTTCTTCCCGATGGATAATGTCTATACGAGACAAGGGGTCGGCGCGAGTCCATCGTCGGCGCCCGAACGGCGGAGGGGTTAACCTGGAGCAACCAGCGAAAACCATCCTGATCTGCTCGTGCGAAGGCACGATGCGCCTCGACGTGGCCGCGATCCGGCGCGGATGTCCGAGCAGCGAGATCAAGAGCTTTAGCCATCTCTGCGGTGCGGAGCTCGATCATTTCCGCAAGATCGCGGCAGCAGAAGGAGCCTTGACCGTTGCCTGCACGCAGCAGGCGGCGCAGTTCTCGGACGAGGCCGGCGACCGGCTTGATGCGATCAATTTCGTCAATGTCCGCGAAACGGCCGGCTGGTCGCGCGACGGCGCGCGCGCTGGCGCGAAAATGGCCGCCCTGCTCGCATCCGCGTCCGTTCCGGCCCCGGACTATCCGCTCGTCACCTTGTCGAGCCAGGGCGTAATCCTGATCTACGGACGCGACGAGGCCGCGATCGAGGCCGGCCGCCTGCTTGCGGATCATCTCGACGTCACGGTGATGCTGAAGCAGCTCGACGACATAACGCCGCCTGCGGCAACGGTCTTCCCGATCGTGAAGGGTACGATCCGCTCCGCGAAGGGGTATTTCGGCGCCTTCGAGCTTGCTATCGACAACTATGCGCGTCCCCGCCCCTCCTCGCGCGATCGCTTCGTGGTGGATGCGGCGCGAAGCGGGGTCACCTCGCGCTGCGACATTGTGCTTGACCTTTCCGGCGATATGCCGCTGTTTCCCGCCCACGACTTACGCGATGGCTATCTTCGCGCCGACACGAATGACCCCGCCGCGGTCTTGCGCGCCGTGCTGATCGCCCGCGATCTCATCGGCAGCTTTGACAAGCCGAAATATGTCGATGTTGCGCCCGCTCTTTGCGCCCATTCGCGCTCGAAGCGCACAGGCTGTCATCGGTGCCTCGATCTCTGCCCGACCGGGGCGATCACGCCCGTCGGCGATCATGTCGCGATCGACCCGAACATCTGCGCCGGCTGCGGCCAATGCGCGGCCGCCTGCCCGACTGGCGCCGCGTCTTACACGCTGCCGCCCGCCGATACGCAGCTGCAGCGAATTCGCGCCATGCTGCTCGCCTATCGCGAGGCCGGCGGCGCAAATGCCGTGCTGCTCTTTCACGACAGCCCGCATGGCACGCCGCTGATCGATGCCCTGGCGCGTCACGGCGACGGCTTGCCGGCGAACGTCCTTCCCTTTGCCGTCAACGAGCTCACGCAGCTCGGGCTGGAGGCGATCGTCGGTGCCTTCGCCTATGGCGTATCCGCCGTGCGCTATCTGCTTCGCGCAAAGCCGCGCCACGATGTGACCGGACTGTCGCAGACGATCGGCACGGCCGAGGCGATCCTTGGCGGTCTCGGATTTGCCGGCCGCCGCCTCGCCACCATCGAAACGGATGATCCCGATGCGCTCGGCGAACATTTGGCTGACATCGGCACCCTCGCGGCCGTCGCAACGCCGGCGACCTTCAAGACCGTAGGCAAGCGGCGCGACCTCTTACGCTTCGGACTGAGCGAGCTGCATCGTCTGGCGCCGAATCCGGTCGACGTGATCGCGCTGCCGAAAGGCGCGCCGATCGGTGCGATCCGCGTCGACGCCAGCGGCTGCACGCTGTGCCTCTCCTGCGTCTCGGCCTGCCCGACCGGCGCGCTACGCGACGACCCCGAGCGGCCCGTGCTGAAATTCATCGAGGATGCCTGCGTGCAATGCGGCCTGTGCCAGAGCACCTGTCCGGAAAAGGTCATCAGCCTCGCGCCGCAAATTGATTTCCGCGCGGCCCGCGCGCCCGCCGCTGTTCTCAAGGAGGAGGAGCCGGCGCTCTGCGTCCGCTGTGGCACACCATTTGGAGTGAAGAGCACGATCGACCGCATCGCTGCGAAGCTCGAAGGCCGCCATTGGATGTACCCGGCCGGCGACAAGCGGATCGAGACGCTCAGGATGTGCGCCGACTGCCGCGTCATCGTCACGAGCGAGCAGCAATTCGATCCGTTCAAGGGCGTTCCGGAACGAACACCGCCGCGGACGACGGACGACTATCTACGTCAGCGCGAGGGCAAGGACTAGACAGGACCACAAGACGTCTACGCAGGGGCAGGAAACCAGGGAAGCATCACCATGTCTCGTTTGATCACAGCTCTGTCGACGTGCATGATCTCCATCGCTCTCGCCGGAGGAGCGGCCGAAGCTGCCGCTCCTCCGCTCACCAAGACACAAAAGGTCGCCGTTAAGCAGGCGATCGTCAGCTGCAAAGCCGAAGCAAAAGGCAAGAAGATCGCTTGGCTGTCGCGCCGCAAATACGTCAACCATTGTGTCGCGGAAGCGCTCAAGGAGCACCCCGGCATCGACGTCATTCACATTCTCAAGCAACATCCGGAGATGAGGGATCTTCCGATGGACAATTGGGATTCGATCTGAGCGGCGGCTATCGCGAGGTCACACGGCCAAGGAAATCGGTGAGCGCGCGGCGGTCCTCGGCCGAGCCGATGCGCTGCTCCGGCATCTTGGTGCCGGGGGTGTAGGCGTTCGGCCCAACCTCGAACAGCTTCGCGACCGTCTCCGGCGTCCAGATGATGTCCATCGTCTTCAGGGCATCGGAGAAACGGTAGCCCGGGAGCGATGCAATCTTCCGGCCATACAGCCCGGCAAGCGTCGGCCCTGCGCGCTGCACCTCCTTCTCCGACAACGTATGACAGGCAACACACGCCCGAAACACATCGGCACCATGATCGCCGGCATAGGCGGCGAGCGGATCGGGCGGTGATCCTGCCAGGTTCGAGCCGATGGGATCGCCGGTGCGCGCATTCCAGCGTCTGATCTTGCTGTCCGCGCCCCCCGTCAGCAGCGTCGCGCCATCCGGGAGGAATGCGACCGACCACACCGGCGGACCAGGTCCAGCCAATGTTCGCAGCAGGCTACGCGACTTGCGATCGATGATCGCCACCGTGCCGCCGATGCCGGCCGCAGCAATCAACGTGCCGTCCGCCGACATTGCCAAAGCCACCACCGGCGTCGGACTGGCCGCGACCTCGCCGCTGACTTTGCCCTCCCCGGTCAGCATGCGCAGCCTGCCATCGACCGCAGCCGTGATGATTTCGCCATCCGGCGCCACGGCCACGGCGTTCAGCGGCGCCGGCAACGTCACGATTTCGGGCTGGCCATCCGGCAAATGCCAGATGCGCAGCGTAAGATCGTAGCCGACGCTGACAAGCCTGCCGTGCGGGGTGAAGGCGACGCCGTTGACGTTCTGCGAATGCCCTTCGAGCACACGCGAGGTGCCATCCGAAAGCGACCAGAGCCGCACCGTCCGATCCCACGACGCCGATGCGAGGAGCGAGCCATCGGGCGACACGGCAAGCGCCACGATCGGCGCGACATGCCCCTCCAGGACGCGGTCCGGCTGAGGGCGGCCCGCCGTCCAAACCGCGATCCGTGCATCCGCACCGGCCGTGATCATGCGGCGGTCCTTCAGCAGGACGACCGCATTGATGCCATCAGCGTGATACCGCAGCACTTGCTCTGCGGTATCCGTCTTGAGTGACCAATGGATCGCCGTCGTGTCGAAGCTCCCGGACAGAAGCTCGTCCCCGTCGGGGGAGACGGCAAGCGCCCGTACGGGGCCGCCGTGTCCCGCCATCTCGGCATGCGCGGATGCGACGGCAAAGATGACCCACAGCGCGGCGGCCATCTTCGCGCACAAAGATGATCTGGTCATTCCTGGCCGGTCCTGGTCACATTCACGCTCGCAAGATTGCCAGAACAGCCGGCAGAGATGAATATCCGAACCGGCCTATTTGGCCGGCGCCGTGGTGGTCTTCGACGAGCCCTCTGGCGCAGCCTGCATTCCAGGCGGACTCTGACCTTGGGGACTTTCGGCGGGCGCGCCACCCGATCCTGTATTGATTGGGCCGGTCCAGCCTTGCGGCTGTGCCTGGCCCTTGTCCTCGGGCGGGGTTTGCGCAGCCGATGGACCGGGCTGTGCGGGTTGCGCGCAGACGCTTCCGGAAAGGCAAAGTGCCGCGAAGCACAAAGTCGTTGTCAGCAATTTCACGCGGGATCCTCCCATATTCATACTGAACTGGGCCGGGCCGCCTTCCGTTCCGAAGCGTGCACCGCAATAATCAATTTACGAATTCGTCGCTTGAACGCCGACAAAGCTCGGACGGACGCTCGTTTCTGACTGCTCACGTCAAGGATGTGTCGTATAGATGGCTTAATGTTCCGATCGACGGAGTCTGAAGATGAAGGCCTTTCTGCTTGGCTGTGTCGCGGCCGTATTGATCGCGATTGCGGGGATGGTGATCTTGAATAGAGTCCAGGAGCCCGTCGCCCAGGCGTTTGCTACGACCGGCGTGCGTCTCTGACAGCCATCCCAATCGGGCTCGACGGAAGCGAGCCAGCCCGGCGTGATCTCAGTCGCGCTTCAGCCCGAGCGCCTTGACGATGGGAGCGAGGCGGGCCAGCTCCTCCTCGACCAGGCGCTGAAACTTGTCGGGACCTGAATCGACGTCCGGCTCCAGACCTTGCGAACGATAGCTTTCCTGCAGCTTTGGATCAGCCATCGCCGTACGGGTCGCAGCAGCGATCCGCTCCACGATCGTATCCGCGGTCGCTCTTGGAGCGAACAAGCCGAACCAGCCGGCGTATCCGAGGCCGGGCATGCCGGCCTCAATCACCGTCGGAATGTCCGGCGCGCCGCTCAACCGCCGATCGCTCGTCACGGCAATCAACCGCAACTTGCCCGCATGATGCAATTGCAGGATCTGGCTTGAGACCACGGCAATGACCGAAGAGATCTGGCCACTCACGAGGTCGTTGGTCGCGGGCCCCATGCCCCGATAAGGGACGTGGACGAAATCCGCGGCAAGGCCCGATTGCTGTCTGAACATCTCCCCGACGAGATGATTGCCGGTGCCGATGCCCGGAGTACCGTAGGAAAGCGTGCCCGGATTGGCCTTGGCGAAAGCTATCAGCTCCCGCAGGTCCCTGACCGGCAAGGAAGGATGAACCGCGAATGCGAGCGTGCTGATGATCAGTCGGTAGATGGCGCGGAAATCGCGAACCCCGTCATAGGCCGACTGCGCCGAGGACAACGGAATCATCACCTGCGTGCTGCCATTGCCGAGCAGAAGCGAATAGCCGTCAGGTGCGCTCTGCGCCACCGCGGCGGAGCCGATGGCGCCGCCGGCGCCGCCGATATTCTCGACATAGATCGGTCCCAGCAGCGAGGCCGTCCTGTCGGCCCAGGGACGGCCGATCTGATCGCCCGCGGCGCCGGCCGTATAGGGAATGACCAGCCTGATGGGCCGGGAGGGGTATTCATCCGCGGCCGCGCCAGCGGGCCAGGCGGCCAGCGCCGCGACCCGCGCCGCCGCATCGAGCAATTCTCGCCGTGAGAAGAGGGGCATCGTCTTTCGTATTCCGGATCGTGCTGACCATGTTGCACGAATGAGGACTTTAAGAAATTGGTAACGATACAAACGCGGTTGAGCGCAATAATGCAAATCGCACGCCGCCGATGTTTCGCCCGCAACGACCCTGCTATAGAACGCAGCGACCGGTCGGTCGATCGTCGCGAATGCCTGGTTTCCTTGATTGCGCATGAACAAGCTCAGCAACACGTTCGACATCGTCATCGAGCCGGCGTTCGACTTTCTGTCCCCGGAATATGCCGAGCTGTTTGATCGCTCGGTCGCGACCGCGTTCCAGCATCCGATCTGGTTGCACAGTCTCTACACCAGGCTCGCCTCGGATGCCGGCGCAACACCGCTGGTCGTCGTCGTCCGCCACCGCGCGACGGGAGCTCTTGCGATGGTGCTGCCCCTGCTCCGGATCCGGCGCGGTCCGATCCGAACGGTCGAATTCGCCGACCTGCGCGTCTCCGACTATCTGGCACCGGTTTGTAGCTCCGACGTATTTTCGCAACTGCTCGATGACGCGGGTGCATGCGCGCAGATTCGGCGCCTCGTTCGCCCTTTCGATCTGCTCCGAATGACCAAGCTGCCCGACAGCCGGCTTCCGATCGAAAATCTCCTGGCTGCATCCCGCCGCGTATCGATGGACACCAATGCCTACGCCACGGTTCTCGTCGCGCCGTTCGAGCAATGGCGGGCCAGCGCGCTCGATCGCTCCTATCAGAAGGAGCTCGCAAAGAAATATCGCCAGTTGCTGAAAAAGGGCGCGCTGAGCTTCTCATGCTGCGACGACAGCGCCGCCGTGCTGGAGGCACTGGAGGTGATGAAGAAGTTTCGTGGTCCGCGGTTTCAGGCCCAAGGCGACGGAGACCTGCTCCAGCGTCCGGAATATTTCGGCTTCTATTCCGACGTGGCCCTTCGTGGTCTCGGCACCTTTGTCCGCCTCTACGCCATGAAGATGGACGGCGAAGTGATTGCCGCCGTGCTCGGACTGTGCCATCGGGACAGCTTCCTCATCATCATGAGCGCCTTCGACATTGCCGGGTACAAGAGCCAGTCCTTGGGCGCGCTGATGTTCGAGCAGGTGGCGCGCGATTGTATCGAGCGCGGCGATCAGATGCTCGATTTCACCATTGGTGACGAGCCCTACAAGAAATTGTTCGGTGGACAGCCGTCGCCGATGTGGGCGGTCACGCAGGTCGGCAGCGCCGCGGGCGCCGTCGCCCTGTTCGCGCTGAATCAGGCGCCCTGGCTGAAGCTGGCGGCCAAGCGGCTATCGGACTTGCGGCTCCTGCCCGCCCGCACCCCGACGCCCACGCGCTGACCGACGGCGGGCGAAGCGCTACAGAGCTCAGGCACGCAGCGCGCCGCGAACACGTCCAAGCCAGCCCGGATGCATTTGATCGACACGGTGTGTCAGGCTGCGCCGCAAGAAGTGCAACCGCCGCCGAACATCCCAGCCGATATCGTTGCGAGACGTCAGGGCCTGACGGAAGCGCGCCATCTTCAGGGACTGCTGGTCCGCCGCGATCTTGTCGCGATCGGAATAGAACTGAGAGATCTTCTCCTGGCCCATGCCGGCGGTCGTGAGCCATCGCGGCACATATTCGGTGCAAAGACGATCGACGTCCACCAGCAGGCGCGCGACACCCGTGCCGGCGGCGGGGCAATTGGTCTGGAACGCATCGCCAATGAGCACGATTCCGGGCTGGAGATGTCCTTCAACGACGGTCAGATCCATCACCCAGTTCTGGACCCGGTCGGTGACGCGGAAATCGCCGAGATAGAGCTGCAATCCCGGCAGCAAACGCAAGACCGTCGCTTCCGGCTCGCGACGCAGCTCGCGCATGATCGGATCGGTCGGGTCGCGGAACATGAAGAGATTGGCCCGCATGCCGCCGCGGACAGGAAACAGGCTGAGATAATCGATGCCGTCAGCCGTCCGCTCGCCATAGCAGGTCAGCGCCTCGAAATCGAACGGGCGACCATCTCGGCGGGCAATCGTGAAGCCGAACGAGACCGAGTGGCGCTCGGCGAGCACGCGCCGCCGGATACCGAGTTTGTAAGCAAGAGCTCCCGCCATACCCGTGGCCAGAACGACGAGGCGCGCAGTCACGTGCAGTCCGGAGGCCAGCTCGAGATGCTGGACGCCGTCGCTGCAGCTGATCGCGGTGACCTCGTCGACGATCAGGCTGGATGGATCGGGCATCTGGCTGCGCGCCATGGCCACGAGATCGGCATAGGGAAATCCGTAGGCTTGGCCGACGCTGACGTCGACCACCTTGCCTTCCCGGATGTTGAGCACCTGATCATATCGACAGGCGACCTTCTCAAGCGCATCGAGGAAGCCCAGCTTTCGCAGCATCGCCAATTGATGGCCGCCGATCTTTTCGACCCTGAATTCGTCCGGATAGACCGCCCTCTTGTCGATCAGGGCAATACGATGCCCCGCCCGCGCCAGCACGGCCGCCGCGAGCGATCCCGCAAGGCCGCCGCCGACGATCGCGATATCCGCGACGGTTCTCGAAGTGCCAGCTGTGGCGATCGGCTCGGTCACAGTTCTGTCCGCCGTCATGATCCAGGCTCCCACGGTCAACTAAAGTCGCACGTGCAATTCTCTGGCCTGATGTCGCAGCGCCGGACCAAACGCGATCATTTCTCGATATCGAGGTTAACGGAGCGGAGAGCCGGTTGTCCCGACATAACCGGCACGCCTCTTGCTGAGGATTCTCGGTAGATTCCAGTTTCTGGCAGCTTGAGGGCCGATACGGGCGAGCCAACCCGCATTCAAACGGCTGATCTCGCCGTTCTCAGCCGTCGATGCGGTGCTACGCCGTCATTCGGTCCGGGCCGGGCCTTGCTCTATTTGAGACAATGAGGACGACGATGTTCCACAGTGAAGCAACCGGCATCACCGCGATGTCGCCGCCGCCGGGATCCTGGACGCCGCCGATTAACACTCGCGGTTTTTCGGCATGCTAGGTTGCCGCCCGTACCGGAACATGTCTCTTCAGGAGAGAGCAGCTCCTTAAGCTTCCATGATCGAATCCATCCTCCAGTTGTTGCGGCGCGACGTCACGCGCGGTGTGGTCGGGACCATCCTCCTCAAGGTTGGTAGCGGCGCGCTTGCGTTTGCGTTGTTCTCGCTGGCGGCACGAACGATGTCGCCCGATGGCTTCGGCATCTTCGCGACCTGGCTTTCGGTGGCCCAGATCGCCGCCGTCGTGGGACTGGTCGGTCAGGAATCGTTGCTGGTGCGCTTCCTGAACGAGTATCAAGTCGGCAACAGGCCAGACCTGATCAAAGGTGTCCTGCTATCGAGCTTCAAGATTACCTCGGTCGCCATGCTGATTGTGATCGCGGGGATCGCCATCGCGGCCAACATGAGGGGCGACTGGTGGCTGCTCATACTTGCGGTGTCCGTGTACACGGCCGTCAACGCTGGCGTGATGCTTGGCAGCCAGATCGCACGTTCGCTGGTCAGCATTCTCATGGGCGAAGGAAACCGCGAGCTGTTCTGGCGGGTCATCGTCGTCCTCTTCCTGGTCGCCATGCTGTTCGCTCACCGGCAACTCGATCCCGCCGAGTTGATCGCGGTGATGACAATTGCGATGTCGGTCGGCCTGGCTGCGCAGATCATTTCGATTGCGCGCGTGCTGCCTGATTTGCGCGGCACCGCGGCCCGCTCCGAAACGTCGCGCTGGCGGTCGAGCGCCCTTCACTTCTGGATCGCATCCATCCTTGAAGTCGCAAACCAGTATTTCGACGTCATCCTGGTCTACTGGATGCTGGATCCGGCGACGGCCGGTATCTACTTTGCCGCCTCGCGCCTGGCCAACATCTTCGCCATGGTGTCCGCGGCGCTGTATACGTTCGGCGCGCGCCGGCTCCCCTCGCTGTATTTCAGCAAGAACCATCGTGAGTTCGAGCGAACCTTGCGGTTGATGGCGGAGGTGACCGCGCTATGCGTGGCCGCCGGGCTCGCCACGATCTGGATCGGCGGCCCCTATCTCCTCAACCTGTTTGGACCTCATTTCACCGAACAGCATTCGGTCCTCATCGTCCTTGCAATCGGAACGGCGATCCAGGCCGCAGGCGGCCCTTCCGCTGCGATCCTGCAGCTGACCGGCCATGAACGAATCTATGTTCCCGTCGTTGCCGCCAATGTCGCGCTGCGTCTCGCGGGATTTCTCGTCCTCATTCCCTGGCTCGGCGTGCTTGGCGCGGCGATTTCAGCCACAGTATCTCTGGCGCTCGCGACCATAGCCCTGAACGTGCTCTGCCGCCGGCGATCAGGGGTCGATCCCTCAATTCTCGTGCTTTTGCGCTTCACCGCCATGAAGCGCGGCAATTATGCAGTTCGCGGCGCCGACTCCAGTGATTAGCCGGCGTTCACGCGTCGGCGGCGCGCAAGTTCGCTTGGTTAACACGCTCGCTGCGCACCATCCGGGAACCAGCGAAATAGCTGCACGAATGATGTCGACGGTCGACCCCGCATTAACTCCGTTTGTGGCTAGTCGGTGTCCACGCGATGCCCGCATGATAGGTACGGAGTTAAGAAGGTGAAGATTTCGTTTCTCTAGCGGGTCGGGATCCGTGCTGCATTATCAGCCGAACAAGGAATTGGGCGAGACGACCGCGGCAGCATCCGCGTGGTCAAACGGCAGCGAACGGAAGCCGCACGTGCTTCTCGCGCAAACGCAGGCCGAGAACGCCGGTGCGCAGGAGATCTCCAGGCTGCTCGGCGCCGGGCTGACCGCTCGCGGCTATCGCGTCACCAATCTGTTCTTCTTCCGCAAATCGGATTCCTTCGACGAGCCCCCCGATACGCTGTACTGCGCGCCGAGCCGGCCGGGCAATCCATTCGCGCTGCTGCGGATGCTGTGGACGCTCGCTCGCCATATCAGGACCATCAGGCCCGACGCCGTCCTGACATTCCAGCATTTCGGCAACGTCATCGGCGCCGGCGTGACGCGCCTCGTCAGCCGCGCACCTGTGGTCGCCAATCAGGTTTCATCCGCGTTGGCGATGAGCTGGCCGGTCCGCACCGCCGACATCGTCATGGGCAGCCTCGGCTTCTTCGACAGCATCACGCTCAATTCGCAGGACATGGAACGCGAGTATTCGCGTTACCCCGCGGCCTACCGTTCGCGCATGGTGCATGTGCCGCACGGCTTCGATGACAAGGCCCTCACCCTGTCGAAGGACGCCGCACGACAGAAGTTCAATCTGCCGCCGGATCGCGTCTTGCTCGGCTGCGCGGCGCGGCTGCATCCGCACAAGCGGCTCGACATGGCGATACGCCTGTTACCGGATCAGCCGTCCTGGCACCTTGCGCTCGCCGGCCAGGGCGCCGACGAGGCCCGGCTGAGGCAACTGGCGGACGAGTTGAAGGTGTCGGACAGGCTGCATTTGCTCGGGGAAATTCCCCCCAGCCGAATGGCGGACTTTCTCGCCTGTCTGGACGTGTTCGTGTTCCCGACACAGGCCGAAACCTTCGGTCTGGCCGCGGTCGAGGCTGCAAATGCCGGTGTTCCCTCCGTCGTGACCGATCTTCCCGTCCTGCGCGAAGTGCTGTCCTGCGAAGGCAAGCCGACTGCGCTCTTCGTTGATGCCTCCGATCCTGCGAAGCTCTCGGCAGCCGTCTCCAGGCTGCTGACGGACCAACATCTGAGCGAGGCACTGCGACAAAACGCCAAAGGCCTGAGGCTGCGCTATTCGGTAGATGCCATGGTGGAGGAATACGTTCGTATTCTCGGCCAGGTCATTTGACCTGACACGTTGGAATGGGCTCGACATGATCATCGAGTTTCGCTGTGAACGAGAGTACGCGCGGCGGTGGATGGACCGCGAGACGCTGACGATCGACGGCCGGGATGTTCCGGTTCAGATCGCGTGGGCGGCCACGGCCGAGCCGCGGCCCGCGGGTCTCGACGCCCTGTTCGAGCTCGAACGCGTGGTGTTGCACAAGGGCAAGCATAGCGGCGGCAACAGGCTCGACATCATTCCGCAGCGGACGCAGGTTCATACCGAAACCACCGACGTGATCGTCGATTTCACCGGCGGCGCACGCGATCCGAGCAGCTCCGCCCGGCTGTATCTCCGTCCGCTGTTCAATGGCGTTGCAGGCGAAAACGCCGCCCTTGCCGCCATTCTGGCCGGCGACCTGCCGGTGATCGACATCGTCAACGAGGCCGACGGCTCTATCATGGATCGCGGCCATCCATCCGGCGAAATTGCCGCCGGTCTCAGCGGCGCACTCGAAACCGTCATGGCGCGAACCCTGACCATGGTGGCGGCGATCCTGTCGGGAAGGCCGCGTATTGTGCCGCAGCTGGCGCGCCCCGTTGAAAACGGCCCGCACCGCGGACCGGTTGGCTATGTCGCGCGCGGCCTGGCCGTATCGATTGCCAAGGAGATCTATCGTCTCTGCTGCTATGCCCCGCATTGGCATATCGGATGGCGCTTCAATGACGGCGCGGGCGTCTGTCAAACCGGCGATCTATCGGGTCCGAGCTGGAACGTTCTGGAAGATCCCGGAAACCACTTCTACGCCGATCCCTTTCCGATCACGTGGCAGGGGCGAACATTCGTCTTCTTCGAAGACCTCGACCACCGCGTCGGAAAAGGCATCATTTCGGCGATCGAGTTCGGCGACAACGGACCGGTCGGCGAGGCCGTGCCGGTGCTTGAGGAGCCCTGGCACCTCTCCTATCCGTTTCTGATCGAAGACGGCGGCGCGTTGTGGATGATCCCGGAGAGCTCGACCCACGGCGACGTCGCCCTCTACAAATGCGTCCGGTTCCCGGACAAATGGGAGCGGCACGCGACGCTACTGTCAGGCCTCGAGCTGGCTGACGTGACGATCACGCGACACAACGGCCTGCATTATCTGTTCGGCGCCTGGCGCGACGGGACCGCCGGCTACTCGGATTCGCTGGCGATCTATTACGCGGAGCACCTCCTGGGGCCCTGGTTGCCCCATGCCAGCAATCCGGTCCTGATCGACCGCGCGAGCACGCGGCCGGCGGGGAATTTCATCACGATCAACGACAAATTGTGGCGCCCGGTCCAGAACTGCACCGACGGATACGGCGCGGCGCTCGCGCTGGCGGAAGTGGTCGAACTGTCGCCGACGGCCTTCAGGCAGATCGTGCGCCATTCGCTGAAGCCCGGACCGGTATGGCCCGGCAGGAAGCTCCACACCCTGAACCGCTGCGGCCGGCTCGAGCTGATCGACGGCTCGCACGTCCAACCCAAGACCCGCGCCTTCACGACCAGATTTCCATCGGCCGCCTCGTCTCCGCGAACCAGCCCATACACCGCCGGCTAGCGCGGGTGGCTAAACAGATCCGTCGTGGCGTCGTCGACCGCGATCTCGACCAGCGCGGGACCGCGTGAGGCCAGCGCTTCGCTCAAGATGCGGTCGACATCGCCGGCATCGGTTATGCGCTGCCCTACGCAGCCCATTCCCTTGGCGAGCGCGACGAAGTCGAGCCCGGGCAGATCGATTCCGGGCGGGCAATGCGCCTGCATGAGCTGGCTGAAGGCGCGCATTGCGCCATAGCCCGAATTGTTCATGATCACGAAGGTGACCGGCAAGCTGCGCTGCGCCGCCGTCCAGATCGCCTGGATGCAGTACATCGCCGAACCGTCGCCGATCAAGGCAACGATGCGGCGACCGGGCCGCGCCAGCGCCACGCCGACCGAAGCCGGCAGGCTGTAGCCAAGTCCGCCACTCGCCATCGTGTAGAAACTGTCCGTGCCCGGCCGCGGCATGAATTGCTGAATTGCGGGCCGATGCGATGGCGCCTCCTCGACAACGATCGCATCCGGCGGCATCAGCGCCGACAACCGGCTGAGCGCATAGGCCGGCGGAATCGGATTTTGTGCGGGAGGCGCGCCGGGCCGTGCCCGCGCGGCCGGCATCTCGCGGTTCGCGATGTCGGGCAGCGCCGACTGAAGCGCGATGAGCGCCTTTGGAAGCGTGCTGATGATGCTATTACCCACGGCCGCGGACGCGGCTTCAGTCGGATCGTCGGTGATCTGCCAAACCGGGGTTCCGTTGTCCAGCAGATCGCATTGTCCCTCGACATGGAAGGTGAACACGGGCGCTCCGACCACGACGATCAGATCGGCCCCGCGCAAGGCGCGCGCGAGCCCACCGGGAGCTGCCGGAAGGAAGCCGGCGAATTGTGGATGCAATTCCGGAAAGCTCGAACGGCTCGACATCGGGCTTGCCCACATGGCCGCCCTCGCCTGTTCGGCAACCGCGACCATCGCCCCGACGCAGGCGTTGCGATCGATGTCGGGCCCGACGACGAAGGCAGGTTTCCGGGCCGCTGCGATGGCCGCACCGAGCCGAACGATCGCCGCCGGGTCAGGCGCAAATTCCGTCGCGATATAACGGACCGGCGGAGCGGCCGCCGGCCGCGCCCAATCGTCCGACGGCACCGACACGAAGGTCGGACCGCGTGGATGCTGCATGGCGATGAGGAAGGCCTGCGCGATCGCTGCTGGGACATCCTCTGCGCGCGCAGGTTCCGCACTCCATTTCACATAGGGCTTTGGAAATTGCTCGGCGTCCTCGGCAAACAGATAAGGCCGCATTCGCAGCAGGCTGCGCGCCTGCTGCCCCGCCGTCACCACCATCGGCGTCTTGTTGCGGAACGCCGTGAAGAGATTGCCGAGCGCGTGGCCGAGCCCGGCCGCCGAATGCAGATTGACGAAAGCCGGCCGTCCCGTGGCCTGGGCGTAGCCATCCGCCATGCCGACGACGCAGCCTTCCTGCAAGCCGAGGACATAGTCGATGTCGTCGGGCCAGTCGCCGAGAAAGGCGAGCTCCGTCGAGCCGGGATTACCGAAGACGCGGTCGACGCCAAAGGAGCGAAGCACACCGAGAGTCGCCTCCCGAACCGTCAGGGTTTTGGAGTTCATTGGAAGATTTCCTTGGGTGCTTCGCTTTCAGGCCCATCAGAACGGATAGTGCTGGGGCTGCGTCTCGATGGTGATCCAGCGCAGATCGGTGAACTCGGCGATCCCGGCCTGGCCGCCGAAGCGGCCGTAGCCCGATCCCTTCACGCCACCGAACGGCATCTGCGCCTCGTCATGCACAGTCGGGCCATTGACGTGGCAGATGCCGCTCTCGATGCGCTGCGCCACCGTCAATGCACGGGCGACGTCGCGTCCGAACACGGCGGCCGAGAGGCCGTATTCGGTGTCATTGGCGAGCCGCACCGCCTCGTCGACGCCGCGCGCGCGGATCACGGAGACGACGGGACCAAAGCTCTCCTCGGTATAGATGCGCATGCCGGGCGCGACCCGGTCGAGCACGGTTGCCGGAACGACCGTGCCGGCGCGCTCGCCACCCGCGAGCTTGACCGCGCCCTTGCCGATGGCGTCGTCGATCAGTGCGACGACGTGCCTGGCCGGAGCTTCGTCGATCATCGAGCCGACGACGACCGGACCGGAGCGCGGATCCCCGGCCGGAAGCGCGCTCGCCTTCTTCGCGAGCTTCTCGACAAAGGATGCCGCCACCGCTTCATCGACGATCACGCGCTCGGTCGACATGCAGACCTGCCCCTGGTTGATGAAGGCGCCGAACGCGACGGCCGCGACGGCTGCGTCGAGATCGGCATCGTCGAGCACGACCAGCGGCGCCTTACCGCCGAGCTCGAGCAGCACCGGCTTGAGGTGGCGTCCGGCGAGTTCGGCGATGACGCGGCCGACGCGCGTCGACCCGGTGAAGTTGATCCGCCGTACCGCGGGATTGGCGATGAGGCGCTCGACCAATGCGGGCGCGTCGGCCGGCGCATTGGTCAGAACGTTGACGACGCCGGGCGGGAAGCCAGCGTCCTTGAATACCTCACCGACCAGCCGGTGCGTTCCCGGACAGATCTCGGACGCCTTGAGCACCACCGTGTTGCCGCAGGCGAGCGGCGCCGCCACGGCGCGGAAGCCGAGAATGATCGGTGCATTCCACGGCGCGATGCCGAGGCAGACGCCGGCGGGCTGGCGAACGGACATCGCGAGGCATCCCGGCTTGTCGGACGGGATCACTTCGCCCGCGATCTGCGTCGTCAGCGCCGCCGCCTCGCGCAGCATGCCGGATGCGAGCTTGACGTTGAAGGCTGACCAGACCTCGGTCGTGCCGATCTCGGCCATCATGATCTTGATGAAGGCGTCGCGCTTGGCGTCCAGCGCATCGGCCGCCCTCAGCAGCAGAGCGCGCCTTGCGTTCGGGCCGAGCGCCGACCACCCCGGCAATGCGGCGGCAGCCGACGCCACCGCGGCGTCTGCATCCGAAGCCGTCGCGGCGGCCGCACGGGTTGCGACCTCCTGCGAAAGCGGATTGCGCCGCTCGAACACCTTGCTGGTCGAAGCGGCCTGATCTTGTCCGTTGATGAGAAGACTGACGTCCATGAGAACCTCCCTGATGACCTTCTGCTGCCTTGGCCGAGCTCAGCCGAGCAGCCGCGATTTGCTGGTTTCGTGCGCGAAGCCGAGCGCGATCATCGCCGCGAGCGCGAGCGCGACGTAGTATCCGGTGATTGCGTAAGTCGAGCCCGTCTGCGCGAACAGGCTGGTGGCGACGAGCGGTGCGATACCGCCGCCGAGCACCGTGCCGAGCTGTTTTCCGATCGACACGCCGGTGAAGCGGATGCGGGTTGGAAACAGTTCCGGGAAATAGCTCCCTTCGGTGCTGAACATCAGGGGATGGATTACGCCCGCAGCCAGGACCACCGCACCCGTTATCAGCAGCGTGTCGCGGCTCGCGACCATGCCGTAGAACGCGAACATCGAGGCGGCCGCGAGCACGACGCCCGCCAGGAACAGACGCTTGCGTCCGATCCGGTCCGACCACGCCCCGATCAGCGGCATGGCCACGAGCCCGACGAGGTTGGCGAACAACACGGCTTGCGTGATCACGTCCTTCTGAACACCGAGCTGACGTGTCGCGAAAGAGATGGTGAAGATGGCCGTCAGGTAGAAATAGGAGGTCTGCGCCATCTCCGCGAAGAACACGATGAGAATCGGCCGCCAATGTCCCCTGATGGCCTCGACGGCCGGCACCGCCCCGGACTCCTCCGCTTCGTGAAACGTCGCGCTCTCCTCGATGCGCCAGCGAACATAGACGCCGAGCGCGACCAGCACCGCGCTGATCAGAAACGGAACGCGCCAGCCCCATGACAGCAGATCCGCCTCCGGCAGCCGCGAGATCGCGAGCGCGGCAAACGAGGCGAGCACGACGCCGACGGGGCCCGCGGCCTGGATCACCGCCGCCGAGAAGCCGCGCCGGTGTCCGGGCGCCGTCTCGATGGCCATGAGGATTGCCGCGGTGGACTCGCCGCCGAGCGCAAAGCCCTGCAGGAAGCGCAATGCGACGAGCGCGACGGTCGCGATAACGCCTGCGCTGGCGTAGGTTGGCAACAGTCCGATCGACATGGTCGCAAGTCCCATCAGGAGCAGCGTGCACAAGAGGACGGATTTGCGTCCCAAGCGATCGCCGAAATGGCCGAACACGAGCCCGCCAAGCGGACGCGCCAGGAATCCGACGGCAAATGTCGCGAACACCGCAATCGTGGCCGTGAGCTGGTCGAACTTGGGGAAGAAGAGTTGATCGAACACCAGCGGCGCAATCAGGCCGTAGATGAAGAAATCGTACCATTCGATCGCGGTGCCGATGGTGCCGGCGATCAGGATGCGCCGGCGGCTGCTCGCCGTCTGCTCGACGCCGAGAGCAGTGGCGGCATGATCGTCGTAATCCTCAAATGCTCTTGTCGTCATGTTGTCCTCCTCCGGTGTTGTCGTCGTCTTGTTATCGTTGGCGCACCGCCGCGTTGAGTGCGGCGGCGGAAATCGATCAGCTTGCCAGCCGCGCGCCGTCGTTCGCATCGCGTCCGAGCGCGCGGGCAAGGACGCGCCCGATCGTCCCGGCCTGCGACGCACTGCCGCGCCAAGCGACGATCTGGTCCGGTCGGATCAAAGCGAGGTCGGCGTCATAGAGGTCGCGCAAGGACGCCGGCAGCGCGACGAGCTTCAAGTCGACCCCGAGCCCACGGACGGCATCAGTCATGCCTGCGTGAGCCGACGCAGTGTCGCCGAACTGGAGCAGTGTCCATTCGAACCCGAACAGGTCATACAAGGAGGCGCCGTCTTCCAGCCACGCATGCGGCGCGCGGCCGCCGGGACAGGCGCTGGGAACGTAGACATTCGCAGCATCGGGCGGCGGCTGGCTGCCATCGGAGACGATGATCGGAGATCCGTCGTAACGCCCGCCGAAGGTGATGCCGGGGATGTTGAATTCGGCCCGGGCGTGCTGCTCGAGATAGAGGCCTGCCGCCCGCCGCGCCTCGCTGCCCTCGTCCGTGGCGTCCTCGATCTCCGGCGCCGGCGCGAAGAGACCAAGGGAGTCCGCGAACCGCCGTGCGTAGTCGGTGTTGCGGAGCGCCACCGGCCGCCGCTCGATCTCGTAGCTGTCGAGCAGCGTCGCCGGACTCACGCCCTTGACGACACTTGCGAGCTTCCAGCCGAGATTGACTGCATCCTCGATCGCGGTGTTGTAGCCGAGACCGCCGGTCGGCGTGAACAGATGCGCCGCGTCGCCGCCGAGGAAGACCCTGCCCCGCTGCATCGCGTTCGCGACCAGCGCGTGACCGGCGGTCCAGGTCAGGAACGACAGCACCTCGCAATCAATCGGCGCGCCGCAGGCACGCTGGAACGCAGCCTTGGCTTCGTTGATGGTGATTGCGCTCTCGTCTTCACCCGGCCGAAGCTGCGTGTGAAACGCGAATTCGTCGCACCCGTTCACCGACGCCATGAAGGCGCGGCGGTCGCCGTTGAAGCAATTGTACATCCACGCTTTGGCGTGCGGGATGCTCGCATAGAAGTCCGGCGCGCGGAGATACACCGCCAGCATGCGGCCGCCCATGAAATCGCGCTGCGTCCCGGTCTCGCCGCCATAGACGATGCCGAGCGATTGGCGGACGATCGAGCGCGGTCCGTCCGCACCGACCAGGAAGTCGGCTTGGACCTGAAAGCGGCTGCCGTCATCGAGACATTCGACCTCGCCGACGATGCCGTCATTGCTTTCGGTGTAACCGGCGAGCCGGTGGCCATAGTGGAGCTGGATTCCGGCAAGCCGCTCGGCATGGCGGCGCAGCACCGCCTCGACATATTTCTGCGAGACGCGATGCGGCAGCTCTGCCGCGCTCCAGGAGCCAGATAGGCCCTTGATGAGCTCACCCGCGCGCGACGACGACGGCAGCGCAAAGCGCGCCAGTTCGTGACCGGCATAGCGAGTGAAATACGCAACGTCGGTCGGGTAGTCCGCCGGCAAGCCCTCCCGCCTGATCTCGTCCGCAAAACCCAGCCGCCGATAGTGCTCCATCGAGCGCGCCTGCGTCGCGTTGGCTTGCGGATTGAACGCGGTACCCGGCTTCTCGTCGACCAGGAGCGCGGACACGCCGCGCCGGCCGAGTTCGTTGGCCAGCATCAGCCCGCAAGGCCCCCCGCCCACGATGAGCACCGACGCTGTCAGACGTGTTTCCAAGACCCTTCTCCCTACCAGCATTATCTTGCATGGTAAGGAAGCCTGACGATATAGTCAAGTAACCTGACTATTCAACGTCGTCCAACGCGTCGAACTTCGCGCCATAGACCGCCAGCCCCTTCAGGATCGCGTCCATCGTGGCCTTGCCGAGCTCGGTGCGCATCTCCTGCTCGGCGATGTCGACTGCGTCGCGAAACGCGTCGAGCCATTTGCGTCCGGCCGGCGTGAACATGACGATGCGGGCGCGCCGGTCGGTCGGGTCCGCGATCCGATCGACGAGGCCGAGCTCGGCACATTGATCGACCAGCTCGCCCATCGCCTGCTTGCTCATGGATGCGCGCCGGGCGAGTTCGGTGAGCCTCGTCCCCTCCACGTCGAGATTGCGGGTCAGACTGACATGCGCAATGCGCGTCTCGTCGTGTCCCCGTTCGCTCATCAATGCGAGCACGCGCCCTTCGAAGCGCCGCACGGCGTTGTTGAGCAGGCGACCGATATTGGCATGCCGCCACGCGGTGCCGGATGCGGTGCCGGATATCTTGGCTTTCACGAGATCTGCTTCCGATTCGACCGGGTCGAGGTTGCGCGAAGCTAACACAAGAGGCGGCCTGGCGCGCTCGGACAGCCGATCGGCGCGTATCGCGGCGGGTCTGACGTGACGGGCGGCGCGGATCAACACGCCGCCCGTGATTTCGTGGATCGAGCGCTCCCGGCGAGAGACTTATTGAGAGCGATCCGAGGTCCAGCCCTTGTACTGGGCGACGTTGTCCCTGGTCACGAGCTTGGAAGGCAACAGCTCGACGGTCGAGGCCGGCTTCTGGCCATTGAGGATGCCGACACCGACCTGCACGGCCCGCCGCGCCATGAAGAACGGATCCTGCGACGCCGAAGCCTGGATCTGCGGCGACTGCGGATCTTTCAGCGCGGCCTCGATATCGGGCGCGCCGTCGACCGCGGTGATGACGATGCCGCTACGGTTCTGCTGGCGTGCCGCAAGGTCGGTGCCGATCGCCTGGGGATCGTTGATGGCGAAGATGGCATCGATCTTGGGGAAGCGGGTCAGATAGCCCTGCGCGACGGTGAGGCCGCCTTCGCGCGAGCCTTTGCCGTCCTGGTCGTTGGACAACACCTTGATGCCGGGATTCTTCGAAAAGACATTCTTGCAGCCGACGACGCGGTCGATCACGGCGGAGACCTGCGGCCCGTTTTCGATGATGACGTCGCCCTTGCCGCCCAGCTTGTCGACGATGTACTGGCAGGAGATCTCGCCCGCCTGCACGTTGTTCGTGGTCACGGTGGCGTCGGCGCCTTCGGCCGCGGTGTCGACCGCAACGACGACGATGCCTGCGGCTTGCGCCTTCTTGATCGCCGGCCCGATCGCCTTGGGGTCGCCGGGGTTGAGCAGGATCAGGTCGACGCCGGCAGCAATGAAATTGTCGATCTGAGTGACCTGCTTGCCGAGGTCGTATTCGAAGCCGACCGCCGTGATCTTCACATTGGGATTGGTCTTCTTTGCCTCGAACTCGGCGCCCTTCGACAGCGCGACAAAGAACGGGTTACCCATCGACCCCAGCGAGACGCCGATCGACTTGAGCTCCTTGGCGGAGGACGGCGCGGCGCTAAGAACAAGCGCCGTCGCGGCGCCGGCGAGCATGATCGTCTTCAACATGGACTTCCTCCCTGGTCTGTCTTCATCCCCGGCACGGCAGACCAGTTGCCGCAACGGAAGCTTGCATCGAGCCATGCGCGCTCATATGCGCGCACCAAACCCTTCACGTTCTGGCAGCGCCTTCATGTTCTGGCCGAGCCTTGCAGCCGGTAGCGATCGAGCGCCACGGCGCCGATGATCACCAGACCCTTGATGACATATTGCCAGATGTCGGAGACACCGACGAGGATGAGGCCGTTCGACAGCACCGCGATGATCAGCGCGCCGACCAGGGTACCCCAGATCGAGCCGATGCCGCCGACGAACGAGGTACCGCCCAGGATCACCGCGGTGATCGCATCGAGCTCGTAGGATTGGCCGAGCTGCAGGCCGTTGGCGGCATAAAGCCGCGCCGCCTGCATGGCGCCGCCGAGCCCGGCGAAAAGCCCTGAAACACCGTAGACGAAGATCAGCACGGCCCAGACCTTGATGCCCGCAAGCCGCGCCGCGCTCTCATTGCCGCCCACCGCGTAGATGTGCACGCCGAGCACGGTCCGGCGCAGCACCAGCCACGAGACCAGGATGACGAGCAAGGCGATCACCGAGAGCCACGGGATCGACGCGACGCCGGGAACGAGTGTCAGCGAGCCGTTGCCGATGAACGCGTAGGGAATGGACGGATTGAACACGGTAGTGTCGGCGCCGAGCAGTCGCGCGAGGCCACGCACCGCGGTGAGCGAGCCGAGCGTGACGATGAAAGGCGGCAGGCGGAGCAGCGCGATCAGCGCGCCGTTGACGACACCGAAGCCAAGGCCGGTGAGCAGCGCGGCCGGCAGCCACAGCACTCCAAGCTCCGGCAGCTTGGAGAGCGTCAAGCCGGCCATCGCGGAGGCCGCCAGGATCGAGCCGACCGAGAGATCGATGCCGCCGGTGAGGATGACGAAGGTCATGCCTGCGGCAAGCACGGTGTTCACCGCGGCCTGCTGCAACACGATGCCGAGATTTTGTCCGGTGAAGAAGCGTCCCTCGGACAGGAAATGGAAGCCGATGCAGAGAATCAACAGCACCGGCAGCATGCCGAGCGCGCTGATCAGCACCCTCACCCGCTGGCGCTTTGTCTCGGCGGCAGCAGCATTGGTCGTCGTCGGGGCGGACTGGATCTCCGCAGCACCGTTGTCAGGCATCGAGATGCTCCATCCCCGTGGCAAGCGCCATGATGTCTTCTTGTGTCAGCGGCGAATTGGGGCCGCGCGTCACCTCGCCGGCGATGTGGCCGGCCCGCATGACGACGACACGGTCGCAAATGCCGATGATCTCGGGCAGGTCGGACGAGATGACGAGGCTGGCGGTGCCGGCCTTGGCCAGATTGTCGATGATCGAATAGATCTCGGACTTGGCGCCGACATCGACGCCACGCGTCGGCTCGTCGAGGATCAGGACCTTCGGGGCGATGGCGAGAAGCCGGGACAGCAGCAGCTTCTGCTGATTGCCACCGGAGAGGCCACCGGCTGGGACGCCGACATTGGCAGCGCGGATGCTGAGGCCTGCGAAGGCCCTGCCGGCGCGCTCGCGCGCCTTGTCGCGGTCCAGGAACCAGCCGAGCTTCGCATCGCGGCTGAGCACCGCGAGGTTGATGTTGTCCAGACACGACATGTCCAGGAACAGGCCGAGCGCCTTGCGGTCCTCGGTCAGATAGGCGATGCCGGCCTCAAGCGCCTCGCCGGGGGTGCGAATCTCGACCGGCTGGCCCTCCAGCTCGAGGCGGCCGGAGGTTTTGGGCAACGCGCCGATGATGAGATGCGCAAGCTCGGTGCGGCCGGCGCCGATCAGGCCGGCGAGCCCGACCACCTCGCCCGCATGCACGGTGAGCGAGCAGCCCTTGACGCGCTGGCCATCGGCCATGTCGATCGCTGCAAGCACGGGGTGCCCGCGCCCCGCGTCGGGATCGTGGTCCTTCTTGTAGAACGAGGAGACGTCGCGCCCAACCATCAGCCGCACGATGGTGTCGGCACGAATTTCGGGCTTGTCGAGCGAGCCGACCAGGCGGCCGTCGCGCAGCACGGTGACGCGGTCGCCGAGCGCGTAGACCTCGTCCATGCGATGCGAGATGTAGATGATGGCGAGCCCCTCCGCCCTGAGCTGGCGGATCAGCGCGAACAGCCGCGCACTCTCGCCCGCCGACAGTGCCGTGGTCGGCTCGTCCATGATCAGGATCTTTGATCTGGCGTGCAGCGCGCGGGCGATCTCGACCAGCTGCCGCTGGCCCATGGACAGATGCGCCACCAGCGTCGATGGCAGGAAGTCTGCGCCCAACCGCTTCAAGATCGGACCGACGCCCTCGCGCATGACACCGCGCGCCAGCAAACCCGAACGCGATATCTCCCGTCCGAGATAGATATTCTCGGCAACGCTGAGATTGGGAGCGAGCGACAGCTCCTGATAGATGATGGAGATGCCCGCCGCGCGTCCGCCGAGCGGACCTTCGATCCGTACCGGGTGTCCTTCGATGCGGATCTCGCCGCCGGGATCGGGTTTGTAGGCGCCGGACAAAATCTTCATCAGCGTCGATTTGCCGGCGCCGTTCTCACCCATCAAGGCATGAATTTCGCCGGCATAGACGGTGAGATCGACGGCACGCAGCGCCTTGATGCCGAAAAAGGATTTTGAGACCCCGCGCATCTCGAGGATCGGATCGTTCATCGTGCCTCCCGACGCACAATGCGTTTCCCACCCGCGTCTCAACCTTCTTGTCTGCGCGGTTTGGTCATTAAACAAAAGCGAGCGACGCAGGGCAATACCGAAGGCCAGTATACCGAAGTATGCAAACCAGATTGGGCCAGCTAGTGGCGCGGCCGATACAGTTCGCGCCACGCGGGAAGCCGCTTGGCATAGGCATTGACCAGCCCGGCGTCGGGTTCAAACGTCTCGATGCGCTGCGGCCGGGTGCACACGGCGGCGATCGCCTCACCCGTGACAGCAAGTCGCCCCAATCTCGCCGCACCGAACGCCGCGCCGGTCTCACCTCCGGCAAAGCGATGGACTGGAACATTCAGCACGTTTGCGAGAACCGAGAGCCAGAATGGCGACCGCGACCCACCGCCAATGGCGTCGGCTTCCGCAATCGCAATGCCGGCATCCGCGAGCGCGTCGCGGCAATCGGCCAGCGCGAAGGCGACACCTTCGAGCACCGCCTGCACGATCGCCGTTCGGTCGGTGCCATGGCTCAAGCCATCGAGCATGCCGCGCACGGCGGGATCGTCGTGCGGCGTCCGCTCGCCCGCGAGATAAGGCAGGAAGCTCACCGGCGACGGAGCCTGCGGGCGCGATCCCAGCGGTGCCAGCAACTCGGCCTCGGTGACGCCGAACAGGCGCGCGGCCCAGGCCAGGCAGGAGGCGGCCGACAGGATCGCGCCGGCCTGAATCCACATGCCGGGAATGGCGTGGCAGAAGGTGTGCACGGCGCGGTCCGGGTTAGCTTCAATGGTGCCGGTCGGTGCCAACAGGGCACCCGATGTTCCCAAAGATACGAAGGCGGTTCCCGGCCGGATCGCGCCGATGCCGACGGCACCCGCCGGATTGTCGCCGGCACCGCCCGCGATCACCGGCTGCCCGGTCATGCCCCAGCGCCGCGCCAGCTCACTCCGCAGCCTTGCAGCGGGCGCGCAGCCCTCGACCAGACGCGGCATGTGCTCGCGCGTCAGGCCGGTCGCTTCTAATGCGGCGTCCGACCAGTCCCGGCGCGCGGCGCCGAGCCATAGCGACCCCGATGCATCCGAGACGTCCTCGACCGCCTCGCCCGATAGCACCAGGCGCAAATAAGCCTTTGGCAGCAGCACGAGCTTGGTCGCTGCAAAAATGTCGGGCTCGTGGGTCGCGATCCAGAGCAGTTTTGGCGCGGTGAATCCCGGCATCGCCTTGTTGCCTGTTATCGCGCGCAAGGCGGGCCAGCGTTGCTCCAGGACACGACACTCCGCGGCGGCACGTCCGTCGTTCCAGAGGATGCAGGGCCGTAAGGGCCTTAAGCTCGCATCGAGCAGCGTGGCGCCGTGCATCTGGCCGGACAGCCCGATGCCTGCGACCGCCGCCATCGCGCCGGCATGGCTCGCCTTCAGGGCATCCAGCGTGGCGAAGGTCGCATCGATCCATTGCGCGGGGTCCTGCTCGGAATGACCGGGCTGCGCCGAGGCGATCGTCAGCGCCCGGCTCTCGCTTGCAATCACGCGCTGGGCGTCGTCGACGAGAACGGTCTTGACTGCGGAGGTGCCGAGATCGATGCCGAGATACATGGATGCTTCCCACTCACTTCGCCGCGTCGATCCAGATCCCCGGCTCCGAATGCTCGCGGATGTAGCTGACCAGGAAATCCGAGAAGACCCTGATCTTGGCCGGCAGCCTAACGCGGTTTTGGTAGGCAATGTTCATGGTGAGCAGCGGCAGCTGCCAGTCCCTCAGGACGGGCACCAGCCGGCCGGCCGCGATATCGCCCTGCACGATGTAGAGCGGTTGAATCAGGATGCCGAGCCCTGCACGCGCCGCGCCGCAAATGATCTGGCCGTCATTGCTGTCGAGCGTCGGCGCGATCCGCACCGTCTGCGTCGTGCTGCCCTGGCTCAGCCGCAGCGAATAGGGATCATTGGCGAGATTGTAGATCAGCATGTCGTGACGGGCGAGATCGGCAGGATGCTCAGGCCGGCCGTGCTTCTCCAGATAGGAGGGAGCTGCCGCCAGCACGCGGTGCATCTGGCCAATGCGGCGGACGATGATGTTGGAATCCGGCTCGTGCTCGCGCGTGCGGATCGCGACGTCAATGCCGGCCTCGATGAAGTCCAGATACCGATTGGCACTGATGATCTGCACGCTGAGATCCGGATAGAGCGCGCGGAAGGCCGGCAGCATCGGCGCAAGATAGATCATCGCGAAGGACAGCGAAGACGTGACGCGCAGCATGCCCTTCGGCGACAAGGCGCGGTCGGAGACGGCGTCCTCGGCTTCGGCGAGCTCGTTCAGCAGCGGGCTGCAGCGTTGCAACAGCTCCTGTCCTGCCTCGGTCAGCCATTGCCGGCGCGTATTGCGCTCGATCAGCCGGATCGCAAGCCGCTCCTCCAGCGCACTGAGATGACGACTTGCGGCCGCGTTCGACATCCGCAGGATTTCGGCAGCCTTGGAAAGGCTGCCGAGTTCAGCAGTCTTGGAGAAGACCTCGAGTTGGAGTAGCCGGTCCATTTTTGCGGAATTAGGAAAAGAGACTTACAAATTTTGATCTTTATTTCCGATTTCTGCAAGGCAAAATAATGCCAACAAAGCACAATGGCAGGCGAGGAAGCAGGGAAATGTCGGGCCCGATCAGGCACATCGTGATGTGGCGGCTGCGCGGGGAGACCCAAGAGGAGCGCTCGGCCGCCCGGATCAAGGTCAAGACCCTGTTCGAGGGCCTCAAGGGCCGCATCGACGGCCTCACCCATATCGAAGTCGGCATGGATGTCAGTGCGGTCGATTACGCCTGCGACGTCGTCCTGTTCTCTGAATTCACCGATGAAGCCGCGCTCAGCGCCTACGCCAACCATCCAGAGCATCTGCGGGTCCGCGAGGCATTGGGCGACTTGCGGATCGGGCGCTTCCAGGTTGATTATCCCATCAAAGAGACCGGCGCATGATCGGTTCGTTCACTTTTGAAAACCTGCCCTGCCGCGTCGTGTTCGGCAGCGGAACGTTGGCGAGCGCCAAGGCCGAGGTCGAGCGGCTCGGCGGCACACGCGCGCTGGTGCTGACGACGCCGCAGCAGGAGGCGCAGGGCAAGAGCCTTGGTGCTGCACTCGGCCCGCTCTATGCCGGCATCTTTCCCGGCGCGACCATGCACACGCCGGTCGAGGTCACCGAGCGTGCGCTCGCGGCGATGAAGGCGTGCGAGGCCGACTGCGTCGTCTCGCTCGGCGGCGGCTCGACCACCGGCCTTGGCAAGGCGCTGGCGTTGCGCACCGGCGTGAACCAGCTCTGCATTCCCACCACCTATGCCGGCTCGGAGATGACGCCGATCGTCGGCCAGACCGAGAACGGCCTGAAGACCACGGTGCGCGATGCGGCGATCCTGCCGGAGACCGTAATCTACGATGTCGATCTGACCCTGACGCTGCCGACGCGTCTCGCCGCAACATCCGGCATCAACGCGATCGCCCATGCGGTCGAGGCGCTGTATGCACGCGACGCCAATCCCGTGACATCGCTGATGGCCGAGGAAGGCATCCGTGCGCTGGCACGCGCCCTGCCCGCCATCGCCGCCAGGAGCGACGATCGCGAGGCCCGCACCGAAGCGCTCTATGGCGCCTGGCTGTGCGGCGTCTGCCTCGGCACCGTCGGCATGGCGCTGCATCACAAGCTCTGCCACACGCTCGGCGGCACTTTCGATCTGCCACATGCCGAGACGCACACCATCGTGCTGCCGCACGCGCTTGCCTACAACGCCCCGGCCGTGCCCGAGGCGATGGCGCGCATCTCGCGGGCGATCGGCGCGGCTGACGCACCGCAAGGTCTCTACGATCTCGCCAAGCGGCTGGGCGCGAAGCTGGCGCTGCGCGACGTCGGCATGCCCGAAAGCGGCATCGACAAGGCGGCCGATCTCGCGGTGACGAATGCCTACTGGAATCCGCGCCCGCTCGACCGCAACGCCATTCGCGACCTGATCGCACGCGCCTGGGCCGGCGAGCCGCCGGCCTCCATCAAAGCTGTGGCTTGACGCGATGCGGCGCACACTGATCAGATCCGCCATCGTCATCAGCATGGATGACGCGATCGGCGACCTCGCGACCGGCGACGTGCTGGTCGAGGGCAGCCGCATCGCCGACGTGCGGCCTTCGATCGACGTCGCAGCCGACACGGAGATCGTGAACGGCAAGGGCCGCATCGTCATTCCCGGACTGATCAACGCGCATATGCACACCTGGCAGACAGGCTTGCGCGGCTTTGCTGCCAACTGGACGTTGCTGGAATATTTCCGCCGCATGCATGCTGGACTTGCCACCGTATTCCGGCCCGAGGACATCCATATCGCAACGCTCGTCGGCGCGCTCAATCAGATCAATTGCGGCACCACCACGCTGGTCGACTGGTGCCACAACAATCCGACGCCCGATCATACCGACGCTGCGGTCCGCGGCCTGATTGAGAGCGGCATCCGCGCGGCCTTCTTCCACGGCTCGCCAAAACCCGAGCCGAAGCCGGGCGAGCCACATTTCTCGGAAGTGCCGCATCCGCGCCGCGAGGTCGAGCGGCTGCTGGCAGACCTCCTCGCCGACCGCGACGGCCTCGTCACGCTGGGACTCGCCATTCTCGGCCCGCATTATTCGACGCTCGACGTTGCCATGCACGATTTTCGTTTGGCGCGGGAGCTGAACCTGACCGCATCGATGCATCAGGGCGGCGGTCCGGCCAAGACCCCGGGCGGCTGGGAAAAGCTGATCGAGGCCGGCCTCGCCGGCCCCGGCATCAACATCGTCCATGGCAACGACCTGCCTGATGATCTACTCGATCGTCTCGTCGATCTCGGCGTGTCGTTCTCGGTGACGCCGGAGAACGAGATGATCCAGGGCCATGGCTTCCCGATCACCGGCCGGCTGCTCAAGCGCGGCGTCCGCCCGACCATCGGCATCGACCTTGAATCCATTCTGGCCGGCGATCTCTTCTCGGCCGCCCGCGTCGCGCTGTCGATGCAGCGGGCGCTCGACAATGCGGAATCGCGCAAGACCAGCGGCACCATTCCAGCGACGACCACGATCCCGGTGCGCGAGGCGTTGCGCTGGATCACGACGGAAGGCGCCCGCATGCTCGGCCGCGAAGACCAGATCGGATCGCTGACACCGGGCAAGCTCGCCGACCTCGTCATCATCAACGCCAGCGATCTCAATCTCCACCCGGTGCACGATCCCGTCGCCACCGTTGTGATGCAGACGAGCCTTGCCAACATCGAGTCCGTCATGATCGGCGGCGCCTGGAAGAAGCGGAACGGCCAGCTGCTGGTCGAGGGGCTTGAAACGAAGAAACAACTTCTGGCGCAGTCCGGCCGGCGGCTGGTGCAGGACATCGAACGACAGGGGCGCGCCGCCTGAAGGCGCCAACGGATAACAACAATGACAGACGCTTCGAAGAACGTTGCTTTCATCGGGATCGGCAAGATGGGCCTGCCGATGTCGGTGCTCGTTGCCAAGGCCGGCTACACCGTGACCGCGTTCGATCAGAGCGCAGCGCGGCTCAATGATGCGCGCGCCCAAGGCATTTCGATCGCGGCATCGCCGGCCGAGGCCGTCAGCGGCAAGGCCGCGGTCGTCACTTCCCTGCCCGATGACGCGGCGTTGCGCGGCGCGATGCTCGGCCCCGCCGGCCTGATCGCCGCGATGGCGCCGGGCGCCGTCTTGATCGAGACCAGCACCGTCAGCGTCGAAGCCTCCACTGAAGTCGCCGCCGGCGCGCAGGCGCGTGGCATTGCCTATCTTCGTGCGCCGGTCTCCGGCAACGCCAGCATCGTTCATACCGGCGCGCTAACTTGCTTCGTCTCGGGGCCGAAGGACGCCTTCGAGAACGCAAAACCGCTGTTCGGCGCCTTCACCCGCGCCCAGACCTATCTCGGGCCGGCCGAGGAAGCGCGCTACGCAAAGCTCTCGGTCAATCTGATGATCGCCGTGTCGGCGGCGATGATGGCGGAGAGCCTGGCACTGGCGCGCAAGGGCGGCATCGCCTGGCAGGACATCCTGAATGTGCTGGACGACAGCGCGGTCGCTTCACCCATGGTCAAGTACAAGACCGCGCCGCTCAGGACGCGCGATTTCGAGTCGACCTTCTCCTGCAAGCAGATGGCCAAGGATCTCGACCTGATCCTTGGTGCCGGCCATGCCGTCGGCGTGCCGCTTCAGCTCGCAGCCCAAGTGCGCGAGACCTATGGCTCGCTGGTCGCGCAGGGCGACGGCGACACCGATTTCATCGCCACCGTCAAGCATCTCGAGCGGCTGTCCGGCCTCGGCGAGCCAAAACTCTGATCCGCGGAGCCTCCTATGCGTAACTTCAACGAGAACACGATCACCGAGGCAGTGCTGGAGCGGATCGCGGGTTCAACCGATCGACGCATCAAAGAGGTCAGCGAAGCGCTGGTCCGGCATCTTCACGCCTTTGTCCGCGAGGTGCGTCCGACCCAGAAGGAATGGCAGTTCGGCATCGATTTCCTGACCCGCACCGGGCACATGTGCAACGACAAGCGCCAGGAATTCATCCTGCTGTCGGACACGCTCGGCGTCTCCATGCTGGTCGATGCGATCAACCATCCGGTACCGGAAGGCGCGACCGAGACCACGGTGCTCGGGCCATTCTTCGTGCAGGCCGCGCCGGAGAAGGAAAGTGGTGCCGACATCTCCGGCCCGATGGAAGGTGATCCGATGCTGGTCACCGGCTCGGTCTCGACCGTCGACGGCAAGCCGCTGGCGGGTGCCGTCGTCGACGTCTGGCACTCCGATGACGACGGCTATTACGACGTGCAGCAGCTCGACCAGATCGGCGATCTCGCGATGCGCGCGCGCTTCCATACCGACGCCAATGGCCGCTTCCATTTCTGGTCGATCAAGCCTGCCGCCTATCCGATCCCCCATGACGGCCCGGTCGGCGACATGCTGGAGGCGCAGGGACGCCATCCCTGGCGCCCCGCGCATGTTCACTTCATGATCTCGGCGCCCGGCTTCGAGCAGCTGGTGACGCACGTGTTCGTTGCCGGCGACCGATATCTCGACAGCGACGTGGTGTTCGGCGTCAAGGACAGCCTGATCCGGGAGTTCGTCCGTCATCCCGCCGGCCGTGCACCGGATGGCCGCATGGTGGAGCGCGAATATTTTCATCTCAACTATGATTTCGGTTTGAAGCAGGTTGCGAGCAACACAAGAGCCGCCTAAGCCGGACGACAACACAGAGGACCGGAAAGAGTCCGCGATCGGGGTAGACAGGGAGCTGAGGATGGGACCGCAGGTCAGCGCGAGCATTTTGGCCGATCGCCTCACCGGCATGATCGGCCCGCGCGCGAGCGTTGCGCGCGGCGTGCTCGATCATCATGGGCAGAGCGAGTCGCACTACCGGAGCCTGCCGCCCGACATCGTCGTCTTTCCTGAAACCACACAGGAGGTCGTCGAGATCGTCAAGCTGTGCGCGGGCGCGGGCATGCCGATCGTGCCGTTCGGCGTCGGCACCTCGCTCGAAGGCAATGCCGCTGCCGTCGCGGGCGGCGTCTGCTTCGACTTCGCGCGGATGAACAAGGTGCTGGCCGTGCACGACAGCGATATGGATGTCGTGGTGCAGCCCGGCATCACCCGCAAGCGGCTCAATGCGGAGCTGCGTAACACCGGGCTGTTCTTCCCGATCGATCCTGGCGCCGACGCCTCGATCGGCGGTATGACCTCGACGCGCGCCTCCGGCACCATGGCCGTGCGCTATGGCACCATGAAGGACAACGTCATGGCGCTCGAGGTGGTGCTGGCGGACGGCCGCGTGATCCGCACCGCCAGGCGTGCGCGAAAGTCGGCAGCGGGCTATGACCTGACCCGCATGTTCGTCGGCGCGGAAGGCACGCTCGGCGTCATCACCGAGATCACGCTGAAGGTGCATCCCGTACCACAGGCGATCTCGGCTGCCGTCTGCAGCTTCGACACGCTGCATGACGCCGTCGACACCGCGATCTCGGTGATTCAGTCCGCGATCCCGGTGGCCCGCATCGAGCTGCTCGACGATGTCATGATGCGCGGCATCAACGCCTACGCCAAGCTCGGCTATCGCGAGACCGCTACCCTGTTCTTCGAATTCCACGGTACCGGGGCGTCAGTCGCCGAGCAGGCGGAGGCCGCGCAGGCGATCGCCGCCGATCATGGCGGCCATGGCTTCGCCTGGGCCAAAGCACCGGAGGACCGCAGCCGGCTCTGGCACGCCCGCGACAACACGCTTTATGCCGGTTTGGGCCTGCGGCCCGGCGCGCGCGCGGTGATCACCGATGTCTGCGTGCCGATCTCGCGGCTGGCTGAATGCCTGACCGAGACGCGGCGGGACGCAGACGAGCACGGCTTCACCGCGCCGATCGTCGGCCATGTCGGCGACGGCAATTTCCACATGCTGATCCTGATCGATCCGGCCAAGCCGGAGGAAGCCGAAGGCGCCAAGGCGCTGCAGGCCCGCATGGTCGCCCGCGCCATCGCGATGGACGGCACCTGCACCGGCGAGCACGGCATCGGGCTCGGAAAGATCGACTATCTCACCGACGAGCTCGGCGAGGCCGTCGACGTGATGCGATCGATCAAGCGCGCGCTCGATCCGGATGGACTGATGAATCCTGGCAAGATCTTTGCGCGCGGAGCCAAGGCATGAGTGACAAGGCATGAGCGACGCGCTCCCGATCGAGGTCACCTCGCCCATGCCGTTGCTGGAGCTTCGCGGCATCCGCAAGGAATTCCCCGGCGTCAAGGCGCTGGATGACGTGTCCTTTGCCGTCTACCCCGGCGAAGTGCACATGCTGCTCGGCGAGAACGGCGCCGGCAAGTCGAGCCTGATGAAGGTGCTGTGCGGCGCCTATCGCGCTGACGCCGGTGAGTTTTTCTACAAGGGCGAGAACGTCGCGATCTCATCGACCGCGGATGCGCAGAAGCTCGGCATTGCCGTGATCTTCCAGGAATTCTCGCTGGTCCCCTATCTCGACATCGCCCAGAACATCTTCCTTGGACGTGAGCCGGGGGGACGCGTCCCCGGCACCATCGACCGCCGCAAGATCCTGGCCGATGCCAAGCGCGTGCTCGATACGATCGGTTTCGACATCGATCCCTCCACCATCGTCGACAAGCTCGGTGTGGCGCAGCAACAGATGGTCGAGATCGCGAAAGCGATCAGCCAGGACGCCCGCATTCTCGTCATGGACGAGCCGACCGCGGCACTGTCCGACCGCGAGACCGAGCTGCTGTTCGCTTTGATCGCGCGGCTAAAGGCCGACGGCGTCGCCATCGTCTATATCTCGCATCGCATGGCCGAGGTGTTCGCCATCGGAGATCGCATCACTGTGCTGCGTGACGGCCGCCGCATCGACGGCGTCAGGCCCGCCGACGTCACGCCGGACCAGCTCGTCCGCATGATGGTCGGCCGCAACGTCGACATGACCTATCCGCGCCACTTTGCCGACAAGCCGGGCGAGGTACTGCTGGAGGTCAAGGGCCTGACCGCGCCGACCGGCATCTCCGACATCAACATCGAGGTTCGCCGGGGCGAGATCGTCGGCCTGTGCGGCCTGGTCGGCTCCGGCCGCAGCGAGGTCGCACGCGCCATCTTCGGCGCCGATCCCGTGACGTCAGGCGAGATCATCTTCGACGGCAAGACGATTTCGGGCGAGCCGGACCTCGCTGCCCGCCGCGGCATCGCGCTGATCCCGGAGAGCCGCAAGAGCGAGGGTCTCGCGCTGCTGCGGACGGTCAGCGACAATTTGGTGGTCTCGGCGCTGAGGAAACTCTTTCCGAGCGGCCTGTTCGACCAACGCTCGGCCCAGCGCACCGCCGATGGCCTGATCCGGCAACTCCGCATTGCGACACCAAGCGCGCGCCAGACTGTCGGCCTGCTCTCCGGTGGCAACCAGCAGAAGGTCGTGATCGGAAAATGGCTGGCGGCCGGCTCAAAACTCTTCATCTTCGACGAGCCGACGCGCGGCATCGACATCGGCGCCAAGTCCGAGATTTTTGCGCTGATCGACCGCCTCGTCGCCGAAGGCGCGGCCGCGCTGATGATCTCGTCCGAGCAGATCGAGATCTGCCACGTTTGCGACCGCGCCTATGTGATGCGCGAGGGTCGCATCGCCGGGCATCTGACGCGAAACGAACTGACCGAGGAAAACATCGTGCGACTGGGGATGCATCATGCGTGAGGCCGCGGTCGCTTCAGAACCCCATCCGCTGCAACGCATTCCCGGCGTTGCCATCGTGCTGGTGCTGCTCATCGCCCTGTTCGGCGCGATCGCGCCCGGCTTCCTGTCGGTCGCCAACCTCTCCAACGTGCTGGTGCAGTCGACCATCCTGACCATGCTCGCCCTGCCGATGACCTTGATCATCATGACCGAAGGGCTGGACCTGTCGATGGGCGCGGTGCTGACGCTGACCTCGCTTTGCGTCGCCATCGTCTCGCTTGCGACCAAGTCGATGCTGCTGGGCCTGGGCGCCGGCCTCTTGGTCGGTGCGGCCTTTGGCACGGTCAACGGCTGGCTGGTCGCGATCCTGGGCATTCCGCCGTTCGTCGCGACGTTGGGCACGCTCGGCATGGCGCAAGGCCTGTCGCTGATCGTCAGCGACGGCCAGAGCGTGGTCGGCATCCCTCACAGCGTGCGCGACATCTATTCGGCGACGCTGCTTGGCATACCCGTGCCGATCGTGATGGCGCTGGTCACCTACGCAGCGTTCCACGGCCTGCTCTATCACACCCGCTTCGGCACCTACATTTTCGCGCTCGGCGGCAACCGCGAAGCCTTGCGCTATGCCGGTCTGTCGCCGAGCAGGCTGCTGATCGCGGTCTACGCGATCGGCGGCGCCATGGCGGGCATCGCTGGCCTGTTGATGACGGCGCGGATGAATTCCGGGCACCCCACCGCCGGCCTCGGCCTGGAATTCGATGCCATCGCCGCCGTCGCCGTCGGCGGCACCTCGTTCGAGCGCGGCAATGGCTGGCTGCTCGGCACCCTGCTCGGGGTCCTTTCCGTCGGCGTACTCCGCAACGGGCTCAACCTGATCTCGCTGCCGTCCTCGGTGCAGGTCGCCAGCGTCGGCGTGCTCGTCATCGTCGCGCTGTTCCTCGATGGTCTCAGGAGCCGCGCATGACTGACATCACCAAAGAGGCGATCATGCCGCCCCGCTCCTTCCTGTCGCAGGACGCGATCCAGGTGTTCTACCGCCTGCTCGCTGCACTCCTGATCTGCGCGGTGCTTGCCGTGCTCAGCGATTCCTTCCTGAGCCTCGGCAACATCCTCAATGTGCTCCGCCAGGCCAGCCTGACCTTCTTCATCGCCTCCGGCCTGACGCTGGTGGTGCTGACCGCGGGCCTTGATCTGTCCGTCGGTGCCAATGTCGCGCTGTCCGCCTGCATCGCCGGCACCGTGATCCACAAGACCGGCTCGCCGGCGCTCGGCATCCTCACCGGGCTCGCCTGCGGCGGGCTCGTTGGCCTCCTCAACGGCATCATGGTCACGGCGCTGCGCATCCCCTCCTTCATCGCCACCTATGGCATGCTCTGGGTGCTGAACGGCCTGACCTATTGGTACATGGCGGGCGAGACGCTGCACGGCTTTCCGGCAGGTTTCCGCCAGATCGGCAGCGGCTATCTGTTCGGCCTGCCGATTCCGGTCTATCTGCTGCTGGTGTTTCTCGGAATCGGGACGCTGTTCGCGCAGCGCACGATCTGGGGCCAGGAGATCTATGCGATCGGGGCCAATCCGGTCGCGGCGCGCCTCTCGGGCATTCCGGTGGCGCGGCGCCTGCTACTAGTCTACGCCGTCTCCGGCATCATGGCCGGCCTCGCCTCGATCATCTTCCTGTCGCGGCTCAATTCAGCCGAAGCCGACATCGGCGAAAGCCTGACCCTGCCCGCGATCGCGGCGGTGCTGATCGGCGGCACCTCGCTGTTCGGCGGCGTCGGCACCGTGTTCGGCACCTTCATCGGCGCGCTGATCCTGACCCTGGTGCTGAACGGCATGAACCTGCTCTCGGTCAGCGCCAATTGGCAGCCGCTCGTCACCGGCATCATCGTCATTCTCGCGGTCTGGCTCGACATGAAGACGCGCCGGCGCACGCAATGAGTTTCTAAGCGTTCCAACAAGCAAAACGAGGGATGGAGGCAATATGAAACAGAAACTGGGTTACCTTGCGCTGCCGCTGCTGATGGCGGCTGCGCTCACCAGCGAGGTGCGCGCCGACGGCGAGACCATCGCCGTCTTCACCAAAAACCAGACCAACCCGTTCTTCCAGACGGTGCGGGTCGGCGCCGACAACATGGCGAAGGCGCTGAACGCGAAGACGCTGCAATACATCCCGACCAAGCCGGATTCGATCCCCGAGCAGCTCAGCCAGATCGAGGACGTCGTGGTGAAGAAGCCGAGCGCGATCGTGTTCACGCCGGTCGACTACAAGGCGATGGTGCCGGGCGTCGAGAAGATCAACGAGGCCAAGATTCCCGTCGTCAACATCACCGACCGTTCCGCCGGCGGAAAATTCCTGTCCTTCGTCGGCGCCGACGATTACAGCCTTGGCTTGGAGACCGCGCGCTTTCTGCTCAAGACGCTCGGCGGCAAGGGCAACATCGTCATCATCGAGGGCGTCAAGGGATCACTGACCAATGTCGACCGCGTCCGCGGCTTCAACGACGCGCTGAAGGAGGCGCCCGGCGCCAAGCTCTTGGCCTCGCAACCGGGCAATTACCAGCGGCTGCAGGCGCTCCAGGTCATGGAGAACCTAATGCAGTCGAATTCGCAGATCGACGGCGTGCTTGCCGCCAACGACGCCATGGCCGTCGGCGCGATCGAGGCGCTCGACGGCGCCAACCGCAAGGCGCAGGTGATCGGCATCAACGGCACCAAGGAGGCGATCGACGCGATCAAGTCCGGCAAGCTGCTCGCGAGCGGCGACTACAACGGATTTGCGCAAGGCTGCCTCGGCACCATGATGACGATCCGCGCTTTGCGCAATCAGCCGGTCATCGCCGAGATCGTGCTGAAGCCGACCGTGATCACCAAGGACAATTACCAGCCGTTCGACGTGCCGCTGGAGCAGCGCACCTGCCCGACCTTCGAGGACGCCAGCAAGCTCGGGGCCAAGTAAGCTCATCCATCACATCCGGGCGGTCGCTTCGGCGGCCGTCCCAAGAACCAAGGTCAAGAAACGGAGACCCCATGCTGTTCGCCATTCACGCCGTCGACCGCGCCGGCGCGCTGCCGACCCGGCTCGCCAATTACGATGCGCACAAGGCGTTTCTGAGCGATACCTCGCGCTTCGGCGTCAAGATCGTAATGTCGGGGCCGCTCGTCTCCGACGACAGCCAGACGATGATGGGCAGCCTGTTCCTGGTCGAGGCGCCCGGCCGCGCCGAGGTCGAGACCTTCAATCGCGCCGATCCGTTTGCCGCCGCCGGCATCTGGGAAAAGGTCACGATCACGGGCTTCCTGCGCCGGCAGGGTTGAGATCAGCCCCATCAAAAGCGCGAAAACAACCCCATGCACAGTAGAACCGGGCTTGTTTTTGCTGACGAATTTCCAACGCGAATTTCACCCTCTAGCTGCTCGTCGTCGCCGCGCCCTCTTCGAGATGACAGGCCACCCACTGCTCAGGACCGGCCGCGCGAAGCACCGGCTCTTCGACCCGGCAGCGGTCGAAGACGAACGGGCAGCGGGTATGGAAGCGACATCCCTTCGGCGGATTGATCGGGCTCGGCACGTCGCCCTTGAGGATGATGGGATTGCGCTGGGCGCCAGGTTCGGGCAGCGGCACCGCGGACAGCAGCGCTTTGGTATAGGGATGTCTGGGCGCAGCAAAGATCTCGCGGCGCGGCGCCACCTCCACGATCTTGCCGAGATACATCACCGCGACGCGGTGGGTCATGTGCTCGACGATGGCGAGGTCGTGGCTGATGAACAAGAGCGCGAGGCCGAACTCGCTCTGGAGATCCTGCAAGAGATTGACGATCTGCGCCTTGACCGAAACGTCGAGCGCGGAGACCGCCTCGTCGCATACGATCAGCTCGGGATCGGCCGCCAGCGCCCGCGCGATGCCAATGCGCTGACGCTGGCCGCCGGAGAATTCGTGCGGCCTGCGGTTCAATGCCTCGCGCGGCAGTCGCACGGTGTCCATCAGCGCCGTGAGGCGAACTTCGAGATCCTCGGCGGATTTGGCGAGGCCGAAATTGCGGATCGGCTCGGCCAGAATGTCGCGCACCCGCATGCGGGGATTGAGGCTGGAGAATGGATCCTGGAACACGACCTGCACGCGCCGGCGCATCTGGCGCATCGTGCTTGGTGCGGCATCGTCAATACGCTGACCGTCGAGGATCACCTGTCCGGCGGTGATGTCGAACAGCCGCAGAATGGCGCGACCGACCGTCGACTTGCCGCAACCGGACTCGCCGACCAGCGACAGCGTCTCGCCGCGCGCGATCTCGAAGGAGACGCCGTCGACCGCATAGACGAATTCGGACTTGCGGCTGAACAGGCCGGCCTTGACCGGAAAATGCTTCTTGAGGTCGTTGACCTGGAGTAGCGGAGGGCTCATGCCGCGGCGGCTCCCTTGGCCGCGTAGTGACAGGCGGCGATGTGGCGCGGGCCCTTCTCTTCGAGCCCCGGCGCGTATTGACGGCAAAGATCGGTCGCGAGCGCGCAGCGGCCGGCGAAGACGCAGCCGCTGATCGGCTTGCGCAGATCGGGCACCTGCCCGGGAATCTCGGCCAGCCGCCTCGCGGTGCCCGTCAGCGAGGAGCCGAGCCGAGGCACCGCACCTAACAGGCCTTGGGTATAGGGATGGCGCGGCGAACGGAACAGCTCGGCGACCGGCGCTTCCTCGACCTTGCGGCCGGCATACATCACCATGACGCGCTCAGCGATCTCGGCGACGACGCCGAGATCGTGGGTGATCAGGATGATCGCGGCGCCGACCCGGCGCTTCAGATCCAGCATCAGCTTGAGGATCTGCGCCTGGATCGTCACGTCGAGCGCGGTTGTGGGCTCGTCCGCAATCAGGAGCTTCGGATTGCAGGCGAGTGCGATCGCGATCATGACGCGCTGGCGCATGCCGCCGGAGAGCTGGTGCGGATATTCGCGCACCCGCCGCTTCGGCTCGGGAATGCCGACCAACGTCAGCATTTCGATCGCGTGTGTCTCGGCGGCCTGCTTGTCCAGGCCCTGATGGATCATCAGGGTCTCGCGGATCTGGCGGCCGACGGTCAGGACCGGATTGAGACTCGTCATCGGCTCCTGGAAGATCATCGAGATGTCGTTGCCGCGGATCGCGCGCATCTCGCGGTCAGACAGATTCAGGAGATCTTTGCCCGCAAAGCGGATGCTGCCAGCGATCCTGCCCGGCGGCTCCGGGATCAGGCGCATCAGGGACATCGAGGTCACCGACTTACCGCAACCGGATTCGCCGACGATGGCGAGCGTCTCGCCTTCGTCGACATGGAAGGACACGCCGTCCACCGCCCGGTTGATGCCGCCGGGGGTACGGAAATGGGTCTGGAGATTGTCGACTTCGAGCAATGCCATCGTGATCAGCCTCGATCCATCACAGGCAACATCACAGGCTCTTGGCCATGCGCGGGTCGAGCGCGTCGCGAAGGCCGTCGCCGAGCAGGTTCACCGCGAGCACGGTGATGGACAGGAAGGCCGCCGGAAAGAACACGATGTAGGGCTTGACCTGCCACAGCGCGCGGCCCTCGGCCATGATGTTGCCCCAGGATGGAATGGTCGGCGGCGTGCCGGCGCCGATGAAGGACAGGATCGCCTCGGTGATCATGGCGCTGGCGCAGATATAGGTCGCCTGCACCAGCATCGGCGCAACCGTGTTCGGCAGGATGTGGCGCAAAATGATCATGGGCGTGCGCGTGCCGCAGGCCACGGCGGCATCCACATAGGCCTGCTCGCGCAAGGACAGCACGACGCTGCGAACGAGACGCGAGACGCGTGGGATCTCGGCGACAGTGATCGCGAGGATGACGTTCCCGACACTGCCGCGCGTCAGCGCCATCAGCGCGATCGCGAGCAGGATCGGCGGGATCGACATCAGACCGTCCATGAAGCGCATCAGGATGCCGTCGGCCCAGCGGATGAAGCCGGAGACCATGCCGATGGCAAGCCCCGCAGCGGATGCGAAGATCGCGACCGATAGCCCGACCGTGAGCGAAACCCGCGCACCGAACAGCACGCGCGAATAGATATCGCGGCCGAGCACGTCGGTGCCGAACCAGAAATCAGCCGACGGTGCCCGCGTGCGTTTGGCTGGCGCGAGCGCGGTCGGATCGACCGTCCCGAGATATGGCGCAAAAATCGCGATCAGGACCAGCGTCAGCAGCAGTGCGGCGCCGATCGCGACGGTGGGATGGCCGCGGAGGAGGCCGACGAAGCCGCGTCGGATCCTGACCGGCCGGAGAATCTCCGGCAATTGCGGCGCGAGGACGAGGCCGGTGGGAAGCGATTGCGGATCGACGGTCGTGTCGGTCAATAGCGGATCCTCGGGTCAACGAGCGTGTAGATGACGTCGATCATCAGATTGACGAGGACGTAGACGAAGCTGAACAGCAGCACGATGCCCTGGATGACGGGATAGTCGCGCCGCAGGATCGCGTCGATCGTGAGCCGGCCGAGGCCGGGAATCGCGAACACGCTCTCCGTCACGACCGCACCGCCGATCAGGAGCGCGATGCCGATTCCGATCACCGTCACGATCGGCACCGCCGCGTTCTTGAGCGCGTGAATGAACAGGATGCCGCCCTGCCCGAGGCCCTTGGCCTTGGCGGTGCGGATATAGTCCTGCTGCAACACTTCGAGCATGGCGGCGCGGGTGATGCGTGCGACCAGCGCGATGTAGACACAACCGAGCGCGATTGCCGGCAGAATCAGGTTCTCGAGCCACGGCCAGAAGCCTGAGCTGAGCGGCGTGTAGCCTTGCACCGGAAGCCATTCGAGCTCGAGCGCGAAGATGTAGGCGAGCATATAGCCGACCACGAAGACAGGCAGCGAGAAGCCGAACACGGCAAAGCCCATGATGACGCGGTCGATCAGGCTGCCCGCTTTCCACGCCGCCACGACGCCGAGCGGCACCGCCACCGCGATCGTGAGCAGCAGCGTGACGATCATCAGCGACAGCGTCGGTCCGAGGCGCTGTCCGATCATCGCCGACACCGGCAGGTTGGTGAAGATCGAGGTGCCGAGATCGCCGTGCAGGATGCGCCAGACCCAGCCACCGAACTGGATCAGGAAGGGTCGGTCGAGACCGAGGCTCTGGCGGATGCGCTCTACATCCTCCGGACTCGCCTGGTCGCCAGCGATCACCACGGCAGGATCACCCGGCGCGATGTAGAGCAGGCTGAACACGAACAGCGCGACGATAGCCATGACCGGAAGGGTCGCGACGATGCGACGGAGGATGAAGGAGAGCATCTGGCCTCAGCGCGCGATCATGCAGACTTCGACACACCCCAGAAGAACGGCAGCGGCCCCTTGGCGATGCCGGAGACGTTCTTGCGCCAAGCCGTGTAGGTCAGGAAGAAGCCGGTCGGCGCGTAGACGACATCCTCGAGCGCCGCCTTGTTGACCCGCCCGATCGCCGCTTTCTCTTCCTCAAGATTCTTGGCGTCGAACCAGCCCGTGATCTCCTTTTCGGTATTCGGGCTGTTGGGCCAGCCGAACCAGGCCTTGTCGCCGTTGGCGCGGATGGCGGTGTAGGCGGCGGGCGTGATGCAGTCGGCGCCGGCATGCCAGCTGTGGAACATGTTCCAGCCGCCCTGCCCCGGCGGCGTCTTCGCCGCACGGCGGGAGCCGACCGTGCCCCAGTCGGTGGCGACGAAGTCGACATTCATGCCGAGCTTCTTGAGAAGATCGGCCGTGACGTCGCCTTGCGCCTTCGTGATCGGCTGGTCCTGCGCCACCAGGCACGTCACCGGCTGGCCGGCATAGCCGCTCTCGGCGAGCAGCTTCTTGGCCGCGTCGAGATCGCGCTTGCCCTTGAGGATCTCGCCGCCCAGCTCGCTGTAGAGCGGGGTATCGGGCGTGAAGAAGCCGGGCAGCGGCTTCCACAGTGCGGTATCGTCGCCGACGATCGCGCGCATGTAGTCTTCCTGGCTCATCGCCATCAGCACCGCGCGCCTTGCCCGCACATCGTTGAACGGCGCGAACAGATGGTTCATGCGGAACGAGCCGATATTGCCGAGGGGATCGCCGATATCGACGCTGATGTTCTTGTTCTTCTTAAGGACGGGCACGAGATCGGCGATCGGGTTTTCCCACCAGTCGACCTCGCCGTTCTGCAAGGCGGCCGCCGCTGTGGCCGGATCCGGCATCACGATCCATTCCACGCGATCGACCATCATCTGCTTGCCGCCGGCAAGCCACGATGCCTTCTCCTGGCGCGGCACGTAGTCGGCGAACTTCTCGAACACGGCCTTGGCGCCAGGCACCCACTCGCCCTTGGCGAACTTCATCGGACCCGAGCCGACATACTCCGTGATCTGCTTGAAGGGATCGGTCTTCGCAATGCGCTCGGGCATGATGAAGGAGCACGGCGCGTTGTTCTTGGCCAGCGCGTAGAGCATTTTCGGGAACGGCTGCTTCAAGACCCATTTGAAGGTGCGGTCGTCGACGGCCACCAGCTCTTGCTGGATCGCGATGATCATCAGGCCCATCGGATCGCGCGCCGCCCAGCGCGAGAGGCTCGCGACGACGTCCTTGGCCAGCACCGGCTCGCCGTCGTGAAACTTGAGACCAGGCCGCAAGCGGAACGTCCAGGCCTTGCCGTCGTCGGAGGTCTCCTCGGACTCGACCATCTGGCGCTGCGGCTGAAGCTGCGCGTCGATGCCGTAGAGCGTGTCCCAGACCAGCGCGGCCGCATTACGCACGACATATTGCGTGCCCCAGATCGGATCGAAATTGGCGAGATTGGCCTGGGGCACGAAACGCAGGGTGCGGGCCGATGCGCCTTGCGCGATGGCCGGTGCCGAGAGGCCGGTCAATGCCAGACCGCCCGCGCCAGCCAGTCCCTTCAATACGGTCCTGCGATCCATGAAGTCCTCCCAGTAATGCCGTGATGCCGGCCATCGTTGGCCAAGAGCAGGTGAAGCCAGAGCCCATTGGCGTGCAAATGGTATGCCACTAACCGGCCCTTCGCCAGCAGGATCTCATCGCGATTTGGGCGGGCCCTAGCCTCAACTCAGACCTCAAAGAGCCGACGCCAGCATCTCGCCGGTCTCGATATGCGGGATCGCCTCGACCAGCTTGCGCGTGTAGTCGGTCTTCGGATTGTCGAACAGCGCCCGGCTCTCGCCCTGCTCCACGATGCCGCCATTGCGCAGCACGATGGTGCGGTCGCAGAGCATGCGCACCACGTTGAGATCGTGGCTGACGAACAGCAGCGCGATGTCGTTCTCGCGCCGCAGGCGGTCGAGCAATTGCAGTACTACCGCCTGCACCGAGACATCGAGCGCGGCGGTCGGCTCGTCCAGCACCAGGAGCCGCGGCCGGCAGGCAATGGCACGGGCGATGCCGACGCGGGCCTTCTGGCCGCCGGAGAGCTGATGCGGAAAGCGCGGCAACAGATCCCGCGGCAATCCGACCCTCTCGGCGCATTCTTCGACCCGTTGGCGCAGGGCCTCGCCCGCACGCATGCCATCGAGCCGCAGCAGCGGGTGTGCGATACAATCGTAGGCCGTAAACCGCGGATTGAGGCTCTCGTTCGGATCCTGGAACACCATCTGGATGTCTTTACGCAGGGGCGAACGGTGAAAGTCGCGTGAGGCGACGTGACCGATCGAATGCCCATCGAACACGATGTCGCCTTCGCTCGGGTCGATCAGCCGGCAGATCACCCGCGACGTCGTGCTCTTGCCGGACCCGGACTCGCCGACGAGCCCGACGGCCTCGCCGCCGGCCATCGTCATCGAGAAGTCGGCAACCGCCGCGGAGCCCTGGTCGAAGCGTTTTGCCAATTTCCGCACCTCCAGGAGCGGCGGCGTGCCGTGCGCGGGCTCCGGCCGGGGCTTGCCGTTAACGGCCGTGTGGCGCTCCCGGTCCTCCTCCGCCACGAGGTCTTCGATGCGAGATGTCGCGGTCGGCGATGCCGCGACCAGACGTCTGGTGTAGGCATGCCGAGGCGCGCTGAAGAGAGCTTTGGGACGCGCCTCTTCGACGATGCGGCCCCGCTCCATCACGGCGATACGGCGGCAATAGCGCGCCGCCAGTCCGAGATCGTGCGTGATCAGGATCGTGGCCATGCCGCGCGCCGCGGCGATGTCCGCCAGAAGATCCATCACCACCTTCTGGGTGGTGACGTCGAGGCCGGTGGTCGGCTCGTCCGCGATCAGAAGCGCGGGATTGCAGGAGATCGCGATCGCGATCATGACTCGCTGGCACATGCCGCCGGAGAGCTCATGCGGATAGGCGTTCATCCGCGCCTCGGGATCGCGGATCTGCACCGCGCGCAGCAGGTCCAGCGCCTCCGCACGCGCGGCCTCCTTCGATATCTTCTTATGCGTCAGGATCGCGTCCGCGATCTGCAAGCCGATCGCCCGGATCGGATTGAGCGCCGCGCGCGGGTTCTGGAAGATCATCGACATCGCGGCGCCCTGGAGATGACGGAGGTCATCTCCCCTGAGCTTCGTCACATCTTGTCCGCGAAACAGGATCTTGCCGCCAGTGACCCGGCCGGCCGTATCGAGCAGCCGTGTCGTGGCAAAGCCGGTGACGGATTTGCCCGAACCGCTCTCGCCGACAAGGCCGAGCATCTCGCCCTTCTCGACCGAGAGAGTCACTCCGCGCACAGCTTCGACCATCCCGCGCCGCGTCGAGAACGCGACGTGGAGATCGTCGATCTTGAGCAGCTCCTCGCTCATGTGCGCATCCTGGGATCGAGAATGTCCCGCATCCCGTCACCGAGGAGATTGAAGCACAGCACGGCCAGCATCAGCGCGAGGCCCGGAAAGGCGACCAGCCACCATCGCCCCGTCGAGATGAAACGCGCGCCCTCCGCGACCATGATGCCCCATTCCGGCGTCGGCGGCCTGACGCCCAGGCCGATGAAGGACAGGCCGGCGGCATTCAATATGGCCCAGCCGAGATTGAGCGAGATCTGCACCGCCATCGCCGGCAGGATGTTCGGCAGCAGGAAGCGCAGCACCACTGAGAAATGGCTCTCGCCGCAGGCGCGCGCCGCCTCGACCCAGCCGACATCGCGCCTGACATTGACCTCGGCGCGCGCGAAGCGAATGTAGAAGGGAAGATTGATGATCGCGGTCGCGATCACGATGTTCTCGATCCGGTTGCCGAGGGCCGCGACCATGGCCATCGCCAGCACGAAGAGCGGAAAGGCCATCATGACGTCGACGAAACGCCCGACCGCGCGATCAAGCCGGCCGCCGGCATAACCACAGAAGGAACCGACCACCGCGCCGATCAGGAAGGAGATACCAACTGCTGAGACCGCAATTGCAAGGTCGAGTCGCGCGGCAATGATGAGGCGGCTGAACACGTCGCGGCCGAGCTGGTCCGTGCCGGCAATGTGCGCCGCGCTCGGCGGCAGCAGGGCCTGCGAGACATTCGAGGCCACGGCGTCATAGGGCACGATCCACGGTCCGAAGATCGCCACCAGGACGAAGAGGAATACGCCGGTCGCAGCGACGGCGGTCAGCGGATTGCCGCGCAGGATCCAGACCGAATGGCGGAGGGTCGCGCTGGTCATCCGATCGACACCCTGGGATCGGCGATGCCGTAGCAGATATCCACGACCAAATTGACCAGCACGAACAGGCTCGCCATCAGCAGCACGAAACCCTGCACCGGCGCGTAGTCGGAGGACAGCAGCGCATCGAGCGCATAGGAGGCAACGCCGGGCCAGGAGAACACCTTTTCCACCAACACGTTGGCGCCCAGCATGGTCGAGAACACGATGCCGGCGATGGTGATGACGGGAAGGATCGCGTTACGCAGTGCGTAGGTCACGACCACCTTGCGCCAGGACAATCCGACCGAGCGCGCGGTGCGCACGAAATCGCTGCCGAGCGACACCAGCATCGAGGCGCGGGTGATCCGCGCCAGCGGTGCGATCACGAACAAAGCCATGCTCACCGCCGGCAGGATCAGTTGCCTGCAGGCCGTCCACCAGCCTTCGATATCGCCGGCAAGCAGGAAATCGAAAGAGAGGAACCCGGTGTGTTGCGGCGGCAGCGAGGTGAAAACGTCGATCCGACCGGTCGGATCGGGCGCGAGCCCGAGCAGATAATAAAAGACGTAGATCAGCAGCAGGCCCGAGACGAAGGTCGGCACGCAGACGCCGAGCGCGCAGAACAGCCGCACGCCGTGATCGACCACCGATCCCGGACGCAGCGCCGCCATCACGCCGAGCGGCACCGCCGCAATCAGCGCGATCAGCAGCGCGGTGAAGGTGAGCTCCAGCGAGGCCGGCAGCCGCTCGCGCAGGTCATTCAGCACCGGCTGCCCCGTCATCATGGAGCGGCCGAGATTGCCGCGGCCGATGTCGGAGAGATAGAACACGAGTTGCTCCGGCACCGATTTGTCGAGCCCCATCTGCTTGCGGATCTGCTCGATCTCCTCTTTCCCGGCGTTGGGCCCCGAGGCGAAGAACACCGCGGGGTCGCCGGGCAACACGCGCATCAACAGAAAGGTGAAGACCAGCACACCGAACAGCGCCGGCAGCGACGACAGAAGCCGCCTGCCCGCCCGCACCATCGTTGCGCCAAGACCAGTCATCACCTTTCAGAGCTCCTTTCGCCTGACGCTATCACTTGCGGCTGACGTCGCGATAGTCGACCTGGCGGTGAAACTCGTAGGTGTAGCCCTCGATCGAGGACGCCATCACCGCATCCTGGTTGGGCTGCCACAGCATGACCTGCGGCATCAAGTCGGCATGCATCGCATTGAGCTTGCGGCCGGCCTCCTCGTACTTGGCCTTGTCCGGCTCAAAGCGGGCTTCCTGTGCGATTGCGGCGAGCTCGGGATTGTTGATCGAGCTGTAATTCCAGCGCTGATTGCCGGTGTAGAAGTTGCGATAGAAATAGTCGGTCGAGGGCAGCCAGGCGACGATGCCTTCGGTGAAGAAGGGTAGCTTCTTCTCGTTGATCTGCGTCGACATCTGAGCGTCCGGCAGCTTCTGGATGTCGACCTTGATCCCGATCTTGACAAGCGACTCCTTCACCAGCGCAGCCATCGGCTCGGCGGTCGAGGCCTGGCCGACATTGAAGCTGAACGTGGTCGAGAAGCCTTCCGGCAGGCCTGCAGCCTTCAGATATTCCTTGGCCTTGTCGAGATCCATCTTCACCGGCTGCTGGAACGGATAGATGCCGTTGAGCGGCTTTCCGTCCGGCCAGCTCGCACCGAACAAAGGCGCGCCGCGGCCAAACAGAGCGGCCTTGAACATGTCGTCATAGGGCAGCGCGAAGGCGATGGCGCGGCGGACATTGACGTTGTCAAAGGGCGGGATCTGGTTGTTCATCGAGACGAAGGTGATCGAATTGTACTGCGGTGTTGAAATCACCTTGAGCTTGCCCTTGGCCTCCAGCGATTGCACGTCGCTCGCCTGGAGATCGACCACGAGGTCGGCATCGCCGCGCTCGACCAGGTTAGCGCGGGTCGCCGGCTCCGGCACCGACTGGATGATCACGCGCTTGAAGAAGGCCGGCTTGTCGGGCGAGCCGCGGTTCCAGGCCTCGTTGCGCTTAGCGATTACCTGCTCGCCCGGCTTGAAGCTCTCGATCAAATAGGCGCCGCTGCCGGCGGTGTGCTCCTTCAACCAGGCGGTGGCCCAGGGGTCATCCGCGGTCGCGTGCTCCTTGGCGACCTTCGAGTTGATGATCATGGGATAGACGGTGGCGAGATTGGGCAGCGCAAGCTTGTCGGGCTTGGGCAACGTCACCTCGATGGTGAGAGAATCGATCACCTTGAACTGATCAGCCGACGTCAGGGAGCCCGTGAGCAGCTGCGCCTTGCCGAGGATCGGCGCGGTGACGCAGCGATCGAGCGACCATTTGACGTCGTCAGCCGTCACTGGCGAGCCGTCCTGGAACTTGGCATCCTTGCGCAGGCGGAATGTGATCCTCAAGCCGTCGGGGCTGACCTCGTAGGATTCAGCGAGCTCGCCCGTGATCTTGTCGAGATCGAACACCCATTTGCCGTCGAGCTGCTTGCGGCCGAACGCCACGAGCCGGTCATAGGTACTCATGCTCAGCGCGAAGGATTCGCGCGTCGAGCCCGGGATGTTGGGATCGAGCGTGTTGACCGATGCGCCCGTCACATAACGCAGCGTTTCCGCCCGCGTTTGCGCCTGCACAGGCGCGGTGGCGATGAGCAACAGCGCCGTAGTGGCGAGGACCGAGGACGTCAGCCTGAAAGACACAAAACGCATTCGTTTTTCCCTGAATTTCGAACCAGAACGCCAGCGAGGGTAGGTTAAGGAGAAAGCAAGTTGCGCGCCAGTCTCATGGCGTTCTTGCGGACGCTTGGGCGCGGTGAGCGCATCATTCATGCCGCGAGCCAGCCGCCGTCGACCACCATCACCGTGCCGGTCGTGAACGAGGACGCATCGCTGGCGAGGTGCAGGGCTGCCTGCGCGATCTCCTCAGGCACGCCGAACCGCTTCATGGCGTGGCGATTGCGAGAGGCTTCTCGCACTTCGTCCGGATTGACATGGCGAGCAAAGCTGCGGCGCAGCATCGGCGTATCGATCGCACCCGGCGCGATGGCGTTGACGCGGATACCGTCCGCGGCAAAATCCACGGCCATCGTCCGCGTCAGGCTGACGACGGCTCCTTTCGCGGCGATGTAGGCGCTGTTGCCCTTGCCGCCGGCCATCGCGAGCTGCGAGGCCAGCGTGATGATCGAGCCGCCCTTCTGCCGCTGCATCTGCCGCACGGCGGCTCGCGCCCACAGCCAGGTGCCGCCGACATTGGTGCGGAACACCGCGTCCCAGTCTTCCGGGCTCGTCGTCAGGATCGTGCCGCCGCAGGAGAAGCCGGCGGCGGTCATGAGGACGTCGAGCCTCCCGTGCCTCGCTATGACGTCGCCGACCACGGTCTCGGCCAGAGCGGCATCGCCGACGTCGCCGACGTGAATTATGGCCTCGCCGATCAGGTTTAGCGTTTCCTGCAGGCCCGCCGCATCGCGATCGACGAGAGCCAGCCGCGCGCCCTCCTCCGCGAACAGCTTTGCGCTGGCGCGGCCGATGCCCGAGCCCGCTCCCGTGATGATGGCCGTGCGCCCCTGCAGCCGCATGTCAAACGCCCCCTCGATGCTGCATCCACCAGCCGCTCATATGGGCCGCTGACTCCACGCAGCCGAAACGGGCGCGCCAGCCGAATTCGTCGGCCATCCGCGCGACCGAGAGCGGCGCGCGGTGCCGCCCATGCAACTTGATGAACGTCTTTTCTTCCGGCCCCGCCAGCCGGCATTGCAGGCCGGAATGCAGCGCAGCGAACGCCTCACCCCATTGCAGCGCGGACCAATTTGCACCGCTGGAGATGTTGTAGAGACGATGGCGCGGGCGCTCGGCTTCGATCAGCACGGCCACGGCTTCGGCAGCATCGATGGCGTAAATCCAATCCTTCATCCCCAGCCCCGGCATGAGCGCCGGCATGCCGCGCGCAAACGCGGCCAGGATCTGGAACTGGAGGCTCGGCGTATCGCGCACTGAGCCGGGCCGCTCCCACGGACCGAACACGGCACTTAAGCGGACGTTCAGGAAATCGCCGCCAAAGAGTTCGGCGTGGCGGGCCACGGACCGCTCGGACGTGAACTTGCTGATGGCGTAGAGCGAGACGGGATCGCAAGGCGTTTCCTCGTCCAGGACTTCGAACCGCGCACCTGATGCGCCATAGGCCGATGCCGATGACAGATTGACGACCCGCCGGACACCATGGCGGATCGCCGCGAGTAGAATGGGGATCTGCGCCATCACGTTGATCTCAAGGACGCGCGCAGTCGATGCACGCTCGAGCTTCTCGCCGGCCGTAACCGCCGCGCCGAGCACGATCGTATCGCATCCCTCGGCAATGAGGGCGTCGATGTCTTCTGAGTCGGTGATATCGCCCTGAACGACCTTGAGCCGTTCGCGATACTCGCCCAGCGATCGCTGCGCAGCCGCAGGCAGCGGTGCACGATCATACAGCGTCACCTCGTGCCCGCGCGCGAGCAGCACCTCGGCGAGATTGAGGTCGACAAAACCGGTGCCGCCGAAGATGACGATCTTCATCGCGCGCTGTCCGCCGTCACAGCAGTCTTGCTCCAAAATTCCGTTCCGGATCCATGTCGACGACCAGCCGGCCGGTGGGCTTCGCCGCCTCGCCGCCGCTGCGCGCCAAAAACTTGCCGCTGCCGGGGCTCGCGAGGCACTTGTCGCCGTCGATGATGACACGGCCACGCGAGAGCGTGGTCACCGGCCAGCCCTTCAGCCTACGGCCTGCAAAGGGCGTGTAGCCGGCGAGATCGTGCATCGTCTCGTCGGCGATGGTGACCTCGCGGTTGGGATCCCAGATCGCGATATCGGCGTCGGCGCCGACTGCGATCGAGCCCTTGCGCGGATGCAGATTGTAGATCTTGGCCGGCGCCGTCGCGGTCAGCTCCACGAATTTTTCCAGACCCAGCCGGCCCTTCGACACCATCGCGTCGAACAGCAGCGGCAGCCGCAGCTCCAGCCCCGGCAGGCCATTGGCAACCTGCTTGAAGCTCGGATTGGGTCCGGCGCGCAGCTTTCCGGTTTCGTCAAAGCGATACGGCGCATGATCCGACGAGATGGTCTGGAGATCGCCGAGCGACAGCGCCTGCCACAGCGCCTCCTGATCCGCATGCGTGCGCGGCGGCGGACTGCACATCCACTTGGCCCCCTCGGAGCCGGGCTTGTCGAGGTCGGCGGCGGTGAGGAACAGATATTGCGGACAGGTCTCGGCAAAGACCTTCAGCCCCTGCCCGCGCGAGTCGCGGATCACCTTGGCGCCCTCGGCGGTGGAGACATGGAAGATCATGATGGGCTGGTCGATCAGTGCCGCCATGCCGATCAGACGCGTGAAGGCCTCGGCCTCCGACACGCGGGCGTGACTGACGGCATGGTATTTCGGCATGGTGTAGCCGCGCGAAAGCAGCCGCTTCACCATCCAGGCGATGATGCCGTGGTTTTCGGCATGCGCGCACAACATCGCGCCGGACTGGCGCGCGGCAAGGAGAATGTCGAGCAAGGGCTCGTCGTCGACCTTGAGCCGGTCGTAGGTCATGAAGATCTTGATCGAGGCGTGCCCCTGCTTCACCAGTGCCGGAATATGCTCCTCGACCGTCTCCTTGGTCGCGTCCGCGATGATCATGTGAAAGGCGTAGTCGATCACGGCGCCCTTCTTCGCCAGCGCGTGATAATCCTCGACCACTTGCGGCAGCTTCATGCCGACATGCTGAGCCGCGAACGGGATCACCGTGGTGGTGCCGCCGAACGCCGCCGAGACGGTCGCGCTCTCGAACGTATCGGCGTTCATGATGCCGGCTGCGGACAGCTGCTCGATATGGGCGTGGCTATCGACGCCGCCGGGCAGCACCAGCTTGCCGCGCGCGTCGATCTCGCGCTTGGCCTGTGGAAGCCCGCGGCCGATGGCTGCGATGGTCTCGCCGGAGATGGCAACGTCGGCCTCGAAAACGTCGGTCGTGGTGGCGACGCGTCCGCCGCGGATGATCAGGTCGTAGCTGGGTTCAGTCATCAGGCACTCCGTGATAGGCTTGGGCAAATGATCTCCATGTCGCAGGAAGACCATCATGTCGCGGCCGCGCATTCTCGTCATCAATCCGAATTCCAACCCTGCAGTCACGCAAGGGCTGAAAGACGCGCTGAAGCTGCTCGGTTTCGAGGGCGGACCCGAAGTGGTCTGCCAGACGCTCGCCGAGGGTCCGTTCGGCATCGAGAGCCAGGCCGACGTCGACAGCGTCGCGATGCCGCTGCGCCGGCTGGTCGAAGGCGACAACAACTCGTCGGCCTTCGTCATCGCCTGCTACAGCGATCCCGGCCTTCAGGTCTGCCGTGAAGGCACCGACCGCCCCGTGTTCGGCATTGCCGAGTGCGGCGTGCTGACGGCGCTCGCGCGCGCCGAGAGCTTCGGCGTCATCGCCATCGCGCAGCGCTCGATCCCGCGCCACATGCGCTATCTCAGGCAGATGGGATTGACCGAACGACTCGCCGGCGAACGGCCGCTCAATATGAGTGTCGCCGAGACCGCTTCGGGCGAAGGAACGCTGGCGAAGATGATCGAAGTCGGCCGCGCGCTGCGCGACGAGGACGGTGCCTGCGCCATCGTGATGGGCTGCGCCGGCATGGCGCGCCATCGCCGTCCGCTGGAAGACGCGCTCGGCATTGCCGTGATCGACCCGACACAGGCGGCCGTCACCATGGCGTTGGGGACTGTGCAGTTCTCGGCTCACTAGACGTCCTTCAGCTCTTTGGTCCCCTGCCGCGCGATCGCACGGATCGAGCTCGCGCAAGGCAATGCCGGATATGCTTTCGCCCGCCATCGATGTCACGTCTCCGGCGGCGGCACGGCGCCGGTCTGACTGGTGATCAGGCCGTAATGCTCGATCCGGCGATGCCGGGCGAAATCGAAGATCGTGGTCTTGCCGAAGATCGTCGCATCGAGATCGCAGGCGTGGACCAGAACCTCGTCGTCCTCCGTCTTGGCTTCCGCGACGATTTCGCCATTGGGATCGACGATCAGGCTGCCGCCGAACAGCGGGTGGCCGTCCTCGACGCCGGCCTTGGCCACCGCGACCACCCAGGTCGCGTTCTGATAGGCGCCGGCCTGCACGGACAGGCGGTTGTGGAACAGCCGCTTCTCGACGCCCTCCTCGCTCTTCTCCGCATTGACCGACGGCGTGTTGTAGCCGATCAGCACCATCTCGACGCCCTGCAGACCCATCACGCGATAGGTTTCGGGCCAGCGCCGGTCGTTGCAGATGGCCATGCCGATAATGCCGCCGAGCTCGCGCCAGACGTTGAAGCCGAGATCGCCCGGCTCGAAATAGCGCTTCTCCAGATGCTGGTGCGAACGCTTGGTGTCGTACTCCACATGGCCCGGCAGATGAACCTTGCGATATTTGCCGACGATCTTGCCCGACTTGTCGGTGAGGATTGCAGTGTTGAAATGATGACCGTCGGGCGTCAGCTCCGCATAGCCGAAATTCATCGCCATCCCGTGCTGCGCCGCGCGCTCGAACAGAGGTTTGGTCGCCGCGTTCGGCATTTCGCGCTCGAACCAGATGTCGAACTCGGCGCGGTCCTCGACATACCAGCGCGGAAAGAACGTCGTCAGCGCCAGCTCGGGATAGACGATCAGGTCGGCGCCCTTGCTCTTGGCTTCATCCATCAGCGCGATCATGCGCTGGACCACGGCCTCGCGGCTGTCGGCTTTCTGGATCGGGCCCATCTGGGCAGCGGCGAGGTTGACGATACGCATCAGCGATTTCCTGGTGATCTCTTGGGGAAAGCCACGGCTTCAACGAATTGCCGGCGCGCAGCTTAACGTAGCCTCGTCCGGATTTTCCGGCCGGACGCCGGCGAAACCGCATGGTGTGCATTGCATGGCCCGCATTCAACCGCGCTCCTTGTCGGAAATATCAAGGCCATGGTCGAGGGCGTCGAGCAGCTGGTCAGCCTCACGATCGGAGATGACAAGCGGCGGCGCCAGGAACAGCGAGGTTTGCTCGCCGCTGGTCCCGATCACGGCGCCGGCCTCCAGCGCCCGTTCCGCGACGCGCGAGGCGATCGGCACCTCGGCGGTGTCGGCATGCCAGGTACGCCAGTCCGGACCGTGCAACTCCACTGTCCAATGCAATCCCTGACCCGCCACGCGCCGCACGCTGGAGTGTTTTTGTGCGATCGCGAGCAGGCGGCGGCTGAACAGCTTTTCCAGGTGCCGGACGCGCTCCAGAATCTTCTCGTCGGCGACAACCCTCAGATAAGCGCTGACGGCAGCCATGCTGATCGGATGGCCGCGCAAGGTGCCGTAGTTCTGCCAGCTCGTGCCCTTTAACCGCTCGACGATCTCCTTCGACACGACGACAGCCGCGACCGCCGCCGCCCCACCGCCGAGCGATTTTCCGAGCGTCACGATATCAGGGCGGCTTTGCGCCCCCTGAAACGCGAACCAGCGCCCCGCGCGCCCAGCACCGGTAACGACCTCGTCCGCGATCCAGTACGAGCCTGCCTGCCGCGCGTGCCTCGCCACCTCGTCCTGATAGGCACCGTCGTAATAGATGCCGCCCTGCGTGTAGTCGATGATCGTTGCCGCGGTGTCCGAGAGCAGACGCGGAGCATCCGCCAGATATTCGCTGGGCGGGGTGTTGTTGGCCGCGCCGCCGTAGATCGCGCCATCAGGCGCCGGCAGGATCCGCACCGGGGCCATCGGCGCCGGGAGCTTCGAGCCGCCGGCATGCACCGCTAGGCCGCCGTGCCATTGCGGCTGCACCGTCATGTTACGCGACAGCCCGGTGATGCCGTGATAGGCGCGCTCTCGCGTCGCGAGCGCCGAGCGCTGCGTCAACGCCTGGCAGAGCGACAGCGCCATGTCGTTGGCCTCGCTGCCGCTGATGCAGAAGCGCACCGCGGCGACCCAATCCTCCTCGCCCGCAAAGGCGATGGCCATCAGATCGTCCGCCGCCTGCTCGCGGCCGATCCAGGTCCAGCCTTCGTTGACGACGGGCGTATCGGCCGCACGGCGGATCGCCTCCACCATCGCGGGATGGCGGTGGCCGAGGCCGCCGCCGGTGTTGCTGCCGTCGATCAGCTTGCGGCCGTCCGCAAGGTGAAAGTAGACGCCCTCGCCGCCGACCACGGCCATCGGCGCGGCCCCACCCGCGTTCAGCCCGGTTCGCAACAATTTGCTCATGGCACTTCCCTCATTCGGCGGCCCCAGTGCCGTAGCCACCGCCGCCGCAAGTCTCGACGGTGACGAGATCGCCTTGTTGCAACACCAGGTTCGACTTGCCGTCGATCGCGATGCTTGCGCCATGCCGGATCAGCGAGATGCGGCACGGCTTGCCGGGCTTTCCGCCCTGCATGCCAAACGGCGGGATCACCATGCGTTCGATGCAGGTGGTCAGATGCATCGACGGAGCCAGGATGCGGTAGGCGCGCACGACGCCATCACCGCCGCGATGGGCGCCGGCGCCGCCGGACTGTCGGCGAATGGACTGCTGCTCGAGGCGGATTGCGTAGCTTGCCTCGATCACCTCGACTGGCGTGTTCGAGGTATTGGACAGATGCACCCGGGTTGCCGAGATGCCGTCCCGATCATGACGCGCACCTTCGCCGCCGCCATGGACTTCGTAAAGCATCTTCCACGAACCGTCCTGCCGCGGCTGCGCAAAGAACAGGACGCCCGCGGTGGTCGCTCCGCCTGCCGACAAACGTTCGGGAATGGTGTCCTGCATGGCATGAAAGATCGCGTCGACGATGCGCATCGAGGTTTCGTGGTTACCGGCGGCGACGGATGCCGACCAACCCGGTTCCAGGATCGAGCCTGGACGCGTGATGATGGTCAAGGGGCGGAGCGCACCCGCGTTCTGCTGCATGTCGCGGCCGCTCATGATGCGCGCGGCATAGGCGACGGCGGAGCGCGCCATGAACGGGGTCGTGTTGCAGAAGTTCGAGACGCGGTCGCAGCTTCCGGAGAGATCGAAGGTCGCTTCGTCGCCGACGATGGTGATTTTCACATGGATGCGCGCGGGCGCGTTGTTCTCGCTGCCGTCGTCCAGATAGTCCTCGCCCTCGTAGACCCCGTCCGGCAGCGCGCGGAGCGCCTCGCGCATCTCGATTTCGGACAAATCGTGCAGGCGCGACTGCGTCGCCATGAACACCGCCTTGCCGTGCTCGCGACAGAGATCGACGATGCGCCGCTCGCCGGCCTTCGTCGCCGCGATCTGGGCGAGAAGATCGCCTTCGCCGGATTCGGGGTCGCGAATGTTGGCCTTGAGCAACTGCACGATCGGCGTATTGACCCCCGCCGCGGTCGCGATCAGCACCGGTGGAATGCGCATCGCCTCCTGGAAGGTGTCGATGGCCTTGGCAAAATAGCTGCCAGGCCAGGTGCCGCCGATATCAGGCCAATGTGCGAGGCTGACCGCGAACGCCACGATCTCGCCGTCGACGAAGATGGGTCGCACGACCTTGACGTCGTTCAGATGGTTGCCGCCGAGCGCGCCGACGTTATAGATCAGCACATCACCGTCGTTCAGGCTGTCGCGCGGCACGACCTTCAGCAGTTCGGGAATGGTGTAAGCCATCGCGCCGAGATGGATCGGGATGTCGCGGCCCTGCCCGACCAGGCTGCCATGGCCGTCGGTTATCGCGGACGACAGATCGCCGGCCTCCCGCAACAGCGGTGAGCGCGCCGAGCGCGTCATCACCAGGCTCATCTCCTCGGCCGCGGCGGAAAGCCCGTGCCTGATGACCTCGACGACAAACGGATCGAGCTTCATGTTGCCCTCCGCGTCAGGAACAGATTGCCTGCGGCATCAGGCTTCGCCTGCCAGCCGGGCGGCATGACCACCGTCGACCACGCATCTTCGATGATCGCGGGGCCGTTGACGATATCGACCATCGCGGCGCGGTCGACGATCGCAGTCTCGACCTCATGCAGGCTGTCGAAGGAGCAGATGCGCGTACCTGACGACACCGCCCTCACCAACGTCACCGGCCGGTTCACGACGGTCGTGGACGGACGACGCGCCTGGACACGCGCGGATTCAATGACGCAAGGCTCGCCCGTCGCGTAGCCGAACAGTTCGTGATGTCGGGCGAGGAAATCCGTCTTCAGCTTCGCTACATCCAGCGGCAGCGCAAAGGGCACCGGAATGGCATCGTTCTGTGCCGCATAACGCATCAGCGCCGCCAGCTCGACCTGGATTTCCGCCTTCGCAACGCCATTGGCGATCAGCGGCGCCGAGGCATCGTCGATCAGCGTCCCGATGCGCTCCGACACGCGCATGAGATCGATGCCGTCGAGTGCGGCGCGCAAGGTCTGCTGCTGCAAGAAGCTGAAATCGGCGGTGAGACAGCCCAGCGCCGAGAACGCGCTCGATGCACTGGGCACGACGACCTGCGCGATGCCATAGAGATCGGCGAGCCCGGCGGCGTGCATGGGGCCGCCGCCGCCGAAGGCGAGCAGCGTGCAGTCGCGTCCGTCGATGCCGCGCTCGACCGTGACGCGGCGCAGCGCGCGAGCCATCGTCGCGTTCGCGACCTTGATGATGCCAAGGGCCGTTTCGGTCAGGCTCAGGCCGAGCGCGCGCGCGATCGGCCCGATGACGCGCCTGGCCGCCTCGATATCAATGCCGATCCGGTCGCCGAGCTTGGTCGCGGGATTGAGATAGCCGAGCACGGCATTGGCGTCGGTGATGGTTGGCTCAAGGCCGCCGCGGCCGTAGCAGGCCGGCCCCGGCTCGGAGCCGGCGCTTTCCGGCCCGACGGTGAGGCCGCCGGGACCGTTGCGCACGATCGACCCGCCGCCGGCGCCGATCGAATGAACCGCAAGCATCGGCTGGCGCAGCGGCTTGTCGCCAAGCATGCGGCCGTCGGTCATTTCGGCCTGGCCGTCGACGATCAGGCAGACGTCGGTCGTGGTGCCGCCCATGTCGAAGGTCAGCATGCGCGGCGTACCAAGCTGGCGGGCGATGCTCACCGACGCCGAGACGCCGGCCGCCGGGCCCGACATGGCCATCACCAGCGGCCGCTGTTTCACCGCGGAGATCGGGACCATGGCTCCGGCGGAATGAAACACCTGCAAGCCCGGGCCGATCGGCAGCCGCAGCTCCAACTCGCTCAGATATTCGACCGCGATGGGCATCGCGGCGGCGTTGAACACGGTCGCCGAGGTCCGCTCATATTCGCGTGCCTCGGGATTGACCTCGTGCGACAGCGAGACATGGGCGACGACATCCTTGAGGCGCTCGCCCAGCATCTTCTCGTGCACGGGATTGGCATAAGCGTGAAGAAGGGCAACCGCGACGCTCTGGACGCCGGTCTGCTTCAGCCAGTCTACCAGACGCTCGATCTCGGCTTGTTCGAGCGGCTTCAGGACCCGCCCTTCGTGATCGAGGCGCTCGGCGAGCCCAAAGCAGCGCTCGGGCGGCACGAGCGGCGGGGATTTCGGCGGAATGTCGAGCCGATAGAGATCGCGGCGGCGATAGCGCGCGATCTCCAGCACATCGGAAAAGCCTTCGGTCGCGACCAGCGCTACCTTCGGCAGCCGGCCCTCGACGATGGCATTGGTCACACGCGTGGTGCCGTGGACGAAGCGCTTGATCTCGCTCTTGCGCAAGCCCACCGCCTCGATCGCCTCCAGCATCGCCTGAACCGGAGCGTCGGGGCGCGACGGCACCTTTGCGATCCGCGCCTCGCCGGAGCCACGCCGGATCGCGATGATGTCGGTGAAGGTGCCACCGATATCGGTACCGACTTCCCAGTGATTTTCGGAGGAGCTCATGTATTGGGGTCAACTACGTGCGACGTCCGAACCGAACGCCGATCCTTCCCGTCCATCACAACCTCGAGCGTGCATCGTGCATCCTCCGTCATGCCACCGTCTGCGAGCGTGCGACAGAGTGGTGGGCGCGGGCTAGGGCCAGCTTTGTCGCAATCCACCGGGCCAGCAAGCGACCGGCCCCGCTCACCAAGCCACGGGCTGCACATTTTGGTGCAGCGCTGCCCGCACAGACAGCACGTGAACGCGACCATGCCATGCGGGAAAAGTGCAGCGCACCACGGATATTCTCCGCATAAAACGTAACACCCGCTGCACTGCAATCGGCGCGATCGAGATCGTCTGTCTAATTTGCAGGCGACCGACTGGCCCTCGCGGGATAGCGGAGGCATCCGCGAGCTATGCACAGCGGTCGGCTCAGCCTCTCTTTATTGTACGAACAGTAAGAGAGGACATTTTCCGGTCGCGGGGATGCCGATCGATACCTCGATCAGATCAGGCTCGACTTGCCACGGCTCAGCACCTCGCCCGCACCTCTGTCTCCGACGATATGGCCCCGCTCGAACACGACCCGGCCGCGGGCAATGGTGGTCACGGGCCAGCCGGTGACGTCAAAGCCTTCCCAGGGCGTATAGTCGGATCCGTGGTGCAGATCGGCCTGCCGGATCGGCTTTGTCAGCTTCGGATCCCACAGCACGATGTCGGCGTCGAAGCCGATGCCGATCGAGCCTTTGCGAGGATAGAGGCCGTAGATGCGCGCGTGATTGGTCGCGGTCAGCTCGACGAATTTTTGCAACGTGATCCGTCCCTTCGAGACGCCCTCCGAGAACAGGATCGGCAACCGTGTCTCGACACCCGGAATGCCGTTCGGCACCCAGCGGAACGAGGTGCGGGAATTCGGCGTCAGCTTGCCCTTGGGATCGTCGTAGCGGAACGGACAGTGATCGGAGGAGAAGGTCTGGAATACGCCTGATGTGATGCCCTCCCAGATCGCCTGCTGGCTTTCGACATCGCGCGGCGGCGGCGAGCAAACGTACTTCGCGCCTGACATGTCCATGTTCAGGCCCTTCATGTCGTCGGCCGTCAGCGTGATGTATTGCGGGCAGGTCTCCGCATGCACCGGGAGGCCGCGCTGCTGGGCCCAGCGCACCTGCTCCATCGCTTCACGGCCGGAGACGTGGACGATCATGATGGGCACGCCAACGATCTCGGCATGGCTGATGGCGCGGTGCGTTGCCTCGCGCTCGACGGCCTGTGGCCGCGAGGTGCCGTGATAATAGGGCGCGATGTGGCCTTCACGCTCGAGTTTGGTGGTGAGGAAGCGGATCGCGTCATAGCCCTCGCAATGGACCATGACCAGCGCCTCCTCGCGGCGCGCCACGTCGAACACCTCGAGCAGCTGCTTGTCGCTGAGCACGAGGTCGTCATAGGTCATGAACACCTTGAACGAGGTGTAGCCATCCTTGACCAGGGCCGGCAGTTCCTGCCCGAGCACGATCGCGGTCGGATCAGAGATGATGAGATGGAAGGCGGTGTCGATGTAGCACTCGCCCTCGGCGAGCTTGCGGTAATTCTCGACACAGGCGCGCAGCGAGGTGCCCTTCTCCTGCAGCGCGAAGGGCAGCACCATGGTGTTGCCGCCGGCAGCGGCGGCACGCGTCGCCGACGCGAAATCGTCGGCCATGACCACGTCGGGGCCCGAGGGCTGCGAGATGTGAACGTGGCTGTCGATACCGCCCGGCAGCACCAGCAGCCCGGACGCGTCGATCTCGCGCGCCGCGCCTTCGATGCGGCCCGCAATGCTGACGATGCGTCCGCCCTGAATGCCGATATCGGCGGAAAACTCGTCGCTGGCCGTCACGATGGTGCCGCCGCGAATGGCGAGATCGAGCTGGGTCACAGGAGTCTCCGTCACTTGATGGCTGCCGATGTCTCGAAGATCCGGCCCCACCGCGCAAGGGGCGCGATGTCGCCGCCGGCGAGCTCCAGCATCCGCCACAGCGTGACCGCGACCGAATCAAGGACCGCGACGCTCAATTCCGGCTCGAGCGAGGCGGCGAGCGCCGCACCATCGAGATTGGTGCAGAGAATGACGACCGCGTCGGCGCCCTCCGTCGCCACGGCGCGGATCATGTCCGCGATGGCGCCAGCGCCGACCTCGCCAAAGGAAAAATTGTCACGCAGGCCGAGATGCCGCTCGGCATGCGGAGCAATGCCTTCCTCGGTCCAGACATTGCCGATGCGCTGCTGCACGTCGTCCGTATAGGGCGAGACGAGGCCGACACGTTTGGCGCCGAGCGCGCGGGCAGCATCGATGCAGGCAAGCGTCGACGTCGTCGCGGGCACGCCGGTGCGCGCGGTGATGGCTTCGCAAAGGCTCCTGTCGCGACCGACGCCGAGCCAGCTTGCCGACGTGCCGTTCCAGGCGATGGCATCGACCTTGGCATCGGCCAGCAGGTCCGCCGCCGGCAGCATCGCCGAGACATCGAACTGGCTCAGCGCAGCGGCGTCCAGCGCGATCTCCGTGACACGGAACCGCGAGAAGTGCGCGGTGACGCCGTCAACGCCTTGCAGCATGGCGGCGGTGACGGGCTCCAGCACCGAATTGGAGGACGGCGTGATCATGCCTAGACGCTTGCGCAAGATAGACATCGATCACGATCGCCCCATCGGGAGAGCGCACGGCTGCGCTCCCTCAGTCGATCATCCTCGCCCGTCGTCGCCCGCGCAACCCGCAATTTGCATGGTCCATATGATTTGCCCGAGACGCGGCTCAAGCCGCGAAGGTCGACCGCAAGCGCCGCCAGCCGATGACGATGCCAGTGAGCGAGAACACAAGCCCAGGCGCGCAAAGCCCGACGATCAGGACATCGCGCAGAAGCGGATGCGCCATGAGGACAGGGAAGTCGAGTGTGTGCAGCGCGCTGTAGAACCAGCGGTAGGCGCGCCGCGAGGCGTCCAGCCGTTGCAGCACGTGCCCGTCGGCACCGTCGATGTCGAACCAGAGATCGCCGCAGCGGACGCGATAGACCGGGGCTCCGGGGACGACCGATTGTGCGGGATAGCCGTCATTCCGGGCCAGAACGGACGGCGGAACGCATCCGTTGGCGAGGCGCGCCGCGAGCCCTTCGACCTCGCCCGCGCTCAGAAATTCCTCGTGGGAGGCATTCCCTGCCATGGCCAAGGTCTGGACGCCGAGAACGGAGCGATCGCGGCGATAGAGTTGGCCGCCGAACGCGAACCATTCAATCTCGCGGACTGACGGCGCCATCGGCTGTCGATCGAATGACGGAGCCGCCGTCCAGTCCGGTGCGACGTTCATCACGTCCGCTTCGGCGCGGCTCAGTTCGCCGCGCGAGAACAACCGGCCGTGATCCATCGAAAGCCAGCCGCTGAAAATCCACGTCAGCACGAACGCCGTTGCAGCAAGGCCAACAAGGTGATGCAGCGCATGCCAGCCGCGGTAGGGTGTCGAGATCCGGCGATCTCGCATCCTGAGCCGTACGGTCCCGAGCACCGCACCCAGCGAGGCTGCAAGCAAGGCCAGCAGCGACAGCGTCCAGACGACGCGATCCCACAGAGACCAGTTGCTCCGCAGGACCGTCGGATAGATCCAGTGCAGCACACTGCCGGCCCAATTCCAGCCGCGCTCGCCGCGCGCCGTATCGAGGACGACCTCGCCGGTGCGCGACGAGACATAGAGCTCCGTTCCCGCGGCATCGCCGAGGGCGATGCGAAACAAGGGCCGATGGCGGTCAAAGCCGTTCGGCACGCTCCATTGATCGTAGTCCTCCAGAGCGACGATCCCGGCCCGCGCGGCGTCGAGCCCGCGGCGGCGGGCGTGATCCCGCGCGATGGCGAGCGCAAGATCGGCGGACATCAAAGCTGCGTCCTGCCCGTCGGAGGCACTGACCGCACGGACGCGCGATGGCCCCGACACAATATAGACCGATCCGCCGCTCAGCTGGACCAAACGCACGCGCGTGGCGTCAGTGACCCCGCTCGCAGCGACCGCCTCGGCGATCGAGATCCTCATCTCCGTACGCGCCACCGGCGCGAGCGCGGCAAAGCGCTCCGCCTCCGTCAGCGACGGAAACGGGACGAAGTGCATCACGATTCCGGTTCCGAACCACATCGCGAACAGCAGGCAGAACGCGATCCCGAGCCAGCGGTGCAACAGGACGATCGCGCCCATCATGCGGTCAGCGTCCTACCATTTGAACGCCGCCGAGAGCTCGTAGGTGCGCGGCGCGCCGAGCAGGACCTGATCGGGATAGAACGGATCGCCCCAGATCGCATAGCGCTTATCGGTAATGTTGCGGACGCGGAAGGTCAGGCGGGCCTGGTCGACCGCGTTGAATACGGACCTGGGAATATCGACGAAGGCGTAGACATCGGCGACGGTGTAGGCCTTCATCGTCACCGTGTTGGCATCGGTATTGTAGCGGTCGCCGACATGACGGCCGGTAATGCCGAGCTCCACCGGCCAGGGCGTGAATAACCGGTACGACGCGCCGGCATTGGCGACGATGCGGGGCACGTTCGGCGGCGTGTTGCCGGAGAAAGAGCCGCCGACGAAGTTGTAATCGGCATAGCGCGCATCGACATAGGCGATGTTGCCCCACAGCCGCAGCGGCTCGATCGGACGGAACGAGGCGGCAAGCTCGACGCCCCTGGACTCCTGCCGCCCGGCGATATTGAGCGCCTGCCCGCCGCCCGCGGCATAGACGTTCTTGCGCAGGATGTCGTAGGCCGAGAACGACCACTCCGCGCGGTTGTCCCAGAACAGGTGCTTGACGCCGGTCTCGTAGGTGCGCGCGGTGGTGAGATCCAGCGGCTGGGTTGGCGTGAGCAAAAAGATGTTGTTGGCGGAAACGTCGGCGCCGGTCGCGTACTGGCTGAAAAAAGTCAGGCCGGGCACGGCCTCCCAGGTGTAACCAATACGGCCCGTTACGGGTGCCCAGTCCTTCGTATACGGGAAGCCCACGTTCTCCAGACCATTCTTGTCGGTCGAGTTGCGGTCGAGCCCGATGTGCTCGACGCGCAGGCCGCCGATCAGCGCGAACGTCCGCGTCAGCTTCAGCCGGTCCTCGACCGACAGCGCCTCGTTGTCGATGCGTGCGGTCTGCTGCTTGGTCGTGAGCAGGCCGTAGAAGCCACGGTTGGGATCGACCAGATCAACGGAATCCCCTGGAAAGTTGGCCGCGCCCGGCCGGACAAAATCCAGATAGCTCGACGACAGCGTCGTGACGAGTCGATTGTCGAACCCTGCGATGTTGGTGTCCCAGATCAGGTCGGTGATGTTGCCGACGAGACGCTGGCTATGTGCGACATAGAAGCGCTCGCGATCGACAAGGTTCGTCGTGGAATTGAATGCTTCGACCTCGTTATTGAACCAAGTGCGCTCAGCGCCATAACCATAGGCTTGGCTCTTCAGCGTCAGGTCGGGCGCCAGCTTCAGCTCGAAGCCACCACGCAGCCAGACCTCCTGCGCGACATTCCGGTTGTCGAGAACGTTGTAATTGGTGTTGAAGGTGCGATCGTCGATGGTAACCGCGCCGAGGTTGGTTTTGCTGTAGTTCGAGACGTAATTGCCGGAGACGATCCCGCTCGTCGCATGCGAGCCGCTGAAGGCGATCGGCACCAGCGGCACGCCCCAATAGGCCTTGGAGCGATCTTCGCGATACTCGATCGCGCCCGAGACCTTGAGGCTGTCGGAGATGCGGTAGTTGAGCTGGCCCGAGACGTCCAGCGTCTTGGTGTTGGTGTCGTCGGCAAAGCCGTTGAGCGCGGAGCGGCTGACGTCGAAGCGGTAGTCGAGGCCTTGCACGTTGGTGCTACCGCCCGAGCCGTAATGCGCGCGCAACGAGTTCAGCGAATCCCAGGAGAAGTCCGCCTCGTTCCGGCTAGGTCCAGAGTGCGGCTGTCTGGTGACGAAGTTGATCGCGCCGCCGGCGGCACCCTCGCCCGAGATCAAGGACGCCGGTCCCTTCAAGAATTCCACGGCGTCCAGATTGGCGGTGTCCATGATCCGCGAGGTCATGTTCTGCGGACCGATCTTGATGCCGTTGTAGAGCGTGTTGATCTGGCTGTTGGTGAAACCGCGCATGGAGAACGCGGAAGGCTCCGCCGGATTGTCACCGGAGGTGACGCCGACCGCGCCCTGGGCCACGTCAGACACGGTGCGATAGCCCTGCTCGCGCATGGTCTCGGCCGAGATCACCTCCACGGTCGCGGGCGTCTCCCGCACCGTCAGGCCGAGCCGCGAGGCGCTTTCCGCCACGGCATTGGAGTTGAGCGGCGTCTGCGCCGCCGCAGCCGGCCCGATGGGCTTGGGCGCGGATGCAGCAGCAGGCCTGTGCGCTGCCGCGCGGCGCGGGCTTTGCGCCCCGCGGCCGGCTGGCTTGGCCTGCTTGCGGGACTGGGCCGGCGTCACCTCGACGGGTGGTAACGGTTCGCGGGCCTGCTGCGCCAGCGCAGCAGGGATATCGGAAGCGGCGAAGGATGTGAGCGCGGCGGAGGCAAGCAGGACGCTGCACGGTCGTACGATACGGATGGAAAACACGGTTCTTGGACCTCGGTATGACGTCAGTGGCACGTCACAGCGAACGAGGTCTCACCTTTCGGCTTGCAGCCGTCCGATGAAGCCGAATGTCTGTACTCCCCGACCGACATCTTCGCGTGTGACCACGGCTGACGGCAGGTCTCCTGGCTCGCGGGTCATCACCGCTTCGTCGCCTTCCCGGGACCGAGCACCCCAGTGGCTTCTGACGAAGGATTATCCGCTCACAGTTGCGGGGGCAGCCACGGCATTGGGGACAACGTCCCCGCACCGCATTCCCTTTTCATCCCCTCTCGGGGAAACCGTCGCGAGCATCTAGGATTACCATCAAGACAGAGTCAATGTGCCAGTTGCGGCGTTGTTGCCACCGCGACCAACTTCCTTGGAGTGATGAGCATGGAAGGCGAGACCTTCCTCTGGTTGATACGGCACGCGCCGGTTGCGGGCGTCACCGGCACCATCCACGCCGCCGACGCGCCGGCTGATCTCGGCGCTCGCGCGCAATTGGAGGCGCTGCGGCAGCGCCTCTCGCAAGATGCCGCCAGCTATGCCAGCCCATCGCGGCGCACGGTCGAGACCGCGCGCGCGCTGGGGCTCGAACCGGAGCTGGTCAGTGAATTCCGCGAGCAGGACTTCGGCGATTGGACCGGCCGTCGGCACGATGAGCTCGCTGCCGCCGGCGACGAGACTTACGCGCAGTTCTGGAACGATCCGGCCGGCGGACGGCCGCCGGGCGGCGAAAGCTTTGCGGATCAGGTCGCACGCGTGCGGCTGGGTCTGGCGCGGATCGGAGCCGGACCAGCCACGCTCGTCGTGCATTCCGGCACCATCCGGGCCGCGCTCTGCATCGCGCTGGATCTCACGCCACAAGCGGCCTTGCGCTTCGTCGTCGATCCGCTGTCGCTGACCCGGATCGATCGCCTCGCAGCCGGCTGGCGTGTCGTCTCGGTCAATCAGCGGATCAGCTAGGCCGATCGGGCACATTGGCCTCTGCAAAGGTCGCCATGCCGTTGTGAAGTGCACAGGCTGACCGAACCAACGGCAACGCGATGGCGGCGCCCGATCCCTCACCGAGCCTGAGATCGAGGCTGATCAACGGCTGCACGTTCAGCGCGCGCAGCACCAGGCGATGCCCCTGCTCGGCCGATTGATGCGACGGCAGCAGGAAGGGCTGGCACGACGGGTTCAGCCGCGCTGCTGCGAGCGCTGCGACCGACACGATGAAGCCATCGATCAGCACGGGAATGCGGCGCTGCGCGGCAGCGATGATCGCGCCTGAGATCGCCGCGATTTCGAGCCCACCGACGGCACACAGGATCTTCTCTGGCGAAGAGCCTGCAACGCCGTGCCGTGCAATCGCGGCGTCGATCACGCGCGCCTTGTGCGCCCGGCCGGCCGCATCGACGCCGGTGCCGCTGCCCGCGATCTCCTCGGCGCTGATGCCAAGCAGGCTCGCCGCAATCGCCGCCGATGTCGTGGTGTTGCCGATCCCCATTTCGCCGAAGATCAGCAGGTCGGGCTGATTGGCTTCCGCGCGCACCACCGCGCGCTGGCCGGCCTCGAAGGCAAACGCCAGCTCCGTAAGCAGGAGCGCGGCCTCCACGCTGAAATCGCGCGTGCCATGGCGCGGCTTGTCGGTGACGATGCCCGTCATCTGCTCCTGCGCCAGCGTGCCGGCGTCAACCACCTCCAGGCGCGAGCCAAGCTCGCGCGCCAGCACCGAAATCGCAGCACCGCCGGAGGCAAAGTTCGCCATCATCGCGATGGTCACGGCTTGCGGATAGGCCGACACGCCCTGCGCGACGATGCCGTGATCACCGGCGAAGACGACAATGGGTACACGCGCGGCGCGTGGCTGCTCGGTCGCCTGCAGACCTGCGAGCTCGATTGCGAGCTGCTCAAGCCGGCCAAGCGCGCCGGTCGGTTTTGTCAACTGCGCCTGACGCGCGATCGCCGCTTCGCGATGGACTGCGGAGATCTCGGGGCAGTTCTGGGTGATCCATTCGGGGAGCATGCTGCCTCGCTTAACGCCTGCGCTTGAGAATATAGCTGTCCATGATCCAGCCATGCCGCTCGCGCGCCTCCTGGCGCTGCGCGACGATGCGCGGACCGACTTCAGCCAGCACGCCGGACATGATGATCTGATCGGGCATGCCGAGATAGGCGCCCCAATAGATGTGAATCCCGAGTGGATCCAAGGATTGAAACGCCGTGCCGCCGTCGAGCATCACCACCACGGTGTCGACACCCTGCGGCCAGCCGCCTTCGCGTAAGCGCCGCCCCGTCGTGACCAAGAACGGCTCGCCGATATCGTTGAGCGGCAGTGCATGTGCCGCGCACAGCGCCTGGATCGACGTGATGCCGGGCACGACTTCGATTTTGGGTAAGGGGTCGAGCCGCCGCGCAATGCGCAGCGAGGAATCATACAGCGAAGGATCGCCCCAGATCAGCAGCGCGACCTTGCCCTCGCCGCCGAAATGATTTGCGATCGCCTGCGACCAGGTCGCGGCAACCGCATCGTGCCAGTCGTCCACGCCCTTGCGGTAATCCGCTTCACCTGCGTCGCGCACGGGAAGATCGAACTCGGCGATAACGGTCTTGCCGCTACCGACAACATCCGCGCAGATCGTCCGCCTGAGATCGGCGAGATCGGACTTCGCCGTTCCCTTGCGCGGGATCAGGATGAGATCGGCGGCATTGATGGCTTCAACGGCGGCGCGTGTGAGCTGGCCAGGATCGCCGCAACCGATGCCGATCAGGGAAAGCGTGAGCATCGCGGGCGCTGGGGGCGGCCATGACGGCCGCCCCTTGTCTCTCTAGGCCGCGTTGTGCAGGCGCGGGGTGACGAGGCCGGGCGCGGTGACGCCGCGCAGCGACTTCGCAAGCGCCAGCACGGCGAGATCGGCGAGCGGCTCGATCACGATGACCAGCGCGTAAGAGGCCGCAAACGTCGCGATGCTGGCGAGGTTGCTCATCGCAAAACCGGAGCCATAGAGCGCCCAGAACGCTACCCAGGCGATCACGCCGGCCTGATAGGTCGTCGACAGCGCCAGCGCCTGCCGATACCTGAGGTCGACATAAGCGGTGTTGCGCGAGATGATCCGTGTGGCGATTGCCTGGATCGCGAACAGCGGCACCAGCAGCGTCGTGACGTTCATGCCGTATTGCGGCAGGTCGGCCGGCTCGAAGAACACGCCCTGAAGCAGCAGGCCGAACGCCAGGCCGAAGGCGGCAGGCGCAGCGCCGAACAGCAGGAACAGCGTCGAGCCGAGGATGAAGTGCACCTCGGACACCCCGACCGGGAAGTGCGGCAGAATCTCGAAGAAGGTGAAAACAAGGGCGGTGGTGGCGAGCGTCCGCGCCGCGAACGAGCCGATGCCCTGCTCGCGCACGGTCTCGGCGGCGAGCTTCAAGGCAACGCCGCCCGCGGCGACGCCGGTTGCGTAACTCAACACGAGCTTGGCGCCCGTCACGATTCCGGGTTCGATATGCATGGCTTAGATCCTTCCTGCCGTCACACCCGACGGCCTTGGCCTCAAAACGTGCAGGGCCGGTCTCCTGGCTCGCGGTTCACTGGGTTCTCCGGCCTTCCCGGGCCTTGCGGCCCAGTGGCTGATCGGAGCCCCTCACCGCTTACAGTCGCGGGGGCGGCTGGGGTTTTGGGCGCCGCAACTTGGTCCGCCCACCCCCATTCCCGATTATGCTCCGGCGCTTTGCGCCGCGTCGAGCACCATGCCTCTCCTGTGTGCCCCTTTCGCCGAGCCGGCGTCAAGGGGCGAAGCGGTCACGAGGGATAATCCCCCGCCAGCGCGCCGAACAGGATCACGGCGGCGGTTGAAGCGGCGCCGCCGCGGGCAAGCTGCTCGGCAAGCTCGGCAATGGTGGTGCGGACCAGCCGCTCGTCGGGGCGACCGAGGGACTCGGCCAACAGCGCCGGAGTATCCGCGGCGAGACCGTGTGCGATCAATTTTGCGACAAGCGCCGGGAAGGTGCGCCGGCCCATATAGACCACGGTCGTCGCCTCAGGATCGGCCAGCGCCGCCCAGTTCAGATTCGGCGGCAGCTCGCCGGTGACGTCGGCCCCGGTGACGAACTGCACCCGGCGCGAGGTGTGGCGCCGGGTCAGGGGAATGCCGGCCTGGGCCGCTGCGGCGCAAGCCGAGGTGACGCCGGGAACGATCTCATAGCCGATGCCGGCCTCGCGCAGCGTCTCGATCTCCTCCTCGAGCCGGCCGAAAATGCCGGCATCGCCTGACTTGAGCCGCACCACGCGCGCCCCTGTTGCGGCATAATCGACCAGGAGCCGGTTGACGTGATGCTGCTTGGTCGAGGGCCGCCCTGCCCGTTTCCCGACCGCGACGAGATTGGCGCCGGGCCGGGCGAGATCGAGGATCGCGCCCGAGGCGAGATCATCATAGAGCACGACGTCGGCCTCGCGCAGCCGCGCGGCGCCCTTGAGCGTGAGCAACTCGGGATCGCCGGGTCCGGCGGAGATGAAGGAGACGAATCCGCTCACCGGTCCTCCGCGATCAGATGAAAGAAAGTGCCGCTGACGTGGCCCCGCCGCGAGCCGGTCTCGGCAATGGCCGCGCCCGTCGCATCGTGCACGACCGCCAGCTGCGGATCAGGCTGGCCAAGAATGGTCGAATAGTGAAACTCATGGCCGCGCAGACGCGCCCCGGCGCGATATCCCGGCATCGGCGCGGCGAGCGCCGCGAGGCGATAGCCCAGATGCATGCGGCGTTTGGCAAAGCTCGTCTCGAGGCCAAGCAGGCCTGTCATCTCGTGGCGCATCCCGTCCGCGTCGGTCAAAGCGGCTCCCAACACCATATAGCCCCCGCATTCGCCATGCACCGGCCGCGTTTCGGCGAAAGCGCGCAGCCCGCTGCGAAAACGGGCATTGGACGCGATCCTGCCGGCATGAAGCTCGGGATAACCGCCGGGCAGCCAGCACACGTCGGCACTCGCGTCAGGCGCTTCATCGGCCAGCGGCGAGAACGGCAAGATTTCTGCGCCCGCCGCGCGCCAGGCCTCCAGCATATGCGGATAGACGAAGGAGAACGCGGCATCGCGCGCCAGCGCAACGCGCTGGCCGGGCGGCACTACATTGACGCCGCTCGCCGCGGCTCGCGGCGAACAGCTGGCTGCGGAGCGCAGCACCGCGTCGAGATCGACATGCTCGGCGACGAAGCGCGCGGCCTCGTCGATCAGCTTGCCGATCTCGGCCTGCTCTTCGGCCTGCACCAGGCCGAGATGCCGCTTCGGCAGACTGATCTCGGCATGACGCGGCAGCGCGCCGAACACGGCGATGCCGACATCGCTGAGTGCACGCCGCACCAAATCTTCATGGCGTGGGCTGGCAACGCGGTTGAGCACGACGCCCGCAAGCCGCACACCTGCGCGATAATCGCGAAGGCCTGCGGCGATTGCGGCTGCGGTCTGCGCCTGGCCAGACGGGTCGATCACCAGCAGCACCGGCCAGCCCAGCATCTCGGCGATGTCGGCGGTGGCACCGGTGCCGCAGACGCCATGCGCGGCGACGCCGTCGAACAGGCCCATCGAGCCCTCGGCGAGCACAATATCGGCATCCGCGCCGCGGCTGACCAGATGCGCGATTGTCCCCCGATCCATCGCCCAGCTATCGAGATTGACCGAAGCGCGTCCAGTCGCGGCGGCATGAAAGGCCGGATCGATGTAATCGGGACCGCTCTTGAAGCACTGCACATTCAAGCCGCGATGGCGCCAGGCCCGCGCGAGCGCCAGCGTCAGCGTGGTCTTGCCGACGCCGGAGGCTGGTGCCGAGATGATGAGGCCCGCCGGCATCACGACGCCTCCGGAAAGCGCGGCTCGGCACCGACGGGCCGATAGCGACGATCGTAGTCGGCGGCGTAGAGCCGGCTCTCGTCGAAATCCGCGGCGCCAAGCGTTCTGCCGACCAGGATCAGCGCGGTGCGCTCCATCTCCGTTCCGACTGCGGCATCGAGCGTTGCCAGCGTCGCGCGCACAATGCGCTGGTCCGGCCAGCTCGCACGCCAGACGACCGCGACCGGACAATTTTCGCCATAATGCGGCGTGAGCTCGGCGACGACCTTGTCGAGCAGATGAATCGAGAGGTGGATCGCAAGCACGGCACCAGTGGCTGCGAATGCGGCGAGCTTCTCACCTTCAGGCATCGCGCTAGCACGACCCGGCGTGCGCGTCAGCACCACCGTCTGGGCAAGACCGGGCAGCGTCAGCTCAGCCTCCAGCGCTGCCGCGGCAGCCGAGAAAGAGGGCACGCCAGGTGTCACAGTGAACGGAATGGCGAGCGCGCGCAGGCGGCGGAGCTGCTCGCCCATCGCCGACCAGATCGAGAGATCGCCGGAATGCAGCCGCGCGATGTCCTTGCCCTCTGCATGCGCAGCGGCGATCTCCGCGATGATCTCATCGAGCGACAGAGGCGCGGTGTTGACGATGCGCGCGCCCGGCGGGCAATGCGACAAGACACCTTCGGGCACCAGTGAGCCCGCATAGAGACAGACCGGACAGGCCGCGATCAAGTCGCGGCCGCGCAAGGTCAACAAGTCAGGCGCGCCCGGCCCTGCGCCGATGAAATGCACCGTCATGCGCCGTCTCCTTCCGCAATGGCGGCGGTCGCCGTGTGGTCCTGCGAAACCACGCGCGTCGCAATGAGCCGAGCCCGAGGGCCAGCCGCGGCGAGCGCCGCGGCTTCGGCAACAGATCCTGCTCCAAACTTCTCCATGACGAATTTCGACTGCGTCGGCGTATCGATGCCGGCCAGCATATCGGCGGGGATACCCCTGATCGGCACGCCGCATTCACGCGCGAGTTGCTTCAGCGCCTCCGCATCGGCTTTGTCGGCCACGGTCGCAACCGCTGCGAGGCCCTCGGAACCGCCGGCCGCCGACAGCGCCTCGCGCAGCGAAGCCAGCGTGACATCCTTTCTGAATCCGAGCCCGGCGACCTTCATCGGACCGTACTCCACTGCACCACCGGGCGTGCCGCCTCCCAGGAGCGATAGCGGCCGAGCGGCGCGGCTTGCGCAATCTCGACCCGCATCAGCTCGCCACCGTGGCGCTGATGCAGCCCGCCCAGCAGTGCTTCCGTTTCCAGCGTAACGGAATGCGCAACCAGCCGTGCGCCCGGCGAAAGCCGCGACCAGATGGCATCGAACATTGCGCTATCGAGGCCCCCGCCGATAAAGACGGCATCCGGCGCTTCTGCCCCGGCAATAGCTTCCGGTGCCCTTCCCGTGACGACAATGATCCGATGCGCCAGTCCGAACGCGGCTGCATTCTTGCTGATGTTCGCGACGCGATCCTCGCGTGCCTCGATGGCAGTCGCCGTCCCGCCGCACAGCGCCCACTCGACCGAGATCGAACCCGAGCCGGCACCGATGTCCCACAGCCGTTCGCCGGGACGCGGCGCCAGCGCCGAGAGCGCGAGCGCGCGCACCGGGCGCTTGGTGATCTGGCCGTCGTGGACGAACAAATCGTCTGGCAGGCCCGAGCTGCGCGGAATGCCCTGCGTCCCCCTCGCCCACACCGCCACCGCGACCAGATCTCCAGCGATCTCCTCGGAAAAGAGGTCGGCGCGATGCTGGTCAATGTATTCCTGTGGCCCGCCAAGCGCTTCGAGCGTCCACAACAATGAGGCGCCCCACCCGCGTTTCGTCAACCACTTCGCGAGATTGCCGACCGCCGTTGCGTCACGCATCAGGCAGATGATGCGCGCATCTCGCACCAGATGCGGTATCAGGCGCTCGAACGGTGCGGCATGAAGGCCGATGCATGTCACGGACTCCAGCCGCCAGCCCAGCCGCGCGGCAGCGAGCGAGAATGTCGATGGTGCCGGGTGCGCCATCCACTCGTCGCTACCGAGCTTCTCGGCGAGAACGGCCCCCGCGCCGTACCAGAACGGATCACCGGAGGCGAGCACCACCGTTGGCCGGTCGCGACAGCTCAGAACGACAGCGGCGTCGAACGGCACCGGCCACGGACGGCCGCGACTGCCCACGCCGGAAAGCGCAAGATGCCGCTCGCCGCCGAACACGGTTTCAGCCTCCCTGAGCGCCTTTCGGCTTGCCTCGGACAGCCCGGCAAGGCCATCTTCGCCGATACCGACGATGGTCAGCCAGGGATCAACCATGACACGCGCCCTCATTCTGGGCGGAACGGCCGATGCGAGCCTGCTCGCCGCGGCGATCGCGCGCACCGGTCTTGACGCCGTCTATTCCTATGGCGGCCGCACCCGCGCACCGGCGGATCAGCCGCTGCCGACCCGCATCGGTGGCTTCGGCGGCGTGAGCGGCCTTGCCGACTACATCCGCGGCGAAGGCATCACGCATGTGATCGACGCGACGCATCCCTTCGCAGCCGAGATGAGCCGCCATGCGGTCGAAGCGTGCGCGGACACCGGAACGCCGCTGATTGCGCTGGAACGCACACCGTGGATCAAGACGCCTGGCGACAACTGGATCGAGGTCGCAGATGTCGGCGCCGCGGTCACAGTGTTGCCCGAGCTGCCCGCAAACGTGTTCCTCGCCATCGGTCGCCAGCATACCGCGCCATTTGCGACGAAGCCGCAGCACACCTACACCCTGCGCTTCGTCGATCCGCCCGAAGCGCCGCTGCCCTTCGCCGCCGACGTGATCGTGTCGCGCGGCCCCTTCACGCTCGACGGAGAGCTGCAAATGCTGCGCAGGCGCGGCATCGCCACGATCGTCGCTCGCAATTCCGGCGGCGATGGCGCGCGTGCCAAGATCGACGCGGCCCGCATGCTCGGCCTTCCCGTCATTATGATCTCGCGACCGGAGCTGCCCGAGCGCTGGCGGGTCGACAGCGTCGCTGACGTGATGGAGTGGCTCGGTCATCGCGCCTGCCTCGGCGCATAGACCCAGCGGCCGACGCGGCGCGTCTGCGAATTGCCGACGATCACCAGCGTGCGCATGTCGGCCATCTCGGGCGCCGCCTCGTTCAGCGTCACCGTCTGGATCTTCTCATCAGGCGCGCTGATGGCGCGCGCGAAGATCACGAGGCGCTCGCCACAACCGGCCTCCTTCAACACTGAAAGCGCGCGGCCAAAGCCCTCCGGCCGGCTCGCCGAGCGCGGATTATACATCGCGATCGCAAAGTCGGCTTCCGCGGCGAGGCGCAGGCGCTTCTCGATCAATGTCCAGGGCTTGAGATTGTCGGAGAGATTGATCGCGCAGAAATCATGGCCCAGCGGCGCGCCGGCGCGGGCGGCGGCGGCCAGCATCGCGGTGATGCCGGGCAGCACGCGGATTGCCAGCGCCTGATATTGCGGCGCCTGTTCGAGCGCCTCGAACACGGCGGAGGCCATCGCGAAGACGCCGGGATCGCCGGAGGACACGACGACGACCTGCCTACCCTCGGACGCGAGCCGCAGCGCTTCGCTTGCGCGCTGCAGCTCCTCGCGATTATCGGAAGGATGCAGAATAAGGCCCGGCCGCGCCGGCACCCGCGCGACATAGGGCGCATAGCCCAGAATGTCGGTTGCTGAGGCGAGCGCAGCTGAGACCTCCGGCGTCACCAGCGCATCGCTACCCGGCCCGAGGCCCGCGATGGTCAAGGAGCCCGTCATTCGGCGGCATCCAGATGCCGGCCCTTGCCGTGAACCAGCACGATCGCAAAGTAAGGACAGTCGGCGGCATCGATCTCCGCGAGCCGCGCGACACGCTCGCCCGGCATAGTGCCACGCTCGACCAGCCAGGCATCGTCGAGCCGGCCAGCGGACGCGAGTGCCCGGCGCACTTTTGCGAGATTGCGGCCGGTCTTCATGACGACGAGCGCATCGGAATCGCGCATGCGCCGCTCGAGCTCGCCTTCCGGAAGTGTCCCCATCAGCACCGTCGTCACGTCATCGCCGAGCGCGATCGGCTGGCCGACGCCGTTCCAGCAGCCGACCATGCCGGGAATGCCGGCGATCACCTCGATCTCGACGCGGCCTTGCAGGCGCGTATGCAGATGCATGAAGGAGCCGTAGAAGTAGGGATCGCCCTCGCAGAGCACGACGACATCGACCGCGCGCGAAAGCCGCGCCAGGCGCTCCGCCCATTCGTCGTAGAAGCCGGCGAGCAACTGCACGTATTCGGGACTGTCGAATGCGATCTCTGTCGTGACCGGATACTCCATCGGGTATTCGGTGACGTCGGCTGCCAACATGCATTCGACGATGCGCCGCGCCTGGCCCGGCCTGCCCTTCTTGCGGAAAAAAGCGACGTGCTGCGCGGCGCGGACGGTGCGATCGGCGCGCACGCTCATCAGATCGGGATCACCGGGGCCGAGACCACAGCAGATGATGCGTCCCATCGCTATTCGCTCCGGCTCGCCAACGCATTCACGGCCGCGACCGTGATTGCGGAGCCGCCGAGGCGGCCGTCGACCGTCAGCGCCGGCGCCGGCGGATCGGCCATCAGCGCCGCCTTGGACTCGGCCGCGCCGACAAAGCCGACTGGGCAGCCGATGATCGCCGCCGGCCGCGGACAGTTTTGGTCCTCCAGCATGTTGAGCAGATGAAACAGCGCGGTCGGCGCATTGCCGATCGCAACGATTGCGCCCTCAAGATACGGCCGCCACAGCTCGAGCGCCGCGGCCGAGCGGGTGTTGCGCATCGATTGCGCGAGCGCTGGCACGGTCTCGTCGCCGAGCGTGCAGATGACAGCGTTGGCCGCGGGCAGCCTTGCGCGCGTAATTCCCTCCGAGACCATGCGCGCATCACACAGGATCGGCGCGCCTCTTTGCAGCGCGGCGCGCGCGGCAGCCGCCATGCCGGGCGTGAAGCGGATATGCGCCTCCAGGCCGATCATGCCGGCGGCATGGATCATCCGCACCACGACCTGCTCCTCGTCCGCCGTGAAGCGCGCAAGATCGGCCTCGGCTCGGATGGTGGCAAAGGACTGGCAGTAGATCGTGGCGCCATCGGTCTCGTAAACGTGCGGCATCAATTCCCTCCGACGAGGATGGAGGGATCACTGACGATGTCGGCGCCGTTGAGGCCGCGCAGGACCGGCTCATCGCGCGTCGAGCCGTCGCGGACGAGATCGAAGCCGGCGCGCGTCGCCACCAGCGTGACTGCGGCCGTGCCGGAATGGGCACAGCCTTTGCCGCAGCCGGAGACGTGGAGCCGCGCATCGGCGGCGATACGCGGCGCGAGCGCCGCGGCCAGCGCGCGCGTATCGGCCTGAGCTTCGCGGCAGCGCGGCGCGCCGCTGCAGGCGATGACCCGCAGCGCGGGATCAAACGGCTCGGTGATGAGACCCGCCCCGCTCGGCATCTCCCGCTTGCCCTCGCTCAGCACCATCCGCCAGGGCGTCATGCGCAGCGCATGCCCGCAGCTCGCGAATTGATGCAGCGTCGTGTGCAGCAACTGCCCGAACGCGACGCCGACCATGGCGCCTTGCGGATAGGACCCGGGTCGCGAGGCGGCCATCACGGGTGCAGGCTCGGTCTCGCCGCGCAGCGATGCAGGCAACGTCGCGCCGGCGGCGATATGTGCTGCCATGCGCCCTCGCCCGCCCCTCGCGCCGCCGGAGACCAGGAACCAGCTTGCCAGCGCCAGGGCTGTGCTCACGGCCTCGCCACGCGCGACGGAACGGCCGAGCCTCGCACCATCGGCCCGCACCAGGAGACGGCCCGAGCGATCGCGCTCAATGCGGATGTCGGCGGAATCGCCGGCGAGCACCCGCGACCTTCCGTCATCGATAGCAAAGCCGAACTTGGTCGGAAGCGCGAGCGCGCTCTCGGCGAGTGCCTCCTCCAGCTCGGCGGCGAGCGACTGCGTCTGGTCGCTGCCGCTCCAGAATGGCATCACCAGAATATTGCGACGGGCTTCGATCTCGGCGTCGGGATCGAGCAGCCTCAGTTGCGCAAGGCCGTCGAGCAGCGGCCGATGGCTTTGCTCGCTGACGCCTCGGATCTGGAGATTGGCGCGGCTCGTCACATCGATCAGACCATTGCCGTGCCGCCCGGCGAGTTCGGCAAGCCCGGCGATTTGCGATGCGTCAAGGCGCCCTCCGAACGGGCGCACGCGCACCACCAGTCCGTCGCCCGACAGCATCGGGCGCAGCGCGCCGGGACACCAGCCCTTGACCGCGACCGCACTCATGAGGCCTCCCTCAGCGCCGCTGCGATCGAGTTGCGGCGCGTTTGCCAGAGCGCTGCATCATGCAGGCGCGCAAAGCAGGCTTCCATCGCGGCGAACGCCGCCGGATTCTCGCGCGCCATGAAGGCGCGGACGCCGTCATTGCCGAGCGTCGCATCATAGTAGAGATCGAACAGATGCGGCGGCACGGCGCCGGCAAGATGGGCGAAAGCGGCCATGTGCTCCAGCGTCGCGGTGATCTCGGCGGCCCCGCGGAAACCATGACGCATCATGCCGGCGATCCAGGCCGGATTGGCGGCGCGCGCACGGACGACGCGGGAAATTTCTTCGGTCAGCGTACGTGCATGCGGCTGCTCGGGGCACGTCGTATCGAGGTGATAGAGCGATGGTCCCGCCGCGCCGAGATGCCCTGCGGCAGCCGCAACACCGGCTTCGTGCGCAGCATAATCGGCGGCGAGCAACAGGTCGGTTTCCGGCAAATCCTGGACGTGGACGAAGGCGTCGGCCGCAGCGAGGCGCTGTTCAATGCCGGCTCGGTCGTGCTGCATCTCGCCGTCGGCCGCGAACGCCCAGGACGATGCCGACAGCCAGGCTTCGCCGGCCGCCTCTCGCGTTTCCGGCGTGAAAGCATCCGGGATCGCCGCGAGGCTGACACCATATTGCCCTGGCCGCGGCGCGAACACGCGGGAGGTGCGGTGGCGATACGGATTGTCCTCGCCCTCGTCCTCGCGCCCCGCAAGCGCCTCGGACGCAGCCTCGAACAATTGCGCAAGGCCCGAGAAGACATCGCGGAACAGGCCCGAGACGCGCAGCGTGACGTCGATGCGCGGGCGGCCAAGTTCGGCCGGCGCGATAATGTCGTAGCCGGTGACGCGGCCGGAGGCGTGATCCCAGCGTGGCGCAAGGCCGGCCAGATGCAGAGCCATGGCAAATTCCTCGCCCGCGGTGCGCATCGTCGCCGAGCCCCAGAGATCGACCACGAGCCCTTTCGGCCAGTCGCCATGATCCTGCAGGTGACGGCGCAGCAGCTCTTCGGCGAGCTTGATGCCTTGCGCATGCGCCGATGGCGTCGGCACCGCGCGCGGGTCGACGGCAAAGAGATTGCGCCCGGTCGGCAGCACGTCCGCGCGGCCGCGATAGGGCGAGCCCGATGGTCCGGGCGCGACGCGCTGGCCGGCAAGCGCAGCGAGCAGCGCATCGCGTTCTGCTTCGCCGCAGGCGCCGCGGCCGAACACGTGCAGACCGTCGCCGAACTGGCTTTCCTTGAGATCGCAGACGAAGCGGTCGATGCGCGGGATCGCTTCGGCCGGCGCGGCCGAGGCATCGAGGCCGAGATCGTCTTCGAGACCCGCCGCACGCGCCTCGTCGCGGATCGCCGCGATCAATCGTTGCCGGCGCGCGGGATCCAGACCATCGGCGGTCGAATATTCGTCGAGCAACCGTTCGAGCCGCCGCAACCCCTCTGGCACCGTGGATGTCTCCAGCGGCGGCGGCAGATGACCGATGGTGACGGCACCTAAGCGACGCTTGGCCTGCGCGGCTTCGCCGGGATCGTTGACGATAAAGGGATAGATGACGGGCAAATCGCCGATCAGCGCTTCCGGCCAGCACGCGGATGACAGCGCCACGGACTTTCCGGGCAACCATTCCAGCGTACCATGCGCGCCCATGTGCACGACGGCATCGATCCCACGCACGCGGAGCCACAGGTAAAACGCGACATAGGCATGGCGCGGCGTGCGGGCGAGATCGTGATAGTCGGTATCGCGCGTGGCGACATCGCCACGCTCCGGCTGAACCGCGATGACCGACTGACCGCACGCGATGGCCGCGAATTGAAACGCGCCGCCACGGCAGCTCGGATCGTTCTCCGGCGCGCCCCAGGCCTGCGCGAGATCATCCTGCAGGGATTGCGGAAGGCGCGAGAGCGCGGCGCGATAATCGGCGACGTTCCAGCTGAGCTTCTGCTTCAGCAGAGTCTCACCGAGTGCTCGAACCGGCGCGACATCGAAGCCGACCGCGGCGAGATCGGACCGCAATGCTTCGACCGAAGCCAGCGCATCGAGCCCGACTGCGTGCGCGATCTGGTGCGGGCGTCCCGGATAGTTCGAGAGCACGATCGCCAGATGCTTCTGGGCGGTTGGCCTCTCCGCGAGCCGCCGCCAGGTCGCAACGCGCGCGGCAACGGCCTTCACCCGCTCCTCGTCGGGCCTGTGCGCCAGATGTGAGAATTGCAGATCGGGATCGCGCTCGGCCGCTGTTTTGAAACTCACGACGCCTGCGAACAGCCGTCCATCGACCTCGGGCAGCACCACATGCATCGCGAGATCGCCGGGCGATAGGCCGCGCAGCGAGGCAGCCCAGTCCTCGCGCCGTGCCGTGGACAGCGCGACCTGGAATACCGGACAGGATGCGGCATCGAACGGCGTCGTGCCGTCGTCGCCTACGGCCGAGAACGCCGTCGCATTGACGATCGCGGCCGGAGGATTTTGCGCAAGATGCACGCGCAGCCAATCCGCAACACCCGAAGCCTTCAGCGAGGTGACGAACACGCCGTAGGCGTCAAAGCCCTTGTCGCGCAGCGCCGCGATGAGGGCATCGACCGGGCCGGTGTCGGCAGCGGTGAGATAGGAGCGATAGAACGTCACCAGGGCACGCGGCTTCCCCTCGCCACCCACTGGCGCAGCAATGACGCCGCGCAAGGGATCGTAGAAGCCCATCTCGGGCACGGTCATCTCACCGATGACAGGCCCTGCATAGAGGCCCGACGCCAGCGCGAGTTGCGCGATCGCCGCTTGCGCGGCGACCGGACCGCCGGTGTCGCAGAGCACCTTGAGCCGGCGCAGCGTCGAGACCGGCAAGGTCGAATAGGCATCGAGCCGCGTGTCATCGCGGCCGTCGGCCGGCAGCACGGCGAGCACGATGCCACGATCCTTGGCGAGTTGTTGAAGGGCAGCCAGCCCGTACGGCCAATAGGACTCGCCGCCGATCAGCCGCACCAGAATGCCGCGCGCCTGCGACAACGTGCGCTCGATATAGGTGTCGACCGACAGCGGATGACGCAGCTCCGCGAGATTGGCGAGCCGCAGCGACGGCAAGTTGCTGCGGCCGCGGCGCCAGCCGGCCGCAAACGCTGCAAGGTCGGAATCCGAATACGAGAGCACCACGAGATCGGCCGGGTCCTGGCCGATGTCCCTTGGCGTCGCGGTCTCCTCCAGACCGCGGCTCTCGCGGAAGACGACATGCATCAGATGCCTAGTCCCAACCTGATCGCGGCCTCGTCGATATCGCCATGCTCGCCGATCACGACGAGCTTTGACTGCCTGAGACCTGCCCCCCAGGGTTTGTCGAATTGGTGGCGCACGCGCTCGCCGACCGCTTGCAGCAGCAGGCGCATCGGCTTGCCCGCCACCGCGATGTAGCCCTTGGCGCGCAGCACGTTCTGCTCGCGCGCGAGCTTCTGCACCGAGCCGACCAGCGCATCGATGTCGACGACCTCAGGAAGGTCGATCACGACGGAGGCGAAATCATCGTGCTCGTGCTCTTCCTCGCCGTCGTGATGCGAGGGGCGCGCGGCAAGATCGTTCTCGGCGGCAGCGCCGAGGCCGAGAATGACGCGCGCATCGATCGCGCCGTCAGTGACGGGCAGCATCGGCACTCGGCGCGGCATCTCGGCGGTGATCACAGCCTTCGCAGCTTCAAGTCCCGCCGCGCCGGCGAGATCGGCCTTGGTCAGCAGCACGATGTCGGCGCAGGCGATCTGGTCCTCGAACACTTCCGACAGCGGCGTCTCGTGATCGAGATTTTCGTCCGCCGCGCGCTGCGCTTCGACGGCGTCGGGATCGGGCGCGAAGCGGCCGGCCGCGACGGCCTCGGCGTCGGCGAGCGCGATCACGCCATCGACCGTGATGCGCGAGCGGATCTCGGGCCAGTCGAACGCCTTGAGCAGCGGCTTCGGCAGCGCCAGGCCCGAGGTCTCGATCAGGATATGATCGGGCCGCACCGGGCGCGCCAGCAATCGCTCCATGGTCGGAATGAAATCGTCGGCGACGGTGCAGCAGATGCAGCCATTGGCGAGCTCGACGATGTTCTCTTCAGGACAGTTCGCGTCGGCGCAGGACTTCAGGATCTCGCCGTCGACGCCCTCGCTGCCGAACTCGTTGACGAGCACGGCGAGCTTCCTGCCGTCAGGGTTTGCGAGAAGATGCTGGATCAGCGTTGTCTTGCCGGAACCGAGGAAACCGGTGACCACCGTGACCGGGACTTTTGCGAGCGAATTCATTCGGCGGCCTCCGGCACGACGGCAACAGGGGGAATGCGCGCAAGCGATTGCTTGCGGAAGATCTCGGGACGGCTGCGCCAGGGCACGATTCCATCGGGCGCAGCCGCATAGGCAGCGGCGCCGGCGACCACGTCCTGCGCATTGGCATCCGACAGGCGGCCATAGACGTACGACCAGCGGCCGGGCGCGCTGAGCGCGACCGAGCAGCCCTGGCTGCAGGCCGACAGGCATTCGACGGGAACCACTCTGACGCCCTCGGGCACGCCGGTCTCGAGGATCGCGCCATGCAGGCGCTTGCCGGGCGTCGTCTCGCCCTCGCCAAGCGTCTGGCCGGCACGGCAGGTGATGCAGACATGAAGTGTGACGGTCATCGCCTCTTCCTGATAAACGCGGGAGGCGATGAGGCACACGGACCGTTCTTCAGAAGGCCCGTTTCCCCGTCGCGGAACACCCCGTCCGCCGGTTCAAAACTCGTCCGCGCTGGCAGGTCTCCCGGCTTGCGGAGCAGGGCTTTGCCCTTCGATCCCCGCCTTCCCGATTCCTAAGGGAATCAGTGGCTTCGGGCATCTCTCCGGTTACGGTCGCGGGGGCGGCTGCAGTTTGGACCCAAATCTTGCCGATTCGGACCCTATCGCATTCCCTCTTCGCCTGTCATAGGACAGGAACCAACGCCGGGCCACCATTTGCCGGTGGCCGCCTCTTGTCAAGCCGAAGGACCGGGACCGATGACGCCTGAACCGGATACCCAAACTGCCGAGGAAACCGACGCCCGGCATGCCCAGAAAATGGCGAAGAAGAAGGCCGCCCGCGACAAGATCATGGCGACCAAGAGCGGCGAAAAGGGCCTCATCATCGTCCACACCGGCGCCGGCAAGGGCAAGTCCTCCTCCGCTTTCGGCATGATCGTCCGCTGCGTCGCCCACGGCTTCCCCTGCGCGGTCGTGCAGTTCATCAAGGGCGCCTGGGATACCGGCGAGCGGCGCCTGCTCACCGGCCATTTCGGCGAGCTCTGCCAGTTCCATGCGATGGGCGAAGGCTTCACCTGGGAGACGCAGGACCGCGCCCGCGACATCGCCGCCGCGCGCGCCGGCTGGGAGAAGGCCAAGGAGCTCATCCTCGATCCCAATTTGCGCATGGTCGTGCTGGACGAGATCAACATCGCGCTGCGCTACGACTATCTCGACATCGCCGAGGTGGTCGAGTTCCTGACGACGCAAAAGCCCGAGATGACGCATGTCGTGCTCACCGGCCGCAACGCCAAGGACGAGCTGATCGAGATCGCCGATCTCGTCACCGAGATGACGCTGGTCAAGCACCCCTTCCGCTCCGGCATCAAAGCGCAGGCCGGCGTCGAGTTCTGACCACACCAAGTTCTGAAAAAACCATGGCACGCGCGTTGATGATCCAGGGGGCCGGCTCGGACGTGGGCAAGTCGCTGATCGTCGCCGGCCTTGCGCGCGCCTTCACGCGGCGGGGCCTGCGTGTGCTGCCATTCAAGCCGCAGAACATGTCGAACAACGCGGCGGTCACCGTCGACGGCGGCGAGATCGGCCGCGCGCAGGCGCTGCAGGCGCTGGCCGCCGGCGTCGAGCCGCACACCGACATGAACCCGGTGCTGCTCAAGCCCGAGACCGATGTCGGCGCGCAGGTGGTCGTGCATGGGAAACGCATCGCGACCGCACGCGCGCGCGACTATGCGACGATGAAGCCATCGCTGATGGGTGCGGTGCTGGAGAGTTTCGAGCGGCTGAAAGCGCGCGCCGATCTCGTGCTGGTCGAGGGCGCGGGCAGCCCCGCAGAGGTGAATTTGCGCAAGGCCGACATCGCCAATATGGGTTTTGCCCGCAAGGCCGAAGTGCCCGTCGTGCTGGTCGGCGACATCGACCGCGGCGGCGTCATCGCGCAGCTCGTCGGCATCAAGACGGTGATCGACCCCGACGATGCCGCGATGATCCAGGGCTTCGTCATCAACAAGTTCCGCGGCGATCCCACCCTGTTCGACGACGGCTACAGGCTGATCGAACAGAAAACGTCGTGGCGCGGCTTCGGCGTGCTGCCCTGGTTCGCGCGCGCCGGCGAGCTGCCGGCCGAGGATGCTCTGGGCCTCCGCGACGCGCGCAAGCCCGGCCAGTGCAAGATCGCCTGCCTTGCGCTGTCGCGGATCGCCAATTTTGATGACCTCGATCCGCTCAAGCTCGAGGCGGGCGTGGATCTCGTGATGGTGCGCCCTGGCGAAGCGATCCCGGGCGACGTGTGTCTTGTCATCATCCCGGGCTCAAAATCCACCCGCGGCGACCTCGCCTTCCTGCGCGCGCAGGGCTGGGACATCGACCTGCTTGCACATCACCGTAGGGGCGGCCATGTCCTTGGCCTCTGCGGCGGCTATCAGATGCTCGGGCGCAGCGTCGCCGACCCCGACGGCATCGAGGGTCCCGCAGGCGACACGCCGGGTCTCGGGCTGCTGGATGTCAACACCGTGATGAGCCCGCAAAAGACGCTGACGCGTGTCGCGGCCGTGCACGCCGCCACGGAGCAGCCGATCGAGGCCTACGAGATCCACATCGGCCGTACCGATGGACCGGATCGCGCCCGCCCCTTCGCAAAACTGAACGGCGAGCCGGAAGGCGCGATCTCACGCGACGGCCACGTGCAGGGCAGCTATTTGCACGGCCTCTTCGCCTCCGATGATTTCCGCAAGGCCTACCTCGCCGAGCTCGACATTCCCGCAGGCGACGAGCCCTACATGGCCCGGGTCGAAAGCGCGCTCGACGCCCTCGCAGATCACATCGAAAGCCATCTCGACGTCGAAGGCCTGCTTTCGCTAGCGCGCTAGCGCCTCGGCAAGGCGCGTCCATTCGGCTTCGTTGCCCGGAAGCCCGAGCCGCAGCCACGCCGGATTGTGCGCGAAGACGCGGGACCAGATATAGCCATGTGCCAGCTTCTCCTGCGCAGCGAGTGCGTCCGGCGTCTCGTAGAGGCGGAACAGCGCTGTCCCGCCAACGAGCCGCCATCCCTGCTCGCGCGCCATCTCGTCGAGACGAATGCAGTCGCGCGCAAGGCGCGCGGACGTGGCCTCAGCCCAGGCATCGTCGTGCAACGCGCGACAACCGATCGCGATCGCTGCCCCCGATACGGGCCATGGACCCGAAGCCGCCGCGAGCCTGGCCACATCAGCCGCATTGCCAAGGGCAAAGCCCAGCCGCACGCCGGCAAGGCCATAAAATTTTCCGAACGAGCGCAGAACCAGCAGTCCAGGCCGATCCGCTCCAGGCGCAAGCGACAATTGCGGGACCGCATCGGCAAAGCTCTCGTCGATCACGAGACGGCCGACGCGTGGCAGCAGCGCGAGCAAATCCTTTGGCGCATGATTCCGACCGTCGGGGTTGTTGGGATTGACGACGATGGCGAGGTCGGCGCCGGCCAGCGCGTCGAGCTCGCCAGCCTCCTGCACCTCCCAGCCCGCGGCCGACAGCACACCCGCATACTCGTTATAGGTCGGCGCAAGGATGCGCGCGCTGCCGAGCGGCACGAGTTGCGGCAGCAATTGGATAGCGGCCTGCGCGCCACCAAGCGCGACGATCGGCGCGCTGGTGCGGTAGGCGTGCCGCGCGGCCTGATGCAGCGTATCGATCTCGGCGTGCGACGGCAGCGCGCTCCACGCACGCGCGCTCATACTCCCCACGGGATAAGGCAACCGGTTGATCCCGGTCGACAGGTCGATCCAGTCCTCGGCGCGCCCGCCAAAACGTTGCCCGGCCAGATCGAGATTTCCACCATGCTCGCGCATGCCCCGTTCTTTCACGCGAACGCCAGGATCGCAAGCACGCCGGAAAGCAGCAGCATGGCACGGCGATAGATCGTCAGTCCCTCGCCGATATCCGCGGCAAGCGGATCGCGCGCGCCCTCGTTGAGCCAGGGTTCGTTCGTGATGCTGCCGTGATAGATGCGGGGACCACTGAGCCGCACGCCGAGCCCACCTGCCATCGCGGCTTCCGGCCAGCCCGCATTGGGCGAGCGATGACGGCGCGCATCGCGCGTCATGCACGCCAGCGCTCCGGATCGTCGCGGCGCCAGCAGCACGAACAGGAATCCAGTCAGGCGCGCCGGGACGAAGTTGGCGACATCGTCGACGCGCGCGGCGGCCCAGCCGAAGGCTTCATGCCGTTCGCTGCGATGGCCGATCATGGAGTCCAGCGTGTTGATCGCCTTGTACCCCAAAATGCCGGGCAATCCGAACAGCGCGCCCCAGAACACCGGAGCGACGATGCCGTCGGAAGCGTTTTCCGCGAGGCTCTCGATTGCCGCGCGCGCGATGCCGGCTTCATCGAGCGCCGCGGGATCGCGACCGACGATGTGCGAAACTGCTTCGCGCGAAGCCGCGATGTCGCCGGCCTGCAACGGCTTGGCGACGGCGGCGACGTGATCATGCAGCGAACGCAGCGCGACCAGCGGCCAGGCCAGGGCACCGACCAGCACGATCTGGATCCAACCCGTGGGAAGCAAGGCCTGAATCATCCAGCCAATCACAACGGAGAATGCGACCACCAAAAGTGCTCCGGCGACGCCAGCCGCGCGGCGGAGCGCCGGCGGATCGGGGGCGCGATTCCAGCTACGATCGATGGCGCCGATCAGCCGCCCCAGCCAGGTCACGGGATGGCCGATCCGCGCGAACAGCCACGACGGCCAGCCTGAGAGGGCATCCACCGCCATCGCCACCACCATCGCGCCCGCAAAGCCCAAGCCTGCCTCCTGTCCCGCCCCTGTTGCGCAAAGCGAGGGCCAAGCGCAAGCCCCTCCCCGCCTGATTTCGGCTTTGTCTTTGGCCGCGATTGGTGGTTAGTCAGGCCCTCCAGGAGAGTTTTATGGCCGTCATCTTGATCACCGGCGGAGCGCGATCGGGCAAGAGCAGGCGTGCGGAAATGCGCACGCGCGCTTTTCCGGGCCAGCCCGTCTATGTCGCAACGGCCGAGGCACTCGACACTGAGATGGAGGCACGCATTGCCAAGCATCGCGCGCGGCGCGGAGCCGACTGGATCGAGCGCGAGGTGCCGCTAGATCTCGTGGGGGCGCTGGTCGCGACCGATGGCGGCGGCGCAAGACTGGTGGATTGCCTGACGCTGTGGCTTTCCAATTTGATGCATGCGACGCGCGATTGGGAACGCGAGGTGACCGAACTCGCCGCCGCCCTGCCCCGTTTCAAGAGCCCCGTCGTCCTGGTCACCAACGAAGTCGGCCTCGGCATCGTGCCGGACAATGCGCTGGCGCGCCTCTATCGCGACGCCGCCGGAACCATGAATCAAACGATCGCCGACGTTGCTGACGAGGTCGAGTTCGTCGTCGCCGGCCTTCCGATGAAATTGAAATGATGCCGCGCGCCGAGCTTCTCAAAGACATCGTCGCCGATCTCAGGATGGCGGCGTCGTTCGTGACGATCCTTCCGGCGGCATCGTCGAAGCCGGCGGCTGACGGCGCCGTCGCGCGGGCGACCTGGGCGCTGCCCGTCGCAGGACTGCTGGTCGGCCTCGCCGGCGCCTTCGTCTACAAGGCCGCGATCCGCTGCGGACTGACACCGAACCTCGCCGCCCTGCTTGCGCTGGGGACTACCGCCCTCATCACCGGCGCATTGCATGAGGACGGGCTTGCCGACACCGCCGACGGACTCGGCGGCGGCCGCACGCGCGAGCGCAAGCTGGAGATCATGCGCGACAGCCGGATCGGCACCTACGGCGTCTGTGCGCTGATCCTGTCGTTCGGCCTGCGCTGGAGCGCGCTCGCAACGATCGCCAGTCCCTTCGCCGTCACGCTGGCGCTGTGCGCCGCGCACGCGGCCGCCCGTGCAGGCGTGCCGGCCTTCATGTCACTGGTCCCGCCGGCACGACCGGACGGGTTGTCGGCGAGCGCCGGATCGCCGCCGGGCCGCAGCGTCGCTATCGCATTCGCGGTTGGAACGCTCGCGCTCGCCCTGGCGTTGGGGCCGGGCAAGGCGCTGGTCGGCCTGATCCTGCTGTCGTTTGCTGGATTGATGCTGGCACGGCTTGCGATCCGCCAGATCGGCGGGCAGACCGGCGACATCCTCGGCGCGTTCGAGCAGATCGGCGAAATTCTGGTCCTGCTGGTCGCCGCAGCCTTTCAGATCGGACGTTGAGCCGATGGTCGAGTTCGACGACACCTTCCGCCGGCAATTGCACGAGCTGTTCGTGTGGCGCCGCGACGTGCGCCGCTTTCGCAGCGATCCGCTACCGGAGGGGGCCATCGATCGGTTGATCGAGACCGCCTGCCTTTCGCCCTCGGTCGGCCTCAGCCAGCCCTGGCGCTTCGTCATCGTCGACGATGCCGTGCGCCGCCGCGCCGTGATCGACGATTTCAGGGCGTGCAACGCCGATGCGCTGAGCTGCTATTCCGGCGAGCGCGCAGCGCGCTACGCCACGCTGAAATTGTCGGGCCTCGAACAGGCGCCCGGCCATCTCGCCGTGTTCGCCGACAAGACCAGCGACATCGGCCACGGTCTCGGCCGCGCGACCATGCCGGAGACCACGGAATATTCCGTGGTTGCCGCGATCACCGCGATGTGGCTCGCCGCACGCGCGGAAGACATCGGTCTCGGCTGGGTGTCGATCCTCAATCCGGATCGCGTGCACGCCATTCTCGACGTACCCGAGACCTGGAAGTTCATCGCCTATCTCTGCATCGGCTATCCGGAAGGCGAATGCGACCGGCCCGAGCTCGAGCAGGCGAAATGGGAGCATCGGCGCCGGGCGGATGAGTTCACGCTGCGGCGTTAGCTGGGAGAGTGGCTGCCAAACGCCGCGAATGAACATTCACACGTGCATTTTTTGATCAATTGTGGACGCTGGCCGATCGCGCTAAGCATCCGAGCCGGGGCAAGCCATCATGCAAAGCATTCCATGACCGAACGGCCTTCCGCTCTCGCGGTCGATCGCCGCGACTTCATTCGTCTTGCAGGAGCGACCGCCGCGGGATGGATCGCGCTCGGCGCAACGTCGGATCGCATGCGGATCGTCGCATCGTTGACCGCATTGCCGCTCGACGACGAGCTGACGAGGCGGAGCATGATCGACAGCGCGACCTCTCGCCTCGGCGGCCTCGTCGTCGGCTTGAGGCAGCGCGGCTGGGTCGAGGGCGTCAACTTCCGCCTCGAGCTGCGTTCAAGCTTCGGCGCACCGGACAGGCTGAAGGCGGCCATTCAGGAACTGCTCGAGCTCAAGCCGGATGTGATCCTGACGGGATCGACCATCGAAACCGCAGCGGTCCTTGCCGCCACCAAGACCATTCCGATCGTCTTTGCGACCGCCAACGATCCCGTCGGCAATGGCTTCGTCGAAAGCCTTGCCCATCCCGGCGGCAACGTGACCGGCTTCACCAACAGCACCGCCGAGATGGGCGGCAAATGGCTGCAACTGATCCGGGAGGCCGTGCCCGACCTTACCCGCATCGGTGTCCTGTTCAATCCGGCGACCACACCTCGGGCGGGGCGCTTCTTCCTCGACTCGATCGAGCAACAGGCGGCCGAGTCCGGAGTGTCCGTCCTCCCCGCCCCCGTCCATGTGCCGGCGGACATCGACGACGCCGTCAGGCGCTTCTCCGAACCGCCCAAGGCGGCGATGATCGCGCTGGTCGACAGCTTCCTCGTCGTCAACCGGCAAACGGTCGTCGCTGCGGCGGCCAAGTATCGCGTGCCCACGATCTATCCGTTCCATTACTTCATGGATGCCGGCGGGTTGATGAGCTACGGGCCGACGTTGGAGGTGCGCTCGGCCGATTACGTCGATCTCATCCTGCGCGGCACCAAGGCCGGTGATCTTCCGGTGCAATCGCCGCGGAAATACGAGCTCCTGATCAACCGTACGGTCGCTCGCTTGCTGGGATTGACCATCCCGTTCACGCTGCTCGCGCGCGCCGACGAGATCCGCGAGTGAACGAGACAGTCGACCAGGGACCTCTGCGGACGCCTCCCGGGCGGCTGTTCCGCAAATATCTCTACTCGATCCTCGCCCTCGCCTTTGCCGCGCTCGCCATCAACACCGGCTTCGACGTCTGGTTCTCCTATCGCGAGCAGAAGCAGCTTCTGGCGGCAACCCAGCGCGAGCAGGCAGCGTCCGCGGCGATCCAGATCGGCCAGTTCGTCGGCCAGATCGAGAGCCAGATCAGATGGCTGTCGCGCCTGCCGCCGGAATTGTCGACCAACGAAGACCAGCGCCTGAACGCCATCCGTCTCCTGCGTCTTTCGCCGCCCATCGCGGAAATCGCCGAGCTCGACTCGCAAGGACTCGAGCAGGTGCGCGTGTCCCGCCGTGTGGCGGATAAGATCGGCAGCAAGGCCGACCTGTCCGCCTCGCCCGCCTTTCGCGGTGCCAACGAAAGCCGCGCCTATTACGGGCCGGTCTACTTCTTCGCCGACACCGAGCCATTCATGACGCTCGCCACGCGCGGCACCGGCCGCAATCCGAATGTGATCGTCGCCGAGGTCAATCTGCGTTTCATCTGGGACCTCGTCACCGGGATCAGGGTCGGCAACACCGGCAAGGCCTACGTGGTCGATCGCATGGGCGTCTTGATCGCGCATCCGGATTTGTGGCGGGCACTGCAGCGCAGCGATCTCTCGGGCCATGCGGACGTGCGCGCCGCGCTCGATGGCGTGGGGCCGCCCTCGGGCGGATTGGTCAAGGCGGATCTGACCGGCCAGCGCGTGCTGTCGACCTATGCGACGGTCCCCTCGCTCGGCTGGCTGGTGTTCGTCGAGCTGCCGCTCAGCGAAGCCTATGCGCCGATCTACGCATCGATCGGCCGTTCGGCCTTCCTCCTCGTCGTCCTCTTGGTCGGTGCGGTGCTGGTCTCGCTCTTTCTCAGCCGGCGCATGACGGGGCCGATCCAGCTCCTGACCCAGGGCGCGCGGCGGATCGGGAGCGGCGATCTCGGCCTGCGGCTCGCGATCAAGACCGGCGACGAGTTGGAAGCGCTCGGCGACCAATTCAACCGGATGGCGGCGCACCTGCGCGACTCCTACGCGACGCTCGAACGCAAGGTGATCGAGCGCACCTCCGAGCTGGAGAAGGCGCGCGATCACGCCCTTGCCGAGCACGATGCCGCCGAGCGCGCGCGCAGCGCGGCGGTGGCGGCCAACGAGACCAAATCGCGCTTCCTCGCCGTCGTCAGCCACGAGCTGCGCACCCCGCTGAACGGAGTCATGGGCGTGCTGCAGCTGCTCGATGACGGCAATCTCGGCGAGGCGCAGCGGCGCCACCTCGCGACCGCAGCCGCGTCGGGCGAAACGCTGATCGCGCTGGTTGACGCCGTCCTGGAATATGCCCGCCTTGAGGCCAGCACCGAAACGCTGGAAACACGCGACTTCCGCCTCGACCAGCTGATCGGGACAACCGCCGATCTGATGCGTCCGCAGGCCTTCGCCAAGGGGCTGACTTTCGACCTCGCCTGCGATGCGACGGTCAATACCTCGGTGCACGGCGACCCCGTCAGGCTCAATCGCATCCTGCTCAACCTCATCGGCAACGCCATCAAGTTCACGCCATCAGGCGGGATCGCCGTGAACGCGGCCGCTGAGCGGCACGACGATCATGTCCTGCTGCGCATCACCGTTCGCGACACCGGCATCGGCATCGCCCCCGACATGCACGAGCGGATCTTCGAGGATTTCGTGCAGGCGGACGACAGCATCGCGCGGCGGTTCGGCGGCACCGGCCTCGGCCTTGCGATCGCGCGGCGCCTCACGCGGCTGATGCGCGGCGAGTTGACGGTTGCGAGCACGCCGGGCGCGGGCAGCACGTTTGTCTTGGAGGTGCCGCTGAGCCTGGCCGCGAGCGGCGTCGCGCAAGGCAAGCTTCCGCCGCCGTCGCGGCCGCTTCGCGTGCTCTTGGTCGACGACGATCCCGTCAATTGCGAAGTCGGAGAGGCGATCCTGAACCGGCTCGGCCATCATCCCACGATCGCCAGGAACGGTGCATCGGCCGTCGAGCTCGCCCGCAATCATTCATTCGACGCCATCCTGATGGATCTGCACATGCCCGACATGGACGGTGTGGAGGCCGCGTCGCGAATCGGCAAGCTCGGCCTGCCAAGCACGCCGCGCATCATCGCCGTGACGGCCGACGTGTCGTCCAGCGCGCGCGAGCGGCTCGCGGACGCAGGCATCGCCAGGATCGTCAGCAAGCCGATCCTGATCAACGCGCTGCGCGAGGCGATCGAGGACGATCCGGAAGTCGAGCCAGCAGCAGCGCAGCTCGCCGCGGGCGCGTTGATTGATCGCCCTTTCCTCGACGACCAGAAAGAACTCCTTGGGCCGACGCAGATCGCAAAGCTCCATCATCTGCTCCAGGAGACCGGCGACAGGCTGATCTCGGACATCGGCAAGGCGGCGGAGCTCGGCGACCACAAGCGGCTCGCCCGATCGGCGCACCAGCTCGGCAGCGCGGCTAGCGCGCTTGGCCTCGTCCGGCTGTTCGAGCGCTGCCGCGAAGTCGAGCTGGCAGCGAGCTCAATGTCCCCGCCCGAGCGCCAGGACGCTGCACGCGAGCTCGCCACGCTTCAGAAGGCCTCGATGAGCGCGTTGGACGAATTGCTCCGGCCAGCCGAACATCGTACGGTCGCTGACTGAAGTACAAGATGATCGGAGACGCCGGTGCGCGCAAAATGCCTCGCCATTCTTCTCATGCTGTTCGCTCCTGCCGCGCGCGCCGAGGTCGAACAATTCCCTTCCGGCTTTAGAACCAGAACCGTCGCGGCCAATGGCACACAGATTCATGTTCGCGTCGGCGGCCAAGGTCCGGCCGTGATCCTGATCCATGGCTTCGGCGATACCGGCGACATGTGGGTCAAGCTCGGCGCTGACCTCGCGCGCGATCACACCGTGGTCGTGCCCGATCTCCGCGGCATGGGCCTGTCAGGCAAGCCCGATAATGGCTACGACAAGTGGACTCAGGCGGCCGACATGCGTGCCGTTTTGCAGTCACTCGGCATCGAAAAGGCCGCCGTCGTCGGACACGACATCGGAACCATGGTGGCCTATGCCTACGCGGCCCGGTATCGCGACCTGACCGAGAAGCTGGTCGTCATGGATGCGCCGGTGCCCGGGGTGCCGCCATGGGACGAGGTCGTTCGCAGTCCGCAGCTTTGGCATTTTGATCTCGGGGGGCCCGACATGGAACGGCTGGTCAAGGGCCGCGAGCGCATCTACCTCGACCGCTTCTGGAATGACTTCGCGGGCACGCCATCAAAGGTCACGGAAGCGACACGCCGCCATTATGCAGAGCTCTATGCGCGGCCGGGCGCGATGCACGCGGCATTCGCCCAGTTCAGGTCGATCCGCACCGACGCCGAGGACAACAAGAAGGCGATCGCGACCAAGCTGACCATGCCCGTGCTCGCCGTCGGCGGGGAGAAATCCTTTGGCGCGACGGAGGCGGTCGTGATGCGCAATGCCGCGACTGATGTCACCGAGGTCGTCATCCCGGGTGCCGGGCACTGGCTGATGGAGGAGGATCCGGCGGCGACGATCAAGGCGGTGCGCCAGTTTCTCGACGACAAGAAATAGGACGGCGAGCCGGGCTGAAATGTCTCGGCCCGGCTTTTCCCTTGGCGCGCCGGCGACACCTGTGGCGCGTCAGCCTGCCTCCTCCTCCCGCCCAAACCGCTCCACCAAAAAATCGATGAACAGCCGCACCTTCACCGACAAATGCCGCGTCGGCGGATAGACCGCATAAAGCGCGAGCGGCGGCGCAGAATAGTCTTGCAGCACTGCGCGCAGCTCGCGCTTCCTTAAAGCATCAGCCGCGATGAACTCCGGCAGCAGCGCCAGCCCCCTGCCCTTGATCGCGACGTCGCGCAGCACCTCGGCATTGTTGACGCACAGCGACCAGGCCGGCTGGATCCAGTGATCGCCGTCGGTGCCGGTGAGCTTCCACTGGTTGCCGGTGAGCAGGAAGCCGTAGGTCAGCGACACATGCTCGCGCAGATCCTGCGGATGTTTTGGCGTGCCGTGACGCGCGAGATAATCGGACGAAGCGCAGATGATGCGCGATACCGGCATGATTTTTCGCGCGATCAGGCTCGACGATTCCAATTCCGCGATCCGCAAGGTCACGTCAAAACCGTCCTGGACGGGATCGAGCAGATCGTCGCTGAGCACGATCTGGAGCTGGAGCTCCGGATAGCGCGTCATGAAATCGGCCAGCACCGGCCCGAGCCGTAGGGTGCCGAACGACATCGGCGCGTTGACGCGGAGCAGGCCGCGCGGCGCCGACTGGGCTTGCGTCACCGCCTGATCGGCCGCCTCGACCTCCGAGAGGATGACGACCGCGCGCTCGAAATAACGCTGGCCATTCTCGGTCGGGCTCGCGTGCCGCGTGGTCCGGTTCAAAAGCTGCACGCCAAGGCTCTCCTCGAGGTCGGCGATGTATTTGCTGATCGCCGAGCGCGACAGCCGCAGCTGCCGGCCGGCTTCCGCAAAGCTGCCGCTCTCGACCACTTTCACGAACGCCCGGAGGCTGCCGAGCTTATCCAAGGTCCGCTTCCGCCGATTGTTTCCAAATCGTAGACATAGCCGTCATATTTGCATGGATTGTCTCCAATCCAAAGCTGAACAATATTTCCGTCCAGAGCAAGACCGCTCCCCGAAGTTTGGAGGACGACAATGTCAGGACTGCACCACGTCACCGCGATTGCCGGCGATCCCATCCGCAATTTCGGCTTCTACACCCGCGATCTCGGCCTGCGCTTCGTCAAGAAGACGGTCAATTTCGACGATCCCGGCACCTATCATTTCTACTATGGCGACGAGACCGGTCGGCCCGGCACCATCCTGACCTTCTTCCCCTGGGCTGGCGTGTCGCCCGGACGCCGCGGCGTCGGCGAGACCCATCAGACCGCCTTCCGCGTGCCGCAGCGCTCGCTCAGTTATTGGACCCAGCGCTTCACCGAGAAGGGCATTGCCTATGAGGCGCTCGAGAAGCGCTTTGGCGAATCCGTGCTGCCGTTCACCGATCCTGACGGCATGGCGCTTGCGCTGGTCGGCATCCCCGGCGCCGAGGGCGAGCCCGGCTGGAGCAATGGCGACGTGCCTGCCGAGCATGCGATCCGCGGCTTCCACGGCGTAACCTTGCTGCTCGACAGCGCGGCGAAGACGGCCGCCGTCCTCACCGACGTGTTCGGTTTCAAGGAGACGGGGCGCGAAGGCTCCGTGATCCGCTTCAAGGCGCCGGGCGATGTGGAGGGCAGCGTCGTCGACATCTACGAGGCCAAGGGTTTTCTGCGCGGCCATCAGGGCGGCGGCTCGGTGCACCACATCGCCTTCCGCGCGGCCGATGACGCCGAGCAGGCCAAGATGGCCGAGAGGCTCATCAGCAATCACGGCCTGCATCCGACCGAGCAGAGGGACCGCAACTACTTCCGCTCGATCTACTTCCGCGAACCCGGCGGCGTGCTGTTCGAGATCGCGACCGACATTCCCGGCTTTGCCGTCGACGAGCCCGTCGCGACGCTGGGTCGCGAGCTGAAGCTGCCGAGATTCCTCGAAGCGCAGCGCGAGCAGATCGTGGGCGTGTTGCCGAACCTGGAAGAGAGCGTGTCATGACCGAGAGTTCATTCATCCATCGTTTTGAGCCCGCGACGAGCGCGGGCTCCCCTCCGCTGCTGCTGCTGCACGGCACCGGCGGCGACGAGAACGACCTGCTCGGGCTCGGCAAGATGATCTCGCCCGGCTCCGCCCTGCTCTCGCCGCGCGGCCGCGTGCTCGAGCACGGCATGCCGCGTTTCTTCCGCCGGCTGGCCGAAGGCGTGTTCGACGAAGCCGATCTGCGTCGCCGCGCGCATGAGCTCGGCGACTTCGTGAGCGAGGCGCGGCAGCGCTACGGCATCGCCGCACCTGTCGCGGTCGGCTTCTCCAACGGCGCCAACATCGCAGCCGCGCTGTTGCTGCTGGAGCCGGAGGTGCTTGCGGGCGCGATCCTGCTGCGCGCGATGGTGCCGCTGTCGGATCCGCCAACGGCCGATCTTGCAACCAAGCCGGTCCTGCTGTTGTCCGGGCAAGGCGATCCGATCGTGCCGGCCGGCAATTCGGCCCGGCTTGCGACCCTGCTCTCGCAAGCAGGCGCGAGCGTGACCCACAGGGTCCTGCCGGCGGGCCATCAATTGTCGCAAGCCGACGTGACGCTCGCCCGCGACTGGATCGGCAATGTCGAGGCGAAAGCCGCATGAGTGGAGCGGCGCATCATTTCCGAACGATGCGCCGCCGCCTTGCCTCAGTTACGGACCAAGAACTAAGCTACTGGACCTCGGCAATCTTCGGTCCAGATGACAGCATCTGCGCGTTGGCCGCCAAGGGCCGCTTCGGCGACGATGCCGGGTCCGGCAAGCGGAAAGCGGCGTCGGACGGCGCTCCCTGCGATGGTCGACGGGCGGCATTTGCCGGAAGCACGATCACCTTCGCTCCGACTTTCACCCGTTCATAAAGGTCCGTGACGTCGTCATTCGTCAGCCGGATACAGCCAGACGAAACCCGCTTCCCGATCGTATCGGGGTTATTTGTACCGTGAATTCGATATTCGGTCTCGCCGAGATACATCGCCCGGGCGCCAAGCGGGTTGCCGGGACCACCTGCCATGAACCGCGGCAGATAAGGCTGACGTCCAATCATCTCCGCGGGCGGATGCCAATCCGGCCATTCTGCTTTGCGGGCCACAGTCTGCTCACCGGACCATGCGAAACCTTCGCGGCCGACACCGATGCCGTAGCGCATCGCCTGCGTGTCGTTCAGGACGAAATAGAGGAATGTGTTCTTGGTATCGATGATCACGGTGCCCGGCGCCTGGCGGCTGGCATAATCAACCACTTGTCGGACAAGAGCGCCGGGGCCCTCAGCGGCTTTCGGTGGTTCAACCAGAGGCGCCGGGGCCGGAACTGGAGCCGGAGGCGGCGCCGATGCATGAACCGGAGGTGCCACATAAACCGGACTTGACGATGCCTGGGCTTGAGGTGCGGACGGCTTCCGCGCGGGTGGCACGCTCGCCGGGCCAGACAGCAACCCGTACCCCAACGCGGCAACGGCCACGGCGCCGAGTGCAACTCTCGCGGCCATCGGCATGGCGAGCGTCTCCGCCTTCCTACGTTTGGCCCGCTTACTCATATCTTACCCCAGGTCACCATGCCCGAAGAGGTAACCCGGCAAAATTTAAGAAACTTCGAAGCGATTTCGTTCAGATTGAAACCGTTAGCGATGGTTAACGCCGAATTCCTTTTCGGCAGCGTAGAAATGATGAATATCGCCTGATATTTCGGCTGCGACGGGACGACGCGCTTCTCATCGCGGAGCGAGTCTGAATCGCCCGGCGGGGCGGACACGTTCAGCTCTTTCGGCCCCCGGTCAGAAGCGGACGTCCAAGCGGGGAATTGGTCGTGCTGCTGAGCGGCGAAGGTGTCTCGCCCCGCTGCTGGCGGGGCGAGGTCGTTGCGCCCAAAGCAACTCGCTCAGATCAGGAAGTCGGTCGAATGCAGGTTCGCCGCCTGGACGCCGTCGAGCGTGATGGTATCGCTCGCCGACAGATGGATCACGGCGTCGCCGGCGGCATTGTCGCTGATCAGGCTCGACAGCGCCGCCCAGTCCGCAAACCCGTAGTCGTGCACGTTGATCAGATCGTGCTCCGTCACGGTGCTGCCGACCGCCTTGTTGCCTTGATCGAAGTCGGTGATGAGGTCGTTGCCGGAGCCGGTATTGAAGACGAAGATGTCGCTGTTCCCCCCGCCCGCGAGCTGGTCATCGCCAGCGCCGCCATTGAGGATATCCCTGCCGCCGGCGATCGAGCCCGGCGTCGCGGGGTCATAGACCTTCGCGTCGCCATACAGGAAGTCACCGGTTGTCCCGCCGGTGAGAACGTCGTTACCACCCTGGGCATTGCCGGACATGGTCGGAGCATCGCCGTAGAGCGTTGGGTGCGTAAGCTGGAGGGTATCGGGGCTATCGGCCTTCAGCGTGAGAATGTCATCGCCCCCTTGGGCATTGTCGGTCAGTGAGGTCGCCGAATCTCCGTACCCAGCTCCGAAAGTGTAGACGATATCGGTGCCGAACGTGAAGGTTATGTTGTCGTTGCCGCCACGTGCATCGCCGCTGATGGAGCCGATGGCGTCGCCGCTGGCCTGCGCTAAGCCCTCCATGGTATTCAGACTGACATCGAGCGTGTCATTGCCGCCCTGCGCCGTGCCGCTCATGGAACCACCGGCATCTCCGGCGTACACATTATCGTAGCTCCGCCAGCCCACCGCGCCGGTGATGACGTCGCTGCCGCCGTGTGAATCGCCCGACATGTCGCCAGCGACGTCGCCGAAAGCATGGGCGTTGGTGTACAGCGAATCGTCCTCGACGCTGATCGTGTCGTTGCCGCCGCTGGCGTCGTCGGTCATGGCCTGGGCATCGCCGACCACGAGGGCCGCATTCCAGCCGTAGTTGAAGTTGACCGTGAGCGTGTCGTTGCCCCCGTGGGACTGGCCGTGCAAGGTCGTATTGTCCTCGCCGAAGATCGTGACCTCTGCTTCGGGCTGGCTGATGGTTGCCGTCACGGTGTCGTTGCCGCCCCAGGCGTCCGCGGTGGTCGGGAAGTTCGGATCGCCGTAGATGGTTTCGATTTGACCAAACTGGTCGAGCAGGACGTCGATGGTGTCGTTCGGCAGATGCTGCATGGCGGAACTCCCATTTCATTGTCGGAAGCGGGCCTGACGCCTGCAGAATGCTTTTTTGCAAGACGCGTTGTTGACCACGCTTCACCGGGAGCGAATCTACCTTTGGTCGATGGCAGAGATTTGCAGGAATTCGGGAGAGAGTTTGATTGTGCGTATGGAACTCCGCTACGATCCCCTTACACGGCGATGACCGACGCGATGATGATAGATTGCCGGTGTTTTGCCCGACGCATCAACGCCCCGGCGCACCGCCTCGACCATTGAGCGACGCAACGCGCAAGTCCTTGAAATGACTACGCCCGGCTACTGTGCATGGGGTTGTTTTTCAGGTTTTTGTTTTGGACCTGACAAACGATTGGCCTCTCCCTGATGAGGGAGAGGCCAACATTGAACCGATGCGCTCGAATTGATCGATCGTTCCTATTCCCAGGCCCACGCCGAGAAATCGTTCTCGAACTGCGGGACTTCCTTCCAGACGCCCTTCAGCTTCTTGTTGATGACAGTGGGCCATTGCGGCTGGAACAGGTAGGCGGAGACGGCGTCGGTGGCCAGCATGCGCTGGGCGTCACCGAGAAGCTTGGCGCGAGCGGCTTCCTCCGGCGTCGACACGATCTCCTTGTAGAGCGCGTTGAACTTCTCGTTGTTGTAGCCGAGATAGTAGTCCGGCTCGGTGACCTTGACGAGGTCGAACGGCTCGACGTGGCTGACGATGGTGAGGTCGAAATTGTGCGGGCCATTGGGCGCGAACACCTGCGACAACCACTGCGCCCATTCGACATTCTCGATCTTGGCGACGATGCCGACCTTGGCGAGCTGGGCCGCGACGATCTCGCCGCCCTGCCGCGCATAGGGCGGCGGCGGCAGCTTCAGCGACAGCTCGATCGGCGTGGTGACGCCGGCTTCAGTGAGCAGCTTCTTGGCCTTCTCGGGATCGTAGGGATTGATGCCGGTCGTGTCGACATAGCCGAGCGATCCAGGCGTGTAGAAGCTGCCGATCGGGGTGCCGAACCCTTCGACCGCGCCGTCGATCAATGCCTTGCGGTCGATCGCAGCGAGGATGGCACGGCGGACGCGGACATCATCGAGCGGCTTCTTGCGATGATTGATCGCGACGATGGTCTTGGCCCTGGATCCGCCGATCAGCACCGTGAAGCGTGGGTCGGACTTGAACTGAGCAACGACGCGAGTCGCGATGCGCGGAAATGCATCCACGTCGCCCGACAGCAGCGCCGCAGCCTGCGCGGCCGGATCGGAGATGAAGCGGATCGTGACCTTCGAGAGCTTGATCGCCGAGGCGTTGCGGTAGCCGGCCCATTTGGTCAGCGTGATCGAGGACCCCTTGGCCCAGGCCCCTAACTGATAGGGTCCAGTCCCAACCGGCTGCGTGACGTTGGTCGCCGCGCTCTTCGGCTCGACGATCGAGCCGCTCGCCTGCCCCAGCAGGAACGGCAGGTTCGGCTCGGAATATTTCACCGTGATCGCGACGGTGTCGGCGTCGGGCGCGTCGACCTTCTCGAACGCCTGGAACAGGCTCTTGTCCTTGTTGGTGCTGGTCGGCGCCGCGTTGCGCTCGAACGAGAACTTCACCGCCGCGGAATCGAACGGCTCGCCATTGTGGAATTTGACGCCCTTGCGCAGCTTGAACGTATAGGTCTTCAGATCAGGCGAAGCGGCCCAGCTCTCCGCCAGCAGCGGCGAGACCGAGCCGTCCTCGTTGATCTTGGTCAGAGTCTCATAGATGTTGTAGAGCGTGACCTCGGCGATCGCGGCGGCGGCGGCATTGGTGGGATCGAGCCCCGGCGGCTCCAGCGTCATCGCCATGACGACACTGTCCTTCTTGCTCTGCGCCAGCATGGGCAAAGGTGCCGCGACGAGCGCGGCGGCAAAGGCGACGATCGATAACTTCCTCAACATGCGCAACTCCCCGGCCCTGTTCTGTTCTTAAGCCTACGCCAATCCGGCTCCGAACACTAACCTTCCATGGCGGCCTGCGGCAACGCCATCACGGCCTCCGCCCTGTGGCAGGCGGCAAGGTGCCCCTCGCCGACCTTGCGTAACTCAGGCAGGGCCTCGCGGCAATGCTGCTCGGCGAGCGGACAGCGCGCGACATAGGGGCATCCGACCGCCGCCGCCGATTGCGAGGCGATCGCCTGGCCCCCACGCCGCCGGCGACCGCCGCCGGCACGCGCCCGCGGCACGGCCTCCAGCAGCGCCCGCGTATAGGGATGGGCGCAATGCTCGAACAGATCTTCGGGGCGGCCCTGCTCGACGATGCGGCCGAGATACATCACCGCGACCTCGTCGCAGAGATAGTCGACGACTGCGAGGTCATGGCTGATCAGGATGTAGCTGAGGCCGAACTGCTCCTGGAGATCCTGCATCAGGTTCAGCACCTGGGCCTGCACGGAGACGTCGAGCGCGGAGACCGGCTCGTCGGCGACGATCAGCTTGGGCTGGGTGATCAGCGCGCGGGCAATGGCGATGCGCTGGCGCTGGCCGCCGGAGAATTCGTGCGGATATTTGTCCATGTCCGCATCGCGCAAGCCCACCTGGCGCAGCACTGCGGCGACGCGGTCGCGGAACGTCGTGCGATCGGCCCCCTCCAGCACGGTGAGCGGCTCGGCGACGATGCGCGCGATGGTCTGGCGCGGATCGAGCGAGCCGTAGGGATCCTGGAACACCATCTGGAAATCGCGCCGGGCGCGGCGCAATTCATCCGCGGGGATGCGGTTGAGATCGCGCCCAAGCAGCGCGACCTGCCCCGACGTCGGCCGCTCCAGCGCCATCACCAGCCGCGCGAAGGTCGACTTGCCCGAACCGGATTCGCCGACGACGCCGAGGCTCTTGCCCGCGGCAACCTGCACGCTCACGCCATTGAGCGCACGCACCTGCCCCGGCGGACGAAACAGGCTTTCCCGCGGCAGGGCGTAGCGCTGCTCGAGATCCTTCACGTCCAGAAGCGGTGCGACGGTCATGCGGTCAGCGCTCCGACGCGTTCTGCCATCGAGACATCGGTTCTGATGCAGCGCACGCCATGGCGAGGTCCGACCTCCACCATCGGCGGCACCCCGGCGCGGCACGCATCGATCACCAGCGGACATCGCTCGGAGAAGGTGCAGCCCGAAGGCAGATCAGCCAGCTCCGGCACGGTGCCCGATATCGTCTTCAGCCGCGTCCCCTTGCGCGCGCCAAGCTTCGGCCGGGCGCGGAACAGGCCCTGCGTGTAGGGATGGCCCATGCGGCGGAAGACTTCCTCGGTCGGCCCGCTCTCGACGACGGCGCCGCCGTACATCACCATCATGCGCCGCACATTCTCGGCGATGACGCCGAGATCGTGCGAGATCAGGATCATCGACATGCCGCGCTCCTCGACGAGATCGGCAATGAGGTCGAGGATCTGGCCCTGGATGGTGACGTCGAGCGCGGTGGTCGGCTCGTCCGCGATCAGGAGGTCCGGCTCGCAGGCGAGCGCCATCGCGATGGTGATGCGCTGGCGCTGGCCGCCGGAGAACTGGTGCGGATAGGCGTCGACCCGCCTCGCCGGATCGGGCAGTCCGACGCGGTCGAGCAAGGCGATGGCTTCCTTGCGCGCCTGTGCCGCCGATTGCTTCTTGTGACGCCGTAGCGGCTCGGCAACCTGATGCCCGATCGTGTGCATCGGATTGAGCGCGGTCATCGGCTCCTGGAAGATCATGCTGATGCGGTTGCCGCGCAGCCGGCAATAATCCGCATCCCGCAATCCTGCGAGCTCGTTGCCGTCCAGCTTGATGCTGCCGGAGACCATTGCGCTATCGGGTAGTAGCCCCATCAGGGACATCGCGGTGACCGACTTGCCGCAACCGGACTCCCCGACGAGCCCAAGCGTCTCGCCGCGCTTGAGCGAGAAACTGACGCCGCGCACGGCCTGCGCCGGCCCGCGACTGGTGTTGAGTCGGACGCCGAGATTCTCAACCTCGATCAGCGGCATGTCGGAGCGCTCAGCCATCGTCATCGCTCCCGCGCCAATCTTGGATCGAGCAGGTCGCGCAATCCGTCGCCGAGCAGATTGAGGCCGAGCACCGCGATTGCGATCGCCGCGCCCGGATAGACCGCGAGCATCGGCGATTGGAACAGCAGCGTCTGCGCATCGTTCAACATCCGCCCCCAGGACGGTTGCGGCGGCTGCGTGCCGAGGCCGAGATAGGACAGCGCCGCTTCGGCAAGTATGGCGAGCGCAAACTGGATAGTGACCTGCACGATCAGAATCGACAGGATGTTCGGCAGCACGTGCTCAATGGTGATGCGGAATTTCCCTTTCCCCGCGGCGCGCGCGGCCAGCACGAATTCGCGCGCCCAGATCGCGTTGGCCGAGCCGCGCGTCAGCCGGGTCAGCGTCGGGATCTGGAAGATGCCAATCGCGACGATCGAGGTCACCATGCCCGGCCCCACCACCGCGGCGAGCATGATCGCGGAGAGCACGGCCGGAAACGCGAAGGTGAAGTCGGAGAAGCGCATGATGATCTCCTCGGTCCAGCCGCGCCGTGCCGAGGCGATCAGGCCGAGCGTGACGCCGAAGGTGAGACCGATGCTGACGGCGATGATTCCGACCATGATGGTGGAGCGGGCGCCGGCGAGCAGCAGCGAGACGATGTCGCGGCCGAAGGAATCGGTGCCGAGCCAATGCGCCGCCGACGGCGGCCGCAGCTTCGAGGCGATGTCGATGTCGTAGGGCGACCATGGCGTCCACACCAGCGACAGCAGCGCGGAGAGGAGCACCAGCAGGCTCAGCGCGCCGCCGAGCACGAAGCTGCGATGGCGTAGCGCGCGCCGCCAGAACGTCCGCGCCGGCAGCGGGCGCGGTGCGAGCGGCGCATCGATGATCAGGGGCTCGCTCACAGGTCGTGGACCTTGATGCGGGGATCGATGAAGGCGTAGAGCACGTCGACCACGAAATTGACGATGACGACCATGGTCGCGAGCAGCATCACGCAATTGCGCACCACGATCAGGTCGCGATTGGCGATCGACTGGAAGATCAGGCGGCCGAGGCCCGGCAAATAGAACACGTTCTCGATCACGATGGTGCCGGCCAGCAGATTGGCGAATTGCAGCCCCATCACCGTCATCACGGGGATCATGGCGTTGCGCAGCACGTGGCTCCACAGCACCTCGCGCTTGCCGAGTCCTTTGGCGCGTGCTGTGCGGACGAAATCTTCGCGCAGCACTTCCAGCACGGCCGAACGCGTGACGCGCGCGAGGATCGCGGCCTGCACGACCGCGAGCGAAATTGCCGGCAGCAGCAGCGACTTCACGCCGAGCCAGATGCCGTCCTCCCAGCCGGCAAAGCCGCCCGCCGAGAGCCATTGCAGCCGCACCGAGAACAGGAGAACCAGCAGGATCGCAAACCAGAAATTCGGCAGCGCGATGCCGATTTGCGTCAGCGACATCACGCCGACGTCGCCGAGCTTGTTGTGATTGGCGGCGGTGTAGATGCCGGCGGAAAGCGCCAGCGTCACTGTGATCGCCATGGCCATGATCGCGAGTGGAACGGTCAGCAGCAGCCGCTCCGCGATCAGGCTGGCGACCGGCGTGCCGTAGACATAGGAGTTACCGAGATCGCCGACGAGGAGGCCCTTGATCCACTGCAGATAGCGAACCGCCAGCGGCTGGTCGAGCCCGAGCTTGACTGTGAGCGCGCGCACCGCATCCGGCGAGGCATCCGCACCCATCAGCATCTGCGCGGCATTGCCGGGAAGCGCATCGAGGACGAGGAAGATGATCAGCGATGCGCCGACCAGCGTCGCCAGCAGGGTCAACAGACGTCGGAGGACAAATACGCTCATGCGCGCTCGGGCTCAAAGCTCACTTGCGGCACGATCAACATGTCCGGGCGCCGGAGGCAAGCCCTTTGCTGAGAAGCCCTTTGCGCCAAGCCCATCCCCTCAAGCCGGCCAGCGGGACAGAAGATCGCTGGACGCCTCGAACAATGCGCTCACGCGCAGCAGTCCCGCATCAGCGCGGAAGCGGCCGACAAGCTGCAGTCCGATCGGCAAGCCGTCACGGCCGAAGCCGGAGGGCAGGCTGACAGCGGGATGGCCGGTCATGTTGAACGGCATGGTCCAGGGGAACCAGTGCGGCCGGACGCTGTCGAAATGCCGGCCATCGATCTCGATGGTGCCGAACAGGTCCTGGCCGATCGGCAGTGCGGTCCGCGTGAGGGTCGGCATCGCCAGCAGGTGCCCGCGCGCCAGCAGCGATTGCACATGGCGGAACAGCGCGGTGCGCGCGAACATCGCCTCCTGGTAGTCAACGCCGCTGACCTCGGTGGCGAGTGCGAGCTGCTTGAGGAAGGCCTCGCTCAGCACGTCCTTGTGCTCGGCGGCGAGCTTGGCAAAGCGCGTGCGCCAGACCGTGTGGTTGATGGCGCGCCAGATCGGCTCGATGTCGAAACCCTCGCCCGAGAATTCCTCGAGCTCGGCGCCAAGTCCCGCCAGCCGGTCGAGGCTCGCCCTGAAATTGGCGGCGACTTCGACCGATACCGGCCGGCCCGGCGGCGTCAGGCAGTACAGGATCCTCTGCCCGCGCAGGTCGCCACGCGGGGCGGCGGTGCCGATGAAGTCCGGCACGGGCACGCCGATCGACCAGGGATCGCAAGCATCCTCCCCTGCCATCGCCTGCATCATCAGCGCGGTGTCGGCGACGGTGCGGGTGGTCGGCGTGACGTAGGTCTGGTTGCCGAAGACGTCCAGCGCCTGGCTGTGCGGGATGATTCCGTTGCTCTGCTTCAAACCCACCACGCCATTGCAGGCGGCGGGAATCCGCGTCGAGCCGCCGCCGTCTGTCGCAATCGCAAGCGGCGCGATGCCGCTGGCAATTGCAACCGCCGCGCCGCCGCTGGAGCCGCCGGAGGAGCGGCACCCGTCCCACGCATTGCGGGTACGACCGAACAGCGGAGAATCCGTCAGGCACTTGCTGCCGAATTCCGGCGTCGTGGTCTTGCCGATCAGGATCGCACCTTCGCTGCGCAGCCGCGCCACCGCCACGGCATCCTCGCTCGGCACATTGTCCTTGTAGGGAACGGCGCCGAAGGTGGTCTTGACGCCTTTGGTGTTGACGATGTCCTTGACGGTGACCGGGATGCCGTGCAGCAGGCCAAGCGGCTCACCGGCCATCACCTTGCGCTCGGCCGCGCGGGCCTGCGCCATCGCCTCGTCGCCACAGAGCGTGATGAAACAGTTCAACTCGGGCTGGAGCGCCTCGGCGCGCGCGAGCACGGCACGGACGATCTCGACCGGCGAAATCTTCTTTGCGGCAATGAGGCCGCGCAGTTCGGTTGCGGACAGGAGACAGGGATCGCCGTTCATCGCCACATCACGCTCCGAAGCGGGCCGCCGTTGGCCCGAAGACATTGACAGCGAGGATGACAGTTTTGTTAACTCGCCGTCCAATACGATTTTGGTGGCCAACCCATACGTTTTCGGTATGTCAATGGATCTTCGCCGGCTCCGCTATTTCGTCGCCGTCGCCGAAACGCGCAGCCTCGGCAAGGCCGCCGAGCGGCTGCGGATGGCGCAGCCTCCGCTGTCCGTCCAGATCCGCAAGCTCGAGGCCGAAATCGGCGCGCCGCTGTTCCGCCGCGGCACCCGTGGCATGGACCTGACCGAGGCAGGCCAGGCGCTGCTGACGCGCGCGAGCGAGGCGCTGGCGCTGGCGGCCGACGGCGCCGAAGCCGCGCGCGCGGTCGCCGCCGGCAAGCGCGGGCGGCTCTCGGTCGGCTACATGTTCGTGCTGGCGAATGCGATGCTGCCGCGGCTCATCCCCGAGCTACGGCGCTCGGTTCCCGGCGTCGACCTCGAGTTCGCCGAGCTCAGCGCATCGACGCGCGAGGCCCGGCTGCTCGATCGCAGCGTCACGGTCGCGCTGTGCATGCCGGCCATCAACCATCCCGAGATCCAGGTGGCTCGGATCGGTGCCCAGCCCTTCATGCTGGCAATGCCGATCCGCTCGCCGCTCGCGCGGCTCGGCACCGTGCCGATGGCGCGGTTGCAGGGCCGCCCGCTGATCGCGTTGCCGCCGCCGGAGCAAGATCCCGCCTCCTCCGCGGTCTCGGCCCTGCTGCGCCGGCATCAGATCGTGATGCCGATTGCGAGCCGGGTGGAGACCGTGCATTCGGCGATGAGCCTGGTTCTCGCCGGCGAAGGTTTTGCGATCGTGCCGGCCTGCGCCAAGCTCGGCGCGCCACGTGGCATCGTGTTCAGGCCGCTGCGCGATGCAGCCGATTCCATCGACATCGCGGTGTGCTGGCGACGGGATTCCCAGAGCCCGCTGATCCGCACCTTCCTCAAATGCGCCGAGAAGGCCGTCGCGCGGATGTGAGGCGGGCTACCAACTCCAATTGATCTCATGACTCCAGGGCGGATCGGCGCCCGGGAGGGTGCAGGTGAGGCCGGCGCAATGGGCGGCAAAGGACAGCGCGCGGCGGAGCTCCTCGGTGCTGATGTCCTTCAACTGCTGGCGCGAAAGCCGCCCCTGTTCGTGCAAGACGGCCAGCAGGGCCGCCTGAAAACTGTCGCCGGCGCCGATGGTGTCGGCAACCTCGATCTTGGGTGCTTGCACTTCGATCTGCCCCGCCCGCGCATGCCAGGCAATCGCACCATCGTTGCCGCGGGTGATCACGACGAGGCTGGTACCCTGCCCGAGCAGCACATTCGCACGTTGCTGGTAGGCCTCGTCGCCGAAGAGATAGGCGAAGTCGACATCCGACATCTTGATGAGATCGGCGCTCGCCGCGAACTCGGCCATGCGCGCGAGATAGGCCGGTTTGTCCTTGACCAGATTGGGCCGACAATTTGGATCGAAGGAGATCGTGGACGACGCCCGCGCGTCCGCGATCAGCGCCTTCGTCTCGCGGGCGCCCTGGTCGTTGACGAGCGTCGTCGAGCCGACATGGACGGCTTCGACGGTATCGAACGGGATCGACCCGCGTCGGTAGGTCCAGTTCCGCGTCGCGGTCTCGGCATCGTAGAAGGCGTAATGCGACTCGCCCGCAACGATACGCACGAAAGCGAGCGTGGTCTGGTGATCGCTTCGGGTCGCGAGATCGAGCATGACGTTCGAGCCGGTCGCGTGATCGGCGATCATGCGGCCGAATAGGTCGGTCGAGATGCCGCCGACGAAGCCGGTCGGCGCGCCCAGGCGCGCCATGCCGATCGCAACGTTGAGGCAGGAGCCGCCCACCGCCGGCATTAGCGCCTCACGTCCCTCCTCATTTCTCGTCGGCACGAAATCGATCAGCGCATCGCCACAGGCAATCAGCATGTTTTTCAACCTCTCGCGATGTCGCGCATCGCCGCGCGGCTGCCGCGGTCGACCTCGCGCAGAAGCTTGTAGACCTCGCGCTTGCGCGTGTGAAACGCCGCCATGTCGGGCGCGGTCGGCTCGCTCTTCCCTCCCAGCGCCGACATCTTGGCCATGGTCTCGCCGATCGAAGCATAGGCACCGCCGGCCACCGCACCCAACATCGCGGCACCGAGCAGCACCGGCTCCTTCGTCTGCGGCAGCGCGACCGTGAGCCCCGTCGTGTCGGCCATGATCTGCCGTACCAGCGCACTGCGGCTGGCGCCGCCGCCCATGATCATCATGCTGGAGCGCACGCCGTGCGCGGCAAAGGCTTCGATCACCTCGGCGAGCCCATAGGCGAGCCCGCACAGGCCGGCGACGAACAGCCGCTCCATCGAGGCGATGTCGGTGTCGAGATCGAGGCCCGCGATCACCGCGCGCGTATCAGGATCGGCGTAGGGCGAGCGGTTGCCGATGAACTCAGGAAGCACATGGATATCGCGGGCGAGCAGCGCGGCGCGGCTGGCGCTGCCCGCGCGCGCGATGATGCGGCGTTCGAGGAGGTCGATGAGGTCGAGGCCCTCGCTGCGCGCCGCCGCGCTCGCATCAGTGTGGCCCGGATGCGACTTGAGGAGATGGTCGATCGCCGCACCCGCGGCAGACTGGCCGCCCTCGTTGAGCCAGAAGTCCGGGACCATGCCGGAATAATAAGGTCCCCAGACGCCCGGCACGAAATACGGCTCCTTCGTCGTCGCCATGATGCAGGCCGACGTTCCCATGATGTAGGCGAGCCGGTCGCAGACGTCGCTGGCCCCGCCCGAGCCGTCGCGGCCGCCGATCGCCCCGATGCCGCCGGCATGGGCGTCGATCAGCGAGGCACCGACCGGCAGGCCCGGCGACAGGCCGAGCTCAGCGGCGGCTGCGCGGCTAAGGCCGGTGCCCAGTCGCGTGCCGGGGGCGACGATCTCGGTGCCGATGCGGGCGTATTTCTCGATAACGAAGTCCGACAGGCCGATGCGCTTGAAGAATTGCGCGCTCCAGCCGCCGCCGTCATGGGCGAGATAGTTCCATTTGCAGGTGACGGTGCAGGTCGAGCGCTGCAGCGAGCCGGTCGCGCGCCAGGTCAGATAATCCGAGAGATCAAAGAAGTGGCCAGCGGCGTCGAAGCTCCCACGAAGGTGCCGCTTCAGCCATAACAGCTTCGGCATTTCCATCTCGGGCGAGATCGAGCCGCCGACATAGCGCAGCACGGCGTCCTCGGTCTCGTTGATCAGCCGCGCCTCGGCAATGGCACGATGATCCATCCAGACGATGACATTGCGTTGCGCCTCGCCGGACGCGCTGACGGTGAGCGGCTCGCCCTGTCGATCCAGGACGACCAGCGAACAGGTGGCGTCAAAGCCGATGCCGCCGACGCTGTCGGGCGCGATGGCCGCTTCCGCCATCGCCGCCCGCACCGATCTGACGCAGGCCTCCCAGATGTCCTGCGATGATTGCTCGACGATGTCGCCAGGCTCGTGCCAGATCCGGATCGGATGCCGCGCGGTCGCAAGCAGGTTTCCGGCCTCGTCAAACACCCCGGCCCGCGTGCTCGTGGTCCCCACGTCGACGCCGATATACGCTCGCGGCATTGTCGCTCCCGGTCGCTTTCCGTCAGTCTTGACGGTAAACCTACCAGCAAGTGTAGCCGCCATCCACCAGCACGATGCTGCCGGTCATCAGGCTCGCGGCCTCCGAGGAGAGGAACAGCACGACGGAGGCGATCTCCTCGACCTGCCCCATCCGCGCCATCGGAGTTCCACCGATCCAGGCGTCGTACATCTTGGCGTTGCTCTTCACGAAGGCGTTGAGCGGGGTCTCGATATAGGTCGGCGCCACCGCATTGACGCGGATGCCGCGCGCGCCCCATTCGGCGGCCAGTGACTTGGTCAGGTGATGCACGGCAGCCTTGGAGGCGTTGTAGAAGCATTGCTCCTGCGGCTTGTTGACGATGAAGCCGGACATCGAGCCGACATTGACGATGGCGCCACTTTTCGCCTTCAGCATGTGCTTGCCGAATTCGCGGCAGCACCAGAAGGTGCCGTTGAGATTGACGTCGATGACGTTGAGCCAGTGCTCGTCGGTGACGGTTTCGGCCGGGGTTTCGCTACGGGCGATGCCGGCATTGTTGACGAGAATGTCGACCTTGCCGTGACGGGCGACGAGGTCGTTCGCGACCTCCGCCACGCGCTTGGTATCGGTGACGTCCATGATCGCGGTCTCGATGTCAAAGCCCTTCGCCTTCAGGCTGGCCTTGGCACTGTCGGCGACCTTGCTGTCGCGGTCGCCGATGATGACCCTGGCGCCGGCTTCAGCCAGCGCTTCCGCGCAGCCAAGGCCGATGCCCTGCCCGCCGCCGGTGATGAACGCGGTCTTGCCGTTCAGCTTGAATTTTTCCAGGTACATGGTGGTTCTTTCCGTTTCTTGCCGCTTTCTTGCCGTTTCTTGTCAGCCTCGAAGCGCGTTGCCGGCCTCATCGAAGCGATGGATGCGCGCAGGGTCCGGCAGCAGCGAGACGCGGTCGCCGGCGTGCAGGCTCAATTCCCCGATATAGCGCGCCGTCAGCATGCCGAGCTGACCGGCATCGACGTAAAGGAAAGTGTCGCTGCCGAGATGCTCGGCGACCGCGATCGTGCCCTGCCAGCCGCCGGCGCCGTCGCGCTCGATCTTGAGATGCTCCGGTCGCACGCCGATGGTGGCCGCGCCCTGCTGTTTGGCCAGCTCGCCGGTGACGAAGTTCATCTTGGGCGATCCGATGAAGCCGGCGACGAAGAGATTTGCCGGCCGCTCGTAGAGTTCCAGCGGCGAGCCATATTGCTCGATCTTGCCACCGTTGAGCACGACGATCTTGTCGGCCATGGTCATGGCCTCGACCTGGTCGTGGGTCACGTAGATCGCGGTGGTACCGAGCTGCTTCTGGAGCCGCGTCACCTCGATACGCATCTGCACGCGCAGCGCGGCATCGAGGTTGGAGAGCGGCTCGTCGAACAGGAACGCCTTGGGCTCGCGCACGATGGCGCGGCCGATCGCGACCCGCTGGCGCTGGCCACCGGAGAGCTCGCGCGGCTTGCGATCGAGATAGGGCGTGAGGTTCAGCGTCGCGGCGGCGGCCTCGACCTTGCGGTTGATCTCGTCCTTCGGCAGGCCGGCCATCTTCAAGCCGAAGCCGATATTGCCGCGCACACTCATATGCGGATAGAGCGCGTAGGACTGGAACACCATCGACAGTCCGCGCTTGGCGGGTGGCGTGTCGACGACGTTCTTGCCGTCGATCAGGATGTTGCCGCCAGAGACGTCTTCGAGCCCGGCAATCAGCCGCAGCAGCGTGGTCTTGCCGCAGCCGGACGGGCCGACGAAGACCACGAAGGAGCCGTCGGCGATGTCGAGGTCGGCGCCCTTGATGATGTGCACGGGGCCGAACGATTTCTGCACGCCTTGAAGTGTGATCTGACCCATGATCCGGCAGCCCCTCTACTTCACCGCGCCGAAGGTGAGCCCGCGCACGAGCTGCTTCTGGCTGAACCAACCGAGGACGAGAATGGGCGCGATCGCCAGCGTCGAGGCCGCCGACAGCTTTGCCCAGAACAGCCCTTCCGGGCTGGAATAGGAGGCGATGAAGGTGGTGAGCGGCGCCGCGTTCGAGGTCGACAAATTGAGCGTCCAGAACGCTTCGTTCCAGGCGAGGATCAGGTTCAGCAGCAGCGTGGACGCCAGCCCCGGGATCGCCATCGGCGTCAGCACGTAGACCAGCTCGCGGCCGATGGTGGCGCCGTCCATGCGCGCGGCTTCGAGAATGTCGCGCGGGATCTCCTTGAAATAGGTGAAAAGCATCCAGATGACGATCGGCAGGTTGCCGAGGCACAGGATGAAGACGAGGCCGATGCGCGAATCCAGCAGACCGAAGGATTTGTAGATCAGGTAGATCGGCACCAGCACGCCGACCGGCGGCATCATCTTGGTCGAGAGCATCCAGAGCAGGATGTCCTTGGTGCGCTTGGTCGGCGAGAACGCCATCGACCAGGCCGCGGGAATAGCTATCAAGAGAGCGATGAGCGTCGAGCCGCCGGCGATGATGATCGAGTTCATCGCGTGGTGAAAATAGTCGCTGCGCTCCTGCACGGTCGCATAGTTCTCCGTGGTCCAGTGGAACAACAGGAAGGACGGCGGCACCGCAAAGGCCTCGAGCTCGGTCTTGAAGCTCGCCAGCACCATCCACAGGATCGGGAAGAAGATCAGGAAGCCGAAGAACCACGCTCCGATCGTCGAGACCACCACCCGCCGCGTCGTCGCCATCCGTGCCATGGGTCAAGCCTCCAGATTGCGGCCGACGATGCGGACGAGGAAGAAGGCGACGACGTTCGCGATCACCACCGCGACGAGGCCGCCCGCCGAGGCGCTGCCGACGTCGAACTGGATCAGCGCCTGCGAATAGATCAGGAAGGCGATGTTGGTGGTTTGAAGGCCCGGCCCTCCCCCGGTGGTAACGAAGATCTCGGCGAACACCGTCAGCAGGAAGATCGTCTCGATCAGGATCACGACCGTGATGGGGCGCGCCAGATGCGGCAGCGTGATGTAGATGAAGGTCGATACCGCGCTGGCGCCGTCCATCTCGGCGGCCTCCTTCTGCTCCTCGTCGAGCGATTGCAGCGCGGTGAGCAGGATCAACGTGGCGAACGGCAGCCATTGCCACGTCACGATCAGGATCACGGCAAGGAGCGGCACGTCGTTGAACCAGTCGATCGGCGTCAGGCCGAACAGCGAGGCGAGCCAGGCGAACAGGCCGGACACCGGATGCATCAACAAATTCTTCCAGACCAGCGCGCTGACCGTCGGCATCACGAAGAACGGCGCGATCACCATCAGCCGCACGAAATTGCGCCCGATCACCGGTTGGTCCATCAACAGCGCGAGCGGAATGCCGAGCAGGATCGTCAGCGCCAGCACGGAGCCGACCAAAACCAGCGTGTTCTGAAGCGAGGCCAGGAAGGCCGGATCGGTGAGGAAGTAGCGGAAGTTCTCCAGGCCCACGAACGACTCGGAGCCGGGATCGAGCAGACTGTAATGCAGGGTCGAGAAGTAGATCGTCAGCGCGAGCGGAACGATCATCCAGATGAAGAGCAGCCCGACCGCAGGCGTCAGGAGCGAGCGCGCAAGGAACTGCGTCTGCCGGGTTGCCATCCCTGACTTCTCCTTCAGAGCGTTTTCGAGCGAAGTGGAGACCGGTTCGCGGGAAGAAAACGCGTCAAAATGAAACCTCGGGAAGAAGGCGGCCATCCATCCTGGGACGGGCGGATGGCCGCAAGTCTGAGCTCAGGAGGTCGAGCTCGGGTTCACTTGATGTAGCCGGCGCGCTTCATCTCGCGCTCGGTCGCCGATTGCGCCGCGGTCAGCGCGGCATCGACCGTCATCGAGCCCGCAAGTGCGGCCGAGAACTGCTGGCCGACCTGGGTGCCGATGCCCTGGAATTCGGGGATCGCGGCGTATTGCACCCCGACGTAAGGCACCGGCTTCACCGTCGGCTTGTTCGGATCGGCTGCGTCGATCGAGGCCAACGTCAGCTTCGCGAACGGGGCGACCTTCAGATAGTCGGGGTTCTGGTAGAGCGAGGTGCGCGTGCCCGGCGGCACGTTGGCCCAGCCTTCCTTCGACGCGACGAGCTTGGTGTAGTCCTTGCTGGTTGCCCAGGCGATGAACTTCTCGGCGGCTTCCGTCTTCTTGGAGCCGGCGGGGATCGCGAGGTTCCACGCCCACAGCCAGTTGGCGTTCTTGCCGAGGCCGGTGTTCGGCGCCAGCGCGAAACCGACCTTGTCGGCGACCTTGGAGTCCTTCGGGTTGGTGACGAAGGATGCCGCCACCGTGGCGTCGATCCACATCGCGCACTTGCCGGCGTTGAACAGCGCCAGGTTCTCGTTGAAGCCGTTGGAGCTGGCGCCGGGCGGGCCGGCTTCCTTCATCAGGTTGACGTAGGTCGTCAGCGTCGTCTTCCATTCCGGCGTGTTGAACTGCGGCTGCCACTTTTCATCGAACCAGCGCGCACCGTAGGAGTTGGCCATGGCCGAGAGGAACGCCATGTTCTCGCCCCAGCCGGCCTTGCCGCGCAGGCAAATGCCGTAGGTGCCGGCGCTCTTGTCAGTGAGCTTCTTGGCGGCATCGACGACGAAATCCCAGGTCGGCTTTTCCGGCATCTTCAGGCCGGCCTTCTCGAACAGATCGGTGCGATACATCACCATCGAGCTCTCCCCATAGAACGGCGCGGCGTAGAGCTTGCCGTCGACGGAGACCGCGTCCTTGATCTTGGGCAGCAGGTCGGCGACGTCGTAATCGCCGCCGAGATTGGCAAGCGGCACCAGCCAGCCCTTCTTGGCCCAGATCGGCACCTCATAGGTACCGATGGTGAGCACGTCGAACTGCCCGCCCTTGGTGGCGATGTCGGTGGTGACGCGCTGACGCAGCACGTTCTCCTCCAGCGTCACCCATTTCACCGCAATGTCGGGGTTTTTCTTGGTGAATTCGGCGGTCAGCCCCTGCATGCGGATCATGTCGCCATTGTTGACGGTGGCGATGGTCAGGGTCGTTTCGGCCATCCCGGGGACGGCCAGCAAAAGTGCAGACGCGCCGCAGACGGCGCCCAGGACATGTTTCACGGTGACCTCCCCTCAATTCGCGTTTGAGCATATGCCCACGCGTTGGGCGTATGTTCAACGGAGCGGCGACCGTTGTCAAGCAGGCGCGCGGGCATTTGCGCAACTTATGAGTGCTGCGGTGCGGGAGGGCGTGAGTTGAACTGAGACGAGGGCGGCGGATTCTTCACCTCTCCCGCTTGCGGGAGAGGGAGCGCAGTTCCGACGCGGCTACACCGAACGCCCCCTACCGCTCCAGAATCGCCTGCGCGGTTGTCTCGTCAGTAATGAGCCCATTGATCAGGCCGCCGTTCAGCGCCGCGGCGATCGCCGTCACTTTGGCCGCGCCGACGGCAGCGCCGATCGTCGTGGTCTTCGCCGGCACTTCCGGCGGAATGCTGGTGAGGCGCTTGTTGGTGCCGGCCTTGAGCAGACGTCCCTTGGAATCATAAGCCCAGCCGGTGATCTCGCCGATGGCGCCGAGCCGCATCATCTCGAACAATTCGTCGCGGGTGACGAAGCCGTCGATGTGAACCTGCGCCTTCTGGTCCATCTGGCCGATGCCGACGAGGCGCAAATCCGCCTTGGCCGCCACCGCCTTCACCTTGGCGATCGGCTCGATGCGGACCATCTTGTTGCGCTCGTCCTCGGACGACATCAGGAACGGCAGCGGCATCGGATAATGCCGCGCCCCGGTGCGGTCGGCGAGCCGGCCGACGGTATCGTAAAAGCTCGCCGAACCGTCGGCGGAGATGTTGCCGACCAGTGAGACGATCTGGTGATTGGGTCGGTCGATCGGCGTGACGCGCTCGACCGCTGCGCGCACCGCCCTGCCGGTGCCGAGCGCGACGATCACGGGCGTCTCAGAGCGCAGCGTCGCATCGAGCAGATTGGCGCAGCGTTCGGCAATGCCCGCAGTGGCCTGCGGCGCCGCAGGATCAGCCGGCACCACCTCGCAATGGACAAGGTCGAACCGCTCCTTCAGGCGCGCCGCAAGTTCCATGCAAGCGGCGATGGGGTGCTCGAGCCGGAACGTGATGAGGCGTTCGGCGAGGCACAGCGAGACCAGCCGCTGCGCCGAGGCCCGCGAGACCTGGAGCATCTTCGCGATCTCGTCCTGGGTGTGACCGGCGATGAAATAAAGCCAGCCGGCGCGCGCGGCATCGTCGAGTCGCGACTTGTCGTTCTCGGCGGCCATGCGGGCCTCACGCCTCCCAGAAATCGCTCATGCGCGCGAAGACCCGGTCGGCCCCCGCACCGGACAATATAGCCTGCCCGTCACGGCCGCGGTAATGGCTGCCGCCGACAAATCCCCAGACGGTCATGCCGGCCGCCTTGCCCGCCTTCACGCCGCTGACGCTGTCCTCGATCACCAGGGTGCGCTCGGGCGAGACGCGCATCTTCTCGGCCGCGTACAGGAAGAGATCCGGCGCCGGCTTGCCATGCCGGACCATTTGCGCCGTGTAGATCCGGTCGCCGAAATGCGCCCGCAGGCCGGTGACGTCGAGGGAGAGCGCGACGCGGTCGAGGTCGCTGGACGAGGCCACGCAAAACGGCACGGACAGGTCGGACACCACCCCGGCAACGCCGGCGATCGGCTGAAGCGAAGCTGCGAACGTCGACAGCACTTGCGACTTCAGGCACGGCAGAAAGCTCTCCGGCACGATCTGCCCGAGATCACGATAATGCTGCTCGATCGCCTTGGTACTGCGCCCGAGAAAGAGCTCGAGCGCCTGCTGCTGGCTGAGCGCGATGCCGAACCCGGCCAGTACCTTGGACAGACACCGGCAGCTCAGTAGCTCGCTGTCGACGAGCACGCCGTCGCAATCGAAGATGATCAGATCTGGTCTTGGCCGGCCCTGCTCCATCCGGCCATTCGATCATATACCCATTAAGTGAGCAATAGCTCACCAAGAGCGCATGCCCGCAGGTTCCGACATCAATGCGCGACCTGCCGGTAGATCGCCGGCAGCGCCGCTGGCAGCCGCTTGATGTTGCCGACGATGGCGTAGCCGCCGCGGCCGAACAGGGTCGGGAAGTAGGATTGGGCTGTCGCGTCCACCGTGACGCCGAAGGCGGCGATGCCGAGCCGGCGCGCCTCTTGCACCGACTTGCGGGTGTCCTCGACCGCGAAGCGTCCCTCGTAATGATCGACATCGTTCGGCTTGCCGTCGGTGAGCACGATCAGCAGCTTCTTGCGCTGCGGCTGGCGGGCGAGCTCGGCCGCGGCATGGCGCACCGCCGTGCCGATCCGCGTGTAATAGCCCGGCTTCAGCGCGCCGATCCGGCGCTCCACCGTCCCGCTCATCGGCTCGCCGAAGGCCTTCACCGTCTCGAGCCGCACCCAGGAGCGCCTGCGCGAGGTGAAGGTTAGGATGCTGTGGTGATCGCCGCAGGCCGACAGCCCATGCGCAAGCACCAGCAGCGCCTCCTTCTCGACGTCGAGCACGCGATAGCCATCGACCCAGGCGTCCGTGGACAACGAGACGTCGACGAGCAGCGTGACGGCGAGATCGTGCCCCTGCGGCCGCATGGCGACGTGGATGCGATCGAGACCGCTGCCGCCGCTGCCGGCGCGGAGGTCGCACCGCGCACGCACGAGCGCGTCGAGATCGAGATCATGTCCGTCGGCCTGGGCGCGCATCAGCTCGTGGCGCGGCCGCAGCACCTCGAAGCGGCGGCGCACCTGGCGAATGTGCCGACGCGTGGCATCGTCAGGCGTCCAGCTCTCACCTTGCTCGGAGGCTGCGCCTGCGAGCACGCGGCAATGGTCCGGCAGATAGGAGCCGCTGCGATAGTCCCATTCGGGATAGGTAAGATCTGCATTCAGCTTCGAGGCATCGAGAGCTTCCGGCGGCAGGTCGAGATCGAACTTGAACCGGCTCGCCGGCTTGCCGGTGCGGCGGCTCAGCGTGATCTCCTCGAGATCGTCGGCGGTCTTCTGCGCATCCTCGTCCTCGCTGTCGTCGGCCGGACGGTCGACGTTGACCATTTCGGCCATCGCGAGGATCTTCTCGAAGCGGTTGAGCACGAACGGATCGCGGCGGTTGGCGTTGTCCTCGCGCTCGCGGACGGCAAAGCGCTTGCGATCGTTCTCGGGCGCGGCTTCCGCGCCCGGCGCGCATTCGTCCTCGCCGGCATGGGCGGGGGAGAGCTCGCGCGTCCAGCAATCCCCCCAGAGCGGGCACGGCAGGATCGAATGATAGCCCGGCGGCGCCTTGTCGGGCAGCGGGCCCGTCCCCATCATCGCCGGCCACAGCCTACCCGCAGGCGCCTTGCCGGCTCCGAGCAGGGCCAGCACGATCTGCTCGACCTCCTGCTCGATGCGCGGCAGGGAGCGGCGAGGCCTGGCCTCGGCCGTCGCTGCGGCGAGCTTCGCATAATCGCCGACAAGACCGGGAAATTGCATGAGCACGAAGACCGCCGTCTCGCTCGCCCGGCGCAACACCAGAAGATCCCGCCGCAGCGCATCGACTTCCGTGATCGTATCGATCGGCGCGGCGGCGAACCATGCCGCCAGCCAGCGATAGAGCGCTGCGTTCAACCCGCGGTCGGGAAAGATCGAGATGCGATCGGGAAGGAAGATGGTCGCGGCGTCACGGCCCGGCTGCTCGAGCCGCTCGTCTCCGAGGCCGATGCGCTGCCGCCAGCCGAGACGATGCCCCGATTTTCGCGCGCCTGCGCTCGCAATCTGCACCCCGGTCTCGCCGCCGAGCGCGCGGAACATCACCGCGAGCCGCCCCCTCACCTCGGTCAGTGCGACGGCGTGATCGTCGTGAACCGGATAGCTCGCGGTGCCGCCGACCATCCTGTGCCAGGCGCGGCCGACCGTCTCCTCCAGTTCGAGGAAGTCGAGCATGACGCGGCCTCACCCGATGACGGCGCGCGCGACGTCCAGAAGCGCCGCCTTCACGTCGGCGTCGTCGGTGAGCGGCTCGATCATGCCCGCCAGCACGGCATCGGCGACCGGCGTGCCCGCGGCGATCAGCGTCGCGCAATAGACCACGAGCCGGGTCGAGACGCCCTCCTCCAAATCGTGGCCCTTGAGCGCGCGCAGCCGCCCAGCCAGCCCCACCAGCGGCCGCACGCGCTCCGGCGACAGCCCGCTTTCGGCGGACACGACGCCGATCTCCTGCTCTGGCGGCAGGAAATCGAATTCGATGGCGACGAAGCGCTGCCGCGTCGAGGGTTTCAGCGCCTTCAGCAGCGTCTGGTAGCCGGGATTATAGGAGACGACCAGCATGAAGCTGCTCGGCGCCACCAGCTCCTCGCCGGTACGCTCCAGCGGCAGGATGCGGCGATCGTCGGTCAGAGGATGCAGCACGACGGTGACGTCCTTGCGCGCCTCCACGACCTCGTCGAGATAGCAGATGCCGCCCTCGCGCACCGCGCGCGTCAGCGGACCATCGGTCCACACGGTGTCGCCGCCCCTGAGCAAATAGCGGCCGGTGAGATCGGCGGCGGTCAGATCGTCATGGCAGGCGACGGTGTGAAGCGGCAGTCCCAGCCGCGCCGCCATGTGCGCGACGAAGCGGGTCTTGCCACAGCCGGTCGGCCCCTTGAGCAGAACCGGCAGACGCCGTCGCCAGGCATGCTCGAAAAGCTCGCATTCGTTTCCGGATGGAACATAGTCCGGCAGCTCGGGCGTCGAGGTCACCGTGTGAAGGGCAGCTTTCATGATGTCTCTCCGGACTTTCCAGGAAGCAGGCGGCCGCGGCGAACCGCGGCCGCCATTTGCGTCTACTCAGCCGGCTGCAATGCGCCGGGGATGACCGCCTGCTTCGCGCGGCTCGGCACCAGCACGGCCCAGACGAACATCAGCGCGGAGATCGCGACGAACACACCGGAGCCGAGCCGGACCCAGTAGAACATCGCGAGCTGGTCCTGCACGTCCATATAGCCCTGGCCGAGCACGCGCTGGAGATGGACCTGAACCACGCCGGCGAAGGTCAGCGCGAAGGTCATCACCATCATGGCCGTGCACATGATCCAGAAGCTCGCCATCGAGAGCCACTGGTTATAGGGCGCACGTCCCTTGAGCTGCGGGACCGCATAAGCCATCACCGACAGGTTCAGCATCACATAGGCGCCGAAGAAGGCGAGATGGCCGTGCGCGGCGGTGACCTGCGTGCCGTGGGTGTAGTAGTTCACCGAGGACAGCGTGTGCAGGAATCCCCACACGCCGGCGCCGAGGAACGCCATCACCGAGCAGCCGACCGACCACAACAGCGCGGCGCGGTTCGGATGCTTGCGGCCGGCCTTCCAGGTCATCTGCACCGTGAAGATCACCATGGTGAAGAACGGCGCAACCTCGAGCGTGGAGAACAGCGAGCCGATCCACTGCCAGTAGCCGGGCGCGCCGATCCAGTAGAAGTGGTGGCCGGTGCCGAGGATGCCCGAGAACAGGGCAAGGCCGATGATGACGTAGAGCCACTTCTCGACGACTTCACGATCGATGCCGTTGAGCTTGATCATGAGATAAGCGAGCACGGAGGCCATGATCAGCTCCCAGACGCCTTCGACCCAGAGATGGACGACGTACCACCAGTACATCTTGTCGACGGCGAGGTTCGCCGGGTTGTAGAAGGCGAACAGGAAGAAGATCGCGACGCCCCACAGGCCGAACAACAGGATGTTGGTGATCGTGGTCTTGCGGCCCTTCAGCGCCGTCATCGTGACGTTGAACAGGAACATCAGGCAGACGACGACGATGCCGACCTTGATGATGAAGGGCTGTTCGAGGAACTCGCGGCCCTCGTGATAATGGAAGAGATAGCCGACCACGGCGACGCCGGCTGCGCCGAAGAACATCCAGAACTGGATCTTCGCCAGCAGCGGGCTATAGAGCTCGGTCTCGGTCTCTTCCGGGAGCAGGAAGTAGGTCGCGCCCATGAAGCCGATCAGCGACCATACGATCAGTGCGTTGGTGTGGATCATCCTGACGATGTTGAACGGCAGGACGGTCGACAGCGTATTGGGCAGGACGTAGATCGTTCCGGCGAGAAGGCCAAACAGGATCTGGGCCAGGAACAGGGTCAGCGCGCCGTAGAAATACAGCATCGCGACTTTCTGAGTTTGATATTTCATCTCGGAGGTCTCTCTGTCTTGAAAGAGGAAAGCGCTTAGCCGGCTTTGTTCGGCGGCCAATCCTGCCGCTTGATCTTGCTGGTCCACTGCAGGAAGTCGGCGAGATCGTCGAGCTCCTGGTTGGTGAGATTGAACTGCGGCATCTGCCGTCGGCCCGGCGCACCCGAGGGCTGCGACTGCATCCAGGCCTTCAGCGTTTCGCGCGCTGCGGCCGGATCCTCGTTGCCGCCCCAGCGATCCCAGACATTGCCGACTTCAGGCGCGAAATAGGCGCCCTCGCCGAGCAGAGTGTGGCAGTTGATGCAGGAGTTCTTCTCCCACACATGCTTGCCGCGGGCGACCGACGACGTCAGCATGGCCGCGTCCGTCGATGTCGTAGCCATGTAGTAATGGCTGTGCGCCGTCAGCCCTATGAAGATGGCGAAGAAGAAGGCCGAACCGCCGTAGAAGACATTTCGAGCGGCCGACTTGGTCAGGCGTTCAGCCATTGCCAATCCTTTCCGGTTTGAGTCGAGAAAATCGGTGATGCGATTTATTGCCGATTGGCTCGGGTCGCTCTTTGAGGAAGCGCAAGGATTGCGACGATGCGCAACCGCTCGTCAGATCAGGGCAACGATGGCGGATGCGAGCCAGGCGAACAGCACCACGATGATGACCCAGGCGCTGACGAGGCCGCGCCAAAGCGCCGGCGCTGAGCGAAGATCGAGGAAATCGAGCACGATACGGCGGCCCTTGAGGGCGGCGAAGGTCAGCAGCAAAGCATTGGCGAACAAGGGGCGGGACACCACCAGCGGGGGCACCAAAATGGTCGCGAGCGCGAGGCCGATCAACATGATCCAGGCAATGTCGAGACGATCTGGAATCACGGGTGCACCAGATAGATGATGGGGAACATGACGATCCAGAGCAGATCGACCATGTGCCAGAAAGCGGTTCCGGTTTCGACGCCCTCCGGCCGGGCCCCCCAGGAAACGACGGCCAGGATCACGATGCCGAGGCCGACATGCAGCAGATGGAAGCCGGTGAGAAGGAAGTACAGCGTGAAGAACGGACTGGTCTCCAGGCCGTTTCCTAACGCGATCTCGCCGGCATATTCGAACAGCTTGACCGCGATGAAGAGCGCGCCGAGCGCCATGGCGCCGAACAGCCAGCCGCGCGCACGCACCCTTTCGCCCGCCCGTGCCGCAGCCGCCCCGCGCGCGGCAGCCCAGCCACTGGTCACGAGCACGATGGTGTTGATTCCCGCCAGATGTGCATCGAGCGTGGCCTGACCGGCCGCGAAAAGCGCTGGGTGAAGCGCACGAGCGATGACGAAGGCACCGAGGAACAGGCCGAAAGCGGCGAGTTCGCTGAAGATCAGCACCCAGATCATGGGATCGCCGGGAAGATCTTCCAGGATTCCCCAGCCGGTGCCCTGTTGCTCGCAATCCGTCGCCGACATCTGCCTTCCGCCTCAAGCCGCCGGACAGATATCCAACCGGCGCGATTCCAACTTTGTCGCCGGACAAATAATGCAACCGGCCAGAGGCGCGTTTGCGCTAACGCAACGTTCCGCCCGTCGCGCCGACATAAGTTGAATGCATCCGGCGGTTCCCCAAAACGGCGAGCAATGCGATGAGCGAGGCACAAATCGGGCTGATGACCGCGACCCCCATCATCGTCGCGTTCGCCATCGCACTTCGGCGAATGGGGGTGCTGTCGACCGCGGCAACCGTATCGGCGGTGGGCTTGTCGGTCGCGATCGCGGCGGTGCTGTTCACGACGCAATCACCGCTGCCGTAGTGCCGTAGGGTGGGTTAGCCGAAGGCGTAACCCGCCATGCTTCCGCGGACCCGCAACGAATTGGTGGGTTACGCGAAGCAGATGCGCTTCGCACATCTGCTTCGCTAACCCACCCTGCGGCACTGCCGTTGCAGCTACCGCCGCTGATTGTACACGTCGATACACACCGCCCCGAGCAGCACGAGACCCTTGATGACCTGCTGATAGTCGATGCCGATGCCGAGGATGGACATGCCGTTGTTCATCACGCCCATGATCATGGCGCCGACCACGGCGCCACCGACGCGACCCACGCCGCCATAAGCTGAAGCGCCGCCGATGAAGCAGGCGGCGATGACGTCGAGCTCGAAACCGAGGCCGGCCTTCGGGGTCGCGGTGTTGAGGCGCGCGGCGAAGACGAGGCCCGCGAGTGCTGCGAGCACGCCCATGTTGACGAAGGTGAGGAAAGTCAGCCGCTCGGTCTTGATGCCCGACAATTTTGCCGCCTTCGCATTGCCGCCGACCGCATAGACCTGGCGGCCAATCACGGTACGCCGGGTGACGAAGCCATACAGCGCGATCAGGGCGGTCATGATCACCAGCACGTTCGGCAGGCCGCGATGTGAGGCGATCAGGTAGGTGAAGTACAGCACGGCGCACGCGAGCAGGATGCTCTTGCCCAGGAAGAACGCGTAAGGCTCGACCTCGATGCCGTGCGACTGCTCGCGCGAGCGGCCCTTGGCACTGGCATAGACGAGGCCGAGCGCGAGCACGGCGCCGATCAGCATCGAGGTCGGATGCAGCGTGCCAGCCTCGGGCAGAAGCTCCGGAATGAAGCCGGAGGACAGCTTCTGGAAGGTCGCGGGGAACGGGCCGAGTGACTGGCCCTGCAGCACCGCGAGCGCGAGGCCCTTGAACACCAGCATGCCCGCCAGCGTCACGATGAAGGACGGAATCCCGAAGAATGCCACCCAATAGCCCTGCGCCGCGCCGATGGCGGCCCCTAGCAGCAGGCAGGCGATGAAGGCGAGCGTGTAATCGACCTTGTAAGTCACCATCAGCACGGCGGCGACCGCGCCAACGAAGCCCGCGACCGAGCCGACCGAAAGGTCGATATGGCCGGTGACGATCACCAGCAGCATGCCCAGCGCCATGATGACGATGTAGCTGTTCTGGAGCACCAGGTTGGTCAGGTTGAGCGGCTGCAGCAGCGTGCCGCCTGTCATGACCTGGAAGAACAGCATGATCGCGATCAACGACATCAGCATGCCGTAATTGCGCAAATTGTTCTTGATGAAGCTGCCGTGCCGGCGCTCCTCGGGCAGCGATACCGTCTTGTCGGTCATAGCTGCGATCCTCCCATCTCCGCGGCCGCTGGCGCGGCGTTCCCAATGTTTCGTTCGTTGCGCATGATGGCGCGCATGATCTTTTCCTGCGTTGCCTCGGCCCCTGTGAACTCCCCGACGAAGGCGCCGTCATTCATGACGCAAATGCGGTCGCAGATCCCGAGCAGCTCGGGCATCTCCGAGGAGATCACCACGACGCCGCGGCCGGCTTCCGCCAGCTCGTTGATGATACAGTAAATCTCGTATTTGGCACCGACGTCGATGCCCCGCGTCGGCTCGTCCAGGATCAAGACTTTTGGGTCGGTCATCAGCCACTTCGACAGCACCACCTTCTGCTGGTTGCCGCCGGAGAGCTGGCCGGTCTCCTGGTAGACGTCGGAGCAGGGGATGCGCATGCGGGCGCGATAATCGCTGGCGATCTTCAGCTCGGCGATGTCGTCGATCACCCTCCCGGGTGCGACCTGGTCGAGGCTGGCGAGCGTGATGTTCTTGCGGACGTCGTCGGCCAGGATCAGGCCGAGCTGCTTGCGGTCCTCGGTGACATACGCAAGCCCGGCGTCGATTGCCGCCGCGACGCTCGGCAACACCATGTCCCGGCCTTCGAGCCGCAGGGTGCCGCTGATCGCAGTGCCCCAGGAGCGACCGAACAGGCTCATGGCGAATTCGGTGCGGCCCGCGCCCATCAATCCGGCAATGCCGACGACCTCGCAGCGCCTGACGCCGAAATTGACGTTCTTGATCACCTGCCGCTCGGGATGGATCGGGTGATAGACCGACCAGTTCGCGACGTCGAGCACCGGCTCGCCGATCTTGGCGCTACGCTCCGGGAAACGGTGAGCCATATCGCGATTGACCATGCTGCGAATGATGCGGTCTTCCTGGATCGGTTCGGCATGGCAGTCGATGCTGTCGACGGTGCGGCCGTCGCGCAGCACCGTGATGTGGTCGGCGACTTTGGCGACCTCGTTAAGCTTGTGCGAGATCAGGATCGAGCCGATGCCCTGCTCGCGGAATGCCATCAGGCGTTCGAGCAGCGCAGCGCTGTCCGCCTCGTTCAGGCTGGCGGTCGGCTCGTCCAGGATCAGCATCCGCACCCGCTTTGACAGCGCCTTGGCGATCTCGACAAGCTGCTGCTTGCCGACGCCGAGATCGGTGATCAGCGTGTCCGGAGATTCCTTCAAACCGACTTGCGCCAGCAGCTCGCGCGTGCGCCGGTACACCTCATCGCGATCGATCACGCCGAGCTTCGAGGGCGGATGCGACAGGAAGATGTTTTCCGCGATCGACATCAGCGGAATCAGCGCCAGCTCCTGATGAATGATGATGATGCCGAGCGCCTCGGAATCGTTGATGTCGCGGAAGCGCCGCTCCTCACCCTCGAAGACGATAGTGCCCTCGTAGCTGCCATGCGGGTAGACCCCGCTCAGCACCTTCATCAGCGTCGACTTGCCGGCGCCGTTCTCGCCGACGAGCGCGTGGATCTGCCCGGCCTGAACCGAGAAGTTGACGTCGCGCAGCGCCTGGACGCCGGCAAAGCTCTTGCTGACGTTGCGCATCTCCAGCATGGCGGTCATGTGATCATACTCCTGAACGTCTCCGCGTCGTCATGGCCGGGCCTGTCCCGGCCATCCACGTGCAGCCGCCTGCGACGAAGGGCGTGGATGCCCGGGACAAGCCCGGGCATGACGAGTTTGTGGACGTGCTTTTCGTCCCTCATCGAGAGTCCCCCTCTCCCCGCGCGCGGGGAGAGGGAAAAGGAAACCTCACTGGAACTGCGACTTCTTGTAGTAGCCGCTGTCAACCAGGACCTTCTCCCAATTGTCTTTGTAGACCACGACCGGCTTGAGCAGGTAGGACGGTACGGTCTTGACGCCGTTCTCATAGGTCTTGGTGTCGTTGACCGTGACCTGCTTGCCGGCGAGCGCGGCGTCGACCATGTCGGCGGTCACCTTGGCGAGGTCGCGGGTGTCCTTGAAGATGGTCGAGTACTGATCGCCACGCAGCATCGCCTTGATCGAAGGCACCTCGGCGTCCTGCCCCGAGATGATCGGCATCGGCTGGTCGGCGCTGCCATAGCCGACGCCCTTCAATGAGGAGATGATGCCGATCGAGATGCCGTCATAGGGCGACAGCACGGCATTGATCTTCTTGTTGCCGTAGTAAGCGCTGAGCAAATTGTCCATGCGGGCCTGGGCGGTGGCGCCATCCCAACGCAACGTCGCGACCTTGTCCATGCCCATCTGGCCCGAGGCGACGACGAGCTTGCCGCTGTCGATGTAGGGCTTCAGCACGCTCATCGCGCCGTTGTAGAAGAAGTAGGCATTGTTGTCGTCGGGCGAGCCGCCGAACAGCTCGATGTTGAACGGACCCTTGCCTTCCTTCAGACCGAGACCTTTCTCGATCGATTGCGCCTGAAGCACACCGACCTGGAAGTTGTCGAAGGTCGCGTAGTAATCCACGTTCGGCGTGCCGCGGATCAGGCGGTCATAGGCGATCACGGTGATGCCTTTTGCTTTCGCCTGCTTGAGCACGTCGGACAGCGTGGTGCCGTCGATTGCGGCGATCACCAGCGCTTTCGCGCCCTTCGTCACCATGTTCTCGACCTGCGAGAGCTGATTCGGAATGTCGTCCTCGGCATATTGCAGGTCGGTGTTGTAGCCACGTTCCTTCAGCACCTTGACCATGTTGTTGCCGTCGTCGATCCAGCGCGCCGACGACTTCGTCGGCATGGCGATGCCGACGGTCGCCTTGTCCTGGGCGGAAGCGGTGAGGCTCGTCGCCATCGTCGCAGCGCCCGCCAGCGCCAGCGCGAGGAATGTGGTCTTCAGTTTCAGCATGTTTTACTCCCTTGGGTGTCAGATTGTTTCTTCGTGTCGTGGAGAACGTGGTCGTGGGCTGCTTCGGGCCTCCTATGCGAGCTTGACGTCGGGCTCCGCGCGACCGCGCGCGGATGCCTCCAGTAGAAACGTGCAACCGGCTTGCGGATCGGCGGCGCGTGCGGCCGCGTCCATGTCCTGCCAGGCGGACGTGACGAGGAGACGCGACAGGTCGGGGCCGACGAAGGCCGGGCAACTCGCCTGCCTCGCCGGCACGCTGAGCGAGCGCAGGCGTTCACCTTGCGGAGAGTAGACATCAATCCGGCTCGCGCCCCAGCAGGCGTTCCAGATCTGCCCGTCGGCGTCGCACACCGAGCCGTCGAGACCGCCAATGCCGGTATGGCGCAGCAGCACCTCCGGCTCACCGCGCGGCAGGCCGGTCGCGGGATTGAGCGGCACGGCGTAGAGCACGGCGCGCGGGGTGTCGGTGAAGTAGCCGGTGGCGCCATCCGGAGAGAAGCAGATCGAATTGGGGATGCTGACGCCGGGAAACAGCGTCGAGATCTTGCCGCGATGGAGCGCGTAGATCGCCCCTGCCTTCGGCTCGGCTTTCTTGCCCATGGTGCCGATCCAGAACGTGCCGGACTGGTGCACGCGGCAATCATTGGAGCGCGTGGCGGGATTGTCCGCCTCGAGCGGAAGGAACAGCGTCATCGCGCCGTCAGCAAGCTTACGGATGTAAAGCCCGTCCTCGGCGACAATCAGCTGCCGTTCGGCATCGATGCGCCCAAGCGCGCTCGCCATCCGGCCGAGCGCATGAACGCGGATGCTACCGCTGCCAAGTTGCGCCTCGAACAGCCGTCCCTCGCGGATATCGAACCACCAGGCGGTATCGGTGGTCATGTCATAAGTCGGGCCCTCGCCGAGATGGCAGGGATCGTCCGAGAGAACGGAGGTGGGGACTTGCTCGATCATGGCGTCCTCACTGCGAAGCGATAGACCGTGTGATGCCGATAGACCTCGCCCGGATCAAGGCGCGGGCTCGGAAAATCCGGCCGGTTCGGCGCATCAGGCCAGATGTGCGGCTCCAGGCACATGGCGTCCGACTGCCGGATGAGCTTGCCGCCCTTCCCCGAGATTGTGCCGTCGAGATAATTGCCGGAATAGACCTGAAGGCCAGGCTGGTCGGTAAACAGCTCCATGATCCGCCCCGAGCGCGGCGCCTCCAGCCGCGCGGCGAGCGCGAGCTTGCCATCACGCCCGAGGCAATAGGTGTGGTCGTAGCCCCTGCCGTTCTGCAATTGCTGGTCGCCCTGCCGGATGCGCTCGCCGACCAGCCGAGGTTCGCGGAAGTCGAACGGCGTGCCGGCAACGCGCCGCGGCGGCTCCGGCAACGGAATGGCGGTGGGATCGATGGCGAGGAAATGCTCGGCGGCGACCGTCAAGCGGTGGTCGAGAATGGACGTGCCCGACGTCGCGCCTTCGAGATTGAAGAAGCTGTGGTTGGTCAGGTTGACGATGGTCGGTCGGTCGGTCCGCGCTTCCATGGAAAGCGACAGCTCGGTCGGCCCGGTGACGCGATAGGTCAGGCGGACGTCGAGCCGGCCGGGATAATTCTCCTCACCATGCGGGCTGACATAGGTCAGCGTCACCGCGGGCTCGGCGCCCTCGTCGATCTCCGCGACCGCCCAGAGCTTACGGTCGAACCCAACGAGGCCACCATGCAGCGCATTCGGGCCGTTGTTGACGGCAAGCTGCACCATCTCACCATCCAGCGAAAACTGTCCCTTGGCGATGCGGTTGGCGTAGCGGCCGACGGTGGCGCCGAAGAACTTTCGTTCCGCGAGATAGCCGGTGAACGCGTCATGGCCGAGCACGACGTCGTCATGGCCACCCTTTGCATCCGGCGCGATCAGCGCCTGAAGCACCGCACCATGGGTGATGATGCGCGCTTCGAACCCGCCTGCACCGCGCAGCACGATGCGCCCGACATTGCGGCCATCAGGCAGTCTTCCGAAGACATCTTTTTCGATTTTTGAGCCTGCCATGTCTAATCCACGAACGGTTCGACAATTGTACGCCTGCCGAGCAGGAAGGCGTCGGCAACGAGGCGAAGCGGTGCCAGATCGACGTCGCTTGCGCCGGTCACCGCGAGCTCGACGAAGCGCCGGTAGAGTCGGCGATATTCCTCATCGGGCGCTTCGGCAAGCACCTTGCCGTCAATTGCCATGCGCGCGCCACCGCTGGACAAGGTCATCCGACCGCGGTCGGTGTCGACGACGATATCCCAGCTTTGCGGGCCGGTCTGGCGAAAGTCGAATTCGGCGGTCACAGGCAGGCCGTCAATGTCGGTCAGTGTCAGGTTCGCGGCGATCGGCGCCTGGCAGTTTGCGGGAAAGGCCAGCTCGGCCGCGGTGACGAACACCGGCTTCGGCAGGATCCTGGTCAGGATCGACAGCGCGTTGATGCCGGGGTCGAACACGCCAAGACCGCCTGGTTCCCAGATCCAGCTCTGACCGGGATGCCAGACGCGGACATCCTCTTTCCAGCTGATATGCACAGAGGCAATGCGTCGATCGGCGAGCCATTGTCGCGCGGGTTCGACCGCCGGCGCATGGCGCGAATGCCAGGTCGCGAACAGCGTTCGCTTTGCCTCCGTCGCCATCGCGATCAGCGGATCGAGCTCGGCCACGCCGGTGCCCGGCGGCTTCTCCAGCATGACGTGCTTGCCGGCGGCGAGCGCCGCGGCGGCCTGCGCCCGCCTCACCTGCGGCGGCGTACAGAGCGAGACGGCATCGATCGGCGGCCCCCTCTCCAGCAATTCCTCAATGGTGGCGAAGTGCGGCAGACCCGGCAGCGAAGCGTTGCGGCTCGCGATCGCCGCCAGCGTTGCACCCGGCACCGCGGCGATCGCACCGACATGCTGATCACGCGCGATCTTGCCGAAGCCGACGATGGCGATCCGAAGCTCGGTCACGATCTCTCTCCAGATTCCGGGGATGGCAGCGCCTCGGCCGGTGCGGTCTCGATGACCGTGTCCTCATGGCGATGCATGCCGTTGTGAATGACGAAGACCATCGCCTCCGAAGCGGCCTCGGCATCGCCCGCCGCGATCGCATCGACGATCTTCTGGTGCCAGAGCAGCACGGTGTCGCGGTCCTCCGATTCCACGGGGGCGCTTAGCAGGAACGAGGCGCGCAGAGCCGCCTCGATGACGTGACCGATCGAGCGCATGAACAGATTGCCGGAGGCGCGGGCCACGCCGACGTGAAGCGCGAGGTCGGCATCGGCAAAGCCGACCGAGTCCGACGCTTCGAGCCGCATGCGCTCCATGCTGCGCCGAAGCTCGGCGAGATCCTCGTCCGATCGCCGTGTGGCGGCCAGCATCGCCGCGCGCGGCTCGACCGCAAGACGGATCTCGGCGAGGTCGTTCAGGAAACGCTTGTCGATGCCGGCGTCCAGATGCCAGGCCAGCACGTCGGCATCGAACATGTTCCAGGCGCCGCGCTCGCGCACGACGGTGCCGACGCGCGCCTTGGTGGTGAGCAGCCCCTTGGCCACCAGAGTCTTCACGCTCTCGCGCAGCACCGGCCGCGACACGCCGAACATCGCGATCATCTCGGCGTCGCCCGGCAGGCGCGTCCCCTCCGCGTAACGTCCGGCGATGATGTCGACGCCGATCGAGCGGGCGACCTCCGCATGGTTGGAGTGAGCCCGCCGTGTCGGGATGACAACGATGCGCGAGGTCATGTCGCGGCTCCCAGCCTCTTCGTCGCGGGCCGGCGCGCAAGCGCGACCAATCCCTGCTGCAAAGCGATGAATGCAAACAGCAAGACACCGGTCGCGATCTTTGTCCACCAGCTCGACAGCGTGCCGTCGAAATTAATGTAGGTCTGAATCAGGCCCTGAATCAGGACGCCGAGGAAGGTCCCGATCACCGAGCCCTGCCCGCCCGTGAGCAGCGTGCCGCCGATCACGACGGCGGCGATGGTATCGAGTTCGACACCGACGGCAGAGAGCGAATAGCCGGCGCTGGTGTAGAAAGAGAAGACGATGCCGGCGATTCCTGCGAGCAGGCTCGACAGCATGTAGATCTTCACCGTCATCTTGCCGACCGCAACGCCCATCAGGCTCGCGGTCGTCCGGCTGCCGCCGAGCGCGTAGACGTTGGCGCCAAACCGGGTGAGATGCAGCAGCAGGACACCGCCGGTCACGATCACGAGCATGATGATGGCAATTGCTGTCAGCCGCCCGCCACCTGGCATCCGCAGCGCGAAGTCCGACACCGTAGAATAGATCGGTGCCGTGATCGGGACCGATTCGGTGGAGAGCAGGAAGCTCGCGCCGCGCGCCAGGAACATGCCGGCCAGGGTCACGATGAACGGTGGCAAATCGAAGACATGGATCACCGCACCCATCGCCGCGCCAAAGGCTGCCGAGAGTACGAGGATGGCGACGAAGGCGACCAGCGGCGGCACGCCCCAGCGCTCGATCGCGAGCGCAACGAAGACGGTGGTGAAGCCGATCACCGAGCCGACCGAGAGATCGATGCCACCGGAGATGATGACGAAGGTCATGCCGACCGCGACGATGCCGAGGAAGGCATTGTCGGTGAGGAGATTGCCCACCACACGGGTGGAAGCGATGTTGGGAAACTGCACCGCGCAGGCCGCAAAGCCCGCGACCAGCACGATCGCCGTGATGAGGGCGGGCGACAGACCTTTCATGCTTTCGTCCTCCGCAGCCGCGTCACCACACCGGCAACGCCAGACAGCTTCGGCGACTGCAGCAGCAACACCGCAAGCACCACCACCGCCTTGACCAGCAGGTTGAACTCCGGCGGATAGCCGGACAGCAAAATGCCGGTGTTCATGGTCTGGATGATCAGCGCGCCGAACACGGCGAGCACGAGGCTGAATCGGCCGCCGAACAGCGAGGTGCCGCCGATCACTACGGCGAGGATTGCATCGAGCTCGAGCCAAAGGCCGGCATTGTTGGCGTCCGCCCCCATGATGTCGGCCGCCGCGATCACGCCGGCGAGCGCGGCACAGACGCCGCACCAGACGTAGACCGACAGGATCATCGCACGGGTGCCGACACCGGCAAGCTCGCTCGCGCGCGCGTTGCCGCCGGTCGCTTCGATCAAAAGCCCGAGCGCAGAGCCGCGCACCACGGCGCCGGTGAGGATGAGCATGCCGAGGGCAATCACGACCGGCACCGGCAGGCCGAGCACCGAGCCATTGCCGAGCCAGACCAGATCCGGCGAGGAGAAAGTGACGATGCGTCCTTCGGTGATGAGTTGGGCGATGCCGCGCCCTGCCACCATCAGGATCAGCGTCGCCACGATCGGCTGCATGCCGAGGACCGCGACGAGAAATCCGTTCCACAATCCGCAGACAAGGCCGGCCCCGAGTGCGGCAGCCAGCACCACTGGCAGGCCGTGACTGTCAGCAAGGCTCGCCGCGATCGCGCCGCAGATCGCCATCACGGCGCCGACCGACAGATCGATGCCGCGCGTTGCGATCACCAGCACCATGCCAAGCGACAGCAGCGCCACCGGCGTGCCGCGGTTGAGCACGTCGATCAGGCTACCGAAGAGACGACCGTCCTGGAGGCGCAGGTCGAAAAATTGCGGCGACACTACGCGGTCGACCGCGAGGATCACGATTAGCGCAAGAATCTGGGCGAGGCCGCGGCGCGGCAATAGCGCTGTCATGCCCGCCCCTCGTGCGCTGTCACAGCACCGTCGGCGGCAATGACTGCGAGAATGTTGCCGACGTCGACCGCCTCGCCCGCGAGCTCCTCGACATGGGCGCGGTCGCGCAGCACCACGACGCGGTCGGAATAGGTCACGATCTCATCCAGCTCGGAGGAGATCACGAGCAGCGACAAGCCGTCGTCGCAGAGCTCGCGGATCAGGCGGATGATCTCGGCATGTGCGCCGACGTCGATGCCGCGGGTCGGCTCGTCCAGCACGAGGAGCCGCGGCGAGGTCGCGAGCCAGCGCGCCAGCAGCACTTTCTGCTGATTGCCCCCCGACAACAGGCCGACGGGACGTTCGGGATCGGCCGGGCGGATGTCGAGCATCTTGACGTAGCGCCGCGCGATCTCGTCCTGCTCGCGGCGCGACAGCGGACGATGCAGGCCGCGCTTGGCCTGGAGCGCGAGCACGATGTTCTCGCGCACGGTGAGCTCGGCGACGATGCCGTCGGTCTTGCGCTCCTCCGGGCAATAGCCGAAGCCATGGCGGACGCCGTCGCGCGGCGACTGCAGCCGGACGGGCGCGCCCTCTACCCTCGCCTGCCCGCAATCGGCGCGCTCGGCGCCGAACACCAGCCGCGCCGTCTCGGTGCGGCCCGAGCCGAGCAGGCCGGCAAGGCCGACGACCTCGCCATGGCGCAGCTCGAGATTGAACGGCGCGACATAACCGGCCTTGCCGTAACCCTCGTAGCTCGCACAGACATCGCGCACCGTGTGCTCGCCTACTGATGCCCGCTCGCTGGTGGTCTCGGCCAACTCGCGGCCGAGCATCATCCGGATCAATTCGAGCCGCGGCAGCGAGGCGGTCTCGCGCTCGCCGACCAGGCGGCCATTGCGCAAGACGGTGATGCGGTCGGATATCTCGTAGACCTGATCAAGGAAATGGCTGACGAAGACGATGCCGATGCCGCGCCCGGCGAGTTGCCGCATGATACCAAACAGGATCTCGACCTCGTGACGATCGAGACTCGCGGTCGGCTCATCCAGGATCAGCACACGCGCGGAGAGATCGACGGCGCGGGCGATCGCGGTGACGTGCTGCACGGCCACCGAATAGTTGCCGAGCGGTGCGGCGACGTCGATGTCGAGACCGAAATCCGCAAGCAGCGCCTTGGCGCGACGCCGCATCTCGCGCTCGCGCACGATGCCGAAGCGCATCGGCTGGCGGTCGAGGAACAGGTTCTGCGCCACGGAGAGGTTCGGCAGCAAATTGACTTCCTGGTAGACGGTGGCGATGCCGGCCCCAAGCGCCGCCTTGGCCGAACGCGGCGCAATTTCTTCGCCACTGATCCTGACGATGCCGGCATCGCGCGGGAACACGCCGGTGACGACCTTGATCAGCGTCGACTTGCCGGCGCCATTCTCGCCGAGCAGCGCATGGATCTCGCCGGCACGAAGCGTGAAATCGACCTGCTGCAGCGCGTGCACGGCGCCGAAGCTCTTGCTGATCCCGCGCACCTCCAACAGGGAGGCAGCAGGATCAAGGCTGTTCTGCATGGCAAAGTCACTCCCAGGGGTGCCCGCCGGCGATGCGGACATCCAGCCTATGCGTTTGCGCGGCCGTTTCGAAGAGGGTGGCCGGACCGCAAGCCGCGGTCCGGCCAAGCCCGCCTCAGTAACCGAGGCCCTTCTTGCTGTCGTAGATCTTCTGCGGATCGTCTGTGGCGGTATAGAGCTTGGACTCGGTCTGGATCCATTTCGGCGGAACCGTGCCCTTGTCCTTGAAGGCCGCGACGGCATCGAGCGCCGGGCCCGCCATGTTCGGCGTCAGCTCGACCGTGGCGTTGGCTTCGCCGGCGACCATTGCCTTGAAGATGTCGGGCACCGCGTCGATCGAAACGGTGAGGATGTCTTTGCCGGGCTTGAGGCCGGCCTCCTTCATCGCCTGGATCGCGCCGACCATCATGTCGTCGTTGTGCGCATAGACCGCACAGATGTTCTTGCCGCCGCCTTCGGCCTTGATGAAGCTCTCCATCACCTCCTTGCCCTTGGCGCGGGTGAAGTCGCCGGTCTGGCTGCGCACCACCTTCAGGTTGGCGTGCTTGGCGATGGCGGTGTCAAACCCCTTCTTGCGGTTGGTGGCAACGCTGGCGCCGACCGTGCCTTGCAATTCGACGATGTTGCAGGGCTTGCTGCCGACGGTCTTGGCGAGCCAATCGCCGGCCACCTCGCCTTCATGCACGCTGTCGGAGGTGACGGCGGTGAGATAGAGCTCCTTGCCGGAGGGATCGATGTCGCGGTCGAGCAACACGACCGGGATCTTGGCTTCCTTGGCCTCCTTTAGCACCGAGTCCCAGCCGGTCGAGACGACGGGCGCGAGGAAGATCGCATCGACGTTCTGGGCAATGAAGGAGCGGATCGCCTTGATCTGGTTTTCCTGCTTCTGCTGCGCGTCGGCGATCTTGAGATTGACCTTCCGCTTGGCGGCCTCCTGCTTGGACACCGAAGTCTCGGCCGCGCGCCAGCCGGACTCCGATCCGATCTGCGAGAAGCCGATGGTGAGCTGGCCGGCCTTGGCCGGCAGCGGCAGAAGCAACGCGGCCATGGCGCTGGCCGCAAAAAGGGCTTTGAGGGTCATCAGGCGTGTCTCCCAAGAAGTCATCTTGTGTTATCTCGGGCGCTGATTGGTAGCATGGCACCCGCAGGCCGACCCTTTGAGGCGGCGGGAGGCACTATTTCACGGAAGATGGGTTCCGACTAGTCATATTATTTGACTATTTGGTGGAAAGCGCGACGGAGGATGGCACGCGGTTCTATGACACGCTCAGCGCGATTTTGTTCCATTGATGCAACGGGGAGATGAAAGGAATTTACGCGTTGGGGTGCAGGCGCTCGATCCGCAGCGACGGTGATAACCAGTCGCGCGAGCTCTCTCCCGTCATTGCGAGCGTAGCGAAGCAATCCAGAATTCCTCCGCGGAAAGACCCTGGATTGCTTCGCTGCGCTCGCAATGACGGTGTGGATAGAGCTCTGCGTCTATCAACCTGACCAACTCGTGGTGGGGCCCCTCGCCCGCCACGCTTTGCCTGCCGGCCTCTCCCCACGCGCGGGGAGAGGCGAAGCTAGATCAGCTTCCGCTGCGCCAGGTTCTTCATCAGCGCGCCGATGCCGAAGGTCCAGGGCTCGCACTCTTCGCTGGTGCGCATGCGGTTGATGAGCTTGCCGAGCTCCGGCGCAGCGATGGTGACGATGTCGTCGCGCTTGTGGGTGAAGCCCTGCCCCGGCGCATCGCGATCCTTCACGGGCGCGAACATCGTGCCGAGGAACAGCACGAAGCCGTCGGGGTATTGATGGATCTTGCCGATGGTCTGCGCGACGAGGTCGGTCGGATCGCGGCTGATCTTGCTGATCGAGGAATGGCCGTCGAGAACGAACCCGTCCGTGCCGGTCACGTTCAGGCTGATGTCGAGCTTGCGCGCATCGTCGAGCGTGAAGGTGTCGTCGAACAGGCGCAGCAGCGGGCCGATCGAACAGGACGCATTGTTGTCCTTGGCCTTCGACAGCAGCAGCGCCGAGCGGCCCTCGAAGTCGCGCAGATTCACGTCGTTGCCGAGTGCGCCGCCGACGATCTTGCCGCGGCTCGACACGAACAGCACCAGCTCCGGCTCGGGATTGTTCCAGGTCGACTTCGGATGCAGGCCTGCATCCATGCCGGTGCCGACAGACGACATGGTCGGGGCCTTGGTGAACACCTCGGCATCGGGGCCGATGCCGACTTCGAGATACTGGCTCCAGGCGTTTTGGTCGATCAGCACCTGCTTCAGGTGCATGGCCTGATCCGAGCCCGGCTTGAGTTTTGACAGATCGTCGCCGATCAGGCGCGTCACTTCTTTGCGGATCGCTTCGGCGGAGGCCGGATTGCCCTTGGCGCGCTCCTCGATCACACGTTCCAGCATCGAGATGGCGAAGGTGACGCCGGCGGCCTTCAGGGTCTGCAGATCGACCGGCGCAAGCAGCCAGGGCTTGTTGGGGTCGCGGCCGTCGGGGGCGGTGTTGGCCACGATGGCGTCGAGATCGCCGATGCGCTCGCCCTTGGTCGCGCCAAGCGCCTTGGCCGGATTGTCTTCCTCGCAGAGCGCGCTGACAGTCGGAAACCTCGAGGTGACGTCGAACACGCCATCACTGCGTACGGCAACCACGGCCGGACCGCTCACCTGCGGCAGCCAGACACGGCCGACCAGCGTCCCCTTCGTTCCATCCGCGGGGAGAAGGTCTTTCACTGTCAATGTCGTCATGGCCGAGCCCTCGCTGTTTCTAAGGACCAGCTGCATTTGCAGCCGCCGATCCCATTGGCGAAGACCAATAAACGTCTGGCGGGGGAAGTCCAGAGCGGCTGCGCGCCGTGCGGACTATGCCCCTGCCCGCGCCTTTCGCGCCGCGATCTGCTGCAGCGCCCAACGTGCATTCTTGCGGACATCGGGATCGGGATCGTCGGCGATCACGGCGAGGAACGCCTCGCCGTCGGGATGGGCGATCTCGCCGAGCGCGGCGGCCGCTTCTTTGCGCAGGTTGGCCTGGTCATGATTGACGCAATGGCCAATCGGCCGCACTGCGCGCTCGATCTTCATCTTCCCGAGGCTGCGGATCGCCTTCAGCCGCACCTGCCAGAACTCGTCTGCAAGGCAAGCGACGAGTTGATCAGCCGCGATCCCGCCATTGGCGTTCAAGCCCAGCGTTTCCGCGGCCATCTCGCGCACCATCCAATCCGAATCCTTCAGCGCCCGCGTGATGGTTTCGGCCGCGGGCTTCATCTGCGAGAACGCAAGCGCGCTCACAGCGGCGCGGCGCACATGGGCATCGGGATCGTTGATCAGCGCGGTCAGCGCGGGGATCGATTCCTCCAGCTTGAGGAAGCCGATCACGCCAATCGCCTGCACACGCACGGCGGCATCTGCATCCTGGAGCGCTTCCAGCGCGGGTTTCAGCGTGTCCTTGCAGCGCAGCTCCTTGAGCGCGCGCAGTGCACCCATGCGGACGAAAGCATGGGTATGCCTGACCAGCGGCAGGATCACATCGGCGCAGGCAGGATCCTTGAACTCGGCCATGCTGTCGGCCGCAGCGGCCGCGACGATCCTCTCGGGATCGACCAGCAGCTTCACCAGCGCACTTGCCGCCTCCGGCCCATCGAACTCCCCCAGCGCCATCGCGACCTGCTGGCGCACGCCTGCGTCAGGATCGGCCACCATGTTGGCGAGATGCGCGACAGCTGCGGGATCGCCGGAATGGCCGAGCGCGATGATGGCAACGCGGCGCTCGGCGGGATCGGCGGCCTGAAGCCGCTCGTCGGCGTCCTCCAAGTCGTCGTAGGACTCGAACGGGCTCGACATGTTCACCTCAACAGATACGGAATGTTGACGGTGACGGCGCCGGTCGGGCAATCGGCCTCGCAAGGCATGCAGTACCAGCACTCGTCATAGGCCATGTAGGCCTTGTTGGTCATGTCGCTGATGCGAAGCACGTCGAGCGGGCAGACGTCGACGCACACCGTGCAGCCCTTGTCCGCGATGCATTTGGCGTCGTCGACGACCACCGGAACCGATGTCTGATAGGACGCGAGAGGCATTTGATGTCTCCTGTTGCTTTTGCGCGGTGGATCAGGCGGAGGCGCGGATGCGCTGCTTGTCGTAGAGGTCTTTCTCGTCGTCCGCGATCGGAACGACATAGGGCTCGACGGCGCGCTTCTCGCTGCTCATCTTGCCGTCCTGCTTGGACAGCAGCGTGTGGCAGAACCAGTTCTCGTTGTCCTTCTCCGGAAAATCCGTGCGCCAGTGATAGAGACCCCAGCGGCTCTCCTCGCGGTAGAGGGAGGCGTGCGCGGCCATGTCGGCGCAGTCCATGATCGACTGCACTTCGAGCGCGCGGAGCAATTCGTGCGCGTTACGCGCGATCATGCGCTCCTGCATGTCCTCCCGCGCCTCGGCGAGGCGGCGCATGCCGAGCTCGTATTTGCGCGTGACTTTTGGCGGCTGGAGATAGTCGTTGACGAGGCGGCGGGTCTTGTATTCGACCTGGTTGGGCGGAATGCCGTCCTCGCGCTTGGTCGGCGCCATCACGCGGTCGCGCTCCATCGCGACGTCGGCAGCGTCGAACTCCGCAAAATCGTAATTGGCGGCGAATTCCATGGCGTCGATACCCGCGACCGAGCCGTTGGTGAAGGCGCCGAGCATGTAATTGTGCGGCACGCTCGCCATGTCGCCGGCGGCGTAGAGACCGGGCACGGTGGTGCGCGCATTGTCGTCGACGAACACGCCGGAAGCGCTGTGGCCGGAGCAGAAACCGATCTCGGAGATGTGCATCTCGATCGACTCGCTGCGGTAGTCGACGCCGCGCCCCTGCTGGAACAAGCCGCGCGTCGGACGCTCGACCTTGTGCAGCGTGGATTCGATCTCGGAGATGGTGTCGGGATGCAGATGCTTGAGCTGGAGAAACACCGGGCCCTTGCCCGACAGGAGCTCATTGTAGAACTCCAGCATCATCTGGCCGGACCAGTAGTCGCATTCGATGAAGCGCGATCCTTCGTTGTTCGCCGTGTAGGCGCCGAAGGGGCCGGCGACATAAGCGCAGGCCGGGCCGTTATAGTCCTTGATCAGCGGGTTGATCTGGAAGCATTCGAGGTTCGCGAGCGCGGCGCCGGCGTGATAGGCCATGGCGTAGCCGTCGCCGGAATTGGCGGCGTTCTCATAGGTGCCGAACATGTAGCCGGAGGTCGGAAGACCGAGGCGGCCGGCGGCGCCCATACAGAGGACCACGGCCTTGGCCTTGATCACCAGCATCTCGGCGGTGCGGGTATTGACGCTCACGGCGCCGGCGATACGACCATCGGCGGACTTCAGCAGCCGCGTCGCCATGTAGCGGTTGGAGATCAGGATGCGGGCGCGGCGGAGCTGGCGGTACAGCGCCTTCTTCACGGTCTCGCCGTTCGGCATCGGCAGCACGTAGGTGCCGATGTGATGCACCTTCTTGACGGCGTAATCTCCGTTCTCGTTCTTCAGGAAACGGATGCCGAAGCTGTCGAGCTCCTCGATGATTTTGTAGCAGTTCTGGGCGTATTTATAGACCGCCTTCTGATCGACGATGCCGTCATTGGCGATGGTGATTTCCTTGGTGTACTGCTCCGGCGTCGCGTAGCCGGGGATGACGGCGTTGTTCAGGCCGTCCATGCCCATCGAGATTGCGCCGGAGCGCTTGACGTTGGCCTTTTCGAGCAGGACGACGTTGGCCTTCGGGTTCTTCAGCTTCGCCTTCAGCGCTGCCATCGGGCCGGCCGTGCCGCCGCCGATCACCAGCACATCGCAGGAAACTTCCGAAAGTCCGTCGACGATCTGATCTAGTGACATCACTTGCTCCTGGCTCGCCGATCCCCGGCGCCTTTGCATCAGATTTGTCCAGTGGGCCTCCCGGGGATAGCAATTAGTTGTCGCCGGGACGCGATTTGCGCCTCAGCGCTCGACGAAAGCCTTTTCGATGACGAAATGGCCGGGCTTGCTGTGGTTGCCCTCGACAAAACCGCGGGCGGAGAACATCGCGTGCAGTTCCTCGAGCATCGCGGGACTGCCGCACAGCATGATGCGATCGGTCTCGATATCGAGGCCGGATAGCCCAATGTCGTCGAACATTTGGTTGGACGCGATCAGGTCGGTGATGCGGCCTCGGTTCCGGAACGGCTCGCGGGTCACGGTCGGGTAGTAGACGAGCTTGTCGCGGATCAGGGGTCCGAAGAATTCGTGATTGCGCAGGCCTTCGACGAGGTGTTCGCCGTAAGCGAGCTCGGAGACCTGTCGGCAGCCATGAGCGAGCACGATGGTCTCGTAGTTCTCGTAAACATCAGGGTCCTTGATCAGGCTGGCGAACGGCGCAAGGCCCGTGCCTGTCGAGAGCAGCAACAGGCGCTTTCCCGGAATGAGGTTGCCAGTGATCAGCGTGCCCGTCGCCTTGCGGCCGACCAGGATGATGTCGCCCTCCCTGATCTTCTGCAGGCGCGAGGTTAGCGGGCCGTCTTGCACCTTGATCGAGAAGAATTCGAGCGCCTCCTCGTGGTTGGCGCTGGCCATGCTGTAGGCCCGCATCAACGGCTTGCCCTCGACCTCCAGCCCGATCATGGCGAACTGGCCGTTCTGGAAACGAAAGCCGGGATCGCGCGTCGCGGTGAAGCTGAACAGGGAATCGGTCCAGTGCCTGACCGACAGAACCGTTTCCTTCTGAAATGCACTCATGGTCTCTCCTTGTCGATGACGCCAAGGTCACGAAGAGAGGAGAGTCCGGCAATTCGGAAGTGAATTTCCCGGTCGATTAGTTTCACATTTCGCGGGCGGTGATCCAGCAGAAGGCACGCGGTCACGCCCGCGCCGGCAATTAGTTGCTATTCGTGCACGCCTGAGCCGACATAGATGAAAGTCGGAGGTTCGTCATGACTATGACTGCTTTGGTGGCGCCGATCGTGTCTGACTACGAAACCAGCCCCGATCTCGCATCGCTCCTCGTCCGCACCGCGCAGGACGAGGCGCTGAGCGTCCCCGCCGAAACACTCCGCCTCTCATGCAAATGCGCCCACTGCACCCGCGCCCGCTTCGACGGTCGCTTCCCGGAAACCTTTCCGGGAATTGCAATCACCGAGATCGGCGATCTCGGCTATGGCCTGAACATCTCGTTTTCGGACGGGCACAACCGGGGGATTTACCCGAAGACGTATCTGCTGAGCCTGGCGGGGCGCTGACCCTCAAGCCGTTCCACGACCTCCGCCGTCATGCCCCGGCTTGACCGGGGCATCCAGTACGCCGCGGCGGATGTGGTGAGAGCGAGCGCTCCAACGCCGGCCTCTGGAATACTGGAACGCCCGCCTTCGCGGGCGATGACAGCGGAGTAAATCTGGCACGGACATTGCTCCTCTTTAGAACGGTTTGAACGTTCCGGAGGCAGACGATGTTGCAGGCGGCGAATGCGGTTCGCGGGTCCGCTCCCCCGACAGTCCGGCCTGCGGGCAGCTCCTCGCTGCTGCTCACCGAGAACCAGCAATGGATCGGCGGTCCACCACCGTTGATGGACAAGCTCTCACCGCGCGAGCGGGAGTTGGTGCTGAAGCAGGGCCGCCGAAAGGTCCTGAACCGTGGCCAGACGCTCTTCAGCCAGGGCGGCAAGCATGACGGTATCTGGCTGATCGAGAGCGGCCGCGTCCGCGTGTTCTACACCTCGCCGCTCGGCCGCGAGATCACGCTCGCTTATTGGCATGTCGGCAATTTCGTCGGCGGCCCTGAAGTGTTCGAAGGCACGGTGCACCAATGGTCCGGCGTCGCCTCCAGCAATTGCAGCGTGGTGCACCTGCCCGGCAAGGAGTTGCGGTCCCTTGCCGCCGAAATCCCGAACCTTGCGATCGGCCTGATCGAAGGCCTCACCTTCAAGGGCAAATGCTATTCGGCGCTGGCGCAGATGCTGGGAACGCGCTCGATCACCCAGCGCCTTGCGCATCTCTTGCTGCATCTCGTCGAGCTCTACGGCGTCGGCGACGCCGACGGCACCGTGATCGCCGCAGCTTTCACCCACGCCGACATAGCCCACATGGTCGGCGCCACCAGGCAATGGGTCACGATCAGCCTGAAGCGCATGCAGGAGAAGGGAATCGTGCAGACCAAGCGGTCGCAGATCGTGGTCTGCCGGACCGACGTGCTGGAGGAGATGCGCGGTCACGCATCTGACTAGGGGAATTTGCGGCCAAGGCCGGTGCACAGGCAAGCGGCTTTATAGTGCAGGACTGCTCAAGGAGTATGCAATCACCTTTTCCCGGCAACTAATCGACTGCAGTCGCCATTCCGGATTTGCCCTGCCCCCGTCCTCACCCAATCATGGCAACCACAGCACATCCAACCGAATGAGGATGAGAATGGTCCGCCATCTTCCCACGCTCTCGATCGCGATGTCGGTGACGTCGCTGGCGCTTCTAACCGCGCAGCCGGCCTCGGCGGAAACCGTCACGCTCGGCATCGGAACGCAGGACACCACGACCAACACCGTGACCGCGGGCGTCGTCATCCGGCAGCTGCATCTCCTCGAGAAATACCTGCCGAAGGACGGCAAGTACGCCAACATCAAGTTCGAGCTGGAGTGGCAGAACTTCACCTCAGGTCCGCCCGTCACCAATGCGATGATGGCGAACAAGCTGCAGATCGGCATGATGGGCGACTATCCGCTGATCGTGAACGGCTTCACCTTCGAGAGTAACCCGGAGAGCAAGAGCCGCCTGATGGGCATCGCCGCCTACAGCCTGTCCGGCTCGGGCAACGGCCTCGTCGTCCACAAGGACTCGCCCTATTACGACCTCGCCGATCTCAAGGGCAAGCTCGTCAGCGTGCCTTTCGGCTCCGCCGCGCACGGCATGGTGCTGAAAGCGATGCAGGATCGCGGCTATGCCCCCGACTTCTTCCAGCTCGTCAGCCAGAGCCCGGAGGTCGGCTCGACCAATCTCCAGGAGAAGAAGATCGACGCACACGCCGACTTCGTCCCCTTCGCCGAGCTGCTGCCGTTCCGCGGCTTCGCGCGAAAGATCTTTGACGGCGTCGAAACGAACCTGCCGACCTTTCACGGCATCGTGGTCCGCACCGATTTCGCCGAGAAATATCCGGAGGTCGTCGTCGCGTATTTCAAGGCGCTGATCGCCGCCAACCAGTGGCTGCGCGACGATCCAAAGCTGGCTGCCGAAAAAATCCAGGAATGGACCGGCATCAACAAGGAAGTCGTCTACATCTTCCTGGGGCCGAGCGGCAACATGACCACTGATCCGACGGTGAAGCCGGCGCTGATAGATGCAGCCAACGCCGACGTCAAGGTTCTCCAAAACCTCGGCCGCATGAAGGAGTTCGATCCGAAGAAATGGGTCGACGACAGCTACATCCGCAAGGCCTATGCCGAGATGAAGCTCGACTACGACGCACAGCTTGCGAGCACCAAGAATTACGAGATTTCCGGCGAAGATTCCTTCTGCAAGAAGCCGATCGCCGATCCGCGCAAGGCCGGTGAGGTCTGGGTCGATGACCTTGGCATCCTGCCCTTCTCGTCGCCCGCCTGCACCCTTGGCGCCTATGCCGACTTCAAGGCCAAGGGCAAGAAGATCGACGTCGCCTACGTCTTCGATACCACACGCGGCATCAAGCTGTTCGCCGACCAAGCCTTCTTCGCGGTCGGCAATGGCGACGTCGCCCCCTTCCTGCTGAAGAAGGATGCCGAAGCCTATGCCGCCAAGATCAGCGGTAAGGTGCTCGGCTTCGAAGACGCGGTGAAGGCGGCCGTCGGTGGAGGCAAGACGTGAGCAGTCCCGCCCTCGTCAGACATTCCGAGGACAGCATGCCGGCAACAGCGCTTGCAGAGGCGGACTCCGCGCCCGCCGTCGTCACTCCGTCCGCGATGCCCCCCTCTTTCGGCACACTCGCACTGCGCTGGTACCGGCTCAATCGCGCAGGCCTGCGCGCGGCCGCGATCGGCGTGATTTCACTGCTCGCCTTCCTGCTGGTCTGGCACCTGCTCACGACCTATCGCGTCGTGTTCTTTGTGCGCTTCACCAACGTACCCTCACCGCTTGCAGTCTATGCAAGCTTCACCAAGGCGATCCACGATCCCAAATTCCTGATGCATATCCTCTTGAGCTGCCGGCGCATCTTCATCGGCTTCTCGCTCGCCGCCATCGTGGGCGTGCCGCTCGGCCTGATCATGGGACGCTTCAAGCTGGTGCACGAGATCATTTTCCCGGTCGCCGAAGTGCTGCGGCCGATTCCGGCGATCGCCTGGGTGCCGATGGCGATCATGCTGTGGCCGACCAACGAGCAGAGCATCGTCTTCATCACCTTCCTCGGCTCGTTCTTCCCGATCCTGGTCAACACGCTGCACGGCATGTCGCTGGTCGACCCCGTGCTGGTGCGCGCCGCGCAATGTCTTGGCGCGCGGGAACGCTCGATCTTCCGCGAGGTGTATTTTCCGGCCTCGCTGCCGCACATCTTCACCGGCCTCACCGTCGGCATGGGCGTTGCCTGGGTGTCCCTGATCGCCGCTGAGATGATCTCCGGGCAGTACGGCATCGGCTACTTCACCTGGGAGGCTTATTCGCTGGTCCAATACGCGGACATCGCGCTCGGCATGATCGCGATCGGCGTGCTCGGACTCGGATCGAGCGTCCTGATCAGGGGCGCGGGACGATTGGTGATGCCGTGGAGAGCAAAATGAGCGAGGTCTCGGTGAACGCGCCGAAGGGCCATATCGAGGTCAGGGACTTCTCCCTCGCCTACGAGACCATCGAGGGAGCGGTGCAGGCCGTGACCGACACGCAGATCCATGTGAAACCTGGTGAGTTCGTCTCGATCGTCGGCCCCTCCGGCTGCGGAAAGTCGACGCTGCTCAACGCGGTCGCCGGCTTCCTTAAACCCACCACCGGCATTGTCACCGTCGACGGCGAACGCGTGAACGGCCCCAGCGCCGAACGAGGCATGGTCTTCCAGCAATATTCACTGTTCCCCTGGAAGACGGTGCGGGAGAACGTCGAGTTCGGCCTGAAGATGCGCGGCATGCCGCGCTCGCAACGCGAGCGCGCCGCGCGCACGCTCCTGGGGCTCGCAGGGCTGGAGGCCTTCGAGAAACATTATCCGGAAAAACTCTCCGGCGGCATGAAGCAGCGTGTCGGCATCGTCCGGGCGCTCGCCACCGGCCCGAAAGTGCTGCTGCTTGACGAGCCGTTCGGTGCGCTCGACGCGCAGACCCGTGTCATCATGCAGCAGATCCTCACCAACATGTGGCAGCGGCTGAAGATTTCGGTGCTATTCGTCACACACGATATCGACGAGGCGATCTTCCTGTCCGATCGCGTTTACTGCATGACCGCGCGCCCCGGCTCGATCAAGGCGGAGATCCCGATCCCGCTGGAGCGGCCGCGCCAGCAATCGATGATGATGTCGTCGGAGTTTTTGGCGCTACGTCGCGGGCTGATGTCGTTGATCCGCGAGGAAAGCCTGAAGGCAATGGGCGGTGAGATCACCGACATGGGCATGCAAGGGCTGAGCATCGAGCTGCACGGGCACTCGCTGGCGGACGTGATCTGATTTAGCCGATCCGCTCGCGGCGATGACGGTCTCGTAGGGTGGGCAAAGCGAAAGCATGCCCACCATTCTTCGTCTCATGTAGAACTGGTGGGCACGGCGCGTTCGCGCCTTTGCCCACCCTACGGCAGTCTCGCGTCCCTCACTTGAACCAATGCACCAGCGCGATGCTGATCCCCAGCAGCAGCATCAGCGACAGCGTCACGGCGGCGGTCACCCTGCCTCCGACATTGGCAAGTACGCGGACGTCGACGCCCAATCCCAGTGCAGCCATCGACACCACCGTGAGAAAGCTGGTGATCTTCGTTATCGGCGCCACCACCGTACTCGGCACGATCTCGAGGGAGCGCAGGGTCGCGAGCGCGAGGAAGCCGAGGATGAACCAGGGGACTAGGCGGAAGAAGCCGACATTGGTCTTCTTGGCGTCGCTCTGCCAGCGCGAGGCGACCAGCGACAGGCCAACGACCACCGGTCCGAGCATCAGGACGCGCATCAGCTTCACGAGCGTGCCGATCTGCGTCGAGACGAGCCCCGCCGGCACCGTCGCCGCGAGCACTTGCGGGACCGCATAAACCGTGAGACCTGCGAGGATGCCGTATTGCGTGGCCGACAATTGCAGCAGCGGAATCAGCAGCGGCAGGCCCAGCACCATCATCACGCCGAGGATCGCCGTGAAGGAGATCGAGGATGCGATCTCGTCGTTGGTGGCGCCGATGATCGGCGCCACCGCGGCGATCGCGGAATTGCCGCAGATCGAGTTGCCGCAGGCGATCAGGATCGACAGTCGCGTCGACAGGCCGAGGAGCCGGCTGAGGCCGAAGGAGACGCAGAGCGCGACCACGACGACCGCGGCGATCGAAGCCAGCAGCGCGATGCCGGAGGCGGCGATGGCCGCGAAGCTGATCGAGGCGCCGAGCAGCATCACCGCCACTTCAAGGAGCTGTTTGGCGCTGAAGGCGATGCCGGCCTGCCAGCGCGGCGCGGGCTTCCAGAAGCTGCGCAGCGCCATGCCGAGCAGGATCGCCATCACCAGCGCCTCGACATAGGGATGCTCGAAAACCCCCAGTTCCGCGCGTTCGAGCAGGGCCGAAACACCGGCGACCGCAATGCAGAGGAGGATGCCCGGAATCAGTGCCGCAATCCGGCTCGTGGCGGAGGCTGGCTTGGTATCGGCCGGGCTGGATGCTTGATTCTGCGACACAAATCTCTCCCAGAGGAGAAATATTTATACGCAGCGCCAGCGCGATGGGGAATAAGTTTTCGGCATATCAGGGCCGAGGGAAGTTCTGTCCTCAGTCCGGAATATTCGGGGGTCAGAAGATCAGGCGGCCTTAGAAGATCAGATTCTTGGCGAGCGAGGCGACCCGGCTGAAGCCGTCATAAATACCCGGCTCGAAGAAGGCTGCACGCGCCAGCACAATGCCGGCGACAAGCGACCAGAACAGAGCGGTGCCGGCCCGCAGCAGGAGCTTCGAGGCGCGCGATTTCGGCTGCGCGTCCGTTGCGGACACCAGCTGCTCGCCGAAGGGCTCAAATCCGGTGCGTTCCATGACCGTCAATCCATCAAATCGTGATGGGAATGTCGTCGTTTCCCGCCCAAACGGCAATGGAAGCGATTGGCGTTTTTGCCCCATGGAGGGAAATCTCCTTCCGTCAGCCGAGCTCGGGACAATAGTTTTCTTCTTCCAGCCTACTTGGACACCGGGGCCCGGCCTACAGGGCCAGATAACGCCGCCGGATGGCATCGTTGGCCTTCAGCTCGTCGATTCCGGCGGCATAGACGATCTGCCCCTTGTCGATGATCGTGGCGTGGCTCGCAAGGCCGAGGCAGAAATGCATGTTCTGCTCGGCGATCAGCACGGTCGATCCGATGCTTCGCAGCTGGCGCAACAGCTCGCCAATCCGCTGCACGATGATCGGCGCCAGCCCCTCGCTCGGCTCATCCAGCAGCAGCAGCGCCGGGTTGCCCATCAACGTGCGCGCGATTGCCAGCATCTGCTGCTCACCGCCGGAGAGGCGCCCGGCGATGCGATGGCGCAGCGGCTCCAGCAGCGGGAAGACGTCGTAGATGCGCCTGATCGGCCATTCGTCCTGGCCCTCCGGTCCCTTCTTGCGACCGATGACGAGATTGTCCTCGACACTGTGCTCCGGAAAGATCTGGCGGTCCTCCGGCACGAAGCCGAGGCCTGCGCGGGCGATATGATGCGGCTTCTGGCCGGAGATCACCGTACCGCGCAGGCTCACTTTGCCCCGCCGCGGCGGCGCGAGGCCCATGATCGCCTTCATAGTCGTCGATTTGCCGGCGCCATTGCGGCCGAGCAGCGCCATAGTCTCGCCCTGCCGCACCGACAGGCTGACGCCGAACAGGATCTGGCTGGTGCCGTAATAGACGTCGAGATCGGCGACTTCGATGACGACAGAACTCATGCGGCGGCTCCCGCATGCTCGGTGCCGAGATAGGCGTCGATCACGGCGCTGTTGTTGCGGATCTCGTCGGGCGTTCCGGTCGCGAGGATGCGGCCGTAGCAGAGCACGACAATTTTTGGGGCGATCTTGAACACGATGTCCATGTCGTGCTCGATGAAGACGACCGTGATCCTCTGGGTCTCCCAGAGCTCACGCACCTTGTCGATCATGCGCCAGCGCTCTTCCGGACCCATGCCGGCCGTCGGCTCGTCCAGCAACAGCACCTTTGGCTCGAGCACTAGCGCCAGCGCGATGTCCAGCAGCTTCTGGTCGCCATGCGACAGCGTTGCCGCCGTACGCTGACGCTTGCTTGCCAAGCCTAGCAGCTCCATCACATGCTCGGCGCGGTCGCGCGCCTCCGGTAGTGGAAACCGCTTATGCAGCACCGAGGACGAGTGCTGATCCGCGCTCACGGCAGCCAGCATGGTCTCCTGCACCGTCAACGATTTGAAGATGCTGGCAACCTGGAAGGCGCGGCCGATGCCGTGGCGGACAATCTCCGGCGGCGAGCGGCCGGCGAGATCGACGCCGTCGAGCAGGACCTGTCCGGTGTCCGGTTTGAGCGCACCAGTGATCAGGTTGAAGAACGTGCTCTTGCCCGCGCCGTTCGGGCCGATCACCGCGGTGAGTGAGCCATCAGGGAAGTCGAGCGTGACGTCATTGGTCGCCTTCACGCCGCCAAAGGACTTTGCGAGGTTGCGGATCTCGAGCATCGCTAGCGCCCCTCGCCTGTCTCGCGCCGCCGCGCCGCCCACTCGGCGACGAAATCGAGCAGACCTTTGCGCAGACCCAGCGCGAAGAACAGGATGACCACGCCGAGCACGATGCCGTGATACTCGGTGAACCGTGTCACGGTGTCGTTGAGCAGCAGAAATAGCACCGTTCCGACCATCGGCCCCAGAAAGGTCGAGACGCCCCCGAGCATGTTGATGAAGATGCCCTCGCCCGAGATGGTCCAGTAGGCGAATTCCGGATAAGCGCCCGAAACGAACAGCGCCATCACCATGCCGCCCATCGCCGCGAACAGCGCCGCCAGCACGAAGACGGTGAGTTTTGCGCGCCAAACGTCGATGCCGAGGAAGCTCGCGCGCGCGGCATTGTCGCGGATCATGCGCAAGGTGTATCCAAACGGCGATTGCGCGATCTGACGCATCGCCAGCAGACCGAGGACCAGAAGCGCGCAGCTCGTGACATAGAGATGGACGTGGTTGGAAAGGTCGATGCCGAGAAACGCAGGCCTGGGAATACCGCCGCGCAGGCCCTGGTCGCCGCCCGTGAAGGAGGCCCAGGACAGGATGGTCGAGTGGATCAGCATCTGGAAGGCGAGCGTGACGAAGGCGAAATAGATTTCCTTCAGCCGCACGCAGATCGCGCCAATCACGGCGGCGACCACCGCCGTGATTGTGAGCGTCGCGATGAAAGCGACCGGAATGGGCACGGCGAGCTTCTGCATGATCAGGCCGAAGCCGTAGGCGCCAAGGCCGAAGAACATGCCATGGCCGAACGAGGTCAGGCCGGTATAGCCGACCAGCAGATTGAGCGAAGTCGCGAACAGGCCGTAAGCCGAGCATCGGATGACGAAATCGAGCAGCGCCTTGCTGCCGGTGAACAACGGAAGGCTCGCCAGCACGACGAAGGCGACCAGCGCAATCAGAACGTCGCGATAGCGTTGCAGCGCGACGCCGCCGCGCACCGGCAGCAGCCTCTCGGTGCGCCCGGCCTCCAGATCGGTCATGCCGCCTCCCTGCCAAACAGGCCGGTGGGTTTTGAGACCAAGACGATCACCATGAACAGATACATCAGGCCTTCCGTGAACAGGGGAAAGCCAAGCGAACCGAACGAGCGGATCAAGCCGAGCAGCAGCGCGCCGATCAGCGCGCCCAGGATCGAGCCCATGCCGCCGATCACGGTGACGATGAAGGATTCGATCAGCACCGAGAATCCCATCCCCGGCGTCAGCGAGCGCACCGGCGCGGCCAGTGCGCCGGCAAGGCCCGCCAGCATGCCGCCGAGCGCGAACACGCCGCCATAGATCAGGCCGGTGTTGATGCCGAGCGCGGAGACCATGCCGGGATTATGCGCGGCGGCGCGGATCACCTTGCCGATGCGGCTGCGCGAGAGCCCGATGCCGAGCACGATCGCCGCGACGAGCGCCACGCCAATCAGCAGCAGATAATAAGGTGGCACCACGCCGCCGGCGATGAAAAGCGGCATCACCTGGAACGCGGAGGGCATGCCCATCGACCTGAATTCAGGTCCCCAGATGATGCGCACGACGTCGTCAAAGATCAGCACGAAGGCATAGCAGACGAGCAGCTGCATCAAGACGTCCGCGCCATAGACGCGGCTCATGAAGACGCGCTCGAAGATCAATCCGAGTATTGCCGTGCCTGCCGCCCCGACCAGCATCGCAAGTGCAAAACTGCCGGTGAGCTGATAGGCGGTCATCGCAAAATAGGCGCCGAACATGTAGAAGGCGCCGTGGCTGAAATTGACCACCTTCAGTACACCGAAGATCAGGGTCAGTCCGACCGCGACCAGGAACAGCAGCATGCCGATGATGAGGCCGCTGGTGGTCTGCGTCACCAGGCAGGGGGAGCTGGAAAGGCAGCCGGCAAGGGCATCGAGATCCACGGAAGCACTTTCATTGTCGCGAGCCCGAGACGGCGCGGAGGACCAAACGAAAACGGCGGAGGCGGTCGCCCGCCTCCGCCGCGCATCACATCAGGTGTAGCCCTTGCTCTTCTTCCACTCGGCCTCGAGCTCGAAGATGGTCTTCCAGTTGCCGGCCTTGACCTCGGGCACATAGGGCTCCTGCGGGATCGTGGTGCCCCAGCCGATGGCGTAGCCGACCAAGGTGTGGTCGTCGCCGCGCATCGTCACGGTGCCGTCGGCGCCGAACGGGCACTTGATGGTGAGGCCCTTCAGCACCTCCGCGATCTTCTTGCCGTCGGCCGAGTTCGCCTTCTTGGCGGCTTCGGCCAGGAACATCACCGCGGTCGCGTTCTGCCACGACCAATTGGTCGGATATTCATTGTACTTGGCCTTGTAGGCATCACCCCAGGCGGCGTTCTCCGGTGTGGTCGGGAACGTCTTGATGTAGCGATTGCCGGAGTGGATACCCTTCGGCAGGTTCTTCACCACCGTGAGCGCGGTGTAGTCGGCCATGTTGACCGCGAACACCTCCATCTGATTGAACATCGCGTAGATGTTGGCCTGGTCGATGTAGGAGGTGAGATCGCCACCCCACAGGCAGGAGTAGAGCGCCTGCGGCTTGGCCTGCAGGATCTTCGTCACCACCTCGGTGTAGTCGGGCTGGAACAGCTTTGGCCAGGACTCGCTGATGATTTCTACGTCGGGCGCAAAGCGCTTCAGGTACAGCGTGAACTCGCCCGTGGTGTCGCGGCCATAGGCGTAATCGGGCGAGCAGGTCGCCCATTTCTTCAAGCCCTTGGCCTTGGCGATTCCGGCGGCGTAGCTGCCGCCGACGATGGAATCGTGGATGCCCTGACGCACGCAGCGGAACGCGTTGGGGATGTGCTGCTTCGGATCGGCCGTGAGCGACGATGCTTCCGAGCAGGTGTGGATGCAGAGCACGCCGAGATCGCGCGCGACCTCGTGCACCGCGAACGATCCGGACGACGCCTCGCCGTCGAGCAGCAGCTCGCAGCCGTCGGTGTTGACGAGCTCGCGCGCGACGCGCGCCGCTTCCTGCGGCTGGCCCTTGGAGTCGCGGATCACCATCTCGATCTGACGCCCGGCGAGGCCGCCGGCGGCGTTGACCTTCTCCACCTCGAGCATCACCGCATTGCGCGAGGACGTGCCGAGCTGCGCCACGCGGCCCGACAGGATGGTCGGCATTCCGATCTTGATGGTCTTGGCTTGGGCGCGCGCCACCCATGGCGCGGCAAAAGTCATCGCGCCGGCGCCCATCAGCGCCAGTGTTGAACGGCGGCTGATGCCCGGCGTGCGGGTTCTCTTCATTTTCCCCTCCCTCTTGCGGGTCGGCGTTTCCTGTCCCTGTCGGAGATCGTCGCGTCTCCGTGTTCTCAAGGATTTCAGAGGGTGGGGGGTGACGTCAAGCCAAAGATGAATTACGAGTCAGAATTCATCAAGGGAGAGAATGAGGCCGCCAACCGGCTCAAAACAAGCGCAATGATCAACCTGTCGAGCTTCATCGCCTTTCATGCCCGCCGCACGCCGGATCGGCCTGCGCTGAAATATCGCGGCGAGGAGATCTCCTATGCAGTCTTCGACGCCCGGGTCCGCAAAGCCGCCGGCTGGTTGGCGACACAGGGCATTGGCGCAGGCGATGTCGTCGCCGTGCTGATGAAGAACAGCGCGGCCTTCCTGGAGCTGGTGTTTGCGACCAGCCATCTCGGCGCGATCTTCCTGCCGATCAACTTCCGCCTCTCCCGCGACGAGGTCGGCTACATCGCCGGCAATGCCGGCGCACGGCTGTTGATCGTCGATGAAGAACTCGCCGCCAACGCAGCAGGCGCGAAGATCACCGCACTCGACGAAGCCGCGCAGCAAAGCGTCACGCATCTGGCGAGCGATGCGCCGCCCGCCGCCATGCACGTTCGCCAGCCATCCGACCTGATGCGGCTGATGTACACATCGGGCACCACCGACCGCCCCAAGGGCGTGATGCTCTCTTACGATAATTTCTACTGGAAGTCGGCGGACCAGACGATCGCGCTCGGCCTCAGTGCCGGTACGCGCCTTCTCGTCGTCGGCCCGCTCTATCACGTCGGCGCGCTCGATTTACCCGGCATCGCCGTGCTCTGGCATGGCGGCTTCATTCGCATCGAACGCAATTTCGAGCCTGAGACGGCGCTTGCCGCCATTGCCGAGGACAAGCTCAACGCCGCCTGGTTTGCCCCCGTGATGACCACGGCGATGCTCACCTGCCCGACGCGCGACCGCTATAACGTCTCCAGCCTGAAATGGGCCATCGGCGGCGGCGAGAAGACGCCGGAAGGGCGGATCCGCGCCTTCTCCGAGTTTTTCCGCAACGCGCGCTACATCGACGCCTACGGCCTCACCGAAACCGTTGGCGGCGACACCTTCATGGAGGCCGGCCGCGAGATCGAGAAGATCGGCTCAACCGGGCGCGCCATCGCCCATGTCGAGATCGAGATCCGCGACGAGCACGGCAAGACGCTTCCGCCCAACGTCAACGGCGAAATCTGCCTCCGCGGTCCCAAGATCACGCGCGGCTACTGGAAGGATCCGGAGAAGACGGCATCCGCCTTCTTCGGCGACTGGTTCTGCAGCGGCGATGTCGGTTATCTCGACGAAGAAGGCTTTCTGTACCTGACCGACCGCAAGAAGGACATGATCATCTCCGGCGGAGAGAATATCGCCTCCTCCGAGGTCGAGCGCGTCATCTATGAATTGCCCGAGGTGCGCGAAGTCGCAGTGATCGGCCTGCGCGATGCGCACTGGGGCGAGTGTCCGGTCGCCGTGGTCGTTTTGGCGGAAGGTGCCACGCTGGAGCTCCCTGCTCTCACCGAGCACTGCCGCGCGCGGCTGGCAGGCTTCAAGGTGCCGAGACAGCTGGTGATCCGCGACGGCCTTCCGCGCAATCCCAGCGGCAAGATCCTCAAGCGCGTGCTGCGTGCTGAATTGGAGACCGAGGCATGACGCAAGGCCCAGCCACCGCCAAGATCACAAAACTCAACCGCGTCGAGCGCAACGCCTGGACCAAGCAGAAGATCTTCGAGGCCGCCACCAAGGTCGTCGGCAAGCATGGCTATGCCGAAGCCTCCGTTGCCCGCATCACGGAACAGGCCGGCGTGGCGCAAGGCACCTTCTACAATCATTTCGAGAACCGCCAGGAGTTGCTCGACCAGCTGCTGCCGAAGATCGGCCTCGACATGGTTCAGTTCATCCGAGCCCGCACCGGCACCGCCCATGCGGCGCGGCAGGAGATCGAGCGCTTTTCAGCCTTCTTCGACTTCATCCGCGAGGTCCCGGAATTCCTGCGCATCCTCAACGAGGCGGAGTTCTTCGCTCCCGTCGGCTACCAGAAGCATCTCGACAACATCTCGGTCGCCTATGTCCGTATCTTGCGCCGGGCACGTCTTGCGGGCGCGATCGAGGATTACAGCGACGAGGAGTTCGAAGCGATCGTCCACATGCTGATGGGCGCACGCGGCTATCTCAGCCGCCGCTATTCCTATTCGCAAGGCGTCGTCACCGCCGTCCCCGATCATGTCATCTCCGCCTATCGCAAGCTGATGACGCGCGGCCTCTTCAATCCGTCGGCAGACCAGGACACGCCATGAACGTCGAATCTCCGCATAGGCTCGACCTTGCCTCGACCATCGAAGGCGACATCCGCTGCCTGCTGATGGTGCTGGTGCACATGACCGGCGACGAGAAATGGCTCGCGCCGCCGTACTTGCCCAAGCGCGACATCCGCCTCATCCCGGATCCCGAGGCCGGTGTGCCCCGGGAGATCCAGGACGAAATCCGCGCCGCGGTGGTCAAGCTGTTCGCCAATGGTACGCCGAAGCCGGTCATCACCGATCCCGGCGAAGAGCTGCTATTGAGGATGATGCGCGCCTGCCTCGGCGAGAACGTCGCGCCGGAATACGCGCCCTTGATGCGCGAAGAGATGGGCTTTGTCTCACGGGAGGCGCGCTGGATCAAGCAGCCGTCGAACGACAAGCTCGCCGAGCAGCATGTGTTGATTGTCGGCGCCGGCGTCTGCGCCATTGCGCTCGGTGTGGCACTCGGCCATCTCGGCATCCCCTACACCATCGTCGAGAAGAATGCCGAGCTCGGCGGCACCTGGTGGATCAACCGCTATCCCGGCTGCGGCGTCGATACGCCGAACCATTCCTATTCCTATTCGTTCGGCTCAGGGAACGCATGGACGCGCTATTTCTGCCAGCGCGAGGAGTTGCTCTTCTACCTCCAGAAGGTCGCGGACGAATACGGCATTCGCAAGCATCTGCGCGTCAACACCGAGCTGACTTCGTCGCGCTGGGACGAGGGCAAGAAACGCTGGATCTCGACGCTGAAGACCAAGAACGGCGAAGAGACGTTTGAAGCCACCGCGCTGGTCAGCGCGATCGGCCAGCTCAACGACCCCTCCCGTGCCCGCTTCAAGGGCGAGGAGCACTTCAAGGGAACGATCCTGCATTCGGCGCTATGGTCCGACGATATCAACATCGACGGCAAGCATGTCGCGGTGATCGGCACCGGTGCGACCGCGATGCAGCTGGTGCCGTCGATCGCGGGCCGCGTTGCCTCGATCGCGGTCTATCAGCGCAGCGCGCAATGGGCGCGGCCGGTGAAGGGTTATGCCGATCCGATCAGCGAGGGCGCCCGCTGGCTGCTGGCACACCTGCCGTTCTACGTGCAGTGGTACCGCTTCAACATGTTCTGGCGCTATGGCGACGGCCTATTGCCTTTCCTGCGCAAGGACCCGGCCTGGCCGCATCCCGAGCGCGCCGTCAACAAGGGCAACGACCGGCACCGCCAGGAGCTGACGGACTTCATCTTGTCGGAGCTGCAGGGGCGGCCGGACCTGATCGCAAAATGCGTGCCGACCTATCCACCCTACGGCAAGCGCATTCTGCTCGACAACAACTGGTTCAAGACCCTGAGGCGCGACAACGTCGAGCTCGTCACCGACGCGATTGATCATTTCAACGCGAGCGGCATCGTCACCGCGGACGGCAAGCAGCGCCCCGCCGACATCATCGTGGTCGCGACCGGCTTCAAGGTCACGGAAATGGCGGCGCGTCTCAACATCAGCGGCCGCGGCGGCAAGGATTTGCGGCAGGCCTGGGCCAACGACGATCCAACCGCCTTCCTCGGCCTCACCGTGCCCGGTTTCCCGAACTTCTTCTGCATGCTGGGGCCGAACTCCGGCCCGGCCCACGGCGGCAGCGTCATCTTCCAGTCGGAATGTCAGAGCCGCTACATTGCCGCCTGTCTCGCCAGCATGATCGAGCACGACGTCGCCGCGATCGACGTTCGCCAAGACGTGCTCGACGATTATGTCCGGAAGGTCGATGCCGAGCACGAGGCGATGATCTGGACCCATCCAGGCATGAGCACCTACTACCGCAATTCGAGCGGCCGCGTGTTTTCGGCAATGCCGTGGCGGTTCGTCGATTACTGGCGCATGACGCACGATCCGGATCTGCGGCAGTACAGCTTGACGAAAGCTTAGGAGCAATCTCTCGGCGCTGACTTGGCCGACGCTTGAATTGCGTTCGTCCCACGTCGTCATTGCGAGCGTAGCGAAGCAATCCAGGGTCTTTCCGCGGAGGGATTCTGGATTGCGTCGCTACGCTCGCAATGACGGAGGTTGCGGCCTCTACGCGGCAAGCCCACTTCCGACAGGAGCAAACTCCAACCCGAGACTCTCCGCCACCGCCTTGTTGGTGATCCGCCCGCGATGCACGTTCAGCCCGTTGCGCAGATGCGGGTTCTCCAGCACCGCGGCAAAGCCCTTGCTCGCCAGCATCAGGCCGAACGGCAGCGTCGCGTTGTTCAGGGCCTGGCTCGACGTCACCGGCACCGCGCCCGGCATGTTGGCGACGCAATAGTGCACGACGCCGTCGACCTCGTAGGTCGGATCGCTATGCGTGGTCGGATGCGAGGTCTCGAAGCAGCCGCCCTGGTCGATCGCAACGTCGACCAGCACGGCACCGGGCCGCATCGATTTCAGCATCGCGCGCGTCACCAGCTTGGGTGCGCTGGCGCCCGGCACCAGCACCGCGCCGATCACCACGTCGGCAGCGAACACCTCGTCCTCGACCGACTCGATGGTCGAGAAGCGAGTGCGCACGCGTCCGGCAAAGAGATCGTCCAATTCGCGCAAGCGCGGAATCGAGCGGTCGATCACGGTGACTTCGGCGCCGAGGCCTGCGGCCATGCGCGCCGCCTGCATTCCAACCACGCCGCCGCCGAGCACGACGACGCGCGCCGGCTGCACGCCGGGCACGCCGCCCAGCAGCAGGCCGCGGCCGCCGGCCGAGCGCTTGAGCGCGGCGCCGGCGGCCTCGATGGCGAGGCGGCCGGCGACTTCGCTCATCGGGGCGAGCAGCGGGAGGTGACCGTTCGCGTCCGTGACAGTTTCATAGGCGATCGCGGTGCAGCCGGAGGCAACGAGGCCCTTGGCCTGCTCCGGATCCGGCGCAAGATGAAGATAAGTAAATAGAATCTGGTTTTCTCGAAGCTGGGCCCACTCGCTTTTCTGCGGCTCCTTGACCTTCACGATCATGTCGGACTTGGCGAAGATGTCGCGGGCGCTGCCGGCAATGGTGGCCCCTGCCCGCCGATACACCTCGTCGGACGCGCCGATGCCGGCGCCGGCGCCGGTCTCGACCTCTACCTGATGACCGGCTGCGACATATTCACGGACGGCGCCCGGGGTGAGCCCGACGCGATATTCCTGCACCTTGATTTCCTTGGGAACACCGACGCGCATCTTGAGCTCCTTCGCCAACGCATTGATTCCGCTCCTCATCGTAGCGACCGGGCGGGTTTGGTTTCGTGCAAATATCCGCTAGCTTCAATGGACCCGCGCCGGTTTCCGGCGCCGAAGTGCCCTTTCACGCTGGAAACGAAACCTTGGCCCTCGATCGGAAAGACCTCGCCATCCTCGCGGAACTCACGACCAATGCGCGCGCCAGCCATACCGAGCTCGCCAACAAGATCGGCCTGTCGAGCACGGCGCTGGCGCGGCGACAGAAGACGCTTGAAGACGACGGCTACATCCAGGCCTACCAGGCCGCGCTCGACCTCGCCCAGTTCGGCCTCACCACCACTGTGCTGGTTCGCATCGCGCTGGAGAGCCAGAGCGACGATGCGCTGAAGGCCTTCGAGGCGGAGGTGGTGAAGTGCCCCTCCGTCGTGCGCTGCTTCCTGATGTCGGGCACCGACGACTACATCCTCATCGTGCTGGCCCGGGACATCCAGGATTTCGAGCGTATCCACCGCACCGAGCTGTCCCGGCTGCCGCGCGTCGCGCGCGTGCAATCGAGCTTCGCTTTGCGCGAAATCGTCAACCGCGCGGTGCCGACCGTGGTGTTCGGCGAGGCGAAGCGCTAGAGGCTCCCTGCCCCCGCAAACGGCAGGAAGGATCGACCGACTTCGCTGTCATCCGACTGTCATCGAATGTGCCGAGAGCTGTATCTCCTGCACATTCGGGACAGACCATGGACTATTTCAAGCGCTTCAACTTCCTGTTCGCCGCACCTGTGTTCGACGCCGACGATCTCGAAGGCATTCGTTTCAACCAGATCATCGAGGAGATCCAGCGCTCCGGTTTCGAGGTGGTCCGGGCCCGCAAGCTGGAAGACGCCGAGATCGCTGTGCAGACCGATGCCGCGATCGGCTGCATGGTGGTGGACTGGGGCAAGAAGGGCCTGGAGGGCAAGACCTCGGCGCTGATCAATCTGATGCGGCGCCGCGGCCTCGACTTCCCGATCATCCTGCTGATCCGGCGCAAGCGCTTCGAGGACCTGCCGGTCGAGGTGCTCGACTTCATCGACGGCTATGTCTTCCTGTCCGAGGAGACCCCGCCCTTTATCGCCAAGAATTTGATCAGCCGGCTGAAGCAATATGCCGAAACATTGAAGACGCCGTTCTTCGGCGCGCTGGTCGACTACGCCGAGGAAGGCAACCAGCTCTGGACCTGCCCGGGTCACAATGGCGGCGTGTTCTACAACCGCAGCCCGGTCGGCCGCGTCTTCGTCGAGCATCTCGGCGAATCCGTGTTCCGCGACGACCTCGACAATTCCGTGCTCGATCTTGGCGATCTCCTCACCCATGAAGGTCCCGCGCTGAAGGCGCAGAAGGAGGCCGCCCAGATCTTCGGCGCGGAAAAGACGTATTTCGTGCTCAACGGCACCTCCACCTCGAACAAGGTCGCGCTCGGCGCGCTCGTCACCGACGGCGATCTCGTGCTGTTCGATCGCAACAACCACAAGGCCGCCCATCACGGCGCTCTGATGATCAACGGCGGCGTCCCGGTCTACGTCCCGACCATCCGCAACGCCTGGGGCCTGATCGGCCCGATGCGCTGGGACGCGCTCGACGAAAGAAACTTGCGCGAGGCGATCCGCAACCATCCGCTGGTTGGGGATCGCGACGCCTGGCGCAAGGAGCGTCCGTTCCGCGTCGCCGTCGTCGAGCAATGCACCTATGACGGCTCGATCCACAGCGCCGAGATGATCTTGAAGCGCATCGGCCATCTCTGCGAATATATCCTGTTCGACGAGGCCTGGGCCGGCTTCATGAAGTTCCACCCGCTCTTTACCGGCCGCTTCGCCATGGGCCTGTCCAATCTTCCCCCCGAGGCGCCCGGCATCATTGCGACGCAGTCGACCCACAAGCAGCTCGCCAGCTTCTCGCAAGCCTCGCAGATCCACATCAAGGACCGCCATATCCGCGGCCAGAAGCGACGCGTCGAGCATCGCCGCTTCAACGAGAGCTTCATGCAGCACGCCTCCACCTCGCCGTTCTATCCGCTGTTCGCCTCGCTCGACGTCGGCGCGCAGATGATGAAGGGCCGCTCCGGCGAAGTGCTGTGGGACGACACGATCCGGCTTGGCATCGAGCTGCGCAAGAAGATCCGCGCGATGCGCCGGGAGTTCGAAGAGAAGGAGCAGAACCCCGATCGACGCTGGTTCTTCGAACCCTTCGTTCCCGACCGTGTCGCCATTCCCGACGTCAGCCGCCCCGGGGCCGTGCACAACGTCGCCTGGGAGACCCTCTCCACCGACGAGCTCGCCACCAATCCGGCGCTGTGGCAACTCTCGCCCGACAGCACCTGGCATGGCTTCCCCGGCCTCACCGAGGGCTTTGCCATGACCGACCCGAACAAGCTGACGCTGCTGACGCCCGGCTTCGACCGTACCACCGGCGCCTATGCCGAGCACGGCATCCCCGCGCCGATCGTCGCGCAATATCTGCGCGAGAACCGCATCGTCCCGGAAAAGAACGACCTCAACTCCCTGCTCTTCCTGCTCACCCCCGGCGTCGAGGCGAGCAAGGCCGGCACGCTGATCTCCGGCCTCGTCGCCTTCAAGAAGCTCCACGACGACAATGCGCTACTCGCGGACGTCATTCCAGAGTTTCACCAACGCCGGCAAGCGCGCTACGCCGGCGTCCGCTTACGCGACCTCTGCGGTGAGATGCACCGCTTCTTCCGCGCCGCCGACGTCAGCGCGCTCCAGGCGCGGCAGTTCATGCCGGAGCATATGCCCGAGATCGCCATGTCGCCCCGCGATGCCGCGCGGTACTTGTTCCGCAATGATGTCGATTATCTGCCGATCGAGGCGATCGCGGGCCGCATCGCCACCACGCCCTTCGTGGTCTATCCGCCCGGCATCGCCACCATCGTGCCCGGCGAGCGGTTGAGCGAACGGGCCAAGCCCATGGTGGATTATCTCAAGATGTTCGAGACCTGCTTCAACACATTTCCGGGTTTCGACGTCGAGATCCAGGGCGTCTACAAGGAGGTCGATGCTCAGGGAAGGATCGGGCTCTACACTTACGTCGTTGCCGAGTAGTTGCGAATGAACGAAACAGCAGTTGCGCGCACGGACGACGAGCCGGTCCTGGTCCGCACGTCACGTGAGAGCGACGTCGAGGCGATGTTGGCGATCTACCGCCATCACGTCCGCAATGGCGTGCCGCGCGATGTCGAGGGAACCGGCGCACCCGAGCCGGACGATTTGCGCGACCGGCGCAAGAACCTGAAGCAGACCCGCCTGCCGCATCTGGTCGCAACCTTTCGCGGCGAGGTGGTCGGCTATGCCTACGCCGTGCTGTTTCGCAAGCGGCCGGCCTATCGCTACACGGCCAAGCATTCGATCTACGTTCACCACGAGCAGCTCGGCCGCGGGGTCGGGCGGCGGCTGCTGCAGGAATTGATCGATGCTTGTGCGGCGGCCGGCTTCCGCCAGATGATCGGCTATATCGATGCCGACAACGCGCCCTCGCTGGCGCTGCACGAGAAGTTCGGCTTCGCGCGCGCCGGACTGCTCTGCGGCGTCGCCTATCACCACGGCCGCTGGTCCGACACCGTCATGGTGCAGCGCTCGCTCGGCGCCGGAACGACGGCGCCTCCGCCCGTCACGGCGTCGGGCCGATAGAGCATGATCCGGACCCGAAGGGTCGCGTTAGCGCAACAAAATGCGTAGCGGTTTTCCCTCGCGACAAACGCGGAGCGCGTTTGCGCGGAGATCATGCTCAAACAAGTGGCCTCACGACGGATAGTCGGCCGGCTTCACATGGATGCGGTCGGCATGAAGCGACCAGTGGTGCAGCGCCTGGTCCTTGCAGAACCTGGCCTTCGCCCGCTCCCTGGCTTCGTCCTCGTCGGAGGCGTCGATTTCCAGCGTACCCTGGCAAATCTCGCTCTGTCGGCCGTACTCGCCGAGCACGTTTTTCATGAACTTGACGACATAGGTTGACATGGGACCTCCCTGCTGCCCCGCGGCACTCTAGTCCCATTTAGGCCGGACCGGGAAAGGAGATTTTGACGCGCATCAAGGCTTGTCGCGCCCCGGCGCAAGATTCGTTGCGGAACTCGCGGGGCGGGTTTAGGGCCAAGTGCCGGTCGCCCATGAGGATTTTGCCTTGCACTTTGTCTCAGACACCGAAGTCACAACAGTTCTGACGTTTCCGATCCTCGTTGCGGCCCTGGAAGCGGCGCATCGCCGGCCGAAGATGGAGGTGCTGGACGCCTCCCTCGGCGACGAGAAAGGGCAATACGTCATCCGCAGCGCCGTCGATCCCGGCCGCTACATGGCGAGCAAGATGTTCACCAGCTTCCCCGCCAATCTGGCGGACGGCAAGATGCCGGCGGTGCAGGCCGTGTGCGTGCTGTTCGACGGCACCAACGGACGACCGCTGGCCGCGATGGACGGGACCGAGATCACGCACTGGCGCACGGCCGCCGATTCCGCACTCGGCACGAAATTGCTCGCCCCGTCCAACCCAGAGACGCTGCTTTGCGTCGGTGCCGGTGAGATGTCCGAATGGCTGATCCGGGGGCACCGGACGGTGAGGCCGTCGCTCAAGCGCGTCCTGATCTGGAATCGAAGCCCGGAGCGAGCCATCGACCTTGCCAGGCGGTTGGCTGAAGACGGCGTGAAAGCGGAAACGACCACCGATCTCGACGCCGCGACGCGCGAGGCTGACATCATCACCACCTGCACGCGATCGCATCAGCTGCTCATCAAGGGCCGCAATTTGCGGTCGAGGCGGACGTGCTCGGCGATCTCTACGATCTCGCCGGCGGCCGTGTGCAAGGACGCGCCTCACCGTCCGACATCACCTTCTTCAAGAATGCCGGCGGCGGCCATCTCGACCTCATGACTTGCGAGGCCGTGTTCCAGCAACTCGGGGCAAAGCTGGGGTAGACGGCCTATCCCGGAGCAGGCGAAGGCAAAACCGACGTCAGCCGTCACGCCTTGATGTCGAGAAGCGACTCTGTCGTTTCCGCGTAGGCCTGAATGACCTTTGCATTGGCAATGAAGCTGTACTTTGCGGCCGCCAGTTGAACGAATTCGCCGGCGATATCGACATTCGGCGCTGCGACCAGGCCATCCTGGTTTGCGAAGGGAGCGCTTGGGTCGGATTGTGCGGTATAGCTCGGCGATACCGTCGACACCGTCGCGACCGTGCCGCCCGGCGTCGAGCCGCTCGATTGATCGACCTGATCGACGCGCAATGGCACGTAAGCCGCGGGAAACGTCGGAGCAATGCTCGAACTGGCAGCGCCGGCCGACGGGCTCGATCCGCCCGACGCTGGCAGCGGGCCGGTCGTTTGAACGTTGGCGATGTTGCTCGCGGCAACGTTCAGACGCAAACTCGCCGCAGAAAGCCCGGATGTCGCAATCGAGAATATGCTCATGGACTTTCAATTACAGGACAAGTGATACGCGTTCACTTACCCGATCGATAAGATGCGGCGCTTTGCCTTTCCGTCATGGTAACCAATGAATCGGAGCGCGCTGCTCCTTCGCGCCCCTACCCCGGCATCACGCCGAACGCCTGCTTGAAACGTTCGGCATAGACCGGCCAGACCTCGGGATTGATGATGCGCGGCGGGCGCTTGCCGTCGAGCGTATCCAGCACCTGCTCGGCCGCGATCCGGCCCATGTTCTGGCGCGCCTCGATGGTCACCCCCGCGGTATGGGGGCTTGCCAGCACGTTGTCGAACTGGAGCAGCGGATGCTCCGGCGGCGGGGGCTCCTTGGACCAGACGTCGAGGCCGGCACCGGCGATGCGCTTGTCGCGCAGGGCCTGGAGCAGCGCATCCTCGTCGTGGATGAAGCCGCGCGCCGTGGTGATGAAGTAGGCATGCGGCTGCATCAGCGCGAATTCCCGTACGCTGATCATGTTGCGGCTGCCCTTGTCGAGCGGACAGGAGATCGAGACGAAATCGGCGCGCCGCAGCAGCTCATCCAGCTCCACCTTCTCCCCGCCCCGCTCCGCCATCACCTCGGCGCTGAGATACGGATCATAGGCCAGCACCTTCATGCCAAGCAGGCCCTTGCACAGCGCGGCGATGCGGCGGCCGACATTGCCGAGGCCAATGATGCCGACGGTCTTGTGCTCGACCTCGTTGCCGACCAGCTCGTTGCGGTTGACGTTGGCTTCCCGGCGCAGGCGGCGATCGGACTGAATGATGCGCTTGGACAGCGTCAGCATCATCGCCAGCGCATGCTCGGCAACCGAATGGGCATTGCCGCCGGACTGGTTGACGACCAGGACGCCCGCGACGGTGCAGGCTTCAACGTCGACGGGATCGAAGCCCGCGCCGTTGCTGGAGACAAGCAGCAGGTTCGGGGTGCGCTTCAGGAACGCGGCATCGACATGGAAATGCGGGGCGAGCTCGTCGCGGGCCGCGCCGATCTGGTAGGCATGCGCCGCGCTCAGAATCGGCGCGTAGTAATCTTCGGGACTCTCGTTCTCGATGCGATCGAGCCGAACGTCGGGCCGCGCCTTCAGGATGTCGACATAGATCGGATTGGCCAGGTATTTGACGTAGAAGACGCGCTTATTGTTGACGGACATCAGGACCCTTCCGGCTCTCTTGAAGGGCGCCGCAAGGTCAGCGCGATGCGCCCCCCGTCCGTGCCTCCCTCCCGTTTTCTCGTTGTCGCCGCTTATGACACGGCGGTGCCGGCCACGGCAGGCCGTCTGGCGCAGATCACGGTGCCGGCCCGGACATGTTGACAATCCCGCCCGCTCCGTCAAGTTCTGCCGATAGCCGCGACGGCCAACGCAACGGCGATGGCAAAGACCAAAAAGCATCGCGACGCGAGGGAGAACGCAATGGCGATTGCGGAACAGCAGACTTCGCCCCAGGCGGCACAGGGGTCCAGCGATGGGAGCTGGCACGGCATCGTCCTGCAAACCCTGAAACGAAACGAGATCAGCCTCGTCCCCTACGTGCCCGACCGCGTGCTGACGCCGCTGATCAAGAATCTGCACGCCGATCCGTTCTTCACCACCTTCGCCACCGCTCGCGAGGAGGAGGCGGTCGGCATCGTTTCTGGCGCCTGGATGGGCGGTCGGCGCGGCGCGGTGCTGATGCAGACCTCCGGCTTTGCGACGCTCGCCAACGTGCTGGCTTCGCTGGCGGTGCCTTACCAGATCCCGCTGATCATGTTCGTCTCCGAGCGCGGCACGCTCGGCGAATTCAATTATGGGCAGTCGCTGGTCTGCCGCACCATGCGCCCGGTGCTGGATTCGCTGGCGCTCGAGCATCACACCATCACCCGGCTCGACGAGCTCGAATTCATCGCCGACCGCTCGATCAAGCAGGCCGTCACCACGCAGGCGCCGGTCGCACTGATTCTCAACCCGCTGCTCACCGGCGGCAAGACTTTCGACAAGTGAGCGCCGCCATGACCACGCGCAACACCAAGGTGATGAACCGCTTCGACGTGACCTCGCGCCTGATCGCAAAGCTGAAGCACGAGGAAGCCGTGATCGGCGGCATCGGCAACACCAATTTCGACCTCTGGGCCGCCGGCCACCGCCCGCAGAACTTCTACATGCTGGGCAGCATGGGGCTCGCCTTCCCGATCGCGCTTGGCGTGGCGCTGGCGCAGCCGGATCGGCGCGTCTTCGCGCTGGAAGGCGACGGCTCGCTGTTGATGCAACTCGGCGCACTCTCGACCATTGCGACGTTGAAGCCGAAGAACCTCATCATGGTCGTGATGGACAACGGCATCTACCAGATTACCGGCGCCCAGCCGACACCTGCGGCAAGCGTCGCGGACATCGTCGCCATTGCCATCGGCTCCGGCCTTGCCAACAGCGCCTGGGCTGCGGACGAGGAGGATTTCGAACGTCTGGTCGAAGCGGCGATGTCCGCCGCCGAGCCACACCTGATCGCCGTCCGCATCGACGACAAGCCCGGCGTCGGCACTACACGGCGTGATCCCGTGCAGATCCGGGAGCGCTTCATGCACGGGCTCGGCGTGCGCGAGCCACTTTAACGTTTCGTCATTAACTACACGCCGATCTGATAGGGGGGCTGTACCGGCCCGCTGGCAATCTGTGCTAAGCGAACCGGATGTCCATTTTGGTTCGATCCATTGCCTGGCTGCTCGCGGCCGCCGTGACTTTCGCCACCCTCGGTCCCCCCGGCCTGCGGCCTCATTCCGACTTCGGCCAGGACGGCGAACATGCACTCGCATTCATCCTGGTAGGGCTGGCCTTCGGCCTCGCCTATCCGCGCCGGCGCCTGCTGAGCACCGCGGCCGCGGTGATCCTGATTGGCGTGCTTGAGCTGATGCAATTTTGGGCACCCGGACGCCACGCCCGGCTGGAGGATTTTCTGGTGGACGCGCTCACCGCCTGCATCGGCTTTGCGCTCGCGGCCTCGGCCGATTGGCTGCTCTCGCGCTTTCGCGCAAGCCCTGCCGTGACGAGCGAAAGCCCCGCGGAGTGACGCTCCGCAGGGCCTCTCTTCTCAACGCTTAACAATTACCGCCGATCAGTCGATGATCTTGACGACGCGGCGCGTGCGCGGTTCGACGATCACGCGGCGATTGTTCACGACCGCATAGCGATACTCGGTGTAATTCGGCACGGGGCGGAGCACCACGGTCGGCGGCAGCGGCTCGCCGACCACGACGCGCTCGTGGATCACCACCGAATCGTCGCGCGGGATTCCGCCCAGCACCGCATTCGGAATTTCGAGGCCGGCGCCGACGGCTGCACCGACGGTGCCGCCAACCATTGCGCCGATCGGTCCGCCGATGTCGCCACCGGCACGTGCGCCGTCCCTGGCGCCTTGTTCGGTCGTCGATTGGGCAAAGGCTGCGCTCGACGCCAGCAGCGACGCGGCAGCCAACGTAATCGCAAGACGGGTTTTCATGTTGCTTATCTCCAGTGGTTGTCCTGCGCCTTCAACCGCGGGGCCGGATCATTGTTCCGGTTCCCGCATGCCCAAGGATGCTCCAAAGCTGGAGAGTGTTACCGCGTAACAGTTCAGCTGGCTGCTATCTCGTGGCCCGCCATCAGTTCCAGCGCTCGCACCATGGCCGAATGATCCCAGCCCTTGCCGCCGTGAGCGGTGCAGGACGAGAACAATTGCTGCGCCACCGCCGTGCTCGGCAGCGACAGGCCAAGCGAGCGCGCGCCTTCGAGCGCGAGATTGAGATCCTTCTGATGCAGCTCAATGCGGAAGCCGGGATCGAAATTGCGCTTCACCATGCGCTCGCCGTGCACTTCGAGGATGCGCGAGGAGGCGAATCCGCCCATCAGCGCCTTGCGCACCAGCGCAGGGTTCGCACCAGCCTTGGACGCAAACAGCAGCGCTTCGCTCACGGCCTCGATCGTCAGCGCGACGATGATCTGGTTGGCGACCTTCGTGGTCTGGCCGTCGCCATTGGCGCCGACATGCGTGACGTTCTTGCCCATCCTGTCGAAGACCGGCTTCATGGTGCCGAAGGCCCGCTCCGGGCCGCCGACCATGATGGTGAGGCTCGCTGCCTTGGCGCCGACCTCCCCGCCTGAGACCGGCGCATCGAGATAGTCGGCACCCAGCGCCTCGATCTTCTTGGCGAACTCCTTCGTCGCGAGCGGCGAGATCGAGCTCATGTCGACGACGATCTTGCCCTTGGAGATGCCGCTGGCAACGCCGTCCTTGCCGAACAGCACGGCCTCCACATGCGGGGTGTCCGGCACCATGACGATCACGGCATCGGCCTCCTCTGCGACCTCCTTGGCCGACTTGCAGGCAACGCCGCCCGCCGCAATCAGCTCAGGCGCGACGGGCGCGACGTCGTGCAGGAGAACGCGATGGCCCGCGCTAAGGAGGTGGCCGGCCATCGGCCGTCCCATGGTGCCAAGTCCGATGAAGCCGATGTCGATCATGTCAAGCTTTCCTCAGTTGCATATGCAAGATTCATCCGCAGGCTCGGTGCACCTCTCCCGCTTGCGGGAGAGGTCGGCGCGTCCGGGCGATGCGAAGCATCGTCCCGCGCGCCGGGTGAGGGCTCTATCCGCTTGGGGATTTTCACCGCACCGCGCGAATCCCATTGCGGACACACCCTCTCCTCAGCCCTCTCCCGCACGCGGGAGAGGGAGCGCACCGTCACTGTGGCTTCGATATCTTCTACGTCTCGAACGTCTGCGCGGCGTGCCACGAAAGTCCTTCCAGCGTCGTGGTGCGCGGCTTGTATTCGCAGCCGATCCAGCCGCGATAGCCGATCGCGTCGAGGTGGCGGAACAGGAAGGGATAATTGATCTCGCCGGTCCCCGGCTCGTGCCGGCCGGGATTGTCGGCGAGCTGGATGTGGGCGATCTCAGGCAGATATTCCTGCATGGTGCGGGCGAGATCGCCCTCCATGATCTGCATGTGATAGATGTCGTACTGCACGAACAGATTGTTCGACCGCACCTCCGAGATCAGCTGCACCGCCTGCTCGGTGCCGTTGAGGAAGAAGCCGGGAATATCGAGCGTGTTGATCGGCTCGACCAGCAGCTTGATGTTCTCGCGCGCCAGCGTCGAGGCGGCAAAACGCAGATTCCCAACCAGCGTCTCCTGAAGCTCGCGCGGATCGGCATCCACAGCCGCAATACCGACGAGGCAGTTCAGCTGCTCGCAATCGAGCGCCTTGGCATAGTCGATGGCGCGGAACACACCGTCGCGGAATTCGGCGGTGCGATCGGGCAGGATCGCGATGCCGCGCTCGCCCCCCGCCCAGTTTCCGGCCGGCAGATTGTGCAGCACCTGGGTCAGCCCGTGGGCCTCGAGCTGCTCGCGCAGCTGCGCCTTATCGAAATCGTAGGGAAAGAGATACTCGACCCCGGAAAAGCCCGCCGCCTTCGCCGCTGCGAAGCGGTCGAGGAACGGCATCTCGTTGAACAGCATGGTGAGGTTGGCGGCGAATTTCGGCATGATACGGTCCTCCCCTATTCCGCCGGCTGCAGCACGCCCGGGCGCGCCCGCTCGACCTCGTCGAGCGGCAGGTCCAGCACCTCCTCGAACTCGACGATATTGTCGATCTCCGTGCCCATCGCGATGTTGGTCACGCGTTCGAGGATGAACTCGACCACCACGGGCACGCGATGCTTGGCCATCAATTCGCGCGCGCTCGCGAACGCAGCCTGTGCGTCCTTCGGATCGGTGACGCGGATCGCCTTGCAGCCGAGGCCTTCGGCGACCGCGACATGGTCAACGCCGTAGACGCCGATCTCGGGCGCGTTGATGTTCTCGAAGGAGAGCTGGACGTGATAGTCCATCTCGAAGCCGCGCTGGGCCTGGCGGATCAGGCCGAGATAGGAATTGTTCACGACGACGTGGATGTAGGGCAGATTGAACTGCGCCCCGACCGCAAGCTCCTCGATCAGGAACTGGAAGTCGTAATCGCCAGACAGGGCGACGATGTCGCGATCCGGGCACGCGGCGCGCACGCCGAGGGCGGCGGGCAAGGTCCAGCCGAGCGGTCCCGCCTGCCCGGCATTGATCCAGTTGCGCGGGCGATAGACGCCGAGGAACTGCGCGCCGGCGATCTGCGACAGGCCGATCACGGTGACGTAGCAGGTGTCGCGACCAAAGGCCTTGGTCATCTCCTCATAGACGCGCTGCGGCTTGATCGGAACGTTGTCGAAATGACTCTTGCGCAACATCGTCTTCTTGCGATCGCGGCAGGCCGCAGGCCACGCCTGGCGCTCGCGGAGCCTGCCTGCCCGCCGCCACTCCCTGGCGACGGTGACGAACAGCTCGAGCGCGGCCTTGGCGTCCGAGACGATGCCGAGATCGGGATTGAACACGCGCCCGATCTGCGTCGGCTCGATGTCGACATGCACGAAGGTGCGGCCCTTGGTGTAGGTCTCGACCGAGCCGGTGTGACGATTGGCCCAGCGGTTGCCGATACCGAGCACGAAGTCGGATTCGAGCATGGTGGCGTTGCCGTAGCGATGGCTGGTCTGAAGGCCGACCATGCCGGCCATCAGCACGTGATCGTCGGGGATCGCACCCCACCCCATCAGGGTCGGCACCACCGGCACGTTGGCGATCTCGGCGAATTCCACCAGCAGATCCGAAGCGTCGGCGTTGATGATGCCGCCGCCCGCGACGATCAGCGGCCGCTCGGCGGCGTTGAGCATCTCCAGCGCCTTCTCGACCTGCTTGCGCGTGGCGGTGGGCTTGTAGACCGGCAGCGGCTCATAGGTCTCGTCGTCGAACTCGATCTCGGCGAGCTGCACGTCGAGCGGCATGTCGATCAGCACCGGCCCCGGCCGCCCCGAGCGCATGACGTGAAAAGCCTGGCTGAACACCCGCGGCACCAGCGCCGGCTCGCGCACGGTGACCGCCCATTTGGTCACGGGCTTTGCGATCGACTCGATATCGACCGCCTGGAAATCCTCCTTGTAGAGCCGCGCGCGCGGCGCCTGCCCGGTGATGCAGAGGATCGGAACGGAATCGGCGATCGCCGAATAAAGCCCGGTAATCATATCGGTGCCCGCCGGCCCCGAGGTTCCGATGCAGACTCCGATGTTGCCGGCCTTGGCGCGGGTGTAGCCCTCCGCCATGTGCGAAGCGCCCTCGACATGCCGTGCCAGGATGTGGCGGATCGAGCCGCGCTTCTTCAGCGCCGAGTAAAGCGGATTGATCGCGGCCCCGGGAACTCCGAAGGCGGTCGAGATGCCCTCTTTCTCCAGAATTCGGACGGCTGCATCGACGGCTCGCATCTTCGCCATATCGGACCTCGCTTGAGTTGCGTCAGCGAGCGAGATCATCAGGCGTGCAGGAGCCGATCTCAACGAGATCGGTTTTATTTTCCACGATGCGGCAGCCGCAGAGAAATTGCGGCAACCTCAATCGGTTAGATACAGAAACGCGTGAAAGCGGCTCACTCGAACAGCGGCGCCAGCTCCATCTGCGGCACCAGCACGAGGCCCTTGTCGGTGATGCGAATTTCCGGAATGACCGATAAGGGAATCAAATTGAAGCCCATGTAGGGAATGGTGCAGCCGGCCTCCGCCCATTCCTCCTTCAACGCCTTGACCTCTTCGGCCACCTCCGTAACGCGCTTGTCGGACAGGAGGCCCGCAATCGGCAGCGGGACCAGCGCCCTCACCTCGCCGTCGGCAACGACGCAAACGCCGCCCTGCCGCGCCTTGATGGCGGCGATGGCAACTTGCATGTCGGGCTCGTTGGTACCGGCGACGATGATGTTGTGGCTGTCGTGTCCGACGCTGGAGGCGACCGCGCCGCGCTTGAGGCCGAAATCCTTCAAGAGGCCGTAGGCGACATTGCCGGCGGATTTTCCATGCCGCTCGACCACGGTGACGAAGCACAGGCCGTAGCGTTCAAACAGTGACGGCCAGTCCGTTGTGGGTTCGATCGCCACCTTCTCATGGATCAGCGTGATGCCGGGCAGCGCGGTCTTGATCGCGTTGACCGTACACGCTTTTGCCGGAAGCTCCGGCGTCAGCTTGACCTTCCCCGGCAGCTTCACGGTCGCGTAAGCCGCGTCAGGATATTGATAGCGCTGCGACAGTGCCTGATCGAGACGTGGCGTGATCTTGCCATGCTCGACCACGAGCTCGCCGCCATACCAGGTGCATTGCGGCTTGAGCTGATCGTCCATCAGCACCAGATCGGCGCGGCGGCCGCCGCCGAGCCCGCCGATGTCGCCATCCATGCCGAAGCGCGCCGCGCCATGCAGAGAACCCATCGACCAGGCCTGCTCCGGCGACATCCCCGCCTTGACGGCTTCGCGCACCACCCAGTCGAGACCGAACAGAAGCAAATCGTCGGCATCGCGGTCGTCGGTGCACACCGCCGTGCGCTTGTGCGAGGCCCCGAGCTCCGTGATGGTGCGGATTGCCTGCGGCAGCGAGTGCCAGGGCGTCGTCGGCGGGCCGCCACGCAGGAACACCCAGACGCCGGCGTCGAGCAGATCGTCGGCGATGTCGCGGTCGATCGCTTCGTGCGTGTCGGTGACGCCTGACGCCGCATAGGCCGCGACGAATTCGCGGCCGTAGACGTGGCCGGACACCGGCCGTCCCCGCTTCAGGGCGGCAGCGAGGATCGCATGGCTGCGCTCGTCGCCCATCGTCACCGGCACAAAGTCCATCTTCTCGCCGAGTGCCACGGCTTCGGGCCAGCGATCGAACAGACCCGCGATCTTGTCGGGCGTGAGATCACCGCCAGCCGTCTCGAGTTCAGCCGATGTCGCAGGGACTGTCGAAGGCACCGTCAAGAAAATCGAGAGCGGCGCCTGGCGCGCGTCCTCCAGCATCGCCTCGACGCCGGCGACATCCATGACGTTGCCGATCTCGTGGCTGTCGCAGAAGATCGTGGTGGTGCCGTTCAGCAGCGCTGCCTCCGCATAAGCGCAGGCGGTCACCATCGAGGATTCGATGTGGATGTGCGGATCGACCAAGCCGGGTGCGACGATGCCGCCGGCGGCGTCGTAGAGCGGCACGCTGCTCCAGGTCTTCTTCGCTGCTCCGGTCGGCTTCACGGCTGCAATGCGGCCACCGGTGACCCAGACCTCGCGGTTGACGTGGATGCGCTCCGAATAGGTCGAAAGCACCCGAGCGCCAGTGATGACGAGTTCGGGCGCGAGGCGCGCGGAAGCGACGTCGGCAAGGCGGCGCGTCATGCCGTGCAGCGGCGCGACGGCAAAGCGGGTGAGTGTTGTCATGGGGCCCTCGCGTGACCGAAACAGCCCAGCAATGGTTGCGCCCGCGGGCCGGCTCGGCAATTCAAATAAAACGGCACCTGTGCTTACGCTTTAGGCGCCGAACCTCCTGCCGTCCCCGCTGCCGAAGATCTGCGCGGGTTCCGCCTTCTCCGCGGCGGCGCGGCGGCGGCCTTGACCCGAATCCGCATCGCGCGACCCTTCGGCTCGTCGATCTCGAACGAATTCGTCTTCCGCACGAGGTCGCTCAGCTTGCGGAAGCCGTAAGTCCTTGGATCAAAATCGGAAGCCAGATTGGCGAGTTGCCGCCCGACTTCACCAAGCGCGACCCAGCCGTCCTCGCTCTCCATCTGGGTGATGACCTTCTTGATGATGGGCGTGGCAGCATCGGGCGGCTGAAGCGACGCTGACTTCGAGGCAGCGTCCTGGGTGGCCGCGGTGCCGGCGAGGAGGTTCTCCGTGTAGACGAACCTTCGGCAGGCCTGTCTGAAGCTTTCGGGCGTCTTCTGCTCGCCGAACCCAAAGACATCGACGCCCTGCTCCCGGATGCGGGCGGCCAGGCGGGTAAAGTCGCTGTCGGACGACACCAGGCAAAAGCCGTCGAACCGGCCGCTGTGAAGCAGGTCCATCGCGTCGATGACCAGCGTGATGTCGGAGGCGTTCTTCCCGGTCGTATAGGCGAACTGCTGCTGCGGGATGATGGCGTGCTTCGACAGGATGTCGGCCCAGCCCCTGGATCGCGCGTTGGAGAAGTCGCCGTAAATGCGGCGGACGCTGGCCTCGCCGATCTTGGCAATCTCCTCGAACAGTCCGTCCGCGATCTTCGCGGAGGCATTGTCGGCGTCGATCAGAACCGCGAGACGCGGCGAACGGAGCTCGGAAGGCATGACGTTCCCCAAGAGGACGCGACAACGGTGGACGGATATACCGATGTCTGGGCGCTTGCCGCCAGAGCTGATTTATTTGAATGCGGCGCTTGGGAGCGCAAACCCGGCTCAATCCGCCTTAATCGCCGGCGTCACGCCCCCAAGCGCCACCGTGAGTTCCGCCGCCACCTCGCGCACCACGCGGCCGATCTCCGGGAGCCGCCCGTCGGTGACGCGGCTGGTCAGGCCGGAGACCGAGATCGCTGCCAACGGTTCAGCCAGCGCGTTGTAGACTACTGCGGCGACGCAGCGCAGACCCATCTCGGCCTCCTCGTCATCCACCGCGAAGCCCTGCTTCCGGATCGTTGCGAGCTCCCTGAACAGGTCGCTCGGTCGCACGATGGATTTTTCAGTGAGGCGTGGCATGCCGTGATGGCGGATGACGGCGCCGACGTCTTCGTCGGAATAGGTCGCGAGCACGGCCTTGCCGACGCCTGAGGTCACCATCGCAACGCGGCCGCCCACCTTGGTCAGCGAACGCATGATCTCGCGGCTCTCCATGCGGGTCAGCACGATGATGAATTCGTCGTCGACCACCGCGAGATTGGCGGTCTCGCGGGTGAGATCGCGCAGCTTGCGCAAATAGGGAATGGCCTGCGCGGTGAAATTGCGCCGCCGCGCAAAGCTCGCGCCCACGGTAAAGCTGCGCACGCCGACATGCCATTTGGATTCGGCGCGGTCGAACTGCACGAAACGACGACTCTCCAGCGTCGCGAGCAGGCGATGTACGGTGGAGGCCGACAGGCCCGTGCGGATCGCGAGATCGCTGAGGCGGTAGCCCTCGTCGTCCTCGGCCAGTGTTTCCAGGATCGACAGCGCACGGTCGACGGACTGCACGCCGCCGTCACGATCGGCCTCCGCTGCAGGCCGAGCTTCGAGGGATTTACGCCGGATCACGTTCTTGCTCATCGCGACCTGACCCTTACCACCTCTCCCCGCGGACGGGGAGAGGTGAAAGTCTTCGTCTTAGAGCAGGCCCGCGCCGCGCGCCCACTTATACTTGGCGCCGAGCACCTCGACCGGAAGCTCGGTCGAATAGGCATAGGCCGGGATGCCGTTCTGGTAGAGATATTCGGCGGCCTCCTCGACCTCGACGTCGCCGGCCAGTGACGCCACGATCGGCTTCACAAAACCCTTGGCCTCCATCTCCTTCTTCACCTCGACCATGTTGCGGGCGAACACCATCGGTGGGGTGACGATGGTGTGCCAGTAGCCGAGGATCAACGAATGGATGCGCTCATCGGAGAGGCCGAGCTTCACCGTGTTGACGTAGGTGATCGGCGGTTCGCCGCCGGTGATATCCACAGGATTTCCGGCCGCACCGAACGGCGGAATGAACTTGCGGAAGGCCGCATCGAGATCCGGCGGCATCGACATCAGCGACAGGCCGTTGTCGACGCAGGAATCCGACAGCAGCACGCCGGAGCCGCCGGCACCCGTGATGATCAACACGTTCTCGCCCTTCGGCGTCGGCAGCACGGGCACGCCGCGGGCGAATTCGAGCAGTTGCCGCAGGCTGCGGGCCCGGATCACGCCCGACTGCGCCAGAACGTCCTCGTAGATCTTGTCGTTACCGGCGAGCGCGCCGGTGTGCGACGAGGCCGCCTTGGCGCCGGCCGAGGTGCGACCGGCCTTGAGCACGACGACCGGCTTCTTCTTGGAGACGCGTTTTGCCGCTTCCGCAAAGGCGCGACCGTCCTTGAGGTCTTCGCAGTGCTGCGCGATCAGGTTCGTGTTGGGATCCTGCTCGAAGAAGGCGAGCAGATCGTCCTCGTCGATATCGGACTTGTTGCCGAGGCCGACGATCGCGGAAACGCCCATTTTGGCCGAACGCGAGAAGCCGATGATGGCCATGCCGATGCCGCCCGACTGCGACGACAGCGCCGCATGTCCCTTGACGTCGTAAGCCGTGCAGAAGGTCGCGCAGAGATTGGCCGGCGTATAATAGAAGCCGTAGATGTTCGGCCCCATCAGGCGGATGTCGTACTTCTTGCCGACCTCGACGATCTCGGCCTGCAGCTCCGGCGCGCCGGCTTCAGCGAAGCCCGACGGAATCAGAACCGCGCCGGGGATCTTCTTCTCGCCGCATTCGGTGAGCGCCGCGGCCACGAACTTGGCGGGGATCGCGAACACCGCGACGTCGATCACGCCAGGGACGTCCTTGACGCTCTTATACGCCTTGTAGCCGAGGATCTCGGCGGCCTTGGGGTGAATCGGATAGATATCGCCCTTGTAGCCGCCGTTGATGAGGTTCTTCATCACGGAGTTGCCGATCTTGCCGTCCTCGGCGGAGGCGCCGACCACGGCGACCGCTTTGGGCTGCATGATGCGGTTCATCGCAGCCACGATCTCTTCGGTCGGGCGCGGCTTGGGTTTCGGCACATAGGCGAAGTCGACGACGATGCGGACGTCGGCGGCGGTCGCGCCCTTCGGCGTCGCGAACACCGGATTGAGGTCGAGCTCGACGATTTCAGGGAAATCGGTGACGAGTTGCGAGACCTTGACGATGACGTCGGCAAGCGCGGTGCGGTTTACCGGCTCCCCGCCGCGCACGCCCTTCAGGATCTCATGCGCCTGGATGCCGTCGAGCATCGACAGCGCGTCTTCCTTGGTCGCGGGCGCGAGGCGGAAGGTGATGTCCTTGAGCACCTCGACCAGCACGCCGCCGAGGCCGAAGGCGACCAGCTTGCCGAACGAGCCGTCGGTGATCGAACCGACGATCACTTCGGTGCCGCCGGCCAGCATCTGCTGCACCTGAACGCCTTCGATCTTGGCGTCGGCCTTGTACTTCTTGGCGTTGCCGAGAATGGTCTCGTAGGCCTTCTCGGCCTCATCGGCCGTCTTAAGGCCGACGATGACGCCGCCGGCTTCGGTCTTGTGGAGAATGTCCGGCGAGACGATCTTCATCACCACCGGGAAGCCCATCGCGGAGGCCATCTTGCCGGCCTCGCCCGCCGACTTGGCCACGCCCTCCTTCGGCACTGGAATGCCGTAGGCGTCGCAGACCAGCTTGCCTTCCGGGGCCGTCAGGCTGGTGCGGTTGTCCGCCTTGACCTGGTCAAGCACCTTGCGGACGGCATCTTTGGAATTGGACATGTGGCTTCTCCCTTGACCTCAGTTCGTTCTTTGCAAAGCGCGCGCGTGTTTGCGGCTGCCCGTGATGCTTGCCATTCGCCGCGCTCTGTTCCATGTCGCGGGCCGGAGCGGCATAAAGCCTGAGATGACTCCGCCGCCTTGGATCAAAAATGGCTGGCGATGGCATTTGGTATGCCAGAAGCCAACTTGTCAAGCTAGTGCATGGCTCGGAACGCCGCAAAAAATAGCCGCCTTGACATTCTGGCATGTGGTATGCCAAAAACTTTCCCGTTAATATTCCTGTAAAAGACGACTCCCACTGGAGGAGATTCGTCGTGTCACTACGGAAACCAACCAAGGCGTTGCCGAACATGGCCGAGGCAGACATCGCAATCGTTCGTATTGCCCCGGAGAGCAGCTTCAAGAACAAGGCGTATGACGCCTTGAAGGAAGCCATCCTCAAGATGGACATCTATTCGACGCCCGAGCCGGTGATGCTCGACGAGCGCGCGCTGTCCGAGCGCCTGGGTGTCAGCCGTACGCCGATCCGCGAAGCCATCGCGATGCTGGAACAAGATGGTTTCGTGAAGACGGTTCCACGCCGCGGCATCATGGTGGTGCGCCGGACCAAGAGCGAGATCGTCGACATGATCCGCGCCTGGGCGGCGCTGGAGAGCATGGCCGCGCGCCTCATCACCACCACCGCGCGGAAGAAGGACATCACGGCGCTGCGCGACTTCTTCAAGGATTTCGGCAAGGACCGCCTGCCGGAAGATCACGTCGAGGAATATTCCAAGGCCAACATCGCCTTCCACCAGGCGCTGATCTCGCTGTCGGAATCGCCGGTGCTGGTCGATCTCACCAACGACCTCTTGCTGCACGTGCGCGGCTATCGCCAGCTGACCATCGGACGCAAGGACCGCACCGCGACCTCGCTCCCCGAGCATCTCGGCATGATCGAAGCACTCGAAGCGCGCGACACCGAGCTCGCCGAGAAGCGCGCCCGCGACCACACCCTTGGCCTTGCCGCTTACGTCGAAGCGCATGGTCAGGAACTCTTCACTTAGCAACGTTCACCAGAAGGGCGAACAATTCGCCCCACTATCTGAGACCAGGGAGAGAAGGCCCATGCTGAATACCGCGACCAAGTCCGAGGCACCGGGCACCGAGCAGGAACTGACGGATGGCTTCCATCTCGTCATCGACGCGCTCAAGCTGAACGGCATCAACACCATCTATAATGTGCCGGGCATCCCGATCACGGATTTGGGCCGTATGGCGCAGGCCGCCGGCATTCGTGTGATCTCCTTCCGCCACGAGCAGAACGCCGGTTACGCCGCGGGCATCGCCGGCTATCTCACCAAGAAGCCCGGCGTCTGCCTCACGGTCTCCGCGCCCGGCTTCCTCAACGGTCTCACCGCGCTCGCGCACGCCACCACCAACTGCTACCCGATGATCCTGGTCTCGGGCTCCTCCGAGCGCGAGATCGTCGACCTCCAGCAGGGCGACTACGAGGAGATGGACCAGCTCGCGATCGCAAAGCCGCTGTGCAAGGCGGCCTATCGCGTGCTGCACGCCCAGGACATCGGCATCGGTTTTGCCCGCGCCATCCGCGCTGCGGTCTCGGGCCGTCCCGGCGGCGTCTATCTCGACCTGCCGGCAAAGCTGTTCGGCCAGGTCATGAGCGCCGATGCCGGCCGGAAGTCGCTGGTCAAGGTGATCGACGCAGCCCCGGCGCAGATCCCCTCGCCCGCTTCGGTGAAGCGCGCGCTCGATGTGCTGAAGAGCGCCAAGCGTCCGCTCATCATCCTCGGCAAGGGCGCCGCCTACGCGCAGGCCGATGAGGAGATCAAGAATTTCGTCGAGAAGAGCGGCGTGCCGTTCCTGCCGATGAGCATGGCCAAGGGCCTGCTCCCCGACACCCATCCGCAGTGCGCCGGTGCGGCCCGCTCGACCGTGCTCAAAGAATCCGACGTCGTGCTGCTGATCGGCGCGCGACTGAACTGGCTGCTGTCGCACGGCAAGGGCAAGAGCTGGGGCGAAGCGCCCAAGAAGTTCATCCAGGTCGACATCGAGCCGCGCGAGATGGATTCCAACGTCGAGATCGTCGCGCCCGTGGTCGGTGACATCGGCTCGGTCGTCTCCGCCTTCAACCAGGCGATGGGAGCGGGCTGGACCGCCCCGCCCGCCGAATGGACCAAGGCGATCTCGTCCAAGCGCGAAGAGAACGTCGCCAAGATGGCGCCGAAGCTGATGAACAACAAGTCGCCGATGGACTATCACGGCGCGCTCGGCGTGCTGAAGAACGTCATCAAGGAATATCCCGAGGCGATCCTCGTCAACGAAGGCGCCAACACGCTCGACCTTGCCCGCGGCGTCATCGACATGTACCGGCCGCGCAAGCGTCTGGACGTCGGCACCTGGGGCGTGATGGGCATCGGCATGGGCCAGGCGATCGCCGCCGCGCTCGAGACCGGCCACCCCGTGCTGGCGGTGGAAGGCGATTCGGCTTTCGGTTTCTCCGGCATGGAGGTCGAGACCATCTGCCGCTACAATTTGCCGATCTGCGTCGTCATCTTCAACAATGACGGCATCTATCGCGGCACCGACGTCAACGGCGCCAACGCCGATCCTGCGACGACCGTGTTCGTCAAGGGCGCGCGCTACGACAAGATGATGGAAGCCTTCGGCGGCATCGGCATGAATGCCACCTCGCCCGACGAGCTCAAGCGCGCCGTCAACGAAGCGATGAAGTCCGGCAAGCCGACGCTCATCAATGCGGTGATCGATCCGGCCGCGGGCTCGGAAAGCGGCCGCATCGGCAACCTCAATCCGCAGAGCGTCCTGCAGAAGAAGAAATAAGTCCACCCCATCAACCCTTAATCCCTGCGGTTGGCGGGGGCAGACAAAAGAGTACGGAGCAACACGATGACCAAAGCGCTCACGGGCGTTCGCATTCTCGACTTCACCCACGTCCAGTCCGGACCGACCTGCACGCAGCTGCTGGCGTGGTTCGGCGCTGACGTGATCAAGGTGGAACGTCCGGGCGTGGGTGACATCACCCGCGGCCAGCTGCAGGACATCCCGAACGTGGACAGCCTGTATTTCACCATGCTCAACCACAACAAGCGCTCGATCACGCTCGACACCAAGAACCCCAAGGGCAAGGAAGTCCTCACCGAGCTGATCAAGAAGTGCGACGTGCTGGTCGAGAATTTCGGCCCCGGCGTGCTCGACCGCATGGGCTTCCCCTGGGAGAAGATCCAACAGATCAACCCGAAGATGATCGTCGCCTCGATCAAGGGCTTTGGCCCGGGACCGTACGAAGACTGCAAGGTCTATGAGAACGTCGCGCAGTGCACCGGCGGCGCCGCCTCCACCACCGGCTTCCGCGACGGTCTTCCGCTCGTCACCGGCGCGCAGATCGGCGATAGCGGCACCGGCCTGCACCTGGCGCTCGGCATCGTCACCGCGCTGTATCAGCGCACGCATTCGGGCAAGGGCCAGCGCGTCACCGCCGCGATGCAGGACGGCGTGCTCAACCTCGCCCGCGTCAAGCTGCGCGACCAGCAGCGCCTCGCCCACGGCCCCCTCAAGGAATACAGCCAGTACGGCGAAGGCATTCCGTTCGGCGACGCCGTGCCGCGCGCCGGCAACGATTCCGGCGGCGGCCAGCCCGGCCGCATCGTCAAGTGCAAAGGCTGGGAGACCGATCCCAACGCCTACCTCTACTTCATCACCCAGGCGCCGGTCTGGGAGAAGATCTGCGACGTGATCGGCGAACCCGGCTGGAAGACCCATCCCGACTACGCCAAGCCGCCGGCCCGGCTGTCGCGCCTCAACGAGATCTTCGCCCGCATCGAACAGTGGACGATGACCAAGACCAAGTTCGAGGCGATGGAAATCCTCAACAAGGACGACATCCCCTGCGGCCCGATCCTGTCGATGAAGGAGATCATCGAGGACCAGTCGCTGCGCGCCACCGGCACCTTGGTCGAAGTCGACCACCCCACCCGCGGCAAGTACATCTCGGTCGGCAACCCGATCAAGCTGTCGGATAGCCCGAGCGAGGTGGAGCGCTCCCCGCTGCTCGGCGAGCACACCGACGAGGTCCTGCGCCAGGTGCTCGGCTTCTCGGACCACCAGGTCGCCGAGATCCACAAGTCCGGCGCCCTCGACCCGCCGCAGAAGCAGGCCGCGGAGTAAGCGGAGCAATATCGCGCGAAGCGAAAGGGCCGCCCTTTGGGGCGGCCCTTTTTCATGAGAATGCCAAGGGTGCAGGGCCTAAACTCAAGAACTGAAAAACAACCCCATGCACAGTAGCCAAGTCCTTGGCCTCAAATGCAATTTCTGATGCACCGACAATAGTCCGAGGGGTCGGGCAAAACAGGGGTCCGATGCCATCATCCCAGGAAAGGACGCAGCTCGATCCTGAGGTTTTTAGTAATCACTCGATCTCGATGGTCAGCGCTCTCCGAGCTGCTCGCGAAAATACTTCACCACCGCCGCATTGAATTCGCGGTGAAAGCCCAGCCTATCGAATCCGACCGGCGTGTCGGTGCAGATGCGCGGGACAGCCGCGGCTAATTCGGCCGAGCACGGGGCAAGGAATGCAAAGTGGCCGGCCTGCACGACGTGAATCTCCGGCTTGCCCGGCAGCTCTTCGGCAACGCGCGCGGTGCCCGAACCGTCGCCGACGCCGGGCCCGCCGAACTGCGAGCGCCAGAACTGGAACGGCACCTTGACGACGGCGAGGTTCTCCCGCGTCAGGACGCCCGGCGCGGGGTCAACGATGACAGCGGTGCGAATACGCGCATCCTGTATCGGCTCGGGCGGCGTCTCTCCATTGTGAAGCTGCGCGCAAGCGCCGCTCGTCTCCTTGCAGAGGCTAGCGACCCTCTCGAAATCCGGCTTGGTCCCCATCAGCACGAGGCCGGCCGCACCGCCACTCGAGAAACCAAAGAACCCGACCTGGGCGGGATCGACCGCCGCCCGATCCTTCCAATTGTTCAGCATGAAATCGAGCAAACGAACGATATCCGTCGGACGCGAGCCCCAGAGGGACAGGGTATTGCGCCGCGAGGAATCGTTTGCGGTGTCACCGGGATGGTTGATGGCCGCGACCACGAAGCCCGCATCAGCCAGCGCCTCCGCGGTGTCGTGATGCTGGCCGAACCAGCCGCCCCGACCGTGCGAAAAGATGATGAGCGGGAGTTTCGCGCCTGTGACGGGACAATTCCTCGCGCCCTTCAGGTCGAAATCAGCACCGACCGAAAGCTTGCCCAGCGCAACATGCGTCGGCTCAGCCGCGCATGGATACCAGATCGCGCCCGACAGCGCCGGATCGGACTCGAGCAGCTGAATGCCCGCGGCTTGCGCATGCGACCCAAGACCGCAGAGAACGACGGCAAAAGCCCAAAGCGTCTGACGCAACGGAAGCCCCCCTGATTTCGCGCAGGAGTTGAACGAGAACGAGAGCGGAATTGTGGCCTCGAGGCTGCGCGCCCCGCGCCTATGAAGCAAAATATTCGTGATGCCCTGTCGGATCCGCAGCTTCCCGGTCGTCCTCGTGACATGAATGGGCCATAGACGCCAATCTCGGGCTCATCAAACACTGAGGATAACAACCATGCCCAGCACAATCCGCCTGCACCGTGTTCTCGCCACCAGCCCGCAGAAGGTCTATCGCGCCTTCCTGGAGGCGGACGCGATGGCGAAATGGCTTCCGCCGAACGGCTTCACCTGCACCGTGCATCATTTCGAGCCAAAGGTCGGCGGCACGTTCAAGATGTCGTTCCGGAATTTCACGACGGGCAACGGCCATTCGTTCGGCGGCGAATTTCTCGAGCTCGTGCCCGGCGAACGCCTGCGCTACACTGACAGGTTCGACGATCCCAACCTGCCCGGCGAAATTCAGGTGACCGTGAGCCTGAAGAAGGTCTCGGTCGGCACCGAGATCGAGATCACGCAGGCCGGCATTCCCGACGTCATCCCGCCGGAGGCCTGCTATCTCGGCTGGCAGGAATCGCTGCGCAATCTGGCCAAGCTGGTCGAGCCGGAGATCAATCAGTAGCGACGACATCAGTCTAGTCGGGTGGGTAAGGCCCAGCGTGCCCAGCGATGCTCTCTGAACATCGGGAAGACGGTGGGCACGGCGCTCCGCGCCTTTGCCCACCCTACGCACTGGTGTGCGATCTTGATGTGCGTCAAACTGTCAGAAGGACAAAGCGGCTAGGAGCAGAAGTCTTCCCTGCGGTCGGAGCCGAGATGATGAGATCTGCTCTCGAATGGTTGATCATTGCCGGTCTAGCCGCTGGCTTCGCGACCGCCGCCAAGGCCGAAGAAGTCGACATCGGCAAGGCGGAATTTCAGTCTTCGTGCGCGAGTTGTCATGGCGCCGATGCAAAGGGCAAGGGACCGGTCAGCGGCCAGCTCAAGACACCGCCTTCCGACCTGACCATGTTGACCAGGAACAACAACGGGGTGTTTCCCACCAACGCCGTCTACGAAACCATATATGGGTCGAAATCAGTCACAGCTCACGGCACTCGTGAGATGCCGATCTGGGGCGAACGGTTCAATCCCATCGTCAACCTGCCTCACGCCGTCGATCCCTATTATTGGCAAAAGGCCGGGCCGCAGCAAAACCCGGAGGTCGTCGTGCGGACGCGCATTCTCGCCGTGATCGATTACCTGAACCGAATTCAGCAGAAATAGCGACCGAACAGCGTCGCGGCGGGCACGCTGCTCGCCGCCTGCTACGCCTTGGCGGCGAGCCCGCCGCTTGCCGTCCATCGATCCGGATCCGGGCTGTGCCCGATCAGCGCAAGCCCATAGGCGATCGACTCGAACTGGTCGCCCGACATCAGCCGTTCGTTGCCGAAGCGCTGGGCGAACAGTTTTCGCACCGCCGGCACGAAGGAGGTGCCGCCGGTCAGGAACACCTTCTCCACCTCGCGCGCGGTGATGCCGGCTTCGGCCAGCACCTTGTCGACGGTGGCACCTAACCGGGCGATGTCGTCGGCAATCCAGGATTCGAAATTCTTCCGCGTGATGGACGATCCGATCTCGACCCCGCCGCCCTTGAAGCGGAAGTCGACCTCGTCCTGCGCCGACAGCGCGACCTTGGCGTCCGACACTGCGCGGTACAGTGCAAAGCCGAGGTCGAGATCGACGATGGTGATGAAGTCCTCGAGCAGACCCGGCTTCAGCGCGGTGCGCGCAAGCTCCCGGAGCTCGCGCAGATCGCCGTTGCTCTTCATCATCGCCAGCTGATGCCAGCGCGCGAGATTGGTGTAATGGCCGCTGGGGATCGGCAGCACCTTGTCGAAGGAGCGGAAGCTGGAGCCTTTGCCCAGGCGCGGCGAGACGACATGATCGACGATGCGGTAATCGAACGTGTCGCCGGCAATCCCGATGCCGGCATGGCCGAGCGGCTCGGCGCGCAAGTGGCCGCCCGCGCGCGAGAAGCGCATCACCGAGAAATCGCTGGTGCCGCCGCCGAAATCCGCGACCAGCACGGTGGCGTCGCGCTCAAGCCTTCGGGCAAAGGAGAACGCCGCGCCCACGGGCTCGTAGACATAGCGGGCATGGCCGGCGCCCAGGCGCTCGAACGCGGCACGGTAGCGCTGCATCGCCAGCGCCTCGTCGGGATTGCCCCCGGCAAAACGCACCGGGCGGCCGACCGTGATGGTCGACGTCGCGAAGCCGAACTTCTCGCCGCCATGGCGCGCCAATGTCCGCAGGAACGCCGCAAGGATGTCCTCGAACTTGAAGCGCTGCCGGAATACTTGCGTGGTGTTGAAGCTGCTGCTCGCCGCAAAGGTCTTGAACGACTGGAGGAAGCGGTAGACGTGGCGGCCTTCGAGGAATGTCTCGATCGCCCATGGGCCACCCTCGGCCTGGGCGCCGGCGCCCGGCCGGTCCTCCCAGAAGCACAGCGCCGACACGTAGACGCTGTGGCGCTGTCCGCCGTGATCGAAGCGGATGGCCTCGACCCGGCGATCGTCCGCCGCAAGCGCGACGACCGTATTGCTGGTCCCAAAATCGATGCCGATCGAGACGGCGGGCGAGGCGCTCGACATGAACCACTCTGACAGATGATTGGAAGGGGGCAGACCACTAGCGGCTTTGACTTGTCCTGCCAAGGCCTTGGCCCTGGCCGTCCTCTTCAGTGTGCACCCGATAGTCCCTTGATTCCGGGGCCTTTCGCGTCAGAAGAGCGCCTTCAAGAGGCTTGAGCCCCTTTTGCGGGGTCAATCTAAGCCCGAAACCGGCCGCATTAGCCCCGCATTATGCTGCAATGCGGGACGTTGCATGCTGCTATGCAAACAAATGCATAGACGCTGGCATCTGGTATACCTAAATTCTCCTTCGAACGAGACGCCAAGACTGATCGTCTCGAGAAAGGGATTTCCAATGGCCAAGACCGCTTCCGTCGCCTTCGCTCCGTCCACCTCGCTGTTCAGCCGCTTTCTGGCCGCGGTCGACCGTTTCCTGATGGCGAGCGCCGAGATCTCGAACCACAACGGCGACCTGCCCCGTTTCGGCCTGTGAGCCACCTTTCCCGAGCCGCCGCGCAGCTCGGGACGGTTCCACGGCAGCTCGCATACGACTTTTGATGAATGGCCCCGCGAGACGGGGCCATTTCTACTTGTGCTGTCCCGAGTCACAACCGCAGCCGTCAACGCTGCGACATTTGCGCACGGTGACCGGACCAGTGCTTGAAGCTTGGCATAATGCATACAAGAATGCCGCTCTAGCGCTCGCAGAAAAATTAGAAGCGCCACGGGAGGCTTTATGACGGACATGGTGCAGGCAACGGCCCCTACCACCGCGCGCGTTAGCGACACGTATCGCTGGGCGCAACTGGCGATCGGTGTAGGCGCGATGGTGATGATCGCCAACTATCAATACGGCTGGACGTTCTTTGTCCCCGACATTCAGAAGAAGTTCGGCTGGGATCGCGCGTCGATCCAATGGGCCTTCACTCTGTTCGTCCTGTTCGAGACCTGGCTCGTGCCGATCGAAGGATGGTTCGTCGACAAATACGGTCCGCGGCTGGTCGTGCTGATCGGAGGCGTGCTCTGCGCCATCGGCTGGGCGATCAACGCTCAGGCGACCACGCTCAACGGCTATTATCTCGGCATGATCATCGCGGGCATCGGCGCCGGTGCCGTCTACGGCACCTGCGTCGGCAACGCACTGAAGTGGTTTCCGGACAAGCGCGGTCTTGCCGCGGGCATCACGGCCGCAGGCTTCGGCGCAGGATCCGCGCTGACGGTCGCGCCGATCCAGGCCATGATCAAGGACAGTGGCTTCCAAACCACCTTCCTTTATTTCGGCCTGGGCCAGGGCATCCTCATCTGCATCCTCGCCTTCTTCCTGATCGCGCCGAAGGCGGGCCAGGTGCCGACCGTGGTGGCGAATGCCAGCCTGTTGCAGACCCGGCGCAACTATCAGCCGACCGAGGTGCTGCGTCAGCCGATCTTCTGGCTGATGTACTTCATGTTCGTGATCGTCGGCGCAGGCGGCCTGATGGTGACGGCGAATCTGAAGCCGATCGGCGTCGATTGGAAGGTCGATGCCGTTCCGGTGACGCTGATCGGCATGACCATGACGGCCGTGACCTTCGCGGCCACGATCGACCGCGTGCTCAACGGCCTGACGCGCCCGTTCTTCGGCTGGATCTCCGACATGATCGGGCGCGAGAACACGATGTTCATCGCCTTCGGCATGGAAGGGGTCGGCATCTGGCTGCTCTACCTCTGGGGCCACGATCCGATCTGGTTCGTGATCCTGTCCGGCTTCGTGTTCTTTGCCTGGGGTGAGATCTACTCGTTGTTCCCCTCGACCTGCACCGACACGTTCGGCGCCAAGTTCGCGACCACAAATGCCGGCTTGCTCTACACCGCCAAGGGCACCGCCGCGCTCCTGGTGCCACTCGGCAATTACGTGCAGCAGACTACGGGGCACTGGGACAACGTGTTCATCATCGCGGCCGGCGCCAATATCCTGGCCTCGCTGCTGGCGATCGCGGTGCTCAAGCCCTGGCGCAAGGTCGTGGTCGCAAAATCGACCCTCTGACGAGGCGCCTTACGCCGCTCTTCCTCGAGCAGACGCCCGGCCTCACGGCCGGGCGTTTTCGTTTGGCGAGCCCCTGCGTCAATGCCCTGGCGGAGCCGGCACATTTTCTTGGACGGAGAGCCAAGTTAGGGCTTGCATTCTGGGATATGGTATACCAAGCTCCGCGCCGCGCTTGCGACGATAAGCCACAACATTTGCGACACTGGGTCATCTTGCAATCCCTAGTCGCAATCAATCAGGCGCGTTGGGAGGTTCTTGATGATTTCCAGCACGGATGGCGCCGTCACGGCCGCGCCTCTTCGCACCGGTTTCCGTTGGCTCCAGCTCGGCATGGGCATCGTCTGCATGGCGATGATCGCCAATCTGCAATACGGCTGGACCCTGTTCGTCGATCCGATCGATGCGGCCCATCATTGGGGACGCGCCGCGATCCAGCTTGCTTTCACCATCTTCGTCGTCACCGAGACCTGGCTGGTGCCGGTCGAGGCCTGGTTCGTCGACAAATACGGCCCACGCATCGTCATCATGTTCGGCGGCGTGATGATCGCGCTCTCCTGGATCCTCAACTCTTATGCCGACTCGCTGACCCTGCTCTACGCGGCCGCTATCATCGGCGGCATAGGCGCGGGCGCGGTGTACGGCACCTGCGTCGGCAACGCGCTGAAATGGTTTCCGGACCGCCGCGGCCTCGCCGCCGGTGCCACCGCTGCCGGCTTCGGCGCCGGTGCCGCGCTCACCATCGTGCCGATCGCACAGATGATCGCCGCAAGCGGCTATCAGCACGCCTTCTTCACTTTCGGCATCGGCCAGGGCCTGATCGTGTTCGTGCTCGCCTTCTTCATCCAGCCGCCGCGGCTCTCGATCCCGCCGAAGAAGAAGCAGCTCAATCTGCCGCAGACCAAGATCGATTTCACCCCGCCGCAAGTGCTGCGCACCCCTATTTTCTGGGTGATGTACCTCGTCTTCGTCATGGTTGCCTCGGGCGGCCTAATGACCGCGGCGCAGATCGCCCCGATCGCGCACGACTTCAAGATCGCGAACACGCCGGTCACGCTCGCCGGCTTCCAGATGGCGGCGTTGACCTTTGCGATCTCGCTCGATCGCATCTTCGATGGTTTCGGCCGCCCGTTCTTCGGCTTCGTCTCCGACACGATCGGCCGAGAGCACACCATGTTCATCGCTTTCGGCACCGCCGCGCTGATGCTGTTGACGCTGTCGGCCTACGGTCACATCCCGCTGGTCTTCGTGCTGGCGACCGCGGTTTACTTCGGCGTGTTCGGCGAGATCTACTCGCTGTTTCCCGCGACCTGCGGCGACACCTTCGGCTCGAAGTTCGCGACCACCAACAACGGCATGCTCTACACCGCGAAGGGCACCGCTTCCCTGCTCGTTCCGCTCGCAAGCGTGATCTCGGCGGCCTATGGCTGGAAAGCCGTGTTCGTGGTCGCGGTGGCCTTGAACGCGACGGCGGCGCTGATGGCGCTGTTCGTGATCAAGCCGCTGCGCCGCTCCTTCATCCTCGGCAATGAAGCCGAGAGCACCGAGGCCGCGATCGCCAAGACAACCGCAAAGACCGAGACGGCGTAACTGCACAAGTTCGCACGACGAGAAAGGGGCGCAGCGCTGCGCCCCTTTCTTTTTGCCTCGACGACAAACGTCAGTATCGTTGTCGCAAGATTTTTCGGATCCGCCAAATCCAGTGCTTGACGATTGGCATTATGTATACCACACTTCACCAACATTCACCCAGGGAGGTTGCAATGCTGGTCGGAGACATTCTGCGCAAGAAGACGCCGCGCGTTGTCACGGTGCGAATGAACGAAACGGTGGGTATCGCCGCCAAGCTGATGCGCGCCAACAACATCAGCGCGCTGGTGGTCAAGGACGTGGTCCGCTCGGAAGGAAACACTGCGGTCGGCATGTTCACCGAGCGCGACGTGGTGCGCGCCGTTGCCGAGCACGGCGCAAACGCCGTCAACGTCAAGGTCTCGCAGCTCGTCTCGGTGCAGCAGCTCGTGTCCTGCACCTCGAGCGACACGATCGAGCACGTCCGGCACCTGATGAACCGGCACCACATCCGCCACCTGCCGGTGATCGACGATTACAGCCTCGTCTCCGTCATCAGCATGCGCGACATCGCAGCTGCCGTTGACGAGGCTCTCAACGGCACGCCGCAAGCCGCCGCCTAAACGATACGCCCCTTCCCCTGCGACTGCCGGCCCCGGCTCGGATCCTTCCGAGCCGGACCGGATCTTTCGTCCCAAAATCCGGCTTCTGCTCCCTCGCGAGGATTTCATGAAGATCTGCATCTACGGCGCCGGCGCGATCGGCGGATATCTCGGGGTTCAGCTCGCGCGCGCAGGCGCCGATGTCAGCCTCATTGCACGCGGCGCCCACCTTGCCGCGATGCGCGAGCGCGGCCTGACGCTGCTCGCGGGCGAGGAGCAACACACCGTGCATCCGCGCTGCACCGACGATCCCACTGAGCTCGGCGTGCAGGACTACATCATCATCACGCTGAAGGCGCATTCGATCACCGGCGTGATCGAGAAGATGCAGCCGCTGCTCGGGCCCCACACCCGCATCGTCACTGCCGTCAACGGCATCCCCTACTGGTACTTCTACAAGCACGGCGGCCAATACGAAAACTCGACGCTGGAGAGCATCGACCCCGGCGGGCGGCAGTGGCGCGAGCTGGGGGCCGAGCGCGCCATCGGCTGCATCGTCTATCCCGCCACCGAGATCGAGGCGCCCGGCGTGATCCGCCACGTCTATGGCAACAATTTTCCGCTCGGCGAGCCCTGCGGCGAGATCACCTCCGATGTGCAGCGCCTCGCCGACCTGTTCGTCGCCGCCGGGCTGAAGGCGCCGGTGCTCGACCGTATCCGCGACGAGATCTGGCTGAAGCTCTGGGGCAATGTCTGCTTCAACCCGATCAGCGCGCTCACGCACGCAACGCTCGACGTGATCTGCACCGATCCGTCCACGCGTGCGCTGTCACGCGCGATCATGGTGGAGACGCAAGCGATCGCCGAGACGTTCGGGGTCAAATTCCGCGTCGACGTCGAGCGCCGCATCGAGGGCGCCCGCAAGGTCGGCGCTCACAAGACCTCGATGCTGCAGGATCTCGAGCGCGGCCGCCCGATGGAGATCGATCCGCTCGTCACCGTCGTGCAGGAGATGGGCCGCCTCACCGGCACCCCCACGCCCGCCCTCGATTCGGTGCTGGCGATGGTGACCCAGCGCGCCCGCATCGCCGGCCTCTATGACGGCGTCTCGACGCCGGCAGATCCGCGCGCACTGGCGGTGGCGTGATGGCTGGCGAGATGAAGAAGTGGCTGCGCTTCCGCCACAACGGCGCGACCGGTTTCGGCACGCTGACCTCATCGGGCATCAGCGTGCATGAGGGCGAGATGTTCGGCCGCCATGCAGCCACGGCCAAGACGCTGGCGCTGTCGGAGGTCGAGCTGCTCGCGCCTTGCGCGCCCAGCAAGATCGTTGCGCTCTGGAATAATTTTCACGCACTCGCCGCCAAGCTGAACCAGCCCGAGCCGCCGGAGCCGCTCTATCTGCTCAAGGCCACCACCAGCATCACGACGCCGGGCGCCGTGATCCGCCGCCCTTCTTACTACGACGGCAAGACCACCTATGAGGGCGAGCTCGGCATCGTCATCGGCAGGACCTGCGCCCGCGTCTCGCCTGATGAGGCCGACAGCTTCATCTTCGGCTACACCTGCGTCAACGACATCACTGCCAACGACATCCTGACCAGCGATCCCACTTTCCCTCAATGGGCCCGCGCCAAGGGCATCGACGATTACGGCCCGTTCGGCCCGGTCATCGCCACCGGCCTCGATCCTTCAAAGCTCACCGTCCGCACCATCCTCAACGGCGCGGAGCGGCAGAACTACCCGATCTCCGACATGATCTTCTCGGCACAGCAGCTGGTCAGCAGGATCTCCCACGACATGACCCTGCTCCCCGGCGATCTCATCGCCGTCGGCACGTCGGTCGGCGTCGGCGTGATGAAGGAGCCGGTGAACATTGTCACCGTCGCGATCGACGGCATCGGCGAGCTCACCAACGAGTTTCGGCTGTAGTTCGTCTTTCGCAGGCGCGCCTCCATCGTTTCCCGAGTGACGACTCGCCGGCCATCTTTCGCCGCAGCGCGGCAAAATTGATCCTGCGCAAATCACGCCGTCCCGGCCGCCATTATCCTCTCCGGTAAAAGATCGGTTTCTGATGCAAGGGAGGACGCCATGACGAATGCCGGTAATGCACTTTTGTGGACGGCTCTGTACTTTGCTCTCGCGTTCGGTGCGATCTTCGTCGTCTGGTTCGCCGACAAGATGCGCTCGAACTTCCTCGAGAAATGAGGCGCGCACGACCACGTCGCCCGGATGAGCGGAGCATCCGGGATGGCTCTTCGTGTGGTCCCGGATGTCGCTACGCTCACGCAGGCTACCAACTGTAGCCGAGAACGAGCGCCATCGCCTCCCCGCGTCATTCCGGGGCGCCGTAGCGCAAACCCCGGAATCCATTCCTCCGCGGTCCCTGTCGCCCGATGGATTCCGGGCGCGGCGCTTTGCGCCGCCCTTGCGCAAGGACATCGGCGGCATCTTCGCGACGATCAGGAATAGTTTGAACCGGATCGGGTGAGAAGCTGCAACGGCATCGCACCGCCCGAAACATCCAGACGCATCACATCTGCGCGCGTCCGACATATGCCCCCAACATGTCCCCTGTGCGCCGCAACTTGGACGCATTCGGCCGCCCTTCTGTGAGGCGTGTCTGGGGGCACGGCACTGCCGTGTTTGGACCAAACCTTCTAGGGGTATCGCTGTGAAGAAGATTGTATTTGCTCTGGGTGCCACGCTTGCTCTGGTGACGGCCGCGAACGCTGCGGATCTGCCGCGCCGCCAGCCGGTGCCGGTCTATCCGGCCGAGCCGGCGCCGATCGGCAAGATGCCGATTGGCAAGAGCCCGGTTGGAAAGGCCCCGATCGGCAAGGCGCCCGGTCCGGTCGCGGCGCGCTACTGACGCGTTAGCACAATGCGCGCAAGACCAGCGTAAGCGGCCGACAGTCGAGGGGCACAGCGTGACGAACAAACCTGATCGATCGGGATCCTGCATTCTTGCCGGGCTCGCCCTCGCGGCGATGATCGCGTGCCTGATGCCCTCGGCTTCGGCGCACGAAGCGAACAAGCGCGTGGCCGATGCCAATGCGCTTGTCACGACCGACTCCACGTCGCGGCCGGCGCCGCAATCGACCCGGCGCTCCGTCGCGCGCGTGGAGAAAGGTCCCTATTATGTCGACTTCCGCGCCCGCACGGCGGCGAGCTGGGGCCATGCCTTCGTCTGGTACGGCAAGACCAGCGAGAAGGCGGTCGAGGTCGCAGGGCTGACGCCCGCCGGCGACACGCTCGCTTACGTGCTCGGTCACATCACCTTCGTGCCGTCGGAAACCGGCGCGAGCTACGGCGATCTCGATCCGGAATATCTGACCGCGAGCTATCGCGTCTACCTGAACGAGGCCGACGCCAAGCGCGTGTTCGCCTATATCAAGAAATTGCAGGCGAACTCGCCGGTTTGGAACGCCGAGACCGCCAACTGCACCGGCTTCATCGGCGACATCGCCGAGTTCATGGGCCTGCAGGTCCCCAACCGCTGGCAACGCCCGGAAAACTTCGTCAACCGCCTCAAGGAAATGAACGGCGGCCGCCAGATGGTGCGGCTGTCCGCGGAGTAGCCGAAGTCCGGCAGCTCGCCATTATCTTGCTACAGACGACTTGTCCGTGCCCCGGACGCAGCGCAGCGTCTCTTTGACGGTGCGCTGCAGAGCCGGGGCCCATCTCTCAGAGCATCCGCGGATGCTTGGGTCCCGGCTCAGCGCCGCAACGTGAAGAACGTTGCAGCGCGTCCGGGACACGAGATCGAGTGGCGTCGTCACATGCGATCGTTGCACCCCAAATTATGCGCCTCGCGGAATCTCCCTTCATCCCCCGCATGCCGCCCCGCCCCCACCGCACGCCCCGCTGATAGACTTTTCCCACCCCGGGCGGCATCCTTGCGGCATCAACCGACAACGGAGCCTGCGGGCCATCCCAGGGGGAAATAGATGCTGCAGACACGGTTCACGAAACTGGTCGGGGTCGAGCACCCGATCGTCCAGGGCGGCATGCAATGGGTCGGCCGCGCCGAGCTGGTTGCCGCGGTCGCCAATGCCGGCGCGCTCGGATTCATCACGGCGCTGACCCAGCCGACACCGGAGGACCTCAGGAAGGAGATCGCGCGCTGCCGCGACCTCACCGACAAGCCGTTCGGCGTCAACCTGACGATCCTGCCAGCGATCAAGCCGCCGCCTTATGCCGAATACCGCGCCGCCATCATCGAGAGCGGCATCAAGGTGGTCGAGACTGCCGGCAACAAGCCGCAGGAGCATGTCGACGAGTTCAGGAAGCACGGCGTCAAGGTCGTGCACAAATGCACCAGCGTGCGCCACGCGCTCTCGGCCGAACGGATGGGCGTCGACGCCATCTCGATCGACGGCTTCGAATGCGCCGGCCATCCCGGCGAGGACGACACGCCCGGCCTGATCCTGATCCCGGCCGCCGCCAACAAGATCAAGATCCCGATGATCGCCTCCGGCGGCTTTGCCGATGCCCGTGGCCTCGTCGCCGCACTGGCACTGGGCGCCGACGGCATCAACATGGGCACGCGTTTCATGGCCACCAAGGAAAGCCCGATCCATCAGCTGATCAAGGAGAAGATCGTCGCCAACGACGAGCGCGAGACCGAGCTGATCTTCCGCACCATGCGCAACACCTCGCGCGTCGCAAAGAACGAGATCTCGACCAGGGTGGTCGCGATGGAGAAGGAAGGCGCAAAATTCGAGGACATCCGCGAGCTCGTCGCCGGTGCCCGCGGCAAGATGGTCTATGCGACCGGCAATTCCGACGAAGGCATCTGGTCGGCCGGCCAGGTCCAGGGCCTGATCCAGGACATCCCGAGCTGCGCCGAGCTCATCTCCCGCATCGTGCGCGAAGCGGAGGCGATCATCCGCAACCGGCTGGAGGGCATGATCGTTCAGCCGCAACGCGAAGCGGCGGAATAGTCACTGAAAGAAGTGAGAGCAATTCATGAAGGCTTACGTCTACGGTCCTGACGGCGCTCGGATTTCCGACGTCGCTCAACCAAAGCCCAAAGGCACGCAGGTCCTGGTCAAGGTCCGCGCCTGCGGCCTCAACCGCGCCGACACCGGCATGCGGAGGGGCCACGCCCATGGCGCGGCCGGCGGCGTCGGCACCGTGCTCGGGATGGAATGGGCCGGCGAGGTCGCCGAACTCGGACCGGACGCGAAGGGCGTCAAGATCGGCGACCGCATCATGGGCTCGGGCGGGGCGGCCTTCGCCGAGTACACCCTGGCCGATCACGGCCGGCTGTTCCACGCGCCCTCGAACATGAATTTCGAGGAGGCGGCCACCCTGCCCGTCGCGCTCGCGACCATGCATAACGCCGTCGTCACAATCGGCGGCGTGCAGGCAGGACAGAGCGTGCTGATCCAGGGCGCCAGTTCCGGCGTCGGCCTGATGGCGATGCAGATCGCCAGGCTGAAGGGTGCAAAACTCGTGATCGGCTCGTCGACCGACGCCACTCGCCGCGGCCGGCTGAAGGACTACGGCGCCGACCTCGCGGTCGATAGCTCCGATCCAAAATGGGTCGACGAGGTGCTGACGGCGACGAACGGCGAAGGCGTCGACCTCATCATCGACCAGGTCTCGGGCAAGGTCGCCAATCAGAACCTCGCCGCGACCAAGGTGAAAGGCCGCATCGTCAATGTCGGCCGGCTCGGCGGCACCCATGCCGATTTCAACTTCGACCTGCATGCGGCGCGCCGCATCGACTATGTCGGCGTCACCTTCCGCACCCGCACCATCGAGGAAGTCCGCGAGATCTTCGAAGAGGTCCGCAAGGACATCTGGGGCGCGGTCGAGTCGCGAAAGCTCCAGCTGCCGATCGACAAGGTGTTTTCGTTCGACGACATCGACAGGGCGTTCGAGCACATGGAAGCGAACAGGCATCTGGGAAAGATCGTGGTGACGGTGTGAGGGGCAGCGGCGGGGTAAGTCGCATGGCACGCCTCTCTCCGCTCGTGATGGCCGGGCTTGTCCCGGCCATCCACGTCTTTGCGGCTTGGGACGAAGAACGTGGATGCCCGGGACAAGCCCGGGCATGACGGGGTCCCGCTCCTGCAAGTCACTCGCGACTACAGCTGTGGATCATCGCTTGATGTTCACCCGTGGGCTGCTAAATCCCCGCCATGACCTCCCAACACGACAAAACCTCGGTCGCGGCGATCTCGATCTTCGCCAGCGCCGGCATGGCGGCGGCCAAGTTCGCTGTCGGGATCGCGATCGGCTCGCTCGCACTGATCTCCGAGGCCCTGCACTCCTCGATCGACCTGGTCGCGACCATCATCACCTGGGCGGTGGTGCGGGTGTCGGACAAGCCGGCGGACGAGGAGCACCATTACGGCCACGGCAAGCTGGAGAGCATCTCGGCGCTGGGCGTCACCGCCCTGCTCTACGTGCTCGCCGGCGGCATCCTGGTCGAGGCCTATAGCCGGCTGAGCGAGGGAACCCCGCCGCCGACCATTTCGGCCGTGCCCTTCGTCGTGCTGGTGATCGACATCATCGTCAATCTCTGGCGCGCCCGCGCCCTGCACCGCGCCGCGCGCGAGACGAGGAGCCAGGCACTGGCGGCCGACGCGCTGCATTTCGCCTCCGACGTGATGGGCTCACTGGCCGTGATCGTGGGCCTGATCCTCGCCGCCCTCGGCTTCTGGTGGGGCGATGCCGCGGCGGCTGCCGCGGTCGCCGTGATGATTGCGGCCCTCGGCCTGCGCATGGCCGGCTCGACCGTGCAGACGCTGGTTGATCGCGCTCCCGTGGGCGCGCAGGAGAAGGCCACGGCCGCGATCCGCAGCGTGCCCGGGGTGATCGACGTCGAGCGGCTGCGCGTGCGCATGGTCGGGGCGACCACGTTCATCGACACCATCGCAAAGGTGCCGCGGACCTATCCGATCGACCGCGTCGAGGACATCAAGCGCAGCGCGCAGGCCGCCGTCACCGCGGCGTTCGGTGATGCCGACCTCACTTTCGCTGCGGTGCCTGTCGCGCGCGACAACGAGACCGTGCGCGACCGCATCATGGTGATCGCGCGCAATTCGGGCCTCGCCATCCACCATGTCACGGTGCACGATCTCGGCGCCAAGTTGATCGTCAGCATCGACCTCGAGGTCGATGGCGGAATGCAGCTCGATGCCGCCCACGACATCGCCAACACGCTGGAGCGCAATATCCAGGAGGAGTTCGGCGAAGACGTCGAGGTTGACGTTCATATCGAGCCATTGGAACCGGAACTTCCGTTCGGCATCGATGCCACGGCGGAACGGGTGCGGACGATCGCCACCGCGCTGGCGGTATATGCAGCCGACGGCGCGATCCACGACATCCATAATGTCCGTGTCCGCAACACCGATGCCGGCGAGATCGTCAACTTCCACTGCCGCGCGACACCGTCGATGAGCGTGACCAAGGTGCACGAGCAGGTCGACGCGATCGAGCGTGCGCTGCGGCGCGCGTTCCCGAGCGTGAAGCGCGTGATCAGTCACGCCGAACCGCCGCGCGCGTGACGAGGCAAACGAGACGAAGAACGCGCGAGGAGTCACACGTTCTCGTTTCGGACTCCTCACATCCGTCAGTTTGCGGACGCGCGACGCACAAACTGCGCGCTGGATAAGAATAATTTCGCGTTAACGATTCGTTGACTCTCGACAGCCCGCGAAAACTGGATTCAAATCGCTGTGATTCGGAAGCGATGTGGGGCTGCTTCCGGACTTCAGTTGCAAGCTGGTTTTCAGGGGGCCGAAGGCATGTCGCGTGCAGACGCCGCGAACGCGTGCGTCCAATCCGATTCGATCAAGGGATTGGCGCAATCGATCGCGAAACCTGCCTATCATCGGCTCTTGATCGCGGAGCCGGCGCTTCGTCGCGCCGTGCCGACGCTCATCATCGCCTTCCTGATCACGATCTGTCTCGGCGCTTTCGTCCAGGTGGTCGATCAGTCCCGTCAGAAGCGGCTGGTGATCCGCCACGACATCTCGGCGCTCGCCGATCTGCTGGCCGAACGCATCGACCGCCTCACCTCGCTGCGGCAGGAGCGGCTCAGGAACATCGAGAGCCTGCCGACGCTGCTGCCGGACCTGATCCCGTCCTGGGGCACGGCTTCGGGCCGCCACGTCATCGTCACCTCGGCCGGCATCGAGCGCCGCGTCCTCGCCCGCATCCCGGTCGACAGTGATCCTTCCGGCAACGACCGCCTGCTTGATGCCATCACGACGGCACAATTGCTCGCGGCGCCGACACGCGACGGCGACATCTCCGACATGACGCTGCCGAGCGGCAACGCCGCGATGGCGACCTCGCGGCAGATCAAGTCGCTGCCCGGCTTCGTCACCGTGATCCAGGAGCGCAACGAGCCGATCTGGGGCTCGGACGCCGCACTCTCGGTGACGCTGTCGGCGACGACCGGCTTCGTCGTCCTGATCCTCGGCTTCGCCTTCCACTGGCAGTCCACCCGCGCCCGCGAGGGCGACCTCATCAACGACGCCGTGCGCGGCCGCATCGACACCGCGCTCAACCGCGGCCGCTGCGGGCTGTGGGACTGGGACCTGTCGCGCGGCCGAATCTTCTGGTCGCAGTCGATGTTCTCCATGCTCGGCCTCGACGGCCGCCACGAGCTCCTCACCTTCGGCGAGGTCAACGCGCTGGTGAAGTCGGACGACATCGACCTGTTCGCGATCGCCGACCAGCTCATCTCGGAGAAGATCGACCACATCGACCAGACCTTCCGCATGCAGCATGTCGACGGCCACTGGATCTGGCTTCGCGTCCGCTGCGAGAAGACGCGCGGAGCCACCGATTCCAGCGTGCACCTGATCGGGATCGCCGTCGATATCACCGAGCAGAAGAGCCTCGCCGAGCGGACGGTGGAAGCCGACCTCCGCCTGCGCGACGCCATCGAGACGATTCCGGAAGCCTTCGTGCTGTGGGATGCGAGCGACCGCCTCGTGCTCTGCAACTCGCACTTCCAGCGCCTGCACAGGCTGCCGGAGACCGCCGTCATCCCCGGCACCTCCTACGAGACCGTGCTCGAGGTCGGCCGCATGCCGGAGGTGCGCACCCGCCACAACGAAACCGCTGCCCAAGGCCCGGGCGCGCGCACCTTCGAGGCGCAGCTCGACGACGGCAGCTGGTTGCACATCAGCGAGCGCCGCACCAAGGACGGCGGCTACGTCTCGGTCGGCACCGACATCACCCGCATCAAGGAGCACGAGCAGAAGCTGGTCGACAACGATCTGCGCCTGCGCGCCACCGTCATCGACCTGAAGCGTTCGCAGGCCGCGCTGGAGCGCCAGGCGGTCGAGCTCGCCGATCTCGCCGAGAAGTACCAGCGCGAAAAGACCCGCGCCGAGGAAGCCAACCAGACCAAGTCGAAATTCCTCGCCAATATGAGCCACGAGCTGCGCACGCCGCTCAACGCCATCATCGGCTTCTCGGAGATCATGGGCTCGGGCATGTTCGGCGAGCTCGGAAGCGAGAAGTACCAGGAATATTGCCAGGACATCCTGACCAGCGGCCACTATCTGCTCGAGGTGATCAACGACATCCTCGACATGTCGAAGATCGAGGCCGGCCGCATGAAGCTGGACATGGAACAGCTCGACCTGTCGCGGACGCTGGCGGAATCCTTGCGGGTCGTCACCGGCAGGGCCCAGGACAAGCACATCACGCTCGACGCCGACATCGCAAAACCCATCTCCGTCGTCGCCGACCGCCGCGCCACCAAGCAGATCATCGTCAACCTGCTCTCCAATGCGGTGAAGTTCACGCCCGACGGCGGTCGCGTCGTGGTGCGCAGCCGGCAGCTCGACGACCGGATCGTGCTGATGATCGCCGACACCGGCATCGGCATTGCGCCGCATTCGCTGGCACGGCTCGGCCGCCCGTTCGAGCAGGTCGAGAGCCAGCTCACCAAGACCTATCACGGCTCAGGGCTCGGGCTCGCCATCGCCCGCTCGCTGGCACAGCTCCACGGCGGCTCGATGCGGCTGCGCTCCAAGCTCGAGGTCGGCACCGTCGTCCGCGTGACCCTGCCACGCGACGCGATCAAGGCGGCGTCCGGGATTTCGGCGGCGGCTTGAGGCGCGATGAGATCAGGGTGATTGCCACTACGGCGGTGCACTCCCTCTCCCGCTTGCGGGAGAGGGTCGGGGAGAGGGTGCTTCCGCAATGGGACAATCCCCAAGAGGAGAAAGCCCTCACCCGGCGCTTCGCGCCGACCTCTCCCGCAAGCGGGAGAGGTAAACGAGCCCCGCTCTAGAACTCGCGTTAGCCCCTAAAGCTGCAACGTCGGTGCCACTTCGCGCGCGACGTTGACCAGCGCCGCGATCAGCGGCGTCATCGGATCGCGCTGCGGGATGACCATGCCGATGCTGTAATTGACGTCAGGATCGACGATCGGGATCGAGCGCACCGTGTCGGAGAGGCCGAGCGTCTCGGCAAGCTTGGCCGGCATCACGCTCGCCCAGCGCCCCGTCTTCACATGCGTGAACAGCACCAGCAGGGAATTCGAGGTCAGCGTCGGCGTCGCCTCCGCGCCGACCGAGCGCAGCGCGCGGTCGATGATGCGGCGGTTCTGCATGTCGGGCGTCAGCAGGCAAAGCGGCACCTGCCCGACTTCGGTCCACGTCACCGTCTCGCGGTCACCGAACATCGCATCCGGCGCGGTCAGGAGACGATAGCTCTCGTTGTAGAGCGGAATGGTCCGCACCTTGCCGATCGGCTCGTTCTCGATATAGGTCAGCCCCGCATCGACCTCGAGATTTTCCAAGAGGCCCAGCACCTCCGACGAGGTCGTCGAGCGGATGCTGAAACGCACCTCGGGATGCCGGGCGCGGAACGGCGTCGTCAGCGCAGCGACCATGCCGAGCACGGTCGGGATTGCCGCAATGCGGATCTCGCCGGAGAGCTGATGCTTCAGCCCGTTGATCTCGTCGCGCATCGCGCGGGCATCACCCACGATCCGCCGCGCCCAGTCGAGCGCGCGCTCGCCTTCGGGCGTAAAACCCTGAAAGCGCGATCCGCGCTGGACCAGCATCACGCCGAGAATCTCCTCGAGCTGCTTGAGCCCGGTCGACATCGTCGGTTGCGTCACGCCGCAGACCTCTGCCGCGCGTCCGAAATGCCGCTCCTTCGCCAGCGCCAGCAATAGTTCAAGCTTGTCGATCAACCGGTCGTCCCCTCGAATTCCATCGTGGCATGCAAGCTAGCATGCCGCGCCTGCACCAACACGCAAAAACCGGCAGCCGATCCAACTTTCATTGCCGTTTCCTATCGATCGATTGCGGTTGCAAATCGATCCGAATTCGCAATCGCAGCACGGGACAGCTTTATTGATCTGCGAATGATTCCAATTAGTTTGCGGCAAAGGAAACGCTCAGGTTGAGAACGAACAATGACAGCGGTTTTTGAGCCTTGTTACGCGCCTTGGAACGAGACGCGCGGCGCCGAGATCATCGCCGAACATGCCAGCCAGGAGGGAGCGACGCTGGTCATCCTGCACGCGCTGCAGGAGGCGTTCGGCTACGTGCCGGAGGCGGCCATTCCCATGGTGGCGCAGGCGCTCAATCTGTCGCGCGCCGAAGTGCATGGCGTGTTCACGTTCTATCATGACTTCCGCCACAAGCCGGCCGGCCGTCACGTGCTGAAGCTTTGCCGTGCGGAGGCCTGCCAGGCCGCGGGCGGCGATGCGCTGGCTGCGCGCGCAGAAGCCAAGCTTGGCGTATCGCTCGGCAGCACGACCGCTGACGATCGTGTCACGCTGGAGCCGATCTACTGCCTCGGCCTGTGCGCGACCGCGCCGTCCGCGATGCTCGACGGCCGCCTGATCGGCCGGCTCGATCAGAAGCGTCTCGACGCGCTGGTTGCGGAGGCCCAGCGATGAGCATGCGTCTGTTCGTCTCACGCGACGCCGGCGCAGTCGCCGTCGGCGCCGACGAAGTTGCACTGGCACTGGAGCAGGCAGCGGCCAAGCGCGGCGTGACGATCGAGATCGTCAGGACCGGCTCGCGCGGGATGTACTGGCTGGAGCCGCTGGTCGAGGTGGCGACGCCGCAGGGCCGCATCGCCTTCGGCCCGGTCACCGAAGCCGATGTGCCTTCCCTGCTCGACGCGCTCGCGAGCAATACGCCGCATCTGTTGCGGTTGGGGGCGACCGATGAGATTCCGTGGCTGAAGCGCCAGACCCGCCTCACCTTCGCCCGCTGCGGCGTGATCGACCCGCGCTCGCTCAACGACTACCGCGCCCATAGCGGCTACAAGGGGTTTGAGCGCGCGCTCTCGCTCGGACCTGATGCGATCCTGAGCGAAGTGACGGCATCGGGCCTGCGCGGCCGCGGCGGCGCGGGATTCCCGACCGGCATCAAGTGGAAGACCGTCGCGCAGGCCAAGGCCGACCGCAAGTTCATCGTCTGCAACGCCGATGAAGGCGACAGCGGCACTTTCGCCGACCGCATGATCATGGAAGGCGATCCATTCCTGGTGATCGAGGGCATGACCATCGCCGGCATCACCGTCGGCGCGACCAAGGGCTACATCTATATCCGCAGCGAATATCCGCACGCGGTCGAGGCAATGAATGCCGCCATCGGAGCCGCACAGCGTGCCGGCTATCTCGGCGACAAGATCCGCGGTTCCACGTACAGCTTCGACCTCGAAGTCCGCGTCGGTGCCGGCGCCTATGTCTGCGGTGAAGAGACCTCGCTGCTGGAAAGCCTCGAGGGCCGGCGCGGTATCGTGCGCGCCAAGCCGCCGCTGCCGGCGCATCACGGCCTGTTCGGCAAGCCAACCGTCATCAACAACGTGCTGTCGTTCGCAGCCGTCCCCTTTGTCCTCGCCGAAGGTGCCAAGACCTATGCGGATTTCGGCATGGGCCGTTCGCGCGGCACGATGCCGATCCAGCTCGCCGGCAATATCCGTCATGGCGGGCTGTTCGAGACGGCGTTCGGCGTGACGCTCGGCGAGCTCGTCGACGACATCGGCGGCGGCACCCTCACCGGCCGCCCGGTTCGCGCCGTGCAGGTCGGCGGGCCCTTGGGCGCCTATTTCCCCCGCGCGCTGTTCGACACGCCGTTCGACTACGAGGCCTTTGCCGCGCGCGACGGCCTGATCGGCCATGGCGGCATCGTCGTGTTCGACGACAGCGTCGACATGCGCAGGCAGGCGCGCTTCGCCATGGAGTTCTGCGCGATCGAATCCTGTGGCAAGTGCACGCCCTGCCGAATCGGCTCGACCCGCGGCGTCGAGACCATCGAGAAGATCATCAACGGCGAGCGGGTCAGCGAAAACCTCGCCCTCGTCGAGGACCTCTGCAACACCATGAAATTCGGCTCGCTCTGCGCACTCGGCGGCTTCACACCCTACCCCGTGCTCAGTGCATTGAAGCACTTCCGGGAGGATTTCGTCCCCGCCCCGACCACGCTTCAGGCCGCGGAATAGGAGAGCAACGATGTCTCTGATCGAAGAAATCGACTACGGCACGCCGGTTTCCAAATCGACAACGATGGTCACGCTGACCATCGACGGCCATGAGGTCACGGTGCCCGAGGGCACCTCGATCATGCGCGCCGCGATGGATGCAGGTCATCAGATCCCGAAACTCTGCGCGACCGACATGGTCGACGCGTTCGGCTCGTGCCGGCTCTGCCTCGTCGAGATCGAAGGCCGCGCCGGAACGCCGGCCTCCTGCACCACGCCGGTCATGACGGGCCTCGTCGTGCACACCCAGACCGAGCGGCTCAAGAAGCTGCGCAAGGGCGTGATGGAGCTCTACATCTCCGACCACCCGCTCGACTGCCTCACCTGCGGCGCCAATGGCGATTGCGAATTGCAGGATATGGCTGGCGCCGTGGGCCTGCGCGACGTGCGCTACGGCTATGAGGGCGAGAACCATGTCTTCGCCAAGACTGACGGCTGCAGCAATGACAATTGGATGCCGAAGGACGAGTCCAACCCGTACTTCACCTACGATCCGTCCAAGTGCATCGTCTGCTCGCGCTGCGTCCGCGCCTGCGAGGAGGTGCAAGGCACCTTCGCGCTGACCATCTCGGGTCGCGGCTTCGACAGCCGGGTCTCGCCCGGCATGAGCGAGAGTTTTCTGGGCTCCGAATGCGTCTCCTGCGGCGCCTGCGTACAGGCCTGCCCGACCGCGACGCTGACCGAAAAGTCCGTGATCGAGATCGGCCAGCCCGAGCACTCGGTCGTCACCACCTGCGCATATTGCGGCGTCGGCTGCGCCTTCAAGGCCGAGATGCGCGGCGAGGAAGTGGTGCGCATGGTGCCGTACAAGGACGGCAAGGCCAATCGCGGTCATTCCTGCGTCAAGGGCCGCTTCGCCTGGGGTTACACCAACCACAAGGAGCGCATCCTTAAACCCATGATCCGCGAGCGGATCGAGGATCCCTGGCGCGAAGTGTCGTGGGACGAAGCGTTCTCCTTCGCCGCCGCCAGGATGCGCGGCATCCAGAAAAAGTACGGCCGCGACGCCATCGGCGGTATCACCTCATCCCGCTGCACCAACGAAGAGACCTATCTGGTGCAGAAGCTGATCCGCGCCGGCTTCGGCAACAACAATGTCGACACCTGCGCCCGCGTCTGCCACTCGCCGACCGGCTACGGCCTTGCCACCACCTTCGGCACCTCCGCAGGCACGCAGGATTTCGACTCGGTCGAGGACACCGACGTCGTCGTGATCATCGGCGCCAACCCCGCTTCCGCTCACCCGGTGTTCGCTTCTCGCTTAAAGAAGCGGCTGCGCCAGGGCGCCAAGCTGATCGTGATCGATCCGCGCCGCACCGAGATGGTGGAATCGCCGCATGTGAAGGCGCTGCACCTGCCCCTGATGCCCGGCACCAACGTTGCGGTCATGACCGCGCTGGCACATGTCATCGTCACCGAAGGCCTCGTCAACGAAGCCTTCGTGCGCGAGCGCTGCGACTGGAGCGAGTTCGAGGAATGGGCGGCCTTCGTCGCGCAGCCCAAGAACAGCCCGGAAGCCACCGCTATTCTCACCGGCGTCGATCCCAAGGTGCTGCGTGAGGCAGCCCGCACCTACGCCACCGGCGGCAATGGCGCGATCTATTACGGCCTCGGCGTCACCGAGCATAGCCAGGGCTCGACCACCGTGATCGCGATCGCCAACCTCGCGATGGCCACGGGCAATATCGGCCGCCCCGGCGTCGGCGTGAACCCGCTGCGCGGACAGAACAACGTGCAGGGCTCCTGCGACATGGGCTCGTTCCCGCACGAGCTGCCCGGTTACCGTCACATCTCCGGCGATGCCGTGCGCGACCAGTTCGAGGCGCTGTGGAACGTCAAGCTCAATCCCGAGCCGGGCCTGCGCATTCCCAACATGTTCGACGCCGCGGTCGAGGGCACCTTCATGGGGATCTACGTGCAGGGCGAGGACATCCTCCAGTCCGACCCCAACACCAGCCACGTCGTGGCGGCGCTGTCGGCGATGGAATGCGTCATTGTTCACGACCTCTTCCTCAACGAGACCGCCAACTACGCCCACGTCTTCCTGCCCGGCTCGAGCTTTCTCGAGAAAGACGGCACCTTCACCAACGCCGAGCGCCGCATCCAGCGCGTGCGCAAGGTGATGACGCCGAAGAACGGCATGGCCGACTGGGAGGTCACCATCGGCCTCGCCAAGGCGATGGGCTTCGAGATGAACTACAGCCACCCATCCGAGATCATGGACGAGATCGCGGCGCTGACCCCGACCTTTGCCGGCGTCTCCTACGCCAAGCTGGATGAGCTCGGCTCGGTGCAGTGGCCCTGCAACGAGAAGGCGCCCGAAGGCACGCCGGTGATGCATATCGACGGCTTCGTCCGCGGCAAGGGCAAGTTCGTCGTGACCGAATATGTCGCGACCGACGAGCGCACCGGGCCGCGCTATCCGCTGCTGCTCACGACCGGCCGCATCCTCAGCCAGTACAATGTTGGCGCGCAGACAAGGCGCACCGAGAACGTGGTCTGGCATGCCGAGGATCGCCTCGAGATCCATCCGCACGATGCCGAGCAGCGCGGCGTGCGCGACGGCGACTGGGTGCGGCTGAAGAGCCGCGCCGGCGAGACCACGCTGCGCGCGGAGATCACCGATCGCGTCGCCCTCGGCGTCGTCTACACCACCTTCCACCATCCGGACACGCAGGCCAACGTCATCACGACCGACTATTCGGACTGGGCGACCAATTGTCCCGAATACAAGGTCACGGCGGTGCAGGTCTCGCCCTCGAACGGCCCGTCGGACTGGCAGAAGGCCTATGACGCGCAGGCGCGGCAATCCCGCCGCATCGCGCCGGCTGAAGCCGCGGAGTAACGGCATGCACGTCGCGGTTCAGGCGATCGATCGCGGAATCTGGCGCAACGGTCTGGCGTCCGAAGGAACGCGTTTCATACCGGAGGAGACGCCGCTGGCGCTGACCTATAATGGCGGCACCTACGCCGTCATGATGGGAACGCCGCAGAACCTGGAAGATTTTGCGGTCGGCTTCAGCCTGGACGAAGGCATCATCAAGTCGGTCGACGACATCAAGTCGCTCGACATCGTTCGCCTCGACGACGGCATCGAGCTCAGGATGTGGCTGGCGCCGGACGATGCCGCCCGCATCAGCGAGCGCCGTCGCCATGTCGCCGGCCCCACTGGCTGCGGCATCTGCGGCATCGAGTCCATCGCCGAGGCAGTGCGACCCGCCGCGGTCGTGCCGCAGGGGCAGACCTTCACGCCGGAAGAAATCATGGCGGCGATGCAGGCGATCGCACCGCTGCAATCGATCAATCTGCAGACCCGCGCCGTTCACGCCGCCGCGTTCTGGTCCCCTGCCGGCAACATCGTCGCGCTGCGCGAGGACGTCGGCCGCCACAACGCGCTCGACAAGCTCGCGGGAGCCCTGGCGCGCAGCCGCACCGAGCCGCGCGGCGGCATGGTGCTGCTCACGAGCCGCGTTTCGGTCGAGATTGTGCAGAAGGCCGCCGCGATCGGCGCGCCGGTGATGGTCGCGGTGTCCGCGCCCACCGCGCTAGCAGTGCGCACCGCGGAAGCTGCCGGCATCACGCTGATTGCCATTGCCCGCCAGGACGGATTCGAAGTGTTTTCGCATGGTGACCGGGTTGTCGCCCGCCATGCCACGGAGGTTGCCGATGTCGCCTGACCGCCTGATCTACATGGCCAACCAGATCGGCAAGTTCTTCGAGAGCCAGGGCCACGGCAAGGCCGTGCCGGGGATTGCCGAGCACATCAAGAAATTCTGGGATCCCAGGATGAAGCGCGCGATCTTCGCTCATCTCGACGCCGGCGGCGCGGGCCTGGAGCCTGACGTCCGTGAGGCGCTTACCTCGCTGAAGGCGACGCCCCTTCCAGCAGCGCCCTGAACACCCGCCGCACCTCGCTCTGCGTCTCCTTCACGCGCGCCTCCAGCGAGGAGAAGTCCGGCGCGTCGCCGGCGCGCGCCATCACGCGCTGCAGATCGTTGCCGGCGGTTTCGGGCTTGAAGCGGTCGCTGACGCACAGCCGCAGGATCTGAGTCAAATCGTGATAGAGTCGCGCGGCGGCACGCAAGATCTCGGTCTCCGATTGCGGCAGCACGCCGAGCCTGCAGGCGTTTTCCAGCACCTGCATGGTGCTGACGTCCAGGATCTCCGGCTGGTCGTGCGCATGCACCAGTTGGAGATATTGCGCGATGAAGTCGATGTCGACCATGCCGCCCGCGGCATGTTTGAGATCCCAGCAATCGGCCTCGCCCTTCTCCTGGGCGATCGCGCGCCGCATGTCGGCAACGTCGTCGGCCGTGCTGACGGGATCGCGGCGGCGGGTCAGGACGTCGCGGATGACGCGCTCGATGCGTTCCCGGAATTCGGGCGAAGCCGACACCACGCGGGCACGCGTCAGGGCCATGTGCTCCCAGGTCCAGGCCTCGTTGGCCTGGTAATCCGCGAACGAGACGAGGCTCGAGGCCACGGGGCCGGCGCGCCCCGAGGGACGCAGCCGCATGTCGATCTCGTACAGCACGCCATAATTGGTGCGCGTCGTGAACGCGCTGATCAGGCGCTGGGTCAGGCGGGCAAAATAATGCGCGCCCTGAAGCGATTTCGGTCCATCTGAGTCCGGATTGTCGCTGTCGAAATCGTAGAGCAGGATCAGGTCGAGATCGGACGAGGCCGTCATCTCGCGGCTGCCGAGCCGGCCCATCGCGATGATCGCGGTCTCCTGGCCCTTGATCCGGCCGTGCTGGGCGGCGAAGCGATCGGCAACGAGGCCGTGCACGGTGTGGACGATGCCTTCGGCGACATCGGCAAAGGCCGTGCTCGCCTGCTGCGCCGAGACGGTGCCGGAGAGGATCCGCGTGCCGATCAGGAACAGGCTCTCCTGCCCGAACAGGCGCAGGCGATCGAGGAACTCTTCGTATGAGCCGGCGTCCTGCACGGTCGCAGCCAACCGTCCCGACAATTCCTGCCGGTCCGGCATGGCGCCAAAGAAGCGCGGATCGATCAGGCCATCCATCAGCTGCGGCTGCCGCACCAGCATTTCGCCGAGGCGGGGCGCGGCGCCCAGCACCAGCGCCACCAGCGCGACGAGCTCGCGGTTCTGGCCGAGCAGCGTGAACAGCCGGCCGCCGCGCTGGAGCGCCCCCAGGAACTGATCGAATGCCACGACGGCGCGATCCGGCTCCTCGGCATGGGCAAGACCGTCGATCAGGGCCGGCACGAATTCGACGAAGGCATTCCGCGTCGCCTCGTTGCGGAACACGCGATAGTCGCCGGTGACCCAATCGCGCACCGTCTGCGCCAATGCTGCAGGCTTCTTGAAGCCGAGCGTCGCGAGGTGCTGGAGCAGCCGCGGATCGTCAGGACCGGCACTGTAATCGAGCGCCGGCAGCTTGGCCGTGCCGGTCGGATCGTCGCCCTCGAACAGTTTTTCGTAGTGCCCCTGCACGATCTTGAGCTGTCGCAGCAGGTCGCTCGCAAAAGCTTCACGACCCGGATAGCCGAAGAAGCGCGCAAAACGCTCGACCGCGTCCTTGTCTTCGGGCAGCGCGTGGGTCTGCTCGTCGGCGATCATCTGGAGGCGATGCTCGACCCGGCGCAGGAATTCGTATGCAATGGTCAGCTCGTCGCGCGCAGCAAGGGTGATCCAGTTGCTGGAGGCGAGAATGTCGAGCGCTTTGAGCGTCGGCCGCACCCGCAATTCCGGATGGCGGCCGCCGGCGATCAATTGCTGGGTCTGCGCGAAGAACTCGATCTCGCGGATGCCGCCGCGGCCGACCTTGACATTATGCCCCTCCACCGCGACCTCGCTCTGGCCGCGATAGGTCTGCATCTGCCGCTTCATGTCGTGGACGTCGGCGAGCGCTGCGAAGTCGAGATGCTTGCGCCAGACGAAGGGCGCGATCTCGGCGAGCAATGCCTCGCCCGCTTTAAGATCGCCGGCGCAGGCACGGGCCTTGATCATCGCCGCGCGCTCCCAGGTGCGCCCTTCCCGCTCGTAATAGTTCAGCGCGGCGTCCCTGGAGATCGCCACCTGCGTCGAGGACGGATCGGGCCGCAGGCGCAGATCGACGCGGAAGACGTAACCTTCATAGGTGCGCTGCTGCAGGATGCGCGCCATCCCTTGCGTGACGCGGACGAAGAACGGCTGCGGCTCGATGTCCGCCGCCAGCGTCGTCGCGTCGGGATCGAAGAACACGATGAGATCGATGTCGCTGGAATAGTTCAGCTCGCCCGCCCCCATCTTGCCCATGGCGAGCACGATCAGCCCGCACCCCTCTTCGGGCGCCTCGGGATTGGGCGGCGAGATCTTGCCACGTGCGGCTTCCTGCCGCAGCAGGTATTGGAGCGCCGCCTGCACCGAGGACACTGCGACATCGGTCAGCGCCGCCGTCACCCGCATCACCGGCCAGACGCCACCGATGTCGCACAGGGCGGTCAGCAGCGCGGTCTCCGCTTTCATGCGGCGAAGCAGCCGCATCACCTCGGCCTCGTCCGCCGCCGCGAGCACCGCACCCCTCGCCTCCGCGATCAGGGCCGCCAGATGCGCATCCGGGTCGCATTCGAGCAGCCGGATCAGCCGCACCGCGTCGGCGCGCACCAGATCGAACAGATAGGGCGAGAATTCCGCGATACCGGCCAGGATGTCCCGGGCAAAGGGATGAGCCAGCAGCGCTTCGAGACGGGCCGATTGGGCCGGCTCGAGCTCGCTCAGCCAGCTTTCGAAATGTCGTTCGTCGGTTGTGGAAGCGGCAATATGGGGGGCTTCCGCGAAGCGTGCGGCCAGCCTCTCACCATGCTTGTCCGCGTTTCCCGGCGCGGAGTGGTTCATGCCACCTTCTGTGGCACATCCGGTATTGGCGGAGCAACCCTGTCGCCGGCACCGACGCGCGCGGGCAGCACCAGCGTGGCGACAAGGCCGGGCTGAGCGTCGCCCAACCTCAACTCGCCGCCATGCAATGTCGCAACCGCCGAGGCAAGACTGAGACCGAGGCCAGAGCCCGGCAGCGTGCGGCTTGCTTCCAGGCGCACGAATCGTTCGACCGCATGCGCGCGATCGGCCTCGGGGATGCCGGGACCGCGATCGGTGACGCTGAGCAGCACCTTGTCGCCGTCGCGCCTCGCCTCGATCATGATCTGCCGCGCGTCCATGCTGACCACGGTTCCGCCCGCCTGCGCGACCGGCTTGCCGTATTTGATCGCATTCTCGACCAGATTGGCGAGCGCCTGGCTGACCAATTCGCGGTTGGCGTGAATCGGGGTCGGATCGGCCTTGACCTTCAAGGTCATGCCATCGTCCTCGGCGAGCGGCTCATAGAGCTCGTGGATACCGTTGGCGACCTCGGCCGCGTCGAAATCATCCATGTTGCCGCGCGCCTGTCCGGACTCGGCGCGCGCGATCATCAGCAGCGCGTTGAAGGTGCGGATCAGACCGTCGGATTCCTCGATGGTCCGCTCCAGCGCCGCCCGGTAATCGGCCTCGCAGCCCGATCTTGCCAGCGCCTCCTCGGCACGGTTGCGCAAGCGCGTCAGCGGTGTCTTCAGATCATGGGCGATGTTGTCGGAGACCTCCTTCAGCCCCACCATCAGCGCCTCGATCCGCTCCAGCATGGCATTGAGGTTCTCGGCGAGGCGATCGAGCTCGTCGCCGCTGCGCCCGACCGGCAGGCGCTCGCTGAGATCGCCGGTCATGATGCGCTGCGTGGTCCCCGTCATGGCGTCGATGCGCCTCAGCACGCGGCGCGCGACGAAGACGCCGCCGCCGAGCCCGAGCACCACGACGATCAGGACCGACCATTGCGCGGCCTTGGCGACGATGCCGAACAGCCGCCGTCGCTCGGCGAGGTCGCGGCCGATCAGCAGACGGAAGCCGTTCTCGAGTTCGGTGACGCGCACCAGCGCACGATGGTCGCGGTCGTCGGCGTCCTCGAGGCGCCGGTAGGCGGTCTCCGACCAGCCGCGCGTCGCCATCACGCCGGGCGCCAGCGAGCCGACATTGCCGGCGATCGCCTGCCCGGTCGGCGTGGTCACGAGATAGAGGTTGGCCCCCGGCCGCAGCGCCCGATACTCGATCGCCAGCACGAGGCCGCGCAGGCCGCGGCGGCCGTAGATCTCGCTGATCTCCGAGGTCTCGGCGTTGACCGTCTGCGTGATCTCCTCGGTGATCAGCCGCCGCGTATTCCAGGCGAAATAGGCCAGCAGCGAGGCCGCGAACATCGCGAACAGCAGCAGATAGACCAGCGTGAGCCGGAATGCCGTGGTGCGGACGAGTTTACCGAATGCCGTCACGGATCATGTACCCGGCGCCGCGGATCGTGTGCAGCAGCGGCCGCTCGAATCCCTTGTCGATCTTGGAGCGCAATCGCGAAATGTGCACGTCGATCACGTTGGTCTGCGGATCGAAATGATAGTCCCAGACGTTCTCCAAGAGCATGGTGCGCGTCACCACCTGGCCGGCATGCTTCATCAGATATTCGAGCAGGCGGAATTCGCGCGGCTGCAGCGTCAGCTCGTCCTTGCCGCGGGCGACGCGGTGCGAGAGCCGGTCGAGCTCGAGATCGCCGACGCGGTAGAGCGTGTCCTCGGCGGGCCCGCCGCGGCGGCGCGACAGCACCTCGACCCGGGCCAGCAGCTCGGCGAAGGAATAGGGCTTTGGCAGATAGTCGTCGCCGCCGGCGCGCAGGCCCTTGATGCGGTCGTCGACCTGTCCGAGCGCGGAGAGAATCAGAACCGGTGCGGTGTTGCCCTTGTCGCGCAGCGCGCCGATCAGCGACAGACCGTCGCGCTTGGGCAGCATGCGGTCGACCACCAGCACGTCGTAATCGCCGTTCTCGGCCATGGCGAGGCCCTCCTCGCCATCGGCGGCGTGATCGGCAATGTGTCCGACTTCGCGAAACGCCTTCACGAGGTAGTCGGCGGATTCGCGGTCGTCTTCGATAATGAGGAGGCGCATCGTGCGTTCGGCGGCGGTCAAGGAGGTCAACCTTCTCTAAACATGGCGCGAGCGGCAATCGCATGCAAGCCGAGTGGGAGACGCTGGCATGGAGAAAAAGGCGGGCGGTGAAGCTGGGGGGACTCCACCGCCCTAGGCCTTCCGACGGAGGGGGGCATTTTTCCACCGGAAGGTAGCAAGGGGAAGCTATTGTAACGCTGCCTCCCCGAAGGGCGCCGGCGGCTGGGGCGACTGATGCCGGCGACGCCCTTCATCTCAAAAGCCTCCTAAAGGCTTATCCCTTGGCGAGGGGCACCGCGACGAAGCGCGACTGGCCGCCGCTCTTCACGCGCATCAGGACGCTGTTCTTGTTCTCGGTCCGCGCCGTGTTGATGGCATCGCGGACCTCGCCTGCGGTGGCGACGCTCTTGCCGCCGACTTCGAGAATCACGTCGCCTTCCTTGAAGCCGCGTTCGGCCGCGGCGCTCTTCGGATCGACTTCGGTGACCACGACGCCTTCCTTGCCGGCACCGGCCACGGAATTGGCGGGCGCAACGGTCATGCCGAGCTTGGGCACGTCAGTGCCCTTGGTCGCACCCTTGCCGCTGTCATTGTCGTTGTCGGCCTTGGCCTCGACCGTGTTCGGCAGCTGGCCGAGGGTGAGGTTGACGACCTTATCCTGGCCCTTGTGCAGCACGTTGAGCTTCACGGTCGCGCCGGGCGCCATGCCGCCGATGGTGCGGGCAAGCTCGCGGGCGTCCTTGACGGACTCGCCGTTGACCGACGTGATCACGTCGCCGGATTCGATGCCGGCCTTCGCGGCCGGACCATTGGCCTGCGGCTCCGCCACCAGCGCGCCTTCGGCCTTCTTCATGCCGAGGCTGTCGGCGATGTCGGACGTGACGGGCTGAATCTGCACGCCGATCCAGCCGCGGCTGACCGAACCCTTGTCCTTGAGCTGGGCGACCACGCTCTTCACGGTGCTCGCCGGAATCGAGAACGCGATGCCGACGCTGCCGCCGGAAGGCGAGTAGATCGCGGTGTTGACGCCCATCACCTCGCCGTTGGTGTCGAAGGCCGGGCCGCCGGAATTGCCCTTGTTCACGGGCGCGTCGATCTGGATGAAATCGTCATAGGGACCGTTGCCGATGTCGCGGCCGCTCGCCGAAACGATGCCCGCGGTCACGGTGCCGCCGAGACCGAAGGGATTGCCGACCGCGAGCACCCAGTCGCCGATCCGCGGCTTGGCGTCGGCGAGCTTGGCGAACGGGAAGTTCGAGCTGCCCTCGACCTTGATCAAGGCAAGGTCGGTGCGCTGGTCGGTGCCGATCACCTTGGCGGTGTAGGTCTTGCCGTCGTCGGTGGTGACCTCGACCTTGTCGGCGCCGTCGACGACGTGGTTGTTGGTCACGGCAAAGCCGTCAGGCGAGATGAAGAAGCCGGAGCCCTGGCCCTGCACGACGCGGCCGCGGCCGCCCTTCATGCCCGGGGGGAAACCATCCGGACCACCGAAGCGGCGGAAGAAGCGCTCCATCGGCGAGCCCGGCTGGAACGGCGAGGAGGAATCGTCGCCGTCATCGTTGCTCGCGGTCTTTTCCTTGATGTTGACCTTCACCGAGATCACCGACGGCTTCACGCGCTCGACGATGTCGGCGAAGCCGATGGGACGTTCGACCTTTCGGACCTCGTTGTTGACCTGCGCATGCGCCGGGCTCGAGAACAGGTCGGCCGGCGAGGTCGACGGGCCAAAGCCATAGACGGCCGCGCCAAGGCCGGCGACGACCGAGGCCATCAGCGCGAATTTGCGCGCAGAGAAGACCGAGCGGGGCTGCCGGTAGGACGGAAGGTTCGAGAGGTCGGGACGGTCGGTCATGCAGAGATCTCCAGGGCCTTGAAATCCATGTGATGCCTGAGAGCGGCACCTTACGGACCTGAAGATGGGGACTCCCGCCTTACCGTGCGCTGGCGGCGGGGTTAAACTTTCGTAATGAAAGGACGAGGCCGATGCGGCAGTTTAGCGCAGGCTGAAAATTGTGATTCCCCAGGAACTTAACCGAGTTCCCGTGACGGCGCGGGAGAGGCTTTTTGTGCGCTCTAGCTCGCTCTGACGCTGACGATGAACTCGTCGACTTCGCGCTTCAAGGTCTCGGCCTGCTGCGACAGATCGACCGCCGAATCCCGCGCCTCGGCCGCCATGCGGCCGGTCTCCGCGGACGTCGAGGTGATCTGGGCGATGTGGTTGGAGACGTCGAGGGTGCCGCGCGCGGCGTCCTGGGCGCTGCGCGTGATCTCCTGCGTCGCGTTACGCTGCTGGGAGGTGTCGACCTCGATGCCGGACATGATGGACGAGATCTCCGACAGCGTCTTGGAGATGCCGTCGATCGCGTCGCGCGTCTGTGCGGTGATGCCCTGAATGCTGGCGACGTGGGAGGTGATCTCCTCTGTCGCCTTGCTGGTCTGATGCGCCAGATTCTTCACCTCGGAGGCGACCACCGCGAACCCCTTGCCGGCCTCCCCTGCCCGTGCCGCCTCGATGGTGGCATTCAGCGCCAGCAGATTGGTCTGCGAGGCGATCGCCTGCACGAGCTGGACGACCTCGCCGATCTTGTCGGCGGCGTCCGATAGCGTGTGGATGGTGTCACGGCTCTTCTCCGCCTGGGACGCCGCGCCTTCGGCGCGCTGGGTCGCGTCCGTGACGCGGCGGCTGATCGTGCCGATCGAATTCGTCATCTCCCCGGCAGAACCTGCCACCGTCTGCACGCTGCCGCTCGCCAGGCTCGCGGCGCTCGCGACCGCATTGGCCTTGGTGCTGGTGTCGTTGGCCGTCCGTGACAACGTCTCGGCGTTGCTCTTCAGATGCACGGCTGATGACGCCACGCTGTCGACGACGCTGGCGACGAGGTCGTTGAAGCGCTTGATCCGGTCGTCCAGGAATTTCGATCGCTCGGCCTGGTGCTGCGCTTCGTGGAGCTGCCGTTCGGTGAGGTGGCGCCGCTCGAGGCCGTTGGTCTTGAAGACCTCCAGCGCGCCGGCGAGCAGGCCGATCTCGTTGCTGCGGCCGAGTCCTGGGACCGATGTCTCGAACTTCTGATCGGCGACCTCGCGCATCGCATGGACGATCGCCGCCAGGGGATTGATGATGCCGTTGCGGACGGCGAACCAGGTGGTGAGGCAGATCGCGGCGGCGACGACGGCGATCACGCCGCAGGCGGCCAGGAAGTAGGAGAACGCGGCCTGCGCCTGCTGATAGGTCTGCATGGCGTGATCGCGCGCGGGGCCGCTCAGCGCGGCGAAGTCCGAGGACAGGCTGGTGATCTCGTTGTTGAGATAGAGCACCGCAATGAAGCCGGTGCCTCCGCCGATACCCAGCAGAAACAATAATGCAGCGACCACGGCGCCGACCAGGAAGCGGATCGTCAGATTGCTGTTCGCGAACATCGGGGGACTCAGAGTCTGGAATCGAAACTCGCGACAAGCTTCCAGACAAAGGTCAATATAGCATGAAGCACGCGGCGGCGGTCGCAGCTTACGTAGCATTACGTAGCCAGGACGACATCGCGCCGCTAGGAAGACTTGGTCTCGTCGGACATCAAGGCCGCGAGCCGCGCCTGTTCGTCGGGCGTGAGCGGCGGCGCCGGTACGTCTGCACCGCCATGCGCGCGACGCCGGATTTGCAGCCACAGTGCCACGCCGCCCCCGATCAGCAGCAGCGGCCCGAGCAGCCACAGCAGCAGGGTCTGACGCTCGAAGCGCGGTTTCAACAGCACGAACTCGCCGTAGCGCGCGACCAGGAAGTCGAGCACCTGCGAGTTGCTGTCGCCGGCGCCGATGCGCTCGCGCACCAGGAGCCGCAGGTCGCGTGCTAGCGGCGCATCGGAATCGTCGATCGACTGGTTCTGGCAGACCATGCAGCGGAGCTCGCGCGACAGCTCGCGCGCACGGGCTTCCTTGGCGGGATCCGACATGATCTCGTCGGGCTGCACCGCGTGGGCCGCGGGCAAAGCCAGCAGCATCAGCAGGGCGAACGCGGCCATCATCCGGCGCATCGAATCACTCCGCCGGCTGGAGGCGCTGCTTGGACCGCGCCGGCTTCGGCGCGCCGACCCGCAGGCGCCGGTCGGACAGCGACAGCACGCCGCCGAACGCCATCAGCACCGGTCCCCACCAGATCAGGAGCACCATCGGCTTGTAATAGATGCGCACCGCGATGGCGCCCTCGGCCGTGGTGTCGCCGAGCGAGATATAGAGCTGGCTCGCGCCGCGCGTCAGCAGCGCGGCCTCGGTGGTCGACGAGCCGCGGGTGGAGAAGCTGCGCTTCGAAGGCGTCATGACGCTGAGGGGCTGACCATCGCGGCTGACGTTGAACTCGGCGATCATCTCACGATAGTTCGGGCCTTGATGCTGCAGCAACCCGTCGAGCTTGACGTCGAAGCCGGCGATCTGTGCGACGTCGTTCTGCTTCATCGTCGCGATATATTCGCTGTTCCAGGTGGTCTCGCAGACGATCCCGATCAGCGCCACGCCGAGGCCGGCATGCGCAAACGCGGTGCCCCAGGCCGAGCGCGGCAGGCCGCGGGCCCGGTGCAGCACCGTCGCGAACGGCAGCCGCACGAGGCCGGTCCGCTCGACGATGTCGGTGACGGCACCGGCGATGACGAAGACACCAAGCCCGATCGCAAGCGGCGCCAGCGTGCTGCCGCCCGTCGTCCAGCCCCAGACGATAGCGACGGCGACGAGCCCGGCAACGCCCGCAGCTAACAGGCGCTGCGTCACGCCGAGCAGATCGCCGCGCTTCCATGCCAGCATCGGCCCGAACGGCACGGCGAGCAGCAACAGGGCAAACAGCGGCGCGAAGGTCAGGTTGTAGAACGGCGCACCGACCGACATCTTGAAGTCGGCGAGCATCTCCATCGCCAGCGGATACAGCGTGCCGAACAGCACGACGGCGCAGGCAACCGTGAGCAGCAGATTGTTCAGCACCAGCGCTCCCTCGCGCGAGATCGGCGCGAACAGGCCGCCCTGCTTCAACGACGTCGCGCGGCCCGCGAACAGCGCCAGGCTGCCGCCGATGAACAGGCAGAGGATCAGCAGAATGAACACGCCGCGGGTGGGATCGGTGGCGAAGGCGTGCACCGAGGTGATGACGCCCGAACGCACCAGGAAGGTGCCGAGCAGCGACAGCGAGAAGGTCAGGATCGAGAGCAGGATGGTCCAGACCTTCAGCGCGTTGCGCTTCTCCATCACCAGGGCCGAGTGGAGCAGCGCGGTGCCGGAGAGCCACGGCATCAGCGAGGCGTTCTCGACCGGATCCCAGAACCACCAGCCGCCCCAGCCGAGCTCGTAATAGGCCCAGTACGAGCCCATGGCGATGCCGAGCGTCAGGAAGATCCAGGCAACCAGCGTCCACGGCCGCACCCAGCGCGCCCAGGCCGCGTCGATCCGCCCCTCCATCAGCGCCGCGATGGCAAAGGAGAACGAGATCGAGAAGCCGACATAGCCGAGATAGAGCATCGGCGGATGCACGGCGAGCCCGACATCCTGGAGCACCGGATTGAGATCACGTCCCTCGATCGGCGGGCTCGCGATACGCAGGAACGGGTTCGACGTCACGAGGATGAAGAGATAGAAGGCGCTGGCGACCCAGGCCTGGACGGCGAGCACATGCGCGCGCAGCGACAGCGGCAAATTGTTGCCGAAGGCCGCGACCAGCCCGCCGAACAGCGCGAGGATCGACACCCACAACAGCATCGAGCCTTCATGGTTTCCCCACACGCCGGTGATCTTGTAGAGCAGCGGCTTCATCGAGTGGGAATTCTCGTACACGTTGGCGACGGAGAAATCCGAGTTCACGTGCAACATCACGAGAGCTATGAACGAAGCGCCGACGAACAGGAGCTGCGCCAGCGCCGTGGAGCGCGCCACGTTCATGAGCGCTGCGTCGCGCAGCCGCGCGCCGATCAGGGGCACGACGGACTGGATCAGTGCGAGCCCAAGCGCCAGCACCAGCGCGTAATGTCCGGATTCTGCGATCACCGCACCGCTCCTTGCGGATTGCCCTGCGCGGTCGTCGCCGCCGGCTTGCCTGCATCAGACGTCTTGCCGCTGCCAGAAGGCTTGCCGCCGTAATCGTCTTTCCAGTGCCCCTGCTTTTTCAGAGCATCGGCGACGTCCTTGGGCATGTAGGTCTCGTCGTGCTTGGCAAGCACGGTATCGGCCTTGAACACGCCATTGGCATCGAGCGCACCTTCGGCGACGACGCCCTGCCCCTCGCGGAACAGGTCCGGCAGGATGCCCTTGTAGGCCACCGGCAGCTTGGCGTTGCCGTCGGCGACCTCGAAGGTCACCGCGAGATTGTCGCCGCGCTGAAGTGAGCCCGGCTGCACCAGCCCACCGAGACGAAACCGCCGGCCAGGCTCGACGTGCTTCTCAGCGACCATGGTCGGCGTCGAGAAGAACACGATGGAGTCGCGAAGGGCGTTGAGGACCAGCGCGGCCGCGAGCGCAAGCACGGCGAGCGAGCCGCCGATGATGGTCATACGTCGCTGCTTGCGCGTCATGGCGTATCCGTTCTCCGCGTCTCTCGTTCCGACATCGTCATCCGCCGAGCCCCAGGGTCTTGAGGCCTTCGTTGAGCTGGCGAAGCCGATCGGCATCGCTGGCAACCGCCTGCCGGGCATCGACTGACGCCCCCATCGCCTTGCCACGGTCGCCCATCACGAGATAGGCGCGCACCAGGCGCAGCCATCCATCGACGTCGTCGCCGTTCTGCTTCAACCTTGTGGCCAGGCGTTCGACCATGCCGCGCACCATTGCGTTGCGATCGCCTTCGGCCATGTCCTTGGAAGCAGCAATGGTTTCATCGGACAGCGCCGGCATCGTGCCGCCGCCGCCGACCCGCGCCAGCGAGGTCTGCACCAGGGCGCGCCAGGGCGCATCTGCGGGTGCTTTCGCAAGCAGCGCGCGCCAAATATTGGCTGCGTCGTCTTTGCGGCCGTCCTGCTCGGCGGCGAGACCGAGGAAGTAGTTAGCCTTGGGATCGTCGGCGCTCAAGGCGTGAGCCCGCTCGAATTCAGACTTGGCTTCGGCTGTTACGACGCCGCCGGCGGCGGCCGAGAGCGCTTCGCCAAGATCGGCCCGGCGCTCCGCGCTTTCGCCATTGTAGGTGAGCGAGTTGCGATAGGCGCGCACCGCATCGTCGAAACGGCCAAGCCGCTGCAGCACCGGCGCGAGCACGTTCCAGCCGCGGCCGTCGGTCGGATTCTTCTCCAGATGCTGCTGGACCTGCTCGACGAGGTTCTCGAGCGACTGCGCCTTGCCCGGCGCGCGCTCCCGTTGTGCCAGCGGAAAGTCCTGAAGCCGGGGCGAGCCGAGCGGCATGTAGACGGCGATCGCAACCAGCGGCAGGCCGGCGAGCGCCAGCACGGCCGCCACACGGCGCCATTTCAAATTCGACGTCGGTGCGACTTCGGGTTCGCTGGCGGCCGCGGCAAGCAGCCTGCGGCTGATCTCGACGCGCGCAGCCTCGGCGTCCGGCGCGGGAATCAAGCCTGCGGCGAGATCACGCTCGATCTCGGCCAGCTGGTCCTTGTAGACCGCGACCTCGCTACCTTGATTCTGGGCGCGTTCCTTGCGGCCAAGCGGCCAAAGCACGGCGAAAATCGCCGCGACCGTCATCAGCGCGAACACGAACCATAGCGTCATCTGGCAAGCTTCCGGCAGCGCACGAACCGCGCCCATAGGTGGCTTTACACCACGGCCGGATGATGCGGCAATTGACAATTGTCAATTTGGCGCGACCGCACGCAGTCTCGAAACGGTGCAAATCCAACGGCTTAGGCGATCTCGAAATCCGCACTTTGCGCGGCGGCCTCGCCGTGGCCGTTGAAAGCCTTCAGGAAGTACGTTCCGGGCGTGACGGCTTCCGGCAATCTGATGCGCAGCGCGCCGACCGGAACCGGAGACGCAACCCGCGTGAGGGTCTCGGACCATTGCCGACCGCTTGCCTTCTCGACTAGCACCACTTTGGCGCCGACCATCAGCCTTTGATACTTGGCAACGACGACGCGGTTCTCAATTTCGATCGAGCTGATAACGGGTTTCATGCGCCACAAATAGAGGTTCCCCGAGCTTGCGCGGGAACCGTACGGCGCGCCAGCGGCAGGGTCAACCAGAAATTGTGACCACGAAAATATGCGCTTGGATCAGCTCGCGCGCGACGATTTGCGCTCGCCCGTCGCGGCGTTCTGCGCGGCCCTGCTCATCAGCGAGGCGTAATCGTCGCCAAACAGCACCTGGCAGAAGCGAATCGCGGCGTCCACCTGTTGTTGTCGATAGGTGCGGACCTTGTGATCGGCGGCCCGCAACGACTGCACCAGCTGCTCGGTCGAGCGTTCGACATATTGCTGGAGATCGGAATAGGTGCGCAGCGTCACCTCGTTGATTGCAAGCTCGCTCGCATAGTTGCGGCAGGTCGCGACGAAATCGATCAGCGCCACGGTCTCTTCCACCTCGGTGCTGTCGATCCGAGCCCCCGGCGGAATGTCCTTCTCGGGGCGCTGGCGCAGGATGCGGCGGACGCGGCCGGGAACGCTGTCGATCTCGGATTGCAGCGCATTGGAGATGTCGGCCCGGATCGAGGTCAGCTGCTTGCCCCAGGTGGAATCGTTGCGCAGGTCGAGCTCGGTGCGCAGGCCGCGCACGCCGTCGTGCAACGCCTTGAGATTGCCGGCCACGTTGTCGAAATGGCCGCGCTTGATGTCCATGCGCAAGGTGGCCGCGACACAGGACAGATCGTGGAGCGCGATGGTGACGGCGACGCCGTAAGGCGTCGCCGCGACGCGGATCTCGTCATCGGAGGCGGCAATCTTGATGGCGAGACGAATGATCTGCCACGGCGCGGTCATCCGCTGCATCACGATCGACAGCGCGAAGGGCAGCAGCTGCGGCGTCTGAAGCACCGGAATGTTGAGCGCCGACGTCACCGAGACGATCTGGGAATCGCCGAAGGCGCGCAAGGTGCGCGGCAGCTTCTCGCTCAGGCCGGCGATGGCCTCTCGGACCTGAAGCACCGCTCCGATCGAGTAGAGATCCTCGATCACGTTGGGCGGGCCGACCCGGGCCAGCGCGCGCGATTTGTCGCCGCCGCCGGGACCCGTCAGCTCGAAAATGGCATCGGCAGCCACGGCTTGAAGCTTCTGCGCCAAGGCCTCGACCTGCCCCGCACTGTCGGCTGGCATGCGCGCCAGCGCCGCTTCGAATTCGTTGACCTTGGCCGGCGCGCCGTCGCGGCCGAGCCATTGCCAGATCGGCTGCAGCGAGGAGCGGCGGATCTGACCGACCCGTATCGGGGCGCCCGCTTCGACCAGGAACGGTTCCAGCACCTGGAACAGCAGCCGCGACAGATCGTCCGTGCGCGGCGGCGGGGCCTCATCGGCTTCGGTCTTGCGGACGATCTTACGCAACTGCTCGAGCACGAGGGTCGCCACCGCGGTGTCCTGGCCGCGCTCGAGCGCACGCTCGAACTCCCGCATCAGCAGCGCCTGCGCCTGCGGCGGGAGCTGCGCGAGATATTCCCTCAGCCGCTCGATCGATGTCTGGCTCATGCGCCCGGGTAATGCACGGTAAAATGGCGGACATGGATGCGTCCGGGCGCGATCATAAGAGGGCCCACTTAAGAAGCCGTTTAGGAAGTCGGACCGAATCCCCTTGATTGGCCTCGTCCGGCCCCTGGCGAGGACGAAAAACCGCGTCGGAACAAAGGATTATATTCCCGGAAGGATCAGTTCGGCCCGCAGGCCGCCGGTTGGCGCGCCGCCGAGCGAGAGGCTGCCGCCGTAGAGCGCGGCGAGGTCGGTCACGATCGACAGTCCCAGTCCCGAGCCGGGCTTGGACTCGTCGAGCCGCTGGCCGCGCCGGGAGACCTGGGCGCGCTCGGCCTCCGACAGGCCCCGGCCGTCGTCATCGACGATGATCCGCAGCCGTGGGCCCACCCCCGCCTGGGGCGGCGTCTCCACCAGGGCCTCGATGAAGACGCGTGAGGCTGCCCATTTGCAGGCATTGTCGACGAGATTGCCGACCATCTCTTCCAGATCCTGGCGCTCGCCGCGAAATTTCGCCGAATGATCGGCCTTGGCCTCGACCGCGATGCCCCGATCACGATGGATCTTCTCCATGGTCCGCCGCAGTGCCTCGATGGTGGGCGCCACCTCGGTCACGGTCGCGACCACCGAGACCCGCGCTGCGATGCGCGCACGCTCCAGATGATGGGCGACCTGGTCGCGCATCACGTCCGCCTGCTCCATCACCTTGGCCGCGAAGGGATCGGCGAGGTGGGCGCCGGCCTCGTTGACGATGACCGAGAGCGGCGTCTTGATCGCGTGGGCGAGATTGCCGACGTGGGTGCGCGCGCGCTCGACGATCTCGCGATTGGCATCGATCAGTGCGTTGGTCTCGCGCGCCAATGGCGCGATCTCGACCGGGAATTCGCCCTCGAGCCGCTCCGCCCGCCCGGAGCGGATGTCGGCGATCGATTCGGAGATGCGCTTGAGCGGCGCGAGGCCGAAGCGGACCTGGAACACGGTGGTCAGCAGCAGCACGATGCCGAGCGCGGTGAAGGTGCCGCCGAGATAATAGTCGAAGCTGCGCGTCTCGTCGAATATCTCGGTGTCGTCGCCGGCGACGCTGACCAGAAATTTGCCGTCGGCGCCGAGATCGACGGGACGTTCGACCATGCGCAGGTTCTGCCCTTCGGGACCGTCGACATAGGCGAGGCGAATGCCGGCAGCGGTGAGCTCGGTGCCCTGCTCCTCCAGCTTCGGCAGCTTCTTGTCCCAGAGCGAGCGCGAGGAGCGCACTTCCGGCTTTTCGGTGTCGGTCCGGGTGATCTGCCAGTACCAGCCCGACAGCGGCAGCTCGAACAAGGGCTCGCCCAGCGACTGGAACTGGCGGTCCGGCGGCTCGTCGGGAGTCGCGACCTCGGCGATGAGGGTGCGCAGATAGAGGTTGAGCCGGCGGTCGAAGGCGCGCTCGGTGGCATTCTTGTAGACCGACGACAGCACCACGCCGGTGATGGCCAGGATCACCACGAGCCAGGCGGTCGCCGACAGGAACAGTCGGTTGGCAAGTGAGCTAGCGGCCATCGGAACGATCCCGGGAGGCGCAGGATGACAGGGCGTCGGAGGTCATGACCGGACCAAGGCCCCTGTCGCGCGGCCCGTCAAGCCCCGGAACGCGTCAGGCCGCCGGCGGGGTCAGGAGATAGCCGAGGCCGCGGACCGTCTGGATGATGTCGACATCGAGCTTCTTGCGGATGCGGCCGACGAACACCTCGATCGTATTGGAGTCGCGGTCAAAGTCCTGGTCGTAGAGATGCTCGACCAGCTCGGTGCGGGAGACCACCCGCCCGGAATGGTGCATGAGGTAGGCCAGAAGCCGATATTCGTGCGAGGTCATCTTGACGGGATTACCGGAGACGCTGACCCGGCCGGTCCTGGTATCGAGCGTGACGGGGCCGCAGCTGAGCTCGCTCTGGGCATGGCCGGTCGAACGGCGCAGCAGCGCGCGGATGCGTGCCAGCACTTCCTCCAGGTGGAACGGCTTTGCGACATAGTCGTCGGCGCCGGCATCGAAGCCCTGCACCTTGTCGCTCCAACGGTCGCGCGCGGTGAGGATCAGCACCGGCATGGTGCGACCGTTGCGGCGCCAAGCCTCCAGCACCGAGATGCCGTCCTTCTTCGGCAGACCGATGTCGAGCACGACGGCATCATACGGCTCGTTGTCGCCGAGATAGTGCCCCTCCTCCCCGTCGAAGGCCCGATCGACGACATAGCCGGCGTCGGTCAGCGCCTTGGTGAGCTGGCGATTGAGATCGGGGTCGTCCTCAACAACGAGCAGGCGCACGCTTCTCTCCCGAAATAGACCGCGACAACACCGCGCCAGATGAGCAATTCCGGCGTGAACCGAATATGAACGCCGGGAACCTGCGGCGTTACTTTTTGGTCATATACGATGTGTTTGCGGCCAACGCGACAGCGCCCGCCCTGCGACCGGACGAGCCGGCAGCAGGACGGGCGCTATGTGCCGCGTGCCGCGGCGCTTCGGGAGGTCCGCCCTTCCCGTGAATTCGGCCGTCAGGTCCGGAAGAACACGAACCAGATGACGGCGAGGATCAGGATCGCAAGCCCGGTCGAAATGGCGAGCAGCGCCGCCACCGAAGGCCCCGGCTCGCCCTGGCGCGCCTCGGTCGGAGTTTCCACGATCTGATGCTGCTCTCGCGTGGTTGCCATGGTGCCCTCAATCTCTGGATGTCGCTTCCGATAGCCGCGACCTCCTCGCAGCCGATGTCCTGAGCCAACGCGTGATTGGATATGATGTTCCGGCTTTTGCGCAGGGATCGGGCAAGCGGCAGCATGGCCCAGCGGCCGGTTAACGCAGTTGGAAGATTCAGCAACCGACCTTGCTTTGATTCGTTGTTCCCCGATGGTATCCTTGTCATCTGTCCCTGTTGCGTTTGGAGTAGCCCATGGCCCCCCGCGCCAATTGGAAGGGTTTTCTGCGTTTGTCGCTCGTGACCTGCCCGGTCGCGCTCTATCCGGCCACTTCGGATACCGAGAAGGTCTCCTTCAACCAGATCAACCGCAAGACCGGCCACCGGATCAAGTACCTCAAGGTCGACGCCGAGACCGGTGACGAGGTGACTTCCGAGGACATCGTCAAGGGCTACAAAGTCGACACCGACACCTATATCGAGGTCACCAAGGACGAGCTCGACGACATCGCGCTCGATTCCACGCACACGATCGAGATCGACGAGTTCGTACCGAAGACCGACATCGACAACCGCTATCTGATCCGCCCCTATTATCTCGTGCCGGACGGCAAGGTCGGCCATGACGCCTATGCCGTGATCCGCGAGACCATCCGCAGCATGGACAAGGTCGCGATCGGCCGCGTGGTGCTGACCAACCGCGAGCACATCATCGCGCTCGAGCCGCTCGAGAGCGGACTGATGGGCACGCTGCTGCGCTACCCTTACGAGGTCCGCAGCGAAACCGAATATTTCGACGACATCCAGGATGTGAAGCTCACCAAGGACATGCTCGACCTCGCCAAGCACATCGTCGAGAAGAAGTCCGGCGCGTTCGAGCCCGAGCTGTTCGAGGATCATTACGAGACCGCCCTGATCGATCTCATCAACAAGAAGCGCAGCGGCATGCCGATCGCAGCCAAGGCCGCGCCGAAGACCGGCGGCAACGTCATCAACTTGATGGACGCGCTGAAGAAGAGCATCGCGAACGAAAAGGACACAGCGCCCGCGGCGAAGGTCGCCAAGGAGACCGCCAAGGCCAAGAAGTCGAAGAAGCGCGTCGAGGGCCAGCGCGAGATGCTGCTGCCGATATCAGGCAAAGGCGGCAAGGACGCTGCGGCGAAGACGGCGAAGGAAGCCCCGAAAAAGGCCGCCGACAAGCCGGTGCGGGCGAAGAAGGCGGGCTGACAGCATCGCATCTGCAATCGCGCCGTGATGCCACCTCTCGCGGATCGGGCGGCCTGACATGCCCTGGTCGACGGCGTTCGACGATCCCGTTCGCGTGAGCAGCAAGCGCACGCTGCTCACACTCCAGGACGCCGCAGACTACATCATGCAACTGCCCGAGGATTCCCAGCACGAGGCGCACTGGCAGACCGCCGTCGAGACCTTGATCAATGCGGCCGAGACGGGCGGCGGCTGGCTGATGTTCGCCCGTATCGCCATGTTGCGGGCCCTGAATGCGCCTGGCCGGCGCCGATGAGCGCGATGGCCGGGCAAACAGCCTCAACAATCCGTTAACCGATACCTCTCCCCCGTTGCGACCGTCGTGGGAGCGCCTGCCGGCGCTCGCCCTACCCACGAGCGTCTGCCGATTTGAATCCATTTGGACTGAGCGGCGGAACCTTAATTTAATGACTGCTGTCGTATCAGCGGAGGCGCGATTGCCCGGGCTTAATTCTTTTGGCGCGCACAAAGACTTATTCGATCTATTTACGAGTTCGATGACGACGCGACCATCGGATGAACAGGAGTTGGCAATGCGTTTGCTCAGGTCTTTCCTTGCCGATGAGAACGGTGCGACCGCGATCGAGTACGGCCTCATCGCCGCGGGGATCGCGCTGGCAATCGTGACGGCCGTGAACAACACGGGCGGCGCCCTCCTCAACAGCAAGTTCAACGCGGTCAGCTCGGCGATCAAGTAGCGCCCGATTCCCGGTTTGGCCGGCCGACATCGGCGATATCGCCACGGCATTCAGCTTCCCCCGTCATTTCCGGCCTGGCACGCCTGCAACGGCGAGCCTGCGTGACGGCATGCCACGGCCTGCCCATGCCGCGGCCGCGCGCGGGCCATGATCTGGGTCAACAGCATCACGGCCGCGACGTCTAAGCATGGAGGCCGGGTTTCCTCCCTGCCGGCCTGTCCATGCATCCAGAGCTTCCGCACTCCCGACTGAAGATCCGCCGCGTCCGGCTCGATACCGGCCGCGAGAACGTCGTCGTCCTCTCCAGGCAGTCGAAAGCGCTGCGCGCCGAGATCTTCCGTGGCTTCAGCCGCGTCGAGCTGCGTCAGGGCGACAAGGTCATGCTGGCGACGTTGCTGATCACCGACGACGACACGCTGGCGGCCCCGGACGAGATCGGACTCTCCGAGCCGGCATTCCGGCGCTTCGCGCAAGGCGTGGGCACGCAGGTCACGATCAGGCCGGCCTCCCCTCCGGAGAGCCTGGAAGCGGTGCGCGCGAAGATCCACGGACGAACGCTGAGCCAGGCCGAGATCGGCGCGATCATCAACGACCTCGCACATTATCGCTACTCGGACATGGAGATTGCCGCCTTCCTGATCGGTTCGGCGAGCTTCATCACCAGCGACGAGCTGCTCTCGCTCACCGGGGCGATGGCCCAGGCCGGCACGCAATTGGTGTGGCCGACCCCTGTTGTCGTCGACAAGCATTGCATCGGAGGCATCCCCGGCAATCGCACCTCGATGGTCGTGGTGCCGATCGTCGCCGCGCACGGCCTGCCGATCCCGAAGACCTCCTCGCGCGCCATCACCTCGCCCGCCGGCACCGCCGACACGATGGAAGTCTTGGCGCGGGTGAATGTCGGCGTCGAGGAGATGAAGGCGATCGTCTCGGCCTGCAACGGCTGCCTGATCTGGGGCGGGCACGTGAACCTGTCGCCGGCCGACGACGTCCTGATCTCGGTCGAGCGCCCGCTCAGCCTCGATACCCGCGAGCAGATGGTCGCCTCCATCATGTCCAAGAAGATCGCAGCGGGCTCGACGCATCTGTTGATCGACATTCCGGTCGGGCCGACCGCGAAGGTCACCAGCGGCGTCGAGGCAATGCGGCTGCGCAAGCTGTTCGAATTCGTCGGCGACCGCTTCGGCCGCACGGTCGAGGTGATCGTGACCGACGGAAGCCAGCCGATCGGCAACGGCATCGGGCCGGTGCTCGAGGCCAATGACGTCATGGCGGTGCTCGGCAACGAGAAGGATGCGCCGCGTGACCTGCGCGAGAAATCGCTGCGGCTCGCCGCACATCTCCTGGAATACGATCCGAAGCTGCGTGGCGGCGCCGGCTATGCCCGCGCGCGCGAATTGCTCGACAGCGGCGCGGCACTGAAGCAGATGCAGAAGATCATCGACGCCCAGGGCCCCTCGACCTACAGCAACGAGCTGGGGCCGCTCAGCTTCGACGTCAAGGCGACGCATGACGGCATGGTGTCCCAGATCGACTGCCTGCGTCTGAACCGCCTTGCCCGCACCGCCGGCGCGCCGCTCGACAAGGGTGCCGGCATCCGCCTGTTCAAGAAGATCGGCGATCGCGTCGAGCAGGGCGAGCCGCTCTATCGCGTCTACACCTTCGACCGTCCCGAGCACGATCTGGCGGCCGATGCCGCCACTGAGGAGAGCGGCTACGTCGTCAACGGTCACGAGGCCACGAAGGGCAAGTCAGCGTCGTGAGCACGATCGCGCTCCAGACACTGCCCGGCGGCGCCGATGCGGCGACACGCCTTGCGGCGCGGCTCGGGCTTTCCTGCGCCGAGATCGCCGTGCATCGCTTTCCGGACGGCGAGCTGCGCGTCGCCGTCGCACCGGCCGCTGATACCATCCTCCTCTATGTCTCGCTCGATCAACCCAATGACAAGCTGATCGCCCTGCTGTTCGCTGCGGAGGCATTGCGGCGTGGCGGCGCGAAGCGGCTGGTCCTGGTCGCACCCTATCTTTGCTACATGCGGCAGGACGCTGCATTTCATGCGGGCGAGGCCATCAGCCAGCGTGCCATGGGCGCTCTGCTCGCAAGGACCGTCGACCGAATCGTCACCGTGGATGCGCACCTGCATCGTACCCCCGACATCAGGTCGGTCTTTCCAGGCATCGAAGCGGAGAACCTGTCCGCCATGCCTGTCATCGCGAACGCGCTGGCGACCGGCGGTATCGCCCCCGCAACAATCGTAATCGGGCCCGACATGGAGTCCGAGCCATGGGTGAACGACATCGCGAGCCGGCTGCGATTGCAGCATACGGTGGCCCGAAAGGCGCGGCACGGCGATCGATCCGTTTCCATCAGTTTTGCCGATCCCGGCCTGCTGGCGGGACGGCCCGCGCTCCTGGTGGACGACATCGTCTCCTCAGGGACGACGCTGATCGCGGCAGCGAAGGCCCTGACGGCGATGGGCGCGACCGCCGTCGATGCGATCGTGACGCATGCGCTGTTTCCACCCGCGATGATCGCCGCCTTCACCGAGGCCGGCATCCGGTCGGTTCGCTCGACCGACAGCGTGCCGCATCCAACCAACGCGATTGCGCTCGACGAGATTCTCGCGGCCGCCTTGCGGTCCGAACTGACCACGACGCATCTTCCGGAGACGATTCCATGAGCATCACCGTTCGATTTTGTGGTGCCGCCCGCACCGTGACCGGGTCGAGCTATCTGTTCCAGACCGCAAGCGGCCGCTTCCTGGTCGATTGCGGCCTGTTCCAGGGCCAGAAGACGCTGAAGGAGCTCAACTACGGCGCCTTTCCGTTCCGCCCTGCCGATATCGATGCAGTGCTGCTCACGCATGCCCATATCGACCACAGCGGTCTGTTGCCGAAACTCGTGCGCGCGGGCTTCGAGGGTCCGATCCTGGCGACGCGCGGCACCATCGACCTCTGCTCCTACATGCTGCCCGACGCCGGCAGCATCCAGGAATCGGAAGTTGCGCAGCTCAACCGGCGCAACGCCTCGCGCGGGCGCAAGGAGGTGCTGCCGATCTACACGCAGGCCGATGCGATCGCATCGCTGCAATCGTTTCGCGCGGTCGACTACGAACGCTGGACCGACGTGATCCCGGGCGTCCGCGCGCGCTATTGGAACGCGGGCCATCTGCTCGGCTCCGCCTCGATCGAACTCGAAATCGCCGAGCAGGGCTCGCCACGCCCGCTGCGCGTGCTGCTCTCCGGCGACGTCGGACCGGAGGCCAAGCTGCTGCAGCCCGATCCCGAAGCGCCAAGCGACCTCGACTACATCATCTCGGAATCGACCTATGGTGACCGGATACGCGAGGCCACGACACCTGCGCTGCGCCGCAAGCACCTCGCGGCAGAGGTGCGCGATGCGGCGGCGGCCGGCGGCGCGCTGCTGCTGCCCGCCTTCGCGGTCGAGCGCACCCAGGAGCTGATCGTCGATCTCGTCGACCTGATGGAGCACGGCGAGATTCCGACCGCACCGATCTTCCTCGACTCTCCGCTCGCGATCCGCGCGACCGAAGTGTTTCGCCGCCATGCCGCGAGCCTCGATCCATCGGTCGATGCAACGCGCCTGCTCAACTCGCCGCATCTCAAATTCACCGAGACCGCGGACGAGAGCAAGGCGATCATGCGCCTGTCCGGATTCCATATCATCATCGCCGCGAGCGGCATGTGCGATGCCGGCCGCATCCGCCATCATCTGAAGCGCTGGCTGTGGAACGAGCGCGCGACCGTGCTGCTCGCCGGCTTCCAGGCCAACGGCACGCTCGGCCGCTTCCTCCAGAACGGAGCCAAGGCCGTGCGGATCCAGGGGGAGGAGATCAAGGTCGCGGCCCGCATCCGAATGATCGACGAATATTCGGGGCACGCCGACGGCGCCGGCATTGCCAGCTGGATCGCGGCGCGCCGCCCCATCGCCCGCGGGCTGTTCCTGGTCCATGGCGAGGAAGGCGCCATTGCCGGACTCGCCGAACGCGTCGCCGAGCGCATCATTCCGGCGGCCAAGGTCTACCAGCCTATGCTGGACGACATCTACGAGCTCGCCGCGCCCGAACCGCGCGTGCTCGACGTCGATCACCGTCGGCGGCTCGCGCCGGAGGCCGTGACCCGTCTCGACTGGCACAACGAGATGTCGGAGCTCATGCTCGACATCAACGACAGGATTGGGGCGGCCGCCGACGACCGCGCCCGCGGCGTCATCATCCGCAGGCTGCGCCGGGCGCTGGAGGAGAAGGTGTAGCCGGACGGCGGTCGCAGTAATAGGCATCGGCGTCTCAGCAGATTCCGCATTGCGAGCGCAGCGAGCAATCCAGAATCCCTCGGCGGTTAGACTCTGGATTGCTTCGTCGCAAGAGCTCCTCGCAATGACGGAGTGTGGGGAGATGACATCGCCTTAACACGCCTCTCTCGTGTCCCGGACGCGCTGGAGCGCTCTTGCGCTGCGGCGCAGAGCCGGGACCCAGAAGGCTGCGCATTCCGCTGATGCATGGGCCCCGGCTCTGCAGCGCACCGCACCGGACGATGCTTCGCATCGCCGGGGGCGCTGCGCTGCGTCCGGGGCAGAAGACCGCTGTTGACGATTGACACGCCTCCCCATTCTCGCGGCTTGTTTCGCCCGAGCTTTGCTGTCTTCTTCCGCCCTTATCTCAACAAGGGCGCAGGGAAGGCCGGGCGCCGGCTGGCACCCGAAGTCCCGCGTGTGCTGAAGAAGCGCGCACGGGGTGGACGACAGGTGACGCCGGGACATCCCGGCCTTCCCTGCGCGGATGGTTTTCACGGTGTCCTTCGTGCTCTCCCCGGGGAGCGATGCACTATTGCCCCCGTCGCCTTGCGGATGATCGATGCGCGCGCCGGTTGGCCGCCGCATCTCCGCAGGACTTGACGCACAGACCCCGGGCGTCAGGACCACACGACTTCTCCGTCCGCGCACGTCCTCGCTGGGTTCTCCACGGCTGGCGTGCGCTCACCGTCGAGGCCATTCGAAGACGCTGTCAGCGCCGTGTCGTATCGC
>NZ_LFJD01000004.1:3939467-4330809 GCF_006658635.1 Bradyrhizobium sp. UNPA324
GCCGGGATGGTCGACACATACGCTAAAACCGAATTTCGGTAAAGTGGAATATTTTCGCGGGGAGAGGTTGACAGCGGGCGACACAGCAAGGTGCCGTAGGGTGGGCAAAGCGAAGCGTGCCCACGTCTTTCGCCGTTGTCGAGAGCTCGTGGGCACGGCGCAAGAGCGCCTTTGCCCACCCTACCGAGAGCTCGCTACGCGTCTTCCACGCCCGCCTCGTGCGGGGTGAACTGGTACACCGAGCTGCAGAACTCGCAGGTCACGACGACCTTGTCGTCCTTGACCATGGCGGCGCGGTCGTCGGGCGAGAAGCTCTTCAGCATCGCGGCGACTGCATCGCGCGAGCAGGAGCACTGCGCCTTGAAAACCAGCGGATTGAACACGCGCACGCCGCGCTCGTGGAACAGGCGAAACAGCAGCCGCTCGCCGGAGAGCTCGGGATCGATCAGCTCGACGTCCTCGACGGTCTCGATCAGCGAACGCGCCTCGACCCAGGCGTCGTCCTCAGTGACGGCATGCACCTCGACGCCATCAGGGGCATCACCGGGATGCAAGTCCGCCTGCCGCGCGCGCTCCGGCGCCTTCGGCAGAAACTGCATCAGCATGCCGCCGGCGCGCCAGCGGTGCTTGCCGCCGTCGCTGGAGCGCCACTCCTCGCCGACCGCAAGGCGCACGCGCGTCGGGATCTGCTCGGAGCGCAGGAAATATTCGTGGGCGGCGTCTTCCAGGCTGCCGCCGTCGAGCGCGACCAGACCCTGGTAGCGGCTCATGTCGGGGCCCTGGTCGATGGTCATGGCAAGATGACCGCGGCCGAGCAGCGCGCCGGAGTGCATGCGGGATTCTTGGGCGTCGCCGAGGCGCGCGGCATCGAAGCGCGCATAGGCGCGCAGGCGATCCGGCGCCTGATAGTCCACCACCAGGAACGACACCGGACCGTCGGTCTGGGCCTGCAGGATGAAGCGGCCCTCGAATTTCAGCGCGCTGCCGAGCAGCGTCGTCAGCACGATGGCCTCGCCGAGCAGCTTGCCGACCGGTGCCGGGTAATCGTGCTTGGTCAGGATGTCGTCGAGCGCCGGACCAAGCCGCACCAGCCGGCCACGCACGTCGAGCGCGTCGACCTCGTAGGGCAGCACGGCGTCATCGATCGGAACTGCTGATGGCGCGCGAACCGGACCTTCGGACCCGGTTTTCATGTCAGGGGATTGGGAAACCATGGCGCTCTATCTGGGGTCGGAGGGTGGAAATGGAAGGGGGCGCGGGAGCGGCGTGTTCCGGATGCAGGTGAAGTTGTACGCAGCCACCACAAACGCGATGTCGTCCCGGACAAGCGTAGCTCCCGATAACGCGTAGCGTTGTCTTGAGCGGAGCGCAGATCCGGGACCCATAACCACAAGCTGCGATTTGGCGAAGACTGCCTGCCTCCGGCCGCCTGCCACAAGAGAGATTCCGCGGTATGGGTCCCGGATCGGCGCGCGCTTGTGGCGCGCTTGTCCGGGACGACAATTGTATGCGAGGCGGCAGCCGGGCTTCCAGCGCGGCTACTTCACCGCGTCGAAGCACCAGGCCAGAATGCCCTTCTGCGCGTGCAGGCGGTTTTCGGCCTCGTCGAACACGACCGATTGCGGGCCGTCGATCACCTCGTCGGTGACCTCCTCGCCGCGATGGGCTGGCAGGCAGTGCATGAACAGCGCATCGGGCTTGGCGAGCGACATCAGCTTGCCGTTGACCTGATAGGGCTTGAGCACGTTGTGGCGATGCTCGCCTTCCTTGTCGCCCATCGACACCCAGGTGTCGGTGACGACGCAATCGGCGCCGCGCACGGCGGCTTCCGGATCGGTGCCGAGCACGATCGGCGCCCCGGTCGCCTTGATAAAGTCGCGCATCGCCTTTTTCGGCGCGAGCTCCGGAGGGGTCGCGACGTTGAGCTGAAACTTGAAGCGCTCGGCGGCATGGGCCCAGGACGCCAGCACGTTGTTGTCGTCGCCGGTCCAGGCCACCGTCTTGCCCTCGATCGGGCCGCGATGCTCCTCAAAGGTCATGAGGTCGGCCATCACCTGGCAGGGATGCGAGCGCCGCGTCAGGCCGTTGATGACGGGCACGGTGGCGTTGGCCGCGAGCTCCAGCAGCGCCTCGTGATTGAGGATGCGGATCATGATGGCGTCGACATAGCGCGACAGCACGCGCGCGGTGTCGGCGATGGTCTCGCCGCGGCCGAGCTGCATCTCGGCGCCGGTGAGCATGATGGGCTCGCCGCCGAGCTGGCGCATGGCGACATCGAACGACACGCGCGTCCGGGTGGACGGGCGTTCGAAGATCATCGCCAGCGTCTTGCCTTCGAGCGGCTTGACCGGCTGATGCGCTTTCTGCTTCGCCTTCATGGCGGAGGATGCGGCAAGCATGCGCTTGAGCTCCGACAGCGGCAGCTCGTTGATGTCGAGGAAGTGCTTCGGCGACTTGTTGGGGGACTTGCTCATCAGCTTGCCGCCCGCTTGGTCTGGCTGACCGACAATGCGGTGCAGGCCCGCTCCAGCCGCCCGACGCTGTCCTCGATCTCGGCTTCGGTGACGATCAAAGGCGGCAGGAAACGCACGACGTTGTCGCCGGCCCCGACGGTGAGCAGCTTTTCGTTACGCAAGGCGGCCACGAGATCGCCCGAGGGCACCACGGCCTTGATGCCGATCAGAAGGCCCTCGCCGCGCACCTCGCTGACGATGTCGGGATGGCGGTCGATCACGGAGGCGAGCTTCTGCTTCAGCAGCAGCGACATCTTCTGCACGTGGTCGAAGAAGCCGGGCTTGAGCATGACGTCGAGCACGGCGTTCGCCGCGGAGATCGCCAGCGGGTTGCCGCCGAAGGTCGAGCCGTGCGAACCGGGCCCCATGCCGGCCGCAGCATCCGCGGTCGCCAGCACCGCGCCGATCGGGAAGCCGCCGCCGAGCGCCTTGGCCAGCGACATCACGTCGGGCGTGACGCCGGTGCGCCTGTAGGCGAACAGATCGCCGGCGCGGCCCATGCCGGTCTGCACCTCGTCGAAGGCGAGCAGCAGGCCCTTCTCGTCGCAGAGCTGGCGCAGCGCCTTGAGGAAGGCGGGCGGTGCCGAACGCACGCCACCCTCGCCCTGGATCGGCTCGATCAGGATGCCGGCGGTCTCCGGGCCGATCGCCTTCTTGACGGCTTCGAGGTCGCCATGCGGCACCTGGTCGAAGCCATCCATCGGCGGACCAAAACCTTCGAGATATTTTGCAGACCCCGTTGCAGCCAACGTCGCCAGCGTGCGGCCGTGGAAGGCGCCTTCGAAGGTGATGATGCGATAACGTTCCGGATGGCCCTTGGAGAAGTGATGATGGCGCACCAGCTTGATCACACCCTCCAGCGCTTCGGCGCCGGAATTGCAGAAGAACACGAAGTCCGCAAAGCTCTCGTTGCACAGGCGCGCGGCGAGCTTCTCGCCGTCCGGGCTCTGGAACAGGTTCGACATGTGCCACAGCTTCGTCGCCTGCTCCTGCAAGGCCTTGATCAGATGCGGGTGGCAATGGCCGAGCGCATTCACAGCGACGCCCGAGGTGAAATCGAGATAGCGATCGCCATTGGTCGCGATCAGCCAGCAGCCTTCGCCGCGTTCGAAACCGAGGTTGGCCCTGGCGAAAACGGGGAGCAAATGCGGGGCTGCGCTGTTAGTCATGACGTTCACTTGAATGTTGCGGACGGTGTGACGCGTGCATTGCGCAACGCACCATTGACCGGCCCGGAAAACGAAACGTGCCGCCTTTTAAGGGCGGCACGCGGCACTATCTTATGCCTGGTGAAACGGGTGTCAATGCCGCCCGGAAAGCCTCAGGAAACGCTGATTCCGTAGTCTTGCGGTGGCGATTTTGCGGGTTTTTCACCACGGAACATGTGGAAGCGAGTCGGCGGACTCTTGCGCGTGAGTCACGCCATATTGTAGCGTTTGGCTTGTCAGATACGACATCTCGTGCAGCGGTTCTGATCCCAAGAGTCCTCATGTACCGGCGTAAACGTTCGGGCGTCAGTTGCGCGCCCGGCGAGCGTTAAGGGATTCCGGCGGCACGGGTTTTTCGAGGCTTAGGCATTCGCCGCACCGACCGCCAGGATGGCAGTCGCGCAGCGAGGGAAAGGGTGCAATGACGGTTTTGACCTGGTCCGACGATCGCGTCGAGCAGCTGAAGAAGCTCTGGGAGGCCGGACTTTCGGCCAGCCAGATCGCAGCAGAGCTCGGCAATGTGACCCGCAATGCCGTGATCGGCAAAGTGCACAGGCTCGGTCTGTCCGGCCGCGCCAAGAGCCCTTCGTCGGCCGCGCCCCGGCCGCGCAAGGCACGCCCGGCGCAGCACATGATGCGGGTGACCCGCCCCATTGCGCGCGGTAACACCGCGCTGGCGCAGGCCTTCGAGGTCGAGGTCGAGGCCGAGCCGCTCACCTACGACAACGTGGTGCCGATGAGCCAGCGGCTGTCGCTGCTCGAATTGAACGAGGCGACCTGCCACTGGCCGGTCGGCGATCCCTCGAGCCCGGATTTCTTCTTCTGCGGCGGCAAGGCATTGTCCGGCCTGCCCTACTGCGCCCAGCACTCGCGCGTGGCGTATCAGCCGGCAGCGGACCGTCGGCGCGCAGCACCGAAGCCGGGCACGCGGTGAGTTCGCGGATCTAGCTGATTGCAAGAACGGTAGCCGTCACACGACGGCGCCTCGACACACCCGATGTCGTCCCGGACAAGCGCGCCACAAGCGCGCGCAGATCCGGGACCCATAGCCACCGCAAGATGTGGTTACGGGGACTCGGAGTTACCTTTTCGCAAAACAATTGCTGCCTGTGGTTAATCGCGACGAGCGCAAGCGCTCGCGCTGAGGTCCCGGATCTGCGCAGACGCTTGTCCGGGACGACACCGATGTTGTGGCCGCAGCTGCCAACCACGGCTCGCAAACCTTACGTCTGCTCGGCCTTCGCGAAGCGATCGTCGAGCGCGTAGCCGGCGCCGCGGACGGTGCGGATCGGATCCTGCTCGCGGCCGAGATTGAGCAGCTTGCGCAGGCGGCCGATATGGACGTCGACGGTGCGCTCGTCGATGTAGATGTCGCGGCCCCAGACGCTGTCGAGCAGCTGCTCGCGCGAGAACACGCGGCCGGGATGCTCCAGGAAGAACTCCAGCAGGCGATATTCGGTCGGGCCGAGATCGATCGGGCGGCCCGAGCGCGCCACGCGGCGCTTGTCGCGGTCGAGCTCGATGTCGCCATAGGCCAGCACCGTCGCGAGCCGCTCAGGGCTGGCGCGCCGCAAGAGGCCCTTCACCCGCGCGAGCAGCTCTGGTACCGAGAACGGCTTGACGATGTAGTCGTCGGCGCCGGTCGCAAGTCCCCGCACCCGCTCGCTCTCCTCGCCGCGTGCGGTGAGCATGATGATCGGCAGCTGCTTGGTCTCGGGACGGGTGCGCAGGCGCCGGCACAGCTCGATGCCGGACAGGCCCGGCAGCATCCAGTCGAGCACGATCAGATCGGGAATGTGCTCCTTGAGGCGGGTGTCGGCGTCGTCGCCGCGCATCACCGTCTCGACGTCATAGCCGTCGCCTTCGAGGTTGTAACGCAGCAGCTCGGTGAGAGCTTCTTCGTCCTCAACCACCATAATGCGTGCGCCCATGGTGTCGTCGCTCCTTAAGTCTTCAGGTATTCGGGATCGTCGTGGCGAACGTCGTCATGTCGCCCTTCGGCCGCTTGTCGGTGATCGCCTGGCCCTCGATCATGTAGAACACGGTCTCGGCGATGTTGGTGGCGTGGTCGCCGATCCGCTCGATGTTCTTGGCGCAGAACATCAGATGAATGCAGAACGAGATGTTGCGCGGATCCTCCATCATGTAGGTGAGGAGCTCGCGGAACAGCGAGGTGCAGATCGCGTCCACTTCCTCGTCGCCCTTCCACACCGCCATCGCCGCCGGCAGATCGTGCGCGGCATAGGCATCCAGCACCGACTTGACCTGCTGCTGCACCAGGTCGGTCATGTGCTCCAGGCCGCGGAACAGCTTGAGCGGATGGAAGTCGGTTTCCAGTGCGGCGACGCGCTTGCCCATGTTCTTGGCGAGATCGCCGATGCGCTCGAGGTCGGTCGCAACCCGCATGGCGCCGACGATCTCGCGTAAGTCCACCGCCATCGGCTGGCGGCGAGCGATGGTGAGCACCGCGCGCTCCTCGATGCGCTTCTGCAGCGCGTCGAGATCGGCATCGGTGGTGACGACGCGCTGGCCGAGCGGAACGTCGCGGCGGATCAGCGCATCGACGGAATCGACGATCATGCGCTCGGCGATCCCGCCCATCTCGGCGACCAGGCGGGTGAGCTCCTGAAGGTCGGTGTCGAAAGCCTTCGCGGTATGTTCAGTACCCATATTGCGTCTCCTCAGCCGAACCGGCCGGTGATGTAGTCCTGCGTACGCCGATCGGTCGGCGACGTGAAGATCTTGCTGGTGTCGTCGAACTCGATCAGCTCGCCGAGATACATGAAGGCGGTCTTGTCGGAGACGCGCGCCGCCTGCTGCATGTTGTGGGTGACGATCGCGATCGTGTAGTTCTCGGCCAGCTCCTGAATCAGCTCCTCGACCTTGGCGGTCGAGATCGGATCGAGCGCCGAGCAGGGCTCGTCGAACAGGATCACCTCGGGCCGCACCGCGACGGTGCGGGCGATGCACAGGCGCTGCTGCTGGCCGCCGGAGAGCGACAGACCGGAGGCGTTGAGCTTGTCCTTGACCTCGTTCCACAGCGCGCCGCCGCGCAACGCCTTCTCGACGCGGTCGTCCATCTCGGACTTCGAGATCTTCTCGTAGAGCCGGATCCCGAAAGCGATGTTCTCGTAGATCGTCATCGGGAACGGCGTCGGCTTCTGGAACACCATGCCGACCCGGGCGCGCAGCAGGTTGAGGTCGAGCTTGGGGTCGAGGATGTTGGTCTGGTCGAGCATGAGCTGGCCGGTGACGCGCTGGCCCGGATAGAGGTCGTACATCCGGTTGAAGATGCGCAGCAGGGTCGACTTGCCGCAGCCGGACGGGCCGATGAACGCCGTGACGCGGTTGGTGCCGAGCGTCAGGTTGATGTTCTTCAGCGCGTGGTGCTCGCCGTAATAGAAGTTGAGGTTGCGCACCGTCACCTTGGCGGGCGCTTCCGGCAGCGGATGCGACGCGAGATGAGCGCTGGAACTCACGGATACGGACAGATCGGTCATTTTGCAGTCCTCTCGGCGCCGAGGATGCGGGCGCCAATGTTCAGGGCGAGCACGGTGAGCGTGATCAGCAGCGCGCCGCTCCAGGCGAGCTGCTTCCAATAGGCGTAGGGGCTCTGGACGAAGTTGTTGATGGTGACAGGCAGGTTGGCCATCGTCTTGTTCAGGCCGAGGCTGAAGAACTGGTTCGACAGCGCGGTGAACAGCAGCGGCGCGGTCTCGCCGGCGACGCGGGCAGTGGCGAGCAGCACGCCGGTGATGAGGCCGGAGCGCGCGGCGCGGTAGGCGATGCGCTTGATCACCAGCGAGCGCGGCAGGCCGAGCGCGCTTGCCGCCTCGCGCAGCGCGTTCGGCACCAGCAGCAGCATGTCCTCGGTGGTGCGCAGCACCACCGGGATGACGATGACGGCGAGCGCCAGCGCGCCCGCGATCGCCGAGAAGCCGCGCATCGGCACCACCACCGCGCCGTAGATGAACAGGCCGATGATGATCGAGGGCGCCGAGAGCAGGATGTCGTTGATGAAGCGAATCACCGAGGTCAGCTTGTCGTTGGGGCCGTACTCGGCGAGATAGGTGCCGGCGAACAGGCCGAGCGGCGCGCCGATGCCGACGCCGAGCACGGTCATGATGATCGAGCCGACGATGGCGTTGCGCAGGCCGCCCTCCGTCGAGCCCGGCGGCGGCGTGTCCGCGGTAAAGAGCTCGAGATTGAGCCCCGCAACGCCGTTGTAGAGCAGCGTGATCAGGATCAGCGCGAGCCAGGTGACGCCGAAGGCGGCGGCGGCAATGCAGAGCCCGCGGACCACGATGTCCTTGCGGCGGCGGCGTGCGTAGATCGGGTTCATGGCGCTAGTTTCCCGCCTTCTTTTCCAGACGCATCAGCATCAGCCGCGCAGCGGCGAGCACGAAGAACGTCAGCACGAACAGCAGCAAGCCGAGCAGGATCAGGCCGGACTGGTGCAGGCCGTCGCTCTCGGCGAATTCGGATGCGATCGCCGCGGAGATCGTGGTGCCCGGGGCGAAGATCGACGAGGAGATCCGGAACGAGTTGCCGATGATGAAGGTCACCGCCATGGTCTCGCCGAGCGCGCGGCCCAGCGCCAGCATGACGCCGCCGATGATGCCGACGCGGGTGTAGGGGATCACTACGCTGCGGACGACTTCCCAGGTGGTGCAGCCGACGCCGTAGGCGGCTTCCTTCAAGACCGGCGGCACCGTCTTGAACACGTCGACCGAGATCGAGGTGATGAAGGGCAGCACCATGATGGCGAGGATCAGCGCGGCGTTGAACAGGCTGAGATAGGACGGAGGACCTGCGAAGATCGCGCCCAGCACGGGGACGCCGTCGAAGATCCTGATCATAAAGGGCTGGAAGGTGTTGGCCAGGAACGGGCCCAGCACGAAGAAGCCCCACATGCCGTAGATGATCGAGGGAATGCCGGCGAGCAGCTCGATCGCCATGCCGATCGGGCGGCGCAGCCATTGCGGGCAGAGCTCGGTGAGGAAGATGGCAATGCCGAGGCCGACGGGAATGGCGATCAGCATCGCGATGAAGGAGGTGACGAGCGTGCCGTACATCGGCCCGAGCGCGCCGAGCACGGGCGGATCGGCGGACGGCGCCCAGCGCTGCGTCCACAGGAAGGAGAGGCCGTATTCCTGCATCGCCGGGAACGCGCCGACGATCAGCGAGATGATGATGCCGCCGAGGATCAGCAGCACCGAGATCGCGGACAGCCGCGTGATCCAGTAGAAGGTGACGTCGCCGAGCTTGAACGCGCTCAAGGCCTTGGCGCGGTCATACGGTCCGGCGTCGTCGATTACATCGCTCTGAACGGCCATTTCTGCCACGCCGATCCCCTGTACCCGTTTTATACGCTTGTTTTTAGTGCCGTGCCCCGGATGACGCAGCGCCGATCCGGGGCCTGGTTTCTTCAGGTCCCGGCCCAGCGCAGCGGCGCCGCGCGTCCGGGAGAGGCGTGCCTTAGCTCTTGATCTCGGCAGCCCAGGTCTTCTCGATCTGCTGGACGACGCTGTCCGGCATCGGGATGTAGTCGAGCTCCTCGGCCGCCTTGCCGCCGTTCTTGAAGGCCCAGCGGAAGAACTTGATGGCTTCCTGCGAGGCCGCCTTGTCGGTGGCGGACTTGTGCATCAGGATGAAGGTCGCCGCGGTGATCGGCCAGGACTTGTCGCCGGGCTGGTCGGTGAGGATGACGTAGTAGCCGGGCGCCTTGGCCCAGTCGGCGTTGGAGGCGGCCGCCTGGAACGCTTCGACGGTCGGCTGCACGGTCTTGCCGGCCTTGTTGACGAGAGCGGTATAGGTCAGCTTGTTCTGCTTGGCATAGGCGTACTCGACGTAGCCGATCGAGTTCTTGGTCTGGCCGATGTTACCCGACACGCCTTCGTTGCCCTTGGCGCCGACGCCGACCGGCCACTCGACCGCGGTGCCCTCACCGACCTTGCTCTTCCAGTCCGCGCTGGCCTTGGAGAGATAGTTGGTGAAGTTGAAGGTGGTGCCCGAACCGTCCGAACGGCGGACCACGGTGATCGCCTCCGACGGCAGCTTCACGTTCGGATTGAGCTTCTTGATGGCCGGATCGTCCCACTTGGTGATCTTGCCGAGATAGACGTTGGCCAGCGTCTCGCCGTCGAACACCATCTCGCCCGGCTTGACGCCCTCGAGGTTGACCACGGCAACGATGGCGCCCATCACCATCGGCCATTGCGCAAGTCCGTCCTTCTCGAGCTGCTCGGCCTTGAGCGGCATATCGGTCGCGCCGAAGGTCACGGTCTTGGCCTGGATCTGCTTGATGCCGCCGCCCGAGCCGATCGACTGGTAATTCAGACCATTGCCGGTCTCTTTCTTGTAAGCGTCAGCCCACTTTGAATAGATCGGGAACGGGAACGTCGCGCCGGCGCCGGTGATGTCGGCCGCAAAGGCCGCCGTCGTCGATGCGGCGACCAAGCCGGCAGCGACCATCGTCTTGAGGAAATTCATGCTGGTCTCCATTGGGGGGAGCGAAGCGCCATCCGCGCCCGATCGCGCTCCCCGCGCCGCCCCTTTAGGAGCGGTCAGCTGTGCTTTTACGAAGGTTTCGTGACAGTCGGATGACACCAGCAAGCACTTGAAATCGCTTGAATTTCAGGCTGGAGCCGAAGTCCTGATCTGGGGAAAACAGGCGGTGAAAGTCGCCCCCTGTTTTGGCACGCTTTCGATCAAAAGCCTGCCGCGATGGCGGTTAAGAATATGTTTCACCAGCGATAATCCGAGTCCAGTTCCACCTTGCGAGCGGCTGTCGCCGACGTCCACGCGGTAGAACCGCTCGGTCAGCCGCGGCAGGTGCTCGGGCGCGATGCCGGGGCCGAAATCGCGGACCATGATCCGGATTTCCTGAGTTCCGTCAGCGGCCGCGCCCGAGGTCAGCGACACGATGACGCGTCCGCCGGAGGCGCCGTATTTGAGCGCGTTCTCGATCAAATTCTCGAACAGGCGGAGCAGCTCCTCGCGGTCGCCCGCGATCATCACCGGGCTATCAGGCAAATGGATCTCGACCTCGACCTGGCGCTCGCGCGCCAGCGGCTCGAGCCCGTCCGCAACCTGGCGGATGATCGGCAGCAGATCGACCAGGGTGTCGGGCCGGACATGGGCCGACAGCTCGACCCGCGACAGGGACAAGAGGTCGTCGATCAGGCGCGCCATGCGGGTGGCCTGGTTGTGCATGATGCCGAGGAAGCGCTCGCGGGCCTTGGGATCGTCCTTGGCCTGCCCCTGCAGCGTGTCGATGAAGCCCGACAGCGCGGCGAGCGGCGTGCGCAGCTCGTGGCTGGCGTTGGCGACGAAGTCGGCCCGCATCTCCTCGACCCGGCGCAGCGGCGTCTGGTCGTGGAAGGTCATCAGCATGCATTTGTCGGCGCCGCCGAAGCTGGTCGGCACCGGCACCGGCGTGATCATGAGCTCCATCCAGCGATCGACCGGGACATGGTCGAGATAGGTCGCGCGCCGCGGCTCGGTGGTCGCGATCGCCTCGCGCAGCGCCGTGATGATCTCCGGCGAGCGCAGCGCGAACTGGGCGAGTTCGTTCCTGCGCAGCGCCGGCGCGAGCTGGGCGGCGGCGGCGTTGAGATGGATGACGCGGCCGGCGCGGTCGAGCAGCACTGCCGGATCCGGCATGCCGGCGACGACCGCGGCCACCGCCGCGCTCTCGACCGGGTTGATGCGCCTGACGTCGTCACGGGACGCTGCGGTATCATGCAGGCGCCACGGGATCAGCGCAGCGGCGGCGATGCAGAGGAACACGATCGCGGCGTGCAGCGCCGACAATTCGCCGAGCGAGACGATGACGGACAGCGCCAGCGCCGCGGCGATCAGGATGATCGTCGAGTGCCGCAGCCGGTCGGACCAGGGCTGGGCGGAGGGAGAAGATGGGGCGTCGATCGCCATCGGGCGGACTTCTCCTGGAGGGCTTGTCCTAAGATTTGGCGCCGTCGCTACGCTCTCTCACATAGGCGGCTTCGCGCGCCGGGCCGGGGTCGAGCTTGAGCGCCGCCTGCTGCAGGCGCTTCGATCGTGCGCCGATAATAACTTCGCGAAACGTCAGCAAGATTACAGAGATGACGAAGGGGGACAGATAATAGAGGACGCGGAACAGCAGCATGCCGCCGAGAAGCTCCTCGCGGTCCATCTGCCAGAGGCCGACCAGCATCGCGGCGTCGAACACACCGAGCCCGCCGGGCGAATGGCTGGCGAACCCGAGCAGCGTCGCCGAGACGAAGATCACCGCGACCACCACGAAGCCGAGATTGGGCTCGTCCGGGACCAGCACGTACATCGCGAGCGCGCAGAAGCCGAGATCGATGATGCCGATCGCGATCTGGAGCAGCGTCAGCGGGCCGCCCGGCAACACCACGGTCCAGGGCCCGCGGCCGACCACGCGCGGCTGGGTCCAGACCCAGACCACGTAGCCGACCAGGCCCGTGACGATCATCAGCGCCAGCGCCCGGTTCAGCCATGGCGGAAGCTGATCGATCGCGGCGGCGGCCTCGGGATGATAGGAGATGCCGAGGCCGAGCACGGCGGCATTGCCGAGCCAGAAGGTCAGGCCGGCGAGGAAGCAGATCTTGGCGACGTCGATCGCGTTCAGCCCATAGGCCGAATAGATGCGGTAGCGCACCGCGCCGCCGGTGAAGACGGATGCGCCGACATTGTGGCCGATCGAATAGCTGGTGAAGGCGGCGAGCGCGTTGATGCGATAGGGCACCTCGGCGTGGCCGATCGCGCGCACGGCAAACAGGTCGTAGAAGGTCAGGGTGAAATAGCCCGCGGCGACGAACAGCGCCGCCATCGCGATCTGCCTCGGCTCGGTGCTCTTGATCGCTTCGAGGACCTCGTTGAAGTCGATGCCGCGCAGCATGTGGTACAGCACATAGCAAGCGATGCCGATGACCGCGACGCTGATCACAACTCCAAGCTTATGCAGGATTTGCTTCTGGCGCAGAAACGTCATCGCTCTGCGTATGGCTTCCAGCATCTAGACCTCGAATAACGCTTCAGCGGCCAGAGTGGCCGGCGGACGGGCGGACGACGCACAGGCGCTCAACGAACCCTCGCCGCCGGCTCCGGCATCGCGCATGCCCCCTGCCCCTCCACTAGCGCGTTTTCGGGCGGAGTGGAATTCGCCAATTCGAACAAAAACACGTGCCTTCAATATTTTAGGCAGGGTTGCGGGCTCCTGATGCACGGTTTGGCGCCTTCGGCGGCAAGGCTTGACGCGAATCTCCTTGGCAATCCTGCGCAGACGCCATGAAGTTTTGATGATTTCGGCCGCACAATGTTCCGTCACGCCTTAGGCTGACGTCAATCTATGTGGCAGGTTCGCCTGTTGAAAGAGGGCGGCGACCAGGCACCGTTCACCGGTTTTCCGATGCGCCGGAAGGTCGCGGCAGCGAAAGGCAGGCCAGGGAGCGGCCGGATCGCGGCGCCGACAGGCGCCGGTGCGATCCTCGCGGGCCGGAGGCTCAGGCCGCAGGCTGGCTGCGCGAGACCACCCGATCACGCAGCCAGGCGCCGATGGTGCAGCCGACGAGGTAGCAGGCGAACATGATCAGGCCGAGGTCGAGCCAGTAGCCGAAGCGGCCGGGGACCACATGGGCAAACGAGGCAGCGACCAGGGCGGCAGCAAGCGCGGCGAGCCAGCGCGCGGTCACCTTCGAGGTGCCGTTGCCGCGCTGGACCACCGAGATCCAGCCCATGCAGAAGCCCAGCAGCACCGAGCCGATCAGCCAACCCAGATGGAACGAGACGAGATAGGGCATCGTCACCTCACCAGAAATTCGATGCGGCGGTTCTGCGCCTTGCCGTCGTCGGTATCGTTGCCGGCGACGGGCTGCGTGCTGCCATGGCCGACCGCGGTGAAGCGATTGGCGGGCAGGCCGGCCTTGACCAGATAGTCGATCACCGCCTGCGCGCGCTTCTCCGAGAGAGCCCGGTTGAAGCCGTCCTCGCCGTCGGCATCGGTGTGCCCGGCAACCTCGATATTCACGGTCGGGCAACGTAGCGCCGTCTCGATCAGATGATCGAGGATGGCGGCGGAATCCGGATCGATGTCGGCACGCTTGGGCGTGAAGCGGATCTTGCCCTTGCCCAGGAGGTCCGTGAACAATTGCTGGCACACCGTGCCGTCGACCGGCCCTGCCGCAGGCTTCACGGTGATCTCCGGCTTGTACTGCCAGTTCTTCGGGAAGTCCTTGCCGAGGCCTGCACGGATGTCGTTGGCGGCCCCTTCGTAGAGCGCATCGCCCGACAGCTTCACCTCGCGATCGGACACGACGAGCGTGCCGGTCGACAGTCGCGACAGCGCGCCGAGCGCTGCGACCACGGCCGTGTTGAAGGAGCCGGGGGCGCCGATGCTGGCCTTGAGATTGTCGACGACCTTCTCGGTGAAGAATTTTCGCGCGGCGCTGGTGGCGATCGCCGTGTGCACATTGTTGTCGGGCACGTAGCCGGTCAGCGTCACCGTCGCCGCGACCGGATCCTTGTAGGCCTGGAAGATATAGGGCGGCGCCTTGACGTCGTTGGCGGCGATCGAAAAGCCCTCCGGCAGGTTCTTCAGCGCAGCTGCGATCGCCTCCCGGCCGCCGAGCTCGCGCGCCATGCCAGACAGATTGACCTTGGTATCCGTGATCGTGATCTTGCCGTCCTTCAGCCTGCCGATCTGATCGAGCAGCAGCATGGCGGCGGCCTCGAACCGCGGCGGCGCGCCGCGCGCCAGCCCCATCTGGTCGGCCACCTCGGCGCCGCCGACCTCCTTGCGGGCCGCCTCGGTCAGCCGGCCCTTGATCGACGGCAGCGGCGCGGAGCCCGACAGCGTCACCCGCACCACGTCGCGCTCGGCGTTCCAGACGAACGGCTGGGCCTCGGGAACGAGGCGGGTGCGGTCGTCGACCAGGCGCACGCCGGGGACGGTCTCGACCGCCGTCACGGCGTCGCGGCGCCCCTCCTCGGAGAAGGCGTCCGCGACCAGGCTGACGTCGCGGCCGTCGACCGCGATCCGGGTCTTGTCCAGGACGGTCCCTTTCAGCGCCGCCGAGCTGCGGGCCGACAGGTCGGCCTCGACCGGTAAGGTGTTATTCCAGGCCGCAAATCCCCACATGACGGCCAGGGGAATCAGCCCCGGCCACCATTTGCTGGCCCACCTGAAAAGCTTCTGCATTCGACGACCCGAACTCTGGAACCGGAGACAAAACAAACCCTTGGCAGGCTGTCAAACCGGAAATGGTGCCCTTCCGAAGGCACGGGGTCGGACAATCGGAATAACTTTTTCTTCAAGGGTTCTTCCGTAAGTTGAAGACGGAATGCCAGAGTCCGCCAGCGGGTCATGAAACAACTGCGTAACAACGTCATCCGCGCCGGGCTGGGAGCACTCTATTTCAGCGGGGCGCACCACCTGCTGCGCCCGCTTTTGTCGGGCGTCGGTGCCATTTTCATGCTGCACCACGTCCGGCCGGCCCGCGACGCCGCGTTCCAGCCGAACCGGCATCTCGAGGTCACCCCCGAATTCCTGCGCGCGACGCTGTGCCATTTGCGCTCGCGCGACATCGACATCGTCACCATGGACGAGCTGCATGAGCGGCTGGTGCAGGGCCGCTTCGACCGCCGCTTCGCCGCTTTCACCTTCGACGACGGCTATCGCGACAATCTGGACCACGCGCTGCCGGTGCTGCGCGAGTTCGACGCCCCGCTGACGGTCTATGTCGCGAGCGATTTTGCGGAAGGGACGGGACGGCTATGGTGGACGGCGCTGGAAGCCGTGATCGCCAAGGCCGAGCAGATCGACGTCAAGATCGGCCATTCCGCGCTGCGGCTCGATGCAACGACGCCTGCGGCCAAGCAGGCCGCGTTCGACCGCCTGCACGACTGGCTACGTGCGCTACCGGGGGAGCATGATCTGGCGCGAGAGATCGAGGCGCTCTGCACGACGTACGACGTCGACATGGCCGCGCTGTGCCGTAGCCTCTGCCTGTCCTGGACCGAGCTGAAGGCCTTTGCCGCCGACCCGCTGGTCATGATCGGCGCCCATAGCGTCAGCCATTGCAACCTCGCCAAGCTGGCCGAAGACATCGCCGCGCAGGAGCTGGCCGTGAGCCGCGCGCGGATCGAGCAGGCGCTGCAGTGCCCCGTGCTGCATCTCGCCTATCCCTATGGCGACCGCGACGCCGCCGGGATGCGCGAATTCGGCCTTGCTGCAACGGCCGGCTTCAAGACCGCGGTGACGACGCGGCCCGGCATGCTGTTTGCCGAAAATGCCGGCCAGATGACGGGGCTGCCGCGGGTCTCGCTCAACGGCAACTACCAGGACGCGCGAATCCTGCCGGTATTGACCTCGGGCGCCGCAACCGCGATGTGGAACGGCTTCCGCCGGATCGCGGCGGCGTAGCCCCTCCAACCTCCGCTGTCGTCCCGGACAAGCGCGCCCTCAGCGTGCGCAGATCCGGGACCCATGCCGCGTGATCTCTCGATCGGTATGCGCTGCCAATCCCGAACGACCAATCTTCGCCAAACCCCCTCCCTGTGGCTATGGGTCCCGGATCTGCGCTTACGCTTGTCCGGGACGACACCGAGTTGGTTGAGCCGCTGTCGTGTCTCACTCCGATCTCACCCAGGCCCCTTCCTTGACTCCCCTCCCCGGCCCGCCCAAAACAGCGCCAACCAAGGGAGGCATCATGTTCAACGATCTGTTCTCGCTCAAAGGCCGTGTCGCGCTGGTGACCGGCGGCTCGCGCGGCATCGGCAAGATGATCGCGGCGGGATTTCTCAGCGCCGGCGCCGCAAAGGTCTACATCACCGCGCGCAAGGCCGGACCTTGCGAGGCGACCGCCAAGGAGCTCACCGCGCGATATGACGGCGAATGCATCGCGCTGCCGATCGACATCTCCACCATCGAAGGCTGCGACAGGTTGGCCTCCGAGATCATCAAGCTGGAGCCGAAGCTCGACATCCTCGTCAACAATGCCGGCGCGGCCTGGGGCGCGGAGTTCGACGAATTCCCCGAAAGCGGCTGGGACAAGGTGATGGACCTCAACGTCAAGTCACTGTTCTTCCTGACCAAGGCTCTGGCGAAACCGCTGCGCGCGGCGGCGCGCGCGGACCGTCCGGCGAAGGTGATCAACATCGCCTCGGTCGACGGCATCTTCGTCAATCCGGGCGAGACCTATTCCTACGCCGCCAGCAAGGCCGCGGTGATCCACCTGACGCGGCGCCTGGCGACCAAGCTGATCAAGGACAACATCAACGTCACCGCGATCGCGCCCGGCGCCTTCAAGTCCGACATGAACCGGGCCGCGCGCGACCACTCAGACGAGGTCGCAAAGCGCATTCCGTCGCGCCGGATCGGCACCGACGAGGACATGGCGGGGGTCGCGATCTATCTCGCCTCGCGTGCGGGCGACTACGTGGTCGGCAATACCATCGCGGTCGACGGCGGCGTGGTGTACGCGAATGCCGGGTTGGAGATCGCGGGGTAGTTTCCCGCTTCAAACTCCGCTGTCATGCCCCGGCTTGACCGGGGCATCCAGTACGCCGCGGCCTCCCGGCTCTATCACAACAGTCTCTGGAATACTGGATCGCCCGGTCAAGCCGGGCGACGACAGGTGAGTGTGTGGCGCGCGCTGCGCCTCGCTTTCAGCTCTTACGACTCGATCTTCACGTACTCGAAATCGCCGGGCTTGTTGTCGATGCCGACCTTCGGCGGCGAGATCCACGAGGCGTACTTGCCGGTCTCGGTAACGGGCTGCATCAGCGAGGTGATGAAGTCGCCGTCGCTGGCCGAGGGCAGCCACTCGTCCTTGCGCCTGGCCCAGGTGGCGTCGTCGATCAAAATGCCGTCGGGCGTGGCGTGCACGTCCTTGAACTCGCCGATGTGGCGGTGGAAGGCGACGTTGGGCAAGGCCAGCTTGAAGTCGTAGCCCGCGGTCGAGATCACCTTGTTCCAGCGCAGCATGCCCTTGACGCAGTCCTGGCTGTAATCGTCGCGCAGGCGCATGTTGAGCGCGGTCAGCGCCGGCTCGTCCACCAGCTTGATCTCGCCGTTGATGAACTTCAGCACCGGATAGGTGGCGTTCTTGAGCTGGTGATCGTCCTCGATCTGGGTCTCGTGATAGCGGCCCTTGATGCCGGCGTTGAAGGCGTTGGCCGCGTTGGTCGAGACTTCCGAGCCGAACAGGTCGAGCGACAGCGTGTAGTGCAGGTTCAGCTTCTTCTGGATGGTCGGAAGATCGATCACCCCGAGCGCGCGGACCTTTGCGATGTCGGTGGGATCGGTAATGCCGGCTTCGCGCATGGCGTCGCAGGTGCGCTGCACGACGCGGGTAATGCCGGTCTCGCCGACGAACATGTGATGCGCTTCCTCCGTCAGCATGAAGCGGCAGGTGCGCGACAGCGGATCGAAGCCGGACTGCGCGAGCGAATGCAGCTGCATCTTGCCGTCGCGGTCGGTGAAGTAGGTGAACATGAAGAAGGACAGCCAGTCCGGCGTCGCCTCGTTGAAGGCGCCCAGCATGCGCGGCGCGTCGGCATCGCCGGAGCGGCGGCGCAGCAGATCGTCCGCTTCCTCGCGGCCGTCGCGACCGAAATATTTCTGCAGCAGATAGACCATCGCCCAGAGGTGACGGCCTTCTTCGACGTTGACCTGGAACAAATTGCGCATGTCGTAGAGCGAGGGCGCGGTCTTGCCGAGATGGCGCTGCTGCTCGACCGAGGCCGGCTCGGTGTCGCCCTGGATCACGATCAGGCGGCGCAGCATGGCGCGGTGCTCGCCCGGGACTTCCTGCCAGGCCGGCTCGCCATAATGCTCGCCGAAGGGCACGACACGGTTCTCTTCCTGCGGCGCCAGGAGAATGCCCCAGCGATATTCGGGCATGCGCACATAATCGAACTTGGCCCAGCCGCGCGGATCGACCGAATAGGCGGTGCGCAAATAGACCAGCGATTCCTGGAAACCTTCCGGCCCCATGTCGCTCCACCAATCCATGTAGCCGGGATGCCAGCCCTCCAGTGCCTTGAGCACCTGGCGGTCTTCGGCGAGATTGACGTTGTTCGGAATCTTGGTCGAGTAGTCGACGTTCATGATGTTCATGTTCATGGCCGTGCTCCTTGCTCCGGTCTCGTGTCCCGGACGCAGTGCGGCGCGAAGTGCTGCACTGCTGAGCCGGGACCTATGTCTGGTCCGTCTGGTCCCGGTTCTGCGCAGCGTCACTTTGTGCCGCAGCGCGCCCGGGACACGATAGCTACACTCGCGTCATATCGAATTTCGGCTTCTGGCCGCTACCGTAGCGGCGCAGCGCGCCTTCCTCGCCGACCGCGTTGGGGCGCTGGAAGATCCAGTTCTGCCACGCGGTGAGGCGCGCGAAGATCTTCGATTCCATCGTCTCGGGGCCGACGAAGCGCAGGCTTGCCTCCATGCCGGTGAGGCTGTCGGGCGAGAAGCTGGCGCGCTCCTCGAGAAAGACGCGAACCTCGTCGTCCCAGTCGATGTCGTCGAGCGCGAAGGTGACGAGGCCGAGCTCCTCGGCCTGTTCGGCGTCGAGGCTGGTGCCGAGCGTTGCTTCCGCGCGCTCCACATCGGAGGGATCGGCCTGGAAGCGCGATTGCAGCCGCGTCAGGCCATGGCTCATCGGATAGGGGCCGAAATTCATCGCGGAGAGCTCGATCGACGGCGGCGGACGGTTGTCGCCCTGGCGCGTGCCGATCAGCATGTAGGAGCGGTCGGCGGCGAAGACGAGCTCGGCGAGCGTTCCGGCAAAGCAGGAGCCGGGCTCGACCAGCGTCACCAGCGTGCGCGAGGTGACGTCGATGCGCTTCAAGACGCGCTTCCAGTAATGGCGGATCTCGTTGACCAGCCAATGCGCCTTGTTGGCTTCGAGGAAGGCGTCTGCCGCGAGCACGTGGGCGCGGTCGCCATGGCTCTTGAACACCAGCATGGCAATCTCGAGCTCGTTGATGCGCAAATGCAGGATGGCATCGTCGAGCTCGCGCGCCACTTGCAGCGGCCAGAACGAGGCGCCTTGCGCCATCATGCCGTCGATGTCGGCGGGCGGCGCAGTCTCCGGCGCCTTGATCGAGATCGTGGCGATGCGGGCCGTGCGATCGATGTCGACCGTGACGAAGCCGTAGCGGATGCTGTTTTCGTCGATCAGGCGCTTGAGCGGCGTCAGCGCGATGCCCTTGCCGCTGCCGTTGCGCTTCGAGGCCGCCGCGAACTCCTTGGCACGCTCGGCGATCTTGGCCTCTAACTTGGAGTTCGGCGCGATCTCGTCGACCAGACGCCATTGCACGGCGCGCTTGCCCTTCACACCTTCCTCGATGGTGCAGAAGAAATCAGCGTGGTCGCGGCGCACCTTGCGCTTGTCGACGACGCGCGTGAGGCCGCCGGTGCCCGGCAGCACCGCGAGCAGCGGCACCTCGGGCAGCGCAACGGCAGAGGAGCCGTCGTCGGCGAGGATGATGTGGTCGGTCGCAAGCGCCAGCTCGTAGCCGCCGCCGGCGGCCGAGCCGTTCACCACCGTGATGAAGCGCTGGCCGGAATTCTCGGAAGAATCTTCCATGCCGTTGCGGGTCTCGTTGGTGAACTTGCAGAAATTGACCTTGTGGGCGTGCGTGGAGCCCGCGAGCATGCGGATGTTGGCGCCGGCGCAGAACACGCGGTTCTTGGCCGATCGCATCACCACGACCTTGACCTCGGGATGCTCGAAGCGCAGGCGCTGAAGCGCGTCCGCAAGCTCGATGTCGACGCCGAGATCGTAGGAATTGAGCTTGAGCAGATAGCCCTCGAACAGGCCGCCACTCTCGTCGACATCCATGGTCAGCGTCGCGACGTCGCCCTCGACCGCGAGCTTCCAGTGCTTGTAGCGGGACGGTTCGGTCTGAAAATCGATGAATGTCGCGCCGCCTGCGAGGCGCCGATCTTCCCCGGCCATGGGTCATCCCTGAGCTTGATTATGCATGATCGCCGTAGCGTTAGATGCACAATAGTGCATCTTTTTGGACGCGTCTACCCCTTAAACGGGCTCACATGCATTTTGTTTCATCTAGAGGGAGACGAACGGCGCGGACGCTCCGAGCCCGTTGCGTTCTGCGGGTTCGGTATCTGTCAGACCGCCGCCGCCATCACGCCGCGCGGCCTTGCAGCCCCTGATCATCGCGTAGCGCCGCTGTCGCGAACTGCGCGATCGCCTCGAGCGTCGCCACCGGCGACTCACGCTGCGGCGAATGGCCCGCGCCAGAGATGATCTTCACGTCGACCGGGCAGTAGCACTCTTCCTGCGCGATCTCGACCTGACGCAAGGTGCCGTACTGGTCGTCCTTGCCCTGGACGACAAGGACTGGGACGCGGATATAAGCGAGGTATTCGGAGATGTCCCAATCGCGGAATTTTGGATCGAGCCAGGCGCCGTTCCAACCATAGAAGGCGTTGTCGACGTCCTTATGCCAGCGCGACAGCTTTGCCTTGAGGTCGGTGGTCTCGAACGTCGTCTTGATCGCCGCGATCGATTTCACCGAGACGTCCTCGACGATGAAATGCGGTGCGATCAATGCGATGCCCTGCAGACGGTGATCCTGGTGTGAGCCGGCATAGATCGCCGCGATCGAGGCGCCGTCGGAATGGCCGAGCAGAAGGCCGCGCTTGAAGGAAATCGCGTCGAGCACTTTCGGCAGCACGTCGAGCGCCTCGCGCTGCATGTAATCGAGTGGGCGCGGCAGCGCGACGGAGCTCGATTGGCCGTAGCCGGCGCGCGCGTAAAGGAAGATGCCGGCGCCGGTGGCCTGCTGCAGCTTCTCGGGGAAATCGCCCCACAGGCCGACCGAGCCGAGGCCTTCGTGCAGCATGACGATGGTGGGCGCGTCGGCGGATTGCGGCGCGAGCCATTTGTATTCGAGGCTGGCGGTGCCGATGCTGAGGAAGCCGGTGGGAGTGAGGTTGGTCATGGAGCGTCGCTCTTTCTCTCCGTCGTCATGCCCAGGCTTGACCCGGGCATCCACGTCTTTCCTCATTCGCGGTGGCACGTGGATGGCCGGGTCAAGCCCGGCCATGACGAACCGTCGTGCCTGGTCGACTAATGCGTCCCTTCCCGCAGCTTGAACCGCTGGATCTTGCCCGTCGCCGTTTTCGGCAGCGAGTCCACCACGTCGATCCAGCGCGGATATTTCCACGGGCCGATCTTCTGCTTGACGTGCTCCTTGAGCATCTCTTGCAACCCCGCCGTTGTCGCGCCGGGGCGCAGCACGACGAAGGCTTTTGGCTTCAACAGGCCTTCCGGATCGGCTTCCGGCACGACGGCCGCTTCCAGCACAGCGGGATGCGTGATCAGCGCGCTCTCGACCTCGAACGGCGAGACCCAGATGCCGGAGACCTTGAACATGTCGTCGGCGCGGCCGCAGAACGTGTAACGGCCCTCGCTGTCGCGGACATATTTGTCGCCGGTGCGGGTCCACGGTCCCTCGAAGGTGCGACGGCTCTTGTGGCGCTGATTCCAATAGCCTTCGCCGGCGGAGGGCGCATCGACCAGCAATTCGCCGACCTCGCCGTCGGCGACGTCCTGCCCGGCTTCGTTGACGAGCCGGACCGCATAGCCCGGCACCGGCCTGCCGGACGAGCCGTATTTGATGTCGCCGGGCGCGTTCGAGAGAAAAATATGGAGCAGCTCGGTCGAGCCGACGCCGTCGAGAATGTCGACGCCGAAGCGTGCCTTCCAGCTGTGGCCGACGGATTCCGGCAGCGCCTCGCCGGCGGAGGTGCAGATGCGCAAGCTCTTGCCGCCACGCTCGGCCTTCATCGTCTCGTCGTTGAGCATCGCCGCGAACAAGGTCGGCACGCCGTAGAAGATCGAGGGGTTGTAGCGGTTCATCAGGTCGAACATGCGCGCCGGCGTGGGACGCTCGCTGTTGAGGATCACACTGGCGCCGACCGACATCGGGAAGGTCAGCGCATTGCCGAGCCCATAGGCGAAGAACAGCTTTGCGGCGGAGAGACACACATCGCTCTCGCGGATGCCGAGCACCTGTTTGGCATAGGTGTCGGCGGTCGCCTGCAAATTGGAATGGATGTGGCGCACGCCCTTCGGCATGCCCGTTGACCCCGACGAGTAGAGCCAGAACGCCGGCTCGTCGGGATGCGTCGCGGCGGTGGTGAACTGATCACTCTCGCCGGCGAGCTCCTCGGCAAGTTGCTTGTGGCCGTTCTGCTTGGCGCCGGAGACCACGACATGCTCGAGGTCGGGCATGCGGCCGACGACGTCCTTGATGACGGGATAGAGCGCTTCGGAGACGAACAGCACGCGCGCACGGCAGTCGGCGAGGATGTAGGCGTATTGATCCGCGGTCAGCAGCGTGTTCAGTGGCACCGGCACGATGCCGGCGCGGATCGCGCCCAGGAACACGATCGGAAAGTCGACCGTATCCAGCATGATCATCGCGACACGCTCCTCGCGGCGGACGCCGAGCCGGCGCAGCATGTTCGCGGCGCGCCGGGTCTGTTGCTGGAGTTCGCCATAAGTGAGCCGCGAGACGGTGTCGTCGAAGGCCAGCTTGCTACCCCGGCCCTCCCTGACGTTACGGTCGAGCAGCCAGGTCACCGCGTTGTAGGATCCCTCGCTCACGGACTTCTCCCCCGAATTTAGAATTATAATTCATAGAAAGACACCGCGGCGGCTTGCTGTCAATGGCAGCAGGCACTATGTTTCATTAAAATGCGCCGCAGGACAACCTTCAAGAAGACATCCCTTAAAGAAGGCTCATGACCGACAGTCCCGACGCCGAATCCCACTTCCTCGAACAGCTCGGCCAGCGCGTGCGCACCATGCGCGCGTTGCGCGGCATGTCGCGCAAGGTGCTCGCCAAGGTATCAGGAATCTCGGAGCGCTACATCGCGCAGCTCGAAAGCGGCAAGGGCAACGTCTCGATCGTGCTGCTGCGCCGCGTCTCCGACGCGATGGGCGCGCATCTCGAGGACCTGCTTCCCTCGGCCGAGCCGACGCCGGACTGGCAGATGTTTCGCGATCTCCTGCGCAAGGCGACGCCGGCGCAGATCGCGCAGGCCAAGGATCTGCTCGCCGGGGGCAGCGCCACCGCGCCGCGGCGCGCGCCGTTCTGCGGCATCGCGCTGATCGGCCTGCGCGGCGCCGGCAAGTCGACGCTCGGACGAATGCTGGCGAAGAAGATCGGCTGGAGCTTCGTCGAGCTCAACAAGGAGGTCGAGCAGCAGAACGGGCTCTCGGTCGCCGAGATCATCGCGCTCTACGGCCAGGAGGGCTTTCGCCGCATGGAGCAGGCGGCGCTGCAGCAGCTGCTGGCGCGCAACGAGCTGATGGTGCTGGCGACCGGCGGCGGCATCGTCTCGGAGCCTTTGACCTTCGATCAGATCCTCACTTCGTTCTACACGATCTGGCTGAAGGCCGAGCCCGAGGAACATATGGCCCGGGTCCGTCGCCAGGGCGACCTGCGTCCGATGGCGGACGATCGCTCTGCAATGGCGGAGCTGCGCAACATCCTGCTCAGCCGCGAGCCGCTGTATTCGCGCGCGACCGCGGTGGTGGACACTGCGGGCCTCTCCGTTGATGCGGCCGCCGCGCGGCTGATCGATGCGGTAAGGCCGGTGCTGCAGAACGAGGCCCGCAGCTTCGGGCTGCGCAGTGTGGCGCTGTAGGGCGATTGGATCTCGCTAGAGCTACACTCTCCGCTGTCGTCCCGGACAAGCGCGCCCCAAGCGCGCGCAGATCCGGGACCCATACTCCCAGGGAGAAGTCGTTGCGCGAGCTGGCAACCACGAGTCTTCGCCAGACATCTCCCTGTGGCTTTGGGTCCCGGACCGGCGCTCCGCTCTCGACAACGCGTTGCGTTGTCCAGAGCTGCGCTGTCCGGGACGACAGCGGGGATTTTGCCCAACCTCCCGCCACACGGTATCAACGTCCATCAGCAAGCCTTGGGACCGACAATGACCTCTACCGACGTCACCTCCATGTTCGAGCGGATCGGCGGCAGCGCCACGATCGACGCCCTCGTCGATCGCTTCTACGAGCGCATGGACACGCTGCCGGAGGCGAAGGTCATCCGCGCCATGCACGCGGACGACCTCGGCCTGATCAGGGACGTGCTGAAGCGTTATCTCACCGAATGGACCGGCGGCCCGCGCCTCTACACCCCCGAGAAGGGCCATCCGCGGCTGCGCCAGCGCCATTTCGGCTTTGCCATCGGCGATGCCGAGCGCGATGCGTGGATGCTCTGCATGCGCGGCGCGATGGAGGAGACGATCACAGATAGCACTGCGCGGCAGGAGCTCGACAAGGCGCTATCGGGGCTTGCCGACTGGATGCGCAACCGGCAGTGAGACGGAGGCAGCGCCTCAGCGCAATTCGAAGGCGCACCATGCACCCGTATCGCGTGATTTGAGTTCCGCGGCGATCGCCTGCTAAGCTCTGGACATGACCGACATCCTCCCCGACACCATCCGCCGCCTCTACACCGATCCCGGCGAGTACATCGACAGCGATCATCCCACCGTGCAGCACTTTGCGAACGACGCGGTGCGCGCGGATGCGAGTGCGCGCGAGAAGGCGAGCGTGCTCTACAAGGCGGTGCGCGACGGCATCCGCTATAACCCCTATGTCAGCATGCGCGTCGCCGAGACGTTTCGCGCCTCGAGCGTGCTTGCCGCGGGCCAGGGCTATTGCGTCGGCAAGGCCGCGCTCTACGCCGCCGCCTGCCGCGTCCACGGCATTCCCGCACGGGTCGGCTTTGCCGACGTGAAGAACCATCTCACCACCGAGAAGCTGCGCGCGAGCATGGGCACCGACATCTTCACCTGGCACGGCTTTACGGAGGTGCATGTCGATGGCGCCTGGCGCAAGGCGACGCCGACCTTCAACGACACGCTGTGCGCCAAGGTCGGCGTGGCGCCGCTCGATTTCGACGGTCACACCGACGCGCTGCTGCATCCCTTCGACGCCGAGGGCCGCGCCTACATGCAATACGTCAACGACCGCGGCACCTATCACGACGTCCCGGCCAAGTTCCTGATGCGCGAGATGGCGCGTGACTATGCCAACATGCAGGGCGAGGACCTTTCGGGCCGCGACATGGAGCGCGAGGCCGAGGCCCGGTAGCGCACGATGAGCGCGCCTCCCGACGCCGTGTCCGCACCGTTAGACGCGCAGCCAGGCCGACTTGCTAGACCGACCAATAATGCGGATGCGGGTAGGACCGCGAACGGTCACCCCAGTCGAACGCATCGCCATCGAACTCGCACGGGCCGCTGCTGAGTTCGTCCAAAGTCAACTCGATCTGGAACGCCTCGCGCCGCGGGTCGTATTTCAACGCGCTCCACTGCAGAGGGTAGTGATGATGGGTATCGAGCAGTCCGCCGGTCTTGATCACCGCATAGGCAACCATTCCGCTCATCTTGTCGAGCATCAGCCGTTCGATCGTGCCGAGCTTCGTACCGTCGCGGCCGTAAACGGCGACGCGCTCCACGCGATCACTGGGAACCATGGTATGATTCATGGCGTCCTCCCTGTTCTCTCATGCTTGCATTATAGCACCAGTTTCGAGACAGCGGGAATGGCTCTACTCTACAGGAGTTGCGACCGCAACGACGCCGCCCCCGCCTGCAGCAACGGCAGGAAGCGATCGATCAGCTCCTGCGCCGGCACGCGATCGACATGGGCGCCCATGTTGATGGCGGCGACGATCACGCCGTCGTAACGGCGGATTGGGACCGAGATCGAGCGGAAATGCGGTTCGGCCTCGCGGTCGACCAGGGAATAGCCTTGCGCGCGGTCGGCGGTGATGCGGGCGAGCAGCGCCTTCGGGTCCGTCACCGTCTGCGGCGTCAGCGCCTCCCGCGTCATCGCCTTCAGACGCGCGGCAAGGGCCGCATCGTCGAGCTGGCCGAGCATGGCGCGGCCGACCGAGGTGCAGAAGGAAGGCAGGCGGTAGCCAATCTCCAACCCGCCCGAGAACACCCGCGCCGGACTCCCCCGGGCAATGAACACGACGTCATCGCCGTCGAGCACGGCGAGCGATGAGATTTCCTGCGCGGCGGCCGCGATGCGATCGAGCACGGGCTGCAGCACCGCGACGAGCTGATTGGACCGCAAATAGGACGCTGCCAGCGTCAGCACGTGCGGCGTCAGCGAGAACAGCTTGCCGTCGCCGCTGACAAAGCCGCCGCGCTGAAGCGTGAACAGCATGCGCCGCGTCGTGGCGCGCGGCAGATCGGCGGCGCGGGCAAGATCGCTCAGCGTCATCGGGCCTGCATTCGTGCCGAAACATTGCAGCAGGCGCAGGCCGCGATCGAGCGCCTCGACGAAATCCGTCGCGCGCTCCTCGCTCTCGCTCCGCTTCAGCTTGGGCATGGGTGGGACAATCCTGCAAAATAGTGCTTGCTGCCGGTCCAAGGCATGTCATAATTCGCCCATTCGTTCAATAGGCGAACAGACGCCACTCCACAAGGATGCATGCGCCATGATGAGCCAGGAGCAGAACGACCTGATCATCCGCACCGGGCCGAAGGATCCGTGCGGCAGACTGATGCGGAGCTACTGGCAGCCGGCGGCGCTGGTGGACGAGCTGGAGGGCGCTCGCCCGATCCGTCCGGTCAAACTGCTCGGCGAGAACCTGGTGCTGTTCCGCGACGAGACGGGACGCTACGGCCTGATGGATCGCCACTGCGCCCATCGCGGCGCCGACCTCGCCTTCGGGCGGCTGGAGCATGGCGGCCTGCGCTGCGCCTTCCACGGCTGGCTGTTCGACGCGACCGGCCAATGCATCGAGACGCCGGCCGAGCCGAAAGACTCAAAACTCTGCCAAAACATCCGCCAACGCTCCTATCCCGTGGTCGAGAAGAGCGGCATCCTTTGGGCCTATCTCGGCGAGGGCACCCCGCCCGCCTTCCCGGAGATCGACTGCTTCGTCGCGCCCGGCACGCACACCTTTGCATTCAAGGGCCACATGGCCTGCAACTGGCTCCAGGCGCTGGAGGTGGGCATCGATCCCGCGCACGCCTCCTACCTGCATCGCTTCTTCGAGGACGAGGACACCTCCACCGCCTACGGCAAGCAATTCCGTGGCGCCTCCGCCGGGTCCGATCTGCCGATGACGAAGATCCTGCGCGAGTACGACCGTCCGATCATCAATGTCGAGCACACCGAATACGGCCTCAGACTGATCGCGCTGCGCGAGATCGACGAGGAGCGCACCCACGTGCGCGTCACCAACCAGCTCTTCCCGCACGGCTTCGTCATCCCCATGAGCACGGAGATGACGATCACGCAGTGGCACGTGCCGGTCGATGACGAGAACTGCTACTGGTACGCGATCTTCACCAGCTATTCGAACCCGGTCGACAAGCAGAAGATGCGCGACCAGCGGCTCGAGCTCTATGAGCTGCCCGATTACAAGTCGCGCAAGAACAGAGCTAACGATTACGGCTTCGATCCACACGAGCAGCAGACCGCGACCTATACCGGCATGGGCACCGACATCAACGTCCACGACCAGTGGGCGGTGGAATCGATGGGCGCGATCCAGGACCGCACCAAGGAGCATCTCGGTTCGAGCGACAAGGCGATCGTGCAGTACCGCCGCCTGCTGCGGCAGGAGATCGAGAAGGTCTGCGGCGGCGAGAAGCCGATGCTGTTTCTGGACGAAGCCAACGCACGCAGCATCCAGGGACCGGCGACCATGGACGGCATCGGGCCGACGCGGGGCTGGGAGACCTACTGGATGGAGGTCGACGTCAAGCGCCGCCGCGGCGCGCCGTGGACCGCGCCGGTGCCGAAGGAGATCGCCGATAACGTGCATAAGCTGACGGCGGCGGAATAAGAGTGACGGCCTATCCCCGTCATTGCGAGCGCAGCGAGCCAATCCAGACTGCCTCTCCGGAGAGACCCTGGATTGCTTCGTCGCAAGAGCTCCTCGCAATGACGGAGAATGTGGCGCATGCTTCGCGCCTCACGACTGAAGGAGTACCAAAGTGACTTTCGTCGCGCGTCATGCGCTGTGGTCGGATGAGCAAACGGACGCCGCAGCGCGCATGCGCCGCATTGTCGAGGAGAAGAATCTCGAGGTCATCCGCCTCGCTTTCCCCGACCAGCACGGCATCCTGCGCGGCAAGACCATCATCGCCACTGAAGCGATCGCCTCGCTGGAGAGCGGCTGCTCCATCACCACCACCATGCTCGCCAAGGACACCTCGCACCGCACGGTATTTCCCGTGTTCACCGCGGGCGGCGGTTTCGGCATGAAGGAGATGGAGGGCGCGGCCGACGTGCTGATGGTCGCCGACCCCACCACGTTTCGCGTCTTGCCATGGGCGCCGGCGACGGGCTGGGTGCTGTGCGACCTCTATTTTGCCGACGGCCGCCCGGTGCCGTTCGCGACGCGCTCGCTCTACCGCAAGGTGCTCGACGAGCTCGCCGGCCGCGGCCACGATTTCGTCGCCGGCCTCGAGGTCGAATTCCACATCTTTGGGCTCGACGACGCGCATATGCGGCCCGAGGATGCCGGCCAGCCCGGCACGCCGCCGTCGGTGAGCCTGCTCAGCCACGGCTATCAATACCTCACCGAGCAGCGCTTCGACCAGATGGAGCCGGTGCTGGAGATTCTGCGCCGCGACATCGTCGCGCTCGGGTTGCCGCTGCGCTCGGTCGAGGTCGAGTTCGGGCCGAGCCAGTGCGAATTCACCTTCGCGCCGCGGAAGGGCCTCGAGCCCGCCGACAACATGGTGCTATTCCGCTCCGCGGTGAAGCAGATCGCGCGCCGCCACGGTTATCACGCCACCTTCATGTGCCGGCCGAAGCTGCCGAACGTGTTCGCGAGCGGCTGGCATCTGCATCAGTCGATCGTCTCGCGCGCGAGCGGCGAGAACCAGTTCATGGCGAAGGACGGCGGCGAACCGCTCAGCGCGTTCGGCAAGGCCTACCTCGCCGGCCTGCTCGACCACGCCCGCGCCTCGACATTGTTCACCACGCCGACCATCAACGGCTACAAGCGCTACCGCTCCTATTCGCTGGCGCCGGACCGCGCGATCTGGGGCCGCGACAATCGCGGCGTGATGATCCGCGTGCTCGGCGGCGCGGGTGATGCCGCAACGCGCCTGGAGAACCGCATCGGCGAGCCCGCCGCCAATCCCTATCTCTACATGGCCTCTCAGATTCTCTCCGGCCTCGACGGTGTCGACCGCAAGCTCGATCCCGGCCCCTCCGCCGACACGCCCTACGAGACCAAGGCGCCGCTGCTGCCGAAGAGCTTGCGCGATGCCGTCGCCGCGCTGAAGGACGATCCGTTCTTCCGCGAGAAGCTCGGGGCGGAATTCGTCGACTATTACACCCACATCAAGAACGCCGAGATCGACCGCTTCCTGTCCGAAGTGACCGACTGGGAGCACCGCGAGTATTTCGAGGTGTTTTGAGCTGTATCGCCCCAGGGAGTCGTTGGAGAGGGACACCGCTCTCTCCACCGTCATTGCGAGCGCAGCGAAGCAATCCAGAGATGTTTCCGCAGAGGCAGCCTGGATTGCTTCGTCGCTCCTCGCAATGACGAGTGTGCGGCGCGGGCTCTTTGCCCCTCACGCGGCCTCAAATCCCCAGATACTTGTGCTGCAGATCCGGCTCGGCCATCAGCTCGTCGGAGCTGCCGCTCCACACCGTCTTGCCGCGCTCGATGATGTAATGGCGATCGCAGATGCGGGCGAGATGGTCGACGTTCTTGTCGACGACCAGGATCGACTGCCCCCGGCTCTTGAGCAGCGACAGACAGTGCCAGATTTCTTCGCGGATCAGCGGCGCGAGGCCCTCGGTCGCTTCGTCCAGAATCAGCAGCTTCGGATTGGTCATCAGCGCACGACCGATCGCGAGCATCTGCTGCTCGCCGCCGGAGAGCTGGTTGCCCATATTGGCCGCGCGTTCGGCGAGGCGCGGGAACAGCACGTAGATCGCCGCCAGCGTCCAGGGATTGGGGCTGCCGAAGCGATCGGCGGCGGCCGCGACCAGGTTTTCGCGCACGGTCAGGTTCGGAAAGATCTGGCGTCCCTCGGGAACGAGACCGACGCCGAGTTTTGCAATTCTGTAGGACGGCAGCTGCCTGACCTCGGCGCCGGCAAAACGGATCGCGCCTGCGCGGGCCGCCGTCAGGCCCATGATCGAGCGGATCGTGGTGGTCTTGCCCATGCCGTTGCGGCCCATCAGCGAGACCATCTCGCCCGGCTTGATCGACAGCGACAGGCCGAACAGCACCTGGGAGAGGCCGTAGCAGGTCTCGATGCCGTCGACGTCGAGCAGCGTGTCAGCCATGATGCGTCACCACATGCTGGTCGCCGAGATAGGCGCGCTTGACGTCCTCGTTGGCCCGGATTGCGGCGGGATCGCCGGAGGCGATGACGCGGCCATAGACCAGCACCGAGATGCGGTCGGCGAGCGCGAACACCGCCGGCATGTCGTGCTCGACCAGCACGATCGAGACCTCTTTCCGCAGCTCCTGGAGCAGCTTCACCATGCCCTGGGATTCGGTGACGCCGAGGCCGGCCATGGGCTCGTCGAGCAGCAGCAGTTTCGGCTTGCTGGCGAGCGCGACCGCAAGCTCGATCTGGCGCCGCTCGCCATGGCTCAGCTTCGACACCAGCACATCGGCGCGATGGGCGAGACCGACGCGGTCGAGCGCGGCATGCGCGGCATCGCGCAAGGATCGCTCTTTGCGCGCATTGGCGAAGAAGCGGAACGAGGTGCCGGCATGCGCCTGCGCTGCCAGCGCGACGTTGTCCGCAGCGGTGAAATCGAGCAGCAGCGAGGTGATCTGGAACGAACGCGCGAGACCGAGCGCACAGCGGCGATAGGCCGGTAAGTATGTGATGTCGCGCCCCGCCAGCGAGACGCTGCCGGAATGCGGCGCGAGATGCCCGGTGAGCTGGCTGATCAGCGTGGTCTTGCCGGCACCGTTCGGGCCGATGATGGCGTGCAGCTCGCCGGCCGCGACGTCGAGCGAGACATTGTCGGTGGCGATGATGCCGCCGAAGCGACGCACCAGCTTTTCGACGCGGAGCAGAGGTTCAGCCACGGCCGACCCTCCCGAGCATGCCCATGATGCCGCCGCGCCCGAACAGCACGATCAGCAGCAGCAGCGGGCCCATGATCAGCGCCCAATATTCGGTGATCTGCGACAGGAATTCTTCCAGTAGAAGATACACCACCGCGCCCATGATCGGGCCGAACAGCGTGCCCATGCCCCCTAAGATCACCATCACCATGAGGTCGCCGGAGCGGGTCCAGTACATCACCGCCGGGCTGACGAAGTCGGTGTTGTTGGCGAGCAGCGCGCCGACAAGGCCGCACATGGTGCCTGAGATGACGAAGCAGACCAGCTGGTAGCGCTTGGCGGGAAAGCCGATCGCCTGCATGCGCTGCTCGTTGGAGCGCAGCCCCTGCACGACGAGGCCGAAGCGCGAATTGACGATGCGCCAGATCAGGACGATCACGCCGAGCAGGCAGGCAAGGCAGAGATAATAGAACTGCGTGCGGTTCGACAGGTTGATCAGCCCGGAGAAGTCGCTGCGCTTGTAGACGGTGAGGCCGTCGTCGCCGCCGTAACGCGCAAGGCCCGAGGCGACGTAGTAGGCCATCTGGGCGAAGGCGAGCGTGATCATGATGAAATAGACGCCGCGGGTGCGAAGTGAGAGCGCGCCGATCACCAGCGCGTAGATCGCGGAGGCCGCGAACGCGACCGGAAACTGGATGAAGCCGGAGCCGACGCCTTCCTGCGCCAGCATGCCGACGGCATAGCCGCCGATGCCGAGATAGGCGGCATGGCCGAAGCTCATCATGCCGCCAAAGCCCATGATGAGGTTGAGGCTCGCCGCCGCCAGCGCCAGGATGATGATGCGGGTGAACAGCGTCAGGATGAAGACGTTGCCGGACGCTTGCGAATAGAGCGGCAGCAGCACGAGGGCCGCCAGCATCAGGGCCGTGACGGCCTTGCTCACAGTCAAATTCTTCATCGACGGTTGGCCGGAAACAGCCCCTCCGGCCGCACCACCAGCACGATCGCCATCAACAGGTAGATCAGCATGGAGGACAGCGCGGGCGCGGCGGTGGAGGCGGCGGCGCCGCTCAAGACCTGCCGGAGCAGATTGGGCAGGAAGGCGCGGCCGAGCGTGTCGATCATGCCGACGAAGATCGCGGCGAGGAACGCGCCGCGGATCGAGCCGATGCCGCCGATCACGATGATGACGAAAGCGAGGATCAGGATGTTCTCGCCCATGCCGATCTGCACGGTGAGGATCGGCGCCTGCATCAGCCCGGCCAACCCTGCGAGCGCCGCACCTAAGCCGAACACCAGCGTGTAGAGCAGCTTGATGTTGATGCCGAGCGCGCCGATCATCTCGCGGTTGGAGGCCCCTGCCCGGATCAGCATGCCGATGCGGGTTCGCATCACGCCGAGATAGAGCAGGAGCGCCACCAGCAGCGCCACGATGATGATGGCGAGGCGATAGGCGGGATAGTGAATGCCGGGCAGGATCGGCACCGGCACGGTGAGCCAGGCCGGCAGCGGCAGCGCGAGGCCGGCGGGGCCCCAGATCAGCCGCACGGCTTCGTTGAAGAACAGGATCAGGCCGAAGGTCGCGAGCACGTGGTCGAGATGGTCGCGGCCATAGAGATGCCGCAGCGCACTCATCTCGAGCACGATGCCGAGCACCAGCGTCGCGCCGAGCGCCATCAGCGCACCGAGCAGGAAGCTGCCGGTCCACGCCGCGAAGGTCGCGGCGAAATAGGCGCCCATCATGTAGAGCGAGCCGTGCGCGAGGTTGACGAGATCCATGATCCCGAACACCAGCGTCAGACCGGCGGCGAGCAGGAACAGCAGCAGGCCGAACTGCAATCCGTTCAAGAACTGTTCGACGACGAGCAGCATCAAGACTCTTTCAGGCGCACGCAGCGTCGCGCCGATGTTCGAACGATGTCGCCATCAGTGAAAGAGCTCCCCCTGCCTCTTCAAGGCCGAAAAATGGGTAATGGCAGTATCGTTCCGAGGCAAGAGCGATTCGACACCAAACATGCACTTTGTTGCATCCCGGCGCGCCGCAAAGTCCGCCCGGCCAGAACCAAAACGCCTTGCCAAAGCGCTTGCAAGAAAGCTGCCGTGCAGGCTGGGGCAACCTGCCGCAGGACGTCATGCCCGGGCTTGTCCCGCCTGCGCGGCCGAAGCCGCTTCTGCGAGGCGAAGGCCCGGGCATCCACGTTCTTCGTGCCATGTGGCTGGACGTGGATGGCCGGGACATAGGCGAGCGAAAGCGACACCGTCCTTCGGACGGCTATGCCCGGCCATGACGCCGTGGAGCCTTTAGCGGCCAATCTCTTGGGTCCACATGCAATCATCCTCCCCTCGGCTTGTTGTCCGAGGAGAGGATGCGGACTTCGTCGAAATGTAAAGGCGGATGCGTCTAGTGCGACGTCATCTGCTGGGGAAGGTCATCCGGTTCGGCGAGCACGCTGTTGGCCGTCGAGGCCTCCAGCGCCGCCATCCGGAACAGATAGGCGAGCGTCGCCAATCCGGTGTCCTCCGCCATCTGCGCCAGCTCGAGCGCCATGTCGGACATGTAGCCGAGAGTTTCGTCCCTGGTCTGCGCCATGATCTGGCTGTCCCGCATCATGTTCGACATCTCAGGCACTCTTTCGTTGCGCGGCGGCCGTGCCGCAAAGGTTGGCACGCGCGATACAGTCGATCAGCGGACCGTCCTGCTGGACCACGCTCGTCATCCCGATACGGTCACGCACGACATCGAGCGACTCCTGACGGACCTCGATCGTTGCCGCCATGGTCCAGGAATTTTCCACCAGGGCGGGCAGTCCCAGCGGCGTGACGACGAAACCGATGTCGTGGAACCGCGGCAACCACCAGGTCTCCATGACGAGACAAAGTCGCTCGATGCCTTGCTCGAGGCAGAACTCCTGCGCGGCCGCCATCAATTGCAGATTGAATGCGCCGTCGCGGCGCTCGCGCGAGACGAAGAAGCGCGACCATTCCCAGACCAGCGGATCCGACGGACAACCGCGCACCGCCGCGAGGTGCGGGAACACTTCGCTCATCATCGTCGGCTTGGTGGTCGGATACAGGCGGGAGCCGCCGAGCACCCGGCGGTTTTCCAGTGCCAGCAGGTAGATCGCGTCGTCATTGTCGTAGGTATCGATCTCGCGTCCATCAGGCTTGCGCAACGCCTCCCATTTCCGCTCCTCGACAAAGATCTCGTGGCGGACCCGGAAATGCTGTTCGAGGACGTCCTCGTAGAGGTGCCGATTGACGGCAGAAATCACGTGAATCATGAACTCCCCCATGGCTCGCAATACAGGGAAGCCTCAGCGAAAACGGCCGAGCCGACTATTGGGAAATTTCCCAGTAGGCGAATATTTCAGAGATTGATGATTCTGTGGCGGATCGCGATCGCGACCGCATGCGTCCGGTTGACGGCACCGAGCTTGCGCGCGGCAGTTGCAAGATGCTCTTCTGCGGTGCGTTGCGTGATGTGCAGGATCTCGCCGATCTCCCAGGCGGACTTGCCTTGCGAAGCCCAGGCCAGCACCTCGCGCTCGCGGGGGGTGAGGCGCATCGACGGATGCGGCGCCGGATCGAGCAGACGGCGGATGTGATCGAAGCCGTACATCCCGATCAGGTGCAGCGCCGGCTTGCTGCGTGCATTGAGATCGAGGTGGACGCCGCCGAGCGAGACGCCGGCCTCGTAGCCGGTCAAGCCGTGGATCGGCACGACGAAACCGCGCGACATGCGGAAATCGGCAGCGCGCCGCATCACCTCCACCGCACCCGGCTCCAGTTCCGGATCGTACGGCGCTTCAGACCACTCGAATGGGTTCACCGTCTGCCGGCATTTGCGGATCACGGGATCGACGCGGTCGTAGCTCTTTTGGGTATAGAGGCTGAACCACTCCGCCGGCCATTTCTTGGCGAGCACCATCTGGGAAAAGCGCTGCTCGGGATTCGGCAAGCCCGTCACGATGATATGTTCGAAGCCATACCGGCCGAACGCGGTTGCAAGCGCGTCCATGGCGTCCGGAACCTTGGTATAGGCTCCGAGCCCTTCGATGAAGTCGAGCGCCTCGCGGCCATAATCAACGCCATCAACGGCGGACATCAGTGCGTTTCCTGACCTTCGCTCTCGCATATAGCACGTATTTGGGGACTGCCTCAATTCGCTGCTTCCCGTAGTTTGCCGGTGTTCCCGTCTGCTTCGAAGATTTAAACTACTTGTGGCAGAATTGGTGTCACGATACACCTGAACGCGTCCGAAGCGGGAAAACCACGATGGAAGACGAGGACATCGCCCTCAACAGCGTGCTCGGCCTGGAATTGAATCGCGTGTTTTTCGCCGTCCGCGAAACGGCAAACAAGCAGAAGATCATCGAGTTCGCGCGCGAGGTGCTGCAAAGCGAGCGTGCGGAGCTGGCCGACAACATCTCGCCCGAGGGACCGGCGAGCTAGAGCGCAGTTGCGGTCAACGACAATGCGACAGACCGCGCGCCGACACCGCTCTTCCATTGCCACGCGCTGATTTTTGTCGAAACAATCTGACGGCGAAGTTCATCTTCCTTCTCCCCTTGTGGCAACGTTGACGAACCCAGGCGCTCGCGTGCCCCGGACGCAGCGCAGCGTCTCTTCGACGAGGCGCTGCAGAGCCGGGGCCCGGCCATCCGCAACTTCCTCTCTGGCGTTCTGGGTCCCGGCTCTGCGCCGCAACGCCAAGGGCGTTGCAGCGCGTCCGAGACACGAGCGCGGCCCGCTCTCCACATCGACGCACTTGCCGCTGGATGACACCACGGCTCTCGTGAGATGATCGGCGCCACGATCGTCTTTCGGGTGCCAAGAGCATGATGACGCTGCGTCAGGTTGAAGTGATCCGTGCCGTGATGGTGACGGGCACCATTGGCGGCGCGGCGAAGCTGCTCAACGTCTCGGCGCCGGGGATCAGCCGTCTCGTCAAATACACCGAGCGCTCGCTCGGCATCCGCTTCTTCCAGCGCCAGAACGGGCGCTACTTCCCGACGCCCGAAGCCGAAAACATCTTCGAGCAGATCAACGGCGTCTACAAGAAGGTCGATGATCTCTCCGAGATCATCTCAAAGATCGGCCGTGGCGGGTTGTCCGAACTGCGGATCGGCTCGGTGCCGAGCATCTCGCAGGTGATGGTGCCCCGCGCGATCGAGCGCGTCCGGCGCCGCTATCCCGATCTCGGCATCGACATCAACATCCTCAAGCTCGAGGAGGCCATCGACTACCTGATGCTCGGCCGCGGCGAGTGCGTCGCGATGAGCTACCGGCTGGAGCATTCCGCGCTCGACTTCATGCCGCTCGCCTCGGGCGAGCTGTACTGCATCGTGCCGCCGGGCCACGAGCTGGCCGGCCGCAAGCAGGTCTCGGCCGCCGAGATGACCCGCTATCCGCTGATCGGCATCGATCCCAACGATCCCTACGGCCGGATCATGGCCGAGATCTTCGCGCGTAACCGGCTCGACTACAACATCACCATCCGCGCGCGCTTCGGCACCACGGTCTGCGCGCTGGTGAAGGCGGGGCTCGGCATCGCCATCATCGACCAATTCACCGTGGCCCATGGCGGCTATCCCGGGATCGAGCTCCTGAAGATCGCCGAGCCGACGCGGTTCGACACCTACATCGCGGTCAAGCGCGGCGCGCCGCTGTCGCTCCATGCCGAGTATTTCATCGCGTCGCTGCGCGCCGAGATGCGCGCGGTCGAGCCGTCCCGCGGCAACGGCAGAGCCGCGCCGGTGCGGGGGCGGAAGAAATAACATGATGTTAGGTTTGCCGGATAAAAGGGTAATTGTGTTAGGCGGGAGAAAGGCTATCGTCGGACCTGGAAGCCCTGTTGCAAGCCCCCTTGGAATTGCGCGGGTTTCCCCGCTAATGACCGGGACCGAACGCTCCCTTTGAGGCGATAGCGAACCATGTCCACGCGCGGATACGCCGCCAGCAAGAAGCTCCTCACCGGCCTGATCGGTGCGCCGATCGCGCATTCCGCGTCCCCTGCCATGCATGAACGTGCCGCCGAGGCGCTCGGCCTGCGCGGCCATTATCAGCTGATCGAAGTTGCCGGCGCCGATGCGACCGGGCTCAGCATGATGCTGGAAGGCGTGCGGCGGCTCGGCTTTGCCGGCGTTAACGTCACCTACCCCTACAAGGAAGCGGTGGTCCCGCTGCTCGACGCGCTGGCGTCCGGCGCCGCCGCGATGGGCGCGGTCAACACCGTCGTGGTCAAGGAGGGCCGCCTGACCGGCCACAACACCGACACCACGGGCTTTGCGCGCGCGGTCGCGCCGCTGCTGGCGCCGGCGGGCAACGCCGTTGCGGTGATCGGCGCCGGCGGCGTCGGCAAGGCGATCGCCTTTGCGCTGGCGAGCTTGAACGTTTCCGACATCCGCATCTTCGACAGCGAGCCGGCGCGCGCCGCGACGCTCGTCTCCCTGCTGGCGCCGCGAGGCGGCGCAAGGATCGCTGCAAGCGTCGAGGACGCGCTCCACGGCGCAACCGGTCTCGTCAACGGCACCCCGGTCGGCATGCTGCCGAGCCGGGGCATGCCGGTGGCGGCCGCGCTGCTGCATGAAAAGCTGTGGGTGGCGGATGCCGTCTACTCGCCGCTGATCACGCCGCTGCTGGCGGCCGCCGAAGCCAAAGGCGCGAAGATCATGACCGGGCGGGAGCTCGCGATCTATCAGGCGGCCGACGCTTTCGAACTGTTCACGGGCCTTGCCCCATCGACCGAGGTCATGGGAGAGGCATTTGACGAGGTGATGGCGGCACGAAGCTCAGCCTATCACGCAGCGTAACCGAAGCGGCCGGGCACAAGGCCGCGGACAATTTCGACGAAAAATGGGAGGAGACATCATGAAATCGACCCTGCTGGCAGGCGCTCTGCTTGCCTTCGCGACTGCAACCAGTGCCCACGCCCAGGCGATCAAGCTCGCCGACGTCGCCGAGCTCTCCGGCGGCGGCGCCACCGTCGGCACCAATTGGAAGAACGGCATCGATCTCGCGATCGAGGAGATCAACGCCAAGGGCGGCGTGCTCGGCCGCAAGCTGGAGGTGACCCACGCGGACTCTCAGTCCAATCCGGGCGTGGCGCGTGCTCAGGTGCAGAAGGCGCTCGATGCCGAGCCCTATGTGCTGCTCGGGCCCGGCTATTCCGGCTCGGTAAAGGTCACAGCCCCACTCGCGGCCGAAGCCGGCATCGCGCAGATCATGGGCGGCGAAGCCGCCGAGCTGACGCAGGCCGGCAACAAATTCCTGTTCCGCACCTCGTTCGGCCAGCAATCCTCGATGCCGAAGGTCGCGAAGTACATCCACGACGAGATGAAGGCGAAGACGGTCGCGGTGGTCTGGGTCAACAACGACTTCGGCCGCGGCGGGCGCGACGTCGTCATCAAGGAGCTCGACCGTCTCGGCTCCAAGGTGGTCGCCGACCTCTCCACCGAAGCGGGCCAGGCCGATTTCGCCGCCGACGTCGGCAAGATCAAGGCGGCCAATCCCGATGCCGTGTTCGTCTACCTCAACGAGGAAGAGAGCGCGCGCATCCTGAAGGAGCTGAAGCGCCAGGGCGTCACCGCGCCGCTGATGGGCGAGACCACGCTGATCGGCCAGAAGGTGATCGAGCTCGCCGGCGATGCTGCCAACGGCGCGCGCGGCCATGTCGGCCTCACCACCGATGCGCCGGTCGACCTGATCAAGCAATTCCGCGAGAAGTTTTCCAAGAAGTACAATTACGTCCCTGATCATAACGGTCTGAAGGGTTATCTCGCCGTCTACATGGTGAAAGCCACCACCGAGAAGATGGGCAAGGTCGACCCGAAGAAGTTTGCCGACACGCTGCACGGTCTCACCATCAAGGCCGCGGACGAGCCGGGCATCCTGATGGACGTCACCTTCAGCGACACCGGCGACATCGACCGCCAGAGCTTTCTGGTCGAGGTCGTGGAAGGCAAGCAGGTCGTGAAACAGGTTCTGCCGAAGGTGAAGTGAGGTTTTCTTCGCCTTCCTCTCCCTCTCCCCGTTCTTGCGGGGAGAGGGAGAGGGTGAGGGGCCGCCTCCGCGAATTCAACAGTCACTGTGTTCGCGGAAAGAACCCCTCGCCCCACCCTCTCCCCGCGAAGAGCGGGGAGAGGGGGTGATAGAGCTGAATCCGCGTCGCATTCACTCGGGCTCTAACGATCAAAGAGAACCCATGTCCAACCTATTCGATCTTCTGGTCGCGGGGCTTGCCACCGGCGCGATCTATGCGCTGGTCGCGGTCGGCTTCACGCTGCTGTGGCAGACTTCGCAGACCATCAATTTCGCGCAAGGCGAGTTCGTGATGCTGCCGGCGTTCCTGATGCTGGCGGCGATGCATGCCGGCGCGCCGTTCTGGCTCGCGATCATCCTCGGCATCCTGCTCTCGATGATCCTGCTCGGGCTCGCTTTCAAGATGCTGCTGGTCGATCCGATGATGCGCCATGGCGTGCTGCCGCTGGCGATCGCGACCATGGCGCTCGCGATCGGCCTCAAGGAAGCCGTGAAGCAGTTCTTCAGCGCCGAGGCCTCGCCCTTCCCGTCGATCGTGCCGACCGGTGACATCTTCATCCTCGGCCACGCCGTCTCGCTGCAAAGCATCGGCGTGCTCATCGTCGCCATTCTTGCGGTGTTCGGCCTGACTACGCTCCTCAACCGCACCTCGCTCGGCCACCAGATGCAGGCGGCTGCCCAAAACCCGACGGTGGCGCGCATCATCGGCGTGCCCGTCGAGCGGATGATCCTGCTGACGTTCCTGATCAACGCCTTCCTGGTCGCGCTGGCTTCGCTCTTGATCACGCCGATCTACCTTGCAAAATTCTCGTCCGGCGAGGTGCTGGGCCAGGCCGCCTTCATCGCCGCCATCGTCGGCGGCTTCAACCAGGTGCGCGGCGCGATCGCCGGTGGCCTCTTGATCGGCGTGCTCGACAATCTCGCCGCCGCCTATGTCTCGACGCAATACCGCGCCGCCGTGCCGATGATCTTCCTGATTGTCGTCATCCTGTTCCGGCCGCAGGGCTTGCTCGGCCGCGCCGAGGAGCGGACGGTATGAGCAGCTTTGGCAAACCCTTGAAGATCGCGCTCGGCCTTGCCGTCATCGCCGCGTTGATCATTGTTCCCATGAACTTCAACCGCTACGGCCTGTTCATCCTCAGCCAGTGGGCGGTGATGAGCATCGCCGCGATGGGCCTCAACCTCACACTCGGCTATGCCGGCCAGGTCTCGCTGGCGCAGGGCGCGTTCGTCGGCATCGGCGCTTATGCGGCGGCGATCATGACCACCCATGGCTGGCCACTGCCGGCGGCGATCCTGGTCGCGATCGCCTTGAGCTTCGCGGTCGGCTGGGTGCTCGGCTATCCTGCGCTACGCGTGCAGCACCATTACCTCGCCTTCGTCACGCTGGCCTTCTCCACCCTCGCCTTCCTGGTGTTCCGCAACGAGAGCTGGCTCACCGGTGGCATCTACGGCATCTCCAACATCCCGCGGCCGCATATTTTCGGCATCGCGACCAACAAGCCGCTCCCCTTCTACTATGTCTGCCTCGGCTCGCTCGCGATCGTATCGCTTGCCGTGTGGTGGCTGATCCGGTCGCCCTGGGGCCGCGCCTTCATGGCGCTTCGCGAAAATCCGCTGCGCGCGCAATCGCTCGGCATCGACACGCGGCGCTACACGCTGATGGCGTTCGCGATCGGCTCGGCGCTCGGCGGCATCGCCGGCGCGCTCTATGCGCCGTTGACCCAATATATCGACCCTGTTCCCTTCAACCTGTCGCTCTCGCTCGACCTGCTGATGATGGTGATCGTCGGCGGCGCGGGCTTCTATTTCGGCCCGTTCCTGGGCGCAATGATCGCGGTGCTGCTGCCGGAATGGCTGCGATTCACGGAAGGGTATTATCTGATGCTCTATGCCATTGCGGTGATGCTGCTGCTGATCTGGTCGCCGACCGGCATCCTCGGAATCCTCGATCGCTATCTCGCCGAGCGCCGCACCAAGGCGGCGTCCGCCTTGCGCGCCGTCGCAAAGTCGCGCCTGGAGACGGTGCAATGAGCGCGGTCCTGGAAGTCTCCGAGATCAAGAAGAATTTTGGCGGCATCAGCGCCGTCGACGGCGTCTCCTTCGACGTGCGCGAGGGCGAGATCCTCGGCCTGATCGGTCCGAACGGCTGCGGCAAGTCGACCCTGTTCAACTGCATCCTCGGCCAGCTCACGCCGTCGGGCGGCGAGGTCAAGCTCGACGGCAAGCTTGTCACGGGCCTCCGCCCCGCCGAGCTCAACAAGCTCGGCGTCAGCCGCACCTTCCAGCTGTTGCAGGTGTTTCCAAAACTCTCGGTGCGCGAGAACCTGATCCTCGCGGGCCAGGAGCACCAAGGCAATATGGCCTCGCGCCTGGTCGGCCGCTCCGATGCCGGACTGACCGAGGCCGCCAACCAGATGATCGGCTTCTTCAAGCTCGATCATCTCGCCGATGAGCCCGCCGGCGGATTGTCCTACGGCCAGCAGAAGCTGCTCGATGCCGCCATGGCCTTCATGGGCGGCCCGCGCCTCGTGCTGCTCGACGAGCCCGCCGGCGGCGTCAACCCGTCAATGCTGGCGGACCTCAAGGACCGCCTGGTCGCGATCAACCGCGAGAAGAACGCCACCTTCGTCGTGATCGAGCACAACATGGAATTCGTGATGTCGCTGTGCTCGCGCGTGATGGTGATGGCGGAAGGCAAGGTACTGGCGATGGGACGGCCGGACGAAGTGCGCAAGAACCCCGCCGTGATCGAAGCCTATCTCGGACATTAGGGAGAGCGAGCCATGAGCGACCCGATCCTCTCGGTTCACAATCTCGTCGGCGGCTACGGCAAGATGACGATCTTGAACGGCACCACCTTTGCCGTGCCTCAGGCCACGATCACGACGATCATCGGCCCGAACGGCGCCGGCAAGTCGACCGTGTTCAAGGCGATCTTCGGCCTGCTCAGGCTGCGCGAGGGCAAGATCAGCTTTGCCGGCCGCGACGTCACGAATTTGAGTCAGCGGGCGCTGCTCAACGCCGGCATCTGCTACGTGCCGCAGGGCCGCAACATCTTCCCCGAGCTGTCCGTGCGCCACAATATCGAGCTCGGCGGCGTCGCGGCCGAGAAGGGCCTCGACTTGCCGAAGCGGATCGAGGCGGCGCTCGACCTGTTCCCGGCGCTGCGGCGGAAGTCGACACAGCAGGCCTCGACGCTCTCGGGCGGCGAGCAGAAGCAGCTCGAGATCGCTCGCTCGCTGCTGCTCGAACCCAAGCTGGTGCTGATCGACGAGCCCTCGATCGGCCTGTCGCCGCTGATGGTGCAGCAGACCTTCGACATCCTGAAGAGCTTGCGCGACCGCGGCGTCACCATCCTGATGATCGAGCAGAACGCACGCTCGGCGCTGGAGATCTCCGACATCGGAATCGTGCTCGAGCTTGGCCAGACCCGCATGGTCGACGACGCCAAGCGCATTTTGAACGATCCACGCATCGGCCAGCTCTTTCTCGGCGGCGCCATGGAGGAGAGTGCGGCATGAGTGCGCGAATGCGCATCGCTGTTGCGGGCGCCGGCCTGATCGGCCGCCGCCATATCGAGCTGATCGCAGCCTCAAAGGAGTGCGAGCTCGCCGGCATCGCCGATCCCTCGCCTGCCGCCAGGGACTACGCGCAGGCCCAAAGCACGCCCTGCTATGCGGATCATCGCGCGCTGCTGGCGCAGGAAAAACCCGATGGCCTGATCATCGCCTCGCCCAACACGCTGCATCTGCCGATGGCACTCGATTGCGCGACGGCGGGCGTGCCGGCGCTGATCGAGAAACCGGTGACGGAGACGGTGGCGACTGCGCAGCGCCTTTGCGCGGCGATCAGGCGAACCGGCGTGCCGATGCTGATCGGCCATCACCGCCGGCACAATCCGATCATCAAGGCTGCGCGCGAGACGGTGGCGAACGGCAGGCTCGGCCGGCTCACTGCCGTGGTCGGGCTGTGGCTGCTGAAGAAGCCCGATGACTACTTCGAGGTGACATGGCGCCGCGAGCAGGGCGGCGGGCCGCTGCTGATCAACCTGATCCATGACATCGACAATCTCCGCTTCATCTGCGGCGAGATCGCCGAGGTGCAGGCGCTGACGTCGAACAAGGTGCGCGGCTTCGCGGTCGAAGACACCGCGGCGCTGCTGCTGCGCTTTGCGGGTGGCGCGCTCGGCACCGTGACCGTTTCGGATGCGACACCGGCGCCGTGGAGCTGGGAGCTCTCTTCCGGCGAGAACTCTGCTTATCCGAGACAGGATCAGCCCTGCTACATCTTCTCCGGCACCGGGGGATCGCTGTCGGTGCCGAATATGGAGCTGTGGTCCTACGCACAGCAGCCCGGCTGGTACACGCCGCTGTCGCGCGAAACGATTGCACCGCCTGCATTCGATCCGCTGGTCGAGCAGCTCCGGCATTTCTGCGCGGTCATCGCGGGCCAGGAGCAGCCGTTAATCACGGCCGAGGACGCGATGGGGACGCTCGCCGTCGTCGAAGCCGTCAGCGAGGCCGCGCGCACGGGCCAGACAATCTCACCGGGGCGAATCATGGAGCAGGCCGCATGAACAAGCGCTCGATCGCCACGGTCTCCCTCTCCGGCACCCTCGACGAAAAGCTCCGCGCCATCGCCGCTGCCGGCTTCGACGCGGTCGAGATCTTCGAGAATGATTTGCTGTCGTTCGGCGCAGGCCCGCGCGACATCGCAAAGCTCTGCGGCGATCTCAACCTGACGATCTGCGCGTTCCAGCCGTTCCGCGACTTCGAAGGGATGCCGGAACCGCAGCGGTCGCGCAATTTCGCCCGCGCCGAGCGGAAGTTCGATTTGATGCAAGAGCTCGGCACTGATCTCCTGCTGATCTGCTCCAACGTCTCGCCCGCCTCGCTCGGCGGCATCGACCGCGCCGCCGACGATTTTCGCGAGCTGGGCGAACGCGCCGCCAAGCGGTCTTTGCGCGTCGGCTACGAGGCACTGGCCTGGGGCCGCCATGTCAACGACTACCGCGATGCCTGGGAGATCGTGCGCCGCGCCGATCACCCGGCGATCGGCGTCATCCTGGACAGCTTTCACGCGCTGGCGCCGGGCTTTCCAACCCGCGCGATGGCCTCGATCCCCGGCGACAAGATCTTTCTGGTGCAGCTTGCGGACGCGCCGAAGCTCGAGCTCGACATTCTCTCCTGGAGCCGGCACTTCCGCTCCTTCCCCGGCCAGGGCGATCTGCCGGTCGGCGAGTTCATGACGGCGGTCGCGGCGACCGGCTATGCCGGGCCGCTGTCGCTGGAGATCTTCAACGACCAGTTCCGTGCCGGCTCGGCCGCGCAGACCGCGCTCGACGGCCTGCGCTCGCTGATCCTGCTGGAGGACCAGCTCGCGCCGGATTGGCCGAGATTCGCCGCCGAGCCGCTGGCGCCGAAGGCAAAGAGCCGCGGCATCGGCTTCGTCGAGTTTGCCGTCAACGAGAGCAAAGCCGGCGACCTCGCCCGCCTGTTTTCCCAACTCGGCTTCCGCAAGACCGGCGCGCATCGCAGCAAGGCGGTGGAACGCTGGTCGCAAGGCAAGGTCGAGCTCGTCATCAACAGCGAGACCGACGGCTTTGCCCATTCTCACTACGTCACCCACGGCCCCGGCGTCTGCGCCATCGCGCTCGATGTCGACAATGCCGGTCTTGCCATGCAGCGCGCCGAGATGCTGAAGGCGCGCACCTTCTACCAGCCGGTCGGACCGGGCGAGCTGGAGATCCCGGCGATCCACGGCGTCGGCGGTAGCCTGCTCTATTTCCTGGATCAGGCCGGCAAGAACTGGGACACCGATTTCGAGCCTGTCCCGAGCAAGGCGCACGCAGACGCGCTGCTCGCGGTCGATCACATCGCGCAGTCGATGCCTTATGACGAGATGCTGTCCTGGCTATTGTTCTACACCGGCATCCTCGACCTCAAGCGGCTGCCGCAAATGGAGATCGCCGATCCCAGAGGCCTCGTGCAGAGCCAGGCCATCGTCAACGCCGACCAGAGCCTGCGCTTCGTGCTCAACGGCTCCTCCGCCAACCGCACGCTGCCGGCGCGCTTCATCTCGGAGTTTTTCGGCTCAGGCGTGCAGCATGTCGCGTTCGCGTGCCGGGACATCTTTGCGACGGTCGCAGACATGCGCAGGCGCGGCGCGGATTTTCTCGACATCCCCGCCAATTACTACGATGACATCGAAGCCAAATACGACCTCGCGCCCGAGCTGATGGCGCAGCTGCGCGCCAACCACATCCTCTACGACCGCGAGGGCGACGGCGAGTTCTTCCAGGTCTACACCCACATCTTCGACGAGCGCTTCTTCTTCGAGATCGTCGAGCGCAGGACCTATCAAGGCTTTGGCGCAGCCAACGCCGGCATCAGGCTCGCCGCGCAAGCCCGCGAGGTGCGCCCCCCCAGCATGCCGCGGGTGTAGGAGACGCTCTACGCGCCGTCATTGCGAGGAGCCCTCGCGGCGCTCGCAATGACGGAGGAGATAGCTAGGAGAGCCCCTCTCCCCGCTTGCGAGGAGAGGGAACGGCAAAGCCTCACTTCATCTTGCACTTGTCGTGGAAACGATCCTGGTCGTTCTCCACGATGGTCGCCACCGTCTTCAACGCGAGCTGGCCTTCGGCGTCCTTGACGACGTCCTGGAGATAGAAGCTCTGCACCGGGATGTGGTTGTTGCCGTATTTGAACGCGCCGCGCAGCGACTTGAAGTTGGCCTTCTCCATCTCGGCCTTCATCGCGTCCTTCTTGCTGGTGTCACCCTTCACCGCGACCACCGCGCTGTTGATGAGCTGGGCGGCGTCATAGGCTTGCGCGCCGTAATAGGTCGGGCGCAGCCCGGTGTACTTCTTGCGGTAGTCGGCGACGAAGCGCTTGTTCTGCTCGTTGGGCAGGTCGTTGACCCATTCCTGTGCGCCGGGCACCCCGAGCGCGTTCTCCTTCTGCAGCGGCAGCGACAGCTCGTCGACGGTGAAGGCGGTGTAGAGCGGCATCGTGCTCTTCAGGCCGGCCTGCGCATATTGGTTGAGGAATTGCACGCCGGCAGCGCCCGGATAGAACACGAAGATCGACTCGGCGCCCGACGCGCGCGCCTTGGAGAGCTCGGCGGAGAAATCGAGCTGGCTCGGCCAGACCGTGTACTCCTCGCCCTTGACCTCACCCTTGAACGTGCTCTTCACGCCCGCGAGCATGTCCTTGCCGGCCGCGTAGTTGGGGCCGATCAGGAACACGCTCTTGACGCCCTTCTGGTTCATGTAGAGGCCCATGGCGGCGGGCGTCTGGTCGTTCTGCCAGGAGGTCGAGAACACGTAAGGCGAGCAGAGCTCGCCGGCGAGCTGCGACGGGCCGGCATTGGCCGAGATCAGGAACGTCTGCGAATCGACGGCCGTCTTCAGCGAAGCCAGGAGCACGTTCGACCAGATATAGCCGACGATGAAATCGACCTTGTCCGACTGCACCAGCTTCTCGGTCTTCTGCTTGCCGACATCGGGCTTCTGGCCGTCGTCCTCGTAGATGACCTCGACCGGCTTGCCGTCCATCTTGCGGCCCATGTGATCCAGCGCGAGCTCGAAGGAATTGCGCATGTCGTTGCCGATCACAGCGGTCGGTCCGCTGAAGGTCGAAACGAAGCCGATCTTGATGGTGTCGCCGGCGAAAGCCGGGCTCGCCAGCACCAGCGCCGCTGCGCCCGCCAGCCAGAATGCCGTCCTCATAATCACTCCCCTCCTTATGATTGAGCCCGCGAGCGGGGTGATCGCCGCCCCGGGCCTTCTCTATTGAACGCAAAATCTGTCGAGCCGCCAATGGCTCAGCACCTGCCCCTGCACCATATTTCGCCCCCATCGCGGATGGCAAGAAATATAATTCTACTTAGTTCGACCAAGACTGCGGTGCTTTTCGCGCCGGATCGATACGTCCAGCCTATGCCGCGATTGATGACGGCTATTGGACCGCGACACCCGATCCGCACTTAAATGAGGAAGAAGCAGCAGCAAGATTCGAGGGCGTATCATGGCCGCACATCTCCATCGCGTCGTCATCGTCGGCGCCGGCTTCGGCGGGCTGGAGGCGACCTACCGGCTCGCGGGCGCCCCGGTCGAGATCACCCTGATCGACCGCCGCAATCATCATCTGTTTCAGCCGCTGCTCTACCAGGTCGCGACCGCATCGCTCGCGACGAGCGAGATCGCCTGGCCGATCCGCCATCTCATGCGCGACCGCCGTGAAGTGACGACGCTGTTCGCGACCGTGAGCGGCGTCGATGCCGAAAGGCGCTGCGTGCTGATCGACGACGGCAGCGAGGTGCCCTACGACACGCTGGTGCTGGCGACCGGCGCGCGGCACGCCTATTTCGGCCACGACGAGTGGGAGCAATGGGCGCCGGGCCTGAAGACGCTGGAGGATGCGACCACGCTGCGCCGCCACATCCTGGTGGCGTTCGAGCGCGCCGAGCGCGAGACCGATCCAGCGAGGCGCGCGGCGCGGCTGACCTTCGTCATCGTCGGCGCCGGGCCGACCGGCGTCGAGCTCGCCGGCACCATCGCCGAAATGGCGCACCACACGCTGCCCGGCGATTTCCGCAACATCGACACGACGAAAGCGCGCGTCGTGCTGATCGAAGCGGGGCCGCGCGTGCTCGCGGGCTTCGCCGACGATCTCTCGGCCTACGCGCGGGCGTCGCTGGAGAAGATCGGCGTCGAAGTCGTGCTCGGGCAGGCCGTTACCGAGATCAATCGCGAGGGCGTCGTGTTCGGCGGCAAGCTGCTCGAGGCCAAGACACGGATCTGGGCCGCCGGCGTGCGCGCCTCGCCCGCCGCCGAATGGCTGGGCGCACCAGCCGATCGCGCCGGCCGCGTGCAGGTCGAGGCCGACCTCACCATTCCCGGCCATCCCGAGATCTTTGCAATCGGCGACACTGTCAGCATCAATGCCTGGGACGGCAAGCCGGTGCCCGGCATCGCGCCGGCGGCGAAGCAGCAAGGCCGTCACGTCGCCGAGACCATCAGAGCGCGGCTAGGCGGCGCTGCGACCGGCCCGTTCCGCTACAAGCACGCCGGCAGCCTCGCCCAGATCGGCAAGCGCCTGGCGGTGATCGACTTCGGCAAGGTCAAGCTGCGCGGCACAATCGCGTGGTGGATCTGGGGCATCGCCCACATCTACTTCCTGATCGGCCTCCGCCACCGCCTCAGCGTCGCGCTGAGCTGGCTCTGGATCTACGCGCGCGATCAGCGCGCAGCGCGGCTGATCACGCAGGGGTCAAGCAAGGTGGTGTAGGGACGCTCCTCTTGTGTCCCGGACGCGGCGCGGCATGAAATGACGCGGCGCAAAGCCGGGACCCAGCAGCTATGGGCCCCGGCTCTGCGGCGCATCGCTTCGCGCTGCACCGCGTCCGGGGCACGAGACTTACTTCACCAGCTCACACCCGCCCTCCGCCAGCGGGCGGAAGGCCTGGTCCGCGGGAATGGTCGAGACCAGCTCGTAATAGTCGTACGGATATTTCGACTCCTCCGGCTTCTTCACCTCGAACAGGTACATCGGATGTACGACGCGGCCGTCCTGCCGGATCGTGGTGTCGCCGAACAGCCTGTCCTTGCCCTTGAACTTCTTCATCTCGGGCACGACGTCCTTGGCATTGTCGCTGCCGGTGGCGGCGATGGCATTGAGATAGGCCAGCGTCGAGGCATAGACGCCGGCCTGGTTGCCGCTCGGCATCTTGCCGTTCATGCCGGGCCGCGCAGCGAAGCGCTTGGCGAACGCGCGCGTGTCATCGTTCATGTCCCAGTAGAAGGCTTCCATCAGCTGCAGGCCCTGCGCGACCTTGATGCCCATGCCGTGGACGTCGTTGATGAAGAGCAGGAAGGCGACGAGCCTCTGTCCGTTCTGCTGGATGCCGAACTCGGCGGCCTGCTTCACGGCGTTGATGGTGTCGCCGCCGGCATTGGCAAGGCCGATCACCTGCGCCTTCGAACTTTGCGCCTGCAGCAGGAAGGAGGCGAAATCGGAGGTGCCGAGCGGATGTTTGGACGAGCCAATCACCTTGCCGCCATGAGCCTCGATGTATTTCTGCGCCTCCGATTCGATGCCCTTGCCGAGCGCGAAATCGACCGTGAGGAAGTACCAGTCCTTGCCGCCGCGCGAGACCATGGCCGCCGCGGTGGTGTTTCCCGTGGCCCAGGTGTCGTTGACCCATTGGATGGTGTTGGGGGAGCAGGCCTTGCCGGTGAGATCGGAGCTTGCGGTCGAGGACGCCAGGAAGGTCATGCGGCTGTCGCGCAACAGCGTATTGATGGAAAGACCCACCGCCGAGTTCGGCACGTCGACGATGGCATCGACGCCTTCGACGTCGAGCCACTTTCGCGCGATCGCCGAACCCACGTCGGCCTTGTTCTGGTGGTCGGCATAGACGATCTCGACCTTGATGTTCTTGCCCCCGCCGTTGAAATCCTCCGCCGCCATGCGCGCGGCTTCCACCGAGCCCATGCCGTTGGTGTCCTGGAAGATGCCGGAGATGTCGTTGAGCACGCCGATTCGCACGACATTGTCCGAGATCTCGGCGCTTGACGCGCCGGATATCAGGCTTGCGGCCAGCACAAGCGCGCACTTCAAATGCTTCATGGTTCCCTCCCCTGTTGATGCGTTGCCGCGCCGGTCGTTGCCGGGAGCGGTTGAAAAATCAGACCTGCCGTTCCGGCAGTCTCACGATGAGCCCGTCGAGCTCGGGCGTGACCTTGATCTGGCAGGACAACCGGCTCGCCGGCCGCCGTTCGCTCGCGGTGCCGTCGAGCAGCGCGTCCTCGTCATCGGCCATAGCAGGCAGGCGCGCGAGCCAGCTTTCATCGACATAGACGTGACAGGTCGCGCACATGGCGTTGCCGCCGCATTCAGCCAGAATGCCGTCGAGGCCGTGACGGGTCGCCGCCTGCATGGCGCTCTCGCCGCTCGCGGTCTCGATGCAATCGGACTTGCCGTCCGGATGGATGAAGGTGATGGCGGGCATGAAGCTCCTCGTCAGGCCGGGGTGATCGTCACAGGCAGGCTGTCGAGCCCGCGCAGCGTGTTGTTGAAGCGGCGTTTCGGCTCGCCCGTGATCTCGATTTTCGCGACACGGCGCGCCAGCGCGGTCAGAATCACCTCGCCCTCGAGGCGGGCGACGAGCTGGCCGACGCACATGTGGATGCCCGAGCCGAAGCCGACATGGCCGGAGGTCCGGCGGGTGACGTCGTAGCTGTCGGGCTTGTCCCAGCGCCTGGGATCGCGATTGGCGGCGGCCAGGAACATCAGCACTTTCTCGCCCTCGCCGATCCTGGCGCCTGAGAGCTCGACGTCGCGCGTCGTGGTGCGGAAGAAGGTCTGCACCGGGCTCTCGAACCGCACCGCCTCCTCGAAGGCGTTGCGCGCCAACGTCAGGTCGTCGCGCAGGCGCTGCCACTGGTCGGGGAAGCGCGCCAGGCAATAGACGGCGGCACCGATGCCGTTGACGGTGGTGTCGAGGCCGGCCGACAGCAGCGAGCGCACCAGCAGCGGCGCCTCGGTGGCCGTGATCTCGCCGTCGTCGACGCGGGCATGAATGCAGGCACCGAAGCCGCCGGGCGCCAGATTGTCGCGCTGGCACTGCTCGGCAACATAGGCCCGGTGCGGCGCCGAGCGCGCGATCGCCTCCTGGCGCAGCTCATTCGGCGGGCCGAATGCGTTGAACACGACGCTGGCGTAGGGAATCAGATGCTCGCGCCCCTCCGGCTTCAGGCCCAGCGCATCCGGAAAGATCGAGAGCGGATAGGCTTCCGCAAGATCGGCGATCGCGTCGAAGCTGCGCATTTCGATCAGCGCGTCCACCCGCTGCTCCGCCGCGGCGGCAAAGCGGTCGCGCACCTGCTTCATCGCGGTCGGCGACAGCACTTTCGACAGCACGGCGCGGGTGCGGGTGTGCGCGGGCGGGTCGGCTTCGAGGATCAGGCTCGGCGGCCGCCACGGCGTCTCCTTCTTGAAGTCGGACAGGCCGACACCGCGGCTGGAGCAGAAGGTGGCGGGATCGTTCAACACCGCATGAACCTCGGCATAGCGCGCCACGCCATAAACGTTCCACTTGTCGAGATAGACCACCGGTCCGGCCTCCCGCAGCAGCTGATGTGCGGGATAAGGATCGGCAAAAAACGTCATGTCGAAAGGATCGACGTCGAGATGCGGGATGGAAGCAGGGCCCGTCGATGCCGGGGTGCCGGATGCGGTCATGGGAGACCTCCCTCATTTTGATCTTGTGAAAGAGCGGCGCATGCCATTAGGTCTTTAGGCCCACCGCGAGTCAGAACCCCGACATGCCTGCGCCTTCGACCAGATCCCGCCAAAAGCCTGCGCCCGTTGAGGCGGGACCGACGCTCGATCTCGACCGTTACGTCCCGGCGTTCGTCACCTTCATCGCCAACAAGCTCTCCAACAGCGCGACCGCGTTCTATCAGCGGGAATTCGGCGTCAACGTCACGGAATGGCGGATCATGTCGCTGCTGGCGATCGAGCCGGGCATTCCGGCCTCGCGCATCTGCCACGTCATCGGCTTCGACAAGGGGCCCGTGAGCCGGACGCTGGCCGGCCTCGAGAAGCGCGGCCTGATCTCGATCCGCACCGACCCGAACGACGGCCGCACCCATTCGATCGCGCTGACGGCAAAGGGCCGCGCCACGCATGACAAGGTGATCGTGGCGGCGCTCGAGCGCGAACGACGGCTGCTGTCGTGCCTGAACAAGGACGAGCGCGAGATGCTGATCGATCTGCTCCGCCGGCTGCACGAGAATCTCGGCGCGGTCACTGGCATCGAGCCCTGACGGGTCGCGCTTCAAGCGCCACCTTCCGTCGTATCCAGGCATGCGCCGGCGTTTGCCGACGGCACCATGCGGGCCGAGCATCGTTTCCTCCAGGATCAGACGCGGCAGTTTTCCTGCCGTCATCGCTCCCTGGAACGGTTCGCATAAATTAGTTGCTTAGGCAACAAAATAATCAGAAATATATTGCGGCAGGAGCTGACTTGGTTCGTCGGCCCGGATCTCGTGTCCCGGACGCGCTGCAGCTTGAAACGCTGCTGCGCAGAGCCGGGACCCATGTCGCCGCGGTGCACTGAGATAGATGGGCCCCGGCTCTGCAGCGCAGCACACCGGACGATGCTTCGCATCGCCGGGAGTGCTGCGCTGCGTCCGGGGCATGAAAGGATTATGCGGAGCTACAGCATATCAGCCGGCGCAACCGATCCACGCGCCCGACGCATCGTCGTTCAGCCGCGTCACGGCATCGGCACGCCGCGTCAGCACGGCGCGCTGGTTGATGTAGCCCTTGTCGGTGATCTCGCCGCCGTCGACCGACGGCGGCTCGGCGAGCAGCAGCGCGCGGGTGGCGTGGCCGGAGGAGTTGGGGCCCTGCTGTTTCAGCTTTCCGAGGCCCTGCGCGATGGCACTCCTGACCATGTCATGGGCGAGCACCTCGTTCACCTCAGCCGTGTCGGGTAAACTGGCATGGGCGCGGCAGGCCGCGATGTTCGGGAACACCAGAAACCGCACCTCGTCACCACCGTGGCCTGCGACCACGATGTCCTGCGCCAGCGGCGAAAGCGCGGCGATGCCGGCAACGCGCAGCGTGCCGACATTGACCCAGGTGCCGGAGTTGAGCTTGAAATCCTCGGCGACACGGCCATCGAAGAACAGGCCGCGCTCCGGCCGCGCACGATCAGCAAGCTTGACGGCATCGCCGATCAGGTAAAAGCCCTCATCGTCGAACGCCTGCCGGGTCAGCTCCGGCGCCTTCCAATAACCCGGCGTGACGTTGGGGCCGCGCACGCGCACCTCCAGCTTGTCGCCTGAGGTGACGAGCTTCAATTCGGTGCCGGGAATCGGCACGCCGATATTGCCGGAGCGCTCGGCGAGGAAATGGCAGTCGGTCGCAAGCGGCGAAGTTTCCGTCGAGCCCCAGGCCGAAACCATAGGCAGCGCGCGGCCGACCGTCTTGATCGAGAGTTCCTCGATAGCATCCCAGAGATTTTGCGGCAGCGCGGCGCCGGCATAGAAGGCAAATTTCACCTCGCTGAAGAAGCGGCGGCGCAGCTCCTCGTCGCCGCGCAGCGCCGCGATCAGCATGTCGAAGCCGCGCGGCACGTTGAAATAGACCGTCGGCATCACGCTTTTCAAATTGGCCAGCGACGTCGCGAACAGGCCGGGCGCGGGCTTGCCGCCGTCGATATAGAGCGAGCCGCCGTTGCGGAGCACGAGATTGAAATTGTGGTTGGCACCAAAGGTGTGGCTCCAGGGCAGCCAGTCGAGAATGACGAGATCACCACGCGTCTGTTCGAGAAAGGTCCAGGTCTGCGCCTTGGCCTGTTGGCTCGAGGTCAGCATGCGCTGGGTGTTGATGACGGCTTTCGGCGTGCCGGTCGAGCCTGACGTGAACAGGAATTTTGCGATCGTGTCCGGCGTCACCGCCGCAAACGCCGTTGCGACGTCGCGTGTCTCGGGCGTTGCCGCGACGGTGCGGAAGGCGAGCGCGTCGGCATCGTCGGCATTGCCGCTGATGATCTGCGCATTGTGCAGCGGCGCGATGGCGGCCAGCGCGGCCGCGAAGGGTTTGGTCCCAGAGACGTAAATCGCGCCCGGCTCGAGCAGCGTGATCATGCTCTTGAGCTTCTCGAAATCCCTCGACATCAGCGAATAGGCCGGCGAGATCGCGGCGGAGGGCACGCCGACATGCTGGGCGGCAAGCGCGAGCAACGCGTGATCGATGCTGTTGTCGGAGAGGATCGCGAGCGGGCGCTCCGCGCTGAGGCCCTGCGCCAGAATCCAGGACGCCGCCGCACGCACCTGGCGCAGCGCCTGCGCATAGGTGACATTGGTCCAGGGCGCATCGACATTGCCGCGCTCGGCGAGGAAGATCGCATCCGGCGTCTGCCGCGCAAAATGCTCCAGCCAGTCGCCGACGCAGCGCGCGCCATCCCGCAACGGATCGAGCGAGCGCAGCACGATGCTGCCGTCGGGGCGATGCTCTGCGACGGTCCGCGGGCTTGCGAACAGGCCCGCAACGTCACCGCGTGGGGCGACTGTCATGTGTGTCCTCCCTCCGGCCGGATCCGGGACCGGCCGCAGCCTCGTCCGGGCTGCTTTGGCCATAATGTTGGGCATGACAATTGTTGTCGTCAACAACAATCTTTCGCCGGGACCTGCGAGGCGCTAAGGTTGCCGGGCGGGAGACACGATGTGACAGCCAGCGCAACCCAGACTGCCCCACGCAAGCGCGCCGGCAACGGCGCGGCGCCTCACGATGTCGCCGACGAGATCGGCCTCGATGCGCTGGTCGGGCACGCCGGCTATGCGGTGCGGCGCTTCCAGATCTGGATCTTCCAGGACTTCATCAAGACGCTTGGCGCGGTCGACATCCGGCCGACGCAATATTCGGTGCTGACGCTGATCGGCGCCAATCCGGGCCTGTCGCAGATGGCGGTGGCAAAGCGCCTCGGCATCGAGCGCGCCCGGCTGGTGCATCTGCTCGACAGCCTCGAGCAGCGTAACTACGTCAAGCGGGTCAAGTCGAAGGTGGACCGGCGCTCTCATGCGCTCCACCTGACCACGCAGGGCGAGACGGCGCTGGCAAAATTCAAGCGGCTCGCGGCCGAGCACGAGCGGCACGTCGAAGAGAAGATCGGCAAGGAAAACCGGGCGCAACTGCTCCGGATCCTCGCCGGCTTCACCTGATCTCGGCTGCCTACGATTTGGGCGGATACCTTGTCGCAGGGCGACGGTGTCGCCGCCGACGAGCTTGTCGAAATACCTCCTAAGCCACTGATTACACGATAGTCTTCCAGAGCGATCGTACCGCCCTGATATTGTACACAATGGCACATCGCTTGCTTCCCTCGCGGGTAGGGACAGATTGCCGGAGTTTTGTCGCCATGGGGGCTGAGCAGCCAGAAACGATCGCCGCGATCGTGGCCGCGCATCGCGCGGGCACGCTGACGCCGGCGGAGACGGTCGCGCGGACCTATCAGCGCATCCGCGACCACGACGATCCCGCCATCTTCATCAGCCTGCGCGACGAGACGGATGCGGTCGCGGAGGCCGCGAAGCTTGCCGCGCGCGCGGATGCCGCCGACCTGCCTCTCTACGGCGTGCCGGTCGCGGTGAAGGACAATATCGACGCGCTGGGCTTTGCGACCACCGCGGCCTGCCCGGCCTTCTCCACTACGCCGACGCGCGACTCGACCGCGGTGGCTCGCCTGCGTGCCGCCGGCGCCATCGTCATCGGCAAGACCAATCTCGACCAGTTCGCGACCGGCCTCGTCGGCGTACGCTCGCCCTACGGCATTCCCAAGAATTCGGTCCGTGACGATCTCATCCCCGGCGGATCGAGCTCGGGCTCCGCAGTCGCCGTCGGCGCCGGCCTCGTTCCGCTGTCGCTCGGCACCGACACCGCCGGGTCGGGCCGCGTGCCGGCGATGCTCAACAACATCGTCGGGCTGAAACCGAGCCTCGGCATGATCTCGAATGCGGGCCTCGTGCCGGCCTGCCGCACGCTCGACTGCATCTCGGTATTCGCGCTGACAGTGGATGATGCTGCGCTTGCCCTCTCCGTGATGGCAGGCCCGGACCCGGCCGATCCGTTCTCACGCGACCGGCCGCCGGGCCCGCTCACACAATTCCCCGCAAATCTCCGCCTCGGCGTGCCGCGCAACGGACAACTGATCTTCTTCGGCGACAAGAAATCGGAAACCGCCTACGCCGATGCGCTGAAGCGCTGGACCGCGCTTGGCGCGACGCTGGTCGAGTTCGACCTCGAGCCGTTCTACGAGACGGCGCGACTGCTCTATGAGGGCCCGTGGGTCGCCGAGCGCTACCTCGTGATCAAGGATCTGCTCGCCTCCGCGCCTGACGCGATCCATCCGGTGACGCGCGAGATCACGGCGGCGGGCGCGCGGCTCACGGCGGCCGAGACCTTTGCGGCACTGTACCGCCTGCAGGGCCTTCGCAAGATCGCCGAGCGCACCTTTGCCGATATCGACGCGCTGGTGCTGCCGACGGCGCCGACCGCCTATACGACCGCGCAGGTGCTCGCCAACCCGATCGAGCTCAACAGCCGGCTCGGGACCTACACCAATTTCGTCAACCTGCTCGACCTCTGCGGCCTCGCCGTGCCGGCCTCGATGCGCGCCGACGGCATTCCGTTCGGCATCACGCTGCTCGCCCCCGCGGGACATGACGCGCTGCTCGCGAGCATTGGCCGCGTCTTCCAAGCGGATACGAAGCTCGGTCTCGGCGCGAAGGGCGCGGCTCAAGCTCTGCTCCCGCCGCTGCCGGCAAGCGGTGGCGACGACATTCCGATCGCGGTCGTCGGTGCGCATCTGTCCGGCATGGTGCTGAACGGCGAATTGAAAGCGCTGGACGCTAAGCTGATCGAGGCGACCAGGACTGCGCCCGATTACAAGCTCTACGCGCTCAAGACCACGCCGACGAAGCCCGGCCTGCTGCGTGTCGCAGCCGGCAAGGGCGCGTCGATCGAGCTGGAGATCTGGTCGCTGTCGCCATCCGCCTTCGGCAAGTTCGTCAACGCGATTCCATCGCCGATGGTGATCGGCACGGTGCGGCTTGCGGACGGCCGCTCGGTGAAGGGGTTTTTGGTCGAGCCCGAAGTGCTCGGCGATGCCCGGGACATCACCAGCTACGGCGGTTGGCGGAAGTTCATGGCGGAAGCGGCGAAGGAGTGATTCCGCTCCGCTGTCGTCCCGGACAAGCGCAGCTTTGGACAACGCATCGCGTTGTCCAAAGCGAAGCGCCGATCGCGGGGACGACAGCGAGTGTGTAGCAACAACCCGCCCTACACCGACACCGCGTAGATCTCGTACTCTCCGCGCACCAGCTCGATATGCGCGCGCATCGCGGCGGCCGCGCCCTGCTTGTCGCCGCGCATGATGGCGACGACGACGCGGTCGTGCTCGGCTTGCGATTTGGCGAGGCGTCCGAGATTGCGGAACTGGGCGCGACGGAACGGCTGCACGCGGACGCGGGTCGCGAGCGTGATCTCGGCGATGTAGCCGTTCTGCGAGCCCGCGTAGATCGCGTTGTGGAAGCGTTCGTTGACCTCGTGAAAGCGATCGGGATTGCCGGTGTAGCTCAGCACCCGCAGCTCCTCGTGGATGGCTTCCAGGCCGTGGCGCTCGGCCGCGGACATGCGCTCGGCAGCAAGGCCGGCGCACAGCGCCTCCAGCTCCGCCATCGCCTCGAACATGCTCTTGAGACGCTCGATCGAGGGCTGCGCCACCACCGCGCCGCGATGGGCACGCGCTTCGACGAGGCCGCTTGCCACGAGCTGACGCAGCGCCTCGCGCACCGGCGTCCGCGAGACGTTGAAGCGGCGCGCGACGTCGGTCTCGTCCAGCGGTGCGCCGGGGGCCAGGGCGCCGCGCACGATCTCGTCGGCGAGCTGCAGGCGCAGTTCCTCGGCGCGCGTGACCTTATGCACGCTCCGCTGCGCCCGGTCGACGCGCGGCACCACCGGTTCGGTCGGCAATGCTCCCTGCGGAAGATCGTCAAGCGTCATGCGGTCTCTTTCGGCTCGTCGATGACGCTGACATGGGCAGCGACGACGCGCCAACCCTCGGGAAAGCGGATCCAGGTCTGCATCTGCCGGCCGACTTTGCCCGGCGCCGTGTCGCGATAGAAAAGAGTGGAGGCGACGGCCGTATCGCGGCCATAGCTGGTGATGACCGTCTTGGCGGTGCGGCGGTTGAGGCCGACCGGCGAGCGCGCGGCGCGGAATCCGCTTATCGCCTCATAGCCGTAGAGGTTCTCGCCGATGCCATAGCGCAGCGTACGGGGATCCTTGCGAAAGAGCTCACCGAGCACGGCAACGTCGTTGCTGACGAGGGCCTGCTCATAACGATCGAACGCGGCTTTGACGTCCGCGATCACCTCGGGGAGATCGATCTCCATCTCAAATTCCTCTCGGCGACGGCGCAGCGACGACGCCCATCTTTTCCAACGCATACGCAACGCGGAGCGCAATGTCCTCGCGCCAGGGCGCAGCGATGATCTGCACGCCGATCGGCAGCGGCTCGAGCGGCACCGGGACTGCCACCACCGGCAGGCCGATGAACGAGATCGGCTGGGTGTGGATACCGATATTGGCGCGCACCGGCAGCTCGACGCCGTCGAGATTGAAATTCACCTGGCCGAGCTTCGGTGCGGTGCAAGGCGTTGCCGGCGCGAGCAGCACGTCGACTGACTTGAATATCTCCGCGAGCTGAGCGCGATACCAGCGGCGGAATTTCTGGGCGCGGTCGGCCAGCGGCGCCGGCACCATGGCGCCTGCGATCAAGCGGTCGCGCACCGCCGGATCGAAATCGTTCGGGCGCTTGCGCAGGCGATCGAGATGCAACGAGGCGCCTTCGGTGGTGGTGATAACATAGGCCGCCGCGCGGGCGCGCGCGGCTTCGGGGATATCGATCACGTCAGTGGCACCAAGCGCCTTGGCGACGCGGCTGACCGCTTCGACGGCTTCCGGAAACACGTTCTTCTGGAAGTATCCCCCGGCAACCGCAATGCGCAGGTCCGACACCGGATTGGCGAGCAGCGGCAGCGTCGGCTCCAGCCCGCGCGTGGTGCAGGCGCTGTCCTCCGCGTCCGGGCCCTGCATCGCGTCATAGGCGAGCGCGAGATCGGTGGCCGAGCGTGCGAACGGGCCGAGATGGTCGAGGCTCGCGACGAACGGGAACGAGCGCGCCCGCGACAGCCGGCCATAGGTCGGCTTCAGGCCAAAGATGCCGCAGAACGAGGACGGCACGCGGATCGAGCCATTGGTGTCCGAGCCGAGCGCGATCGGCACCAGCGCGCCGCCGACGGCGCTGCCCGAGCCGCCGGAAGAGCCGCCGGTCATCCGCGTGGTGTCGTGCGGATTGCGCGAGGGACCGTCATGGACGTTCTCGCCGGTGAAGTCGTAGGCGTATTCGCCCATGTTGAGCGCGCCGACCAGCACGGCGCCGGCCGCCTCCATCCGCTCGATCAGCGTGGCGTCACGTTTGGCCGGTGCGAGGTCGCGGTTGATCTTCGAACCTGCGCGCGTTGGCAGCCCGGCGACGTCGAACAGGTTTTTCACCGCGAAGGGGACACCGGCGAGCGGGCCGATCGGCTTGCCGGCGGCAATGTCGGCATCGATGGCGCGCGCCTTGGCGCGGGCGCGATCGGCAGTGACGTCGGTGAAGGAATTGAGGATGCCATCGTGCTGCTTGATGCGCGCCAGCGCTGCTTCCGTGGCATCTAGCGCGGACATTTTGCGGGCCGCGACCGCGCTCGCTATTCCTGCGGCCGTCATCTCTGGCTTGCTGGTCATGGCAACATCAAGCGGTGAAAATCGGCGCCGGCTCGGTCTCGTCCGGCAGCGCGAATTCGTCGACCATGCGGCCAAGCCGCAGCGAGACTTCGAGGTTGGCGCGCACCGCAGGCCTCCAGGCCTCTTCCACCGGCAGCGCCAGCGCTTTCGATACGGCGTCGATATAATCGTCCAGCGGTTCGGCCATCACGCGTCCCAAACAATCTCTCAATGCACCGGCAACGGCGGATGCGGGATCGCCGTCAGCAGCTCCTTGGTGTAGTCGTCCCGCGGATCGCGCAAGACCTGCTCGGAAGAGCCTTCCTCGACGATTCGACCCGTCCGCATCACAATGACACGATCGCACAACAAGCGCACCACATTCAAATCATGCGAGACGAACAGATAGCTCATACCTAGCCGCGCCTTGAGGTCCTGAAGCAGGTTCAACACGACCGCCTGAACCGAGACGTCGAGCGCCGCCGTCGGCTCGTCGAGGATGACGAGCTTTGGATGCAGCGCGATGGCGCGGGCGATGCCGACGCGGGCCTTCTGCCCGCCGGACAATTGATGCGGGAAGCGGTCGAGCAGATTGTGCGGCAGGCCGACCATGGTGGCGAGCTCCTCGCAGCGCGCGCGGAGCGCGTCGCGTCCCCTGATATCGCCGAGCTGCAGAAGCGGGTCCGCAATGGCGCGCGCGGCGGTGAAGCGCGGATTGAGGCTGTCGGTCGGATCCTGGAACACCATCTGGATGCGGCTGCGCTGCGGCAGGCGGGCGAAAGAAGCGGGAGCGATGCCGCCGATATCCTCGCCGTCGAACCGGATCAGGCCGGAGCTCTGGTCCAAAAGCCGCATCACCATCATCGACGTCGTCGATTTGCCGCAGCCGGATTCGCCGACCAGCCCGACGCTCTCGCCATGGCCGATGGCGAAGCTGATACCGTCGACGGCGCGGAACATTTCAGGCTCGACGGGCGGCTTGCGGCCGAACAGCTTTCCGAGCACCGCGGTGGCGCCCTGGCGGGGATATTCTTTCACGAGCTTGTCGACGAGCAGGAGGGGCTGGCTCTCACCACTCGCGGTGCTGCGCGTGTCGGCCTCTCCCCGCACGCGGGGAGAGGCGAAGGAGGCCGCCGCAGATTCTTCCTCCGGCAGCAAGTCTCGCAACGACACACCAAGCCGCGGCGTCGCGCGCATCAGCTTCTTGGTGTAGGGATGCTGCGGGTTGGCAAAAATGTCGGCAGCCTTGGCTGTCTCGACCACGCGGCCCTTCTCCATCACCACGACGCGGTCGCAATAGGCAGCAGCCAAGCCGAGGTCGTGCGTGATCAGAATGGTCGACATCGCGCGGCGCCTGGTCAGCTCGACGATCAGGTCCATCACCGCCTTCTGGGTGGTGACGTCGAGGCCGGTGGTCGGCTCGTCCGCGATCAGAAGCTGCGGATTGCAGGCGAGCGCGAGCGCGATGACGACGCGCTGGCACATGCCTCCCGAAAGCTCGAACGGATAGGCGTGGTAGCGCTCGCGCGGTCGGGCGATCTTGACCTGCTCCAGCGCCTCGATCGCCTTCTCGCCGTGATCTCTAACCTGGGCCTGCTGCACATGGGTGCGCAGCACGTCCTCGATCTGATCACCGACTTTCCGGATCGGATTCAGTGCCGCACGCGGGTTCTGGAAAATCATCGAGACTTCGCGGCCGCGCAGATCGCGCAACTGGTCTTCGCTCGCCGCCTTGACGTCGATGCCGGAGAACATCACCGAGCCTTCGGCGATGCGGCCCGCACGATCGAGGATGCGCATCACCGCATAGGACGTCACCGACTTGCCGGAGCCGGACTCGCCGACGATGGCCAGCGTCTCGCCCTTGGCGACGGAGATGTTGACGTGCTGCACGGCCTTGACGATGCCGCGGCGGGTGGTGAATTCGACGGTGAGGTCCTGGACGTCGAGCAGCGGCTGGGCGGTCATGCGGGCCTGCCGAAAAAGCGCGAAAACAACCCCATGCACAGTAGAATGGCGTTGGATTCATTGGGGAATCTCGGCCGAAAATTTGCCATCACGTCCTCCGCTGAGGGTCGACGATGTCGCGCAGGCCGTCGCCGAGGAGATTGAAGCAGAACACGGCGATCATCAGCGCGAGGCCCGGGAAGAGCGCGATCCACCATTCGCCTGAGACCATGAAGCCGGCGCCTTCGGCGACCATGATGCCCCATTCGGCCGTAGGCGGACGGACGCCGAGGCCGATGAAGGACAGGCCCGCGGCATTGAGGATGGCGTAGCCCATGGTCAGCGACATCTGCACGATCATGATCGGCATGATGTTCGGCAGGATGTGCACCAGCAGGATGCGGAATTCGCCGTTGCCGGAGAGCCGCGCGGCCTGCACGAAGCCGGCATTGCGGCGGACATTGGCCTCAGCGCGCGCGACGCGGGCATAGAGCGGGAAGTTCACGATGGCGGTCGCCAGGATGATGTTCTGCACACTGTTGCCGAGCGCGGCGACGATGCCCATGGCGAGCACGAACAGCGGGAAGGCCATGATGGTGTCGGCGATGCGGCCGACGATGCGGTCGGTCCAGCCGCCGAAATAGCCGGCCGCGATGCCGGCGAGGCCGCCCATCAGGAACACCAGCGCGACGGAGGCGACCGCGATGAAGGTGTCGAGCCGAGTCGCCACGACGACCCGGCTGAAGATGTCGCGGCCGAGCTGGTCGGTGCCGAACCAGTGTGCCGCCGACGGCGGCTTCAACGCCGCGGCGGTGTCGGAGGCAAGCGGATCATAGGGCACGACATAGGGGCCGAAGATCGCGGCGGCGAGGATCAGGACCAGCAATGCGAAGGCAAAGCCGGTGACCTTGTTCTCGCTGAGGACATAGCGGGTCTGTTCGAGGATCGCCGATAGTCCCGAGGTGCGGGCCGGGCCGACAGGTTCAACAGCAGGCGCAACGGAGCTCATGCAGTCCCCCTAGCCTTCAAGTCTCACACGCGGATCGATCACGCCGTACAAGATGTCGATCACGAGATTGAGCAGCACGTACATGACGGCCATGGTCAACACGAAGCCCTGCACCGGCGCGAAATCCGACGAGATCAGCGCTTCCACCGCATAGGAGCCGATGCCGGGCCAGGCGAACACCTTTTCCACCAGCACGTTGGCGCCCAAGAGGAACGAGAACACCATGCTGAGCGTGGTGATGACGGGCAACATCGCGTTGCGGAAGGCGTAGGTGACGATCACGGTCGCCGGCGACAGGCCGCTGGCGCGCGCGGTGCGGACGAATTCCGATGCCAGCACCGCCAGCATCGAGGCGCGCGTCATGCGCGCGATCGGCGCCAGCGAGAAGATCGCCAGCGTCGTCGCCGGCAAGATGAGCTGGCTCAGCGCCGAGCGGAACGCCTCGAGGTCGCGCGCGATCAGGGTGTCGATCAGATAGAAGCCGGTCACGGTCGGCGGCGCGCTGTAGAACACGTCGAGACGACCGAGCGGCGCCGGCGACCAGCCGAGCCGGAAGTAGAACACATAGACCAGCACGAGGCCGGTGAAGAACACCGGCAGCGAGACGCCGGCCGTCGTCGTGACACGGCAGAGATGGTCGATCCATGACCCCGGCCGTGTCGCAGCGAACACGCCGAGCGGAATGGCGATGACGACCGAGACGATCAGGCCCAGCAGCGTCAGCTCGGCGGACGCCGGCAGGCGGTTGCGGATTTCGGCGGCGACCGGCCGGCCCGTGGTGAGCGAGTTGCCGAAATCGCCATGGGCGAGATCATTGGTGTAGCGGAAGAATTGCTCGATCAGCGGCTTGTCGAGGCCGAGCTTCTTGCGGATCTGCTCGACGGCTTCCTTGGTCGCGGCGGGACCGGCGAAGTAGGCGGCGGGATCACCCGGCAGCGCGCGCGTCAGCAGGAAGGTGACGATGACGACCCCGATCAGCGAGGGAATCGCGAACATCAACCGCTTGCCGATCATGGTGAGCATGGGCGACTTCCCGTGGAGAGAGAAGATGACGCAACAGGCACAACTGCGCCCCCTCTCCCGCTTGCGGGGGAGGGTTGGGGTGGGGGTGCTTCCGCATTGGGGTTCTCCGTGTGGAGAGAACCCCCACCCGCCGCGCTCTTTGAGCGCGTCGGCCTCCCCCGCAAGCGGAAGAGGCGAACCGAGCCAGCCGATAAGCCTCCGAACGCCATATCCGATTGCCTCGCCCTACTCGCTAATCGCCAATCGCCTGACCTCACCCCTTCGCCATCGCGCGATAGTCCAGCCGCCGGTGGAACCAATATTGGTAGCCGCTGATGTTCTTCTGCATCGCGACGTTGACGTAGGGCTGGTACAGCGGGATGCGCGGGATGTCGGTGAAGGCGAGATCAACGAAGCCCTTCACGTCGGCATCGTAGGCCGCCTTGTCGCCGCTTGCCGCTGCGGTGCGCGCGCCGTCGATGAGCTTGTCCATCTCCGCCGACTTGTAGCTCATGGTGTTGAAGACGGAATTGTTGCCGTGATAGCACCAGTAGAAGAAGTATTCGGGGTAATCGAGCCAGCCCGAGAACACGTTGGTGAAGAGCGGCATCTCCTTCTTGTTCAATTCGGTGCGCCAGTTGGCGCCGGGCACCTTGTTGATGGTGGTCTTGATGCCGATCTGGGCGAGGCTCTCCTGCACCAGCACGCAGAGCGGCTCGTTGACGCCGGCGAAGTTGAGGTCGAACGAGATCGTGGTCTCGAAACCGCCTGCATAGCCGGCTTCAGTCAGCAGCGCCTTCGCCTTCTCCATGTCGGTGTTGAATTTGTGCGGCTGCGGCCAGGCGACCTCGGTCGGCTTGTCCTTCGCCGCGCCGAACATCGGGTTGGCGAGGCCGAACATCACGGCGTCCATGATCTTCTGATAGGGCAGCGCGTAGGCGACGGCCTGGCGCACCTTCGGATTGTCGAAGGGCGGCTTGGTGACGTTCATGCCGATATACTGGATGCCGTTGGAGAACGGCAGCGACACCACGTTGAGCTTGCCGTTCGCCTTCATCTCCTGAAAGTCCTTGTTCGGCAGCTCGTAGGAGATGTCGGCGTCGCCGCGCTCCAAGAGCGCGCGGCGGTTGCCGGCCTGCGGCACCATGCGCCAGATCACGCGCTTGATCTTCGGCAGCGGACCGCAGACCCAGTCGTCGTTGCGCTCCATGACGACTTCGGTGCCGGCGGTCCACTTCGTCACCTTGTAGGCGCCGGAGCCCGCGGTCTGCTGCTTGGTGAATTCCAGACCCCAGGGATCCTTCTCGCTGGCGTTCTTCTTCACGAGCTCGGAGTTGACGATGCAGGGCACGATCACGGCGAGATCGGGAATCGTCAGCTTGTCCTTCTTCAGGAAGTCGACGCGCACGGTGTAATCGTCGATGACGACGAACTGCTCCGGCTTGGTCAGCGAGCCCGCGCTCATCTGGAAGGTCGGAAAGCCGCCGACGCTGACGGCACGATCGAGCGACCATTTCACGTCCTTGGCGGTGACGGGCGTGCCGTCGTGGAATTTGGCGTTCTTGCGCAGCTTGAAGGTGACCGACATGTCGTCGATCTTGAAGTCCTCGGCGAGCTCGCCCTTGAACTTGTCGCGGTCGTAATAGGGGACGCCGCCGGGACCGCTCTTCATCTCGTGGCTGATCAGGCGGTCGTAGCAATTCCAGGACACCTCATAGCCGGGCACGTTGGTGCCGACGCCGTGGATGTCGAGATTGTTGGGGCCGCCTTCGGAGACGATCAAGAGCGTCTCCGAGCGGGCATCGGCATAGGCGGTGGAGATCGCGGACGGCACGGCCGGAAGCGCCGCTCCGGCGGCCAATCCGGACACGGACTTGAGGAAATCGCGGCGCTTCATGAAATGCTCCAACGCAAAAGTTTTGGTTGGAACTGGATTCGCAAGGTTCGTGCCAAGGCTTAAGAGTGGCTCAAGCGCCGCCCAAGCCATTGAAAATGAAGGATATACGGGTCATCGCGATCGCCGTACGAGGTCGAGCGAGCCTCATCGTTGCATACAAAGAGATGATATTGATCAAAAAATAAGCAGTCAAATTTGGTAGCCCTATTTGCCGGCACCTCCTTCAGGCGGGTCGCGGCTCTCGAGAGGATCGGGGCTCGTGCAGCAAACTCGTCATTGCGAGCGTAGCGAAGCAATCCAGACTTTTGCCGCGGCGACAGTCTGGATTGCTTCGTCGCAAGGGCTCCTCGCAATGACGGGGAGGCGTGGATCGCTCACCCCGGCCAGATCAGCTCTTGAAGCTCAACCAAATCATCCGCCTGCTCCTGCCAGCCCTCGATGCAGATGTGGCTGTTGAGGTCGCTGGCACGGTGCAGCAGCATCAGGGCCATCAGCCGGCGCTTGAGCGCGAAATCAGGTTTTGAATAGCCAAAGCCTTCGAGCAGGCTCTTCACCCGGCCCGGTCGGCCCGCCGCCATGAACGCACTGGGGCCGAGCAGGTCGTAATCGCGCCATCCCGCCAGCACGTCGCCGAAGTCGAACAGGCCGGCGAGCGACCACTCGCCATCGTCGCAGGCAAGCAGGAAGTTCTCGGGAATATATTCGCCGATCAGAATCACCGGCGGCGCATCCATCGGGATGAGCTTTTCCGCATCGCGTAGGAGATCATCGAGGCCGGCGAGAAACTTTGGCGCAAGGCCGAGACGGGTGTGCCGTGCCTTGCAGCCCTGGATCTGCTGCCGCATGAAATCATCCCAGCGCGGCTCGATTCCAGCGAGCGGCCCGGGCGGGACGCGCTGGACGGCCGCGATGGTCTCGCCGATATGGCGCAGCACGCGCTCCTTCTGGTGTTCCGGCAGAGAAGGCCAGACCTCCGAGCCGAGCGTGCCGGCAAGGCGCGTGATGATCAGATAAGGCCAGCCGTCTCGCACGCCTTCGGCAACGATCTCCGGGATGGGTAGATCGAGACGGCCGGCGAGCTGCGTCAGCGAACCGCGCTCGGAGACGAATTGGGCGCGGAGCAGCGGCGGGAATATCTTCAGGATAAGCTTGTCGCCGAGGCCGATCACCAGATTGGTGCCGGTCGCAAACTGATGCGGCGCGCTGGTATCGAGACCATGGCCGCGCGCGATGTCGAGCGCGATTGGGAGCCAACGCGGCGCATCGGAGCGGAAGGCGCGGAAGCTCTGGGCGTCGGTGAGGTCTGGCAGCTGTCGCGACGGCGCGATTGTCATTAGCGCTTGCGTATCGAAAACGGGGTTAGCTTTGGTTGTCTCGGTACAAGCCAGAGAGACGTTGCACCTCTCCCGCTTGCCTTGCGGGAGAGGTCGCGCCGAAGGCGCGGGTGAGGGTTTTCTCCTCTGGGGGATTATCCCGTTGTGGAGACACCCTCTCCCCAACCCTCCCCCGCAAGCGGGGGAGGGAGCGCATCGTGCTCGCGGCCATAGCTCCGCTCATTCGCAACATGCTACCTGTCCGGACTGGCGCGCTCGAACTGGCGGAGCAGCTTGTTGCCGCGCTCGACGGCGGAATCGAGCGCTGCTTGCGCGCTCTTGTGCCCGGCAAAGGCCTGCTCCAGCTCGTCCTCGATCGCGCCGCGGATCAGGACGAAGGAGCCGAGCCGGATGCCCTTCGAATTCTCGGAAGGCGGATGCAGCGTGATCTCCTCGAACGAGATCGCCGAGCCCGGATTGCGCTCGTAAAAGCCTTGCGACCGCGTCAGCTCGAAGGCGGCGCGGGTGATCGGCAGGTACCCGGTGTTCTGGTGCCAGGCGGCCTGCACGCCGGGCTGCGACAGATAGGCGAAGAACCGCGCCACGCCCTTGTATTCCGCGCGCGGCCGGTCGCGCAGCACCCACAGCGTAGCGCCGCCGATGATCGAATTCTGCGGCGCGTCCTTCACGTCGGGCCAATACGGCATGATGCCGTAGCCGATCTCGAATTTCGAGTTCGCCCTGATGTCGGCGCGCGTCGCCGAGGAGCCGATGAAGATGCCGCATTCGCCGTTCTGGAAGCGCGGCTCGGCCGCTTGTCCGCGGCCGCCATAGTCGAACACCTTGGTCTTCTGCCATTCGGCGAGCTGGGCGACGTGACGCACGAGAACGGAATTGTTGATGGTCAATTCCGCATCCAGCCCGGCAAAGCCGTTGGCCCGGCTCGCCACCGGCAGATTGTGGAAGGCGGAGAAATTCTCGACATGGATCCAGGACGGCCAGGACGTGGTGAAGCCGCACACCGCGCCATGGTCGCGCAGGCGCTTTGCGGCGATGCCCAATGCCGGCCAGGTCTTCGGCGGCATCTCCGGATCGAGGCCGGCGTCGCGGAACATGGTCTTGTTGTAGTAAAGGATCGGCGTCGAGGAATTGAACGGGAACGACAGCAGATTGCCCGCCGCGTCGGTGTAATAGCCGGAGACCGCGGGCAGATAGTCGGTGAGCGAGAACGGCTCGCCCTGGTCCCGCATCAGGCTGAACACCGGATAGATCGCGCCCTTGGCCGCGGTCATGGTGGCGGTGGCGACCTCGTTGACCTGGACGATCGCGGGCTGGCTGCGCGAGCGGAAGGCGAAGATCGCGGCCGTCACCGTCTCGGTGTAGTTGCCCTTGTAGGCCGGCACGATGCGGTAATCGGACTGCGAGGCGTTGAAGTCGGAGGCGAGCTTTTCGAGCTGCCGCCCCAGCTCGCCGGACATGGCGTGCCACAGCGCGATGTCGGTGGTAGCGCCCGCTGGGACAGCCCACGAGAGAGCCGCAATGGCGGCAACGACTTGCAAAAAGCGCAATGCTGAAGTCACGGTGGCTCTTCCCGAGCCGCACGACAAAAAGGCGGCCGCCCTGCTTACGGCGCGGCATATCCGGTTTCAACCGGGAATGCGCGCCGGCCGCGCCGCACAATCGGTCCCAGCCCCGCGGCGGGATGGCCTTCCCCTGACCATCTGCTAGATTGCATTGAACCTTTTGCCCCCGCCATAGACTCCACCACTGAGGGGTTGAGTGTGCCAGTGTTGAACCGTGCCGAACTCTCGCGGACCGGGGTGATCTTCGTCGCGCTTCTGCTCGCCGCAGTCTCGATGAGCATGCGCGCGACGGGTGCCGCTGCGCGCGAATTTCGCGCCGCCGACACCCAGACCGAGGATTACCCGACCGTCCAGGCGCTGCGCTACATGGGCGCCCTGATCGCCGAGCGCAGCGGCGGCCGCCACGAGATCAAAGTGTTTCACTCCCGTCAGCTCGGCGAGGAAAAGGAGACCATCGAGCAGACCCGGGCCGGTGCGATCGACCTCAACCGGACCAATGTGGCGCTGATCGGCAACTTCGTTCCGGCGATGAACGTGCTCGCCATGCCGTTCCTGTTCCGGTCCATCGAGCACATGCAGAAGGTGCTGGACGGGCCAATTGGCAGTGAGATCCTTGATAGCTTCGAGCCTTACGGCTTCGTCGGGCTCGCCTTTTACGATTCCGGCGCGCGGTCGATCTACAACGGTGTCCGGCCGGTGAGGAGTCTTACGGATCTCAAGGGATTGCGGATCCGGGTACAGCAGTCGGAGTTGATGAGCCAGATGATCCGCGCGCTCGGTGCCGAGCCGGTCGAGCTGCCCTATGGACAGGTGCTCACCGGGCTCGCCAATCATTTGATCGACGGCGCCGAAAACAACTGGCCCTCCTTCGTGACGACGGACCATTACAAGCTTGCCGGCCATTACACCCTCACCGAGCACACGATGAGCCCCGAGGTGCTGGTGATCTCGCTGAAGGCCTGGCAGAGCCTGTCGCCGGACGACCAGAAGATCTTCCGGGAGGCCGCGCAGCGCTCCAGCCGGTTCATGCGCGAGAAATGGCGCGACCTCGAGGAGCAGTCGCAGCGCAAGGCGCAGGACGCCGGCGTCACCATCATCAGGGACATCGACCGCGAGCCGTTCGAGGGCGCGATGGCCCCGATCTACGCCAAGGCCGCGCGCGATCCCGCCGCGGCCGCGCTGATCGAACGCATTCGCAAGGTGGAGTGAGCCGCGTTGGCTGCGCTTGGACATCAGGATCACGCGGAGCGGCCGCCCGGCCCGATCGGACGGCTGCGCGCGCGCATCGTCGGCGCGTTGCGGGCGGTGCCGATCCGCTGGCGAATCCTGTCGATCGCCGCGCTGAATTCCGCCGTGGTGGTGGTGCTGGTGGCGATGATCTGGAATGGCGCGCAGGTGCTGGGCTCGGCCTGGGACGACGTCCGTCAGGTGCGCGAATCCGACCGGATCCTGGCGCTGCTCGAAAGCGAAACCGGGCGCCTGCACAATCTGATCCACCGCTACATCAACCAGCCGAGCCCGGACCTGTTCGCCGAGATCCTGCTGCTGCGCGAGGCGGTGCTCGGCACGCTGTCCAACCGCGCCGCCAAGGACCCGATGCTGTCGGGCTCGGTCGAGGAGCTGGAGCGCACAACCGACCGCTTCCTCAACGGATTCGGCGAGCTGCGCAGCGTGCAGGCCACCATCGCCAAGACCTATGAAGAGCAGGTGCAGGGCCCGGCCCGGGACATGGCGGGCCTCTACTCCATCATCGAAGGCGCCACCGGCCACCGCGACGCGCTGATCTGGCCCTCGCTCGGTAAATCCCGCGAGGCCTTCACCGCGATGCTGGTGGCGGCCAATTCCTATTACCTGTCACTGTCGACGGGCGCGGCCGACGACGCGCGCCGCAATACCGAAACGATTGAGAGGACCATCCCCGTGATGATCGATCTCGCCGATAACGATCTCCAGCGCATGGCGCTGCAGCGGCTCGGGGCCCGCACCGCCGCGCTGCGCGAGGGCTTTGCAAAGCTCTCCGAGCAGCTTGCGAGCCGCACCGAGCTCTTGCGCAACACCATCGACGCCAGCCAGGCCGAGGCGATCGGCGCCATCGACGACCTCTCCACCAAGATGCGCCAGCGCGAGCAGAAGGCGCAGGAGACGTTTGACCGCACGCTGGCGGATATTTCGCGGCGGGTGCTGTCGATCGCGGTGATCTTCCTCGGCATCATCCTCACCGCCGGCGTCATGATCGCGCTGTCGATCCGGCTGCCGCTGCAGCAGATCATGGCGGCGATGCGCGCCATCACGCTCGGCGACCTCGACCGCGAAGTGCAGGGCACCAAGGCCCGCGACGAGGTCGGCGCCATGGCGCGCGCGGTGGAGGTGTTCCGCGAGAACGCGATCGCCAAGCGTCAGACCGAGGACGAGCTGCGCGCCTCCAAGGAAAAGGCCGAGAGCGCGCTGTTCGAGCTCAATACCGCACAGCAGAATTTGATCGATGCCGAACGGCTGGCGGCGCTCGGCGGCCTCGTTGCCGGCGTTGCGCACGAGGTCAACAACCCGATCGGCATCAGCCTGACCGTTGCCTCCAGCTTTGCCCGACGCAGCGAGATCTTCGAGGCCCAGCTCAAGGGCGACGGGGGCTTGCGCCGCTCGCAGCTGGAAGAATTCGTGCAATCCTCGCGCGACGCCTCGCAGCAGCTGGTCGCCAATCTCCAGCGCGCCGGCGAGCTGATCCAGTCGTTCAAGCAGGTCGCGGTCGACCGCTCGCATGCCGAGCGGCGGCAATTCTCGCTCAGCGAGGCCACCGACCAGATCATCGCCAGCCTGCGTCCGGTGCTGAAGCGCTCGCCGATCACGCTCCAGGTCGATGTGCCCGAGGGGCTGCTGCTCGACGGCTATCCGGGCTCCTATGGCCAGATCCTGACCAACCTGTTCCTCAACGCCGCCAACCACGCCTTCGCCGACGGGCGCGCCGGCACCATCACGATCTCGGCCCGGCCACGCGGGACCGAGGACATCGAGATCATCTTCACCGATGACGGGGCCGGCATGACCCCCGACGTGCAGCGCCAGGCTTTTGACCCTTTCTTTACCACCCGGCGCAATGAAGGCGGCACGGGCCTCGGCCTGCACATCGTCTATAACCTCGTCACCCAGCAGCTCGGCGGCCGTATGATGCTGGAATCCAAGCTGGGACAAGGCACTACTTTTCGCATTATCATGCCCCGGGTCGCCAAGGGCGGCGCGCAAAGCACAGAAAGTGACGGGACTTCTCAATGGCCGAACAGGACGATGTCCTCCACCTGATCGACGACACCGGTACCGCGTCGGAGGATAGCAACGCCCGGAAATGGAAGATCGCCGTCATCGACGACGATCCGGCGGTGCATGACGGCACGCGCTTTGCTCTCTCGGATTACAGCCTGAACGGCCAGGGCATCGAGATCCTGTCGGCCTATTCGGCGGCGGAAGGCCGCAAGCTGATGGCCGAGCATAGCGACATCGCCGCCGTGCTGCTCGACGTCATCATGGAGACCGACGTCGCCGGCCTCGAGCTGGTCGAGTTCATCCGCAACGAGATCCGGAACGAGACCGTGCGCATCATCCTGCGCACCGGCCAGCCAGGCCAGGCGCCCGAGCGGCGCGTGATCGTGCAGTACGACATCAACGACTACAAGGCCAAGACCGAGCTCACCGCCGACAAGCTGTTCACCTCGCTGACCGCGGCTTTGCGCTCCTATCAGCAACTCGAGCGCATGGTGCAGACGCGGCGCGGGCTCGAGATCATCATCGACGCGGCATCGACGCTGTACGACTTCAAGTCGATGCAGCGGCTCGCCGAGGGCGTGCTGACCCAGCTCGCCTCGCTGCTCAACGTCGACTGCGCCGGTATCCTGGTTCTGCGCGACAATGGCGGCATCGATCCCGAACTCTCGGTGCTCGCCGGCAGCGGCTGCTACAGCCGCTTCATCGGCACCACGACGTCGAAGGCGCTTGACCCCGATCTGCGCGAGATGGTCGAGGCCGCGTTCCAGCGCCGCAAGAACGAATTCGCCGACCACCGCAGCGTGATCTATTTGCGCACCGGATCCGGCCGCGAGGTGGTGGTGCTGCTGCAGGCCGAGCGCGATCTGTCCGAGACCGACCGCTCGCTGGTCGAGATCTTCTCCTCCAGGCTCTCGATCGCCTTCGACAACGTCATCCTCTACCAGCAGCTCCAGGACGCCAACACGCAGCTGGAGGACCGAGTCGCCCAGCGCACCCGCGCCCTGATGCAGGCCAACCGCCGCCTCTCCGCGCAATGGCTGCGGCTGCAGCGCGCCAACGGCTTCAAGAACGAGATTTTGGGCACCGTCGCGCACGATCTGAAGAATCCGCTCGGCGTCATCCTCGGCCGCACCGAGATGCTGAAGGAGCTGATCTCGACCGGCGCATCGCAAAGCGGCGTGGCCGCCCAGGTCGACCACATCCGCGACGCCACCAAGCGCCTGACCACGATGGTCGACCATCTGATCTCGGACGCGATGGCCGATGCCTTCGACATCACCATCCGCCGCGAGCCGGTCGACGTCGCCGCCCTGGTCAAGGAGGTCGCCGAAGCCAACCAGCCGTTGGCCGTCAACAAGCAGCAGGCGATCAGCGTCACCGCCCCGGCCAACATCGTCACCATGTGCGACACCGATCGCATCCGCGAGGCGATCGACAATCTCATCAGCAACGCCATCAAATATTCGCCGATAGGCGGCAGGATCGACGTCACCGTCAGCCACGAGGGCAGCGACACCATCGTCTGCGTCAGCGACGAGGGCGCCGGCCTGTCGCCGGAGGATCTCGGCCGCCTGTTCGGCCGCTTTCAGCGGCTGTCGGCCAAGCCGACCGCCGGCGAGAGCTCGACCGGGCTTGGGCTCTCCATCGTCAAGCGCATCGTCGACATGCATGGCGGCGAGGTGACTGCCGATAGCGACGGGCCCGGCAAGGGCTCGACCTTCACCATCACCCTCCCCGCGACCGAAATGCCGTGATCAAGCCGCCATGACCCAAAGCCAGCACATCATGATCGTCGACGATGAAGCCCCGGCCCGGGAGATGGTCGGCGATTATCTCAAGATGCACGGCTTCACCGTGACGCTGTGCGACGGCGGCAAATCGCTCCGCACCGCGATCCAGAGCAGCATGCCCGATCTCGTCGTGCTCGACCTCAACATGCCCGAGGAGGACGGCCTCTCGATCATCCGCGACCTCAAGAGCCGCATCAACGTGCCGGTCATCATGCTGACCGCGACCGCGAGCCCGATCGACCGCGTCGTCGGGCTCGAGCTCGGCGCCGACGATTACGTGGCCAAACCCTGCGAGCTGCGCGAGCTGATGGCGCGGATCCGCTCGGTGCTGCGTCGAAGCGTGCCGGCCAAGGCGGCGGCGCCGGAGGCGGCGGCGAAATCCGACAAGGAGCAATTGGTACGGTTCGGGACAAAGTGGCTCGATCTCGAAGCCCAGGCCTTGCGCGACGACGAGGGCAACGAGCATCCGCTGACGGCGTCCGAGTTCGGGCTGTTGAAAGTGTTCGCGGCCAATCCGAAGCGCGTGCTGTCGCGCGAACGCCTGTTGGAGTTGGCCAATGCGCGCGACGCCGAAGCTTTCGACCGCGCCGTCGACCTGCGCATCATGCGCATCCGCCGCAAGATCGAGCCCGATCCCGCCAAGCCGGCCGTGATCCGCACCATCCGCGGCGGCGGCTATCTGTTCTCGCCGCAGGGCGAGAAAGCGTAAGGGCGCGCGGCGCAGATAGGTGCCGTAGGGTGGGCAAAGCGGAAGCGTGCCTACCGTTCTCTCCATAATAGCGAAAAGATCGTGGGCACGGCGCTTCGCGCCTTTGCCCACCCTGCGACATCGCCGTCCCGGCTACCCGCTTTGCGCCCCGGGACGACAGCGCGGCACGCCGGAACGCAAATCGCCGGGATTCGTTCCGGGGCGCCCGCGGTCGCCTCCCAACCCCCAGTCCCGTATTTTCCGTATATTGAAATTCCACGCTTTTTTGCCCCGAATGTTTCGTCGCGGCCGTTTCGACGAAACAATTTGGCGGCGCACGAAACCATTTTCCGCTTTTCGTGCAGACGTCCCGAAACGTTGGCTCATTAACACTTTGGTCCAAGGAAACGCCGCTCGGTTGCGGCGCTACGGGGAGCCAAGTCCATGCTGAACGTCATCGCCATCAACGCCCAGGCCAGCCAGAGCATCATCGCCGCTCAGGCGACTTCGGACGACATGCTCCTCGAGAGCATTGCCGACGGCAACCGCACGGCCATGCACATCCTTTATTGCCGCCACAATGTGCGGGTGTACCGCTTCATCCTGCGCATCGTGCGTGACGCCACCGCGGCGGAAGACCTCGTGAGCCAGGTGTTTCTCGACGTGTGGCGGACCGCCGGCCAGTTCCAGGGCCGTTCCCAGGTTTCGACCTGGCTGCTCTCGATCGCCCGTTTCAAGGCCCTGACCGCGATGCGCCAGCGCCGCTTCGAGGACATCGACCAGGAGGACGTGCGGCAGATTCCTGACGGTAACGACACGCCCGAGACCTCGCTCGACCGCAGTGACACCAGCGCCATCCTGCGCGCCTGCGTGCAGAAGCTGTCGCCCGCGCATCGCGAGATCATCAACCTCATCTATTATCACGAGAAGTCGGTGGAGGAGGTCGGACAGATCATCGGCATCCCCCAGAGCACCGTGAAGACGCGGATGTTCTACGCCCGCAAGCAATTGGCCGAATTGCTTAAAGGCTGCGGCGTCGAACGTTTCGCCGCCTGATTTCAAGGATTTCAAAGGGATAGGGCCCGATCTCGGGCCCTGCCCCGGGGACACGGAAGTGTTACCGCCCACGAAACAATTGAAACAAAGCACAACATCAGGCGGAAAAACTTCCCCCCTATAAAGCTTACATACGGTTTTGCTTAAACCTCCCAAGAACCTCCAGCGACCCGGACGGGATGCCCCCCTCCGGGTCGTTTTGTGTTTGGCGGGCTCCGCCCGTCGTCGCGGGCTCCCGCCTCTCTCGCTTGCGGGCGGGTGAGGGTTCTTTCCTCTGGGGGAGCGTCCCGTTGCGGAGATACCCTCTCCCCACCCCTCCCCCGCAGGCGAGGGAGCGCACCTCCCGTTCCGCTCGCAGCTGTCCCCGTCACGAAGGCGTGACGCCGCGTAACGGGCGCCCCACCGCACCCGAACTGCCCTCGTGACCTCCATCGCGAGTGCGCCATGCTCGAACTTCTCTTCGCTCTCCTTGCCGGCATCCTCACCATCGCCGCGCCATGTACGCTGCCGATGCTGCCGATCCTGCTCGGCGCCTCGATCGGGCGCGCGGGGCACCTGCGTCCGGCGATGATAGCGCTCGGCTTCGTCGTGTCCTTCTCAGCAGTCGCGCTGCTGCTCGGCGCAATCACACGGCTGTTCGATTTCGATCCGAATTTGCTGCGTGAGGCCGCCTCGATCCTGCTGCTCGGCTTCGGCCTGCTGATGCTGTGGCCGGCGCCATTCGAATGGCTGTCGATCCGGCTCAATGGCTGGCTCGATCTCGGCAATTCCAGCGCCACGCAACGCGACGGCGCGCTCGGCGGACTCGTGCTCGGCACCACGCTGGGCCTGGTCTGGACGCCTTGCGCCGGCCCCGTGCTCGGCTCGATCCTGACGCTGGTTGCGACATCGAAAAATCTCGGCTGGGCCGGCACGCTGCTGGTCGCCTACGCCATTGGCGCGGCGATCCCGATGCTGGGAATAGCCTATGGCGGACAGGCCGCGACCACGCGCGTGCGCAGCCTGGCGCGAATCTCACCGCGCCTGCAGCAGGGCTTCGGCATCGTCGTGATCGCCTTCGCGCTCGCCGCCTATTTCCAATACGACACGCTCATCGTGGCGTGGCTCACCGGCTTCTACCCGACCGGCCAGATCGGCCTGTGATCCCTCAGTCTTCACCGAAAGGACGCACCCATGACTCTCAAACTGCTCGCCGTTTCCGCCGCTCTGATCGGCATGGCCGTCACCGGCGCCGTCATCCCCGGCCTCTGCGACGAGGCCGCACGTGCAACGCCTGTCGTCACCGCCGATGCAGCACCGATCCAGGTCGCCGCGGCAAGCCAGCAATCCGCGCCCGACTTCGCCGGCATCAACACCTGGTTCAACTCCAAGCCGCTCAGCCTCACTGAGCTCCGCGGCAAGGTCGTGCTGGTCGACTTCTGGACCTATGGCTGCGTCAACTGCGTCAACACGCTGCCGCACGTCACCGAGCTCTACGCCAAGTACCGGGACAAGGGCCTCGTCGTGGTCGGCGTGCACACACCGGAATTCCCGTTCGAGCGCTCGGCTTCGAACGTGCAGGCCGCGCTTAAGCGCCACGGCATCACCTATCCGGTGGCGCAGGATAATGATTCCAGGACCTGGAGCGCCTACCGCAACCAATATTGGCCGGCGCAATACATCATCGACCAGAGCGGCAAGATCGTGTTCCAGCACGCCGGCGAAGGCAGCTATGACGAGATCGACCGCACCGTGGCCAAGCTGCTGAACGCCAGCAGCTGATGCGGCGCGGACGTCGCGGCGGGTTTTGATTGTCGGCCTTGTTGCTTGACTCCACGGACCCGTCCGTGGAGTTTCCAAGGCGACGCAATCATCCGCCCGCGATGGACGACACGCCCCCCAGCACCGACATTCGCCTCCGTGAAGGCTCTTCGATCGCGCAGCGGCTGGTGATGTCCGCTTTTGCGGCGGCCGTCGCGCTCTGCTTCACGCCGGGCCTGCTCACGCACGACACCATGGAGATCATCATCTCCGTGGTCGCGCTGCTCGTCGGCGCGGGATTCGTCGTCGGCATCATGATGGCGCCGGCGGTGGTGTGGATCATCACACCCGACGAGATCCTGATCGGGCACCAGCGGCCGTTCGGGAAACTGCGCACGCGGATCGTCGCGAAAGACGACATCGCCGGCTTGCAGGTTCCCGGCAGCAAGAGGGCAAAGGCCCGCTTCCAGCTGGCGTTCACGCTGGCCTCGGGTGAGCGGCTGACGTCGCCTCCGATTTCCGATGTCACGCACGTTCATGACACCGTGGCGCGGATCGCCGAACAGTTCGGCGTCCCCAATGTCGAGACGCCGGTCAATCCGCTCGATGCCAGCAATCCCGAGATGCGTCTCGGTGAGCCGCTCGAGCCGTTTCCCGCAAGGGACATCAGGATCGTTGCGTTGATCGCCGTCGCGTTGTCCGCCGTGCCCTACGCATACAAGCTCTGGCGGGGGCTATCGCCGAGCCATGTCGACATCCTGCTGCTGCCGCTCGGCGCGCTCGCCGCCTTCGCGGTCTACCGATACGCCAATCTCGTCACCGGCGCGTTCTGGATCATCAGGCAAGCCGACATTCGCGTTGAACGCCTGTGGGGCGACGGTACGCCGCGCGCGGATCATATCAAGGGGCACGATGTGAAGACGATCACGGTCGAGCGCCGCGGCCGGTCCGAGGACGAGCACTGCATCGTGGTGATCCGGCTGCATTCGGGACGACGATTCCGCAGCCCCCGCATCGGCTCGCGCGTCGAGGCGCGGGCTGTGGCGACGGAGATCGTGAGGCGACTCGGGATCGCGCCGGAGAGCAACAAGATCTGACATCGATGCCTGTTGGCTCAGGTGATCTAGCTGCGAGCTCGGTGCAACCTCTCCCGCTTGCGGGGGAGGTCGGCGCGTAGCGCCGGGTGGGGGCTCTCTCCTCTGGGGGAGTCTCTCCCTAGAGGAGACACCCTCTCCCCCGCCCTTCCCCGCAAGCGGGGGAGGGAGCGCAGCACCGCCTTGACCACGACCTAAGCTTTTCGCGCCATCCCCTGTTCGTGGCATTGCCTGGGGCGCGTCAAAAACCCAAAGCATTCTCATGACATACTAGGGCGACGCGCCATCAACTTGCCATGAACTTGCCCCTCAGGTTTGATGGCTTTGAATGATTTGCGCTGTGGCAGCGGGGAGAGCATCACATGACCGATTTTCGTCGCCGGACCGGGCTGTTTGTGGCGGCCTCCGTCGCAGCCTTGAGCCTCGTCATGTCTGCGCTCCCCGCCTCCGCCCAGCAGCCTGACCGCGGCGACGAGCCGGGCCTCGTCGCCGACGACGCCTACCAGCTCGAGCCGGAATGGCAGAAGCAGGTCGTTTACTTCCGCACCACCGAAGCGCCGGGCACCATCATCGTCTCGACCGCCGAACGGCACCTCTATCTGGTGCAGCCTGGCGGGCGCGCGATCCGCTATGGCATCGGCGTCGGCCGCGACGGCTTTCAATGGCAGGGGTTGGTGACCATCACCAACAAGAAGGAGTGGCCTGACTGGACGCCGCCGCCGGAGATGATCCAGCGCCAGCCCTACCTGCCGCGCTTCATGGCCGGCGGCCCCGGCAATCCGTTAGGGGCCCGCGCCATGTATCTCGGCACCACCGTCTACCGCATCCACGGCACCAACCGCCCCGACACGATCGGCACCAAGGTGTCCTCGGGCTGCTTCCGCCTCGTCAACAACGACGTCGCCGATCTCTACGACCGCGTCCCTGTCGGCACCAAGGTGGTCATCCGGCAGAAGCCCGAGCTCTGAGAATCACGCTCATGGCATGATCTTCCGGATCATGCTCTGCGCTCCCCTCCCAATTCCTTTTCCCGATTTTTCGAGAGAGTAACATGATGCGCACTTTTCGAGGCGGCCTGCTGATCGGGCTCGCGGTCGCCGTGCTGGTCGCCGTTCTCGCCATCATCTACGAGTTCTACGACACCCGCACGCTGAAGCGCACCGTGCGCCGCGGCGAGGTGCTGTGCGGCGTCAACAAGGGCCTGCCGGGCTTCTCGATCCCCGACGACAAGGGCAACTGGACCGGCTTCGACGTCGATTTCTGCCGCGCGGTCGCCGCGGCGATCTTCAACGATCCGGGCAAGGCGAAGTTCGTTCCGCTCGACGCCAGCGAGCGCTTCAAGGAATTGCAGAGCCGGAAGGTCGACATCCTCTCGCGCAACTCGACCTGGAGCATGGCACGCGAGCTCGACTACGATCTCTACTTCCCCGCGGTCGCCTATTACGACGGTGCCGGCTTCATGCTGCCGCGGTCACGCAACAAGGAGACCTCGCTGGACCTGACCGGCAGCAAGGTCTGCGTGCAGACCGGGACCACCACCGCGCTCAACGTCGCCGATTACTTCCGTACCAACAACATGAAGTATGACGAGGTGAAGTTCGACAAGCTCGACGATGTCGTGAAGGCCTACGACACCGGCAAGTGCGACACGCTCTCGGCCGACGTCTCGCAGCTCTACGCGCTCAGGCTGAACCTGACCAAGCCCGGCGATCACATGATCCTGCCGGACATGATCTCCAAGGAGCCGCTCGCCCCCGTCGTGCGCCAGCGCGACGACGACTGGATGATGATCGTGAAGTGGACGCTCTACGCCATGATCAACGCCGAAGAGCTCGGCGTCAGCTCGGAGAACATCGACGAGGCCCTGAAGTCGAAGAAGCCGGAAGTGATGCGCCTCGTCGGCACCGAGGGCAATTACGGCGAGCAGCTCGGCCTCACCAAGGACTGGGTCGTCCGCATCATCCGCAACGTCGGCAATTACGGCGAGATGTACGAGCGCAATATCGGCGAGAAGTCCAAGCTGAAGATCCCGCGCGGCATGAACCAGCTGTGGAATGCCGGCGGCGTGCAGTACGCGCCGCCGATGCGGTAGGAAAGGGCGACTCTCCCTGGTGTCGTCCCGGCGAACGCCGGGACCCATACCGCGTGATCTATCGATAAGCGCAGGTGACAGTACCGCGGAGAGACACTCTAAACTCCGAGCCTTCGTCAAACTACTCCCTGGGGTTATGGATCCCGGCGTTCATCCGGGACGACACCCGGGTTGAGGCACCATCCTGCTGCCCCTTGAGGCCGTCGCCTCAATACCCCCGCGCGCGCGCCAGCTGCTCGGTGTGGTAATTGGCGTCGCCGAACAATTCCTCGCAGACCCTTGCGCGCTTCATGAAGAAGCCGATGTCGAACTGGTCGGTCATGCCCATGCCGCCATGCATCTGCACGCCCTCCTGCACCGCGCGCGTGGCGGTGGTGCCGGCGCGGGCTTTTGCGACGGCGACTGCTGCGGCGGCCTTGGCGACATCGGCATCCAGCACCTGGAGCGCCTTCATGGTGGCGGCGCGGGTGATCTCGATGTCGACATAGAGCTCGGCGGCGCGGTGCTGCAGCGCCTGGAATTCGCCGATCAGCTTGCCGAACTGCTTTCTGTTCTTGAGGTACTCGACGGTGCGGCCAAAGACCTCGTCGCTGAGGCCGACCATCTCGGCGGCGACCGCGCCGCGGCCGATGTCGAGCACGCCGTCGAGCAGAGCGGCGCCCTGATCGACCTCGCCGAGCACGCTGTCGGCATTGACTTCCACATTGGCGAACTCGATCCGCGCCGCATTGTGCGCGTCGACCATGATGGTGCGCTCGATCGCAACGCCCTTGGCCGCCGGGTTCACCAGAAACAGCGTGAGGCCCTCGCGCTCGCCGGCTGAGCCCGCGGTCCGGGCCGCGACGATCAGGAGATCGGCGACGTGGCCGTCAACCACCAGCGCCTTGGCGCCGGAGAGCTTGAACCCGTTGCCGGCGCGCACGGCCTGCAAGCTGGTCTGGAGCGGGCGATGTTTTGCGCCTTCGTCGATCGCCAGCGTCGCGAGCAGCGAGCCGTTGGAAATCTTCGGCAGGTATTCCGATTTCTGCGCGGCATTGCCGCCGCGGCTCAGCGCGGACGCCGCAACCACTGAGGTCGCGAGGAAGGGCGACGGCATCAAGGTGCGGCCGATCTCCTCCATCACGATTCCGGCTTCCATGAATCCGAGACCGCTGCCGCCGAATTCTTCCGGCACCAGCAGGCCGGCAAAGCCCATCTCGGCGAAGGAATGCCAAAGCTCCTTGGAGAAGCCGGTGGGATCCTTGCTGTCGCGCAAGTGCCGCAGGTGCGACACCGGCGCCTTGTCGCTGATCAGCCCGCGCGCTGAATCGCGGAGCATCGATTGTTCTTCGGTGAGGACGAGGGCCATGATGGGCTCCAGAAAGGACTGTCGAGTGAATTCGGTGGCGACCCTCATGGTGAGGAGGCGCGTCGCGCCGTCTCGAACCGTGAGGCCGTGGCCATCCTTCGAGACGCGGCATGATGGCCGCTCCTCAGGATGAGGACTGAACTTAAGCCCCCGGCAAATCGAGGATACGCTTGGCGACGATGCCGAGCATCACCTCTGTCGTGCCGCCCTCGATCGAGTTGGCCTTGGTGCGCAGCCAGGCGCGCGGACGGGCGCCCTGCCTGGAGCGCTCGCTTTCCCATTCCAGCGCGTCGACGCCGCCGGCCGACATCAGGATCTCGTAGCGGCGCTTGTTGAGCTCGGTGCCGTAATATTTCATCGCCGAGGAGAACGCCGGATGCGCCTGCCCTGCCTTGGCGAGATCGACGGCACGCTCGGCGCAGGCGGCGAGCGCGGCCTCATCGACGTCGAACGTGGCGATCTTGCCGCGCAGCATGGCATCGTCGAGCTTGCCCTGCGCATCGGTGCCGACGGAGTCTGCCGCGATCTGGCCGAGCGGACGGCCGACGCCGCGCTCACCCATCCCTGAGATCATCGCGCGTTCGTGCTGCAGCAGATATTTCGCGACGTCCCAGCCGCGGTTGATCTGCCCGACGACATGCGATTTCGGCACGCGGACGCCGTCGAAGAAGGTCTCGCAGAACGGCGAGTAGCCGGAGATCAGGAGGATCGGCTTGGTCGAGACGCCCTTCGAGGCCATGTCGAACAGGATGAAGCTGATGCCGTCGTGCTTCTTGGCCGTGGGATCGGTGCGGACCAGGCAGAAGATCCAGTCGGCGTAATTGGCGTAAGAGGTCCAGATCTTCTGGCCGGTGATGATGAAGTCGTCGCCGTCGCTTTCGGCGCGGGTCTGGAGCGAAGCGAGATCGGAGCCGGCATTCGGCTCGGAATAACCCTGGCACCAGCGGATTTCGCCCGCCGCGATTTTCGGCAGATGCTCCTTCTTCTGGGCGTCGTTGCCGTATTTCAAGAGCGCCGGCCCGAGCATCCAGATGCCGAAGCTCGACAGTGGCGGACGCGCGCCGAGTCTTCCCATCTCAGCGCGGAGCACCTTATGCTCGGCAGCGCTCAAGCCGCCGCCACCATATTCCTTCGGCCAATCCGGCACGGTCCAGCCCTTGTCGCGCATGCGCTCGAACCAGATGCGCTGCGGCTCGGAGGAGAACTTGGCGTTGCGTCCGCCCCAGAATACGTCGGCGTCCGACGTCGCGGGCTTGCGCATCTCCGGCGGGCAGTTGGCTTCCAGCCAGGCGCGCGTCTCGGCGCGGAACGTTTCGAGCTCGGCGGATTCAGTGTCACTGCTCTTGGATTCAGACATTGGTCGTTTCCATCAATCAAGATCGGCTTGTTGGGCGCGACTCTGGGCCAAGCTTCCGCGGAATTCAACCACTTCCGCGCGCCGCATTCCGCTATAGTCGTAGGCCGAGACGGTGCTTGAAAACAAAGAGGAAACGACGATGCGCCTAAGACTTCTTTCGCCTGGCGAAATGAGCGAGAGCCAGCGGCAGACCTATGACGAGTCGGTTGCCGGCAAGCGCGGCAAGCCGCCGGCACCGATGATGGCCTGGCTCAGCAGTCCCGACATGGCCCGCCACGCCACGCGGCTCGGCGAGGTGTTGCGCTTCGACACGATCTTCCCGGCCAGTCTCTCGGAGATCGCGATCCTGGTGACGGCGCGGCACTGGACCGCGCATTACGAATGGTACGCCCATAAGCGCCTCGCGCTCGCCGGCGGCATGGATCCAAAAATTATCGACGCCATCCGCGATCGCCGCACGCCCGCGTTCGACGATCCCAAGGCGAAGATGATCTACGACCTCGCGAAATCGCTGCACGAGGGACACGGCGTCGAGAAGGGCCTTTACGATGAAGCGGTCAAGCTGCTCGGCGAGCGCGGCGTGGTCGAAGTGATCGGCCTGTGCGGCTATTACACGATGGTGTCGATGACGCTGAACACCTTCGAGTTCGAGCTGCCCGAGGGCGAGGTCAAGGAGCTGGCTTGAAGCGCTAGAGATTGTGCCCCGACGCAGGTGCGTCCCCTCTCCCGCTTGCGGGAGAGGGTTGGGGAGAGGGTGTTTCCTCAATGGGACAATCCCCAAGAGGAGAGAACCCCTCCCGGCGCTTCGCGCCGACCTCCCCCGTAAGCGGGAGAGGTTCACCGAGCCTGGAGAAACATCGGTTTCAACCAACACTCGTTCCGCTCTGTTTTGAATCCGGAAACGCTGGGTTTCGGGATAGGCCAATGGCACTGTCCCGAGGCTCGCCTTATGTGGACGTTGTCAATGGAGCATTCACATGTCGCAGAGCCCCGTTCATGCCGGCACACGGATCGGCCACGTCCACCTCAAGGTCGCCGACCTCGATCGGGCGCTCGGCTTCTATTGCGGCGTGCTCGGCTTCGAGCTGATGCAGAAGATGGGCTCGGGTGCGGCCTTCATCTCGGCCGGCGGCTATCATCACCACATCGGGCTCAACACCTGGGAGAGCAAGGGCGGCTCGCCGCCGCCATCAGGCACGACCGGCCTCTATCACACCGCGATCCTCTATCCGACGCGGCCGGCGCTGGCGGATGCGCTGCATCGGGTGCTCTCGGCCGGCATTGCGCTGGACGGCGCCAGCGATCACGGCGTCAGCGAGGCGCTGTATTTGCGCGACCCGGACGAGAACGGCGTGGAGCTGTATTGGGACAAGCCGCGGGAGCAATGGCCGTTCGGGCCGGATGGGAAGCTGGCGATGTTTACGAAGCGGCTGGATGTGGAGGCGCTATTGAGGGAGCGGGAGGGGTGAACTCCCGATCTCTCCCGGTCATTGCGAGCGCAGCGACTTGTCCGCCGAAGCCTTTGGCGTAGGCGGAAGCAATCCAGATTGTCTCGGCGGAAACAGCCTGGATTGCTTCGTCGCAAGGGCTCCTCGCAATGACGGAGTTTGTTGAGACGCCGTCGCGGCTTCGCACAGGTGCCGTAGGGTGGGCAAAGCGGAGCGTGCCCACGGACTTTTGTGAGCCATTGAGAAATCGTGGGCACGGCGCTTCGCGCCTTTGCTCACCCTACGAGAGCTTCGCTTTTGGTTTGCCCCGCACCATGATCAACGCCGCGGCCACAACCTCCAGCGCAATGCAGAGATAGAACGGCAGCGAATAGCCGCCGGACCAGTCGCGCAAGGCCCCGACGACGCCGGGGCCGAACGCATAGGTGACCTGGTTGATCGCGGTATTCAGACTGATCAGCACACCGAACGCGGCGCTGTCGAACTCCTGCTGCACGATCAGCGACGGCAGCGTGATGAGGTTGCCGACCGAGAAGCCGAACAATGCGCAGGCCGCGATCAGCACGTAATCATTGTGCAGGTTGATGACGACCAGAAGCGCCGCGGCCTGGCTGAGGAACGACAGCGCCGAGGCGAGGCGCTGGTTGAGACGGTCGATCACCAGCGAGAACAGCACGCGGCCGACCACCGCCATCGCAGTCAGCACCGCGACGGCGACCGCGGCGCGCTCGCGGCCGATCACGGGATCGAGGAACGAGATCAGGTGCACGATGAAGCCGACCTGCGCGAACAGCACCAGCGCAAAGGCAATGGTCACCGTCAGGAAGCCGACATCACGCAGCGCCCAGGCGCGGATCTGCGTCGATGATTGCACCTTGGCCTTCGCCGCCGCGTGCCAGCCGTGGTGATCGGGCGGCCGGCCGACGAGAAAAAGGATCACCGGCAGCAACAGCACCAGCATGGCCCCGGCGGCGGCATACATCGCACTGGCAAAGCCGACATGGCCGATCAGCGTGACCAGCAGCGGCACGCCGACGATGCCGCCGAAGCTGGCGCCGTTGAGCGCGAGGCTGATCGCCATGCCACGCTTGTGGTCGAACCACAGGCTGATCGTGTTGGTGATCATGGCAAGACTGGTGCCGGCCCAGCCGAAGGCGAGCACGGCATTTGCGAGATAGAGTTGCCAGGGCTCGCGCACCGCGCCGATCGCGACGCTAGCTGCCGCCATCGCCAGCGTGCCGGCGATCAGGCTGAGGCGCGGACCGTATGTCCGCACGGCTTCGCCGACGAAGACGACGAGCAGCGCACCGAACAGATAGAAGAATGTCGTGCCGGCGGAGATCAGCGTGGTCGGCCAGCCCCGCGCGCGCTGGAGCTCGGCGACATAGACGCTCTGACCATAGAAGCCGAGCCCCCAGCCAAAGGTCGCGAGCAGGAAGCAGACCGCGACGATGCGCCAACCTTCGTAACGGAGAGAGGATTCGTCGATTGGAGAGATGGTGCGGGGGTTGTCGAGCATTTGCGCTGGTCCTTCGTTGCCCCCGCGAGCGCTGTGCTTCACGTTCGCCTGTTGATGACGAGCATCATGTAACAACCCGAGCACCGAAAATCACTTCGACCTGGATCGAAGTATTGACGTTGCTGACAGCCTCCTGCCAGTCACACCGCGTCCGGGAACTCGCCCATCGCGGCATCCAGCCGCGCCCTGCGGCGGCGGGCCCAGGAGACCAGCGAGAGCGCGACGAGACCGAGGATCACCGGTGGGAACACCACCAGGTTCACCGCCGACCAGCCGTAATTGGCGAGCAGCTGGCCCGAGGAGAACGAGCCGATCGCCATCATGCCGAACACCAGGAAATCGTTGAAGGCCTGCACCTTGTTGCGCTCCTGCGGGCGGTGCGTCTCCAGCACCAGCGCGGAGGCGCCGATGAAAGAGAAATTCCAGCCCACGCCGAGCACGGCCAACGTGGCCCAGAAATGCATCGCGGTGAGGCCGGAGAGTCCGATGCCGGCGGCGCCGGCTTCCAGCAGCAGGCCGGCAGCCACGACCTTCGGAGCGCCGAGGCGGGCGATCAGAGTGCCCGTGAAGAAGCTCGGCCCGTACATGGCGACGATGTGCCATTGAATGCCGAAATTGGAATCGGATACGGACAGGCCGCACATCTTCATGGCGAGCGGCGCCGAGGTCATCACCAGGTTCATCATGGGATAGGAGATCACGCCGCACAGCGCCGCGGCGACGAAGCGCGGCTGCGTCACGATCGTGAAGAGCGGCCGGCCGCCATGCAGATCCGCCGGCGCGGGCTTCGGCATATCGACGCCGGCCACGATCCCCATGGCGATCAGCGCCACGGCGGCCTGCACCAGGAAGCTGAAGGCGAACAGATAGGGCTGCCAGACGTCCATGGTCCATTGCACGAGCTGCGGACCGAGCACGCCGGCGAACACGCCGCCCGCCATCACCCAGGACACCGCCTTGGGCCGGTAGGCCGCGCTGGCGCCGTCGGCGGCGGCGAAGCGATAGGACTGCGCGACGGAGCCGTAGAGGCCGCCGAGGAAGGTCGCGATGCAGAACAGCGCGAACGAGCCGTGCAGGATCGCGAACGAGCCGAGGAGGCCGGTCAGCGTGCCGAGGCCCGTGCCGATGACGAAGGCGACGCGGCGGCCGAAACGGCGCGAGATCGCGCCGGTCGGCAGCGTGCCGGCAGCAAGTCCGACCACATACATCGAGATCGGCACGGTCGCGAACGACATGTCGGGCGCGAGCGTGGCGCCGACGATCGCGCCGGTGGCGAAGATCACCGCCGAGTTGGCGCCGGTCAGCGCTTGGGCTGCGGCCAGGCGCACCACATTGGCGCGCGCACGGGCGTCGTCGGCGATCTCATGGGCTGCAGTCACGTCAAGCATCGGCTTTTCCGCCCCCAAGGGACTTTCAAGGGGCTCACGAGGGCTTTGTTGATTCCCGGGCACTATGGAGGGGTGCGGGAGGGCGGGCAACCGGCGCAAACGGGCGCAGGCCATGCCTCTGACGCAATCGGTCGGATGATAGCGGGCCGCGCCCTTGACGGCTTGCGCTCGATCAAATCCTATCCGCCGCGATCTTTGGGAGTTTCGTTCATGACCGTCGATGACCGGCCCACGCTCAGCGCTCCCGACGACGATCCTTTCCTGTGGCTGGAGGAGATCGAAGGCAAGCAGGCGCTCGATTTCGTCGAGCGGCAGAACGAGCTGACGCTCCAGGCGTTCGGCGGCAAGGCCTACGAGCACGGCCGCGACGTCTTGGCTGCGATCTACGACCGCCCGGACAACATTCCCTATGTCACCCGGCGCGGCACCGACCTGCACAATCTCTGGAAGGATGCCGCCAACCCGCGCGGCCTGTGGCGGCGGACGACGCTTGCGGAGTTTCGCAAACCCAGTCCTGCGTGGGAGACCATGCTGGATATCGACAAGCTCGCAGCGCGCGAAGGCGAGGACTGGCTGCTGAGCGGGATCGCCACGATGCCGGGAAGCCCACGCGCGATTCTGAGCCTGTCGCGCGGCGGCAGCGACGCCGTGACGTTGCGCGAATTCGACATGGATACGAAGAGCTTTGTCACGAACGGCTTTACGCTGCCGGAAGCCAAGGGCGGCGTCGACTGGCTCGATGCCGACACGCTGCTGCTGTCGAGCGCGCACGGCGAGGGCATGGCGACGAGCTCGGGCTATGCGCGGACGGTCCGGCTGTGGCGGCGCGGCCAACCTGTCGAGCAGGCGGAGGTGATCATCGAAACCACCGCCGATCACATGGTGATCTATGGCATGGTCGACGACACCGGACCTGAGCCGCGGGTCTGGATCGTCGACCAGATCGACTTCTTCAATCATGCGATCTGGCTGCGCGATGCCGCCGGCACCACAATCAAGCTCGATCTGCCGACCGGCATCTGGCTGCAGGCGCATGGCGACTGGTTCGCGATGAAGCTGCGCAAGGACTGGACGGCCGGGGGGCGGACCTATGCCACCGACACCGTGCTCGGCATCTCGCTCTCGGCATTCCTTGCCGGCAGCCGCGATTTCGCGGTGCTGTTCGAGCCGGCGCCGCGGCGCGCGCTGCAGGGCCTGTTCTGGGCGGCGGGCAAGCTCGTGCTGTCGATCCTCGACGAGCTGCGCCCGCGCTTCGAGATCCGCACGCCATCCGCCACCGGCTGGAGCCGCGACACGCTTCCAGGCCTGCCTGAGATCGGCGTCGTCGACGTCTGGCCGCTCGATCGTCATCCATCCGAGAGCAACGGCGATTTGCTCGCCAACGTGCAGGATCCGCTCACGCCGCCCTCGCTGCTGTTGCTCGAACGCGGCGTCGCCGGCCCGGTCGTGCTGAAGCAGGCGCCGAAGACGTTCACCGCCGACGGCCTTGTGGTCACCCAGCACGAGGCGGTCTCGGTCGACGGCGAGCGCATTCCCTATGTCCAGACCGGCCCCGCAAAGGAGACCGGCGATGCGCCGGTCTATATGAGCGCCTATGGCGGCTTCGCGCTTGCCGTGAAGCCGTATTACAATTCCTCGCTCGGCAAGCTGTGGCTGGAGCGCGGCGGCACGACGGTGCAGGCGAATTTGCGCGGCGGCGGCGAGTTCGGCACGCGCTGGCATGATGCCGGCCGGCTCGCCGGCAAGAAGCTGTCGCATGATGATTTCGCCGCGGTCGCCGCCGATCTCGTGCGACGCGGCGTGACGAGTGCAAAACGGATCGCGGCGCAGGGCGGATCGAACGGCGGCATCCTGATCACCAACATGCTGGTGCGCTACCCCGAGCGCTTCGGCGCACTGTTCTGCACCATCCCGCTGATCGACATGCGCCGCTACACCAAGCTGCTCGCGGGCGCGAGCTGGATCGCGGAATATGGCGATCCCGACAAGCCCGAAGAATGGGAGTGGCTGAAGACCTACTCGGCCTATCACAACGTGAAAGCCGGCCAGCCCTATCCGCCGATCCTGATCGCCACCACGCGGCGCGACGACCGCGTCCATCCCGGCCACGCGCGCAAGATGGCGGCGAAGCTCCAGGCGATGGGCTATGAGGCCTGGTTCTACGAGCCGGCAGCCGGCGGTCACGGCTACGGCAAGGACAACAAGGAACGTGCGGGGTTCGAGGTGCTCGGCTTCCGGTTTTTGAAGGAGAAGATCGGGTGGAAGGACGGCGAGGCGTGACAGCGTGTTGACTTGACCAACGCGGACCCAGCGGCCGATGCACCTCTCCCGCTTGAGGGAGAGGTCGCGGCGCGAAGCGACGCGGGTAAGGGCTTTCTCCTCTTGGGGGTTCTCGCCCGCGGAGATACCCTCTCCCCGACCCTCCCCCGCAGGCGGGGGAGGGAGCGCACCTCCCGCGTGGCTACCGCGCAAACACCAGCGTGAGATTGTTCGCGGGCATGTCGATGGAATCGACGAGGCGAAGGCCCGCGGCCTTCGCGAGCGCCTCGACGTCGCCGATGTCGCGCACGCCCCATTCCGGATTGCCTTCACGCAAGGAGGTGTCGAACACCGCATTGCTGAGCGCGGTGTGCTTGCCGTCGCGCTTGAAGGGGCCGTAGAGGAACAGCTTGCCGTCGGAGCGCAGATAACGGCCGGCACCGGCGAACAGGCCCTCGGCCACCGCCCAGGGCGCGATGTGGATGACATTGGCGCAGAACACGGCGGCAAGGCTCGTCGGCGCCTGCCCGTTTTTCATCTCCGGACACCAGTCGGGATCGGTGAGATCGATCCGCAGGGGGCTGCGGATGTTTGGCAGGCCCGCATACACGCGCCAGGCCTCGATGCTCCTGAGATGGCGCTGATTGAGGTCGCTCGGCCACCAGATCAGGCCGGGCGTGTGGCCGGCGAAATGGACCACATGCTGGCCGGTTCCGCTGCCGAGCTCGACCACGTTGCCGGTCAGCCCAGCGAGGTGCTTTTCCAGCGCCGCCCAGATCGGCACGTGATTGCGATGGAACGCCGGCGCATCGAGCCGCCCATCCGGCTCGACCCGTCCACCATCCCTGCCAAACTCGACGACATATTCAGCCAAGCGAGATCCCCAAAATATGTGAAACAGAAAGGAAGGCCCGAGGGCCAAACGCCCTAGAATAATTTGCTAGTGCCGCCCTGTTGGATGAACGAACTATCTCGCCGGTTGCAATGCGGAGGATATTAACTCCATTTTGCCGCGTGCATAGTCTTGATTGTCAGGCGATGCCCTTTGTGCTTTGGAACGCCTATATATTTCCACAAACGAGATCATCGACATAACGCTTGGGACGATGCCTTGACCGCCTTTCCTTGCAAGCCTGCCATCCTGGTGGCGCTGGCCCTCTTCGCCGGCGCGCCTGGGGCACAGGCGCAATCCAGTGTGGCCGACGGCCAAAAGCTCGCTTTCGACCGCGGCAAGGGCAATTGCCTGACCTGCCACGTCATCAAAGGCGGCGACCTGCCGGGAACGATCGGCCCGGAACTGAAGGGCCTCAAGGCCAAGTATCCCGATCGCAACGAGCTCACCGCGATCATCTTCGACGAGACCAAGCGTAATCCGCAAACCATGATGCCGCCGTTCGGCCGGAACCGGATTTTGACCGAACAGGAGATCAGCGCGATCGTTGATTTCCTGCAGACCCTGTAACGGCCGGCTGCCCAGGAGACCAGAGATGACCACGACCACCGGCCCGCTTGCGACAAGGCGCCTGATCCTTCAGGGCGCGGCCTCCGTCGCACTGCTCGGCCTCGGCAATCTGCCGTTCACGGCGAGCCCCGCGCGTGCCGCGGCCAACGACAAATATCCGGAAGAGGCCTTCAGGCAGAAGAACGAGGCCGATGCCATCAAGGCACTCTACGGCAAGACCGCCGAGCCCTCCGACAAGGTCAGGCTGGATGCGCCCGAGATCGCCGAGAACGGCGGCGTCGTGCCGGTGTCGGTGACGACGACGCTGGACAAGGTGAGCTCGATCTCGTTCTTCGTGGCCGAGAACCCGTACGCGCTCGCAGCGTCCTACAAGCTCGCCGAAGGCGCGATTCCGGCTGTCGCCAACCGACTGAAGATGGCCAAGACCACCAAATTGGTCGCCATCGTCGAGGCTGACGGCAAGCTCTACAGCGCCAGCAAGGAAGTGAAGGTCACCGTCGGCGGCTGCGGCGGCTAGGAGGATCGGTCCGATGGCATCAAGCATTCGCGTGCGCGCAACATCCAATGGCGACATCACCGAGGTGCAGGCTCTGATCCAGCACCCCATGGATACCGGCCTGGTGAAGGACCCCAAGGGCGAGCTGATCCCCGCGCATTACATCCAGCAGCTGAAATTCGAATGTAACGGCAAGGACGTCTTCGTCGCCGATTGGGGCACCGCGGTTTCCAAGGACCCCTATGTGAAATTCAGCTTCAAGGGCGCCAAGAAGGGCGACGAGCTCAAGATCTCCTGGACCGACAACCAGGGTGCGTCGGATACGACCACCGCGAAGATCGCGTGATGAAGACCCGGTCTGCCCTGCTGCTTGGCTCGCTCAGCGCCGCGCTCGTGGCGTTCGCCCTCACCTCTCCGCGCGTCGTCGCAGCCGACAAGATCGATCCCGTCGCCGACGCCAAGGCGTTCCAGAACTTCTTCTTTAAGAAATTTCCGAATGTGAAGCACGAGGACTTCGTCAACGGTCCGTATTCCATGAACGCGGATTTGAAGCGGCAATGGCAGGAGAAGGAAGAATTCCCGCCTTATGAGTTCGCGCTCGATGCCGGCAAGGAGATGTTTGCAACGCCATTCAAGAACGGCAAGACCTATGCCGACTGCTTCCCGGACGGCGGCATCGGCATCCGCCAGAACTATCCCTATTTCGACACGAAGGAAGGCAAGGTCGTCACGCTGGAGCTCGCGCTCAACCGCTGCCGCGAGGCCAACGGGGAAGCGCCCTACTCCTACGTCAAGGACGAGATGGCCTCGCTGACCGCGTACATGGCCTACACCTCGCGCGGCAAGCCGATGGACATCAAGATCCCCGATGATCCGCGTGCGCTCGAAGCCTTCGAAAACGGCAAGCGCTATTTCTACACCCGCCGCGGCCAGTTGAACTTCTCCTGCGCAAGCTGCCATGTGCAGAGCCCGGGCGAGCGCATCCGCGCCGAGACCCTGGCGCCGGCGCTCGGCATCCTGAACGCGATGCCGATCTACCGTTCGGAATGGAGCGGCATGGGCACGATCAGCCGCCGCTTCGCCACCTGCAACAGCCAGACCCGTGCGGTTCCGCTGGAGCCGCAGTCGGACGAATACCGCGACGTCGAATACTTCCTGTCCTACGTCGCCAACGGCCTGCCGATATCGGGCCCGGGAGCACGGCCATGAAGCGGACACTTGCCTTGGCCATGCTGCTCGCGCTCGGCCTCGTGGCCACGGCGCGCGCGGCAAATGAAGCGGACTACAAGGCAGCCTACACGGCCGCCGAAGCCGCATCGAAGCAGGCTGCCGGCTTGCGCAACCAGTGGACCGTGACCGTCTCGACGCTGACCGCCGCCAAGAAAGCCGCGGATGGCGGCGATTTCGACCGCGCCACCGCCGCTGCCAAGGAGGCCGAGGCGCTGGCAAAGGCGTCGATCTTCCAGGCGACGTCTGAAAAAGACGCCTGGAAGGCGATGGAAATCCGCTAGACTGTTTCCGAGTGGAACGGTCCAGCGATCACCTGAGGGCGCGGAGAATTTTTGGATGGCGATCCGCCGCCGCGATTTCCTGAAGTCTGCAGGCCTTGCCGCCGCATCGCTCGGCCTGCCGCGACTTGCGCGTGGCACCGAAACCGCGAGCATTTACGACCTCGAGCGGTTCGGCAATGCGCGCATCCTGCACATCACCGACACGCATGCGCAGCTCAACCCGGTTTATTTCCGCGAGCCCAGCGTCAATATCGGCATCGGCGACATGGCTGGACGGCCGCCGCATCTGGTCGGCCGCGCTTTCCTCGAGCGTTTCGGCATCCGCTCCGACAGCGCCGATGCCTATGCCTTCAGCTGCGTCGAATTTGAGAAGTCCGCAGCCCGCTTCGGCAAGCTCGGCGGCTTTGCCTATCTGAAGACGCTGGTCGACCGCTTGCGCGGCGAGGTTGGCGAGAAGCGTTCGCTGCTCGTCGATGGCGGCGATCTCTGGCAGGGCACCGGGCTTGCCAACGTCATGCAGGGCCGCGACATGGTCGAGGTCGCCAATCTGCTCGGCATCGAGGCGATGACGGGACATTGGGAGTTCACCTATGGCGAGCAGGTGCTGCGCGACAATCTCGAGCGCTTCAAGGGCGAGTTCCTGGCGCAGAACGTCTTCCTGACCGAGGAAGCCGCATTCAACGACGCCCCCGCCTTCGACAAGACCAGTGGGCGCGTGTTCAAGCCATCTGTCATCAAGGAGATCGGCGGCCATCGGGTCGCGATCGTCGGTCAGGCCTTCCCTTACGTGCCGATCGCGCATCCCAAGCGGTTCACGCCGGACTGGAGCTTCGGCATCCGCGAAGAGGAATTGCAGAAGCATGTCGATGCCTTGCGCGGCACCGACAAGGTCGATGCGATCATCCTGCTGTCGCACAACGGCATGGATGTCGACCTCAAGCTCGCAAGCCGCGTCACCGGCATCGATGTCATCCTCGGCGGTCATACCCATGATGCCGTGCCGCAGCCGATTGCGGTGAAGAACGCCGGCGGCACCACGCTCGTCACCAATGCCGGCTCGAACGGAAAATTCCTCGCCGTGCTCGATCTCGCGATCGACAAGGGCAAGGTCAGCGACGTTCATTATCATCTGCTGCCGGTTTATTCCGAACTGCTGAAGCCCGATCCCGCCATGGCCGAGCTGATCGGCCGGCTGCGCGCGCCGCATGTGACCGACTGGTCGGCGAAGATCGCAACGCCCGACCGCCTGCTCTATCGCCGCGGCAATTTCTCCGGACCGGTCGACGAGCTGATCTGCACCGCGCTCCGCACCGAGCTCGATACCGAGATCGCGCTGTCGCCGGGATTCCGCTGGGGCGTCACCGCGCTGTCCGGCCAGGCGCTGACCATGGAAGATGTGCTCGCGGAAACTGCGATCACCTATCCCGAGACCTATGTGCAGGAGATGACGGGCGCCCAGATCAAGGACGTGCTGGAAGACATCTGCGACAACCTCTTCAACACCGATCCCTATTACCAGCAGGGCGGCGACATGGTGCGCGCCGGCGGGCTCAGCTACACCTGCGCGCCGACCGCCGCGATCGGCAACCGCATCTCGGAGTTGAAGCTCGATAGCGGCAAGGCGCTCAGCGCCAGTCACCGCTACAAGGTCGCAGGCTGGGCTTCGGTCACCGGCCAGCAAGGCGCGCCGGTGTGGGATGTCGTCGGCAAATATCTGCGCTCGGGCCGGATGTTTCAGGAGCGGCTCGGCTCCGGTGTCACGCTGAGGGGGGTCGACGACAATCCAGGCATTGCGGGACAGGGATGAGGCGGGCGCAGATCCTATCCGCGCTGATGCTGGCGCTGCTCATCTTCGCCGCCGCCCCGCCAGCCTCGGCGCAACAGGTGCTGCTCCAGGACAAGCCGTTCGCCGAGCACAAGATCGTGCTGCAGCTCTCCGACGGCGATGCGAACAAGCAGGCACTGGTGCTCAGCGTCGCCAACAACCTCCTGAAGGCCTACGCCCCCGACAAGATCGCGATCGAGGTGGTGACGTTCGGTCCCGGCATCGACCTCTTGCTGTCAGGCAGCGAGCGCCGCAAGCAGGTCGAAAGCCTGATCGCGCAAGGCGTGCGTTTCGACATCTGTCTGAACACAGTGGATACGATCGAGCGCGAGACCGGCAAGCGGCCGGAGTTCATTCCCGCGGCGACACCCGTGCAGGTGGGCGCCGGGCAGATCCTGTTCCTGGCGGAGAATGGGTACACACTGGTGCGGCCGTAGAAGGCGCTGCGCTCTCGCGTCGCATTCCGCTGTCGTCCCTGCGCACGCAGGGACCCATACCGCGTGATCTATCCATCGCGGCGGTAGCAGTACCGAACGACTGGTCTTCGCCAAACTCCTCCCTGGGGTTGTGGGTCCCCGCGTGCGCAGGGACGACGGCGGATTTGTGGATCGGCCACCGCGTCCACTCGTCCCGCGCAAATAACAATCTTCTAAATTATCTCCTCCACGCAGCAAATTGCTTCTCTATCCTGGCGCTGGCGTAGTAAAATCCTCGAAATCAGTTCCACCGCCGGATCTCATGCCATGATTTTCCGTCAGCTCTTCGACAGCGTTTCGGGCACCTACAGCTATCTCCTCGCCAGCCGTCCCGGCGGCGAAGCGTTGATCCTCGATCCCGTGCTTGAGAAGGTCGACCGCTACTGCCAATTGCTGCGCGAGCTCGACCTCAAGCTGGTCAAGGCGGTCGATACCCATCTGCATGCCGACCACGTCACCGGCCTCGGCGAGCTGCGCGACCGCACCCATTGCATGACCGTGATGGGGGACCAGACCAAGGCCGACGTCGTGGCAATGCGGGTCGCCGACGGCGACAAGGTGACGATCGAGGGCCTGTCGCTCGACGTGATGTACACGCCCGGCCACACCGACGATTCCTATTCCTATCTGATGGGCGATCGCGTCTTCACTGGCGACACGCTGCTGATCCGTGGCACCGGCCGCACCGATTTCCAGAACGGCTCCTCACGCGCGCAGTACGATTCGATTTTCAACCGGCTGCTGAAGCTGCCGGACGAGACGATGGTGTTCCCGGCGCACGACTACAAGGGCGACACCGTCTCCACCATCGGTGAGGAGAAGCGCTACAATCCCAGGCTCCAGGTGCGCTCGGTCGACGAATATATCGAGCTGATGGCCAATCTGAAGCTGCCGAATCCCAAGATGATGGACGTGGCCGTGCCCGCGAACATGCATGTCGGCCTGCATCAGGAGGAACTCGAGAAAGAAGGCCGCGCACTCAGCGCCATCGAGGCGATCCGCAGTCTCGGCCGGCCCGACATCCTGCTGGTCGATCTGCGCGAGGCCAACGAACGTGCCAAGCACGGCATGCTCGAAGGCGCGCTACATACGCCCTATCCGTCAGTCGAGGAGAGCCTCAAGCCCGGCGGCATGCTGCGCGAGGTCGCAGCGGCCACCGGCCGCCGCATCGTGTTCTTCTGCGCCTTTGGCGAGCGCTCGGCGATGGCGGTGGCCGCGGCCAAGGAGGCCGGCCTCGCCAACACGGCGCATATCGCCGGCGGCGTGGATGCCTGGAAGAAGGCTGGCGGGCCGCTCGTGCGCTGACGGCAGAAGACCATCCTCGGGTGCGATGATTGCGCCAAGTCAGGGACCGCACATATTTTCGGGTTAGGATCGGGTGCAGCATCACCATCCGGGATCAGCCATGACCAAGATCGGCAAACCGAGCGCGCCTCCCAAAATCGCCGACAAAAAGCCGGCGGATGACAAGGCGAAGATTCCCCCGTCTCCTCGTGATGACGACGACTACGAGGACGGCGACATCGCAACGCCGAAACGCGACCGCTACGGTCCGGACGACGAGCCGTTGTGAGGGTGTGGCCCCAAACTCCGCTGTCATCCTGCGAACGCAGGGATCCATAACCCCAGGGAGGAGTTTGGCGGAGGAGCGGCGTTCGGTACTGCGACCGGTCGCAATCGAGAGATCACGCGGTATGGGTCCCTGCGTTCGCAGGGACGACAGACCGCCGGCACTACCTGCCATGCGCCTGCGTTTATGGACAAATAACTGCTCTCCGATAGTTTCCGCGCTTCTGGGGAGTGAAACGGAACTGCAATGGTCGACGTTCTCGCCGCACCGCAACAAGGCAAGGCGGACAGCGCGCTGCGCACGCTGACGGGAATCTCGATTGCGCATTGGGTCAGCCATTTCCATTTGCTGGTCCTGCCGATGCTGTTCCCGTTTCTCAAAGCGCAGCTCGGCGTTGGCTATATCGAGCTTGGCTTCGCGCTCACCGTGTTCGCGGTGGTGTCCGGACTGACGCAGGCGCCGACCGGCTACCTCGTCGATCATTTTGGCGCGCGCAAAATCCTGATGATCGGCCTCACGCTGGGCGGCTTAGCGCTGATCCTGCTCGGCCTGCACCTCAGCTACGTCTCGCTGATTGCCTGCGCCGTGCTGCTAGGCCTCGCCAACAGCGTCTATCATCCCGCGGACTACGCGATCCTGGCCGAGCACATGGACGAGGCGCGGATGGGGCGCGCCTTCTCGATCCACACCTTTGCCGGTTTTCTCGGCGGAGCGGTGGCGCCGGCGATCGTTGCCGCACTCGTCGCCCTGTCCGGTGGCGTCGGCGCGCTGATCGCATCTGGCGCGATCGGCATTCTGGTGGCGCTGCTGCTGCTCGTCATGAACATTCCCGACGCCGGCGCCAGCAAGACGAAGCCGGGCACGGAAAACGCGCCGAAGCAGGCCGTCATCACCCCGGCGCTGATCACGCTGACGGCGCTGTTCATGCTGCTCAGCCTGTCGGTCGCCGGTATCAACAATTTCGGCGTCGTCGCGCTGATGAGCGGCTATGGGACCTCCTATTCGGCAGCCAACGTCATGCTGACCGCGTTTCTCGGCGCGAGCGCCGCAGGCGTGCTCGCCGGCGGCTTCCTCGCCGATCACACCGAACGCCACGGCTACGTCGCCGCGGCCTGCTTTGCCGTGAACGCGGCCATCGTGCTGCTGATCGCACTGGTGACGCTGCCCGGCTGGATCCTGACCGCCGCGATGACGGTGGCGGGCTTCCTCTCCGGCGTGATCGCCCCCTCCCGCGACATGCTGGTGCGCAATGCAGCTCCTCCCGGCGCGGCAGGCCGCGCCTTCGGCATCGTCTCCACCGGCTTCAATCTCGGCGGCATCGTCTCACCCCTGCTGTTCGGCTGGATCATGGACCAAAGCGCGCCGCACTGGGTGTTCGGCGCGTCGGTGATCTTCATGATGGCGACGGTGGTGCTGTCGCCGTTCACGGAACGGAAGCGGCAAGGCACGGCTTGAGCTACACATTCGGTCGTCGTCCCCGCGAACGCGGGGACCCATAACCACAGGGAGATGTTGCGGCGCGAGACTGGTCACTCCGAGTCTTCGCAAAACATCTCCCTGGGGCTATGGGTCTCGGATCTGCGCTTCGCTTGTCCGGGACGACCGCTGAGAGAGACTCGCACAACAAGCAACAACAAACCGGGAAGAAACACCAATGAGCATCCCTGATCTCGTCATCCGCGGCGGCACCGTTGCGGATGGAAATGGCGGCGAGCTGTTCGAGGCTGATGTCGCCATCACCGACGGGAAGATCAGCGAAGTCAGCAAGGTTGAGTCGAAGGGCCGCGAGGAAATCGACGCGCGCGGAAAATTGGTGACGCCGGGCTTCGTCGACGTGCACACCCATTACGACGGCCAGGTCACCTGGAGCCAGGACATCACGCCGTCGTCGCAGAACGGCGTCACCACCGCGATCATGGGCAATTGCGGCGTCGGATTCGCGCCGTGCAAGCCTGAGGATCAGACCCGGCTGATCCAATTGATGGAGGGGGTCGAGGACATTCCCGAGCCGGTGCTGAGCGCCGGCATTCCCTGGGCCTGGGAGAGCTTTCCGGATTACATGGACTGGCTGTCGAAACGCGATTTCGACATCGATGTCGGCGCGCAGCTGCCGCATGCGGCGCTGCGGGTCTATGTCATGGGCGAGCGCGGCGCGCGGCGCGATCCCTCGACCGCACAGGACAATGCCGCGATGGCAAGGCTCGCGGGCGAAGCGGTGCGCGCTGGCGCGCTCGGCTTCTCAACCTCGCGCACGCTCAACCACCGCACCTCGACCGGCGACTTCACGCCGACGCTGAAGGCCGGCGAGGACGAGCTCACCGCGATTGCCGGCGCGATGCATCGGCAGGGTCGCAGCGTGCTGCAATTCGTGCTCGACCTCTCGACCATCCACGAAGACCTGCCGATGATGCTGCGGGTGGCGGACGCCACCAAATGCCCGATCTCGTTCTCGATCACGCAGAACGACAAGGCGCCAAACCGCTGGCGCCAGACGCTGGACGAGATCAACGCGGCCGCCAGGCGCGGCCTCTCCATCACCGCGCAGATTGCGGCGCGCCCGGTCGGGCTGCTGCTCGGGCTCGAGCTGTCGCGCAATCCGTTCCAGACCCATCCGAGCTACAGGACAATCGCGCATCTGCCGCTGACCGAGCGGCTGGCGCGGCTGCACCAACCAGAGGTGCGCAAGGCGATCCTGAGCGAGACGGCGACCGCGACCGACGATCCGCTATTCTTCCGGCCCAACTACGACAAGATGTTTCTGCTCGGTGATCCCCCCGATTACGAGCAACCGCCGGAGAATGCGCTGGGGCCGCAGGCGCGCAGGCAGGGGCGCCAGCCGGAGGAGCTGGCCTATGATGCGATGCTGTCGGACCAGGGCCGCGGCATGCTCTACGTGCCCTTCCTCAATTATTCCGACGGCAATCTCGATGCGACGCGCGAGATGCTGATCGACCCGCAATCGGTGCCGGGGCTGTCCGACGGCGGCGCCCATTGCGGCATCATCTGCGACGCCAGCTTCCCGACCTATCTCTTGACGCATTGGACGCGCGACCGCACGCGCGGCGAGAAGCTGTCGATCCCGTTCGTGGTCGCGGCGCAATCACGCAAGACCGCGCTCTCGGTCGGCCTCACCGACCGCGGGCTGATTGCGCCCGGCTACAAGGCCGACGTCAATGTGATCGACTATGACCGCCTGCACCTGCATCCGCCGAAGGTGCATTACGATCTGCCCGTGGGCGGGCGACGGCTGTTGCAGGATGTCGACGGCTACGAGGCGACGATCGTGTCAGGCGTGGTGACGCGGCGGCAGGGCGAGGCGACGGGACGGCGGCCGGGGAAGCTGATCCGGGGCGCGCAGGGGGTGAACTAGCGCAAGCGCGTTGAGATCGAAGGCCGCGCCTCGATCTCAGTGTCGTCCCCGCGAACGCGGGGACCCATAACCACAGGGAGTGGTTGTGGAGTTAACTGGTAACTCCGAGTCTTCGCCAAACCACTTCCTGTGGTTAATGGGTCCCGGATCTGCGCTCCGCTTCGCTGCGCTTGTTGTCCGGGACGACAGTGTTGGTTGGGTAAATAGCCCCCTTACGTCGGCGACACCGCGCCCTTCAGCGCTGTGCCTTGCGTCGCCGCACCGCGCGTCAGCCTGGCCTTTTCCGTGTTCGGCCAGAGCAGCAGCAGGCCGAGCAGGCCGGAGCCGACCATGATCACGGCGTTGATGGTGAAGCCGGTCATGTAGCCGTCGATGGTGCTGCCGGCACGCTGGATCGTCGCCCCCATCACGGCCGGCGCGACGATGCCGGCCAGCGTGTAGAGCGCACCGTAGATCGCGAGGATGGCGCCGCGCTGCGAGGTCGGCGTGAACTCGCCGAGCATCGGCGGGCAGACGACATAGATCGCCCCGCACAGGCCCGAGCCGACCACGAGCAGCGCGATCTGCAGGCCCGCACCCTGAACATGCGGCATCGTCGACAGAATCAGCCCGCCGATCACCAGCGGCACCGAACCGAGAACGCCGCGCGCCGCGCGGGTGTTGTAGCCGCGCGCCATCATCACCTGCGAGATCCACCCGGTGAGAATGACGGTGGTGGCGCCGAACACCCAGGGCAGGATCGAAATGAAGCCGGCCTGGCTCTGCGAGAAGCCGAGCCCCTTGACGATGAACGGCGTGAACCAGGTCAGGCCGAGCGACAGCGCCCAATAGGCACCGAAGGTCGCCGCGACGCAGCCGATGAAGGTGCGCGAGGTGAGAAGCTGCAAGTAAGGGATCTTCTGCTCGGTCGCGGCCAGAACCTGCGTGTCCTCCAGCGGTCCTTCCTTGCCGAGCGCGAGCCAGGCACACACCCAGATCAGACCGACGACACCGAGCGCGCCGAAGGCATAGTGCCAGGAATGATTGACGATGACCCAGTTCAGCGCCGGCACGGCGAGGATCACGCCGAAAGCCGAGCCCTGCGACAGGATCGCGGTCGGCAGCGTGCGCTTCTCGTCGGGGAACCATTTGTAGATCGCGTGCGCGGCGACCGAGAAAGCCGGGCCTTCGCCCGCGCCCAGCACGACCCGGCAGATCAGGAGCGTGGTGAAGGAGACGGCGCCGACCATCGGAAACTGCGCCAGCGCCCAGACCACCGCAAGCGCCAGCAGCACCCAGCGCGTCGGCACCTTGTTGACGATGAAGCCAACCACGATGGCGGCGATCGAGAACAGGAAGAAGAACGAGGAGCCGAGCAGGCCGAACTGCTCCGGCGAGAGCTTCAGATCGGTCATGATCGGCACACCGGCGAGGCCGACAACGATCTTGTCCGCAAAATTCACGACCATGAAGAGAAAGAGGAGAAAAGTGACGGTCCAGGCGCCCTTCGGCGTTGGCTTTGCCGAATCCCTGGATTCTCCTGCCGTCCTGCCCGCCGCATTGGGCGTTCCCTGAGCGCTCATCATTCTCCCCGCATGTCTTTTTTGGCACTTTTTTGATTTGGCCGTCTTGGGAGCTAACAACGGCTTCGAGACCAACGCAACCCGGCATTTCCGCAGCAGGTGTGCTACGCAACAAGTCCGTTAATTCCGTCCGGCGCCATTCATCGTGCTGAGCATTCGAAATCTTTCCAAGACCTTCTCCTCGGCCGGCGAACCGGTCCATGTGCTGCGGGGCGTCGATCTCGACCTGAGGGCCGGCGAGCGCGTCGCGCTGACCGGCGAGTCCGGCAGCGGCAAGAGCACGTTGCTGCACCTGATCGCGGGGTTAGACGCCGCCGATGGCGGCACGATCCGGCTGGAGGACACCGAGGTCACCAAGCTCTCCGATGCAGGGCGCGCGGCCTTGCGACGCGACCGGATCGGCCTGGTTTTTCAGCAGTTCAACCTGATCCCGAGCCTGTCGGTCGCGGACAATCTGGTCTTCCAGGCGCGGATCGCCGATCGTCACGATGCGACCTGGACCAAAGAGCTGGTCGAACGTCTCGGGCTCGGATCACTTCTGAAGCGCTATCCCGAGCAATTGTCCGGCGGCCAGCAGCAACGCGTCGCGATCGGCCGGGCGCTGGCAACAAAACCCTCACTGCTGCTGGCGGACGAGCCGACCGGCAATCTGGATGAAGACACCGCAGAGGACGTGCTGGCGCTGACGCGCGATCTCGTCGCGCGCACCGGATGCGGCTTCCTGATGGTGACGCACAGCCTGCATCTGGCCGGCGCGCTCGACCGTCACCTCACCTTGCATGCGGGACGGATCGCATGAGGCGCGCGCTCTGGATCCTCGCGGTGCTGCTCAGCCATTGGCGGCGTCACAAGATGCAGTTCGCGACGCTTCTGGTCGGGCTGATCGCGGCGACCGCGCTGTGGAGCGGCGTGCAGGCCATCAACCAGCAGGCCCGCACCGCCTATGACCGCGTCGCGGCAACGTTCGGCGGCAGCCGCACGGCGATGCTGGTCGCGCCCCATGCAGCGACCTTTCCCCAAAACTTGTTCATAAAACTCCGCCGCGCCGGCTGGCCGGTGTCGCCGGCGCTGGAGGGCCGGGTCCAGATCAACGGCCGCTCGGTGCGGCTGCTCGGGATCGAGCCGGTCACGCTGCCGGTCGACGTCGGCAACGCACCGCGCCTCGGTGCTGCGGATTTGAGCAGCTTTATTGCACCGCCGGGCCAGACATTGGTGGCGCGGGAAACGCTGAGCGACTTGCAGGAAACGGAAGGCGCGGCGCCGCCGATCAGCAACGGCGCAAAGCTGCCGCCGCTGCACGTGCTGCCGCAGCTGGTGCCCAACGTGCTGGTGGTCGATATCGGCGTGGCGCAGCGCCTCCTAAACAAGCCGGATCAGGTGTCGCGGCTGCTGATCGGCCGGCCGAAGAGCAAGCCTGCTCCGCTCGCAAGCATTGTCGGCGACCAATTGCAACTGATCGAGCCGACTGCGGAGACCGAGCTGGAGCGCCTGACCGACAGCTTCCATCTCAACCTCACGGCGTTCGGCCTGTTGTCGTTCTTCGTCGGTCTCTTCATCGTCAATTCGGCCGTCGGCCTCGCCTTCGAGCAGCGGCTGCCGATGCTGCGGACGCTGCGCGCCTGCGGCGCCTCTGCGCGGCTCGTCAACACCGTGCTGGTGGTCGAGCTGGTGGCGCTGGCGCTGGTCGCCGGTCTGATCGGGCTGGTGTGCGGCTATTTCATCGCGGCGGTGCTGTTGCCCGACGTCGCGGCGTCGCTGCGCGGGCTCTATGGCGCGCAGATTCCGGGGCAACTCTCCCTGCGGCCTGAATGGTGGCTCGCCGGCATCGGCATCAGCGTTGCGGGCGCGCTCGTCGCGGCGACGACCAGCCTGATCAAGGCGGTCAGGATGCCGGTGCTGGCGACCGCGCAGCCGCGCGCCTGGCAGCAGCGGCAGCGCCGCTGGCTGGCCCTGCAGAGCTGTGCGGCCTGCGTCGTGTTCGCGGTCGCGCTGTTCCTGCTTCGCTATGGCGAATCGCTGATTGCGGGCTTTGGCGTGCTGGCGGCCCTGATGCTCGGCGCGGCGCTGATCCTGCCGGCCTTCCTCGAACTTCTCCTGCTCGCAGGCCAGCGTAGCGCGCGAAGACCGCTTGCACTGTGGTTCTGGGCGGACAGCCGGCAACAACTCTCCGGATTGTCGCTGGCGCTGATGGCCCTGCTGCTGGCGCTCGCCGTCAATGTCGGCGTCTCCACCATGGTGGAGACGTTCAGCCGCACCTTCATCGGCTGGCTCAACGGCCGGCTCGCCGCCGACGTCTACATCAGCGCCTCCGACAATGCCCAAGGCGTCGCGATTCGGAACTGGCTGAAGCAGCGCAGCGACGTGCAGGCGATCCTGCCGGGCGGCCGCGCCGAGGTGCAGGTTCAGGGCCAACCGGTCGAGCTGCTCGGCCTGCCCGATCACGCGCTCTATCGTGAGCGCTGGCCGCTACTTGAGGCCGCGCCGCGCGCCTGGTCCCGGCTGGTGCCCGGCAACGCCGCCTTCATCAGCGAGCAGCTCAGCCGCCGCCTGAATGTGCGCATCGGCGACGTCGTCGAAGTGCCGGCACCTAGCGGAAGCTGGGAGTTCGACATCGTCGGCATCTATGCCGATTACGGCAATCCCAAGGGGCAGCTGACCGTGAACGTCGCTGCGCTGATCCGGCAGTTTCCGCAGACGCCGCAGACACGGATCGGCCTGATCGTCGCCAACGAGAACATTCCCGGCCTGATCGCGGCCCTGCAGAAGCAGTTCGCGCTCGACGACCGCAGCGTCGCCGATCAGGCCACGGTGAAAGCGGAATCGATCCGTATCTTCAACCGCACCTTTGCGGTGACCTCCGCGCTGAACGCCTTCACGCTCGGCGTCGCCGGGATCGCGCTGTTCACGAGCCTGCTCACGCTGGCGAATTCCCGCCTGCCGCAGCTCGCGCCGCTATGGGCGATCGGCATCACGCGGCCGCGTCTTGCCGCGATCGAATTGACCAAGACGCTGTCGGTGGCGCTGTTCACGGTGCTGCTCGCGGTGCCGCTCGGGCTCCTGGTGGCGTGGTGCCTGATCGCGATCGTGAACGTGAAGGCGTTCGGCTGGCGGTTGCCGTTCCATGTGTTTCCGGCACAATTGATCGGGCTGGTTACGGTGGCGCTACTGGCCTCGTTACTGGCGGCCCTCCTGCCGGTCGTGCGGCTGGCGCGGATGCAGCCGGCCAGCCTCGTCAAGGTGTTCGCCAATGAGCGCTGATCGCATGTCGCGCCGTGCCTTCACCGGCGGGATCGCTGCGCTGGCGCTCGCACGCCGCGCCGGCGCGCAGGGCTATGCCGGGCTCGGCGCGACGGCGGACGGCTTTGCGAAGGTCGCGCCGGGAAAACCGTTCGCCTTTCCGGTCGATCACGGGCCGCATCCGGAGTTTCGTATCGAGTGGTGGTACCTCACGGCCAACCTCGTCGACGGCAGCGGCGCGGCTTGCGGCCTGCAATGGACGCTGTTCAGGCAGGCGGCGCAGCCGGGTCCGCAAGGCGAAGGCTGGGCCAATCAGCAGGTGTGGATGGCCCATGCCGCGGTGACGCGCGCCGACACCCACCGCTTCAGCGAAGTGTTTTCACGCGGTGGCATCGGGCAGGCCGGAGTCACGGCCAAGCCGTTCGCGGCCTGGATCGACGATTGGGAGATGAAGGCCGTTGAGCGTACCGACGATCGCGCTTTGGCGCCGCTGACGCTGAAGGCGTCCAGCACCGATTTCGGCTACGCGCTGACGCTGGAGACCGATCGTCCGGTCGTATTGCAGGGCGATCGCGGCTACAGCCGCAAATCGGAGCGCGGCCAGGCGTCCTATTATTACAGCCAGCCGTTCTACCGCGCGCGCGGCACGCTCACCATCGACGACAAGCCGGTCGATGTCTCGGGCCAGGCCTGGATGGACCGCGAATGGAGCAGCCAGCCGCTCGACGCCGACCAGACCGGCTGGGACTGGTTGTCGCTGCATCTGTCGTCGGGCGACAAGCTGATGCTGTACCGGCTGCGGCAGAAGGACGGCAAGGACTATCCGTTCGGCAATTGGATCAGCGCCGCCGGCGAGACGCAGATGATCGCAGGTGCCGACATCCAGATGCTTCCGAAGGCGACGGCGGAGGTCGCGGGACGCAGGCTGCCGGTGGAATGGCAGATCGCGATCCCGTCGCGATCGTTCTCGATCCTCTGCAGGCCGCTCAATCCCAGGGCCTGGATGGGGACCGGCTTTGCTTATTGGGAAGGACCGATCAGCTTTGCCGGCACGCATGACGGCGTTGGCTATCTCGAGCTGACCGGGTATTAAGCGCGGTCTGTTTGAAGGGACCCGCAATGTATCACCTCACCGCCCTCGTCACGCTGCTGGCGATCGCATTTTATTTCTTCACCAGCCTCAACGTCTCGCGCGCACGCACGAAGACCGGCGTCAAGGCGCCCGCGATGTCGGGCCATCCGGATTTCGAACGCGCCTTCCGCGTCCAGATGAACACGCTGGAATGGATGCCGATTGTCCTGCCGGCGCTCTGGCTGTTCGCGGTCTATATCAGCGACGCCATTGCGGCCGGACTCGGCGCAGTCTGGATCGTCGGGCGCGTCGTCTACTTCGTGGGCTATTCGAAGGCGGCAGCCAAGCGCGGCCCCGGTTTTGCGATCCAGGGCATCGCCGCCATTGCGCTGTGGGCGGGGGCGCTGGGGGCGGTGATGTTGCGGCTGGTGAAGTGAAGCACGAGCGGCAACCACACACTCGCTGTCGTCCCGGACAAGCGCAAGCGCAGATCCGGGACCCATAACCACAGAAAGAAGTTGTAGCGCGAGCAGTAACTCCGAGTCCCCGTAACCATGTCCGCCTGTGGCTATGGGTCCCGGATCGGCGCGCGCTTGGGCGCGCTTGTCCGGGACGACACTGAGTTTGTTGAACCGCCGTCCCCTTACTTCGTCAGCGGACAGCCGCTGTCCTTGGCGGTGAAGAACGCCTTGTCGCCGGGGACGGTGGCGAGCAGCTTGTAATAGTCCCACGGCTTCTTCGACTCCGCGGGCTTCTTGACCTCGAACAGATACATGTCGTGGACCATACGGCCGTTCTCGAGCACCTTGCCGCCTTGCGCGAAGTCGTCGTCGACCGGCAGCTCCTTCAGCTTCTTGGCGACCGCTTCGGTATCCTTGGTGCCGGCGGCCTTCACGGCCTTGAGATAGCTTAGCGTCGCCGAGTATGTGCCGGCGTGGATCATGCTCGGCATGCGCCCGGTGCGCTTGAGGAAGCGCTCCCCGAGATTGCGCGTGCGGTCGTTGAGATCCCAGTAATAGCCTTCCGTCAGCACCAGGCCCTGCGCGGCCTGCAGGCCGAGGCCGTTCACTTCGGCAAGCGTCATCAACAGGCCGGCGAGCTTCTGGCCGCCGGAGACGATGCCGAATTCGGACGCCTGCTTGATCGAGTTTGTGGTGTCGAGGCCGGCATTGGCGAGGCCGACGATCTTGGCCTTGGAGCTCTGCGCCTGCAGCAGGAAGGAGGAGAAGTCCGAGGAGTTGAGCGGCACGCGCACCGAGCCGACGACCTTGCCGCCATTGGCGGTGACGATCTCGCTGGTGTCCTTCTCCAGCGCGTAGCCGAAGGCGTAGTCCGCGGTGAGGAAGAACCAGGTGTCGCCGCCGGCTTTCGTCAACGCGCCGCCGGTGCCGACGCCAAGCGCGCGGGTGTCGTAGGCCCAGTGGAAGCCGTAGGGCTGGCAGGCATCGCCTGTCAGCCGCGAGGTCGCGGCGCCGACGACGATGTCGATCTTCTTCTTTTCCTTGGACAGCTCGTGGATCGCGAGCGCGACCGAGGACGTCGTCAGCTCCGTGATCATGTCGACGTTCTCGACGTCGTACCAGCGCCGCGCGATCGAGGTCGCGAGGTCAGGCTTGTTCTGGTGATCCGCGGTGACGAGCTCGATCTTCTGGCCCAGCACCTCGCCGCCAAAATCCTCGATCGCCATCTTGGCCGCCTCGACCGACCATTTGCCGCCGTAATCGGCATAGACGCCGGACTGGTCGTTGAGGATGCCGATCTTGACGCCTTGCGCGGAGGCCGGCGCCGCCAGCATAAGGGCAGAGGTTGCGACGGCGGCCAAAAGTGCTGATTTCATCTGTTAGCTCCCAGCAGTTTTCTGTTTTGAAATCGCGCGGATAGTAGTGAAGAACCCCGCGCCTGCCCATCCATTTCACGTTGGTCGTTAGTATGGAGGTGTGCGCTGCATTCTCCGCTGTCGTCCCGGACAAGCGCGCGCAGATCCGGGACGACGGCAGGGGTGGGGAGGTGCCGGTGGCCATCACTTGCACTTAGGAAGCCACGACCTCCGGCTTCTTGTCCCTGCGTCCTTCCGCAAGGTTCCGCACCACTACATAGAAGATCGGCGTGAACAACAGGCCGAACAGGGTGACGCCGATCATGCCGAAGAACACGGCGACGCCGACCGCCTGCCGCATCTCCGAGCCTGAGCCGGTCGAGATCACCAGCGGCAGCACGCCGAGGATGAAGGCGAAGGAGGTCATCAGGATCGGCCGCAGGCGCAGGCGGCAGGCCTCGATGACGGCCTCCAGCCGCGGCCTGCCCTCGTTCTCGATGTCGCGCGCGAATTCGACGATCAGGATCGCGTTCTTGGCCGCCAGTCCCACCAGCACGACGAAGCCGATCTGGGTGAGGATGTTGACGTCCTGCCCCATGATGCGCACGCCGATGGTGGCGGCAAGCAGGCACATCGGCACGATCAGGATCACCGCAAACGGCAGCGTCCAGCTGCCATATTGCGCAGCGAGCACGAGATAGACGAACAGCACGCAGATCGGGAATACGTAGAGGCCGGCATTGCCGCCGGTGACCTGCTGATAGGATAGATCCGTCCATTCGAAGGTGAAGCCGCTCGGCAGGGTGTCGTCCGCCAGCTTCTTGATGGTGTTGAGCGCGGTGGTCGAGCTGGTGCCCGGCGCCGGCTCGCCCTGGAGCTCGGACGCGGCATAGAGATTGTAGCGCGCGACGCGGTCAGGCCCCGAGACGTCCTTGAACTCGACCACGCTGCCGAGCATCACCATGTCGCCGGAGGCGTTGCGCGTGCGCAGGCGGGCGAGATCGCTGGGCTCCTTTCGGAACGGGAAGTCGGCCTGCGCGGTGACGTGATAGGTGCGGCCGAACAGGTTGAAGTCGTTGACATAGGTCGATCCGAAATAGCTCTGGATCGTCTCGTTGATGTTGGAGATGGGAACGCCAAGCTTCTGCGCCTTGGTGCGGTCGATATCGACGAAGAGCTGCGGCGTGTTGGCCGTGAACGGCGAGAACACCGAGGTGAGGGTCGGCGCCTTGCGCGCGGCAGCGACCAGCTCGTCGGTCGCAGCGGCGAGCATTTCGGGTCCGCGCCCCTGGCGATCCTGGACGCGAATGGTAAAGCCGCCGCCGGTGCCAATTCCGGGCACGGCCGGCGGCGGGATGACGATAATGAAGGCACCCTGGATCGCCAGGAGACGCTTGCGCAGCTCCGCGGTGATCGCGTTAGCGGACAGCCCCTTCTTCAGCCGCGCCTCGGGCTCGTCGAACACCGGGAACAGTGCCGCCGCGTTACCGGCTTGCGTACGGGTGGCGCCGGAGAAGCCGGCAAAGGCGGCGACGCGGACGATGCCCGGCGTATCCAACGCGATCCGCTCGATCTCGCGCACAACCTCGGTGGTGCGCGCCAGCGAGGCCGCACCCGGCAATTGCACGGAGACGATGACGTAGCCGCGATCCTGCGCCGGAATGAAGCCTTGCGGCGTTGTCCCGATCAGCCAGCCAGCGCTGCCGATCAGCACGACGTAGATCAGGATCATCACCACCGAGTGCCGGATCACGAAATTGGCAAGACCCGCATAACCGTGCGCCAGCCGGTCGAACACGCGGTTGAAGACCCCGGTGAAGGCGCCCCACGCCCGCGCGATGACATTCCAGACGGCGGGCGGCCGCTTCGCTTCATGCGGGGTGAGGATCTGCGAGGCCAGCGCCGGCGACAGCGTCAGCGAGCAGAAGCAGGAGATCGCGGTCGCAACCGCAATGGTGACGGCGAATTGCTGGAAGAACTGCCCGGATATTCCACCCAGGAAGGCGGTCGGCACGAACACCGCGCACAGCACCAGCGCGATCGAGACCAGCGCGCCGCCGACCTCCTCCATGGTTTTCAGCGCGGCATCGCGCCGGCTCAGGCCGTGCTCGAGATGACGCTCCACGTTCTCCACGACCACAATCGCGTCGTCGACCACGATGCCGACGGCGAGCACGAGGCCGAACAGAGTGAGATTGTTGATGGAGAAGCCCAGCGCCGCCATCACCGCGAAGGTGCCGACCAGCGACACCGGAATCGCGATGATCGGAATGATCGCGGGCCGCCATCCCTGCAGGAACACCAGCACCACGACGACCACGAGCAGCATGGCCTCGTAGATCGTCTTGATCAGCTCGTGGACGGACTGCGCGATGAACTCGGTCGGGTTGTAGCCGATGTTGTAGTCGAGGCCTCTCGGGAAGCTCTGCTTGAGCCTCGTCATGGTGTCGTTAATGTTCTTCGCCGTCGCGAGCGCGTTCGATCCCGGCCGCTGCGTCACCAGCATGGCGACCGCGGATTTGCGCAACAGGAAGCTGTTGGTGGAGTACGCCAGCGCACCGAGCTCGATGCGGGCAACGTCGCGCAACCGCACGACGCGGCCGTCTGAGCCGGCCTTGATCAGGATGTCCTCGAACTGCTTCTGGTCCTTCAGGCGCCCCGTAAAGGTCAGGTTCGGTTGGAAGGCGCGGTCGGCGATCGGCGGCTCGGCGATCTGGCCGCCCGCAATCTGCACGTTCTGCGCGCGGATCGCGGCCAACACTTCGGCCGAGGTCAGGCCGAGATTGGCGATCCGGTCGGGGTCGAGCCACAACCGCATCGAATAGTCGCGTGCGCCAAAGATCTGGATGTCGCCGACGCCGTCGAGCCGCAGCAGCTGGTCGCGGACCTGGAGCAGTGCGTAGTTCGAGATGTAGAGCTGGTCGAACGTGTCGTCCGGCGATAGCATGAACACGACCATCAGGATGTCGGGCGAGTTCTTGCGCGTGGTGACGCCGTTGCGCTGCACCTCCTCGGGCAGCCGCGGCTGCGCGATGGCGACGCGGTTCTGCACCAGCACCTGGGCCTTGTCGAGATCGGTGCCGAGCTTGAAAGTGACGGTGATGGTGAGCTGACCGTTCGACGTCGCCTGGCTGTAGAGATACAGCATGTCCTCGACGCCGTTGATCTCCTGCTCGATGGGAGCTGCGACCGTGTCGGACACGGTCTGCGCGGAGGCGCCGGGATATTGCGTGGTGACGACGACGGTCGGCGGCACCACTTGCGGATATTCGGAGACCGGCAGCGTGGTGTAGGCGAGCGCGCCGACGATCAGGAGCACGATCGACAGCACCATCGCGAGGATGGGCTGATTGATGGAGAGGCGGCCGAGATTCATGACTTGCCACCGGCCGGCGCCTGCGCCGTCTGCGGGGCGACCTTGGCGCCGACGCGGGCGCGCTGGATGCCGTTGACGATGACGCGGTCCTCCGCCTTCAATCCGTCGCGGATCACGCGCAGGCCGTCATCCAGCGGCCCGAGCACCACGGGACGCGCCTCTACGGTGTCGTCGGGTTTCACCACGAACACGATCTTGCGGGACTGGTCGGTCGCGACGGCGGCATCCGGAATCAGCAGCGCCTCATACGGCGCGCTGCCGATCAGCCTGACACGCCCGAACTGGCCGGGCAGGATCGACAGATCGGTGTTCTTGATCACCGCGCGGCTGCGCAGCGTGCCTGTCGAGACATCGAGGCGGTTATCGAGAAAGTTGATGGTGCCTTCATGCGACGGCTTGGTCTCGCCGGCGAGCGTCACCTGCACCGGGTTCGCCGTCTCGCGCGAACTCGGGCGCCGCCCTTCGAACCACAGCTTGCTGTATTTGATGAAAGTCGCCTCATCCATGTCGAAATAGACGTAGATCGGATCCAGCGTGACGATGGAGGTCAGCAATGTCGACGTGCCGCTGTCGCTGCCCTGCACGAGATTGCCGGGACTGACCAGATGGCGGCTGACGCGGCCCGTCAGCGGCGCCGTCACATGCGTGAATTCGATATTGAGCCGGGCGGCCTTCAGCGCGCCATCGGCCTGCATCTCGGCGGCGTGGGCCGCCTGCAAGGCCTGACGCCGCTGATCGACGACCTGCTCGGAGACGGCGCTGGTTTGCACCAGGCTCAAACCGCGATCGAGCTCGCGCTTGGCGAGCTCCACCTTGGCCCGGGCATCCGACAGCTGGCCCTCCGCCTGCGTCGCCACCGCCTCGAATGGACGCGGGTCGATCACGTAAAGCAGGTCGCCCTGATGGACGATGGCGCCGTCCTGGAATTCCACGGAGTTGACGAAGCCGCCGACGCGCGGCCGCACCTGAACCTCCTCGACCGCCTCGAAGCGCCCGGTGTACTCGTCCCAATCGGTGACGGTGCGCTTGACCGGCTGGGCGACGGTCACGGGCGCTGGCGGGGGAGCAGCTCCTTGCGAGGCTGGCTGCCCGCAACCGCTGAGCGCGAATGTCGCGCCGACAAACGCGGCGATTGCGCCTAGTCGAACCGGAACGCAATCGTGCTTTTGGACAAACGGCTCGCTTCCATCCGGTCGGCTCATCCCAGGTCCTCGCACAAAAGCCGCAGAAAAGGCAGGGTACGCCCCTACCTGCGGGCGTCCCAAGATGGGTGGCAAAGATGAACTCTTCAAGGCCGCGGTGCGCGCAATGCTCGGACGGACGCCCTGGCCGGATGGCGGGTTGACAGCCGGATAGCCGGCCTCGCGCGAGGTGTTGAGCGGACGGATCGCGAATGGCGTTATTCGCGGAGGTCATGAATTGGGAGGGTGCCTCCTTCGCCTCTCCCCGCGTGCGGGGAGAGGCCGGAGCGCATCGCAAGATGCGATCCGGGTGAGGGGGAGCCTCCGCGAGTCCGACTGTCAGCTCCCTCGCGGATAGCCCCCTAACCCGACCCTCTCCCCGCACGCGGGGAGAGGGAGAAGAGCCCCCAGCGCCTTCACACATGACGGCGGCCGGCGGCTCGGCTAGATTGCCCGCACAAGAACAAGACGAATTGTCCGGGAGGACAGGCGTGCACCAGGGACGTGTCGTTTTCGGCGCGATCGAGGAGGTCGTGTTCGGCCATGCTGCGGCCGGCGCCATTGTCGCGCAGATGGACCGGCTCGGAACGCGCCGCGCCTTCCTGATGGTCTCCGGCACGCTCAACCGGCAGACCGACGAAATCGAGAAGATCAAGCAGGCGCTGGGCTCCCGCTGCGCCGGCCTGTTCGACGCCATGCCTGCGCATACGCCGCGCGAGGCCGTGATCGCGGCCACAAATGCGGCGCGCGGAGCGAATGCCGACCTGATCGTCACCGTCGGCGGCGGCTCGATCACCGACGGCGCCAAGGCGGTACAGCTTTGCCTCGCCAACGGCATCACCGATATCGACGGCATCGAGCGCATCCGCGTCCACAAGGGCGTCGCGCCCGAGATGACCGCGCCCACGGTGCGGCAGATCAGCGTGCCGACCACGATCGCCGGCGGCGAGTTCAGCGCGATCGCCGGCGTCACCGACCGCCGCACAAATGTAAAGCAGATGTTGCGGCATCCGCTTGTCGTGCCGCGCGCGACCATCCTCGATCCTGCCATCACCGTGCACACGCCGGAATGGCTGTTCCTGTCGACCGGCATCCGCGCCATCGACCATTGCGTCGAGGCTATCTGCTCGCGTGAGACGCATCCCTATGCCGATGCGCAATCGGTGAAGGGCCTCGCCATGCTCGCCGACGCGCTGCCGCGGGTGAAGGCGGACCCTGGCGATCTCGACGCGCGGATGGATGCTCAGATCGGCACTTGGCTGTCGATGGGCGCGCTCGCCGCCGGCGTGCCGATGGGCGCGAGCCACGGCATCGGCTATGTGCTGGGCGCGGCCTTCGATGTGCCGCACGGCTACACCTCCTGCATCATGCTGCCGGCGGTGATGCGCTGGAATGCGCGCGACAATGCCGAGCGGCAGATGATCGTCGCCGCCGCCATGGGCTTTCCCGGCCGCAACGCCGCCGACGTGCTCGATGCCTTCATCCGCGCGCTCGGCATGCCGCGCAGCCTTAGCGAGGTCGGCGTCTCGCCGGAGCATTTCGAGGCGATCGCCGAACAGGCCATGCGCACGCCCTGGGTGCCGCGCAACCCGCGCAAGATCGAGGGTCCTGCCGACGTGCGGGAAATCCTGCTTCTCGCCGCATGATCCCGGAGGATAGATGTACACTGGTCACCACGCCCGCCTGCGTCCGCTGCAGCCCGCCTTCATCATGGCTGCCACAGGCGAGGCCGTCACCTATCGCGAGCTGGAGGCGCGCAGCAACCGCCTGGCGCATCTGTTCCGCAAGCGCGGCTTGAGGCGGCTCGACCATTACTCGATCTTCATGGAGAACAATTCGCGCTACCTGGAGGCCTGCGGCGCGGGCGAACGCTCCGGGCTGTACTATACCTGCATCAACTCCTTCCTGACACCGGGCGAGCTCGCTTATCTCCTCGTCAACAGCCAGTCGAAGATCCTGATCACTTCGGTGGCGAAGCTCGACATCGCGCGCGAGGCGATCCAGGCCTGCCCCGAGATCAAGCTCTGCATCGTCGCCGATGGCCCGGGCGAGAGCGAGCGCATCGTCGGGCTTGCAGACGTGACCGCGGACATGCCGACGACACCGATCGCGGACGAATGGCTCGGCACGGCCATGCTCTATTCGTCCGGCACGACCGGGCGGCCGAAAGGCATTCTGCGGCCGCTGCCGGAAGAGCCGCCGAAGCACAATCTGCCGCTGTTCGATTTCCTGACCAAACTCTGGCACTACCGCGAGGGCATGGTCTACCTCTCGCCGGCCCCGCTCTATCATTCCGCCCCGCAAGCCGCCGTGAACCTCACGATCCGCATGGGCGGCACCGTAGTCATCATGGAGAGCTTCGATCCCGAGCGTTACCTCGAGCTGATCCAGCGCTGGGGCATCACGCACACCCAGCTGGTGCCGACGATGTTCTCGCGCATGCTGAAGCTGCCGGAGGAGGTCCGCAAGCGTTACGACCTGTCCTCGCTAGAGATCGCGATCCACGCCGCCGCGCCCTGCCCCGCTTTGGTCAAGGACGACATGATCAAATGGTGGGGACCCATCATTCACGAATATTACGGCGCGACCGAGGGCCTCGGCTTCACCGCCTGCAACAGCGAGGAATGGCTGGCGCATCGCGGCACCGTCGGCAAGGTGCTGCTCGGCGACCTCCACATTCTCGACGAGAACATGCGGGAATGCCCGACCGGCACGCCGGGCCAGGTCTGGTTCAAGACGGCATCGCCGTTCGAATATTTCAACGATCCGGAGAAGACCAAGGAGGCGCGCTCGGCCGACGGCAGCATGAGCACGGTCGGGGATGTCGGCTATGTCGACAAAGACCGCTTCCTGTACCTGACCGACCGTGCGACCTTCATGATCATCTCCGGTGGGGTGAACATCTATCCGCAGGAATGCGAAAACCTCCTGATCACCCATCCGAAGGTCGCCGATGCCGCCGTGTTCGGCGTGCCCAATGCCGATCTCGGCGAAGAGGTGAAGGCGGTGGTGCAGCCGATGCCCGGCGTCGTGCCCGGCGAGGCGCTCGCCGAAGAGCTGATCGCGTTCTGCGCAAAATCGCTGTCGCGGCAGAAGGTGCCGCGCTCGGTCGATTTCGACAAGGAATTGCCGCGGCTGCCGACCGGGAAGCTGTACAAGCGCCTGCTGCGGGACCGGTATTGGGGCAACAAGGCGTCGAGAATCGTGTGAGGTGGCTGTTCACTCAAGCGCGAGACGTAGCCAAACAGAAGGTGTCGTCCCGGGCCGCGACGACGTCGCGAACCCGGGATCCATAGCCACAGGGGGTGGTTGTCGCGCGAGCAGGCAACTCCGAGTCATCGCAAAACTCCTTCCTGGGGTTATGGGTCCCGGATCTGCGCTTCGCTTGTCCGGGACGACGATGGATGCTTGAGAAGCAGCGAGACACTTCAGTTCCGTCTCTCTCTTCGCACCTGCACTCTCACATTGTGAGATATGAACCCCTGCGGCCTCCTGTCATCCGAATTGTCGAGGCGGCATGCGGCGCTATCGGGGTTGCCTCCTTCGGCTTGCGTGCTATCGTCGCGACAAACAGGCTGCAAAAGGCCGAGGTCCAGGGAGGATGAGCATGCGGAGCGTGTGGGCGCTCGCCGTAATGGCGGCGCTATCTGTGCTGACGGCCTCAACCACCACGCTTGCCGGCGAGCCCAAGCAGGGCGGAACCTTGCGGATATATCACCGCGACAGTCCAGCCAACGCCTCGATCCTCGAAGGCGCGACCTATTCGGTCAACGTGCCGTTCATGGGGGTCTTCAACAATCTCGTCATCTATGATCAGCACATCGCGCAGAACAGTCCTGATACCCTGAGGCCCGAGCTCGCCGAAAGCTGGTCCTGGAGCAGCGACAACAAGAAACTGACGTTCAAGCTGCGTCAGGGCGTCAAATGGCACGACGGCAAGCCGTTCACGTCGGCCGACGTCAAATGCACCTTCGATCTCTTGATGGGCAAATCGCAGCAGAAGCTGCGGCAGAATCCACGCAAGGCCTGGTACAACGAAGTCAACGAGATCACGACGAGCGGCGATTTCGAGGTCTCGTTCGACCTGAAGCGGCCGCAACCCTCGCTGCTGGCAATGCTCGCGTCCGGCTATACGCCGATCTATCCCTGTCACGTCTCTCCGGCGGACATGCGCACCCATCCGATCGGGACCGGACCGTTCAAGTTCGTCGAGTTCAAGGCCAATGAATCGATCAAGCTGACGCGAAATCCGGACTATTGGAAGAAGGGCCTGCCCCATCTCGACGGCATCGAGTACACGATCATCACGAACCGCTCGACCGCGATCCTCGCCTTCGTCGCCGGCAAGTTCGACATGACCTTCCCGACGCACATCACGATCCCGCTCCTGAAGGACATCAAGTCGCAGGCGCCGAACGCGACCTGCGTCGTGGAGCCGACCAACGTTTCGACCAACATCATCGTCAATTCGTCCTCCCCGCCGTTCGACAACATCGATATTCGCCGGGCCGTGGCACTTGCGTTCGACCGCAAAGCCTTCGTCGACATCCTGTTCGAAGGTCAGGCCGATATCGGCGGCACCATGCTGCCCCCGCCTCAAGGCATCTGGGGCATGCCCAAGGACAAGCTCGAGACCATTCCGGGCTACGGTCCGAACGTGAACGCGAACCGGGAGGAGGCGAAGAAGCTGATGCAGAAGGCGGGCTACGGTCCCGACAAGCATCTCGCGGTGAAGGTCTCGACCCGCAATCTCGCGGAATATCGCGACCCCGCCGTGATCCTGATCGACCAGCTCAAGAGCATCTATATCGACGGCGAGCTCGACGTCGTGGAAACCGCGAACTGGTTCCCGAAAGTCGCGCGCAAGGACTACATGCTCGGCCTCAATCTGACCGGCAATTCCGTCGACGATCCCGACCAGTCGTTCTACGAGAACTATTCCTGCGGCTCGGAACGGAACTACACCAATTATTGCAACAAGGAGATCGAGAAGCTGTTCGACGTGCAATCGCAGGAGATCGACATCAACAAGCGCAAGCCGCTGGTGTGGGATATCGACAAGAAGCTGCAGGAGGACGTTGCCCGCCCGATCATCTTCCATGCGCGGGCCGGCACTTGCTGGCAGCCTTATGTCAAGGGCGTCACGATCATGTCGAACAGCTCCTATAACGGCTTTCGCTACGAGGATCTGTGGCTCGACAAGTAACGCGCCTGGCTGAAGACTAGCGGCTCGCGGAGGGCGAAGGATGTTTGCCTATCTGGTGCGACGCCTGTTGCTGATGCTCGTGACCCTGTTCGGGATCTCGGTCGTCATCTTCGTTCTGCTGCGCATCGTGCCCGGCAATATCGTCGACATCCTGTTCGCTGCCGCCGGCTATGTCGATCCCGCCGACAAGGCCAACCTGGAGAAGGAGCTCGGCATCGACCAGCCGCTGATCGTACAATATTGGCACTGGATCAGCGGTTTTCTGCGCGGTGATCTCGGCTATTCCTACGTCTCCGAGAAGCCGGCGCTGCAGGAGATATTGCCGCGGATCCCGATCACGGCGCGGCTCGCCGGCCTCGCGCTGCTGTTCTCCGCGTCGATCGGCATTCCGCTCGGCGTCATCAGTGCCGTGAAGCAGGGCACACGGCTGGACTACGCCCTGCGCGTCGTCAGCCTCAGCGGCCTGTCGTTGCCCTCGTTCTGGCTCGGCCTTTTGATCCTGACCGCGTCGGTGGCGATGTTCGGCCAGATGCCGATCTTCAATCCGAATCCGCAGACCTGGCTCGAGGCGTTCGCAACCTATGCCGTTCCAGCCGCCGCCGTCGGCTTCCGCAGCGCGGCGCTGACCATGCGCATCACGCGATCCTCGATGCTGGAGGTGCTGCGGCAGGATTACATCCGCACTGCGCGCGCCAAGGGGGCCTCCGACGCCGCCGTGAACTATCACCACGCGCTGAAGAACGCGATTCTGCCTGTGATCACCGTGATCGGCATCGAGGCGGCGTTCCTGATCGGCGGCCTGATCGTCACCGAGACGGTGTTCAACATCCCCGGCGTCGCCCGCTTCCTGGTCGAGGCGATCCGCTGGCGCGACTATCCGATCGTGCAGAACCTCGTGATGTTCATCGCCGTGGTCGTGGTGGTCGCGAATTTCACTGTCGACATGCTCTACGCGGTGTTCGACCCGCGGATCAGGTACACGGATTAGGAGAGCTGTTTGGCCGCGATCGACTACGATCTCGAACTTCGGCGGGCCGGCGCGCATGCGACCGGTGGGTGGCGCCGCGTGCTGTTTCTGGCGCAGCGGCACGTGCTGGGCGCGGCCGGGCTCATCATCATGACTATGTTCGTGTTCACCGCGATCTTTGCCGACTTCATCGCGCGCTACGACCCCCTGACCGTCGATTCCGCGCGCGCTCTCGCTCGCCCGAGCTGGGCGCACTGGATGGGGACGGACTCGTTCGGCCGCGACGTGTTCAGCCGCATCATTCACGGCGCGCGGATCTCGCTCGCCGTCGGCATCGGCTCGACCGCGCTCGGCGGCACCATCGGCGTCATCGTCGGACTGACGTCAGGCTATCTGTCCGGCTGGGTCGATCTCGTCTTCCAGCGCGTTTCCGACGTACTTCAGGCACTGCCGCTGCTGGTCCTCGCGCTGATCATGACGGCGGCACTCGGTCCGTCCTTGCCGAACGTCATCATCGCGATCGCGATTCCGCTGATCCCGACCGTGTCGCGCGTCACCCGCGCCAACACGCTGGCGCTGCGCGAGCAGCCCTTCGTCGAGGCTGCCAAGTCGATCGGCATGAGCGAGGTGCGCATCGCGCTGCGCCATGTGCTGCCGAACACGCTGGCGCCGCTGATCGTGCTCGCAACCGCCCAGCTCGGCTCGACCATCCTCACCGAGGCTTCCCTCTCCTTCCTCGGCCTCGGCATTCCCGAGCCTTATCCGTCCTGGGGCCGCATGCTCTCGGAATCCGCCGCCGAATATGTCCGCACGGCGCCCTGGCTCGTGATCTTCCCGGGCATCGCCATCAGCCTCGCCGTGTTCGGCGCCAATCTGTTCGGCGATGCCCTGCGCGACATCCTGGACCCGAGGCAACGCGGCTGATGGCTGACAAATCCGACCTCGTGCTCGATGTGAGAAACCTGAAGACGGTGTTCTTCACCAATTCGGGGCTCTTCAAGGCCGTCGACGACCTCTCCTTCACCGTGAAGCGCGGCGAGACGCTGGCGATCGTCGGCGAATCCGGCTGCGGCAAGAGTGTCACCGCGCTGTCGCTGATGCGCCTCGTGCCCGACCCGCCGGGCCGCATCGTCGGCGGCTCCGCCTCGCTCGAAGGCACCGATCTGCTGGCGCTGGACGAAACCGAGATGCGTGCCGTCAGAGGCAATCGCATCTCCATGATCTTCCAGGAGCCGATGACCTCGCTCAATCCGGTGATGCGGATCGGCGACCAGATCGTCGAGGCCGTGCGGCTGCATCGAGACGTCTCGGCCAAAGAGGCCCAGAATATCGCCGTCGAGATGCTGCGTCTGGTGCGGATCCCCGAGCCCGCGCGACGTACGCGCGAGTATCCGCATCAGCTGTCCGGCGGCATGCGGCAGCGCGCGATGATCGCGATGGCACTGGCCTGCCGGCCGGCGCTCTTGATCGCGGACGAGCCGACCACCGCGCTCGATGTCACCATTCAGGCGCAGATCCTGGCGCTGATCCTCGACCTGCAGAAAGAGCTCGGCACCGGGCTGGTGCTGATCACGCATGATCTCGGTGTCGTCGCGCAGACTGCGCAGCGGGTGATCGTGATGTATGCGGGGCGGAAGGTCGAGGAAGCCAGTGTCGAAGCGCTGTTCGCCTCGCCAAAGCATCCTTACACGCGCGGACTGATGGCTTCGATTCCAGCGGTCCCCGCGCCCGGAATCGCCGCGCCGGCGCGGCTGAACGAGATTCCCGGCACGGTGCCATCGCTGGTGCGGTTGCCCAGGGGTTGCGCCTTCGCGCCGCGCTGCAAGCTCGCCATCAAGCGTTGCGAGGCCGAATATCCGCCGCTGGAGGATTGCGGCGGCGGCCATCTCGCCGCCTGCTGGCGCGCGGAAGAGGTTGCGGAGGTGGCATGACCGGAGCACTGCTCGAAGTCACCGATCTCAAGAAATATTATCCGGTGCGTGCCGGCGTGCTGCGGCGGCAGGTCGGCACCGTGCACTCGGTCGACGGCGTCTCGTTCTCCCTTCAGGCCGGCGAGACGCTAGGGCTCGTCGGCGAGTCCGGCTGCGGCAAGTCGACGGTGGCGCGCAGCGTGCTGCGGCTGGTCGAACCGACCTCGGGCCAGATCCGCCTCGACGGTGAGGACATCACGCATCTGTCCAAGTCGGCGCTGCGCCCGCACCGCCGCTCGATGCAGATCGTGTTCCAGGACCCATTCGCCTCGCTCAATCCGCGCATGACCGCCGGCGACATCGTCGGCGAGCCGCTCGCCGTGCACGGGCTCGCAAGCGGCAAGGAGCTGGAAGCACGGGTCGCACAATTGTTCGAGCAGGTGGGCTTGCGGCCCGACCAGATGCGCAACTTCCCGCATCAGTTCTCCGGCGGCCAGCGCCAGCGTATCTGCATCGCACGCGCGCTCGCGCTGGGGCCGCGCCTGATCGTCTGCGACGAGCCGGTCTCCGCGCTCGACGTCTCGATCCAGGCGCAGGTGATCAACCTGTTGGTCGACCTGCAGCGGCAGCACGGCTTTTCCTATCTCTTCATCGCGCACGACCTCGCCGTGGTCGCACATATCAGCCACCGCGTCGCGGTGATGTATCTCGGCCGCATCGTCGAGATCGCCGGCAAGGACGAGCTGTTCCGCAACCCGCGCCATCCCTACACGCAGGCCCTGCTCGCCTCCGTGCCGATCGCCAACCCGCTCGCGAAGAAGCTCGCGCCGCTGGTCGACGGCGACGTGCCGAGCCCGGTCAATCCGCCGCCCGGCTGCGCGTTTCACACCCGCTGCCGGTTTGCGATGGAGCGGTGCCAGATCGAGCGGCCGGCGCTGCTGGATGCCGGCGACGGGCATCAGGTGGCGTGTCTGCTCAATGAGGGGACGGGGCGAAGCAACGCGACTGCGTAGGGTGGGCAAAGCGAAGCGTGCCCACCACCTCTATGCCAATCGAAACGAATGGTGGGCACGGCGCTATGCGCCTTTGCCCACCCTACGATACTGCGATCTCCGCCACGATCCTGCCGGTTGTGACCTGATCCCCCTCGGCGACGTCGATGGCGGTGACCACGCCGTCGATGCCGGCCTTGTGGACGTGCTCCATCTTCATCGCTTCCAGCGTCAGCACCGGCTGACCGGCGTCGACACGGTCGCCCGGCTTGACCAGCACGGCGACGACGCGGCCGTTCATGGCGGCGCGGACCTTGCCGTCGCCGCCGTTGGCGGCGGCGGCCTTGGGCGCGGCGAGGGTGAGATCGGTCACCGCGAGCGGGATGCCGCGGTGCTGGAGGTAGAGCCGATCGCCATCTCGCAGGAATTTTGCGCTGTCCATCACACCGTCGTGGCGGAAGCGGATCGTATCGGCGTCGAGCTGCTCGATCTGGAATCTGTCCTGGCGGTCGTCGCTGACAACGGTGTAGCTGCCGTCACGCTCTCGCGTGACTTCGAGCTCCAGCGTCTCGCCGGCGATCTCGATCTTTGCCGGCAGCGGGAACGTTGCCGACAGGCTCCGGCCGCTTCGCCATGATGGTGCACGCGGATTGGTGACATAGAGCAGCAGGCCCGCCAGCGCCGTATCGAATGCGGCTCCGGCGCGCGGCGCCAACAGCTCGTCGCGGTGTGTTTCAATGAAGGCCGTCGTCGCCTCGCCCTTGGCAAAGCCGGGATGACGCAGGCAGGACATCAGAAACGACTGATTGGTGGTCACGCCGAACGCGGTGAGCTGCTCGAGGCCGACGATCAGCCGCCCCCTCGCCTCCTCGCGCGTGGTGCCATGGCCGATCACCTTGGCGATCATGGAATCGTAGAACGGCGGGATCTCCGAACCCGATTGCAACGCATGCTCGACGCGGATGCTTTCAGGCACCTGCCAACGTGCCATGCGGCCCGACTGCGGCATGAAATCGTGCGCTGCATCCTCCGAGCACAGCCGCACCTCGATGGCATGGCCGGCGAACTTGATGTCCTGCTGCTTCACCGGCAATTGCTCGCCGCGCGCGACGCGCAACTGCAGCTCGACGAGATCGAGCCCGGTGATCGCCTCGGTGACGGGGTGCTCGACCTGGAGACGCGTGTTCATCTCCATGAAGTAGAACTCGCCGCTCGCATCGAGCAGGAATTCCAGCGTGCCCGCGCCCTCATAACGCAGTGCCTTGACGGCGGCGACCGCAACTTCGCCCATTCTGGCGCGCAGCTCCGGCGTGACCGCGGGCGACGGCGCCTCCTCGATCAGCTTCTGGTGCCGCCGCTGCACCGAGCAATCGCGCTCGCCGAGATGAATGGCGTTGCCATGGCTGTCACCGAACACCTGGATCTCGATGTGGCGGGGGCTCTGGATCGCACGCTCGAGGATCACAGTAGGATCGCCGAAGGCGGCCTTGGCTTCCGACCGCGCACTGCGCAGGGCGTCAGGGAACGAGGCCACTTCGGTAACTAGCCGCATGCCGCGGCCGCCGCCGCCGGCGACGGCCTTGATCATCACGGGAAAGCCGATCTTCCTGGCCTCCGCCAGCATCACCTCGTCGCTCTGGTCGGCGCCCTGATAGCCGGGCACGACGGGGACGCCGGCTTTCTTCATGATCTCCTTGGCGCCGGCCTTGTTGCCCATCGCCTCGATCGCCTGCGGTGACGGACCGATGAAGACGAGGCCGGCATCCTTGCAGCCTCTCGCGAAGTCTTCGTTCTCGGCGAGGAATCCGTAGCCGGGATGGATGGCGTCCGCGCCGCTTACCTTGGCCGCTGCAATGATCGCGGGGATGTTGAGATAGGACTGCGCCGGCAAGGCTTCGCCGATATGCACGGCTTGGTCCGCTTGCCGCACATGGAGTGCGTCGCGATCGGCATCCGAATAGACCGCGACGACGCCAAGGCCGAGCTGCCGCGCGCTGCGCATCACGCGCAGTGCGATCTCGCCGCGATTGGCCACCAGAACCCTGAAGAACGGCCGATGCTGCACTGATCCGTTCCTCATGGGCGGGCCACCGAGAACTGCATGCGCTGAGGCGTGCGCGCATCGCCCTCGCGGCAGATCGCGAGCACTTCCGACAGCACCGCGCGGGTGTCGCGCGGATCGATCACGCCGTCGTCGAGCACGCGGGCGCTGGTCGAGAACACATCCATCTGGCCGTCGAACACGCCGATGATCTGCGCCTTCATGGTCTCCAGCTTGTCCTTTTCGATGGGCTTGCCGCGGCGCGCCGCGGCGGCCTCGGTCACGATCGCCATGGTTTCTGCCGCCTGCTCCCCGCCCATCACGGCGGTCTTGGCGTTCGGCCAGGAGAAGCAGAAGCGCGGATGGAAGCCGCGGCCGCACATGCCGTAATTGCCGGCGCCGAACGATGCACCGCAATAGATAGTGATCTGCGGCACCGTCGCCGAGGTCACGGCCTGGATCATCTTCGAGCCGTGCTTGATCATGCCGGCTTCCTCATAGGCCTTGCCGACCATGTAGCCGGTGGTGTTGTTGAGATAGAGGATTGGCGTGCGGGTCTGGCAGCAGGCCTGGATGAAATGCGTCGCCTTGTTGGCGCCGGCGGGATCGAGCGGACCGTTGTTGGTGATGATGCCGATCGCCTGTCCTTCGATGCGGGCATGGCCGCAGACGGTGGCCGGGCCGTAATTCGGCGCCATCTCGGTGAAATCGGAATCGTCGACGATTCGGGCGATCACCTGTTTCATGTCGACGGGACGCTTGTGGTCCATCGGCATGATGCCGAGCAGTTCGTCCTGATCGTAGCGCGGCGGCTTGAACTGGGCAGCCGCCTTGCCCGGCCGCTCCCATTCCATCGCTGCCATGATCTCGCGTGCGATACGCAGCGCGTCGCGATCGTCCTCGGCGAGGTAGTCGCCGAGTCCGGACACCTGCGTATGCATCTCGGCGCCGCCGAGCTCTTCCTCGGTCGCGATCTCGCCGGTCGCGGCCTTCAGCAGCGGCGGACCTGCAAGGAAGGCGCGGGTGCGGCCGCGGACCATCACGATGTAATCGGAGAGACCAGTCTGATAGGCGCCGCCGGCGGTCGAGGAGCCGTGCGTGACGGTGACGACAGGCAGGCCTGCCGCCGAGAGCCGCGCCAGATTGCGAAAGATGTTGCCGCCGCGAACAAAGTCCTCGACGCGGTAGCGCAAGAGATTGGCGCCGGCGCTTTCGACGAGCTGGACATAAGGCAGCTTGTTCTCCAGCGCGAGCTCCTGCGCCCGCAGCGTCTTGTCGAGGCCGTAAGGTTGCAGCGCGCCCGCATCGATGCCGGAATCACTGGCGCTGACCATGCAGCGGATACCCGAGACGAAGCCGATGCCGGCGATGACACCGCCGCCGGGCACGCTCTTGCTCGCATCCGGCACGTCGAACATGTAGCCGGCGAGCGTCGACAGCTCGACGAAGGGCGCGCCGGGATCGAGCACCAGTGCGACGCGCTCACGCGGCAGCAATTGGCCGCGCTTGTGGAAACGGTCTTTCGCCGCCGCCGACGCCGCCCGCGTGCGCTCTTCCAGCGCGCGCATGCGGTCGATCAAAGCGAGCATGCCGTCGCGGCTGGCGAGATAGGCAGCGCCGCTGGGGGAAATGGTGTTTTCGAGAATGGACATGGCTCTATCCTACCCGTCATTGCGAGGAGCGAAGCGACGAAGCAATCCAGTCTGTTTCCGCAGAGGCACTCTGGATTGCCTCGCTTCGCTCGCAATGACGGCTGAGGCTACGTTCAGCGATTCGTCCCAAAGATTTTCCGCGCCTCGGCCGGGCTTGCGATCTCGCGGCCCGCACGCCTTGCGCAGGCGGCGACGGCCTCGATCAGCTGGCCGTTCGATGTCACCTTCTTGCCGTCGGCGAGATAGAAGGTGTCTTCCAGACCGGTGCGCAAGTGGCCGCCGAGCTCGGCGCAGCGCTGGTGCAGCGGCCAGATCTCCTCGCGGCCGATGGCGGTGACCTGCCAATGCGCCTCGGGACGCTTCAGCTTGATCAGGATCGGCAACAGCTCGGGATCAGCAGGCATGCCGGAGGCAACGCCCATCACGAAGTTATATTCGAGCGGCCCCTTGTACATGCCGACCTGGCGGTACATGCCGACGCATCGAACGATGCCGACGTCGAAGCATTCGAACTCGGGGATGGTGCCGGCCGCGTTCATGACGTCGAGATAGTCTTTCACCTTCTCGACCGCGTTGTCGAACATCATCGGTGGCCAGGCCCAGGTATTGTCGGCCTTGACCTTCAGATAATTCAGCGAGCCGGCGTTGCACGCGGCGATCTCCGGCCTGGTTTCCCGGATGCAGTCGAGCGCGCCTGAATAGTTCGGCCCCGACACGCCCGAGGTGTGGTTGATGATCACGCCCGGGCAGGCTTCGCGGATCGCCTGCTGGATCTCCTTGCTGACGCCGACTTCCCAGGACGGCAGGTGCCCCTTGCCCGGCGCCTGCTGGCGCAGGTGGATATGCATGATGGACGCGCCGGCATCGAATGCAGCCTTGGCCTCGCGCGCCATCTGCTCGGGCGTCACGGGCACGTTGTGCTGCTTCGGATCGGTGAGCACGCCGTTCAGCGCGCAGGTGATGACGGCCTTGTCGCTCATGCAAAGATATCTCGCACGTTGAGAATTCAACGCCTGCGATCATGTGATGGGTGGCATGCGGCTTCTTGCGCGGAGAAGCTGGGAAATGAGATGCTGTAGGGTGGGTTAGCCGAAGGCGTAACCCACCACTTTAGTTTCCGCGGAGACAGACGTGGTGGTTTACGCCAGCGGCCCGCGCTTCGCGCAGCCGCGAGCTAATAACCCACCCTACGAATCTACGAAGCCTCCGCCAGCCTCACCGTCTCGGTGCTGCGGTAGATCGCAAGGTCGCGCGAGCCGACGAAGATCGCACGCGGCTTCAGTCCGTAGAAGCGGCGGATCGAGTGGCTGAAATGGGTCGAGTCGGGGTAGCCGATGTCCTGCGCGAGATGGGCGAGGTTGAGGTCCTGATTGGCGAAGTGCAGCAAATGGCGCGCACGCTTCCAGGCGCGGAAGGACCGGAAGGAAATGCCCGTTTCTTCCTTGAACAGATGCAGGAAGCGCGAGGCCGAGAGGCCTGCTTCCGCCGCGCAGGTGTCGGCCGTCACCGGCTCACCGGAGAAACGCTCGATGCGGGCGACGGCGCGGGTCACGCGCGGATCGAGCACGCGGCGCGGGAGTGCCTCGCCGAAGCACATCTCGTCGAACTCGGCGGTGGTGATGTCGCCATAGCGGCGCTGGCGCAGCAACGCGTAGGCGGCCAGGATCTTGCGGGCATAGGCGGCTTTGTCCGGCCCCCGCAGCCGCTCGGCCAAGGCCTCGATCACGCCATCCGGCATGCTTTCCGGCTCCAACGTCACGCTGATCACGGTGCGATAGTCGCTGGCGATGGAATGGCGCTGGTTCGGCAGCGTGATGAACAGCTCACCACTGGCAAGAGTGTCATCGATGGTGAGATGCAGGCTGCCCTTCACCGCGACATAGACATGGCAGCAGCCGGGGGTCCGCTTGCGAGGGCGGCCGAGCAGGCCGGCATAGAATACCCGCTCCGGCGTGATCAGCATCAGATGGTCGGATTCGCGACCTTTATCTTCCATGGGGATCCTCCTCGCGCGGCTCTCTGGCCGCTGCGGACGGGGGTCACCTTAGCGGAAATTTGGGCGCTGTCACGATGGGATAGCGCTGTCATCGCAACATGCGCCGTCGTTCCGGGGCGGTCCGTGGGATCAGACCCGGAACCTCGAGATTCCGGGTTCGATGGCTCCGCATCGCCCCGGAATGACAGCCTCCCTTACGCCCTCACGCGCGGTGCAACATTCTGCTCGACGCCGGCCTTCTGTTCCGCGGCAACGGCACGCTTGAAACCGTCGCGCTGCTGGAGCCGCGCCCAATAGGCTGCGACATTTGGCCCAAAATCCCTGGCGAGCCCGATATTGTCGGCCAGCCGCAGTGCATAGCCGATGACAATGTCAGCGGTGGTGAAGCGCCCGGCGCACAGGGTTTCGGCATTTGCGGTTGCTGCTTCGACGGCGCGCAGGCGTCCCAGAAACCATTTCGCATAGTCGCCGGCGACCTGCGGATTGCGCCGCTCCTCCGGCTCGAGCTGGCTGTATCGAAGCACCAGCGTCTGCGGAAAGGTTAACGTGGCATCGCTGAAATACATCCAGTTCAGAAAAGCGCCATAGGCGGGATCTTCCGGTCCGACCATCAGCGGCGTCGGGCCGTATTTGACGCCGAGATAGTGGCAGATGCCGGAGGACTCGGTCATCTTCGTCTCGCCGTCGACCATGAAGGGAATCGTGCCGAGCGGATTGATCGCCAGATAGTCCTTGGCGAAGACCCGCGGCGGGAACGGCAGCATCTTCAGCTCATACGGCAGCCCCATCTCCTCCAGCATCCAGAGCGGACGAAACGAGCGCGCGGCGTCGCAATGATAGAGCGTGATCATCAGGCGTTTCCTCTACTACCCGGCAGCGTGCCCATCATCTTGCACAGGACCATCAGCATGACCTCGTCGGCGCCGCCGCCGATCGAGGTCAGGCGGCTGTCGCGATAGGCGCGGCTGACCGGCGTCTCGTTGGTAAAGCCCATCCCGCCCCAATATTGCAAGCAGGCATCGGTGAGCTCGCGGCCGAGCCGGCCGGCCTTCAGCTTCGCCATGGTCGCAAGCCGCGTCACGTCCTCGCCCGCGACCAGTTGCTCGGCGGCGCGATAGATCAGCGCCCGCAGCAGCTCGACCTCGGTCTGCATCTCCGCGAGCTTGAAGTGCACGACCTGGTTGTCGAGGATGCTCTGGCCAAACGCCTTGCGATTGCGGGTGTATTCGATGGTCTGGTCGATGATGTATTCATGCGCCTTCAGGCAGGCCGCCGCGCCCCAGAGCCGCTCCTCCTGGAACTGGATCATCTGGTAGGTAAAGCCCTTGCCCTCCTCGCCGATCCGGTTGCGCTTGGGCACCCGGACATTGTCGAAGAAGATCTGAGCCGTGTCGGAGGAGCGCATCCCCATCTTGTCGAGCTTGCGCGCCACAGTGACGCCCTTGGCTTTCATGGGCACGCAGATCAGCGACTTGTTGCGGTGAACGGGCCCGTCGCCGGTGTTGGCAAGCAGGCAGATCCAGTCCGCTTGCGTGCCGTTGGTGATCCACATCTTGCCGCCGTTGATGACGTAATCGTCACCGTCGGAGCGCGCCTGCGTCTTGATCGAAGCGACGTCCGAGCCCGCGCCGGGCTCCGAGACGCCGATGCAGGCGACGAAATCGCCCGAGATCGAGGGCGCCAGAAACTCGCGCCGCACCTCGTCCGAACCGAAGCGCGCCAGCGCCGGCGTCGCCATGTCGGTCTGCACCCCGATCGCCATCGGCACGCCGCCGCAGGTGATGGCCCCTAACTCCTCCGCCATCATCAGCGCGTAGGAATAGTCGAGGCCGGAGCCGCCGAACTCAACCGGCTTGTTCAGGCCGAGGAAGCCGAGGCTGCCCATCTTCTTGAACAGCTCGTGCGCCGGGAAGATGTCGGCCTTCTCCCATTCATCGACATGAGGATTGATCTCATTGGCGATGAATTTCTGCAAGCTGCGGCGGATGTCGTCGTGGTCGGCGGTGAATAGCATTTTGTCAGCTCAACTCTCGATATCTCGAATTTGCTCGTCATGGCCGGGCTTGTCCCGGCCATCCACGCCTTCGTCACCCGGCAACAGAACGTGGATGCCCGGGACAAGCCCGGGCATGACGGAGAACGCGGCTACAACCCCATCTGCCTTGACGCCAGATCCTTCATGATCTCCTCGGTGCCGCCGCCGATGGCGTTGACCTTGACCTCGCGGTAGATGCGCTCGGCCTTGATGCCGCGCATGAAGCCGGCGCCGCCGAAAATCTGCACGGCTTCGGAGGCGCAGAACGCCATGGTCTGGGTCGCTTGGTTCTTCATCATGCAGATTTCCGCGACCGGGCTTTCGCCCTGCTCGAGCCGCCAGGCCAGCATCTCGAGCATCGCCTGGGACGCTGCGACCTTCTGCGCCATGTCGACGATCTTGTGCCTGATGACCTGGTGCTGGGCGAGCGGCTTGCCGAAGGTCTTGCGCTCCTTGGCATAGGCGATCGCCTCGTCGAGGCAGACCCGGGCGAAGGCGGTGCAGCCTGCGGCCATCCCCATGCGCTCGCTGTTGAAGTTCTGCATGATGATCTTGAAGCCCTGCCCCTCCTCGCCGATCAGATTTTCGGCCGGCACGCGGCATTCGTCGAAATGCAAAGTCGCGGTGTCGGAGGCCCACCAACCCATCTTCTTGAGCCTGGTGCGCGACAGGCCCGGCGTATCGCCTTCAATCAGGAGCAGACTGACGCCGCCGGCGCCCTCGCCCCCGGTACGCACGGCAACGGTCAGATAATCGGCGCGCATGCCTGAGGTGATGAAGGTCTTCTCGCCGGTCACGACGTAGTGATCGCCGTCGCGCTGGGCCCTGGTGCGGAGGCCTGCAACGTCCGAGCCGCCGCCGGGCTCGGTGATCGCGAGCGCGGAGATCTTCTCACCGGACAGCACCTGCGGCAGCACACGCGCCTTCACCTCGGCCCGTGCGGCGCGCGCGATCGGCGGCGAGCCGATGGTGTGGCTCATCAGGCTGGCGCTGACACCGCCGGCGCCGGCGCGCGCCAGCTCCTGGCTGGCAACGATCTTCATGAACTGATCGGCAGCGATCCCGCCATGTTCCTCGGGGAATCCGAGTCCCAACAGGCCGATCTCGGCCGCCTTGCGATAGAGCCCGCGCGGAAATTCGCCGGCCTCGTCCCACTCATGGGCGAAAGGCGCGATCTCCTTCTCGACGAAGCGGCGCATCACGTCGCGAAACGCGTCGTGCTCGGCGGTATAGAACGGGCTCTTCATCGCACTCTTGCCTCGTGGACGGATTCGTCGCGCCAACCATGGCCGGAACCTTGGCGGCTCACTTGCGCGGAGTGGCTGACTGGAGCCGACGCTCCGGGCAAGGCAGCAACTAGCAACTCAACGCAAGACGATTTTCGCCGCTCGCAGGCCAACTCTGGCGCAAAAAAACGTTGCTGCACAGACTCCGGCGGGCCCCGAGGGCCACGCCGGGCATGGTGCGCCGAGGGAGGTATTTTTGGCCGTTCGTTACTACGACTGGATCGTCCATCATGGCCGCCGCACGCCTGACAAGGTCGCGGTCATCGACCTCGCGAGCGAGCGCCGCTTCACCTATGCGCAGCTCAATGGCCGCGTCTCGCGCCTCGCCTTCTTCCTGCGTCACACGCTGAACGTCTCGCGCGGTGACCGAGTCGCGGTGCTGGCACTGAACACGACCGATACGCTGGAGGTACAGTTCGCCTGCGGGCGCCTGGGTGCGATCTTCGTGCCGCTGAATACCCGTCTCACCGTTCCCGAGCTTCAGTTCATCACCGGCGACTGCGCGCCGAAGGTGATCATCCACGATACCGATCTCGCCGAGACCGCGCTCGCCGTCGCCAAGCTCTGCGGCATCGCGACCAGCCTGCTGCTCGGGCCCGGCGGGTCCTATGAGGCCGGCATCGCCGCCGCAAAGCCGCTCGACCGCGCCGAGGAAGTCACGCTCGATGACGTCTCGACCATCATGTACACGTCGGGCACGACGGGACATCCGAAGGGCGCGACCATCACCCATGGCATGACCTTCTGGAATTGCGTCAACCTCGGCGGCCCCGCCTGCATCGGGCCATCCTCGGTGCTGCTCACCGTGCTGCCGCTGTTCCACACCGGCGGCCTCAACTGCTACACCAATCCCGTGCTGCATGCCGGCGGCACCGTGATGATCATGCGCGCCTTCGATCCCGGCACGGCGCTCGGCCTGATCAACGATCCCGCGCAGGGCATCAACGTGTTCTTCGGGGTGCCGGCGATCTACCAGTTCATGGCGCAACACCCCGCCTTCGCGACGACCGATCTCAGCCGGCTGATCGTCTGCGGTGTCGGCGGCGCGCCGATGCCAGAGCCGCTGCTCAAGGTGTGGGAAGCGCGCGGCGTCGCCCTGCAGCAGGGTTACGGCATGACCGAGACCTCGCCGGCGGTGCTGGTGCTCGATCGCGAGGATGCCGCACGGAAAGCGGGCTCCGCCGGGAAACCGGTGCTGCATACGGAAGTGCGCATCGTGCGCCCTGATGGCAGTGACGCCGACGTCGGCGAACTTGGCGAGCTCTGGGTCAAGGGGCCGAACATCACGCCGGGCTATTGGAACAGGCCGGAGGCGAACAAGACCTCCTTCACCGACGGCTGGCTGCACACGGGCGACGCGACGCGCGTCGACGAGGAAGGCTTCTACTACATCGTCGATCGCTGGAAGGACATGTACATCTCCGGCGGCGAGAACGTCTATCCGGCCGAGGTCGAGAACGTCCTGCATCAGCTCGAGGCCGTCGCCGAAGCCGCCGTGATCGGCATCCCGGATCCGCAATGGGGCGAAGTGGGCCTTGCCATCGTCGCGGTCAAGCCCGGCCAGAAGCTGACCGAGGCCGATGTCTTGGCGCATTGTGCGGTCAATCTGGCGCGCTTCAAATGCCCGCGCCAGATCTGCTTCGTCGACGCGCTACCGCGCAACGCCACCGGAAAGATCCACAAGCCGACCTTGCGCAAGGAGTTCTCGGTGGCCTCGGAGGTCGACAAGAAGGTCGCCAATGCCTGACCAGAGCGCCCCTTGTGGGCGCTTTATTTTTTGAAGTGCCTGCCCACCCCACAAGAAACTCCAAGGAATTTCCATGAAGAACAAGAAACTCGCCCTGCTTGCCGCGGCAACGGCCCTGACCCTGCTCTCGGTTCAAAGTGCCTCCGCGCAGAAGAAATACGACACCGGCGCCAGCGACACCGAGATCAAGATCGGCAATGTCGAGGCCTATTCGGGCCCGGCTTCGGCCTACGGCATCATCGGCAAGACCGAAGAAGCCTATTTCAAGATGATCAACGACCAGGGCGGCATCAACGGCCGCAAGATCAACTGGATCTCCTACGATGACGGCTATTCGCCGCCCAAGACCGTGGAGCAGGTCCGCAAGCTGATCGAGAGCGACGAGGTGTTCCTGGTCTTCAACGCGCTGGGCACCCCGACCCAGACCGCCGTTCAGAAATATCACAACGCCAAGAAGGTACCGCAGCTCTTCCTCGCCACCGGCGCCAGCAAGTGGAACGACCCGAAGAATTTTCCCTGGACCATGGGCTTCCAGCCGAGCTACCGCGTCGAGGCGCGGATCTTCGCCAAGTACATCCTGCAGGCCAAGCCGGACGCCAAGGTCGCGATCTTCTATGCCAACGACGATTTCGGAAAAGACTACGTCGCCGGCATCAAGGAGATCTTCGGCGACAAGGCATCTTCGCTGATCATTGCCGAAGAGAGCTACGAGACCACCGAGCCGTCGATCGATTCCCACATCGTCAAGCTGAAGGGCACCGGCGCCAACGTCTTCGTCAACATCTCGACGCCGAAATTCGCGGCGCAGGCGATCAAGAAGATCGCCGAGCTTGAATGGAAGCCGATGCATGTCATGACCGACGTCTCGATATCGATCGGCGCCGTGATGAAGCCGGCGGGCCTCGACGCATCGGAAGGCGTGTTGTCGGCGACCTATCTGAAGGACGCGTCCGACCCGCAATGGAAGGACGATGAGGGCATGAAGAAGTTTCTCGCCTTCATCGACAAATACATGCCGGGCGCCAACGTCTCCGACACCAATCTCGTCTACGGCTATTCCGCCGCACAGACGCTGGTCCAGACGCTGAAGCAGTGCGGGGACAATCTGACGCGGGAGAACGTGATGAAACAAGCCGCCAGCCTGAAGGACTTTGCGCCCGATACGCTGATCCCCGGCATCAAGATCAACACCGGCGCCAACGATTTCGCGCCGATCGAGCAGCTCAAGATGATCCGTTTCAAGGCCGGCCAGTGGGAGCTGTTTGGCGATATCATCAGCGCCGAAACCGGCGGCTGACGCGCCCTACCACAGCGCGACAAGATGCCGAATGGCGGCTGAGAGGCCGCCATTCTTGTTGCAGGCGGGCCGACAAGTTGTGCAGGACCATTTTTCGCGGCCTATTGCGTCAAAAACAGCGCAAAAGACTCGTCGACCGTGCGGCGCAGATGCTTTCGATACAAGGCATGGTTGGCGTCGTCGGGCGCAACCCGCCCCAGGGACGGCTGCGGCACGTTCCTGAGCGGCACGTAGGCGATCGGCGCCGCGATCGGCGTGAGCTGCGAACCGGGGCCCGCGCGGAGCGTCGAGATGATGCCGTACATCTCGCCGGCGACCGTCGGCCGCGACACCGTGATCACGCGGTGCTGGCCGTGCTTGATGATGACGAGGTAGATGAAGCCGGACTGATGGGGAACGGCGACCTCGCCGGTATGCTCGTAGGCAGCATCGGTCCGGTCGCCCTCGCGGAAGACCAGAGAAGAGACCTTCGGCTCCCAGACGATCTCGGTGCGGTAGGCGAAAATCGCGTCCTTGTCGCCGAACGACGGCCGCAGCGTGATGTAGACGTCCTCGAGCCAGGTCACGGCGCGATGCGCATAGGAGCCGAGGCTGTCGGGAGCGACATCATTGGCGGCGGGAGGCGCCACCACGACGGGGTTTTTGCGCAAGGAGACGCCCAGCGCCTGCTCCAACCGCACCGTGGTCGCCAGCGTGAACGGCCGCCGCCCGCCGAGCACCTTTTCCAGCGTCGACAGGCTGAGCTTGGCCAGCTCGGCCAGCGCCTGCCGGGAGATCCGGCGTCTGGCGAGCTCCTCGCGAATTGTCTCGGCGATCTCGCGGCTCTGTTCGTCGGAAAGCTGCTTGTCGGTGAATTTATCCTGCATCTGCATCGCTAGCCCTGCTCCAGCGCGATCATTCTAGCAGGCCGGACAAACCAGCACAAAACCGCACATGGCCACCCCGGCCACGGCGCACCCGGCCGGCCGTGGCGGAACATTGCCGATCATTATGCTCGCGAAATCGGCCGCTCCCGGCGAATGCTCGGAGCCAGCAAACGCCCTTTCGGGAGCAGGCCAAATGAACACCTACGACACCGCCGACAACGACGAACACCCCTTGTTGAAGGGACTGATCAAGCTCGGATTGTTTCTTCTCGCGCAGGGCATCGCGGTGATGCTGATGGCCTTCGTGGCCCTGCTCGTCAGCTTCGGGACGAGTTGGTCGGCAACGACCGAGCAGGCCAGCCTGCTCCAGCCCGGCGATGCCAGGTCCGGAAGCCTGCTCCTGAAGGACGACGGCGGCACCACGGAAGCGATCCGCCTCGGCATCGACGTCGACATCACGGTTTCAGGCCCGACCTTGCGCGCCCGGGTTACTCAGGTCTTTCGCAACCCGAGCAAGGATTGGGTCGAGGCAACCTATGTCTACCCGCTCGCGACCGGCGGCGCCGTCGATACGCTCAAAATGGTGGTCGGCGACCGCATCATCGTGGGAGACATCAAGGAGCGGCGGCAGGCACGATTGATCTACGAAGAGGCGCGCCGCGCCGGTCAGAGGGCCGCGCTCACCGAGCAGGAACGGCCGAACATCTTCACCAATTCGGTCGCCAATATCGGCCCTGGCGAAACCGTGCTGGTGCAGATCGAATATCAGGAGCCGGTGCATCAATCCGGCAACGAATATTCGCTCCGGCTGCCGCTGGTGGTCGGACCGCGCTACAATCCGGCGCCGATCGTCCAGAGCGTCGACTTCCGCAAGGACGGATCGGGCTGGGGCGCGACGACGTCGGACCCGGTAGCAGACCATGACCGCATCTCGCCGCCCGTGCTGGATCCCGCCAAGAACGCACCGGTCAATCCGACCAGCATCACGGTGCGCCTGAAGGCCGGCTTCGCGCTTGGCGAGGTCAAGAGCCACCATCACAAGGTCAAGATCGAGAGCCCGGACAGCGCGACACGCCTCGTCACGCTCGCCGACGGCGCTGTCCCTGCCGACCGCGACTTCGAGCTGACCTGGAAGCCCGCCGCCGAGAAGGCGCCGTCGGTCGGCCTGTTCCGCGAACATGTCGGCGATGCCGATTATTTGCTCGCCTTCGTCACCCCGCCCAGCGCCGAGCAGGCGACACAAAAGCCGCTGCCACGCGAGGTCGTGTTCGTGATCGACAATTCGGGGTCGATGGGCGGCACGTCGATCGTCCAGGCCAAGGCGAGCCTCACTTACGCGCTCTCTCGGCTTCAGCCGACCGATCGCTTCAACGTCATTCGCTTCGACGACACCATGGACGTGCTGTTTCCCGCTTCCGTGCCTGCAGATGCTGCGCATGTCGGTGAGGCGACCTCGTTCGTGAGCGCGTTGCAGGCGCGCGGCGGCACCGAGATGGTGCCGGCGATGCGCGCAGCGCTGGCTGACAAGCTCGGCGACACCGGCATGGTTCGCCAGGTCGTTTTCCTGACCGACGGCGCAATCGGCAACGAGCAGCAATTGTTCGAGACGATCACGGCGATGCGCGGCCGCTCGCGTGTCTTCATGGTCGGCATCGGGTCGGCGCCCAACACCTATCTGATGACACGCGCCGCCGAGCTCGGCCGCGGGGCCTTCACCCATATCGGCTCCGTCGAACAGGTGGAGGAGCGCATGCGCGGCCTGTTCGCCAAGCTCGAAAACCCGGCCGTGACCGGCCTCACCGCGAAGTTCTCCGAGGCCTCGGCCGACGTCACCCCCGCGATCATCCCCGACGTCTATCGCGATGAGCCGCTGGTGCTGGCGGCAAAGCTCGACAAGCTTGCAGGCTCGCTCGAGATCAAAGGACGCGTCGGCGATCGTCCCTGGTCGGTGACGCTGCCGCTGCAACATGCGGCCGAAGGCAAGGGCCTGTCGAAGCTCTGGGCCAGGCGCAAGATCGGTGACGCCGAAGTTGCGCGCGCCATGCGCGAGCTCGCGCCCGGGGAGGCTGACAAGGCGATCCTTGCGCTGGCGCTCGACCATCAGATCGTCACGCGCCTGACCAGCCTGGTCGCCGTCGACAAGACGCCGAGCCGCTCCGAAGGTGCGCCGCTCAAGCTCAGCGAATTGCCGATCAACCTGCCCGCGGGCTGGGATTTCGAGAAGGTGTTTGGCGAACGGCCGCATATCCCGGCGCAGTTGCGTGAACGCCATGCCGATGCGGGCACCTCACCGGCGGCACGGCGTCCGACACCCGCAGCGCAGGATGCGATCCGTCTGCCCAAGACGGCAACCTCAGCCGAGCTGAAGATGATCGCGGGGCTGATCCTGATCGTGCTTGCCCTGTTCCTGTTCGCGTTCAACCGGCGTCGGCCCTTGCTCACCGACGCTGCTTGAGAGAGGAGCTCCCCCGACTCCTCTATTAACGCGCGCGGTCGCCCGTCCCGTACCCAACGGCCGCGCGCGTCTTTTTTCTCGACGTCATTGCGAGGAGCGAAGCTGCGAAGCAATCCACGCTGCCGCTCCGGAAACAGTCTGGATTGCTCGCTTCGCTCGCAATGACGGAAGGCGAAACACGATGCCCCGCCTCATATCTCCTCTGGTTCTGGCCTTGATCGGCCTCATCCTGTTCGGTGACGGCGCCTATATCCATGCCAAGGCGTGGCTCGCGCAGGTGCTGCTGGAGCGCGCCTTCGACAGAAGCCTTGCGACGAGCCAACCAGTCAAGCCATGGTCATGGGCCGATACCTGGCCGATCGCGCGCATCGAGGTGAAACGGATTGGCGCCAGCGCCATCGTGCTGGAAGGCGCGAGCGGACAGGCGCTTGCTTTCGGACCCGGCCATATCCAGCACACGGCCGATGCGGGCGAACGCGGGACAGCCGTCTATGCCGCGCATCGCGATACTCATTTCCGCTTCCTGCGGAATGTCGCCATCGGCGACGTCATCGATGTCACACGAAGTGACGGCCGACATTTTCGCTATCGGGCGGATTCCTCGGCCGTGGTTCGTTTCGATGCATCGGGGATCGACGCCACGGCACGAGATTTCGAGCTTGTTCTCGCGACCTGCTGGCCGTTCGATGCCGTCACTCCCGGACCCGAGCGCTACATCCTGCATGCGACGTTGATTGGCACCGACGGATAGATTGCCCACCGGGCTGACACGCACCGATGCGCACTTCATTCCACCACACGGCATACCACGCGCACGGTTGCCACTCCGAAGGACTCGCCATACAACAGCGTGACGCGCCACCAAACAAGAACAACAGGTGAGATCACGCCATGGAAGCCCATGTGTCTGCTGCGTCTGCGTCCCGCCCATGGTCTCCATCGCCCGATGCCAGCGACATCGTCAAGCGCATCCACGCCATGCTGCACCCGCATAACATCGTGCTGGTAGGCGCGACCGACAAGCCCGGCAATTATGCCGAGCGCATCTGGAACAATCTGGTCAAATACGGCTTCGAGGGCGGGCTCTATCCGGTCAACGCCAAGCGCGAGGTCATCTGGGGCGTCCCCTGCTACAAGGACCTTGCGAGCCTCCCGGAGAAGCCCGATCACGTTCTGGTGCTGGTGCCGGCGCGCTTTGCCGTGCAGGTGATCCGCGACGCCGCGGCTGCCGGCGCGCGGTCGGCCACCATCGTCACCTCTGGCTTCAGCGAGTTGCAGGACGAGGAAAGCCAAAAGCTCGCCGCCGAACTGCAGGCGGCCGTGCGCGAGACAGGACTTGCGGTCACCGGCCCGAACTGCCTCGGCAATCTGAGTGCCGGCGAAAAGCTCTTCACCAACATCGACGACCGCGTCGTGACCATGGAACAGGGCGCGGTGGCGATCGCCGGGCAGTCCGGCGCCATCGTCATGGCGATCCGTCAGGCGCTGGAGGACCGCGGCGTCGGCGTCGGCTACATGGTGACATCAGGCAACGAGGCCGGGCTCGAGACGCCGGACCTGATGCGCTATTTCGCCGAGGATCCGAGCATCAAGGTGATCGTCGTCTACCTCGAAGGCGTGCGCAATACCAAGGCATTCCGCGATGCCTGCAAGGCGGCGCGCGCCGCGAGCAAGCCTGTGATCGCGCTCAAGCTCGGTGCGTCCGAGGGCGGCCGCGCCGCGGCGATGGCGCATACCGGCGCGCTCGCGGGCTCGATCGAGACGTTCGACGCCGTTGCAACACGCGAGGGCGTGATCCGGGTCGGCGGGCTCGACGAGCTGATCGAGACCACCGAATGCTTCGTTCACGCGGCCGTGCCCAAAGGCAACCGCCTCGCCGCCGTCACGCTGTCGGGCGGCAAACGCGGCATGCTGCTTGACGCCTTCTACAAGGAAGGCCTGAACTTCGCGCCGCTCAGCCCGCACGTCGGCTCGGAGCTGGCGAACATGCTCGGACCGGGCTCGATTGTCGGCAATCCGCTCGATGCCGGCTTTGCCGCGGTGGTCGATCCCTCCGTCTACATGAAGTCGATCAAGCTGATGATCGACGATCCCGATATCGACATCGTCATCGTTGATGCCGAACTGCCCAAGGCTCCGCATGAGCTGCGCGAGCGCAATTTGCGCATCGTCGACGAGATGGCGCGCCAGGGCGGCAAGCCCGTGATCTACATCAGCGCGATGTCCATCGGCTTCACGGAGTTCACCAAGACCTTGCGCAAATCGCTGCCACATCTCGCGGTCATGCAGGGCATGGACCGCGCGGTGACCGCGATCAAGTCGCTGCTCGACTACGCCAAGCTGCGCAAGGAGGTGCCCGACATCGTCTCGAGCTCGAAGCCTGCCGCGCGCGCCGTGCTGGAGAAGGCGCTGAAATCGGCAAGCGGCGCCGCGCTCGACGAGGTCGCCTCGAAAAAGCTCCTGAAGGCGTATGGCATTCCGATCTCGAAGGAGGCGATCGCGCAGACCGCGACGGAAGCCGTAGAGATCGCCAAGCAGATCGGCTTTCCTGTCGTGGCGAAGGTCGTCAGCGCGGAGATCCTGCACAAATCCGACATCGGCGGCGTGGTGTTGAACCTGGACAGCGCGGCCGAGGTGAAGAAGGCGTTCGCCGAGATTACCGCACGGGTCGCGAAGCTGAAGGGCAAGCCGAAGCTCGACGGCATCCTGATCGCGCAACAGGTCAAGGCCGAGCTCGAGCTCGTGGTCGGCGCCTCGCTCGATGCCGAGATGGGGCCTGTCGTGCTGTTCGGCACCGGCGGCATCGACATCGAGCTGATGAAAGACGTCGCGCTCGCCGGCGCGCCGCTGGACGAGGCCGAGGCGCGGCTCCTGATCGGCCGCACCAAGGCCGGGATCAAGATGCGCGGCTATCGCGGCAAGCCGGCCCTGCACGAAGCTTCCGCGGTGAAGGCGCTGGTCGGCCTGTCCAATTTGATCGCGGATGCCGGCGACCGGATCGCCTCGATCGACATCAACCCGTTCCTGATCAACACCAGGACCGGCGTGGCCGTCGATGCCCTGATCGTCCTCAACAACGCCGCGGCAAAACGCGCGGCTGGGCATTAAAGTACCGTAGTCCGTAGGGCGGATTAGCGCAGCGTAATCCGCCACTTTGTACGACAGGCGAAGAAGGCGACGGGTTACGCTTCGCTAACCCGCCCTACTTACCATCCGGCCTTCCAACTTTCCTGCTTTGGCCGTAAAACCCTCCCCGTATGGCACGTGCGAGCAATCTGGTGATCGGAACGGCGACGCTGGCGGTGATCGCCGTGGCGTTCGGCGGCCTGCTCGGCGTGCAGAAATGGCGCACCATCCAGAGCCGCAGCCAGTTGCGCGTGGTGTTCGAGGGCGGCTCCGCCAGCGGTCTGCGCCGCGGCGGGCCGGTCAATTTCGACGGTGTCCCGGCAGGCCAGATCCTGTCGATCAAGCTGGATAGTCCGCGCAGGATCGTGGCGCTGGTGATGCTCGACAACACGGCGCCGATCCGCAAGGACACCGTGGCGGGCATCGAGTTCCAGGGCCTCACCGGTGTCGCCGCGATCTCGCTGATCGGAGGCGCTCCCTCCGCGCCACCGGTGCCGCTGGACTCGGACGGCGTCCCCGTGCTGACCGCCGATCTCAGCGACGCCGAATCCATCGTCGACACCCTGCACAGCGTCGATCGCACGATCGTCAGCAACGCCCCCGCGATCAAGGACGGCCTGAGCACGTTCGAAAACTACACCGACGATCTTCGGAACAAGGGCACCGAGATCGATCCCGTCATGGTCAAGGTCGACAGCGCCTTCGCTGGCTTCGACAAGGCGGTCACGAAGATCGAGGGCGTGGTGCCCGGCTTCGTCGACGGCAAGGCCGACGAGCTGTTCGAGAAGATCAAGGGACTGCACGAGCTTGCCGACACCATGAAGAAGAAGTCGGCGGGCTATCTCGAAGACATCCGCCGCTCGCTGCTCGACGTCAGCGAGGCCGCCAGCAAGATGAGTGGGACCCCCGCGCCTGCCGCCGCTCCACGCCCACCGCGCAAGCCGCAGCAGAAGCGCTAATCTAGTAGTTGGACGCCGCCGCCCCATTCGGGATGCCGTCGATCGGGCACTCGTCGGTCCCCGGCGTCGCGCGGGTCATCGCCTCGACCATGTCGCGCGTGCCTTCAGGATCCTTGATCCAGTTTTTGTAGAAATCATACGGGCAGGCCGCAACGCCGCGCGGGCTGTCGCCGGAATTGATCATGCCGGTGTAACCGCGGTGGACGAGCTTGTAGAGATGGTTCTGCGACTGGCCGTTGCGGCGCGCGTCGCGGATCAGATGTTTCGACAGCTGCGCGTATTGGATGCCGTAATCCTCCTCGCCGCACTCACCGAGCGTGCGGCCATCGAAGCCGATGATCGCGGAGTGGCCGAAATAAGAATAGACGCCGTCGAAGCCGGCGGCGTTGGCGACCGCGACATAGACGTTGTTGGCCCATGCCATCGCCTTGGAGATCATGACCTGCTGCTCCTTGGCCGGGTACATATAGCCCTGGCAGCGCACGATCAGCTCGGCGCCCTTCATGGCGCAGTCACGCCAGATCTCCGGATAATTGCCGTCGTCGCAGATGATCAGGCTGACCTTGAGGCCTTTCGGACCTTCGGACACATAGGTGCAATTGCCGGGATACCAGCCCTCGATCGGCACCCACGGCATGATCTTGCGGTACTTCTGCACGATCTCGCCCTTGTCGTTCATCAGGATCAGGGTGTTGTAGGGCGCCTTGTGAGGATGCTCCTCGTGGCGCTCACCGGTCAGCGAGAACACGCCCCAGACCTTGGCCTTGCGGCAGGCTTCGGCGAAGATCGCGGTTTCCTCGCCCGGCACCACGGAGGCCGTCTCGTACATCTCCTTGGAATCGTACATGATGCCTTGCGTGGAATATTCCGGGAAGATCACGAGGTCCATGCCGGGCAGGCCGACCTTCATGCCGACGATCATGTCGGCGATCTTGCGGGCGTTCTCGAGCACCTCGGCCTTGGTGTGCAGGCGGGGCATCTTGTAATTGACCACCGCGACACCGACGGTATCGCTGCTGCTGGAGATATCACCGTGAAGCATGTTGGGCGCTCCTGTCTTTTGTTCGTTTGAGATCTTCGGGTGGGTTAGTGGCTGATCATCCAGGGCCGCGCCGTCGGAAAACCCTTGGCCCCGGTTCTGGACTTCGTCACCAGCCGCGCCGGCTTCTTCTTGTCCGACGAGCTTTTGTCCTTCACCGTCTTACCCGACGAGCAGCAGCCGCAGCCGGGGCCGTGCGCAGCCTTGTATTGCGCCAGCGTCTGCGGCGCATGCGAACTGCGCTCGTTGACGGCGTGCGCCTTGCGCCTGTCCGCCGGCATGCAGAAGAAGTTCGGCGCGGTCAGGATCACCCGCGGCGCCATGGTCTCGCAATGCGGACAGCTTTGCGGATCGTCGCATTCGGCCATCGGGCGCAGATCCTTGAAAGGTCCGCAGTCGTCACAGAGATATTCATAGACCGGCATCGCATCATCCCAAATGCATGTTCAACACAGCTCGCGGTTCCCGCTCACGCGGAGGCAGCCCCTCATCCGCCCCTCTCCCCGTACGAACGGGGAGAGGGAGCGCAGGCGTCATTTGTCCGGCGAGATCGGCATCTGGACGTCGCCGGTGATGTGCTTGATGGGTCCGGCCGCCGACGGCATCACGTCGAAGTCGAAGATCTCGGTCGGCAGCCACAGCGTGGCGCAGGCGTTGGGCACGTCGACCACGCCGGAGATGTGGCCCTGGCACGGCGCGGTGCCGAGGATCGAATAGGCCTGGGCGCCGGAATAGCCGAACTTCTTCAGATATTCGATGGCATTGAGGCAGGCCTGACGATAGGCGATGTGGACGTCGAGATAGTGCTGCTTGCCGGCCTCGTCCACCGAGATGCCTTCGAAGATCAGATAGTCCTTGTAGTTCGGCGTGATCGGCGACGGCTTGAAGATCGGGTTCTTGATACCGTATTTCGACATGCCGTCCTTGATCACTTCCACCTTCAAGTGCAGCCAGCCGGCCATCTCGATGGCGCCGCAGAAGGTGATCTCGCCGTCGCCCTGGCTGAAGTGCAGGTCGCCCATCGAAAGACCGGCGCCGGGCACATAGACCGGGAAGTAGATCTTCGAGCCGCGCGAGAGATCCTTGATGTCGCAATTGCCGCCATGCTCGCGCGGCGGCACGGTGCGCGCGCCTTCGGCGCCGATCTTGGCCTTGACGTCGCCCTTGGCGCGGCCGCCATGGGCGGTCGGCGCGAACGGCGGGTTGGCAAGCCCAGGCACACGGGTCGGGTTGGTCGAGATCAGCTCGGCCTCGCGCTTGTTCCAGGTCTCCAGCATCTTGGGATCGGGCAGACAGCCGATCAGGCCGGGATGGATAAGACCCGCGAAGTTCACGCCGGGCACGTGGCGCGACGAGGTGTAGAGGCCCTTGATGTCCCAGATCGACTTCTGCGCCAGCGGGAAATGGTCGGTGAGGAAGCCGCCGCCGTTCTGCTTGGAGAAGAAGCCGTTGAAGCCCCAGAGGCTCTCCTTCATCGGGCCGACGTCGAGCAGGTCGACCACCAGGAGGTCGCCGGGCTCGGCGCCCTTGACGCCGATCGGACCGGACAGGAAGTGCACGATCGACAGGTCGATGTCGCGCACGTCGTCGGCGGAATCGTTGTTCTTGATGAAGCCGCCGGTCCAATCATAGGTCTCGATGATGAAATCGTCGCCGGGATTGACCCAGGCCACGATCGGGATGTCGGGGTGCCAGCGGTTGTGCACCATGTCGTTTTCATAGGCCGACTTGGTGAGATCGACCTTGATCAGTGTCTCTGGCATCGAGATGCTCCCCTTTACTACGGTTGGTTAGACGGACAGATATTTCGAGACCTGCGCGGCATCGACGGCGTCGCGCGGATCGTCACGCACGATCTCGCCGTTCTCGATCACCAGCACCCGGTCGGCGATATCGAGCGCGAAGCTCAGGACCTGCTCGGACACCACGATCGAGAGCCCCTTCTCGTCGCGGATGCGCTTCAACGTGCGCGCCATCTCCTTGATGATCGAGGGCTGGATGCCTTCGGTCGGCTCATCCAGAAGCAAGACCTTCGGCTTGGTCGCGAGCGCACGCGCGATGGCGAGCTGCTGCTGCTGGCCGCCGGAAAGGTTGCCGCCGCGACGGCCTTTCATTTCCAGCAGCACCGGGAACAATTCGTAGATATCGCCCGGCACCTCGGAGCCACCGGAGACGACGAGGCCGGTTTCGATGTTCTCCTTCACCGTCATGGTGGAGAAGATCATGCGGCCCTGCGGGACGTAGGCGAGGCCCTTGGCGACGCGCTCAAAGCTCTTGAGGCTGCCGAGCTCGGTGCCGTCCATGGTCACCGAGCCGCTTTTGGCGGGCAGGATGCCCATCAGCGACTTCATCAGCGTGGTCTTGCCCATGCCGTTGCGGCCCATGATCGCCACGATCTCGTTCGGCGCGACCTTGACGTTGAGCCCGTGCAGCACCTCGCTCTGGCCGTAGGCGACGTGGAGATCGGAAATTGCCAGCATCAGTGCGCTCCTTAGTGGCCGAGGTATACTTCAACGACCTTGGGATCGTTCTTCACCTTCTCCATGGTCCCCTCGGAGAGGATCTGGCCCTGGTGCAGCACGGTGACCTTGTGCGCGATGTCCTCGACGAACTTCATGTCGTGCTCGATCACCAGCACCGAGCGGTTCTTGATGATGCGGTTGAGCAATTCGGCGGTCTTGGCGCGCTCGGACACGCTCATGCCGGCGACGGGCTCGTCGAGCATCAGGAGGTCCGGGTCCTGGATCAGCAGCATGCCGATCTCGAGCCACTGCTTCTGGCCGTGGCTGAGCTCGTCGGCATAGGTGTTGAGCTTGTCCTTGAGGAAGATCATCTCCGCGACCTCTCCGACCCGGTCCGTCACCGGCTGGTCGCGCTGAAAGGTCAGCGAGCCGAATACGGTGCGGCCGCGCGGGAACGAGATCTCGAGGTTCTCGAACACGGTGAGGTCCTCGAACACCGACGGCGTCTGGAATTTGCGCCCGACGCCGGTCTGCACGATCTCGTTCTCCCTCATCTTCGTGAGCTCCTTGCCACGAAACTGAATCGAGCCCGAGGTCGCCTTGGTCTTGCCGCAGATCAGGTCGAGCACGGTGGTCTTGCCGGCGCCGTTGGGACCGATGATGACGCGAATCTCGTTCTCCTCGACGTAGAAGGAGAGATCGTTGACCGCCTTGAACCCGTCGAACGAGACGGTGAGGCCGGAGACCGCGAGCAGGAAGTCCTTGGGCTGGTGTCCGATGAGCACGATGTCCTCCTCACTCTGCCGGCGCGCCGTCGGCGACCGAATTGTCGTTCCAGCCCGGCTTCGCCTTGCGCGAGGCGAACAGCCGATCGATGCGCGGCTGCACGTAGTCGGCCCAGAGCCCGGACAGACCATTCGGGAAGGCGAGCACGACCGCGATGAACAGAGCGCCGAGACCGAACAGCCAGAGTTGCGGGAAGGATTCCGACAGGCTGGTCTTGGCGAAATTCACCAGGATGGCGCCCCAAATCGCGCCGAAGATCGACATCCGCCCGCCGACCGCGGTGTAGATCACCATCTCGATCGACGGCACGATGCCGACGAAGGACGGCGACATGAAACCGACATTGAGCGCGAACATGGCACCGCCGATGGCGGCGAAGACCGCGGCCATGCAGAAGGCGAAGATCTTGAAATTGGCGACGCTGTAGCCGGAGAAGCGGACGCGGTCCTCCTGTTCGCGCATCGCCACGAGAATACGGCCGAGCTTGGTCAGGCGGATGAACTGCGCGATGCCGATGCAGGCGAACAGCAGCGCCACCTCGACGAAGTACAGGACGATCTTGGCGTGGTCGGGCCGAATGTCCCAACCCTTGAGCGTACGCAAATCGGTCATGCCGTTGATCCCGCCGGTATAGCCCTGTTGGCCGACGATCAGGATCGTCAGGATGGCGGCCACGGCCTGGGTGATGATCGCGAAATAGGTGCCGCCGACGCGGCGCTTGAACATTGCGGTGCCGATGATCAGGGCGAACAGGCCGGGGACCAGGATGATGGCGAGGATGGTGAAGGCGAGGCTGTGGAACGGCTGCCAGAACAGCGGCAGTGACGTGATCTGATTCCAGTCCATGAAGTCGGGGATGCCGGGCGTCGACTGGATCTTGGTGTTCTCGACGCTCGAGGCCTCGAGCTTGAGGAACATCGCCATGCAATAGCCGCCGAGGCCGAAGAACACGCCCTGCCCCAGGCTCAAGATGCCGCCATAGCCCCAGCACAGCACGAGGCCGAGTGCGACAAAGGCGTAGGTCAGGTATTTCGCGACCAGATTGAGGCGGAAGACGTCGAGCGTCAGCGGCAGGATCACGAACAGCACGGCCGCGAGAGCAATGAAACCCATGAGCTCGGATCGATTGAAGAAGCGTGAGGTGATGATCATGACTTGCCTGCTTCTCGTTATTTGCGAACCTTGAGGGCGAAGAGGCCCTGCGGCCGCAGCATCAGGATGCCGACGACAGCGAGCAGCGTGAGCACCTTGGCCATCGAGCCCGACATGAAGAATTCGAGCGTCGATTGCGCCTGCGAGATCGAGAACGCGGAGGCGATGGTGCCGAGCAGGCTGGCGGCGCCGCCGAACACGACGACCAGGAACGTATCGACGATGTAGAGCTGTCCCGACGTCGGCCCGGTCGAGCCGATCATGGTGAAGGCGCTGCCGGCGATTCCGGCGATGCCGCAACCGAGGCCGAAAGTGTAGCGGTCGACCTTCTCGGTATTGATGCCGACGGCGCCCGCCATGATGCGGTTCTGCACCACGGCACGCACCTGGCGGCCCCAGCGCGACATGTAGAGAACGTAGGCGACGGAGATGGTGATCAGTACGGTGAGGCACATCACGAAGACGCCGTTGATCGGCACTTCGATGCTGTCGGTGACGTGCAGCGAACCGAGCATCCATTGCGGCAGCTCGACGCCGACCTCGCGTGCGCCGAACACGGAGCGATAGGCCTGCTGCAGCATCAGGCTGAGGCCCCAGGTGGCGAGCAGCGTATCGAGCGGACGCTTGTACAGATGCCGTATCAGCGCCCATTCCACCAGCATGCCCAACGCACCTGACGCGACAAAGGCCAGGATCATCGCGAGAAAGAAGTAACCGCTGAACAGGCTCGGCAAATAGGCCTGGAAGAGATTGGAGGTCATCCAGGTGACGTAGGCTCCGAGGATCATGAACTCGCCATGGGCCATGTTGATGACGCCCATCTGGCCGAAGATGATGGCAAGCCCGAGCGCCATCAGGACGTAGACCGAGAACAGGATCAGCCCGGCAAAGCCCTGCATGACGAAGATGGAGCCGAGATCACCAAGCGAATAGTCGCCGAACATCGATGTCCTCCGTCAGGGATAAGGGTCCCGCGTCGCGATGCAGAGTCGCGACGCGGGGTCTTGAGGCTTGGACTTGCGATCCACGCCAGGGAGCGGCTTGCCTTTTCGGGAAACTGCGGCGGACGCCGCGGCTCTTATTGATAGCCCTTGGGGAACGGATCCGGCTCGACGAGATCGGCGGTCTCGTAGATCAGCTCGAACTGGCCATCGAGCTTGGCGCGCCCCACCCGGGTCTTCGACCAGAGGTGATGATTCTCGTGGATGCGCACGTAACCTTCCGGAGCCCCCTTGAACTCGACGCCCGGCGAGGCCGCCGCGATCTTGTCGACATCGAAGGAGCCGGCCTTCTCGACCGTCAATTTCCACAACCACGGGCCGAGATAGGCAGCCTGGGTGACGTCTCCGATGACGGTCTTCTCGCCCCACATCTTCTTGAACGCCGGCACGAAGGCCTTGTTGTTCGGATTGTCGAGCGACTGGAAGTACTTCATGCAGGCATAGGCGCCCGCAATGTTTTCGCCACCGATGCCATCGATTTCGTCTTCGGTCACCGAGATCGTCAGCAGCGCTTGCTTGGAAAGGTCGATGCCGGCGGCCTTGAGCTGCTTGTAGAAGGCGACGTTGGAGCCGCCGACGACGTCGGTGAAGATGACGTCGGGCTTGGTCAGCTTGATCTTGTTGATGACCGAGTTGAACTGGGTGTTGCCGAGCGGATAATACTCCTCGCCGACCACCTTGCCCTTCAGCACGTTCTCGACGTGCTTGCGCGCGATCTTGTTCGAGGTGCGGGGCCAGATGTAGTCGGAACCGATGAAGAAGAACGATTTTGCGCCCTTCTCCTTGGCGATCCAGTTCAGGCCGGCGAGGATCTGCTGGGTCGCTTCCTGGCCGGTGTAGATGACGTTCTTGGACTGCTCGAGGCCTTCATAGAAGGTCGGGTAGTAAAGCATACCGTTATACTGCTCGACGACCGGCAGCACCGCCTTGCGCGAGGCCGAGGTCCAGCAACCCATGATCGCTGCGACCTTGTCGTTGACCAAGAGCTTCTTGGCCTTTTCCGCAAAGGTCGGCCAATCGCTGGCGCCGTCTTCCTGGATGAACTTGATCTTGCGCCCGAGCACGCCGCCGGCGGCGTTGATCTGCTCGATGGCGAGCTTTTCAGCTTCGATCGAGCCGGTCTCGGAGATCGCCATGGTGCCGGTCGCCGAGTGCAGGATCCCGACCGTCACCTCGGTGTCGGTGACCGCGAGGCCCGTGGTGTTGACCGCCGAGGTCGCGGGAGCCTGGGCAAAAGACGCCCGCGGCAGCATCGTCATGGCCGGCACGGCGGCCATTCCCATCAATAATTTGCGCCGAAGCGGCGATAACAGGCCCTTGTTTGCTTCGTCCGACATGAGCACCCCACTTTTTTGTTCGAGAACACGCGATTGGTGCCGTGAGGATGGCTCGGATCTGGGCGGCAAAAGCATACGCAAGATCGCGTATACTGTACCGCAAAATGCCGACGTAGGCTTTTGGTACGGAATTTGCGAGGGGCTCCGGGTCCGTATCGGGAGTGGGGTAGAGCGTGGCAGGGCGGCAGCGAATAGACCGCGTCAGGCGCCAGTACAACCAGTGGGTCGCCAACCAGACGTTGGAAGACTACGCGCTGCGCTTCACGGCCAAGAGCGCGCGCCGCTGGTCCGCCGCCAGGGTCGCCAACACTGCGCTGGGCGCGATCTCGTTCCTGGCGATGGAGGCGATCGGCGGCACCATCACCCTGAACTATGGCGTCACCAACGCGACCGCCGCCATCCTCGTGGTCTCTCTCATCATCTTCTGCTGTGGTGTGCCGATCGCCTATTATGCCGCCAAATGCGGCATCGACATCGACCTGCTCACGCGCGGCGCCGGCTTCGGCTACATCGGCTCGACTGTCACCTCGCTGATTTACGCGTCCTTCACCTTCATCTTCTTTGCGATCGAAGCCGTGATCCTGGCGTCCGCGCTCGAGATGTGCTTCGGAATTCCGCGGCCGGTCGGCTATCTCATCAGCGCCGTCGTGATCATCCCGCTGGTGGCTTACGGCATCACGTTGATCAGCCGCTTCCAATTGTGGACGCAGCCGCTGTGGATCGTGCTCCACATCATTCCGTTCGCGGCGATCGCCTGGCACAACCCGCACTCCTTCACGGAATGGCGCAAGTTCGCGGGTGAGCACGGCGATCTCAACGGGCAGTTCGATCTGCTGCTGTTCGGGGTTGCGGCCTCGGTGGTGTTTTCGCTGGTGGCGCAGATCGGCGAGCAGGTCGACTTCCTGCGATTCTTGCCGCGCGACCGCCGCGCGTCCAGGGCCTCCTGGTGGTTGGCGCTGATGAGCGCAGGGCCGGGCTGGATCGTGCTTGGTGCGCTGAAACTCCTGGCGGGCTCATTCCTCGCCTTCTTCGCGCTCAGCCATGGCGTGCCGCCCGAGGAGGCGGCCGAGCCGGCGCATATGTATCTCGAAGCGTTCCGCTACGTGCTGTCGCAGCCCGATCTTGCGCTGGCCTTGACCGGCACGTTCGTGATCCTGTCGCAGGTCAAGATCAACGTCACCAACGCCTATGCCGGCTCGATCGCCTGGTCGAACTTTTTCTCGCGCCTGACCCACAGCCATCCCGGCCGCGTGGTGTGGCTGGTCTTCAACGTCATCGTGGCGCTGCTGTTGATGGAGATTGGCGTCTACAAGGCCCTGGAGCAGACGCTGGCTCTGTATTCGAACGTCGCGATCGCCTGGGTCGGCGCGCTGGTCGCCGATCTCGTCGTCAACAAGCCGCTTGGATTGCGGCCACAGCAGATCGAATTCAAGCGCGCGCATCTCTACGACGTCAATCCGGTCGGCGTGGGCGCGATGACGATCGCAACCATCGTCTCCATCAGTGCCTTTTACGGTCTGTTCGGGCCTACCGCGAAGGCGTTGTCGGCCTTCATAGCGCTCGCGGCTGCCTTCATCACCGCACCGTTGATTGCCTGGGCCACAGGCGGCAAGTACTACATCGCACGCAAGCCGAAGCGAAGCTGGCAGAACATCGAGTCGATCCAGTGCTGTATCTGCGAACACGCGTTCGAGCCGGAGGACATGGCCTCCTGCCCCGCTTACGCGGGGCCGATCTGCTCCCTGTGCTGTTCGCTGGACGCCCGCTGCCACGATCTCTGCAAGCCGCACGCGCGGATCCAGGCGCAAGTGTCGGAGACGCTGGGCAAGCTGATGCCGCAGCCGATCTACGCGCGGATCAACTCGCAGCTCGGCCACTATGTCGGCGTGTTCGTGGTCTCCGCGGGCCTCGTCGCGCTGGTGCTCGGACTGATTTATCTGCAGACATCGGCGAGCGTGCATGGCGAGACCACGCTCGTCTCCGAGGTGCTCTGGAAAGTGTTCTTCTCGCTCAGCATCATCATCGGCGTGGTGGCCTGGCTGTTCGTGCTGGCGCAGCAGAGCCGCCGCGCGGCTGAAGCCGAGACGCGCCGGCAGACCACGCTGCTGATCCAGGAGATCGACGCCCACAGGCGCACCGACGCCGAGCTTCAGCGCGCCAAGGAAGTCGCCGAATCCGCCAACCTCGCCAAAAGCCGGTACGTGGTGGGCCTGAGCCACGAGCTGCGTTCGCCGCTGAATGCGATCAGCGGCTATGCCCAGCTGCTGGAGCAGGATGCGACGCTGAGCATCAAGCCGCGCGACCAGGTCCGCGTCGTCCGCCGCAGCGCCGACCACCTCTCCGGCCTGATCGACGGCATTCTGGACATCTCCAAGATCGAGGCAGGGCGACTGTATCTGTCGCGCGACGAGGTGCGCCTCGGCGAATTCCTCGACCAACTCGTCGGCATGTTCCGCCTGCAGGCCGCCGCCAAGGGCATCGACTTCGTGTTCCGGCGGCCTCCACACCTGCCGCTCGTGGTCTATGCCGACGAGAAGCGGCTGCGCCAGGTGCTGATCAACCTGCTCTCCAACGCGATCAAGTTCACCCAGACCGGCAGCGTGCAGTTCGTCGTGCACTATCGCAGCCCCGTCGCCGAGTTCGAAGTGATCGACACCGGCCCAGGCATCCAGGGCGACGACCTCGAGCGCATCTTCGCGCCCTTTGAGCGCGGCGCGCTCGGCGTCTCGCAGCCGCAGACCGGCACCGGACTCGGCTTGACCATCAGCCGCCTGCTGGCCGGGGTGATGGGCGGCGATATCAAGGTGACGAGCACGGTCGGCACCGGCTCGGCCTTCAAGGTCAAGATCCTGCTCTCCGAGGTCACAAATCCGCAGCGCATCGCGCCGATTGAGGCCCCGGTCTCCGGCTATCACGGCGCGCGCAAAACCATCCTCATCACCGACGACGATCCGGTTCATCGCGACCTCCTGCGCGAGGTGCTGACGCCGCTCGGTTTCATCCTGCTCAGCGCTCCCGACGGTCCCGGCTGCCTCGCGCTGGCGCAGCATTGCCGGCCCGATTTGTTCCTGCTCGACATCTCGATGCCGGCCATGGACGGCTGGGCCGTGGCGGAGGCCTTGCGCGCGAGCGGCCACCGCCAGGCGCGCATCCTGATGGTATCGGCGAGCGCGCTGGAAGCCCACGGCACGCCGCTGGCACAGCCGTTCCACGACGGCTACCTGATGAAGCCGATCGACATTCCCCGGCTCCTGGAGACGATCCGCCAGCTGCTAAAAGTCGAATGGCAATACGGCTCGGACGAGATCGCGGTGTCGTTCTGGCGTCCCGAAAGTGGATCAACGCCGCCGGCGCGGCACATCGAGGCGCTGATCGGGCTCGGCCAGATCGGCTACGTCAAGGGCATTCAGTTGAAGCTGGACGAGATCGGCAGCGAGCATCCGGAGCACGCCGACTTCGTCGCGCAGATGCGGTCGCTGGTCGATCGCTTCGATCTCGAGCAATACATGGCCACATTGAAGACATTGCATGCGCATGAGCATTGAGCCGAAGAAGCGCGACGTCGCGCTCGTTGTCGATGACTCTCCGGAGACGCTGCGGCTGCTGACCGACGCGCTCGATGGCGCCGGCATGACGGTGATGGTGGCGCTCGATGGCGCAGCCGCGATACGCATCATCGACCAGATCACGCCCGACATCGTGCTGCTCGATGCCGTGATGCCCGGCATCGACGGCTTCGAGACCTGCCGCCGGCTCAAGCGCGATGCGGACCTTGCCAATGTCCCTGTGATCTTCATGACCGGCCTTGCCGAAACCGAGCACATCGTGCGCGGGCTCGAGGCCGGCGGCGTCGACTACGTGACCAAGCCGATCGCGATCGAGGAGATGCTGGCGCGCATTCGCGTCCATCTCGGCAATGCCCGGCTGACACAGAGTGCGCGCGCCGCGCTCGACGTCTCTGGCCGCTTCCTGTTCGCGGTCAACCGCCAGGGCAATTTGCTCTGGGCGACGCCGCAGGCGCAGAAGCTGATGTCCGACCATCAAGGCGCACAGGCCGACGACTTCGTCCTGTCGCCAACGCTGCTGCAATGGCTGGAGCAGGCCAAGGCCAAGGGTAGCTCGAAATCTCAGGCGACCTCGTTACCAGACAATCCGCAGCTCCGGCTCTATTATATGGGCGAAACGGCGCCGAACGAGTTTCTGCTGCGGCTCTCCAGAGAGTCCGGCACCGCGCTCCCGCCCGAATTCACCAGCGAGCTCGGCCTCACCACCCGCGAGGGCGAGGTGCTCGCCTGGCTCAGCAAGGGCAAGACCAACCGGGACATCGCGCAGATCCTGGGCCTCAGCCCGCGCACGGTCGACAAGCATCTCGAGCAGATCTATGCCAAGCTCGGCGTGGAGAACCGGACGGCAGCCGCGGCGATTGCCACGAATGCAACGCGAAGGAATTCGTGAGCTGCTGGAGATGAGTTGGCGCGCCGCTGACCCAACAACCGCTGTCGTCCCGGACAAGCGAAGCGCAGATCCGGGACCCATAACCACAGGGAGACGTTTGGCGAAGGCTCGGAGTGACCCGCTCGCTCCATAACCACGCCCTGTAATTATGGGTCCCGGGTTCGCTACGCGCCCCGGGACGACAGCGGAGTGTGTGGTGAGTGCCGCCGCCCCTCACGCGATCCCTCGCCAAGGACCACCCTCACCCGTAGACAAACGCCTTGTCATCCAGATCCGTCTTCGGGATCTCGTCCTTCTCGGTCCAGTAATCCTGGCTGTGCTGCCATTCCGGCTTGTCGCCGCGCTTGGGCAACAGGTCCATGTTGCGCATCATGTAGCCGGGATTGAAGTTTTCCGGATCGATCCAGGGCAGGATCGGCATGTTGTGTTCTTCGGGGCGCAGTTTCACCTCGACCTTCTTGGCGCCCTTGGCCTTCATGTGGCCAAGCAGCCGGCAGACGAAATCGGCGACGAGGTCGACGCGGAGCGTCCAGCTGGCGCGGAAATAGCCGAACACCCAGACCATGTTCGGAACGCCCGTGAACATCATGCCGCGATAGGTGACGGTGTCGCCGAAGGCGAGCGGCTTGCCGTCGATCTCGAAGGCGATGTCGCCAAGCGCGGCGAGATTGAAGCCGGTTGCGGTCACGATGACATCGGCCTCGAGCAGCTTGCCCGATTTCAGCTGGATGCCGTTCTCGACGAAGCATTCGATCTCGTCGGTGACGACAGAAGCCTTGCCGCTGGCAATGCCCTTGAACAGGTCGGCATCCGGCACAAAGGCGATGCGCTGCCGCCACGGCCGGTAGGTCGGCGTGAAGTGCGTCTCGACATCGTAGTCGGGACCGAGCACCGCGCTGATCTGGCCGATCAGGTCCTTCTTCACCTGCTCGGGCTTGGACACGCAGAGCTTCGTGAAGGCATCCTGCTCGAACAGGATCTTGCGCCGCACGATCTCGTGGATCCACTCCTCGTCGACCTGAAGCCGGCGCAGCTCCTCCGCGATCTCGATGGCGTTGCGGCCGAGCCGGAAATAGGTCGGCGAGCGCTGCAACATGGTGACATGCGCGCATTTGTCCGCGATGTTCGGCACCAGCGTCGCTGCCGTCGCGCCCGAGCCGATCACGACGACCTTCTTGTTGGTGAGATCGATATCATCAGGCCAGGTCTGGGGATGGACGATGCGCCCCTTGAAGCGGTCCATGCCCTTCCATTCCGGCGTGTAGCCTTCCGAATGGCGGTAATAGCCCTGACACATCCAGAGGAAGTTTGCGGTGAACGTCTTAGGCTCCCCGGTGTCGGTCGTCACCGCCTCGATGGTCCAGAGATTCTGCTCGCTCGACCAGCTCGCGGAATTGATCCTGTGCTTGTAGCGGATGTGTCTTGCGATATCGTTGTCGTCGATCACCTCTTTCATATAGGAGAGGATCTCCTCGGCGGTCGCAATCGGCGGGCCGACCCACGGCTTGAAACTGTAGCCGAAGGTATGGAGGTCGCTGTCGGAGCGAATGCCGGGATAACGATGTGTGCTCCAGGTGCCGCCGAACGTTTCCTGCGTCTCGAGGATGACGTAGCTCGTGCCTGGCAACTGCTTCTGGACGTGATAGGCGCTGCCGATGCCGGAGATGCCGGCGCCGACGATCAGCACGTCGAAATGTTCGGAAGCTTGCTTGGTAGCGGTGTGACCGCGAACAGCGACATTCATTGTTGCTTCTATGCCTTGGTTGTTTTGTGGTCACCCTTGACGGGCGACGCGTTTCCTCCGCGGCCGACATGATCACCCGCCGCGCTTCCGCTTCAAAATGACATAGATCAAGTCGCGGTCAAATCACAGCGCCGCACCCCAGCTCCGCGCGGTCTGCAAGATCCAATCGCGGTACAGCGTGAGCGGCGTGACGCCGGTCAATCCGCCGCAACCGGCGGCGCCGTTCGGCCCCGTGGACCAGCTGACGAGGCCGACGAGAACGGCACCATTCGGCTTATCTTCGAGCACAGGACCGCCGGAATCGCCCGTGCAAGCACCGATTCCCTCGCGAACCCCGTTGGTTAAGGGATCGACCAGCCGGATCTGGAGCGTGCCGGGCTGGCCGGTGGCAACGAGCGCGGCGACACGCGTCGTGCCGCCGCTCTTGCCGTCACCGCGGACCGTGACGCCAATGCCGGCGATGACGAAGCGGCTGCCGACCTGGATTGGGATCGTCGGCATGCCGATCGTCACCGTGGATTTTCCCTTGAGTGGAATTTCCAGTTGCAGCAATGCCACGTCGGCGGTGGCACGGTGCGACTGCATCGCCTGCATGTTGAAGTTCGGATGGATCGCGACCGCGCGGACATTCAGCAATTGCGGCGTGCCGTCGGCTCCGCGATCGACGATCTTGTAGTCCGCGCCGGGCTGCACGCAGTGCGCGACCGTCAGGACCACGCGCGGTGCAATCAGGCTGCCCGTGCAGAAATTGCCTCGCGAGCCGACGATGGTGACGACGGCGCGCGCGACACCATCGGCCTGCGGCGTGCCGCCGCCGACGATGGCATGAGCTGGCCCGACTATCAGCAGCGCAGCTATGACGAGAGTTGCAAGCTTCTTCATGGGAACATGCTTCGGCATCGGTGACCGCGGGAGATTGCTTCGGACTGGCCCTTGCCGATAGCGCATGCTAGCCGTCTTGGAAAGGAATTGACGAGGGCAGGATAGTGGCGATCGAGGCTGTGATCTTTGATTTTGGCGGCGTGCTGACGAGCTCGCCGTTCGAGGCGTTCGCGCGGTTCGAGACGGCGCGCGGCCTGCCCGTCGATATCATCCGGCGCACCAACGCCGCCAACCATCTGGAAAACGCCTGGGCCAGGTTCGAGCGCGCCGAGGTCGATATCGAGACGTTCGATCGTCTGTTTGCCGAGGAATCGCTGGCACTCGGCGCTGAGGTGCGCGGCCGCGAGGTGCTGCCGCTGCTGCAGGGCGACCTCCGCCCCGAGATGGTCGAGGCCTTGAAGCGCATCAAGGCGCAATTCAAGACCGGCTGCATTACCAACAATCTGCCGGCCAATGCCATTGGCAGCATGACGGGGCGATCGCTTTATATCGCCGAGGTCATGGTGCTGTTCGATCACGTGATCGAATCCGCCAAGATCGGCCTGCGCAAGCCTGACCCGCGCATCTACAAGATGATGGTGGAGACGCTGAAGGTCGATCCGGACAACTGCGTCTATCTCGACGATCTCGGCGTCAATCTGAAGCCCGCGCGCGAGATGGGCATGACCACGATCAAGGTGACCAGTGGCGCGCAGGCGATCGCCGAGCTTGAAAAGGCGACAGGCCTGAAGCTGGGGTAGTCGTTCCTCGTCATTGCAAGCGAACCGAAGCAATCCAGAATCCCGCCACGGCGACAGTCTGGATTGCTTCGTCGCAAGGGCTCCTCGCAATGATGGTGGGAACGATCTCGCCTGGCAGGTCGACGGGCTGTAGGGTGGTCGAAGCGAAGCGTGCCCACCACAAGCAGGTGGTGGGCACGGCGCTTCCGCGCCTTTGTCCACCCTACGAGAGCTGTTTCGCCGCGGACGCGATGCGCTCCGGGAATGCAGCCGCCAGCGCGGCACGATCGGGCTTGAGCACGCCGCGCTCGGTGATGAGGCCGGTGACAAGCCGCGCCGGCGTCACGTCGAAAGCATAGTTCGCGACCGGCGAGCCCTCGGGCACGATGCGCACCGTCTCCAGCCGGCCGTCCGCGGTGCGGCCGGTCATATCGGTAACCTCAGCGCCGCTGCGCTGCTCGATCGGGATGTCGCGAATGCCGTCATGGACGGCGAAATCGATCGTCGGCGAGGGCAGCGCGACGTAGAACGGCACGTTATTGTCGTGCGCGGCCAGCGCCTTGAGATAGGTGCCGATCTTGTTGCAGACGTCGCCATTGGCGGCGACGCGGTCGGTGCCGACGATGGCGAGATCGACCATGCCGTGCTGCATCAGGTGGCCGCCGGTGTTGTCCGGGATCACCGTGTGCGGAACGCCGTGATGACCGAGCTCCCAGGCGGTGAGCGAGGCGCCCTGGTTGCGCGGACGCGTCTCGTCGACCCAGACATGGATCTTGATGCCGCGCTCATGCGCAAGATAGATCGGCGCCGTCGCGGTCCCCCAGTCGACCGTAGCGAGCCAGCCGGCATTGCAATGGGTCAGCACGTTGACCGTCTCGCCCGGCTTCTTCGCTGCGATCGCCTCGATCAGCTTCAGGCCGTTGTCGGCGATGCCACGGTTGATCTCGACATCCTGCTCGACGATCTCGTCAGCGCGCGCGTAGGCTGCCTCGGCCCGCTCGAGCGGGTCGATCGGCGCAAGCGTCGCGCGCATCTCGTCCAGCGCCCATTTCAGATTGATCGCTGTCGGCCGCGCCACCACGAGCGTGTCGTAAGCACGCTTCAGGCCGGCGTCGGAGGCGTCCTCGCGCATGGCGAGCGCCATGCCATAGGCCGCGGTCGCGCCGATCAGCGGCGCGCCGCGCACCAGCATGTCGCGGATTGCGACGGCTGCGTCTTCGCATGAGGTCAGCTTCGCGACGACGAACTCATGCGGCAGCCGGCGCTGATCGATCGCGCCGACCGACCAGCCATCGCGTTCGCGCCAGATGCTGCGGAAATGCCTGCCGTCGACCTTCATGGCATTCTGCCTTTCGTCTCACGCCCGCAGCACGCGCCCCGCCACCGCGTCGAGCTTCCTAAGGAGCTCCGGATCGAGCGCCTCGGGCGCCGTGATCAGCGCGGTGTCGAGCGCACGGTCCGAGCCGATCGGGCACGGCTCGTGCTCGCGCGGAAGATCCTTTGCCAGCCGCGCCACCAGCGCCTTCGCCTTGTCGGCGTTCGACGTCAAGACGCGGATGATGTCCTGCACCGTGACGGCATCGTGGTCGGGATGCCAGCAATCGAAATCCGTCACCATCGCAACCGTGGCGTAACAGATCTCCGCCTCGCGTGCGAGCTTCGCCTCGGGCATGTTGGTCATGCCGATCACCGAATAGCCCAGCGTCTTGTAGGTCATGCTCTCGGCGTAGGTGGAGAATTGCGGCCCCTCCATGCAGACATAGGTTCCGCCGCGCGCAATCGCGATGCCCTCCGCTTCGGCGGCCGTGGCGAGGTGGACGCGCAACCGCGGCGAGACCGGATGCGCCATCGACACATGCGCGACGCAGCCCTTGCCGAAGAACGAGCTCTCCCGCTTGTGGGTACGGTCGACGAACTGATCGACGAGCACAAAGGTGCCGGGCGGCATCTCCTCTTTGAACGAGCCGCAGGCGGATAGCGAGATCAGGTCGGTGACACCGGCGCGCTTCAGCACGTCGATATTGGCGCGATAGTTGATGTCGGAGGGCGACAGCCGGTGACCCCTGTCGTGCCGCGGCAGGAACACGATCGGCAGGCCGGCGATGGTGCCGCGCCTTAAGGGAGCCGACGGCTCGCCCCAAGGGCTGCTGATCACCTCTTCGCGCGCGCCCTCGAGGCCCGGCAGATCGTAGATGCCTGAACCGCCGATGATGCCCAATACCGCCTGCGCCATGCCTGCTCCACCCATCCGCCACGTGCGAGATGGCTAAGCTATGCCAGTTTTGCGGCGGTTTTGGAACGGGGGGTAGTGGGAAGATGCTGGTGCTGCGAGGGGCGAAGCGCGGACCTCGTACACGGTGTCGTCCCTGCGAACGCAGGGACGACCCGGGGAGAGATCGGGGCTCTAGTCAAGCCGCGTTCGCCAGCCGCAACTGAGTCGCCACCATCCGCTCCAGCGTCTCGACGGACTGGAAATTCTCCGGCGTGATCTCCGACTGCGGGATGGTGAAGTCGAACTCGGCTTCCACGCCGAGCATCAGATTGACCATGTCCATCGAGGTCAGACCGGCATCGACCAGCTTGGCGGACGGCGTGACGTCGGCGCTGAGCGAATTCTGTTCGAGGATGCCCTTCACCAGCTTGATGATGCGATTGCGCAATTCGGTATCAAAGGCCTGCATCGGCAAATTCCCGTCTGTCTGTCAAAAATCGGACCGGCTTCCGGCTACGATGGGCATGGCCTGCCGATCCCGCAATGGAGAGCACCATTACTTCGCGTTTCTTAGTAAACGATGACTCAGATTGTCTGGAATTCGGGCTTCTTCCAGAATCCTAACGCGATGCTGGAAAATCGGGTGGTGCAAACAACCCGACCTTAACTGTTCATTCGGAATTGGCCTTTGTTTACCCTCTATTTCATCGACGAATTTGAATTAAATCCGTAGCCTCGTCTCACAAGCAAAGATGACCGGAGGATCGCCGGCGGCATCGCGAATGATGCCGGCGATCTCGAACGGCAAACCGGAGGCGGACGAGTATGAACGTGCGTGAAGTGGTCCTCACTGTCGACGAAACGCAGACGAGCTTCCTCGAGCAGGGTCCCTCCCTGATCGAGCGTGCCGCCCGGACCGCCGCTGCGGCGGCGGCCGACGCGGACGAGGTCGATCGCGACGCCCGCTTCCCGCACAAGGCTTTCGAGGTCGCGCGCGAGCAGAAGCTGCTCGGCGTCATGATCCCGGTCGAGTTCGGCGGCTTCGGCGCCTCCATCTACGACGTCACGGACATCTGCTACGCGCTCGGACGCGCCTGCGCCTCGACCGCGATGATCTACGCGATGCACCAGACCAAGGTCGCCTGCATCATCAGGCACGGCCACGGCATCCCGTGGATGGAAACCATGATGCGCCGGGTTGCCCGCGACCAGTGGCTGCTCGCCTCCTCCACCACCGAAGGCCAAAACGGCGGCAACATCCGCGCCAGCGCCGCTGCCGTCGACCACGCCGGCGACACCGTCTCGCTGGTGCGCGATGCCACCGTGATCTCCTACGGCGCCGAGGCCGATGGTCTCGTCACCATCGCCCGTCGCGCCACCGATGCCGCCGCCTCCGACCAGGTGCTGCTGGCACTCGCCAAGGACGACTATGCGCTGAAGCGGACACTGGGCTGGGAAACGCTCGGCATGCGCGGCACCTGCTCGACCGGCTTCGAGCTGAAGGTCGATTGCCCCGCCGACCGCGTCTTCCCGGAATCCTATGACAAGATCCACGCCCAGACCATGACGCCGTTCGCGCATCTGTGCTGGTCGTCGGCCTGGGCCGGCATCGCCGCCGCTGCCGTGACCCGCGCGCAAGCCTTCATCCGCAAGGCGGCCCGCAGCTCAGGCGGCCAGATGCCGCCGGCCGCGGCCCATTTCACCGCTGCCAAGATGTCGCTGGCAAGACTGCGCGCGCTGTTGTCGGCCAATGTCGATGCCTTTGCGCGCGCCGAGCATGACGAGCGCGCGCTCGGCTCGCTCGACTTCCAATCCTCGATCACGCTGCTGAAGGTGCAGGCCTCCGAGCTCGCGGTCGAGACCGTGATGCATGCGATGCGCACGGCCGGCCTCTCCGGCTACCGCAACGACGGCGAGTTCACCATGGGCCGGCACCTCCGCGACGTGCTGTCGTCTCCGATCATGATCAACAACGACCGCATTCTGGCCAATGCCGCGACATCGACGCTGATGAGCGGCGTGCCGACAAGCCTTCGCGACTAAGTGCTTGGCGACTGAACCAACAAGAACAATTTTGAGATAGCAGGATATCGAATCATGAACATTGCCGTCCTCCCCGATTCGCCCGCGACCGCGCCGCAGACGATCGATCCGCTTGATCATCTCGCCGACAAGCTGTTCCATCGGATGGGTGCCGACGGCGTCTATGCCCGCACTGCGCTCTATGAAGGCGTCGTCGAGAAGCTGGCCGCGCTGATCACCGGCCATCGCGAGACCGGCACCGAGGTGATGCGCTTCCCGCCGGTGATGAGCCGGGCTCAGCTGGAGAAATCCGGCTACCTCAAGAGCTTTCCGAACCTGCTCGGCTGCGTTTGCGGCCTGCACGGGACCGAGCGCGAGATCAACGCCGCGGTGAGCCGCTTCGATGCCGGCGGCGACTGGACCACCTCGCTGTCGCCCGCCGACCTCGTGCTGTCGCCCGCCGCCTGCTATCCGGTCTATCCGATCGCGGCGAGCCGCGGCCCCCTGCCGAAGGGCGGTCTGCGTTTCGACGTTGCCGCGGATTGCTTCCGCCGTGAGCCGTCAAAGCATCTCGACCGGCTGCAATCGTTCCGGATGCGCGAATATGTCTGTATCGGCAGCCCCGACGATGTCGCCGATTTTCGCGAGCGCTGGATGGTGCGGGCGCAGAAGATCGCGACCGACCTCGGCCTCACCTTCCGCGTCGATTATGCCAGCGACCCGTTCTTCGGCCGCGTCGGCCAGATGAAGGCGGTGAGCCAGAAGCAGCAGCAGCTCAAGTTCGAGCTCCTCATTCCGCTGCGCTCGGAAGAGCAGCCGACGGCCTGCATGAGCTTCAATTATCACCGCGAGCATTTCGGCACCACCTGGGGCATTCAGGACGCCAATGGCGAGCCGGCGCACACGGGCTGCGTCGCTTTCGGCATGGACCGACTCGCGGTCGCCATGTTCCACACCCACGGCACCGACCTTTCGGCCTGGCCCGCCGGGGTGCGGGAGATCATGGGCATGCAGCCGTCGGCGACGGTCGGCGCCCATGGCGAAGGCTGGCGCTAAGAGCATGATCCGGATCCGGAGGACCGCGTCAGCGAAAAGTGCGAAGCGGTTTTCCGAAAAGATCATGCTGAAACAATAGACCAAACGAGGCCTGTCATTTCCACGGGTAAAACGAGCGTGATCCACACCAAGGTCCGATGCCGCGAGATCACCGAGTCCGACGCAGACGCGATCGCGGACTTGCTGACGCGCGGCTTCGTGGGCCGCTCGCGCGATTATTGGATCCAAGGCCTGCGCCGGCAGGCCTTCCGGCCCGTGCCGGAGGGCTATCCGCGCTTCGGCTACATGCTCGACAATGACGGCACGCCGGTCGGCGTGCTGCTGCTGATCTATACGGAACGCAGGAATGGCGAAGAGACCGCCATTCAGTGCAACCTGTCGAGCTGGTATGTCGATCCGGCCTACCGCAACTACGCTCCGCTGCTGACCAAGATCGCCCAGCGGCACAAGGACGTGACTTATCTCAACATCAGCCCGGCGCCGTGGACCTGGCCGATCATTGAGACCCAGGGCTTTCGTGCCTATTGCCGCGGCATATTCTTCTCGGTACCTGCACTGGCGCGCGTTCCGCGCTGGAGCGATATCGAGGTCGTCTCGCCTCACGCCAAGACGATCGAGGGGCTTTCCGAAGCCGAAACCGAGCTGCTGACGCGGCATGCGCGATACAATTGCCTCAGTCTGGTCTGCCGCTCGCCGCAGGGAACATTTCCCTTCATTCTGCAACCCGTGCGCATCCGCCGCGGCTTCATCGCGCCGCCTGCGATGAAGCTGATCTATTGCCGCAGCGCTGCCGAATACGCCGCCTGCGCAGGCCGTATCGGCCGGCTGGTGCTTCGGCTTGGCAAGATCGCGGTGGCGGTCGATTCCGATGGCCCGATTCCCGGCCTCGTCGGTATTTATACCGAGCGTCGCGGCCGCAAATATTTCAAAGGCCCGCATCGGCCGCAGCTCGGCGATCTCACGGATACGGAACTCGTGTTGTACGGGCCTTAAGTTGTCGTCCCTGCCTAGTGCGCAATTGCGCACTAGGCAGGGACGACAGCGGAGTTTGCCGCACGATGGCGGCCGGCTCTCGCTTGCACCTCTTCATTTCCGACACTCTCTCCATCGCCGGTCACTCTCCGTAAACTACGGCACTTAAGGGAATTTTCCGGCCTCTTCGCTACGCTCAGTGGCTGAATTAGGTTGCGTTAAGTCTATTGCTCGCCGAGATCCCGCCGATCCCCATGACGTCGACCTGCGACAACGAGCTTGGTGCACGCCGCGAGCAGGCCCCTGAGGCCCTGGTCGCGCTGAGCCAGCTTGCGCTCGACCACATGGAACAGGGCGTCTGCGTCTACGACGCCGACAACCGGATCGTGCTGGTCAACCAGCGTTACCTGTCTCTGTTCGACATGTGGGCCGACATCGTGCGGGTGGGCACGAGCTACCGCGAGGTGCTCGCGCACAGCGCCGGACGCGGCAACTTTCCGGAAGGCGAGCTTGACGCGCTCTATTCGGCGCGGATGGCCCAGATCGCCGGGGGAAAACCGTTCCGGACCGAGCAGCGGCTAGCGAGCGGCCTCGTCATGTCGCTCGAACTGAAGCCGCTTCCCGGCGGCGGCTGGATGACGATCTGCGACGATGTCACGCGCCTCGCCCGGCTCGAAGCGGAATTGCGCGTGCAGACCGAGCGCAGCCAGCACGCGCTCGCCAACATGTCGCACGGCCTCATCATGTACGACGCCGACAGCCGCGTCGTCGTCTGCAACGAACGTTTCCTGAACCTCTACGACCTCGATCCCGGGATCGTGAAGCCGGGAGTCTCGCATCGTACGGTGCTCGACCATTGGGTGTCGCGGGGCAATTTACCGGGCATGCCGGCCGACGAATTCCATAATTCCAGATTGGAGGACGTGCGCGCCAGGCGGGCGAAATCCCTGCTGGTGATGCGTTATGACGGACGCATGGTGCAGACGGTCTCCCGCTTCCTGCCCGACGGCGGCTGGGTGACCGTGCACGAGGACGTCACGGAGCGGCTGCAGTACGAGGAGACGCTGAGGCAGCAGAACGTCATGCTCGATGCGGCGCTGGAAAACATGGCGCATGGGCTCGCCTTCTACGACAGCGACATGCGGCTTCGGGTCTGCAACACCACCTACCGAAAGCTCTACCGACTATCGCCGGAGGAGACCAGGCCCGGCACGCATCTCGCAGAGCTGATCGAGCGTTCGATGGCGAACGGGGCGTTTGCTTCCGAGCATAGCCCTCGGCAAATCCTCGAAGCCGCCCGCGCGCGGATCGCTAACCGCGATAGCTCGCCGATGCGGCGGAGCATGTCCAACGATACCGTGCTCTCGGTACGCTATTGCGCATTGGCAGACGGCGGCTTCGTCGCCACCTATGAAGATATCACCGAGCGGGAACATGCGATCGGGGAGCTGAGCGAGCAGTACCGCCGCTTCGACGCGGCGCTGAACAACATGAGCCAGGGTCTGTGCATGCTCGATGCGAGCCTGCGCGTGATCGTATGCAACCGCCGCTATATCGAGATGTACGGCCTCTCGCCCGATATGGTGAAGCCCGGCGTCTCAATGCGCGAGATCATGGAGCACAGCTGCGAGCTCGGCATCCATCCGAACATGACGGGTGCCAAGCTCTACGCCGACTATGTCGAACGGCTGCGTGAGAGCGAGCACACGCTGCACCGGCATTTGAACGACGGCCGCATCATCAAGCTCAATCACAAGCGCATGGAGCAAGGCGGCTGGGTCGTCACCTATGAGGACGTCACCGAGCGTCACAAGGCCCAGGCCCGGGTGGCGCATATGGCGCGGCACGATTCGCTGACCGACCTGCCCAATCGCGCGCTGTTCCGCGAGAAGATGGGCGAGGGGCTGAACCAGGTCGCGATCGCCGGCGGCGCGATGGCGGTGCTGTGCTTCGACCTCGACAATTTCAAGACCGTCAACGACCGCCTCGGCCATGCCGCGGGCGACCGCCTTTTGCGTTGGGTCGCAGCGCGGTTGAAGGAGAATGTCGGCGAGCACGACACCGTCGCACGCCTCGGCGGCGACGAATTCGCCGTGCTGCAGCGCGGTCCGCAGCCGCAATCGGCGGAGAAGCTCGCCAGGCGACTGGTCGAGGTCATCGGCCGCCCGCCGCCGCTGGAGAACCAGTCGATCCATGTCGGCGCCTCGGTCGGAATCGCGATCGCGCCCGATCACGGGCTCGATGCGGACGAACTGATGAAGTGCGCCGACCTCGCGCTGTACCAGGCCAAAGCCAAGGGGCGCGGCGCCTACCAGCTGTTCGAGCCCGAGATGGAAGAAGAGGCGCGCAGCCGGCACGCGCTGGAGCAGGATCTGCGCGGCGCGCTGGAGGCACGCGAATTCCACCTGGTGTTCCAGCCGCAGATGCGGCTCGATTCGTCGGAGCTCACCGGCTTCGAGGCACTGCTGCGCTGGAAGCATCCTTCGCGCGGCTTCATCTCGCCGGCCGAGTTCATTCCGATCGCGGAGGAAAACGGGCTGATCGTGCCGATCGGCGAATGGGTGCTGCGCAGCGCCTGTGCGACCGCCGTGTCCTGGCCCGATGTCACCGTCGCAGTGAACCTGTCGCCGGTGCAGTTTCGCTCGCGCGGCCTAGTGGCAATGGTCACGAGCGCGCTGGCTGAAGCCGGTCTGCCCCCGCGGCGGCTCGAGCTCGAGGTCACCGAGACGGCCCTGCTCGACGACAGCGAGGCGACGATCGAGATCCTGCACCAGCTCCGCGCGCTGGGGATACGCGTCAGTCTCGACGATTTCGGCGTTGGCTATTCCTCGCTGAGTTACTTGCGCAAGTTTCCGTTCGACCGCATCAAGATCGACCGATCCTTCGTCGGCACGCTCGGCGAAAGCCCGGAGAGCGTGGCCATCGTCCGCACCATCGCAAGCCTCGGCTCCGTGCTCGGCGTCGAGACAACGGCGGAGGGTGTGGAGACCGAGGAGCAGCTCGATTTCGTGCGCGAATGCGGCTGCACTGCCGTGCAGGGCTATTATTTCGGCAAGCCGTGCCTCGCATCGGAGGTCAGCCGCACCATCGAGACACTGACCACGATCCGGCGCGTGGCGTAGCGGCTTTCTGCTCCCTCAAATTCCGCCTCTTGGCACACGACCAAACGACGAATTGTCGCATGTCCCGGTTTGACCGGGATTGCCGCACCGACCGCCGCGCGATTGAATCGATGAACGCTAGCCCGCCGCAGGCAGCGCGTTCTCCGCCGCCGTACCCCACGGCCGCTCGGCCGAGGCAAGCCCGATCAGGCGGCCCTGGATGTAGTCGCAGCCCCAGTCGCGCAGCATGATTGCGGCTTCCTCGTCCTGCACCCATTCGGCGACCGTCTTGATGTCGAGGCGTCGGGCGAGGTCGATCAGGGTCTGCACGAAGGCGCGGTCGTCGGCGGAATGGGTGATGTTCTGCACGAACGCGCCGTCGATCTTCACGATATCCACGCCGAGCTTGCGCAGGTTTCGGAACGAGGTGTAGCCGGCGCCGAAATCGTCGATGGCGATGCGGCTGCCGAAATTCTTCAGCCGCGTGACGAAGCCACGGACATCGTCGATGTCCTGGATCGCGACCGTCTCGGTGATCTCGACGATCAACCGCTCGGCAACGCCGGGATGGGCCAGCATCAGCGATTCGATTCCCGCCCACCAATCCGGATCCATGGTCGTATCGGGCGAGATGTTGAGGCTGAGGCTGACATCGGGCGCGGCGGCGAGCTCGGCGACCACGAGCTCGAGCACGCGGTGATCGACCAGACGGATCAGGCCGAGCCGTTCGGCGACCGGCACGATGTCGGGCGCGAGCAGCACGTGGCCGTCGCCCTGGTCCATCCGTACCAGGCATTCGTGGAACGCGCGCTCGCGCGAGGCGGCCGCCACCACCGGCTCATAGGCGAGCTTGATGCGGCGCTCGTTCAGCGCGGTGACGATTTCGTCGGTGACGCGGATGTTGACGCGGCGCTGCGCGTCGCGTGCGGCATCCGGACGCCACGCGGCGAACGAGCCGACGCGGCGGCGCTTGGCGGCATCCAGCGTCTCATGGGCGCGGTTGACGGCTTCGTCGGTGTTGCGGGCATAGCGCGGCACGCTGACCGCGCCGATCGAGGCGGTGACCGAGACCGGACCGGATTTGGTCGGCACGACCTCGTCGCGAATGGCGGCGAGGAAGCGCTCGGCGGCGACGTTCATGTCGTCGACGGTGCAGTTCTTCAGGATCAGGCCGAACTTGTTGCCGGAGAAGCGGCCGAGCACGTCGCCGCCGCGCAGGCGCGAGCGGATGCGCTTGGCGATGTCGAGGATGACGGCATCGGCAACGTCGAAGCCGAAGGCGTCGTTGACGCGGGCGAGGTGATCGATGCCGACCAGCATGAACGCCGCGGTCGAGCGGAAGCGGGTGGTCTCCTCGATCGCCTCGGCCAGCGCCGCAATCAGGTGGGAGCGGTTCAGCTCGCCGGTCAGCGGATCGAGCCGGGCCAGCTTGGTCAGCTCCTCGTCGCGGGCATGGCGCTCGTTGTTGATACGGATCGAGCCGATCGCGCGCACCGGGCGACCGTCGGGGCCGGCGAACCAGCGGCCGGTCTCCTCGATCCAGATCACGGGATCGGCGGCGCTCATGCGAACGCCGTACTCGACCCGGTAGGGCGTGCCGTCGGCGCCGTGCACGGCGGACGTCTGCGCCAGCGCGGCGGTCCGCAGCGCCGGCCCGGGCTCGATCAGCTTGGCGAATTCGGCGCCGGTCGCCAACCGCTCGGCGGGAATGCCGGGAAAAACGCTGGCGACCTGATCACCCCAGACAATGGCATCGCTGGCGATATCCCAGGCGAACACGGCCTGACCGAGCGCGGCCAGAATGTCGGAGGCTTGCGGCAATGCAGGGGTCAAAATCGCCTCGTTTCGGGACAGCAGGGAGTCCTGGGCCGGCACAGGATAGAGCCAGATTCGTCTCCGACCCTAGGCAAAGTTGATAAACAATTTGGAAACCACGTTCCCAGAACACCCAGGAACCAATTAAGCTCGACCGGCATAGGCCTTGCGAGACCATCACGTGCACCGGCGCCGATGTCCCAAAACGCGCCAGCTCAATCTGATGAACGGTGTTGCGATGGCGACGGCGGATGGAATCGAAGAGGTAGAGCGGCAGGCCGGCACGGCCCTGGTACCGCTGATGCCGACGTTACGATGGGTGCACAAGGCGCCGCCGCCGCGCCCTGATCCGAGCTTCGTCGCCCAGCTCATCGCCAATGCCGAGCAGCTGCCCCAAACGAGCCGGCTTCGCCGCGCCTCTCCCGAAGACGCGCAGATGGCCTATGGCAGCAAGCGCCCGCTGCAAAGCGTCAGCGCAAGGACGCGGCAGGTGGCTTGACGCTGGGTCAGCGCGGCGGCGTGTCGGAGGACGGCGGCGTGCCGTTACCCGGCTGAAGCTGCGGCGAGGGAATTTCTGGCGAAGACGCGCCCTGCACGGGCTTGGGCGCAGGATGATCCATCAGCACGGATTCGGCGACGGATTGCGCCGAGGCTGCGGGAGGCTCGACCGGTGCCGGCTGCGGCGCAATCACCGGCTCGAACTTGCGCTCGGACACCACATCCGGCGCGTCGACCTGGCGCTTGGCCTTGCGCGGCGCCGGCACCGTCGTCTCCGCGACGTAGGTGACGCGGCGGCGCGTGCGTTGGGCAATGCCGCCGAGGAAATCCGCCATCGCGAGCAGCACCAGCAGGAAATAGGTCGAGTTGCCGAACTTGGGCCACATCACGAATTCGGCCGCCGCCGCGCCAAAGACGATCAGCGACAGCAGGTGGTCCATCAGGAACTTCGATCCGGGCCGCGCGCCCTTGACCACTTCGAGCAACAGCAACACCACGCCGAGCGCGAGCAGGAGATCGGCGAGCGTGACCGGCCAGGCCTCGCCCGTGATCATCGGCACCTTGAACAGCACGTCCGAGAAGGACACGCTGGGCATCAGGAAGGCGATGATGTTGTAGACCGCGAGCGGAATCAGAAGCAGCGGGAAACCGACCATCGGCAAAATGCCTCTCGATCATGATATCCGGACAGAACAATGCAGCGGCGAAGCATTCGCTCCGCCGCCGTCACCGTCTATCTCATGGATGGGCCGAAATCAGGCAAGCCAGATCATCCTGCCCAAAGCAAGGTCCTGACCTCAGGACTCTTTCTTCTTCAGGACCTGCCGGCCCTTGTACATGCCGGTCTTGAGGTCGAGATGGTGCGGACGACGGAGCTCGCCGGAGTCCTTGTCTTCCACATAGGTCGGCTTCTTGATGGCGTCTGCCGAGCGGCGCATGCCACGGCGCGACGGCGAGGTTTTTCTTCTCGGAACGGCCATTTCAATATCCTCTAGGGATTGGTGTCATCAGGGCATCGTCCGCGGAGGGACGGCTCAGCACCCGCAATAGGAGGCGAGCTGAATGCCGATCAAGGCCGGGCTTATAGAGGAAGGCTGGCCGTAAAGCTAGGCTCTTGGGCCGGAAAATACGCCCGGAATGGGCTCAAAATCAGCGATTTTCGCGCCAGCAGGTCGCAAGCGAGTTCGCCTGGCCCCGCGCCATATAAGTGGCCGCCAGCCGCCGGACACCCGGCCCGGGGGTTTTAGCGCTGCGTTTGGCCGGATTCGGCAGGATCGAGGCCAGAAGGGCCGCCTCTCGGGGTGAGAGGTCCTCGGCCGACTTGCCGAAGGCATAGGCGCTGCCGGCCTCGACGCCAAACTGCCCTCCCGGACCGAACTCCGCGATGTTGAGATAAATCTCCAGGATCCGTGGCTTGGGCAGGACGAGATCGATCCAGAGCGCCAGCGGGAATTCGAGCGCCTTGCGGACGAAATCCCGGCCCTGCCAGAAGAACAGGTTTTTCGCGACCTGCTGGGTGATCGTGGAGGCGCCCCGGAAGGCGGTGCCGTCTTCCTTTGCGTCGTCGATCGCCTCGCGCAGCGCGCCCCAGTCGATACCGTGATGCTTGCAGAAATGGGCATCCTCGGCAGCGATCACCGATCGCGGCAGATAGGGCGACATCGCCGCCAGATCGATCCATTCCCTGTGCATCGGCGCGCCGCGAAGCGAGCGCCAGGCCATCAGCGTCGAGACCGGATGGCCTGTGCGGTAGAATGGCGCGATCACATAGGGCGCGAGCAGCGCAACCGCGAGCACCAGGAGAAGGATTTTGACGATGCGCAAATCAGCCTTTCCGGCGCAAAATGAAACGCAGCCGCGGATCCTGCCATTAAGTCTGTGATAATTCGGGCCTTTTCCAGCACTTTTTAGGCCTTCCAGACGATTGACTGGGGCGGGCGCATAAAGGATTGTCCCGCCGAATTTTAGTTCTGGAGCCCTTCTTGATGACCAGCACGTCCCCGTCCGATTTCGCCAAACGTCTGGACAAGACCGCTGATGATACCGAAGCCCTGCTCGGGCGCCTGCTGTCGGACGACATCCTGCATGATGAGATCGCCCGGCCCAAGCGGCTGATGGACGCAATGCGCTATTCGAGCCTGAACGGCGGCAAGCGTTTGCGGCCGTTCCTCGTGGTCGAGAGCGCAGCCGTATTCGGCGTGCCGCGCGAAGCGGCCCTGCTCGTGGGTGCCGCGCTCGAATGCATCCATTGCTATTCGCTGATCCATGACGACCTCCCGGCGATGGACAATTCGGACCTGCGCCGCGGCCGCCCCACCCTGCACAAGCACACCGACGACGCGACCGCGATCCTCGCCGGCGACGGCCTGTTGACGCTCGCCTTCGACATCGTCACCCGCGACGAGATCCATCGCGACGCCAATGTGCGGCTGCTTTTGACGCGCGCTCTGGCGCGCTGCGCCGGCATCGGCGGCATGGTCGGCGGCCAGATCCTCGATCTCGCCGGCGAAGGCCGCTTTGGCGGCAACGAGCCAATCGACGTCGCGCGTATCCAGCAGATGAAGACCGGCGCGCTGCTGCGCTACGGCTGCATCGCCGGTGCCATTCTCGGCCAGGCCTCGCAGAAGGAATATCAGGCGCTCGACGATTACGGCCGCGCGCTCGGCGAAGCCTTCCAGATCGCGGACGATCTGCTCGACGTCGAAGGCGATGCCGCCGCGCTCGGCAAGCCGGCCGGCGCCGATGCCGCGCTTGGCAAGACCACGTTCGTCACGCAGCTCGGCATCGAAGGCGCCAAGCAGCGCGTGCGTGACCTGCTCGCCCGGGCCGACAGCGCCGTGTCGATCTTCGGCGACCGCGCCGCCGTGCTGCAGGCGGCGGCGCGATTCGTCGCCGAGCGGAAGAACTGACGCATACCGATGGCGGTCGAGGGCAAAGAAGACCCCGTCCTTGCCCGCTTCCGCAAGATGTCGCGGCCGGTGCGGCTGATCTATGCGCGGCCGCGGACCTTCATCGCGCTCGTGGCCGGCATCCTGGTCAGCCTGCTGCTGCCGGGCTCGTACCGGCTGGTGACGCGGCTCCTGTTCGGCTGGGATGCGTTGATCGCGGTCTATCTCGTCCTGGTCTATGCGATGATGCTGTGCAACGACCACCAGCACATCCGCCGCGGCGCCGCGATGCAGGACGACGGCCGCTTCGTGATCCTGCTGGTGACGGCGACCGGCGCCTTCGCCAGCATCGCGGCGATCGTCTCCGAACTCGGCATGCAACATCGCGGAGTTCTGGAGTTGAGCGTCGCGATCACCACAATCGTGCTGTCGTGGGCCGCCGTGCACACGACCTTCGCGCTGCATTACGCGCATGATTATTACCGCGGCGCCCAACCGGGCGGCTTGCAATTCCCGAGCGGCGACAAGGAAGACCACGCCGACTATTGGGACTTCGTCTATTTCTCGTTCGTGATCGGCATGACCGCGCAGGTCTCCGACGTCGGCATCACCGACAAGACGATCCGCCGCACGGCTACCGCGCATGGGATCGTGTCATTCATCTACAACACGGCCTTGCTGGCCCTGACGGTGAACATCGCCGCGAGCGCGATTTCGGCATAATCTGTCGTCCCTGCCTGGTACGCAATCGCGCACGGGCGCAGGGACAGAGGAAGACTTCCAACCTCAGCAACAAACCTCGGCATTGGCGTCGTTGCCGGGGCCGCCGAACGGATTGTCCCGGCAGGCATCCAGGACGACGAGGCGAAGCTGCTTGGCAGGCTCGTCAGGGCGTTCGAGCCCCCTTTGGGACCGCTTTAGCAGGATCTGATGGCGATGCTTGCAATGGAGTCACGAAGACTGCATCGACGACTACCCGAAAGCCCCGTTGTTTGTCGCACCAACGCGGTCGCGGTTCGCTGCCAAGCCGACGTCAGGCCGACTTCCCTTAGCCTTCACCGATATGCCCCCGATATTGCGGCAGATGGTCTGTAATTTCGTGCCAGGGCGCCTTCGAGGCTGTGAAAATATGGGCGCTCGGCCGGATCGAAGGGGCATCGACCAGGACTCCCATGGCGACATGGACCCATTGTCCGTCGCGCACCCGGGAATAAAGCAGCGACCCGCATCGCCCACAATGGACGTCATGGGTGGTGTCGTCGCCAAATATGAGCCGCTGGTCGTCACCCCTCACGATGCGGAGCTTGTCCTGCGGGATGCCGGCGAACGGCTTGAAGGCCGAGCCGGTGGTCCGGCGGCAATTCGAACAGTGGCAGTTCATCGCATAGGAAAATTCGTCGGCCACCTCAAACCGGACGGCGCGGCAGCAGCATTCGCCGATCACGATACGAGCGTTCGAATTTTCTGATCCGGTCATGGCAAGCCCTGGCGCAAATGGCTGACACACCCATAGCGCATTTTGATGCGTAAGGCTAAGTTCGCCCCAAGCATCATGCAAAAGGATGACTCATGAGCCAGAACCGTTCGAGCGTCGAAGCCGTCGTGCAATCCTATTTCGATGGTCTTTACGAGGGCGATGCCGAAAAGCTCGGCGCCATCTTCCATCCGTCCGCCGATTTGCGCTGGGTCGAGAAGGGCGAACTGCAGGTGCTGACCGTGCCCGACTGGCTCGACCGCGTGCGCAAGCGCCCCTCCGCCAAGGCCGAAGGCAAGCCGCGTGAGGATTTTGTCGTCACCATCGACCGCTCGGACGACAAGACCGCCTTCATCAAGGTCCGGTGCCAATTGCCGCCGCGCTATTTCACCGACTATCTGGTGGCGATGAAGCTCGCCGACGGCTGGCAGATCGTGTCGAAGTCGTACCGATATGACCTCAGGGAGTGAGCGGCTGCTCGAAGTTCGCCCAATATCTGCCGCGCTCGATATCCATGCTCCATCATTGCGAGCGTAAGTCTCTCGGCTCGTCCATTGCGAGGAGCTTTTGCGACGAAGCAATCCAGAACCCCTTCACGGAGAGACTCTGGATTGCTTCGCTGCGCTCGCAATGACGATGCGGATGAAGCGCCCGCTCCATTTTGCGCCTCAACCTGCCTGAAAATCCTCATGCCTCTTGATCGCCGCTCCCTGCTCGCCTCGCTCTGCTGGATGGTCGCGTCTCCCGCGCTTGCCGTGGAGGCGCCGCCCGAGTTCGAATCTTACGAACGCGAGAGCGGTGGGCGGATCGGGGTCTATGCGGAGAACCTTGCAACCGGCAAGAAGCTTGCCTGGCGCGCCGACGAGCGCTTCGTGATGTGCTCGACCTTCAAGGCCTCGCTCGCGGCCTGCGTGCTGGCACGGATCGATCGCGGCGAGGAGCAGCCCACCGCCATGATCCCGTACGGCAAGGACGATTTGCTGGAATATGCGCCGGCCGCCAAGCAGAATCTCGCGGCGGGCACGATGTCCGTCACCGAGATGTGCAAGGCGATCGTCGAGCTCAGCGACAATACCTGCGCCAATCTGCTGCTGGCACGGATCGGCGGGCCGGCTGCCCTCACGGCATTCTGGCGGTCGATTGGCGATAGCGCCTCGCGGCTCGATCATAATGAGCCCGAGCTCAACCGCTCACCGCCCGGCAATCCCCAGGACACCACGACGCCAATGGCGATGGCGAGTAATTTGCGGCGCCTGGTCGTGGGCGAAGCCCTGTCGCCGGCCTCGCGTGCCCTTCTCAGGGATTGGATGGAGAACTGCAAGACCGGCGCGAACCGGCTGCGCGGCGGCCTCCCCGCAAGCTGGACCATCGGCGACAAGACCGGCAACAACGGCAAGGACGCCTCGGGCGATATCGCGGTCGTCTGGCCCAAGCCCGAGACGCCGATCCTGATCGCGGCCTATACCCAGGGCGGCACGCCGAAGCCGGCGCAGATCGAGGCGGCGTTTGCGCGCATCGGCCGCATGGCGGTTGAGCGCCTCGCCTGAACCCGGCCGCATTGACGTTGCGGCCGCTTCCGGGTCAAGACAGACCATCATGGAAGCGAAGTTTCAGACCTTTCTCATCCTGCTCGCCGTACTGGCAGGCGTGGCGCTGGCCGCACGCCGCTTCAACATCGCCCCTGCCATCCTGCTGATGCTGGCCGGCGTCGGCCTCGCCTTCGTGCCGGGCATGCCCCCGGTGGAATTGCCGCCGGAACTGGTGCTGCTGATGGTGCTGCCGCCGCTGATCTACTCGGCGAGCGTCGCCATGAGCTGGCGCGAGTTCAGGAACAATTTGCGCCCGATCGTGCTGCTTGCGGTCGGCGCGGTGATCTTCACCGCAGCGATGGTGGCGGCCGCCACGCATTACCTGATCGGCCTACCCTGGACCATCGGATTCCTGCTTGGGGCCATCGTCGCGCCGCCCGACGTGGTGGCGCCGCTCGCGATCGCGCGCCGGCTCAACATGCCGCGCCGCCTCCTGGTGATCCTCGAAGGCGAAGGGCTCGCCAATGACGCCACCGCGCTGATCCTCTACCGCTTTGCGCTGGCCGCCATCATGGTCGGGCATTTCTCGCTGCCGCTCGCGGCCGGCGAGTTCCTCCTCATTGTCGCCAGCGAGATCGCGTTCGGCATCGGCGTCGGTTGGCTCTCCCTTCGCTTCCGCAAATGGTCCGGGGATCCGCAGGTCGAGCTGACGCTGTCGCTGATCACGCCCTACGTGTCCTACTGGCTGCCCGAGCATCTCGGCGGCTCCGGGGTGATCGCGACCGTCGCCTGCGGCCTCTATGTGAGCTGGAACGGCCCGTTGCTGATCTCGTCGGCGACACGCCTGCAAGGCATCTTCTTCTGGGACCTCGTGATCTACCTGATCGAAGGTGTGCTGTTCCTGCTCACCGGCTTCCAGATGCGCGCGCTCTACGAGAAATCGAAGGCGTTCCCGCTCGACGACATCCTGATCGCGACCGCCGTGGTGCTGGTGATCGTCGTGATCGCGCGTTTCGCCTGGCTCTATCCCGCGACCTATCTGCCGCGAATGATGAGCAAGTCGCTGCGCCAGCGCGATCCGTCGCCGCCCTGGCAATGGCCGTTCGCGCTCGCCTTCACCGGCGTGCGCGGCGCGGTGTCGCTCGCGGCCGCGCTGGCGCTGCCGTTCACGCTGCCGGACGGCGAAGCCTTTCCGTATCGCGACCTGATCCTGTTCGTAGCCTTCGGCGTTATCTTCGTCACGCTGATCGGCGTCGGCCTTACGCTGCCGCCGGTGGTGCGCTGGCTCGGTGTCGCTCAGGCCGGCCGCAACGAGCACATCGCCGAGCACGAGGCCGAGATCGCCGCCCGCCGCCAGGCGCTCGACGCCGCGCTGAAGTCGCTCGATGCAATGACCGCGGAACAGGAAGTCTCTGACGAGGTGATGCGGCTGCTGCGCGCCCGCCACGAGATCCGTGTCAACCAGCTTCCCGACTCGCTCGATCCCACTCACCACGACGTCTCCGCTGCAGGTACCGCGCTGACCCGCGACCTGATCGCCGCCGAACGCAAGTTCATTCACAACCTGCTGCGCGACGGCCAGATCACCGACGAGACACGGCGCCGGATCGAGCGCGATCTCGATCTGGAGGAGGCGAGCCTGGCGAACCGGGAGTATCGGAGCGTGCCGCTGTAGGGCGTCGTCATTGCGAGGAGCCCTTGCGACGAAGCAATCCAGACTGCTGCTGCGGAAAGATTCTGGATTGCTTCGCTGCGCTCGCAATGACGGCTGTGGAGACAGCGAAGCAGCCTACCTCCTCGCGCAGAACTCCCCTATTGCCGCCGCTACGGCTCCGGCGACCGTCTCCTGCCTCTCCGGCGAGTTCATTGTCATTTCCTCGTCGCGGTTGATGATGGAGCCGGCTTCGAGCAGCACAGCCGCACTGCTTGTCCGCGAGAGAACGACGAGCCCGTCATAGCGGTAGACGCCGACATCCTTGTCGAGCAGTTGGCGCCGGTAACGACCCATCAGCGGCAGGGTGTATTGGCTGGCATAGTGCAGGCCCTGCTCCTTCAATTGCCTGCCGATCATCCGGGCCAGCATCAGGCTGGCGGCGAAATGCGGGTTCTGCTGCGACACGAACAGCGAGTGGCCCGAAAAGCGATCGCTGAAATAGCTCTTCGCGCCGTCGAACTCCCAGGTCTCCAGCAATTTGTCCGGCACCGAATCATGATGGATCGACAGGAAGAGATCGGCCCGGCCGTCATTGGCGGCACTGACCCGCTTGAACAGGCTCGGCCGCGCCTTGCCGTCCGTGACGAGCAGGCGGGTTGCCGCAAAGCCTTCGGACTTGAGCTTCGCCGTAATGAGTTTTGCGAGAACGAAATTGAAGCCGAACTCCGGATCATTGCGCGCGCTGAGCGCGCCGTAGGAGTCCGGGGTGTGCCCGACATCCACCACGATCCGGAATCTCGGCGCCTCGCATTTGGCTGGTGGGGGCGAAGGCTTGGGTCTCGCTTTCGCAACCTTCGGAGCCGGGGCGGCACGACCGGCGTCGATCGGCGGAAGCAACAGTGCAACCAGCGACCCGAGGAGAATTGCAACGATGCGCCGCCCTAGCAACAAGTTCTACTCCGCTGCCGCGATCCTGGGGCGACCGACGAAGCCCGCGACGTCGCCAAAACGCTCCAACATCACGGCGGGCAGATCCTTGGACTTGCTGGTCACGCAGGCACCAGAGCGCACCGCGTAGCGATCCTGATGCGCCGCCTGCGGCGGCGGCTCGCCCTGCTGGAGCGCGCGCGCCAGATCCATCACGACCTTCCGGAAATGCATGATGCCGAGATCGGTCGGCCCGAGATGCTCGCGGGTGCGGTCGGCGATCGGCCCCTGGCTGTCCTGTACGGCGGCGTCCTGCTCGGAGACGCCCTTGATGCCAGTGTAGCTTCGGGTCTTCTGGAGCTTGCGGTCGATCATGTAGTCGTTGCCCTTGTGGCGCAGCGGCACGTAATTGTCGTCGACCTCCGCGATCACGCCGTTGCCGCGGTCATAGGCGTCGCGCTCTCCTTGCGTCAGCGGCCGCTCCGGATTCCAGGCATAGGTATAGATCCAGCAATTGGTGTCGGTAACCGGCACGAAGGTCTGCCCGAAGATGTTCTCGCCAGGCATCGCGCTCGGCGCATAAGCGTGGAACGGCATCAGGAACTGCGCGATGCGCCAATAGATGTTGTCGCCGCCGGTCAGCCGGCCGCCCGCGATGGTCAACCCCGCCTCGTGCGGGCTGATCTTGATCACCGGACGCGGGTCTTCCGCGATCCAGCGCATGTGATCGCTCGACATCCGCGCGATCGGATTCACAAAATGCTTCTTGATGTCCAGGATCTCGTTCTCCTCCTTGTCGAAGGAGAGATGGGCAAAGGTGAAATGCGCGGTGTCGATGGAGCCTTCCAACGCCTGCACCCAGTTGCAGTCCTGCCATTTCTTGCTGACATAGCGATGCGAGGGCGGCAGCAGCGCCATTTCGAGGTCGGGCAGCTCGGGCATGGCCTCAAGCGGACCCATATAGGCCCAGATCATCTCGCCCCATTCGCGCACCGGATAGGACTTGATGCGGATCAGGTCTTTTGCGTTGAGATCGGGATAAGAGGTCGGCATGTCGACGCAGCGTCCGTCGGTGTCGAACTTCCAGCCGTGATAGACACAGCGGATGCCGCATTCCTCAACGCGCCCGAGCCAGAGATTGGCGCCCCGATGCGGGCAGTATTGGTCGATGATGCCGACCACGCCGCGGGAGTCGCGGAAGGCGAGCAGCTCTTCGCCAAGCACGACGATCTTCTTCGGCTCGCCATCGGGTTCCGGGAGTTCTTCGGAGAGCAGGACAGGGATCCAGAAGCGGCGCAACAATTCGCCCATGCCCGTTCCGGTGCCTGATTCGGTCAGGAATTTATTGTCCTCTGCGCGAAGCATGGAAAATCCTCCCGATTTGTTTTTGGGAAGATTGGCGCGGGAGGAGGAGGACGTCAACGTGGGAGCTGCACAGATTCTGCCGTAGGATGGGCAAAGGCGCTCTTGCGCCGTGCCCACCATCGTTCCGCAATCACAACCGAAGTGGTGGGCACGCTACGCTTTGCCCACCCTACGACGCCGGCTTCTAAACCGGCCGCTCCCCCTTCACCGTCACGCGGGTGCCCGAACGCGTATGCGGCCAGTAATCCCACATCGCGCGGTGCTGGGTGCAGCGATTGTCCCAGAACGCGATGGCATTCTCGGTCCAGCGGAAGCGGCATTGGAACAGCGGGTTTTCGGCGTGCTGGTAGAGATAGGCGAGCATCGCGTCGCTCTCGTCGCGGGGGATGCCATTGATGTGCCGGGTGAAGCCGCGGTTGACGTAAAGCGCTTTCTTAGCGGTGACCGGATGCGTGCGCACCACGGGATGCTCGGCGTGCGGATAACTCGGCCTGTCGGCGACGCCATAATTCGCATAGAGGCCGCGATAGATCGGCTCGCCGTCGTGCAGCGCCGTGAGCCCATCGAGATAGGCCTTCATACGGTCCGACAAAGCTTCGTAAGCCGCATACATGTTGGCGAACAGCGTGTCGCCGCCGCGCGGCGGGCATTGCTTGATGTAAAGGATCGAGCCCATCGGCGGCTCGAGATCGCAGGACACGTCGGAGTGCCAGCCCTCGCCGTTGGCCCGCGGCGAGTTCTTGTCGGCGTAGATCTTCATCAAGGCGGGATCTTCGTCCTCATGCGGCGCCGCCGGGTGAAAGTGCAGCTCGCCGAACTTGCGGCCGAAGGCGAGGTGCTGCTGCGGCGTGATGTGCTGATCGCGGAAGAAGATGACAAGATTTTCCGCGAGCGCGCGGTGGATCTCGTCCATCTGCCGGTTGGAGCGCGCTTCGCCCTCGACGAGCTTACCGAGATCGACGCCCGAGATTTCCGCGCCGATGATGGGTGTGAGCTTTTCGACCGCGATGGTCTCGTAAGGCGCACCGTCCTCGGCCGTGTGACGGTAGCGCGGGCCCTGCTTGCCGGCGAGTGAGCTCATGGCGTGTCTCCCGATCATTTTGATTGGGGACATGGTAGCGCACGCGTGTGGATGTGCAATCTGCACCGCAAACTCCCCTGTCGTCCCGGGCAAGCGTAAGCGCAGATCCGGGATCCATAACCACAGGGAGAGGTTTGACGCGAGATTGGTAACTCCGAGTCTTCGCCAAACCACTCCCTGTGGTTATGGGTCCCTGCGTTCGCAGGGACGACAGCGGAGTGTGGCGCGCGAACGGAGTGAAACTACTCCGCCGCCGTCACCGGCACCTTGGCGCCCTGGCCGTAGCGCTGCTCGATATAATCGATCACCAGCGCCTTGAAGTCGGCGGAGATGGTCGGGCCGCGCAGCGTGCGGAACTTCTTGCCGTCGACGAAGACAGGTGCGGCCGGCGCTTCGCCGGTGCCCGGCAGCGAGATGCCGATATTGGCGTGCTTGGATTCGCCGGGGCCGTTGACGATGCAGCCCATTACCGCGACGTTGAGCTCCTCGACACCGGGATATTTCGTCTTCCAATTGGGCATCTCGTCGCGGATGAAATCCTGGATCGAGCGCGCCAGTTCCTGGAACGTGGTCGACGTGGTGCGGCCGCAGCCGGGGCACGCGGCAACCAGCGGCACGAAGGTGCGGAAGCCCATGGTCTGCAGCAGTTCCTGGCCGACCTGCACTTCACGCGTCCGGTCGCCACCGGGCTCCGGCGTCAGCGAGATGCGGATAGTGTCGCCGATGCCCTGCTGCAAGAGGATGCCGAGCGCGGCCGAGGACGCCACGATGCCCTTCGAGCCCATGCCGGCTTCGGTCAGGCCGAGGTGGATGGCGTAATCGGAACGGCTGGCAAGATCCTGATAGACCGCGATCAGATCCTGCACCGCCGAGACTTTTGCGGAGAGGATGATGCGGTTCTTGGGCATGCCGAGCTCTTCGGCGCGCGCGGCCGAGAGCAGCGCGGACTGCACCATGGCCTCGCGCGTCACGGCGCGCACGTCGCGCGGATTGGCGGAGGCGGCGTTCTCGTCCATCAGCTTGGTCAAGAGCTCCTGGTCGAGCGAGCCCCAATTAGCGCCGATGCGCACCGGCTTGTTGTTCTTGTTCGCGATCTCGATGATGTCGGCGAACTGGGTGTCGCGCTTGTCCTTGAAGCCGACATTGCCGGGATTGATGCGGTACTTGGCGAGCGCTTCGGCGCAGGCCGGATAGGCCGCGAGCAGCTTGTGGCCGATATAGTGGAAGTCGCCGATCAGCGGCGTATTGATGCCGCGCTTGGCGAGACCATCGCGAATGTGCGGAACGGCGGCCGCGGCTTCCTCGCGGTCCACGGTGATGCGGACCATTTCGGAGCCGGCGCGCGCGAGCGCTGCGACCTGGGCAATGGTACCGTCGATGTCGGCGGTATCGGTGTTGGTCATCGACTGCACGACGATCGGCGCACCGCCGCCGACGGCGACGTCGCCGACCTTGACCTGGGTGGTATGATGGCGCGGTGCGGGTCCCGCGATGTCGGAATCGATGGTGGTTTCGGGCTTGTTCATGAGGTCCAAATATCAGGTTTTGGTGACGTTCAGCAATGCATCAGCTGGCGCCGCAGCCGTTTGGCTCGGACGGTTAACCAGAAAAAGCCCAGCAATTACAAGGAGAGCGGCTGCCCCGAACGCCAAGCTTAGGGTGTCGTGCATGATGAAATAGCTACCCACCACGCCAAACAAAGGGGTGATGAAGGTAAAAGCGGACAATTTGCTGGCCGAATAGGCCTTCACTAGCGCGAACCAAAGCGTGAACGTGGTTCCAACGACCCAGATCGCCTGGAACGCCATCAGGCCGAGCGACAGCGGCGCCGGCGTGTGCGTGATGGTCTCGCCGAACAGCCAGGCCGCCAGCCCCAGGATCGGGACCGAGGTGGCGACCTGATAGCCGAGCGCCTTCTCGGGCGCGGCAAACCGCAACCGCGTGCCCTTGGCAACCAGCGTCGTCGCCGCCCACAGCGCGGCGCCGCCGACGATCATGAGATCGCCGAGCAGGACATGCGAATCGACATTTGGCTGCGGCACGCCGATCGCAAGGGCGACGCCGGCAAAGCTGATGGCAAGGCCGAGCCATTGCGAGGCGCCAAGCCGCTCGCCGAGCACCTGGTAGGAGCCGAGCGCAACGAAGAACGGCGCGGTGTAGAGGAACACCACCGCGCGCGAGGCCGAGGTGAGGCGCAGACCCTGGAAAATCAGCACGAATTCGATGCCGAACATTAGCCCGGCGATCAGGCCCGGCTTCCACGTGTCGTCGTTCTCGAAGAATCTGACGCCGCGAAGCGTGCCGATGATGAACAGCACCGGCAGCGCGCCCGCCGAGCGGATCGTGGCCTGCAGCATCGGCGGGATGTCCGGCAGCACCAGCTTCACCGCGATCTGGTTGAATCCCCAGGTCAGGCACAGCATGAGCATCAGGGCGATGGCGCCGGCACTGAGGGGACGTGCGGCGAATGGATTGGCTTGCGGTGAGGACATGTCTTCCCAAGAAACCGGCTTTGCGCCGTTGTTGCTTTATGCAGCTTTCTGACAATGGGTGCAGACGCCCGTGATCTCCACCACGGACAATTTGGGAGCGAAGCCCGAGCTGCGTGCCGCGGCATTGAGATCCCCGGCGAATGACGCCGACGGGATCTCGCCGACCAGGCCGCAGCGCTCGCAGATCAGAAACGCCACCGCCGAGGTCGCGTCGTGGTCGTGGGCGGCACAGGCGAGGTAGGCGTTGCGGCTTTCGATGCGATGCACGAGACCGTTGGCCATCAGGAAATCGAGCGCGCGATAGACCGTGATCGGCGCCGGCCGCGACATCGATTTGGCGAGTTCGTCGATCACCTCATAGGCACCGAGCGGGCGGTGGCTGGAGAGCAGCGCTCCCAGCACCTGCCGTCGAATCAACGTGAATTTCTGCGCGCGCTGCTCGCAGACCTCCTCGGCATGCGCCAGCGCATCCGCGGTGCAGCGGCCGTGGTCGTGATCGGGCGCGGGAAATGCCGGCTTGGCGAGGGTCATGCACCGATAACCTTAGCATCCAGGCTGGGGAACCCAAAGCGCGACCATGCGACCGGCTGCCAGCCATGCTCACGCTGCGGGGCAGCCTCCTCTCAATTCGCCATGAAATAATCATAAGCTTGCTTATTATATGCCAAGCTTACTGGAGACCAAGCTCATGAGCCGCGGCTCTGTCGACCAGAACTTCCTGTTCACACTGGGCGAGCTCTACCGCCTCTTGCGCGTCTATGCGGACAAGGAGGCATCCCGCTTCGGCATCACCCGCGCGCAATGGGCGGTGTTGGCCAAGGTCGAGCGCAGCGAGGGCATGAAGCAGTCGGAACTCGCCGAATTGCTCGAGATGCAGCCGATCACGCTGACACGTCTGATCGACAAGCTCTGCGACAATGACTGGATCGAGCGCCGCAGCGATGCTTCGGACCGCCGCGTCAAGCGCCTCTATCTCAAGAAGGCCGGCCGCCACTTGCTGGGCCGGATGAGCGGATTGAAGTCCGAGCTGACGGCCAACGCTCTCGACGGCATCACGCCAGCGGACGCCCATCGCCTCCTCACCCAGCTCGAAACCATCAAGGAAAACGTGCGCACCGCGATCCAGACATCCGGCGCGGAGCAAGCACGTAAGGAGCAGCGCTATGGCTGACCAAGTCCTCAAGTTCCAGCCCGAGCAGAAGACCGACAGCGGCAAGCCGACCAAGAAGGCCGGCACAGATCCGCGCCGGCGCCTGCTGGCGGGCCTACGCCGCTATCGCCGCTTCCTGCTCCTGGTCGTGCTGCCTGTTATCGCCGCCATCAGCGGCCTCACGTTCTACCTGCATGGCGGCCGCTATGTCGGCACCGACGACGCCTATGTCGGCGCTCAGAAGGTGCTGGTGACGCCCGACATCTCCGGCAAGATTCTGAAGGTGGTCGTGAAGGAAGGCCAGTCGGTCAAGCGCGGCGACGAGCTGTTCGAGATCGACTCCGTTCCGTTCCGCTTGGCGGTGGAGGAGGCCAAGGCGCAGCTCGCGCAGGCGCGCACGACCTATGACAACCTGGTCGCCAACATCAAGATCTATGGCGACATGCTCGATCTGGCCCAGCAGGGCATCGATCTGAAGAAGCGGGACGTCGAGCGCAAGCAGGCGCTGGTGAAGAACAATTTCGGCTCGCAGCTCGATCTCGACAACGCCTCGAATGCACTGGTCACCGCCGGCGCGCAGGCGCAATACATCAAGCAGCAGCTCTCCAACGCCAAGACCCAGCTGCTCGGCGACACCGAACTGCCGCTGGAGCAATTCCCGCCCTACGCACAGGCGAAAGCCAAGCTGGACGATGCCCAGCGCAACCTCGATCACACCGTGCTGCGCGCGCCGATGGATGGCGTGGCAACGCAGGTCGAGCAGATCCAGCTCGGCCGTTTCGTCACGGCCGGTACGCCGGTATTTTCCATCATCGACGTCGCCCATCCCTGGGTCGACGCCAATCCGAAGGAGAGCGACCTCACTCACGTCACCGAGGGGCAGCCCGTCACGCTCGAGGTCGACGCGTTCCCGAACCACGTCTTCAAGGGCAGGATCGGCTCGCTCTCGCCCGGCACCGGCGCGCAATTCGCGATCCTGCCGCCGCAGAACGCCACCGGTAATTTCGTCAAGGTGGTGCAGCGCGTGCCGATCCGCATCTATTTCGACGAGACCGACAAATACGTACGGAAGCTGAAGGCCGGCATGAGCGTCTATGCCACCATCGACACCGGCCATCGGCGCTCGCTCGCCGGCCTGCTCGGCCTGTCGGCGACCGCGAGTCAGGACAAAGACTAAGACGAACAGGACAAGCTGATCCGATGTCCGGCCCCAATGCCAATCTGATGGTCCCCGGCCTGCGCCGGAACATGGTGACGATCTGCGCCATGACCGCGACCATCATGCAGGCCCTGGACACCACCATCGCCAACGTCGCCTTGCCCTACATGCAGGGCACGCTGTCGGCCTCACAGGATCAGATCAACTGGGTGCTGACCTCCTACATCGTCGCCGCCGCGATCATGACGGCGCCGGTGGGCTGGATCGCCAACCGCTTCGGCCGCAAGCGCATCTTCATCATCTGCTCGGCCGGCTTCACCATGGCCTCGGTGCTGTGCGGCCTTGCGCAGGACATCAACCAGATGGTGCTGTTCCGCCTGCTGCAAGGCGTGTTCGGCGCCGCTCTGGTGCCGCTGTCGCAATCGGTCATGCTCGACTATTACACGCTCCAGGAGCGTGCCAAGGCGATGTCGATCTGGGGCATGGGCGTGATGATGGGCCCGATCATGGGCCCCTCCCTCGGCGCCTGGCTGACCGAGACCTATTCCTGGCACTGGGTGTTCTTCGTCAACCTGCCGTTCGGCGTCATCACGGTGCTCGGGCTGATCGTCTTCATGGACGAGACCAGGAAGGACCTCAGCCTCAAATTCGACTGGTTCGGCTTCGCCGCGCTGGCGATCGCGATCGGCGCGCTTCAGCTTGCGCTCGACCGCGGCGAGCAATTGGGCTGGTTCGAGTCAGGCGAGATCGTCGCGGAATTCATCGTCTCGGCGGTGGCGTTCTACTTCTTCCTCGCGCACTCGTTCACGACCTCGACCCCGTTCATCCGCTTCGCGCTGTTTCGGGATCGCAACTTCGTCACCGGCTGCGTGTTCATGATCGTGATGGGGCTCGTGCTGTTCTCGACCATGGCGCTGGCCTCGCCCTACATGCAGAACGTGATCGGCTATCCCATCATCACCGCCGGCCTCTTGCTGGCGAGCCGCGGCTTCGGCACCTTCTTCGCCATGATGCTGGTCGGCCGCATGATGCGCTATTTCGAGGCGCGCACGCTGATCATCTCCGGCCTGACGCTGACCGCGGGCTCGCTGTTCCAGATGACCGGCTGGACCGATCTGACCCAGGTGCCGGAAATCGTCACCGTCAGCGTCATCCAGGGCTTCGGCTTCGGCCTGGTCTTCGTGCCGCTCTCGACCGTGGCGTTCCTGACGCTGTCGAACGATCTGCGCACCGACGGCACCGCGATGCTGACCCTGATGCGCAACGTCGCGAGCTCGGTCGGCATTTCCGTCGTCATCGCCGAGCTGACGCAGGGAACGCGGCGGACCTATGCGATCCTTTCCGAGCACGTCAATCCGTTCAACCACGCGCTGCAGATGCCCGACGTCAGAGGCCTGATCAACCTGTCCACCGACGCCGGACGCGCCATGGCGGACAGGATGGTCAGCGTGCAGGCGCAGATCATCGCCTTCGCGCATGACTATCAGCTGGTGATGCTCTTCATCCTCTGCACCATCCCGCTCGCTTTGCTGATCGGCTCGACCAAGGCCACGCTGCGCAAGCAGGCCGCGGGGCCGGAACATGCGGTGATGGAGTAGGCGCGATCGAGCTACGATCTCCGCCGTCGTCCCGGACAAGCGCAGCGAAGCGGAGCGCAGATCCGAGACCCATAACCACAGGGAGAGACTTGGCGAAGACTCGGAGTTACCAGTCTCGCGCCAAATTGCTGCTTGTGGTTATGGGTCCCCGCGTTCGCGGGGACGACACCGAATTTGCGGCGCGCCTCTACAACAATTCCTCGCACCCCAAATCATCCACCGCCGCAAACACCCGCTCCAGATTGTTCCACCACATCAGTGGCGGGAGGTTGATACTCCATTGCCAGACCGGCTTGGTGATGTGCCAGAGCACCGACCGGCGGTAGTCCTGGTCGAGTGCGCCGCGCGTATAACCGGCTACGCCGTGCGAGATCAGGGTCTCATGATAGCGGTTGAGCAGCTGGCGCTCGAGCGTCTGCCGACGCTCCGGATACCATTGCGTCGCCATCATGTAGGCGAGGTCGTGGGTCGGCACGTTGATACGCCACTGGTCGAAATCGAAAATGCGCACGGTGCCGGCAGTGTCAGCGCGCGGCAGCAGGAAATTCCAGGTATGAGCATCGCCGTGGGCAATAGAGAGATGCCGATGGTAATGATAGCGCTCGAGCAAACGATCCGACTGCTCGATGAACCGACGATAAAGGATACGTCGTTCTTCGCTCAGGCGGTCGCCAAGAAGATCGGCGAAACGATCGTAATGGCCAGCAAAGGTCTCCATCAACTTTGACGTATCAGCGGCGCTCATCCAGTCACCGACGGTCTCGCCGAGATCGGGATGGTCCCACCAGGCCGCATGCCAGCGCGCCAGTGTCGTGACGATCGCCATTGCCTGTTCGCGCGAGGGTGGCAGCGGCCATTGGGTTGCGATCTCATGACTATCGGTGAGATCTTCGAGCAGGAGATGCCAGACAAGGCTCTCCTCGTCGAAATGCCCGTCGAAGCAGCGCGGCGCCACACCCGGCGGCATTGTCGGCGCGAGCTGGGTATAGAAGGCCACTTCGTGCCGACCGGAATTGACCAATGTCTTGGCGTAGGTCGGCTGCGGCATCTTGAGGATGACGGAGTGCGGTGCCCCGGCGGATTCTCCGACATAGCGCAGCCCAAGGCGGATGACCTGCGACACCAAGGCTGGGTGCTGATGCAGCACCTTCACCTCACGGACCGCGCCGGCGTCCAGCACGCCGCCTCGGCGTAGCGCGGCTGTCAGTCGGGCGGGCTCAACGACCGCCGGCAGTTGTGGAGGTGTCATAGCCACGATGCCCCTGTCCCGGACCATACTGCACGATCACAACCATCGGCACCAGCGGCAGGCATCGCCCCAGGCTCAGGCTGCTGCGGTCGAATCGCGCACCGTCCGCACCACGACCGACCGCAGCTGTTCGAGATTAGCCGCCATGCCGGCGATCGCCTGCCTGACCTCCGCGGCGCGCTCGTTCACGGACGCGGCGTCGCGGCTGACATTGCCGATCTTGGCCGAGACCTCTTTCGCCGCGGACGCCGATTCTGAAATCGATCGCGTGATCTCCCGCGTCGCGGCGTCTTGCTCTTCCATCGCGGCGGCAACCGAGGTCGCTACGCCGTCGATCTCGACGATGTGCCCTCCCATCGTCTCGACGGCATCGACCGCAGCCTGCGTCGAGGCCTGGATCTCGGCAATCAGCCGCGCGATCTCCTCGGTGGATTTGGCGGTCTGATCCGACAGAGATTTCACCTCGGCGGCGACCACGGCGAAGCCGCGACCGGCCTCACCGGCGCGCGCTGCCTCGATCGTGGCGTTGAGCGCCAAGAGGTTGGTCTGGCCGGCGATGCCGCCGATGAGGTCGGTGACCTCGGCGATCTTCTTCACCGATCCGGCCAGCGCCTGGATGGTCGAGCGCGCCTGCTCGCGGCCGGCGACCGCCGATTTCGTGACCGTGCTGGTCCGCGCGACCTGGCTCGCGATCTCGCGGATCGAGGCGCTCAGCTCTTCAGCTGCGGCCGAGACGGTCTGCGAACTGCCGAGGGCCTGGGTGGAGGCTGCGGCAACGGCCTGCGACTGCGCGGAGAGCGAACTTGCGATCTCGGACAGGCTGGTGGCAGCCCGCTCGACGCCATGGCTCGCCGCGCTTGCCGTGTCGACCGACCGGCCGGTCTCGCGTTCGACGGTCTCGGCCATCTGGTGCAGGGCCGAGCGCTTGGCCAGCGCCGCCTCCTGCTCCTGCCGCAACTGTTCCTCGCGCAGGCGGGAATTCTCGACCGCCGCCTGCTTGAACACCTGGAGCGCCCCCGCCATCGAGCCGACCTCGTCCTGGCGGTGCGCGAACGGAATGTCGGCGGCGAGATCGCCGGTCGAAAGCTTCTGCATCGTTTCCGTCATGCGCACGATCGGGCGCACCACGCCGAGCGCGACGCCGAGCAATCCCGCGGCGATGAAGGTGAGGACGGCGGCAGAGACGCCCAGGAGGATCCAAAGCATCGCGCCGTCGCGGTCCGCGGCCAGCTTTTCCATGGCGGCATTCTGCTTGTTGGCGTTCTCGACGATGCTGTCGATCACGGCGCGATGCGCCGTGTAGGCGTCCTTGAGCGCGGCATAGGCGCGTTCGGACGCAGCCGCGTCCTTGGCCTTGAGGGCCGGCAGGAGCTGGTCGGACGCCTTCCAGAATTTCTGGACCTCGGCGTCGGATTTCGGCACCAGCGCCGTCTTCAGGTCGGCCGAGAGGCTGGAGGAGACCCAGAATGCCTTGCGCTCATCGTAGTCCTTGCGGAGCTGAACCAGCCGTTCGCCGTGGGCCGCCAGCTGATCCGGCTCGCGCATGGCCAGGGTCGCCTCGAGATAAGCCTCGATGACATATTCCGGCGGCGGCAGGATGTCCGCGATGAGGTCGTTGCCGAGCTTGATGTCGGAGTAGAGCGGACCGCCGACCTTGAGCTCTTTTAGGGCGTACAGACTGGTCGAAACCACCGCGGCAAAGCCGATGGCGAGAACGATGCCGAATGCAATGATCGCAGAGGATAAAGACAGACGAAATTTCATGAAACAATCCAGGGTGGAGTCGAAACTGGATCCACCCTAGACCAATGCGGTAAATACGGAATTGCTTCGCGCTGAAATTGCATCGGGCGAAACCCCGCATAACCACGGGAATTGGGCTCGAGCCAGCCGTATTTGAGTCAGCAACGCTGACGCACCAACGCAGGAAGAGACCGTGCGAGCCTGCATGAGACTGCGCGCCGAGGACCGGGCCGCCCGGCGCTCATGGCCTCAGATGTCGAAGAACACCGTCTCGTTGTCGCCCTGGAGCCGCAAGTCGAGCCGATAGACCGATTTGCCGGCCTCGCGCACCGCGATCAACGTGGCGCGGCGATCAGCGGGTACCAGCGACAGCACGGGGTCGGCTGAGTTGTCGGCCTCGTCGCTGAAATAGATGCGGGTGTAGAGATGCCGCAGCATGCCGCGGCCGAACACCGCGACGAGGATGTGCGGCGCCTGCGGCTTGCCGTCGGGATCCGGCACCGCGCCGGGTTTGATGGTCTCGAATGCGTAATTGCCGTCCTTGTCGGTGCCGCAACGGGCAAAGCCGCGGAAGCTCGCATTCGGCAGCGCACGCTTGTCCTGCGGGTCGGCAAAGCGGCCTTGCGCGTCCGCCTGCCAGATCTCCAGCATGCAATCCGGCACGGCGACGCCATCGCCATCGAACACGCGGCCTTCAATACGGACGCGATCACCCGTGACGTCGGGGGTCAGCGTCGAGTTGGTGAACGCGTCGTTCCAGGCGTACTCGCCGGTCGGCGTCAGGCCGTATTTGAAGAACGGACCGACGGTTTGCGATGGCGTGATCCCATTGGGCTTCCCAGACTCTTGCACTTAATGGTTCTCCATGGGGGTGGCGTTCTTGCCGCGCAGCACGATGTCAAAGCGGTAGCACAGCGCCCATTCGGGCTGGGTATTCTCGAGGTCGAATGACGAGACCATGCGCGCCCGCGCCTTCTCGTCCGGCACCGAGTTGAAGATCGGGTCGAACGGGAACAGCGGATCGGCCGGGAAGTACATCTGCGTCACGAGGCGCGTGACGAAGGAATGGCCGAACACCGACAGATGAATGTGCGCCGGCCGCCATGCATTGTGGTGATTGCCCCACGGATAGGCGCCGGGCTTGATCGTCACAAAGCGGTAATAGCCGGAGGCATCGCTCACAGTGCGGCCCGCGCCGGTGAAATTCGGATCGAGTGGCGCCGGATGCTGGTCGCGGACATGGACGTAACGCCCGCAGGAATTGGCCTGCCAGATCTCGACCAATGAGCTCGGCACGCCCCGGCCATCCTCGTCGCGCACATGGCCGTGGACGATGATGCGCTCTCCGAGCGGCTCGCCGCTGTGCTGGCGGGTGAGATCGTTGTCGCCCTCGCGCATGGTCTCGTGGCCGTAGACCGGGCCGGTGAGCTCCGACAGCGTATGACGCATCGGGATCAAGGGCTTGTTCGGCGCGCGCTTGATCGAGCTCTTGTAGTCGGGCGACAGCGGCAAAGGATGCGCCTTGTTGCTGTCGGTCGGATAGATGAATGTCATTGGCGAACTCCTCCCCGGCCATTGTGGTCCGGCCGGTCAACGTCCGCCAATCATTATAGGACATAACTAATTTGGGGAAGCAGGTTTAGCGGCCCGCCTGCGCGCCGGATTTGGTCCGAAGGCCCTATTTGATCGGCGGCCGCGGCAGCGTGGCCTCGCCGGCTTCGAGCCGATAGGTGTGATCGAGCGAATACCAGGGCGCGACGACGTCCGGCACTGCCGGATGCGGCGAGTCATGGCGCTGGAACTTGCCGATCAGCGCCCGTGTCACGCCGAACTGCACATCGCTGTCGATATGCGGATCGGCGGGGTCGTAGACCTGCGAGATCAGCGTCTTGAATCCGGGCTTGAAGATCAGGGCGTGCAGATGCGCGGGACGATAGGGATGCCGGCTCTGCGCCGCCAGCAAGCGGCCGACCACGCCATTGGTCGGGATCGGATAGCCGACCATCATCACCGAACGGAAGGAAAAGCGCCCATCCTGGTCGGTCGTGAACTTGCCACGCAGGTTCATGTCAGCCTGCTCAGGATCCTGGTTCTCGTAGAGGCCGACCGGGGAGGCGTGCCAGACATCGACCTCGGCGCCGGCAACGGGACGGCCATCCTGACCCACAACGCGGCCGCTGACGAACAGCGGCGCGCCCGGGGTCTCGGAGCGCACGATCGAGCCGCCGTTCTCGACCCGCGGCGAGTTCAGCCGCCAGAACGGCCCGAGCAGTGATTGATCGGTTTCCGTATTCCCCTGATCGCCATTGTTGAGCAGGCACACCAATGAGGAAACGCCGAGTGAGCCTGCCATCAGCACGGCTTCGTTGTGCGTGTCGGTCGAGAGCTTGCCGAGCTCGGCCACGATCGCGGTGGCGTCGCGAAACTCCTTCTCGGTCAGGCGGACGTCGCGAATGAAGGCATGCAGATGCTTGACCAGGGAGAGCATGATCTGGCGCATGCGCGGATCGGAGGTCTGCTCCATCACCGCCAGTGCCGCGGCCGTGACGTCCTGCTCGCGCTCGATGATCATGCCGCTAATTTCTCCCTGTCATTCCGGGGCAGCCCGACAGGGCTGAACCCGGAATCTCGAGATCCCGGACTCCGCCCTATCGGGCGGCTCCGGGATGACCGGACGCTAAGCGTCCGGTCAGTTCAGCTTCTCGATCGCAACGGCCACACCCTGGCCGACGCCGACGCACATGGTGGCGAGTGCGAGCTTGCCGCCGCGCTTTTCCATGCCGTGGACGGCGGTGAGCGCGAGGCGCGCGCCGCTCATGCCGAGGGGATGACCGAGCGCGATGGCGCCGCCATGCGGATTGACGAAATCGGCATCATCAGGCACGCCGAGCTGGCGCATGCAGGCGATGCCCTGGGACGCGAAGGCCTCGTTGAGCTCGATCAGGTCGAAATCGCTGATCTTCTTGCCGAGGCGCTCCATCAGCTTGCGGGTCGCGGGCACCGGACCGATGCCCATGATGCGCGGCGGCACGCCGGCCGAGGCAAGACCGAGGATGCGGGCGCGGGGCGTCAGGCCATGCTTCTTCACAGCCAGCTCCGAGGCCAGGATCATCGCGGCAGCGCCGTCATTGACGCCGGAGGCATTGCCGGCCGTCACGGTGCCGGGATTGCGCACGATCGGCTTCAGCTTGGCGAGGGCTTCCAGCGTCGTCTCGGGGCGCGGATGCTCGTCCTTGTCGACGGTGATAGGGCCGGCCTTGCCGCCGGGAATGGTGATCGGGGTGATTTCCTCGGCGAAATAGCCGGCGGCGATTGCCTTGCCGGCGCGCTGCTGCGAGCGGATGGCGAAGGCGTCCTGGTCGGCGCGCGAGACCTGGAATTCCTCGGCGACGTTCTCGCCGGTCTCCGGCATGGCGTCGACGCCATACTGCGCCTTCAGCAATGGATTGATGAAGCGCCAGCCGATCGTGGTGTCGAAGATCTCGGCCGAGCGCGAGAAGGCCTCCTGCGCCTTGCCCATCACGAACGGCGCCCGGGTCATCGACTCGACGCCGCCGGCGATGGCCAGCTCGATCTCGCCGGAGCGGATGGCCCTGCCGGCAGCACCGACCGCATCGAGGCCGGAGGCGCACAGGCGGTTCAGGGTCTGGCCGGGAACCGAATCCGGCAGGCCTGCGAGCAGGAGCGCCATGCGCGCCACGTTGCGGTTGTCCTCGCCGGCCTGGTTGGCGCAGCCGAGGAAGACTTCGTCTACCTGCGCCCAGTCGAGATTGGGGTGCTTGGCCATCAGGGCCTTGATCGGAGCGGCGGCGAGATCGTCGGCGCGCACCTTGGCGAGCGAGCCGCCGAAGCGGCCGATCGGGGTCCGCACGGCATCGCAAATAAAGACGTCACGCATCGTTGTTCTCCCTGAATGCCGCGGTTCGGCCCAAATTCTTCAATGTCGGCGGAGTTTTAGGAGGGCGCCCGCGGCAGGTCAATTGACCGATGCACGCGTGTTCCGAGGGGTCTGCACGCAGGCCACGCATGCCGCAATGCGGACAACGTGGAAAACCTCCCCTTCCCGGCCAAAGCGATAGGAGCAGGTGTCGAAATTTTGTAGGTTGCGCCGCCCATGACAGTGCAACAGCCGATACCCGTCCCGCCCCCCGACGAAGCGCCCGCAGCGCCGGCGGAAGCCGCCGCGCGCGTCACGCCGATGATGGAACAATACCTGGAGATCAAGGCGGCGCACCAGGGCCTCTTGCTGTTCTACCGGATGGGCGATTTCTACGAATTGTTCTTCGAGGACGCCGAAATCGCCTCCAAGACGCTCGGCATCGTCTTGACCAAGCGCGGCAAGCATCAGGGCGCCGACATCCCGATGTGCGGCGTGCCCGTCGAGCGCTCCGAGGACTATTTGCACCGCCTGATCTCGGCCGGTCACCGCGTCGCGGTCTGCGAGCAAACCGAGGATCCCGCCGCTGCGAAAGCGCGCGGCAACAAGAGCGTGGTCCGCCGCGGCGTGGTGCGGCTGGTGACGCCGGGCACGCTGACCGAGGACACGCTGCTCGATGCGCGTGCCAACAATTACCTGCTGGCGATCGCGCGTGCCCGCGCCTCCGGCGGCGGCGACCGTTTCGGCCTCGCCTGGATCGACATCTCGACCGCCGAATTCATGGTCACCGAATGCTCCAGCGGCGAGCTCGCCGCGACGCTGGCGCGCATCAATCCGAACGAGGCGATCGTCACCGACGCACTCTTCAACGACAGCGAGCTCGGACAGACCCTGCGCGAGCTGCCGGCCGTGACGCCGCTGACCCGCGACGTGTTCGATGGCGCCACCGCCGAAAAGCGGCTGTGCGACTATTTTGCGGTCGCGACCATGGACGGGCTGGCACAGCTCACGCGCCTCGAGGCCACCGCGGCGGCCGCCGCCGTCACCTATGTCGACCGCACCCAGGTCGGCAAGCATCCGCCGCTGTCGCCGCCCGCGCGCGAGGCTTCGGGCGCGACCATGGCGATCGATCCGGCCACCCGCGCCAATCTCGAGCTGACGCGAACGCTCGCGGGCGAACGCCGCGGCTCGCTGCTCGACGCGATCGACTGCACCGTGACGTCGGCGGGATCGCGCCTGCTGGCGCAGCGGTTGGCGGCACCGTTGACGGATGCGCCCGCAATTGCGCGGCGGCTCGATGCGGTCAGCACCTTCGTCGCCGATTCAGCCGCGCGCGAGGACATCCGCAGCATTTTGCGCGGCGCGCCCGACATGTCGCGGGCGCTGGCCCGTCTCTCGGTCGGTCGCGGCGGGCCGCGCGATCTCGCCGGCATCCGCGACGGCATCATCGCCGCCGACCAGGTGCTGACGCGGCTTTCCGAACTGGATCAACCGCCGCAGGAGATCGCAGCGGTGATGGCAGCGCTGCAAAGGCCGTCGCGCCAGCTGGCGGCGGAATTCGCCAGCGCACTCGACGAGCAGTTACCGCTGATCAAGCGTGACGGCGGCTTCGTTCGACAGGGCTATGAGCCTGCCCTCGACGAAGCGCGAAATCTGCGCGACGCCTCGCGTCTCGTGGTGGCCTCGATGCAGGCCCGCTACGCCGACGCGACCTCCGTCAAGGGCCTCAAGATCCGCCACAACAACGTGCTCGGCTATTTCGTCGAGGTCACCGCGCAGCACGGCGACAAGCTGATGTCGGCCCCGTTGAACGCGACCTTCATCCATCGCCAGACGCTGGTGGGGCAGGTGCGCTTCACCACCTCGGAACTGGGCGAGATCGAGGCCAAGATCGCCAATGCCGGCGACCGCGCCCTTGGACTGGAGCTCGAGATTTTCGAGCGGCTGTCAGCGAAGGCCATGGCGATCAGCGACGACCTGCGCGCCGCCGCCCACGCTTTTGCCTTGCTCGACGTCGCAACATCGCTGGCGAAACTCGCGGTCGACGATAATTACGTGCGACCGGAGGTGGACGACTCCCTCGGCTTTGCGATCGAAGCCGGCCGCCATCCCGTGGTCGAGCAGGCCCTGAAGCGCAATGGCGAACCGTTCATCGCCAATGCCTGCGATCTCTCGCCGGCTCCTGGTCAAAAATCCGGCCAGCTCTGGCTGCTCACCGGTCCCAACATGGCCGGCAAATCGACTTTCCTGCGTCAGAACGCGCTGATTGCGCTGCTCGCCCAGATCGGCAGCTTCGTGCCGGCCACGCGGGCGCGGATCGGCATCGTCGACCGGCTGTTCTCGCGCGTCGGCGCCGCCGACGATCTCGCGCGCGGCCGTTCCACCTTCATGGTGGAGATGGTCGAGACCGCGGCAATCCTGAACCAGGCCGGCGAGCGCTCGCTCGTGATCCTGGATGAGATCGGCCGCGGCACCGCGACCTTCGACGGACTCTCGATCGCCTGGGCCGCGATCGAGCATCTGCATGAGAGTAACCGTTGCCGCACCCTGTTCGCCACGCATTATCACGAGCTGACCGCGCTCTCGGCCAAGCTGCCGCGGATGTTCAATGCCACCGTGCGGGTGAAGGAGTGGCAGGGCAATGTCGTGTTCCTGCACGAGGTGCTGCCGGGCTCGGCCGACCGCTCCTACGGCATCCAGGTGGCCAAACTCGCCGGCCTGCCGCCCGCGGTGATCACGCGCGCGAAATCGGTGCTCTCCAAGCTGGAGGCGCAGGACCGCGGCCAGACCGCGCGCGCGCTGGTGGACGATCTGCCGCTGTTCGCCGTGCCCTCGCGTGCCGCGGCGGAAGCCGCCCCGCCGAGCGAAGCCGAACTGCTGATGGAGGCCGTGAAGGCGCTGCATCCGGACGAGATGTCGCCGCGCGAGGCGCTCGATGCGCTGTATGCATTGAAGGCCAAGCTGCCGAAGCAGTGACGGTGCCGTAGCCCGGATGAGCGAAGCGACATGCGGGCTACGACGGTGTCTGCGCCGAAAGAGAAACGCCGACCTACGCCCGCGCCGCGATCGCCGCCGCTTCCGCCGCCGCCCGCTGCATGCTGGTCGACATCTCGTTCGTCACCGTGCTCTGCTCCTCGACGGCCGCAGCGGTTGAGGTCACATATTCGCTGACATTGTTGATGGCCTGCTTGATCGAACCGAGCGCGCTGACGACGTCGCCGGAGATGCCGTTGAGGCTGCCGATCTCCTGGCCGATCTTGTCGGTCGCCTGCTTGGCCTGATTGGCGAGGCTCTTCACCTCGGAGGCGACCACGGCAAAGCCGCGACCGGCTTCGCCGGCCCGGGCGGATTCGATCGTGGCATTGAGCGCGAGCAGATTGATCTGGCCGGTGATGTTGTTGATCATCTCGACGATGCCGCTCATCGACTGCGCCGCCTCGGTAAGGCGCTGTGCCTGTGCATCGGCCGAGGAGACCTGCTCCACCGCGCTCATCGCGGTCTCGCGGGACTTCGTCATCGCTTCGGAGATCTCCCGGACCGAGGCGTTCAGCTCCTCGGAGCCCGCCGCGACCGATTCCATCATGCCGCGCACGCGCTCGTTGCCCATGCGGACCAGCACCTGCTTGGTGGTGTCGGTGGCATATTTGACGACCTTGAACGGCTTGCCGTTGAGATCGAGAATCGGATTGTAGGACGCCTGGATGTAGACCTCCTTGCCGCCCTTGCCGATGCGCTTGTATTCGGCCGCCTGGTACTGGCCGCGGTTGAGCGCCGCCCAGAACTCACGATAAGCAACCCCGTCGCGCTCGTTGGGCTCGACGAACATGCTGTGATGCTTGCCCTTGATCTCGGCCAGCGAATAACCGAGCGTGGCGAGGAAGTTGGCATTCGCGGTGATGATCGTGCCGTCCATGTTGAACTCGATCACGGCCTGCGCTTTGTCGATGGCCGCGATCTGACCGGCGAGGTCGGCATTCTTCAGCTTCTCCGCGGTGACGTCGGTCGCGAACTTGACGACGCCGTACGGCTTGCCTGCCTCGTCGAGCAACGGGTTGTAGGAAGCGAGAATCCAGACCTCGCGGCCGCCCTTGCCGATACGCTTGAACTCGCCGGCCTGGTAGTCGCCGCGGTTGAGCGCAGCCCAGAACTCGCGATAGGCCGCGCTGTTGCGGTCGGCCTCGGCCACGAACAGGCTATGGTGCTTGCCCTCGATCTCGGACAACGAATAGCCGAGCGCCTTGCAGAAATTCTCGTTGGCGGTGACGATGGTGCCGTCGAGCCTGAACTCGATCACGGCCTGGGCGCGGCTGATGGCGGCGATCTTCGAAGCATCCGTCATGCTCCGCATCTTCTTCGCGGTGATATCGGTCGCAATCTTGGCGACCATCACCGTCTTGCCGTTGCCGTCGAGCACCGGATTGTAGGATGCTTCGATCCAGACTTCGCGGCCGCCCTTCGCGATCCGCTTGAACTCGCGCGCCTGACACTCGCCACGGTTCAACGCAGCCCAGAACGCCTTGTAGTCGGCGCTGTCGCGCTGGTCGGCCGGCACGAACATGGAATGGTGCTTGCCCTGGATCTCGTCAAGCTGATAACCGAGGGCGTCGAGAAAGTTCTTGTTGGCCGTGATAATCGTGCCATCCAGATTGAATTCGATCATGGCCTGGGAGCGGCCGATCGCATCGAGCCGTGCTTGTGCATCAATCTGGGACTTGCGACCGAACATCAAAGAATCTCCATCTCGAAATAATGCCTGGAAGGACACATCCGCCGGGATGCCCCCCTGCGGCGCCACAGCTGCATTCCAATCATCCCGCGGGTCCGTACAGTCGGATACAGATCGGACAAAGTTTCACGCCGACGACAGCGGAAGCGGGTATGCAAGATAGTTCGTACGGGAAAAGCTCGAACAAAGTTCTAATACAAGTGTCGGAAATCGGCGGGAACCAAAACGACCTCTGTCCACGTGCCGATCAGTCCCGGCCGCGGCACGACTTGAAATGACGCATCTCATTCAATGGCTTGCGAAGATGCGGCATTGCCATCGAGCATGCCGGACACGACTCTTCGCGACGTGGCGTCGCGCTGATCCGTAGTCTTACGGCTGCTGTCGCGCCTTGTGCATCGCTCGCCGGCCGATCCCCCACAGCGTCAGATTCCAGGCGATGCAGGTGCCGAGCGCGAGACACAGACCGACGGCCGAGCCGAACGACACGACCGCAACGTGCAGAACTGCGATTGCCGTGCCGAAACCGAGCAGGCCCCAGGCGGAGTTGGCGAGCACGGCGGCGGTCGGCGGGCCGCCGATGCGCGGATGCAGGATCACCATGATGCTGGAGAAGACCACGGGATACAGCGCGATGATGCCGCTGATGCGGGGACCGACCCAGCCCGAGGTCGAAACAACGATGGCGACGAGGGTCGCGACCAGCGAAGCGCGCATTGGCACGTCATACCAGCGGCGCGTGACCAACGGCATCTTCACATGCCGATAGCCCGCCAGGAGTGGAATGCAGATGCCGAACGCGATCAGGTTGGCGGCGAGCCCGGCGGTGAGCGTCCACTCGAACTGCCGGATGACCGAGGCGAGCACGATCCAGACCGCGACTGCGCTGCCACAACTCACCAGAAAATCGTGCCGCTGCGCCAGCACGACATAGGTGAGACACATGAAGATCGTCGCCGCATTGATCGGAAGGCTCGCCAGCGCGCCTTGCGCGATGAAGGCGGCATCGTGGTCGAGCGCGAGGAAGACATAGGAGGGACCTGCCGAGATCGGCAGGGTCGCGACCAGCGCGCCGATCACCGGTCCCGCGCGTTCGGTGATGATCGACGCCGTCACGACGAACGCCGCCGCGATCGCCATGCGCAGGAGAAGGAAGAGGATGAAGTGGAGGTCGGGGGACATCTGTCTGTCATTCCGGGGCGCGCAAAGCGCGAGCCCGGAATCCATAACCACAGGCCGGAGTGGTTTATGAGCTGGAGCAACGGCCGTCTGAAATCACGACGGCCTGGGGTTATGGGTTCCCGGGCTCGCGCCAAGCAGCGCGCCCCGGGGACGACACCGATTGTTGTGCTGCGCCTCGCGCCTTACATCCGCTGCATCGACACCGACACCTTCGGGCCGTTCTTGATGGTCTGGTAGACCACGCAATAGCGCTCGGTCAGCTTGAGCAGAAGATCGAGCTTGTCCTGCGGCGCGTCGGTGTCGACCTCGAAGCGCAAACGGATCTCGGCGAAGCCGACAGGGGTCTCCTTGTCGACGCCGAGCGTGCCGCGGAAATCGAGATCGCCCTCGGCGTAGACATTGCCGGTCTTCAAGGGCACCTCGATAGCGGTCGCAACCGATTTCAGCGTGACACCGGCGCAGGCGACCAAGGCTTCGAGCAGCATGTCGCCGGAGCAGAGCTCGAGACCGGAACCGCCGGTCGCCGGATGCAGGCCGGCCATCGCGATGGCGCGGCTGGTCTCGACCTTGCAGGCGATGCCTTCGCTATCGGTGGAGCCCTTGGCCTTCAGTGTGATCAGCGCGGTCTTGGGATCGGTCTTGTAGCGCTCCTTGATCGGAGCCTGCATCTGGCGCAGTTGGGCGGCGTCCATTTTCGTTCTCTCCCGGCATATCGCATCTGACGAGCGGTATAGAAGGCGATCCGTTTCGTGTCAGCCCGTGATTGATGGAAGGCTGCCATGAGCGTCCGGAACTCAAGCCGGAAACTCCAGTATATTCATTATGTTACGGACGCTTATCAAGAGCGGCGCCGCGGCCCTCCCATCTGGGTAACCAGGTTCATCCGTCGACCTCTCACGAAGTCTCGTGACAGCGCCTGCCACCTCTTATATCCGATGAGACATGGACAGCGTCACGACTGAGCACAGGGCAGAGGTGGACGATCGTTTCGACACTGCGCGGATCACCGCCGCGGTCGATGCGCTCGCCGAAAAGCATCAGGGACGCGAAGACGCGTTCCGCACGGCCATGGCTCAATTGCTTAAGGCCGAGCTGATCGCGGCGCGCGCGGCGGCACAGGAAATCCTTTTGAAGGACCGCCACGGCCGTCGCTGCGCCGAGCGGCTGTGTCACGTCCAGGACGAGATCATCCGCATCCTGTATTCGGCGGCGACCCGGCATCTCTACCGCTCGCCGATCCCGACCGGCGCCGAGCGCATGGCGGTTGTCGCGACCGGCGGCTACGGCCGCGGTCTGATGGCGCCCGAATCCGACATCGATCTGTTGTTCATCCTGCCCTACAAGCAGACCGCCTGGGGCGAGCAGGTCGCCGAAGCCATCCTCTATTGCCTCTGGGACATGGGGCTGAAGGTCGGTCACGCCACACGCTCGGTCGACGAGTCGATCCGGCAGGCGCGCGGCGACATGACCATCCGCACCGCGATCCTGGAGACGCGCTTCCTGACCGGTGACAAGCCGCTCTATGACGAGCTGGTCGCGCGCTTCGACAAGGAGGTGGTGCAGGGCACCGCCTCGGAATTCGTCACCGCAAAGCTCGCCGAGCGCGAGGAGCGGCATCGCCGCGGCGGCCAGTCGCGCTATCTGGTCGAACCCAACGTCAAGGACGGCAAGGGCGCTTTGCGCGACCTGCACACGCTGTTCTGGATCGCCAAATACGTCTACCGCGTCCGCGACACCAGCGAGCTGGTCGAGCGCGGCGTGTTCGACGCGCAGGAATACCGCACCTTCCGCCGCTGCGCCGATTTCCTCTGGTCGGTGCGCTGCAATCTGCATTTCTACTCTGGCCGCGCCGAGGAGCGCCTTTCCTTCGACCTTCAGCGCGAGATCGCGGTGCGGCTCGGCTACACCTCGCATCCCGGCATGCAGGACGTCGAGCGCTTCATGAAGCACTACTTCCTGGTCGCCAAGGAAGTCGGCAACCTCACCGCCATCCTCTGTGCCAAGCTCGAGGACCAGCAGGCCAAGCCCGCGCCGGTGCTGAGCCGGATGATGGCGCGCCTGCGGCCGACCGCGGTGAAGCGGCGCGTCCCTGAAAGCGACGACTTCATCGTCGACAACAACCGCATCAACGTCGCCGCGCCCGACGTCTTCAAGCACGATCCGGTCAATCTGATCCGCATCTTCCGCCTGGCGCAGAAGAACAACCTCGCCTTCCATCCGGATGCGATGCGCGACGTGACGCGGTCGCTTGGCCTGATCAATGCGCAGCTTCGCGAAAATCCCGAGGCCAACCGGCTGTTCATGGAGATCCTGACCTCCGACAATGCGGAGATCGTGCTGAGGCGGATGAACGAAACCGGCGTGCTCGGCCAATTCATCCGGGCCTTCGGCAAGATCGTCTCGATGATGCAGTTCAACATGTATCATCACTACACCGTCGACGAGCACCTGATCCGCTGCATCGGCTTCCTGCAGGACATCGAGCGCGGCGGCGTCGAGGAGTTCGCGCTCGCCAGCGACCTCATGCGCAAGTCCCGGCCCGAGCACCGCGCGGTGATCTATATCGCGACGCTCCTGCACGACGTCGCCAAGGGCCGGCCGGAGGATCACTCGATCGCCGGCGCCAAGGTGGCGCGCCGGCTCTGCCCGCGGCTCGGCTTCAGTCCGGCCGACACCGAGCTCATCGCCTGGCTGATCGAGGAGCATCTGACCATGTCAACGGTCGCGCAGTCGCGCGACCTGTCCGACCGCAAGACCATCGAGAATTTCGCCGCCGTGGTGCAGTCGGTCGAGCAGATGAAGCTCTTGACCATCCTCACCACCGCCGACATTCGCGGCGTCGGTCCCGGCGTGTGGAACGGCTGGAAGGCGCAGCTCTTGCGCTCGCTCTACTACGAGACCGAGCCGGTGCTCACAGGCGGCTTCTCCGAGGTCGATCGCGGCAAGCGCCTCGCGGTTGCCTATGCCGAATTCCGCATGGCCTTTGCCGAATGGCCGGAGGACGAGCTCGATGCCTATATCGGCCGGCACTATCCGGCCTATTGGCTCAAGGTTGAGCTGCCGCGCAAGATCCGTCACGCCCGTTTCGTCCGCTCCAGCGAGCAGGCCGGCCACAAGCTCGCGATCAACGTCGGCTTCGACGAGGTGCGCGGCGTCACCGAGCTGACGATCTTCGCGGCCGACCATCCCTGGCTGCTCTCGATCATCGCCGGCGCCTGCGCCTCGGCCGGCGCCAACATCGTCGACGCCCAGATCTACACCACGACCGACGGCCGCGCGCTCGACACCATCTCGATCTCCCGGGAATACGACCGCGACGAGGACGAGGGACGGCGCGCCACCCGCATCGGCGAGATGATCGAGGACGTGCTGGAAGGCAAGCTGCGCCTGCCGGAGGTGGTGGCGCGGCGCACCGTGCGCAGCAAGGCGAAGCCGTTCGTGATCGAGCCGGAAGTGACCATCAACAACCAATGGTCCGACCGCTACACCGTGATCGAGGTCTCGGGCCTCGACCGGCCCGGCCTGCTCTACGAGCTGACCACGGCAATCTCGAAACTCAACCTCAACATTGCGTCAGCCCACGTCGCGACCTTCGGCGAGCGCGCGCGCGACGTGTTCTACGTCACTGATCTCCTGGGCGCACAGATCAACGCGCCGACCCGCCAAGCCGCGATCAAGAGCGCACTGACCCATGTGATGGCCGGCGACAAGGCAGTTCAGCCGGCGGCGTGAGGTTTCTCGTCATTCCGGGGCGCGCGGCCCTCTCCATTCGTCATTCCGGGGCGCCGCGCAGCGGCGAGCCCGGAATCCATTCATCGGCACCGTCGGTGTTGCCCGATGGATTCCGGGTTCGCGCTACGCGCGCCCCGGAATGACAGGGTGGCTAGATCTCCACCCCCTCGTGCCTTAGCAGCCACCTCTTCCGCTCAAGCCCGCCGCCATACTTCACCAGCGAGCCATCCGCGCCAATGAGCCGGTGGCATGGCAGCACCACGCTGATCGGGTTGGAGCCATTGGCATGGCCGACGGCGCGAATCGCTTTGGGCATCTCGATCTTCGCGGCCATCGCGCCATAGCTCAACGTGGTGCCGGCGGGGATTTGCGCGAGCGCAGTCCAGACCTTCTGCTGGAACGGCGTGCCGGCGATCCGCCAGGCGATACCCGAGAGCTGGCCGAGATCGCCCTCGAAATAGCCCGACAGTGCCGTCCGCATGGCCGCGGGCGCAGGCTGGTCGCTCAGATCGACCGCGCCGTAATGCAGGCGCAGGAGCTCGCGCATGCGGTGCTCGTAATCGTCCCAGTCGAGCGCGCGCAAGGCACCTTCGGCATCGGTGACGAGCAGCGCGATGCCGATCGGCGTCGTCAGGCGATCGAGGCCGAAGCTGACGGAGGGTTTGGTTGACCGGCTGGCCATTGCGACACCATTGCATCGAAACGTGTCCGTCGCACTTGCCATGCCGGCCGTGCTAACGTCCACCCGAAAGCTGACGCTTTGGGGGAGCTCACCTTGATTCTGATCGCCAATGTCCTGGTGGCGCTGGTCGCCGCGCTGCACGTCTTCTTCCTGATCCTGGAGATGTTTCTCTGGGACAAGCCGCAGGGCCTGAAGGTGTTTCGCAACACACCGGAGAAGGCCGAGATCACGAAGGTGCTGGCCGCCAATCAGGGCCTCTATAACGGTTTCCTCGCCGCGGGCCTGATCTGGGGTCTCGTCCACGGCAACCCGGCCTTCGCATTCCAGATCAAGGCGTTCTTCCTGCTTTGCGTGATCGTGGCCGGCGCCTATGGCGCCGCGACCGTCAGCAGCCGCATCCTGATCGTGCAGGCACTGCCGGCGGCAGTCGCGCTGGCTGCGTTGTTCCTGGCTTAGCTCCTGGCCTGAGACGCTACGGCGCAGCGCCGCGATCCTTGCGCGGCGCCGAGCCTTCCTCCACAATCTTCGGCAGCGATGGCGACCGTTGCAATCAACGGAAAAGACCGTCGGCCGAAAATTCCGTCAGGAGGAACAACCAATATGAACAATCGCAGAGGCTTCCTAACTGCTACGATGGCGCTCGCCTTCGCGTTCTCCGCGAGCCAAGCCTTCGTAAGTCAAGCTCTCGCCCAGAAGAAATACGACACCGGAGCGAGTGACACCGAGATCAAGATCGGCCAGACCGTGCCGTTCTCCGGGCCCTATTCCGTCTACGCCAATATCGGCAAGACCCAGGCCGCCTATTTCAAGATGATCAACGATCAGGGCGGCATCAACGGCCGCAAGATCAACCTGATCCAATATGACGACGCTTACTCGCCGCCGAAGACGGTCGAGCAGGTGCGCAAGCTCGTCGAGGGCGACGAGGTGCTGTTCACGTTCCAGCTGATCGGCACCGCGGCCAATGCCGCCGTGCAAAAATATCTCAACGGCAAGAAGGTGCCCCAGTTGCTGGCTTCGACCGGGGCGGCCCGCTTCAACGATCCTCAGAACTATCCCTGGACCATCGCCTACAATCCCAACTACGTGTCCGAGGGACGCATCTACGCCAAATACATTCTCAAGCAGCATCCGAACGCCAAGATCGGCGTGCTCTACCAGAATGACGACATGGGCCGCGACTATCTCGCGGGCCTCAAGAGCGGCCTCGGCGACAAGGCCGCCAGCATGGTCGTCGGCGAGGTCTCCTACGAGGTCACCGACCCGACCGTCGACTCCCAGGTGGTCAAGCTGAAGTCGATGGGTGTCGACGTGTTCTTCGATGCCTCGACGCCGAAATTCGCGGCACAGGCGATCAAGAAGCTTGCCGACCTCGGCTGGACGCCGGTGCACATCCTCGACATCAATGCGAGCCCGATCTCGGCGACGCTGAAGCCGGCCGGCCTCGACATCTCCAAGGGCATCATCTCGACCCAATATGGCAAGGAGCCCAGCGATCCCCAGTGGAAGGACGATCCCGGCGTGAAGGCCTTCTTCGCTTTCATGGACAAGTATTTTCCGGAAGGCGACAAGCTCAACACCGTCAACACCTATGCCTATTCGGTGGCGGAGTTGTTGGTGCAGGTTCTGAAGCAATGCGGCGACGACCTGACGCGTGAGAACGTCATGAAGCAGGTCGCCAACATCAGGGACTTCACGCCGAGCTTCGCGCTGCCCGGCATCAAGATCAACACCGGGCCGAACGACTTCCGCGTCAACAAGCAGATGCAGATGATGAAGTTCAACGGCGAACGCTGGGAGCTGTTCGGACCGATCATCGAAGACACCGGACCGTCGGGCTAGCGAATGCGTTGGGTGGATTAGCGCAGCGGATTGCGCAAAACGCAAACCGCTGGTCGTACCCCACCCTACGAACGCCCACCTTGCATCGCAACACACGTTCCTCCACACTCGCCCTCAGCGATGGCATCGGACGCACAATGTGTCCGGCAGATCATCGGCAATAACAGATTGAGGGAATTGCGAATGAGGAATGGAAAACTGCATCTGGCCATGGCCACGGCGCTGACTCTGGCGCTGTCGATTTCAGCGGCCAATGCCCAGAAGAAATATGATCCCGGCGCGTCGGACACCGAAATCAAGATCGGCCAGACCAATCCGTTCAGCGGCCCCGCCTCCGCTTATGCCACGATCGGCAAGACGCAGGCCGCCTATTTCAAGATGATCAACGATCAGGGCGGCATCAATGGCCGTAAGATCAACCTGATCCAGTACGACGACGCCTATTCGCCGCCGAAGGCCGTGGAGCAGGTGCGCAAGCTGGTCGAGAGCGACGAGGTGCTGCTCACCTTCCAGCTTCTCGGCACCCCCTCGAACGCTGCCGTACAGAAATATCTCAACGCCAAGAAAGTGCCGCAACTGTTCGCGGCCACCGGCGCCTCGAAATTCACCGACCCCAAGAACTTCCCCTGGACGATGGGCTTCAATCCCAACTACTTCGTCGAGGGCCGCATCTACGGCCAGTACATCATCAAGAACCATCCGAACGCCAAAGTCGGCGTCCTCTACCAGAACGACGATCTCGGCAAGGACTATCTGAACGGCATCAAGGCCGGGCTTGGAGACAAGGCCGCTAGCATGATCGTCGCGGAAGCTTCATACGAGGTCTCCGATCCCACCATCGATTCGCAGATCCTCAAGATCAAGTCGGCAGGCGCGGATTTGTTCTTCAGTGCCACGACGCCGAAACAGGCTGCGCAGGCGATCAAGAAGATCGCCGAGCTCGACTGGCATCCCGTGCACATTCTCGACATCAACGCCACGTCGGTCGGCGCCGTGATGAAGCCCGCAGGACTTGAAGCGTCCAAGGGCGTGATCAGCGTCAACTATGGCAAGGATCCGCTCGATCCGACCTGGAAGGACGATCCAGGCATGAAGAAATATTTCGAGTTCATGGCCAAGTATTATCCGGACGGCGACAAGGACTCGAGCTTCAACAGCTACGGCTACTCGACCTCCCAGTTGATGGCTTACGTGCTGCAGAAATGCGGCGACAACCTCACCCGCGAGAACGTCATGAAGGTCGCCACCAGCCTGAAGGACGTGGAGCTCGACCTGTCCCTGCCCGGCATCAAGGCCAACACCTCGCCGACCGACTACCGCGTCAACAAGCAGCTTCAGATGATGAAGTTCAACGGCGAGCGCTGGGAGCTGTTCGGCCCGATCCTGGAGGACGCGGGTCCGGCGGGTTAGTGGTTGCTTGAAGTTCGCGATGTGATCGGCGGCCTCCTGGCCGCCGATTTTCTTGAGAGCTTGGCCCGATTCATCACCGTCACCCTGAGGCGGCCGCCCCTTGGCGGCCGACGGCCCGACTGGTCACCGCGCAGAAGCATCCGGGCCGCGCATCCTTCGAGGCTCCCCGGCGCGATGCAATGCATCGCGCCACGCGCACCTCAGGATGACGGGGAGAGAGTGGCGCGTGAATGCGCCCTACGTCGGTATCTCGCCAAAGTTCTTGCCCACCGGCAGCACTGCGTGCCGGATCAGCCGGGAATCCTCCACCGCCGCCTGGCGATGCTTCACTGCCTCGCGGTAAACAGGATCGCGGATCATCTCGACGAAAGCCGCGACGCTCGGATATTCCGCGATGAAGCAATGGTCCCAGCGTTCCTCCTGCGGGCCGATCAGCATCAGCTCGAACTTGCCCTGCCAGACAATGCGGCCGCCGAGGCGCTCGAACACCGGGCCGCTCTCACGGCCATAGGCGGCATAGGCTTCCGCGCCGCTCGCCTTGCGTCCGTCCGGATAGGCCGCTTCTTTACGCAACCGCACCAGGTTGAGCATGTGGATCGGACCGGGACGGTTGTTCTCCCGGAACTGCGCGAAGATCTCCTTGGTCGGATCGATATGGCCCATGTGCGCTCCCTCTTCTTTATGCCGACGATCCTAGCTTTGCCGCCGAGAATGCGGAACTGCGGGGTGCGAATGCCCCACCTCCTAATCACGCGTTAACGCCGGGGTAACCGGGCCTTAAACAGCGACCGCTAGCGTGCGGCGGGGCGGGCTGACCGGGCGTTGTGCGTATGGCGTGGGGAAAGAAAAAGGGTGGGCGGAAGGAGCCGCTGTTCGGCTTGCCCGCAGCGCTCGCCGATCTGCGCCTGACCGCGGCGGATCGCATTCCCGGCGGCGACGACAAGCCGAAGAAATCTGCGAAATCATCCGGCAAGCGCAAGAGCGACGATGCCGGCGACGAGCCCCCGCGCGAGCGCAAGGCGCCGGCCGGCCGCAGCGGTGCCAAACGCCGGTCGAAGTCGCGCGGCGGGTTCAGCCTGGGCCGCTTGGTCTACTGGGGCGCGGTGCTGAGCTTGTGGGGCGTCATCGCCGTGGTCGGCGTCGTGATCTATGTCGGCGCCCATCTGCCGCCGATCCAGTCGCTGGAAATCCCCAAGCGGCCACCGACGATCCAGATCGTCGGCGTTGACGGCAGCATGCTGGCGCAACGCGGCGAGATGGCCGGTGCCAATGTCGCGCTGAACGACCTGCCGCCTTATCTGCCAAAGGCGTTCATCGCCATCGAGGATCGCCGCTTCTATTCGCATTTCGGCATCGATCCCGTCGGCATTTTGCGCGCCCTCGTCACCAACGTTCTCCACCGCGGCGTGTCGCAGGGCGGCTCGACGCTGACGCAGCAGCTCGCGAAAAACCTGTTCCTGACCCAGGAGCGCACCATGCAGCGCAAGCTGCAGGAGGCGGAGCTCGCGATCTGGCTGGAGCGCAAGCATTCCAAGAACGAGATTCTGGAGCTCTATCTCAACCGCGTCTATTTCGGCTCCGGCGCCTACGGCGTCGAAGCCGCCGCGCAGAAATATTTCGGCAAGTCGGCCAAGAACGTCACGGTCGCCGAAGCGGCGATGCTCGCCGGCCTCGTCAAATCGCCCTCGCGCCTCGCGCCGAACCGCAATCCCGAAGGCGCGGAAGCGCGTGCGCAAATCGTGCTCACGGCGATGGCGGATGCAAACTTCATCACCGACGCGCAGGCGAAGGCCTCGATCGGCCATCCCTCCTACAATGTGAAGCCGGCCGGCGCCGGCACGGTCAACTACGTCGCCGACTGGATCGGCGAGGTCCTGGACGACCTGGTCGGCCAGATCGACGAGAGCATCAAGGTCGAGACCACGATCGATCCGAAGCTGCAGGGCGTGGCGGAAGCCGCCATCATCGACGAGCTCGCGGCCAAGAGCGTGAAGTTCAACGTCAGCCAGGGCGCGCTGGTGGCGATGACGCCTGATGGCGCCGTGCGCGCCATGGTGGGTGGGCGGAACTATTCCGAGAGCCAGTACAACCGCGCGGTCACGGCAAAACGCCAACCGGGCTCCTCGTTCAAGCCGTTCGTCTATCTGACGGCGCTGGAACAGGGCCTGACGCCTGACACGATGCGCCAGGACGCGCCGATCGAGGTCAAGGGCTGGAGACCCGAGAACTACACCCATGAATATTTCGGCGCGGTGACGCTGACGCAGGCGCTGGCGATGTCGCTCAACACCGTCGCCATCCGCCTCGGCCTCGAGGTCGGACCGAAGAACGTGGTGCGCACCGCGCACCGGCTCGGCATCTCCTCGAAGCTCGAGCCGAATGCCTCGATCGCGCTCGGCACGTCGGAAGTCTCGGTGGTCGAGCTGGTCGGCGCTTACGCGCCCTTCGCCAATGGCGGCTTCGCGGTGGCGCCGCATGTCGTGACGCGGATCAGGACGCTGAGCGGCAAGCTGCTCTACATGCGCCAGCCGGAAGAGCGTAATCCGGTCATCGATCCCCGCTATGTCGGCATGATGAATGCGATGATGCGAGAGACGCTGATATCAGGCACCGCCAAGAAGGCGGAGATCCCGGGCTGGCCCGCGGCCGGCAAGACCGGCACCAGCCAGGATTATCGCGATGCCTGGTTCATCGGCTACACGGCGAACCTCGTCACCGGCGTCTGGCTCGGCAACGACGACAACTCGCCGACCAAGAAGGCCACCGGTGGCGGCCTGCCCGTGGAAGTCTGGTCGCGCTTCATGAAGACGGCGCACGAGGGTGTGCCGGTGGCAGCCCTGCCGAGCGCACCAGGCGGCTGGGGCCTGTCGAACCTCGCGCAGGCAGCCTCGCAGGTGACAGCGCCGGCAGCAGTCACGCCCGGACCGGCAGCGGTCAACAATGGCGGCTATCGCCCGCCGCCGACGCGCGCCAATGCGCGGCCGGAGGCTGCGGCAGGGCTCGATGGCTGGCTGATGGACCGGTTGTTTGGCGGAAACCGATAGGCGCGGCTTGAGGTCCGCATGGCCTCAAGACAAGAAATGCGAAAACAACCCCATGCACAGTAGCCGGCGATAACAAAATCAACGGCTTGCGCGGGCGGCACAAACGCCGGGAGCGCGGGCTTGCACCAGCTGCAACACTTCGGCAAGTCCTCCCTAACCACCAGCCGCTCCTCTCCGCTGTCATTCCCCGCGAAAGCGGGGAATCCAGTACGCCGGGGCTTCTCGATTCAATCAGTGCCGTCTCGGCGTACTGGATCGCCCGGTCCCGGCTCCGCCAAGGCTTCGCCGAGGCCCACACCTGCGCTCGGCGCGCCGAAGCTTCAGCGAAGGCGGCAAGCCGGGCGATGACACCTTTCAAGACGTTAGCAGCGAGGGCCTAATCCTCGACCCCGTAGCGATGCAGATCATTGCCGTAGGTATCGAGCCACTTTTTGGCGCGCTCCATCGACGGGCACACCTTGCCGCAGACGCGCCAGAACCGCGCCGAGTGGTTCATCTCGACGAGATGGGCGACCTCGTGGGCGGCGAGATAGTCGAGCACGAAGGGCGGCGCGAGGATCAGGCGCCAGGAGAACGACAGCGACCCGGCAGAGGTGCAGGAGCCCCAGCGGCTGGACTGATCGCGGATCGAAAGGCGCTTGACCCTGACACCGAGCTCGGCGGCGTGGGCTTCCGCCGAACGCTGCAGATCGCGGCGCGCCTCGCGCTTGAGGAAGTCGCTGACGCGGCGATCGACATGTTCGAGCCCGCCGGCAACGCAGAGGATGCGTTCGCCGCTATCGCGCATTTCGGTCCATACCGTGCCGCGCGTGCCGGCACGATGAACGATGCGATGCGGCGTGCCGCGGAGCGGTATCACCGTGCCAGGCTGGAACGGCGCGGCCTTCGGCAAGCGCCCGAGACGTGCCGCGATCCACGCGCCGTGACGCTGCGCAAAGTCTTTCGCTTCGGCGAGCGTGCCGCGCGGCGGGATGGTGAGAATGGCTTCGCGATCGCTCGGATGAATTCTGAGCGTGTAGCGGCGCGCGCGGCGATGCCGGCGCAATCGGATGGCAAAGAATTGCGATCCGTGGGTGATGACGAGGGTCTTTGGTTCGTGGGGCCGCCGATAAAGGAGTGCGCGAGTGGCCATGTCTGTCAGTCCGGGGGGCAGGAGGGCGCCCGGATTCTGCCATAACCGCCGCCTTGGGAAGCGCTCGGCGCAAAAACAAATCATTTGCCCAATATACAGCGGTCAGACGTCCGGGAGACCCTACAGACTGGGGTTGGAACCAGCTTTTTTCTCCCTCGCTGAGTGCATGCGGCACCCCCAAGGGGTGAGTGCTGACTCACTCCTATAAAGCTACCTAAATACCGCGAATCCGACCCGGAATTCACCCCGCCGGTGCCTCGGTCCAAGCCTGGATTTTCGACGGGAAAGCCGAAAACGAAGCTTATTCGGCAGCGCGGGCCTGCAATGAACTCGGATTCGCCGCCGAAACCATGAAGTCGTGGATTCGCGGCACGATTTCCGACTTGAAGCGCGAGCCGTTGAACACGCCGTAATGTCCGACGCCCTTCTGGACGTAATGAACGCGGCGATGATCAGGGATCGAGCTGCACAATGAATGCGTCGCTTCGGTCTGACCGAGACCGGAGATGTCGTCATTCTCGCCTTCCACCGTCATCAGCGCAACGCGCGTGACCTTGGAGGGATCGACGCGTGTTCCGCGATGGGTCATCTCGCCCTTCGGCAGCGAGTGCTTCACGAACACGGTATCGACCGTCTGCAGGTAATATTCGGCGGAGAGGTCCATCACGGCGAGGTATTCGTCGTAGAACTCGCGATGCTTGTCGACGAGGTCGCCGTCGCCCTTCACCAGATGGGCGAACAGCTGCTTGTGCGCATCCATGTGCCGGTCGAGATTCATGCTGATGAAGCCGTTGAGCTGCAGGAATCCCGGATAGACGTCACGCATCATGCCCGGATGCGGGAACGGCACCTTGGTGATGACGTGGTTGCGGAACCAGTCGATGCCGCGCTCCTGGGCGAGGTCGTTCACCGCGGTCGGATTGCGGCGGGTGTCGATCGGGCCACCCATCAGTGTCATCGAGGTCGGCACGAACGGATCGCGCCGCGCTTCCATGATCGAGACGGCGGCGACGACGGGCACGGAGGGCTGGCACACCGCCATGACGTGGGTGTTGCCGCCGAGAACATGCAGCATCTCGATGACATAATCGATGTAATCGTCGAGATCGAAGCGGCCGTCGCTGAGCGGCACCATGCGGGCGTCGGCCCAATCGGTGATGTAGACCTCATGCGCGGGCAGGAAGGCTTCGACCGTGCCGCGCAGCAGCGTCGCGTAATGGCCGGACATCGGTGCCACGATCAGCACGCGCGGCTGCGGGCTGCGCAAGGGCCGCGCGAACTTGCGATCGAAGTACAGCAGCCGGCAGAACGGCTTTTCCCAGACCGAGCGGATCTCGACAGGGACGCGGATGCCGTTGACCTCGGTGTCGTTGAGACCCCATTCCGGCTTGCCGTAGCGGCGCGTGGTGCGCTCGAACAATTCGCACGCCGCGGCGACCGACTTGCCTACTTCGGTGCGCGCCCACGGATTGAGCGGATTCTGAAACAGCAGCTTGGTGGCGTCAGTGACCGCACGTGCCGGATTGAGGGAGGCGTGCGCCATCTCGTACATCCAGTACATCGGCGTCGTCAGGACCGGACTGCCTTCAGCCGCCAGGGGCGGCGCGCCGCCAAACTCACCAATGGGCATCGCTATATTCCTCTTCGCATCGCAGCATACTGCCGAATGCGTAATATTGCGTCAATGCATGGTTCCGTACATCTACGTGGCGGAATCGGCTCAACCAGCCTGAATCCACGAGAAAGTGACGCTATTCGCCGGCCGACAGCAGCGAGCCGTGCTTTTTGGCGCTGCGCAAAAGGGCAAGGAATGCCCCAAAAGATGCAACCAGAAGCACTGAATTGATGGCCAGTGCATCCAGCATCAGGTCGGTGCGGAAGGTGTTCTCGATCAGCAGCGCACGCATTCCTTCGAATACGTAAGTCGGCGGCAGCGTCCAGGCGACGTATTGCAGCCAAATCGGCAGCACGCTGACGGGATAGTAGATGCAGGCGAGCGGCATGATCACGAACATCAAGGTCCAGACGATGCTCTCGGCGCCGAGCCCGTTTCGCAGCACCAGGCCCGAGACGAAGATGCCGACCGACCAGCTCGTGAAGATCAGATTGCAGAAGAACGCGATCAGCGGCAGGCCGAGCGCGTAGACGTTGAAGTGAAACAGGAACAGCGCCAGCAGCGTCATCGGGATGATTCCGATCGCGAGCCGGATCAGGCTCATGACCATCAGCGACAGCAGAAACTCGATCGGCTTCAGCGGGCTCATCATGAGGTTGCCGAGGTTGCGCGCCCACATCTCTTCCAGAAACGAGATGGAGAAGCCGAGCTGGCCGCGGAACAGGATGTCCCAGAGGATGACGGCGCCGATCAGCGTGCCGCCGGCGCGCGCGAAGAAGCTGGCGTTCTGCGCGATGTAATACTGGATGAAGCCCCAGGTGATGACCTGCAGCGCCGGCCAGTACAACAGCTCGAGCAGCCGCGGCCAGGACGACAGCAGCAGGTACCAGTATCGCAGGATCATCGCGCCGATGCGGTGAGCGGAGATGCCGTGGTGGAGGGAGATGTCGGTCATGGCAGCACCGCATAGCCCGGATGAGCGAAGCGACATCCGGGTCTTTGCTCGCTGCGTTCCCGGGTATCGCTACGCTCACCCGGGCTACAATGACGGCCTCCTCTCACCTCACCGCCTCCTTCGCGCCGTTCACCCGGCCGCGCGCGACGTCGAGAAACACCTCCTCCAGCGTGGTGCGGTTGTAGCGCGCCATGATCGCCTCGGGCGTGTCGTCGTCCTCGATGCGGCCGCGCTTCATGATGATGACGCGGTCGCAGAGTCGCTCGACCTCGAGCATGTTGTGCGAAGCCAGAAGGATGGTGGCGCTGTTCTCCTTGCGATAGCGCTCCAGATGCGCCCGTACCCAGTCCGCGGTATCGGGGTCGAGCGAGGCGGTCGGCTCGTCCAGGAGCAAGAGCTCGGGCTGGTTGATCAGCGCTTTGGCAAGCGCGACGCGGGTCTTCTGCCCGGCGGACAGCTTGCCGTTGGCGCGATCGAGGAAGTCGGCGAGATCGAGATCGTCCGCGAGCTCTTTGATGCGACCGGCGAGGTTCTTCACCGCATAGAGCTTGCCGAACACGGTGAGGTTCTGTCGGACCGTGAGCCGCATCGGCATGTCGACATAGGGGCTCTCGAAATTCATCCGCCCCAGCACCGCCGCGCTATCCTCGGGCATCCGATGTCCCAGCACCTGCACGCGGCCGGAGGTCGGCAGCACCAGGCCCATGATCATCGCGATGGTCGTGGTCTTGCCGGCACCGTTGCCGCCCAGAAGCCCGGTGATGCTGCCGCGCGGCAGCGAAAAGGAGATATCGTCGACGGCGCGGGTCTGCTTGTAGACCTTGACGAGGTGATCGACCGTGATCGCCGCGGGCGAGCTGCTCTCCGCGACAGTCGGCCGACTTGAAGCCTTGTCATTCTCGGTCATGCTGACCGTTCTTCTGCTATTGCGGCAGGGAGCGCAAGGCTTGTAATCCGGTGGTTCCGCGAGCCCAACGTTTGTGACCTTGGAAGGCACCGCCACATTGGCCGATATGACCGAAATTGCCGCCTCCAACTTCCGCCACGCGCAGCGGCATATCCGCCTGGACACGATTTTGCGGCTGCGCTGGCTGGCGGTGCTGGGCCAGCTCGCCGCGATCTTCATCGTGGCGCAGGGGCTGGAATTCAACGTCGAGATCGTCCCCTGCGTCAGCATCATCGCCTTGTCGGCGGCACTGAATCTGGCGCTCCAGACCGCGGCCAACCCGATGCAGCGGCTGGAGCCGATGCAGGCGGCCGGCCTGCTCGCGCTGAACATCGTGGAACTGGCCGGTCTGTTGTACTTCACCGGCGGCTTGCAGAACCCGTTCTCGTTCCTGTTCCTCGCGCCGGTGCTGATCTCGGCCACGGCCCTGCCGGCGCGCTTCACCTTCGGCCTCGGCCTGCTCGCGGTCGCCTGCGCCTCGGTGCTGTTCTTCTTCCACCTGCCGCTGCCCTGGGATTCCGACGATCCGCTGGTGCTGCCGCCGATCTATCTCGTCGGCGTTTGGCTCTCGATCGTGCTCGCGATCGGCGTCACCAGCCTCTACTCGTTCCAGGTGACCGAAGAAGCGCGCAAGCTCGCGGACGCCCTGGCGGCGACCGAGCTGGTGCTGACGCGTGAGCAGCATCTGACCCAGCTCGACGGCCTTGCCGCGGCCGCCGCGCACGAGCTCGGCACGCCGCTCGCCACGATCTTCCTGATCTCGCGCGAGCTGGAAAAGACGGTGAAGGACGCCAGTTTTGCCGCCGACCTGAAGACGCTGCGCGAGCAAACCCAGCGCTGTCGCGACATCCTGAGCAAGATCACCCAGCTCTCCTCCACCGGTGCGCCGTTCGACCGCATGAAGCTGTCGGAGCTGATCGAGGAGGTGGTGGCCCCGCACCGCGATTTCGGCGTCGAGATCAAGGTGCGCATTGCAGTGGCCATCGTCGCCGAGCCGGTCGGCTCGCGCAACCCGGCGATCCTGTACGGCGTCGGTAACATCGTCGAGAACGCGGTCGATTTCGCCCGCACCACGGTCGAGGTGAATGCGTGGTGGAACAAGGACACGATCGAGCTCGTGATCTCCGACGACGGCCCCGGCATTCCGCCCGACATCCTGAAGCGGATCGGTGAGCCCTATCTGTCGCGGCGGCGAACCATGGACGAGGGCGGCGGTGAACGACGCGGCCTCGGATTGGGCGTGTTCATCGCGCGCACGCTGCTGGAGCGCACCGGCGCCAAGGTCTCGTTCACCAATCGGACCTTTCCGGAATACGGGGCCGTGGTCCAGATCACTTGGCCGCGACAACGATTTGAGGCTATCGAGACCTTCGAAGAAACAATAGGATAGGGCATGATCCGGAAAAGTCTTCAGCGGTTTTCCGGCAGGATCATGCCGAAAACAAGAATCGCAAGCGCGATGACGATTCATCGCGCTTGAGGCCGCGACCTTGCGTCGCACAACAGGGCCGATCGACTATCGGCGGCCTTGGCACCGCCCGATTGCGAGGCCATATGTCAACGCGTTGGAGAGAGGACAAAACCTTGAACGCCATCGCCGAACTGAACGAACAGACCGACCGCTCGCTGCTCATCGTGGAGGACGACAAGCCGTTTCTGGAGCGGCTGTCGCGCGCCATGGAAACGCGCGGCTTCGCGGTGACGTCATGTGACACGGTCTCGGACGGTCTTGCGCAGATCGGCAAGGCGGCGCCCGCCTTCGCCGTGGTGGATCTGCGGCTCGGCGACGGCAATGGCCTCGACGTGGTCTCGGCGCTGAAGAAGAAGCGGCCGGATGCGCGCGCGATCGTGCTGACCGGTTATGGCAACATCGCCACCGCCGTCACCGCGGTGAAGATGGGCGCGATCGATTATCTCTCCAAGCCCGCGGATGCCGACGACGTCGTCGCGGCGCTATTGTCGACCAGCGCGGAGAAATCCGAGCTGCCGACCAACCCGATGTCGGCTGACCGCGTGCGCTGGGAGCACATCCAGCGCATTTACGAGATGTGCAACCGCAACGTCTCCGAGACGGCGCGCCGGCTCAACATGCACCGGCGCACGCTGCAGCGCATTCTGGCCAAGCGCGCGCCGCGGTAAGTTTCTGCCGCGCTCGTGCCCCGGACGCAGCGCAGCGTCTCTTCGACGATGCGCTGCAGAGCCGGGGCCCATACCTAAGTTCGCGCTGCCGCTTCCTGGGTCCCGGCTCTGCGCAGCAGCGTTTCACGCTGCAGCGCGTCCGGGACACGAGACTGCCGCTACTCCCAAAACTCCGCATGCCCCTGGGGATCGACCAAGCGGTTGATCCGAAGCGCCGCCGCCATTGCAAACCGCACCGTCATCTGCTTGCGCGTGGCGGCAGCAAGCTTGTGCTCGGGCGCCTCGCAATGCAGGTGCGCGCCGTAGGCGTCGGCGACGATCAGGCCGGTGTATTCAGGAAAGATCTCGCACGGCAGGTCCTGCGTGAAGGCGAAGAACAGCCGGTCGCAATGAGCGCGGTATTCGTGCCATTTCTGGTCGGCACGCAGATCCTCCACCGACGATTTGATCTCGACGATCCAGATCTCCCCGCGTTCGTTCAGCGCCACCAGATCGGCGCGCCGGCCCGAGGGTAGCGGCAATTCGCTGATGCAGGAAAAGCCGAGCGATCTTAAGAGGCGCGATGTGCCGCGCGCGATCGCGAGCGCCGTCTCGGATTGGCGGCGGTCGGGCGGCGGAACGAGGCTGATGCGGGCAGTGTTATCCATTGGCCGGAGGATAGCCGATTCCGTTCGGGGCGGACACTGTTCGATGGGGGCGAGCTGCGGCCTCAATCTCCACTGTCGTCCCGGACAAGCGTCAGCGCAGATCCGGGACCCATAGCCACAGGAGGCAGTTGTGGCACGAGCTGGCAACTCCAAGTCGGCGCAAAACGGCTCCCTGTGACTATAGGTCCCGGATCGGGGCGCGCTTGTCCGGGACGACACCGTGGATGCGGGAGCGCGGAACCTCCCCTTCCCCACGCACTTATCACGCAGCCGCCGTACCTCGGCGGAACCACCGAGGCGGCGCGCGCATGATCGACGATCTCTGGTACAAGAACGGCGTGATCTACTGCCTGTCCGTCGGCTCCTATATGGACGCCAACGGCGACGGCGTCGGCGATTTCAAGGGCCTGCTCCGCCGGCTCGACTATCTGCACGGCCTCGGCATCACCACGATCTGGTTGATGCCGTTCCAGACCTCGCCGGGCCGCGACGATGGCTACGACATCGCCGATTATTACAGCGTCGATCCCCGCTACGGCACGCTCGGCGATTTCGTCGAGTTCGCCCATGGCTGCAAGCAGCGCGGCATCCGCATCATCATCGACCTCGTCGTCAATCACACCTCCGACCAGCATCACTGGTTCAAGGAGGCGCGGCGCGACAAGGCCTCGCCCTATCGCGACTGGTATGTGTGGTCCGACACAAAGCCGGCCGGCGCCAACAAGGGCATGGTGTTTCCCGGCGTGCAGAAATCGACCTGGACGCGCGACAAGGAAGCGGGAGCCTATTACTTCCACCGCTTCTACGATTTCCAGCCCGATCTCAACACCTCGAACCCGCATGTTCAGGCCGAGATCCTCAAGATCATGGGCTTCTGGATCCAGCTCGGCGTCTGCGGTTTCCGCATGGACGCGGTGCCCTTTATCATCGCGACCAAGGGCGCCAAGGTGAAGAACCCGGTCGAGCAATACGACATGCTGCGCGCGTTCCGCGAATTCCTGCAATGGCGGCAGGGCGACGCCATCATCCTCGCCGAGGCCAACGTGCTGCCGAAAACGGACATGGAGTACTTTGGCCGCGACGCCGACCGCATGCACATGATGTTCAACTTCCACGTCAACCAGCATCTGTTCTATGCGCTGGCCTCGGCCGATTCGCGCCCGCTGGCGAAAGCGCTGAAGGCGACCAAGCCGCGCCCCGCCACGGCGCAATGGGGCCTGTTCCTGCGCAATCACGACGAACTCGATCTGGGACGCCTGACCAAGGCGCAGCGCGACACAGTGTTCAAAAGCTTTGGCCCCGACAAGGACATGCAGCTCTACGACCGCGGCATCCGCCGCCGGCTCGCGCCGATGCTGGGCGGGGACCGCCGGCGGCTCGAGCTCGCCTACAGCCTGATGTGCACGCTGCCGGGAACGCCGGTGATCCGCTACGGCGACGAGATCGCGATGGGTGATGATCTGTCGCTGCCCGAGCGCAATTGCGCGCGCACGCCGATGCAATGGTCGACCGAGCCGCACGGCGGCTTCACCAAGAGCGACAGGCCGGCCTGCCCGGTGATCGACAAGGGACCGTACGGCTATCCGCACGTCAACGTCGCCAAACAGCGGCGCGACCCCAATTCCATGCTGAACTGGACCGAGCGCATTGTCCGCATGCGGAAGGAAGTGCCGGAGGTCGGCTGGGGCGATTTCGTCATCCTTCCGGTGCGCGATCCCGCCGTGTTCATCATGCGCTACGACTGGCGCAATAATTCGGTGCTGTTCGTGCACAATCTCGACGAAAAGCCGCGCGAGATCGCGTTCTCGGTCGGGCTACCGGGCGAGGCCGGCGCGCACCTGATCAATCTGCTCGCCGAGGACCACAGCCACGCCGACAAGCGCGGCCAGCACCGCGTCGTGCTGGAGCCCTACGGCTATCGCTGGTACCGCGTCGGCGGGCTGGATTATCTGTTGAAGCGGAGCGATATCGACCGCGATACGGCGCGGGGAAAGAAGCATCCGGGGTAGATGTATCGACGCCCACCGCTGTCGTCCCGGACACGCGCGCCTCGAGCGCGCGCAGATCCGGGACGCCATCTTACGGTGGCGCGACTACCACGCCCTCATTGCCACGCAGATCCAGCACGCCTTCGATCTGCTCGCCCTCGCGATCCAGGAATGTCGACAGCAAGATCCTGCTGCCGAAAGGCACTGCGCTCGTCGTCACGGTGACCGGGTCCGCGCCGAGATTGAGCGCCACGATCACCGCCCGGCCCCCGGCCTCGCGGCGATAGATAAGGAGATCGCCTTGCGCGGCGATCGGATGATATTCGCCGGCGATCAGCGGCGGACAGCTCTTGCGCAAGCCGATCAGGCGTTTGTAGAGACTGAGGATCGAGTGCGCATCGGCATCGAGATTGACGACATTGTCGCGCACATAATGCTCCGGCAGCGGCAGCCATGGCCGCACGGCGGAGAAGCCTGCGAATTCGGTCGCATCCCATTGCATCGGCGTGCGGCAGCCGTCGCGACCTACTCCGATGCCGGGCACGTTCTTCTCGAAGGGATCGCGGACATCCTCGGGCGCAATGGCCACCTGGTGCATGCCGATTTCGTCGCCGTAATAGAGCGTCGGCGTGCCGCGCAGCGTCAGCAGCAGCATGGCGGCGACGCGGCCCTGCTCCGTCCCGACGCGGCTGGCAACCCGCGGACGATCGTGATTGCCGAGCACCCAGTTCGGCCAGGCGCCGCGCGGCAGCGCCTTCTCGTAATCCTCGATGATCTTCTCGATCGAGCGCGCGCTCCAGAACGTCGAGAGCAGCGCGAAGTTGAACGGCATCTGCGCGCCGGTGAGGTCGTTGCCGTAATAGGCCATGAGACGGTTCAGCGGCAGATAGATCTCGCCGATCAGAACGCGCGCGCGATACGCATCGGTGACGCGGCGCATTTCGGCGATGACGTCATGCACCTCCGGCTGGTCGGTGGAATATTGCGTCAAGATTCTTTCGTTCGGCGGCCGGCCCTCGACGTAATGCGGATTGGGCGGATTGTCGCGGAATTCGGCGTCTTTGACGAGGTGCCAGATCACGTCGACGCGAAAACCGTCGACGCCCTTCTCCAGCCAGAACCGCATCACGTCGTAAATGGCGTTGCGGACATCCGGATTGCGCCAGTTCAGGTCCGGCTGCTGGGCGAGGAAGGCGTGGTAATAATATTGACCCGTGGTCTCGTCGAACTGCCACGCGCTGCCGCCGAACTCGGACAGCCAATTGTTCGGCACGCCTCCGTCATGCGCGGGATCGCGCCAGATGTACCAGTCGCGCTTGGGATTGTCGCGCGAGGCGCGGCTTTCGACGAACCAGGGATGCTGGTCGGAGGTGTGGTTGGGCACGAGATCGAGGATCAACTTCAGGCCGTTGTCATGGGCGGCCGCGATCAGCGCATCGAAATCTTCCATCGTGCCGAACAGCGGCTCGATGCCGGTATAGTCGGAGATGTCGTAGCCGAAATCGGCCATCGGCGACGGGAAGATCGGCGATAGCCAGATCGCATCGACACCGAGCGATTTCACATAAGGCAGCCGCCGCAAGATGCCGGCGAGATCGCCGACGCCGTCACCGTTCGAATCCTGAAACGAGCGCGGGTAGATCTGATAGAAGATGCCGTCGCGCCACCAATTTTCGTTGCTTTGAGCCATGCGGGGAGACCACCCAAAATCTGCATCTTGCGCGGGAGAACGCGACAACACCGTCCCGGTTCAGATTGGCAGGCCAATTGGGACAGCCGTGTGACTATTGTTCCCGGGAGCCGTGACGAATCTTTTGCTTGGCGGCCTGGCAAAAATCGGCATTGTGGCGCCATGACCGAGCAAAATGACACCAAAGCCAAGGCCGGCGCGATCATCGTCCCCGTGACGCTGTTCGAGCAGAACTGCACCATCATCTGGGACGAGCCCTCCAAGAAGGCCGTGGTGATCGATCCCGGCGGGGACGTGCCGAAGATCCTGGACGCGATCAAGCAGACCGGGGTCACCGTCGAGAAGATTTGGCTGACCCACGGCCATATCGACCATGTCGGCGGCGCAGCAGATTTGCGCGATGCGCTGAAAGTGCCGATCGAGGGGCCGCATGAAGCGGACAAATTCCTGCTCGACAACGTGGTCGAAAGCGGCGCGCGCTTCGGCATGACGGGGGTGCGCAACTTTGCGCCCGATCGCTGGCTCAACGAGGGCGACACCGTGTCGATCGGCGACCTCGCGTTCGACATTTTCCACTGCCCCGGCCACTCGCCGGGCAGCGTGGTGTTCTTCAACAAGGAGCTGCGCTTTGCCCATGTCGGCGACGTCCTGTTCGCGGGCTCGGTCGGACGCACCGATTTGCCCGGCGGCAGTCACGCCACGCTGATCAACTCGATCAAGACAAAACTACTGCCGCTCGGCGACGACGTCGGCTTCATCTGCGGCCACGGCGCAGGCTCGAGCATCGGGCAGGAGCGGATGACCAATCCGTTCATCACCGGCGAGATGTGAGATTTATTCTGCCGCGTCCGCGAGCGCGGCCGTCTCGCTGAGGTGACGTTCGCCCCATTCACGGATTGCCGCGACGACGGGCACGAAGCTCTTGCCTTTGCGGGTGAGGCGATACTCGACCTTCGGCGGCACCTCGCCGAAGTCCTTGCGGTCGATCAGGCCGCTCGCCGTGAGCGCCTTCAGTTCGCGGCTGAGCACGCGCGGCGTGATCTCCGCGCTGCCGTTGGCACCGCGCAGAAGGCCGCTTCGGATCTCGCCATAGCGGCGCGGGCCGTCCTTGAGGTCCCAAACGATGCGCAGCTTGTACTTGCCGCTGATCATCTTCTGAAAGGCCGCAACCGGACAGCTGCGCGCCGGATTCGCCTTTGCCATGTCGTCTGCTCCACGCGCAATCAGCCTGCGGCAGGATAAGAGCAACGACGAAAAAGTCCATACTATCAATTTTGTCCATACTTGCGGCAACGCCCATGAGGCGCAGATGATGACGCACATGTCGAACAGGGAGCGTCACATGAAGCACTTCATGATCAAATACGAATTCAAGGACGGCGCCACAGAGGCCTGGCACCAGGAGATCGGCCGCTTCATCAAGGCGATCGACAGCGATCCGGAGCTGAAAGGGCGGATCGGCTATCGCGTCCTGAAGAATCGCGACGACGGCCACTACTTCCATCTCGCCAGCGTCGCCGACGAGGATGCGCAGAAGACGCTGCAATCGCGCGACTTCTTCAAGGCCTATTCGGCGATGACACGACAAGTCTCCGGCGGCGAGGTGACGGCAACGCCGATCGAATGGATCGGCCAGACGGCGTAGCCGCAAACTCAGCTGTCGTCCCTGCGAACGCAGGGACCCAGAGCGGTGAGTATGGGAACTCGGTGTTCGGTACTTCTACCGGCGCCGATCGATAGATTCCGCGGTATGGGTCCCTGCGTTCGCAGGGACGACGGCGGTGGTTACTTCATCAATCCCGCGGCGGTCAGCGCCCGCGTGATGATCTGGCCGAGATCGAAGCTACGGGCCTGCTCGCGCTTCGGCTCGGCCGGCTGTTCGGCGACCGACGCGCGGATCGAGCGGGCGAGATGCGGCGCGGGCGAGAGCACCGGCTTTGCTACAGGCTTCGCTGCCGGCTTGGCTTCCGCCTTTGCAGCGTCTGCGATCCAGTCGGTGAGGCCGAAGAACTTTGCGATGTGGTAGGACGAGGAGATCCCGGCCTCGATCAGGAAGGAGCCTTCGACGCCATAGCGCTGATCGTTGTCGGCAAGGCCAAGCGGCGTGCCATGCGCCATGTCGGTGATGGCGTAGGATTCCACCAACGTCTCGCCGTCCTTGCCCCACCAGGCCTGGCGCGGATAGCCGTCAACGATGGTCTCCGCCATCGGCGCTTCCGGCAAATCGTGCAGATCGAGCCACTGCTTGACGATCTCGTTGGCATTGCCGGGATTGACGGTGCGGTCGGCACTGCCGTGCCACACCGACATTTTCGGCCAGGCACCGCGATGATCTGAGGCGTTACGCACGAGATCGCCGAGCTCGCGCGCCGGACGCGCCGGGGAATGAAACATGCCGTCGAGCGCCTCGCGCAGGTTGGTGGCGATGCCATAGGGTAGTCCCGCAATGACCGCGCCGGCCGCGAAGACTTCCGGATAGGTCGCGAGCATGACCGAGGTCATGCCGCCACCGGCGGACAGGCCGGTGATGAAGACGCGCCCGGGATCGATGCGGTGTGCCCGGATCATATGTGCGATCATCTCGCGGATCGAGTACGCCTCGCCGCTGCCTCGCGCCGTGTCTTCCGGGTTGAACCAGTTGAAGCAGGTGTTGCCGTTGTTGATGCGCTGCTGCTCGGGCATCAACAGCGCGAAGCCATAGTGCTGAGCCAGCGTCGACCAGCCGGCGCCGAGATCATAGGCTGCTGCTGTCTGCCCGCAGCCGTGCAGCACGACGACCAGCGCGCGCGGCTTCTGCAACTGCGCGGGCACGAATGCGAACATGCGTAAGCCACCGGGATTGCCGCCGAAGCCGGTAACCTCCTGCAACGGACTTGACACATCCGCGCCGCGCCCAAGCCCGGCAAAGCGCAGACCGTCCAGCCTGGGCAGACGTCTCAACAGATCAACATTTTTGGCAAGCGACACGGCAACTTCCTGGTGGGCGACGTTCAACGTTCAGCCAAACCAGATAGTTGCTGCGTTGCAAAATAAAAAGACCGTGCGCTGTCAATTCAGCGGAAATCACGGGAAATCTCGCGGGAATCACGCGTATTAACCGCACTGCCTCGACTTCATGCAGATGCGCGGCGCAGCCACGACAGAAATGTGACGCAGATCAGGATTAATGTCACAAACAGTCCGAGCGAGACCAGAAATCCTGCGCGCGTTGATTGCAAGGCTTCGACCGCGAAGTACACCGCGCCGATTGCGGCCACTCCGGCCGCATTTCCGATCTGCGCAATGGTGCCGTAGACGCCGGAGGCCGAGCCTGCGGCGACGGGCTTCACCGTCGAGAGCACCGCGCCGGAGAGCGGCGCCATCACCAATCCCTGGCCGTAACCGAAGATGATCATGGTGAACGCGAGCAGGATTGGCGTCGGCGCATCGACAAACCCTGCGACAAGCGCGAGCGCGGCGAGGCCAACGATCTGGATCGCGCAGCCTTCGATCAACACCCTGCTGCCGCGATGTCGCGCCCGCGCACCGCTGTGGCGCGACGCCACGACGAAGGCCAGCGCGAGCGGTAGGAAGGCCATACCGGCCGTGAGCGGCGGGATCTTCAGGCCGCGCTGCATGAACAGCGTCATGACGAGGTAGAAAGAGAGATTGGCGAGGAAGAAGAAGAGGGCGGCAACCAGCCTGCGCAGGAACGCGGCATCCGCCAGCAGCGTGAGATCGATCAGCGGCATGCCGCCGGCGCGCGCGACCGCATGCTCCAGCTTCAGGAAGGCGGCCAGAATGCCGCCACCGACCGCCATCACGGCCCACAGCCAGGGCGCCCAGCCGACATCGTGACCGAACAGCAGCGGGCCGATCAGGCACAGCAGCCCCGCGAACAGGACCACGCTGCCTTTGATGTCGAGCCTTGTTCCTGATTGCCGCGGCACCGACGGCATGATGCGCCAGGCGACAAAAGCAATGACGAGGCCGGCGGGAACGTTGACGAAGAACACCGAACGCCAGCCAGTGCCGGCAAGATCGACCGTGATCAAGAGGCCGCCGAGCAGGAAGCCGGCCGCGCCGGCCAGCCCGAGCACGATGCCGTAGATGGCGAAGGCGCGGCTGCGCTGGCCGTCCGTGAACAACAGATGCAGCGTTGCCAGCACCTGAGGCACCATCAGCGCCGCGGTCGCGCCCTGCGCCAACCGGGCGATGATCAGCTCCGCGCCTGACAGCGCGAGGCCGCACCACAGCGACGTCAGGGTGAAGCCAAGCACACCGGCCAGGAACACGTTCCTGGTGCCGTGGATGTCGCCGAGACGGCCGCCGGTGACGACCAGCGTGGCGTAGGCGATCAGATAGATCGCGATCACGGATTCGATCTGTGCCGGCGTCGCCTTCAGCTCCACCGCGATGGTGGGAATGGCGACGTTCACGATAAAGGCATCGACGCCGAACATGAACTGCGCGGCCACGACGGTCGCCAATATCCACCAACGCCGGGTCGAATCGATTGGCTTTGTGACGATTTGATGCATCGGTGCAGGTCCTTAGGCTCGCGGCCGATGATCTCAAACCACATGCAGCACCGCGATTACCTCAGAGGTAAGGTTCGTGCGCTCCTCGCCTCCCCTCGTTTGCGGGGAGAGGCCGGAATTCAAACGAAGTTTGAATTCCAGGTGAGGGGAATCTCCGCGAGTTGGATGTCGCTGGAACAACGCACTCTCAACACATGATTGCGAGCGTAGCGAAGCAATCCAGAATTCCTCCGCGGAAAGACTCCGGATTGCTTCGCTGCGCTCGCAATGACGGCGCGGGGCATTTCGGAAGTCCAACTGACACCGTCCCCGCGGAGACTCCCCTCACCCCGACCCTACTCGGGCGAGCAAGCTCGTCCCGGCCCCAAGCGGGGAGAGGGAGAAAAACACGCATGCCTGCATTCCGTAACACGGGACACCGCGCAATTGCGTTCGCCCCGTCCGACACGTAGCCTTGCAGCTCCAACAAACAGAAAATCAAAGCCGGAGAAAACGTCATGGCACGCCTGAAGTTCGGAGCCTTCCTTGCCCCGCATCACCCGATCGGGGAGCATCCGATGCTCCAGTTCCGGCGCGACCTCGACCTGGTCGAGCAGCTCGACGCGCTCGGTTATGACGAGTTCTGGTGCGGCGAGCACCATTCATCCGGCTGGGAGATGATCGCCTCGCCGGAGATGTTCCTGGCCGCGGCCGGCGAGCGCACCAAGCGGATCAAGCTCGGCACCGGCGTGGTGTCTCTGCCCTATCATCATCCCTACAACGTCGCCCAGCGCATGGTGCAGCTCGACCACATGACCGGCGGCCGCGCCATCTTCGGCTCCGGCCCCGGCGCGCTTGCCTCGGACGCACATACGCTCGGCATCGACCCGATGACGCAGCGCGACCGCCAGGACGAAGCCATCGGCATCATCCGCCGGCTGTTCAACGGCGAGCGCGTCACCGCCAAGAGCGACTGGTTCACCATGAACGACGCCGCGCTGCAGATCCTCCCCTTGCAAGAGGAGATGCCGTTCGTCGTGGCCTCGCAGATCTCGCCCTCCGGCATGACGCTCGCGGGCAAATACGGCATCGGCATCATCTCGCTGGGCTCGATGACGACGCAGGGCCTGATGTCGCTGCAGCAGCAATGGCAGTTCGCCGAGGACGCCGCGAAAAAGCACGGCACGAAGGTCGACCGTGCCGACTGGCGCGTGCTCCTGACCTTCCACATCGCCGAGACCCGGGAGCAGGCGCGCAAGGAGGCTGGCGCCGGGCTGATGCGCTGGCACAACGAATATAATGTCGGCACGCTGCAGCGGCCGGGCCTTACCGCCTTCTCCTCGCCCGACGAGGCCGTGGACAAGACAGCTTTCGTCGAGGGCGCAGCCTCCACCATCGGCACGCCCGACGATCTCGTCAAAACCATCAAGAACGTGATGCAGGTCTCCGGCGGGGTCGGCGCCATCATCGGCTTCGTGCACGACTGGGCCAATCCGGAAGCGACGCGCCGGAGCTGGGACATGGTGGCCCGCTACGTCGTGCCGGAGATCAACGGCTATATCGATGGCCTGCGCAAATCGCAAAAATTCGTGATCGAGAACCGCGCGATCTTCGAGCGCGCGGGCCAGGCGGTGATGGCCAAGATCATGGAGAACGAGAAGGCCGCCGAGGCGCTCAAGGTGACCGGCCCCGGCCGTGTCGCCATTCCCGCCGTCAACGCCCCGGATCTGCAGAAGGAGGCGGCGAAGCGGTAGGTCGCACTGCACTCGTCGTCCCGGGGCGCGTGCAGCGCGAACTATGATGCGCAATTGCGCATCTGAGGACCCATAACTATAGGATGCAGTTTTACGAAGACTCGGAGTTGCCGGCTTCGCGCCATAACCTCTTCCTGTGGGTATGGGTCCCCGCCTGCACGAGGACGACGATGTCGTCTGTGGTCATTTGCGCCAGCAACCGTCGCATCACCGTGCCCGGATTGTGCTACGCTGGCGGAGCCTGCCAACCGGAGCAACCGTCATGTCGATGCAGAACGTGGTCGCAACGGCGCCCGACTACACCGCGCCCAAACGCAACGCCCTGACGCACATTCCCGGCGATGAAGGCTGGCCGATCATCGGCAAGACCCTCCAGGTGCTGGCCGATCCCAAAGGCCATATCGAGGCGAACGGCGCCAAATACGGCCCGATCTACCGCACTCATATTTTCGGCGAGACCAATGTCGTGCTGCTCGGGCCGGAGGCCAACGAGCTCGTGTTGTTCGACCAGCAGAAGCTGTTCTCCTCGACCCACGGCTGGAACAGAGTGCTCGGCCTGTTGTTTCCGCGCGGATTGATGCTGCTCGATTTCGACGAGCACCGGCTGCACCGCAAGACGCTGTCGGTCGCATTCAAGTCCGGGCCGATGAAATCCTATCTCGCCGATCTCGACCGCGGCATCGCCGCGCGGGTCGCGCAGTGGAGGTCCAAGCCGGGGGAAATGCAGCTTTACCCGGCGATGAAGCAGCTCACACTCGATCTCGCCGCGGCCTCGTTCCTCGGCGCCGACATCGGGCCGGAGGTCGACGAGATCAACCGCGCCTTCGTCGACATGGTCGCGGCTGCCGTCGCCCCGATCCGCCGCCCGCTGCCCGGCACCCAGATGGCGCGTGGCGTCAGGGGGCGCAAGCGCATCGTCGCTTATTTCCGCGAGCAGATCCCGCTGCGCCGCGGCAATCACGGCGGCGACGATCTGTTCTCGCAGCTGTGCCGCGCCACCCACGAGGACGGCGCACTGTTGTCCGAGCAGGACATCATCGACCATATGAGCTTCCTGATGATGGCGGCGCACGACACGCTGACCTCGTCGCTGACGTCCTTCATCGGCGAGCTTGCCGCCAATCCGGACTGGCAGGACCGGCTGCGCGCGGAAGTTCTCGCGCTCGGGCTTGCGCCGGGCGCGCCGAGCAGCTTCGACGATCTCGAAAAGATGCCGCTGGCGGAGATGGCGTTCAAGGAGGCGCTGCGGATCAAGCCGCCGGTACCCTCGATGCCGCGCCGCGCCATGCGCGATTTCACCTTCAAGGGTTTTACGATTCCCGCCGGCACCGCGGTCGGCGTCAATCCGCTCTATACCCATCACATGAAGGATATCTGGCCGGAGCCGGACCGCTTCGATCCCATGCGCTTCACCGAGGAGGCCCAGCGCGGCCGCCACCGCTTCGCCTTCGTCCCGTTCGGCGGGGGCGCGCATATGTGCCTCGGCCTGCACTTCGCCTACATGCAGGCGAAATGCTTCGCGCGGCACTTCCTGCAGAACATCGAGGTGTCGCTGGAGGAGGGCTACAAGCCGGACTGGCAGATGTGGCCGATCCCGAAGCCGCGGGACGGGTTGCGAGTGAGGGTGAAGGCGGTGTAGCGCCGCGCTCGTAGGGTGGGTTAGCTCGCGGCCGCGCGAAGCGCGGTCCGCTAGCGTAACCCACCACTTCTGTCGCCGCGGACACCAAAGAGGTGGATTACGCCTTCGGCTGACCCACCCTACGGCACCGGCCCCGGAGCTGCTACGCCCCCTGATCGAACGCCTTGCGCAAGGTCACATAGCCCTGCTGCTGCTGGCTCCAGTTGCGGCCGCCGGTCATGGCGCCGTCGACGACGAGATCGTGGCCGTTGATGAAGCTGGATTCGTCGCTGGCCAGGAACAGTGCGGCCTGGGCGATGTCGTCGGGAAGGCCGGCCCGCGGGATCGGCTGCGCGGTCTTGTAGACCTCGCGCATCACCGCGGGCGTCTTCTCCGCGGCGTCGGTCGACAGCCCGAGCGCCTTGCCGAAGATGCCGGTCGCGATCGCGCCAGGCGAGATCGAATTGACGCGCACATTGGACTCGCCGAGCTCCATCGCCACGCATTTGGTGAGGTGAATCACCGCCGCCTTGGCCGCGCTATAGACCATCGAGGACGAGAAGCCGGCGAGGCGACCGGCGATGCTGCCATTGTTGATGATGCTGCCGCTCCCCTGCTGCTTCATGACGGGCGCGGCGTGCTTCATGCCGAGCATGACGCTGCGCACCAGCGTCGCCATCGCCGCATCGAAGCGCTCGACCTCGAGGCCCTCGATGCCGCCGGTCTGCGCCGGGCCGCCCGCATTGTTGAACAGGCAGTCGATCCGGCCGAACTTGTCCACGGCGAGCGCGATCAGGGCCTGCATCTGCGCTTCGACCGTCACGTCGGTCTGGCGGAAGATACAATTAGCCCCGAGCTGCTTCGCCAGCGCCTCGCCTTCCGGTACGCGCCGGCCCGCGATCACAATTTTGGCACCTTCGGCAACGAAGACTTCCGCAGTGCGCAATCCGATCCCGCTCGTCGCTCCCGTAATCACCGCAACCTTGCCGTCCAGCCTGCCCATGGAATGTTCCTGTTTTCGAACCACTTGACGCCGAATGGCGGACACCGGTCGATGACGGCGCCGCGTCAGTCGGCGCCGCGACGGTCACTATTCCTGCCGGCTCCCGACAACGCAAGCTTTGCTTGCGCTGCCGGCATGCGTAACATTCCCGGTGACCGCTCGATTTTCGGACGCATATCGCAACCGGGCTGCACATGAGGAAGTTGATCGACGAATTCCGAAGTGGTTGGCAGGGCGTGGCACCGCCATCGCTCGGTCTGAGCCTCGCGTTTGCGGTCGTCTGCCTGATCGTTGCGACGTTGGCGCGCTGGGGTCTCGCGCATGTGCGACCCGATGTCTACTTCACGCCGTATTTCCCGGCCGTGTTCTTTGCCGCCGCGTTCGGGGGCTTCCGTATCGGCGTGATCACGGCGCTCGTCGGGGGCGTGCTCGGCGTCGTCGTGAATTTCAGCGATGCCTTGGCCGATCACGCGCGGTTTGCCTTGCTGGCGCTTTACTGGGCCGTGAGCGCGCTGACCATCTGGGGGGTCGAGCACTATCGCACCCTGCTGGTGGAGCAGCGCCGGATCTCCAGGCGCCTGATCGAGGAAGAGGACTATCGCAAGCTGCTGGTCGACGAGCTGCAGCACCGGCTGAAGAACAAGCTGTCGACTGTGCATGCCGTGCTGCATCAGGTGCTGCATGACCAGCCAGAGGTCTGGGCCCGGGTCGATCCGCGACTGCGATCGCTGGCCGCAACCGACGATTTGATCTCGCGGATCGATAAAGGCGGCTGCGATATACGGGATCTCCTGATCTCGGAGCTTGGTCCCTACGGCCATGTCCGCTTCACCCTCAATGGCGAGCGACTGTTCCTGCCGCCGAAGCTCGCGGTCACGCTGTCCTTGATGTTTCACGAGCTCGCCACCAACGCGGGCAAGTACGGTGCGTTCTCCTCACCGCGCGGCCTGTTGCAGGTGTCGTGGACCGTCAGCGACGACCGTCTGACCATCACCTGGGACGAAACCGAGGGGCCGAGCGTGGACCAGGTGTCCGAGCCCGGCTTCGGCACCAAGCTGCTGAAATCGGCACTGTCGGCCTTCGATGGCAGGACCGAGATCACTTACCTGAAGACCGGGCTGCATTGCATCATGCAGTGCCGGATCCCGCGAAGCGAATAAACGTCGCGACGTGAAAGGTGTGCTCCCTCCCCTGGAGGGTCGCTTGCGGGGGAGGGTTGGGGAGAGGGTATCTCCGCAATCAAGAACCCCCAAGAGAAAGAGCCCTCACCCGCGCCTCTGGCGCGACCTGGTGCACCGCCCTTGCGGCCAACCGATTCAACCTAAGCAAGCCTTTCGCTAGACTCGAAACAAACGAAAGAGAAGCCTGAACGCTACCCGCGCTGTTGACGCTCTGTTAATGACGATCGTCAGCGCGCGCCGCTTTGTCCCAGGTTTCCTCCAAAACAGCCCCGTATTTCTCCGGACCCCTTAACCAAACTTAAGAGGGAACCGCGCAAGATCGCGTCTATTGCAAAAGCGCGCTGAAACAACAAGATTCATGACGTCTATGAACGACAACGAATATTCCGGCGCGACTGAAGCCGAGCTCGGTTTTCTCAAGGAAATCGTTAGAATGCTGCCGGCCGGCCTGACCGTGCAGGATGCGCATGGCGAGCTTCTGCTGGTCAACGATGCCGCCGCCGCGCAGCTCGGCTTGGACGGCAGCCGTCCCTCGCTTGATCCGTCATCGCGCCGCGAAGCCTGTCGCCGGGCCCTGAGCGCCGGCCAGCCTGTCGTCACCGAAGAGGCGCTTCACGATGGCGCCGTGCGCCAGGTGCTGCTCACGACCCATCGTCCGGTTCGCCTCGCCGGGCGCGAGCTCCTGATCTCGGCGTCCTCCGACATCACCGAGCAAAAGAATTTCGAGGATCAGCTGTTCCGCTCGGCCTATTTCGACGAGTTGACCGGACTGCCCTCGCGGCGCGTGATCGAACACCGCGCCAACACCCTGCTTGCGGAGAACAGCGGTGGCGAGCGTTTCGCGCTGGCCTTCCTCGACGTCGACAATTTCAAGCACATCAACGACTATTACGGCCACGCCGTTGGCGATGCGCTGCTGGTCGAATTATCGAAGCGGCTCGGACGCGACTTACGCGATTCCGACATGCTGTCGCGCATCTCCGGGGACGAATTCCTGCTCCTGCTGTCGCCGATTCAGAGCCTGGAGGAGGTCGCCGAATTCATGCAGTCGACGCTGGAGCGGCTGACGGCGCCATTCTTCATCGACAATTCGGAAGTCTTCGCCTCCACCTCCGTCGGCGTCAGCCTTCATCCCGATCACGGCCGCAGCTTCGAGACGCTGCGCCAGAACGCCGACATCGCGATGTACCGCGTCAAGAACGACGGCAAGGGATCGGCGGCCTTCTTCGACTCCAGCATGGAGCGCGAGGCATTGGCGCGGATGAAGATCGAGCAATCGCTGCGGCTCGCCATCCTGGAAAAGCGCTTCTGCTGCGCTTTCCAATCCAAGGTCGACATCCGCACCCAGGCCGTGAAGGGCATCGAGGCCCTGGTGCGCCTGCGCGACGACGAAGGCGTGATCCAGGCGCCCGGCTCGTTCATCAATCTGGCCGGCGAGCTCGGCCTGATCGACGAGCTGACTCACCTCGTGCTCGCCGAGATCGTCAAATCGATCGACCCGATCAACGCGACGTTCGGCACTGACGCGACCATCAGCATCAACGTCGCCGCCAAGCAGGCCGGCAATCCCGAATTCATGCGCAGCTTTGCGCGGGCGCTGGACGCGACCGGCTTTCCCCAGCGCTTCATGATCGAGGTGACGGAAGATGCCTTCGTCGCCAAAAATCACTTCCAGGCCGAGATCCTGCCGATGTTCCGCAAGCTCGGCGTCGGCATCTCGATCGACGATTTCGGCACCGGCTATTCCTCGCTCTCGGCGCTGGCCGACATCACCGCGGACGAGATCAAGATCGACCGCTCCTTCATCACCGACATCCATAAGCGCCCGCGCAGCCAGGGCATCCTTCGCGCGATCGAATCCTTGAGCGAAGCGCTCGGCATGACCGTGATCGCCGAAGGCCTCGAATCCTTCGAGGAGCTCGCCTATCTCCAGGCCGCGACCAAGATCCGCTACGCGCAGGGCTATTACTTCTCCCGTCCGATCTTCCTGGAGGAGCTGAAGCTCGCAACCCCGCTCTCCAGCGAGGCGCGGGCGAGCGTCGCGAGCCGCCCACACCAGCAGAACCGCCAGGGCTATTCGCGCGCGAGCGGGTATCGGCGGTAGGGACGCTCCTTGACGATGCGCTGAGCGCTGATCGTTCTCCGTCATCCTGAGGTGCGAAGCCCGCGATGCGAACGCATCGTGGGCCGAGCCTCGAAGGATGAACGGCCGAGCTGTCAGCCGGGCCGTCGCCCTTCGAGGGCCGCTGAAGAAGCGGCCACCTCCAGCGACAATGGCTTCGCCATTGCGCGGGGGTGACGGGGGATAGACTTGCGATCGGCTCAGAGACCCATTTCCCCCTTTGAAATTGCTGCCCTTTTGCTAATACACGGGCGGACCTCCCCGAGGCATGTCATGTCCGCTTCCTCCTCGATCAGCGACCCCTCCTATCTCCGTGCGCGCGCGATGGAGACGTTGTTCGAACGGCTGGAAAAGCTCTGCGAGGGCGCCATCGCGATCGACCGCGGCGGGCGGGTCGTCTACGTCAACGAAAAATATCTCGCGGCGCTCGGCCTCAAGCGGACCAGCGAGGCGATCGGCCGGCCGATCGAGGAGGTCATTCCGAACAGCCTGATGCGCAAGGTGGTCGAGACCGGCGAGCCGATCCTGCTCGACATCATGGAGCTCGGCGGCGAGCAGCTCGTCGTCACGCGCATGCCGATCGAGGACGAGAACGGGACGGTGATCGGCGCGATCGGCTTCGTGCTCTATGACCATCTCGAAAGCCTGAAGCCGCTGCTCGCCCGCGTCGCCCAGCTCGAGAGCGATTTGCGCCTGGCGCGGCGGCAATTGTCGAACGCGCGTGCGGCGCGCTTCACCTTCGCCGACTTCGTCGGCACCACGCCTGCTATCGCGCAGGCCAAGGCGCTCGCAAGCCGCGCCGCGCGGCAGAGCGTCACGGTGCTCCTCACCGGCGAGACCGGAACGGGCAAGGAGATGCTGGCGCAGGCGATCCACAATGCTTCCACGCGTGCGGAGAAGCCGTTCGTCAGCGTCAATGTCGCCGCGATTCCCGACACGCTGATCGAGTCGGAATTCTTCGGCACCGCGCCGGGCGCCTATACCGGAGCCGACCGCAGGGGACGCGAGGGCAAGTTCCGCATCGCGGACGGTGGCACGCTGTTCCTCGACGAGATCGGCGAGATGCCGCTGCAATTGCAGGCCAAGCTGCTGCGCGTGCTGCAGGAGCGCGAGATTGAGCCGCTCGGCTCGGACAAGATATCCAAGGTCGACGTGCGCGTGGTCGCCGCCACCAATGTCGACTTGCGCAAGCGCGTCAGCGACGGCGCGTTTCGGCCCGATCTCTATTATCGGCTGAACGTGCTCTCGATCGAGCTGCCGCCGCTGCGCCAATGCCTGGACGATCTTCCAGACATCTGCGCCCGGTTGCTCGAGGACATCAGCGCATCCGGCGACTACGTCAAGGCGAAGATCACGCCGAGCGCGCTCGCCGCGCTCGCGCGCTACGACTGGCCGGGCAACGTCCGCGAGCTCCGCAACATCCTGGAGCGGGCGTTGATCCTCAGCGATTCCGGCCGGCTGACCGGCGAGGACGTCGCGCGCATCCTTTCCGTCGGCACCGAGGTCAGGCCTGCGGCATCCGAGCGCCCGGCCGGCATCGTCGTGCCTTATGCCGAGGCCGAGGCGGAGTTCGAGAAGCACACGCTCGAACAGGCGCTCGCCGCCAGCAACGGCCAGATCACCGAGGCCGCCAGGTTGCTGCGGATCTCGCGCGCGACCTTCTACAAGAAGCTCGCCAAGTTCGGTCTTGCCGCGGGACCGGCCTCCGTCTGAGTTTCGAGACACGGACCTGTCCGGAGTCTCGGATTCCGGACAGGGCGCCGCGCCCCTCTTTCGGCCGGTCACGGCGGAAATTGCCGTGTTTTCCGCCAGTTTGCGCAAACCGTCCGCATCTGGCGCGGACCTTGCTCTTCGCTCTGCACAATGACGCATGCTGCACATGCGCATTCTTAAACCAGGGAGGACGCAAGATGAGTGAAGCGATCTCGGTCCATCAGCTTCAGGCGAAACAGCCCTCGCACGTCACGGTCGCCACCGCGAGCCTGATCGGCACGGCCATCGAGTGGTACGACTTCTTCCTCTACGGCACCGCCGCCGCGCTGATCTTCAACAAGCTGTTCTTTCCGACCTTCGACCCCATGATGGGAACGCTGCTGGCGTTCGCGACCTACGCGCTCGGCTTCATCGCGCGCCCGCTCGGCGGAATCGTGTTCGGCCATTACGGCGACAAGATCGGCCGCAAGACCATGCTCTATCTGACGCTGCTGATCATGGGCGCCGCGACCGCCGCCATCGGCTTCCTGCCGACCTACGAGTCCGCGGGCATCTGGGCCGCGGTCCTGCTGGTCGCCTGCCGGCTGATCCAGGGCTTCGGCCTCGGTGGCGAATGGGGCGGCGCGGTGCTGATGGCGGTCGAGCATGCGCCCGCGGACAAAAAGGGTTTTTACGGCAGCTGGCCGCAGCTCGGCGCACCGCTCGGCCTCGTGCTCGGGACCTTGGTGTTCTCGGTGGTCTCAGCAATGCTGACCGACGCGCAGCTCTATGCCTGGGGCTGGCGCATCCCGTTCCTGTTCTCCGTCGCGCTGGTGCTGGTCGGCCTCTGGATCCGCTTCACCATCGCGGAATCGCCGGAGTTCCAGAAGGTCAAGGACACCAAGCAGGAGGTGAAGATGCCGATCCTCGAGGCGATCCGCATGTACCCGAAGAACATCCTGCTGGCGATGGGCGCGCGCTTTGCCGAGAACGGCTTCTTCTACATCTACGCGACCTTCGTGCTCGCTTACGCCACGCAATCGCTCGGCATGAACAAGCAGGACATGCTCAACGGCGTGCTGATTGGCGCGGCGATCGAGACCTTCACCATCCCGGCGTTCGGTGCGCTGTCCGACCGGCTCGGGCGGCGGCCGATCTACATCTTCGGCGCGGTGTTCTCGGCACTGATGTCGTTCCCGCTGTTCATGCTGCTCGCGACCAGGAACCCGCAGGCGGCCTGGATCGCCATCGTGCTGGGTCTCGCCGTCGGTCACGCCGCGATGTACGGACCGCAGGCGAGCTTCCTGTCGGAGCTGTTCGGCACCAAGGTGCGCTATAGCGGCGTCTCGCTCGGCTACAATCTCGCCTCGATCTTCGCCGGCGCGCTGTCGCCGCTGATCGCGACGGGATTGATGACGGCTTATGCGCCGGCAACCTGGCCGATCTCGCTTTACATGATCGCGCTCGCGCTGATCACCGTGGTGTCGGTCTATTTCGCCACCGAAACACGCAAGATAGTTCAGGGCTGAATGGCCCTGATCGTGTCGGCCGTCGCGAGGAGCAAGCTGTTCCACGGCTGCTCCTCGCGATAGGATCAAGCAACAACGGCATACGGTCGAAGGGATCGGGAGGACCACCGTGAGCCATCATCCAGCTCTGCCCTATTTGCGCAATTCCGAGAAAGGCAAGGTCGTCACGGCGGCCGAAGCGGTCATGCTGATCCGCGACGGCGACACGGTGGCGACCGGCGGCTTCGTCGGCATTGGCTTTGCCGAGGAGATCGCGATCGCGCTGGAGGAGCTCTATCTCTCCAACGAGGGCGATGCGCCCTATACGCAGGGCAAGCCGCGCAATTTGACGCTGGTCTATGCGGCAGGCCAGGGCGACGGCAAACAGCGCGGCCTCAACCATTTCGCGCATGAAGGCCTGGTCCGCCGCGTGATCGGCGGACATTGGGGACTTGCGCCGAAATTACAGCAGCTCGCGATCGCGGGCCAGATCGAGGCCTACAATTTGCCGCAGGGCGTCATCACGCATCTGTTCCGCGACATCGCCGCGCACCGGCCCGGCCATGTCACCCGCGTCGGCATGGGCACCTTCGTCGACCCCAGGCAGGGCGGCGGCAAGCTGAACGCACGCACCACCGAGGACATGGTGGAGCTGATCACGATCCACGGCGAAGAGTGCCTGCTCTACAGAACCTTTCCGATCAATGTCGGCATCATCCGCGCCACCACGGGCGATCCCGACGGCAACCTCACCATGGAGAAGGAGGCGTTGACGCTGGAAGCGCTCGCCATTGCGATGGCGGCGCATAATTCCGGCGGCATCGTCATCGCCCAGGTCGAACGCGTGGCCGAGGCCGGCAGCCTCAATCCGCGCCAGGTCAAGATTCCCGGCATCCTGGTCGACTGCGTCGTGGTGGCAAGGCCCGAGAATCATTGGCAGACGTTCGGCACGCAATACAATCCGGCCTTCTCAAGCGAGATCCGCGTCCGTGCCGCTTCGCTGCCGGCGATGCCGGTCAGCGAGCGCAAGATCATCGCGCGGCGCGCCGCCCTGGAATTGAAGGCCAACAGCGTCGTCAATCTCGGCATCGGCATGCCCGAGGGCATTGCCTCGGTCGCCAATGAGGAGCGGATCATCGACCTCATCACGCTGACGGCGGAGCCCGGCGTGATCGGCGGCATCCCTGCGAGCGGCATCGATTTCGGCGCGGCGATCAACACGCAGGCGGTGATCGACCAGCCCTATCAGTTCGACTTCTACGACGGCGGCGGCTTGGACGCCGCCTTTCTCGGGCTCGCCCAGGTCGACCGCGCCGGCAACCTCAATGTCAGCAAGTTCGGGCCGAAGCTCGCGGGCGCCGGCGGCTTCATCAACATCAGCCAGAACGCCAAGGAGGTCATCTTCGTCGGCACCTTCGGTGCGGGCAAGCAACGTATTGCGGTGAACGACGGGAAGCTCATCATTCTCGACGAAGCCAAGTCGCGCAAGTTCGTAGGTAACGTCGAGCATGTCACCTTCAGCGGCCCGTTCGCTGCCGCGCGCAAGCAACGCACGCTGTATGTCACCGAGCGCTGCGTGTTCGAGCTCCGGCCCGACGGCATCGAGCTCACCGAGATCGCACCAGGTATCGACGTCGAGCGGGACATTTTGCGCCTGATGGATTTCAAGCCGCTGATCCCGCGCGACCCGGCGCTGATGGACGACCGCATCTTCCGCGAAGGCCTCATGGAGCTGCGCGAGCGCCTGCTCACCATTCCGCTCGACCAGCGCTTCACGCTGGACGAGCAGCAGAACCTGTTCTTCGTCAATCTGGAGCGCTATCCGCTGCGCAGCAAGGCCGAGATCGATACCATCGCCGCGATCGTCGAGGCCAGGCTCGCGCCGCTCGGTCGCCGCGTCTACGCCATCGTCAATTATGACAATTTTTCCATCCTGCCGGAGTTGATGGACGACTATTCGGCCATGCTCCGCAGCCTCGTCGATCGCTTCTATTCCGGCGTGTCGCGCTATACCACGTCCGGCTTCCTGCGCATCAAGCTCGGCGAAGCCCTGGAGAAGCGCGGCGTCGCGCCGCATATTTTCGAAAGCGCGGACGAGGCGCAGTCGGATCGGCGTCTGGCCGAGGGAGCCGGCAATGCGCGGCCAGCCCAAAGATGACGCAAGTTCGAACGGCCAACAGGCCCGGCCGGAAGGTGCAATTGCAATGTTCGTAGCGTTGTGCAAATCGCTGTTGCCAGAAACTTTACATCAGGAGGGACCATCGTGCGTCGATCATTCATCATAACAACAACCATTCTCGCGCTCGCCGCGGGCACCTCCGCGCGAGCCGACGATCTCAAGATCGCGCTGATCTACGGCAAGACCGGCCCGCTCGAAGCCTACGCCAAGCAGACCGAGACCGGCCTGCAAATGGGCTTTGAATACGCCACCAAGGGCACGATGACGCTCGACGGCCGCAAGATCGTCATCATCACCAAGGACGACCAGGGCAAGCCGGACCTCGCCAAGGCTGCGCTCGCGGAAGCCTATCAGGACGACAAGGCCGACATCGCGATCGGCACGACCTCGTCGGCAGCGGCGCTCGCAATTCTCCCCGTCGCCGAAGAAAACAAGAAGATCCTGATCGTCGAGCCCGCCGTCGCGGACCAGATTACCGGCGAGAAGTGGAATCGCTACATCTTCCGCACCGCGCGCAACTCCTCGCAGGACGCGATCTCGAATGCGGTTGCGATCGGCAAGCAGGGCGTCACCGTGGCAACGCTGGCGCAGGACTATGCGTTCGGCCGCGATGGCGTCGCTGCCTTCAAGGAGGCGCTCGCCAAGACCGGCGCGACGCTGGCGGCGGAAGAATACGCGCCGACCAACACCACCGACTTCACCGCGGTCGGCCAACGTCTGTTCGACGCGCTGAAGGACAAGCCGGGCCGCAAGGTGATCTGGGTGATCTGGGCCGGCGCCGGCAATCCGCTGGCCAAGCTCCAGGACATGGACCCGAAGCGCTACGGCATCGAGCTCTCCACCGGCGGCAACATCCTGCCGGCGCTGGCCGCCTATAAAGGGCTGCCCGGCATGGAAGGCGCGACCTATTATTTCTACGAGATCCCGAAGAACCCGGTGAACGACTGGCTGGTCGCCGAGCACCAGAAGCGCTTCAAGGCGCCGCCGGACTTCTTCACCGCCGGGGGCTTTGCCGCCGCGATGTCCGTCGTCGCCGCCGTCACCAAGGCGAAGTCGACCGATACCGAGAAGCTGATCACGGCGATGGAGGGTCTGGAGTTCGACACGCCGAAGGGCAAGATGGTGTTCCGGAAAGAAGACCATCAGGCGCTGCAGAGCATGTACGCGTTCAAGGTCAAGGTCGATCCGAACGTCGCCTGGGCCGTGCTCGAGCCGGTGCGCGAGCTGAAGATCGAGGACATGGACGTTCCGGTCAAGAACAAGCGCTGATCTTGCTTGCTTCACCTCTCCCGCTCGCGGGAGAGGCCGGGAGAGGGTTTCTGCTCTAGGGGACTGCCCCGTTGCGGAAGCACCCTCTCCCCCCGCCCTCCCCCGCAAGCGGGGGAGGGAGCGCAGCGCACCCCCGCGGTCAAGTCTTGGTCCTCATCATTCACCTGACATTACATGTCCCTCACCCTCGAAACCCGCGACCTCACCATCCGCTTCGGCGGCCATGTGGCGGTCAACAACGTCTCCTGCACGTTCCGTCCGGGCGAGCTCACCGCGATCGTCGGGCCGAACGGCGCCGGCAAGACCACCTATTTCAACCTGATCTCTGGCCAGTTGCGTGCTTCACACGGCAGCATCCTGTTCGACGGCGCCGACATCACCCAGCTTTCCGCGCCGCTGCGCACCCGCGCGGGCCTCGGGCGCGCTTTCCAGCTCACCAATCTCTTTCCGAACCTCAGCGTGGAAGAAAACGTCCGCCTCGCGGTGCAGGCGGCAAACGGCACCCATTACGACATGCTGCGGCCCTGGATGGTGCGCCGCGACCTGATCGCACGCGCAGACAGCATCCTCGACCAGGTCGCGCTCGGCAGCCGCCGCGGCGCCGCCGCGACCGCGTTGTCGCATGGCGACCAGCGCAAGCTCGAGGTCGCGCTGATGATCGCGCTCGAGCCGAAGGTTTTCATGTTCGACGAGCCGACCGCCGGCATGAGCATCGACGAGGTGCCTGTCGTCCTCAACCTGATCGCACAGCTCAAGCAGGACAACAGCAAGATCATCCTTCTGGTCGAGCACAAGATGGACGTGGTGCGCTCGCTCGCCGACCGCATCATCGTGCTGCATAACGGCCAGCTCGTCGCCGACGGCCCGCCTGCCGAAGTGATCGCTTCGCCGATTGTGCAGGAAGCCTATCTCGGCGTCGCGCCGAAGACCGCTGCCGAGAGTGCCGTATGACCGATTTGCTCAAACTCTCAGGCGTGCACACCCATATCGGCCGCTATCACATCCTCCAGGGCATCGATCTCACCGTCCCGCAAGGACAGGTCACGATGCTGCTCGGCCGCAACGGCGCCGGTAAGACCACGACGCTGCGCACCATCATGGGGCTTTGGCAGGCCTCGAGCGGCGAGATCAGCCTCGGTAGCGAGCGCATCGAGAGCCGCGCCACGCCCGACATCGCAAGGCTCGGCGTCGGCTACGTGCCGGAGACCATGGCGGTGTTCTCCGATCTCACGGTGAAGGAGAACCTCATGCTGGCGGCGCGCGACGGCCCGCTCGACGACAGCCAGCTCGACTGGATCTTCGGCTTCTTCCCGGCGCTACGCCGATTCTGGCTGTCGCGCGCGGGAAGTCTCTCGGGCGGACAAAAGCAGATGTTGTCCATCGCCCGCGCCATCATCGAGCCGCGCAAGCTGCTCTTGATCGACGAGCCGACCAAGGGCCTTGCGCCTGCGATCGTTATGGCACTGATCGAATGCCTGAAGGAAATCAAACGCAAGGGCGCAACGATCCTGCTGGTCGAACAGAACTTCTTCGCCGCCCGCGAGCTCGGCGACAACGTGCTGGTCATGGACAACGGCACCATCGTCCATCGCGGCGAGATGGCGGCGCTCGCCGCCGACGTGCCGCTGCAGGAGCGGCTGCTCGGCCTGAGCCTGGAGGCACATCAGTGACTGAACTTGCCGCAACCGATCCCCTGCCGAAGCCGAAGCGCGACATCGCGCCGGTCCTGCTGCCGGTCGCGCTCGCGCTGCTCGTGATCCCGCTGATCGGCTCGACCTCCTCCTGGCTAACGCTGACCGCCGCCAGTCTCGCCATGGGCATGATGATCTTCATCATGGCTTCCGGGCTGACGCTGGTGTTCGGCCTGATGGACGTGCTCAATTTCGGCCACGGCGCCTTCATCGCCGTCGGCGCCTATGTCGCGACCCTGGTGCTGGCGCCGTTCGCAGCCTCCATTCAGGCCGATTCGCTGTGGATGAACCTTGCCGTGCTGGCACCGGCCGCGCTGCTCTCGATGGCAGTGTCGGGCGCCCTCGGCCTCGTCGTCGAGCGGGTGCTGATCCTGCCGGTCTACGGCCAGCATCTGAAGCAGATCCTGATGACGACAGGCGGCCTGATCGTCGCCGAGCAGACGCTCTATGCGCTGTGGGGACCGCAGATCATTCCGATGCCGCTGCCGACATCGCTGCGCGGCTCCTTCATCCTCGGCGACGTCGCGATCGCCAAATACCGCGTGCTGGCGATGCTGATCGGCCTCGCCGTCTTCATCGCGATCCAGCTCGTGCTCAATCGCACCAAGCTCGGCCTTCTGATCCGGGCCGGCGTCGAGAACCGCGAAATGGTCGAGGCGCTCGGCTATCGCATCCGCCGTCTGTTCCTCGGCGTCTTCATGACGGGATCGGCGCTCGCCGGCCTTGGCGGCGTGATGTGGGCGCTCTATCGCGAGCAGGTCCACGCCTCCATGAGCGACGACCTCACCGTGCTGATCTTCATCGTCGTCATCATCGGCGGCCTGGGCTCGATCGGCGGCTGCTTCATCGGTGCGATCCTGGTGGCCATGGTCGCCAATTACGGCGGCTTCCTGGTGCCGAAACTCGCCCTCGTCTCCAACATCCTGCTGATGGTCGCCGTTCTGATGTGGCGGCCGCGCGGCCTTTATGCGGTGACCAGCCGATGATGATCCTGTCAGGCGATCCCCCGCGTAGCCGCGTCCTCACGCTCGTTCTCGTCGTCATCATCCTGGCGCTGGCGGCGACGCCGTTCCTGTTTCCGGGTGCCAAGGCGCTGAACGTCGCGGCCAAGATTTGCGTCTTCGCCGCGCTGGTCGCCTCCTATGACCTCCTGCTCGGTTATACCGGCTCGGTGTCGTTCGCCCACACCATGTTCTATGGCATCGGCAGCTACGCCATCGCCATCGCGCTGTATGGGATGGGCCCGAATTGGGCCGCGGTCGCAACCGGCATCGTCGTCGGCCTGCCGCTCGCAGCTCTGCTCGCGCTTGCCATCGGCCTGTTCTCGCTGCGGGTTGCGGCGATCTTCTTTGCCATGATCACGCTCGCGGTCGCCTCCGCCTTCCAGGTGCTGGCCTCGCAACTCTCCTGGCTGACCGGCGGCGAGGACGGGCGCAGCTTCCAGCTGCCGGAGCTGCTGCGCCCCGGCACGGTGCTGATCTCCAAGAGCCTGCTCGGCTTCGAGATCAACGGCCGCATCCTGACCTTCTACCTGGTGTTCGCCGTCTCGGCTCTGATGATCCTCGCTTTGCTCCGCGTCGTAAACTCGCCGTTCGGGCGCGTGCTGCAGGCCATCCGCGAGAACCGCTTTCGCGCCGAGGCGCTCGGCTTCCGCACGGTGTTTCATCTGACTTATGCCAACTGCCTCGCCGCGCTGGTCGCCGCCGGCGCCGGCATCTTGAACGCGCTGTGGCTGCGCTATGCCGGTCCCGATACCTCGCTCAGCTTCTCGATCATGCTGGACATCCTGCTGATGGTCGTGATCGGCGGCATGGGCACGATCTACGGCGCGATCATCGGCGCCAGCATCTTCATCCTCGCCCAGAACTATCTGCAATCGCTGATGGGCGTCGCCTCCAAGGCGGCCTCGGAAGCCGGCCTGCCGCTGCTGCCCGGGTTGTTGCATCCCGACCGCTGGCTGCTGTGGCTCGGGCTATTGTTCATCGCCAGCGTCTACTTCTTCCCGACCGGCGTGGTCGGCCGGCTGCGCAATCCCGCCGGCGGCAAGAGCGCCGGCAGGTCGCATTAAACCGCGATTAATGATGCAGCGCGGCGATTGTCGCGCGCACGGCACAACCGCGAGGCGATTCCCGCTCCGCTGTAGGCGAACGCGATGGCGCAACTCGATTAATGTTTAGGTAACTGGCTTTCCTAAGGTTTAGGCCATTTGTGCGGTGTATTCGTGTCCCTCCAGGGAGGGGGAATGCGCCAGGTCTTTTCCACGGTGGCAACCGGAATGTCTCTAGCCGCAAGGAACGGCTGGGAGGTCTTGGCGCGGCGTGGTCCTGTCCTGTGGTTGACCTTGTGCGGCGTGTTGCTGGTCGCGGGCATCTTCGCAGTGACCGCCATGGCCGTCGGCGAGTTTCGCGAGCGCACCCTGGCCAATCGCGAGCGGGAGCTCGAAAACACGGTGCAGCTGATCGCGCGGCACTTTGATCAGCAATTCGAGGATTCCGACGTCGTCGCCGCCGATCTGATCGGGCAGATGAACCTGGTGGAGATCACCTCGCCGGCGATGTTCCGCGAGCGCATGTCCGGACCTGCGGCGAACCAGATGCTGCGCAGCAAGATCAGCTCGGTGTCCTACCTCGGCGATATCGCGATCTACGATGCCGACGGCGACCTGATCAACTGGTCGCGGGCCCAGCCGCTGCCCAAGATCAACATTTCGTCCCGGACCTACTTTCAGACATTCAAGACGAACCCGCGGTCCGAACCGGTGCTGCTGGAATCCGTCCGCAGCTTCATCATCAGCAAATGGACCACGATCGTCGCACGCCGCTTGAACGGCGCGGACGGCACATTCCTCGGCGCGATGGTCCGCCGGATCGATCCGGACAGCTACCAGCACTATTTCGCATCCGTCGCGCTCGCCGAAGGCACGGCCATCTCGCTGTTTGATCGCGAAGGCAAGATGCTGGCGCGCTATCCGCATGTCGAAGAGCTGATCGGGCGGAGCTTCAAGGATGCTCCACTGATGCAGAAGGTGCTGACCGAGGGCGGCCCGCAGAAGCTTCGGGGCAAGAGCCCGGTCGACGGCGAGGAGCGGCTCGGCTCGGCAGCGTCTCTGACACACTTCCCGCTTGTCATCATCGCCACCAACACTACGGCAGCGGCCCTGGCAGATTGGCGGCAGCAGACCAGCTTCATGGTGACCACCGCCGTACTTTCGGCAGCCGTCATCGCGCTCATCCTCTATCTGATCATCCGCCTGATCAACCGGCAGAACCGCGAGGCGCAGGAACGTCTGGAAGCGGAGCGGCTGCGGCTCGACACCGCCTTGAACAACATGACCCAGGGGTTGATCCTGTACGACGCGAGCGGCTACATCGTCACCTGCAACCGCCGTTACGCCGACATGTTCGGTCTCTCTCACGACGTCATCAAGCCCGGCTGTCACATCCGCGAGGCGATGTACCATCGCAAGGAGCGCGATGCGTTCGACGGCGACGTCGAGGCGTTCTGCGCCAACGTCATGAGGGTCGTCGCCGAAGGCACGGTCTCCACGCGTATGCATCAGCTAGCCAACGGCCGCGCCTTCCAGGTCATCAATACGCCGCTCGCACAGGGCGGCTGGGTCGCCACGATCGAGGACATCACCGAACGCCGCCACCTCGAGCAGGAGCGCGACCGCAACCACACGTTCCTGCGTGAGATCATCGACCACATCCCGTCCCAGATCACGGTGAAGGACGCCCGCACGCGGCAATATCTTCTGCTGAACGGCGTCGCCGAGCAGCTGTTCGGCCAGTCGCGGCAGGAGGTCATGGGCAAGACCGCCTTCGACATCTTCCCCGAGGCGCACGCCGCCCGCATCACCGAAGACGACACCAACTCGCTGCAATCGGCCAAGGGACTGTTCAAGGACGAACACGGCTGGCACATGCCGGGGATGGGGCTGCGCTACATTACGTCGACCCGGATCGGCATCCGCGACGATGCCGGCGAGCCGCGCTATCTCATTCACGTCATCGATGACGTCACCGAGCGGCGCCGGGCCGACGAGAAGATCGCACATATGGCGCATTACGACGCGCTGACCGATCTGCCGAACCGCACGCTGTTCCGCGAGCAGATCGAACGCGAGCTGACGAAAGTCGCCGACGGCGGTCAGTTCGCACTGCTCTATATCGACGTCGACGAATTCAAGGGCATCAACGATTCGCTCGGTCATCATGTCGGCGACGAGCTGTTGAAGGCGATCGCGAGCCGCCTGCGCGGCTGCCTCAAGCAGGGCGACCTGATCGCGCGGATCGGCGGCGACGAATTCGCCGTGATCCAGACCGGAATCCAATCTTCCGCTGACGTGCTGTCCTTCGTGACCCGGATCTACCAGGCGATCCGACAGCCTTATCATTGTCTCGGTCATCAGCTCTCCACCGACGCGAGCATCGGGATCGCGCTTGCGCCGCAGGACGGCACCGATCTCGACCAGCTGGTCAAGAATGCCGATCTCGCGATGTACGGCGCCAAGGCCGAAGGGCGCCGTACCCACCGCTTCTTCGAGCCGGCAATGGATGCGAGCGCCAGGGCGCGCCTGAGCTTGGAGCAGGATTTGCGGCAGGCGCTGGTGAATGGCGGCTTCGAGATCTACTATCAGCCGCTGGTCGACCTGCGCTCAGGCGAGGTCTCGGGCTGCGAGGCGCTGCTGCGCTGGCGGCATCCCGAGCGCGGCATGGTGTCGCCGGCGGAGTTCATTCCGGTCGCCGAGGACACCGGCCTGATCACCGAACTGGGCGATTGGGTGCTGCGCATGGCCTGCAACGAGGCCGCAACCTGGCCGACGCATATCCGTGTCGCGGTCAACGTGTCGCCGGTGCAGCTCAAATGCGACACGCTGGCGCTGCGGATCGCCGGCGCGCTCGCCGCCTCTGGCCTCGACCCGCGCCGACTCGAGCTCGAGATCACCGAGGCCGTGCTGATCCGCGACGACGAGGCTGCGCTCTCGATCCTGCACCAGCTCCGCTCGATCGGCGTGCGCATCGCGCTCGACGATTTCGGCACCGGCTATTCCTCGCTCAGCTATCTCAAGCGCTTCCCGTTCGACAAGATCAAGATCGACCGCTGCTTCGTCGCCGACATCGCGGAGACGAGTGGCGCGCCCGTGATCGTGCAGGCGGTGGTCAACATCGCCGCCGCCAGCAGCATGACCACGGTTGCCGAGGGCGTCGAGACCGAGGCGCAGCGCGAGATGCTGCGCGCGCTCGGCTGCACGCAGATGCAGGGCTATCTGTTCAGCGCGCCGAAGCCGGCCGCCGAGGTGCGTAAACTGTTCGGCCCGAGCGATGGCCTGCCCGGAATCTTGCCGGTGGCGGCGGTGGCCTGATGGCAAGACCATTGAAGTCGTCGAGCAAGACGCCAAGAAGAACTTCGGCCAAGACCGTCGACGTCGCGGATTCCTATGCCGTGCGGCTGATGCAGCATCTGGTGGTGCCGACTTTCGTGATCGACCCGAAGCGCCGCGTCGTGATCTGGAACAGGGCGTGCGAGCGGTTGACCGGCCTCGCCGCCTCGGAGGTGATCGGCACCAGCAAGCACTGGCAGGGGTTCTACGAGACCAGACGCCCTTGCCTCGCCGATCTCGTCGCGCTCGACCGCCCCGAACGGCTTCCGGAGTTCTATTCGGAATATGCCGCGCGCGGCCATAACGGGCTTGGCTTTTCCGCGGAGAACTGGTGCACGATGCCGAAGCTCGGCAGCCAGCTCTATCTCGCCATCGACGCCGGCCCGATCCACGACGAGGCCGGACATCTGATCGCCGTGGTGGAGACGCTGCGCGACCTCACCGACCAGAAACGGGCCGAAATGGCGCTGAAGGAGCTCGCCACCAAGGACGGGCTGACCGGGCTGGCGAACCGCCGCTCCTTCGACCAGATGCTGACGACGGAGTGGGCCCGCGCCCACCGCACGCGAAGGCCGTTGGCGCTGCTGTTCGTCGACGTCGATCATTTCAAACTGTTCAACGACCACCACGGCCACCAGACCGGCGACGAATGCCTGCGGGCAATTGCCGCCGTCGTCAGCCGGCACGCCGTGCGCCCGCTCGATCTCGCCAGCCGCTACGGCGGCGAGGAGTTCGCGTTGATCCTGCCTGACATGGATTGCGATAGTGCTTGCGTCATCGCTGAGGACATCCGCGGCGCCGTCATGGCCTTACGGATCGGCCATGGCGCTGCGGGCGCCGGCGACCACGTCACCCTCAGCGTCGGCGTCGCCAGCCAGATTCCCGGCTCGGTCGACGGCGCCCCCGACCGCCTGTTGGGCGCGGCCGACGAGGCGCTCTATGTCGCCAAGCGGCTCGGCCGCAATCGCGTCATCTGCGCCGAACGGGTGCTGGTCGAGTTCGCCAGCCTCGGCCGGCAGGCCGCAACGGTTCCGGGCCCTGTCCGGCGCAAATCGGCGTAAGGCCCATTACGGCGAGAACGGTTGCTCCCCCCTCGCCAATCGGCTAAATGAACCTGCGACTGCACCCGTAGCTCAGCTGGATAGAGCGTTGCCCTCCGAAGGCAAAGGTCACACGTTCGAATCGTGTCGGGTGCGCCAGTTGCGCCAGAGCATGCTGACGTAGCAAATCTGCGTCGTCGTTTCCCGGCAATGCTTCAGAACCACTATCCCGCGCTCTCGTCGGAGGCAGATGGAACGTGGCGCTGAAGGTCCATCCTGTCGTGGAGTATCCGTACGATTTCGATCGTGCTGTTAGGTGCTGCCCTATACATCAGGAAGTGACTTCCGCGACGACCCCGCCGCGCAACGTGGAGCGTGCGAAGACCTGCCATGATCTCGTCCCGCGTCTTGGAGCCTACGACATCGGGGCCGTTCGCGAGTTCGCCGATCGCCTGAACGAGCGTGTCCCGATAGGTGCGCGATAGTCGCGTGCCAAAATTCTCTGTGGTCCATTTGAGGATGTTGGCAAAGTCGACTTCTGCGGCAGCGCCGAGACGAACCCGCCATCTTCGCTCGGCCATGAGGGCTCTATTCGGCTGTTCTGGAGATGACCCTCTCCGAGAGGTCATTCAAATAGACTTGCAGCTCCTCGATATTCCCAAACTCTCTGAATTCTCCTCGGTCCAACGCCCCGACACCTGCGCGAGCTGCCGCGCGCAATGCTTTCAGCTTGCCCGCATCCTCCGCCTCGCGCTGCTCCACGAGCCGCAACCCGTCGCGCAGCACTTCGCTGGCATTTTGGTAGCGACCAGACTTGACGAGGGTCTCGAGGAGTTCTTCCTGACGCTCCGTCAGGACCACGTTCCGAGTGGGCATTTGGCATCCTCCGGGAGCTGGTTTGTCATGGCATAATATGCCATGGGCCCTTGGCGGGCTCAACCCGCAAGTTGTGGTCGGCTACCGCGGAATGCGATTGTCGATCCCGATCGCAGCAGCGGCGCCCTCGTCATAGCGTCACGGCGAATGAGCAGTGCCCATCTCCATCGGCCGTGGTGCACCAATCCTGCCGCCGTCGTCACGGCGGCACGATCGAGGCTGAATGTGTCAGTTCAAACGCCAGATCGCCGCGTTGAGCACGCCGGCGAACCCGACCCAGGCTGCGTAGGGCAGGAACAGCGCGGCTGCCGGACGATCACGTGACAGTTCGAGACCGATGTAGGTGACGATTGTAACGAACAGGCAGATGAGGATGACGAGCGCGGCCCCGATCTGGTGCATCGTGAACATGACCGGAGACCAGGCGAAATTGAGCACCAGTTGCGCAGCCCAAACTAGCATCGCGCTGCCTAATGGTTCGCGGCTAAAGGTCCGCCAGCCCGCAATTGCGATCATGACGTAGAGGCTGGTCCACGCCACGGGGAACGCCCAGTTCGGCGGCACGAAGCCCGGCTTGGCGAGACCGGCATACCATTCTCCCGGAAGATTGGTTGCGCCGATCAGCCAGCCGATGCCGACCACGCCCACCACGAAGACCAACAGCCGCAACATCCATCACCTCGCGCTTCCCATCGCGCGATTGTATCATCTTTCCATGAGCGAATCCGACACGGTGACCGGCGAGCCCTCGCCGGTGCGCAAGATCATCCATATCGACATGGATGCCTTCTATGCGTCCGTGGAGCAGCGCGACAATCCGGAGCTGCGCGGAAAGCCGGTCGCGGTGGGAGGCTCGGCGGAGCGCGGCGTCGTCGCGGCCGCGAGCTACGAGGCGCGCAAGTTCGGCGTTCGCTCCGCCATGCCGTCGGTGACGGCGAAGCGGCAATGTCCCGATCTGATCTTCGTCAGGCCGCGTTTCGAGGTCTACAAGGCTGTCTCCAGGCAGATCCGCGACATCTTCGCCGAGCACACGCCGATCATCGAACCATTGTCACTCGACGAGGCCTATCTCGACGTGACGGAAAATCTGCAAGGCATCCCGCTGGCGCGGGACATCGCGCTGCGGATCCGCGAGAAGATCAAGGCCGAGACCGGCCTCAACGCTTCGGCGGGCATTTCCTACAACAAGTTTCTGGCAAAGCTCGCCTCCGATCATCGCAAGCCCAACGGCCAGTTCGTGATCGCGCCGGAGATGGGACCGGCCTTCGTCGAGACACTGCCAGTCGGCAAGTTTCACGGCATCGGGCCGGCGACAGCTGCGAAGATGAACGCGCTCGGCCTGTTCACCGGTCTCGACATCCGCAACCAGACGCTGGAGTTCATGAACACGAATTTCGGCAAGTCGGGCGCTTATTATTACTGGATCTCGCGCGGCGTCGACGACCGGCCGGTCCGGGCCAATCGGATTCGCAAGTCCATCGGGGCGGAGAACACCTTCTCGACCGACCTTGCCGAATATGACGCGCTGGCCGCCGAACTCAGGCCTCTCGTCCACAAAGTCTGGCGCCATTGCGAGGCCACCGGTCATCGCGGCCGCACCGTGACCCTGAAGATCAAGTTTGCCGACTTCGAGATCATCACGCGCAGCAGGTCCGTCGTAGCCGCGGTCAGGGACAGCGACGGTCTTGAGCGGTTAGCCTGCGGCCTGCTCGAGGCCGAGATGCCGCTGCGAAAGCGCGTCAGGCTGCTGGGTGTCTCGCTGTCCGCCCTCCAGGCTGGAGACGATGCGGAGCCGCAGCTGACATTGGGCATTTGAGGCTCCCCGACAGCGGCATGGCGCTCGCGATGCACGAGCGACGGTGGCGGGCCTTTCCAGGACCCGTCACCGATGAAGGAGACTCGCTCGGGCCCTCAATGCCTCACGTGCTCGAACACCACGATCACGCCGGTCGGCTCGGGCTCGTGCGCCATAAGACGCGTCAGGTCGGAATCGCCCCAATCGGCGAGGCTGACGACTTCACCGCTCTGGCGATCGGCACCGACCGACGCGGTGGGCTCGAGGACCTTGAGGCCCATTTCGTCGACGAAGAAGGTGTGCTCGCCGAACATGCTGTTGAGCTGCGGCATGGCGGGATGTTCGTCGGGCAGCACCTGAGCGCCGAGTTGGTTGACGGTCTGCTTCACCTGTTCGGATGTGAGCTTCATGAGCTGCTCCGTTTCTGTGTCCGGTTTCATTGGCCGGGGCGGGAGCGCGCGTTCCCTGCGCCTTTGTCCGCCTGGCTCAACCCCGAACAGGTGCTGCGGGCAAATGTTCCGGCGAAATGTAATTTGTGATCGCGCGCTGCATCTGCCGCGCTCACGGCACGAGATCGCCACAAGATGCACACGATCTGCCCGCGAGCTGCGCTAATCGGCGGCTTGGACAATCCGGATGCGGTCGGCGCCGTCTCCGAGCAGGTCGTGCGGCCTGGTAGGCGCTTCTCCCGAGGCGTTCTGCTATTCGCTGCGGTTCTCGCCCACCGATAGCGCGCAGATGCGTGACAGATAAGTATAGGGCAGGCCGGTCTCCTCGGCCCAGGCGTTGAACTGCGCTTGCACCTTGGCGAGATCGCCCTTCGACTTGACCTCTTCGGCAATGTCGAGACCGGCGTCGCGCAGGCAGACGACGACATCTTTTGACGTGACAAAGCCGTCCCACCCGACGAAGCGCAGCAGCATCTGGCCGGTGTTGCCTCCGAGACGGCTGCCGCGCTTGGTCAGGAGATCGAGCAGGCCGATCTGGTCGGACGAGGGCCATTTCGCCAGGAACTTGCCGAAGCTGCCATGCTCCTTCGCGATCTCCTGCACGAAAGCGGCGTTGTCGCGTACCGACATGATCTTGGCCCCGTTGCGCACGATGCGCGCGTCGCGCAAAAGGCCTTCCCAATAGTCCTCGGGCTGGAAGCCGAGCTTGGCCGGCTGGAAATGCAGGAAGGCCTCTTCAAAGCCATCCCATTTCGCATCGATCACGCTCCAGGCGAAGCCGGCGCAGAACACGCGCTTGGTCATCTCGGCCAGCATGCGATCGTCGCCAAGCTTCGCCAGACGCTTCAGGTCGGGCTTCGCCGGCATCAGCTTTTCCAGGGCCTTGGGCCCGCCCTTGCGTTTCTCGGCACGGGCGCGAATGGTCTTGAAGGGCGGCATGCGCACACAAGCAATTGAGGGCACGCCACGACACCAGAATTCGACGATGCAGTCCAGCCCCGCGGATGGACGCAGCGCCGCAGTTCGACCGCTCGGTCTTCGCGGGCAAGCGGGTTTACGGCAGGCCCGGCTATCGCGACAGGCGTTTTGCGAGATGAACCGACTGCCAGTCTCCGAGCCCGGTATCGCTAAATCCGGCCTTCCTGGCGAGGCCGCGCATTTCGGCGTTCGTGCGCGCCGTCTCGGCGGCGATCATCTCATGGCCGAGATCGATCGCGAGCGTCTCCATCGCCGTCATCATCTGAAGGCCAACGCCGTTGCGCTGGAAGGCATCGGCGACCGAGATGGCAAATTCGCCGTGCCGTGCCGCCGCGTCGTAGGCGTATCGCGCTTCGCCGACGATCCTGCCCCGCCCGTCCTCTCTGAGCTCGGCGAGCAAGGTGAAATGATCGAGACCGCCGCTCTTGGCGATGCATTCGGCCGCGACCGCGCCGGGGTCCGCTCGCGCACCGCTGAAGCGCTTGTTGCGCGACGTCGCGGAAAGGCCGGTGAAATAGACCGACAGATTCTCCACATCGGATGCGCTGGCGGTTCTGATGCAGACAAGGCCCTTCGCTTCGGCCAGCTCGACCGGCTCGACGACGGCTCCCGGAAACAGCTGTGACATGCGTGACGCTTTCGGCAGGTTGCTGGGGGTTGCACACCTAACCGAGGCCGCACGCCGGCCGCTTGGACATGGCTGCCAATCATGCGGCTGAAAACGAACAGCTCGTTTGCACGTGCCGCGCGTCACACACGGGAGAGTGACGGCACCTCCTCGGGCATGATCGCCTGAAGGCCGCCGAAGCGGCGCTCGCGGCCGTGGAAGGAGGCCAGGGCCGCGGCGAGATCGCCCGCGTCGAACTCGGGCCACATCCGCTCGGTGAAGTGCAGCTCGGCATAGGCGCCTTCCCAGAGCAGGAAGTCCGACAGCCGCTTCTCGCCCGAGGTGCGGATGATGAGATCGACGTCGCGCAGGCCGGCCTCGCCGGTGACGAGCTGCGAGAAGGCTTCGCGGGTGATGCTGGTCAGCGCCGCCGCCTTCGCCGCAGCATTGAGGATGGCGTCGCGCGCGGAATAGTCGACCGCGATGCGCAAATGCAGCGCGTTACCTTCGGTGGTAGTTTGCTCGGCGCGCGCGATCGCGCTGGCGATGCCTTCAGGCAGGCGATCGCGACGCCCGATCACGGTGAGGCGCACACCGTTCTTGACCAGGCTCTGCACTTCATTGGCGAGATAGAAGCGCAGCAAGGTCATCAGTGCGGCAACCTCGGCCTTTGGCCGCCGCCAATTGTCGGTCGAGAAGGCGTAGAGCGTCAGCGTGCCGATGCCTTGCTTCGGCGCGGCCTCGACGATGCGGCGGATGGCCTCGACCCCGGCCTCGTGGCCGCGCAGGCGCGACAGGCCGCGCCGTGTCGCCCATCGCCCGTTGCCGTCCATGATGATGCCGACATGAAGCTTCTCGTTAAGGGACGCATCACTTTGCATTGCAAAGTCTCCGGTCAAAAAAGGGGAGGATCAGGTCGAGACGATACCGAGCCGGCCGAGCGGCGGCGCCTCGCGGCCGGCGGCCTTGGCGGCGTCGCGTACCAGGCGTTCCAGCACGGCGAGATAGTCGAGGAAGCGGCGGCGCCCGGTCTTGGTGAGGCGGCAGGTGGTGTGCGGACGGTTGCCTTCGTAGCCCTTGGTCACGTCGACGAGGCCGGCCTCCTGGAGCACGGCAAGGTGCCGGCTGAGATTGCCGTCAGTGAGGCCGCACAGCTGCTTGAGGTCGGCGAATGCCAGCCCCTTGGGATGCGCCATCAGCGAGGTCAGAAGCCCAAGCCTCGCCTTCTCGTGGATCACGCGATCTAGCCCCTCGTAGGAGAAGGGTGCGCTGTCAGTCTTCGACATCATGGTCTCCGGATGCGACATGCAGAATGGCCGCCATCACCGACTGCCCGATCACGAAGGGCAGGCCCATGGTCCATGGCGACAGCGCGTGGGTCTGGCTCGCGATCACCACCACTGAAAAGCCGGACACGAAATACCAGGCGCCGGCGAACGCGACGGTGCGCGGCAGCGAGCGGACGGAGGCGAAGATGCCGAGTGACACCAGGATCTGCCACAGGCCCGGCAGCAGCCACAACGTCTCGGCCGCGAACTTCCACATCACCACCGCGAGCAGCACGCCGGCAACGCCCGCGGGCAGGAACTGCTCGACCGCCTGGTGGATCATGGCATCGGCCAGACCCGAATGATGGCGGCGCGAACGCGCGCGCATCTCGATCCCGATGATCAGGACGGACAGTGCGGCCGCGACAAACCAGCCGACGAAGAAGCCGAGCGGCTCAGTGGTGGGATCGCCGAGCAGCCAGAATTGCAGGACGGCCGTGATGAGCGCGACGGCACCGGTCGCGGCCATCGTCGCCGGGCCGTAACCGCGGAATGCCGTGCCGGCCGCGATCTGGCTGCGGATCGCCACGATATCGGCCAAAGCCTTGTCGAGATCGCGCATTGGCAACGCCGAAGCCTCGTTCCGCTCATTTCGGGATTGCTGCCCCGTTACTTTGTATTGCAAAGTATATAGCGCTGCAAAGTAAAGGCAAGTCCGAAAGTCGCCGCGAGAGGATTCCGCCGGGATGGACAACTGCCGGTTGCGCGGCGCCCGCTTCCGCAGATAAGATGCGTCCAAGAGCGTTCCGGGGGCTGGTATGTGGCTTAGGTCATTAATCGTCGCGTCTTTTTTGCAGATGGGTGTCGTCGGAGCCGCGAATGCGGCGGGGCCGTTCGGCTCCGTCAATGTCGGCAACTGGATCGGCGGTGCCTTCAGCAACGACCAAACGGGCGCCTTCTCCCATTGCGCAGCAACGGCACCTTATGCAAACGGCGTCATGCTCGTCGTGGGCCAAAATGCTGCCGGTTCATGGACCCTGAGCTTCGCGAGTCCCAGCTACCGCTTCAAGCAAGGCGAGAACGCCGCGATCGATGTCATCTTCGATGGGCAGGAGCAGGCTCGGCTGTTCGCCACGGCCAATCAACCGAACATGCTTACCGCGGTCATGCCTGCCAACGTCACGCGAACGTTTCAGAAGGCAGGCCTGATGGTCGCAACGAGTGGGCGCACTGTCCTCAATTTCGACCTGACGTCCGCCGGAACCGTGGTCACGGCATTGGCCAATTGCGTTACCCGGGTAAAAGCCGATGGGCTCAGCAAGGCCGGTGACTTCACCAAGGTCGCCGCCAAGCCGCAGGCCGCGCCGGACAAGCAGGCGCCGCCGGCGTCCGGCAAATCCGGCAGAGGCAAGAGCGGCACCGGCTTTGTGGTGAGCGCGAGCGGGCACCTCGTCACCAACAATCATGTGATCAATGGCTGCGTCGGCGACATCAAGGGCAACCTCACCGGCGAGGCCGCGATGGTGCTGCGCGTCGTTTCGACCGACGCCAACAATGACCTCGCTTTGCTTCAGGCGCCGTCGACGACGGCATTCAAGGACTTTGCCCGTATCCGCGACCGCTCGTTCCACTCCGGCGATTCCGTCGTCGCGATCGGATTTCCCTACCACGGACTGCTCAGCTCGGACTTCACCGTGACGACGGGTATCGTGAGCTCATTGAGCGGCATGCGCAATGACACGCGTTTCCTGCAAATCAGCGCCCCCGTGCAGCCCGGCAATAGCGGCGGCCCGCTGTTCGACACCACCGGCCAGATCGTGGGCGTGGTCACCGGCAAGATCCCGGGATTGCGCATCGCCGCTGTGACTGGCGATATTCCCGAGAACATCAACTTCGCCATCAAGACCGGCGCGCTGCGCGACTTCCTTGACAATTCCGTGGTGCCCTACCAGACCGCCGAGCCCAAGGGAGAGCTCAAAACCACCGACATCGCCGGTAACGCCCGCGCCTACACGATGCTGATCTCGTGCACCGCCACGGAGCAGGCGGACGCGAAGCGGTAAAACGGCGACTTGCGGCACCCCAAACGCCGCCATCGTCCTGGCAAGGCCAGGACGACATTGCTGAACGAGGTGCCCCCTCACTCGTGGCAGCACGCCTCCTTCGTCGCCTGCGGTTCGTACTGGTCGCTCAGGCGAACCCAGTCCATCGGATAGGGCAAGCCCTCCTCGTGACGGCCGAGCGGCGTGAGGTCGAGGTATTGATAGGCGGCGTTCATCATATCGAGGCCGCGGGCGAAGCATGAGTAGGTGTGGAAGATCTCGCCAGCCTCATTGCGAAAGAACACGCTGATGCCGGGTAGCTCGGGTCCGTAGAACGGCGTGGTGCCGAAATTGTATTTCGGCACACCCTTGTCGATCTGCTCGCGCGTGAACGAGACTTCGTAATCGTAGTTGAAGTCGTTGCTTCCCGAGGAGACCCAATCGAAGGTCCAGCCCATCCGCTTCTTGAACGCGTCGAGCTTGGCAACGGGCGCAAGTGAAATCGCAACCATGCTGGTGTCGCGCGCGGCAAGATGCGGCACCATGCGTTCGAAACCGTCGGCCCAGAACGAGCAGCTCTTGCAGGCGGCGTCCCAATCCGGTGCGAACATCACGTGCTGCACTACGAGCTGCGGCCGGCCCTTGAAGAGATCGCCGAGCGTCAGCTTGCCGTTCGGTCCGTCGAACACGTAGTTCTTGTCGACCTTGACCCAGGGCAAGGCACGGCGCTCCTCGGCCAGGCGTTCGCGGGCCGCAGTGAGCTCCTTCTCATGGGCCAGATGAGCCTTGCGGGCGGCGATCCATTGCTCGCGCGAGACGATCCGATGTTGCTGCATGGTGTCCTCCTCTGATCGGGATCAGGCGACGAAGGCATCGAGCTTGTCGAAGAACGAGCTCCAGCCGCGCAGATGGTTGTCGCGGGCGGTTTCGTCGAAGAACTGCGCGTGATGGAAGACCATCAAGGTGCCGGCGCTGTCCGGCTTGAGCGTGATCGTCACCAGCGATTCGCGCTCCGGCGTCGAATGCCAGGCCCAGGTGAAGACCAGCCGCTCGTTCGGCACGACGTCGCGATAGGTACCGCCGGCCTCGAAATATTCGCCGTCATCACGGGTGAAGCTGATGCGAAAGTTGCCGCCGGTGCGGACGTCGAGTTCGGCTCGAAGCGTCGCAGGCTTCATGTGCGGCGGCCCGAACCATTGCGCTAGCTGCTCGGCTTTCGTCCAGGCCGCGTAGACCCTTTCCGGCCGCGCGCGGAGCCGGCGCGTGAGCGTGAGGCTTGGGCGTTCCGTTGCGTGCTCGGCGGCACTGAGTTCGGCGTTGACGGCTGCGTTGGCCATGTCTCTTCCTCCACGAAGGCGGCAAGGCGATCGAGATTGTCGGACCAGAATTGCGCGTAGCGATTGAGCCAGTTCATCGCCTGCTCCATCGGCTGCGCGGTGAGCCGGCAGGCGACCGTGCGCCCGGTCTTCTCCCGCACGATCAGGCCCGCATCCGTGAGCACGTCGAGATGCTTCATGATCGCCGGCAGCGAGATCGGGAACGGTGCGGCCAGTTCGCTCACCGACAGGCAGTCCTGGTCGCCGAGCCGTGCCAGCAGGGCACGCCGCGTCGGGTCGGATAGCGCCGCAAACGTCCGGTCCAGCGTCTCGTCCTGATACTTAACCATAAGGTTTAGTATAAGTGCAAACGGGAACACGTCAAGCCAGAACCTCAGCACACGGTTCTGCACGAGTGCGTGATCAGGCAGCGCTCAGTAGGGAACGTTGATCGCGCTAGTACGGCGCGACGGGCCGCGTGCGTCGGTGGGGCCGAGGTTGCGGCGGCTGCTCCTGGCCGTAGCCAAAGCGAGGATTGCGATCGCAATACAGCAGCCGGCCCGACACGCTGGCCTGGCATTGTTCATAGCTGTTGTAGGCGCATTCGCCGGGATAATCATACTCGCCACCCTGAGCGCACCATGGATAGTCGCGCGCCGCGGCGGGCGTGACGGTGGCGAAGCCGGCAAGGACCGCCGCCCCGAGCATCAGCAGCACCAATTGCGTCTTGCGCATGATCCAACTCCTCTCTAGCTGGCACGGGATACGGCGCCATCTATCATCAGGTTTCGCAGTGCCGTTTTATTCCGCATCAACGAAACAAGCCACGCAAGAAAAAGCCCTGCCGCAAGGCAGGGCTCCATGTCTGGCCATCAAAAGATCGCTAGTCGACCTTCAGGCCGGCGAACTCGACGACCTTCTTCCACTTCTCGGTCTCGGCCTTGATCTCCTCGCCGAACGCCTCCGGGGTCTGCACCCGCGGCTCGCCGCCGAGCTCGACCAGACGCTTGGTCATGTCGGGCTCCTTCATCAGCGTGTTGATCTCGCTGTTGAGCTTGGCGATGATCTCCTTCGGCGTGTTCTTCGGAGCGCCCATGCCGAACAGCGCACTGGCCTCGTAGCCCTTCACGGTCTCGGCGATCGCCTGCACGTCGGGGAGCTGCGGCGAGCGCTCTGCGGTGGTGACACCGATCGCACGAAGCGAGCCGGAGCGGATGTGCTGGATGATCGAGGGCATGTTGTCGAAGATCACCTGCACCTGGCCGCCGAGCATGTCGGTGATCGCGGGCGCGGCGCCGCGATAGGGCACGTGCTGCATCTTGCAGCCGGTCATGGCCATGAACATCTCGCCGGACAGATGCACCGAGGTGCCGTTACCCGACGAGGCCATGTTGACCTTGCCGGGATTGGCCTTCACATATTCGATGAACTCGACGACGTTCTTGGCCGGCACGTCCTTGTTGACGGTCATCACGTTCGGAACGCGCTGGAACGAAGCGACCGGCGCCATGTCCCGCACGAAGTTGAACTTCAGATTGGTGTAGAGCGAGGCGTTGATGTAGTTGGCCGGGTTGACCAGCTGCAACGTGTAGCCGTCGGGCTCGGCATTGATGACCGATTCGGTGGCGATGTTGTTGCCGGCACCCGGCTTGTTCTCGATCACGAATTGCTGGCCAAACTTTTCCGAGAGCCGCTGGCCGATCAGTCGCGCCAGGATGTCGGTGGCGCCGCCCGGCGGATAGCCGACCACCCATTTCACGGGCCGGGCCGGATAATCGGCGGCAAGAGCCTTCGACAGCGGGGTGGCTGCAAGCGGACTGGCGGCGAGCAGGCCCAGCGCGGTACGGCGAGTGATCATCTCAAGGGTTCTCCCAACGTGTTGTTCTTGAAGCCGGATAGCTTGAACCCGGCGTCGGCGGGGTTGTAACAAAGCTTGCCGCAGGCGGAAAGTGCACGGGACGCATCACGACGAAAGGATAAGGCATGCCGGTCAAGGTCGAAGCTCTCGATCATCTCGTGATCAACGTCGCCGATGTCGCGGTGACCACAGAGTGGTACCGCAGGATTCTCGGCATGGAAGTCAAGGTGTTCGATCCCGGTGGCGGCAAAGCGCCGCGGACTTCGCTTCACTTTGGTAACCAGAAGATCAACGTCCGGCCGCGCGATGCCGACAAGGTGGAGTGGTTCACCGCGGACCAGGCGACCGCCGGCAGCGAGGACCTCTGCTTCCTCACCTCCGCTGCGCCCGACGAGGTGGTGGCGCATCTGCAGGCACACGGCGTCGCGATCGCGGAAGGCCCGGTTCTCAAGCAGGGCGCCTGCGGCACGCTGCGCTCGGTCTATTGCCGGGATCCGGATGGCAGCCTGATCGAGATCTCGTCGTACGAGGATTGAGGCAACCAGGCGCTACAAACTCGGTCGTCATGCCCGGGCTTGTCCCGGGCATCCACGTTCTCCGTGCTGCATGGCCAAGACGTGGATGGCCGGGTCAAGCCCGGCCATGACGGGGAGAGACCGAACACGCCTCACTTCACGCCAGCGCTTCCCGATTTGCTCCCGGCCTCATCCGATGGCAGGAAGACGCAATCATCAAGAGACGGCCGCCATCAAGATGCAGGCTGCACGGGGAGGAGCCATGCCACTTCGACAAACCACTGCCGGAATCGTGGGCCCATTCGACGGGATCGACGTGCCCTGGTTGCTCAAGATGCGCGCCGAGGTCCGGCGTGACCATCCGTTCCTGATCTGGGCGCCGTTCGATGCGCCGGCGCGGCGCTGGAGCTATGGCGCGTTTCACGAGCGGGTCGGCGCGCTCGCGGCGGGGCTGGCACGGCGCGGCGTCCGGCCTGGCGAATATGTGCTCATTCATCTGGACAATTGCATCGAGGCGATGCTGGCCTGGTTTGCCTGTGTCGAACTCGGCGCCATCGCGGTCACCACCAACACCCGCTCGGCGCCGGCCGAGATCGCGTATTTTGCCGATCATTGTGGCGCGGTCGCCGCGATCACGCAGCCGGCCTATGCGGAAATCGTCGCGCAGAACTGCCGCAACATAAGCTGGATGGCGGTGACCTCGCATGATGCCGGCGCAGCACCTGCGCAAGCGACCTCGCGCGGCGACAGCTTTGAATCCCTGTACGACGATGGCGTCGACCGCCCGAAACGCGCGACCGATCCGCTGGCGCCATGCAGCGTGCAATACACTTCAGGCACGACCTCACGCCCCAAGGCCGTGCTGTGGACCCACGCCAACGCGCTGTGGGGCGCCAAGGTCAACGCCGCGCATGAGGACCTGCATGCGACCGACGTGCATCAGGCGTACTTGCCACTGTTCCACACCAACGCGCTCGCCTACTCCATGCTGGCGACGCTGTGGGTCGGGGCGACTTGCGTGATTCAGCCGCGCTTCTCCGCCAGCCGCTTCTGGAGCGTCGCGCGCGAGCACGGCGCGACCTGGACCTCGACGATACCGTTCTGCATGAAGGCGCTGCTCGAGCAGGAGATCCCTGGAGATCACAAATTCCGTCTCTGGGGCACCGCGATCAACGAGCCGCCCGCGTTCGCCGCTTTCGGCATCAAGATGATCGGCTGGTGGGGCATGACCGAGACCATCACCCACGGCATCGTCGGCGAAGTCGATCAGCCCAACATCCCGATGTCGATCGGCCGCGCCGCTCCCGAGTATCAGATCCGCATCACCGACGATGACGGGCGGCCGACCGAAATCGGCGGCACCGGCAATCTATCGATCAAGGGCATCCCCGGCCTGTCGCTGTTCGCCGAATATCTGCACAATGAGAAGGCCACGCGCGAGAGTTTTGACGAGCACGGCTTCTTCCTCACCGGCGATCGTGTCGATCGGCTCGAGAACGGCTTCATCAAGTTCGGCGACCGCGCCAAGGACATGCTGAAGGTCGGCGGCGAGAACGTCGCGGCCTCCGAGATCGAGCAGGTGATCGCGCTCGTATCAGGCGTGCGCGAGGCCGCCGTGGTGGCGAAGCCGCACCCGATGCTGGACGAAGTGCCTGTTGTCTTCATCATCCCGCAGGGCGGCGTCGCGGGCGCCGCGCCCGATCTGCACGAGCGCGTGATGGAAGCCTGCCGCAAGGGTCTTGCCGACTTCAAGGTGCCACGCGAGATCAGGCTCGTCGACGACATGCCGCGCTCGACGCTGGAGAAGGTGGCGAAGGCGGAGTTGCGGAGGATGCTGGGGTGAGCGCGTAGGGTGGATTAGCCGAAGGCGTAACCCACCATGCTTCAGAGAATGCCGAACGAAGTTTGGTGGATTACGCCTTCGGCTAATCCACCCTACGGCATCTCGCCTAGAACGACCCCAGCGCCACCGGGCGGAACGCCTGCAGCAGCTGCTGGTCGAGCTTGCCGACCATGCCTTCCATCATGCCGAACGCGCGCGAATGCGTGAACGGCATGCGGTAGGCGCGCTTCTCGACCAGTGCGGCATAGATGTCGACGATCGTCGTCAGACGCACGATGTCGCTGATCTGGTTCGACGACAGGCCGTTCGGATAACCGCTGCCGTCGAGAAATTCGTGGTGATGCAGGATCACATCGAGCATCTCCGGCGGGAAGCCGCCTTGGGCGGCGAGCGCATCATAGCCGCGGCGCGGATGCTGGCGGACCTCGGCCATCTCCTCGTCGGTGAGCTTGCCGGGCTTGTCGAGCAGCGCGGCGGGAACGAAGGCCTTGCCGACGTCGTGCAGCAGCGCGGCACGGGTCAGGCGGCGCTGGTCGTCCTCGCGCATGCCGAGATGCTGCGCGAAGGCGACGGCGAAGCCGGTGACGAACAGGCAGTGACGATAGCTGCCGACATGGTGGCAGCCGACCGTGGTGAGCCATTCGCGCAGCGAGGAATGCTTGATCGCCTTCAGGATCTTGCTTTCCGCGGCGATGACGTCGTCGAAGGTCAAGGGCACGCCGAGCGGCAGCTTCTCGAACATCTTCGCCAGCACCGCATGCGCCGCCTCGACGCCGCGGTTGAGCGTCTTGCCGCGGTCGGTCGCATCATAGGCGGCGGTGTCCGGGAAGGCGGCGCGAATGCGCTGCAGGATGGCGTCGGCCTGGAGCGGCCGCGAAATCGTGTCGGTGGCGCCCAGCGCCCACGCCTGCATGGTGCCGTGATGCAGCGCGTCCGCAAGCACGAACAGCCGCGGCATCGACCGATAAGCATCGCCGCGCAGCTTGTTGCGTACCCGCTGCACGCTCTCGGGCGAGCGCAGGTTGATGTCGACCACGAGCCCGGAGAGATCGCGCGAGGGCTTGTCGGGGATCTCCTGCGTCGTCACCGTCGAGACGTCGCCGACTGCCTTCAGGATGCTGGCGAGCTCGGAGCTTTCGTCGCTCCGGTCGGAGGCGAGCAGAAGCCGGCGTTTGGCGGCGGATTTGGCTGGCGCGTTCATGGCTTCCCCAAGGCGTGGGATTGGGATTTGGCCTCAAGCCTAAGCCGGATCAGGTTCTCTGGCCCTTAAGAGGCGTGCTCAATGGAACCCTGCGGAATTCGGTGCAATTTTAAGGGTTTTCGGTTCCGGGGTCGGGAACTTCAAAACCGTGAAAACAACCCCATGCACCGTAGAATGGGCTTTGATGGATAAGGGGAATTTGGGACGCTTTCGCTCCCCCCTTCCGCTGTCGTCGCCCGGCTTGACCGGGCGACCCAGTATGCCAAGGCGCGGAACCGAAAAGCCGCGGCGCACTGGATACCCCGCTTCCGCGGAGCATGACACCGAGATTGTGGAGACGATCTCCCAAAAACAAATCCGCCGGAGGCTGCCCTCCGGCGGATCACCTCATTCAGCAATCAAGCCTCGCCCTACGCCTTCATGCTGGCCTTCACCGCCTCCGCCGTGATCGGCAGCGCCCGGACGCGGGCACCTGAGGCGTTGAAGATGGCGTTGCCGATGGCGGGCGCGACCACGGTCACCGCGGGCTCGCCGACGCCGGTGGCCTTCTCGCCATTGGCGATCACGGCGACGGCGACTTCGGGCGTCTGGCTCATGCGCAAGGGCCGGTAGCTATCGAAATTAGTCTGCTCGATGCCACCGTCCTTCAGCGTCGCCTTCTCGCACATCGCCAGCGACAGGCCCCATAGCGCCGCGCCCTCGACCTGAGCACGGATGTTGTCGGGATGCACCTGCGTGCCGACGTCGGTCGCGACCGTGAGCTTCTTCACGGTCACCGCGCCCGACGGCGCCACCGCGACATGGGCGACGCATGCCGTCCAGCTTGCGGACTCCCGTTCCTGCGACGAGACGCAGGCAACCCCCATGCCCTCGCCTTTCGGCAGCTGCTTGGTGCCGTAACCGGAGAGCCCCATCGCGGCGAGCAGCGTGTTGCGCAGCCGCTGCGCGCCGCCACCGTTCTTGCCGGCGCCGTCGAGCAGCGAGATGCGGAACTGCGCCGGATCCTTGCCCGCCGCCGCCGCGATCTCGTCGATCATGCTTTCGACCGCCCAGAAGGTCCAGCCCGGCGCCACCGAACGGAGCTGGCCCGACGGTGTGGCATTGTGCGCGAGCTCGTTCTTGATCGCGCGCACATAATGGTTGGGCACGGTGTAGAAGAAGTCGGCCCCGTTCACGGTGAAACTATCGAGCGAACCCTTCTTGTCGACAGCGGGCGATAACATATCGGGGATCCCCCAGCGCGCGGTCGGCCAGGCCGAGACCACGTCGTGGCTGAGCGCGACGAGCTTGCCGTCGCCATCCACGCCGGCCTTGACCTTCTGATAGGTGAGCGGTCGCGAGAAATCCATCGTCATGTCGTTCTCGCGCGAGTAGATCACCTTGACCGCCTTGCCGACCGCCTTCGCCGCCTGCACCGCCGGGACCATCATGTCGGCATCGAGCCTGCGGCCGAAGCCGCCGCCGAGCCAATGCTGGTGCATCACGACGAATTTCGGATCGATCCCGGCGGCGCCCGCCGCGATGGCGCCGGAGCGCGTCGCGAACTGGTTGCCGGAATAGATGTGCAGGATGTCGCCCTTGAACTCCGCGGTGGCGTTCATTGGCTCCAGCGGCGCATGGATGTTGATGCTGGTGGTGTACTCGGCCTCGACCACTTTCGCCGCCGTGCCGAACGACGCGTTGGGATCGCCGTCCTTGACGAAGAACTGGCCGGAATCCTCCAAGCCCTGAAGCCGCTTGGCTTCATCCAGCAGCGACTGGCTCGACAGCTTCGCGTTCGGACCGCCGTCATAGGCGATCTTCAGCACGTCCGCCGCCTTGCGGGCGTTGGCATAGGTGTTGGCCACCGCGACGACCCAGCCGGACGTGGTTCCGGTCTTGTCGTCGAGGATGACGGCCTTCATGAAGCCGGGCACTTTCTTGGCTTCACTGTCGTCGACCGATTTCACCGTGGCGCCGAAGCGCACCGGCGGGGTCACCACCTTGCCGTAGACCATGCCCGGCAGCATCACGTCGATGCCGTACTTGGCTGTGCCGTTGGTCTTGGAGGGGATGTCGAGCTGCGGCACCGAGACGCCGATCATGGTGTACTGGTCCGGCGTCTTCAGCTTGATCGCCTTCAATTCGTCCGGCGTAAAGGTCTTCGTCGCCTTGCCGCTCTTGACGATCTCGGCAAAGGTCATCTGCTTCTTCGACTTCGGATGCGAGATCACGGAGTCGCGAACGACGAGCTGGTCCTTGAAGTAGGGCGGCAAGCCCATGGCCGCGGCGGCGGCCTCCGTCAAGGCGATGCGACCGGCCGCACCGGCCCGGCTCATCGCCTCGAAGTTCATCATCGTCGACCAGCTGCCGCCGGTGATCTGCGCGCCCAAGACCGGATCGTTGAACTTCGGATCGTTGGAGGCGAGTTGCACGCGCATGTCGCTCCACTTCGCGCCGAGTTCCTCGCAGACGATCTGCGCCATCGTCGAGGCGATGTGCTGGCCCATGTCGGCCTTGCCGCAGGTCACGGTGACGAGACCGTCCGGAGAGATCGCATACCAGACGCTCGGCTCGAAATTGGCGGGCGCCGCGGCCGACGCGGAATTAATGCCGGGGACGCCGGCATAGCCGAGCACGAGGCCGGTCGCGGCGGTGCCGACCAGGAAGGAGCGGCGGCTGAGATCCGTCGTCTCGGGGGTGACGTTCTTCACATGCTCGTTCATGTGGGCCTCCGCTCGTTGGAGGTGGTGGACGCGGTGCGCATCTCGGATGCGGCACGCATGATCGCCTTCTGAATCCGCGAATAGGTCATGCAACGGCAGAGATTGCCGTCCATGTGCGCGACGACCTCTTCCTTGGTCGGGTTGGGATTCTTCGCGAGCAGCGAGGCTGCCTGCATGATCTGCCCGGACTGGCAATAGCCGCATTGCGGCACCTGCTCGGCGATCCATGCCTTCTGCAAGGGATGATCGCCCTTGGCGGAGAGGCCTTCGATGGTGGTGATCTTCTTGCCGGCGACGTCGCCGACCATGGTCTGGCACGAGCGCACGGCTTCGCCGTTGACGTGCACGGTGCAGGCCCCGCACAACCCGGCACCGCAGCCGAACTTGGTGCCGGTCATCTGCAATTGCTCGCGGATCGCCCAGAGGAGCGGCGTGTCGTTCGCCGCATCCACGGACAGACTCCGCCCGTTGATGGTGAGAGTTGGCATAGGCGTCTTCCCCTGCCGGTGCATGAAGCCGCTTACGGCGGCAACTTGAATGGCGGACGCCCACCGGGCTGGCGCCAACCTTGGCGGCGAGAATGATCGCGTTCGGTTGCCGTGGCAAATGCAATTTGGAACGAATAGAAGAAACGGTCTCCGCACCCGCGCGTTGTGGGCCGCGCCAATGACGCCGACGCAGCTACTGGACACAACAGCGCGTGCGTCAGGCATGCGTGCCTCGGCGACTCCGGCGGTTTCCTCCGAGTAACCCAGCAGGCTAGGATGCGTGAGGAAACAACAGCAACAAACAACAAGGGTGGGCGAAATGCCTGAGATCAATCGGGACGGCGTCAATATCTACTACGAGGTTCACGGCGAGGGGCCGCCTCTGCTGCTCACGCATGGCTACTCATCGACGTCGGCGATGTGGCATGGGCAGGTCGATGCGCTCGCCAAGGAGCACAAGCTCGTCTTGTGGGACATGCGTGGCCACGGCCAGTCCGACTACCCCGATGATCCCAGGGCTTACAGCGAAGCGCTCACGGTGGGCGACATGGCCGCGATCCTCGATGCCGTCGGCGCCAAGCGCGCGATCATCGGCGGATTGTCGCTCGGCGGTTACATGTCGCTCGCCTTTTATCGCGCGCATCCCGAGCGCACCCGCGCGCTGCTGATCATCGACACCGGCCCCGGCTTCAAGAAGGACGACGCGCGCGAGGCCTGGAATGCACGGGCGTTCGCCACCGCCGACAGGCTCGATCGCGAAGGCCTCGACGTCCTGAAATCGGCAACGCGTGAGCGCGCCTCAGCCAGTCACCGCAACGCCCAGGGACTGGCGCTCGCAGCACGCGGCATGCTGACCCAGCGCGATGCCCGCGTGATCGAGCTGCTGCCCGACATCAAGGTGCCCTCGCTGATCGTGGTCGGCGCCGACGACACGCCGTTCCTGGCCGCGTCCGATTACATGGCGGCAAAAATTCCCGGCGCACAAAAGGTCGTGATCCCCGCCGCCGGTCACGCCGTCAACATCGATCAGCCCAAGGCTTTTGTTGACGCCGTCGAGCCTTTCCTGAAGAACTTGCCGGCATAGGCTCAGGCAATGGGGACGTCGACCATGATGCGAGCGATCTTCGCGGCGGGCGCAATCGCCGCGCTATCGTCGGCGGCGGCGCAGGCCGAGCCGTTCGGCGCGGTGCCGCCGCGCCGGCCCTTCGTCGCGACCTCGTCCAACAACATTCCGCTCGCCTTCGGCATGGATGCCGAACAGACCGCCCGCGCGCTCGGACAGCCGCTACAATATGTGCGCGGACGTCCCGGCAACGAGATCTACCTCGCGCTGCGCGACATCGGCGGCAGCGGCTTGATCCCCCACCGTCACCGCCTGTTCCTGCAATTCCGCCATGGCCGGCTGGCGGGATGGAAGGAAGATTACGGCGAGAACTGGATGTGGGAGTGAATCTATCCCCTCATGGTGAGGAGCGGCGTAGCCGCGTCTCGAACCATGCAGGCCCGGCCCTCGCATCTCGGCCTTGCATCCTTCGAGACGCGCGAAGGGCGCGTTCCTCAGGATGAGGGGAGAGAGTGAATTACGTTACAAAAGAGAAGGACAACCCGCGTGGGACAAGACATCAAACTGAGGGCGTCGGACAATTTCCAGCTCGGCGCCTATCGCGCTGACCCTGCAGGCGCGCCGAAGGGCGCGGTGGTGGTGATCCAGGAGATCTTTGGCGTCAATCATCACATCCGCTCGGTCTGCGACCGCCTCGCTGGCGAAGGCTATGTCGCGATCGCGCCGTCGATCTTCGACCGCACCGCGCCGAACTTCCAGTCGGGCTATTCGCCCGACGAGATCGCCGAAGCGCGCAAGTTCGTCGCCAATCCCGATTGGGCCGCGATGCTGCGCGATACGCAAGCGGCAATCGATGCCGCCAGAAGCGTCGGGCCCGTGGGCATCATCGGCTTCTGTCTTGGCGGCAGCATCGCCTTTGTCGCGGCGACGCGCTTGACCGGCCTGAAGGCCGCGATCGGTTATTACGGCGGCGCCGTCGTGCGCTTTGCCGACGAGACGCCGAAGGTGCCGACGCAATTGCATTTCGGCGAGAAGGACCAAGGCATTCCCCTAAGCGACGTCGAGACCGTCAAGGCGAAGCGGCCGGACGTGGAGGTCTTCGTCTATCCTGGCGCCCAGCACGGCTTCCATTGCGACGAGCGGGCGAGCTACGACAAGACCAGCGCCGACATCGCCTGGCCGCGCAGCATGGAATTCTTCGCGACGCATTTGAAGAAGTAGCGCCCGCCTCTCTCTCCTCCCTCAGAGCGGAAATCGGGTGGGCGCAGCGTGGTGCGCGGCGATAGAGCTGGCCAGTCAAGCCAACTCACGCCGGAGATCGCCATGCAGCAAGCCATCACGCACCTCGTCATCCGCAATCCCTTTGGAACCATGGATGTCCCCTCGCCCGATGATTCCGAAGTGATGGACTATGCCGCGACGGCCACGCTGCCCGGCGATGCGGCGGACCGCAATGCGGCGGCATGGGCATCGATCGCAGCGCCATCCGATCCGATCGAGGGTCTCTGGGCGAGCCGCTGGAATGGCGGCGCCGATCCGACCATTGCCGGCGACACGCCGGACAAGTGGAAACAGGGGCGCGCGGACATCCGCATCGCGGGGAGCCGGATCTATCTGCGCTTCGACTGGGACCATGGCCACCGGCACGGGCTGATCGATGCCGCGCGCGACGGCGCGGAGCGCCTGGTCGGGAAATACATCAATTTGACCACGCCGGCGATCACCAGGCCGTGGGTCGGGCGCGTGGTCGACGCTGACAGGATCGACGGATGTTTTCCGAACGGGCGGCTGGATTTCAGGCGGTGAGCTAGAACCAGCGCTCGCCGACGAACACGGTGTCGCCGGGATTCAAGGGGGTGCCGAGCGGCACCACGGCGCGCATGGAGCCGCCTTGCTCGGTATGCGTGACGGTGACCACGTCGCGCTTGGCGCGGGGCGAGAAGCCGCCGGCGATCGCGACCGCGCTTTCGACCGTCATGTTCGGCACATAGGGATATTGGCCCGGCGCGGTGACTTCGCCGAGAATGAAGAACGGGCGATAGGATTCGATCTCGACCGCGACCGAGGGTTCGCGGATATAGCCGTTGCGCAGGCGCGCGGCGATCTCGCCGGCAAGGCCGGCGGTGGTGCGGCCGCGTGCCGGCACCGCGCCGATCAGGGGCATGGTGATGGAGCCGCCGGCATCGATGGCGTAGCTGTTGGTGAGGCCTTCCTGGCCGTAGACCACGACGCGGAGCTTGTCGCCGGCGTCGAGATGGTAGGAGGCGTCGTAGCGCACCGGCCCCGCCATCGGCGCGGCGTAGCCGACCGGCATGGGTGCGGGCGAAGCGGCAAAGGAATTGCTGAGCGCCGCGATGGCACCGCCGCCATTGTTGGCAACGACGACCGGCTGCGGAGCGCCATAAGGCTGGCCATAGGCCATCGAGTCGAGATCGGCGCGAGCTGGCATCACCGCGACGGGACCGGCGGTCTGCATGCAGCCGCCAAGGGTCAGCGCGGCGGACGCTGCCAAGGCCACTGCCGTGATCGACGATCGAAACGCGCGTGCAACTGGCACCGGACCCATCCCTCGAAACGAGACAGTTCCAGTGATGCACCGGTTATGGTTAATAAAGCGTTTGCGGGGAGCGATGACCCGACGATGCCCGCCATGCGCGCGGTACGCTCCCTCTCCCGCTTGCGGAGGGAGGGCTGGGGAGAGGGTCTCTCCACGATGGGACAGTCTCCTAGAGGAAAGAGCCCTCACCCGCATCTGCGATGCAATGCGACCTCTCCCGCAAGCGGGAGAGGTGCATCGAGTTCGCGGCTAGCTTACGCGCTCACGCCCACTCCGATCGGGCAGGACACGCCGGTGCCCCCTAAGCCGCAATAGCCGGCGGGATTCTTCGCCAGATATTGCTGATGGTAATCCTCGGCGAAATAGAATTCGCCTGATGGCGCGATCTCGGTGGTGATGGCACCGAGACCTTTTGCTGCGAGTGCCTTCTGATAGAGCGCCTTCGACTCGTCAGCCGCCTTCTTCTGCGCATCGGAAGAGGTGTAGATCGCACTTCGGTACTGCGTGCCGACGTCGTTGCCCTGGCGCATGCCCTGCGTCGGGTTGTGACTCTCCCAGAACGTCTTCAAGAGCGCCTGGTAAGAGATCTTGTTCGGATCGAACACGACCAGCACCACTTCGGTGTGGCCGGTGCGGCCCGAACAGGTCTCTTCATAGGTCGGGTTCGGCGTGTGGCCGCCGGCATAGCCGACAGCGGTGGTGTAAATGCCATCGCCGATCTCCCAGAATTTCCGTTCGGCGCCCCAGAAGCAGCCGAGCCCGAACACCGCTTGCTCGAGGCCGGCGGGATAAGGCGGCTTGAGCCTGCTGCCGTTGACGAAATGGGTGGTCGCGGTCGGAATGGCCTGCGCACGGCCGGGCAGCGCGTCAGCTGCGCTCGGCAATGCGGTGGTCTTGCGCATGAACAGCATGATGGGTCTCCGAAACGAGCCGTCCGTCGCCTGAGCCAGATGCTCGAGGCGGCGTGCTCGCGATCAGGTGGGAATATAGCGATCTACGTGAGCGTGGGCAGAGTTGTTACGCCGCGCGCCGCGCAGCGCTCAATCCCGGCGGGAATTGAGGATCAATCCCGGGAATAGCCGATTAGCGGTTTCCGCGGCCGGAACAGGATCATCAGCAGGATGCCGAGAATGCCGAGCACGGCGAAGACCGGCTGATCCAGCAGCAGGCGGATCACGGAGGTCCAGAGCCAGGGCGCCTTGGCCTCGACCCAGGTGCGGAAGGCCGACTGGCTGGCCTGATTGATGTCGTTCCAGAACTGGCCGAACCGGGTGAACTTCAGGGTCTGGTCGGCCACCCAGCGGGCGCCGTCATAGACCATGAAGATGAACCCGCCGGCGAGCAGCAACAGCCCAATCAGTCGGAAAAAGCCGCGGATCATGCCTCACCTTATATGGTCGCCCGATCGGAGGACCCGATATAACGCCGCCAGCCAATAGCCGGGCGACGGCAGAAATTCAACCTCTTCAGGGCGTTACGGCGCCCCCTGGAGCGCCCTGAGGCCGCTTTTCCGGCCCAGAAAGCGTTGACGGTGCCGAAGACCCTCTCTATAAGGGCGCCAACTGGCGGCGGGCGCAATCCTGCCGCCGCTGTTCTTTGAGCAGTTGCAGGCTCCTTGAGCTTAGAGCTCTATGAGGCCTCATGTTCCCGGGACGGCCCAGCAACCGAACACCCTAAATCCGAGCGTCGATTACGCGGTCAAGCAAGCCGGCGCTACCCGACCAAGACGCGACCGGTACCCGCAAAGGATATTGAGACCATGGCCAATACCACTTCCGCCAAGAAAGCGACGCGCAAGATCGCCCGCCGCACCGCCGTCAACAAGTCGCGCCGCACCCAGATGCGCGGTGTCGTGCGGACCGTCGAGGAAGCCATCGCCACCGGCGATCGCGCCGCAGCCGTGAAGGCGCTGGCGAATGCCGAGCCCGCGTTGATGCGTGCCGCGCAGCGCAACATCATTCACAAGAACAACGCCAGTCGCAAAGTCTCGCGCCTCACCGCGCAGATCGCCAAGCTCGCCAAGTAAGCTCGGCAAGTCAGGGCGGATCGATCGGTCGACTGATCGATCGAACATCGCACGCGTCAAACAGCCCGGCATCGCGCCGGGCTTTTTTGTTGCCTGTCATATTCACGGAAAGGCGACACGCACGATCGATCTACGATTGGAAGGTTCGCATCGCCTGCGCTATTCTTCGTTCCGTAGTTCTACCTGCCGCTGAGTTGCAACAGCGGAAACTTTCACTGCATTGCGAAAAGTGCTGTGCTGCGGGCCCGGATTGAATCCGCAGGCGACGAAAGTTCTACACACCGTAGATTCACAGGAGCGCATGCAGCGTGGGAGTTACCCTGTGAAACGAGACTCAAAAAACGATGTCTCGCTAATCACTTATCAACATAGCGACCGCAAGCATTTGGAAAATTCGTCCCGCGCGTCGAGTGCATGACGAAATTGTAAAAAAAATTGGCGGTGGCGGAGAATTGTCACATGAGGTCTGGCGTTCTCGATTCTGTGCACGAATCCAAAAACTTGCTCCGAAGCCTGTGCACAAGTCGCGCGCGACGTTAACCGAGGTCAAGTTTTTTGATGCCTCAAGTGTGAATCAATTCCGTTGCGAGTCTTTCCGCTTAGTGTATTCCTTAGGTCGTCAGCGGCGCCCACGATCTTCAGACCAGCGCGGTTTAGGAAACGGGGCGAGCGTGCAAATCGGCGGCGGTGTGCACGTAGGCGACGCTTCAACAAGCGATGTCGGTTCACAACCCATAGCAATATGGGAATGGTAGCTGTTTGTCTGAATGTCTCCAAGCGGGATCTTCCCGCCTCGTGCCAAGCGCATATGAGGGACATCGCAAAGCTACCCCGGCACGCAAGGCGGCGAAGTCGAACGGACGATTAGTACACGGGCAGGCATCCGCGACATCGTAAGCCGCGGCTGTCTTTTGGACACGCAGGACCTTGTCGTGAGTAATCACGGCAGGACGGGGAGGTATTATGTCTTACGGACTCAACGCGGTATTGAAGCACGTCTCCAATTCGAACGATGCCGGTTTAGATCAGTCCGACCTCCAGCCCCCCGCGTGTGACGGAGCGCCGAGTACGCGCTGACCTCGCGAACCCTCCATCTCTGACATCGCTGACCGGACGCGGCGTTCTCGCCGAGCGGCCGAGCCATGCCTGACGATGGACTCGCTCTGAGGTCGCACCATGACAGAAACCCTGACAGCAGGAACTCTTCATGGCGCTCACCACGCAACTAAATCTCTCAAGAGAAGTTTTCTGACGATGACAATGGAACAGGATCGCTGGTCACGCGTGAAGGGTCGGCTGCGCTCGAGCGTTGGCGAGGACGTTTACACGAGCTGGTTTGCACGCATGGATCTGGAAGGCGTGCAGGACGAGAGCGTGCGGCTCTCGGTGCCGACGCGCTTCCTGAAGAGCTGGATCCAGGCCCATTATGCCGAGCGCGTGCTGTCGTGCTGGCAGGCCGAGATGCCGGAAGTGCATCGCATCGATCTCACCGTCCGCTCCGCGGTGCGCCCGGTGGCGCAGCCGAAGGAAGCACCAGTGCCGGTCGAGACGCGACGTATGCCGACGCCGGAGCTGCGCTCGACCGCGACGGCGCCGGTCTCGGCCAATCATGACGCGCTCGGCGGCTCGCCGCTCGATCCGCGCCTGACCTTCGCGAGCTTCGTCGTCGGCCGCTCCAACACGCTGGCGCATGCGGCTGCGCGTCAGGTCGCGGAAGGCCGCCGCGGCGACCCCGTGATGTTCAACCCGCTCTACATCCATGCCGGCGTCGGGCTCGGCAAGACGCATCTGCTGCAGGCGGTGACCTGGGCCGGCAATTCCGGCAATGAGCGCAAGGTGCTGTACCTGACTGCGGAAAAGTTCATGTACGGCTTCGTCGCCGCGCTGAAGACGCAGACGGCGCTGGCCTTCAAGGAGGCGCTGCGCGGCATCGACGTGCTCGTGATCGACGACCTCCAATTCCTGCAGGGCAAGTCGACCCAGGCCGAGTTCTGCCACACGCTGAACGCGCTGATCGACGCCGGCCGCCAAGTCGTGATCGCAGCCGACCGTCCGCCGTCCGATCTCGAAAGCCTCGACGACCGCGTGCGCTCGCGACTTGCCGGCGGCCTCGTTGTCGAGATGGGCTCGCTCGGCGAGGAGCTGCGCCACGGCATCCTCAAGTCGCGCGTCGCGGCCGCCCGCGCCCATCACGCGACGTTCGAGGTGCCGGAGGAGGTGCTGCATTATCTGGCGCGCACCATCACCCATAACGGCCGCGACCTCGAAGGCGCGATCAACCGTCTGCTCGCTCACTCGAAACTCAACAACCGGCCGGTGACGCTGGAGATGGCGGAGCACGAGGTGCGTGACCTGGTGCGGCCGCAGGAGCCGAAGCGGATCAAGATCGAGGACATCCAGCGCGTGGTGGCCCGGCAGTATAATGTCAGCCGCTCCGACCTGCTCTCCTCGCGCCGCACCGCCAACGTGGTGCGCCCGCGCCAGGTCGCGATGTATCTCGCCAAGACGCTGACCCTGCGCTCGCTCCCCGAGATCGGCCGCCGCTTCGGCGGACGCGACCACACCACGGTGCTGCACGCCGTGCGCAAGATCGAGGCTCTGGTCTCCAAGGACAATGCGCTGTCGGAGGAAGTGGAGTCGCTGAAGCGCCAGCTTCAGGAATAAACGCCTATCCGTTTTCACCTCTCCCCGCTTGAGAGGTCGGAATGCGCGCGCAGCGCGGATTCCGGTGAGGGGGTACAGATCCAACGACCGCCTCACCCGCGGAGAGAGGCCCCTCACCCCACCCCTCTCAGGGCGAGCGAAGCTCGTCCCGGCCCCGTAAGAACGGGGCGAGGGAGCGCAGCTGTGCCCGGGCGACGGCTCTCGTTTTGGGCGGGTAAATCGTGGGGAACTGCCTCCGATCTCTTGAAACCGGGGGCCATCCAAGCCACCTTGCGCGACCCTGACAGCTTTGGTCATATCGGCTGGATGATCCGGCTTTCCGGGGTCTTCGGTGCCGTGGCGCGCGTCCCGCCGCCCGGCGTTCTCAACGTTGTGTTTCCTTGGGGATCGGGCGAGTAGTGCAATGAAGGTTACGGTCGAACGCGCGCAACTCCTGAAGTCGCTGGGCCATGTCCACCGCGTCGTCGAGCGCCGCAACACGATTCCGATCCTCGGCAACGTGCTGGTCCGGGCCGAGAACGCCAAACTGTCGCTGAAGGCGACCGACCTCGACCTCGAGGTGACGGAAACGCTGCCCGCGGAAACCGCGACCGCGGGCTCCACCACGGTGCCGGCGCACATGTTCTACGACATCGTGCGCAAGCTGCCGGATGGCTCGCAGATCGTGCTGGAGGCGGATGGCGACCGCGCCGTACTGGCGATCCGCGCCGGCCGCTCGCGCTTCACCCTGCAGACGCTCCCCGAGAACGACTTCCCGGATCTGGCCGCCGGCGACATGTCGCATTCCTTCTCGCTCGCCGCCAAGGACGTCAAGCGGCTGATCGACCGCACCCAGTTCGCGATCTCCACCGAAGAGACGCGCTATTACCTCAACGGCATCTATCTGCACGCGGCCGGCACGGCCAAGGCCGCGACCCTGCGCGGCGTCGCCACCGACGGCCACCGCCTCGCCCAGCTCGATTTGGTGCAGCCCAAGGGCGCCGAGGGCATGCCCGGCGTGATCGTGCCGCGCAAGACGGTCGGCGAGGTGCAGCGCCTGATCGAGGACACCGATGCCGAGATGACGATCGAGCTGTCGCAGGCAAAAATCCGCTTTACGATCGGCAACGTCGTGCTGACCTCGAAACTGATCGACGGCACCTTCCCCGATTACGGCCGCGTCATTCCGCAGGGCAACGACAAGGAGCTCGTCGTCGACAAGAAGGACTTTGAGAACGCGGTCGACCGCGTCTCGACGATTTCGAGCGAGCGGGGCCGCGCGGTCAAACTGTCGCTGTCGCCGGGTAAGCTGGTGCTGTCGGTGACCAATCCGGATTCCGGCAGCGCGACCGAAGAGCTCGAGGTCGAATACGCCTCCGACGCCCTCGATATCGGCTTCAACTCCCGCTACCTGCTCGACATCGCCGCCCAGATCGAAGGCGACGTCGCCACGCTCAAGCTCGCCGACCCCGGCTCGCCGACCCTGGTGCAAGACCGCGACGACAAGAGCGCGCTGTACGTGCTGATGCCGATGCGGGTGTGAGACCTAGCGGCATCCAGACCTGTTACTACATCGTCATGGCCGGGCTCGTCCCGGCCATCCACGTCTTCAGAGCCAAGAACGTGGATGCCCGGCACAAGGCCGGGCATGACGGAAAACGGATCTCATGACCCCCTCCCGCATTCACCGCCTGACGCTGACGCATTTTCGCAATTACCGGGCGGCGGGGCTCGAGACGGCGGCTGACCTGGTGGCGCTGGTCGGGCCGAACGGGGCGGGCAAGACCAATTGCATCGAGGCGATCTCGTTCCTGTCGCCGGGGCGGGGCTTAAGGCGCGCCACGCTGGAAGACGTCGCCGACAACCAGGGCGACGGCTCCTGGGCGGTATCGGCGCAGGTCGAGGGCGCGCTGGGGCTGGCGACGCTCGGCACCGGCATCGATGCGCCGCGGCCCGACAACGCGGTGAGCCGGCGCTGCCGCATCGACCGCGAGCCGGTGGGGTCGGCGGCAGCCTTCGGCGACCACATCCGCATGGTGTGGCTGACGCCGGCGATGGACGGGCTGTTCATGGGCGCGGCGTCCGAGCGGCGGCGCTTCTTCGACCGCCTGGTGCTCGCCATCGACAGCGAGCATTCCAGCCGCATCAACGCGCTGGAGCGCTCCCTGCGCTCGCGCAACCGGCTGCTCGAGACCCGCAATTACGACGATCATTGGTGTGACGCGATCGAGCGCGAGACCGCGGAGCTTGCGGTCGCGGTCGCGGCGACGCGCGGCCAGACCGCAGCTCGGCTGACCGGCATGCTCAACGCGCGCGCGCAGGCTTCCGCGTTTCCGTCCGCGCAAATCGCGCTCGATGGCTGGATGGAGAACGCGCTGCTGAGCGAGACCGCGACGTCGGTCGAGGACCGCTACCGCCAGATCCTGCGCGACAACCGTCCCCGCGATGCCATCGCCGGCCGCACCACCGACGGCCCGCATCTCACCGACCTCCAGGTGATCTATGCACCGAAGAGCATGCCGGCGCGCGACGCCTCGACCGGCGAGCAGAAGGCGCTGCTGATCGGCCTCGTGCTGGCGCATGCGAGCCTCGTTGCCGAGATGACCGGCATCGTGCCGCTGCTGCTGCTCGACGAGGTCGTGGCGCATCTCGATCCGAGCAGGCGCGCCGCGCTGTTCGACGAGCTGAAGAAGCTCGGCGCGCAGGTCTGGCTGACCGGCGCGGACCCGGCGGCCTTCGCCGAGATTGGCGCAGGCGGCGAAGTGTTTGACGTCGAGAGCGGACGAGTCTCGGCCCGAACGTAGAAGCGGCATTGAACCCGCTCGTTTCCGTCAGCGACTAGCTGCTTGAGGCCGTAACACGCGGCCATCGCGCGACTATCTTGGACACGCGATATCCTTGGAGCATTGGCATGACGACGCTGAGGCATGGGGCGCAAGCTCCGGCACGATGGCAGCTGTTTGCGTGTGGCCTTGCGCTTCTCGCAAGCTGCCTGCTCGCGGCAAGTGCCGGCGCCCTGGTCTCCAATCTGCCGCCGCTGTTCTCGGCCGCGCTCACGCCGGATCCCGCGGCCAGACTGCCTGCGCCAACCCGCTACCTCTATCGCGGCACCCACACCACCGTGATGCCCGGCATCGAAGCCCCGCTCCGCACCAGGCTCGAAACCACCGTGCCTGCAGAGCTCGGCGACGTCCTCACCTTCTATCGCACCGAGCTCGGAAAGCTCGGCTGGCAGGAGAAGCCCGATGGCGCGGTGATCGCAGCCGACCACGCCCAGCTCGCCTTCGCCTCCCCACTCGGGCCCGCCGCACTGGAGCTCGCCCGCAAGGGCGGCAGCACCTCGGTTCATCTCGTGCAGAAGAACGCCGAGGCGGCGACCCGGGCGAACGTCCTGCCCGAGCCCGACCAGGCGAAACTGGTGTTCAGCAATATCAGCGGGACGGACGCCGTGCTCACGATCGACGCGCGGACCGTCAGGCGTACCGCCGGCGCCCACGCGGTCTCACTGGATCTGGCGCCCGGCAGATATTCCTACGAACTGCGCGTGCCGGACCGCTCCGCCACCACGAATGTCCTCACCATTGCCGCCGGCGATGCCTGGGAGCTCACGGTCGGGCGCGACGGAGACGCCTGGCCACCGCTGCAGTTGTATTGAAGGCTTCTGAGGCTTCGGCGAGCTTTGAATCTCATGGGACCAAAGACCCGGACCAGCCTTTTCCAGGCGCCCCGGCCCCTCCTACCGCCCGCAAAACCACGCCTTTCGGAGCCCCAAAACAGCCCCTCGAATCGCTTTTTTGCAGCGCCCTAAATCGGCCTCCAGAAGGCTTGAAAACTCGCCCAAAAACCCTATTTATTCAAAGGGTTGTGGCGGCATACTTTGCGCTAGGCGCAATCCCGCTTTCATGGCACAAATAGCTCGCAAATCAGCGCCTTCTGCGCGGCTGATTCGGGCGACATCTCGAAGGCATCTCATGACTGAACCTGCTCGGCAGCCCGCTGCCGAAAACGAGCCCTCCAATCCGAACGAATACGGTGCGGAATCGATTCGCGTGCTCAAGGGTCTCGATGCCGTCCGCAAGCGCCCCGGCATGTATATCGGCGACACCGACGACGGCTCGGGCCTGCACCACATGGTCTACGAGGTCGTCGACAACGCGATCGACGAGGCGCTGGCGGGCCACGCGACGCGCGTCGACGTGATTCTCAACGCCGACAATTCCGTTACCGTGCGCGACGACGGCCGCGGCATTCCCGTCGACATCCACAAGGGCGAAGGCATCTCGGCAGCCGAGGTCATCATGACCCAGCTGCACGCCGGCGGAAAGTTCGACCAGAATTCCTACAAGGTTTCCGGCGGCCTGCACGGCGTCGGCGTCTCCGTCGTCAACGCGCTGTCGAGCAAGCTTGGCTTGCGGATCTGGCGCGACAACAAGGAGCATTATATCGAGTTCGCCCATGGCGATGCCGTCGCACCGCTGAAGGTCGTCGGCGATGCGCCGGGCAAGCGCGGCACCGAAGTGACGTTCTTGGCTTCGACCGAGACCTTCAAGAACATCGAATATGATTTCGCCACGCTCGAGCATCGCCTGCGCGAGCTCGCCTTCCTCAATTCCGGCGTCAACATCGCCCTCTCCGACATGCGTCACGCGGTCGAGAAGCGCGAGGAGATGCACTATTCCGGCGGCGTCGAGGAATTCGTCAAATATCTCGACCGCAACAAGAAGGCGATCGTGCCGACCCCGATCATGGTGCGCTCGGAAGCCAACGGTATCGGCGTCGAGGCGGCTTTGTGGTGGAACGACAGCTACCACGAGAACGTGCTGTGCTTCACCAACAACATTCCGCAGCGCGACGGCGGCACCCATCTGGCCGGTTTCCGCGGTGCGTTGACGCGCCAGGTCAACGGCTATGCCGACGCCAACGCCAAAAAGGAAAAGATCGCGCTGACCGGCGACGATTGCCGCGAAGGTCTCACCGCCGTTTTGTCGGTGAAGGTGCCCGATCCGAAATTCTCGTCGCAGACCAAGGACAAGCTGGTGTCCTCGGAAGTGCGACCCGTGGTCGAGAACGTGCTCAACGAGGCGCTGCAGGCCTGGTTTGAGGAGCACCCGTCCGAGGCCAAGATGATCGTCGGCAAGGTGATCCAGGCCGCCGCGGCCCGCGAAGCCGCGCGAAAGGCGCGTGAGCTGACCCGCAAGAGCCCGCTCTCGGTCTCCTCACTGCCGGGCAAGCTCGCCGACTGCCAGGAGAAGGATCCGGCCAAGTCCGAGCTCTTCATCGTCGAGGGCGACTCGGCAGGCGGCAGCGCCAAGCAGGGCCGCAACCGCGAATTCCAGGCGGTGCTGCCGCTGCGCGGCAAGATCCTCAACGTTGAACGCGTCCGCCCCGACAAGATGCTCTCATCCGAGCAGATCGGCACGCTGATCACCGCGCTCGGCACCGGCATCAGCGACGAGTTCTCGATCGAGAAGCTGCGCTATCACAAGATCATCGTGATGACCGACGCCGACGTCGACGGCGCCCACATCCGCACGTTGCTCCTGACCTTCTTCTACCGGCAGATGCGCGACATCATCGACGGCGGCTATCTCTATATCGCCCAGCCGCCGCTCTATAAGGTCTCACGCGGCAAGTCCGAGCAGTATCTGAAGGACGAGCGAGCGCTGGAAGACTATCTGATCGACGCCGGCCTCGACGACTGCGTCTTCATTCCCGGCACCGGCGGCGACCGCATCGGCCGCGACCTGCGCTCGCTGGTCGACGACGCGCGCGTGGTCCGCAGCATTTTGCGCAATCTGCACAGCCGCTATAACCGCAAGGTCATCGAGCAGGCCGCCATCACCGGCGTCTTGAACAAGGCGATCTACGGCGATCCCGAGAAGGCCGCGGCCGCCGCACAGTACATCGCGGGCCGGCTGGACAACCAGGCCGAGGAGGTCGAGCGCGGCTGGATCGGGCAATACGTGGAGGGCCAGGGCTTCCAGTTCGAGCGCACCGTACGAGGCGTCAAGGAAGCCGCTGTCATCGACGACGCCTTCCTGGGGTCCGCCGAGGCACGCAAGCTCGACGAGTACACGGTGAAGCTTCAAGACGTTTATGCCCGCCCCGGCAACCTGCGGCGCAGGGATGTCGAGCACATGGTCTACGGCCCGGTCGACCTGTTCGAGGCGGTCACCGATGCCGGCCGCAAGGGCATCGCGCTGCAGCGCTATAAAGGCCTGGGCGAGATGAACCCGGAGCAGCTCTGGGAGACGACGCTCAACACCGACGTCCGCTCGCTCTTGCAGGTGAAGGTCAAGGAGGTCGACGAGGCCGACGACATCTTCACCAAGCTGATGGGCGACGTGGTCGAGCCGCGCCGCGACTTCATCCAGGAACATTCGCTGAGCGCGACGATCGATATTTGAGGTCTTTGGCTTCAGGTGCGATCTCCTGGCCAAGGGCGTCTTGCTGCTGATCGTCGTCCTTTATGTGGTAGCGAATATCATCGGCTTGTTCTAAACGCCTGACGCAGCGGGCCTGTTCAGGGCCAATGAGCGGCTTTCGCCGCGACAAGTGCAGAATTGCTACCCTGCTCAATTCTCGGTAGTTTCCGCTCCCGAAGCAGCCCGCCCCAACGCAACAGGACAGCGAGAAACCCCGTGGCGCCCATCCAATACATCGTCGAGGGCGGTCACCGGCTCTCGGGCTCGATCGAGCCATCCGGCAACAAGAATTCGGCGCTGCCGATCATCGCCGCCGCCCTGCTCACCGAACACCCGGTGACGCTGGAGAACGTGCCGCGGATCCGCGACACCGAGACGCTGGTCGAGCTGATCCGCTCGGTCGGCGCGTCCGCGGAATGGACCGCCCGCAACACGCTTCACATCCACGCCAAGAGCATCCGCGCCGCCGATCTCGACCCCGAGCTGTGCGTGCGGATCCGCGCCTCGATCCTGCTCGCCGGCCCCCTGCTCGCGCGCTGCGGCGAAGTGATGCTGCCGCCACCGGGCGGCGACGTCATCGGCCGCCGCCGGCTCGACACCCACGTGCTGGCGCTCGAGCAGCTGGGAGCAAAAGTCACCGCGACCGATCGGCTCGAATTCCGCGCGCCCAAACTTGCCGGCGCGGACGTGTTCCTGGACGAGCCGAGCGTGACCGCGACGGAGAACGCGCTGGTCGCGGCGGTCGCCGCCGACGGTGTCACCATTTTGCGCAATGCGGCCTCCGAGCCGCATGTACAGGACCTCGCCAACTTCCTGGTCGCGCTCGGCGCCAAGATCGAGGGCATCGGCACCAACACCATGATCGTGTACGGGCCGGCGACGCTGGGAGAAGCGACCTACCGGATCCAGCCCGACCATATCGAGGTCGGCTCGCTGATCGGCCTTGCCGCGGTGACGCGCTCTCCCTTACGCATCACGCGCGCCGGCGTCGAGCATCTGCACTCGATCCGCATGGGGTTCGAGCGGCTCGGCATCGTCTGCCGCATCGAGGGCGACGATCTCATCGTGCCGTCCAATCAAACATTGAAGATCCAGGACGATTTCGGCGGCCACGTGCCGAAGCTGGAGGACCAGCCCTGGCCAGCGTTCCCCGCCGATCTGATGTCGATCGCGATCGTCACCGCTACGCAATGCGAGGGCGTCATCCTGATGTTCGAGAAGATGTTCGAATCCAGGATGTTCTTCGTCGACAAGCTGATCGCGATGGGCGCGCGCATCGTGCTGTGCGATCCGCACCGCGCGATCATCGCCGGTCCGAGCCGTCTGCACGGCGCAACCATGACCTCGCCCGACATTCGGGCCGGCATGGCGATGTTGCTCGCGGCCGTGTGCGCCCAGGGCACCTCCACCATCAACAACGCCGACCAGATCGAGCGCGGCTACGAGCGCATCGAGGAACGGCTGAATGCGCTGGGCGCGAAGATCAAGCGCGTGCCGGAGCGGAAGGGCTGATCTTCGCCTCTCCCCGCTTGCGGCAGGGTAATCGCATTTGAACATTCAGCAGAGGTCGTCATGCCCGGGCTTGTCCCGGGCATCACGTTCTTTGTGCTGCGTGGAAAGGCGTGGATGGCCGGGACAAGCCCCGGCCACGACGCTGTGGGTACTGTCGGTGCCCCCAGCCCACACCTCATATGCGATTGCCCTGCCGCGTGCGGGGAGAGGCCGGAATTTGCGAGAGCAAATTCCGGGTGAGGGGGACTCTCCGCGAGTCCAACTGCCATCTTTTCTGCGGAAACAGCCCCTCACCCAAACCCTCTCCCCGTAAGAACGGGGAGAGGGAGAAGAAGCGTCGGGCCATGTTTTCGTCGCGCGGCCGTGCTATTGAGCCGCCATGCTCGACACCGTGCAACATCGTGCGCAGCCGCAGGCCGGCGTGCCGCAAAACCATCTCGCGCAGGAATTCGTCGAGACGCTGCGGCTGGCCGTGCCGCTGATGCTGACGCAGCTCGGACAGATCGCAATGATCACGACCGATCTCGCGCTGATCGGGCGGCTCGGCGAGGATGCGGTGGCCGCGGCGGCGCTGGCCCACACGGTCTATTTCGTCAGCTTCACCTTCGGGCTCGGATTGATGGCCGCGGTGTCGCCGCTGGCGGCGCAGGCATTCGGTGCCGGCGACGTCAGGCTGATCCGACGCTCCTTGCGTGTCGGACTATGGGTCGCGTTGCTGATCTCACTGCCGATGATGGCCTCGCCGCTCTATGGCGAGCAGATCCTCCTCGCGCTGGGACAGGCGCCGCAGCCGGCCGCGCTGGCGCAGCGCTATCTCAATGGCCTCGCCTGGGGCATCGCGCCGGCGCTCGGCTTCATCGCGCTGCGCAGCATGATGAGCGCGGTGAACCGGCCGCAGCCGCCGCTGTGGATCACGCTGGCGGCGATCCCGGTCAATGCCGTGCTGGTCTACGCCCTGATCCACGGCCTGTTCGGCCTGCCGGAGCTCGGCCTGTTCGGCGCGGGACTTGCGACCACGATCGTCAACCTCGGCACGTTCGTCGCGACCCTTGCCATCGCGGGGCTGCGCAAGCCGTTTTCGGACTATCGCCCGCTCGCCCGCCTGTGGCGGATCGACTGGCCTCTGATGCGGCAGCTGATCGCGCTCGGCGCACCGATCTCGTTTTCACTGCTGCTGGAATACGGCCTGTTCTCCTCGGCCGCGCTGCTGATGGGATTGATCTCGACCACCGCGATTGCCGCGCATCAGATCGCGCTGCAGGTCACCGCCGTGCTGTTCATGGTGCCGCTCGGCATCGGCATGGCGGCGACGGTGCGGGTCGGCCACGCCTTCGGCCGCGGCGACCCGGCCGCGGTGAAGCGCGCGGGGCTGGCCGCCGCCGTGCTCGGTATCGCGCTCGTGTCGGCGCTGACGCTCGCCATCATTCTCGGTCGTTATCAGCTGGGGCGATTGTTCTTCGGCAGCAATGAAGCCAGCGCGCCTACGGTCGCGCTGACCGCGACGCTGCTGCTGGTCGGCGCCACCTTCTTCATCGCCGACGGCCTCCAGACCATCATGGGCGGCGCGCTGCGTGGCATCAACGACACCAGGATGACTCTGCTGTTCGCGGCGATCGGCTATTGGGGCATCGCCTTTCCCGTCGCCTGGGTGCTGGCATTCCATGCCGGGCTCGGCGCGGTCGGCGTCTGGATCGGATTCTCGGTCGGCACCTTCGTCTATGCCGGGCTATTGATCTTGCGCTTCCGGATGCTGACGCGCAGATTGGCGGGATGACGGCGACAGTCCACGAAGTCATGCCCTTCCACAAGCTAGTCGTCCGCGGCATGATGGGACAGATCGTGGAGCGGGCCGATGACTCTGTCAGTTGATCTTTTCTTCTCTTTCCGCAGCCCGTTCAGCTATCTGGCGCTGCCGAAGACACTGAAACTCGTGGAGGACTACGATCTCGCCGTCAACCTGCGGCCGGTCTATCCGCTCGCGGTGCGCGTCCCCGGCTTCTTCAAGAAGGCCAGCCCGAACTTCATTCGCTATGTCGTGCTCGACAGCACGCGCGTGGCGCAGCACGAGGGCATTCCGTTCCGCTTTCCCCGCCCCGATCCGATCGTGCAGGACAAGACGAATTTCGATGTCGCGGCCGAGCAGCCCTATATCCACCGCCTGACCCGGCTCGGCGCGATGGCGCAGCTCGATGGCCGCGCGCTCGCGTTCACCAATGCGATCGCCCGCGTGCTGTGGGACGGTTCGGTCGCGGGGTGGAACGAGGGCGATCATCTCGCGCGCGCGGCCGCGGACGCCGGCTTCGATCTCGCGGCGATGGATGCCGCGATCACCGCCGATCCGGATCGCTACGAGCAGGTGATTGCCGACAACGAGAAGGACCACGCCGCGTCAGGCCATTGGGGCGTACCGACCTTCGTGTTCGAGAACGAGCCGTTCTTCGGACAGGATCGCATCGACCTGCTGGTCTGGTGCATGCAGGGCAAAGGGCTGACGCGGCGTGCGGGCCAACATCGATGAAGACTGCCGTGTTCAACCCACGGGCCCCGGGGTCCAATTGTCCCCTGCAAGCGGACTAACTCTCACGTCAGTAATGACTCCGAGGTCCATGCTTGGATCAAAATGGCGCATCGTCCGCTCATTGAGGTCAATGATGCGGCCAGGTCTTAGTGGCCCCACGTCATTTATCTTGACGATGACCTTCTTGCCCACGGCCTCGACGAGGGCATATTTCGGCCTCGTGCCAAATTGAACCCCACCGAATTTCCGACGCAAGCTCGTCTTGATGGCGGCCGTCCAGGCAGAGGGATCATAACGCTCGCCGGTCGCTGTCTTCAGACCTCCCTCCTCCTTGCCGGGCTTGAACGGATTGTATGTGGACGCCGCGCCAACAATTGCATTGCCAGAGGCGGCATCGACGACGTCCTTTGAGGGATCCCCACGTGTTTCACTTCGAGCACTGGCAACAGAAACGGCAAGCGCAATCAGGGCGCCGCAAATTGCGGCGCTCGAGCGGAAGAGCATCATAAGTCCTGTGATTTTCTGGATTGTCCGGTTCCAGAACCGCAAACATGGTCAAGCCGAACGCAGAAGCGTCCATGAACTTGCGCCAATCTTTTGCGGATTCGAGCCAACCCCTGGCTACGGAACCGTTGTGAGAACCGGAGTTGGTCCTCACGTCGTGTTTAGCTTCTCATCCAATAAGACAGAGATTGCGTCAGCAGCATGACCCGATGGAACCTCGTGCGCGCAACGTCTCAGGGTCGCAGGCAGCCGATCGGGGCCAAGCCGCGCGACATGCGCATTGCTGTCGAAAGCCGACGTTTACGAGGTCGGGCCCGAACTCACTCCGCCACACGCACGGACTTGCCGCTCGCGACCTCCGACCATTCGCCGACGACGCGGTCGAGATCGCAGAGATTCTGGTGCATCTGCTCCAGCGAGAAACCGAGTGCGAAGAAGCGTTCGGCGGTGTCGCCGGCATGGCCGCGGATCAAACCGTCCTGACGGACGGCGGCAACCGCCTCCGCATAGTGCTGGAGCGCGACGTGGACTGGATGGATCGGCGGCGCGCCCGCGCCTTCGCGCAAGGCGCTAGCGGCCGAACGCAGGAAGCGCGCGATCGCGGTCGACACTTCCGTCAACGGAGCAGCTAGCCGCATCTGCACCTCGACCGGCAACGGCACCACGGTCGCGCGGCCGATCATCACGACGTCGTGGCGCAGCCGCAGCACGGTGCGCAACAGCGGGCCGGTGTCGGGCCCGCTCGACAGCCGCGCGGCGCGCTCGCGTTCGGCTTCAGCGCCGATGGCATTCATGCCCACCATCGCGGTGCCGATGCCGTCCTGGATCCGGTGCAGCGCGTCGTTGTCGCGGCCGCGCGTGAGGCCCGCGAGCAGCTCCGTGAAGGCATCCGCGATCAGCTCGAGCAGGATCGCCGCACTGGCACGAATCTGGCGCACCGCGCGCGAAGGCAGCACCAGAAACGATACCAGCAATCCCGTGATCGCGCCAACACCGACCTCGCTGACGCGATCGATCGCCGAGGTCATGGGATCGGAATGATGCATGGTCGGAACCAGCAGCACGATCACGGCCGTCACCGTGGCCGCGCTGAGGCTCGGATTGATCGCGGCGATGAAGGCGAGCGGCGCGACGGAGAGCACCAAGAGCCCCAACAGCCCCGCTTCACTGGAATAGGGGATCAGGATCGCGATGGCGCCGCCATAGATCGCGCCGCCGATCGTGCCCAGCATGTAGTCGCGCGTCGCCTTCAGCGAGCGGCCGACGCTCATCTGGGTGACGATCAGCGAGGTCAGGACCGCCCAGAGCGGCAGCAACAGATGCAGCGCGGTGGCGAGCGCATAGGCCGCGGTCGCGGCGACCGTGACCCGGATCGCCAAGCCCAGTTGCGTCCGCCGCGACCTGATCCGGTCGAACAGCTCGTTTGCGAGTGCCATCGTCTGAAGTCCCGATCCTCTCGAGGCCAGGCAAAAGCATGGCTGATGCCCGCGGCCGCAAGGCCGCTTGAAAGGCCAAATCAGCCCGCCTAACTTGCGCGCCAAAACGAGGAAACACGATGGCTCACGAAACCGCAACGCTCGCCGCCTATGTCTTCAATCTGAAATACGGGGATATTCCGGCTGAGGTGCTGGATCGCGCCAAAGTACTGACGCTGGACTTCCTCGGCAGCGCGATCCGGGCGAGGCGCGAAGCAGAATCGACCCCGTCGATCCTGAAGATGCTGGAAGCGCTGGCGCTCGACACCAAGGGCGAGTCCACCGTGTTCGGCGACAACAAGACGTGGACGCCGGCGGTCGCAGCCCTCCTCAACGGTGCGCTCGGCCATTCCCTCGATTTCGACGACACCCACGCCGATTCCTCGCTGCATCCGAGCGCGCCGGTCGTTCCGGCCGCATTCGCCGTCGGCGAGATGGTCGGCGCGTCGGGCCGCGACGTGCTGACCGCGATCGTCGCAGGCTATGAGGTCTGCTGCCGGCTCGGCAACGCGCTCGACCCGACCTCGCATTACGCGCGCGGCTTCCACCCGACCGCGACCGCCGGCACCTACGGCGCGGCAGCTGCCGCGGGCAAGCTGTTCGGCCTCTCCGAGCAACAGCTCATCTCCGCCTTCGGCGTCTCCGGCAGCCAGGCCGCGGGCTCGCTGCAATTCCTGGTCAATGGCGCCTGGAACAAGCGCTATCAGGTCGGTGCCGCCGCGATGAACGGCGTGATCGCCGCGACGCTGGCGCGCAACGATTTCGTCGGCGCGACGGAATCGGTCGAGGGCAAGCACGGCCTGCTCGCCGGCTACACCGACGATGCGCATCCGGACAAGGCGGTCGCCGAGCTCGGCAAGACCTATGAGACGATGAAGATCGGCGTAAAGCCCTATCCGAGCTGCCGCTATACGCATGCGGCGATCGACGCGCTGATCGCGATGCGGCGCGAGCACAATCTGACACCCGACCAGGTCAAGCGCGTCGAGATCGGCCTGCACCGCAACGGCATCACGCTGACCGGCGATGCCGCGACCAAGCGGCATCCGACGTCGATCGTCGGCGGCCAGTTCTCGATGTTTTTCACCGGTGCGCTTGCGCTCGACCAGGGCTCGTTCGGCTGGGACGATTATAATCGCCTCGGCGATGCCGCGATCGAGGCGCTCGCCGACAAATTCGATGTGGTGCAGGACGACCGGCTCGAGATCGGCCGCACCCACCCGTTCGGCGCCCGCGTCAGCATCACCACCGACGACGGCGTGCACGAGCGGCTTTATGCGGATCCCTCGGGCGAGCCGACCTCGTTCCCGGATACTCAGGCGATGCAGCAGAAGTTTCTGACGCTGGCACGCCCCGTGCTGAACGCGCGCGCGGAGAAGTTTGCCGATGCGATCATGACGCTGGAGCGGTTCGATCGCGTCGCGAAGGCGACGGAGCTGGGCCGGTAGCAAATTCTCGCCGCGCAGACGGTGCACCCTCGCCCCTTGTGGGAGAGGGTGGATGCGCGAAGCGCAGCCGGGTGAGGAGACGGCACTCCGCTCTCAATCCGCCCCCGCCAATTTCCCTTTCTCGCGCGTCGCGGCCACCACCTCGCGCACGAGATCGAACACGCCGTCCGCTTGCGGCGGCACGTTCGGCGAGCGGCCGAGCCGCACGATCACCAGCTTCTCCGACGGGATCACGATGGTGTATTGCCCGATCGTGCCCTTGGCGAAGAAGGCGTCGCGCGGCCAGCCGTGCTCCACGCGAAACTTCGCGCCAAAGCTGTCGCCCTGGTTGGTCCAGAAGCCGGCGCCGATGCCGACCCAGGCGTTTGGCGTGGCCGTCGCCGAATAGTTTACCCAGCCCTCCGGCAAGATGCGTTTGCCGCCGGCGACGCCGTCATTGAGATAGAGCTGGCCGAAGCGCGCCCAGTCGCGTGCGGTGGCGAGCATCTCGCTCGACCCTTCGATCGTGCCGGAGCCATCGAGCTGGAGCGTGACATGGCGCATGCCGAGGGGCGCCAGCAATTCGCGCCGCGCGAAGCGCAGGGCAGCTTCGGGCGCGCCGCCGGCGGCGTTGCGGATCAGGCGCGAGAGGATGAGCATGTTGCCGTCGTGATAATTCCACGCGGTGCCGGGCGCGGTCTCGAGCGGAATGGTCTCGGCATAGGCCGCCATGTCCGTCTCCACGAACTTCATGCGATTGATGGGCTCGAAGGCGGAGCCGAGCGAGGCCTGGAGCGAGCTGCCGAGCGCAAGCCCTGCGGTGTGGCGCAGAAGCTGATCGACCGTGATGGCGTGGCGCGGATCATCCGGATTTTTCCAGGCCGCGACCGGCGCGGGCTCGTCGAGCTTCAGCTTGCCCTGACGCACCAGCACGCCGATCAGGGCGGACACCACGGATTTCGTCATGGAGAAGCCGAGCAGCGGCGTCTCCGGTCCAATGCCATCGGCATAGCGCTCGGCGATGACGCGGCCCGATTTCATCACGACCACCGCGCGGGTGCGCCGGTGAGGCGGCTGGGCGGGCTCGGTGAAGGCGCGGTCGAGCGCGGCGGCAAGCGAGGGGCTCTGCGGCGGCACGATTCCGGGGCCGGCAATCTCCGGCAGCAGCGCCGGCTGCCCGTCCTCCGCCGGTACCTGCACATCGGCGAGCGGCACACCATGGTCGAGCGTGCAACCGAGGCCCTCGCGATAGACGGCATGGCTGCGGCCGAGGCCGAACAAAGTCACCGTAACGTCCTTGCGGACACGGTCGACCCGGTAGTCCATCGCCCAGGTGATCAGGCTGGTCCCGGGCATGGCATCGGTGGTTTCCGTGAAGGTGCGCTGCGGATCAAGGCCGGAGACAAAGGTCTCCGAGCACAGGATGTCGGCGACGAAGCCGGTCGCGACCTTCGACACGTCGCGGGCACGCGCCGCGCCGAGCGCGAGCCCGGCACAGGCGATGGTGGTGGTGAGGAGGGTGATCTTACGGCGGCGGGTCACTGGCTTTCTCCGGCTGGGGCGTAGGCCGGAAGGACGCCGGAGTGGGCGGAGAAGCGCTCGCCGGATTTGGAAAATGGCCTGGTTGAAGTCAGAAAGAGGCTGATCGATACTGAAATATTACAGTGATTACAGCGACTTGGATCTAAGCCGCATTCACCTTGAGTCGCCGGTACTCCGTCGGCGTCACGCCCGTGACCGCCTTAAAGGCGCGGTTGAAGGGCCCGAGCGACTGGAAGCCCGCGTCCATGGCGATGGTGATGACGGGCACCTCGGCCTGGGCGGGATCGGCGAGTGCGGCCTTGGCCTCCTCGATCCGGTGGTTGTTCAGGAACACATTGAAGTTGCGGTAGCCGAGCCGCTGGTTGATCAGCCGGCGGAGCCGGTACTCGGGAATCTTCAGCCGGCCCGCCAGCACGCCGATGGTGATGTTCTCCTGGCGATAGATCCGCTCGTCCGCCATCAGCCGCATCAGGGCATCGATGAGCTTTTGATCGGCGGCGTCCTCGGTGGCTTGCGGAGAGAAAACGACCGCCGGTGCGGCCTTCGCTTCGAGCGGAAACAGATCGCTGGCGTCGACGTGCATCATGGCGTAGGCGATGGCCGCAACGATACAGGCGAGCACGCCCGTATTGATCGCGTCGGCGACATCGCCGACTTGGCTGCCCGCGACGGCGATCTGGAGAGCCGCATTCACGCCGCCATAGAGCGCGCCCGCACAGACGATGAAAACGCGAACGCGGCGGCGGCGCTCGACCAGGTCGGCCGGCCATGAGGCGATCGTCTGCCCGATCGCAAGCGCGATGAAACCGAGCACGATCAGGTTGACCACCGTCACCGAGAATCGCACATGGCCGCTTGGCGCAATCCAGACACAACCTGCGAAGCTGAACGCCGTCACCAGCGCCCAGACCCATCCATGCCACCAGCGGAGGCGAAACTCGTCGTCGAATAGCGCGCGCGTGAACAGCCAGAACACGACGATATTGCCGGTCGACAGCGCAATCAGCGGCGCATGCGACGCCGAGATTCGCGACGTGACACCCACCGAATAGCTCACCGCATGCGCGGCCAGGCCCAGTGCGAGGGCGGCACCGAGCCGTCCCGCCAGCACGTTGCGGAAATCGGAAAGCAATGACGCCGCCAGAATCAGCAGCAGCGCGACGCTGGCAGCGCGGAAAGCAAGCTCGGTTGCGGCAAGTGTCATCGGGTGATGCGATCGGTCGCGGCTGGAAGCAGCCGAACATCGTTCGTTGCGCCGACTTTTTCAAGGACGATCCGCACTCACAACTGTCGTCGCCCGGCCAATGCGCAATTGCGCACTAGGAACGGGCGATCCAGTACGCCGAGAGGGTCGTTATTGAACCGATGGGCCGCGGCGTACTGGATGCCTCGCTTTCGCGGGACATGACAACGGAGTGGAACGATGACAGCGGAGTATGCGGAGCCATTCGCCGCGACGTCCTTTGTCGCGACGCCACTTCAAAATCCTGCTACGATCATACCAATAAGAAACAGGAGTCCACCATGAGCTGGCAACCCTCGAACGATCCCGTGCTCGGCGATCCCATGTCCTGCGATGCGCTCGACCTCGTCATCGTGCCGCGGACGCGCGATCTCGGTGACGGGTTCGCAGTCCGGCGTGCGCTGCCGCACGGCAAGCGGCAAATGGTCGGGCCGTTCATCTTCTTCGACCATTTCGGGCCGGTGCAGTTCGTCTCCGGCAAGGGCTTGGACGTGCGCCCGCATCCGCATATCGGGCTTGCCACCGTCACCTATCTGTTCGACGGCGCGATCATGCATCGCGACAGCGAGGGCAATGTCCAGGAGATCGCGCCCGGCGCGATGAATTTGATGACGGCGGGGCGCGGCATCGCGCATTCCGAGCGCACGCCGGATGCGCAGCGCGCCTCGGGCCAGAAGATGCTGGGCTTGCAGAGCTGGATTGCGCTGCCGGCCGGGTCGGAAGAGATCGCGCCGTCGTTCCAGCATTATGCGGCGGGCGACCTGCCGATGATCTCCGAGCGCGACTTCACCGTACGCGTGATCGCGGGCTCCGCCTTCGGCATTTGCTCCCCCGTGTCGATGGTCTCGCCCTGGTTCTACACCGAGGTCACGGCCGCGGAAGGCGCGAGCATGCCGCTCGACCCCGACCACGAGGAGCGCGCGATCTATGTCGTCGATGGCGAGGTCGAGATCGCGAACGAGCGCTATGAGGGGCCGCGGCTACTGATCTTCCGCCCGGGCGACCGCATCACCGTGAAGGCGCTCAAGGTCACGCGGATGATGTTTCTCGGCGGCGATGCGCTGGAGGGGCCGCGCCATATCTGGTGGAATTTCGTCTCCTCCAGCAAGGAGCGGATCGAGCAGGCCAAGCAGGACTGGAAAACCGGCCGTTTCGCGGCAGTTCCGCAGGAACATGAGTTCATTCCGCTGCCGGAATAGGCTAATCCGGTGTCCGGCCGTGCCATCAGGCGCGGCCGGATGTTCTGCCTGAAGGCCTTGTCCGCGAAAGCTTTGCCGATGACCACCATGCTCTCCAGCGACCTGCCTCTGCCCAAGATCGGACGCGGCAAGGTGCGCGATATCTACGCCGTCGACGACGACCGCCTGCTGCTCGTCACCACCGACCGCATCAGCGCCTTCGACGTGGTGATGGGCGAGACCATCCCGATGAAGGGCGCGGTGCTGACGCAGATCAGCGCGTTCTGGTTCAACGAACTCGAAGGCGTGGTGCCGCATCACATGATCAGCGCCGACACCGACGAGATCATCGCGGCGGTGCCGGCGTTGAAACCGCACCGCGCCGAGATCCTCGGCCGCGCCATGCTGTCGCGCCGCACCACCGTCTTCCCGATCGAGTGCGTGATCCGCGGCTATCTCTCGGGCTCGGCCTGGAAGGAGTACGCCGCCAGCGGCACGCTCGCCGGCGAGAAGCTGAAGGCGGGTCTCGTCGAGAGCGAAAAGCTGGAGCCGGCGATCTTCAGCCCGGCGACCAAGGCCGAGACCGGCCATGACGAGAACATCACCATCGCGAAGATGCGCGCGGTCGTCGGCGACGAGGTCGCCTACACGCTGGAGAGCATGACGCGCGCGATCTACACGCTCGGCGAGGAGCTGGCGCGTGAGCAGGGCATCATCATCGCCGACACCAAGTTCGAGTTCGGCCGCGACAAGGACGGCCGCATCATCCTGATCGACGAGGTCATGACGCCGGACTCCTCGCGCTTCTGGGCGGTCGATGCCTACAAGCCCGGCCAGCCGCAGGCGAGCTTCGACAAGCAGCCCTTGCGCGACTATCTCGACGTCGAGCGCCGCGCTGGCCGCTGGAACGGCGACGCCCCCCCGCCCCCGCTGCCGGCGAGAGTGGTGGAGGCGACGAGCAAGCGATATCTGGAAGCGTATCGGCGGGTGACCGGAGCGGAGCTGAAGATCTAGCTCCCACTTTGCCGTCGCGACAACACGCGTCGCCTCAAGCGTCCGACGACACGATGCGTTCGGCAACGATCGATCGGTGACCGGCTTCAGCGCCGGTCGCGCGATCCGCATCCAAAGCCAGCAGCAGCTCGGCAACCCGGTTGGCGGACGCCGTCCATTCCGCGAGCTTGGCGTAGTTGTCCGTAAACCAGTTGAAGGCGGTCTGGACAACGACGAACGCCGCCGAGGCCTGAACCACCTCGCCGAGCGTCATGGTGTCATCGAGGTACTTGGGCAGGCAAAGCAGCAGGCCGACCACCGGCGTCACCAGAAGCCCCGTATAGGTGACCAGCGTCATCCGCATCAATTGCCAGCAGTAGATTCGCCAGATGGCGATCACGGCTTTCAAAGCGGCGCCGACGGCGTGGCGGTCGTTCGTGCCGGCCTCCTCCACCACCTTGCCTTCGCGGGTCTCGCGCACATGCGTTCCGATCGCCCGCAGCTCGGCTTCCATGCGCTTATTTTCCTCGATGACCCGAGTCAGACGGCCGGCTGTCAGCCAGATGCCGATCACCAACAGCCCGGAATATGCGATCACCGCGAGGACGAGATAGCCGGGAATCGCAAAGGCGATGCCGTCGACGTTGACCGCCAGGCTCCCACCGACCGACCATAGCACGCCGACGAAGGTTGCGATCGTGAGCACCGACTGCAGCAGACCGGTGACCAGATCGATCGGGAGGTCCGTTGCCACCTTGGCATCTTCGGCGATGCGATATTCCGGCGCCTCGTGATGTCCCTCGATGGAGCTGCGCCCCGCAGAACGATCATCCGCCAGCCAGTCGCCATAGAGACGGCTGCTCAGCCACTCGCGCCAGGAACGCTGCAGGGTCATGCGCGCCCACACCGAGAACACGGTCAAGGCGATGCTCGCCGCCGCCAGCGGCAGAAACCGAAGTGCCTGGGACAGCAGCTCCGCCTGATCCTTCCGGCCGACGGCGTTGAAGAAATCCCGATTCCAGAAGTTCAGTCCGTACTGCGTCAGGAGTTGGAGGATGACGTTGATAATCAACGCGACCACCAAAAGCCACGCTGTCCAGGCGGTTGGTCCGCGCCAGTATCCCGAGGCGCTCTGCCAGAAGCGGCCTAGAAGCTGCTTTTCACCCGGAACGAAAGAGGTCCTCGTCAGCATCAGCGAGCCGCAAATCCTGCGCGCGCGCCATCCCTATGATGCCGCGCGTCCCAAATTAGGCGGTCTTGGCCGAGGCCTCTTGACCTGCGTCAAGCGATGCTGGCGGCTACACCCCCGCCATCATCACGTATTTGATCTCGACATATTCTTCCATGCCGTGGCGGGAGCCTTCGCGGCCGAGGCCGCTCTCCTTGACGCCGCCGAAGGGTGCGACTTCGGTGGTGATCAGGCCGGTATTGACGCCGACCATGCCGGATTCCAGCGCCTCGGCGACGCGCCAGACGCGGCCGAGATCGCGGGAGTAGAAATACGAGGCCAGGCCGAACGGCGAGGCGTTGCACATCGCAATGACATCGGCCTCGTCCTTGAACCGGATCACCGGCGCGAGCGGACCGAAGGTTTCCTCCTGCGACACCAGCGAATCCGACTTGACGTCGGCCAGCACAGTCGGCTCGAAGAACGAGCGTCCGAGCTCGCTGCGCTTGCCGCCGGTCACGACCTTGGCGCCGCGCTTGACGGCATCCGCGATGTGGCGCTCGACCTTGTCGACCGCCTTCATGTTGATCAAGGGCCCTTGCGTGACGCCGCTCTCGGTGCCGTCGCCGATCTTCATCGCCGCGACCTTTGCCGACAGCTTCTGCACGAACTCGTCGTAGATCTTGTCCTGGGCATAGAGGCGGTTGGCGCAGACGCAGGTCTGGCCCATGTTGCGATATTTCGAGACGATGGCGCCCTCGACCGCAGCGTCGATGTCGGCGTCGTCGAACACCACGAAGGGCGCGTTGCCGCCGAGCTCCAGGCCAAGCCGCTTCACGCCGACGGAGGCCTGCTGGTAGAGGATCTTGCCGACCGCGGTCGAGCCGGTGAAGCCGACGAAGCGCACCGCCGGATGCTCGCACAGCACCTTGCCGATCGGCGGCGCATCACCGGTGACGATGTTGAGCACGCCCTTGGGGATGCCGGCCTTCTCGGCGAGCACGGCGAGCGCCAGCGCCGACAGCGGCGTCTCGTTGGCGGGCTTGAGCACCACGGTGCAGCCGGCCGCGAGCGCGGGGGACACCTTGCGCGTGATCATCGAGTTCGGAAAATTCCACGGCGTGATCGCGCCGCAGACGCCTATCGGCTGCTTGATCGCGAGCAGGCGCGCATCGGGGCGCTGCGTCGGAATGGTCTCGCCATAGACGCGCCTTGCTTCCTCGGCGAAGAATTCGATATAGGCGGCGCCGATATCGACCTCGCCGAGCGCCTCCGAGAGCGGCTTGCCCTGCTCGGAGGTGAGGATCAGCGCGAGATCCTCGCGGTTGGCGATGATCAGCTCGAACCATTTGCGCAGGATGTTGGAGCGCTGCTTGGCGGTGTGCTTGGCCCAGGCCGGAAAGGCGCGCTGAGCGGCTTCAACCGCCTTGGTGGTCTCGTCCGCGCCGAGCTGCGGGACTTTTGCCAGCTCGACGCCGGTCGCGGGATTGTTGACGGCGAAGACCGGCGGGCCGACCCAGGCGCCGTCGATGTAGCAGGCCTCCTTCAGGAGCGAAGGGTCCTTCAACCGGTCGCGCAGGGTGGCGGTGGCTTGCGGGGCGCGTGCGGCGGCGGTCGGTGTCATGGCGTACTCCCTTAGGCAATCGGACTTGGGACGATCGGATTGGCCCGGAATATAGGGGCAAGCGGTGCCCGATGCACCGCCCCGCAACGCACATCTGATGGGAGCTAAAGTTGGGAGCGGTGCTGTTATCCCTCCCCAGCGGGGAAAGGTTTGGCATCGCGATCGAGGAAGCGGTCAGGCCGCGCCGCTCATATAGGTTTCGCGCCGGCCGATCATGCGCTCGGCGGCGGCCTTGGCGTCGGCCTTCGAGGAGGTCGCGCAGGTCCGGTATTCGAGATCGGGCACGTCGGACGCGTTGCGACGTCCGAACCAGGATTTCGAGCCGACCGGCAGCAGCGCCAGGGATTGCGCCAGATTGTCGACCGCGCCGAAGGAATAGAGCGCGCCGGTGCCGGCGACTCGGACTTCGTAAATGCCGGGCGAGATCGGCGCCTCCAAATTCTCGCCCCGTCCCGGACGGGGATAGCGCTTCCATTCACTCCAGGTCGAAATCATTTGAGGTCCCCCTCGCGGCCGGTCAGCAGCCGCCAATTTGCATCAAGTCTTAATGTCGCCGGCCGATTGGCCGCGTGCTCAACCGCCGCAACGCACAAAATGTTTCAAGTGCTTCAAACAGGTGAAACATATCGCCAGAGCCCATCCACGGTCACTTCGACGTGCGGCCATCCACCGCAGATTGTGCCGGAGTGTTGCCGTTCAGCTTACCTGTCGTCCTGCGTGGGGCACGGACCGTCAAGTCACGACATCGCGACCGAAGCGGGCATCCCGACGCGCTTGCCGCGCGGAGCGTGCGGGAGGACAATCGGCTACTACCAACAATAATCAAATCCGAGGAAACGCCATGCAAAGCAAAGCCCAGATCGATGAGATTCTGCGTCAGAAGAGCGAGGCCAAGGAGATCCCCGGCGTCGTCGCGATCGCCGCGAGCGGTAACGACGTGCTGTATCAGGGCGCCTTCGGCAAGCGCGACCTGTCCAAGCCCGATCCGATGACCGCTGACAGCGTGTTCTGGATCGCCTCGATGACGAAGGCGGTGACATCGGCGGGCGCGATGCAGCTGGTCGAGCAGGGCAAGCTGTCGCTGGATGCGCCGATCGGTGAGCTGTTGCCCGACCTCGCCAATCCGCAAGTGCTTGAGGGCTTCGACGCCAAGGGCGAGGCGAAGTTGCGGCCGGCCAAGCGGCCGATCACGCTACGCCAGCTCATGACCCACACCGCCGGCTTCTGCTACAATATGTGGAACGGCGATCTCGCGGTCTATCTCGACAAGCACGGCATTCCCGCCATCACCACCTGCCAGAACGCGGCACTGAAGACGCCGATCATGACCGACCCCGGCACGCGCTGGGAATACGGCACCAACATCGATTTCGTCGGCAAGGCCATGGAGGCCGTCAGCGGCAAGCGGCTGGATGCCTATTTGCGCGACAATCTGTTCGCCCCGCTCGGCATGAGCGACACGGCGTTCAAGATCACCGACAGCATGCGCAAGCGCCTCGTCGGCATGCATGCGCGCGGCGAGGACGGCCAGCTCGCATCGATCCCGTTCGAGCTCGAGCAGGAGCCGGAATTCCACATGGGTGGTGGCGGCCTCTATTCGACCGCGGCCGACTACATCAAGTTCGCCCAGATGATCCTCAACAAGGGGCGCGGCAACGGCAACCAGGTGCTGAAGGCGGATACGATCGCCATGATGAGCCAGAACCAGATGGGCGATCTCAACATGACCAAGATGACGACGGCGGCGCCGATGTACACCAACGACGTCGACCTCTATCCGGAGCAAGTGAAGAAATGGGGCCTCAGCTTCATGATCAACACCGCCAAGACCGCGGAAGGGCGCAGCGCCGGCAGCCTCGCCTGGGCGGGTCTCGCCAACACCTATTACTGGATCGACCCGGCGCGTGACGTCACCGGCGTCATCCTGATGCAGTTGCTCCCGTTCGCGGATGGAAAGTGCCTCGAGGCGTTCGCGGGCTTCGAGCGCGGAGTCTATGCCGGGCTCGATGCGGGAAGCGGTCAGAAGGCGGCATGACAGGGAGCCGCTCTCTTTCCACGCGTCATTGGCCGGGCTCGTCCCGGCCATGACGACCCAAAAAGATCGTGCTGATCATTCTTCGATGGGGATTTCGACTTGGCTGACAATTTGGCTGACAAAGCGGACAGTTACGTTTGCGGTATCTCGGACACGCCGCTGCTCGGCGACACCATCGGTCGCAGCCTCGACCACGCGGTGCGGCGCTGGGGCGATCGCGAGGCGCTGGTCTCGCCCAGTCACGGCGTCAGATGGACCTGGAGAGAATTCGCCGAGCGGGTCGATGCGCTCGCCGCGGGCTTTGTCGCGCTCAGGCTCGAACGCGGGGATCGGATCGGCATCTGGTCGCTGAACCGGCCGGAATGGACGCTGACCCAGTTCGCCGCCGCCAAGGCCGGCCTGATCCTGGTGACGATCAATCCCGCCTACCGCCTCAGCGAACTGGAATTCGCGCTGAAGAAGGTCGGCTGCGCGGCGATCGTCACCGCCACCGCGTTCAAGACCAGCAATTACATGGAGATGCTCAACACGCTGCTGCCGGAGCTGGCGGGCGCCACGCCCGGACAATTGCAGGCGGCGCGATTGCCGGCCTTGCGGATGGTGATCCAGATCGGCGGCCCGGCGGCCTCAGGCACGATCCCTTTCGAGAATGTCGCGCGCATGGGCGGACCCCCGCACCGCGAACAGCTTGCCGCGCTCGGCGCTGCGCTTCAGTTCGACGACCCCGTCAACATTCAATTCACCAGCGGCACCACGGGATCGCCGAAGGGTGTCACGCTGACTCACCACAACATCCTCAACAACGGCTATTTCACCGGGCGCGCGATGCGCCTGACCGAACAGGATCGCATCTGCATTCCGGTGCCGCTCTATCATTGCTTCGGCATGGTGATGGGCAACCTTGCCTCGGTCACGCTCGGCGCCACCATGGTTTACCCGGGCGAGGGCTTTGATCCGCTCGCGACACTGCGCGCGGTCGAGCAGGAGAAATGCACCGCGCTGTACGGCGTGCCGACCATGTTCATCGCCGAGCTCGATCACCCCGAGTTCAAGAATTTCAATTTGAAATCACTGCGCACCGGCATCATGGCGGGCGCGCCCTGCCCGATCGAGGTGATGAAGCGCGTCAACACCGAGATGAACATGCGCGAAGTCACCATCGCCTATGGCATGACCGAGACCAGCCCGGTCAGCTTCCAGAGTGCGACCGACGATCCGCTCGAGCGGCGCGTCTCCACGGTCGGGCGCATTCACCCGCATGTCGAGGTGAAGGTCGTCGATCTCGAAGGTCGGATCGTCAAGCGCGGCGAACGCGGCGAGCTCTGCACCCGCGGCTACAGCGTCATGCTGGGCTATTGGGAGGAGAAGGAAAAGACCGCCGACGTGCTCGACGCCAATGGCTGGATGCACACCGGCGACCTCGCCACCATCGACGCCGCCGGCTATTGCAACATCGTCGGCCGCATCAAGGATCTGGTGATCCGCGGCGGCGAGAATCTCTACCCGCGCGAGATCGAGGAGTTCTTGTACCGGCACCCCAAGATCCAGGACGTGCAGATCTTCGGCGTCGCGGACACCCGCTACGGCGAGGAGCTCTGCGCCTGGATCCGCGTCAGGCCGGGCGAGACGCTGACGGCCGAGGAGGTGCGCGCCTTCTGCGACGGCCAGATCGCCCACAACAAGATCCCGCGCTACGTCGAGTTCGTCGACGAGTTTCCGATGACGGTGACGGGCAAGATCCAGAAATTCGTGATGCGCGATGCCGTGGAGCAGCGGCTGGGATTGAAGGCGGCGAAGACGGCGTGAGGGGCCGAACGCTCTCGCCACGCCGTCATTGCGAGCGTAGCGAAGCAATCCAGGCTGCCTCCTCGGAGAGATTCTGGATTGCTTCGTCGCTGCGCTCCTCGCGATGACGAGGAGAGAGACGCGCCCTACGCCGTCAGCCCGCGCTGCCCGGCCAGCTCTTTCAGCGACACCAGCGGACGGGCGCCGATGTGCTGGATCACTTCGGCGGCCGCGAGTGCACCGAGCTCGCCGCACTGCTTGTACGCAAGATTGCGCGCCAGGCCATACAGGAAGCCCGCGGCGAAGAGATCGCCGGCGCCGGTTGTGTCGACCACCTTGTCGACCGGGAATGCCGGCGCGGCGACGGCATCTTCAGACGAGACCACCATGCAGCCCTTCTCGCTGCGGGTGACCACGCCGAGATTGACGTCGTTGCGCAGCTGCTTCAGCGCGGTGTCGAAGTCGGAGGTCATGTAGAGCGAATGCAGCTCGGATTCGTTGGCAAAGACGATGTCGACGGTGCCGTTGCGCATCAGTGAACGAAACTCGTCGCGATAGCGGTCGACGCAGAACGAATCCGACAGCGTCAGCGCCACCTTGCGCTTGGAATCATGAGCGATCTTGGCCGCCTTGACGAAGGCCTCCTTGGCGTTCTTGGGGTCCCAGAGATAGCCTTCGAGATAGACGATGGCCGCGCCGGCGATCTCGGCCGGATCGATATCGGCGGGCGACAGGTCCTGCGCCGCGCCGAGATAGGTGTTCATGGTGCGCTCGCCATCATCCGTGACGAGGATGTAGGAGCAACCGGTGGCGGGACCGTCCGTCGCGGCGGGCGTGTTGAAGGCGACGCCGGAAGCGCGGATGTCGTGGACATAGAGCTTGCCGATCTGGTCGTTCTTGACCTTGCCGACATAGGCGGCACGTGCCCCCAGGCTGCCGATGCCGACGATGGTGTTGGCCGCCGAGCCACCCGAGACTTCCGTGGCCGGCCCCATGTCCTTGTAAATGGCCGCCGCCCGCGCCTCGTCGATCAGGGACATGCTGCCCTTGGTCATGCCGTGCTTGGCCAAAAAGGCCTCGTCGGTCCTGACCAGCACGTCGAACAGCGCGTTGCCGATGCCGAGAACGTCATATTTCACGTCAGCCATTCACCTTGATCCTGTTTGGCGGATTGCGAACCCTGCGAAAATCCGCTTCCTGTCAGCCTGAAATCCGGCTCGCGGCCTATCACGACCGAGCCTTCGCGGGCAAGCAACGGTATTATCAGAGAGCATGATCCGCTCCTTCCTGACCGTCTCGACGGGAACATTGGCCTCGCGGCTGCTGGGTTTTGCGCGCGATTCCATGATTGCCGCCCTGTTGGGCACGGGCGCCGTGGCGGACGCGTTTCTGGCGGCCTTCCAGCTCGTCAACGTGGTACGCCGGCTGCTCAGCGAGGGGGCGCTGAATGCGGCGCTGATTCCGGCTTGGCTGCGGGTCCGCGAGGGCGACGGCGAGAAGGCCGCCTCCGCGTTCGCAGGGCGCGTGCTCGGCACGGTCAGCGCGGCCCTGATCGCGACCTCAATCGCGATCGCGCTGGTGATGCCGTTGATCATTACGGTGATCGCGCCCGGCTTTCTCGGCAGCGCGACGCTCGATCTTGCCGTCGCGAACGCGCGGCTGATGCTGCCTTATCTCGCCTTCGCCGGCCCCGTCACGGTGCTGATGGGCCTGCTGAACGCGCAAGGACGCTTCGCCCTCACCGCCTTCTCGCCGCTGCTGTTCAACATCGCGCTGATCGCCGCGATCGCGACGCTGCTCGTCGGACATGCTGACGCGCGCCTCGCCGCCTGGCTGCTGGCGGCCACCGTCGGCATCGCCGGGCTGCTGCAACTCCTGATGCTGCTGTCGCAGCGAAGTGCGCGACTAGCGACGCCGCTGCGCGTCAGTTTCGACAAGGAGATGCGCGGTTTCTTCGCCAAGGCCATTCCCGGCATGATCGCAAGCTCCGGACCGCAATGGCTGATGGTGGCCGGTGCGATCATCGCATCCGCGACGCCGTCCGCGGTGTCCTGGCTCTATTTCGCCAACCGGCTGATCGAACTGCCGCTCGGGATCGTCGGTGTCGCCATGGGCACCGTGCTGGTGCCGGAGCTGACGCGCGCCGTCGCCAGCTCCGATCGCGAGGCGGTGGCGCATGCCGAATCGCGCGCGCTGGAGCTGGCGGCCGGGCTGGCGCTGCCCGCCACGCTCGGCCTGATCGTGCTGGCCGAGCCGATCGTGCGGCTGCTGTTCGAGCATGGCGCTTTCGGTGCCGAGGACAGCATGGCGACCGCGCATGCGCTGATGTGGCTGGCGCTGGGCCTGCCGGGCCACGTGCTGATCAAGGCACTGTCGCCGGCCTTCTATGCTCGCAGCGACACGATAACGCCGCTCACGGCCACGGCCAAGGGTTTTGCGGTCGCTGTCGTGCTTGCCGTGTTGCTCGGCCATTTTTTCGGCGCGAGCGGGATCGCGGCGAGCATCGCGGCCGGCGCCTGGAGCAGCGCGCTCTCGCTGCTCCGGAAAGGTGCGGCCGAGTTCGGCTTCTCGGTCGACGCCGCTGCCCGCAACCGGCTGCCGCGGATCGTGCTCGCCGCGGCTGCGATGGGCACCCTGCTCTGGCTGACCACGGGCCTCGTGCCCTCGGAGGCGCACAGCCTCGTCCGCTTCATCGTGCTGGGCCTGCAAATCGGGGCCGGGATCGCGGTCTATGGCCTGCTGCTGCAAATCCTCGGCGCGGCCTCGTGGCGCGAGGCGGTTACCGCGTTGAAACGGTCCAGCTAAACCACGCGCCCAGCGAAATACTCTTGACGAGGCAGCGCCGCTGTTGGAAACGACGGCCGAATACCTATGGGAAGGCTTACCATGCCATTCGTTGAACGGGTCTTTTCGGGCGTCCAGCCGACGGGCAATCTGCACCTCGGCAACTATCTCGGCGCGATCGTCAACTTCGTGAAGATGCAGGAAACCCACAGCTGCATCTATTGCGTCGTCGACATGCACGCGATCACGCAAGGCGTCGACGTCTGGGGCGGTCCGGCCGAGCTCACGCGCAACACCCGCGAGGTCACCGCGGCGTTCATCGCAGCCGGCATCGATCCCAAGAAGCACATCGTGTTCAACCAGAGCCAGGTCTCGGGCCATGCCGAGCTCGCCTGGATCTTCAATTGCGTCGCGCGCATGGGCTGGCTCGGCCGCATGACCCAGTTCAAGGAGAAGGCCGGCAAGGACCGTGAGAACGCCTCGGTCGGGCTGTTCGACTATCCCGTGCTGATGGCCGCCGACATCCTGCTGTACCGCGCCACCCATGTTCCGGTTGGCGAGGACCAGAAGCAGCATCTCGAGCTCTCACGCGACATCGCGCAGAAGTTCAACAACGACTTCGCCGATTCCATCCGCGCGCAAGGCGCCAATGACGGTCTGTTCTTCCCGTTGCCGGAGCCGCTGATCACGGGCCCGGCAACGCGCGTGATGAGCTTGCGCGACGGTACCAAGAAGATGTCGAAGTCCGATGCGTCGGACAATTCGCGCATCAATTTGACTGACGACGCCGACACCATCGCGCAGAAGATCCGTAAGGCGAAGACCGACCCGGAACCGCTGCCGACCGAGGAGAAGGGCCTCGAAGCGCGTCCCGAAGCCGACAATCTCGTCGGCATCTTCGCCGCGCTCTCCGGCCGCTCCAAAGCGGACGTGCTGCGCGAATTTGGCAATGGCCAGTTCTCCAGCTTCAAGAACGCGCTGGCGGAGCTGTGCGTCACCAAGCTGGCGCCGATCGCGGGCGAGATGAAGCGTCTCGTCGCCGACCCCGGCCATATCGACGCGATCCTGAACGACGGCTCCGACCGGGCCCGCGCGCTCGCCGACGAGACGATGAAGCTCTCCAAGGACATCGTCGGCTTCATCCACCGGCGCTGAAGCATGATCCGGAAAAGTGCGCAGCGGTTTTCCGAAAAGATCATGCTTAAACAACGACCTAAAGCGCGATGGCGATTCATCCTAATTGCATCGCGCTTTGAAGACGGTCGGCGCCTGAGCGCCGACCCGCATCTCCTCTCCCCAAGCTTGCGGGAGTGTGGCAGCATGCCGTCCCTGCACATTCCGGGACATGCATGACCAGCAAGCGACTTTGCTACGAGCCGGGTCACAAGCCCAAATGCCTCGTCATCGTCGATGACACCGCCGAATGGGATCGCGCGGTCTATTATGCCAGCCGCTGGGCGATCCGCGCCGGTGGCGGCGTGGTGATGCTGCGTATCATCGAGCCCGAGCAGCAGAGCCAGGAATGGCTGGGGGTCGCCGACATCATGCGCGCCGAGGCGCAGGAAGCGGCGGAGGCCGCGCTCGACCGCGCCGCGGGCCGTGCCAACGGCATCGCCGCGATCACCCCGGAGCGGGTGATCCGCGAGGGCGCGCCGATGGAACAGCTGCTCGCCGTGATCGACGAGGACCCCGACATCGCAATGCTGGTGCTCGCCGCCAATCCCGGCGCGGAGGGGCCAGGGCCGCTGGTCGCACTGCTCGCGCACGCGGTGGGGACGTTCCCGATTCCCGTGACCATCATTTCCGGCGCGCTCAGCGACCAAAGCGTGGATTCGCTGTCGTAGCGGCGGTGCCTCTTACCCTCCCCCTTGCGGCCCTCCAGAAGAGGGTAAAGCGGAGCCAACCCTCTGAATTCGTGGACTAATATCGTACCTTCCCCTTGATCGTGCGTTCGCCGTCGCCATCTGCTAGGGAATGGAGCACGCGCCGGCCTTGAACCGGCGACGTCTGGAGAAAACCATGTTCATTCAAACCGAAGCCACCCCCAATCCCGCCACGCTGAAGTTCATTCCCGGCCGCGTCGTGGTCGACGGCAGCCCGATGGAATTTTCGAGCCGCGAAGCCGCAGGCCGCTCGCCGCTGGCCGAAAAGCTGTTCGAGGTGCCCGGCGTCACCGGCGTGTTCTATGGATCGGATTTCATCACCGTGACCAAGGCGAGCGGTGAATGGCAGCAGCTCAAGCCCGCGATCCTCGGTGCCATCATGGAGCACTACATGTCCGGCGCGCCGCTGCTCGCGGACGGCGCGGCTGCCGATGATGCTGATCTGGACGACGAGGACGAGTTCTTCGACGAGGCCGACGCCGAGACGGTCGACATGATCAAGGATCTGATCGAGACCCGCGTGCGGCCGGCGGTCGCCAACGACGGCGGCGACATCACATTCCGCGGGTTCAAGGACGGTATCGTCTATCTCAACATGAAGGGCGCCTGCTCCGGCTGCCCGTCATCGACCGCGACGCTCCAGCACGGCATCCAGAACCTGCTCAAGCATTTCGTGCCCGACGTGGTCGAAGTCCGGCCGATGTAGGCGAGCTGCCGTAGGGTGGGCAAAGCGAAGCGTGCCCACCTGCTCTCTCGGCGACAAAAGTGGTGGGCACGGCGCAAGAGCGCCTTTGCCCACCCTACGAAATGCAGCGCTCTCGGAGACAACAAATAGCGAATGACGAATGGCGGATAGGCGTGTGGTCCGCTAAACTATTCGCCATTCGCCACTCGCCATTCGCTTTTTCATGCTGATCCTCGCCATCGATACCGCGCTCGACGCCTGCTCCGTCGCCGTGCTCGACACCGAAACGGCCGAGCTCCTTGCGCAGGAGCAGCTTCTGATGAAGCGCGGCCACGCCGAGGCCTTGATGCCGATGATCGCGCGCGTCATGCAAGCGGCCGATCTCGCCTTCACCTCGCTCGACCGCATCGCGGTCACCGTGGGCCCCGGAAGTTTCACCGGCCTGCGTGTCGGCATTTCGGCGGCGCGCGGCCTTGCGCTCGCGGCCGAGCGGCCGGCGATCGGCCTCACCACCTTGTCGGCCTATGCCGCCACCATCGTCGGCCAGAGCAAATCGGCGCCCGTGATCTCCGCGATCGATGCGCGGCACGACCACGTCTATTTCCAGATCGTCGCCGGCGACGGCAGCCAATTGGTGCGGCCGCGCGTCGCTTCCATCGACGAGGCGATCGCCGCCTCGCAATTCGGCGCGCCGCATCTGGTCGGCAATGCGGCAAACATCCTCGCCGAGCGCTGGCCGAAAGATGGCGAGCAGCCGGTCGCCGTCGACGCGCAAGCAGCGCCCGATATCGGCTGGGTCGCATGGCTCGGCGCTGCGGCCGATCCCGAGACAAATCCGGCGCGGCCGTTCTACCTGAAGGCACCCGACGCCAAGCCCGCCGCAGCTCCGCCGCTCGCAGCACAAGCCGCAACCTCATGATGAGATGGCTGTCGGAATGGTGGCGCGGCGGCACCGCCGCCGTCGAGCCAGCCACCGCGCGCGACGCCGCGCGCCTGGCGCAGCTGCACGGCACCTCCTTCGCACATGGCTGGGGCGAAGGCGAATTCGAGACTATGCTCAGTGAGCGCAACACGCTGGTGCACCGCTTGCGCCTGGGACGCAGGATCATCGGCTTCGCGGTGTCCCGGATCGGTGCGGACGAAGCGGAAATCCTCTCGATCGCGGTGGACGAGGCCTATCGCGGCCGTGGCCTCTCCCGCATGCTGCTGATGACCCATCTCGGCCACCTCGCGGGGCGCGGCGTCCGCACAATATTTCTCGAGGTCGAGGAAAACAACCAGCCGGCGCGGCGGCTCTACGCCGGGTGCGGATTCATGGTGGTCGGGCGCCGCGAACGCTATTATAAGCAGCCGAACGGGGAACAATTGAACGCCCTTCTGATGCGACGTGACTTGTCGTAACATTGGTGGCAGAAAGCGCCCCCGCCAGGCAGACAAACAATGACCGCACTGAAACCTTCTTCCGCATCCAAGGCGTCCGGCATCGAGGCGCGCTGTGCCGCCACTGGCATGCGCATGACCGAGCAGCGCCGTGTCATCGCCCGCGTGCTTGCGGAGGCGATCGATCACCCCGATGTCGAGGAACTGTACCGGCGCTGCGTTGCCGTCGACGACAAGATCTCGATCTCGACTGTCTATCGCACCGTCAAGCTGTTCGAGGACGCCGGCATCATCGAGCGCCATGATTTCCGCGAGGGTCGTGCACGCTACGAGCAGATGCGCGACAGCCATCACGACCACCTCATCAATCTGCGCGACGGCAAGGTGATCGAGTTCACCTCCGAGGAGATCGAGAAGCTGCAGGCGGAGATCGCCCGCAAGCTCGGCTACAAGCTGGTCGACCACCGGCTTGAACTCTATTGCGTCCCGCTCGACGACGACAAGCCCACCAACTAAGTGCCGGTCGATCTCATCATCTTCGATTGCGACGGCGTGCTCGTGGACAGCGAGGTGATCTCCTGCCGCGCCCATGCCGATGTGCTGACGCGGCACGGCTATCCGATCACCTCGGAGCAGGTGTTCGCGCGCTTCCTCGGCCGCTCGACGCGGCAGGCCAATCTCGAAATCGAATCCGAACTCGGCCGAAAACTGCCTGAAGCCTATCACGGCGATCTGCAGGACGAGCTGTTCCGCTCGTTCGAGGCCGACCTCGAAGCGATCCGCGGCATCCATGAGGTGCTCGACGTGGTGCCTCAACGCGTCTGCGTCGCCTCGAGCGGCTCGCATCAGCGGATGCAGGTGAGCCTCGGGAGCACCGGCCTCTACGAGCGCCTCGCGCCAAATATCTTCTCAGCCTCACAGGTGACGAACGGCAAGCCGGCGCCGGACCTGTTCCTGTTCGCGGCAAACGAAATGGGCGTGCCACCCCAGCGCTGCGTCGTGATCGAGGACAGCCTGGCCGGGATTGCCGGCGCGCGGGCCGCCGGCATGACCGTGTTCGGCTTTTACGGGGGCAGCCATTGCCGCGACGGCTATGCCGAAACGCTGCGCGAGGCCGGCGCCGACCTGGTCTTTGCCGACATGCATCGATTGCCGGAGCTGGTCCGGCGGGTCGGGGCGGACGCCCTGGCGGGCTGATCTTCGCCCCTCGCAGTCATTCCGGGGCACGCGCGGCGCGCGTGAACCCGAAATCAGAGGTTTTTGGCTCGAGATTCCCGGTTCGCCGCTTTGCTGCTCCCCGGAATGACCGTTTTGGGGCTACTCGCTGGATTTTCGCCTCTCCAGCCTCTATTTGATGGCCGTCCTCCACCGCCATTTTCGGGTTCCATGACGCCGCCGCGCAAGCTGCACATCAAATCATATGGCTGCCAGATGAACGTCTACGATGCCCAGCGCATGGTGGACACGCTGGCTCCAGAGGGATTCGTGGAGACGGCCAGCGCCGAGGACGCCGACCTCGTCATCCTCAACACCTGCCATATTCGCGAGAAGGCTTCCGAGAAGGTCTATTCCGAGCTCGGCCGCCTGCGCGTCGCCAAGGACGAGGCCGCGCGCGGGGGCCGCGCGATGCAGATCGCGGTCGCCGGCTGCGTGGCGCAGGCCGAGGGTGAGGAGATCGTGCGCCGCGCGCCTGTCGTGGACGTCGTGGTGGGGCCGCAGAGCTATCATCATCTGCCGAAGCTCTTGAAGCGCGCCGGGAACGAAGGCCGCGCGATCGAGACCGAATTTCCGGCGGCCGACAAGTTCGGCTTCCTCGCCCAGCCCAAGCCTGACGCCATCCGCGCGCGCGGCATTTCCGCTTTCGTCACCGTGCAGGAAGGTTGCGACAAGTTCTGCACCTTCTGCGTCGTGCCGTACACGCGGGGCTCGGAAGTCTCGCGCCCTGTCGCGAAGATCGTCGACGACGTGAAGCGGCTCGCCGACAACGGCGTGCGCGAGCTCACGCTGATCGGGCAGAACGTCAACGCCTATCACGGCGAGGGGCCGGACGGGAAAACCTGGCCGCTCGGCCGATTGCTCGAACATCTGGCGACGATTCCCGGCATCGCGCGGCTGCGCTATTCGACCAGCCATCCCCGCGACGTCGACGACAGCCTGATCGCAGCCCATCGCGATCTCGGTGCCCTGATGCCGTTCGTGCACCTGCCGGTGCAGTCGGGCTCGGACCGGATTCTGGCGGCGATGAACCGGAAACATACCGCTGATGATTACCGCCGGGTCATCGACCGTTTCCGCACCGCACGCCAAGACATTGCTTTTTCATCAGATTTTATTGTCGGTTTCCCCGGCGAGAGCGAGCAAGATTTTCTCGCCACCCTCGCGCTTGTCACGCAAATCGGCTACGCTGCGGCTTATTCGTTCAAATATTCCGCCCGGCCGGGAACGCCGGCCGCGGACATGCAGGAGACGGTGTCCCCCGCCGAGATGGACCAGCGATTGGAGCGGCTCCAGGAACTGATCGACAGCCAGCAATCGGCCTTCAACAAGGCGGCGATTGGCTCAACGGTCGACGTGCTGTTCGAACGACCGGCGCGCAAGGACGGCCAGATCGTCGGCCGCACCGCCTTCCTCCAGCCCGCCCATGTGATGGCCTCGCCCGACATCATCGGACAGATCCTGCCTGTGCGGATCGACAGCCTCGAGCGCTACAGTTTTCTCGGCGAGCTCGCCACACCGCGCAACGGGCGCGAGCCCGCTTTATCGCAAGCCATTGGAGCCTGAACCCTTGCCAAAAAGCGCATCGGATTCGTCTTCGTTCGCTCCCCGCAAATTTGACCGCGACATGCAAGTTCCGCCCGAGACCCAGGTCGTCATCGACTTCGACGACAATCGCGCCGCTTCGGCACTGGTCGGCCCCTACGGCCAGCATTTGGCGCAGGTCGAGCGGCGGCTTGGCGTCGTCGTCGATTCCAAGGGCAACCACATCACGATCGGCGGCACGCGCGACGGCTGCGACGCCGCGCGCCGCGTGCTGGAGATGCTCTACGCGCAAGCCGTGAAGGGACAGGATCTCGACCAGGGCGAGGTCGAAGGCGCGATCCGCGCCGTGATCGCCCAGGGCTCGCTGTTCGAGTTCGACACCAAATCCGCCAAATCGGCCTTCGACAGCATCAACTTGCGCAAGCGCCCGGTGCGCGCGCGCACCGCCGCGCAGGACTCCTACATCCGCGCGCTGAAGCGCCACGAGCTGGTATTCGGCATCGGCCCGGCCGGCACCGGCAAGACCTGGCTCGCAGTTGCTCATGCCGCGCAGCTGTTCGAGCGCAAGGAGGTCGACAAGATCATCCTGTCGCGCCCGGCGGTGGAGGCCGGCGAGCGGCTCGGCTTCCTGCCCGGCGATCTCCGCGAGAAGGTCGATCCTTATCTTCGCCCGATCTACGACGCGCTCTACGACCTCATGGATGCGCGCATCGTCGAGCGCGCGCTGCAGACCGGCGAGATCGAGATCGCGCCGCTCGCCTTCATGCGCGGTCGGACGCTCACCAACGCCGCCATCATCCTGGACGAGGCGCAGAACACCACCTCGATGCAGATGAAGATGTTCCTGACCCGTCTCGGCGAGAACAGCCGCATGATCATCACAGGCGATCCCTCACAGATCGACCTGCCGAACGGCCAGACCTCGGGCCTCGCCGAAGCGACCCGCCTGTTGAACGGCGTCGAGGGCATTGCCCAAGTTCATTTCAAAGCCGAGGACGTGATCCGCCACGAACTCGTGGCGCGAATCGTCGCCGCCTACGAAGGTTCGCCGCAGCGGCCGGCCACCGGCCAATCCTGACGAGGCAACAGCTGGACCCCGGAGGGCGCGGACACGGCGCCTTTTCGTCCCAGACAACACAATGTCCCATCCCAACCTTCCCATGACCGAAGTCCTCGTCGTCGCCGATTGCTGGCAGCGCGAACCCGATTCCGAAGCCGTGATCCAGCGCGCGGTCGCGGCCGCCGCCGAAAGCGTCGACGAAGACGTTGCCGACGCGGAAGTGGCTGTCATGCTGACCGATGACGCCGGCATCCGCACCCTCAACAGCAACTGGCGGGGCATCGACAAGCCTACCAACGTGCTATCGTTTCCCGCGCTCCAGCCGGAAGGCGAGTGGAAGCCGGGCGATGCGCCGCGCATGCTCGGCGACATCGCGATCGCCTACGAGACCATGCGGCGCGAGGCGGACGAGGAACAAAAGCCGTTCGACCACCATTTGAGCCATCTCGCCGTGCATGGCTTCCTGCACCTGGTCGGCTACGACCACGAGAACGACGGCGACGCCGAGGAGATGGAAGCGCTGGAGACCCAGATCCTGGCTCACCTTGGAATCCCCGATCCCTATGCAGACCGCGCGGGGACGCACTGAGATGCCCGATTCCGACCCGATCCACGACAACCCGCGCAACACGGCCAATCTTCCGGCCGTGGTGACGCCAGGCGAGGTGATGCGCCCGACCGCCGACGGCTGGCTGTTGCGCGCCATCCGCACGCTGTTCGGCTGGAAGGCGGGATCGGTGCGCGACGACCTCCAGGTCGTGCTCGATGCGACGACGCCTGGCGATTCCGGCTTCTCGGCGGTCGAGCGCACCATGCTGCGCAACATCCTCGGCCTGCACGAGCGCCGCATCGCCGACGTCATGGTGCATCGCGCCGACGTCGTCGCGGTGAAGCGCGATATCCCGCTCGGCGAGTTGATGGACCGCTTCGAGAGCGCCGGCCATTCGCGCCTCGTGGTCTACAACGAGACGCTCGACGATCCCGTCGGCATCGTCCACATCCGCGACCTGCTCGCCTTCATGACCGCGCGCGCCCGCGCGTCGGAAACCACCAAGACCAAGCGCAAGAAGCCGCTGCCGGCCGGGCTCGACCTGCGCGCCGTCGATCTCGCGCTGCCGCTCGAGGAAGCGCGCATCATCCGCAAGCTGCTCTACGTGCCGCCGTCGATGCGCGCGATCGACCTGCTCGCGCAGATGCAGGCCACGCGCATTCACCTCGCGCTGGTGGTCGACGAATATGGCGGTAGCGACGGGCTGGTTTCGCTCGAGGACATCGTCGAGCAGATCGTCGGCGAGATCGATGACGAGCACGACAGCGACGAGCCGCCCTCGATCGTGCGCCTGCCCGACAACGCCTTCATCGCCGACGCGCGCGCCAGCCTCGACGACGTCCGCTCGGTGATCGGAGAGGATTTCGTCACCGGCGAAGCCGGCGAGGAGGTGGAGACGCTGGGCGGTTATCTCGTCAGCTTCGTCGGGCGCCTGCCGGTGCGCGGCGAGGTGATCTCGGGCCCCGGCACTTACGAGGTCGAAGTGCTCGATGCCGATCCGCGCCGCGTCAAGCGGCTGCGCATCTCGACGCGGAAGGAGCGTCCCGCGCCGCGGACCCAGCGCGAGAGAAGCCGCCGCGAGGCCGCGCCGGATGGCAGCCAGCCGCCGGCCGGCGACACGCCCAGCCCGCCGCCGAGCGACGGGACCGGCCAACAGTGAGTCCGTTCCAGCGACTTCGGCAGATCGCGCTTGCCATCATCCTCGCCTGGGGATGGAAGCGCGCCGTGATCGCCATGGCGTGCGGAGCGCTGTCGGTGCTGGCACTGGCGCCATTCAATTTTTTTCCAGTGCTGTTCATCACCTTTCCAGTGCTGGTCTGGCTGATCGACGGCACCGGCGCCGGACGATATGGCGGCGTCCCCGCCGCGGCGTTGACCGGCTACTGGTTCGGGCTCGGCTATTTCGTGCCGGGACTCTACTGGATCGGCTACGCCTTCTTCGTCGATGCCGATGTGTTCGCCTGGCTGACGCCGTTCGCCGTCCTCGGCCTGCCGGCCTATCTGTCCATCTTCACGGCCATCGGCTTTGCGCTGGCGCGCCTGCTCTGGACCAAGAACGCCACGCGCGTGCTTGCGCTCGCGGCAAGCCTCACCGTCAGCGAATGGGTGCGCGGCCACGCGCTGACCGGCTTCCCCTGGAACGCGTTCGGCTATGCGCTGTCCGAGCCGCTGCCGCTGGCGCAGACGGCGTCGCTGATCGGCCTGTGGGGCATGACGTTCCTGACGGTTGCGATCTTCGCGAGCCCCGCGACGCTGATCGACCGCACGCCCGATCGCCGCCTGCCCTGGCGCGCGCCGGCGGCGGCCATCGGGCTCCTGATTGTCATGAGCGTCTTCGGCGCGATCCGCCTGTCGCTGCATCCGACCACGATGGTCGCAGGCGCCAAGCTGCGCCTGATGCAGCCAAACCTTCAGCAGGACGCGAAATTCAACTACTCGGCCAAGCCGGAGGTGATGAAGAAATACCTGGCGTTGTCGGACCGCGCCTCGGGCCCGCGATCGACCGGCGTGCGCGATGCCACCATCCTGATCTGGCCGGAATCCGCCTTTCCGTTCTTCCTGACCCGCGAAGCCGACGCGATGGCGCAAATCGCCGAGCTTCTGCCGAAAGGCACCGTGCTGATCACGGGTTCGGTCCGCGCGCCTGACCTACCGCGGGGCACGCCGATCACCCGCGCCTACAATTCGATCTACGTGATCGACCACGACGGCAGCATACTGGCCGTGTACGACAAGTTGCATCTGGTGCCGTTCGGCGAATTTCTGCCGTACCAGTCGTTGATGGAGACGCTCGGATTCGAGCAATTGACGCGTGTGCGCGGCGGCTTCATTCCCGGCACGGTACGGCATGCGCTGCCAGTACCCGGCGCACCGGCCGCGCTACCGCTGATCTGTTACGAAGCCATCTTTCCCGGTGAAGTGGCCGGTCGCAACGAGCGTCCGGGCTGGATCGTGAACCTCACCAATGACGGTTGGTTCGGCATCTCGACCGGCCCCTATCAGCATCTGGAGCAGGCGCGGATGCGCGCGATCGAACTCGGATTGCCGCTGGTCCGCTCCGCCAATACCGGGATCTCCGCGGTGATCGATCCGGTGGGCCGCACCGTCGCGAGCCTCGGTCTTGGAATCGAAGGCATATTGGACGCAAACCTGCCCGCCGCGATCCCGCCCACCGTCTATGCGCGGGTGGGCGATGCGCCCGCAGCCATGCTCGTCGCGCTGGCCGTGATTCTGGCGGTCCGCCGACGCGTCACCAAGCGGAAGAGCTGATCGCGCCGTCGCCGCGGAGGTAGCCGGAAACTTTTGACAACCGCAGTCCCACGGTTGACAGACTGCACACAGGCTCCCCATTCTGCACCGGCTGCAAAAGACAGTGGTGCATTGCTAAATTTCTCCGCAATGTTTCCCAATAACAGGGTTTGATTTGACGTTGCTTGCACCTGAGGCACTCCGGTTGATTGCGCTGAAGGTGGTGTTTGGAGGGGTGAGGAAATGTCGAAAGCGCCCAACCCTGTTGACAAATATGTCGGCAGTCGCGTGCGTATGCGCCGCATCATGTTGGGCATGAGTCAGGAAAAGCTCGGTGACGCTTTGGGCCTGACTTTCCAGCAGATCCAGAAATACGAGAAGGGCACCAACCGGGTCGGCGCGAGCCGCATCCAGCAGATCGCCGAAATTCTGCAGGTGCCGGTGTCGTTTCTGTTCGAGGGCGGTCCGAGCGGCGTGCCGGGGCCGGATGGCTTCAGCGAAGGCGCCTCGCCGTCTTACGTATCGGATTTTCTCGCGACCTCCGAAGGCCTGGCCTTGACCAAGGCGTTCACGCGAATCACCGATTCGAAGATGCGTCGCTCGATCGTCGATCTCGTCGAGCAGATTGCGGCTCGCGAAGGTCCCGACAAGCGCTGACGCGCCGTCTCGATGGCGATTTGAGACCACGTCAAATCTGGCCTATGTCGTCATTTGTGGCCGCGCCTCGACGTGCGTCCGCTTCGATGATACGATTCAAAGGCACAGATGCACCCATGGTCAGCACCAATTGGTTCGATTCTCAAACTATTCTCGATGGCATCCGCCGCTGGGTCGAGATCGAGACGCCGACGGAAGCGCCTGAACAGGTCAACAAGCTCGTCTCGGTCGTCGCGGAGCAATACCGCGATCTGCCCGTCACGCTCGAGCGCGTCGCCGGCGTCGATGGCTGCGGCGATCATCTGCTGGCGCGCTCGACCTGGGGCCAGGACCAGCCGGGCATTCTGGTGCTGAGCCACCTCGATACCGTCCATCCCATGGGATTCATCGAGCGTCTGCCGTTCAAGGTCGAAGGCGACGTCGCCTACGGTCCCGGCATCTACGACATGAAGGGCGGCGCCTACATCGCCCATCACGCCTTTGGCGCGCTGTGTGCGACGGCCGATCGACCGCCGCTCGGCATCACGCACCTGTTCACTTCCGACGAGGAGATCGGCAGCCCGACCTCGCGCGCGCTCATCGAGCAGGAAGGACGCAAGGCCAAATACGTGCTGGTGACGGAGCCGGCGCGCGACGGCGGCAAGATCGTCACCGGACGCAAGGGCGTCGGACGCTTCCGGGTGTTCGTCAAGGGCGTGCCGGCGCATGCCGGCTCGCGGCCCGAGGACGGCCGCAGTGCCGTCCGCGAACTCGCCAACGTCATCCTGGCGCTGGAAGGCATGAACGACCTCGAGCGTGGCGTCTCCGTCAATGTCGGCGTGGTGCGCGGCGGCACGCGCCCCAACGTCACGCCGGAAGAGGCCTATGCCGAAGTCGATCTGCGCGTGCTGAGCCTCAAGGATGCAGACGAGTTCGTCGGCAAGATTCTCGCTCTGACCTCGAAAACCGAGGGCGTCGCCGTCACCGTCACGGGCGAGCTCAACCGTCCGCCTTACGAGAAGAGCAATGCGGGCGCCTCGCTGTTCGAGCATGCGAAGACGCTCGCCAGCGAAATTGGCTTCGAGCTGATCGACACCCACACCGGCGGCGGCTCGGACGGCAATTTCACCGCCCCGCACACTGCAACGCTGGACGGGCTCGGGGTCGACGGCAAGGGCGCGCACACCCATTATGAGCAGCTCTATGTCTCGTCGCTCGCGCCGCGCGCGCGGCTGCTCCATCGGCTGTATCAGACGCTGCGATGAGCGAGCGCAAATCAGACCCCGATCGCGACGACAGCGAGCGCGCCTTCTTCGGGCGCCGCAAGGGCCACAAGCTCAGGCAGCACCAGGCCGAGCTGGTCGATCACCTACTGCCGCATCTTGCGCTCGACATCCACAGTGAGACACCGACGGACGCCCGCGAGATCTTTGGCCCCGCAACTGAAGATGTCCGGCTCGAGATCGGCTTCGGCGGCGGCGAGCATCTTGCGGCCGAGGCACAGAAATTCCCCACGACCGGCTTCATCGGCTGCGAACCCTACGTCAACGGCATGGCGAAGATCCTCGCGCAGATCGAGGCCGCCAACATCGGCAACATCCGCTTGTTCGCGGGCGATGCCGCGGAGCTGCTGGCCTGGCTGCCGAAGGGATCGCTGTCGCGGATCGACCTGATCCATCCCGATCCCTGGCCGAAGCGGCGGCACTGGAAGCGGCGCTTCGTCCAGGACCGCACCATCGCCGCGATGGCGCGCGTGCTAAGGAGCGGCGGCGAATTCCGCTTCGTCTGCGATATCGACGATTATTGCGCCTGGACGCTCTCGCATCTTGCGCGCTCGCAGGACTTCGTCTGGCTGGCCGAACGCGCCGATGACTTCAGGCAGCCATGGCCGGGCTACACCATGACCCGCTACGGCCGGAAGGCCGCGCGCGAAGGCCGCAAGGCGGCATACTTACGGTTCAAGCGAGTTTAAATCGTCTGCCGGTTGCGCCAGAAATTCACGACGCGTTCGGCGGTCGTCGGCATCAGGCGCGTGAAGTTCACGCGCGCGGCCTCGATGTCGGCATCGGCGGGCGTGCGATGCGGACCGTACCAGAGCAGGATGAGCGCACGCACCGTGGGCCAGCCCAGATTCAGCACGCGGCCGACGATGAGAATCGGATCGTAGCGGTCGCCTGAAATCAGGCGGTCGAGAACCGAGAGGCGAACACCGGACATCGCCGAGAGCGAGGCGATCGATTCCTCGTATTTATTCGCCTTGGCGAAGCCGAGCAGCGCGCTCTCGCCAAGATTGCCCCCGCGATGCAAGGAGAGCACTGTGCGCTGGGCCGCCGAGAAATCGCGCCGGGGTCCGGGCGGCAGCGCGGCTTCCTCGATCGCCGCCATCGCGCGCTTGATCTCGACCTGGCGCACGGGATTGACCACGCTGGAGAGGCGGCGGCGGATGACGTCGAGTGTCCCGTCGAGAAGATGCTTCAGGTTCTCACCGGAAAGATCGGTGCGCTGGCCGATCTTGAGCGTCAGCACGCCGTCCCGCGCCGCGCGCTTGATCATCTCGGAATAGCTGGCCGGTGAGAACACCGCACCGGCATTGCCGGCGGCGCGGCGTACGACGTCGCGATCGCCGCGCTCGATCAGCACGTCGGTGATCCCGGCGGACAATGCCGGGCGCTCCGTCATCGCCAGCAGATGACCCTGGCCCTTCAGCCTCGCGATCTCGACCAGAGCGGCGTCATCGAGCACGGGCGAGCGGCGCAGCACGGGGCCGGCCACCATGATCTCGTTTTCGCGCGCGAGTTGATTGACCAGATGCGGCGGCGCGTTGTTCAGGTGCGAGAAGCGCTCGGCCAGGTCGGCGCGCGAGGCAAGCTCGGCATGCGGCACGAGATCGATCAGGAGATTGTCGAAGAGATCGATGAGCTCGGGACGAAGATTGGCGGCACCCTGAAAGAACAATTCGGAGATGGCGCGCGCAATCTCGCCGCGCCGCCGCGGATCGCCGCGTTTGACGATATCGTCCAGTCCGGGAATGAGCGACGTGGCAACGGTCATGAAAACGCAACTCGAGCAGGGCACGCCGCGGGTGCGCCCTTGGTCCAAGCCGCCCCACAATCATGGAATTTAGCCTCCCCAGGTGAAGGAAGCGTTAGGCCCGGGACGCCGCGAATCGGGCGCAAAAAGCCTCGTTTGACCCGCGATGGGCCTTGTCCGGGCGGATCAAAAGCGCTATATCAGCGCCAATTCATCTTCTCATACGATCCGCGTAGTGAGAGTGGGCCCGAAAGGACCCGCTCTTTTTTATTACCTGAACGCGGCTTGGCGGAAGATGCGCGGCCCGACGTGTGTCGGGGAAGTTCCGAAGCGGGCTTTGAGATCTTAACCAAGCCTTAACCATCGAGCGCCTGATCCTGGACATGACCGAACCGAACCCTGGTTCCACGGACGCCGAATTGCTGGCCGAGCCGAGACTCGTGGTCGAGCCGGGCGTGGCGGCACGGGTGTCCGCGGTCGCAGCGCCGGTGCTCGAGGGCATGGGCTACCGCCTAGTGCGAATCCGCATTTCCGGCGAAGCCGGCTGCACCGTGCAGATCATGGCCGAGCGGCCGGACGGCTCGATGCAGCTCGAAGATTGCGAGGCGATCTCGCGGGCGCTGTCGCCCGTGCTCGATGTCGCCGACCCGATCGATCGCGCCTATCGGCTGGAAATTTCCTCGCCGGGGATCGACCGTCCGCTGGTGCGCCGCTCCGATTTCGAGCGCTATTCCGGCCATCTGGTGAAGATCGAGATGGCCGTCGCCCATGAAGGACGTAAGCGGTTCCGCGGCATGCTCGGCGCCGTCGAAGGCGACCGCGTGCATCTGCGTCGCGACGACGTCAAGGCGGGCGATGATCCCGACGTGCTCCTGACCATGGAGGACATCGGCGAGGCCCGGCTGGTGCTGACCGACGAACTGATTGCGGAATCGATGCGCCGCGGCAAGGCCGAGGAGCGCAAGATGCGCAGGGATCTCGGCCTGGAGCCGCCGGCTGCCCCGCACGCGGAGATCAGCGCGAAGACCACCAAGAACACCAAGCCGAAGAAGAAGCCGGCCCCGACCAATACAAAGAAGCATCGCCTGGCCGCCGAACGTGCGCGACGGGGCGAGATCGAGCCTGACGAAGGAGACTAGCCATGGCAGTCAGCGCCAATCGACTTGAATTGCTCCAGATCGCCGACGCCGTTGCGCGCGAGAAATCGATCGACCGCGGCATCGTCATCGCGGCGATGGAGGACGCCATCGCCAAGGCCGCGCGCGCCCGTTACGGCAGCGAGACTGACGTTCACGCCGAGATCGACCCGAAGAAGGGCGAGCTGCGGCTGTCGCGCCATATGCTGGTGGTCGAGAAGGTCGAAAACCATTCCAACCAGATCTCGCTGGTCGACGCGCAGCGCGCCAATCCCGGCGCCCAGGTCGGCGATACCATCGCTGACACCCTGCCGCCGCTGGAATATGGCCGCATCGCCGCGCAGTCGGCCAAGCAGGTCATCGTGCAGAAAGTGCGCGAGGCCGAGCGCGACCGGCAATACCAGGAATTCAAGGACCGCATCGGCGACATCGTCAACGGCGTCGTCAAGCGCGTCGAATATGGCAGCGTGATCGTCGATCTCGGCCGCGGCGAAGCCATCATCCGCCGCGACGAGATGCTGCCGCGCGAAGTGTTCCGCAACGGCGACCGCGTCCGGGCCTACATCTTCGACGTCCGCCGCGAGACGAGAGGCCCGCAGATCTTCCTCTCCCGCACCCATCCGCAGTTCATGGCGAAGCTGTTCGCGCAGGAAGTGCCGGAGATCTATGACGGCATCGTCGAGATCAAGGCGGTGGCCCGCGATCCGGGCTCGCGCGCCAAAATCGGCGTGATTTCCCGCGATTCCTCGGTCGATCCGGTCGGCGCCTGCGTCGGCATGCGCGGCTCGCGCGTGCAGGCCGTGGTGAACGAATTGCAGGGCGAGAAGATCGACATCATCCCCTGGTCGCCTGATATCGCGACCTTCGTGGTCAACGCGCTGGCGCCGGCCGAAGTGTCCAAGGTCGTCATCGACGAAGACCGCGAGCGCATCGAGGTCGTCGTGCCCGACACCAACAACCAGCTTTCGCTGGCGATCGGCCGCCGCGGCCAGAACGTGCGTCTGGCCTCGCAGCTCACCGGCTGGGACATCGACATCCTGACCGAGCAGGAGGAATCGGAGCGCCGTCAGGCCGGCTTCGAGAACTCCACCCGCGTCTTCATGGAATCGCTCAATGTCGACGAGGTTGTCGGCCAGCTGCTCGCGTCCGAAGGCTTCACCGCGGTCGAGGAAGTCGCCATGGTGGACCTCAAGGAACTCGCCGGCATCGAGGGTTTCGACGAGGAAACCGCGCAGGAACTCCAGAACCGTGCCCGCGAATATCTCGATCAGCAGGAAGCCGAGATCGAGGCCAGGCGCAAGGAGCTCGGTGTCGAGGACGCGGTCAAGGACGTGCCCGGCGTCACCTCCAAGATGCTGGTGAAGTTCGGCGAGAACGACATCAAGACGGTCGAAGACCTCGCCGGTTGCGCCACTGACGATCTGGTCGGCTGGACCGAGCGCAAGGAAGGCGGAGAGCAAACCAAATTCCCGGGCGCCCTCGATGGAATCGATATCTCCCGCGACGATGCCGAAGCGATGATCATGCAGGCCCGCGTCAAGGCCGGCTGGATCACCGAGGCCGACCTCGCCAAGCCCGCCGAAGAGGCTGAGGCGACCGAAGATCAGCCGGCTTGAGGCGTATTCAGCAAAAGTGGAGGCCGGTTTTGCTTAGAGAACACGCGACTTAGAAGGCGAAGGAGGATGTCGCCCGGATGCTCGCCAATACTGACAGCGAACTCGACAATGGACCGCGGACCGAAAGGTCCGCGACCATGCGGATGTGCGCTGTCAGCCGGCAGGTCCGGCCGATCGACGAGCTGATCCGCTTCGTCATTTCCCCGCACGGCGACGTAGTTCCAGATCTCAAGCGCAAGCTGCCCGGACGCGGCATGTGGCTCACGGCCTCCCGCGGGGTGGTTGCGGAAGCGGTGCGGCGTCACCAATTTAGCAAGGCCTTCAGGCGCGAGCTGCGCCCCCCTCAGACGCTTCCTGCCGACATCGAGGCGCTCCTGGTTCGGAGCGTGACGGAAGCCCTTGGGATCGCCGCCAAGGCCGGCCAGATCGTGACTGGCTTCGGCAAGGTCGAAAGCGCCCTCAAGGAAGGCACGGTCGAGGTCCTGATCCATGCCAGCGACGGGGCCGCGGACGGAATCCGCAAATTGGACACGCTGGCACGTCAAAATGCCGGAAATCGCGGCGCCAAGCCGCAGATTCCCGTCGTCACCGCACTGAAATCGGTAGAATTGGATTTGGCACTGACCCGGTCAAATGTGATACATGCTGCCCTGCTCGCGGGCCCGGCGAGCAAGTCATTCCTGTCACGTAGCCAGATGCTGGTCCGATACCGGATGGCGGACGATGACAAGACTGCCGAAAAGCACGGCCAGGATTTCTGAGAGACAACGACGACCCAATTGGACGGTGCGGGAACGCACAACACTGATAAATCAGGATTAGGACTGCTGAATGGTTGATACCAAGACCCCTGGCGACAAGAAGCTGAGCGTTCCGAGCAAGACGCTATCGCTCAAGCCGCGCGTCGAAACGGGCACTGTGCGCCAGAGCTTCAGCCATGGCCGCAGCAAGCAGGTCGTGGTCGAGAAGCGCGGCAAGCGCCGCATCGACGGCACCCCTGAGCCGCAGGCTGCCGAGGTGGCGAAGCCCGCACCGGCCGCGCCCACGCCCGCCCCGTCACGGCCCGCGCCGCCGCGCAACTCCGGATCCGGCGTGGTGCTGCGCACGCTGACCGAGGACGAACGCTCCGCCCGCGCCAGCGCGCTGGCCGATGCCAAGGTGCGCGAAGTCGAAGAGCGCCGCCAGGCCGAGGAAGAGGCCCAGCGCCGCGCGGTCCGCGAGGCCGCCGAACGCGCCGAGCGCGAGGCCGCCGAATCCCGCCGCAAGGCCGAGGAAGAGCGCCACCGCCACGAGGACGAGGCCAAGCGCAAGGCCGAGACCGAAGCCAAGAAGCGCTTTGGCGAAGGCGAGCAACCGCAATCCGCTCCGCGCCCCGCAACCGCGGCCCCGGCCGCTCCTGCGCCGCGTTCCGGCGCGCCCGCAGCGCGCCCCGGCACCACGACCACGGCACGCCCGGGAACGACGACGGCGCGCCCCGGAACCAGCACGCAGCGGCCGGCCGGCGGACCTTTGGGTCGCACGCCCGCGGTCGCGGCCGGACCGGACGAGGACGATGGTCCGCGCCAGATCCGTCGCGGTCCCGGCGGCGCCGCGCGTCCTGTGGCGGCCCCCAAGACCACCCACAAGCCCGGCCCGCAGAAAGAGCGCGGCCGCCTGACGGTCGTCACCGCGCTCAATGCCGACGAGGTGCGCGAGCGCTCGATCGCCTCGTTCCGCCGCCGCACCCAGCGTCTGAAGGGCCACGCCTCGAACGAGCCCAAGGAAAAGCTGATCCGCGAGGTCGTCATCCCGGAAGCGATCACCATCCAGGAACTCGCCAACCGCATGGCCGAGCGCGCCGTCGACGTCATCCGCATGCTGATGAAGCAGGGCGCGATGCACAAGATCACCGACGTGATCGACGCCGACACCGCGCAGCTGATCGCGGAAGAACTGGGCCACACCGTCAAGCGCGTTGCCGCCTCCGACGTTGAGGAGGGCCTGTTCGACCAGGTCGACGATTCCACCGACACCGAGACCCGCTCGCCCGTGGTGACCGTGATGGGTCACGTCGACCACGGCAAGACCTCGCTGCTTGATGCGCTCCGTCACGCCAACGTGGTCTCCGGCGAGGCCGGCGGCATCACCCAGCATATCGGCGCCTATCAGGTCGTCTCGCCCGAAAGCGGCAAGAAGATCACCTTCATCGACACGCCCGGCCACGCCGCGTTCACCGCGATGCGCGCCCGCGGCGCCAAGGTCACCGACATCGTCGTGCTGGTGGTCGCGGCCGACGACGGCGTGATGCCGCAGACGGTCGAGGCCATCAACCACGCCAAGGCGGCGCGGGTGCCGATCATCGTTGCCATCAACAAGATCGACAAGCCCGACGCCAAGCCCGAGCGCGTACGCACCGAACTGCTCCAGCATGAGGTGCAGGTCGAATCGTTCGGCGGCGACGTCGTCGACGTCGAGGTGTCCGCCAAGAACAAGACCAATCTCGACAAGCTGCTCGAGATGATCGCGCTCCAGGCCGACATCCTCGACCTCAAGACCAATTCGGAACGGCCGGCCGAGGGTACCGTGATCGAGGCCAAGCTCGACCGCGGCCGCGGCCCGGTCGCGACCGTGCTGGTCCAGCGCGGCACGCTCCGGGTCGGCGACATCATCGTCGCCGGCGCCGAGATGGGCCGCGTCCGCGCGCTGATCTCCGATCAGGGCGAGACCGTGCAGGAAGCAGGTCCGTCGGTGCCGGTCGAAGTGCTCGGCTTCAACGGTCCGCCGGAAGCCGGCGATCGTCTCGCCGTGGTCGAGAACGAAGCCCGCGCCCGCCAGGTCACCAGCTACCGCGCGCACCAGAAGCGCGAGAACGCGGCTGCCTCGATCTCCGGCATGCGCGGCTCGCTCGAGCAGATGATGTCGCAATTGAAGACCGCGGGCCGCAAGGAATTCCCGCTGATCATCAAGGCCGACGTGCAGGGCTCGCTGGAAGCGATCCTCGGCTCGCTGGAGAAGCTCGGTACCGACGAGGTCGCAGCCCGCATCCTGCATGCCGGCGTCGGCGGCATCTCGGAATCCGACGTGACGCTGGCCGAAGGTTTCAACGCCGCGATCATCGGCTTCTCGGTTCGAGCCAACAAGGAAGCCGCTGCGGCCGCCAAGCGCAACGGCATCGAGATCCGCTACTACAACATCATCTACGACCTCGTGGACGACGTGAAGAAGGCGATGAGCGGCTTGCTCGCGCCGACCTTGCGCGAAACCATGCTCGGCAATGCAGCGATCCTGGAGATCTTCAACATCTCCAAGGTCGGCAAGGTCGCCGGCTGCCGCGTCACCGACGGTACCGTGGAACGCGGAGCCAATGTGCGCCTGATCCGCGACAACGTCGTCGTGCACGAGGGCAAGCTGTCGACGCTGAAGCGCTTCAAGGACGAAGTGAAGGAAGTCCAGTCCGGTCAGGAATGCGGCATGGCCTTCGAGAACTACCACGACATGCGCGCCGGTGACGTGATCGAGTGTTACCGCGTGGAGACGATCCAGCGCTCCCTGTAAGTCCAAATCTTACCGAAGCGCCCGGATCTTTTTGAACTGAAATTGCGGGAGTGCGATGGCCGGATTTTTTCCGGCCATCCACCCCTCTTCGTTTCAACAGGACAAATGACAATGCCCGTGTCCCAAACACGGGCATGACGAGGTGATTTTCGAGAATGCCACGCCATCATCAGAAGAAGAGTTCCGCACCCGGCGGAGGCTCGCAACGTCAGTTGCGCGTCGGCGAGCAGGTTCGCCACGCGATGGCCGATATTCTGGCGCAAGGCAATGTGCATGATGCGGACCTCGAAGGTCACATCATCACCGTGCCGGAGGTGCGGATGTCGCCCGACCTGAAGCTCGCGACAGTCTATGTGATGCCGCTCGGTGGCCGCGACACCGAGATCGTCATCGCTGCGCTCGAACGCAACAAGAAGTTCCTGCGCGGCGAAGTCGCGCGGCGCGTTAACCTGAAATTTGCACCCGACCTTCGCTTCCGCGTCGACGAACGATTCGACGAAGCGGAACGAATCGAGAAGCTTTTGCGAACACCTGCGGTGCAGAAGGATCTGGAACAGGATCCGGAGACGGATCGGGAAGAAGAACGATGACGATGGACCCGGCTCACGACACGATCAGCGGCGAACAGGCCGATCAGCGCGACGTGCAGAAAAATAATTTTCCGGACATGGGCGGCAATTCTGAGCCGCATCACGAGCCGCGCCGCGTCAACAACGATCCGCGCGCCAGGCAGCAGAAGGGCAACCAGGTTCGCCGCGACCGGCGCGACGTCCACGGCTGGGTCGTGCTCGACAAGCCGATCGGGATGACCTCGACGCAGGCGGTTGCGGTGCTCAAGCGCCTGTTCAACGCCAAGCGCGCCGGACACGCCGGCACGCTCGATCCGCTCGCCTCGGGCGGGCTGCCGATCGCGCTCGGGGAGGCCACCAAGACCGTTCCCTTCGTCATGGACGGCCGCAAGCGCTACCAATTCACGGTGTGCTGGGGCGAGGAGCGCGACACCGACGACATCGAGGGCCGGGCGACCGCGACCTCCGACCAGCGTCCGACCCGGGAGGCCATCCTGGCCCTGTTGCCCCGCTTCACCGGGGTGATCGAGCAGATCCCGCCGCGCTATTCCGCGATCAAGGTCCAGGGCGAGCGCGCCTACGACCTCGCTCGCGACGGCGAGGTGGTGGAGCTGGCCCCCCGCCCGGTCGAGATCCATCATTTAACCCTTGTGGATCAACCGGATAACGACCACGCCGTATTCGAGGCCGAGTGCGGCAAGGGCACCTATGTCCGCGCGCTGGCCCGCGATATGGGCCGGATTCTCGGCACTTTCGGCCATATTTGCGCGCTCAGGCGGACCCTGGTCGGCCCATTTGGCGAAAACGACATGATTCCGCTGGATCAGTTGGAGGCTTTGTGCGATAGAGCCGCGTCCGGCGAGGGCAGCCTCGCCGACGCGCTTTTGCCCGTTGAGACCGCGCTGGACGACATCCCGGCACTGGCCGTCACTCGGGCTGATGCGGCAAGGCTCCATCGGGGCCAGGCCGTTTTGTTGCGCGGACGGGATGCGCCCACTTGTAGCGGCACAGTCTATGTCACGGTGGCAGGCCGGCTTCTCGCGCTTGCTGAAGTCGGCAATGGCGAAATCATCCCCAAGCGTGTGTTCAACCTGACCGGCCTGACTGCCAGCCCCGGTCGCAACGAGAGAAATTGACGATGTCGATTGCCGCAGAACGCAAAGCGGAAGTCATCAAGACGAATGCCACCAAAGCCGGCGATACCGGCTCGCCCGAGGTTCAGGTCGCAATCCTGTCGGAACGCATCAACAACCTCACCAGCCATTTCAAGACCCACGTGAAGGACAACCATTCGCGTCGCGGCCTCCTGAAGCTGGTCTCGACCCGCCGCTCGCTCCTCGACTACCTCAAGAAGAAGGACGAGGCGCGGTACAAGGCGCTGCTCGAGAAGCACAATATTCGTCGTTAAGAGTCCCTGCGCGCGCCACCGGCGCGCGTTTTCGCACGCGGTTTCGAACGAAAGCACTTATTTAAAGCTTTTTGATCGAGGTTGCGCGCACGTCGGATGCGGGCCGTTGACGGCCAGCATCCGGGGCATGATGGGCGAAGACCGAAGGTTCGGTGTTCGCATTCGTGCCGACTGACAGTCCAGCAGCAATCCGGCGGCTGGGCACAACGGGCAAGGCGCCCGTATGACCCGAAAGGATGGACGCCATCCGAAATCCAAAAACCATGGCAGGATCGCAGGACGCTGATCATCCGCTCCGATCAGCGTCCCGCAATCTTGCGCATGGTTTTTGTTTTTCGGGGTCGCCCCTCTTTCGAGAACCCATGAAAGAAGACCTCTATGTTCAATAAGCATTCAGTCGAGATCGACTGGGGCGGACGCCCTCTCAAGCTCGAAACCGGCAAGATCGCCCGCCAGGCCGACGGCGCCGTCGTCGCCACCTATGGCGAGACCGTGGTGCTTGCCACCGTCGTCGCGGCGAAGGCGCCGCGCGAAGGCGTCGACTTCCTGCCCCTGACCGTCGACTATCAGGAGAAGACCTACGCTGCTGGCCGCATTCCCGGCGGCTATTTCAAGCGCGAGGGCCGTCCGACCGAGAAGGAAACGCTGGTCTCCCGCCTGATCGACCGTCCGATCCGCCCGCTGTTCGTCGACGGCTGGCGCAACGAGACCCAGGTGATCGTCACCGTGCTCTCGCACGACATGGAGAACGACCCTGATATCGTCGCGCTGGTGGCCTCGTCCGCGGCGCTGACCCTGTCCGGCGCTCCGTTCAAGGGACCGATCGGCGCGGCCCGCGTCGGCTTCGCCAATGACGAGTTCATCCTCAATCCGACGCTTGACGAGATGGTCGACACCCAGCTCGACCTGGTCGTCGCCGGCACCGCCGACGCCGTGCTGATGGTGGAATCGGAAGCCAAGGAGCTGAACGAAGACATCATGCTCGGCGCGGTGATGTTCGGTCATCGCCACTTCCAGCCGGTGATCAACGCCATCATCGAGCTCGCCGAGAAGGCCGCCAAGGAGCCGCGCGAAGTCACCGTGATCGACAATGCCGCGCTCGAGAAGGAGATGCTCGGCCTCGTCGAGCAGGAGCTGCGCGCCGCTTACGCCATTCCGGTCAAGCAGGACCGCTACGCCGCGGTCGGCAAGGTCAAGGAAAAGGTGATCGCCCACTACTTCCCCGAAGGGCAGGAACCGAAATACGACAAGCTGCGCATCGGCGCCGTGTTCAAGGAGCTCGAAGCCAAGATCGTTCGCTGGAACATCCTCGACACCGGCAAGCGCATCGACGGTCGCGACAGCAAGACCGTGCGCAACATCGTCGCCGAAGTCGGCGTGCTGCCGCGCGCCCACGGCTCGGCGCTGTTCACCCGCGGCGAGACCCAGGGCCTGGTCGTCACCACGCTCGGCACCGGCGAAGACGAGCAGTACATCGACGCGCTGTCGGGAACGTACAAAGAGACGTTCCTGCTGCACTACAACTTCCCTCCCTACTCGGTCGGTGAGACCGGCCGCCTCGGCGGCACCAAGCGCCGCGAGATCGGCCACGGCAAGCTGGCCTGGCGCGCGATCCATCCGGTGCTGCCGCCGCATCACGAGTTCCCCTACACGATCCGCGTGGTCTCGGAGATCACCGAATCCAACGGCTCCTCGTCGATGGCTTCGGTCTGCGGCGCTTCGCTCGCGCTGATGGACGCCGGCGTGCCGTTGAAGCGGCCGACCGCGGGCATCGCGATGGGCCTGATCCTCGAAGACAAGCGCTTCGCGGTTCTCTCGGACATCCTCGGCGACGAAGACCATCTCGGTGACATGGACTTCAAGGTCGCCGGCACGGAAGCGGGCATCACCTCGCTCCAGATGGACATCAAGATCGAGGGCATCACCGAAGAGATCATGAAGGTGGCGCTCGGCCAGGCCAAGGAAGGTCGTATTCACATCCTCGGCGAGATGGCGAAGGCGCTCACCAACGCCCGCGCCGAGCTCGGCGAATACGCGCCGCGCATCGAGACCTTCAAGATCGCCACCGACAAGATCCGCGAAGTGATCGGCACCGGCGGCAAGGTGATCCGCGAGATCGTCGAGAAGACCGGCGCCAAGGTCAACATCGAGGACGACGGCACCGTGAAGGTCGCCTCCAGCGACGGCGAAGCGATGAAGGCTGCGATCAAGTGGATCAAGTCGATCGCGTCCGATCCTGAAGTCGGCCAGATCTATGACGGCACCGTCGTCAAGGTGATGGAGTTCGGCGCCTTCGTGAACTTCTTCGGCTCCAAGGACGGCCTCGTTCACATCAGCCAGCTCGCGGCCAACCGCGTGCAGAAGACTTCCGACGTCGTCAAGGAAGGCGACAAGGTCAAGGTCAAGCTGCTCGGCTTCGACGATCGCGGCAAGACCCGCCTGTCGATGAAGGTGGTTGACCAGACCACCGGCGAAGACCTCGAAGGCAAGGGCGGCGAGGGCGAGAAGGCCCCGCGCGAAGCCGCCGGCGAGTAGTCGCTTCACTGTGTCAGAAATAGAAAGGGCGGCCGAAAGGCCGCCCTTTTTGTTTGTGTTCGCTCCGGGCGATCTGCGCCCCCTCTCCTGCTTGCGGGCGAGGGTCGGGGAGAGGGTGTTTCCTCAGCGAGACTCCCGACGCGGAGACTGCCCTCACCCGCGCCTTCGGCGCGACCTCTCCCGCAAGCAAGCGGGAGAGGTGAAGTGCCTCATGTCGCGACGTCGTAGCGGTCGAGGTTCATCACCTTGGTCCAGGCCTTGGCGAAGTCCTGCACGAACTTCTCCTTCGCATCTGAGGTCGCATAGACCTCGGCGAAGGCGCGGAGTTGCGAGTGCGCGCCGAAGATGAGATCGACGCGCGTGCCGGTCCACTTCACCGCATTGGTCTTGCGGTCGCGGGCCTCGTAGCTGCCGTCGGCGGCCGGCGTCCACTGCGCGCTCATGTCGAGCAGGTTGACGAAGAAGTCGTTGCTGAGCGTACCCACCTTCGACGTGAGGACGCCGTGCTTCGAACCGTTCGCATTGGCGCCGAGCACGCGCAGACCGCCGACCAGGACCGTCATCTCAGGACCGGTCAGTCTGAGCAACTGGGCACGATCGACGAGGGCTTCTTCCTGCTGCAGGAACTGATGCTTCTTGCCGACATAGTTGCGGAAGCCGTCGGCCCGCGGCTCGAGCGGTGCAAAGGATTCCGCGTCGGTCTGCTCCTGCGAGGCATCCATGCGGCCCGGCGTGAAGCCGACCTTCACGTCCACGCCGGCATCCTTCGCGGCTTTCTCGACCGCAGCGGTGCCGCCGAGGACGATGAGGTCAGCGAGCGAGACCTTCTTCGCGCCTGACGAGGCGTTGAAGTCCTTCTGGATCGTTTCCAGCTTGCCGAGCACCTTCGAGAGCTGAGCCGGCTGGTTGACCTCCCAGTCCTTCTGCGGGGCCAGGCGAATGCGCGCGCCGTTCGCGCCGCCACGCTTGTCCGAGCCGCGGAACGTCGAGGCCGACGCCCAGGCAGTCGAGACCAGCTCGGGCACCGACAGGCCCGATGCCAGGATCTTGCTCTTCAGCGCGGCGACGTCCTGCTCGCTGACCAACTCGTGGTTCACCGCCGGAATCGGGTCCTGCCAGATCAGCGTCTCCTTCGGCACCAGCGGGCCGAGATAGCGCTGGATCGGACCCATGTCGCGATGGGTGAGCTTGAACCAGGCGCGGGCGAAAGCGTCCGCGAACTGAGCCGGGTTCTGAAGGAAGCGCCGCGAGATCTTCTCGTAGGCCGGGTCGAAGCGCAGCGAGAGGTCGGTCGTCAGCATCGTCGGCCGATGCTTCTTCGACTTGTCGAAGGCGTCGGGGATGATCGCGTCGGCGCCCTTGGCGGTCCACTGGTGCGCACCGCCCGGGCTCTTGGTCAGCTCCCATTCGAAATTGAACAGGTTCTCGAAGAAGTTGTTGCTCCACTTCGTCGGCGTCGTCGTCCATGTCACCTCGAGACCGCTGGTGATGGCATCACCCGAATGACCCGACGCGTGCTTGCTCTTCCAGCCGAGGCCCTGATCCTCGAGCGCGCCTGCTTCCGGCTCCGGTCCGACCAGCGAGGGATCGCCCGCGCCATGGGTCTTGCCGAAGCTGTGGCCGCCGGCGATCAGCGCGACGGTTTCCTCGTCGTTCATCGCCATGCGCGCGAAGGTCTCGCGGATGTCCTTGGCCGCGGCGACCGGATCCGGCTTGCCGTTGGGGCCTTCCGGATTGACGTAGATGAGGCCCATCTGCACCGCGCCGAGCGGCTCGGCGAGCTGGCGTTCGCCGCTGTAGCGCTCATCGCCAAGCCAGGTGCCCTCGGGACCCCAATACAGCTCTTCCGGCTCCCACACGTCGGCGCGGCCGCCGGCGAAACCAAAGGTCTTGAAGCCCATCGATTCCAGCGCGACGTTGCCGGCGAGCACCATCAGGTCGGCCCAGGAGAGCTTGCGGCCATATTTCTGCTTGATCGGCCAGAGCAGACGGCGCGCCTTGTCGAGGTTGGCGTTGTCAGGCCAGCTGTTGAGCGGCGCGAAGCGCTGTTGTCCGGCGCCGGCGCCACCGCGGCCATCGGTGATGCGATAGGTGCCCGCGCTGTGCCAGGCCATGCGGATCATGAGGCCACCATAATGACCGAAGTCGGCGGGCCACCATTCCTGTGAGTCGGTCATCAGAGCGGTCAGGTCCTTGATGACCGCGTTCAGATCGAGCGACTTGAATTCCTTGGCGTAGTCGAACTCCTTGCCCATCGGATCGGACAGGCTGGAATTCTTGTGCAGCACCTCGATATTGAGCTGCGTCGGCCACCAGTCGCGGTTCACGCGCGTGGGTTTTCCGCCCGAAAACGGGCACTTCGAAGTGTCGTCCATGATTACCTCCTCTGGTGGCGTCCGACGGCGCCTTGGACCAGGTAGAACCACTCTAAGCGTCGCAATCGATCAGGGGAAGTTGACTTTAATGATCGCTGCGATAGGTTTTTCTGATGATCAACGTGACGCTGCGTCAACTCCGGTACTTTGATGCGCTGGCGCGCCACGGTCATTTCGGCCGTGCGGCCGAGTCTTGCTCCATCTCGCAACCGGCCTTGTCGATGCAGATCAAGGAGTTGGAGGAGGCGCTGGGCGGCCTGCTGCTGGAGCGCAGTGCGCGCCAGGTGGCGCTGACCCGGTTCGGCGAGGAGCTCGCGCAACGCGTCCGCGACATTTTGCGCTCGGTCGATGAGCTCGGCGATTTCGCCCGCGCCTCGCAGGATCGCTTCGCGGGCCGCTTACGCATCGGCATGATCCCGACCATCGCGCCCTATCTCCTGCCCACGATCACCAAGAATCTCACGCGCCTACATCCAGAGCTCGACATCCGCGTGCGCGAGACCATGACGCCGCGGCTGATCCAGGAGCTGGTGGAGGGGCGGCTCGACACCGCCATCGTCGCGTTGCCGGTGTCGGAGCCCTCGCTCACCGAAGTCGCCTTGTTCGAGGAAAAATTTCTCCTGGTCCGGCCAAGCTCCGACGAGGGGACGCCGGCCCCCTCGCGCGAGAGGATGCGCGAGATGCGGCTGTTGCTGCTCGAAGAGGGCCACTGCTTCCGCGATCAGGCGCTGTCGTTCTGCAACATGCAGTCGGCGCCGCCGCGCGAGATGCTCGATGCCAATTCGCTGTCGACGCTGGTGCAGATGGTGAGCGCCGGCATCGGCGTGACCTTGATCCCGGAGATGGCGGTGCCGGTGGAGACGCGCTCGGCCTCTGTCTCGCTGACGCGCTTCCGCGACCCCGAGCCGTCGCGCACCATCGGCATGGTCTGGCGCAAGACCAGCCCGCTGGCCCGGCAGCTGCTGCAGATCTCCGAAGTGGTGTGCCTGTCGGCTGGCAAGGTGCGGGCGGGTCCGGCCGCGCGCATTCACCGGACCTGAGCGCCAGATGTCGCATCCGGTCATCCGTCCCGCCCGCGCAGACGAATACGATGAGGTCGGCCGAGTCTGGATGGAGAGCTGGGTCTCGACCGGCCTCGGCGAGGCCAGCGACTTCCTGCTGGCAAACCTGCGCGCGCGCATCCGGCGCGAGATCGAGGACGGCTGGAGCCTGTTCGTCGCCGATGATCGCGGCACCATCGCCGCCATGCTGGCGCTGCATCTGCCAAAGCATTATCTCGACATGCTGTTCGTCGCGCCGGCCTATCAGGGCCGATCGCTCGGCCGGCAATTGCTTGCCTTCACTCGCACGCAGATGCGGGATGAGATGTACCTGCGTTGCGTCCGCGAGAACGAAAAGGCCTGGCGCTGGTACGAGCGCGAGGGTTTTGTGTTCGAGAAGGAAGAGATCGAGCCGTCGAACGGATTCATGATGAAATATTATCGGTGGAAGCGGCAGCGATCCAACGGATAGGCGACGATCTCGGGGTGCAGCTTGCGGTTGTCACGACCCCCCCTTAGTGTGGTGCGTGCGATGACCTCCTGCTTCTGATCCCCTCTGGAATCCATGTTTCGATCTGCTGCCTCAGTGCTCGTTCTGCTGATCTTTCTGGCTCCGGCAGCAGCACAATCCCCGCCTGCAACCACCGGGCCCGCCGCTCAGTCCGCGCCACAGGCAAAGCCGACAGCCAAGAAAGCGACCGCGAAACCAAAGGCGGCAGCCAAGTCTGCGGAGCCAGCGACGACCGGTCCTTGTGGCGTCGGCGTGATTGCGGGGATCGGAGACGTCTTCGTCGTCCAGAAGATCGGTCTGACCGTGTTCGGCAACGACTACGCAGAAGTCCCGGTATCTTGGGGTCTCGACGATCTCGTCTTTGCGCGGGCGCGGGCCGCAGCAGGCAACGCGCCGGTCCGACGCATTGCTTACGCCAAGGGCGCGCTCGATTCCTACTATCACCCCAAATCGGGCCTGTTCCGCAATCAGCGCCAAGAGTTGTCGAACCTGATCCGACAGATTGCGGGCAATGCCGGTTGCGAGCGCTATCTCGTCATCATGCGTAGCGAAGGACAGCTTGACGGAACCAATCAGTCGCTCAGCGGCGTCGGCATCTTCAGCCGGGGTGTCGGTCTCATCTCCTACGCCTATGTCTTCGCCTATATCGGCGTGACATGGGTCGACGGCCACACCTTCGAAATCATGAAAGGCCCCGCCGTGACGTTCGAAGGTGTTATGAAGCATATGGCGGACAACTTCGTGTCGAACGAGCTTTTGCAGAAGGTGGACAAGTCCATGTTTCCGGAGGCGGCCGCGGACTCCGCCAACAACACCGCCCTGCACGACACCACGCGCGACTTTCTGACAAAGCGGCTCGACAAGATCTTGCCGCCCTACTTCGCGCAGTAAGACGCGTTCGGGTGCGACGATGAACATTCTCGCTGCGGTACTGGTATCGTATGCGCTGCTGTCGCCGACGGGCGGGCAGGTGCAACCGGCGCCGAAGCCGGAGGTGGTCAGGCCGCCTGCGGCGAAGAAGCCGGCTGTCGCTCCACGTGTTCCCGCAGAAGGGGGTCCGTGCCAGATCGGCGTCATTCCGATTGCCGGCGACCTGTTCATGGTCGAGAAATTCGGTCCCCTGAAGTTTCTCGACAAGTATGCGCGGACTTCGGTCGCGGCGTGGGCGCTCGACGACCTCGTCGTCTCGCGCGTTCGCGCCGCCGCGTCCGGCAGTTTGGTCCGGAGAATCCCGTATGCGCCGAAAGAGCTCAGATCGGGAGGTCGTCAGGAGCAGACTTCACTCTTCAGGCCCTACCGCGAAGCGGCGGCGATCGGGAGCTTCGTTCAATTTCTCGCGCCACGGCTCCGCTGCGAACGCTACCTGGTCGTTCACCGGCACGGCGGAACGCAGCGGGAATACGGCATTGGCATCTCGCAATACCCGTATGGCGGACCCGTACACCTCTTCGCCATGATGTTCATCCGGATCTATGACGGCCGGACCTTCGAGTTGCTCAAGGAGGCGCCTGCCTTGATGACCGAGGACACCTATATCGAGCGCATGCGGGCTAATTTTCTCGGCGGCCCCTCGATGCAGTTGGAACGCGCGATGTTTCCGGAAAAGCCTGCGGACGTGGTCGGCAATCCTGTGCTCCGCGAGGGCGTACGCACGATGTTGACGAAAAGCCTCGACAAGACATTACCCTCCTTGCTGCAACGACCGGCGCAGACTCAGCCGCGCTGACTGAAGACGCCCGCCGGGTTTGTTGACCAAGTTGTGGCTCTCGGACGCCGCATACGCCCAGGCGTAGTACGTTGCGAATGCGCGGCAAACGCGGCATGAATCGCCCGCTCTTCGCCTCTCGCCCACGAAAGGTCCCTCACCATGATCAAGCTCTATTGGTCGCCCCGCTCGCGCTCGTTCACGACGCTCTGGCTGATGGAGGAGAGCGGCCTGGCCTATGAGCGCGTGCTGACCGACATCTCGACCGGCGCGCAGAAGGCGCCGGACTATCTGAAGATCAACCCGATGGGCAAGGTGCCGGCGCTGACCGACGGCGACGTCGCGCTCGGTGAAGCCGCCGCGATCTGCGCCTACATTGCCGACCGTTATCCCGAGACCAAGCTGGCGCCGGCGGTGACCGATCCGCGCCGTGGACGGTATCTGCAATGGCTGTTCTTCTCGCCGGGCTGCATCGAGCCCGCCATCATCCAGATCTTCACCAAGATCGAGATTCCGACCTCGACCGCGGCCTGGGGCAGCGCCGCGCAGGTATTCGACGTGCTGGACAATGCGCTCGCCAAGGGACCGTGGATTCTGGGCGAGGACTTCTCGGCCGCCGACATCACCATCGGCTCGGGCCTGAATTTCGCAGTGCGCCTGTTCAAGATGGTGCCGACGCGCCCCGCCTTCGATGCCTATCTGGCGCGCTGCATGGCGCGGCCGGCGTTCCAGCGCGCGGAGAAGATCGCGGCGGGGTGAAACCGCACGCTTACAATTCGATCTTGAGCACGGCGAGCCCGGACTGCTGAAGCAGTCCGGAAGATGTCGCTGCAACACCGTAGCGGATGCCGAGATCAAACCCCTTGCCGTCGGCCGCGACGAGGCCCAGTGCGGTCGAGTAGATCCAGGGCGACAACGCAAGGCCGCCTGTGACGAAACTATCGCCGCCGCCGGCAAATGCCGACTTGATCTGCAGTCCCTGGCTCAACGTGTTGTAGCCGACGCCGACATCGCCAGTGAGATAGACCTGCTTCGTGATCTGGTACGCGCTCTTCAGCCCTGCCGTCAGTGTCAGTTCGCGATAGGTTTGCGAATCCACGTTGAGGCTGAAGCCGCCCGCGCCACCCTCTTGATAGGCGGGTGAGCGAACCTGCCCATAGTCCAGCCGCAGCGACGGCGCGATCGTAAGCCCCGGCTCGGCCGAAATCAGCTTGCGGACGCCGGCCCCCACGTGACCGCTGTAGGAACGATAACCGGCGGCGGCCATGCCGTTGATGAACGTGAGCGAACGGCTCTCGCCGCTGTCATTCAGCGCGCCGTCGAGCTGGCCGTCGACCTGAAAGCCATGGCCGAGGGCATAGGCCCCGTAGAGACCCGCCTGATAGGAATCGATGGCAAGCCGGTTCGGGACGGCATCGTCGCTGCCGGTGATGGCTTGATGCGAATAGGCAAACACGCCGCCGAGCATCGCGCGCGAGGAGATCGTCGTGTCCGCACCGACGGCAATGCCCCCGCCGGACGCGTTATAGCCCGGTACGCCGCCGACGCTGTCCTGCCGAATGCTGCCGCCGAGCGGCTTCATCCAAAGATTCCGCTCAGGCGTGACGCCCATGTTCAGCCCAATCACATCGTCCAGTCGCCCCGTCATCGCCTGCTGGAACACGCGCTGCGTGGCGTAGGTCGCCTGCGATGCCGCACCGGTGAGAACCGGCAAGGTCTGGTTGACCGCGTTGACCAGACCGGAACCGCTGAGATTGTCGAGCGCGGTGAAGCCGGTTGCCATGCTGCCGGTCCAGCCGAGCGATGTCGCCGACAGGCGATAGAGCATGTCGGCCGCGCCTAAGCCCGCGCGGCTGTTCTGCGCCTGAAGCGTTTCGGCATAGGGGCGCACCAGGGAGAGATAGGCGACCCCGCCGGTCGGATTGCCCGAGAGATCGTAGGTGCTGACGAGCATCTGTGCGCCCGACGCGTCGCCGCCGGCGGTGCCATAGAGGCTGGCGAGCGTGCCCTTCGAGAGCGTGTTGAAGAGGACATTGCCTTCTGGAGTGACAGATCCCAGCAGCGTGAAGTTGGCGGCAGAGCTGCCGGCGGGTGCAACGCCCGCGCCCCAGAAATATCCGTTCTGGTAATTCGTAATGACGAAACGGCCGGGGGCCGACGTGCCGAACAACGCGTTGCTGGCAATCCGCCACGGCGTGCCCGAGGTCCACGCCCATTGCGGGACGGAGTTGGCGGGAACGGGCTGCGAGGCCGGCGGCGTGAACGTCGCGGGATCGTAGGGCAGCATATAGGCCCAGTGCGTCACCAGCAGACTGTCGCCTGTGATCATCTGCATTTCCATCGCGGTGACGCCGTTGATGGTTCGCATGTGGCCGAGGCCGACCGTCACCGCGCCGCCCGACGTCGGCCTGAACAGCATCGTGATCTGGCCCGCGGTCGTGACGAAACCCTGGATGGTCGAGGTGTCGGTCAGCAGCGCCGGCCCAAGCTTGAGCTGCGCAACGCTCGTTCCCGTGAACGAGCCGTTGGTCGCCGTCGCGAGCGACCACAGCGTCTGGTCGCCGATCGGGATCGGACTGGAAAAGCCCGTCTTCGGCGCGGCATAGGCCAGCAGCTGCGCCGTGGGGACGTACCAATTTGTGTTGGAGAGGGTCGGGTCCCAGATCGCCGACTGTGCCAAGGCATGCGAAGCCCCGCAGAGCAGCATGGCGCCCGCAACGGACGCCAGCGCGCTCGCGCGACCCATCGCATGCACCGTCGGCACGACCACTCCTCCCGAACCGCAGGGGATACGACCCTGCGGCGCCACCGCGGGAAGCATGCATAATTCTATTGCGGAGTCAGCCCCATGATCGTGGGGCAGGAGGAAACGTCGCGGCGCGATCGCCGAGAGATGGTGGGCACGGCGCGCGAAGAGCGCTCCTTTGCCCACCCTACGCCATCTTGCCTATTCCGACTTCAAATCGTCCGGCCGCGGCATCAGGACGATGTTGTAGCCGGAATCGACATAGTGGATCTCGCCGGTGACGCCGCCGGAGAGATCCGACAAGAGATACAGCGCCGAGCCGCCGAGCTCGTCGAGCGTGACGCCGCGGCGCAGCGGCGAATGCTTTTGCATGAAGGCGAACATCGCGCGCGCCTCGCCGATGCCGGAGCCCGCGAGCGTGCGGATCGGACCTGCGGAGATCGCGTTGACGCGGATGCCGCGCGGTCCGAAATCCGAGGCGAGATAGCGCACCGAGGCTTCCAGCGCCGCCTTGGCCACGCCCATCACGTTGTAGTTCGGCATCGCGCGCTCCGAGGCGCCGAAGGTCAGCGTAATCATGCTGCCGCCCTCCGTCATCAGCTCGGCGGCGCGCTTGGCGACTTCCGTGAACGAGAAGCAGGAGATCACCATCGTGCGCGAAAAATTCTCGCGGCTGGTGTCGGCGTAGCGACCCTTCAGCTCGTTCTTGTCGGCGAAACCGATGGCGTGAATGACGAAGTCGAGCTTGCCCCATTTTTCGCGGAGCACGGCGAAGGTGGCATCGACGCTGGCGATGTCCTCGACGTCGCAAGGCAGCACCAGATCGACACCAAGCTGCTCGGCCAGCGGCTTGACGCGCTTGCCCAGGGCTTCGCCCTGGAAGGTGAAGGCGAGCTCGGCACCGTGGGCATGCAGTGTCTTCGCCATGCCCCAGGCGATCGAATGATCATTGGCGATGCCCATGATCAGACCGCGCTTGCCTCTCATCAAACCTTCCATCTCGCGATTACTCTCCGCTGTCCGTCATGCTCGGGCATAGCCGTCCTAAGGACGGCGTCGCTTCGCTCGCCTATGTCCCGGGCATCCACGTTCTTCCGCAACCGGTAGCAAAGACGTGGATGGCCGGGACATCATTCGCGAAGACGCGCTTCGCGCTTTTGCCCGGCCATGACGAAGAAACTACCAGTTCGTACGCAAGCCCTCACACATCCATCCGGCTGAACACCAGCGTGGCGTTGGTGCCGCCGAAGCCGAAGGAATTCGACAGCACGGTGCCGATCTTGACGTTGTCGATGCGCTTGCGCACGATCGGCATGTCGGCGAAAACAGGATCGAGCTCCTGGATGTGGGCGCTTTCGCAGATGAAGCCGTTGTTCATCATCAGCAGCGAGTAGATCGCCTCCTGCACGCCGGTGGCTCCCAGCGAGTGGCCGGTCAGCGCCTTGGTCGCCGAGATCGGCGGGCACTTCTCGCCGCTGCCGAACACCCGACGAAGCGCGTCGATCTCCGGAGGATCGCCGGCCGGCGTCGAGGTCGCGTGCGGATTGATGTAGTCGACCTTGGTCTTCACCGTCGACATCGCCATGCGCATGCAGCGCTCGGCGCCTTCGCCTGACGGCGCGACCATGTCGTAGCCGTCCGAGGTCGCGCCGTAGCCGACGATCTCGCCGTAAATACGGGCGCCGCGCGCCCTGGCATGCTCGAGCTCTTCCAGCACCAGCACGCCGGCGCCGCCGGCGATGACGAAGCCGTCGCGGTTGACGTCGTAGGGACGCGAGGCCGTGGCGGGCGTGTCGTTGTACTTCGAGGACATCGCGCCCATGGCGTCGAACAGCACCGACAGCGACCAGTCCAGCTCCTCGCAGCCGCCGGCGAAGATGACGTCCTGCTTGCCGATCTGGATCGTCTCATAGGCATTGCCGACGCAATGATTCGACGTCGCGCAGGCCGAGGAGATCGAGTAGTTCACGCCCTTGATCTTGAACCAGGTCGCAAGCGTCGCGGAGGCCGTGGACGACATCGCCTTCGGCACTGCAAACGGTCCGACGCGCTTCGGTCCCTTGGTGCGGGTGATGTCGGCGGCCTCGACGATGGTGCGGGCGGATGGACCGCCAGAGCCCATGATGATGCCGGTGCGGATGTTGGAAACTTCGTCAGGCGACAGGCCGGAGTCCTGAATCGCCTGCTCCATCGCGACATGATTCCACGCCGCGCCCTGACCGAGGAAACGCATGGCGCGGCGGTCGACCACGGTCGCAGGATCGAGCGACGGCGCGCCTTGCACCTGCGAACGAAAGCCGAGCTCGGCATATTTCTCAGCCCGAGAAATGCCCGACTTCGCCTCGTGAAGGCTCGCAAGCACTTCCTGGGTGTTGTTTCCGATCGACGAGACGATACCCATCCCGGTGACCACAACCCGCCTCATGACAGCCTCGCCCTGCTCGTTGTCTTCTCGTTCTCTTCGTGGTGATGCGCGTTAGCCCAGGCTCGTGCCCTGCTTGAACAGACCGACCTTCAGGTCCTTGGCGCGATAAATAATCTGCTCGTCGACCGAAAGCCACCCGTCGGCGATACCGAGCACCAGCTTTGAACGCATCACGCGTTTGATATCGACGTTGTACACAACCTTGCGCGCCTCGGGCAGCACCTGGCCGCTGAACTTCAGCTCGTTCAGGCCGAGCGCGCGACCACGACCTTCGCCCCCGGTCCAGCCCAGATAGAAGCCGACCATTTGCCACAGCGCGTCGAGGCCGAGGCAGCCGGGCATCACCGGATCATTCTTGAAATGGCAACCGAAGAACCAGAGGTCGGGCTTCACGTCGAGCTCGGCCCGCACCAGCCCCTTGCCGAACTCGCCGCCATCCTCGTTGATGTCGGTGATGCGATCGAACATCAGCATCGGCGGCAACGGCAGCTGGGCATTGCCCGGGCCGAACATCTCGCCGCGGGCACAGGCCAGCAGATCTTCGTATTCGTAACCGTTGCGCCTGTTCAGCATGGACGAGCCTCTGTTTGAATTCCGGTTGAGCGGCGTTTTTTGGCGAAAATGGGCCCCGTCTCGGTCGGAGAGCAACGCCAATTGCCACCGTCAGGCGCGGCTCCCGCATGTCCCGGATGGACTGCCGGCCGGGCTTCCATGCCCGGCTGCGCCAAAATCGGCTAAGCGGAACCGCGCGCTCTCTAACACAGGCCATTCGGGTGGCAAAGTGCATCCATGAAGGTAAAATGACGCGATCCCGGCCGGGTTCCAAGCTTGATTAGAACCTCTCTAGTTGCGAGAAACTTGCATCTGCATCTTTCTGTTCTTATATTGCGGAGAGATATTGTTCACGTGTGCCCGAAATCTGGAAATGAGCGAGAATACCGCGCCCCATCACGACGACGACGTCCACGCCGCGGCCCTCTTGTCCGGCCGCCAGCCGGCTTTGACCGGCTGCCCCTGGCACGACGTCAACGAAATGCTCCAGTCCGCCGGGCTCCGTCCGACGCGCCAGCGCATGGCGCTGGGCTGGCTATTGTTCGGCAAGGGGGCACGCCACCTGACGGCTGAAATGCTGTACGAGGAAGCGACCCTGGCCAAGGTCCCGGTGTCGCTGGCGACCGTCTACAACACGCTGAACCAGCTGACGGATGCCGGCTTGCTCCGACAGGTCAGCGTCGACGGCACCAAGACCTATTTCGACACCAACGTCACCACCCACCACCATTACTACCTCGAGAACAGCCATGAGCTGGTGGACATCGAGGATCCGCATCTGGCGCTGTCCAAGATGCCGGAGGTGCCCGAGGGTTACGAGATCGCGCGCATCGACATGGTCGTGCGGCTGCGCAAGAAGCGCTGAGATCGTCCTGAAATCGAACTGAGACGTCATGGCCGGGCTTGTCCCGGCCATTGTCGTTTTACGGGGTCATTCCGGGGGCGGTGCGCAGCACCGAACTATGGTGCACGCTCGCGCACCTGAGGTCTGGTGCTTCGCACCATCGCGGGATGACGCTTCGCGTCAATTCACCTGCTCGTCCGAATACACGCCCCAGAGTCGTTCCTGCTGGATCCAGCCGTCGAAGCCGTTGCCGGTGACGCGGCACCAGTTTGCGGCGCACTTCTTCACCTGGGTGACGACGCCGGCCTGGAGCCTTGCTGCAACTGCACTGTCGGGATCGGCGCGATCGTAAATCGGGGCGAGATCGTCCTTGTGCTTCATGGTGACTACCGCTGTGCGGCGGCCCGACAGCAGCGAGTGATAGACCCAGCCCTCGGCGCCCTCGGAATCGCGCACCCGGCGCCAATTCTCGAACTCAGCGGTAATTTCGACCGGCAGGCCCGCGCGGGTATAGACCCAGGCCACGTCATTGTCCTTGGTCGGGCCGGCGCGAACATTGACGTGATCCGACTTGAGGCTGACGTAACGCGGCACCGGCAGGCCGCTGGCGGTCTGCGGGGTATTATCCTTGGCCGAATGCGAGGGACCGACCGAGGCGCTCCACCAGGTGCAAACGAGCGCCATCACCGAACAAAAACGCCCCAACGCCATCAACCCGTCTCCTGTCGAGGACCCGGCCTTGCCGGACCCTCACCCCGAAATTCCAAACCCTGCCGCGCAGATCCCGACCCGCCCCACGCGGGTGTTCCCCAAGCCTCGCCCGTGGTTCTTGTCTTGGCCCGGCCTTCTGCTAGAGAGGACGGGCACTTGAACAACCAGTTTGCCCCGATTTTCCGGCCGGAAATCTCGGGAGAGCTTGAAGGAAACGCCGGGGACGGACACGGCAAGGGCAGTGTCGAACAACCGGGTTAATGAGGCCTCAACGACTAGCCTTTGGCGACAGAGGCGGCCTGCGACGCCTCATGAGAGCAGGACATGTCGGTGAAGAAAAAGCCCCTCGTCGTCGTGACGCGCAAGCTGCCGGATTCGATCGAGACGCGCATGCGCGAATTGTTCGACGCGCGGATCAATCTCGATGACACGCCGATGTCCACCGAACAGCTCGCCGAAGCCGCGCGCACCGCCGACGTGCTGGTTCCGACGGTCACCGACCATATCAGCGCCGACATCGTCAACCAGCCCGACTGCAAGCTGCGGCTGATCGCCAATTTCGGCAACGGCGTCGACAATATCGACGTCCAGGCCGCCCACGCCCGCGGCATCACCGTCACCAACACGCCGAAGGTTCTCACCGAGGACACCGCCGACATGACTATGGCGCTGATCCTCGCCGTGCCCAGGCGAATGATCGAAGGCGCCTCGATCCTGACCGAGGGAAAACCCTGGGCGGGCTGGTCGCCGACCTGGATGCTGGGCCACCGCATCGGCGGCAAGCGCCTCGGCATCATCGGCATGGGCCGCATCGGCCAGGCGGTCGCGCGCCGCGCCCGCGCCTTCGGCCTGCAGATCCACTATCACAACCGCCGTCCCGTCGCGCCTGTCATCGCTGAAGAGCTTGGCGCGACCTATTGGGAAAGCCTCGACCAGATGCTGGCGCGGATGGACATCATCTCGGTGAACTGCCCCCACACGCCGGCGACTTATCATTTGCTCTCGGCGCGGCGGCTGAAGCTGATCCGCAAGGACGCCTATATCGTCAACACCGCGCGCGGCGAGGTCACCGACGAGGACACGCTGATCAAGCTGATCGAAGGCGGCGAGATCGCCGGCGCCGGGCTCGACGTCTACGAGCACGAGCCCGCGGTCAACCCGAAGCTGGTGCGGCTCGCCAAGGCCGGCAAGGTGACGTTGATGCCGCATATGGGTTCAGCCACGATCGAAGGCCGCGTCGAGATGGGCGAGAAGGTGATCATCAACATCCGCACCTTCCTCGACGCCCACAAGCCGCCGGATCGCGTGCTGCCAAGCATGCTCTGATCGCCGCGACGCTCAGGTGCGATGGGCGCTGAGGTCGGCGACCACAGGCCCGTCGCCGTTGAGCGGATTGGCCGGATCACGCGCGTAGCGCAGCGTCTCGAAGCGCATCGCGCGCGCATCGATCATCAGGAGGCGGCCGACCAGGCCGTCGCCGAAACCGACGATCTCGCGGATCGCTTCCAGCGCCATCATCGAGCCGAGCACTCCCGCCAGCGCCCCCATCACGCCAGCTTCGGCACAGGCCGGCACGGTGCCGGGCGGCGGCGCTTCCGGAAACAGGCAGCGATAGGTCGGGTTGAATTCGCCCTGCTCGTTCCTCTCATGCGCGCGGATGGTCGTAAGCGAACCGTCGAAGGTACCGAGTGCCGCGGTGATCAGCGGCCGCTTGGCGAAGAAGCAGGCGTCAGAGGCCAGATAGCGCGTCGAAAAATTGTCGGAGCCGTCGAGTACGAGATCGTAGTCGCCGATCAGGCTGAGCGCATTGTCGGCATTCAGCCAGGTGGCGTGGCCGACGAAGCGGACATGCGGATTGAGCGCCGCGATCCGTTCGGCGGCGCTCTCGACCTTGTGCCGGCCGATGTCGGGCGTGGCGTGGATGACCTGGCGCTGCAAATTGGACAGCGACACAACGTCGTCATCGACCACGCCGAGCGTGCCCACGCCGGCAGCGGCGAGATACATCAGAGCGGGCGCGCCGAGGCCGCCGGCGCCGATCACCAGCACGGAGGACCGCTTCAGCGCGGCCTGGCCGGGACCACCGACATCGCGCAGCACGATATGGCGGGCATAGCGTTCGAGTTCGTCCGGGCCCAGCATCGTCTTTCGTTCCTCTCACTCCTCATGGTGAGGAGCCAACACCTGAACCACCCAATATTGTTCGCGACCAACGAGATGTGCTTCAATGGCACTGCGTTCAATGGGCTGGTTGGATTTGTCATGAGATCGATGCTTGCGGCAACCTTGATGTTTGCGGCTGCCACGGCTGCGAACGCCCAGATGACGACGCCGCAGATCCCCGGCACCAAGCCGAAGACGGTCCAGACCGTGCCGATCCAGCCTCCCGCGATGCAGACGCCGTCGGCGACGGCGGATGCCATGGCAAAAGCCGAGCGGCTGGCGCTGCAATCCGACCTCGCCTGGGTCGGCCAGTACAACGGCGCCATCACCGGCGACGTCAGTGAGCGCATGGTCAACGCCATCAAGGAATACCAGAAGGCCAAGGGCGGCAAGCCGACCGGCGTGCTCAATCCGCAGGAGCGCGCCGCGCTCGCAGAGACGGCGCGAAAGAAGCAGGACAGCGTCGGCTGGAAGATCGTGACGGAGCCGACCAGCGGCGCCCGGCTGGGCATCCCCTCGAAACTGGTGCCGCAGCAGACGAGCGACGCCAACGGCTCGAAATGGACCTCGCCGACTGGGACCGTGCAGGTGCTGCTCAGCCGCCGCAAGGAAGCGAACCCGACCGCGGCAAAACTCGCGGAGCTGGAGAAGGGGCCGTCCGGGCGCAAGGTGGACTACACCGTGGTGAAGCCCGACTTCTTCGTGCTGTCGGGCTTGCAGGGCCTGAAGAAGTTTTACGTCCGCGGCACCTTCAAGGGCGACGAGGTCCGCACCATGACGATCCTCTACGACCAGGCGACGGAGAACACGGTCGAGCCGGTCGTGATCGCGATGTCGAGTGCCTTCAATCCGTTCCCGCCGGGACCGCAGGCCGGGCCGCCGCCGCGCAAGACCGTCGAATACGGCACCGGCCTCGTCGTCAGCGACGATGGCGCGATCGTTGCCGACCGCCTCGTCACCGACAGCTGTCTTGCGATCACCATCGCCGGTCACGGTAGTGCCGATCGCCTTGCCGAGGACAAGGAGCATGGTCTTGCGCTCCTGCACATCTACGGCGCACGCGGCCTGAAGCCGCTCAGCCTTGCCGGTGGCGCAGCGAAGACGAGTGTCGATATCGTCGGTATCGCCGATCCGCAGAGCCAGGGCGGCGCAGGCGGCGTGTCGATCGTCAAGGCTGCATTGGCGCCGGTCCCGAGCAGCGATTCCGTGCTGTCCTCGCCGCCGGCGGTCGGATTTTCCGGTGCTCCGGCGATCGATGGCGACGGCAAGTTCGCCGGCATTGCGCTGTTGAAGCCGGCAATGGTGGCAGGACCTGCGATATCGGTGCCGGCCTCGCAGGCGGTGATGGTGTCTGCCGATGCGGTGCGCGATTTCCTGAAGGCGAACGGTGTCGCGGCGAACGGCACGTCGACGGATGCTAAATCTGCCGTCGTCCGTGTCATCTGCGTTCGGAAATAGCATGTTGCGGCGTCTCATCCCTCTTTCCGCGACGGCAGCGACTGCGCTGCTGAGCTTTTCGGCTTGGGCACAATCGCCGGCGCTGCCAACGCCGAAAGTGGAGGAGGTAATGGTGAAGGTGGCGCTGCTGTCGCTCAACGACGCCAATCTCACCGGCAACTACGATGTCCTCTATGCAAAAATGGCGAGACCCTTTCGCGAACGCTTTTCAGCCGCCACGCTGAAGCAGGCATTCGCGACCTTTGCCGGACATCACATCGACGCCATTGCCGGCATGCCGATTGTGACCACGGAAGAGCCCAGGATCGGCGAGAACGGCGCGCTATTGTTGCGCGGCCATTTCGACACGGCTCCATCGCGGCTGAGCTACGCGCTGGACTACGCCATGTCGGAGGGCGAATGGAAGTTGATCACGATCGACGTCAAGATCCGATCGCTCCAGACCAATGCGACCGCCACCGACCTTGTTGCGCGCGCCGCTGCCGACCTCGCGGGCAGCGGAGCACAAAAATGAGAGCCGTCAGGCGAGCCTGAACCTGATCCCGCTCCCCGCAAGGCCGCCCGAAATGCCGACCGGCGTACCGTCGGCGCGCCAGCAGGCGGCGCCGGTCATGGTGCCGTCGTCGTGGAAGGCGATCCCGTTCATGCCGCCGGCGACGGTCGCAACGGGCAGCACCGTGTGGCCGAGCCCGGTCAGCTTCGCGCGCACATTCTCCGGCACCGTCTGCTCGACCTCGAGCGCGTTGCCCTCGGTCCAGACCCTGGGCGCCTCGACGGCCTCCTGCAGGCTCATGCCGTGGTCGATCAGATTGACCAGCGCCTGCATCGCGCTCGGGAAGATGCGCTTGCCCCCCGGCAAGCCGAGCGCATAGCGCAGCTTGCCGCCCTTTAACGCCATCATCGGCGACATCGAGGTGGTGACACGCTTGCCCGGTGCCAGCGAGAGCGCGTGGCCCGGCCGCGGATCGAATAGATTCATGTAGTTGTTGGCGATGGCCCCCAAGCCCGGGATCATGATCTTGGCGCCGAACAAATTGTTGATGGTCTGCGTGGTCGCGACCACGTTTCCGAAAGCGTCTGCCGCCGTCATGTGCGTGGTGTGCGCGCCTTCGAGCTGCGACACGCCGGCGCCAAAAGCCTGCGCCCGCGCTGGGTCGATGACGCGGCGGCGCTCCTCGGCATAGGCTTTCGAGGTCAGCTTTTCCACGGGAACGCCAACATAGTCAGGATCGCCGCTGGCCGCGGCGCGGTCGGCGAAGGCGATCTTCAGCACCTCGGCGAGATAGTGGATCGTCTCTGACGTGCCGAAGCCGAGGGCGCCGATGTCGTAGCCCTCCAGAATGTTGAGCATCTGCGCGATGTGAACGCCGGACGCGGCGGGCGGCGGCGGGCCGAGGATGGTCCAGCCGCGATAATCGGCACGGATCGGCTGCCGCTCGACGGTCTTGTAACCGGTGAGATCGTTGCGACGGATGAAGCCGCCGGACTTCTCCATGTAGTCGACCAGGATATCGCCGAGGGATCCCTCGTAGAGCGCCTTCTCGCCGTGATCGGCGATGGTGCGCAGCGTGTCGGCATATTCGGCCTGCACCACGCGCTCGCCGACCTTCAGCGGCTCCCCGCCAGGCAAGAAGATCGCCGCGATCGTCCGGTCCTTGCGCATCTCGTCAGCGCACTCGCTGATGCACTCGTGGAGGTATGGCGTCGCCGCATAGCCGCGGGCTGCATGTTTGATCGCGGGCTGCATCACGTCGGCGAGGCTCATGGTGCCAAACCGGTGCAGGGTCTCGCACCAGGCCTTTAGCGAGCCCGGCACCGCGACGGCCTTCGGACCGTTGAGGTTCTCGTTGCCGACGGTGTCGAACACGTCATGCGCCGAGCCGGGCTTCGACGTGTAGGTGGTGTCGCGAACGGCCGAGGGCGCGGTGCTCTGGCCGTCGATGAAGCGATGGCTGCCGTCGGCCAGCCGGATATGCGCCATGCCGCCGCCGATGATGCCGACCATCATCGGCTCGACCACGGTCAGCGTGAACAGGGTCGCGATCGCCGCATCGATGGCGTTGCCGCCGGCGGCCAGCATCTCGGCGCCGGCGCTGGAGGCCAAGGGATGGTTGCTGACCACCATGCCGCGGCTCGAGACCGCCGGCATCTTCTGGCAGTCAAAGGTGGTTGTTGTCCGGTCGCGCCAGTTGCCGCTCATCGCCTGCCCTTTCCGTTCACCGCAGCGAGCACATCATACGTGCGACTACTGGTCCAGTAATGGTACGGATTAGCTGGCATTCGCTATTCCGCCATCATCGTTGCCGTTGATTCGGACCTCCGCGATCCCCTTTGGATCGGGCCGGCACGTCCCTGAGCGAGAAGAGCTCGGCATCGAGATCGATGCACGTTCGCGTGGCGTATTCCTGACCCAGGCACTCCAAAGGATTGAACTTCAAATGCACACGATCGTACTGGCTACCCAAAAGGGTGGCAGCGGCAAGAGCACGCTCGCTATCGGCCTCGCGCTCGCGGCCAAGCAGGCCGGCTTCACGGTCCGCCTGATCGAGACCGACCCGCAGGGCACCCTGTCGAACTGGCAGCGCCGCCGCACCGCCGATGATCTCGTCGTCGAGCCGATCTACCATGCCGCCGACATCGAGCCGCGCCTGAAGATGCTGGCTGACAGCGGCCTGCAGCTCGCGATCGTCGACACCGCGGCAGGCCTGTCCGCCGCCACCACCGCTGCGATCCGTCATTCCGATCTCTGCCTGATCCCGGCCCGCCCGAGCGTCGCCGACATCGAGGCGACGGCCTCGACGCTCGGCGTCGCGCGCGCCTGGAAGCGGACCTACAGCTTTGTGCTCAACCAGACGCCGATCCGCGGCCAGCGCATCGACAATGCCGCGGGCGCGCTCGCCGAGGAAGCTTCGCTCGATCTCGCAGAGGTGCTCGCGCGCCCGCTGATCGTGATGCGCAATGATCACCAGGATTCGCTCGCGCGCGGTCTTGCGGTGAGCGAATTCGCGCCGAACGGCAAATCTGCGGACGAGATCCACGGCCTCTGGCGCTGGATCGAGACCCGGCTCGAGCTTGAAGCCACGACCAATGTCCCGATCGACCAGGTGATGGCGGTTGCAGACGGCATGCTGCATGTCGCCGCCGATCTTTCGACGGACGACACCACGACACTGGCGTCCTGAGCGGACGATCGCTCAGACGGAGGTCGGCCCTTCGCCATCCGGAAGGGCCCAGCGACGAAGCAATCCAGCCGCCAGCCCGGTCGGATTGCTTCGCTTCACGCTTTTACGGAATGCTGGACCTCCCCTAAATCGGTGGACATAGCTTAGGCAGCGAGAGGTGTCAGATGGCAAAACGGCAACGTCGGTCCTATTCGGACGAGTACAAGCGACAGGCAGTTGATCTGGCTTTGTCGAGTGGTCGCTCGGCGAAGTCGGTATCGAAGGAGCTCGGGCTTGACGGCTCCGTGCTCAGCCGATGGGTGAAGGAGCGGAGCACGGTGGCAGCCTGGATTGCCTCGCTGCGCTCGCAATGACGAAGTAACTCTCACCGAGAATGCGCTTCGCGCCCTCGCAACCAGGCCTCACGCCGCACGATCCATTTCTCGGCCTTCGACTGCCCTCCGTGATGTGGCAGCTCGATGAAGCCGACGAACTCCGCGCCGGTCTTCTGCTTGACTCGCCGCGAGGCTTCGTTGGTTGCGGCATTGCAGACGTAGAAATGATCGAGGCCGAGTGTCAGGAACGCAAAATCGCTTACGGCGATGATCGCTTCCGTCATCAATCCGCGGCGCCAGTAAGGCTCTGCCAGCCAAAAGCCGCGATTGCCTTTCAGGCCTTCGGCGCGCGGCCGAAGATGGATGTTTCCGATCGCTTCGCCGTCACCGCCCCTAAGCACCAGCACCCAGAGATGGATTTCCTGGCCGGCTGAGACCTTGTCGAGCTGCGTCCTGACGAAAGTTTCGGCGCCGTCCGCCGGATACGGCCAGGGCACGACAGTGGAGAGATGCCGGATGATATTCCAATTGTCGAAATGGCGCTGGATCGCCGGCACGTCGGAGAGTGCGAGCGGACGCAGGATCAGCCGTTCGGTTTCAAGCTGCGGCGTCTGCATGGGCAGCTATTTCTGACATTTCGGACACCAGAAGGTCGACCGGCCGTTCTGCGTGAACCGCTTGATCGTGCCACCGCAGCGCGGTGTCGTACATTTCTCGCCCTCGCGGTCATAGACCTTGAACGAGTGCTGGAAGTAGCCGAGTTCGCCCGAGGTCTGGCGATGGTCGCGCAAGCTGGAGCCGCCGGCCTTGATGGCATCGTTCAGCACGGTGTGAATTGAGCTGACCAGCCTCTTCGCATGATCGGTCGGCTCGCCCCCGCCGACGCCCTTGGTCGCGAGCGTCGCGGCGATCCGGCGCGGCGACAGATGCGAGCGATGCAGCGCCTCGCAGACATAGATGTTGCCGAGTCCGGCGACCACGCGCTGGTCGAGCAGGGCCGCCTTCAGGCTCGTTGTCTTGCCTTCGCAGGACCGCGCCAGCATCGCGGCGTCGAACTCGTTGCCGAGCGGCTCGGGACCGAGCCCACGCAGCAACGGCTCATCTTCGAGCGTGTTGCGCGCGATCACTTTCATGTAACCGAAGCGGCGCGGATCGTTGAAGACGATGTCGGCACCGGAGGACATCCGAAACAGCACGTGGTCGTGCACGGTATCCTTCCCCCGCGGGTAGTGAAACTCGCCAGGCACGGCGTCGTTGTCCGGCTTGATGACGCGGAACGAGCCCGACATGCCCAGATGCATCAAGAGCACATCGCCGGAGGCGAGATCGGCCATGAGATATTTTGCCCGGCGGCCGAGCCCCGTGACGACCTGCCCCTGGAGCCGGGCCACGAAGTCCGGCTGGAACGGAAAGCGCAGGTCTGGCCGGCGAGCCTCCGCGACAAGGATTTTCGCGCCCTCCATGACGGGCTGAAGGCCGCGGCGGACGGTCTCGACTTCGGGCAATTCAGGCATGGTCAGGCATTCACCTTATGAGGGCGGTGTGATAGCGCCATTGCGGCGGGCGCGCTATGGTCCGCCCAGTGGAGTAGAGTAATGGATCGGCCGGGCGAAACCACGCATTTTGGCTTCAAGGACGTTCCCCTCGGGGACAAGCAGACGCTGGTGAACGACGTGTTTCACAGCGTGGCGTCGCGCTATGATTTAATGAACGACCTGATGTCCGGCGGCCTGCACCGGGTCTGGAAGGACATCATGATCACGGCGCTCGATCCGCCCAGGAGCGATCGGCCGTTCGCACTGCTCGACGTTGCCGGCGGCACCGGCGACATCTCGTTCCGCGCCGCCAAGGCCGCAGGTGCGGGCTTCCATGCCACCGTCTGCGACATCAACGCCGACATGCTGGCGGTGGGCCGCGAGCGCGCCGTCAAACGGCATCTCGAAACCCGGGTCGATTTCGTCGAAGGCAATGCCGAAGCGCTCGGCTTCGCCGATCGCAGCTTCGACGCTTATACGATCGCTTTCGGCATTCGCAACGTGCCGCGGATCGATCTGGCGCTGCGCGAAGCCTATCGCGTGCTCAAGCCCGGCAGCCGCTTCCTCTGCCTGGAATTCTCCACCGTCGAGATGCCCGGGCTCGACAAGCTCTATGATCTGTTCTCGTTCAAGGTGATTCCGCCGCTCGGGCGCATGGTTACGGGCGATGCCGAATCCTATCAATATCTCGTCGAATCGATCCGCAAGTTTCCGAAGCCTGCCGCCTTCGCGGACATGATCCGCGACGCCGGCTTTTCCCGCGTGAGCTGGCAGACATTGTCCGGCGGCATCGTCGCACTGCATTCGGGCTGGCGTTTGTGATCTCTGCCTTCACCCACATTTCGCGCCTGATCCGCGCCGCGTTCGTGTTTGCCCGCGAGGGCGTGTTTGGCTCGGTCGATCCGAGCCTGGTGCCGCCGCCGGGACAGCTCGCGCTGAAGCTGGCGCGTCTCGTCGAACGCCGCGGCGTCAAGCACGGCCCGCGGATATCTCGCGCGCTGACGCGGATGGGCCCCGCCTATCTCAAGCTCGGGCAATTCCTGGCCACGCGCCCCGACGTCGTCGGCGTCATCATGGCCCGCGACCTCGAAAGCCTCCAGGATCGTCTGCCGCCGTTTCCGCAGGACGAAGCCGAGGCCGCCATCGCGATATCGCTGGAGCGGCCGCTGAAGGACGTGTTCGTGAGCTTCGGCCCTCCGGTCGCGGCCGCCTCGATCGCGCAGGTCCATCGCGGCGAGGTCTTGCGCGACGGCATCAGCAAGTCGGTCGCGGTCAAGGTGCTCCGGCCGAATGTTGCCGCGCGTTTCCGCCGCGATCTCGCCGACTTCTTCTTCGTCGCATACAAGGCCGAGACCTACTCGGCGGAAGCGCGGCGGCTGCGCCTCATCGAAGTCATCAACACCATGTCGCGCTCGGTCGCCATGGAGATGGACCTGCGGCTGGAGGCGGCTGCGCTGTCGGAGATGGCGGAGAACACGCGCGACGACCCCGACTTCCGCGTGCCCGCGGTCGACTGGGACCGCACCACGCACAACGTGCTGACGATGGAGTGGATCGACGGCATCGCGCTGAACGATCACAAGCGCCTGGAAGAGGCACAGGTCGATTTACCCGATCTCGGCCGCAAGGTGATCCAGAGTTTTCTGCGCCACGCGCTGCGCGACGGCTTCTTCCACGCCGACATGCATCCGGGCAATCTGTTCCTCGATGACGCCGGCCGTCTCGTCGCGGTCGATTTCGGCATCATGGGCCGGCTCGGCATGAAGGAGCGGCGCTTCCTCGCCGAAATCCTGCTCGGCTTCATCACCCGCGATTATCGCCGCGTCGCCGAGGTGCATTTCGAGGCGGGCTACGTGCCCGCGCATCACTCGGTCGAGAATTTCGCGCAAGCGATCCGCGCCATCGGCGAGCCGATCCACAACCGCACGGCGGAAGAGATCTCGATGGCGCGGCTCTTGACGCTGCTGCTCGAGGTCACCGGCCTGTTCGACATGAGGACGCGGCCCGAGCTGATCCTGCTGCAGAAGACCATGGTCGTGGTCGAAGGCGTGGCGCGCGGCTTCGATCCCAGGCTCGACATCTGGAAGGTCGCCGATCCCGTGGTGCGCGAATGGATCGAGCGCAATCTCGGTCCGATCGGCCGGGTGCAGGGCGCGCTCGCCGGAACCGGGGACGTCGCGCGGGTGCTGATGCGCCTGCCGGAGATCGCCGAGCGGTCGGTGAAGGTGCTCGAGCAGCTCGAAACCATGACGCGGGAGGGCATCAGGCTGTCGCCGGAGAGCATCGCCGCGATGGGTCGCAGCGAGGGCCGCAAGAACCGTTGGCGGACCGTCGCGCTCTGGATCATCGCCGCGACCTTCATCGGGATCCTGATAGCCGTCCGGAATTTGTGATTGCATTGCAATCATTCGAATGATAGCATCGCCCTCATTTCGTGCTGGAGGGCGCCGTGGCAAGCCTGACCATCCGTAAGCTCGACGAGGGCGTCAAAACCTATTTGCGGCTGCGCTCGGCCAAGAACCACAGGTCGGTCGAGGAAGAGGTCCGGGTCATCCTGCGGGAGCTGATCGAGGGCCGCGAGGAGCCGCTGACGCCGTTTTCGGCGCCGCCAGCCCCATCCACCGCCCCGACGCCCCAGCGCACCGGCGCCGTTCCCGAGGCCAGCGTCACCCTGATCATCGGCGGCGGCATCGCCGCCTATAAATCGCTCGACCTGATCCGCCGGCTGAAGGAGCGGCGCATCGAGGTCCGCTGCGTGCTGACCAAGGCGGCACAGCAATTCGTCACGCCACTGGCGGTGAGCGCGCTGTCCCATGAGCGCGTCTACACCGATCTGTTCGATCCGCAGAGCGAGTTCGACGCCGGACACATCCGTCTCGCGCGCGACTGCGACCTGATCGTGGTGGCGCCGGCCACCGCCGATCTGATGGCGAAGATGGCCAATGGTCATGCCGACGATCTCGCCAGCGCCATCCTGCTCGCGACCAATCGCAAGGTGCTGCTGGCACCGGCGATGAACCCGCTGATGTGGACCAATGCGGCCACGCGCCGCAATGTCACGCAGCTTCAGCGCGACGGCGTGGTGCTGATCGGGCCCAATTCCGGCGAGATGGCGGAGGCGGGCGAGGCCGGTGTTGGCCGCATGTCGGAGGCGATCGAGATCGCCAGTGCCGCCGAGCGCCTGCTGCGGCCGCCGGTGCCAAAGCCGCTCGCCGGCAAGCGCGTGCTGATCACCGCAGGCCCCACGCACGAGCCGATCGATCCGGTGCGCTACATCGCCAACCGATCCTCGGGCAAGCAGGGTTTTGCGATTGCCGCGGCCGCGCAGGCCGCCGGCGCCGAGGTGATCCTGGTGAGCGGCCCGGTTGATCTCGACGATCCCACCGGCGTTACGGTGAAGCATGTCGAATCGGCCCGGCAGATGCTGGAGCAGGTGCAGGCCGCACTGCCCGCCGACATCGCGATCTTCGCCGCCGCGGTCGCCGATTGGCGCGTTGCCAATGAAGGTGAGCAGAAGCTGAAGAAGACTTCCGCCGGCATGCCGCCGCTGCAGCTGGTCGAGAACCCCGACATTCTCGCGACGATCGCCAAGCTGACCGACAAGCGTCCGCCGCTGGTGATCGGCTTTGCCGCGGAGACCGAGCACCTCATCGACAACGCCAAGTCCAAGCTGGCCCGCAAGGGCTGCGACTGGATCGTCGCCAACGACGTCTCGCCCGCCACCGGCGTGATGGGCGGCGACCGCAACACCGTGCATCTGATAAGCCGCAAGAATGGTGAGAAGGACGGCGAGATTGCAGTTGATTCCTGGCCGGTGATGACCAAGGAACAGGTCGCGATCGAACTGGTCGCGCATGTCGCAAAAAGCGTGAGCGGCAAATCCCTGGAGCCGGCATCTTGAGCACGAAGGTCACCGTCGAACTGCAGCAACTGGCACACGCCGACGGCCTGCCGCTGCCGGCCTATCAGACCACAGAGGCCGCCGGGCTCGATTTGATGGCGGCGGTGCCGGACAGCGCGCCATTGACGCTCGCGCCCGGCCAATATGCGCTGGTGCCGACCGGGCTTGCGATCGCCTTGCCGCCCGGGCACGAGGCGCAGGTACGGCCGCGCTCGGGACTTGCGGCCAAGCACGGCGTCACCGTGCTGAACTCGCCGGGCACGATCGACGCGGATTATCGCGGCGAGATCAAGGTGATCCTGATCAATCACGGCGCGGCACCGTTCGTGATCAAGCGCGGCGAACGCATCGCCCAGATGGTGATCGCGCCCGTGGTGCAGGCCGCGCTGGTTCCCGTCGCCATCTTGTCGGCAACCGATCGCGGCGCCGGCGGCTTCGGCTCGACCGGCCGCTAACACACGGCAATCCCAGCCGAATCATCCGAAGAACTACGTGCGTTGGAACACCCACAGCCTGCATTTTTTTGGAGCCGCCTTTACGTTCACGATCTGGACTCTTACCGGCGGAGTCACGGTGAGGGTATTGTCTTTTGATTCGCGCGCGACGGGGGTCGCCGCGCGTAGATTCGTGCGGTCTTGGGGCAACTATGTCAGGCGTGATCGTGTCGATGCGTCGGACGCTGTTGTCGTGCACATCGCTTGCGCGCAACGGCTTGTTGGGAGGCGCTCTTGCAGCGCTGCTGCCGGCTGCGCCGGCTGAGGCCGCCGATCTCATCGACACCCTCTCCATCATGCTGGATTTCAACCGGCAGGAACTCGCGGTGCTCGCCACCGCGCTGGCCCTGCTCGGCTTCTCGGTGATGGCCGCGATCCTGTTGATGCGCACGCGGGTGCGCACGGCGAAGAACGAGGCGCGGTTGCACGCCCGGATCGGGGAACTGCAGCTGCAGGCCGATCGCTTCGGTGCGCTGCTGTTCGCCGAACCGCAGATTCTGATCTCCTGGCCGGCCGGCGATAATCGCGCCCAGATCTCCGGCGACATCTCCATGGTGCTGCCGCGGGATTCTTCCCCGCAACGCGTGCTCGCATTCGGAACCTGGCTGCCGCCGGAACCCGCGCTGCAGATGGACCACGCGGTCGACGCGCTGCGTGACCGCGGCGACGGATTCCAGCTCACACTGACCACCGCGCATGGCCATACGCTGGAAGCGATCGGCCGCGCCATCGGCGGCCAGGCCATCGTCCGGATTCGCGAGCTCTCGGGGCTGCGGCGCGAGCTCGCCGAGACCAATCTGCGCTACAACGCGCTCTCCGACGAGACCGAGATGCTGCGCGGGTTTGCCGCCACCGCACCCTGGCCGATCTGGGCCAAGGGCGAGAACGGCGCGCTGACCTACGCCAACCCGGCCTATGTCCGTGCGACCGAGGCGAACAGCGTCACCGACGCGCAGGAGCGCAAGCTCGAGCTGCTCGACAGCGCCGACCGCACCGCGATGGAGCGGGGCCTGAAGGACGCGGCCAATTTCAACGCGCGGCTGCCGATCGTGATCGGCGGCGAGCGCCGTATTTACGACGTGCGTGCCGTCAATGTCGGCAGCGGCAGCGTCGGCGTCGCCATCGATGCCAGCGAGGCGGATGGGCTCAGCGCGGCGCTGGTGCGGATGGCGGAGGCGCACCGCCGCACGCTCGACCAGCTTTCCTCCGGCGTTGCCGTGTTCGACGGCCAGCGGCGCCTGGCCTTCTACAACGATTCCTACCGCCGGCTGTGGGACCTCGACCGCAGCTTCCTCGACGCCAACCCCGACGATTCCAGCGTGCTCGACCAGCTCCGCGCCGCGCGCAAGCTGCCGGAGCAGCCGGACTTCCGGGCCTGGAAGGCCAAGCTGCACGAGGCCTATCGCGCGGTCGAGACCGCGAAGGAAACCTGGTATCTGCCCGACGGCCGCGCGCTCTCGGTCGTCACCACCCCGAACCCGGAAGGCGGCGTCACCTATCTGTTCGACGACGTCACCGAGAGCCTCGACCTCGCCCGCCGCTTCGACGGCCTGATCCGCGTCCAGCGCGAGACGCTGGACAGCCTCGCCGAGGGCGTCGCGGTGTTCGGCAGCAACGGCAAGGCGCAGCTGTTCAACCCGGCCTTCGTCCGGATGTGGAAGCTGTCGAGCGATGCCATGCGCGACGAGCCGCACATCCAGACGGTGGAAGGCTGGTGTCATCAGCTGTTCGACGACCCCGCGGTCTGGCGCCAGATTCGCGAGGCCATCACCTCGATCGAAAACCGCGCCGACGTGCCGCTCAAGCTGGAGCGCAAGGACGGCAGCGTGCTCGACGGCATGATCCGCCCGCTGCACGACGGCGCGACCATGCTGACGTTCCAGGACATCACCGACACCGAGAACGTCGAGCGCGCGCTGCGCGAGCGCAACGAGGCGCTGGAGGCCGCCGACCAGATGAAGGTGGATTTCGTCCACCACGTCTCCTACGAGCTGCGCTCGCCGCTCACCACCATCATCGGCTTCGCGCATTTCCTCAGCGATCCCTCGACCGGGCCGCTGACGCCGAAACAGGCCGAATATCTCGACTACGTCACCAAATCGACCAACGCGCTCTTGGCGCTCACCAATAACATCCTCGATCTCGCCACCATCGACGCCGGCGCGATGAAGCTGGAACTCGGGCCGGTCGACGTCAGCAAGACCATCGAGCTCGCCGCCGAGGGCATCCAGGACCGGCTCGCCACCGACCGCATCCGCCTCAAGGTCGAGATCGCGCCCGATGTCGGCAGCTTCGTCGGCGACGAGAAGCGCGTGGTGCAGGTGCTCTATAACCTCCTCGCCAACGCCGTCGGGTTTTCTCCACAGGATTCCACCGTCGGCATTAGCGCGCGGCGCACCGAACGCAGCGTGGTCTTCACCGTGACAGATTCCGGGCCTGGAATACCTGCCGACATGAAGGACAAGGTGTTCAACTGGTTCGAAAGCCGCTCGCAGGGCTCGCGTCACCGCGGCGCCGGGCTCGGCCTGTCGCTGGTGCGCTCCTTCGTCGAGCTGCATGGCGGCAAGGTGCGGGTGGATTCGATCGTCGGCCGGGGCACGGTCGTGATCTGCGATTTCCCGACCGACCAGGCGGCGCATCGCGACGCCGCCGAATGACAGAACCCACCAAACTCTCCGTCGCGCTTCACAACGAGACGGCCACCGCACAATTGATGGCCGATCTCGCGCTGCTGGTCGGCCCCGGCGACGTCATCACACTCACCGGCGATCTCGGCGCCGGCAAGACCGCCGCCGCCCGCGCGCTGATCCGCTACCTCGCCGGCGACGAGGAGCTGGAAGTGCCGAGTCCGACCTTCACACTGGTGCAGGGCTACGAGCTGCCGCCCTTCCCGGTGCTGCATGCCGATCTCTACCGGGTCGAGGACGAGAGCGAGCTCGAGGAGATCGGGCTGTCGCCGCTGCCCGATGCCACGCTGGTCCTGATCGAATGGCCGGAGCGCGCACCATCGGCGATGCCGCAAGACCGCATCGACATCGCGCTGACGCACCGGCCGGCGCTGGGCTCGAACGCACGCGCCGCCGACATCACCGGTTACGGCAAGGGTGCCGCGCAAGTCGCGCGGCTGAAGGCGCTGCGCGAGTTCCTCGCCGCATCCGGCTATATCGACGCGACGCGTCGGCGCATGGCCGGCGATGCCTCGACCCGCTCCTATGCGCGGCTGTTGCGCAACGACGAGATCGTCATCCTCATGAACTTTCCGCAACGCCCAGATGGCGCTGCTCTCTACAACGGAAAATCCTACAGCGCCGCGGTGCACCTCGCCGAGAACGTCAGGCCCTTCGTCGCCATCGACGAAGGCCTGCGTGCGCAGGGGATCTCGGCGCCCGCGATCCACCATTTCGACCTCGAACATGGCTTTCTGATCTCTGAAGATTTCGGCAGCGAAGGCGTGATCGAAGGCGATCCGCCACGCCCGATCGCCGAGCGCTATGAGGCCGCAACCGAATTGCTGGCGGCGCTGCACGGCAAGACGCTGCCGGAGACGCTGCCGCTAGACGGGCAGACCTACGCCATTCCCGTCTTCGACATCGAAGCGATGCTGATCGAGATCGGGTTGATGCCGGAATGGTATCTGCCCGACCGCAACGCACCGTTGGCCGACGAGAAGCGCGCGGAATTTTTTGCGATGTGGCGCGAGCTCTTGAAGAAGCCGCTCGCCGCGCCGAGGACGTGGATCATCCGCGACTATCACTCGCCCAATTTGATCTGGCTCGGCAATCGCACCGGCATCGAGCGCGTCGGCGTCATTGATTTCCAGGACGCCGTGCTCGGTCCGCAATCCTACGACGTGGTGTCGCTGCTCCAGGACGCCCGCATCGACGTGCCCGAAAGTCTCGAGCTGACGCTGCTGTCGCGTTACATCAAGGCGCGGCGCGCGGGCGATGCCGGCTTCGATCCGGCCGGCTTCGCCGAGCTCTACGCGATCATGTCGGCACAGCGGAACACGCGCCTGCTCGGCACCTTCGCCCGGCTCAACCGCCGCGACGGCAAGCCGCATTATCTGCGGCACCAGCCCCGGATCTGGACCTATCTCCAGCGCTCGCTGGCCCATCCCGCGCTGGGCTCCTTGCGTGACTGGTATCTCGCCAACGTCCCACCCCCTCAAGGCTGATTTACCGGCCGTTAGCCAAGATGTCGCTATTCTGGCGGCGAGGCAGCCGGATCATTTACGGGGCTGGAGCAAGGCAGATGGCGGCGAAAACGGATCAGCGCGGAAATAGCAGGGTTATTTTCGAGCGCGGGATTCCGGCCCAGATGATGGGAATCGACGGGACCTGGCGGCGCGAATGCACCATGGAGGACGTCTCCGATAGCGGCGCCAAGCTGACCATCGACGGCTCGGTCGAAGGCCTCCACCTGAAAGAGTTCTTTCTGCTGCTGTCGTCCACCGGACTGGCCTACCGGCGCTGCGAGCTTGCCTGGGTCAATGGCGACCAGATCGGTGTCAATTTCCTGAAAGTGCGTGACAAGAAGAAAAAGGTCCGTTCCACAGCCGTCGGGGCATGACTGCAACACCCGTCGTACAACCGTCACGGCGGGTGGCTAAGGCGGTTGAGATGCGATGCGGTTGATCGAACCTCGTGTTAGGATTGCTGCGAACGCGAAAGGTCTGAGAAAGCGAAGGATGTCCGTCAAACCGACCAAAGCCATGGTGCTCGCCGCGGGGTTCGGCCTGCGCATGCGTCCGCTGACGGACAAGATGCCGAAGCCGATGGTGCCGGTGGCCGGCCAGCCGCTGCTCGACCACGTGCTCGACAAGCTCGGCCTGGCCGGCGTGAGCGAGGCCGTGGTCAACGTGCATTACCTGCCGGATCAGATCATCGACCACGTCGCATCGCGCCAGCATCCGCGCGTGACCATCTCGGACGAGCGCGACCAGGTGCTGGGCACCGGCGGTGGCGTGGTCAAGGCGCTGCCACTGCTCGGCGACGCGCCGTTCTTCCACGTCAATTCCGACACGCTCTGGATCGACGGCGTGCGTTCGAACCTGATGCGGCTCGCTGAAAACTTCGATCCCGCGCGCATGGACATCCTGCTGCTGATGGCGCCGACCGCGACCAGCATCGGCTATAGCGGCCGCGGCGATTACGGCATGCTGCCCGACGGCGCCTTACGCAAGCGCAAGGAAAAAGAGGTCGTTCCGTTCGTCTATGCGGGCGCTGCGATCCTGTCGCCGTCGATCTTCGAAGGCGCGCCGGCGGGCGAATTTTCGTTGACCAAGATGTTCGACCGCGCCAACGAGCAGGAGCGGCTGTTCGGCCTCCGCCTTGACGGCGTCTGGATGCATGTCGGCACGCCCGACGCCGTGCACGCCGCGGAAGAGGCGTTTCTGGAGAGCGTGGCATAAGGACTACTCTCGTGTCCCGGACGCGGTGCGGCGCGAAGTGCCGCTCCGCAGAGCCGGGACCCAGAAAGCTACACGGCAAGCGCGGCGAGTGGACCCCCGCTCTGCAGCGCACCGCTGAAGGAGCGCTGCGCTGCGTCCGGGGCACGAGAGTTGAGGTCCGCGAACAGCGGGGACTACTCGCGCGCACCCATGACCATTTGCCCCCGCCTCCCTATATTGCCTGATCCTTCGAATCAGGCAGCCCATGCGCGTTTTCAGCGTTCCCATCTCGGTTCCGTTCCTGCGCACGGTCGTCACAGCGCTGCTCGACGGCCGCCTGGTCGAGGGATTCGAGGCGCGCAAGGAACCGGCGCGGCTGGCCGATGCCACGCTGTATTTGCCGACCCGGCGCGCCATGCGCGTCGTGCGCGAGATCTTCCTCGACGAGATGAAGGCGGACGCCGTGGTGCTGCCGCGCATCGTCGCGCTCGGCGACATCGACGAGGACGAGCTGGCTTTCGCCGGTGAAGGCGAGCAGTTCTCCGGCGCGATGCCGCTCGACATTCCGCCGCGGCTCGGCGAGCTCGAACGGCGGCTGACGCTGGCACAACTGGTCGCTGCCTGGGCCAAGGGCCCGGTGCTGGCGCCGCTGGTGGTCGGCGGGCCCGCCTCGACGCTGGCGCTCGCCGGCGACCTCACGCGCCTGATCGACGACATGGTCACGCGCGGCGTCGACTGGAACGCGCTCGACGGCCTCGTGCCTGATAACCTCGATCGCTACTGGCAGCACTCGCTCGAATTCTTGCGCATCGCGCGCATCGCTTGGCCCCAACATCTCGCCGAGATCAACCGGATCGAGCCTGCGGCGCGGCGCGATCTCCTGATCGCGGCGGAAGCCAAACGGCTGACAGCGCACCCGAACGGGCCGGTGATCGCGGCGGGATCGACCGGCTCGATGCCGGCCACCGCGAAGTTCCTGCACGCAGTCGCGTCGCTGCCGGATGGCGCCGTGGTGCTGCCGGGCCTCGATACCGATCTCGACGAGGACGCCTGGCGGACCATCGGCGGCGTGCGCGATGCGCTCGGCAAATTCGTGGAGCATCCGGTCTCGAACCATCCGCAATATGCCATGCACGCACTGTTGCAGCGCTTCGGCATCAAGCGCAGCGACGTCGAGATCCTTCAGCTGCCGGCGGAAGGCGGCCGCGACCTGCTCGCCTCGGAATCGATGCGGCCGTCGGCCAAGACGGAAATCTGGCACGACCGGCTGAAGCAGCCGGATGTCGCCAAGAAGATCTCCGGCGCCATGAAAAACCTCGCGGTCGTCGAAGCCCCTAATCCTGAAATGGAAGCCCTCGCCATCGCAATTGCGATGCGCGAAGCACGGCATATCGACAAAACGGCGGCGCTGGTGACGCCCGACCGCGCGCTGGCGCGACGGGTGATGGCTGCGCTGACCCGGTGGGGCCTCAATTTCGATGATTCCGGCGGCGACGTCTTGATGGAAACCTCGGCCGGAATCTTCGCACGCCTTGCGGCAGAGGCGGCGACGAAGGGATTGGAGCCACCAACGCTGCTGGCGCTGCTGAAGCATCCGTTGTGCCGGCTCGGCCGCGCGCCCGGCGCGTGGAAGGCGGCGGTCGAAGGCCTCGAGCTCGCGGTCTTGCGCGGCACGCGTCCGCCTGCCGGCACGGCCGGCCTCCTGCGCGAATTCAACCGCTTTCGCGAGGAGCTTGCAAAATTGTGGCGCAGCGAGGTCTCCGCGCTGCACCGCGCCGAGCCGCGCGCACGCCTCAAGGCCGAGGATCTCGATCGGATCCAGGGCCTGATCGATGCCTTGCAAAAAGCGCTGGCGCCGATCGAGAGCCTGGCATCATCGAAGCCATATGACTTCGCCGAGCTGGCGCACCGGCATCGCGAGATCATGATCGAGCTGTCGCGCCACGAGCAGGGCATTCCGCTCGCGTTCGAGGAGCGCGAGGGTCTCGCACTCGCCGCCGCCTTCGACGATCTCCTGCGCGGCGGCACGACCAGCGGATTGATGGTGCCGCTGCCCGATTATCCCGATGTCTTCCAGACCGCATTCAGCGATCGTGCGGTGCGGCGGCCAGACAGACCGGGCGCGCGCTTGCAGATCTACGGCCCGCTGGAATCGCGCCTGATGCAGGCCGACCGCATCATCGTCGGCGGCCTGATCGAAGGCGTCTGGCCGCCGGCGCCGCGTATCGATCCCTGGCTGAGCCGGCCGATGCGGCACGAGCTTGGTCTCGATCTGCCGGAACGCCGTATCGGCCTGTCCGCGCACGACTTCGCGCAGCTGCTCGGCGGCGATGAGGTCATTCTCACCCATTCCGCCAAGTCAGGCGGCGCACCGGCCGTGGCTTCGCGCTTCCTGCACCGGCTGGAGGCGGTTGCGGGAGATGATTTCTGGAAGGCGGCGACTCGCACCGGTGCGAGATACGTGCAGTTCGCGAGCGCGCTGGACCAGCCCGTCGAGGTCAAGCCGATCAAGCAGCCCGAGCCACGGCCGCCGCGCGCAACGCGCCCGCTGAAGATGTCGGTCACCGCGATCGAAGACTGGCTACGCGATCCCTACACGATCTACGCAAAACACATTTTGCGGCTGGATGCCCTCGACCCCGTCGACATGCCGCTGTCGGCCGCCGATCGCGGCTCGGCGATCCACGAGGCGATCGGCGAATTCACGGAGCGCTATGCGACCCGTTTGCCCGACGATCCCGCGCGCGTGCTGCGCGCGATCGGCGAGAAGCACTTCTTGCCGCTGATGGAACGTCCCGAGGCGCGAGCCCTGTGGTGGCCGCGCTTCCAGCGTATCGCACGCTGGTTCGGCGAATGGGAGACCGCGCGCCGCGAAGCGATCGAGGCGATCACCGCGGAGACCCGCGGCGAGATCTCGATCCGGCTCGACAATGCGCGCACGTTCTACCTCTCCGCGCGCGCCGACCGCATCGAGCGCCGCCAGGGCGGCAGCTACTCCATCCTCGACTATAAGACCGGGCAGCCGCCGAGCGATAAACAGGTGCGCATTGGCCTGTCGCCGCAACTAACGCTGGAAGCGGCAATCCTGCGCGAGGGCGGCTTCCCTGATATCGACGCTGGATCGTCTGTGAGCCAGCTCATCTATGTCCGCCTAAGTGGTAACAATCCGGCGGGTGAGGAGCGCATCGTCCAGCTCAAGGTCAATAAAGGTGACGAACCCATTCCGCCCGACACCGCGGCAGCCGAAGCACGGGCCAAGCTGGAGACGCTGATCCGTGCCTTCGAGGACGAGAACCAGCCCTACACGTCGCTGAACCTGCCGATGTGGACCAACCGCTACGGCACCTATGACGATCTCGCCCGGATCAAGGAATGGTCCGCGGCCGGCGGATTGGGGATCGAGGAATGGTGAAGGCACCGCGCCCCATTCCCGACGAGGTGCGCGCAAGGCAGGCGCGCGCGTCCGATCCGATTGCCTCCGCTTTCGTGTCGGCCAATGCCGGTTCGGGCAAGACCCATGTGCTGGTGCAGCGCGTGATTCGTCTCTTGCTCTCCGGCGTGCCCCCGGAAAAAATCCTCTGCATCACCTTCACCAAGGCCGCCGCGGCCAACATGGCCGAACGCGTCTTCACCACGCTCGGTCATTGGGTGACGCTGGACGACACCGCGCTCGATGCGGCGATCCGCGCGGTCGGCATCCCGCATCCGAGCGCAAGGCTGCGCCGTGACGCGCGAAAACTGTTCGCCTGCGCGCTGGAGACGCCGGGCGGATTGAAGGTGCAGACCATCCACGCGCTGTGCACGCGCCTGCTCCAGCAATTTCCGTTCGAGGCTAACGTTCCCGCGCGCTTCGCCGTCATCGACGAGCGCGACCAAAATGACATGATGGAGCGCGCCAATCTGAAGGTGTTGCTGGAAGCCGCGCGGGCGCCTGACAGCGTCACCGGCCGCGCGCTGATGACCGCGATGGAGAGCGCCGCCGACGTCACCTTCAAGGATGTCGTGCGCGAGGCGTGCCTCAGCCGCGATCATTTCATGGCCTGGACCGATGAAGCCGGCAACGCCGAAGCGGCCGCCGCGCAGATGGCGGCGGCGCTGGGCGTCGATGCCAGCGACCGCATCGAGGACGTCGAGACCGAGATTCTCGACGGCCCCTTCCTGCCGCGATCGCGATGGGACGAGATAGCCCTCGTACTTGACAATGGGAACAAGACCGAAAAAGGCCATGCTGATTGCTTGCGGACTGCGAAGCCTTCCTCGGGCGGTGCGCAAGTTGATGCTTATCTTGGCGTATTCCTTACCGATGATAAGAAGCAACCGCGTAAGGCGCTGCTGACGAAGCAGTTTTGCAAGGACCATCCGTTCGTTGCGGATCTTTTAGAGAAAGAGGCGCAGCGTCTCGGCGCTCTGATAGAGAAGCGCCGCGCCGTGACCATGCGCGACCGCACCGCGGCACTCCTGCATATCGCGACCGCGGCCGCCGCGAACTACCGCCGCGAGAAGCAGGAGCGCGGCCTGCTCGACTACGACGATCTCATCGATAAGACGCTGGCGATGCTCGACCGCGTCTCCTCGGGCTGGGTGCATTACAAGCTCGACCGCGGCGTTGATCACGTCCTAATCGACGAGGCCCAGGATACGAGCCCGCGGCAATGGGATATCGTCGCGCACATCATCTCGGAATTCACGGCCGGCCAAGGCGCGCGCGAGGGGCTGAACCGCACTATCTTCGCGGTCGGCGACGAGAAGCAGTCGATCTTCTCGTTCCAGGGCGCAGCGCCGCACGAATTCGACGCGCGCCGGCGCGAGCTGCACCGCAAGTTCACCGCCGCCGGACTGAAATTCGATCCCGTCGCCTTCACCTATTCGTTCCGCTCGGGCGCCACGATCCTGCACTCGGTCGACCACGTCTTCCGCGATCCCGCGATCTACAAGAGCATTCATGCGGTCGAGATCGGCCATCCCCTGCACAATGCGCTCGCTGACGCCGGTCCCAGCGTGATCGAGCTGTGGGATCTTGCCGAGCCCGACGATCGGCAGGACATCGAGGGCTGGCGCGCGCCGTTCGACGGCGTCGCCGTCACCAGCCCCGAGGTCAAGCTCGCGCGCCGCATCCAGGCCGAGATCAAGCGGCTGGTCGAAAGCGGCACGCTGACGGGACACGAAGGCGAGCGCCGGCCACTGCGTTACGGCGACATGCTGATCCTGGTGCGCCGGCGCGGCAACGCGTTCGATGCCGTGATCCAGGCGCTGAAACACGCTGGCGTACCCGTCGCCGGCGCCGACCGGCTCAAGCTCACCGAGCACATCGGCATTATCGATTTGATGAACCTCGCCGACGCGCTGCTGCTGCCGCAGGACGATCTCGCGCTCGCGGTGGCGCTGAAGAGCCCGCTGTTCGGGCTCGACGACGACGACCTGTTTCAGTTGGCCCATGACCGCAAGGGGTCGCTGCGCCGCGCGCTCGGCGAGCACGCGGCCGCAGGCGACAAGTTCGCGACTGCGCTGCGCCGCCTGGAAGCCTGCGAGATGCGTGCGCGCGAGGAGACGCCGTTTGCCTTCTACGCCTGGCTGCTCGGCGGCGACGGTGGCCGCGCACGCATCCTGCGCCGGCTCGGCCATGAGGCCAATGACGCCCTCGACGAGTTCCTGGAGCTGGCGCTGAACTACGAGCGCAAGGCGCCGGCCTCGCTGCAGGGCTTGATGGCCTGGCTGCGCTCCGCCGACACCGAGGTGAAGCGCGACATGGAGATCTCGCGCGACGAGGTCCGGGTGATGACAGTTCACGGCGCCAAGGGCCTCGAGGCCTCGGTCGTGTTCATGGTGGACACCACATCGTCGCCCGCGGACTCCCAGCGTCTGCGGCTGATCCACGTGCCGCGCGGCAATGGCGGCGAGGTCGTGGTCTGGGCCGGCCGCAAGGCGGACGATCCCAAGCCGGTCGCCGGAGCACGCGATGCGATGCTGGAGGAGACTGAGGACGAATATCGCCGTTTGCTCTATGTCGCGATGACGCGGGCGGCTGACCGGCTGATTGTCGGCGGCTGCCTACCGGGCAACAGGAAGGACGTCCGCAAGCTCAGCTGGTATGACTTGGTCGACACTGGGCTCGCCGGCTCGGGTCTGGACAAGCAGGTCATCGAGACGCCCCTCGGCAAGGTGACTCAATTCGCCCGACCGGAAGATGTGGCGGCGCTGGGTACGCCGGCGGCGTCCATGGATCAGACCGTCGCCCTCCCCGATTGGCTGCGGGAGGCGGCGCCACGCGAGACCACCGACGATGATCTGGTGCGCCCGTCCGGTCAGCCGGCCGAGGAGGGGCGTGCCGTGCGATCCGGCGAATCGGTCCAGTCCCGCGCTCTCGCATTGCAACGCGGCACGCTGGTGCATCGGCTGCTGCAATCCCTTCCCGACATCGCCGTTGAGCGGCGGCGCGAGGCGGCGCTCGGCTTCATGGCGCGCAATGCCTCGGACTGGACCGAGGCCGACCGCACCGCGCTGGCCGACAAGGTGCTCGCCTTGATCACCGAACCGCGCTTTGCGCCGGTCTTTGCCGCCGGCAGCCGGGCGGAAGTCGCCATCGTCGGCCGGCTGGAGCGGCCCGGTCGCCCCCCGGCATTGGTGTCGGGGCAGATCGACCGGCTGATCGTTCGATCGGATGAGGTTTTGATCGTCGATTTCAAGACCAACCAGGCCATGCCGAAGAGCGCCACTGATGCGCCCGCCGCCTATGTCCGGCAGCTGGCGCTGTACCGAGCCGTGCTGGCGCGGCTTTATCCCCAAAAGCCCATCCGCGCGGTCCTGCTCTGGACCGAGGCCCTTGAATATATGGAGATTTCAGCCCCCGCGCTGGACGCGGCGCTGGCATCTCTTCATCTCGGTGTGAGCGTCCTTGACCCGGCAAGGGGCCGTTCATAGGTTGAAGCCATGATCCGCGGCGCGATTCCCATGCGCGCCGATTCTCTTTCAACCGAGTGAGGTACTCCCAATGGCCGTTGGCAAGGTTTCTGACACCGACTTCGAAGCCGAAGTGCTCAAGGCGAACGGCCCTGTCGTCGTCGATTTCTGGGCCGAGTGGTGCGGCCCCTGCCGCATGATCGCACCTGCGCTGGACGAGATCGCCGGCGCGATGGGCGACAAGGTCAAGATCGTCAAGTTGAATGTCGACGAGAGCCCGAAGACCGCCTCCAAGTACGGCGTGATGTCGATCCCGACCCTGATGATCTTCAAGGGCGGCGAGATGGCCTCCCGCCAGGTCGGCGCGGCGCCGAAGGCGAAGCTGCAGCAGTGGATCACCTCCGCGGTCTGATCCGCCTCGCGTTAGATTATTTTCGACGACGGCCGGCGAAAGCCGGCCGTTCTGCGTTGATGGGACGTGTCCAGCGTATGACGAGTCCCGCCCTTGCCTGCTCCTCCCGCGAAGCGCGCCCGAAGATCGACCTCTCTGGTTGCGATGGAGGCGCGGTCGGTCGACGAGATCCCGCGCGGCAAGGAGTGGCAGTACGAGCCGAAATGGGATGGCTTTCGCTGTCTGCTCTCGCGGAATGGCCGTGATGTCGATCTGCGCTCGAAGTCGGGCGAGGATCTCGCGCGCTATTTTCCGGAAGTCGTTTCCGCTGCGCTGAAGCTGAAAGCGGACCGTTTCACACTCGACGGCGAGATCGTCGTGCCGCACGGCAAGGGCTTTTCCTTCGACGCGCTGCTGCAACGGATCCATCCCGCTGCAAGCCGCGTAAAGAAGCTCTCGCAGGAAACGCCGGCGCTCTATCTCGTTTTCGATCTGCTTGCGAGCGCCAGAGACAAGCAGCTTGCCGAAAAGCCGCTGAGCAACCGGCGGCCGGCGCTGGAGGCATTTGCCAAAGCCAATCTGAAAGGCAGCCTCTTCCATCTCTCGCCGACGACGACGATCTATGCCACGGCCAAGAAATGGCTGGCGCAGTCCGGCGGCGGCTCGGACGGCGTCATCGCCAAGCGCATCGATCTGCCCTATCAGGCGGGAAATCGCGACGGCATGCAGAAGATCAAGAAATTCCGCAGCGCCGATTGCGTGGTCGGCGGCTTCCGCTATGCCATCAACAAGATCGCCGGCCGCAAAGTCGTCGGATCGCTGCTGCTCGGGCTCTACGACGCGAAGGGACTGTTACACCATGTCGGCTTCACCTCGGCGATCAAGGCGGAGGAGAAGCCCGCGCTGACCGACCGGCTGGAGGCGCTGATCGGCGAGCCCGGCTTCACCGGCAACGCACCGGGTGGACCGAGCCGGTGGTCGACCGATCGCTCGGCCAAATGGTGCCCGCTGAAGCCGAAGCTGGTGATCGAGATCTGCTACGACCATTTCAGTGGCGAACGCTTCCGCCACGGCACCTCGATTCTTCGCTGGCGCCCAGACAAGGCGCCGCGGCAATGCAGCTTTGAGCAGCTGAAGCAGAAGGCGGCCGATCCGATGAAGCTGGTGAAGTGAGCGCAGCTGCAGCTCGGGACCACCCTACCTGATCCATCCCGTCGCGAGCGCATTCGCGAGCTCTGGCTGATTGTTGCGACGGGCCAGCGCCGCCATGGCCTCATGATCATACGCGACGTGGCGGAATGTCACCTGCCAGGCACCCTTCACCAGTTCGAGGATCGCATAGCGTGCGTGCGGCGTGCCGGCTTCCACGACATGCGGATACGGATGCTTGTCGCGGAAGCCGGGGCAGCCGACGCTGCCAGGGTTGACGATCAGCCGGCCGTCGCGCAGGCGCACGGCACGGGCGAGATGGGTGTGGGCGCAGAGAATCAGCGATTGCGTGAGCCCCAGCGCGAATTGCTCGATCCGGTCCAGCGGCGACAGCGCCACCGCGCCGTCGGGATGCACAATGTCGAGCCAGTACACCTCGTCATCGCCGGGCGTCGCGTGACAGAGAAACACCCGGTCGTGGAACACCCGCGCCATCGGCTGCGCCCGCAGCCAGTCGAGCTGCGCGGCGTCAAGCGCTGCATGGGCAGGACGATCCCACGAGCCCATCTTCTCCGGCGGACGGTCGAGCAGATAGCGGTCGTGATTGCCGAGCACGTGCACGGCGTCGAGATTCATCAGGATCTCGATCGTGCGGCGGGCATCGAGCGGGCCGCTCAGCATGTCGCCGAGATTGACGATGTCGGCGATGTCATGCGCGCGGATGTCGGCGAGGACGGCTTCAAGCGCAAGGTAGTTTCCGTGGATGTCGGCGATCGCGGCGAAACGCATATCATATCCCTACTCTCGTGCCCCGGACGCAGCGCATCACGCAGTGGTGCGCTGCTGAGCCGGGGCCCATGGTGCGGCATTCTGGGTCCCGGCTCGCGCTTCGCGCATCCGGGACGCGAGACCGTCTATGCAGGCGGCGTGCCGTTGATCGCGAGCACGTGACCAGCCAGATACAGCGAGCCGGTGATCAGGATACGCGGCGGCACTTCATAGGCGAGCTTGGACAAAGCGCGTAGCGCGGCTTCGACGCTGGGCGCGGGCTCGACGCGCATGCCGAGGCTGCGCGCGGCGTCCGCGAGGCGGTCGGCCGGCATCGCATTCTCGGTGTCGGGGATCGGCACCGCGATGATGTGACGGGTGAGGCCGGCGAAGTTGGCCAGAAATCCTTGCGCGTCCTTGTTGGCCATCATGCCTGATATGACGACCAGCGGCCGCGACACCCGCTCTTCGAGATCGCCGAGCGCAGCGGCGGCGACGCGGCCGCCTTCGGCATTGTGGCCGCCGTCGAGCCAGATCTCGGAGCCCTGCGGACCCCACGACAGCAGTTCGCCCGAAGCGATGCGCTGCATCCGCGCCGGCCATTCGGCACCGACGATGCCGGCCTCGAATGCCGCCTGACTCACCTTGAAATTGGAGATCGCGCGTAGCGTCGCGATGGCAAGGCCGGCATTGGCGAATTGGTGGCGGCCGAACAGACGCGGCGCCGGGAGATCCATCAAGCCGCGGTCGTCGGAATAGACCAGACGGCCGCGCTCGACATTGACGTGCCAGCTCTCGTTCGCGGCGAACAGCGGCGCACGCATGCGTTTGACTTGCGCCTCGATCGCGGCCATCGCCTCCGGTGCTTGCTCCGCGCAAATCACGGGCACGCCGCGCTTGATGATCGCCGCCTTCTCGCCGGCGATCGACGCCAGGGTGTCGCCGAGGAAATCCATGTGGTCCATGCTGACAGGCGTGATCACGCAGGCCGCCGGTGTCTCGACCACATTTGTCGAGTCGAGCCGGCCGCCGAGGCCGACTTCGAGCAGCAGCACATCGGCCGGGTTCTGCGCAAACAAAAGAAAGGCGGCTGCCGTCTTCAGCTCGAACAAGGTCGCGGCTTCGCCGGCATTGACGCGCTCGACCTCTTCCAGCGCCGCGCGCAACTCGTCGTCACCGACCAGCACGCCGCCGCCAACGCGGCCGAGCCGGAAGCATTCGTTGATGCGGACGAGATAGGGCGAGGTATAGGCGTGGACGCGCAAGCCCGCGGCCTCCAGCGTCGCGCGCAGATAAGCGAGCGTCGAGCCCTTGCCGTTGGTGCCGGCGATGTGGATCACCGGCGGCAGCTTGGCTTCAGGATGCCCGAGCCGCGCGAGCAGCCGGTGCATCCGCTCCAGCCCGAGATCGATGCGTTTCTGATGCAGGACCGACAGCCGCCCGATCAATTCGCCGAGCGGGGTCTTGGTGCTGTCAGGGGACGCGTTCACGCGTGGGGCGCAGCCGGCGCCGTCTCAGCGGCCGATACGATCTGTGCCGGACTGGTGACGGCCTGCGTCGGCTTCGATGCGCCTTCCTGCGCCGGCGCCTTGGTCAGCAGGCGGCAGAGCCGCGCCAGGGTCGGGCGCAACTCGTGGCGATGCACGACCATGTCGACCATGCCGTGCTCCTTGAGGTACTCGGCGCGCTGGAAACCTTCCGGGAGCTTTTCACGAATGGTCTGCTCGATCACGCGCGCGCCGGCAAAGCCGATCAGCGCGCCGGGCTCGGCGATCTGCACGTCGCCCAGCATCGCGTAGGAGGCGGTGACGCCGCCGGTGGTCGGATTGGTCAGCACGACGATGTAGGGCAGCTTTGCCTCGCGCAGCATCTGCACTGCGACCGTCGTGCGCGGCATCTGCATCAGCGACAGGATGCCTTCCTGCATGCGCGCGCCGCCCGATGCTGCAAACACGATGAACGGCGAGTTCTTCTCGACCGCAAGCTCCATCCCGCGCACGATGGCTTCGCCTGCGGCCATGCCGAGCGAGCCGCCCATGAAGTCGAAATCCTGTACGGCGACGACGACGGCGGAGCCTTCGAGCTTGCCGTAGCCGACCTTGACCGCGTCATTCAGGTTGGTGCGCGCGCGCGCGTCCTTGATGCGGTCGACGTATTTCTTCTCGTCGCGGAACTTGAGCGGGTCGGGGGTGACCTCGGGCAGCGCGACGTCGAACCAGGTCTCGTTGTCGAAGATCGATTTCAAGCGCGCCACCGCGCCCATGCGCATGTGGTAATTCGAACCGGGGATGACGAACTGGTTGGCCTCGACGTCCTTGTAGAACACGAGCTGCCCGGAATCCGGGCATTTGATCCACAGGTTCTCCGGCGTCTCCCGCCGCAGCATGTTGCGGATCTTCGGCCGGACCACATTGGTAAGCCAGTTCATGGTTTGCTCCGATGTGCGATGCCGCCTGGCGGATCGCCTGAAAGGGTATATGGCGGCCAGGCCCCTGCCCGGCAAGCCGCCGTGTCGCCCGCCTCAAAAGCGGAATTATGGCCTATTCGGCCGCCTGTTGCGCGCCCTTGACGCCCTGGGCCAAGGCCGCCGTCAGCTCAGCCACGGCGTTAACGGTTTTGCCGGTCGCCCGCCCCTCGGCATCGAGGCTGTTCTTGAGTGCATCGACCAGCGCGGTGCCGACTACCGCCCCGTTCGCATGCGATGCGATGGCGCGCGCAGTTTCGGGCGTGCGGATGCCGAAGCCGACGCAGACCGGCAGCTTGGTGTGCCGCTTGATGCGGGCCACTGCCTCGCTGACGGCCGAAGAGTCCGCCGCAGCGGCGCCGGTGATGCCGGTAATCGAGACGTAGTAGACGAACCCCGAGGTGTTGGCGAGCACCGCCGGCAGGCGCTTGTCGTCGGTCGTCGGCGTCGCCAGGCGGATGAAGTTGAGGCCGGCCTTCATCGCAGGCAGGCAGAGCTCGTCGTCTTCCTCCGGCGGCAGATCGACGATGATCAGACCGTCGACACCGGCGCTCTTGGCATCGACGAGGAATTTGTCGACGCCGTAGATGTAGATCGGGTTGTAGTAACCCATCAACACGATTGGCGTTGCGTTGTCGTCCTTGCGGAAGCCGCGCACCAGCTCCAGCGTCTTCTTCAAGGTCATGCCAGCCTTGAGCGCACGCAGGCCCGCGGCCTGGATCGACGGGCCATCGGCCATCGGATCGGTGAAGGGCATGCCGATCTCGATCACGTCCGCGCCCGATTTCGGCAGCGCCTTGATGATCGCGAGCGAGGTCGCGGGATCGGGATCGCCGGCCATCAGGAAGGTCACGAAGGCCGAGCGGCCCTGCTTCGCAAGCTCGGCAAAACGGGTGTCGATACGCGTGGTCACTTCTTGCCCCTCAGGATGTCGCCGACCTGCGGGACGTCCTTGTCACCGCGGCCAGAGAGATTGACGACCATCAGGTGATCCCTGGGCCGCTTCGGCGCGAGCTCCATCACCTTGGCGATGGCATGCGCTGGCTCGAGCGCGGGGATGATGCCTTCGAGCTTGGACAGCAGCTGAAACGCGGCGAGTGCCTCGTCATCGGTCGCGGAGAGATAGTTGACGCGGCCAACCTCGTGCAGCCAGGAATGCTCGGGCCCGATGCCGGGATAGTCGAGGCCGGCCGAGATCGAATGCGCATCCTGGATCTGGCCGTCCGCGTCCATCAAGAGATAAGTGCGGTTGCCGTGCAGAACGCCGGGACGTCCGCCGGCGATCGAGGCTGCGTGCAGCTGCGTCAGGCCGTGGCCGGCGGCCTCGACGCCAAAGATCTCGACCGAGGGATCGTCGAGGAACGGATGGAACAGGCCCATCGCGTTCGAACCGCCGCCGATGCAGGCGACCAGCGAATCCGGCAGGCGTCCCTCGACCTCCTGCATCTGCGCCTTGGTCTCGTTGCCGATGATCGACTGGAAGTCGCGCACCAGGGTCGGATAGGGATGCGGGCCCGCCACCGTGCCGATGCAGTAGAAGGTGTTGTGCACGTTGGTGACCCAATCGCGCAGCGCCTCGTTCATGGCGTCCTTCAGCGTCCGCGTGCCCGACTGCACCGGCATCACCTTGGCGCCCAGCATCTCCATGCGGATGACGTTGGGCTGCTGCCGCTCGACGTCGACGGCGCCCATATAGACCACGCATTCGAGGCCAAAGCGCGCGCACAGCGTCGCGGTGGCGACACCGTGCTGGCCCGCGCCGGTCTCGGCGATGATGCGCTTCTTGCCCATGCGCCGCGCCAGCATGATCTGGCCGAGCACGTTGTTCACCTTGTGCGAGCCGGTGTGGTTGAGCTCTTCGCGCTTGAGGTAGATCTTGGCGCCGCCGAGATGCTCGGTCAGGCGTTCGGCGAAATAGAGCGGCGAAGGCCGGCCGACATAGTTCTTGAGATAGCCGTTCATCTCGGCCTGGAATGCCGGATCGGCCTTGGCGGCGGTGTAGGCCTTCTCCAGATCGAGGATCAGCGGCATCAGCGTCTCGGCGACGAAGCGTCCGCCGAAAATGCCGAAATGGCCGCGCTCGTCGGGGCCGCTGCGGTAGGAATTTGGCTTGGCGATGTTCATCTGACGCTCAACTCTTGACTTGCATCTTGGGTAGCGCGCGCGGCGCGAATGAAGGCCTTGATCATTTGGGGGTCCTTCACGCCGGGGGCGCTCTCGACACCGGAGGAGACGTCGACGCCGCCGGCGCGGGTGACACGGAGAGCCTCGGCGAGGTTGTCGGCGTGAAGCCCGCCCGAGACCATGTAGGGCAATTTCAGATCGAGGTTTTCAAGCAGGTGCCAGTCGAACGGTTCCCCGAGACCGCCGGGCCGCGTCGCCTCCTTCGGCGCGCGCGCATCGAACAGGATGCGGTCGGCGACCGCGGCATAGCCCGGCAGCACGGCGAGATCGGCTGAGGTCGCGACCGGAACCGCCTTCATCACCGGGCGGCCGAACCGCTGCTTGATGTCACGCAGCCGCGCGACGCTTTCCTTGCCGTGGAGCTGGAAAATGTCCGGCGACAGCGCGTCCATGATGTTGTCGAGCGTCGCATCGTCGGCATCGACGGTGAGCGCCACCTTGAGCGCGCGACCGCTCACCTGGCGGCCGAGATCCCGGCCGAGCTCCAGGGACAGGTGCCGCGGCGAAGGCGGGAAGAACACGAAGCCCACCATATCCGCACCCGCCTCGAGCGCCGTTTGAAGCGTCTCGCGCGTGGACAGGCCGCAGATTTTGACGAGCAGGGACATGGTCTCAAAGCAAATGGAGGCCGCGGGTCCGCGGCCGGAAAACGGGGCTTTCGGTTGCGGCCGCTTCTACAACGTCGCGCGCTGCTTGTCTCGCCCGACGGGCCCGTAAAGCCCCACCCCGATCGGGGTGGGAAGGCGCTGGGATTCCGGCCTTGCCGCGGCCGCCTGGGCCCGCAGATCGGCCAGTTCGCCCCTTGCGGCCCGGACATCCGCCTCGTGCCGGCGCGCGGCGCGCCGCCAGTGGCGCTGGCCGAACCAGACCGCGCAGCCGCCGGCGAAGACCCCGATGGCGGCCACCAGGATCAGCAGCAGAAACAGCGGCAGCGTGATCTCCAGTGACGGGTCGTTCGCAATGAAGGGATCGAACGAGACCGTGACGAAATGCCGGTTGGCGACGGCAAACGCCACCAGGATCAGGCCCAGCGGAATGACGATCAGCGCGGTCAGGAACTTTCGCATCGCGATCGCTCGTCTTGAATCAAGCTTGCTGCCGTACCATGGGGCCGTTCGGTTAAGGCCGGACGACAGCGGCTTCTTTAATCGGGGGCGCCGGGATCCGGATGGTCGCGGTTCAGCCGCTCGCGCATTTCCTTGCCTGTCTTGAAGAACGGAACGCTCTTCTGGTCGACGGGCACATGGGCGCCGGTGCGTGGATTGCGCCCGGCGCGTGCAGGGCGATGCTTGACCGAGAAGGCACCGAAGCCGCGCAGCTCGACGCGATCACCGCGTGCGAGGGCCGCTACGATCTCTTCGAGAATCGCATTCACAATGTTCTCGACATCCCGCTGGTACAGATGCGGGTTGTGCTCGGCGATACGCTGAACAAGTTCGGATTTGATCATCGAGAGATAGGACCCGGGAGCGTGCGGATGACCATTTCCGTGAAAATACCGTGATCTGTCAAGACGCTAAATCAAGATTGAGCGTCGTGAAAATGCGTGACAAATGCCGAAAAACCGGGCTGCCCCGGCGCTCGTCAGACGGGAAAACCCTGGGACGCTCGCCCAAGCCCTCAGTTTGAGGTGGCCGGTTGCCACAGGGCCAGCATTCCATCCATTCCGAACCGATCGACCGCCTGCGCAACGCCGGTTTGCCCGATTTGATGCGCAATCGAGCCCAAACCAAGCGCTTCCAGCGTGACGGCGGCCGCCGTTTTGAGGAACGTCAGATCGCCAAAGCGCGGCTCGAGCTTGTAGTCGCGTACCGGCAGACCCTTCTTGACGCTCTTGTTCTCGACAAGCCAGGACACCGCCGTCTTCTCGTCGCCGATCTGGTCGATCAGCTTGAGATCGATCGCCTGGCGTCCGGTGAAGACGCGGCCATCGGCCACTTTCTCGAGCTGCGTGTCATCCATGCCACGCCGCTCCTTCACCAATCCCCTGAACCAGGCGTAGGAATCCTTCACCAGCGCATCGAGGGCGGCCCGCGCTTCGGGACTGGTCGGCTCGAAACCGTTGGGCGCGGCCTTCAGCGGCGACGACTTCACCTCCTCGACCTTGACGCCGATCGTCTTCAAGAGCTCGGAGACGTTGGGATATTGGAACAGCACGCCGATCGAACCGACCAGCGAGCTCTGCTGGGCGATGATGTGATCGCTCGCGATCGCAGTGATGTAGCCGCCGGAGGCAGCCAGGCCCTCGACCACCACGACGAGCGGCTTCTTCGCCTTCAACCGGACGAGCGAATCGTAGAGCTGCTCGGAGCCGGCGGTGGTACCGCCCGGCGAGTTGATGTGAACGATGACGGCGGCGGCGTGCGAGTTCTCGAGCCGCTCCAGCGCCTGCGTGCGATCGGAATCGCTGCGGATCAATCCCTCGATATGAACGCGCGCGATCGAGCCGGCGGATACGAAGCTGCCACGCGCGCCGGGCGTCGCAATCAGCGCAAAGCTTGCGATCGCCGCGATCGCGATCAGCGCGGCCATGACGCGCCAGAACGTCAGCTTGCGACGGATCCGGCGGCGATCGACGATGATGTCCGAATCGAGCGACATCGGAATATCTCCAAATAAAAGACTGGACGCGTTGTGCCGTCACGAGATGACCGACGGCTTATCTGGATACATCAATTGCGGCGCAATTTGAAGAAAACAAGGCCTCGTGAGGCCCAGCAAGTCGCCACAAATTCAGTCGTCATCCCCGCGAACGCGGGGATCCATAACCACAGGGAGAAGTCGTCGCGGAGACCGGCAACTCCGAGTCTTCGCCACACCACTGCCGGTGGTTATGGGTCCCTGATCTGCGCTCCGCCCTGGACAACGCGACGCGTTGTCTAGGGCCCCGCTTGTCAGGGACGACAACGGAGTATGCGACAACAAAAAAGCCCCGGCGCGAGCCGGGGCTTTGATGCAGCGAGACGCGTTTCGCTTACTTGCTGTCGCGGTTCTTGAGCGCGGTGCCCAGGATGTCGCCGAGCGTCGCACCCGAATCGGAGGAGCCATACTGCGCGATGGCTTCCTTCTCTTCGGCGACTTCGAGCGCCTTGATCGACACCTGGACCTTGCGGGCCTTCTTGTCGAACTGGATCACGCGGGCATCGACCTTCTCGCCGACGGCGAAGCGTTCGGCGCGCTGGTCGTTGCGGTCACGGGCAAGCTCGGAGCGCTTGATGAAGGTCGAGAAGTCGGTACCGGCGATCTTCACCTCGATACCGCTCTCCTTCACTTCGAGCACTTCGCAGGTCACGACCGCGCCCTTCTTGACATCGCCCGGCTCGGCGAAGGGGTCGCCTTCGAGCTGCTTGATGCCGAGCGAAATGCGCTCCTTCTCGACGTCCACATCGAGCACCACGGCCTTCACCATGTCGCCCTTCTTGTAGTTGTCGATCACCTGCTCGCCCGGAAGCTTCCAGTCGAGGTCGGAGAGATGGACCATGCCGTCGACGTCGCCCTCGAGGCCCAGGAACAGACCGAACTCGGTCTTGTTCTTGACTTCGCCCTCGACCACCGAACCGGTCGGGTGACCTTCGACGAAGACCTCCCAGGGGTTGCGCATGGTCTGCTTGAGGCCGAGCGAGATGCGGCGCTTGACGGAATCGACTTCCAGCACCTGCACTTCGACTTCCTGCGAGGTCGAAACGATCTTCCCGGGGTGCATGTTCTTCTTGGTCCACGACATCTCGGAGACGTGGATCAGGCCTTCGATGCCCGGCTCGAGCTCGACGAACGCACCGTAGTCGGTGATGTTGGTGACGCGGCCGGTGAAGCGGGCACCCAGCGGGTACTTGGCTTCGATGCCCTGCCACGGATCGTCCAGCAGCTGCTTCATGCCCAGCGAGATGCGGTGCGTCTCGTGGTTGATCTTGATGATCTTGACCTTCACGGTCTGCCCGATCGAGAGCACCTCGGTCGGGTGGTTGACGCGGCGCCACGCGATGTCGGTGACGTGCAGCAGGCCGTCGATGCCGCCGAGATCAACGAACGCACCGTAATCGGTGATGTTCTTGACCACGCCGTCGATGACCTGACCCTCTTCGAGGTTCTGCACCAGCTCCTGGCGCTGCTCGGCGCGGGTCTCTTCGAGAACCGTGCGGCGGGACACCACGATGTTGCCGCGGCGGCGGTCCATCTTGAGGATCTGGAACGGCTGCGAGTTGTTCATCAACGGCGCAACGTCGCGGATCGGACGGATGTCGACCTGCGAGCGCGGCAGGAAGGCCACGGCACCGTCGAGGTCGACAGTGAAGCCGCCCTTGACCTGGTTGAAGATGACGCCGTTGACCTTTTCGTTGTTCTGGAACGCCTTCTCGAGCTTGCCCCAGCTCTCTTCACGGCGCGCCTTGTCGCGCGAGAGCACGGCTTCGCCGAGGGCGTTCTCGATGCGATCGAGGAACACTTCGACCTCGTCGCCGACCTTCAGTTCACTGTCACGGCCGGGGCCGGAAAATTCGCGCAGGGCGACGCGGCCCTCGGTCTTCAGGCCGACGTCGATGACGGCCATGTCCTTTTCAATCGCAACCACCTTGCCCTTGACGACGGAGCTTTCCTGCAGGTTGCCGCCTGCGAAGGACTCGTCGAGCATCGCGGCGAAATCGTCGCGCGACGGGCTATAGGTATCAGCAGAAGTCGAAGCCATTTGTTCTCCAGTTGCGGATGTCGTGCCGGCCGTTGGGTTCATGGGCGCATCGCACACGCAGTGTCGGAAGGCCCGCAAGACCTTCGAGCGACCGCTCGCTGTCCCGGCTCGGCGCCGGAACGGCGGAAGCGGGCCGGCTGAGGCCCGCGCGTTCGATACGTGGAAATCTTGTGTCCGGAGCCTGGATCGCGCCGGTCCCAAAACGGAGGGACCTGACGTATCGACCTCAAAGAGCGGGAGCGGGCACTTCCTCCAATGACGGCAGCGGCTTAACCCCGCGACCGGCCCGCTCGGACGGCCTCGATAATGTCGATGGCGGCCCGGACGCCGCCTTCTATATCCAGTTGGGAGTTATCTAGCAAGTAAGCATCCGGGGCCGGCTTTAAAGGCGCAATCGGGCGGTTCTTGTCGCGTTCGTCGCGTTGGATGATGTCGGCGAGCACGGCCGCCTCGTCCGCCTCCTCGCCCCTCGCTTTGGCTTCCATGGTCCGGCGGCGGGCGCGGACCCTGGGGTCGGCGACCACGAAGATCTTCACATCGGCATGCGGACAGATCACGGTTCCAATGTCCCGACCGTCCAGTACCGCCCCCGGTGGGTCGGCGGCGAATTGCCGCTGGAAATTGAGCAGGACCTCGCGGACGCGCGGGATCGCCGAGACGATGGAGGCGCCTTCGCCGGCCAACTGGGTCTTGAGGGCCGGATTGCCGAACTTTTCGGGGTCGAGCTCCAACGCCGCCGCGACGGCCGCGGCCTCGTCCCGGAGATCATGACCTGATTGCATCAGGGCGTAGGCCACCGCGCGGTAGATCACGCCGGTATCGAGATGACGATAGCCGTAATGGTGCGCGAGACGCTTGCCGAGCGTCCCCTTGCCCGAGGCCGCGGGCCCGTCGATGGCGATGATCATGTCACTCAAACCTTGACTGTCTGGGGCCCGCGGGCGCGTCGCAGGGGCCGCTCTTCGGTAAATATGTTGCGAGACGCGAACTCCGCGGGACTCGCAAACGTGAGATATTCGCGCATCGCGTCGGACGGCGACGATGTGGTGAACCATGGCTCGGCGAGCCGCCGCGCGGGATCGCAGACCCACGCCGGCACCCGGCCGAGACGACGTTGCTTAGCCAGATATTCGGCGATCGCGCCGACAAGCGCGTCGAGCCGGTCGTCCTGCGTCAGCACCGGCTCGTCCTTGATCGTCTCGTATTGAGCCTCGCTCGAGCCGGCCAGATCGAACGTGTCCACGAATTCGGCCAACGTCGTATCCTGCGGCGCCCCGGCCCGGATACGGCCGACGGCTTCAGCGAGGGTATTTGGGCGCATCCGCTCCTCCCCCGAGATCCATGTTCTTCAGGAAGCGCTGCGTCTCCGAGGACGCCGCGCTCACCGGAAAATAGCGGCCGAAGGCTGCGCTCATGGCCGCGGCCTCATGAAAACTCGGCCCCTAACGAACGCATCATCGGAATGAAGTCCGGAAAGCTGGTGGCGATGAAGGCGGTGTCGTCGACGGTCACGGGCTGATCGGAGGCGCAGCCCATCACCAGCGCGGACATCGCAATGCGATGGTCCATATGGGTGGCGACGGTGCCGCCGCCGGGAACGTGACCTCGGCCTTCGACGATCAGATCGTCGCCGGAGATCTCGACCTTCACGCCGTTGCCGCGCAGCATGGCCGCGGTGGCCTCAAGCCGATCGGACTCCTTGACGCGCAGCTCGTGCAGGCCGCGCATGATGGTGGTGCCCTCGGCGAAAGACGCCGCCACCGCCAGCACCAGGTATTCGTCGATCATCGACGGCGCGCGCTCCGGCGGCACCGCGACCCCGCGCAGTTTCGAGGCCCGCACCCGCAGTTTCGCCATCGGCTCGCCAGCGTCCCCGCGCGCCTCGCTTTCCTCGATCGAGGCGCCCATTTCGCGCAGCGTGGTGAACAGGCCGGTGCGCAGCGGATTGGTCATGACGTCAGGCAGGACAACATCGGAGCCCTCGACGATCAGCGCTGCGACCACCGGGAAAGCCGCCGAGGAGGGATCGGCGGGCACCACCACCGTGGCGCCGTGCAGCTCGGGCTGGCCTTTGAGCGTGATACGGCGGCCGTGCACGCCCTCCCGCGCCGAGGAGATATCGGCCCCAAAATGCTTCAGCATCAATTCGGTGTGGTCGCGGCTGGCTTCGGTCTCGATGACAGTCGTGATGCCGGGTGCGGCGAGGCCCGCCAGCAGCACCGCCGACTTGATCTGGGCGGAGGCGACCGGGGTCGTGTAGGTGATCGGCAGCGGATCGCGCGCGCCCTGAAGGGTCAGGGGCAGACGGCCGCCTTCACCACCAGAGATGACCTTCGCGCCCATCTTTTCCAGGGGATCGAGGATCCGGCGCATGGGGCGGCTGCGCAGCGAGGCATCACCGTCGAACACCGCCGAGATCGGGCAGCCCGCGACGGCGCCCATGACCAGCCGGCACCCGGTGCCGGAATTGCCGAAATCCAGGGGCGTCTTGGGCGTGGCGAAGCCCGCGACGCCGACGCCGTTGACCTTCCAGGCGAAATCGCCGGTGCGCTCGACCCTGGCGCCCAGCGCCTGCATGGATTTGGCGGTGTTGAGGACGTCTTCGCCCTCGAGCAGGCCCGAAATCTTGGTCTCGCCGACCGCCAGCGCGCCCAGGATCAGCGCGCGGTGAGAGATCGACTTGTCGCCGGGCACCCGTACTTTCCCGGTCAGGGGACCGCTGGCGCGAGACTGAAGCGGCCTCGGTTGGTCGGAATGAGTCAAGATTGTGTCCTTGGATGAGCCCTGAGGGGACTGCGGCGCAGGTACCACATGGTCCGCGCCCCGTCACGGGCATGTCGTTCTCCCGTAATGCGCTATTGACAGCGGGCCGCCAACTAGCCAAGTGAAACACCGCTTTTCAGACATTCCCAGGATTCCTGCCGTGGCCAAGTCCGAACTCGGAACTAAACGTATTTGCCCGACCACGGGCAAGAAGTTCTATGACCTCAACAAGAATCCGGTGATCTCGCCCTACACCGGCGAAGTGGTGCCGATCGCCCCGGTGGCGCCAGCGCGTATGCCCCGTGGCGCCGAAGCCCGGCACGCGGCGACAGCGGACGCTACGCCCGAGCCGGCAGAGGTCGAAGAGGTCTCGCTCGAGGAGGCCGATGCCGAGGAGAACACCGGCAAGGTCAAGGCCGTGGTGCCCGAATCCGAGGAGGATATCGAGGTCGACGAGACCCTCGACGATGACGACGACGATGATTCGACCTTCATTGCCGACGAAGAAGAGGGCGATGAGGACGTGACCGACATCATTGGTGATGTCGGAGGTGATGAAGAGACTTGAGATCAGCCCTGATCTGTGAAAAAGGGTGCACCGCGCGAGTCGCCAGGACTCGCCGGTTGGGGTGATCCACCAGATTCACCCCGTTAAGGACTAAGGGGCCATAGCTCAGCTGGGAGAGCGCTTGCATGGCATGCAAGAGGTCGGCGGTTCGATCCCGCCTGGCTCCACCAGCCTTCGCTGGCTTCGCCAGCTACGGCTCGGCAAGCCACGCCGAACTCTATCGTAGCGAAGGCTGCCGCGGCTTAGCCCGGAGGGCGAAGCCGGGCTTCAGCAGATCGAAAGCGGGTGTAAGTTCTCCCTCGACAGCCGGGGAGCGTGCCGTGAAGTACGTCTACATCCTTGAGAGCCTCGATTCCCTTCACTTCTATGTCGGGATAACCGACGACTTGCGCGCCCGACTGACAAAACACAATGCTGGCGAGGTGCCTCACACCTCGAAGTACGGACCTTGGCGTCTCAAGACTTACGTTGCGTTCAGCAACGAGAAGCAGGCCGTCGCATTCGAGTACCTGAAATCAGCGTCCGGCCGCGCCTTCGCCAAGAAGCGCCTCTAAGCTCCCCTACTCCCCGATCACCGCATTCAGCCGATCCCGTAGCGCCACGATCTCGTCCCTCATCGCGACCAGTTCCGGCACCGAACAGTCCGAGGCCGCCAGGATCGACTGCGGCACGCTGCGGGCTTTTTCCTTCAAGGCATGGCCCTGCGCCGTCAGTGCAATCAACACCTGGCGCTCGTCCTCGCTGGAGCGGGTGCGCCTGACGAGATGGGCGGCCTCCAGCCGCTTCAGCAGCGGCGTCAGCGTGCCCGAATCCAGGAACAGCCGCTCGCCGATGTCCTTGACCGGCACATCGTCGCGCTCCCACAGCACCAGCATCACCAGATATTGCGGATAGGTCAGGCCGAGCCGGTCCAGCAGCGGCTTGTAGACGCGGTTGAAGGCGTGCGCGGCCGAATAAACCGCGAAGCAGATCTGGTTGTCGAGCCGCAGCGGCGCGTCCGCTGCCGATGATTTTCGGGGCATGGAGACTCTCTTTGGATTTGTCTCATTCTGGCGCCGCGCGCCGGCACATTCAATTGCGAACAATTAAATGTGAGGCTTCGCAATTTCAATTGCGCACAATCTAATTGCCTGCAATAAAGATTGCACCCATCGAACCCCCAAGGGAGACGACAATGTCAGTGAACGTGCTCTACAAGACCAGCGCCAAGGCCACCGGCGGCCGCGACGGCCATGCTGCGACCCTCGACGGCGCGCTCGACGTCAAGCTCACCACGCCGAAGGAGCTCGGCGGTGGCGGCGGCGCCGGCAACAATCCCGAGCAGCTGTTCGCGGCCGGCTATGCCGCCTGCTTCATCGGCGCGATGAAGTTCGTGGCCTCGCAGGGCGGGCCGAAGGTTCCAGCGGACGCCTCCGTCACCTCGACCGTCGGCATCGGCCCGCGCTCCGAGGGCGGCTTCGGTCTCGATATCGACCTCGCGGTCTCGCTGCCGGGCGTCGCCCGCGCCGAGGCCGAAGCGCTGGTCGCGAAGGCCCACCAGGTGTGCCCCTATTCCAACGCCACGCGCGGCAATGTCGACGTTCGCCTGACGGTCGTCTGATCGAACGGCGGATTGGCTGGCCCGGGATCCCCCTCGGGCCGGCCGCTTCCGCTAGAATCCGCATTTGCCACGCCGCGGGATTGACGCATGGCGGGCGCATGCGGCCCTACGCCGGGAGCCATTGCTGCTCCCTGCAAACCTCGCTAGGCCTGTGACCAAACGTCGACACAGGGAAGCGAAGGCATGAGTTCTGAAGCCGTCAGTTCTGGAGCTGCCACGGGCGCAATGAGCGGACTGCGCGTCATCGATCTCACGCGCGTGCTCGGCGGTCCCTACTGCACCCAGATCCTCGCCGACCATGGCGCCGACGTGATCAAGGTCGAGCCGCCTGCAGGCGATGAGGTGCGCGAATGGGGTCCTCCGTTCCACGAGGAGGACGCGGCCTATTTCGTCGGCATCAACCGCAACAAACGCTCGATCGGCCTCGACCTCGCCTCCGAGGGCGGCCGCGTCGTGCTGCTCAAGATGCTGGAGACGGCCGACGTCCTGATCGAGAATTTCAAGCCGGGCACGCTGGAGAAATGGGGCATCGGCAACGAGACCTTGCGCAAGAAATTTCCGCACCTCGTGCATTGCCGGATCTGCGGCTTCGGTGCCGACGGTCCGCGCGGCGGCAATCCCGGCTATGACGCCATCATCCAAGCCATGACCGGCATGATCGCCGCGACCGGCTCGCCCGAGAGCGGGCCGATGCGGATCGGCGTGCCGCTGGTCGACATCACCACCGGACTCTACGCGGCGATCGGAATCCTGATGGCACTGTCGGAGCGGCAGCGCTCGGGCCAGGGCCAATTCCTCGAGACGACGCTGTACGAGACCGGCCTTGCCATCATGCATCCGCACACCGCGAACTATTTCATGCATGGCAAGCCGCCCTCGCTCACCGGCAACGAGCACCCGAACCTCGTGCCTTACGCGATCTTCCCGACGAAAACCGACAACATCTTCATCGGCGTCGGCAATGACGGCACCTTCCGCAAGCTCGCCAAGGAGATCGGCAAGCCGGAGCTCGGCACCGATCCGCGCTTTGCGCGCAACAAGGACCGCATCGCCAACCGCGAGGCGCTGCGCGCCGAACTCGCCGCCGTGTTCAGCCAGCACGAAGCCGAGCCGCTGTGCAATCGCCTGCTTGCCGCGGGCCTGCCCGCAGGGCCCGTGCAGAAGATCGACCAGGCGCTGACCAACCCGCACACGATCGCGCGCGGCGATATTATCGAGAAGGACTGGTACAAAGGCGTGGCCTCGCCGATCCGGCTCGACCGCAGCAAGCCGAGCCTGCGCCGGCTGCCGCCGAAATTCAGCCAGCACGCGGCCGAGGTGCTGGGCGAGTTCGGTTACTCCAAGGCCGAGATCGACGCGATGGTCGAAAAGGGCACGGTCTGCGGCCCCGAGCGCAAGCGCTAAGCTAGGACAGAGATCAAGCGGCGGCGCAGGTGCGCGCCCTCTCCCGCTTGCGGGAGAGGGTTGGGGAGAGGGTGTCTCCGCAATGGGACAGTCCCCAAGAGGAAAGAGCCCTCACCCGGCGCTTCGCGCCGCCCTCTCCCGCACGCACGCGGGAGAGGTTTGGGGCCCGCGGCTTGATCGTCAGCTCACATAAGTAATGCCGCACTGCGGCGCGGGCACGATAGTGCACCGCGAACGGAGGAGGCTGCCCGCTTCGTCTTCGCCTATTTGACAGCTTCCCTTTTCCAGCGCTTGCCGCTTTCGTTTCGGCCGCTTACACAGTCATGTGAACGTCATATGGCGCTGCTAGCGCAAGCGCTTCTTTAGTGACGGGCAAGGGAGGTTTTCTTGATGACTCTTCGACACTTTGGCGCGGCTGCCGCATTTGCAATCACGGTCGGCATGAGCGCCTCGCCGGCTCTGGCCGTGACTGAAATCCAGTGGTGGCACGCGATGACCGGCGCCAACAACGACGTCATCGTCAAGCTCGCGAACGACTTCAACGCCGCGCAGAGCGACTACAAGGTCATCCCCACCTACAAGGGCAACTACGCCGACACCATGAACGCGGGCATCGCGGCGTTCCGCGCCGGCAACGCGCCGCACATCATGCAGGTGTTCGAGGTCGGCACCGCCACCATGATGGCTGCGACCGGCGCCGTGAAGCCGGTCTACAAGCTGATGGCCGAGACCGGCGAGAAGTTCGATCCCAAGGCCTATCTGCCCGCGATCACCGGCTACTATTCGACCTCGAAGGGCGAGATGCTGTCCTTCCCCTTCAACTCGTCGTCGACCGTCATGTGGGTCAACCTCGACGAGCTAAAGAAGGCCAATGTCGAGATCCCGAAGACCTGGCCCGACGTGTTCACCGCGGCCAAGAAGCTCCACGACAACGGTCATGCGACCTGCGGCTTCTCCAACTCGTGGGTGACCTGGGTCAATCTCGAGCAGCTCTCTGCCTGGCACAACGTGCCGCTCTCGACCAAGGCCAACGGTCTCGACGGCTTCGACACCGTGCTCGAGTTCAACGGCCCGCTCCAGGTCAAGCACCTCGAGAAGCTGGTCGAGCTCCAGAAGGACAAGACCTACGACTATGCCGGCCGCACCAACACCGGCGAAGGCCGCTTCACCTCGGGCGAATGCCCGCTCTACCTGACCTCCTCGGCGTTCTTCGGCAACGTCAAGGCGCAGGCCAAGTTCAACTTCACCGCAGTGCCGATGCCGTATTATCCGGACGCGAAGGGCGCGCCGCAGAACTCGATCATCGGCGGTGCTTCGCTCTGGGTGATGGGCGGCAAGGCGGCCGACGACTACAAGGGCGTGGCCAAGTTCCTGAGCTTCCTCTCGGACACCGATCGCCAAGTCTACATCCACAAGGCCTCGGGCTATCTGCCGATCACCAAGGCGGCTTACGAGAAGGCCAAGGCTGAGGGCTTCTACAAGGATCAGCCCTATCTCGAGACCCCGCTGCTCGAGCTGACCAACAAGGAGCCGACCGAGAATTCGCGCGGCCTCCGCCTCGGCAACATGGTCCAGCTCCGTGACGTCTGGTCGGAAGAGATCGAGCAGGCGCTCGCCGGCAAGAAGACCGCCAAGCAGGCGCTGGACGCGGCCGTCGAGCGCGGCAACACCATGCTGCGCCAGTTCGAAAAGACCGCCGTCAAGTAAGGTGACGGACGGCAGGCCGGCAAGCCGGCCTGCCGCTCCTGCGGGCATCATGCAAAAGCAAGCCATTTTCCAATCGAAGCTGTTGCCGTATGCGTTGGTTGCGCCGCAACTCGCGATCGTCCTGATTTTCTTCTACTGGCCGGCCCTGCAGGCCGTGATCCAGTCCTTCCTGCTTCAGGACGCCTTTGGTCTGTCGACCACCTTCGTCTGGTTCGACAATTACGTCGAGCTGTTCAGGGATCCCGCTTATTTCGAGGCGATCCTCCGCACTTTCTTCTTTTCGTTCGCCATCGCGGTCTCGTCGCTGTCCTTTGCCCTGCTGCTCGCCGTGATGGCGGACAAGCCGCTGCGCGGTGTCATGCTCTACCGCACCCTGCTGATCTGGCCCTATGCGGTGGCACCGCCGATCGTCGGCGTGCTCTGGATCTTCATGCTGCATCCCTCGCTGGGTGTGCTCTCGCGATACTTGCGCACCCTCGGCATCGACTGGAATCCGATGCTCGACGGCGACCAGGCCGCTGCGCTGATCATCCTCGCCGCCGCCTGGAAGCAGATCTCCTACAATTTCCTGTTCTTCCTCGCCGGCCTGCAAAGCATCCCGCGAAGCGTGCTCGAGGCTGCCGCGATCGACGGCGCCCGCCCGATGCGGCGGTTCTGGACCGTGACCTTCCCGCTGCTGTCGCCGACCATCTTCTTCCTGCTGGTCGTCAACATCGTCTACGCCTTCTTCGACACCTTCGGCATCATCGACACCATGACCCGCGGCGGACCCGGCACGTCGACCGTCACGCTGGTCTACAAGGTCTATTCCGACGGCCTGCTCGGCGGCAATCTCGGCAGCTCGGCGGCGCAATCGGTGGTCCTGATGATCATGGTCATCGTGCTCACCGGAATCCAGTTCCGCTTCGTCGAACGCAAGGTGACCTACTGATGGTCGAGGAAGAAGGCTTCCGGCGCTACGTCGCCCACGTCATCCTCTGGATCGGGATCGCGATCGTCGCCTTCCCGGTCTACATCGCGATCGTCGCTTCGACCCAGGACAACGCGCTGATCGCGAACGGGCAGATGTCGCTGCTGCCGGGCGGCCACTTCTTCGAGGTCTACTACCAGACCATCTTCGTCGGCACGAGCGGCTCGACCCGCGAGCCCGTCGGCAACATGATGCTGAACTCGCTGGTGATGGCGCTGGCGATCGCGGTCGGCAAGATCGCAATCTCGATCATCTCGGCCTATGCGATCGTGTATTTCCGCTTTCCGTTCCGGATGCCGATCTTCTGGCTCATCTTCATCACCCTGATGCTGCCGGTCGAGGTGCGCATCTATCCGACCTACAAGATCGTCGCCGACCTGCACATGCTCGACAGCTATGCCGGCCTCTCGCTGCCGCTGATCGCCTCGGCCACGGCAACGCTGCTGTTCCGCCAGTTCTTCATGACCGTGCCGGATGAATTGCTAGAAGCCTCGCGCATCGACGGCGCCGGTCCCTTGCGCTTCTTCTGGGATACGCTGCTGCCACTGTCGCGCACCAACATGGCGGCGCTGTTCGTGATCCTGTTCATCCTCGGCTGGAATCAATATCTCTGGCCGCTGCTGATCACCACCCGCGACGACATGCAGACCATCCAGGTCGGCATCCGCAAGATGATCACCACCACCGATGCCCTGACCGAATGGCCGATCGTGATGGCGACCGCCGTACTCGCGATGCTGCCGCCGGTGTTCGTCGTCGTCGTGATGCAGAAATTGTTCGTGCGCGGACTGGTCGAGACGGAAAAGTAAGAAGCGAGTTTTTATGGCTAACGTCACCCTGCGCAACGTCCGCAAGACCTATCCCGGCGGCTTCGAGGCCATCAAGGGCGTCAATGTCGATGTCGGCGACGGACAGTTCTGCGTGCTGGTCGGCCCCTCCGGCTGCGGCAAGTCGACCTTGCTGCGCATGGTCGCAGGCCTCGAGACCGTTACCGGCGGCGAGATCGACATCGGCGGTCGTGTCGTCAACCAGATCGAGCCCGCCGATCGCGACATCGCGATGGTGTTCCAGAACTACGCGCTCTATCCGCATATGAGCGTCTACAACAACATGGCCTACGGCCTGCGCAACCGCGGCATGGCGGAGACCGAGATCAAGACCCGCGTCGAGGAAGCCGCGCGCGTGCTCGAGCTGTCGCCGATGCTGGAGCGCAAGCCGCGCCAGCTCTCCGGCGGCCAGCGCCAGCGCGTCGCCATGGGCCGCGCCATCGTGCGCCAGCCGAAGGTGTTCCTGTTCGACGAGCCGCTCTCCAACCTCGACGCCAAGCTGCGCATCGCGATGCGGGTCGAGATCCGCAAATTGCAGCGCCGGCTCAACACGACCTCGATCTACGTCACCCACGACCAGCTCGAGGCGATGACGCTCGCCGACATTCTCGTCGTGATGAACGGCGGCCAGGTCGAGCAGGTCGGCAATCCCCTTGCGATCTACGAGAAGCCCGCGACCACCTTCGTCGCCTCCTTCATCGGCGCACCGCCGATGAATTTGATGTCGACGCGGCCTGAGGAGATCCGCTCGCAGCTCGCCGGCAGCAACGCTGCCGACGCCGGCATTCTCGGCATCCGCCCGGAAGATTTCGTCATCACCGACCAGACCCCCGCCAGCGGCGTCGCGTTGCCGTTGACCGTGGAAGCGATCGAGCGCGTCGGCGCGGAAACTTTCGTCTATGGCTGCCGCGAGCAGGAAGGCGAGCGTGTCGCCGCAACCCCCGGCGAACTGCCGCCCGGCGAGATCATCGTCCGCATTCCCGGAACCGAGGCCCCCGCCATCGGCCAGAAGATCCGCGTCGCGGCTTTGCGCAACAAGCTGCATTTGTTCAGCGGCGACGGGCGCAAGCGCCTGGAAGCCTGAGCGGTTCCGAAGGGCCTGACAACACAAAGCGCGAAAACAACCCCATGCACAGTAGAAGGGGGCTTGTTTTCATTGGGATAAATCGCACCGCGTTTTGATCATGTCGGCCATGACGATCCGGGACCATCTGGTGCGGTGAGTGACTGCGCTGCGGCTGAATCGCGCATCCACAGCCTCTTGGCTACCTGCTTGAACCCACACGGGAACATGCCCATATTGCTGAGCAAGGGGTGCCGCGTGCGGGCCCTGATGCACCAAAGTCGCTTCTGCGAGGACTTTGTAAACTATGTCTCGTGTTCCCACGTTATCCAGTCCGTTCCTTCTGGGCTTCGACGAGATTGAGCGCGTGCTCGATCGCGTCGTCAAAGGCGCCGACGGCTACCCTCCCTACAATATCGAGAGGTGCGACCGATCGGACGGCCAGCCCGAGCGCTTGCGCATCACGCTGGCGGTCGCCGGATTTACGCGCGACCAACTCGATGTAACCATTGAGGAAAACCAGCTCGTGATCCGCGGACGTCAGCAGGACGACAAGACCCGGCAATACATCCATCGCGGCATCGCCGCGCGCCACTTCCAGCGCACCTTCGTGCTGGCGGAGGGGATGCTGGTGCTGGGTGCGGATCTGAAGAACGGGCTGTTGTCGATCGATCTGGCCCGGCCTGAACCGGAGAGGATCGTTAAGACAATCGCTATCAATGAGCACGAATAATGGAACGAGTAGCGGACTCGACCGCTTAGTGTTCCAGAGGAGTCGAGACCATGAGTGAAGGTCACGTTGCGTTCGAATACGAAGCCAAGAACGTCTCGCCCGAGACGCTGGCAACCCTCGGCGAAGGCCATATCGCCTATGTGAAGCAGATCCGCTCGGAGGACGTGCCGGGCCTGTTTCCCGAAGCGCCGAAAATCGCGCCGGGCCTCAAGCTCTTCGCGCTCCACGCCGCCGACGGCACGCCGATCATGCTGACTGACAGCCGCGAAGCCGCGGTCGCCAACGCCTGGAGCAACGAGCTGCAGGCCGTCAGCGTGCACTGAGCACGCGCACGTCGCATGAATAGAGTTTTGGCGGGCATGCCTTCGCAGGAGGGCGTGCCCGTTTTCATTTTGATGTCTCGGCATCGTCAACGCGAACTCTGCGCTCGCGTGCCCCGGACGCAGCGCAGCACTACTTCAGCGGTGCGCTGCAGAGCCGGGGCCCATGCGGCTGATGACAATCCGTGTGGCACTGGGGTCCCGGCTCTGCGCAGCAACGCTTACGCGTTGCTGCTTTGTCCGGGACACGAGAGCTGAAAACACGCGCCCCACTCTCGTTCAACGCGGGAGATAGACGATCGGTTCTAGCGACCGGCTTTCTCCAGTCCGGCGATCACCGGCCGGATCGATCGACGGAATTGAAGCTCAACTTCATCAATGCGAACTGGGTGCCTCTTCTCCGCGAGCCAAGCCAGCAGTTCAACCAACGCACCCGTGAGACAATGCGCTGCGGCATCTCGCCGCCAGCTCGCCGCAAGCCGGTCCAGATCCTCTCGGACGAGTCCAAGCACCATATCCTTGAAGCGCATCTTTACCACATGACCGCTGCGCCGACCGACGAGCGCTCGAAGCAGCTTGCGTTGCTCGTGAGCGTGCTCGATCAGTCCGCGCAGGAACGGCAGCACATCGGGGCGCCCTCGCTTGTCCAAGCTGGCCTGCAGCGCAGCGCCTGACGAAGGTCGTCCAATCCGCCTTCCAGCAATTGCTCCTTGCTGTCGTAATGCAGGTAAAAAGTCGAGCGACCGATATTCGCGCGCTCGCAGATGCTCTGGATACTGACGTCGTCCCACCCGCGCTCTGCCATCAGCGTATGGAATGCATCCCGGAGCGCTCGTCGCGTACGCTGCACGCGGCGATCGACGAGCTTTGGGTTCGGAGAAGCCAAAGGTGCCTCCTTTCCTGGACAACAGATGCCATTGTGTCTGAAAACGAACATTCCCTGGGCCATGTGTTCTTCACATGAGAGCGCACGACTGCTTTCGAGCGTATTGATTGAGATCAAGCTGAGGCGCCACCGGATATGCAGAGGGACATGACATATCGTGTTCAGGTCTCCTCACAGGTCTAGAGGCCGTCTCCGTGTCATATCAAGCGGGTACGGATGCTTCACGGTGGCCAAGCTCGTCAGTGAATTGCTCGGGAAAACAATACGGGGGAAGGGATGCGTCGCACTATTCTATTGTTGAGGGTCAGCTATTGGATCGGGGCGGTGACCGATGCTCTTGCTGCAATAGCCATGTTGTTTCCAAGCCTCGGGAGCATGGTCTACGGTCTTTCCAATTTCACGCCCGGCGCCGACTATCGCTACGCCATGGGATCGGCAGCATCTCTCATGTTGGGCTGGACCGCGCTCCTAGTATGGGCAGATCGCGCCCCCCTGGAACGACGATTTGTCTTGGTACTCACCGTGTTTCCCGTCATCGCCGGCCTCGCAGCGAGCGAGATCGCCGCCATCCGTGCGGAATTCCTGCCCTTTGCTTCCGTCGTGCCGACGTTTGTCCTGCAACTTGCGCTATCAGCACTGTTTCTTGGCAGCTACGTTCGTGCGGGCAGGATGTTGGCGACGTGGCCAGATCGGACGGAACGGCAAGCGATCTCGACTTAGCAACGACATCAACGCTGGTCTTGTCGCGGCGAGCATCCCAATTCGCATGCGTTGGGATATTCGACAAACCGGAGCCCTTGCCGTTCCATCGCCACAGAAGGTCGGGAGAGCGCGTTCGCGGTCGACGGCACGCCGATCATGCTGACCGACAGCCGGGAAGCCGCTATCGCCAATGCCTGGAGCAACGAGCTGCAGACGGTGAGCGTGCACCGAGCGCACGCGTCGCACGAATAGAGTTTTGACGGGCATGCCTTCGTGCGAAGGCGTGCCCTTTTCATTTTGGGCGATGGTGTCTCGGCATCGTCAACGCGAACTCTGCGCTCGCGTGCCCCGGACGCAGCGCAGCACTACTTCAGCGGTGCGCTGCAGA
>NZ_LFJD01000004.1:4330819-4373740 GCF_006658635.1 Bradyrhizobium sp. UNPA324
GCGTGCGGACGAACGGCGCTGCTAGGCTTCGTCTCGTCTGTGAGTTTCCGGCTTCGTCGACAGGGCTGGAAAAACTGCGGCGACATGGCGGGCCGTGCGTACGGCAAAACCGTGTGGTCCTGGCCGTCGTTGCTACGGTCAAGCCTTGCGAAGATGCGAGCGAGCCCAACCGGGCGGACTGCATCATCCAATTCGCGGGGCGAGGGAGGCCAGAAGGAAAGTTCGGCTCCCGGGAGATCACGGCATAAGCCGTCCGACCATCGCGCAGGGAAGGCCGAGTGATCGGCACCACCTGTATGCTGCTGTGCGGTTCTTCCTGCGGGTGCATTTTCGCGCAGCGGACCGCGGGTGCGAGCTGGCACCCGGCCTTCCCTGTGCCCTCTTGGCTTTGAGGGTGGAGCAACGAAGCAAAGCTCGGGCGAAACGCGCCGCGAGGCTGCGAAGGCGCGTCTGCCACCACGCACTCAGTGTCATCGCCCGCGAAGGCGGGCGATCCAGTATTCCGAGACGGCAGTAATTGACTGGATACGCCGCGGCGTACTGGATTCCCCGCTTTCGCAGGGAATGACAGCGTCACTTGGAGAAGCAAGCGGTCGGGCTCACACTCCGTCATTGCGAGGAGCCCTTGCGACGAAGCAATCCAGAGTCTTTCCGCGGAGGGATTCTGGATTGCTTCCGCCTTCGCCAAGGCTTCGGCGGACAAGTCGCTGCGCTCGCAATGACGACGCTGAGAGAGCGCGCGCCTCACTTCGTTCTCGTGCCCCGGACGCAGCGCAGCGCTCCTTCAGCGGTGTGCTGCTGAGCCGGGGTCCATCTCACTGCGACCGCCGGTGTCGCCTTCTGGGTCCCGGCTCTGCGCAGAGCCACTGCGTGCCGTAGCGCGTCCGGGACAGGAGAGTGCCCCTAATTCAACACCCGCTTGCTGTCGGGGCTGTCCAGCGAGAACGCCGGCACGTCGATCTCGAAGCGCTCGCCGCTTTCGCTGACCATCTGGTAGCGGCCGGTCATGAAGCCGGAGGCGGTCGAGAGTGGGACGCCGGAGGTGTATTCGAACCGTTCGCCGGGGGCCAGGATCGGCTGCTCGCCGACCACGCCTTCGCCCTTCACCTCCTGCTGGCGGCCGGAGGCATCGGTGATGATCCAGTGCCGCGTCTTGAGCTGCACGGTCTCCTCGCCGGAATTGGTGATGACGATGGTGTAGGACCAGAAGTAGCGGGAGCGGTCGGCCGACGACTGCTCCGGAACAAAGTTCGGCTCGACGGTCACTTCGATCTGGCGGGTCACGGCGCGGTACATGGCTGCTACCATACCGAAATCGGGCGCAGGAACCAAACGCCGCAGACGGCTTTGGCGACATCGTCCCGCCAGAATTCGAAGGGAATGACACCCACGAGGGAAACACCCGCAGGAAATACCCCAAAGGGAAACGCCCGCGAGAGATCCCCCATGGTATCCGGCCGCTTTGCGGTACAATGACCGGACCGGTACACTCCTCGAGACGTCGCGATTTGCGGAAGGGTTTTTGGGCCCCGATGACCATTGCCGACCAAGTGACGGGATCGACGATCACGGGAACCGCCAAGCCCGCGGAGGCGAAGCCGCGCGCGAGGGCGCCGGCCATCACGCTGCCCACCATCGGTGAGCGCGAGCTTCGGCTCGATCTGTTCCGCGGGCTCGCGCTGTGGCTGATCTTCATCGACCATCTGCCGACCAGTCTTTTGACCTGGTTCACGATCCGTAATTACGGCTTCAGCGACGCCACGGAGATCTTCATCTTCATCTCCGGCTACACCGCCGCCTTCGTCTATGGCCGGGCGATGCTGGAGAGCGGCTTCGTCATCGCCACCGCGCGCATCCTGCGACGCGTCTGGCAGATCTACGTCGCCCATGTCTTCCTGTTCACGATCTTCCTCGCCGAGATCTCCTATGTGGCGACCAGCTTCGAGAACCCGCTCTACACCGAAGAGATGGGGATCATGGATTTCCTCAAGCAGCCCGACGTCACCATCGTGCAGGCGCTGCTGTTGCGCTTCCGTCCCGTCAACATGGACGTGCTGCCGCTCTACATCGTGCTGATGCTGGCGTTGCCGCTGATCCTTTATTCGATGAAGTGGCGGCCGGACGTCACGCTCGGCCTCTCGGTCGTGCTCTATGCGGTGACCTGGGAATTCGACCTCTACTTCTCCGCCTATCCGAATGGCTTCTGGGCGTTCAATCCGTTGGCCTGGCAATTGCTGTTCGTGTTCGGTGCATGGTGCGCGCTCGGAGGTGCGCGCCGGATGTCGCGTATCCTGGCCTCTCCGGTGACGATGTGGATCTCGATCGCCTATCTCGCCGCGGCGTTCTACGTGACGCTGACCTGGTACGTGCCGCAGCTCTCCCAATTCATGCCGAAGCGGATCGAGCAGTGGATGTACCCGATCGACAAGACCGACCTGGACGTGCTGCGCTTCACGCATTTCCTGGCGCTGGCGGCGCTCACCGTGCGCTTCCTGCCCCGGGATTGGCCGGGCTTGAAATCGCGCTGGCTGCGGCCATTGATTCTATGTGGGCAGCACTCCCTCGAGATCTTCTGCCTCGGCGTCTTCCTGGCCTTTGCCGGCCATTTCATTCTCGCCGAAGTCTCCGGCGGTGCAGCCATGCATGCGCTGATTAGTCTCTCGGGGGTGCTGATCATGTGGGGCGTAGCCTGGGTGATTTCGTGGTACAAGCGCGTGGCTGACAAGAGCGGCACGAAAACCAAGAACGCCGATCTGGCGGGAGGGGGCTGATGAAGGCGAAGGTTCTCCTGAGCCTGATCCTGCTATGCGGTAGCCTCGCCGCGCCTGCGGCGCGCGCGGGTGATGCTGCGCCCGCGGCATCCACTGCGCCCGCCACCTGCGAAGTGCCGTCCTATCTGCTTACCAGCGAAAGTCAGCTTCCCAAGGTCGCCGACGCCGTCAAGGCCGGCAAGCCGCTCGAGATCCTGGTCGTCGGCAGCCGCTCCACCACGATTCCGTCGTCGGAGAGCAGCTCCTATCCGGCGCGCATGGAGGCGATCCTCAAGGAGAAGCTGCCGGCATCCGAGGTGGTGCACATCTCCGTAGAAATACAGAGCAAGCGAACGGCGGAGGAGGCCGCCTCCACCTTCGTTAAGCTGATGGAAGCAAAACCGCCTACTTTGGTGATCTGGCAGACCGGGACCGTGGACGCCATCCGATCCATCGATCCCGATGAATTTCGCAGCGCGGTGACCGCAGGGGTTGTTGCGTTGCAAAAGGCAGGGGCCGACGTCGTCTTGATGAATTTGCAGTACAGCCCGCGCACCGAAACGATGATCTCGGCCCAACCGTTTCTCGATAATATGCGCGTGGTGGCACAGGAGCATGATATTCCGTTGTTCGATCGTTTCGCGATCATGCGGCAGTGGAACGATCAGGGTCAGTTCGACCTGTTCAGCCCGTCCCGCGGGCCCGAGCTGGCGAAACAGGTTCATGATTGCCTTGGCCGGGCGTTGGCACAGTTCGTGATCGACGCAGCCCATCTGGAGCCGGCCCAGCAGCAAAATTGAGGTCTAGCGTTAATGAGTTCTCTCCGCCCTTTTTGCCTGACGGCATGGCTGGCCGCGCCTGCAGCAGCAATGCTGTTGTTGCTGGCGCCGGCCGCGCAATCGCATGCGCAGACGCAAGCCGCACAGACGACACAAGCACCGGCGCAGTCGGCTGATCCCGCTCCCGCTTCGCCCTCCCAGACCACCGTGGCCGTGACCTCACCGGAGCAACGCGGCGTCACGTCGCGCGCCATCGACAAGGTGAAGCAGGTCGCCAAATCCGCCGCCGACATTTTCAGCCGCGTGCCTTGCCTGCCGCCGAAGGATGGATCGAAAGCGATGGGCTCGCTGCCGCATGTCGCGGGCAAGCTCGTCGCGGGCAAGCCCGTCGTCATCGTCGCGTTCGGCTCGTCGTCGACGGCAGGGTTCGGCGCGAGCTCGCCGGAGTTCAACTATCCGAACCGCCTCGCCGCGCAGCTGCGCCGGCACTATCCGACCGCCGACATCACCGTTGTCAATGCCGGCGTCGGCGGCGAGGACGCGCCCGAGATGATGAAGCGCCTGCAGACGCAGGTAATCGACGTGCATCCGGATCTCGTGATCTGGCAGGTCGGCACCAACGCCGTGCTGCGCAATCTCGATCCCGGCGAGACCGCAAAGCTGGTCGAGGACGGCATCAGCCGCATCCAGGCCGCCGGTGATTCCGACATCGTGCTGGTCGATCCGCAATATTCGCCGGCCGTCAACCAGCGCAAGGAGAGCGCCGGCAAGATGGTGAAGCTGCTCGGCAATGTCGCCGAGCTTCGTCACGTCGGCATCTTCCCGCGCTTCGAGGTGATGCGCGACTGGCACGAGAAGCAATCGATCCCGGTGGAGAGCTTCGTCATTGCGGACGGCCTGCACATGAACGATTGGGGCTATGCCTGCTTCGCCCAGCTGCTCGGCGACGACATCATCCGCTCCGTCGGCCAGATCAAGCTCGGCGTGAACGTGCCGGCCGATGTGCGGACGTATCGGCCGATGTAACCGTGCCGTAGGGTCGGTTAGCCCTGCAGATGCGCGAGGCGCATCTGCTCGGCGTAACCCACCCTGCATCAACGGATGCCGACCGAAGTTGGTGGATTACGCCGTGCGAACTGCGCTTCGCGCAGTCGCAGGGCTAGTCCACCCTACGAGGCCTCCGTCGGCTCACGCCTTCTCCAGCGCCGCGGTCAGATCCTCGATCAGATCATCGGCATGCTCGAGCCCCGCCGAGAAGCGAATAAAACCTTCGCCGATGCCGAGGGCGGCGCGGTCTTCCGGCTTCAGGCGCTGATGCGTCGTGGTCGCCGGATGCGTGACGAGGCTCTTGGCGTCGCCGAGATTGTTCGAGATCCTCGCAAGCTTCAGCTCGTTGAGCACGCGGAACGCGGCCGCCTTGCCGCCCTTGACCTCGAAGCCGACCAGCGTCGAGCCGCCGCGCATCTGCTTCTTCACCAGCGCCGCCTGCGGGTGATCGGCGCGGCCGGGATAGACCAGCCGTGCGATCTTCGGGTGGCTCGCCAGCACCTCGGCGATGCGCGCCGCAGTATCGGTCTGCGCGCGCACGCGCACGCCCAGCGTCTCCAGGCCCTTGAGCAGGACCCAGGCGTTGAACGGCGAGATCGAAGGGCCGGTCTGGCGCATGAAATTGTGGATGTGCTCGGCGATGAAGGCTTCCGAAGATAGGATGATGCCGCCCAGGCACCGGCCCTGGCCGTCGATATGCTTGGTCGCGGAATAGACCACGACGTCGGCCCCGAGCGCGAGCGGGCTCTGCCAGATCGGGGTTGCGAACACGTTGTCGACGACGAGCCGCGCGCCGCCCTTGTGCGCGATCTCGGCGATCGAGGGGATGTCGAGCACATCCAAGGTCGGGTTGGTCGGGCTCTCCAGGAAGAACGTCTTGGTGTTCGGCCGCAGCGCCCGCTGCCACTGGTCGAGGTCGAGCCCGTCGACCAGCGTGGTCTCGATGCCGTAGCGCGGCAACAGGTCCTGCACGACATAGAGGCACGAGCCGAACAGCGCCCGCGAGGCGACGACGTGGTCACCGGCCCTCAGCGGCGCCAGGATCGCGGTCGTCACCGCGGCCATGCCGGTCGCCGCCGAGCGCGCCGCCTCGGCGCCCTCGAGCTCGATCATGCGGCGCTCGAACATCGCGATCGTGGGATTGGAGTAGCGCGAATAGATGAAGCCGGGGTCCTCGCCCTTGAACCGCGCCTCGCATTGCTCGGCGGTGTCGTAGACGTAGCCCTGGGTCAGGAACAGCGATTCCGACGTCTCGCCGTATTGCGAGCGCAGGGTGCCGGAATGGACCAGGCGGGTTTCGGGACGGTAGTTGGCAGGCGACTTCGACATAGGTACCTCCGACATGACCGTCTTGTCGAAACGGTCACAAAAAAACCGGCCTGGATATCTCCACGGGCCGGGATCACAGAGGTCCCCGGCCTGTTTAGCGACTTATTTAACGTGGCTGCAAGCCGGCCGGCTCAAATCACCACGGGATAAGTGATGCTCATATTCCGCAATGCCCTTTCCGTCAAGGCGTCCATCGGATAGCCGTAAAAGACTTGTATTTCCGGCATGCCCGGATGCATGAGACCCCTGATGAGGACCCCCGGTTGACGTTCACGGTCGCGCCCGACGCCAATGGTATCCTGCCCGACCGCATGATCGCGGCGATGGCGGAGGCGGGGCTCATCCTGCCCGCCTATGACTTCGTCGAGAGCCAGATCCAGCCGGCGAGCCTCGATCTGCGCCTTGGCGACATCGCCTATCGCGTCCGCGCCAGCTTCCTGCCCGGTCCCGGCGCCACCGTCGCCGAGCGCATCGACGAATTGAAGCTGCACGAGTTCAGCCTCGCCGACGGCGCGGTGCTGGAAACCAACTGCGTCTACATCGTGCCGCTGCTGGAGAGCCTGGCGCTGCCGCCGGAGATCGTCGCGGCCGCCAACCCGAAGAGCTCCACCGGCCGGCTCGACGTCTTCACCCGCGTCATCGCCGACGGCACCCGCCGCTTCGACATGATCGGCGCCGGCTATCACGGTCCGCTCTATGCCGAGATCAGCCCGAAGACGTTTCCGGTGCTGGTGCGCGAAGGCTCGCGCCTCAGCCAGGTGCGCTTCCGCACCGGCGATGCCATCCTCAACGCCGACGAGCTCGATGGCTTGCATGCCACTGAACGTCTCGTCGACGTCGACGATGCCGATCTCTCGGGGGGCGTTGCCGTCTCCGTCGACCTGTCCGGCGAGAAAGCGAGCGGCTTCGTCGGCTACCGCGCCAAGCGCCACACCGGCGTCGTCGACGTCGATCGCCGCTCCGGCTACGCGGTGGAAGATTTCTGGGAGCCGATGTCGGCGCGTCCCGACGGCAGCCTGATCCTCGACCCCGGCGAGTTCTACATCCTCGCCTCGAAGGAAGCCGTGCAGGTGCCGCCCGACTACGCCGCGGAAATGGTGCCGTTCGATCCCTTGGTCGGCGAATTCCGCGTGCATTATGCCGGATTCTTCGATCCCGGCTTCGGCTATGCCGGTGCCGGCGGGTTGGGATCGCGTGCCGTGCTTGAAGTTCGCTCGCGCGAAGTGCCGTTCATCCTCGAGCACGGCCAGATCGTCGGCCGTCTCGTCTACGAGAAGATGCTGGCCCGTCCCGACGCGATGTACGGCCAGCGCATCGGTTCGAACTACCAGGCCCAGGGCCTCAAACTATCGAAGCATTTTCGGGTGTAGCGGCACATCCTACTGTCATGCCCCGGCTTGACCGGGGCATCCAGTACGCCGCGGCTTGTCGGCTCAATCACCGCGGCCTCTGGAATACTGGATCGCCGGATCAAGTCGGGCGATGACACCGGTGTGTGTCGGAGTGCCAGGCAAGATCGCGGACATGGCGAAGGAAATGACATGAGCAATCAATCCGAACTCGACGCGAAGATCGCCGAAGACGTCGCGGATGCGCTGATCTATTCGGATCGTTCCGGCACGATCATGCGGTGGAACCGTGCCGCGGCGGCCCTGTTCGGTTTCTCTGCTGCTGAGGCGCTCGGCCAGAATCTCGATCTGATCATTCCAGAACATTTGCGCGCCGCGCACTGGAAAGGTTTCGAGGCCGCACTCGCGAGCGGCGCCATGAAGCTCGCGGGCAAGCCGACGCTGACCCGCGCGCTGCACAAGAGCGGACGCAAGCTCTACATCGAGATGACGTTCGCATTGGTGCGGGATTCCGGCGGCAACGTCCTGGGGTCCGTGGCGATGGCGCGCGATGTCACCGAACGGGTCGAGCGTGAGCGCGCGGCCAAGGCGCGGCCGCAAACTTCGTGATGCGGAATGGGCGGGCGTCCGCGCAGGGCGCCCTGCACGGGCGTCATGTTGCCTGCCGTGGGGTGCAGTGACACACTCGATCGAAACAACGATCGGGAGCGAGCATGGCCGCCGCTGTAGACGCCGCGCAGGAAGCCCAATACAAGCGCTGGCGCGCGGTCGCCGACCTCTATCACGCCTATTTCACCGGCCTCATCCTCACCGTCGTGACACGACGCGGCACTGCGGATGCCGCCGAGTTCGTGTTCCGCGTATTTCGCCGTCAGCAGCAGGAGCGCTTCCTGCCGGGCCTGAGGAAGCTCGGCATCGATCATCTGCCGCCGGCGGTGGCGGCTGCGCAATATCACTATCTCTCCAACTGGATCGGCGGCGTGCACGTCGAATACATGTACGAGAGCGACACCAAGGCCTGGATCCGTTATCCGCCGCCGCGCTGGATCTGGAAGGGCACGGCGATCTGCGGCGTGCCGGGCGAGGTGTCCCGTGCGATGCTGCGCGGCTGGCACGCCAACAATGGCGCAGCCCTCGGAGATCTCCGCCTCGGCTTCGTCTGCACCAAGCAGAGTGTCGACGGCCAGGACGGGCTCGAAGGCTATTACCATCAGTACGATCATCCGCTCGAGCTGGACCAGCGGCTCGTCTTCGCGCGCCACCTCGAAGCGCCGCCATTCGATGCGAAGATCGCGCCGGCTTTGCCGGTCGCGAGCTGGCCGAGGCCGCGTCTGGAGAAGGCCTATCGCAATTACGCGATGGAATATGTGCGGACCGCGGCCCCCGTGATGGTGCAGCTGTTCGGCCCTGAAGACGCCGGCTATCTGCTGCGCCTCACCGGCAAGCTGATCGGGATGCAATATTTCGACGAGGTCGCAGCCGCGCTGGCGATGAGCCGCGGCGGGGTGAGCGAATTTGCAGCATTCCTGAATGCGCTGTTCGCCGCGCAGGATGATCTGGCCGAGATGAAGCAGTCGGAAGGCACGTCTGAACTTCGCCAGCAGAGCTGGAGGCTGATGGACGACGTTGCCGACTATCACCCCGCTTGCGCCAGGGTGCTGGAGGGATTGTTCGAAGGCCTGGCTGCCGGATGCGGACGGCATATCGCCGTGCATCTGCGCCCTGCCGCTGGCGGGCGACCGCCGCTGCTCTGGACGATTGGATAGACGGCAGTGCTGCCGCGGCTACCACCTCGCCGCAGGCGGGGAGAGGGAGAGGAGAGAGCCGCAATTCCATCCATCGAAATGCGCTGTCGCAGGGCACGCCTGCATCTGGCGCAGGAGGAATCGCTCCGTGCCGTGCTAACAAGCGTGCACCGCGCCCTGTGCGCGAACAAATTGATTGGCACACCTACGCATTGCCGCGCCGCAAAGGGCGCCCGAGCCCCGGAGAGGACATGTCCGACATCGCCGAGATCCCGGTCGATGAGCAAGAGCGTCCGCTGCCGCCGCCGCCGCGGCCGGTGCGAAGCGCGCTGACCGACGGGCCGATCCTGCGCACGCTGCTCGGCCTCGCCTGGCCCAACGCGATCGCGCTGTCGGCCGGCACCTGCACGGTGATCGCGGAAACTTCCTATATCGGCCGGCTCGGCGTCGAGGCGCTGGCGGCGATGGCGCTGGTGTTCCCGACCATCATTCTGACCATGACGATGTCGGGCGGCGCCATGGGTGGCGCGGTGGCGTCCGCCATTGCACGCGCGCTCGGTGCCGGGAACCGTGAGCGCGCCGGCACGCTCGCCGCGCACGCGATGCTGATCGGCATCAGCTTCGGCCTCGTCTTCATGCTGGGCATGCTGATCTTCGGACCCAAAGTGCTGGAGATGCTCGGCGGCCGCGGCGATGTGCTGACCCATGCGATCGCCTACACGCAGGTGTTTTTCGGCGGCGCCGTGCTGCCCTGGCTGCTCAACACCATGGCCGGCGTGTTGCGCGGCACCGGCAACATGAAGCTGCCGTCGTTCCTGATCCTCAACTCCGCGGCCTGGCAGATCGTGCTCGGCGGCACGCTCGGCCTCGGGCTCGGCCCGGTGCCGCAGTTCGGCATGCGCGGCGTCGCGGCCGGCGCGCTGATGGCCTATTCCATGAACATCTGCATCATGGGCTGGTACCTGTTCTCCGGCCGCGCGCGCGTCGTACCGAAGCTGCGCGGCCTGCGCATTCAATGGGCGATGTTTTTCGACATCCTGAAGGTCGGCGCCATCGCCTGCTTCTCGCCGCTGCAATCGGTGCTGACGATCTCGATTTTCACCCACATGCTGGCGCAGTTCGGTACCGCGATCCTCGCCGGCTACGGCATCGGTGCGCGGCTCGAATTCCTGCTGACCTCGATCGCGTTCTCGTTCGGCATCGCCTGTGTGCCGATGGTCGGGATGGCGATCGGCGCAGGCAACGTCGCGCGCGCCCGGCGCATCGCCTGGATCGCCAGTGCAGCCGCCTTCGTGGCCGTCGGCGCACCGGCCTGCGTCGTTGCGATGTTCCCCGACCTCTGGATCAACATCTTCACCGACAGCGCGGCCGTGCGCGCGGCGAGTCATCAATATCTCTCGACGGTCGGGCCGTTCTACGCCTTTTTCGGCATCGCCACGGTGATGTACTTCTCCTCGCAAGGCGCGGCCAAGGTGATCGGGCCGGTGCTGGCGCAGACGGCGCGGCTGATCTACATCTCCGCCGTCGGCTGGTGGTTGTCGACGCACGCGGCGACCGCGCAGAGCTTCTTCTGGCTGGCTGCGAGCTCGATGGTCGTGCTTGGCCTGCTCTCGTCCTCCAGCGTCGTGCTGACGCGCTGGGGACCGCGCATCAGCAAGCCTGCGATCAGACCGGTGCTATCAGGCGCTGCCGACTAGCGATGCCTGTGGCGGACGCGAGGGCGGAGCTCTGTGCGAAAATCACAGAGCTTGATCAGGCTGCAACCGGTGGGAATGCTCTGCGCAAGGCAGCCACGGCCTCCCGGGTCTGCCCTTCGACATAGGCTGCAAGCTCGTTCGGCAGCATGTCGATGATCCACACCAGGCGGCTATTCCGCTCGCCGTCGGCGATCACCTGCACCGAGGCGCTGTAGTGCTTCAGCCGCTCGTTGCTGATGGCATAGACCAGCCGCCGCCGCGCGTCGTCGCAATCGACCAGCACCTCGCGCGCCACCGAACCGTTGGCGAAGGTGACGATGCGCGCATCGCCATCGAGCGTGCAGGCCGTGACGAATCCGGGCGCCAGCCGTTCATGCAGCGCGCCGAAGTCGCGCACCGCGCCCCAGACGTCGCGCGCCGGGGCGGGGAGGGGGATGTCGTTGTGGATGGAGGCCATGAAGGTGTCCTTGATTGCGATAAGTGGTGCCACAGATACCGTCATTGCGAGCACAGCGAAGCAATCCAGAAATGTCTCCGCGGGCACAGTCTGGATTGCTTCGTCGCATCAGCGCAAAATTGCTTCGCAATTTTGTCGCGAGCTCTTCGCAATGACGGAGGAGAGAGTTCAGGTACAAACCGCCTCGACATTGTTGCCATCGGGATCGATCAGGAACGCCGCGTAATAGGTCGGGCTGTAATCCTTGCGCGGTCCGGCGCCGCCATTGTCGCGGCCGCCGCTCTTCAAGCCCTCGCTGTGGAACGCCTTGACTGCGTCATGGCTCGCGGCGCGAAACGCAATGTGCGCGCCATCGGCCTTGCGGCCCTTGTCGAGGTGCAGCCACAGCGCCGGCGCGCCCTTCGGCCCGAAGCCGGCATAACCGTCGCCGCTGGAGCACAGGACGTAACCGAGCGGCGCCAGCACCGCGGTGTAGAAGCGCGTCGCGGCGTCGAGGTCGGCAACGCGAAGTCCGATGTGGTCGTACATGTTCGTCTCCATGTGCAAAGCGCGCCGAAAATGGCACGCGCCGGAGACGAAGCTATTCAATTGAGGGCGAGCTGCTCTTGGAGAATCTTGCGCATCCCCTTCGAGGCCTGGCGGAACTTGGTCGGCGATAGGCCGGCAGCGCGGTGGAAGGTGCGGACGAAATTGGAGAGATCGCCGAAGCCGACGTCATAGGCGACGTCAGTGACCGCGATCCCATCATCAGCGAGCAGCCGTGCCGCGTGCCGCAGCCGCGACCGCACCAGATATTGATGCGGCGTGACGCCGAGAACGCTCGAGAATAGCCGCAGGAAATGGAACGGGCTGAGGCCCGCCTGCCTGGCTGCCTGTTCGAGATCGACCTCTTCATGCGAATTGTCGTCGATCCACAGCGCGGCCTCGACGGCGCGGCGGCGGTCACGCGCATTGGGCGTGGCCGGCTTGCGCGGCTTGCCCGAGACGACGTCGATGAAGCGGCTGGCCAGGATCTGGCCGACTTCGTCGAGGCCGATGTCGCTGTTGCCATCTGCCGCCGTCTGGGCGAGCTCGCCCAGCACCATCAATTCGGGCAGCGGCGGGGTGGCGCCGACCCGCCAGATCTCGCGCCGGCCACTGAGGGCATCGACCATGTCCTCGCTGAGGAAAAATCCCAGGCAGACATCGCCGCTGACATGCTCATGCGTGCAGGTGTATTCCTCGCCGGGCGCGCCGACCAGCATCGAGCCCGCCACCAGCTCGAAGAAGCCGGCGCGGCAATGGCAGCCGAAGCTGCCGGAGCGGACATAGGCGATGGAATGCCCGGTGCGGCATTCGGCAAACGGCGTATCGTCCGGTCCCGCATCGCAGCGAAACTCGCAGACCGTCATCGATTGTGACGTCAGCAGTGTGGTCGCGTCCATCCCGCCTATCTAGGTAGGCGCGCGGGGCGGAGCAACCGGCAGCAGCACCTCGAACAGCGTCTTGCTGGCGACGGGATGGGCGCCCTCCAGTGCCAGCAGCCGCCGCTTGGAGATCACCCCGCCATAGGGCGAGAGCCGGTCGGTGTAATTGCCGGTTTCCAGCACCCGGTGGCAGGGCACGATCAGCATGTAGGGATTTTTGGCGATCGCCTGCGCCACCGAATGCGCCGCGCCTGAGGCGCCCAGCGCCCTGGCGACCTCGTGATAGGTCCGCGTCTCGCCGCGCGGAATCGAGCAGGCGAACTCATAGACGCGCCGGTTGAAGCCGGACACGCCGCCTGCATCCAGGCTGACCTCGGAAAAATCGGGATCTCCGCCCTGCAGCAGGACCACGATGCCCTCGATCGCAAGCTCGGCATTTTCGGACGGCCGCTGTTCGCGCGCCTCGGGATGGACCTGGAAGATCCGGCGGCGGGTGTCGATCTCTCGCGCCTCCGGCAACTGCACGGCGACGACGCCGGTGCCGCTCCAGATGATGCCGCAGCGGCCTATGGCCGTGTCGAATATCGAATAGCCGCGCCCCACCATGCACACGCCCCACTCAGTGCACGTCTCTCCCCAGACCCGCAATCATAACACCGCCACAATCCGGCGCACCTGGAATCTTATCAGGACGTTAACAACCGCCCGGCCGGGTGCGCCAAACCGCTTGGCGAGGCGCGCCGTCTCGGCTAATCAGGACGGGCGCGAAGCGCATTCGCGGGCGTAGTTCAATGGTAGAACGGCAGCTTCCCAAGCTGCATACGAGGGTTCGATTCCCTTCGCCCGCTCCAAAATTCGCAAGCGATTTCATCGAATTGCCGCTCTGCTATTGATCTATCCGTTCCCACGTTCCCCAACGCGTTCCCTAGTTTTCGTTCTCGTCCTGTTTGCGGGCACGATGCAGCTGACGAAGCTCTGCAACGTGTCGTGATTTTCCGGTCGTGCCGCGGATGTACCGGCGGGTTGTCGACTGCTGAGTGTGTCCGGCCGACGACTGGATCTCTTCGATGGGCGCCAACGCGTCATCCGCTTCCGAAATTGCGCCAGCTCGCGCATGCATATTTTTCACTTCGTCGGGGATGCCCGCGGATCTCGCGATCAGACGCCATTCCCGCGCGTAGGCATCTTCCGCGTAGGGCCGGCCGCTGTTCTCATCGATGATTAACGGGCCGACCCGCCTCTCGGCTGGCACTAGCGGCAACACCCCCAGCACGAGAGGGCAAACCTTCAGATCTGCTACAACCGTCGCGCCGGTCTTGGTGGTGTCTTTCTTGATCACCATCGAGGCCGGAATGTCGGCCCACGTGAGACCGTTCACCCAACGATTGCCGTTGAGCACGATTCCAGTGTCATGCGACCCGCCGGTGATGGGCTCCCATTCACCGATAACGTCTTTCTGGCGCATCATCGTCTCGAACTGCAGCGCCGTTCCTAATGCCAGCGAAATCCTACCAGCGTTGATCGCTGCAGGAATGAACGCCTCGACGTGGTGCAGCTCGAGCTTCACTCGAGATCGAGCGCCGCCCTTGAACCGCATCTTGGACAAAATGCCGTGCAGCCGCTCGCAATGTGGGAGCTCCGCCGCAGCCCCGAACGTAACTATCTGTCGAAGCAGCTTGATAATCTTCACCGCGCGATCGATGCGCTCTTTTCCGCCGGGCTTTTTTGGCTGCTTCGCAGCCTCGTACCAGCGTTTAAAATCGGTATTGCCTAACGACGAAAGCGAGCGGGCGCCGAACGCATTCTCGATCGTCTTGAGGATGCGTGTCTCACGATCGCGCCAATTCCATTTGTGCTCGAGGAACGGACTGGCCGGGTCGGTCTGATAGCGACGGCTGAGCGCAAGAACCGTCCCATCGAAGTGAGGCACGGCGCGCTTGTGCCCGCTAGCCCACGCCTTCATTTCAGCGTCCAAGCGCTGACACGCCGCCTCGATTAGGCGATGGTCAGCCGGATCGTGAATGTTGTAGTGCAGGCGCACCAGGCGAGGAGTGTAGCCCGCTTTCGCAATGTCGGTGCGGGCGGCCCAATAGAGCCGTTCGGCATTCCTGCCTCGCGGCTTTAAGCCAGGTGCGTTGAGTCCATGTTTACTTGAGGGCATCGAGATCTTCTCCTCCATCAGGTTGAAAGACCTCGACGATAGACAACCCATAGCGCCTGTTCCACCACGCTAGAACGGCCGGCCAGTATCGGCCGCCCATCACTGGATCAATTCGCGGCAGGCCATCGCGCTCGAGAATGATGGCTTTCCCAGCCCAAGCCCTTGCATCCTGACTTAGACGCCGCGCGATCTCGGCTTCGCACGGAAACAGTCCCCCGCGAGCGCGCGCCATTCAAACCTCCCCGCGCTCAACCAGGCTGGCGAACCGCTCGGCGACTTCCTTGACGATGAAGTCCAGCAATAGAACTGTCGCACCTTCCTTGACTCCCGATGCAGCCACCCCGGCCGTTCCGATTGGGAAAAATATCTGCTCGAAAGGCGTATTCTTGCGATCGACACGCACGACCGCAGCGGTGCCGTCGCGGTAGGCACAAAGCGCGGTTAAGGCGCCGCCGCCAAAGAGCTCGCCTGGCCCGCGCTCGTAGCCAGGCGCCTCGAGAGGATTCGACCTATCTGTAAAATGCCAGGCTGCACTGCAGGCGGCTTTAGGACGCATCCCCAACTCAACGAGTCTTGCCGCGATCGCCATTTGCAGGACGCGTCGCGGAGAGAGCAGCGCCGTAGCGCCCTTTCCGCTTGCACGCCGGTCCATCCTTCTGAGCGGAAGAATTTCCTGCTTCACCCATGACTGGCCGGTGAAAAGATTCAAATTCGCAATTGGTGCGCCGACCGAAATCGGCACCAGCGGTGCGTCAAACATGCTGAGTCTTCCAGGGTTCGGTTAATTCGGAGCCACGCCGCCCAACTACCCTTGACTCGGCTTGCGCCGAGAGGGACGCGCCGAAGGCTTGTGCAGCCTGCGTTCGAGAGCCCTGACGACCTTGGCCGCCCCGATCCTCTCGATTTCACTACCTCGATCATCGAATCAGTAGTGATGCGCTTCGAACTTGGTATGCCCATCCTAACCCAATTGCAAGCGCCGCTGGAGAAGCGGTCCCCAGCGGCGGAAACACTCATTGTGTTCTAGTTCGTCTACGCCAACGCAATTGTCGCGACGCCAGGCAGCAGCTCGGCGCCAGCCAACGCGGCGACGCTCTCGAGGATTCGGCGCTGCGCGCGTGCGCCGGCGTCGGCCGCTTCTACTGTCGCGGCGTCGGTCCAAAGATCGTTGTTCATGAGCGCGCAGGCTCGAGCCTGCAGGACCAGGTCGTCGACTGTTCGGGGCTGATAGCCCATGATCAGGGCCTGAGTTTTAAACAGCTCGGAATTTAAATCGTCCCAGCTGGTCAGCTCGAGATCCTCGACGATCTCGAGCTCGTCGCGACGTCGCTGCTCGCGCCAGCGCTCGTAAAGATCTGCAAACCGTGCAGCCAGGTCGTGAGGAATGCCAGCGCCCGATGCAGCCGCGATCGACGGCGTGGCGATGAGGGGCAGGGCAGCAGTTGAACTCAACGCAGACATAACACTTCTCCGAGTCACCATTGGCTGTTCTGCCGCGGCCGGTTGGCCGGGCAAGCCCGACTTTGCTGCAAAGGCCGCGTGGAGGCCCGTACAGCGAGGTTCGCGCGGCAGGGACAATGGCAACGTCGCAGGGGCGTTCGGCGCGGCTGGTCGCGCTGTGGCCACTTCCGGCGGCACTCTGCCGGCGGCCGAGGCGCGGCGATCCGCCCAGGGCGGAAACATTGGTCGTTCAAGTGTCATGATGGTTGCTCTGCTTTAGGGCTTCTGAAGGCCCGCGCAGCGGGACAGCCGCTGCAGCCGGGGGTTCAGAACTCGCCAGAGCGACGAGCCGGGCGCTTTTACGGGTTGCCCCGCTGGACAGCACGCCCGACCCCGGCCATAAAGGCAGGGTTCGGAGCCGCACCGCCAAGTGCGTCCGTCAAGAACTGTTCTTTCAAAGAACAGTTCTCGTTCAGCCGTCACCCCCGACGCCAATCGGGAGCATCCTGACCAAGGATGTGCGGCTATAGCTCTGGTCCGGGTTCTGAAGCCCACGGACAGATTCCCTGATTTGCAGCCGATTGCCAAGCCCTCCGGGGCGGCTTTCGCGCGCCTTCCAGAGCGGATATGGTCGATCCGGGTTGAGGGGTGCCGCATGGAATACCTAAAGCTGCTGGTCGACCTGGCGAAAGCGATCGCCTGGCCGAGTGCTGTTTTCGCGCTGGGGTTTATGTTCAGATCTGACGTTCGCGAGCTCTTCCCGAGACTCAAAAAGGCGGGTCCGGCGGGACTTGAATTTGATCCAGCTCGCCAGGCGCTCGCAGCACCATCGAAAGAGTTGAAGGATCTGCCAGGCTTTCCTGAACGCTCGCCGGCGATTGCAAAGGTCGAGACAAATCTGCACGCTGAACTTGAGTTGATGGATCCGGAGAAGCGAATCGACCTCTTGATCCGGCATCTTGCCGTCGCCCGCCTAGCTTGGGTTTTCGAGCAGGTATATCGCACCCTTTTCGGCAGCCAGATTCGCGCCCTTAGGGCGCTGCACGGCGAGGGAGGTAAAACGACCCGCACTGAGTCCGCGGCATTCTTCGATCAAGTTAAATCCGAATTTCCTCAGTTCTATGAAAAAAACACGTTCGAGGAATGGATTCGCTACCCGATCAGCGCAGGCTTGATCACGTCGACGAGCGATGAAATCGCGATCACCGACTTCGGCCAAGAGTTCCTGAAATACATAGATGAAAAGGGACTCTCGGAGAGTTCTAAGCCGTATTGATGTAGGCACGGCCATGCAAGCACCTCGCGCCCCTCTGCCATCTGATCCCGCCGAATTCAGTCAGGCGCTCGAGGCAGCCTTTGCCGGCCGCGCTACGATCGGCGTGCCCGAGCTCGCCGCGCTACTTCCCATGCACCGGGAAACGATCGCGAGACACGTCGCCGTCGGCAACCTGGTCGGTCGGCTCAAAGGGCTCGGCCGCACCAGGCGTCACCGCGTTTTCACGATCGCCGACGTCAGACGCTTTTTGCAGAAGATTACCGACGATTCCTGCACGGTATCGTCCGCGCCGTCGCCCCTCAATTTCTCGGTTCGATTAGGACACGGGATGAGAATGATCCCGCCGAAGCGCTAACGCATCCGCCGTGCTCGTATTGACCAAGTGGCCGTGACTGCCGTGCCCGAATAGACGGCCTGCGCATTGAGGTAGAACGACGTGGTAGCGTTCACCAATGCCTGCGTCGGTGGAATGGTGAACCCGGCACCGTGATCGGCCATACTCGGTACTCGCTCATGTATAGCGAGAGACGTCCCATAGGGAGCAGCGACGCTAGCGCTAGTCGCGGAAATCGACACAACATAATCAGTGCTGGTGGTGCCGCCGCCGGTGTTGAACTGTACCTGTGCACTGATGTCCCAATCGCCCGCAGTCAGCGAGATGGAGCCAAGATTGGCCGTCACGCCACTCGATAGTGACCCCGACGTTCCGCTCGCCGAAATTACCTCGCCGACTTCGCCAGATGATGCTGCGGTGTTGGACGCAATCCCCGGCAGGTGCCCATCGGACATGCCGATATTCGTCCGCGCCTGCGACTTCTGCGGAGCTGTCAGCGACTGCGCAGCGCCATAGCGAACCAATCCAAGATTGGCGGCAAAGGTCGCAGCGTTATATTCCGTGCCATTGTTCGCACTCGACACGTCGCCGGCGCCAGCCTCGCCGACGACGTTGAAATTCCACGCCGTACCCGTGCCGCTGCCGCTCGCCTTGTCGCTGGTGATCGTCAGCGCCGTGCCGCTGTAGGTCACCACGCCCTCGAGCCACCCGGCCGCGCCGGCCGTTGCCGTGGCGCGGACGCGCGCGCCGTCCTGATAGGCGAGCCCCGCCTGAGTGGTGAACGGCTTGGGGCCAGTCCCGATCGTCAGCGACGTGGTCGAGGTGCCGCCATAGCCCGCGCCGGTCGCGCCGGTCGCGCCCGTGTCACCCTTGCTCGCGACGATCTGCCAATAGGTCGGATCCGGCGCAGGGTGGCCAGCGCCAGGCGTCGGATTGATCCAGACGTAGGACGTTCCCGCAGTCGTCTGCACGTCGCCGACCGAATACGTCGTTACGCCGTTGTAAGCACCCGTCAGATTGAAACCGCGATAGATGCCGAGGAACGTCCATACGCCGCCGCTCATCACCCAGACCTTGCCGGTCGACGGTTGGATCGCGGTCTGATCCTCCTCGCCGAGCGACGGATCCGGCACCGTCTCGTCATCGCCGACGACGACCGGGATCTCGCGCGCGCTTAGCGCGGTGACCAGCTTGCTGACCGTCGACATGGCCTCGGCGCCGGCGAAGCGCTGCGGCGACACATGCCAGATCTTATAGGCCGCGCCAGCCTGCGCGCCGCCGCCCCAAGGCGGGATGGTCAATTCGGCGCCGGCGCCGACGTCGGAAATGAGCGATTGGAAATTGCCGATCTGCAGAATATCGCCAGGCTTGGCGCTGCCATCGTTCCAGATAACGCCGGCGCCGGTCACGACGGTCCCGCCATCGGCAACGGAGACGGTTCCCGTTGAATAACTCGTCAATGCGGTCATTGTTTTTCCCTCGATTCGATCAGTGCATTTGCTTCCGCGCTGGGAAGCCACTTGCCGTCGACCTTCTGCCAGGTCTTGCCCGTCGACGGCTGAAACGCGACAAGGCCACATGCATCGGCTGGCGGTTCGGTGACATCGGGCGGAAGGTTGTGAAGTTCGATTGTCATTGTGCTTGCCCCATTTGAGCTGGGCCGCCTCGCGCGCGCGCCGCAGTGGAAAACAGGGCGACTCCTCGTTCCGATCGAAGAGTCGCCCCGATTAGGCCAGCCTTGCATCCTTGAACCCTGCTACGTCATCGGGGCGGGCAGGATGCTTTTCGTTGTTCGCCGGGCTGCAGCAGCGTCAATGTCCTGCCCCGAATTACGGATTAGACGTTCCCGAAATCACCGTAGATGAACGCGTCGGGATGCTTGACGACGAACGCGAGGCGCTGCTCGGCGCGGATCGTCAGCATGTTTTTGATGAAGTTGTCGCGGTCCTCGGTGGAGACCTCGACGGTCGCTTCCTGCCGATCGAAGATTTGCGCGCCCTGCTCGAATGCTCCAACCAGAAATTTATCTCTGGACATCGCCTTCGTTGTCGCGATCGGCAACTGCCAGAGTCGTGCAACCTGGTCGCTGTAAGGTCCGCCACCGATATAGCGGTCGACGCCGTCCTTGATGGCCTGCAGCATCCGCCAATCGAGAGGGTTAAGCACGATGCCATCGGGCTCGTAGTCTGCCTCTTCACACTGCGCAATCGCCTGCAGCAACATGTCGAGCATCTGCACGCCAGTCAGAACGAATGGCGGTGAGAATGCCGTGGCGCCGGTAATCAAGCCGGTCAGATGTTGGCCGACGCCGCTGCCGGAGAGCAATTCTGCTTCCTCGACGAGATCGAGACCATAGCGCAACTCGCTATCGATCAGCGATGCGATGGCGCTCGAATCGTCCATGAGCTGCTTCGAAGCGGGGATCCAGTGCGCGATCGTGCGCACCGGCCAAGTCGCGAGGTCGAAGGCGATGTTGCTTTCCGGCTTCTGCCCCCCTTCGCTCACAACTGCCGCGTTGTTGGTCCGCGTTGTCTGCCGAGGATACTCGATCGAGTTGCTGCTCGTCTGGCCGGGCGCGACCAGGTCGCGAATGCGGACACGGCGGCGCGCTTTCATGATCGCATCGGAGCGGCGATCAGGGGCAATCAACGCGCCCCCCGAGCCGATCGCTGAGGTCATGGACTTGACGGTTACACGCGCGACGCCACGACCGTTCGAGCCGCCGATCGCGGCGAATTGCGGATCTGCGACGAACTGCTGGCCCCACGACTGAACGCCACCGCCGCGGCCGCCGAGACGGAGACCGTCAGCGAGCTGCTGTTCGATATCGCGGTTGCGCGTCTCGAGCTCTTGGAGGCGCCTCTGGGTCTCGCTGACACGGTTGCGCATTTCGCCGGTGATACGGCTCAGCTCGTCGGAGACCTGGTTGAGCACGCGCTGGACGGGATCGCCTTCGTTTCTCGGCGCGCCGATGATGGCCGAGGGGCGGTTAGCCGCGAGTGCGGCAACGGCAATGTGCGGCACACGCCGCGAGTTCACGCGAATAGACGTCATGATGCGCTCCTTTCGAGCGGGTTTGATGATCTCGCGCGAGCAAAGCTTGCGCTCGCCTCGAGCGAGGTGATTTCCGTGGGAAAAGATGATCCGGCTTGGTGTCCGGTCCCAGCGCCAGGCATGGGCTTCGACAGCGTCGCGCGTGTCGGGCTTCTAGCCGCCGACTCGAAACACGCGGTCGGCTGAAGCACGGGCAAGCTCGATTATTTTTCTAAACGCTGTCAATTGAAATTTTGCCGGCGCTGCGCATCGGCTGTTAGCAGCTCGCGCTCGAAGGCGTCGGCAGCATCGCGCAGGCGACAAACCACCGCCACCCCGCCTTCCGATCGCGCTGCGCGCACCAGCGCGGCTGCCAACATCGAGTGCTCGGCCATCTCGGCGGGCACGCCAACAGCGACCAGGTCGTCGACGTGGCGATGCCAGACGCGAGCCAGGTTCTGCTCAACGGTAGTTGGATTCGTCGCAAGCATGCTGACGACAGTGCGATTCGCGTTTTCAGTCTTCGACATCGGGAGTTTCTCCGGTTGGGGTTGAGAGGTTTCGTTTGGCCGCGGTACGCGATGCCCAATTCACGCGCGACCAGTCCGATCGTTGTGCTTTCGCCTGCGCGATGCGACACGGATCGCTGCAGAACCGTTGAGGCCGGCCGCGACGGCGAACAATTTCGAACGGCGTTCCGCAGACATCGCACGCCGATGATTGCGAAAGCGGCAGCGACAGCTGGCGGGAATTTAATGCGGCTTCCAGCGCGGCCGGCCGAGCCGCATCGCTCGCAATGCGTTGATTCGACTCAAAGATTTTTCTAGCGGTCATCGTGTAGGTCCATTTCGAGGCCGAAAAAGTGGCGTGGCGGGGAAAAAAACCTGCGAGTTAGAGAGGGGCCGGTCTCAGCGCCAGAGCTCTAGCGACTTCTGACCCACCCTCCCGGCTAGGCGACCGCGCCTCAAAACTGCTGACGATTTGTCAGAGCTTTCCGAAGCGGGCTCGCCGCGCGATCACGGCGGCGGCCGGGCCAGGCGCACCGATGCGGCGAAGCTAGCCAAGGCGGCATCGTCGAGCTCGCCACGACGCTGCAGCGTGGTGAGCCTCGAGCGCTGCGCATCGCTCAGCTCGCCTAGGATCAACCAACCTTCAGATCCAAGTCGCTGAGCTATGCGATTCTGGACGACCTCTGTCGGCTCGCACTTCCCCTGGAAAGCCTGCAGACGCTCGTCGGCGGAACTCGCAGTTGTTCGCGCTGGAGGTTCTATTGGATGTTCTATTGAAGGTTTATGCCGCACAGCTGTGCGGTACGGTGACCGGGCCTGGTGCGGTACGGTGACCGGGCCTGGTGCGGCATGGCGAGGCTTCGTCGCGGGCTCATTCGCAGGGTCCGACCGTGCCGCAGATTGCGGCTCGGACATTTCTGCAACACCCATCGCCAGGTAGTACTTCCTGCCATCCCACTGGCCGCGGCCGCCGGGCCGAGTTTCGACGCGCACCAGGCCGAGCTTAACGAGCGCCTTGAGGCGCCGCTGGACGGTGTCGACGCTCTGCTCAGTGTCCCTGGCTAGGGTCTCTTGGGTGGGCCAGCAAACGCCCTCGTGGTCGGCATAGTTTGCCAAGGCGAGCAGGGTTAGCTTGTTCGAAGCCGAGCCGGTCACCTGCTTCGCAGCCCATGCAGTGGCCTGCCAGCTCATGACTGATCGCCCTCGAGTCCCGAGTGACATATCGGCTCGAGCAATTCGGCCAGGAAGCGCGCCCGGACAGTCGGGCGAGTTGCCCGCCACACAGCGCGCAGCGTCCTGAGCTCGTCGGCTGAGCCGCTAGCCCTCAGCATCCCATCCCGAATGCGCTGCCGCACGGCAGGATCCGCCATACGCGCCTTCGTGGCTTCGCTGATCTTGGCGCGCTCCGCAGGGTCGCTCAGCTGCGAGCGCCTGGTCGCGGCGATTTTGGAGCAGGTTTCCTGGCTGTGCTTCCAGCCGCCGGGCTTAGTCACTTCGTTCTCCGCTTGATGGCGCGGGGAACGCGGTCGAGTTAGATCAACAGCTTAGCTTGGCTTCCCAAGCTGCATACGAGGGTTCGATTCCCTTCGCCCGCTCCAAGTTTTCGGCCCGGCCCGTCTGCGGGATGTGATAGGCTGAAGCCATGGTCAGGACGCTCGAACAAGCCATCGCGCAAATTTCCCAGCTGCCGGCGGCAGATCAGGAAGAGATCGGCCGGAAATTGCTTTCGCACGTCGAAAAGCTCAACGCTCTTCGGTCCGAAATGGACCGTGGAATCCATTCGCTCGATGCAGGCAAGGGCGCAGCCCTGAACATGGAAGAATTTCTTCGCAAGAAGAACTCACGGCATGGTGGGGCATAAGCTTCCAGCCATTTGGTCCCCAGAAGCGCTCGACGATATTGATCAGCTTTGGGACTACTACGCTGAGATGGCAGGAGTCGGCACCGCCGACAGGATCTTGCGTCAGATCGGGCAAGCCGTTGCGGTCATCGAGGATTTTCCCCAACGCCGGACGGGCGCGCGATGAAATTCGCTCCGGCCTGCGTTCGTTGGCGGTTGCGCCGCAAGTCGTCTTCTATCGCTTGAAGGATGACCGCGCCGAGATCGTGCGAGTGCTTGATGGCAGGCAGGATATTGAGGCCATTTTTTCCAAAGACGAGAATGGGTAGAGCGGAGGGCGCCGAAAGCGTCGCTTGGCCATTGAGCCCGAGTATTCTCGGCGAGCGGTTGCCGAAGATTCTAATATGTTAGCCTCTCGCTCCCGGCACGCCCGCCTTGCTCGCCCTAAGCTCCTCTCGCCCGGCGGCTACGGTCCCTGCACCGGGCAATGTTCGGATGAAAGCCAATGGACCAGCAGAAACTCGACCGTGCGATCGGTCGCCGCTTGAAGACGCTGAGGACGCAGGCGGGCATGACGTTGAACGAACTCGCGGGCCGCTCCGGTGTCAGCCGGGCCATGATCGGGCGGGTCGAGCGGGCCCAGAGCAGCGCCACGGCTGCGCTGCTCGGCAGGCTTTGCGCCGCGCTCGACGTCTCGCTCAGCGATGTCGTCGCACTCGCCGAGAAGCCGCCGGAGCGCCTGGTGCGGCTTGCCGACCAACCGCACTGGCGCGATCCCGACAGTGGCTATCGCCGGCGGCATGCCTCGCCGACGGATGCGGCGAGCGGCATCGAGATCATCGTGGTCGACCTGCCGGCCGGCGCGCGGGTGCCGTACAGCCCCTGGGGCCGCAATGCCTTCACCCAGCAATTGTTGATGCTGGAGGGCGCAATCGCCGTGTACATCGACGCCAAGACGGTCCGCCTGCGCGAGGGCGATTGCCTGGATTTCGACGTGATGCGTGCGGTGACCTTCGAGAACGAAACCAAACAGGACGCGCGCTACGTCATCATCACGCGGCGCGGCTCCTCCTACGGGAAGATGTGATGTCGCTGATCGTGCGGGATGCCACGCTGGAGGATGCCGAGGATATCCTCGCCATCTACAATTACGCCGCACTCAACACCACGGCGGTCTGGACCGACGGTCCCTCCGATCTGGATTCGCGGCGTCAATGGCTTCTCGCACGGCAGCAAGCGGGCTATCCCGTGCTGGTCGCGATGAAGGGCAGAGATGTCGTCGGCTTCGCCTCGTTCGGCGACTTCCGGCCGTTTCCCGGCTATCGCCATACCGTGGAGAATTCCGTTTATGTCGACGAGCGGCATCACAGGGCGGGCATCGGCCGCAGTCTTGTCGCCGCATTGATCGAGCGTGCCACCGCCATGCACAAGCACGCGATGATCGCCGGCATCGACGGCACCAACGCGGCTTCGATCGGACTGCACGCCTCGCTCGGCTTCGCCGAGGTGGCCCGCATGCCCGAGGTCGGCTGCAAGTTCGGCCGCTGGCTCGACCTCGTCTTCATGCAGAAGCTCCTTGCAAGCGACGTGAGGCCCTGACCATGCAGATCCGCACCGGCGACACCTTCGATCCGCGCGTCATCGCGTTGCTCGATCACCATGTCACGTCTGCGCGGGCGCAGACCGCACCGGGCAGCGCGCATGCGCTCGATCTGGCGGGGCTTCGCGCGCGCGATGTTGCGTTCTGGACCGGCTGGGACGGCGAGCACTTGGTCGCCACCGGCGCGTTGAAGACGCTCTCGGCCGATCATGGCGAGGTGAAGTCGATGCACACGCTTCAGACCGCGCGGCGGCGCGGCTTCGGCGGCCAGATGCTCCGCCACATTATCGCCGAGGCCCATGCGCGCGACCTGAACCGGCTCAGCCTCGAGACCGGCTCATGGGTTTATTTCAAGCCGGCGCATGCGCTCTACCGGGCGCACGGCTTCGTGCTCTGCGGCCCGTTCGAAGGCTACGTCGAGGATCCCAATAGCCTTTTCCTCACGCTGGATCTGACCCGGGGCTGACTGCCGGCGCGGTGCTTGGTTCAACCCGAGCTCGAAACTGCATTCATGCCCCTCAAAATGAGTTGCGTACCTCAAAACACCTCTGCTAGCCTTAAGCCATGGCTGAGACCCTCACCACGACCGCGCTGACGCTGAAGGACATCGCCCGCGAGGCGGGCGTGAGCCTCGCGACGGTGGATCGCGTCATGCACAACCGGCCGGGCGTCCGGCCGGACACGGTGCGGCGCGTCCGGGAAGCGATCGAGCGTCATTCGTTCCAGCCGCATGTCGCCGCCGCCGAGCTCGCCCGCGGCCGCGCCCGCCGCTTTGCCTTCGTGATGCCGTCGGGGCCGAACCCGTTCATGCAGCAGATCGAGGCCTATCTCGGCGAGATGGCCGGCTGGCTCGCGGCCCGCCGCCTCGGCGTCGAGATGGTCGCTACCGACGTGTTCGATCCCTCGGTGCTTGCGGCCTCGCTCGAGGCGCTGTCGGGCGATTACGACGGCGTCGCCGTGGTGGCGCTGGATCACCCCAGCGTTCGCGCCGCCATCAACGACCTTGTCGATGCCGGCACCAAGGTGGTGACGCTGGTGTCGGATGTGCCGTCGTCGCGCCGCCACCATTATGTCGGCATCGACAACATCGCGGCCGGCCGCACCGCCGGCGCGCTGGTCGGGCGGCTGGTCGGCCAGAGCTCCGGCAAGGTCGCGATCGTCGCGGGTTCGCAGGGCCTGCGCGACCATGCCGAGCGCATCTTCGGCTTCAACCAGGTGATGGCGTCGGAATTCCCCGGTCTCAGCGTGCTGCCAGTGCTGGAAGGGCGCGACCAGGACGATCGTTCGGAGCAGGTGCTGGCGCGGCTGCTCGGCGAGCATGCCGACATTGTCGGGCTTTATAACGTCGGCGCAGGCACCCAGGGCGTCGCCAAAGCGTTGAGCGATGCCGGCCGCGACGAGGTGGTGTTCGTCGGTCATGACGTCACCGTGCTGACGCGCCGCCTCCTGCTGCAGGGCGTGATGGATGCCGCGATCTCGCAGAACCCCGGACATGAAGCGCGCGCCGCCGTGCGCGTGCTGCTCGCGCTCGCCCGCGGCGAGCCGATCTTGCGCGAACAGGAGAAGATCAGGATCGACATCGTGATGCGGGACAATCTGCCCTAGCGGCAGGTGGCTATCGAACGGGCCGTGGCGGAGAGCGCGACGTCAAGATCGCGCATCGCAATAAGTAGAGAGGAGGACGAATTGTATCTCGGACTGGACATCGGCACGTCCGGCGTGAAGGCGGTGCTCGTGAGCGAAGCCGGCGCGGTCGTCGCGACGGCAACGCGCGAGCTCGCGCTGTCGCATCCGGCGCCGCTGTGGTCCGAGCATGACCCCGATTCCTGGGTCGATGCGACGATCGGTGCGGTCGACGATCTCGCGGCGCGTCTTCCGCGCGAGATTGCTCAGGTGGCCGGCATCGGCCTGTCGGGTCAGATGCATGGCGCGACGCTGCTCGACGAGGACGGCAAGCCGCTGCGCCCGGCGATTCTCTGGAACGACGGCCGCTCGCAGGCCGAATGCGCGGTGCTGGAGCGGCGCTGTCCGTCGCTGCACGCGATCGCCGGCAATCTGGCCATGCCCGGCTTCACTGCGCCGAAGCTGCTGTGGATCGCGCGGCATGAGCCGAAGATTTTCGAGCGTGTCGCAAAGGTGCTGCTGCCCAAGGCCTATGTCCGCTATCGCCTCACCGGCGAGATGGTCGAGGACATGTCCGATGCCGCCGGCACGCTGTGGCTCGATGTCGGCCAGCGGCGCTGGTCGGCCCTGCTGCTGCACGCCACCGGGCTCGATCTCCACCACATGCCGCGCCTCGTCGAGGGCAGCGCGGCGAGCGCAGTGCTCGCGCCGGACTATGCGCAGCGCTGGGGCATGAGGAAAGACGTCGTGGTCGCGGGCGGCGCCGGCGACAATGCCGCGAGCGCGATCGGGCTCGGCGCCATCGCGCCGGGCGATGCGTTCCTGTCGCTGGGAACGTCCGGCGTCCTGTTCCGCGTCACCGATCGCTTTGCGCCGGCGCCGGCCTCGGCCGTGCACGCCTTCTGTCACGCATTGCCCGGCCTCTGGCACCAGATGGGCGTGATGCTGTCGGCCGCAGCTTCGCTCGCCTGGCTCGCCGGCGTGATGGAGACGCCGGCCGCGGCCCTGCTGGCGCCGCTCGGCGAGCGCGTCGATGCGCCCAGCCCGATCAGATTCCTGCCCTATCTCGACGGCGAACGCACGCCGCACAACGATGCGGCCGCGAGCGGAGCCTTTGTCGGCCTGCGCGCTGCGACCGGGCGAACGCAGATCGTCCAGGCTGTGCTCGAAGGCGTGGCCTTTGCCGCACGGGACAATCTGGCGGCGCTGAGTGCGGCGAGCGGGCCCATTAGCGAGGTCGATCTCGTCGGCGGCGGCTCGCGCTCGCCGTTATGGGCGCAGATCTGCGCCGACGTGCTCGGCATTCCCGTTCACCGCGCCGAAGAGGGCGAGGTGGGAGCGGCCCTCGGCGCCGCGCGGCTGGGCCGGCTCGCTGCGACGGGCGAGAGCGCTGCGGCGGTCTGCACCCGCCCGCGGCGGCTTGCGAGTTTTACGCCCCGCGCTTCCGTCGCCTCCGCCTATGACGAAGCCTATCGGCGATGGCGCGCGCTTTATCCCGCATTGAAGGAGTCTCTTTAAGTGAACGCGTCAGCCAAATTCTTCGATGCAAGCGCACCTGTCGCCTTTGCCGGCCAGGACGCGGGACAGGCGCCCGCGTTCCGCTGGTACGACAAGGATCGCGTGGTTCACGGCCGCCGGCTCGAGGATCACCTACGCTTTGCGGTCTGCTATTGGCATTCGTTCTGCTGGCCGGGCGGCGATCCCTTCGGCGGCGAGACGTTTTTGCGGCCCTGGCACCACGGCACGGATGCGATGGCGCAGGCGCGGGCAAAAGCCGATGTCGCGTTCGAGCTATTCCGCCTGCTCGATGTGCCCTACTTCACCTTCCACGACGTCGACGCGGCGCCGGAGGGCGCTTCGCTCGCCGAGTCCGTCGCCAATCTCAACGCGATTGCCGATTTGTTCGAGCAGAAGATGGCATCAGCTAAGGTCCGCCTGCTCTGGGGCACCGCCAATCTGTTCACGCATCGCCGCTACATGGCGGGCGCGGCGACCAATCCCGACCCAGAGATATTCACCTATGCTGCCGGCCAGGTCCGCGCCGCGCTGGAGGTGACGCATCGGCTCGGCGGCCAGAACTATGTGATGTGGGGCGGGCGCGAGGGCTATGAGACGCTGCTCAACACCGATCTCAAGCGCGAGCTCGACCAGCTCGGCCGTTTCGTCTCGCTTGTCGTCGAGCACAAGCACAAGATCGGTTTCAAGGGCCCGATCCTGATCGAGCCGAAGCCGAAGGAGCCGACCAAGCATCAATATGATTTCGACGTCGCCACCTGCTACGGCTTCCTCGAACGCTACGACCTACTCAAGGACGTCAAGCTCAATATCGAGCAGAACCACGCCATCCTCGCCGGCCATTCGTTCCATCACGAGGTCGCGCTGGCCGAAGCGCTCGGCGTGTTCGGCTCGCTCGACATCAACCGTGGCGACGATCTGCTCGGCTGGGACACCGACCAGTTCGCGATGAACGTGCCGGAGCTGGCGCTGGTGTTTCACGAAATCCTGAACCGCGGCGGCTTCACCTCGGGCGGGCTGAATTTCGACGCCAAGATCCGTCGCCAGTCGATCGATCCTGACGATCTGATCCACGCCCATGTCGGCTCGATGGATGCCTGCGCGCGTGCCTTCCTCGCCGCCGCCGACATGGTCGACGCCGGCGTGCTCACCACGCCGCTTGCCAAGCGCTACGAAGGCTGGTCCGGCCCCGAGGGCCGCGCCATTCTCGCCGGCCAGCGTTCGCTCGCCGAGCTCGCCGACCGCGCGCTTCAGCTTGGCTTCGATCCGCAGCCGCGCTCGGGCCGACAGGAATATCTGGAATCCCTGGTCAATCGCCATGTCTGAGGGAGAAAGACCGCTGATGGCACATGCTGACACGACACCGGTCCTCGAGCTCTCAGGCATCGGCAAGGAATTCGGCGCCATCCGCGCGCTGCACGACGTCGATCTGCAGGTTCTGCCGGGGGAGGTGGTTGGCCTGATGGGCGACAACGGCGCGGGCAAGTCGACGCTGGTCAAGATCATCGCCGGCAATTTCCGCCCCAGCCATGGCGAGATCCGCTTCGCCGGCAACGCGGTCCATTTCAGCCGGCCGGTCGATGCCCGCGCGGTCGGCATCGAGGTCGTGTATCAGGACCTCGCGCTGGCGGACAATCTCACGGCCGCCGCCAACGTGTTCCTCGGCCGCGAGCTGAAGCGCAAATTCGGACCTGTCGCGCTGCTCGACCACAAGGCGATGGCGGCGCGCGCGCTGGAGCTGTTCGGCGAGCTGCGCTCGGAAACGCGTCCCGACGATCTCGTCAAGCAGATGTCCGGCGGCCAGCGCCAGGCGGTTGCGATCGCGCGCACGCGGCTCTCCAATGCGCGATTGGTGATGATGGACGAGCCGACCGCCGCGATCTCGGTCCGTCAGGTCGAACAGGTGTTGGGCCTGATCCATCGGCTGAAGGAGCAGGGGGTTGCCGTGATGCTGATCTCGCACCGCATGCCCGACGTGTTCGCGGTGTGCGATCGCGTCATCGTCATGCGCCGCGGCGAGAAGCGGGCCGACAAGCCGATCCACGAGACCTCGCCAGAGGAGGTCACCGCCCTCATCACCGGCGCGAAGGAGGCGGCGTAATGGCCATGCCCATGGAATCTCCGATCAGCTTCACCAATGTGGGCCGGATCAAATGGTGGCAGCGCGGCATCTTCGCCTCGCAGACCGGCTACGTGCTGCTCGCGCTGGCCGTGCTGCTGGTGATCATGCATTTCGCCAGCCCGTATTTCTTCACCGAAGGCAACATGCAGAACGTGGCGAAGAATTTCTCCTTCATCGCCATCGCGACGCTCGGCGTCACCTTCGTGATCATCACCGGCGGCATCGACCTCTCGGTGGGATCGATGATGTGCTTCTCCGCCATGATCACCTCGATGGTGATGACCGAGCTGTCGGCGCCCGGCTCGCCATTGGTGCACATGGCGGCTGACGGCAAGACGGTGCTGGCCAACGTGCCGGGACTGATCCTGCTGGTCTCGGTCCTCGCGGGTCTCGGGGTTGCGCTGATCGCCGGCCTCGTCAACGGCTTCTGCATCGCCGTGCTCGGCCTGTCGCCCTTCGTCACCACGCTCGGCATGCTCTCGATCGTGCGCGGACTTGGCTATGTCGTCTCCAACGGCCGCGGCAGTTTTCCGGGCGGACCCGACGCCGATTATTTCTACGCAGCGACCTCGGGCGACGTGCTCGGCGTGCCCGTGCCTTTCATCTACCTGATGATCCTGGCGCTGACGATGGCCGTGGTGCTGCACCACACCTCGTTCGGCCGCCACGTCTTCGCGCTCGGCGGCAACGAGAAGGCGGCCGAGCTGACCGGCATCCCGGTGGTGCGGGTGAAGATCGAGGTCTACGTGATCTGCGCGCTCGCCGCCGGCCTGCAAGGCATCATCATTTCCGGATGGCTCGGGTCGGCGCCGGCCAACATGGCGACGTCCTACGAGCTCAACGTGATCGCGGCGGCCGTGATCGGCGGTGCCAATCTTGCTGGCGGTATAGGTGGTCCGCTGGGAGCGATCGTCGGCTGCGTGCTGCTGGAGGTGATCCGCAACGGCCTCGTGCTGGCGCAGGTCTCCTCCTATTGGCAGCAGACGCTGGTCGGCGTGATCATCATCCTGGCCGTGCTGGTCGATCGCATCCGCTCGCGGATGACCTGAAATGACGTCATCTCGGGAAGGCAACGAAAATGCCGCCTGTCCGCTTCCCGGGCACTTTCGAGAGGACGGGCACCAAACAAGGGTGGAGGAGACAATGAGGAAATTTCTTCTGGCCGGCATCGCGGTTGCGATGATGGCGACGCCGGCATTCGCCGCGAACTACCGCTTCGTCATCGTGCCCAAGGCGATGAACAATCCGTTCTTCGACTTTGCGCGCGACGGCTGCCTGAAGCGCGCCAAGGAACTCGGCAATATCGAGTGCATCTACAAGGGACCGGTCGAGCACGAGCCGGCGACGCAGGCGCAGATCATCCAGGACTTCGTCACCCAGAAGGTCGACGGCCTCGCCATCTCGGTCGCCGACGTCGCGGCCATGACCAAGTCGATCGAGGCGGCAACCGCCGCCGGCATCCCCGTCATCACCTTCGATGCCGATGCGCCCGGCTCCAAGCGCATCGCCTATATCGGCACCAACAACAAGGAGTTCGGCGTCGCGCTCGGCAAGCAATTGCTGAAGATGCGGCCTGACGGCGGCAAATACGCCATGGTCTCCGGCGGTCCCGGCGCCAAGAACCTCGCCGAGCGCGTCGATGGCGTGCGCGAGGCGCTGAAGGGCTCGAAATGGACCGAGGTCGCGGGCTCTCCGACCTTCTGCAACGACGATCCCGCGCTCGCGGTCCAGCAGATGACCGACATGCGCACCGCAACGCCGGATCTTGCCGCCATCGTTCCCATCGGCGGCTGGCCGATGTTCGCGCCCGAAGGCTTCAAGGCCTTCGCCAGCAGGAACAAGAAGGACATCGATTCCGGCAAGTTCACGCTCGTCGTCGCCGATACGCTGAAGATGCAGCTCGAGCTCTTGCGTGACGGCTATGCCAATGCGCTGGTCGGCCAGCGTCCGTTCGAGATGGGCGAGAAGGCCATGGATACGCTGCTCGCCATCAAGAAGGGCGAGAAGGTTCCGGAGATCGTCTACACCGGCCTCGATCTCGTCACCAAGGACAACGTCGCGCAGATGTTGAAGTAGGAGCGCCTGCCAGCCCCGCGCTCCTGCATGCCTCCCCCGCTTGCGATTTCCGCAAGCGGGGGAGATGATTTGATCGTTGGAACGAAGAAGGCCATGGGAATGAAACGGTCGCGGCTCGGCTCGCTCGACGTCACCTCAATCGGGCTCGGCTCCGCGCCGCTGGGCGGATTGTTCGCCCCTGTCAGCGACGCCGATGCGGAGGCGACGATCGCGCGCGCCTGGTCACTCGGGGTGCGCTTCTTCGATACCGCGCCGCTCTATGGCTTTGGCCTCGCCGAGCGGCGGTTAGGCGCCTTCCTGCGACAACAAAAGCGCGAGTCCTACGCCATTTCGACCAAGGTCGGCCGCCTGCTGCGTGCGCCGGAGGGCGCTGCTTCCGAGGACGAGCACTACAAGGGCACACCGCGCGAGCGGCCGGTGTTCGATTTCAGCTATGACGGCGTGATGCGATCGGTGGAGGAGAGTCTTGTTCGCCTCGGGCTCGACCGCGTCGACGTCCTCCTGGTGCATGATCCCGACGATCACCATGACGAGGCCGTCGACGGTGCCTTCCGTGCGCTGCAGCGGCTGCGCGCGGACGGCACGGTCAAGGCGATCGGCGCCGGCATGAACCAGTCGGAGATGTTGACGCGTTTTGCGCGAGTCGTGCCGGTCGATTGCTTCCTGCTCGCGGGCCGCTACACGCTGCTCGACCAGGGCGCGCTCGATGCGCTGTTTCCGGTCTGCACGGCCAAGAGCATCGGCATCCTGCTCGGCGGCATCTACAACAGCGGCATTTTGGCCAATCCGCATACCAGCGCGAAGTTCAATTATCAGGACGCCGATGCGTCGCTGGTTGCGCGGGCGCAGGAGCTCGACGCGCTCTGCCGCAAGCATGGCACGGAGCTGAAAGCCGCCGCGCTCCAGTTCTGCATGGCGCATCCGGCGGTCACGGTCGCGGTAATGGGCGCGCGCAACGCCGCGGAGGTGGCCGACAACATCGCGATGTCGGAGCTGGCGGTGCCGCCGGCGTTCTGGCAGGAGCTGCGCGCGCGAAAGCTCGTCGATGCGCGCGCGCCACTGCCGGGCGGAGCGTAAGGCATGATCATCGACGCTCACCAGCACTTCTGGGATCCCGCGCGCGCCGACTATCCCTGGATGGCAGCGGACGAGCTCGCACCGATCCGCCGCGCTTTCGGTCCCGCCGATCTCGCGCCGCTGCTGACGGCGAACGGCATCGACGCCAGCATATTGGTGCAATGCCGCTCCGCGCTGGAAGAAACCGAGGAGTTCCTACGCATCGCGCATGCCACGCCGTCGGTGATCGGCGTCGTCGGCTGGGCCGACCTGACGGACGGGGCGCTCGGCGACACGCTCGAGCGGCTGCGCGGCTTGCCGGGCGGGGACAAGCTCGTCGGCATCCGCCATCAGGTGCACGATGAGCCCGATCCTGATTGGCTGTTGCGTGAGGACGTCCAGCGCGGGCTCACCGCAGTGTTCGCGCATGATCTTGCTTACGATTTTCTCGTCCGCAGCCGCGAGCTGCCGGCCGCGATCGCGACCGCGCAGGCCTTTCCGCAAGCGCGCTTCGTGCTCGACCACGCGGCCAAGCCGCCGATCGCCGCCGGCGGCAGCTCCGAATGGGCCGCCCGCATCAAGGCGCTCGGGGCCTGCGGCAATGTCTGGTGCAAGATCTCAGGGCTCGCGACCGAAGCGGCCTGGAACGACTGGGATGCGGAGCGCCTGTCTCCGTTCGTCGTACACGCCGCGAGCTGTTTCGGCGAAGACAGGCTGATCTTCGGCTCGGACTGGCCGGTGTGCCTGCTTGCGGGAAGCTACGGCGAGATCAAGGACGCGCTGGAAGCTTGCCTCGCAAAGCTCGGCCCGCAGGCGCGGGACAAGGCTTTTGGCGTGAATGCCGCAGCGGCGTATCGACTGGCCGTCGCGACTTAAAGCGTCCCGCTGCGGCTTGTGTTTACCCGAGCGCCGGGTGAGGGCTTTCTCCTCTAGGCGACTGTCCCAGCGCGGAGGCACCCTCTCCCCGACCTCTCCCGCAAGCGGGAGAGGGAGCATGCACAGCTGGCAGATCGCGAACTCGCTCGACTCTACTCCGACATCGGCTTGTCGGAGATGTCCCAGTCCTTGCCGCTGAAGGTCGAGATGAACAGCGTCTTCATCGGCGTGTAGTCCTCGGGCGTGTAGCTGTAGGTGACGCCGTCGAGGAAGTAGGGCGAGTGGAAGCCTTTGAGCGTCGAAGCCTGCTTCAGCACGTTGGCGCGGGTGAGGTCGTCGCCGCAGCGGCGCAGGATCTCGCCCATGGTCACGGCCTGGCCATAGCCGGCGAAGGCGATGGTGTTGTCGGGGTCGATGCTGGGCAGATATTTCTTGCGCAGCTCCTCGAACGCCATCACGTCGGGATCCTTCTCCCATTTCGGCAGGCCGACCTCCTTGTTGTAACGGATCGCGACGATGCCCGCGCAGTTCTCCAGGCCCGCGGCGTTGAGGATCGAGCGGCCGGTCGAGCCGGCGGAAAGGAGCTGCAGCGGCTTCCAGCCGAGCTCGGCGACTTTCCGGATCGACTGCGACGACGCCTTGCCGGTGGAGATGTTGTAGAAGACGTCGGCCCCGGATTTCGAGAGGTTGATGAGCTGCGAATCGACCGTGGGATCGGTGAGATCGTAGGTCTGCTCCATGATCACTTGCGCGGTGCCGCCGGCGTCCGCCAGCACCTTCTTGAAAGGACCTAAGAAGTCGCGGCCGAAATCGTCGTTCTGGTAGAGGATGCCGACCTTCGCGTTCGGCTTCACGCTGATGACGTGGCGGGCCAGGATGCGCGCCTCGGTCGGATAGAGCGGCAGGCCCGCCATCGTCCATTTGAACTCTTTCGGATTATTCCACTTCGACGCGCCGGTGTTGAGCAGCAGCTGCGGCACGCCCTTGGAGTTCAGGTATTTGTGCACGGCGGTCTGCGGCGCGGTGCCGAGCGAACCGTACAGCGCGAGCACTTCCTCCTGCTCGACCAGGCGCCGCGTCGCCTCGACGCATTTCGGCGCGCTGTAGGCATCGTCCATGGTGAGAAACTTGATCTTGCGCCCATTGATGCCGCCCTTCTCGTTCAGCATCTGGAAATAGGCCTCGCCGATGCGCCCCAACACACCGTAGAGCGAGCCGGGCCCGGAATGCGGCACGGTCTGCCCGATCTTGATCTCGGTGTCGCTGGCACCCGCATCGTATTTCTTCTCCGCGGCCCAGACGTAAGGCGCGGGCAAGGTGGATGCAGCGATGGTGGCGAGTGCGGCGGCGCTGAAATCGCGCCGCGATGGATTCTTCGTCATTAATTGTTTCTCCCTAGCGCGCGCATTGTGCTGGCAACGCGGCACGGCTCGCAAGTGGGAAGTCGCAGCTTTGCGACGCAATGACGCTTAAAGCGCAGCGCGTTAGCGCCTAGACTCAAGTTTTCTCGGCGACGACGACGAGACCGCGCACCGGCTCGTTGTTTTCGATGCGCGGGGACGCCGCCTGCAATGTCAGGAGCTTCAATCCGGTCCTGACGAGCGCGCTCCGCACATATTCCGCTGCATGGGCATAGCGCAGGCCCTCGCCGAGAATTATGCCGCTGCCATCCTGGGTCTCGAGCGTGAAGGCGAGCACGCCGCCCGGCGCAAGCACGCGCCTGGCTTCAGTCAGCACCGGTGCGAGATCCGACAGATACACAAACGCATCCGCCGCCACGATCAGGTTCGCACTTCCTTGGGGCTTGCCCTGCAAGCCCTGGATCATGTCGGCGATTTCGAGCTCGGCATAGAGACCCGTCGCGCGCGCCTCCTTGATCATGCCGGGGGAGAGATCGATTCCGGTGAAATGATCGACCTGTTTGGCGAAGGCGGCCGCCGCAAGCCCAGTGCCGCAGCCGAGATCGATGGCGTGCTTGAACAGGGCGGGCTTCTTCGCCGCGACGCGGGCAGCCACCACCGCCTTGAAGATCAGGGACGGCGCGCGATAGCCGAGATCGTTGATCAGCGTGTGCTCGAAGCGAGGCGCATACTGGTCGAACAGGGCCTGTACATAGGCCTTGGGCATCTCGGACAATTGCTCGTCGCCAAGGCGTATCAGATGCAGGTGAGCGCCATGCTGGTCGTCGGGATCGGACCGGCGTGCTTCGCGAAAGGCGGCAATCGCCTTGTCGCGCTCGCCGAGCTGCTGGCGGATCTCGCCAAGCGTGAACCAGGCCGACGTAAAATTCGGCGCGAGCTCGAGCGCCTGCTCGATGAGGTCGGCAGCGGCGGGCAGATCGCCCTTGAGCTGGAGGTCGCGCGCGAATTCGAAGCGGCGGTCGGCCATGAGATCGCCGGAGGACTGGAATAGGCGCAGGGGCATTCTGGAACCGACTGTCATTGCCGGGCTTGACCCGGCAATCCATCAAAAAAAGGAACTGTTTAGAGCGATGGATGCGCGGGTCAAGCCCGCGCATGACGGATGAATATCGGAACGTCGGTCCCTATATGACCACCATGCGCCCCCAAGATATCCTGTTGCCAGCTGCTGCCGGCCTGTGCTGCAAGCCCGGCGGCTTCCATATCGACCCTGTCCGCCCGGTTGAGCGGGCCGTGATCACCCACGGCCATTCCGATCATGCCCGCGCCGGCCATGGCGCGGTGCTGGCGACGCAGGAAACGCTGGACATGATGCGGCTGCGCTATGGCGAGAATTTTGCTGGCTCGACGCAAGCGATCCGCTATGGCGAGGAGATCCGGCTCGGCGACGTCTGCGTGAAGTTTCACCCGGCCGGCCACGTGCTGGGCTCGGCGCAGATCGCTGTCACGTGCAAGGAGACCTGCATCGTCGCCTCCGGCGACTACAAGGATGCGTTAGATCCGACCTGCGCGCCGTTCGAGCTGGTGCCGTGCGACGTCTTCATCACCGAGGCAACGTTCGGGCTGCCGGTATTCCGGCATGGCGATGCTGCCGAAGAGGTCAAGAAGCTGCTGGCCTCGGTCGCGCTGTTTCCCGAGCGCGCGCATCTCGTCGGCGCCTATTCGCTCGGCAAAGCGCAGCGCGTGATCGCGCTGCTGCGCCAGGCCGGCTACGACGCACCGATCTACCTGCATGGCGCGATGGAGACGATCACGCATTACTACCAAAGCCGCGGCATCGAGCTCGGCGAGCTCAGGCTGGTGAAGGGCATGAAGAAGGCGGCGCTGGCCGGCACCATCACGCTGGCGCCGCCCTCGGCGACATCAGATCTTTGGACACGGCGCTTTCCCGATCCGGTCACCGCCTTTGCCTCGGGCTGGATGCGCGTGCGCGCCCGGGCGCGGCAGCGCGGCGTCGAGCTGCCGCTGGTGATTTCCGACCATGCCGATTGGGACGGCCTCACCGCCACGATAGGTGCGACCGGCGCCGGCGAGATCTGGGTCACCCACGGTCAGGAAGATGCGCTGGTGCATTGGTGCCGGAGCAAAGGCCTGAAAGCGCAGCCGCTCGATCTGGTCGGCTATGGCGACGAGGAGGAGAGCGAGACGCCCATTCAAGGCGAGGCCGAGGCATGAACCGCTTTGCCGAACTGCTCGACCGTCTCGCCTACGAGCCCGGCCGCAACAACAAGCTGCGGCTGATCACCGGCTATTTCCGCGAGGTCGGCGACCCCGACCGCGGCTACGCGCTGGCCGCGCTGACCGGCGCGCTCAGCTTCAAGCATGCCAAGCCCGCGCTGATCCGCGATCTCATCGCGTCGCGCACGGACGAGGTGCTGTTCGGCTTGAGTTACGATTATGTCGGCGATCTCTCGGAGACGGTGGCGCTGATGTGGCCGAAGGCCGCGCTGGCCGCTCACAACAACCCGCCACCCCCAACTCTCACCGAAGTCGTCACCACGCTGCGCACGCTCGGTAAGACCGAGCTGCCGAAGCAGCTTGAGCGCTGGCTCGACGAGCTGGATGAGACCGGCCGCTGGGCGCTGCTGAAGCTCGTCACTGGCGCACTTCGCATCGGCATCTCCGCGCGCCTCGCCAAGACCGCGGCGGCCGCGCTCGGCGACAAGGATCCGCATGAGGTCGAGCTGATCTGGCCGGGCCTCATCCCGCCCTATCTCGATCTGTTCGCATGGCTGGAAGGCCGCGCCGACAAGCCGGTCAACCGCGATCCCGCGCCGTTCCGGCCCGTGATGCTGGCGCATGCGATCGAGGACAGCGATTTCGCCGCGCTCGATCCCGCCGACTACATCGCCGAATGGAAATGGGACGGCATCCGCGTGCAGGCGGTGGCGGGGCGTGACGAGCGCGGCCACATCACGGCGCGGCTCTATTCGCGCACCGGCGAGGACATCACCGGGAGCTTTCCGGATCTTGTGCCGTCACTGCATCTGCCGGGTGCGATCGACGGCGAGCTCTTGATCTTGCGTGAGGGCCGCGTGCAGAGCTTCAATGTCCTGCAGCAGCGGCTCAACCGCAAGGTCGTCTCGCCAAAACTGATCAAGGAATTTCCGATCCATTTGCGCGCCTACGATCTGCTCGGCGACGACGAGAACGATCTGCGCGAGCTGCCGTTCGCGGAACGGCGCGAGCGGCTGGAGAGCTTCATCAAGAAGCTTAGCGATCCCCGCATCGATCTGTCGCCGACCGTCCCCTTCGCAAGCTGGGAGGCATTGACCGCCGCGCGCGCCAATCCCGCGAGTGCCGGCGCCGGCGAAGATGCGGAGGCCGTCGAGGGCGTGATGCTGAAGCGGCGTGATGCACCTTATCTGCCGGGCCGGCCGAAGGGCCAATGGTGGAAGTGGAAGCGCGATCCGCACATCATCGATGCCGTACTGATGTATGCGCAGCGCGGTCACGGCAAGCGCTCGTCCTATTATTCCGACTACACCTTCGGTGTCTGGACCGCAGGCGGGGGCGGCGACGAACTGGTGCCGGTCGGCAAGGCCTATTTTGGCTTCACCGACGAGGAGCTTTTGCAGATCGACCGCTTCGTCCGCCGCAACACCACGGAAAAGTTTGGTCCCGTCCGCCATGTCGTGCACGAGGGCGACAAGGGGCTGGTGCTGGAGGTGGCGTTCGAGGGCCTGCAGCGCTCGCCGCGCCACAAATCCGGCGTCGCCATGCGCTTCCCCCGCATCAGCCGCCTGCGCTGGGACAAGCCGCCGCGGGAGGCGGACAGGCTGGAAACGCTGGAGCGGATGCTGAAGGAGGAGGCGGCGGAAATCGAGGTGTGAGGGCCTCGATCTCGCCGCGATGGCGGTGCGCACCCTCTCCCGCTTGCGGGAGAGGGTGTTTCCGCATTGGGACAGTCGCCTAGAGGATAAAGCCCTCACCCGCGCGCGGGACGATGCTTCGCATCGCCCGGGGCGCGACCTTTCCCGCAGGCGGGAGAGGTTGGCGGCACGCGCATGCCCGAATTAAACTCCCGTAACCCGATTGACGCTCGCTTGCGGGTTCCCCATGTGCCTCGCCGTGCCCTATAATGGGGTCGAATCCGCTTCGGGAGTTTGCGATGGTCCAAGACGTCAGAGATTTGCCGGCCGGCCGCAGCGATGGCCTGCACCGCTTTCTCGGCGGCTCGCCGCTGGCTGTCGCGTTCCGCCTGGTGCTGCTCTCGATCCTGGTCGGTGTCGTGCTGGCCGCGATCGGATTCGATCCCTGGAACATCATCACCAGCATCCGCCTCCTGTTCCAGCGCCTCTGGGATCTCGGCTTCGACACCGTGAATTGGTTGTGGCGCTACTTCCTGCTCGGCGCGGTCATCGTGATCCCGATCTGGCTGCTCTCGCGCGTGTTCGGCGCGCCGCGCGGCCGGTAAGGAATTGGGAGCCCGCAGCCGATGCAATTGCGCTTTGTCGGCTGCGGCGACGCCTTCGGCTCCGGCGGCAGGCTCAACACCTGCTTTCACGTCTCCGGGCGCGAGGCCAACTTCCTGATCGATTGCGGCGCGTCGGCTTTGCCGGCGCTGAAGCGGCTGGAGATCGCGTGCGACGAGATCGATCTGATCCTGATCACGCATTTCCACGGCGATCATTTCGCCGGGCTGCCGTTCCTGCTGCTCGATGCGCAGTTCTCGCGGCGGACGCGGCCGCTGACGATCGCGGGCCCGCAAGGCATCGAGAGGCGGCTGCGTGAGGTCATGGAGGCGCTGTTCGAGCACTCCTCGAAGACAAAACAGCGCTTCGAGCTTGATGTCGTCGAGCTTGCGCCCGAGCAAAGCCGGACTTTCGGCACCGTGACGGTGATGCCCTATCCCGTCGTGCACGGCGAATCCGGGGGGCCCTTCCTCGCCTACCGCGTCGAGGCCGAGGGCCGCACGCTCGCCTACAGCGCCGATACCGAATGGACGGAAACGCTCATTCCGCTGGCGTACGGCGCGGACCTTTTCATCGCCGAGGCCTATATGTACGAGAAGGTGGTCAAGAACCATCTCAGCCTGAAGACCTTGGAACAGCATCTTCCTGCAATCGGCGCCAAGCGGCTCGTCCTCACCCATATGAGCGACGACATGCTCTCGCGCCTGGACGATATTGCGCATCTCGCCGCCGAAGACGGCATGGTCCTCGTATTCTGAAATGCACGCGCCCGTTCCCCTCAAGATCGGCTCCCGCCAGGTGTTCGCCATCGCAGGTCCCGCGATGGTCGCGAACCTGACCACGCCGCTGATCGGCATTGTCTCGACCACAGCGATTGGCCGCCTCGACGATGCCGCCCTGCTCGGCGGCGTCGCGATCGCGTCGGTGATCTTCGACTGCCTGTTCTGGCTGTTCGGCTTCCTGCGCATGAGCACGCTCGCCTTCACTGCGCAATCGCTGGGCGCAGGCGAGGTGCGTGAGCCGAGCGCGATCCTGGCGCGCGGCTTCATCGTCGCCGGCCTGATCGGCGCCGCGCTGATCGCGCTGCAATTGCCGCTGGCCGCGGTGCTGTTCGACCTCATGGGCGGCAGCGAAGGCGTGACGCGGGCAGCACAGACCTACTTCGGAATCAGGATCTGGTCGTCGCCGTTCGCGCTCGCCAATTACGTCATTCTCGGCTGGCTGATCGGCCAGGCCCGCGCCAATTCAGCATTGCTGCTTCAGGTCGTCGTCAACCTCGTCAACATGGCGGCGACGATCCTGCTGGTGCTGGTCTACCACGCCGGCATCGCCGGCGCCGCGATCGCCGCGCTGTCGTCGGAAGCGGTCGGGTTCGCCCTCGGTCTGGTCGTCTGCCGTCACTATGCCGATGGCGGCTTCGCCCTGCCCATCGCGACCCTGCTCGACCGCGACAAGCTGTTGCGGATGCTGGCGGTGAATTCCGACATCATGATCCGCACCGCGGCGCTGATCGTCGTGTTCCTGTTCTTCACCGCCAAGGGCGCGCAGGCCGGCGACGTCACGCTGGCCGCCAACTCCGTGCTCAACAACTTCCTGCTGGTCAGCGCCTTCTTCCTCGACGGCCTCGCCAACGCGGCCCAGCAGCTCTGCGGCCGCACTCTCGGCGCACGCGATGCAAGAGGCTTTGCCGCCTCGACCCGGCTGGTGCTGCTCTGGGGGCTCGGCTTCGCCATCGTCGTCGCCGTGCTGTTCGCGCTGTTCGGGCCGGGGCTGATCGATGTCATGACGGCGAGCGAGGACGTGCGCCGGGCGGCGCGCGAATTCCTTCCCTTCGTCGTGCTCGCGCCGATCCCCGGCGTGTTCGCCTTCGGCTTCGACGGCATCTATATCGGCGCGACCTGGGCGCGCGAGATGCGCAATCTGATGCTGGCTTCGCTCGCGATCTTCCTCGGCACCTGGTGGGCGCTGCAATCGTTCGGCAATGCCGGATTGTGGTGGGCGCTGATGGCCTCCTACCTCTCGCGCGGCGGGTTGCAGGCCGCGCGCTATCCGGCACAGTTCAGGGCGACGTTTTCGAAACTGTGACGATCGTGTCCCGGACGCGCTGCAGCGTGAAACGCTGCTGCGCAGAGCCGGAATCCAGCTCTCCTCGAATTCGCTGCCACATGGGCCCCGGCTCTGCAGCGCATCACGCGGAAGACGGCGCGCTGCGCTGCGTCCGGGGCATGAGACCGTCTCACATCCCCGGCCAGTCTTCCGCCGTGAGCGTCGCAGCATCCGCGCCGACGATCTCGGACAGCGAATCCCGCCCGGTGCGGAGCAGGGTCGAGGTGAGGTCGCGCTTGATCTCGTCGACGAGGCCGAGGCCCTTGTAGACCAGCGACGAATAGAGCTGGATCAGGCTTGCGCCCGCGCGGATCTTGGTCAGCGCGGCGCCGCCGGAATCCACGCCGCCGACGCCGATCAGCGGGAATGCCCCCTCGACGCGCACATAGGTCTCCGCCACCATCCGCGTCGACAGGCGGAACAGCGGCCGGCCGGACAGGCCGCCTTGCTCCTTGGCCCGCATCACCTCCCGCAGCGTGCTCGGCCGCGCGATCGTCGTGTTCGACACGATCATGCCGTCGACCCGGCGCGAACGCGCAACCTGCACGACGTCGTCGAGCTGGGCAAGACTGAGATCGGGCGCGATCTTGAGCAGCACCGGCGTGTCGCCGGCCTTCTGCCTGACACGCTCGCGCGCATCGATCACGCGTGCGAGGAGATCGTCGAGCAGCGCGCCTTCCTGCAAATTGCGCAGGCCCGGCGTGTTCGGCGAGGAGACGTTGACGGTGAAATAGCTCGCAACCGGCGCAAAAGTCTCGATCAGCGTGACGTAATCGGCGACGCGGTCGGGCGAATCCTTGTTGGCGCCGACATTGACGCCGACGATGCCGCCGTGCTGCGCGCGCGCAGCCAGGCGGCGCAATGCGGCGTCCGCGCCGTCATTGTTGAAGCCCATGCGGTTGATGATGGCCTCGTCGCGCTCGAGCCGGAACAGCCGCGGCCGCGGGTTGCCGGCTTTT
>NZ_LFJD01000004.1:4373750-4517689 GCF_006658635.1 Bradyrhizobium sp. UNPA324
TTCGTCGCTACCAGGCTCCGCCGCCTTCGCTGCCGCTGGCAAAACGTCCGCATCCTGGGAACGATGCTCATTGTCATTCCCGACACCATTGCCGGGTTTGGACTCCGCTTCAGCCATTTCCATGGCTGCCGGCTTTGCCGACCCCGGCTCCGAGGCGTGATCAGAGTTGCCGTGGCCGGTGCTGTCGGCCGTCTCGAGGCCCGATAGGACAATCTCGGTCTGCTTGGTCGACAGAGCACTGGTGTTCGAATTGACCGGCTCGCTCTTTAATGTGAGATTTTCGGCTGCCGGAGGCGCCGCACCATGACCAGGCGCGACTGATGATCCGTAAGCTGACATACCGGACCTACCGGCACTGTCCTCCGTCCTGTCCCCCGAACCGCTCGTGAAGGCGCTGGACTTTGCCGACGTTCCAAAGCCAGTCCGAACTTGTGCGAATTGGAAGCTCAGGCCGTCATCGTCCAGAGCGCTCCAGATTCCGGCCGCCGCAAGTGCAGTCTCGCTCGCATGGTTACTGTCCGTACTCGAAGCAATCTCATCGGTTGCGATCGCCGATATCAGCGCTTGTTCGAGCTGCTCCAGGGTGACCGCGACAGCTGCGCCATCTGGCGGAGCCACGACCTCCGTCTCGGCAATGGCAACGATCCCCTGCAAATGGATTTCCATCAGGCCGCGATCCCCGACCTCAAGCACGTGGTCGGTCGGATTCAGATAGACGATCGTTTGATTGCTGGCGGGATCGTAGATCCAGGCGAGGGTATGTGGCGGGATCGATTTGGCTGCCGCCGTCAGATGCAGCCAAGCCAGCGCCCCAAACGCTGCAAGATTGATCCTGCTCGGCCCGGGTGCGACATCCTGGACGGCGTTGGAAGCGCCGGACTTGGAATCGGGCGGGCCGCGATGAACAATGTTTTCGACGTTGCCGCCCATCAATTGATCGCGGCTAAATTCGCCCGGACCGGAAGCGTGACCACGATCCAAGACGTCATCAAGTTTTTGGCCGTTGTCGGCCGCGGCGTCCTGGCCCGTATGCCCCCGAACGCCCTGATGCGCGACGTTGTCGCTTCCAGTCACAAAGCCGGAAGGCCGGCTGAGATCGTGCGAGAGGACACCCGGGACTGAGTTGCCTGCGTGATCGGTGCCGACATGCGTGATCGCGGCCAGCTTTGTGGTCGTATTTTCTCCGGTGCCACTCAGGAGGCTGTCGATCGACCTAAGATCCAACTCACGCGCCTGCGCGGTGAGATGGGGATCGTGCAGGGCGTAGATCAACGCACCGGCGAGAGCGGCGAAGGTGCCATAGCCGCCCTGAAGGGACATCGGATTGGAAGCGAGCCGCGGAAGGTGATCTTCCGCGGCAGGGTCACCTCCGGTTGGAGTGTCGCTGGTTGCTCGCAGCAAAGGCGCAGCAAGATTTGGCGAGCCGGATCCAACAGGAGCGCCGCCTTTCCACGGCTTCGCGCCCAGGAATTGCTCGGCCGCGCGCAGCGCTTCCATTGCCGCAGCCGGGTTCGTGGCTTGGCTTGCTTTGGCAAGCAAGCCGCTCTCGGTGAGCGGGAGCGTCTCGCCGGATTCCGAGACGATGCGGTGTTGAAGAATGGCCTTCTTCCAGACCTCATATCCGGCCTGCTCGCCCGTCTGATCTGGACCATCATCATTCGCAAACCTGTCGTTCGCCTCCGACGCCTTGAGCTCGTCGGCAATTGCGAACGCCAGAAAGGCCAGAGCGAGCGCGCTGAAGCCAGAGGTGCGTTGCAACAATGAGATGGTTGCAAGCACCGTTCTGTTGGTGATCTCGAGCTTCTGAAAGATATTGTGCAGATGGACTTTGACTGTCCCTTGGGAAACGTCGAGTTGGCGCGCGATCTCCTTGTTCGACATTCCTTCCGAGACCAGTCGAACGATCTGACGCTCCCGGGGCGTCAATAGCTCCAGCGTCTTTTCGATCTTGCCGCCGCCATCAGCCTCATTACCGGTGGGCGAGAGATCGGACGGCTCCAGCGACACACCGCTCTTCGCCATCAGCCGCAGTGATCGCAGCATGGGGCCGGGAGCGGCATATTTCGAAATTGCGCTGCAGGCGCCGGCGGCAATCGCTGCGGTCAGATCCTCGTTGATGTCGGATTCGGTAAAGAACACCAGGCGCGTGGAGAGCTGCTCGGCTTTCGCGATCACGAGGATGTCGGATGCCGTCAGATCCGGCAGGTTGTCGGCAATGAGCACGACGTCGGGCGACAAATTCCTGAGGGCCTCGAGGCAGCTGGTCCCGTCGCTGGTCGACGCGACCACATCGAAGTCCTGCTGGCTCCCGAGGATCGACTTCAGTCCCTGCAAGACGATCGGTTGCCGATCGACGAGCACAAGCCGGATCGGCTTGAAGATCCCTTGCTTGGCGGAGGTGTCCAACATCGACTTTGCCCCGGCCCGGTCCTCTATGTCCTTCGGCATATGGCCGCGGCCGGGTGGGGCATTAAAATACAATTAATCCATGGAAAAAAGAGGCTTAGCGGGGTCCGCGGCCTAAATCTTTTGGACGGTAATAGGTGAAAAGTCCCTCCTTTGACCCGATGGCCATTGCGGTTGACTGGCTTGATGCCTATCGCGCGGGCGATATCGAAGCGATCTTGGACCTCCATGCCGATGATGCCGTGGTGCACTGCGGTTGCGGTGGCGCCCAAACCGTCACCGGCCGCGAGGCACTTCGTGCCTATTGGATCGACCGCCTTCGAAAATATCCGGCCGGAATGTTGGACGATCTCAACCCCTCGGACGACAGAACCGTGATCTCTTACGTCACCAGTACGGGTGTCATGAGCGCCGTCTTGGCGTTTGACGCCGCCGGGAGGATCAAGGTGCTGGACTGCAGTCCCTCCTCCTAGGGCCTCCCGCGCGATCCGGACCGGCAGTCCGCGCCGTGTCCGCGACTAACTCCCGAAGATGATGCGCAAGGCGATCACGATGACCGCCGAGATGAGAAACGAGATCGCGAGCAGCGTCCAGCTCGGCCTTGTGCTTCCGCGGACTAAGCGCGCGACGAGCGTTTTCATGCTCGTCAACATTCGTCGCTGGGAAGCCGGTCCAGGTAGGCTATCCCGAAGCTGGCGAGTTCTTCGGCATCGCTCTCGCGCTCTTCCCATCTCCTGTGCAAATGGCGTTCCAGCAGACATCGCCGACTGTCGAATGCGTCGACGTCGGGATGCCGCGCCCGGTACACCGTCCAGGCGATTTCAGTGGCGTTCTTCAAGACGGCGTCGTCCACGATGCTTGCTCTCCAGACACCGCATCCAGTCGCTGCCAACTCAAGGCATTCCTGAATGTTTCCAGTTTTTCCCGGCTATCTTTAGTCGAACGGATCACATCGCGCGTGCTGCGAACGCTCTGGCAGCGAGCAACCATTGCTTCTTTTTCCCGTTATCTCGGGGGTGGAAGCAATGCGATGTGTGAAAGGTGTCTCGATGAAGAAGATTGCAATGTCGGCCCTGATGGCCGGCGCTCTTGGTGTGAGTTCGATCGCTGCGACGTCTCCGGCTGAGGCCCACTGGCGAGGCTGGGGACCGGGCATCGCTGGCGGCCTTGTCGCAGGTGCCGTGATCGGCGGGCTTGCCTCCTCGGCGTATGGATGGGGGCCCGGATATGGCTATTACGGCTACGGTCCAGGCTATTACGGCGCTGGTTACTATGGCGGCCCATACGCCTACGACGACGCGTACGATGCAACGTATCAATGGGGCGGCGGATACACCGCAACCACCTATTACACGCAGCCCGTTTCCTACGGCTATCGCTATCGCCGCGTCGTGCGACCCGCCTACGCCTATTACCGCGGATCATATCCCGTCGTGCGGCAACGTTGGCATCATCACCACCGGTGAGCGCTTCGCGCGTCATCACGAATGCGGCCGCGCTCCGAACGAGCGCGGCCTTTTTCAATGAGGCGCGGCGTTTCGCTAGGTTCGCGGTGCTGGCTGCGACGGCGCAGCAGGTTGCTGCGACGATGCGGCGGGCGGCTTGGGCGGCTCCGCCGGCGCAACGGAATCTCCCCCACCGTGGGGCACACAGGTGCCTACGTTACTCAGCAGTCTCTTCGCCTCGAGGTCGCGGGCCTTCCTATAGTCGCTGCGCCGGTCAATTCTTGCTGCGGCCAAACGGTCCCAGGCATCGAACGCGTCAGAGTAATGCTGTCGCATTTGCGCCTCGGCGGACAGGCAGTCGCTGAACTTGTCGAATACGAGATCGGTGTTGACGGGCGCGACGCCACCGACGAGGACCACAAGCATCCATTTCATGGTGTCCGCCTACGTTCGCGCCTGCGCACCGGGAACGGTGATGCGTCGGCAAAGTTCCGGCCGCGTCGCCGCCCGGTCTCGGGAAAAAAGCCCCAGCTCGGGGTGATATTGGGGGGCATTCGAGCTGGGGCAATACGGGGGTCGCCCTTGGGGAAGGGCATCGGGAAAACTTGGCAATTGCGGGAATGTTCCTGCCGGGCCGCGGCTCGAAGGACAAGCGCAAGGCTATGAGGCCGAGGCCAAGAAAGAGAGCAAATAAAAAGCCCGGCTAGGGCCGGAAGCGATGCACGTTCCGCTTTGGTCAGAAGCTGACGCTCAATAGGTTGCGCGAGAAGGCCAGCCAAGGGTCAAGGAGCGGCATTGTTCGCGAGTGGCTGCTGCCAGAACAACTGTGAGATAGGTCATACCCGGCGCGTCGCCGACGTGTTGCCATTCCGATGTTTCCGGCGAAACTTCATTTCTTTCGCTACCGTGGCCGGTGCGTATCGCGCTGCGGTTCGGACTGTGCGGGAGGCGTCGAATGGTCAATATCAAAGTTCCGCTTAATCCAGTGCAGAAACGCGGCTTGTGGCCGCCCAAAGGCGGACGCGAATATCCGGTCTTAGACACAGACGACTGGTGGAAAATTGCGGCGCGCGAGCACATAGATGCGTGGGCGTTAATCGAGTTCAACTTCCAAACGCACGTTCCCGAGGAGGTGAATTGGTATTTGCGAGAACTCGTGGGTTGCCGCCATAGCATTGACGGGGGGCGCAATTACGCATTTATCGGGGCTGACCCGAAGCTGCGCAAAATCTATCTTCCCGCTGCGCCGCCTCCACCCCCACCTGCGCCCATACCCTGGCCCGACAAACTCAAGAAGCTCCAGTACGAGGTGGAGCATTCGAACGATCCACAAAAGGAACGATTCCTCTGCATGCTCAAGGCGATGGAGAACCGCCGTGATGATCGCGTGATCTTTTGGTCCACCATAGCCCCAGGTCCCGAGTGGATTGCTCCGCTTGGCGTTGAGGGAAGAGGGATTGGGAAAGCGTTGATCGATTCGCAGTGGCTCTATGACAAAATAAAGACTGTGCGGGATGTGGATACTCTTCCGTATGGCAACGGGTTGCCGAGAAGCGATACTTTCGTGATCAGCTTCCACAAGTATCTATTTGAAACGGCTTCGCCTTCCATCGGCATACTGCGCGCGGCGAACTCAGAAATTGTCAAGACGCATGTCATGTTGGATCGTTGGGCGAACCAAAGCATGGGTGGAAGTTCGTCGATGCCGACGTGTTATCGCGCAATCAAAGAATTTATTCGCTTACAGGAGCAAAGTGATTACCCGTCTGTGATCAACTGCATCGTGACAACCGGCGCGTAATCAGTTCCCTGGTTGGCTGTCTTGAAGTTGATCACCGGTCAAATTTGGTCGGTGCCTGAATCGGCGGGTTGTAGCTCTTCATATCGGGTACGCTGGAACGCGACCGATGCCTCAATCGGGTCAAAAGCTGACATCCATAGGCCGTCCGAGAAGGTCAGCGAAGGGCCAATAGCTGACTTGGGCGAGGTGCCCCGTAAGTCCTTTCGAGGGCTTGGAGCATCACGCCCCGCAGCACTCTAAGCCGGTCATGGTCACCGAGCTAATTTTCCCTAACACTTCACGGCCTACAGCAGCAATGCGAGGGGCGGCTCACGTCAACAAATCGTACTGATGGGGTGCGAAAACGAAATCCTGAGGCCTGAGTGCTTCCTCACTATGAACAGTGACATCGTTACCTGGGCTGAAGGTAATCAAACTTTCATGTGTCATCGGATCGAATTGCGAGATAGCGAGATCACCGAAGCTCTGGATACCAAGCGCAGAGACATCGATGAGGTCGATTCCCAGATTCGAGAGACCCTGTCCAAAATCCTCGATCCTGTCGTGGCCGTTCGCGAAATTGAATACGAACGTATCGTTCCCTCCTTCCGCAAAATTGAGCATCATCTGGGCATCTCCCCAGACGTCATCATTTCCGGTGCCGCTGACAATCTTGTCGCTGCCGCCGCGTGCGTAATCGGACATGGATCGGGCATCGCCGACGAGAATGGTCTCGTAGCTGCCTGCCGGATGCGGATTCGGATCATCGCCGCCGACCAGCGTGTCGTTACCGCCTGCGGCGTGGCCTGACATGGTCAACGCATCTCCATACGCCTGATTGGCGAGCTGAGAGAATACCTTGCCACCGATATAGATGTCGTCGCCGCCAACGGCTCGATCACCCATGTTGCCGCCCGCGTCTCCGTAGAAGATATTTTGGTGCTGGGTGCCAGAAGCCTGGAAAGTGTCATCGCCGCCCTCGGCCTGATCAGACATATCGCCTGCGGCGTCGCCATAGAATGTACTTCCCCCTAAGCCGGTCTTGTTGAACGTGTCATCCCCGCCCCGGGCGGAACCGGACATGTTCCCGCCAGCGTCGCCGGCGAAGACATTTCGATCGGTCAGGGTTACATCACTTGAGTCATTGAAGGTGTCATTCCCACCGGTGGCAAAGGCGGACATGTTTCCACCGGCATCGCCAAAGACAAAATTGAACGGATTGGTTCCGCTCACGGCGAAACTGTCGTTGCCGCCAGCCGCATGACCAGCCATGTCGCCGCCGGCATCGCCATAGAGATAGCTGTTGTACTCAGATCCGCTCGCAGTGAAGCTGTCATCGCCGCCACGGGTATGCCCGAGCAAGCTACCGCCCGCGTCGCCAAAGAACACTACATTACTGTCCGGTCCGACGTGGCCAACGAACGTGTCGTTGCCCCCCGCCGCGCGATTGATTAGGTTGCCGCCGGCGTCTCCGTACACGGTGACCGCCTGATGCCCGCCACCGGAAACGCTAAAATGGTCGTCGCCACCACGGGCGTGACCGGACAAGATTTCGCCGGCATCGCCGTAGGCATTCACTTTCACCCCGGGTGTAAAGGTCGGGGGCAGTTCGAGATTAAGGGTGTCATCGCCGGCAATAGCCCAAGCCGAGATATCACCGCCAGCATCGCCGTACATATTCAGGATGAAAGTCTCGCCAATGGTGATAGCAGACGCGAGCACCTGGGCTGACAACGTATCATCGCCGCCCCGTGCATGATCGGAAATATTACCGCCCGCGTCGCCGAACAGACTTCCCGCGCCGGAAGTTACCAATGTGTCGTTACCGCCGATTGCGTGGTCGAGTAAGTCCAAACCCGCATCCCCGAACAATAGGTTCGTCGGTTCAGAACCAACCAGAGTTTGGCTTCCGCCATGCTGGCGTCCCGTGAGCGATCCAGTCGTATCGCCGAATAAAACCGCCATGGCCCCCTCCGTTTATTCCGATTCACGTGAAGATGCACGGTGGACATCTACAACGTTTCGTTGCTACATTTAAATCACATTTTAAATCAAGGGCACTTAATATTTTAAATGGATGTTCTGAGGAGTTTGGCGACGAGCCTGCTAATCTGCCGATGCAGCCTGCACGGCCGCAGCACTTCCCAGCTCTGCCGCGGCCTTAGGAGGAATCTCGTCCCGGTCCGATCTCAGCCCAGCGTCGTGGGTAACGCAGAGAATCGCAGCCGTCCCGCCGCTATTGCCCGCGATTGCTCGTCACAGTTCGTGCAGGAGCCGATTGGATGGTCATGGCATCGCCAACATGCAAATCGCGCTGCGGCCCGTAGCGTCTCAGAGCCAAGGAGGGACCGATGCGCGTTGCGTTGCCATATGTGGGAATCGGCATCTGCTTGTGTGTCGTGCTCTGGTTTGCATCGAAGCTTGTCCTTTAGGGTTGGCATTTTGCCCGTTCGGAGCGCCTCAACACCTGTTTGCCACCGATTTTAGCGCCGAGTTCGTTGCGGCGGCGGCCATCAATCTTGAAGGACATGTAGTCGGACTAATCGTATTCGTGTGGGAGCGGTATGGCGCATTTGCATGGCGTCCGCTTAGGACCAAGAGCCGAGTTCTCCTAAAGCGGCAACGCCTGCACAAACAAAGAAACCCGCTTGGCCTTCTCGCGGGTTTCACTCCTTGTGCCGCTGGCAGATCGCGGGCGATCTCTTGTTCCAAGGCGGTCGTCGCAAGCTGTTATTTCTTTGGCGCAGAGCCATCCTTCAAGGAAGCGTTGTAATCGGCCTGCGAACTATTCATGTTTGATTGATTGCCGGGCGCACTGCTACCGGTTGTGGTCCCGACCGCGTTGGTTGTCTCTCCCGGTGCATGAGAAGCCGCGCCAGGCCGGTCCTGGTTGCCAACATACCCGGACTCCCCGGAATTGCGGGTCTTTATGCCCTTATCAGCTTCAGTTTGCACGTTTTGAGCAACACCGGATTGAGACGTCGCCTCCGTTTGCTGCTGGGCGGCAGCAGGCATCGATATGGCTGGAAGTGCGACAAGCAATGCCACAGATAGGTATCGCATGGCTGTTTCTCCATCGAGGCCCCGCCGCTCAATCAACGTGGGCATCCCCGAACGTTTCCGCCAGACTGATGAAAACTTGCGACTGCAGCGTTGACAAATTTCACAGTGAAAGCAGGACGGAACGCAATCCGTGTTCTTCATCCGCCGCTACAACTGTACGGACACGCGGTGCCCGTCTCGCAGGAACGACCGCGCACCGATTTCGTTGTGCTTGTCTTCCGGATAGGAGAGGTAACGATCATGGACCGTGAACATGTGAAGGGCGCCGCCGACAAGGCAAAAGGCGCGATCAAAGAGGGGGCTGGCAAGCTTACCGGAGACAAGGACCTCGAGGCAGAAGGCAAAATGGATAAGGCTAAGGGATCCGCCCATAACGCTGCAGGAGATGTGAAGGACGCAGCGCGGGATACTGCTGACGCCTTAAGAAAATAGCGAAGATGTAGACCAAGAACTGGCCGCCTCCGGGCGGCCATTGCTTTTGCGATACGGCTCTTTCACTTCGCTATCGAAAGGCCAGTAGTCTTGTCGAAAGCGCGAAGCGGAGCGATATCGCCACTTCGCCGAAGGGCCGAACTCGCAAGCAATCTCTCTCATTCGATGACCTCGTCGGCGCGGGCCAGCAGCGAGGGAGGAATTTCGACGCCAAGGGTCTTTGCGGTTTTGAGGTTGATAAAAAGTGCAAAGTTGGTCGGTTGTTCGACGGGCAAGTCAGCAGGCTTCGCGCCTTTGAGTATCTTATCCACGTAGGCGACACAGCGCCGGTTGAAGTCGGTAATATCCGCTCCATAGGACATGAACCCACCGAGTTGTACAAACTCTTTGCCCATAGCCATTAATGGCAGCCGATTGTCTGCCGCGAGATCGACAATGCGTTTTCTTTGGTTGAAAAGCATCGGGCTAGGAAAGATGAGAAGGGCATCCGCCCGTTCGGCGGCAACCGTGGAAAAGGCGCGATCTAGATCATCGGGAGCGTGCACGGCAACAAGTCGAAGGTGAACTCCCAGGGTCAGTGCCGCCGCCTCTGCTTCGTTCATCATGTCATTCATCGTGCGCTCGCCATAGGCACCGGGATGCCAGAGGGCGGCGACCTGCGAAATCGTGGGTAGCGCTTCCTTGAGCAGGGCTAGGCGCTTGGGGACAAGCTGCGGGCCAAGGAAAGTTAAGCCTGTGATGTTCCCTCCCGGTCGAGCGAGGCTGGCAACGAGCCCGTCTCCGACAGGATCGCCCATAACCGGCACGACGATTGGAATAGTAGTGGTCGCTTGCTGTACGGCGCGCGCGGCGAGCGAATTCGACGCAACGATGAGATCGACCTTAAGACGGACCAGTTCACTTGCCAGAGCCGGAAACTGCTCGACCTTCAGGTCCGCCGCTCGGACCTCTACGAGCACGTTTTGACCATCAATATAGCCGTATTCGCGTAGACCTTGACCGAAAGCTTTGAGAGATGCGCGCGTCTCGGGAGATTCGATCGAACCTGTCACCAGGAAGCCAATTCGAGGAACGTGCTTGGGTTGCTGCGCCAACACCGCGAGCGGCCACACTGCTGCTCCGCCGATAACACCAAGAGCTTTTCGCCGCTTCATAGGCTCTCTCACGGTCGAGAAACAGCATCCTATCGGCTAAAACGAGTACCTTGATAGGGCTGAAACCAGCTCAGATGGGGCAACAGCGGCCCTCAGCGGGCATTGCCGTGAAGGTCCGCTGCGGGCCCACAATCGGACCTACCAAACTTCATCGAAATATACCGGACCACCCGGTCCTTAGCTATCAGGTGGCTCGCTCTCCCGGCTGGAGAAAGGGCTCCGCCGTGGCGCTATGATGCGGAAGCCGCCCAGGCGATCCGACCGGATAACCGGCGACGGACTGCGATCTTGCGCTACGCTTCATGGGCGCCTGCCTTCCCGATTTCGCGGGTGATCCGACTACCCTTCGATTGCGGCCATTTCGATCAATGCTCGGAACGGCGCGATGGGCCGTAACTGGATGCTCAGGCGCTTGGCTGCCACCACCCAAGTATCGCAACAGCGAGGCATGCAAGAAAGGCTACTGTCTGGTGCCCCATTTCCATCCAGTACCGGACCGGCGCGGTGTCTCTACGAAAAACCTGACTCGGCCAGCCCATAAGACCGTCTACAAACCAGTCCAGAGTATCAGCACTATGAAAGAAGGACGTGATTTTTCTCTCGACAAGTCCAGACCGCACTTTGCGGACGCAATCGACGCACAAATAGACTGCGACGACGCGAGCGACGATCTCATAAAAGAAGAACTGCATTCGAGCATCCATTCATCAAGTCCTGGATTGGATTACCAGGCCGTATTGCTCGTCGATTCGGCAGGGTTGAGGGCCGGGCGCAGGCATGATGAGCGCTACTTGGTATGTAGTGTGGCCGGATTTGATGTTGGTTCAAATGCCCGAATGAGAGGCGTAACCAAAGCCCTGCGTGAATCTCCATCCTATCGGGCGGGCAATGATGAATTTTGAATAAAGTGGGTTACGTCCGCTCTGCGTCACTTGCGGACTTCGTCAGAGTAAGCGCTGAAGGTCGGCTCTGGGCCACAAGCAGACATGGTCGACCTTCGGTCGCTTCAGCCAATCGGAAGTTCATAGCTGCAATTTCTTGCGCATCATCACGTGTGGTATGCCTCCATCATCGAACACCGCTCCTTCCTCCATGTATCCTAATCGCTTGTAAAATCCGTATGCGGTGAGTTGGGCGCCGAGAATAATTTCCTCGGCACCGCGGCTGGAGGCAGTGGTCGCGGCGGACTCCATCAACTCTCTCCCAATGCCCTCTGTCCGCGACGACGCTGATACAGCCATCCTGCCGATTTTCGCGGTACGTCCATGGAGCAAAATGCGCAACGTGCCAATGACGTGGCCGTCAGACACCGCGGCAAGATGAGTGGCGACCCTATCGTCCTCGTCGACCTCAAGTTCTTCCGGGACACCTTGCTCGACTACGAACACATTATGTCGCAAGGCATATACTGCCGACATAAGCGGGTCTGTGGCTTGAATCTCGACTATCGTACTCAATTCCGCCTCCTTGGTCCGCCTACTAACCGCAACCTACAGTTACTTGCGAACGAAAGTCGTGCCCCAAGACCAGTGCCGATCCAAGTGATGCGCGAGGCACTTGTTCGGCTCTGGGGTCACAATCGGACGTCTCCGGCGTGGTCGACCGGCTGGTCGACCGCGAAGCGGCCAACAAGGCGCAAGCTCATGGTCCTGTCGGCCCCTGGCTTCACTCGCCCGGAGCGATCGCGTTGCTCGGCGTCGGTCGGTCGGTGATCTGCTGGCCGAACAGGCTGCCGATCAGTTCGACGGCCGTGCGCGCCGTCCGGCCGCGTTCATCCAGAAAGGGATTGAGCTCGACGATGTCGACCGATCCGACCACGCCGGAATCGTGCAACAGCTCCATGATCAGGTGTGCCTCGCGATAGGTCGCACCACCTGGCACCGTGGTGCCGACGCCCGGCGCGACGCACGGATCGAGGAAATCGACGTCGAAGCTGACATGCAGCACGCCGTTGCTCGCCTTGACCCGTTCGATGACGCGTCGGATCAACACGGCGACGCCGAACTCGTCGATCTGACGCATGTCGACCACCCTGATCCGGCGCGCGCGCATCAGCTCTTTTTCCAGCTTGTCGATCGAACGCGCGCCGAACAAGTCGAGCCTGTCCGGATGGATCGACGCGCGGGGATCGTCGCCGAGCAGGCCGTCGAGGCCGGGTTCGCCGCACAAGAACGCGGCCGACATGCCGTGCATGTTCGCGGTGATCGTCGTCTCCGGCGTGTTGTAGTCGGCATGGGCATCGAGCCAGAGCACGAACAGCTCCCGTCCACGCTCCCGCCAATGACGCGCCATGGCATTGACCGACCCCATGGACAGCGTGTGATCGCCGCCCAGGAAGATCGGCAGGGCACCGGTTTTCGCGATCTCGTAGCCTTTGCGGCTCAGAACGCGTGTCCAGCGCTGGATATCGCGGTAGTGATTGGCCCGTTCCGGCGGCCTGTCGGCGAGGTCCCGGACCTCGCTTGCGGAAAGATCGCCGTAGTCGACGACCTCGAAATCCAGGCTTTCGAGCAGTGTCGCAAGGCCTGCGGTCCGCAGCGCCGCAGGGCCCATCAAGGTGCCGCGTTGCGATGCGCCCATATCGATGGGAGCGCCGAGCAAAGCGATGCGCCGGGCTCGATCCGTCATGGTCCGATCGGTCACGGCTGCCTCCTCAGTCAACAAGCTTGAGCCAACCTAACAGAGATTCGCGCCCGTCGCTTCACGGGGGGCTTCGCTTCGGGAGGAACAAAAGCTCTCGCGCTGCATTGCCCATCCAAGGCCGGCACCCGCCGTTAATTGACGGCGCCTGTCGCGGATAGCCAAAGGTCGTCAGACCCGCTGTTCAAAACGAGCGCTCGCGCGGATAGCCAAAGGTGCCGGTCTTCATCATCAGGCCTGGAGGTCACGCCCTTGAGCACGGAGATACCGCAATCCACGTCCCAACCCGGCATGGCCGAGCGTGCCATCGATACGGCAGCGGATGTCTCCCGCACGATCGGTGAAGTCGCCGGAGGCCTGCATGCGGCCGTCGACCGCCTCACCTCCACGATCGAGGAATCGCGCCAGCCCGGCGGAACCCTTGCAACGGTCGCGGCGATCACGCGCGAAGCGCCGCTTGCCAGCCTGTTCGTCGCATTTCTCTTTGGCGTCGCGATCGCGCGGCGGCGCTAGAAACCAGGCCGCCCTGCTCAGGCCGCGGTGACCACGTCGAGCCCAGTCACCAGAAATTGCCTGTCGAATGCCTCGGCAGGCATCGGACGTCCGAAGAAGTAGCCCTGCCCTTCCTCGCATCCCATGCTGACCAGGAAGTCGGCGGTTGCACGGTTCTCGATGCCTTCGGCCACGACCGTGAGGCCGAGTTGCTTGCTGAGGCCGATGGTCGAGCCGACGATCGCGGCATCGTCGGAATTCGCGAGCAGACCGAACACGAACGACCGGTCGATCTTCAGCCCGTCGAGCGGAAACTTCTTCAGATAGCTCAGGCTTGCATAACCGGTGCCGAAATCATCGAACAGGATTCTGACGCCGAGCTCCTGGATTCGCTTGAACATGGCGAGGACGCGGTCTTCGTCATGGAGCAGAATGTCTTCGGTGACCTCGAGCTCGAGCAACGAGGGCGTCAGCCCCGTCGATTCGAGCAAGGCCGCGACCGAATTCGCGAGGTCGCCGGAGTGAAGCTGCGAGGGCGAGAGGTTGATGGCGACGCGCACGCCATTGCCGGACAGCTCCCAGTCACGCGCCTGACGGCACGCGGTCTCCATCACCCAATTCGCGATCCGCTCGGACAGGGCCGAGGAGTTGACCACCGGCATGAACTCTCCGGGCGAGACGTAGCCGCGCACCGGATGCCGCCAACGGATGAGCGCTTCGGCCCCGACAAGGCTGCCGTCGATCAGACGAACCTGGGGCTGGTAGAACAGTTCGAACTCACCGCGATCCGCGGCAAGCGCCAACTCGCTCTCCAACGTCAGCCGGTTCTCCAGCTCCTGCCTGATCACAGCCTCGAAGAGCACATGGCCGCCGCGCCGCGTCGCCTTGGCACGGCTCAGCGCGAGATGGCCATTGCTGAGGAGATCGTCGGCGTTGTGTCCGCCTTCAGGATAGGCGGCAATTCCGATGCTGATCCTGACGCGGTGCTGCCGCGTGCCCGTCGCAAGCGGTGTTTCGAACGCGCGCGCGATCCGCTCGGCGAACGCCGCGAGCGGCTCGCCGGCCTCTGCACAGTCGAGCGCGATGGCGAATTCGTCACCGCCGAGCCGGGCAACGACTGCCTTGCCATCGACTTCGATCCGGAGACGCTCGGCGACGGCCCGCAGCACGTGGTCACCGGCTGAATGCCCAAGCATGTTGTTGATTTGCCGGAAGCCGTCGAGCCCGATCACGAGCAAGGCGACCTCGCGAGGCTGTCGCTCCGCATCCGCAATCATGCCGACCAGTCGGGCTTGCAGCGTATTGCGATTGGCAAGACCGGTCAGCGCATCATGTTCGGCAAGATATTTGACGCGTTCAGCTTCACGTTTGCGGACCGAAATATCGCGCAGAATCGCACCGTACTGAAAGCCGTCCGTTCCCTGCCAACCCGAGAAGCTTGCCTCGACGGGGAGGGTTTCACCATTCTTGCGCCGGCCCTCGAACTCGACGACGACCGCCCCACCTGGAACCAGGAGCGCCTGGCGCGCGGCGTCGTGCATGGACGGTCTCGTATCGCCTTCCGCCACCGGCATAGCGCACAGCGTTTCGAACGGACGACCGATCATTTCTGCCGGCGTGTAGCCGAAGATCGCGCTCGCGCCGGGATTCCAAACCGTGATCCGGTGATTCTCGTCGGTGCAGACGAGACCGTCGCCAAGCGACATCGCGATACGGTGGAAGCGGCTTTCGGCGATGCGTCCGAGAAGACCACGGAAATCGATTTCGTCCAGCGCGATCGCGGTCAGATAGGCGATGATCGCGATATGGAATAGCGATGTGTCGATCACGAGGGACCATCTTGCCTGCACGAAGGCTGCGGCCAGCTCGATAGCCGCCCCGGCGGCGATGAGGACGGCAACGCGAATTCCTGGTGCGAAGCGGCGCCACGAATACATCATCAGCAGGCAGATCACGCCCAGGCCCATGATCATGCCGATATCGGACGTCCAGCGCAGCATCCGGCCCTGAAGGATCGATTCCGCGGCCAGCGCCTGGAGCACCGGCCCCGAGACGATCTTGCCGTTGGGAACGCTGAAACGGTCGCCGAGCTCGAGCGCGGTGGCCCCGATGATGATCTTCTTGTCTCTCAGCTTGTCGAGCGCGGCGGCATCGCCCCGCAGCACGTCGACATAGGAGACGCTCGGAATGGAGGCGGCACGAATGCCGAAATCGATCAGGAAGGGCGACCGCCGGTTGGCGTCCTGCCCGGCCAGCACGACGGCCATCGAGGGCATCAAGGCATCGCCGAGCTTCTCGCCGAATGGATAGCGGCGAACGAGTCCGTCGGATTCGACTGCGACGTTCACGACCGCCGGCCACGACTGGTTGCTGAACGGCTTCAGGGGACGATTGACGTGCGCAGCGCCACCATTCGGCGTCGGCTGCTTGAAGGACGGCAGGATCGTCGAGCCGCCGGCATCGCGAAGCGCCTTGACGAAAGCATCGTCGGAAGCCGGATCCGACGGCGTGCTGAAATCGACATCGAACGCGATGTCCCCCGCGCCCGCCGCCTGAAGCCTGTGCAGCAGGTCTGCGTGAAGCCGGCGCGGCCAGGGCCACACTCCGATCTGATCGATTGATGGTGCGTCGATGGCCACCACCACGACCTTGCCGGTGGCCTCACGCGACTGCCAGGCGAACCGCAGATCGGTGAGCGCGTTGCGAAGCGCACCATGCCATCCCGTGGACAGCACGATCGCAAGCGCGATCACAACTAGAATATGCGGCCGATAGCGTTTCACTCCGATCCTCCCCCGCCCCGCTCCCGCGGGTGCGCCCCTCATCCCCCAGGAAATACCTTAGTGTCTGTTGTGGCCACGGCCATCGCTGCCGTGATCGCCCCCGCCCGCATTGCCGCTACCGGTGTTGCTCCAGCCATTGCCGGTGGCGCCGCTGTTGCCGGTGCCGCCGCCGTTGCCACTGCCATTGGCATTGCCGTTGTTGCCATTGCCGGAATTGCCGTTGCCGCCGGCATTTCCGTTGTTGGCCGCAGCTGCGGCGATTGCAGCGCCCGGGTTCGACGCACCGTTGCTGACCGAGGTTGCCGCACCGCTGGTCGTCACCGCCGTCTGGACGGCGCTGTTGGACGCGCTCATGCCGGTCTTGCCATCGCTCCAGACGGTCTCGGCACCCGGGCTGGCGTTTGCGTTGCGCACCTGTCCGGGAGCCACCGCGCCGTGGGCAAGTCCGTGCGTGACCTTGTGGAAGTTCAGCTTGACCTCGCCGAGCGAGTTCGAGATGCGCACGGCGCCGGCTTTGGAGACATGACCCCCAGCCGCCTGATGCGATGGCTTCGGCGCGCCGGCCGCCTTGTCGATTGGCCCGAGCGCGTGGATCGTATGGCCGCTCGCGGCATTGCGCGGCGCCGACAGGCCTGATTTTGGCACCGGCACACGCTCGATCGTCGGAGCGCGCGGCTTGCCGTGCTCGATCGGGTTGAACGTCCCTGCACCGCTCAGCCTGAGGCCGGGCTTGCCGTGCTCGGAGACGGTTGCTGCTTGTCCCTTCATGACCTGGGCAATCTGCCCCGTCTTGAAGTCGGAGACCTCGACCTGGCCGCGGAGCACGCCGACCTTGGTGGTCCCTGCTCCCACCGTGACGCTGAACCGCGTTCCCTTGACCACGGCGGCGAGATAGGGCGTCTCGACCTCGAAGTGCTTGACGTTGCGCTTCTCGACTTCGAGCAGGATCGAACCCGCCTGCTGGATGATGGTGGTCGAGAGCCCCTCCTTCTTCTCGGCCGGCAAGCCGACCACCGAGTTGGGAGAGATCAGAATCGTTTCCTCGCCGCGGACGAGCAGCACCCGGCCATTGCGGCCGGTCCGGATGGTATTGCCGGGCTTGAGCGTCTCTTCCTGGTTCAGCGAGACCTGTTGCGCGCCGTCGGTTGCGACCCACACCTCGCCGGTGGCCTTGCTGATCGACCAGACGCCATCCTCCGCGGCGAACGCACCGGATGCCGTTCCAAGGGTCAGCGCCGCCACGACAGCGCACCGCATTCCAATTCTGCCGAGCATGACGATCCTCAGTCCCGCGTTAGCCGGATCTGAGGGGTATCCGAAATCACTCAAGAGAGGATTAGCGGGAAGCGGCCAGTGGAGGGGCGAGATTAACCAATCATTGACCATAAAAAACTAAGAAAAATCATGCGGCTAACGAACCCTTACCGTCCCGTGGCAATTCCCCCGTCAAACTACGGGGAAAGTTTCGCCGCGTGCGCCGGGAGGCGGCAGCTCATTACCGCATTGGCGTTGTTGGTCCCGATTTTTGCGGGTGTTCCCCAAGCGTTCGCGCAACAAGCGAACCAGCCGGGCTTCGATCCGCGCCAGCCCGAGAAATACTTTGAAAACCAAACCGAACGGGAAAGGCTGAACCGCCCCCCGGTCAGCCTGCCGACGGTTGGCCAACCTAACACCGGCGGCGAGACCAAGCCGCAATTCGTCCTGCGCGGCGTTAACGTCAGCGGCGCCCACGCCGTCTCCCGCGATCGCATTGCCGCAGTCTATCAGCCTTATCTCGGCAAGAAGGTCTCGCAGGCGGATCTCGCCGGGATCGCCGGCGCGATCAGCGATCTCTACCGCGCAGACGGCTTTCATCTGAGCCGGGCGATCGTGCCGCCGCAGGACATTGCCGACGGCCGGGTCCGGATCCAGGTGATCGAAGGCGCCATCGTGCAGGTCGAGCTGAAAGGCGAGGGCGCCGAGCAGTTCGGCGTAAGGCCGATACTCGGGCCGGTTCTCGCCGAGCAGCCGTCGCGCCTCCCGACACTCGAACGCCAGCTCTTCCTCATCAACGCCAGGCCGGGCGTTCGGATCACCGATAGCGCGCTGGAGGAAATCGGCAGCGGGTCCGGCCGCTTCCGTCTCACCGTCTATTTGAAGACCTGGCACGTCTTCTCCTCGTTCGGCCTGGACAATCTCGGATCATCCTCGGTCGGCCCGTGGCAGACCTACGCCACCGGCGCGTTCAACTCCTACCTCACGCCTGGAGACACGCTGGCCGTCAACCTGTCGACGATTGCCAACGATCCTCGCGAGCTCGGCTTTGCACGGATGTCCTATGACGCGCCCGTCGGCGTCGACGGCGTACGTCTCGGTGCTTCCGTCCTGTACAGCGCGGTCCGACCGGGCGATGCCCGCCGCCTCGACAGCGACATCACGACGACCGAGGCCTTCGAGCTTCGCGCCGGCGTCGTTCCGCTGCAGTCGCAATCCTCCACGCTCACGCTGACTGCGGCGACGAGCTTCAGCAATGTGTCCGAGCACGACCTCTACGGCCCCTGGTACAACGACCACATCAGGACCGCGAGCCTGACCGCCGACTACAGGCTGCAGGATCACTTCGGCGGCACCAATTTCGCGACGCTGACCTACCGCCAGGGTCTCGATGTCTTCGGTGCCTCGCATTTCGGCGACGATCTGTTGTCGCGCGACGGCGCCTCGTCGAACTTCTCGGTGCTGAACCTCTGGTTCACACGCTACCAGACACTCAACGATGCCTGGTCGCTCAAGCTCTCCGCAGCGAGCCAGACAGCGTCGCGGCCGCTGTTCACCTCGCAGCAGTTTTATCTCGGCGGCGCGGCCTTCGGCCGGGGTTATGGCGCAGCCGAGATCAGCGGCGACAACGGCCTTGCCGGCTCGCTCGAACTGCGCTTCGACCAGAAGCTCAATTTCCACTACTGGACCGGCTATCAGCTCTATGCCTTTGGCGACGCCGGCGCCGTCTGGAACGACGGCTACCGTTTGAGTGAAGGCCTGTCGCTGACATCGGCCGGAGCCGGCGTCCGCTTCTTCCTGCCAAACGATGTCCAGGCCGATCTCGGCGTGGCGGTGCCGTTGAGCTTCCGGGCGCCGGACAACGAGCGCCGCAGCCCCCGCTTCCTGCTCACGTTGTCGAGCGCATTCCGGCTCTGCCCCGAACGCGGCAGGTCGGGCTGTCTCTAGCCGCCCGGTCGTTTGCGCAAGTCGCCCCGGCATGCGGCCCTTTCGCGGCCTTGCTCCACAGACTTGCCTAAATTTAATCCCGTAACCTACTCACGATCGCTCGATCCGGGAGTTCCCAATGACCATGTTCAGCCGAACGTGATTTGAGACGAAGCCATGAAGAGGGTGTTTGCAATCCTGACGTTTCTCTGCATCCTCGGCGTCGGGGAATATCTCGTCGTCAGCCGGTTCGCGATCCGCCATGAGACTTTGGCGCTGTTCGACACCTCGCGGCAGCGGCCGATCTCGGTCGAACTGGCGGTACGGCGCGATTACGAGGCCAAGTCCAATCTCGGCCTCTGGAAACTCCCGCTCGCCATCATCAGTAACGGCAACACCGTCAAGGCCACCGAATATTCCTTCCTCGCCAATGTGCTCGCCGCGCGCGGCTATCTGGTTGCCAGCATCCAGCAGGACCTGCCGAGTGACCCGCCGCTGATGACCCACGTCGGTCAGCAATATGTCGGCCGGCGTGAGGTCTATATCCGCTGCGAGGCCAACATTCTCTTCGTACTGGACAAACTGAAGAGGCAGCAGGAGAACGTCGATTACGACCACATCACCCTCGTCGGCCATTCCAACGGCGGCGACGTCTCCATGTATGTCGCCCATCAGCACCCGGAACTGGTGTCGAAGGTGATCACGCTCGACAATCTTCGGGTTCCTTTCGTGGCCAGTAGCGGCCTGAAGATCCTGTCGTTCCGGTCGAAGGACCCGCATTTCGTGACCGATCCCGGCGTGCTGCCGACGCCAGAAGAGGCCAAGGCGCGCGGCATCGACATCGTCCACACCGGCGCACAGCACACGGAAATGAGCGATCGCGGCCCTAACTCGGTCAAGGAGAAGATCCAGGAAACACTCGACCGCTTCCTGCGCGACAGCGCCAGCAGCGCGCTCGCACCGGCTGATACGAAAAGCCCGATGATCATGAACCCGGGCGACTATTAGCCGGGAACGGCCTTGCGGCAGATCAAGGCGGCTCCGAAGCAGCAGGATAGAAAAGCCATATGACCTCGGAGAGACAGGTGTCGCATCCTATCGGAAGTCTTGATACGAAGGGTTTCGATGCAAGAAGCCTGAACCTGCCCACGGCAAGAATGCCGGCAGTGGTACGGCATCTCTATCGTTCGGTTCGCAAGCTGCTGCGGTCGATCATAGCCCGCATTGATCTCTCGCAATTTCCGGGATCATGCTGCGGATAGGCATGCCGGACGCCAACGAATGCATGAAGGTTACCCTATGCACCAGCATTTGAGACGAATCTGCCTGCTGCTTGCCGTAACCTCGAGCGTCGGCACGTCGTCTGCGCTCGCAGCTGATGCCGATCACGGTGCCGACCTCGCCAAGCGCTGGTGCGCAAGCTGCCATATCGTCGCGAACGGCCAGACCCAGGCGAGCGCCGACGTCCCCTCCTTTGCCTCTGTCGCGCACAGGCCAAACTTCAGTCCGGAGAGGCTCGCCTTCTTCCTGCTCGATCCCCACCCGAAGATGCCGAATTTCCCCTTGAGCCGGACCGAAGCGGGCGACATCGCGGCCTACATCGCATCGCTTCGATAGGAGAGCGCCGAGCACGGCACCTGCCACACATAAAGATCCCTGCCGGAGGACCGACAGGGATCAGCAGAAGGGATGCCGGACGGCGAAGGATCATTCGGTGGCCGGCATGGATCGGCGCCAGCAACGAAATCCGGATCGCCACACCGCGCAAGTTCAATGTGTGGGCACGCTGTGGACAGCCAGGATCAGGATTTGCCCTTGCCCGGTTGCATGAGACTGCCGGTCATCTGACGCATGTGATCTCCAGCACTGGTGAACTGGCTGCGCAGGAAATCGGACTGGATTCGCATCGCTTCCTGAAGGTCGGTGGCATGAACCAGCTTGCGCGCATGCTCGAACGCCGACTTCATGTTCTGCTCGGTGAAAACCAGCGCCTGCTTCGACACCTCGGTCCCCGCGCCCGGAACCGACGACATCGATTTAGTGGCCGCTTCGAAAAACATTCCGAATGCTTTTTCCGCCTGGTCAATCGTCTTCTCGGCCAGGTCGCGCAGTTCGGCCGGAACTTCGAGCTTCGGTTCGATCATGGTCGCAGTCCTCCCATTTTCCCCAATTGAATACCACACTTGCCGGATCGCCTTCCAGCGGCCAGCCTGGGGGAAACCTCGCCGGCGGTCCGGCTACGGCAGGAAAGCGTAAGAGCCGGCATGAGGCCGGCGCGCGGCCGGGCTCAGGACAAGGGGTGCTCGGGAAGGGCTTCTTCGGTGGCGAGGTCTTCGACCAGCTTGATAACCTCGAAACGCTGTCGCGGCGCGAGCTTCAGGAACGCGCGCAGCAGGCGAAGACTTTCGACCGTGCCGCTTGCGGGCGCGCCGAGCTTGAGGTGCAGTTCAGCCGCGAAATTGAGGTTCTTCATCTCGCACCTATGACAAGCGTCGGCCTTGATCCACCCGAGAAGCTAACGCTGTAACAAGACGCCACAACGGGACCTCTAGCGACGAACTCTCGGCCAGGTGGCCCCGACCGGCTGGCGCGCTGGACAACATGTCCCACAACGCGCTCAATCATTTGGTTGCAATTATGCCAAGGAACAACCCGTCCAGCAAGTCCAACCGTGGGTGCAGCGATGCTTCGTCTGCATCGCAGCACGGCAATTCCGGATAACAGGAATATCGACTGCCGTCACCCACCTGCGTCAAGAAGCGGCATCAATCACGCATACAGCCCCGACCGCTGTCAATTGGCACAACGTTTCGGCTTGTTTCCGACATGAATGGACATTGGCTGCGCATGAGCGCTTCTCCGGCGCATACACGTAATTGTTGAGTCCAGCTCCGGCGGTTGTATCAGCGACGAAATGAAGATCGATCTCGCAAGCTGATCTCCCGCGTCCTGATCTCGGCGCGGTTGTCGCCTCGTCGGTCCGGATATGTGTCCGCCCGTGAACCATTGTCCATGAGCGAGCGACCAAGCCGTTGCGACACGGCCACGCAGATTACGGGCGCCATGGCTGAAAACTCTCCGATTCGGGCGCGCGTCAGCACCAAAGGACGACGGCATGCTTTCTCGCTGCGATCTCATCAAGGGCGCCGCGGTCGCGCTTTTCTCCCTCTCGATACCAGGCGCATGGGCGCAGGAGACCAAGATGAACCTGTTCAAGATCATCACCATCAAGGACGAAATCGTCGTCGGGTTATCGGCGGAGGAACTTAAGGGGCTCGGCGGCAACGATGCCAGCGCGGTTGCGCACGCGCTGGCGCAGAAGGGCGATCTCACGGTCTGGCAATACAACGTGCATCGTGGCCCGAACGGCGAATTGCAGCAGGCTCCGACCGCCAAGATCGGGCTTCTGGCCAACGCCTCGCTCCGCGTCGAGCCGTACACGACGCCTTACCTGATCGTACCGCATCCCTAAACAACCGACTGGGCACGCCGGCGGCCGAGGCCGGCGGCGTGCCGTCTTCAACCGCGCCGGCCTGCCCGTTGTGTCCCCGTTTCCGTCGCAAAGCCGTAGATCAGCGCCAGCCGGTCCAGACATTCGCGAAAACGCCGCGCAAAATAATCGTTCCAGCGCTGCGTTCGGACGGCGCGACGCGCGCCGATCTGATCCATGGTCAGGCCCAGGATCAGCACGTCGTGCACCAGCGCGGCGCCGTCGGTGCCAAGTTCGCGCTCGACCCGATTCAACCGCAACACCGCCTGGCGCTGGCTCTCGGTGACGGGCTCGCGCGTGCGCGTGCCATCAACATATTCCCGGGTCGGGTCCATCGCCTGAGGTCCCCGCTCCGCCCTCTCCCAATCGTTCTGGAAGGCACGCCCGCCGCGGTATTGCGCCTCGTCGATCTGATGATGCGCGTGCAGCCGTCCCAGCGGATCGCCACGGATCGACCGGATGGCCAGGATCTTCTCACCGGAATCGAGCGCCAGCGGATTGTCGACCTCGACTTCCGCCACTTCGGCATTGAACGGCACCTCGCGGGGCCGCCGGTCGTAGATCTGCGCCAATCTGTAGGACTTGTTGCGTCGGACACGAGCCACTCTAATACTCCTTGCGAAACTGACGATGGAACGGGGAAGCTCAGGCAGCGGAGACCAGCCTCAGCACGACGGGACCGGGGACACGGGCGGACGCAGCCCCGGAGCGGTGCGTCAGGCGCGCGTGCGGCGCGCAATAGCTGGAGCCCGGCCGGCAGGGATGACCACAGAAGGCGATCTCCTCCCCGTCCTTGTCGCCGCCATAGGGATAGCGGCAGTCGGCCGGCTCGAGTTCGACCAGTTGGATCAGGCGCGGCTGAACGCCGACGCAGCGTAACTTGACAGGCGCTGCCGGCTTCATTGCGGACTTCGGCGGCACGTTCAGGTTCGGTAACACCGCGCGGCGTGGTGAAACCGGAGCTTCACCAGGCAAATATGGCGCGACCGATGGGCTAGCGATCCATTCCGGTACGACGAGCCCGAGCCGCTTGGCGCGGCCGATCACCGCGTTGCGCGTGTAAGTCGTTCCAAACCTTGCGTTAATCTGTCTTCCGATCTCCGCATAAGACATGCCTTTGCGAAAATAGTCGCGAAGCGCGTCGGAGTGCTCCGACGGCCAATGGCCCGGTTCCATGCTGTTATCCTGTGATGCGCCTCCTCTCATCGAACGACGGGAGGCGAACACACATTCCGGTATTCCGAAGATCAAGTCAAGCGATAATTCTGATATTCATAATTGCATCAATTCCGAATTTCGGATTACAAGAGGCAAGACGGTGTGCAATCGAGGGAATCACCATGTTGGACGTTGCAATGATCGAGCGGGGTCTGGAGAAGACCGGCAAGAGCAAGGGCGGCCTGGCGGCGGCCATGGGCGTGCGGCCCGGCGCGGTCTCGGAGATTCTCGGCGGCGAACGTCTGGTGAAGGCTTCGGAGATCATTCCGATCATGGAATATCTTGAGCTCAATCTCGCGCCGATCATGGGCCGGGTCGGCGCCGGCGCCGTGATCGAGCCGGATTACGAGCAGGTTCCGCCGGAGGGGCTCGGCGACATCGCGCTGCCCTTCCCGATCATGGAAGAAACCGTCGCATTCGAGATCGTGGGCGATTCGATGCTGCCCAAATACGAGAGCGGCGACGTGATCGTGGTCTACAAGGACCAGCGTCATCCGCTGTCGAGCTTCTACGGCGAGGAGGCCGTGGTGCGGCTCAAGACCGGCGAGCGCTATCTGAAGACCATCGAGCGGGGGAAAACTCCGTCCGTCGTCAATCTCACCAGCTTCAATGCCAAGCCGATCGTCGGCGTCAAGCTCGATTGGGTCGGGGAGATCTGCCTGTCGATGCCCAAAGGGCAGCTCGAGCGGCTGCGCGCGAAATCGGCACGCCCCCGCAAGAAGGGCAAGTGACATCAGTTTCCGTTATTCGGAAATTGCGCTTGACTTGATTCCGATTTTCGGAAATACTCTGCCGCGTTCCCGAGTGACGGGACGCGGCGGGGTCGTTTCATGCAGTATTTCGTCGTGATGATCGACTACGGACGGCGGGGGCGCGAGGCAGTCGTCGATCCCGAGATCACCAGACGCGAGGTCGTCTCCCGCATCGTGTCGGGCGAATACCGGAATGTCTCGTTCATCCACGAGATCGCCGAGAACTCGGTCGAGGACGTCACCGAGGCCATCCTGAGCGAGGCCACCCTCCCCCAGATCCCGCCCGAAGAGGTCGATCTCCAGGCAGTGCGCCTCGACCACGTCCGGGACCTGCGCAAGCACGAGCGGACGTGACGCAAGGCCTGGTCGCCTGCGTCACCATCCGGCCGGACATTACACCGTAAGCACGGTCGATCCCGTGGTCTTGCGCGCGGCGAGATCGGCATGCGCCTTGGCGGCCTCCTTCAACGGATAGGTCTGGTGTACCTCGATCTTGACCGCACCGGACTTGACGACGTCGAACAGTTCGTTCGCCATCGTGATCAGGTTCTCGCGCTTGGCGGCATAGGTGAACAGCGTCGGACGGGTGACGTAGAGCGAACCCTTCTGGGCCAACAGGCCGAGATTGAGCGGCTCGACTGCACCGGAGGATTGACCGAACAACGCGGCGACGCCGAGCGGCGCGAGGCAATCCAGCGATTTCAGGAATGTGTCCTTGCCGACGGAGTCATAGACCACCGGCACCTTCTTGCCGCCGGTGATTTCGTCGACCCGCTTCACGAAATCTTCGCGGGTGTAGATGATGACGTGATCGCAGCCATGCGCCTTGGCAAGCTTGGCCTTTTCGTCGTTGCTGACGGTACCGATCACGGTCGCGCCGAGGTGCTTGGCCCACTGGCCCAGGATCAGGCCGACGCCGCCGGCCGCCGCGTGCAGCAGGATGGTGTCGCCGGCCTTCACCCGATAGGTCTGCCGGATCAGATATTGTGTGGTGAGCCCTTTGAGCATCATCGCCGCCGCGGTCTTGTCGTCGACGCCGTCCGGCAGTTTCAGCAAACGGTCCGCAGGGATCAGCCGCCCCTCTGAATAGGCCCCGAGCGGCGAGGCGCCATAGGCGACACGATCGCCCGGCTTGAGATCGGTGACACCGGCTCCGACCTCCTCGACGATTCCGGCCGCCTCGCTGCCGAGCCCGCTTGGCAGTTGCGCCGGGTACAGGCCCGAACGGTTGTAGATGTCGACGAAGTTGAGGCCGACCGCGGTGTGGCGGATGCGCGCCTCGCCCGGTCCGGGCTTGCCGACGTTGACCTCCTCCCAGACCAGGACTTCCGGACCGCCGGTCTTGTGAAAACGAATGGCATGCGTCATGGGCGTTGCTCCCTTATCGTTGGGTGAGGATCCGAAAAAGCCGGATTGGCCGCAGAAATAGGCATTCGGTCCGCCCGTTACAGTACAGACACGTTACAAGAATGTCACAGCGAGCGACAAACCTCCGCCGTTCCATCTCCGTTCGAAAGAGTTGATGACGCGCCTGAAGCGACCGGCAGTAGCTTCTGCGCGGGGTTTGGTGGTCGCCTGCGAAGGAGAGCCGAGATGCCAGCTTATGTACAGCATCATCAGGACGGCGAAATAGCGCCCGTGAATTGTCCCACCTGCATGGGGTTCCTGCCGATGTATGTGCGCGAGGTCGAGCCGCATTGGAGCCTTGCCAAGATCGACTTTGTTTATGAATGCGCCGATTGCGGCGCCGAGGTCAGGCAGACCATCCGCAAGCCGGAAGTGTTGCGGCACTGATCGCGAACGGTGAACCGCTCAACTATTTGCGTTCAGCGGAAAAACCGCCGCTCGTGCGGGTCTGATGTCTCCCAAACGAGGCTTGTTCTTTGCCGGGAACGCAGGCAGAACAAGCCTCAAGCAAGACCTTTGGGAGCGCCCTTTCGTGGCTGATCAGAAGGCCTCGACCTCGATCGAGGCAGTGGAGAGCGGCCTCGCCGCGCAGGGCTATATCGCGAGCCGGCAGATCGCGACCGCCGTCTATTTGTCGCAGCAGATCGAGAAGCCGATCCTGGTCGAGGGCCCCGCGGGCGTCGGCAAGACCGAGCTTGCCAAGGCGATCGCCGCCTGGCGCGGCATGAAGATGATCCGCCTGCAATGCTACGAAGGCCTCGACGAAGCCAAGGCGCTCTACGAGTGGAAATACGCCAAGCAGCTTCTCTACACGCAGATCCTCAAGGACAAGCTCGGCGAGGTCCTGGGCGGGGCGCAGACGCTGCATGCCGCGCTCGACCAGCTCCACGATTTTGGCGACGTGTTTTTCTCCAAGGAATTCGTCGAGCCGCGTCCTCTTCTCCAAGCGCTGGAGCAGCCGGGCGGCTGCGTGCTCCTGATCGACGAGATCGACAAATCGGACGCGGAATTTGAATCGCTGCTGCTGGAGATCCTGTCCGACTTCCAGGTCACGATCCCCGAGCTCGGCACCGTCTCGGCCATCACCCCGCCGACCGTGATCCTCACCTCCAACAGCGAGCGCGACCTCGGTGATGCCTTGAAGCGGCGCTGCCTGCATCTGCATATCGGCTTCCCCGAGCAGCGGCTCGAGGAGCGCATCGTCGAAAGCCGCGTGCCCGGCATCTCGCAGGCGCTGCGCCGGCAGATGGTCGGCTTCATCCACGAGATCCGCTCGCTGGATCTGAAGAAGCTGCCGTCGGTCAGTGAGACCATCGATTGGGCACGCGTCCTGGTGCTGCTCCAGGCTTCCGAGCTCGACACCGATATCGTCAAGGACACCCTGAACGTGCTCCTGAAATACGAAGCCGACATCGAGGCCGCATCGCCGCAGGTGACGACCTTCATTGCCAAGGCGGCACGGTCCAACGTCTTCGGTTGACGCCGATGCGCGATAACCTCCATCGTTTCTTTCGGGCAGCGCGGGGCGTCGGCGTTCACGTTTCGCCCGCCGAAAGCATCGATGCGATGCGCGCGGTCGCGCAAGTCGGCATCTCCGACCGTGCCGTGCTGCGCGACGCGCTGCTGCTGACGCTTGCCAAGTCGCAGGACGAGAAGCTCGCGCTCGGCGACTGTTTCGATCTCTTCTTCAGTCGGCCGGAGCCGCGGCAGGATCAGCCTGAGACGAGCAACGACGGCGCATCGCAGGACGCAGATCAGTCGCCCTCCTCCAGCTCGGCCAGCGAGCCGGGCGAAGGTCAGGCTCCCGAGGGTTTGGGTCCACTTGCGCAGATGCTGCTGTCGCAGGACCGCAATGCGATCGCAGCCGCCATCGCCAGCGCCTCCGGTACGGCCTCCCTGTCTGACATCCGCTACTCCACCCAGCGCGGCATCTTCTCCAGCCGCATCCTCGACGCCATAGGCCTCCAGCGCCTGCGCGACGATCTCGACCGGCTCACTGCGACCGATCCCGCGCTGGCCGAGCGTCTGCGCGCCGCGCTCGACGCCTTGCGCGAGGCAGTGCGCGACACGGTCTCGCAGGGACTTGCGCTCTATGCCCGCGAGGAGGCTGAAAATCTCCGCAACGAGATTCTGCGCAACGCGCCGCTTGCCCGCATCGAGCGGCGCCAGGTCGCCGAGATGCGCGCCCTCATCCGCCAGATCGCGCGCCGCCTGCGCGAGCGCTATTCCAAGCCGCGCAAGCGCCAGCGCCGCGGCCATCTCGACGTGCGCCGCACGCTGCGCCGCAACGCGGCGTGGGGCGGCGTGCCCTTCCTCACGGCGTGGAAACGCAAGCATCGCGACCGGCCGAAGATCGTGGCGCTCTGCGACGTCTCCGGCTCGGTCGCCCAGGTCTCGGATTTCTTCCTGCTCCTGATCCACTCCTTGCATGAAGTGGTCGACGACGTCCGCTCCTTCGCCTTCTCCTCGCATCTGATCGAGGTCAGCGACATCCTGGAGACGAAATCGCCGGAAGAGGCGATGGCCGAGATCATGTCCAAGGTCGGCTTCGGCTCGTCCGACTACGGCTCTTCGCTGATCGATTTCGAGAAGGACTTTATGAGCGCGCTGACGCCGCGGACCACGGTGATCATGCTCGGCGATGCCCGCAGCAACAATCTCGACCCGCGCGCCGACATCCTGCGCCGCATCTCCGAACGCTCGAAGCGGCTGGTCTGGCTCAATCCCGAAGGACGGCTTGCCTGGGGCTTTGGCGATTCCGAGATGCCGCGTTACGCGACCTTCTGCACCGTCGTGCGCCAATGCGCCACCGCGCAACAGCTCGAGCGCGCCGTGTCGGATATCGTGGCGACTTACCAGTAGGTCCGGCTCGCGGCCAACCTCAGTTGCGCGCAAGCTCCGCCTGGCCGACGTTACACTCCCGGAAGTGATAGGCAATTTCGTCGAGCGCGCGCCGCTCCCATTCCTCGGCTTGCGCGAGCCAGAACAGCCGGCGATTAAAATCGCGCGCCGCACGCTCTCGGCACAGGGATTCCTGACTGCGAATTTCAACCAGCCTGTTCATGCACGCCACTCCGGTCGCGTGAAGTCATTCCCCAGGAAACAACCTAGCAGAGTCCGGGATAGCTTGCCTTATGATTTCCGTGCCTATCGCGACGCATCATGGGACAGTGACACTTCCCGTGCACTGCGGTAGCTCGCAGCGCAGCATCAACTGCGGATCATCAATTAGTGATCGAGCCACGGGACGAACTTCGCGGTCAAGCGATCTATCTCGCGTGTCGCAACGAAGTGCGGCAATTTGTGAAGAGACGTTCTAAACAACCCACCGAATTCCCGACTCATTGTCGTCGCATGGTCTTCATGCAGCCTCGCTAACAGAGGCGCGAGCGGCACGATCTCTTGAGGCAACATGAGCAACGATTTCGACTTCGAACTTGCGCCGGACCAGTGGGAAGCGCTGCGTACACTTCGTAACCCGCTGTCGAACGGTCGCCTCTCGAAGTCCTATCTCGTCGAAGGTCTCGTCGAGCTTGGCCTCGTTGCCATCAACGACGGTGTACCTGCGATAACGCCGGCCGGGCGCAAGGTGCTCGTGCGCGGCTCCTGCCGCTTGCTGGATCTCGTGGCGTGACAGGTTCGCCGATCAATTTGCGACATTCCCTGCCGGCATGTCGCCGCGCAGGTCACTCGTTCCACTGCAGGAGCGGCGATCCGTACGCCCTCCTCCAGACCGACAGGAAGCGCGGAAACCAGGAGTGAGCCACCGCGCCTTTGTAGGCCCAGGTGCGATATTTCAGACCCTGCTCGGAGATCAGCTCCTGATAACCGCCGTGCAGCTCGGTCGCGGTCCGTATGTCCTTCAATATTCCCTGGGCGCAGGACCGGTAAGTATCGCTGCCCGAGAATTCGTCATAGTCCAGCATGCGATCCGCAAATTCGACGTTGAACGTCGGCCAGGAGGAACGTCCCTGGTAGGCAGGAGCCGCGATCTTGTGGATCATCTTGTTCCGCGGATTATCCGCGGACACCAGGAAGTGGAACGTGCTGGGTATGCGAAAGCGCGGCTCCGCGATGATCAGATCCGCCGTGGCCGCGAACAGAGCCCGCTCGCTCGCATCGTTCAGATTCCAGAAGCCGCAATGCATGCTGACGAAATCCAGCGCGACCGAGGACGCCGGCGGGCCCTCCGGACCGTCCAGAGAATGCCTGATGTATCCGTTCCGGCCGAACAGACGGAGCAGATCTTTCTTGTACTGCACGAGGTCGCGCTCGAGCAGCCGCTTCAGCTCGTTCTCGTCGACGATTCCGAGCTGCACGCTCCACACGAAGGTCGTATGGACGCAGGCATTGGTCACGAAGCGCCGGCGCTCGGCGCGGGTATCCGTAGCGGCGGAGCGAGGGCCACTTGCGTCACACAGCAAATAGGAGGTGCCGTCATGCTCGAACGGCTCGAGCTCGCTTGCGAGCTTGAGGATCGCACGTTTCAGGTCACCGCCATATTCGGCCAGCAGCAGGCGGCCGGCATGCGCGCATTGTGACATCGCCAAATAGAACGGCGCCTTTTGATCGGCGGAGATCATCTGCTGCAGGCCGGCCAGAATGCCGAGCAGAGTATCCGACGGACGTGAGAAATAATTCACACCGAGATATCGACCGCGCCCGGCCGGGACGATGGTCGTCGTGACGACGTCGGCGCGAACCGCCTCCAGCAACAAGCGGATGCTCTTGTCGAGCAGCCGCGCCCGCCGCACCGCGTCCTGCGCATCCATGATGGTTTCTCCGTCGAGAACATCAGGATAGAACCAGGCGAAATCGCGCGGGTAATAGGCGGACGCGTGCGGCGCGCCCGTGACGAGGAAGGCCTCGGTCACCGAAAAGGCGCTGTCCATCGCGTGCCGGTAGAGGTCCTCGATGGTCGATAACGAATGATGCGATCTTCTCAGGAATCGATCCCCGAGAAAATTGACCGCCTGGAGGGCGTTGGCGAAGAAGGTCGCAGCCACCCCCTGGTAAAATCGATTTCCGCGATCTGAGGACAACGAGATATCGCTATTCATGTGTGGGCTAGGGTCACTCCCAATGGTGCGGCCACCTCCCAAAGCATGGCTGATTCGTATTTCTTCCAGATGACGTGTCGGCCTCCGGCTTGCATCAACCTGCCCCGGGCAGTCCTTCCCGCGGCAGCCGCCGTCCTGCCGCAACCAGCGCGTGGTTAGCGGTGCTGTTCCACGGTGAGTTCGTGTATCAAGCTTGGGCTAGTGAGACCGATCTCGCCGTGGTGGGCCGGCGCACGGAGCGACACTGACCGAGGAGGCTCGATGGAACGCGACGAACACTTTCTGCGTCTGTCCTTCGGTGTCGCGCGCCGCTCCCTCACCCATGGCAATCATCCCTTCGGCTGTATCGTCGTCGCCGGGGACAAGGTCCTGATCGAGGCCGAGAACGGTTACATGCCGGATCACGACGGCACCGCGCATGCCGAACGTCTGGCGGCCACCCAGGCCTGCCGCGCGCTCAGCCGCGAGGTGCTGGCAACAGCGACGCTCTATTCCTCGGCAGAGCCCTGCGCGATGTGTGCCGGCGCGATCTACTGGGCCGGCATCGGCCGCGTCGTCTATGGCCTCAGCGAGCATCGCCTGCGCGGCGTCACCGGCAACCATCCGGAGAATCCGACCCTCGATCTGCCGTGCCGCGAAGTCTTTGCCAGCGGCCAGCGGCCGACCGAGGTCGTTGGCCCACTGCTCGAGCACGAAGCCGAAGCGCTGCACGACGGCGTGTGGACGAAGTAGATGTTTGAACAACCGCTACCGTAGGGTGCGCAAAGGCGCGCTTGCGCCGTGCCCACCATCTATCCCAACACCGCAGCAGAAATGGTGGGCACGCTTCGCTTTGCCCACCCTACGAGAGCCCTCTTGGCAAGCGCGAATGGTGCCGCGCATTTCGACGCGGCGCCATCCGAACCTTTCGACCTCAACCGATCAGAACTTCACGGTGATACCGGAATAGAGCGAGGACTCAGTGCAGGACCCCGTGCTCACCGTCCGGCCACCGACGGAGGTGGTACAGCCGACGGCAAGGTTGTGATCGAGACCGAACTTGTTTTGCCAGTAGCGGTAAGCCACCCAGACGTCCACGAAGTGGGAGTACTTGTCGCCCCAGGCGGCCTTCGAGGCATCGAAGGTCAGGCGGATGGGCTCCGAATTCAACTCGACCGCTGTATTATAGACGCCGTTCGCCGGGCTATATGGAAGCGGTTCGGTGTCGGTGCCCTTCTTGCCGTACCAGCCGGCGCGGCCGCTGATCGAGAAATATTGCATGTTCGGCGGCAGGAAGCCGAGGTCCATGTAGTAATTGACTTCAACCGCCCAGGTTGGCTTGAACGACGTGTTGCCGTCCGCAAGACACGTGACGCCGGGAACGCCCGCACCGAACAGGCCGCACTGGCTGAATGAGTTGTGATTGGCGAACTCCCAATACACGAGCGGCGCGACGTTGACGTAACCCTTGTAGGGCAGATCGAACGCAAACTGCAGACCGCCGACGACGTCGCGCTTGGCGGCGCCGAAATACCTGTTTTCGGTATTGGCATCCATGCCGACCTCGAACGAGATGTTGTGCAGCGGCCCCGCACTGAAAGCCTTGGTGTCGAAGATCTCGTTCCAGCCGAAGGTCGAGCGGAACAGGCCATAGATTTCGGTCGCACCCGCGCACGATGCCGGCGCGCCGAAGATCGTGCCCGCGTTGGTGCAGGGTCCGGCCGGGTCATTGTGATCGGACTTGAACATTGAGATGGTGAAGAAGTTCGTGCCGTATGCCCAGAGATCGAAATGCGTGAACGAGTAGACCTGCTTGGTGGTCTTGCTGTCGATCGACCCATCCGGCCGGAACGACCACGCACCGGGCTGAGAGGCGTTGAAGATGTACGAGAAGGTGACGCGGTTATCGATCACCAGGAAGAACGGAAGGTCCTGCGCCTTCTTGGCAGCCTTGACCGGCAAGTCCGCGGCCCGAGCCAGGCCACCGGTGGCGAGCGTAGCAACTGACAGCGCCGCGGCTGCAATTGCCCTGAAACGAAACAACATCCTGAATACCCCCAAGTTTGGACACGTCAATGAACGCCCTTGGGTGCGAGACTTGCGCCGATCTCCCGGAGGGAGAAGCCTCAACTTTTTTCAATGCATGCCGCTTGTTTTGGCAAGAAGCGGGCTTTCTATCGTGAAATTAGAAGGTTTTTGCGCGCCACCTCACCGGAGCATGCGGCAAGGCGAAGCCGGCTATTGCCGGACATTCCCGTTTGATTTCGCTCTTCTTTTATATCGAGCGGCGATTGCCGAGCGCGATGGTTGGGAGCCGATGTTGCGTCGATCCGCAGTGCGTCGGCGTGATGGCGCAACTTTGCTCACTGCGGCGTCACGTCTGCATAGCGGGTTCCGATTTGGCTTAGACCGTCACAAATCTGCAACAGGCGCCCGCGGAAACCGCGCCGCAGGGCAATGCGAGGGCGCTTGAGCCCCGGATCTTCCTCCGGCGAGAGCAAGCGCACCGCCACCCGGCGCCTGCCAAAGCGTTGAGCAAGGGATGACGCATTTTCACACCTTACGCCGGCGTTCAAACTGGACCACTATCGAGACACTTCACCCATGCAAGCGCATTAGCGAATGTTGGATTCGACACCTGACGGCCTGAATTTCGGCGAGTCCCCGCTGCTGCGGACGATCGGGCTCACCAAACGTTATGGCGATTTCCTCGCCAACGATTCCATCGACATCGATATCTGGCCCGGCGAAATCCACGCGCTGCTTGGTGAAAATGGGGCCGGTAAGTCGACGCTGGTCAAGGCGATCTACGGGCTGATCCAGCCCAGTGCCGGCGAGATTCGCTGGCAGGGCAAACGAATCGTGCTGTCCGGCCCCTCGGAAGCGCGCAAGCGCGGCATCGGCATGGTATTTCAGCACTTCTCGCTGTTCGACAATCTCACGGTCGCCGAGAACGTCGCGCTCGGCCTCGATGGTCGGGAATCCTTCAACGACATGTCCGCGCGGCTGGCGCAGGTGTCGAAGACTTACGGCCTTCCGCTCGATCCCAAGCGCGAGGTCTGGCAATTGTCGGTCGGCGAACGCCAGCGCATCGAGATCGTCCGTGCGCTGATGCAGGACCCGAAATTCCTGATCCTGGACGAGCCCACCGCCGTCCTGACACCGCAGGAAGCCGACCAGCTCTTCATCGTGCTGGAACGCCTCAGGGCCGAAGGCCGCGCCATTCTCTACATCAGCCACAAGCTCGAGGAGGTGAAGCGGCTCTGCGATACCGCTACGATTCTGCGCGGCGGCAGGAAGGTCGAGACCTGCGATCCCCGGCGCGAGACCGCCGCTTCGCTCGCGCGCATGATGGTCGGCGGAGAGATCAAGGAGGTGAAGGCGGCGGCAGGCCGGACGACCACCGTCCCGCGGCTCGTCGTCAATGATCTGTCGCTCGCACCTGGCGAAGCCCATGGCGTGCGGCTCGAGCACATCTCGTTCGAACTGAAGGGCGGCGAGATCCTGGGTATCGCCGGCGTCGCCGGCAACGGCCAGGACGAATTGTTCGCCGCGCTGTCCGGTGAGCGATTGTCGAAGGACCCGGGCACCGTGGTGATCGAAGGCATTGCCGCCGGCCACCTTTCGATCACGGAGCGGCGCAAGCTCGGGGCCGCCTTCGTTCCCGAGGAGCGGCTCGGCCACGGCACGGCGCCGCGTATGAAACTCTCGGAGAACGCGCTGCTCACCGGACATGCCGCGAGCGGCATGGTCCATCGCGGCTTCATCAACACCGCCGCCGCGCTGAAGACCGTCGACCGTGCAACCGAGACGTTCGACGTCCGCAAGGCCAAGCGCGATCCCGAAGCAGCATCCCTCTCCGGCGGCAATTTGCAGAAATTCATCGTGGGACGCGAGATCCTGCGCAACCCCGCGGTGTTGGTCGTGAGCCAGCCGACCTGGGGCGTCGACGCCGGAGCCGCCGCCGTCATTCGCCAGGCGCTGCTTGATCTCGCGACCGCGGGTGCCGCCGTGCTCGTGACCAGCCAGGATCTGGACGAACTCGCCGAGATCGCCGACCGTATCGCCGTGATTTTCCACGGCAGGTTATCAGCGCCGCTCGCCGCGAGCGAGGCGACGCGCGAAAAGCTCGGTCTTCTCATGGGCGGCAGCAGCCTGGAGCCGAAGGAGGCCGCACATGCAGTTGGTGCTTGAGAAGCGCGCCGAGCGCTCTGGCACGATCGCGCTGGTCTCGCCGCTGATTGCGATCGGCCTCACGATCGCGACCATGGTCATCCTGTTCGCGATCCTCGGCAAGAATCCGCTGCTCGCCTTGCACGCCTATTTCATCGCGCCCTTGACCGACGGCTATTCGCTCCAGGAGATCGCGGTAAAGGCGACGCCGCTGGTGATGATCGCGATCGGGCTGTCGCTGTGCTATCTCGCCAATGCCTGGAACATCGGCGCCGAAGGCCAATTCCTGATCGGCGCGGTGGCCGGAAGCTGGATCGCCGTGAGGACGCAAGGCACCGACGCCGGCGCCTGGGTGCTGCCCGTCATGCTTGTCCTTGCCGCCGCTGCAGGTGCGCTGTATGCGCTGATCCCGGCGATCTGCAAGGTGAAGTTCGGGGCCAGCGAGATCCTGACCAGCCTGATGCTGGTCTATGTCGCCGACCTCTTCCTCGACTATCTCGTGCGCGGACCCTGGCGCGATCCGCACGGCTTCAACTTCCCGACCACGGCCGAGTTCGACCCGGTGGCGACCGTCCCGCTGCTGATCGAGGGCGGCCGGCTTCATTTCGGCTCCATCCTCGCGCTTCTTGTCGTGGCGGCAGCCGCAATCCTGCTCGGGCGAACCATCAAGGGTTTTGAGATCCGCGTCGTCGGCGCAGCCCCCCGCGCGGCGCGGTTCGGCGGCTTCAAAGCCGATCGGCTGATCATCCTGACCTTCGCGGTATCAGGCGCGCTCGCGGGCCTCGCCGGCATCATCGAGGTTGCAGGTCCCGTCGGCCATCTCCAGCCTGGCATCTCCCCGGGCTACGGTTTTACGGCGATCATCGTTGCCTTCCTCGGCCGGCTGAACCCGCTTGGAATATTAATTGCAGGCCTTTTCCTTGCCTTGACCTTTATCGGCGGCGAGCAGGCGCAGATCACAATGAAGATCCCGTTGGACGTCACCAAGGTTTTTCAGGGCATTCTGCTGTTCTACGTGCTCGCCTGCGATTCCCTGATCCTCTATCGCTTCAAGCTGGTGTTCCCAAACCGACAGGTGACCAGTGGAGCTGGTTGAAGCCATCATCCTTTCGGTGCTCGCCGCCTCGACTCCGCTCCTGATCGCGGCGACCGGAGAGCTCGTGACCGAGCGCTCCGGCGTGCTCAACCTCGGCGTCGAGGGCATGATGATCGTCGGCGCGGCCTGCGGCTTTGCCGGCGCCTGGCTCACTGGATCGATCTTCATTGGCGCGCTGTTCGGCATCGTCGCAGGCACGATGATGTCGCTGTTCTTCGCATTGATGGCGCTCGGGCTCGCCGTCAACCAGGTCGCGACGGGCCTCGCGTTGACCATCCTCGGCGTCGGGCTGTCCGGACTGATCGGTGCCGGCTTTGTCGGCGAGCGGATCACGCCGGCAGTTCATCTCTCCATTCCCGGCCTCACCGATATCCCGCTGGTCGGCCGCGTGCTGTTCGGCGAAGACGGCTTCGTCTACTTCTCCATTGCACTCCTCGTCGGTGTCTGGTGGTTCCTGTATCACACGCGCAGGGGGCTGATCCTGCGCGCCTGCGGCGACAACCATGTCTCCGCCCATGCGCTCGGCTATCCCGTGCTGCGCATCCGCACCCTCGCCGTGATGTTTGGCGGCGCCTGTGCCGGGCTCGCCGGGGCCTATTTGCCGCTCGCCTATACGCCGTTCTTCATCCCCGGCATGACTGCGGGCCGTGGCTGGATCGCGCTGGCGCTGGTGGTGTTCTCGTCATGGCGGCCAGGCCGGCTCGTGGTCGGTGCCTATCTGTTCGGTGCGGTGACGATCCTGCAGCTGCATGCACAAGGCTGGGGCGTTGGCATTCCCTCGCAATTCATGTCGGCGCTGCCTTATCTCGCGACCATCGTCGTTCTGGTTCTGCTCTCGCGCGCGCGCAGCGGCGGCTCGACCGCACCGGCCGCGCTCGGGACCGTGTTCGTGCCTGACCGCTGAATTTTATTTTCGCGACGGGCGCGATGGGGCGCGCGCGTTGCGGATCGTGGCTTTCCCCTGATGTTTGGAGATCGATGATGAGGAAATCACTTCTTGCGCTGGCCGCCACACTCTTGCTCGCCGGGAGCATCGGTGCCGCCTCGGCCGCCGACAAGCTCAAGGTCGGCTTCATCTATCTGGGCCCGATCGGAGACCTGGGGTGGACCTATCAGCACGATCTCGCGCGCCAGGCTCTGGTGAAGGAATTGGGCGACAAGATCGAGACCACCTATCTCGAGAACGTGCCTGAAGGTCCCGACGCCGAACGCTCGATCGAGCAGCTCGTCCGCGCCGGCAACAAGCTGATCTTCACGACGTCGTTCGGCTACATGGACCCGACGCTGAAGGTCGCCAAGAAATATCCGAACGTGCATTTCGAGCACGCCACCGGATACAAACGCAACCCGAACATGTCGACCTATTCGGCCAGGTGGTATCAGGGCCGCTACATTCAAGGCCTGATCGCCGCCAAGATGTCGAAGTCGGGCGTGCTCGGCTATATCGGCTCGTTCCCGATTCCCGAGGTCGTCTCCGGCATCAACGCGACGATGCTGGCGGCGCAGACCATCAACCCGAACATCAAGGTCAAGATCATCTGGGCCAACACCTGGTTCGACCCCGGCAAGGAGGCCGACGCCGCCAAGGCGTTGATCGATCAGGGCGCCGACGTGATCATGCAGCACACGGATTCGCCTGCCGCGATGCAGATCGCCAGCGAACGCGGAAAGCTGGCCTTCGGCCAGGATTCCGAGATGATCAAGTTCGGGCCGAAGACCCAGCTCACCTCGATCCTCGACACCTGGGGCTCCTATTACATCGAGCGCGTCAAGGCCGAGCTCGCCGGCACGTGGAAGTCCGAGGACAGCTGGGGCGGCCTCGACAGCCACATGTTCGCGATGGCGCCCTATACCAACATGCCCGACGAGGTGAAGAAACTGGCGGAGGATGCCCAGGCCGCGATCACGGCAGGCAAGCTGCATCCGTTCAAGTGCCCGATCGTTGGGCAGGACGGCAAGCCGGTGGAGTGCAAGGGCGGCGAACATCTCGACGACGGCCAGATCCTCGGCATGAATTTCTACGTCAAGGGCATCGACGACAAGCTGCCGGGCAAGTAGCACGCTTCTTGCTTTGACCAGATCACCTGCTCCTCCCGGAGGAGGTTCGGAGGGGGTGGCCAGAAGCACCCGGCACTTGTGGTCGCCCCCTCTTTCAATTCAGCCCCTATCCCGCCTGCATGGCCCGCGCCGCGGAACCGTGGCGGCGGATGAGATCGGCGACATCGAGGCCCGGGATCGCACCGTCGATCACGGCCCATTGTCCTGCCACCATCACCCGGTCGGCCCGATGCGCTCCGCACAGCACCAGCGCGGCCAGGGGATCGCCATGGCCGGAGAAGCGCAGCTCATCGAGCTTGAACAGCGCGAGATCGGCGGCCTTGCCGACGGCGATCTCGCCGAGTTCCGGCCGGCCGACGCAGGCCGCTGAGCCCTTGGTGGCCCACCGCAGCGCATCCTTGTGGCTGACCTTGGTCACGCCATAGCGCGCTCGTTGCAGCAGGAAGGCGGCGCGAACCTCCTGCATCAGGTTCGAGCCGTCGTTGGAGGCCGAGCCGTCGACGCCGATGCCGATACCGACGCCGGCCTCCTCCATCTCGCAGACCGGACAGCAGCCGGAGGCAAGCAATTGGTTGCTGCACGCGCAATGGCTGATGGTCGTCCTCGCCTTGCCAAGCCGTTTCATCTCGTCCGCGTTGAAGAAGATTCCATGGGCGAGCCAGGTTCGCGCATTGAGCCAGCCGCATTGTTCGAGATAGTCGAGCGGACGGCAGCCATATATCTGCTCGCAGAACTTGTTCTCGTCCTCGGTCTCGGCGAGGTGGGTATGCAGACGCACATCGAGCTTGCCGGCGAGATCGGCGGTGGCGCGCATCAGGGAGGACGTCACCGAGAACGGCGAGCACGGCGCCAGCGCAATCTGCACCATGGCGTCCGGACCGCGCTGATGATGCTTTGCAACCAGGCGCGCGCTGTCGACGAGAATCGTATCCTCGTCCTGCACCACGCTGTCGGGTGGCAGGCCGCCGTCGCGCTGCGACAGGTTCATCGAACCACGCGTCAGCAGCACGCGCATGCCGAGCCGCTTTGCAACGCCGACCTCGATATCCACGGCGTCCTCGAGCCCTGCCGGGAAGACGTAATGGTGATCCGTCGTAGTGGTGCAGCCCGACAGCAGAAGCTCGGACATCGCCACGCTGACACCGAGCTCGAGCGCGTCAGGCGTCAGCTGCGCCCACACCGGATAAAGCGCCTGGAGCCAGGGGAACAGCTCGCGGTCCATCGCCGCCGGCACCGCCCGCGTCAGCGTCTGGTAGAAGTGATGATGGGTATTGATCAGGCCCGGCAGCACGACGTGTTCGCTCGCATCGAGCACCGCGACATCAGCGGTCGCAGGCGTGCCGCCGGCCGGCACCAACTCGACGATCCGGCCGTTCGTCACCACAATCCCACGCTCGGCACCGTCGGCGAGGATGGCCAGGGGATCCCTGATCCAGATCGGCCTTGCATCGCTCATGATCCCGCTTCTCCTCACATTCGCTGACGACGGGACCGCAAGGCGGAGGCGGGTCCGATCGCGGTCTTGCCGCGACTCGTCATTTCGACTTCTTCTTGCGACTTGGCTCCAGTCTTGCAAGACTTTCTGTTGGACGATTCACCCGACGCAAGCGTGGGCGCAGCCATGGACTTGAATACCATCACAGCGGTCGCCCATCCGCAAACGCGCACACAGCTGCCGGTTTGGACGGCAGGGGATGCTTGGCTCGCAGGCGGCACCTGGCTGTTCTCGGAACCGCAAACCCACCTGACACGGCTGATCGATCTCACCGATCTGAAATGGCCGGCGCTGACGGTCACCGAGGGCCATCTCAGCATCGCCGCGACTTGCACCATCGCCCAGCTCGATGGTTTAGCCTGCCCGCCCGACTGGCTCGCAGCGCCGCAGATCGGACAGTGCTGCCGGGCTTTTCTCGCCTCGTTCAAGATCTGGAAGACCGCGACGGTCGGCGGCAATCTCTGCATGTCGCTGCCGGCAGGGCCGATGATCTCGCTCACCTCCGCGCTCGACGGCATCTGCACCATCTGGAAGGCCGGTGGCGGCGAGCAGAAGATTCCGGTCATCGACTTCGTCACCGGCAACCAGCGCAATCGCCTGACGCCGGGTGACCTGCTTCGCCAGATCGATATTCCGATTGTCGCATTGAAACGCCGCACGGCATTTCGCCAGATCTCGCTGGCACCGGTCGGCCGCTCGGCGGCGCTGCTGATCGGCAGTCTCGATAGCGATGGCATGCTGACGCTCACGGTGACCGCATCGACGGTGCGGCCGATCCAGCTGTCCTTTCGCGGCGCCCCGGATGCGAACGCCCTGCGCGAGGCAATCGCACAGCAGATCACGGACGATCTGTACCATACCGACCTCCACGGCCAGCCGCTCTGGCGCAAGTACATGACACTGCGGCTCGCCGAGGAGATTCGCCGCGAGCTCTTGGGAGCAACGCCGTGAGTTTCGAGATCAACGGCAAGACATTTGCGCAGGAGCCGCGCGCCGGCCAATGCCTGCGCACGTTCCTGCGCGAGCTCGGCCATTTCGGCGTGAAAAAGGGCTGCGATGCCGGCGACTGCGGCGCCTGCACCGTGCTGCTCGACGGCGAGCCGGTGCATAGCTGCCTGATCCCGGCGTTCCGGGCCGAGGGACGCCCTGTGACCACGATCGAAGGTCTTGGCGGAGACCACGGCACGCATCCGATGCACCAGGCCTTCCTCGACGCGCAGGGTTTTCAGTGCGGCTTCTGCACAGCTGGCATGATCCTGACCTGTGCCTCACTGAACCAGGCCCAACGCGCCGATCTCGGCGCGGCGCTGAAGGGCAACATCTGCCGCTGCACCGGCTATCGCACGATCGAGGATGCCCTGCTCGGCAAGTCCAATGTCGAGGCGAACGTCGAGGCCGGAGCAGCCTTCGGCCGCAGCCTGCCGGCGCCGGCAGGCCCCGATATCGTCCGCGGCACGGCGCGCTACACGTTCGACACCGCGATCGACGGCCTACTCCATATCAAGCTGGCGCGATCGCCTCATGCCCATGCCAGGATCGTCGCGATCGACAAGTCCGAAGCGCTGAGCGTTCCCGGCGTGCACGCGGTGCTGACGCACGAGGATGCACCGTCGGTCCTGATCTCGACCGCGCGGCACGAGAAGGACTGGATGGATCCCGAGGACACCCGTGTTCTCGACGACGTCGTCCGCTTCGTCGGGCAGCGGGTTGCCGCCATCGTCGCCGAGAGCGAAGCCGCCGCCGAGGAGGCCTGCCGGCGGATCAAGGTCAAGTACGAGATTCTGCCGGCGCTGATCGATCCCGAGCAAGCGATGGCACCGGGCGCACCCATCATTCATCCTGATCGAACCACCGCGAACCGCATCGCCGATTCCCAGCGCAACCTTGCTGCGGAGACGCATGGCGAGTACGGCGATGTCGCAGCAGCGCTCGCCACGTCCGCCGTCACCTACGAAGCCACCTTCCACAGCCATCGCGTGCAGCATGCAGCCCTGGAGACGCATGGCGGCCTCGCCTGGCTCGATGAAGCGGGCGTGCTCAATGTCCGCACCTCGACGCAGGTGCCGTTCCTGACCCGGCGCGCGCTGTCGGACATCTTCCAGCTTCCCTTGGACCAGGTTCGCGTGTTCTGCGAGCGCGTCGGCGGCGGCTTCGGCAGCAAGCAGGAGATGTTCGCCGAGGACATTCTGGCCCTCGCTGCGCTGAAGACCGGACAACCTGTGAAGCTGGAGTTCACCCGCGAGGAGCAATTCATCGCGACCTCGACGCGGCACCCGATGCGGATCCACATCAAGGCGGGCGCCGACGCCGACGGCAAGCTCACCGCGCTCCAGCTTGATGTGCTCTCCAACACCGGCGCTTACGGCAATCACGCCGGCCCCGTGATGCTCCATGCGCTGGCCGAGTCCATCAGCGTCTACAACTGTCCGAACAAGCGGGTCGATGGCGTCGCCGTCTACACCAACACGGTGCCAGCGGGCGCGTTTCGCGGTTACGGCCTGCCGCAGGCGCTGATCGCCGTGGAAGCCGCAATCGACGAGCTTGCGCGGCAACTCGGCATCAGCCCCTACGAGATGCGCCGGCGCAACGTCGTCAAGCCCGGTGACTCGATGCTGTCGCCGCCGCCGTCCGAATATCACGACGTGGTCTACGGTTCTTACGGGCTCGACCAGTGTCTCGACCTCGTCGAGCGCACCATGCAAGCCGATGGTCCCCAGCCGGACCTGTCGCCGGAATGGCTGATCGGCGACGGTATCGCGCTGACCATGATCGACACCGTGCCGCCGGCCGGGCACATCGCCGACGCTGTGATCGCGCTCAACGAGGACGGCGGTTTCGACCTCACTGTCGGCACGGCCGAGTTCGGCAACGGCACCAGCACCGTACACCGGCAGATCGCGGCGACCACGCTGGCGACCACCGTCGACCGAATCCGCCTGCGCCAATCCGATACTGCCCATGGCGGCCATGACACCGGCGCCTATGGCAGCGCGGGCACCTTCGTCGCCGGCAAGGCGACGCATGCCGCTTCCATGCAGCTCGCGGCCGAGCTGAAGGCAGCCGCCGCCAGCGCGTGGCTGTGTGACATCGGGACCTGTGTGCTCGAGGACAACGCCGTCGTCAGCGGCGTTCGTCGCATGCCCTTTACCGAGTTGGCGAAGCTCGCGCGTGAACGTGGACAGCCGTTCGCAAGCAGCGGCAATTCCAGCGGCACGCCGCGGTCGGTCAGCTTCAACGTGCAGGGTTTTCGCGTCGCCGTGAACAAGGGCACCGGCGAGCTCAGGATTCTCAGGAGCGTGCATGCCGCGGATGCGGGCGTCATCGCCAATCCCACGCAATGCCGCGGTCAGGTCGAAGGCGGCGTCGCGCAGGCGCTCGGCGCCGCGCTCTACGAGGAGATGGTGATCGACGCCGAGGGCCGCGTCATCAACGCGAAATTCCGCGACTACCACCTGCCCTCTTTCGCCGACGTGCCGCGCACCGAGGTGTTCTTCGCCGAGACGTCCGACACCATCGGCCCGCTGGGGGCGAAGTCGATGAGCGAGAGTCCGTACAATCCGGTCGCCGCCGCGCTCGGCAACGCCATTGCCGATGCCACCGGCATCCGATTCACGGCGCCGCCATTCAAGCCGGACCGGCTGTTTCCGGACCTGCTCGACAAGTTTGGGGGCTAGCTGCCGCGATAGGTCGAATAGCTCCACGGCGTGACCAATAGCGGCACGTGATAGTGCCCTTCCGGCTCGCTGATCGAAAAGCGCAGCGGGATTTCGTCGAGGAACGGCGGGTCGGCGAGCTGCACGTTGCGCTCGGCGTAGTATCCGGCAACGCTGAATCTGAGCTCGTAGCGGCCGATCGGCAGCGGGCGGCCGCCGATCAGCGGCTGATCAGTGCGGCCGTCCGCATTGGTGACCGCGCGCGCGATGACGCGGTTGTCGCCAAGCGCGGAGAACTCCACGAGCTCCACCGGAATGCCGGCCGCGGGCTTACCAATGTGATTGTCCAGCACATGCGTCGACAACCGGCCATGCACCTTCAACTTGTCGTCGGCAATGACGAGCTGATCGAGCCGCAGCGCCGAGATACGGCCGATCTCCTCGATCGCACGGCGCGTCTCGGTCTTGGCGATATTGCGCAACCGGATCTCGAAATCGTGCAGCACGGAATCCCGGGTGTGCCGGCGCACGCAGACGATATAGGGGAAGCCGAACTTGTCGCGATAGGCGTCGTTGACACGCTCGAACGCGGCATATTCGGCATCCGACAGCCGGTCGAGGCCGGCGCTGTTCTGCTCGGCAGTCGATTCCGCCGTGAGCCCCGCGGCACGCTGGGTCTTGCCGGCGAGATCCGGATGCGCCCGGATCAGCGCCAGCTGCACATCGGGGTCGGCGCTCTGGATCGCCGCCATCAGCGCCGCATGCAACTGGTTGATGCCGGCGAACGGCCGCTTGTCGGCGAGCTGCTCGGCGATCCACGGCGAATATTCGACGACGTTGGCGAGCGCGGCAACGAAATCGGCCTTGGCAGCGGCATTGAGATCGGACAGAGAGATCTGCGGCATCGTCAACCGATCTCAAATGCGTCGGCGGCAAGATGCGCGTGCCTGGCGTGCCAGTGCTGCGCGATCTGCAATCGCGTCGGCACCCAGACGCGCTCGTGCTTGGCGATATAGTCGAGGAAGCGGATCAGGCCCGCAGCGCGGCCCGGCCGGCCGGAGAGGCGGCAGTGCAGACCGACCGACATCATCTTCGGCGCGGTCTCGCCTTCGGCATAGAGCACGTCGAAGGCGTCCTTGAGGTAAGTGAAGAACTGCTCGCCTTCAGCAAAGCCCTGCGGGTTGATGAACCGCATGTCGTTGGCGTCAAGCGTATAGGGAATGACGAGCTGCTTGCCGCTCGCACCCTTGACCCAGTACGGCAGATCGTCGGCATAGGAGTCGCAGAGATAGCGGAAGCCGCCCTCTTCCATCAGCAGACGGTTGGTGTTGATCGAGGAGCGTCCGGTGTACCAGCCGAGTGGACGCGCGCCGGTGGCTTCGGTATGGACGCGGATCGCCTCCGCGATCTCGGCGCGCTCCTGCGCCTCGGTCATGTCCTTGTGCTCGATCCATTTCAGGCTGTGGCTGGCGATATCCCAGCCCGCTTCCTTCATCGCCGCGACGATCTCGGGATTGCGCTTCAGCGCGGTGGCGACGCCGAACACCGTGGTCGGCCAGTTGCGCGCGGTGAAGATCCGCCACAGCCGCCAGAAGCCGGCGCGCGAGCCGTATTCGAACATGGATTCGATATTGGCGTGGCGCTGGCCGGGCCAAGGCTGCGCGCCGAGCACGTCGGACAGAAACGCTTCCGAGGCGCGGTCGCCATGCAGGATGTTGTTCTCGCCGCCCTCCTCGAAATTGACGACGAACTGCACCGCGACTCGGGCATCGCCGGGCCATCGCGGGTGCGGCGGGTTGCGGCCGTAACCGCGGAGATCGCGCGGGTAGCTTGTATCGGTCACTTAGACTTCCTCGAAGCGGATCGGCAGGGCGCCCTTCCACAGCACACTCTTGCCCAGCGGCGCGAGATTCTCCAGGCCAGAGGTCAGCGTGATGAAATGGTTGCCGGCGAGCTGGCCCATCTTGCTCGCGAAATGCACGCTGCCATAGGCCAGCAGGATCTCGGTCTCGCTGATGCCGCCGGGATAGAGAATGATCTGGCCGGGCGCGGGATAGCTGGTGTGGTTCTCGTAGCCGACGCCGAAATCGAGATCGCCGAGCGGCATCCACACGCCCTCGCCACTCCAGCGCACATGGATGATGTGGCTTTCGAACGGCAGTGACTTGCGAAAGGCCGCGACGGTCTTGGGTGCCAGCTGCTCCTCGAAGCGGGCATCGAAGGTGAAATCGCCGGCTCGGATAACGAGTTTGCTCATCTCATCTCTCTGGATCGGGGCCTGTGGGCCCCGGAAGCTCTCAAGCAAGAGCACTCCCGGCGGCTTCGCGCAAGTGGCGCAGCCGCATCACCTGCGGTCGTAGGACCAGCCGAAAATGCCGCTCCGCCGCGTCTCCGGTTCCGGCTCGGCGGCAGGCTGCAGCGCCTCCTTCAGCTCCGCCTGCGGCGGCGGCAGCGGTGCCGGCAGGTTTTCGCATGCCATGGAGTAGACCAGCTTGCCGTCTGCGGTACGCCCGATCGGAGCACAGGGATCCTGACGTCCGGCCGCGGTCTTCGCCGTCATCTTGACCTGCGCGGCCGCCGGTGAGGCCAGTAGCAGCAGGATCAGCAGATATCTCGACATCGTTGTCGCCTAAAGCTCGATCGGTCCATTGAACCGGATTGCGGCGGGCAAGTCCATCGGCGCCAGCGGGCATGATTGCCGAATATTTAGCCGGCATGGGCTGGGCGACCTGAGCACAGCCTGGTCGAGACGACCTCGGGGGCGCAACTGTTCATCGCCGGCTCCGCTCGTGTCCCGGACCAGCCGCAACGCTTTGAGCGTTGCGGTGCAGAGCCGGGACCCAGGGCGACACGGCACGATGCGGATGGATGGGCCCCGGCTCAGCAGCGCACCGCTGAAGGAGCGCTGCGCTGCGTCCGGGGCATGAGAGTGAGTGTGGCCGCGCGCTTTCTCCTGCTCGTCATTGCGAGCGAAGCGACTTGTCCGCCGAAGCCTTGGCGAAGGCGGAAGCAATCCAGAATCCTTCCGCGGAGGGATTCTGGATTGCTTCGTCGCAAGGGCTCCTCGCAATGACGGCGTTTGAGGCGTCAGCTTGCTTCTCCAAGTGACGCTGTCATTCCCCGCGAAGGCGGGGAATCCAGTACGCCGCGGCCTCTCGGTTCTATCGCTGGCGCCACTGGAATACTGGATCGCCCGGTTGAACCGGGCGATGACACCACGTGTGTAACTGCAGATCGCTCAGGCCGACATTGCGCCCTTCCGCCCGAACGGATCGATCAGGCGGACGATCTCGCAGACGGCGACGAGGCCGGCCAGCCAGACGGCGCTGGTCAGCCCAATGCGCAAGACGATGGCGAGGGTGAAAGCGCCCTCTCCGCCGAGGACCGGCGTCGCGGCAAGCAGCGCGAGCTCGTAAGTCCCGTAGGCGGCGACGAGCGCGACCATCATCATCGGCGGCGTGCGGCCCTGCGGCAGCATGCGGAGGACGGCCGACGCCGCGGCGGTCGACACAAGCGCAGCCGCGCCGATGACGAAGCCCCAGGCGATCGTGCTGCCGTCGATGGGATAATGCAGCGCGCTGAAACCGATGGTCTGGTTGACCAGCCAGGCGCCGGTGACGACGAGCAGCGCCGGGCGCAGCGGCAGCATCGCCGCGGCAACGACCGCGAAGGCCGCAAACGGCGTCGCACAGGCAAATGCGAAGCTTGCAAGCGCGCATGATGCGGTCAGCAGCGCAAAGCAGAACATCGGCGCAAGGCGCGGCGCGACCGGGTGAATCCGGCAGCCGTCGCCGCGAGACGGCAGGATGCCGCGAGTCATGATGCTAAGAGTCATGATGCTAAGAGGCATGAGTGATCTCCTTCTTCGAATTCCAGTCCATTTGAGGGCGTGCGACGGCCCTGGCGAGGTGAAAGCCTTGATCAGAACGTAGCGCCGGCCTTGAGCAGATAGGTGCGGCCGGGCAGCGGATAGGCGCTGAAACGGCCGTCCGTGAAGGTGCTGGCGATGGCATAGTCGTAGTAAAGTGCATTCAGCACATTGTTGACGCTGAGCGACCAGAAATAGCGCTCATACTGACCGCTGAGCTTGAGGTCGATCGTGCCATTGGCCGGGATCGGCTTCTGGGTGCCCGCCTGGTCGTTGTCCATGCGCCGTTCGCTCCAGAAGCGCGCGGTGGCATCGAGCACCAGATAATTCTGCCGGATGTTCCAGGTGACACCCGCACTCGCCGTATAGCGCGACACCAGCGGCACGTCGTTGCCGGCCCAGACGCCTTCGCGGAAGACGGCGCGGGTATAAGCCATGCCGGAGCGCAGCAGCAGGGCCTCGTTGACGCGATAGGACAGGCTGGTCTCCGAGCCGTAGCGCCGGGTCGGATCGAGATTGGTGTTGTAGAACAGGACCGGGCTGAAATGGACCTCGTTGGTGAGGTCCATCAGATAGAGGCTGCTCTGCAGCTGCAGCCCCCCGCCCTTGATGTGCAGACCGCCCTCGATGTCGTGCGAGGTCTGGGTCTTGAGCTGGAACGTTTGCGGGATCGCCGCGAAGGTCAGGGGATCGAAGGAAGGCCCCGAGGACAGGCGCTCGTCGACGTCAGGCGTGCGGAACGCGCGCGCGGCGCGGCCGAACAGCGAGACCGTGTCATTGAGGCGATGTTCGGCCCCGAGATGCAGCGCATATTGGGTCTCGTCGCTCGTCAGCGGCAGCGCGCCGATGTCGGCGTTGAACGGCGCCGCCGCGTCGAAATTGTCGCGTGCCTCAAGACGGACATTCTGCACACGTGCGCCGTAGGAGACATCGGTCGTGGGCAGCACCCCCAATGTGTGCTGGACATAACCCGCGACCGTCTGCTGCCTGAGGTCGTAATTGTGCCAGGCGGCGAGCCGCTGCCCCGCGCCGCGGTTCTGCTGAAAGCTCGCATCGTAATAGTCGATGCCGGTCAGGAGCTGCGATGGCATGCCGAGCAGCAGGCTCTTCACACTGAGCCGCGGCGTGATCGACCATGTCGTCAGATTGGAATCGACATAAGTCGACGTGAAGAAGGCCGGAACCGGCGTCGGGCTGGAGAAGAACGCACTCTGCTGCTTCTTGTCGCGCACACCGCCGTCGACGATGAGATCGACGCCGTTGACCAGGGTCTTGGCGAAGCCGGCTGTCGCGCCAAAGCCCTGCTGGTTGGCGTGGTTGAACGGCGTGCTGGTCCCTCGGCGGTTGCTCTTGAGCTCATCGAGGCCGATGGAGGGATCGACGGTGCGGCCGCCCGGCAGTCGCAACTCCTGATTGTCGCCGGTGACGGTAAGAAAAGCGGTCAGGCCTGATGTGGTGTAGTTGAGATTGCCGACGCCGTTCTCCTGGGAATAGCGATTGTTGTCGCGATAGCCGTCGGTCCTGACGGCATTACCGTAGAACGAGGTCGACCACGGACCGGAATTGAGCGAGGTCGAGACGTTGCCGAGCTTGGTGTTGAACGAGCCGAAGCCGGCTTCGATGCGCGCCGTCACGGGCGGTCCGCCGATTCCGGTCTTGGTGACGATGTTGATGACGCCGCCGACCGCGTTGTCGCCGTAGAGCACCGCTCCGGAATTTCCGCGCGTGACCTCGATACGCTCGATCGAATGGAGCGGGATGGTGGAGAGGTCCACCTGCGCCATGTCGACGTCGTTGAGCCGCCGGCCGTTGACCAGCACCAGCGTGTTGGCGGTGGCAAAGGCGCCGAAGCCACGCAGGTCCACGCTGGTCTTGGCGCCGATCTGGCCGCCATAGAACGTCGTGATCTGGGCCCCCGGGGTCTGCGCGGCGATGATCTCGGCAAGCGTCTGCGACGGCGAATGCGCGATATCCGCGGCCGTGATGACGGTCGTGGCGGTCCCGATGATGCCGCTGTTGGCGGCAACAGCTTCCGAGCCGGATGAGCCGGTGCCATCGCCTGCCGGCGCGAGATTCACAGTTCGCCGCGGCCTCGTCGCGTCGCCCTCACCGATCGCTCTGGCCCGCGTGCGGTTCTGATCGTCGGGCTTGCTCACTTCGATCGGCGGCAACTGCTCGGCAAGAGCCTGCTGGGCGGAGGCGGAGGATAGATCGAGCGAGTGGAGTGAGACAGACGCGAACAGGCCAGCGCGGAGGCGCCGGACGGCAGAGACGAAACGGGACAATGTTGTAACCTCGGTATGACGTCAGTGGCACGTCACAGCGAACGAGGTTTCACGGCGGAGCAATGAACCGCTCCGGTGAAGCCAATGTCTGTACTCCCCGACCGACATCTTCGCGTGTGACCACGGCTGACGGCAGGTCTCCTGGCTCGCGGGTCATTACCTTGCGTCGCCTTCCCAGGACCGAGATTCCCAGTGGCACAGGACGAAAGATTCACCGCTTACAGTTGCGGGGGCAGCCGTGGCGTTGAGACAAATCCCGGCGTTGGGACCTCCCGCACCACATTCCCTTTTGATCTCCATGGGGAGAACCGTCGCGATCATTTACGTGTCGTTCCACCGGAGAGTCAATCGAGTGGTCGATCGATGTCGGCGCCGCGAGCCGGCATCGACGCACCGGCCAATGCAAGTCCACGAAACGGGTGCCGGCCGCTCAGGTTCGCCCTCGCAAACGTTGGGCCTGCGCCCAGGCGACAGCGACATCGCGTGGCGGAACATCGACGCGCTTGATCGGGGTCAATTCGCCGGAGGCCGAGACGATCGCGGTTTCCTCGCGCCGGCAGCGCGTGCAGACAAAACGGACCTCATGCGGGGATGCCGACCAGTTCGACCGCTTCACATTGGCCGCCATCGGCCAGGCATCGCAATGCGAGCACGACACCAGAAATCGACCTGGATCGAGCATACCCATTTCCATCGGACTCCGCGTCCTGCCGCCTCCTTCAATGATTAATCCAAGTGAATCGTTCCGGTGCCCAAGCACCGTCAGTTCCGCCCGATCAGCCGGCGACCTCGGGCTCGCGTTCCCGCCGCCGCAGGCGTCGGGATCTCAGCGCGCGCCCTTGAGGGTGCAGGAGGTCGAGCAGGTGACGGTGGTGCCGTGATCGCATGCTTTGCAGGCGTTGACGCACTGGTTCATGTCGCGGGGGTTGTAGCTGTAGTTCCGCAGCGCGCAGACCGGCGTCGAGCCGGTGATGTCCTGCTCCTGGTCGCAGGCCGCCGTCATGAGCGCGATGATGATCACGGCAACGAGGCGCATGGAATCGCCCTGTCAGGCATGGCAAATGGCACTCACGAGGCACGTTGCATTGCAGCGAGCCCCGGCCTTCCCACCGCTGGCATCGCCGATCAGCGACGCCCGCATGCCTAAGGATGCGCGCCAAATCTTAAGAACGGATTGCTGCCGGCCTCAGGCCGCAGCCTTGGTCGCGATCGCCTGCCGCATGTCCACCGCCAGCTGACGGTACTGCTCCGAAAGCTTCAGATAGAACTCGCGCTTGGTGCTGTCGGTGGCGAGCTTGGCGATCAGCTCGCATTCGGCGGTGAGTGTCTCGAACCGTTCCAGCCTATCCTGAAGTTCTGGCATCGGCGTGTCCCCATCAGACGCCTCAAGGACATCCAACCTAAGCCCGGGAAATAGGTCACGGCGAACATCGTTATCGAGCAGAAGCAATTTTTCCGGTGCGGCAGCCTATTTGCTGTCGAGGCGCCAGGCGCCGTCCCATCCCTCGCCCGGCGGGCTCGCCTCGAACTGCGCGACGCGCCCGAGCATCGTGAGCGAGGGGCCGTCGCCGGGGACGGCTTCGAGCGCCGCGTTGAAGGCAGCACGCGCCGCATCGAAGCGCCGGGCGCGATAGGCGGCGAGCGCTTCGACATAGTGCATACGCAAGCTGTCCTGCGCATCGGTGAGTGCGCCCGCCCTCGCCATCACCTCGAAGATCGCCTGCGGCGCGGTCTGGCCGGCGACGGCCAGACGATCGATCTCGCGCAGCTCGAGCCGCGATCCGATCGCTTCGGCGGTGGCCTGTGAGATCAGGATGCGGGTGCCATAGACCTTGTTGACGGCTTCCAGCCGCGAGGCCAGGTTCACGGCATCGCCCATCACGGTGAAGCTCATCATCAGTTCGGAGCCGATGCTGCCGGTCAGCACCTCGCCGGTGGCAATGCCGATCCGCAAGTCGCACGGCGCGGGCATGGCGCGGATGCCGAGCAGGTCGGGCAGCTGGCGCTGCAGCGCGGGGACCTGGTCGGCCATCTCGATCGCCGCGATGCCGGCAAGGAGCGCCTGCTCGTCATCCTCGATGAAGGGCGGGCCCCAATAGGACATGATGGCATCGCCGATATACTTGTCGATGATGCCGCGATTGCTCCTGATGGGGGCGGACATCACCGTGAAATAGTGGTTCATCACCTTGACGAGGCCGCGCGGCGTCATGCCCTCGCTCATCGAGGTGAAGCCGCTCATGTCGCAGAACATGATGGTCATGACCCGGCGCTCGCCGTCGATCGCGACCTCCGGCCGGTCGATCAGCCCCTGCACCACCTTGGGATCGATGTAGCGGCCAAAGGTTTCGCGGATGCGCTCGTTGTGCCTGAGCTGCTCGGTCATGCGGTTGAAGGCCGCGGCGAGCTCGCCGATCTCGTCCTGAGTGGAGACGGTGATGGTCTTGTCGAAGCGGCCGGCCTCGACCTCGCGGGTGCCGGCGAGCAGCAGCCGCACCGGGCGCGTGATGCCGCTGGACACCAGAAGGGCAAAGACAAAGCCGACGATCGCCGCGAGCAACGTCACGACGCCCGAAACGACGATCGCCTGATGCTGGCGGCTGATCACCTGCGAGGTCGAGAAGAACACCTGCGTCAGCATGTCGGCGCGGATTGCATCGACCTTCCGGTTGAACTGATCGCGCAGCACGTCGATGTGTTCCAGCGTGCCGCGGGCCTCCGCCATCTGCTTGGCATCGACCTGCTTGAGCAGCCTTGCATGGTCCTCGTTGAGATCGCGCCGCAGCTCGGTGACGGCGGTCTCGATGCGGATATCGATCCGCCCCAGCGCGGCATTGTCGGAATAGGTTCTGGGGTCGTCGATGATCGCGTTGACGAGGGTACGCGCGGCCTCGGCCTCCTCCTCGATCTTGCGGTCCGATTCCTCGAAGTCGCGAAGGCGCGCCGCATAGGCCTCCTCGTCCGACGGGGCCTCCATCCTGGTCATGACCATCCGCCGCAGCGCCAGCCCCCGCTCCAGCGAGCGGATGTTGGCGCGGGCCAGATGGCTATAGGCCGGAATGTAGCGGTTGGTCAGCTCGTCGAGCAGGACACCGACCTGGCTCGACATCACCATCGACAGGATCGAGGTGACCAGCATCAGGACGATCAATCCGAGGGCGATGCCGACGATCTTGCGCCGGATCGACTGGTTGAAAATCGGCATAGGTACGGGAGCAAAGGCTGAAAGGACGGAACTAGGGAACTCAATACACCTGATTTGGCCGCCGGAACACGTGCATCTGTGCCTCCGTGACGCCGGGAGCCGTTTGGCGCGGCGCGCGGGCCCAATACGTTAACAAAAGATTAAAGAATTGCCTGTGCCGACACTTGGTGAGTTCCCGAGTTCCAATCCGGATTTTGCCGCATTGTTGCGACAGCGTGAGGAATGGGAGACGATACCGTGGCATCGTTTGGTGTCGTCTTTGATTCTCAAGCCGCATGTCGTCGCGGACCTTGGTTTGTAGTGGTTTCGCAGGGGGACCATCGAATGAACCAGTGCCTACGCTCGCTCGCGTGTGTCGTTGCCGTGGCCGCATTGGCCCTCCTCCCCACCGAGCTGGCGGCCAAGAGCAGCCACAAATCATCCGCGCCGAAGAAGTCGCATGAGGCGAAAGCCGGCAAGCCGCGTCATGCGGCGGCCAAGTCCTCGGCAAAATCGCGCCACGGCAAGCATGCCGAGGCCAAGCGCAGGTCGAAGAAGACCGACGACTTGCCTGCGGACAAGCCGGCCGCACCGGCGCTGACCGGCGACCTCGCCGCGCTGAAGGACGCGATCGACCTCGCGCGCAAGGGCAAGAGCGATGACGCGAGCGCGGCGCGCGACCGCATCATCGATCCCGCCGGACAGAAGCTCGCGGACTGGTTCATGCTGCGCCATTCCGAGAGCACCGCGAATTTCAAGCGCTACGCCGCCTTCCTCACGGCCAATCCGGACTGGCCGAGCCGCGCGCTGCTGCGCCGCCGTGCCGAGGCGCGGCTGTGGCAGGAGAAGAGCGACGCCGCCATTGTGCACAAATTCACGATGGATCGTCCGACCAGCGCCAAGGGCAAGTTCGCGCTCGCCCGCGTGCTGCTCGCCGAAGGCGACACCGACCGGGCCACGCGGCTGGTGCGCGAGGCCTGGCGCACGGATGAATTGTCCGAGCGCAGCGAGGAGGATTCCTACGAGGCGTTCCGCGATCTCCTCACCGCGGACGATCATCGCGCCCGCATGGACAAGCGGATCGGCGCCAAGGACTACGCCGGCGCGCGGCGCGCCGCAAAACGGCTCGGCGAGGACGCGCTTGCGATCGTCAAGGCCTGCGCCGCCGTGACCGGCAAGGCCAGCAAGGCCAAGGATTATCTCGAGGATGTGCCGAGCGAAGCGCGCCGCGATCTCGGCTATGTGCTGTGCCACGCGCAATGGCACCTGCAGAAGGACCGCATCGACGACGCCGCCGAGGTGATCCTGGCCGCAGCGCCCGAGACCATGGCGGCGCAGGATACCGATGTCTGGTGGCGCGAGCGCCGCCTGCTCGCCCGCAAGCTGCTCGACCAGGGCAAGTCCAGGACCGCCTATGACGTGGTGCGCACAGCCGCGGTGCCGGAGAAGGAAGTCTATCGCGTCGACTATCATTTCATGTGCGGCTGGATCGCGCTGCGCTTTCTGAACGATCCCAAGACGGCGATGGCGCACTTCGCCGCCGTCGACGAAGGCTCGGCCAATCCGATCGCGCTATCGCGCGCCCATTACTGGCGCGGCCGCGCCGCCGAGGCGATGGGCGCGACTGCCGATGCGCGCATGAGCTATCGGGCGGCATCGCGCTATCCGACGGCCTATTACGGCCAGCTGGCGCGTGCAAGGCTTGGCCTCGACCGCATCGAGTTGCGTCCGCCCTCGCCCGTCTTGGCCGCCGCCGAGACGCCGCCCGCGGACGAGCGCGTGCGCGCCGCCGACATGCTCTACGGCATCGGCGAGCGCGACGTGGTGTTCTATTACGCCGAGGACTTTGCCAAGGAGAGCACTGATATTACAGCGCTTGAAGCGCTCGGCGAGCTCGCCGGCCAGCGCAACGATGCGCGCGTCATGCTGGAGGTCGGCAAGACGGCGCTGGCGCGCGGACTCGCGCTCGACCATTACGCCTTCCCCACCATCGGCATCCCCGAACACAAGCAGGTCGCGCCGGCGATCGAGACCAGCGTGATCTATTCGGTGGCGCGCACCGAGAGTTCGTTCGACCAGCGCGACAAGTCGGCCGCCAATGCCGTCGGCCTCATGCAGGTGACGCCGGAAGCCGGGCGCGATACCGCAAAACGCTTCGGCTTGACCTACGACTGGGACAAGATGGTCTCCGATCCCGTCTACAACACCCAGATGGGCGCGGCCGAGCTCAGCGCGCTGCTGTCGGAATATCGCGGCAACCAGATCATGACCTTCGCCGGCTACAATGCCGGCCGCGGCCGCGTGCGCGAATGGGTGCAGGCGCGCGGCGATCCCAGGGATCCCAAGGTCGATCCGGTCGACTGGGTCGAGCGCATCCCGCTGTCCGAGACGCGCAACTACGTCCAGCGCGTGATGGAGAACGTGCTGGTCTACCGCGCAAGGCTCGAGGGCAGCGGCATGGTCGCCGGCAAGAGCGATCAGCGCGTCGTCACGCACGAGGCCGGAGCAATGGCACCCGTGGCGGCCGCAGCGTCCGCTCCCTAGTCGACGCCGCCGGGGCTGGACACCGGCGCCTGCAAGGTTGCGTCGCTGCGGCTTCCACGCGAGTGCAGTCGCGCAGCTAGATGTCACCTCCTTCCATCGTGATCAGATCGCGACCTTCCAGGGATGCGCCGGTCAAAGCTCTTGCGAAGGTCCAAGCGTGCATCGTGCAGCTCCAGCACCAGACCGCCCCCAGGACCGCCATCGTCTCGATCATGTTGCGAGCGGCAAGCTCGACGTTCGCGGCGGCCGGCTCTGTGCGCCCAGGCATTGACCATTGCGTGAAGAACGTGACGAGTTCGCCGCGCCGGTAGCAATCGTAGTCACAGAAACGGCGCTGTGTGCGCGCATGCCGGACATAGCCGGAGCGGAGCGACCGCGAGCAGGTGCTGCACGTGGCCGCGCGCAACGGGGGCTCGTGATTGACCACCACGAATTTCATGACGCCGCCCTCACGCCATCTGTCGCGAGCGCCTCGCAGAACAGCGCGTAGCACTGATAGTCGCAGTAAGGCAGACGGGTCGCGATCTCGCGGAGATAGCCGCCGCTGATCGGCTCACAGCACTGCATGCACCAGGTGTGCCGGAACGGGGTCCGGTCGTTCACGAGCACGAAGGCGAATCTCATGTGGCACCTCCCAAGGCGAAGCAGTAAACGCTGTCCAACGGAGACAGTGCGGGTGGTGGAGCGCAAAGATGGTTTCGGCCGTCCGGATTATCCCTGTTTCGCTCCACCTTCTGGGGTGGGATCAGAATGTATCTCCCGTCCTCCCGGCGCCGAGCATAGATCTGGCCGTCGACGTATTTGATGTCGGTCGGATAGCAGTCAGCGCTGTTGCAGCAACTGAGGCTCGGATTGTCCGGCATGTGCCAGGTCGAATAGAATTTCTCGTGCAGCGCCTGGTCCTGGGGTGGATGCTGGCGATGAACGGCACCTTGTCCAGTCTCCTGTGCCTGGACCGCAGCGGAGCCGAGGAGGACTAGCGAGCACAAGAGCTTGCATGAGCGCTTCAACGCACGGGCTCCCGGGTCAGACCTTCGGAACGATGTCAGTTCTCTAATTCGGCCTCAGGCAACCTGTACCCGGAACAACCACCGGCGGTCGCGTTCGCGACGGGTACGGAAGCGATCGACACACCTCTTGGAGCAGAGCGCGGTGCGCCAGGAATAGTAGCGGATCAGACCGAACTTGCCGCCGCACACCGCACAGCCATTGACTGAAGGGCAACGTTCGGACTGGGATAGGCCACGCTCAGGAAGTACTGATGTATCGCACATTGTTATCTCCCTCTGTCGCTTGATTGCTTGCGCTTTGCCAGTTCGTTCCCTTCGACCTCATGCGGGTCGTGCATTGTCGCGGCGGCGGCTGCATCTCGAGAATTGCGGCGGTTTGCCCCCGGTCGTTGCCTGTCGGTCAAACATCTCGGCCGCAAGCTTCAGACCGGTTCTCGTGCGCTCGCTGCGATCGGCTGGTCGACACTCCCGATTGGTCATGAGGCTAGTTCGCCGGGCACGAGATGCTCAATTGTACGGAGGTAAATGGCCGATATGATTAGGCATGGAGGCCCTATACCTAGGTTTGTCCCGTACTCGCTCAGGGCTCCCCCGGCTCATGTTCAACGAGACGGCGCACCATGCTCCGGATGCACGGTCACCGTGAAGATCCCGCCGGCATGGCGTACTCGGTGCGCCGCAATGGACAGCGCAGCGGTCGGTTCAGAGGCGCACGCCATGATTGCCCGTCCGACTTTGGCCGGAATTGCTCCCCTCGCGGCAACGTGCTCTACTCGTGTTCACGCAGAGAGCGCCGGGAGCGTCTGCGATGAAGCCGGGCCGGGCAGCAACGTTCGGGAAGTCAGCCGCGCAACTCCTCGTCGGCTGTGTCAGGCAGGTTGTCACCGCCAGGCCGCGCACTGAGCCTGACGCCGGTCTGCTCGAGGCGGTCAAGCAGTGGCAGCAGGTCTTCGAACACAACCCGGTCATGTACTTCATGGTCGATCCGGCCGGAACCGTGATCAACGTGAACACGTTCGGCGCGGCGCAGCTGGGCTACAAGCCCGCGGAATTGATCGGCCGATCGGTGCTGGATGTCTTCTTCGAGGAAGATCGCGATTTCGTCCGGACGTGTGTCGCGCTGTGCCTTAAGACCATTGATCAATCACACACCTGGGAAATCCGGAAGGTTCGCAAGGACGGCTCGGTGCTATGGGTGCGCGAGAACGCCAAGACCATGCTGCGGGCCAATGGCGGACCGATCGTCCTGGTGGCCTGCGAGAACATCACCGAGCGAAAGGAAGCGGAGAATGCGCTGCGACAGAGCGAGGCCTATCTCGCCCAGGCGCAGGAATTGAGCCACACCGGCAGTTTCGGCTGGAAGGCCGCGACCGGCGAGATCACCTGGTCCAAGGAGACCTATCGCATCTTCCAATTCGAGGAGGGGACGAAGCCCGAGATCCCGCTCATGCTCGAGCGTATCCATCCGGAGGACCGGCTTGCGGTGCAACGGACCACGGGTCGGGCGGCACGCGAGGAAAAGGCTTTCGATCACGAATACCGGCTCGTGATGCCCGACGGCTCGATCAAGTACGTCCGAGCGGTAGCCCGGGCGATGCGGGATGCGAACGGTCACGTCGAATTCGTCGGATCGGTGACCGACATCACGGCGACCAAGGAGGCAGAGCGCAAACTGCGTGACAGCGAGCAGCGCTTCCGCGACTATGCCGAAACCGCCTCTGACTGGTTCTGGGAGACGGGGCCAGACCATCGCGTTACCCAGATATCGGAACACTCAGATACCATCGCCGCCCCCGCGGGCCTGATCGGACTTACGCGTTGGGACATCGCGCCGGATGCCGATCTCGAACCGGAAAAATGGCAAAAGCATCGGGCGGCGCTCGACGCCCACGTCCCGTTTCGCGACTTGGTGTATCGCAGCAAAGACCGCAACGGGAAGCCGATCTACGTCCGGACCAGCGGCAAGCCGTTCTTCGACGCGGACGGCGTTTTTCTGGGCTATCGTGGCGTCTGCACCGACGTGACCGCCGCGATCCGGACCAATCAGGCCGAAGAGGCGCTGCGGAGGGCCCAGGCCGAGCTCGCCCATGTGACGCGTGTCACGACACTGGGTGAGCTGACCGCTTCCATTGCCCACGAAATCAATCAGCCGCTCGCCGCAGTCATCGCAAATGCCGACGCCTGCCTCGCCTGGCTGCAGCGCAGTCCGCCCGATCTCAAAGCGGCCCGCCGATCCGTAGAGTGGATCATCGAGGACGGCACGCGTGCCAGCGACGTGATCCGCCACGTCCGGGCGCTCGCCAAGCGGTCCGGCATCGAGATGGTTCCACTCGACGCCAACGTGGTCGTACGGGAGGCCGTCGCGCTCGTTCAGCGCGAGATGGCCAGCCACGCCGTATCGGTGCGAATGGAGTTGTCGTCGGCACTGCCGAAGATCTTTGGCGATCGAATCCAGTTGCAACAGGTGCTGATCAACCTGATCATGAACGGGATCGAGGCGATGGAAGACGTCAACGATCGCCCGCGCGAGCTGACGATCCGTTCAGGGACGAGCGGTGATGGCGCGATGTTGGTGAGCGTTTCCGACTGCGGATTCGGCATCAGCGAACAGGCGATAGACCGCCTGTTCATGCCGTTTTTTACGACGAAGTCCTCCGGCATGGGCATGGGACTGTCGATCTGTCGATCCATCATCGAGGCCCATGGCGGACAGCTTTCCGCCGCACCGAGCCAGGAGCGGGGTGCGACTTTTCAGATCATCCTGCCCCTCCATCGAGAGGAAACATCGTGACCGAGCGCGCGGAGCCTGCGCCGCAGCAGGACGGCGACCAGCCAATCGTCTTCATCGTCGACGACGACGCGTCGATTCGCCGCGCTCTCACCAATCTTTTCGAGTCGGTCGGCCTCAAGGTCGAAGCATTCGGCTCGGCACTGCAACTCCTCCACGCCAAGCCCCCGGAAGTTCCCAGTTGCCTGGTGCTCGACATCCGCTTGCCCGGAACCAGCGGCCTCGACCTGCAGTCGGATCTTGCCAAGGCGAACATCCACACGCCCATCATCTTCATTACGGGACATGGTGATATTCCCATGACGGTTCGGGCCATGAAGAGCGGCGCAATCGACTTCTTGACCAAGCCGGTTCGCGACCAGGACATCTTGGACGCAGTTCAGGCCGCTATCGAGCGGGACCGCAAGCGCCGCGAGCTCAACAGGACGGTCTCGACCGTGAGATCACGCTTCGAGTCACTGTCCTCTCGGGAGCGAGATGTATTGTCACTGGTGACGTCCGGCCTGATGAACAAGCAAGTGGCCGCCCAGCTCGGATTGGCCGAAATCACCGTCAAAATCTATCGCGGCCAGATCATGCGGAAAATGGGCGCGAAGTCGTTGGCCGATCTGGTGAGAATGAGCGAGGCGCTCGGGATTGGGGCCAACAAGCCGGACGCACAAACCTAAGTATGAGTTTCCAATCGTGACTGGCAGGTCCACCTTGCGTGTTTATGTACAGCCGCGGCGACGGCAAGCGTAATCCGGGACGAGGAGCGGACGTCTTGTCAGTGGCTTCGGTCATTTCGGTGCTTGACGATGACCCTTATGTGCGGGCCGCGATCAACAACCTGTTGAAATCCCGCGGATACATCGTCCACACATTCGCCTCCGCCGAAGAGTTTCTGAGGTCGACCGATTCGACCGACACCTCGTGCGTGATCGCCGACGTGCAGATGCCGTTGATGACCGGTATCGATCTGCTGACTCAGATGCGCGCGCAGGGCTCGGCTACGCCGTTCATCTTGATCACTGGCTTCCCGGACGAGAGCGTGCGTGCGCGCGCGCTCAAGGCCGGCGCAACCTGTTTTCTCGGCAAGCCGTTCGCCCCTACGGATATGATGCAATGCCTGGACCGGGCGCTGGCGGCAGATGACGAAACCAGGGGGTGATCGCCCGGCCGTCAATCCACCTTGATGTTCGCCGCCTTGATGATCGGCCACCATTTTGCGATCCCGGCCTTCTGTCGGGCGCCGAGCGCCTCGGGCGTGAGCTGATCCTTCGGTGTCATCTCCAGCCCCTGGTTTTCGAGCTGCTTCCTCACGGCGGGATCGTTCAGCGCGTCCACGGCCGCGGCGTTGAGCTTCGTCACGATCTCCTTCGGCGTGCCCTTCGGCACCCACATTCCCGACCACAGCGTCATGTTGAAGCCCTTCAGGCCCGCCTCCTCCGCGGTCGGAATGTCGGGCGCCGAGGCCAGGCGCTTGCTGTCGGTGACGGCATAGGCGCGGATGGTGCCGGCGCGGACCTGGGCGATCGAGTTGGAGGTCTGGTCGACGATGACGTCGATCTGGCCGGCGATGAGATCGTTCAGTGCGGGCGCGGTGCCGCGATAGGGCACATATTGCAGCTTGATGCCGGAAACGCTTTCAAAATAGACGCCGGCGATGTGGCTGCCGGAGCCGGCACCGGCGGTGCCCGCTGTCGGCGGCGACGGCCGTGATTTCAACCACTCCAGAAGCTCTTTCAGGGAGGTCGCGGGCACCGCATTCTTGCTGACGACGATCATCGGATTGCTCGGCAGCAGCACCACCGGCTCGAGATCGGCGACGAGGTCGTATTTGAGCTTGTAGACGGCGCCGTTGGCGACGTGGGTGCCGAGATGGCCGAACGAGATGGTGTAGCCGTCCGGCGGCGATTGCACCGCGCGGCCGACGCCGATCGAGCCGCCCGCGCCGGTGACGTTCTCGACCACGACGGCCTGGCCAAGCGAGGTGCGCATCCGCTCGGCCAGCACGCGCGCCATCGCATCCGACGGGCCGCCCGCCGCGAACGGCACGATGATGGTGATGGGATGGGAGGGAAACTCGTCGGCGCGCGCGGCGCCGGTCACAGCGAGAACAGCAAACAGCGCAGCCCAGGCGGCTTTCATTGTCTTCTCCCCAGCGATGTCGATATTATTTTTGCTCTTCCCGCGTACGGGAAGAGGGATCATTCGTGGCGTATTGCCGCGCTAAAATTGGGAATAATCGATCGGCTTGTGCCGGTCGAGCGTGCGAGTGACCGGCGGCAGCGGGTATTTCAGGCCGGTGGCGCAGTTGAACAGCATCACGCGGTCGCCCTTCGAGACCCGGCCATCGGCCAGGCTTTCCTTGTAGGCGGCGTAAGTGGCCGCGCCCTCGGGACACAGCAGCAGCCCCTCCTCGCGCGCGACCTCGTTCAGCGCCGCCGAAATCTTGTCGTCGTCGACGGCGATGGCAAAGCCCTTGCTCTCGCGCACCGCGCGCAGGATGAGGAAATCGCCGATCGCCTGCGGCACGCGTATACCGGAGGCGATAGTGTGCGCGTCCTCCCAGCGCGTGGCGTGCTCGGTGCCAGCCTCATAGGCCCGCACCATCGGCGCGCAGCCGGAGGCCTGCACCGCGACCATGCGCGGGCGCTTGCTCCCGATGAAGCCGATCTTCTCCAGCTCGTCGAACGCCTTCCACATGCCGATCAGACCGGTGCCGCCACCGGTCGGATAGAAGATCACGTCGGGCACGTCCCAGTCGAGCTGCTCGGCGAGTTCGAGGCCCATCGTCTTCTTGCCCTCGATGCGGTACGGCTCCTTCAGCGTCGAGGTGTCGAACCAGCCAACTTTTGCCTTGCCCTCGCCGACGATCTTGCCGCAATCGTCGATATAGCCGTTGACACGGTAGACAGTCGCGCCCTGCAACTCGATCTCGCTGACGTTTACCTCCGGCGTATCGGCCGGGCAGAAGATCGTGGTCTTGATGCCGCAGGACGTCGCATAGGCCGCCAGCGCCGCGCCGGCATTGCCGTTGGTCGGCATCGCCATGTGCTTGATGCCGAGCGCCTTGCCCATCGACACCGCCATCACCAGACCGCGCGCCTTGAACGAGCCGGTCGGCAAACGGCCCTCGTCCTTGACGATGATCTCGCCGCCACCGAGCTTCTTGCCGAGCTTCGGCAGCCGGATCAGTGGCGTCGTGACTTCGCCGAGCGAGACGATGTCCTTGCATTTGCGCACCGGCAGCAGCTCGCGGTAGCGCCACATGTCGCCGGGCCGCTGCGCGAGTGCGTCCTTGGTCAGCGCCTTCTTCACGCCGGCGAGATCGTAGCGGACGAGAAGCGGCTTGCCGGCCTTGGAGAGATTATGGACCTGGTCGGCGGCGTAGTGATCGCCCTCCATCGCACATTCGAGATGGGTGACGAAGGTCGGGCGTTCGATGGTGAGGTTGTCGTTGTCGTGCATGGGGTGGTTTCCTTCTTATTCTGCAAACAGCTCTCTCTGCTCATCATTGCGAGCGAAGCGAAGCAATCCAGAGTCTTTCCGTTGAGGCAGCCTGGATTGCTTCGCTTCGCTCGCAATGACGGCGGCGGTTAGATATTCAGCACCCTTCCATACGCATCCAGCACGGCTTCCTTCATCATCTCCGACAGGGTCGGATGCGGGAATACCGTGTGCATCAGCTCTTCTTCCGTGGTCTCCAGGTTCATGGCGACGACGTAGCCCTGGATCAGCTCGGTCACTTCCGCGCCGACCATGTGGGCGCCGAGCAGCTGGCCAGTCTTCTTGTCGAAGATGACCTTGACCAAACCCTGGTCCTCGCCGAGCGCGATGGCCTTGCCGTTGCCGACGAAGGGGAAACGGCCGACGCGGATCTCGCGGCCGTTCTCCTTGGCCTTGGCTTCGGTGAGGCCGACGGAGGCGACCTGCGGCTGGCAATAGGTGCAGCCCGGGATCATGTTCTTGTCCATGGGATGCGGCTTGAGGCCCTTGATCGCCTCGACGCAGATCACGCCCTCATGCTCGGCCTTGTGCGCGAGCATGGGAGGACCTGCGACGTCACCGATCGCATAGATACCGGGAACGCTGGTCTTGCCGTAACCGTCGACCACGATGATGCCGCGGTCGGTCTTGACGCCGAGCTTTTCCAGGCCGAGATTCTCGATATTGCCGACGACGCCGACCGCCGAGATCACCCGCTCGAACTCGGTGGTCACAGGCTTGCCCTTGCCGTCGTCGATGGTGGCGACGACGCTGTCGGCCTTCTTCTCCAGCTTGGTGACCTTGGTCGAGGACATGATCTTGATGCCCTGCTTCTCCAGGCGCTTGCGCGCGAGGCCCGCGATCTCGGCGTCCTCGACGGGCAGGATCTGCGGCAGCACCTCGACCACAGTGACGTCGCTTCCCATGGTGTGGAAGAACGAGGCGAACTCGATGCCGATCGCGCCGGAGCCGACCACCAGCAGCGACTTCGGCATCCGCTCCGGTACCATCGCCTCGAAATAGGTCCAGACCAGCTTCTTGTCGGGCTCGAGCCCCGGCAGCACGCGCGGCCGCGCACCCGTTGCGACGATGATGTGCTTGGCCTGGTAGGTCCCCTCGCCCAGCGAGCCCTTCGGAGCTTCGACGTTGGACTTCTTCACGGTGACCTTGCCGGGCGCGTCGATCGAAGCCGCGCCCCAGATCACGCTGACTTTGTTCTTCTTCATCAGGAAGCCGACGCCGTCATTGAGCCGCTTGGAGACGCCGCGCGAGCGCTGCACCACGGCCTTCGGATCGAACGAGACCTTCTCCGCCGACAGGCCGTAATCCTTGGCGTGCTGCATGTAGTGGTAGATCTCGGCCGAGCGCAGCAACGCCTTGGTCGGGATGCAGCCCCAGTTCAGGCAGATGCCGCCGAGATAGGATTTCTCGACGATCGCGACCTTGAAGCCGAGCTGGGCGGCGCGGATCGCGGTAACATAGCCGCCGGGACCGGAGCCGATGATGATGACGTCGAAGGATGTATCGGCCATGGCGGCTCCCGTTCAACTCAAGCGGTCGTTGCGCCGCGGGCGCGGCGTCTGAAGATGTAGATTCTGATCAGCCATTCCATGAGAATGACCGCCGCCATGATGGCGAAGATGGTGAGTGCGATCGGCGCCCAGATGCTGCGCGACAGCGCCTCGCCGGCAAAGAAGGCGGCCTCAATAATCTCGATGCCGTATGGATTGAGCGTGAGGATCAGCGAAACCAGCATCGAGATCCAGGGCCAGCGCGTCGTCATGCGCCATCTCAGACCATCATCATCACGGGATTTTCGATCAGCTGCTTGAACGCGCCGATCAGCTCGGCGCCGAGCGCGCCGTCGATGGCGCGGTGATCGCAGGACAGGGTCACGCTCATCATATTCGCGATCTCGATCTTGCCGCCGCGTACCACCGGCCGCTCCTCGCTGGTGCCGACCGCGAGAATGGTCGCATGCGGTGGATTGATCACGGCGGTGAAGTGGCTGATGCCGAACATGCCGAGGTTGGAGACCGCGGTAGTGCCGCCCTGGTATTCCTCCGGCTTCAGCTTGCGGGACCGTGCGCGCGCGGCAAAATCCTTCATCTCGTTGGAGATGATGGAGAGCGTCTTGGTCTCCGCTTTCCGGATGATGGGCGTGATCAGGCCGCCGGGCATCGCCACGGCAACGCCGACGTCGGAATGATGGTGCTTGACCATGCCGCTTTCGGTCCAGCTCACGTTGCAGTTCGGGATCTTCTGCAGCGCGACCGCCATCGCCTTGATGACGAAGTCGTTGACCGAAATCTTGTAGAGCGGCTTCTTCTCCTTGTCCTTCGGAGCTGCCGCATTGATCTCCTCACGCGCGGCGAGCAGCTTGCCGATGTCGCAGTCGATGGTGAGATAGAAATGCGGGACGTTCTGAATCGACGCCGTCAGACGTTGCGCAATGGTGCGGCGCATGCCGTCATGCGGGACGATGTCGTAGGAGCCGGGCTCGAACAGCGACAGGATCTGCTTGTCCGACATGGTCGGCGCGATCGCGGGCGCGCCCGACGGCGCAGCCGCGGGCGCCTTGAGGCCCTTGCCCGACTTGGCCTGCTCGACGTCGCGGGCGACCACGCGGCCGTGCGGACCGGTGCCGGTGACCATGCCGACGTCGATGCCGGCTTCCTTGGCAAGGCGCCGCGCCAGCGGCGATGAGAATACGCGGCCGCCATGGCCGTTGCTCTGCGCGGCCGGAGCGGCCTGCGGCCCCGGTGCAGCAGCGGGCGGCGGGGCCGCCTTAGGCACGGCCGGCGCAGGCGCGGGAGCCGGCGCCGCAGCGGGTGCTTCAGCAGCTTTCGGAGGCGCGGCCGAAGCGCTGGGCTTGGCGCTACCTGCCGCCTTCACGTCCTCGCCCTCGCCGGCCAGCACCGCGATCACGTCGTTGACCGGGACGTCCTGCGTGCCCTCGGGCACCAGGATCTTGGCGATCGTGCCCTCGTCGATGGCCTCGACCTCCATCGTCGCCTTGTCGGTCTCGATCTCGGCGATGACATCGCCGGATTTGACCTTGTCGCCTTCCTTCTTCAGCCACTTGGCGAGGTTGCCCTTCTCCATCGTCGGCGAGAGAGCGGGCATCAGGATGTTGATGGGCATGCTGACCTCAAGAAGAACTTTGCAAAAATTCGTCTTCGACGGCCGAAGACGAACAGACCAGGTTTAGTTGCCGATGTCGCCTTGCCAGAGGCGCTCATTGGCGGGGATGGAACGCCAATTCTTCATCATGGCGATGGAGCGGTCGTCGGCAAGGTCGATCCAGGGGATGCCGAACTTGTCGAGGATGTCCTTGGAGCCCGCGAAGGTGACGGACTCTCCGATCACCACCAGCTTGACCTTGAACAGCGCGAGCGCGCCGGCACACATCGCGCATGGCGACAGCGTGGTGTACATGATCGTGTCGTGGAACGAGATCGCGCCGGCTTCGCGCAGGCAGCTCATCTCGCCGTGCAGGATCGGGTTGTTCTCCTGCACACGGTTGTTGTGGCCGCGGGCGATGATCTTGCCATCGCGCGTCAGCACGGCGCCGATCGGCAGTCCGCCTTGCGCGATCGAAGCCTCGGCCTCGCGGATCGCCTCCAGCATGAAATCGAAATGATGGGATTCGATCGCCACGGTCAGTGCCCCTTGCCGCGCGGCGTCGTGGTGCCGGTGTCGGTGGGACGCTCGATCTCGGCCTGAAACATCTCCAGGATCCGGTTCAGCGCGTCCTCCTCGGTATATTCGCTCTCGCGCGCATAGGCGCGCGCGGCGTGGCGGGCGAGATCGACCAGCAACAGGCCCCACATGTCGGGCTCCTCGAAGGCGCGCTGGAACGCCATCGACAGCCCGCCATCCAGCACGAACACGCGCAAAATCTCGACCGCGTCTTCGCGGGTCATGACGTCGGGCGGCAGTGGCTGCTCCTTCGGACCCGCCATGATCTACCTGTAGCAGACGGCTTTGGCGGCCTCGACGACTTCCGCCGCCGAGGGCAGCGCGAGCTTCTCCAAATTTGCGGCATAGGGCATCGGCACGTCCTTGCCGGAGACGCGCGTAACAGGCGCGTCCAGATAATCGAACGCGTTCTCCATGATGCGCGCGGCGATCTCGGCGCCGACGCCGCTCTGGGCCCAGCCCTCTTCCACCGTCACGGCACGGCCGGTCTTCTTGACCGAGTTGACGATGGTCTCGGTGTCCATCGGGCGCAGCGTGCGCAGATCGATCACCTCGGCCTCGATGCCGTCCTTGGCGAGCTCGTCGGCGGCCTTGAGCGCGTAGGTCATGCCGTTCGACCAGGAGATGATGGTGACGTGGCTGCCGGAGCGCACGATGCGGGCCTTGCCGATCGGGATCACGAAGTCGTCGAGCTTGGGGACTTCGCCGGTGTGACCGTAGAGCACCTCGTTCTCGAGGAAGATCACCGGATTGGGGTCGCGGATCGCGGCCTTGAGCAGGCCCTTGTAATCGGCCGCCGAGAACGGGGCGACGACCTTGAGGCCGGGAACGTTGGAGTACCAGGCCGAATAGTCCTGGCTGTGCTGGGCGGCGACGCGGGCGGCGGCTCCGTTCGGGCCGCGAAATACGATCGAGCAGCCCATCTGGCCGCCGGACATATAGAGCGTCTTGGCCGCCGAGTTGATGATCTGGTCGATCGCCTGCATGGCGAAGTTGAAAGTCATGAACTCGACGATGGGCTTGAGGCCTGTCATCGCGGCGCCGACGCCGACGCCGGCAAAGCCGTGCTCGGTGATCGGGGTATCGATGACGCGCTTGGCGCCGAACTCCTGGAGCAACCCTTGCGTGACCTTGTAGGCGCCCTGATATTCGGCGACCTCCTCGCCCATCACGAAGACATCCGCATCGCGGCGCATTTCCTCGGCCATGGCATCGCGCAGCGCTTCACGGATGGTCTGCGTGATCATCTCGGTGCCAGCGGGCACTTCCGGATCGGGTTCAGCGACGGCCTGCGGCGCGGGAGCGGCTTTGGGCCGAGGTGCTTCGGCCTTTGCGGCGGCCGGGGCTGCCGATTCCGCGGCTTTCTCCTGCTGGGCCGGCGCGGGCGCCTTGGCGAGATCCGCCGCGCTCTCGCCGTCCGCGAGGATGGTCGCGATCGGCGTGTTCACGGCGACGTCGGCGGTCCCCTCGGGGATCAGGATCTTGCCGAGCGTCCCCTCATCGGTCGCCTCGACCTCCATCGTCGCCTTATCAGTCTCGATCTCGGCGATGACGTCGCCGGACTTGATCGTCTCGCCCTCTTTCTTCAGCCACTTGGCGAGATTGCCCTTCTCCATCGTGGGCGACAACGCGGGCATCAGCACTTGAATTGGCATATCTTCTCCAAACGAAAGCTTGCGCGCGTTCAGCGGTAAACGTCGGTCCAGAGCTCGGCGGCATCCGGCTCGGGATCATGCTGGGCGAAATCGGCGGAGGCGTTGACGATGTCGCGTACCTCGGCGTCGATCGCCTTGAGATCGGCCTCACCGACCTTGGCGGCCAACAGGCGGTTGCGCACCTGCTCGATCGGGTCCTGGTCGTGGCGGACCTTCTCGACCTCCTCGCGTGTGCGATATTTTGCAGGGTCGGACATCGAGTGGCCGCGATAGCGGTAGGTCTGCATCTCCAGGATGTAGGGGCCCTTGCCGGCGCGGCACCAGGCCGCCGCCTCCTCGCCCGCAGCCTTCACGGCGCGGACGTCCATGCCGTCGACCTGCTTGCCGGGGATGTTGAAGGACGCGCCGCGCTTGGAGAAATCCTGCTGGGCCGAGGCGCGCGAGACCGAGGTGCCCATGGCGTAGCGGTTGTTCTCGATGACGTAGATCACCGGCAGCTTCCAGAGCTCCGCCATGTTGAAGCTCTCATAGACCTGGCCCTGATTGGCCGCACCGTCGCCGAAATAGGTGACGCTGACATTGTCGCTGCCGCGATAGTGATTGGCGAAGGCGAGGCCCGTCCCGAGCGAGACCTGGGCGCCGACGATGCCGTGGCCGCCGTAAAAGTGCTTCTCCTTGCTGAACATGTGCATGGAGCCGCCCTTGCCCTTGGAATAGCCGCCGCGGCGGCCCGTGAGCTCGGCCATGACGCCGTTGGCGTCCATGCCGGTGGCGAGCATGTGGCCGTGATCGCGATAGCCGGTGATGACCTGATCGCCCTGTTTCAGGGCCATCTGCATGCCGACCACCACGGCCTCCTGACCGATATAGAGGTGGCAGAAACCGCCGATCGCGCCCATGCCGTAGAGCTGGCCGGCCTTTTCCTCGAACCGCCGGATCAGGAGCATGTCGCGGAGCGCCTTGAGCTCCTGCTCCCTGGTGAATTCCGGAGGCGAACCGCCGTCGGTCTTGTCCTGTGGAGTGCTTGCGGCGGCTTTCTTGGGTGCGGCCATAGGAATTCCGGGTCAGAGAAAACTCTCGCCCTCTCTAACCCAAGTCAAACGCCCTTGGAAAGCACCGCGGCGACATGGCACGACTTTCATTATGCCGCACTGCAACGTGGTCGAAATATTGGAAAATCTTTGGCGCTGATCGGGCAACAAATCTAATCGCCGCCGCCGCGCGAACAGATTCGGGACCGGGTCAAGAACCTCCTCTCCCGTCCGTTGTCCAATGAGAACATTCCGCCGCGCCCGGCAACGACATCAATGATGAGGTCGGTGTGCTTCCAAGCCTCGAATTGCGGGCCGCTGATATAGAACGGCATGCCGCCGATATAACCAAGCAGTACGTCGGTCTCACCGATGACGAGCTCGCCGGCCGGATAGCACATCGGCGACGAGCCGTCGCAGCAACCGCCGGACTGATGAAATAGGACGGGGCCGTGATCCGCACAGATCTCGGCCAGGAGCTCGAGCGCTGCGTCCGTGGCGCTGACCTTGTCGTGCATGAGCCGTGCCCCGCCAGTACGCAGGGCGGCGCAATGGGAGAATGGATTGCGCCGCCCTGCTAGTCGATCAGAAGAAGCCGAGCTTCTTCGGGCTATAGCTGACCAGGAGGTTCTTGGTCTGCTGATAGTGATCGAGCATCATCTTGTGGGTCTCGCGCCCGATGCCCGACTGCTTATAGCCGCCGAATGCCGCGTGCGCGGGATAGGCGTGGTAGCAGTTGGTCCAGACCCGGCCCGCCTGGATGGCGCGGCCGAAGCGGTAGCAGCGGTTGGCGTCGCGGCTCCAGATGCCGGCCCCGAGGCCGTAGAGCGTGTCGTTGGCGATCGACAGCGCTTCTTCATCGGTCTTGAACGTCGTGACCGACACGACCGGTCCGAAGATCTCCTCCTGGAAGATCCGCATCTTGTTGTGACCGTGGAACACCGTGGGCTGGACGTAGAAGCCGCCGGCAAGATCGCCGGAAAGCTTCGCACGCGCGCCGCCGGCCAGGATCTTGGCACCTTCTTGCTTGCCGATGTCGATGTAGGAAAGAATTTTCTCCAACTGCTCGCCGGAGGCCTGCGCGCCGATCATGGTCGCGGCATCGCGCGGGTCGCCCTGGACGATGGCGGCAACGCGCTTGAGCGCTCGCTCCATGAAACGCTCGTAGATCGACTCATGGATCAGAGCCCGGCTCGGACAGGTGCAGACCTCGCCCTGGTTCAGAGCGAACATCACGAAGCCTTCGATCGCCTTGTCGAAGAAATCGTCATCCTCGGCCAGCACGTCCTTGAAGAAGATGTTCGGCGACTTGCCGCCGAGCTCGAGCGTGACGGGGATGAGATTCTGGCTGGCATATTGCATGATCAGCCGGCCCGTCGTGGTCTCGCCGGTGAAGGCGATCTTGGCGATGCGCGGGCTGGATGCCAGCGGCTTGCCAGCTTCGAGGCCGAAGCCGTTGACGATGTTGAGGACGCCGGGCGGCAGGAGGTCGCCGATGATATCGGCCCAGACCAGGATCGATGCAGGGGTCTGTTCGGCCGGCTTGAGCACCACGCAATTGCCGGCGGCGAGCGCGGGCGCGAGCTTCCAGCAGGCCATCAGCAACGGGAAGTTCCAGGGAATGATCTGGCCGACGACGCCGAGCGGCTCGTGGAAGTGGTAGGCGACGGTGTCATCATCGATCTCGCCGATCGTGCCTTCCTGGCCGCGCACGACGCCGGCGAAATAGCGAAAGTGGTCGATCGCCAGCGGCAGGTCGGCAGCGCGGGTCTCGCGGATCGGCTTGCCGTTGTCCCAAGTTTCGGCGATCGCGAGCCGCTCGAGGTTCTCTTCCATGCGATCGGCGATCTTGTTGAGGATGATCGCGCGTTCCACGACGCTGGTCCGTCCCCAGGCGCCCTTGGCCGCATGCGCCGCATCGAGCGCGGCCTCGATGTCCTGCGCGTCGGAGCGCGCGATCTTGCAGACGACCTGGCCGGTCACCGGGGAGACGTTGTCGAAGTATTTGCCGGAACGCGGGGCCACCCATTTGCCGCCGATGAAATTGTCGTAGCTCGCGGCGAAGGGATTCTTCGTGAGATTGAGGAATTCCACCTTGTTCATTGATCACTCCCGTTGATTGCTATTTGCGCAATTCGTCGCGTGGCCCGCGACTTGCGCGGACGATGATGCGAGAGGTGTTTTTTGTCAGCCCAGGTAGGAGCGATGGCGGAGCAGACCTGTCGCAGTTCTGCGACAGGTCGGGGGGCAAGGCAGTGCGAGATTGAGCGCTGGCAGCTTCCACGGCGTCATGGCGAGCGCAGCGAAGCAATCCAGAATCTTTCCATGGAGGGGCTCTGGATTGCTTCGTCGCCAGCGCAAAATTGCTTCGCAATTTTGTCGCGGGCTCCTCGCAATGACGGCTGAGAGATACGACGCGGCTCAGTGGTTCAGCTCGAACCGCTTCAGCTTCCGATGCAGCGTGGCCCGGCTGACGCCGAGGGCCTTGGCGGCCGCCGAGACATTGCCGCCGGCGCGGAGCAACGCCCGCTGCACCACGGCGCGCTGACCGCTGGCAAGATGATCGCGCGCGGTATCGCCGCCGAGCAGATCGGCTGCGGGTACCGGCTGCAATGCCCGGCCAGGGGCAATTCCGAGCGCCAGCCGGGCGGAGCGGGTCGCGCCGATCACGAGATCGTCCGCATTGACCGCGACGAGTCCCCCGCATTGACCGTCCGCGGCCTGCGTCAGCACGATGCGGGCATGGGCGAACGCCTTACGGAACAGATCGGCTTCGATCCGCTTGGCCGCCTCGCCCGCCGCGAGCGCGATCAGACTGGAAAATGCATCGGTCCGGTCGGCGCGGCAGGAGGAGACGTCGAGCACGCCGGCAAGCGCCGCCTCATGGTCGTAGATCGGAACCGCGGTGCAACTCAGAAGCGTGTTGCGGGCGAAGAAATGCTGGTCGCGGTCGATCGTCAGCGCACGCTGCTCGACGAGACAGGTGCCGATGCCGTTGGTGCCTTCGTGCTCCTCGCTCCAGAGCGCACCGGTCCACAGGCCCCAGGACTGAAACGTCGCGTCATCCGCCGCTGTGCCGCGACGATCGACCGGCACACCCTCGCCGTCGGCAAGCAGCACGCAGCAGCCGCTGGCGCCAACGGCCTGATACAGCCGGTCCATCGCGCCTTGCGCGGCAGCCAGAAGCGGCGCGACGCGCTCGCGCGCCTGGTGCAGCTCGGTTTCGGTCAGCCGTATCGGCGAGGTGCGGCCGCCGGGATCGAGATGATGCAATCTGGACGAACGGCGCCACGAGGCCACGAGCGCGGATCGTGCCGCCTGGCCTGACGCGATGGCGGCCTCGACACGGGCCGCGTGATGCCGGGGCACCGACCCATTCATCACAGTTTCCTCCGGATGATAGACTAGAACGTGCCGGCGCCACCTGTTTGATCTGCGTCAACTTCGAAAGAGCGCCACGGAAAGCCATGAGCCCGTCGCGGCGCTGCCGTCAAGGCAACCGGCAGGTTCCGGACTTACGACCTTCGCAGGAGCCGCGGGCACAATGGTCGGATTTCGGCAGCGGCTTTCGTGTCGGTTTCGAAGCTTGCGGAAAACGCTACTTCGCCGGGATCATCCGAACCAAATCGCGCGGATTGACATAGTCGAGCTGGAAGCGCGCCCGCTCGTCCAGCATGTCGGGGTCGATCCGCTCGGACCGCAGCAGCGACACCCGCTGCTCGCTCTTGGCGCGCTCGCGCTTGAGCTGGGCCAGTTCGCTGGTCAGTGCGATGATCTCCTGGTCGAGTTCCTGACGGGCGTTGAGGCCGTATTTGCCGGTATAGGCGTTGATGCCGAAATAGCCGACGATCGCGGCCGCCATCGCGTAGAGGGCAAGTCCGGTCAGGATCGATTTCAGGCGTGCGCGGGAGACCATCCTGGGAAGATGGGACAGGTTGGTTAAGGGAGTGCTAATCAAGCCCCCCACCCGTCGTCATGCCCGGGCTTGTCCCGGGCATCCACGTTCTTGGTCTTGATCCGCAAAGCCGTGGATGGCCGGGACAAGCCCGGCCATGACGGAGAGAGTGCGTGCTCAGCCTTGGTTCTTCGCCACGTGCGCGGCGAAGGCGCCGATGTATTGCTGCAGCACCGTCTTCAGGGAGTCCTTGATCAGGTTGCCGTCCGTATCAAACGCATCGCCGACGGCGTTGAGGTAGATTTCCGGCTGCTGGAGCAGCAGACCGGAAATGCCCGGCAGGATATTCTGCAGATGCTTGGCCGCGCTGACGCCGCCAAGCGGTCCCGGCGAGTTCGAGATGATGCCGACCGGCTTGCCGAGGAGCGAGCTCTTGCCATAGGGACGCGAGGCGACGTCGATGGCGTTCTTGAGGACGCCCGGGATCGAGCGATTGTATTCGGGGGTGACGAACAGGACGCCGTTCGATCTCTGAAGCTTGTCGCGGAAGGCCAGCCAGTCCGCGGGCGGTGCACCCTCGAGGTCCTGATTGAAGAACGAGATCCCCGCCGGCGTGATAACCTCGAGCTTCAGCGTATCAGGCGCGAGCTTGGCGAGCGCGTTGGCGATCTTCAGCGAAAAGCTCTCCTTGCGCAGGCTGCCGGCGATCGTGACGATGGTGTGAGCCATGAGGTGTCCTTGAAACCTTGAGGGGAAGTGCCGGGCCACTTAAGCGATCCGGGCCAATTGATGCAAGTGCATGAACTGACCCGATTTGGAAACGCTGTGTTTCGCGAAAGCAGATGGTCGCCCAAAACAATCAGGCCGCCATGCGGCGGCCTGATCTCTGGCACAGACGTCCCACCCGGTCAGATCGTCGGATTCCAGGCCGACGGGATCAGGCGATATTTGGCGCCGTCCTTCTCGACGTGGCCGACCGACGGGAACGTGAAGTGGAAGCCGATCACGGTCGCTTTCTCCGCCGCCGCCATGTCGTAGAACTTGTGGCGCGTCTCCTGCGCCAGCGCGGCATCGTTGTCGAACATCACGTGCCAGTCGGGATTGCGCAGGAAGAATTCCGGAATGTTGGTGACGTCGGACTGGATCAGCACCTTGGCATCGCCCGATGCGACCGCGAACGAGGTGTGGCCCGGCGTATGGCCCGGCGTTGCGATCGAGGTGATGCCCGGCGCGACCTCCTTACCCCACTCGTATTTGGTGACCTTGGACTCCAGGCCGGCAAAGGTCTTCTTCACGTTGGCGAAGTAGTTCTTCATCATCGGATTGGACTCGGCCTTGGCCGCGTTGTCCTCGCTGGTCCAGAATTCCCAGTCCTTGCCCGGCACCATGATCTCCGCATTGGGGAACGCGAGCGCGCCGTCGGCAAGGCGAATGCCGTTGGTGTGATCGGGGTGCAGATGCGAGAGCAGCACGACGTCGATGTTCTTCGCCTCGACGCCTGCAGCCTGGAGGTTTTGCAGCGTGCGGCCGACCGCACCCTTGCTCGCCTCGAAATTCGCAATGCCGTTGCCGGTGTCGATCAGGACAAGCTTGGAGCCGGTATTGACGAGTTGCGGGTTGAACGGCACCGTGACCATGCCCTTCGGCATGTAGGCCGCCGCGCCCGCGGCCAGCGCTTCGTCCTTCGACAGATTGGCGACGAACTTGTCCGGCATCGGAAATGTGCGCGCGCCGTCGTTGATCGAGGTGCATTCGTAGCTGCCGACCTTGTAGCGATAGAAGCCGGGCGCCTGCATCCCCGCTTGCGGCACTGCGGCATTGATCATGGACGGGCGAAGCCCGGTCACGGCAGCCGCAGCGGCGGCAGCGGCGCCTGCGAGCAGATGACGACGATTGAAATCGGTCATGGAGAGGTCCCCTTCTGAGCCCTTGCGGTTTCCGCATTCAATAGCGGCGAAATAATCTCCCGCTTTGCTCAGAAGGCAAGACCTTCCTGCGGTGACGTGCCCTCGCACATCACGATTATTTATTTGGGTTGATGAGGAATTTTTCGCCGGTGGCGCGTTTGGCGTAGACGGCGATGTTGGCGGGATCGAGCGCCTCGGTCAGCGACACCACCTTGGTGTAGTGACTGGCGAAGGTGGTCTTGAGCTCGGACGCCACGCGCTGGCGCAAGCGGCTGATCTCGGCCGGACCGATCTTCTGGAGGAACGGCGTCAGCAGCCAACCACCGACGCCCCAGGTTAGTCCGAACGACCGGCTCAATTCGGTCGGACGGTTGTCCAGGCTGCCGTAGATGTAGACCTGCTTGTACACGTTGGAGCCATAGCGGCTGTATTCCTCCGCGGTCTTGTTGGCCGCAACTTCCATGGCGGTCAGGATCTGGCTGGCCAGCTTGCCGCCGCCGATGGCATCGAACGCGATCGTGGCGCCGGTCTCGACCAGCGCATTGGTAAGATCGTCCGTGAAGCTTGGTGCGCTGGAATCCACGACGTATTTGGCGCCGATCGTGTGCAGGATGTCGGCCTGCTCCTTGCTCCTGACGATGTTGACGAGGCCGATGCCGTCCTTGATGCAGACCTTGTTGAGCATCTGGCCGAGATTGGACGCAGCCGCGGTGTGCACGAGCGCCTTGTGGTTCTCCCGCCGCATCGTCTCGGTCATGCCGAGCGCGGTCAGCGGATTGACGAACCAGGACGCGCCGTCGGCCGCCGTGGTGCCCGCCGGCAGCTCCATGACGTCGCGCACTTTCAGCACGCGATATTGCGTGTACATCGCACCGCCGATCATCGACACGGTCTTGCCCATCAGGGCTTTCGCCGCGTCCGACGATCCGGCACCGATCACCGTGCCGGCCCCCTCGTTGCCGACCGGCAGCGATTGATCGAGCCGGGCCCCCATCATCCGCATCGCGGCCTCCGGCATCGTCGCGGTGATGACCGGCATCTCCTTGGTGCCGGAGGCCTTGGCGGCCGACATGTCGGCGGGCCCGATCAGGAGCCCGAGGTCGGAGGGGTTGATCGGGGTGGCCTCGACCCGAACCACGACCTCGTCGTCGGCCGGCTCCGGCGTCGGGACATTCACGAGGGACAATTCCAGCTCGCCGCTCTTCTTGAGCAGCGAACGCAGTTGCAGTCCGGTCCTGCCGTCGCTCATGTCGGTCCTCCCCTGTCTTCGTTTTTCGCGCCTCGCGCGGTGACGCTGGCTTATGCCAGCGCCTTCAGTGCCGCCTTGCCGCCGTAGAGCGCCTGCTTGCCGAGCTGCTGCTCGATGCGCAGGAGCTGGTTGTATTTGGCGGTGCGGTCGGAACGTGCAAGGGAGCCGGTCTTGATCTGACCGCAATTCGTGGCGACCGCGAGATCGGCGATGGTGGAATCCTCGGTCTCGCCGGAGCGATGCGACATCACCGAGGTGTAGCCGGCCTTGTGCGCCATCTCGACGGCGGCGAGCGTCTCGGTCAGCGTGCCGATCTGGTTGACCTTGATCAGGATCGAGTTGGCGCGGCCGGCCTTGATGCCGTCGGCGAGGCGCTTGACGTTGGTGACGAAGAGGTCGTCGCCGACCAGCTGGCACTTCTTGCCGACGAGGTCGGTGAGCTCCTTCCAGCCGTCCATGTCGTCTTCCGACATGCCGTCTTCAATCGTCACGATGGGATAGCGCGAGGCCAGGTCAGCAAGGTACTTGGCCTGCTCGGAGATCGAGCGGGCCTTGCCCTCGCCTTCATAGACGTACTTGCCGTCCCTGAAGAACTCGGTCGAGGCGCAGTCGAGGCCGAGCACGATGTCGCTTCCCGCCTTGAAGCCGGCCTTGCCGATCGCGTTCATGACGAAGTCGAGCGCGGCGTCGGCCGAGGGCAGGTTCGGGGCAAAGCCGCCCTCGTCGCCGACATTGGTGTTGTGGCCGGCCTTCTTCAATTCGGACTTCAGCGTGTGGAAGACTTCCGCGCCGTAGCGCAGACCCTCGGCGAAGGACGAGGCGCCGACGGGGAGGATCATGAATTCCTGGAAGTCGATCGGGTTGTCTGCGTGGACGCCGCCATTGATGATGTTCATCATCGGCACCGGCAACAGGCGCGCCGAGGTGCCGCCGACGTAACGATAGAGCGGCATGTCGAGCGAGTTCGCGGCCGCCTTGGCGCAAGCCAGCGAGACGCCGAGGATGGCGTTGGCGCCCAGCCGGCTCTTGTTCGCCGTGCCGTCCAGATCGATCATGATCTGGTCGATCTGGGCCTGCTGCTCGACATCGAGGCCGCTGAGGGCCTCGAAGATCTCGCCGTTGACGGCGCCGACCGCTTTGGTGACGCCCTTGCCGAGATAGCGGGCCTTGTCGCCGTCGCGCAGCTCGACGGCCTCATGGGCACCCGTAGACGCGCCGGAGGGCACGGCAGCGCGGCCGAGCGCGCCATCCTCCAGCACGACATCGACCTCGACGGTGGGATTGCCCCGGCTATCGAGGATTTCGCGGCCGATGATGTCGATAATGGCGGTCATGATGTGCACTTCCGTTCGTTAGGGCTGATCGGTGCCGCGGGTCTTACACGGGCCGCAAGCAAATGTGAACGCTTGGACGGCGGGCTTCGACTGACGCGTGAAGTCCCCAGGATTAGGTTTGAGGACCAGATCCGTGCGTCCATCCTCAATCCCAAACAGTCGGGGTAACGCCATGAATCGCCGCCAGTTTCTCGCCTCGAGCGCCGCCCTGCTGGCGGCCCGCCCAGGTTTTGCCCAGGAGAGCCCGTTCCGGACAAAATACTTCCAAATCAGTGCCGGCATCGGCCTGCACGATCTGGCCCCCGCCCCCGACGGCTCGGTCTGGTTCACGGCGCAGGGCAAGGGCCTGCTCGGCAGGCTCGATCCCCGCGATGGCCATTTCAAGACGGTCAGCCTCGGTCAGGGCGCGGCTCCGCATGGCGTGACCATCGGCCCCGACGGCGCGCCCTGGATCGCCGAGGGCGGCCAGAACGCCATCGCGCGGGTCGATCCGTCCGACCTCGCGGTCAAGCTGTTCCGCCTGCCCGAAAAGTTCGCTGCTGCCAATCTCAACACCGGCGTGTTCGACAAGGAAGGCACCTACTGGTTCACCGGCCAGTCCGGCTATTACGGCCGCCTCGCGCCGACGTCTGGCGACATGAAGGTGTTCAGGGCGCCCAAGGGCGTCGGCCCGTACGGCATCACGGTCACCCCCAAGGGCGATGTCTGGTACGCCTCGCTCGCCGGCAGCCATATCGCAAGGATCGACCGTGCGACCGGCAATGCCAGCATCGTCGAGCCACCGACCCCGGGCCAGGGCTCACGGCGCGTGTGGTCGGACTCGAAAAGCCGGATCTGGGTCAGCGAATGGAACAGCGGCCATGTCTCGGTGCACGATCCCGCCGATGGGTCGTGGAAGACGTGGAAGCTGCCGGGCGAGCGCCCCCGCCCCTACGCGGTCTATGTCGACGACAAGGACAAGGTCTGGCTGAGCGATTTCTCCGCCAACGCCATCGTCCGCTTCGATCCTTCGACCGAGACGTTCAACACGTTCGCCAGCGACAAGGCCAATGCCAATGTGCGCCAGCTCGACGGACGGGCGGGTGAGCTCTGGGGCTGCGAGTCCGGTAACGATCGCATTGTCATGATCCAGACGATCGCCGCCGGTTGACGGCCGCGGCATTTGCGTCCATCCCGGCATCCTCTAGAGCGCGATCTTATCGCGCTCTAGCCGTTTTTGACTGAGCATGATCTTTCGGAAAACCGGTGCCCACTTTGCGCTAACGCGGCCCTCCGGGTCCGGATCATGCTCCACAGGATGTGACGACGATGGCGAAGAAATCCCTCCAGCTCGGCCGTGCGGTCGAGTGGCCGCACACACCGGAAGACGCTCAGCTCGACCGCGTGCCCAATCCGCAAAAGGGCACCGACTATCTGGTGCGTTTCACCGTGCCGGAATTCACCTCGCTCTGTCCGGTCACGGGCCAACCGGATTTCGCGCATCTGATGATCGACTACGCGCCAGGTGCGTGGCTGCTGGAGTCGAAATCGCTCAAACTCTACATCGCGAGCTTCCGCAACCATGGTGCCTTCCACGAGGACTGTACCGTGATGATCGGCAAGCGCATCGCGAGCGAGATCAAGCCGAAATTCTTGCGCATCGGCGGCTATTGGTATCCGCGCGGCGGCATTCCGATCGACGTGTTCTGGCAGACCGGCCGCGTGCCGAAGGGCCTGTGGGTGCCGGAGCAAGGGGTTGCGCCCTATCGCGGACGCGGCTGAGGACGCGTGAATATCGAAGCGCGCGAACCTGGTCACGACTCGCGCCGCGCTACTTGGAGATGGATGACCTTTCCCAGGGACGTTTGCCGCTGGCATCTCTGTCCCATGGACGCGTGGTCGGCGCATTCTTGTCCTCGGCAGCCGCTTTCGCGCGGTCAGCTTGCACCTGCTCGCGATCCGTCACGGGTGGCTTGGGCTGTGCTTAGACGTCTGCGCGGCGACCGGAGCAATGGCGAGCAGCGCGGCGATCAGAAACTTTGTCATCCCTGGCTGTAGCACGCCGAAGGCATGGCGTCCGATTGAGTTGCAGGGGTCCGGCGCGCTTTCGTCAGGTACGCGCGTCGGAGGGTGCCCGCGGCTTGAGCAGCCGGGCACAGACAAGGCCGAGCACGACCATGACCGCGGCGCTGGCAAACAGGGTTGGAACCTTGCCGGCGTGCTGGAGCCCGAAGCCGTAGGCGAGCGGTCCCACGGTCTAAGGGCCTGTGGGTGCCCGAGCAAGGCGTCGCGCCGTATCGCGGGCGGGGTCAGGGCCTAGCTCGGTCACGTTTGACCATCGAGAGAAACGGCCTCGGTCGACAGCGACGAGGTCGCTCTCGCATCATGGTCCTAGCTCGCCAAGCGCTGCCTCAGGCTCTGGTAGAACGCCGTCTCGAAGTTCATATAGCCGATGAACGATGTCGGATCGCCGAAGGGCAGAATCTGGGTGGCCCAGAACCCGCCGACGTTGTTCTGCCGATCGATCCAGTAGAACAGGTTGGCCAGCCCGGCCCAGCCCAGCGCGCCGGCGGGACGTCCCGTCGGGGCTTCCTCATCGTTGACCATGAAGCTCAGCGCCCAGGATTTGGATTGGCCCGGAAAGAATTCCGCGTCGTTGCACAGCGACGGGATGACACCCGTGATCGGCGTTACCTTCCTGTCGCCCAGATGGTTCTTCTCCGCCATCCGCACGGTTTCGGCTTTCAGCACGCGCCCGTGCTCGCCAGCCCCGTCATTCAGCCACATGCGGATGAAACGCATGTAGTCGCCGACCGTGCCGTACAGGCCGTGGCCGCCCATATGGACTTCGGGCTTTGCCGGAAGCTCGAAATCCATCGGCGTCAGCGACCCGTCGGCGTTTCGCGCGTGGATGCCGGCCAGTTTCTGGCGCATCGCGTCGGTCAGCTCGAAGGTCATGTCCTTGATCCCGAGCGGTTCGAAGATGCGCGTCTTGAAGACTTCACCGAGTCGCTTGCCCGTGATGGCCTCGACGATCTGGCCGCACCAGTCGAGATTTGTCCCATAGTCCCAGCGCTCGCCGGGATCGAACAGCAGCGGGGTCATCAGGCAGGCCTTGGTCGCGGTGATCACGTTGGGCTGCCCCTTCTCCTGGGCCAGTCGGTTATAGGTGTGGTTGATGAAATCGTAGCTCAGGCCCGCCGTGTGGGTCATCAGCATGCGCGTGGTAATATCGCGCTTCGGTGCACGCAGGATTGGCTCACCCGCCGCATCGAAGCCCTCGATCACCTGCAGCTCTCCGATCTCGTTCGCGTAGCGCTTCGCGGGCGCATCGAGATCGAGCTTGCCCTCCTCGACGAGTTGCAGAACGGCCGTGCCGGTAATCGCCTTGGTCGTGGAGAAAATGGCAAAGACGCTGTCGGTGGTCATGTCCGCCGTCTGATCGAGACGGCGTTTGCCGGCCGCGCCTTCATAGATGTTGCGCCGGCGGTCCGTCACCATTGCAACAACGCCGGGCACGCGCGGTGTGGATGTGACGACGCCGTCGAGAACGGCATCTGCCGTCGCGCCAAAATTCATGATCATGATCTTCCTTCCCGTGCTGGATTGATTGATGTGGTCGATGCTCGCGTGGCGAGCGCTCATTGCATCGCGAAGCCCTCGTAACCGTTCATCGCGACCTCGTCGCACTTCTGCCGATACGCGCCGACGCCGCCGCAATACGACAGGACACGGCGCGGCTTGCCTTCGACGTTCGAGCCCAGGTACCAGGAATTGGTTTTCGCGATCAGCGTCGCGTTCGCGATCTCGTCGTGATGGGCCACCCAGCCGTCCTGGGCGTCCTTTGTCGGCTCGACCACCTTCAGATCCTTGCTGCGCATGTACTTGATGCAGTCATCGATCCATTCGACCTGCTGCTGCAGGCACGTGGTCATGTTGCACAGCGCGGCCGACGGAGCGAGCGGAACGGCGGTCGTGAACAGGTTGGGATAGCCGTGCACCTGCAGGCCCATCGTGGTGCGGATGTCCCTGCCCCAGTCCTCCCTCAGCGATCGGCCGCCGCGGCCCCTGATATCGATGCGCGTCAAGGCACCGGTGCCGGCGTCGAAGCCGGTTGCAAGGATAATGACATCCAGCTCATGGACCGTACCGTCAGCGGTCTGAATACCCGTGGGCGTTACGCGATCGATCGGATTGCTCTTGACGCTGACGATCTCGACGTTGAGACGATGGAAGACCTCGAGGAAGTTCTGCTCGAGGGGTACACGGTGCGTTCCGAACCCATATTCGGCGGGAATCAACGCTTCGCACAGTTTCGGATCCCCGAGCCGCTCGCGCATCTTCCCGCGCACGAATGCGGAGATCTCGGCATTGACCTCCGGGTCGAAGAACAGCTCGGCGAACGAGGATATCCATAGCTTCAGGGAACCGTCATTCCAGCAAGCCTCGATGACCGCGCGGCGGCGCTCCGGCGTGAGGTCTGCCCAGGCGTGCTCGAAGTCGTATTCAAAGCCGGTGAAGGTGCGCGGCAGGCGTTCGGTGAGCGACTTGAATCTCGCCTTGTAGTCCTCGACATCCGCGGCTCCAAATTTCGGATTCTTCATCGGGATGATGTATTGCGGCGTGCGGATGAACACCTTGAGATGGCCGACATCGCCGGCGATCGTCTGGATGACCTGGATGCCGGTCGCACCGTTGCCGATAACTCCGACGCGCTTGCCTGCGAGATCGACAGGCTGCTTCGGCCAGCGCGCCGTATGGAACAACTGCCCCTTGAAAGTCTCCTGCCCCGGAAACGAAACGTAGGGAGCCGACAGCATGCCGCAGCAGGTGACTAGAAACTGGGTGTCGATCACGTCGCCCCGGTCGGTCGTGACCAGCCAGCGCTGCGTGGCCTCGTTGAAATGCGCGCTCTCGACCGTCGTGCTGAACTGGATGTCCTTGCGCAGATCGAGACGGTCGGCGACGTAATTCATCCAGCGTTCGATTTCGGGCTGGCCCGGAAACTTCTCGCTCCAGCTCCAACCCTTGTAGAGCTCCTCTGAGAAGAGATACTGATAGATGTAGGCCTCGGAGTCGAAGCGCGCGCCGGGATATCGATTCCAATACCAGGTGCCCCCGACGCCCGACGCGGCGTCGATCCCCCTGACGCTCAATCCCTGCTCGCGCAGACGATAGAGTTGGTAGAGCCCGGCGACGCCGGCTCCGACAATCACGGCATCGAGCCTCGCGGTTCCATGCGAACCGTTGCTTCCGTTGGATTTGGTCAGCGCTTCCGCCATTTTTTCCTCCTCGATGGTTTTGAGTGCGCACGACCTTCCCCACCCGTCATACGATCGGATGGTGGTGCAGCGCGTCATTGTTGATCCCGTCAGTACGGGATTGGGGGAAAGCTATGAGTATTCCGGCGGCTGGAGCTTGAACAAATCGGACAATTCTTTGAACGAAGCCGCACGCTCTCTTGCCGGTACTGCAGTTCGGCAACACGGCTCGCTTGGCAAATGGCAAAACCGGCTTATGCTCGTCTCCGCCGTTCGGCCAATGAGAAGCAGAAGCGGTCAACCGCGCCTTAGAATTCGGGGAAGGAGTCTCGCGCGATGGGCCAATTCATCACGGTCGAGGAGCTGCCACGCTACGCTCCCGGCCAATTGATGCTGGACAGTTCCGCGGTGGGCAAAACTGACTTTCGGCTGCGCGTCTTCCGCTATGCGCCGTCCGACATTTGGGTGCCGCCGTCGGAGAACTTCCTGATCGTCGTCTATCGCGAAGGCACAACGTCGATGAACCGCCGTGTGACCGGCGCCTGGAAGCAGGATCACGTTGGACGTGGTGTCACAACCCTGCTGACACGTGCGGAGCCTTCGAACTGGCGCTGGAGCAATGACCTCGAAGTCAGCCATTTCTACATCTCGCCGAGCCTGATGACGAAGACCGCGAGCGAGGCATTCGACCGCGACTCAGGAAGCGTCGAACTCCACGATCTGCTCAGAATCGAAGATCCGGTGCTGACCTGGATCGGCGACCGGATGGTGCAGGAAGTGTCCGAAGGCGGTCCGGGCGGCCGGCTCTGCTACGATGCGCTGGCGCTTCAGGCGAGCGTGCACATCTTGCGAAAATATGCCTCGGTGGAATTCAAGCTGCCCTGTCCGCAGGGGCGCTTCAGGCCAGCCCATGCAAGGCTGATCGAGGACTATGTCGAACAGAACATCTCCAGGAACATCACGCTCGAGGAGCTGGCCAATATCTGCAACTGCTCGCCGGTGCAGTTCGCGCGCAAGTTCCAGGTGCACTATGGCATGCGGCCGCATGCCTATGTCCTGAGCCGCAAGGTGGAGCGCGCCCGCCAACATCTGCGCAAGGATCGGCTCGCGTTGAAGGAAATTGCGCTCTTGAGCGGATTTTCCGATCAAAGCCATCTCAATCGGATTTTCCGCAGACACATGAACGTCACGCCGGCCGAGTATCGCAAGAACTGCGTGAGCTAGCCTCCTCCACCGAGTCCAGCGATCCAACCGGACTGCATCGTATCGCCGTCCGTCAGGTGCGCGCGTCGGAGGGTGCCCGCGGCTTGAGCAGCCGGGCACAGACAAGGCCCAGCACGACCATGACCGCCGCGCTGGCAAACAGGGTCGGGAGCTTGCCAGCGTGTTCGAGCCCGAAGCCGTAGGCGAGCGGTCCCACGGTCTGCCCCATGAAGAAGAAGAACGAATGCAGCGACAGCGCCGTCGCCCGCGCCCCAATCGAGAGTTCGCTTGCGAACACCTGAAGACAGCCATGGGCAATATAGAATCCCCAGCCCATGACGACGAGGTTCAGCGCCTGAATCTCCCAGCGCGGGCCGAAGGCCACGGCGACGAGCTGCGAGGCGACCAGCGTCATGCCGGCGATCATCATTCCCTTCACGCCGAGCCACGGCAGCAGGCGCGACACCGTCAGCGTGTAGAACAGGCCGCCGACCGCAAAGCCTGCGATGACCACACCGGCGATCGAGAGCGAGGTCTGGCCGAGCTCGAACAGAAATGAGGCGATGTAGGGAAACAGGCCGAGCACGCAGCAGCCTTCGATGAACACCGCCGAATAACAAACATAGGCATTCGGGTTGGTGAAGATGGTGCGATAGCCGGCCTTCAGCGCCGACAGGCTCGTCTTCGGCGGGTGCTTGACCTTGGCGCCACGAAAGCCGGCCGCGACCGCAATCGACGCCACGATCACGAGCCCCCCGAGCACCGCCAGCACACCGCGCCAGCCGAGGAAATCGCCGATCAGACCTGAAGCCGAGGCGCCGAGCAGATTGCCGGTCATGGCCCCCGCAAGCGTGCGGCTGATCGCAACCTGGCGCTTCTCGGGCCCGACGAGGTCGCTGGTCAGGCTGAGCGCCACCGGAAACACGCCGCCCGAGCCGATGCCGGCGAGGATGCGGGTCGCGAACAGAACCGAGAACGAGGACGAGAGCGCGCCCAGGATGTTGGCGAGGCCGAGCAGCGCGAGGCAGCCGATCATCAGCCGCGTCTTGCCGAACAGATCGGCGGCGGCGCCGACGATGGGCTGGATGATCGAGAAGGTGAAGGCGAACACTGCGGCAAAGCCCGCGGCGGTGGCGATGCTGACGCCGAAATCCTCGGCGACGTGCGGCAGCACCGGATCGAGCGCGCGCGCCGACAATGCTGCGGCGAAGCTTGCCCCTGAGATGACATAGAGCGCCGTCGGCAAGCCGTGATCGTGCGGCCGCAGCTCGCCTTGCTGCATCAGCGCGGATTCTTTGCCAGCGCGTCGAACGCCATCAGCCTGGCGATCAGCCCTTCGAACTCGCGCAGCGGCACCATATTGGGCCCGTCGGAGGGGGCGCGATCAGGATCGGGATGGGTCTCGATGAAGACGCCGGCGACGCCGACCGCAACTGCAGCACGCGCGAGCACCGGCACGAATTCGCGCTCGCCACCCGACGAGGTCCCCTTCCCGCCCGGCTGCTGCACCGAATGGGTGGCGTCGAAGATGACGGGCGCGCCGGTGGTGCGCGCCAGGATCGGCAGCGCGCGCATGTCGGAGACCAGCGTGTTGTAGCCGAAGGACGCTCCGCGCTCGGTGACGAGCACGTTGGGATTGTCAGCGCTGGTAATCTTGGTGACGACATTCGCCATGTCCCAGGGCGCGAGGAACTGGCCCTTCTTGACGTTGACGACCTTGCCGGTCGCAGCCGCAGCCAGCAGCAGATCGGTCTGCCGGCACAGGAAGGCGGGTATCTGCAGGATGTCCACCGCCTGCGCGACCTCGGCGCATTGCGTGGCCTCATGCACGTCGGTCAGCACAGGCAGGCCGAGTGAGGCGCGGATTTCGGCGAAGATCGGCAGCGACTGCGAAAGACCCAGCCCGCGCGCCGCCGACGCGCTGGTGCGGTTGGCCTTGTCGAACGAGGTCTTGTAGACGAGGCCGATGTTCAGCCGCGCCGCGATCTCCTTCAGCGCCGAGGCAACCTCCAGCGCATGCTGGCGGCTTTCGAGCTGGCAGGGTCCGGCAATGACCGAGATCGGCAGGTCATTGCCGAATTTGACGCTGCCAATGGTGACGACCGGCGCCGCTGAATGCGAAGAGCTCAAGGCAAATCCCTCGTTTCGGCGCGACCATAGCCGCGATAAGGGTCGGATCAACCCTATTCGGTCCGGGCCGTCAGAATATCAGGGTTGCGCTGGGGTTCCCCGCTGCGGCGGGAATCGCTACTTCACCGCCGAGAACGCCGTTGGCGTCAGGATTTGGCTGACGATATTGGCGACGATCTGACCGTCGGCTTCGCTCTCGGCGCGGGCCTTCATCCAGTCCGGATCGGTCGCGAACGCGCCCCACTTCTTCTCGCGCTCGGCGAGCGAGTCCCAGGCCAGGAAATAGGTCAGGTCCTGATTGGATTCGCCGATCAGCGTCGTGAAGAACCCGGCCTGCTTGATGCCGTGCTTCTCCCAGATTTTCAGCGTGGCGGTCTCGAACCGCTTCAAGAGCGCCGGCAGCCGGCCGGGCAAGCAGCGATAGACGCGCATTTCGTAGATCATCGGAGTTCACTCCATGCATTGTTGTTCTTGCGGCGGGGGAGTTGTCGCAACAAATTGCGCGCCCTTCAAAGGCGGGCGAGCCGACTACACCAGCCGGCTCTGCACCATCGCCGCCTGAATGAACGAGGCGAACAGGGGATGCGGCTCGAACGGCCGCGACTTCAGCTCGGGGTGGAACTGGACGCCGATGAACCAGGGGTGATCCTCGTATTCGACGATCTCCGGCAGCACGCCATCGGGCGAGAGCCCTGAGAATTTCAGGCCGTGCTGCTCGAGACGATCCTTGTAGGCGGTGTTGACCTCGTAGCGATGGCGGTGGCGCTCGGAGATCTCGGTGGCGCCGCCATAGACCTGGGAGACACGGCTGCCGCGGCTCAGCGCCGCAGGGTATGCGCCAAGCCGCATCGTGCCGCCGAGGTCGCCGGCCTGCGAACGCTTCTCGAGCTCGTTGCCGCGCAGCCATTCCGTCATCAGGCCGACCAAGGGCTCCTTGGTCGGGCCGAACTCCGTGGAATTGGCGTCCTCGATACCGACGAGGTTTCGCGCGGCCTCGATCACCGCCATCTGCATGCCGAAGCAGATGCCGAAATACGGCACGTCGCGCTCGCGCGCGAACTGCGCTGCCTTGATCTTGCCTTCCGCGCCGCGCTGGCCAAATCCACCGGGGACCAGGATGCCGTTGACGTGCTCGAGGAACGGCGCGGGATCTTCCTTCTCGAAGATCTCGCTCTCGATCCAGTCGAGATTGACCTTCACCTTGTTGGCGATGCCGCCATGCGAGAGCGCCTCGATCAGCGACTTATACGCATCCTTCATGCCGGTGTATTTGCCGACGATGGCGATGGTGACGTTGCCTTCGGGATTGCGGACGCGCTCGTTGATCTCTTGCCAGCTGCGCAGCTCCGGCGGAATCCGCGAGCCGATGCCGAAGGCGGCGAGCACTTCGTCGTCGAGGCCCGCGTTGTGATAGGCCTCAGGCACGGCATAGATGTTGTCGACGTCGCGCGCCTCGATCACGGCGCTTTCGCGCACGTTGCAGAACAGCCCTAACTTGCGCCGCTCCTCCTTCGGGATCTCGCGGTCGGTACGGCAGAGCAGGATGTCCGGCTGAATGCCGATGGAGCGCAGCTCCTTCACCGAGTGCTGCGTCGGCTTGGTCTTCAATTCACCGGCGCTCGGAATATAGGGCAGCAGCGTCAGATGGATGTAGACGGCGTGATCGCGCGGCAGCTCGTTCTTGAGCTGGCGGATCGCCTCGAAGAACGGCAGGCCCTCGATGTCGCCGACGGTGCCGCCGATCTCGACCAGCACGAAATCGTAGTCATCGTTGCCGGAGAGGACGAATTCCTTGATGGCGTTGGTGACGTGCGGAACCACCTGGATGGTCGCGCCGAGATAATCGCCGCGGCGTTCCTTGGAGATGATGTCCTGATAGATGCGCCCCGTCGTGATGTTGTCTTGCTTCGTCGCCGGTCGGCCGGTGAATCGCTCGTAGTGACCGAGATCGAGATCGGTCTCCGCGCCGTCATCGGTCACGAACACTTCGCCGTGCTGATACGGCGACATCGTTCCGGGATCGAGATTGAGATAGGGGTCGAGCTTGCGGAGGCGGACCTTGTAGCCCCGGGCTTGCAACAGCGCACCGAGTGCCGCTGAAGCCAGACCCTTGCCGAGCGAAGAAACCACGCCGCCGGTGATGAATATGTACCGCGCCATGGGACTTAACCTCTAATCCCTCGAATTCGATTCGCCAAAGCGATTCGTATTCCGCCCCAAAGATTTTGCGGGCCTGTGGGTGAGCCAAAACTAAGAGTGGTGACAGTGCCTTGATGGGGATTGTTGATGCAGGACGGTAGCAGCCGCCCTGCATGGCCCCCCTGCTTTATTGCGAACGCGGCACCTGCGGGCCGGTCGGGGCCGGGGCCTGCTGCTGCTCGTCGGCCTTCTTGAGCGAATCCAGGATGCCGCCCGAGGTCGGCGGCGCGATCGGCGATCCGCCGGCCGGCTGGCCCTGCGACGCCGGGGTGCCGATGATCGACGACGGTGCGCGGCTGTAGCCCGCGTGCCATGACAGGAACAGGCTGGTGAGGAAGAAGAGCCCAGCCAGGATCGCGGTGGTCCGCGTCAGGAGATTCGCGGTGCCTCGGCTCGACATGAAGCCCGCGCCGCCACCCATGCCGAGGCCGCCGCCTTCCGACTTCTGGAGCAGGACGGCGCCGATCATCACAGTGACGATCATGAGGTGAATGACGATGACAACGGTCTGCATAGTGCCCTTCCGTCACAAGCGGGCGGCGCCTGACGGCGGCCGATCGCGCTTCGCGGGTTTTCCTGAAGTTGCGCGGTGTTACACGATCGGAGGGGGTATTGCCACCCCCGATCGGGCCGGTCCCGCGGTTTGGACTTAGCTAGGGGCAGCCCTTGGCAATGGCAAGGAAATCAGCCGCCTTCAGGCTGGCGCCGCCAACAAGCGCCCCGTTGACGTTCTTGACCGCCATCAGCTCGGCCGCATTCGAAGGCTTGACCGAGCCGCCGTAGAGGATGCGCGTCCTGGCACCGTCGGCCTTGAACCTGATGGTCAGGAGCTCCCGGATAAACCCATGAATCTGCTCGACATCCTTGACCGTGGGGGTCAGGCCGGTGCCGATGGCCCAGACCGGCTCATAGGCCACGACGAGATTCGCGGCGGTCGAGCCATCCGGCAACGAGCCCACGAGTTGCCCGCGCAGAATGTCCAGGGTCTGACCGGCGTCGCGCTGGCCTTGCGTCTCGCCGATGCAGACGATCGCTGTCGCCCCGGCGCGCCAGGCGGCTTCCGCCTTCTGGCGGATCAGGCCATCGCCCTCGCCGTGGTCGGCGCGACGCTCAGAATGGCCAACGATGATGGCGCTCGCCCCGGCATCCACCAGCATTTCGGCGGAGATATCGCCGGTATGCGCGCCGGAGGCCTTGGGATGGCAATCCTGAGCCCCGACCGCGACCGTCTTGCCGCGCACCTTCTCGGCAAAGCCTGCGATCAGGGTCACCGGCGGGCAGACCAGCAGGTCGGCCTTTGCGGCCACATCTGCCGCACCGTTGAGCATGGCGTCGAACTCGGCAGCCTGGGCCTTCAGCCCGTTCATTTTCCAATTGCCGGCGATCAGGGGGCGGATGGCGTCGGTCATGTCGATTCCCAGCAGAATGAGGTTTGTGCATGCGCTAGCAGAGGACCCGGCGCAGTTCCAGAGACCAGAGGTTCTTAACCGCCGCCGTCAGCGTCGGCGGACCCGAGGTTGCGGGGCGAAAGCCGCCACTTTATGATGATTGATCAATTTGGTGACGCGCTTTTGCGGAATCTGCATTAAGACGCGTTCCCGTTCCCCTCCTGCTCAGACAAGTTGGACCAAATGCTTCGAGGAATGCGCAAAGCCTCATCAAACTGGCTCGGCAAGACCATTATGGCCGTGGTGATGGGCGTGTTGATCGTCAGTTTCGGCATTTGGGGCATCGCCGACATCTTCCGCGGCTTCGGGCAGTCCACAGTCGCCAAGATCGGCCACACCGAGATTTCGCTGAACGAGTTCCGCCAGATCTATACCGACCGCCTGCAGCAGATCAGCCGGCAGTTCGGCCGTCCGTTGACGCCCGACCAGGCGCGCGCCTTCGGCCTCGACCGCCAGGTGCTGCAGCAGACCATCGCGGAAGCTGCCCTCGACGAGGAGGCACGCCGGCTCGGGCTCGGTCAGTCCGATGACCAGATCCGCCAGGTCATCATGAACGACCCTAACTTCAAGGGTGTTGGCGGCAACTTCGATGCGAACCGCTTCCAGGCCGTGATCCGCAATTTCGGCTATACCGAGCAGCGCTACGTGTCCGAGCAGCGCAAGGTGTCGCTGCGCCGGCAGATCACCGGCACGATCGGCGCCGGCCTCGAGCCGCCGAAGGCCATGATCGACGTGCTGACGCGCTTCCAGAACGAGCAGCGCGCCATTGAGTTCGTCAGGCTCGATGCCGCCCAGGCAGGCCAGATCGACGCGCCCTCGCCCGAGGCGCTCGCGGCCTATTTCGAGGATCACAAGGTTCAGTTCCGCGCGCCCGAATATCGCAAGATCGCCTTCGTGGTGGTCTCGCCGGAAGAAATCGGCAAGTGGAGCGAGGTGTCGGACGAGGACGCCAAGAAAGTGTTCGAGCAGCGCAAGGACCGGCTCGGCGCGCCAGAGAAGCGCCAGATCCAGCAGATCGTCTTCCCCAACGCGGCGGAAGCGCAGGCCGCCCGGGAGCGCCTCGTCGGCGGCATGTCGTTCGAGGACCTCGGCAAGGAGCGCGGGCTCAGCGCCTCCGATGTCGACCTTGGCCTCGTCACCAAATCTTCGCTGGATGCCGCGGTAGGCGAAGCCGCCTTCGCGCTTCCCGCCGGCGAGATCAGCCAGCCGATCCAGGGCGCTCTCGGCACATCCATCGTCAAGGTCGACAAGATCGAGCCGGGCAAAGAGGCGGACTACGCAACCCTTGCCGGCGACATCAAGCGCGAGATCGCAACCGAGCGCGCGCGCGTCAAGGTCAACGATCTCCGCGACAAGATGGAGGACGAGCGTGGCGGCGGCGCCAGCGTGATCGACGCGGCGCAGAAGCTCGGCCTCACCGCCGTGACCATCGACGCGGTCGACCGCTCCGGCCGCGCCCCGGACGGCCAGCCGGTCGCGAATATCCCGCAGGGCCTCGACGTGGTGTCGCAGGCCTTCAACACCGATGTCGGCGTCGACAACGACTCGATCTCGTTCAAGGGCGGCTATGTCTGGTACGACGTGCTCGCCATCACGCCCTCACGCGACCGCAATCTCGACGAGGTCCGCGACCAGGTCGAGGCGCGCTGGCGCCAGGACCAGATCGCGACCAAGCTCAAGACCAAGGCGACCGAGATGGTGCAGAAGCTCGAAGCGGGCGGCAAGCTCGCCGATGAAGCCTCCGCCATCGGCGCCAAGGTCGAGACCGCGACCGGCTTCAAGCGCGACGATACGCCCGCCAGCGTGCCCGCTTCCGTCGTGGCGGCCGCCTTCCGCGCCGCCAAGGATGGCGTCGGACAGACGCCGGTGACCGGCGGCACCGAGGTCATCGTCTTCCGCGTCACCGATATCGTCGATCCCGCGGTCGACGTTGCCTCAGACGCGGTCAAGAAGCTGAAGGAGAGCCTCGACCGCGCCCAGACCGAGGAGCAGGTCGCCTCCTACGTCAACAAGCTTGAAACCGACATCGGGACCACCATTAATCAGGCCGCCTTCGCGCAGGTGACCGGCGCGAACCAGTGAGTTGAAAGCACGCGATGGACGACCTGAAATCGATCATTGGAAAAGTGGCGACCGGCGCCAGCCTGTCGCGTGACGAAGCGGCTTCCGCCTTCGACGCCATGATGAGTGGCGAGGCCACGCCCTCCCAGATGGGTGGCCTGTTGATGGCGCTGCGGGTGCGCGGCGAAACCGTCGACGAGATCACCGGCGCGGTCTCGGCGATGCGTTCCAAGATGCTGACCGTGACGGCACCGCCTGACGCGGTCGACATCGTCGGCACCGGCGGCGACGGCTCCGGCTCGGTCAACGTCTCGACCTGCGCCTCCTTCATCGTCTCGGGCGCCGGCGTGCCGGTGGCCAAGCACGGCAACCGCGCGCTGTCGTCGCGCTCGGGCGCCGCCGACGTGCTGGCCTCGCTCGGCGTCAAGATCGACCTCAGGCCCGATCAGGTCGGCCGTTGCGTGCGCGAATGCGGCATCGGCTTCATGTTCGCTCCCGCCCACCATCCCGCCATGAAGAACGTCGGTCCGACCCGGGTCGAGCTTGCGACGCGCACGATCTTCAATCTGCTCGGCCCGCTGTCCAATCCGGCCGGCGTGAAGCGGCAGATGGTCGGCGTCTTCTCCAGGCAATGGGTGCAGCCGCTGGCGCAGGTGCTGAAGAATCTCGGCTCCGAATCCGCCTGGGTGGTGCACGGCTCCGATGGCCTCGACGAGATTACCCTCACCGGCCCGACCTTCGTCTCCACGCTCCACAATGGCGAGATCCGGAATTTCGAGGTGACGCCGGAAGACGCCGGCCTGCCGCGTTGCGAGGCCGGCGCGCTCAAGGGCGGTGACGCCGATGCCAATGCGATCGCGCTGCAAAGCGTGCTCGACGGCAAGCCGAGCGCCTACCGCGACGTCGCCCTGATGAACGCCGCAGCTGCACTGGTCGTGGCCGGGCGCGCCAAGGACCTCAAGGAAGGCGTCGCGATCGGCATGAAGTCGATCGACAGCGGCGCAGCCAACGCGAAGCTGAAGCACCTGATCGCGGTCTCGAACGGCTGAGCCTGACATGTCGGACATCCTGACCAAGATCGAAGCCTACAAGCGCGAGGAGATCGCAGCCGCCAAGCGCGCGCAGCCGCTCGCGGCGATTGAGGCAAGAGCCAAGGCGCAAGGGGCTCCGCGCGGCTTCGTGGGCGCGATCAAGGCCAAGCACGCCAACGGCGATTACGCGCTGATCGCGGAGGTGAAGAAGGCCTCGCCCTCGAAAGGGCTGATCCGCGCCGATTTCGACCCGCCCCAGCTCGCCAAGGCCTATGAGGCCGGCGGCGCGGCCTGTCTGTCGGTGCTGACCGACACGCCCTCGTTCCAGGGGCATCTCGATTTCATGGTGGCGGCGCGTGCGGCGACGTTGCTGCCGGTGCTGCGGAAGGATTTCATGTTCGACCCCTATCAGGTGGTCGAGGCCCGCGCGCACGGCGCCGATTGCATCCTGATCATCATGGCGGCGCTCGACGATGCCACCGCCAAGGATCTCGAAGACGCCGCTTTCGCCTACGGCATGGACGTGCTGATCGAAATCCACGACCGCGCCGAGCTCGATCGGGCGCTGAAACTTCGTTCGCCGATGATCGGGGTCAACAACCGCAATCTTCGCACCTTCGAGACCACGCTTGCCACCAGCGAGGCCCTGGCGCCGCTGATCCCTGCCGACCGGCTGATGGTCGGCGAGAGCGGCATCTTCACGCCCGCCGATCTCGCCCGGCTCGAGCGCGTCGGCATGTCGACCTTCCTGGTCGGTGAAAGCCTGATGCGGCAGGCCGACGTCACCGCGGCGACGCGCACCTTGCTCGCGCGCGAGACGGGCGCGCGCGCGACCGGTACGCGCTGACATGGCGCGCAAGGCTTCGCCGTCCAAGACCAAATCCTCGAGGACCAAGGCAGGCCCCGCCCTCACCCATATCGGCGCCTCCGGCGAGGCCCGAATGGTCGACGTGTCGGACAAGCCGGCGACCGAGCGGCTCGCGGTCGCGGAAGGCCGCGTCGTCATGACCAAGGCGACGCTCGACCTGATCGTCTCAGGCAACGCCAAGAAGGGCGACGTGCTCGGCACCGCGCGCATCGCCGGCATCATGGCCGCCAAGCGCACCTCGGAGCTGATCCCGCTCTGTCATCCGCTCGCGCTGTCGAAGGTCATTGTCGACATCGAGCCCGACGCAAAGCTGCCGGGCTGTGTGGTGCGGGCCAGCGTGAAAGTGACCGGACCGACCGGCGTGGAGATGGAGGCACTCACCGCGGTGTCTGTCACCTGCCTCACCATCTACGACATGATCAAGGCGGTCGAGCGCGGCGTGCGTATCGAAGGCATCCATCTGGTCGAGAAGCTCGGCGGCAAGTCCGGCCATTACCGCGCCTGAAGCACGCTCATTTCAGCGAACGCCTGCTGCATCGCGCCCATCGATTGCTTTTGCACGCGACCGTTCACGCTCCGTTAACCGCGCTTCCTAACTTCGCCTCCACACCGTTCCCGTAAACCCACGGATGTTTTCGGGGCCGAGAATTGATCCCGGCGTGTGCACGGCAATGATCCAGCATGATGACGAGATTCGGCAGTCGCCTGTTTGACCAAGCCTTCGTGCGCAGCGGACCGATCCGCTGGCTGGTGGTGGGCGGCACGCTGCTGATCGCGGCCATCGCCGTAGGCTCGGTCCTGATGGCGCAGAACTTCCGCGAGCGGGCGCTGCGCAATTCCAGCCGCGAGCTGGAGAACACCGTGCTGATGCTCGCCCATCACTTCGACCAGCAATTGCAGGATTTCGCGGTCATCCAGAGAGACTTCGTCGATCACGCACGTTCGATCGGCATTGTCAGCGTTGCGGACTTCCGCACCCGCCTCTCTGGTCAGGGCGTCCACCAGATGCTGCGTTCGAAGATCGAGGCACTGCCCTATATCGGCGGCGTCAACATCATCGACGCCGAAGGCAATCTGATCAATTCGTCGACGGCCTGGCCGGTCCCAAAGGTCAACATGGCCGACCGCGCCTATTTTCGCACCTTCAAGTACGATCCCAATTCGCCGGATGTCCTGATCGAGCCGCTGCACAGCCGCATCTCGGGTGCCTGGACCGTCCTGATCGTGCGCAAGATCGTCGGGCCGAACGGCGAGTTCCTGGGTGTGGTCGGACGCGGCATCGAGCCCGCCAACTTCGAGAAGTTCTTCGCCACCGTTGCGCTCGGCGAAGGCGCGACGATCTCGATGCTGCATCGGGACGGCACGCTGCTCGCCCGTTATCCCCATTCCAGCGAATTGATGGGGCGAAACTTCAAGACCGGTCCGTTCGAACAGCAGAGGGTTTTCGGGCTCGATCATTTCGCTGGCCGTTTCACGAGCCCCATCGACGGCGAAGATCGACTGATCGCCTCGCGCGCACTGCCCCATTTCCCGATCCTGATGATGGCCACCACGACGCGTGCGGCGGCCCTGACCGACTGGCGCGAGCAGATCGGCATGCTGATCTCGGTCGCCGGCGCCTCCGCGCTCGCCATCGCCGGCGTGCTGATCGCGATCGTGCGCAAGCTGCTGGAGCAACACCGCGCCTCGCGCGAACGGCTGACGCTGGAGAAGCAGCGGCTCGACCGCGCCGTCAACAACATGACGCAGGGTCTCTTGTTGTTCGACGCCGAGCGGCGGATGGTGGTCTGCAACCAGCGCTACATCGAAATGTATGGATTGTCGGCCGAGATCGTGAAGCCCGGCTGCAGTTTTCACGACATCATCGCCCATCGCAAGGCAACCGGCTCGTTCACGGGCGACGTCGACGGCTATGTCGCGCGCGTGCTGAAGGGCATCCATACGCGCAACTCCATGGTGGTCGACACCTCCGATGGCCGCTCGATCCACATCCTCAACGAGCCGCTCGCGGACGGCGGCTGGGTGGCGACCCATGAGGACATCACCGAGCGCCGCCGCATCGAGGAACGCATCACCCACCTCGCCCATTACGACGCGCTGACCGATCTGCCCAACCGCACCATGTTCCACGAGCACCTGCGCGAAGAGCTGGCCGCCGTCGGCAACGGCGAAGAGATCGCGGTGCATTACATCGACATCGACGAGTTCAAAGGAGTCAACGACGCACTCGGCCATCTCGTCGGCGACGAACTGTTGAAATCGATTGCCGCAAGCCTGCGCTGCTGTGCGGGCCCGGCGGATTTCGTGGCGCGGCTCGGCGGCGACGAATTCGCCATCGTCCAGAGCGCGGTGACGTCGCGGGACCAGGTCGGCGAGCTCGTCGCGCGGGTCTTCGCGGCCATCCGCGCGCCGTTCGACTGCTTGGGCCATCATCTCACCACCGACGCCAGCATCGGCATCGCGCTCGCGCCGGAACACGGCACGGTGCTCGACCAGATCCTCAAGAACGCGGACATGGCGATGTACGCCGCCAAGTCGGCGGGACGGCGCACCTACCGCTTCTTCGAGCCGGAGATGGATGCCAAGGTGCGCGAGCGCCGGCAGCTCGAGAGCGATCTGCGCCACGCCATCGCCCTAGGAGGTCTCGAAGGCGGCCTCGAGGTCTATTACCAGCCCTGCCTCAGCCTGAAGGATGATCGTATCACCGGCTGCGAGGCGCTGGTGCGCTGGCGCCATCCCGAGCGCGGCATGGTCTCGCCGGCGGAGTTCATCCCGATCGCCGAAGATACCGGCCTGATCAACGAGATCGGCGAATGGGTGCTGGCGACTGCCTGCCGGGACGCTGCGAACTGGCCCGACGACATCCGCCTCGCGGTCAACGTCTCGCCGGTGCAATTCAAGAGCGGCACGCTGGCGCTGAAGATCATGGCGGCGCTCGCCGCTTCGAACCTGCCGGCGAGCCGGCTGGAGCTCGAGATCACCGAGGCGGTGCTGATCCGCGACGACGATGCCGCGCTCACGATACTGCACCAGCTCCGCGCCATCGGCGTGCGCATCGCGCTCGACGATTTCGGCACCGGTTACTCGTCGCTGAGCTATTTGCACCGCTTCCCGTTCGACAAGATCAAGATCGACCGCTGTTTCGTCGACGACATCGCCGGTCCCGACGGCTCCGCCAGCATCGTCCAGGCCGTCGTCAATCTGGCGACCGCGCGCCGCATGACCACCACGGCCGAGGGCGTCGAGACCGAGGAGCAGCAGCGCCTGCTGCGGGCGCTCGGCTGTTCCGAGATGCAGGGCTATCTGTTCAGCGCCGCCAAGCCCGCCGACAAGGTGCTGGAGCTGTTCGCGCTGCATCGCAGCCGGCTCGCCCAGCGCAGCGGCAAGGAAAGCCGTCGCCGCGAAGCCGGTTAGGTCCGGCTAAAGGATCACCGCCAAGGTCCCCAAACGAAATCGCCCGGGAGCGGTGATGCACTCCCGGGCGACAATCGATGTCTCGAAGCGGTAGTCCTAATTCGGCACCGCAGCCTTCGACGCGGGCTTCGCCGCAACCGCGTTCGCGGTGACGCCGTGCAGGAAGTCGTAAGCCGCATGCAAGGCCTTGTCGTCCTCGTCCTTGGGCGGGACGTAGGACTGTGACCCCGTCTGCTCGCCACCTTCGCCGGCCGACAGATGCCCGCGCATTTGAGACTCCGCCATGGTGTCCATGCGGCCCTTCAGCTCCGGCGGCACGTCCTGCAGGATTTCGATGTCGGGCGCGATGCCCTGGGCCTGGATCGAGCGGCCCGACGGCGTGTAGTAGCGCGCCGTGGTCAGCGCCAGCGCGCCATTTCCCGCGCCCAGCGGAATGATCGTCTGCACCGAGCCCTTGCCGAACGAGCGCGTGCCGATGATCGTGGCACGCTTGTGGTCATGCAGCGCGCCGGCCACGATCTCCGAGGCCGAGGCCGAGCCGCCATTGACCAGCACCACCAGCGGCTTGCCCTTGGTGAGGTCGCCGCCATGGGCGGTGAAGCGTTGGGTCTCCTCCGGATTGCGGCCACGGGTCGAAACGACCTCGCCGCGTTGCAGGAAGGCGCTCGACACCGACACGGCTTGGTCGAGCAATCCACCCGGATTGTTGCGCAGATCTACCACGTAACCGACGAGCTTCTCCTGCGGAACGTCCCTGGTGATCGAGGCGATCGCCTTCTTCAGGCCGTCGGTGGTCTGCTCGTTGAACGAGGTGATGCGGACATAGCCGATGTCACCGTTCTCGACATGGAAACGCACCGGGCGCACATGGATGATCTCGCGCTTGATCGCGACGTCGAGTGGAGCGTCGGCGCCCTTGCGCACGATGCTGAGCTTGGTCTGGGTATCGACCGGGCCCTTCATCTTGTTGACGGCCTGCTCGAGCGTCATGCCCTGCACGGCCTCGCCGTCGATCTTGCTGATGAGGTCGCCGGACATGAGGCCGGCCTTCGAGGCCGGCGTATCGTCGATCGGCGAGACGACCTTGACGAGGCCGTCCTCCATCGTGACCTCGATGCCGAGGCCGCCGAACTCGCCGGAGGTGGTCTCCTGCATCTCGGTCCAGGCCTTCGCGTTCATGTAGCGCGAATGCGGATCGAGCGAGGTCACCATGCCGGTGATCGCGCCTTCGACCAGCTTGGCATTGTCGGGCTTCTCGACATAGCTCGCCTTCACGCGCTCGAACACTTCGCCGAACAGATTGAGCTGGGAATAGGCATCATTCGCGTTCGCTGCCGCCCGCGCCGCCCATACGCCGCCGTGCGGACTGGCTACCAGAAGGGTGAGACACGCTCCAGTGAGCGTGCCCAGAGGGAACAGCAGGGATTTCCGCATGGATGGGCTGGCCTTTTTGCTTGGGCGGTTCGCTTTAAGCTTGTCTCTCGAGACTTGGGAGGCGCCATGCAATTGGCGATCCAGTCCGCTTCTCACAATACCATTCTGGTTTCTTCAAGGCCGGGATGCCACGCCCACGGGACCACCGCAGAAATCGCTTTCGCCCGGACCTAAACTTTTGGCAACGTTACAGGACTGGCCACCCGCAAGGGGAATCATCGGCCGGTCCACGCCTCGCAGCTATGCAATTTTAGGATAGTTTTGGAGGGCTGGACGGGTTAGGCGATGGCATAAGGCTTCAAATTCTCGGGAGGACAACAATGAACGAAGCACCCCGCATCCGGCCGGAACGCAACGTCGAACTCGGCGCCAGCAACGAGCCGTTCCAGAATCTGCACGAATTCGTCCGGAAAGCGCGGGCCAACCTCAATCAGAACGCCTGGGACTACATCGTCGGCGCCGCCGAGACCGAAACCACGATGCGCCGCAATCGCATGGCGCTGGACGAGATCGCCTTTCGCCCGCGCGTGCTGCGCGATGTCCGCAAGGTGGATGGCTCGGTTCAGCAGTTCGGCCGCAAGATGCGCCTTCCGGTGGTGCTGGCTCCCGTCGGCGCGCTCGAAATCTTCGATCCGGATGGTGCGGCGAGCGTCGCGCGCGGTGCCGGCACCTTCGGTGCGGCGCACATGCTGAGCTCGGTGTCCGAGCCGGGCCTGGAGCAGACCGCCGAGGCCGCGCCCGATGCGCTCCGGCTCTATCAGCTCTATGTTCGCGGCGACGATTCCTTCGTCGCGGATGTCGTCAGCCGAAGCGAGAAGAACGGTTACGCCGCGTTCTGCCTGACCGTCGACACCGCCCATTACAGCCGTCGCGAACGCGACATCGCCAAGCGCTACGTTCGCGAGAGCCGCCTGCGCGCCACCGGCGGCGATTTCCAGAAGGGTCTGGAGTGGCGGACCGTGAAGATGATCAAGGACAAGTTCAAGATCCCGCTGATCCTGAAGGGCATCGCCACCGCCGAGGACGCCCTGATCGCGGTCGATCACGGCGTCGAATGGATCTATGTCTCCAACCATGGCGGCCGCCAGCTCGACCATGGCCGCGGTGCCATGCATGTGCTGCCCGAGATCGTCGAAGCCGTGAAGGGTCGCGCCAAGATCATGGTCGACGGCGGCATCTGTCGCGGCACCGACATCGTCAAGGCGATCGCGGCAGGCGCAGATCTGGTCGGCATCGGCCGACTGCAATGCTGGGCGCTGGCGGCGGCCGGCGAAGCCGGCATCGCGCGGATGCTGGAGCTCCTGGAGGACGAGGTGCTGCGCTGCCTCGGCCTGCTCGGCGCCACGTCGTTTGCAGAGATCGACAGAGCCTGCCTGCATCCGGCGACCGCCACCAACGCGCCGAGCGTGTTCAGCGCATTCCCGCTGTTCGACCACGAGCCTTATCGGTACTGATTGGCAGATACCGAGTGAAAAGGACGCAATGACATCGATCTCTCCCGGCAGCGCGGATGCGCTTTTGTTCGACCTCGGGCGCGTGGTGCTCGACATCGACTTCTCCAAGGCGATCGCCTGCTGGGCGGGGCATGCCGGCTGCCAACCCGAAAGTATCGTCGCGCGCTATGTACGCGATAGCGAAGCCTATCGGCTGCACGAAGTGGGCAAGATCAGCGACGCGGACTATTTCGCCTCGCTGCGCTCCTCGCTCGGGATCGCGATTTCCGACGCGCAGTTCCTCGAAGGCTGGAACGCGATCTTCGCCGGCGAGATGCCTGACATCGCCGAGCTGTTGCCGCGCGCAGCGAAACAGATGCCGCTCTACGCCTTCTCCAACACCAACCGGCCGCATGTCGATCATTTCTCTAAGGCATATGCCGATCTGCTCGGTCATTTCCGCGAGTTGTATCTGTCGTCCAGCATCGGCCTGCGCAAACCGGACGCGGAGGCTTTCGACCATGTGGTCGCCGCGATCGGCCTGCCTGCGGGGCGCATCGTGTTCTTCGACGACCTCGAAGAGAACATCGAGGGGGCGCGGGCGCGTGGATTGACAGCAGTGCACGTGAGGTCGCCGCGCGACGTCGGCAACGCCTTGAAAGCATTGGGCATCTGACGCCAGCCCGCCGTCACCAGAAGCCAGCTGCGAGCAGGGCTTCCTGGAACTAATTTTCCGAAAGTGTGGAACTTGATCACTTTGTGCATTTTTATACAGAGTTCCGGGAACGGAATACCGCCCTTCCGACTCTTGAGTCCGTTGGGACTTCTACATCGGACTGATCGACGTGTTGGGCAAAACCTACCTCACCAAGCAAGCCTCTCTCCTGCTTGAATTCGCAAGAAACACCTCGGATTCTGACCTGTCCGCCAAGCTGATCAGCAAGGCTGCCGACCTGAAATCGCAGGCCGATCCGCTCCCCGACAAGGACCAAGGCCCTAAACCTCCCGACGTCGCATTGGACGTCAGCCCGAACGATCCGAGCGCACGTTGACCGACGCTGGCCGTGGCGCTCGTCCTTCTCGTGCTCGCTGTGGTCATCCTCATCCCGGTCTGTCTCGCCTTCCGGATCATGCCGCGACGGACTCAAAAGCGGCCTCAGGCGTCCGAGTGCTCTCGTTCCCGCGAGGGATGCCGGATCGCCAGAATGACGATTTCACCAGCCTCTTCGTCGAGTTGGCAGTAAACAAGACAAGGGTACCGTCGCGTCACCAGCTTGCGCACGCCCTCGACTTTCTGTGGCCTCCCAAGTCGCGGGAAGCGAACAAGATTTTGAAGCGATTCGAGGATCGCAGCGCGCACGCGCAACGCGGGCTGCGCTCCCTAACATAGTCGGCAATGCTAATCAGATCTTGTGCAGCACGTGGTGTGAATCTGAGCTTCATCGCTCGAAGCGGTGAAACGCGGCCTCGATCTCGGCGTCAGAGGCAAACTGCCGGAGGTTCGCTTGTGCGAGCCCCTCAAGGACCGCAGGAAGATGGCTGGGGTCGATTTCCTCGGGCTCCCCTACGTTGCCGGTCAGAGCCAACATCGCGCGCGCGATCTCGTCCTGGCTATCCGCAGGAAGCTGCCGCACGGCTTGGAGTGCCTCTTCGAGCAACTTTGTCATCGACGGAAAGATAAGCCCAGGTTGCGCCGAAACGAGGTGCGTCTTCTCGCTCGACTGAGGGCCCCTTTTGCGTCGGTCCCTCCGCTCGGCTAGAACCATGCCGATCCAGCCTTGATTTGTTGCGGAGTCGCCTGTGGCCCTGATGCCGGTTTCCGATGCCCTTGCTGCGGTGCTGGCGGGGGCAGAGCCGCTGCCTGAACAGATGGTCGCGCTCAATGAGGCCTATCACCGCGTGCTCGCGCACGATGTCGCGGCGCGGCGCACCCAGCCGCCGCAGGCCATGTCGGCGATGGACGGCTATGCCGTGCGCGCGGCTGATGCGGCGACGATCGATTCCAGGCTGATTGTGATCGGCGAGGTCGCAGCCGGCCGTCCTTTCGCGAGAGCGGTCGGCGCCGGCGAAGCCGTGCGGATCTTCACCGGCGGCGTCGTACCCGACGGTGCGGACGCGGTCGTGATCCAGGAGGACACCGTCGCGGACGGCACCAGCGTCACGATCAAGGAAGCCGCGATCACCGGACGGCACATCCGCCCGGCCGGCGTCGATTTCCGTGAAGGCGACGTCCTCCTGCGCAAGGGAACCCGTCTGACAGAGCGCGATCTCGCGCTTGCGGCCGCGATGAACCACCCGCAGCTCGCCGTCTGCCGCCGCCCGAGGGTCGCAATCCTCGCCACCGGCGACGAACTGGTGATGCCGGGCACCACGCCCGGGCACGGCCAGATCGTCTATTCCAACGGCTACGCCCTGCACGCGCTCGCCCGCAGCGAGGGCGCCGAGACCATCGACCTCGGTGTCGCCGCGGACACCATGGAGGCCACCTCCGCCGGGATCCGCCGCGCCCGCGAGAGCGGCGCTGACATCCTGATCACGACCGGCGGCGCGTCGGTCGGCGACCACGATCTGGTCCAGCAGGCGCTCCGGGGCGAAGGCATCTCGATGGCCTTCTGGAAGATCGCGATTCGGCCCGGCAAGCCGATGATGCACGGACGGCTCGGCGCGATGCGCGTGATCGGCCTGCCCGGCAATCCGGTGTCGTCCTACGTGTGCGCGTTCCTGTTCATGGTGCCGCTGATTCGCGCTTTGTCGGGCCATTCAGTGATTCATCATCGTCGCGAGCGCGCCGTGCTGGGCCGCGACCTCGGCGCCAACGACCAGCGCGAGGATTACTTGCGCGCGCGCCTGGAGCTGCGCGACGACGGCACGTCCGTCGCTATTCCCGTCAGCCACCAGGACTCCTCTCTGCTTGCGAATCTTGCTGCGGCACAGGTACTTCTCGTGCGCCCACCGTTCGCGCCGAAGGCCGAGGCCGGCAGCCCTTGCGAGGTGCTACGGCTCCCCGTCTGAGCGCTCGGCCACACGCATTGCGCGAGTTTCGCTTCGTTCACGGTAAATTAAGCAGTTGCGGAACATGTATCGAACATATAGTGTCCGTTCATGATTTGTTTCGAGCATGTAGCGGCTTATCGCTGAACTCATCGTCTCGGAATCGAACGACATCAACCGGGGGACTTTGGTCGAGATGTTAACGCGCAAACAATACGAGCTTCTGCGGTTCATCAGCGAACGTTTGAAGGAAAGCGGCGTGCCGCCCTCCTTCGACGAGATGAAGGATGCGCTCGACCTGCGCTCGAAGTCAGGCATCCACCGCCTGATCACCGCGCTCGAGGAGCGTGGCTTCATCCGCCGCTTGCCCAACCGCGCCCGCGCCATCGAAGTGATCAAGCTGCCGGAGCTCCAGGCTGCCGCCGGCGCCCGGCGCGGCTTCACGCCAAGCGTCATCGAGGGCAATCTCGGTAAGATCCGCGCGAGCTCCAGCCCATCCGTGGACGAGGGCGAGCGGCCCGTTGCGGTGCCCGTGATGGGCCGCATCGCGGCGGGTACGCCGATCGAGGCGTTGCAGACCCGCAGCCACACCATCAGCGTGCCGCCCGACATGCTCGGCTCGGGCGAGCACTACGCCCTCGAGGTGCGCGGCGATTCCATGGTCGAAGCCGGTATCCTCGACGGCGACATGGCGCTGATCCAGCGCAACGAGAGCGCCGATACCGGCGACATCGTGGTGGCGCTGATCGACGACGAGGAGGCCACGCTCAAGCGCTTCCGCCGCCGCGGCGCCTCGATCGCCCTCGAGCCCGCCAATGCCGCTTATGAGGTGCGCATCCTGCCGCCGAACCGCGTGAAGATTCAGGGCAAGCTGATCGGGCTTTACCGGAAGTACTAATTCCGGAAAGGACTCGATCCGGAAGCATTTGGCGCCTACGTGCTCCTTCGATCGGCATCGCCGATCAGAGATTGGAGCGGATGAATGTCCGCTCCGGCTGGATAGTCTTTCCGGTTCTGCACAGATTATCCGCCCCCCTCCTCCAGGCGACATCCTCGGCGGACTGCACCAAGCAACATCGCTTCACGGCCTTTCGGGTTCGAGAGGACAGCCGAGCGCTGGATCGTTTGGATGCAGATGCAGCCGTCGCGGAGCTGATTGCGGATGGGCACGCGGGGACACTGCCGCGCAAGCGCATCACCATGTCCGCAACAACTCGGCAGTGAATGCCGCACGCCGCAGCGCCCGCAATGCAATTACGCAGTCTCGCGATCGCGCTGGGATGCAGGCTGTCGCATTTGCCGTCATTGACACGACGACATTGACACGACGCCGTCCAAATGCACTGCAGCCCGCTTTGTTCCTAGTGAATCCGGGAAAGATAATGTGATCGCAGCGCACGGATCCCAGCCGCAGATTCGCCTACAACCAAGCAGAGCGTTGGTGCTTATACTCTGACAGAGGCCTGCGCCTCCAAGAGGGGTGCGGGTCGCTATCTTCGCATGAGGAGCACCCGATGTGTGACTATAGCCTGCATGCCGTCGCGACGCGCCCCGCTGAAGTCGGCGAGACGATCGTCACGACAACCTTCCGCGGCACCTCGACGCGCGGCTTCGCCTCCGAGGCCGATCTCTCCGTTGCGGTCTGCCTGCTGCCGGGAACGGAGCTCGCCTTCGCCGACAACGTCCGTTACGACAATCGCTGGATCTGGACGCGCACCGTCAACTCCCGCGTCGGCAAGTTCGGCAAGATCGATCCGCACATTCCCGATCGCCATCATGACGCGATCGAATTCCCTGATGGCAAGTACGTGCTGGTGACTCAGCTCGTCGAAGGCCAGCGCGCAACCGTGCTGCAGCTGCCGGTGACCCAAGCGGTCGGCGAGCGCGAGCACAAGCCGCAGATCGTCGCCGACAGCCAGCCGCCGGTCACGCCCCTGCCGATGGGCTGACAGGGGCTCAGTCCTCCGCCTGAAGATCGGCCTCGGACGGGGTCGCATCCTTGCTGCGCGGAGCTGCCGCCCTCGGCATGAGGGCTCCTTCGAAATCTCCCTCGCCGGCGGCCGCCGGCGACCAGGGACGGTTCGTGCCCCTCGCCCTCACCGCCTGGACCGCAAATCCGTCGCCACGCTGCGTCAGAGCCAGCGCGCCCTGGCGGACGAGCCGCTGCCGGTCCACCACCATCGCCGCGCAATCGGGTGGCGCAGACCGTGACGTCACGACCAGCGCGGCGCGGCTGCAATCGTCCGCCAGCGCGTCGATGCGCGAGGCCAGCGCGACCAGCCGCCCGTCGGCGAGCGGTGTGACGCAGCCGGCCTCGTCGCACGACACCGCTTCGGCCAACGCGCTATTGCCGGCATCGCGCGGATCGGCGTCGGCCGCCAGCCACTCCTTCAGCAGGAAATTGTCCTTGCCCGCCCTGATCAGGTGCAAACGCCCGTCCCCGCCCCGCACGGCAACGCTCGCGCCGTCCCCGGCAATGAGAATATCGGGCTGCCGCACCGACAGGCCCCAGGCGATGGCAGTCAGCAGCACCACGGCACCGCCCCAGCGTAAGGGCGTGCGCAAAAGGCCCATCAGGATGATGACGAGGCTCGCTGCGATCAGCGGCGCGATGCCGAACGCCGGGATGTGGCCCACTGCGCCCGGCAATGCCGCCACCCAGCGCGAAACCGCGACCATCCAGTCGATGCCGAGGCCCATCAGCCACCAGAACATGCCGTCGAGCCCGAACGGCGCTGCGAGCAGGCCGAGCAGCCCCGCCGGCATCACCAGCGCCGAGACCACCGGCATAGCGCCGAGATTGGCGAGCACACCGTAGGGCGTGACGCGGTGGAAGTGGAAGGCGGCATAGGGCGTGGTCGCAAGCCCCGCGATCAGCGAGGCCAGGAACAGCATCGCGATCTCGCGGCCGCCCCACAGCGCGACGCGCGCCGTCGCGGAATGATCGGGCGATGCGAACAGGTTCGGCATGCCGATCTGCACCAGCGCGACCAGCCCGAGCGTTGCCGCAAACGACATCTGGAAGCTCGGATGCACCAGCGCCTCCGGCGCAAGCGCGAGCACGATCAGCGCCGCCACGGCCAGCGTGCGGAAGGTGATGGCGCGGCGATCGACCATCACCGCGATCAGCACCACCGCCGTCATGAAGAACGATCTTTGCGTGGCGACCTCTGCCCCCGAGAGCAGCAGATAGAACGCAGCCGCCACCAGCGCGGCGGCGGCCGACCATTTCTTGATGGCGAAGCCGACGGCCAGGCCCGGGATCAGCGCCAGCAGCGCGCGCACGGCGAAGAAGACGACGCCCGCGACCACCGCCATGTGATAGCCGGAGATCGACAGAACGTGCCCGAGTCCCGAGACGAACATCGCGTCATTGACGGGCGTGGAAATCGTATCGCGCCGCCCGGTGAGCAGCGCGGTTGCGATCGCGCGGTTGTCGCCCTCGAGGGTTACGCGGATGCGGGCATCGATCGCATCGCGCAGGCCCTGCATGAAGGCGGCATAGCGCAGCCGCAGGCCGCCTTCATCAGGCGGTATTGAAGCCGTGATCGCGCCCATCACGAAGCCGGAGGCACCGATGCCCTGAAAGAACATGTCGCGCGAAAAGTCGTAGCTGCCCGGGCGCATCGGCGAGAGCGGCGGCATCAGCCGCGCCTTCAATTGAACGAAGCTGCCGACCTCGGGCGCGGTGCCCTTGCGCACGGACAGGCGGACGCGTTCCAGCTTGACGTCGCTGCGCTGCGCCTCCATGGCGGTGACGCGCAGCACGAAGCGATCGGTGCGCTCACGGATGTCGCGCGTCTCGACGAATCCCGACAGCGACACCGAATAGAGCGGTTTTGCCAAAACGGTATGCGCGATGCGCGCGGTCTTCCAGGTCGCCACGGCAAAGCCGGAAGCGACCGCCGCAATCATGAGCGCCGCGGCGAACAGCCGGCTCCGCCGCAACAGGATCGCGCCGAGCAGGAGTGCGGCGGCCGTCGTGGCGACAACCCACAGCACCGGCTCGTGATCGGCGGCAAAATACAGCGCGATGCCGCCGCCAAAGGCGACCGGCACCCACGGTAGCAGGCGCCCGGGGCCAGCTTCGGCGCGGGCCCACTCCCGCAATGTCTCGACGATCGCAGGCCAGATGCCAAAGCCGGCCGGAACAAAGCCGCGGGCGGGCGCAGCGCGGCCGACCGGCCACGTCCCGACAACTCCCTGGGCGCGTACTGGCCGGCCCGGCTCCGCCATTTCCCTGCACCTTACGCGACGCGATTGGCACTGAAGCTACCGGAACGTGCGGTCAGGCGAATAGCGGTACAGATCGGGAACGCGGGAAGGCGCCCCTACTTTTCCTCTTCCATCGTCACGGCCACCGACGCCTTGGCCGACAGCCGCACCTTGTTGCCCTCGACCTCGGCAACGAGGCCCTTGTCGACGAAATGATGATGGCCCTTGTGGCTGCCCTCACCGCTGTCCTTCTTGGTCAGCTTGATGCGGTTGCCTTCGACCTTGTCGACGGTGCCGACATGGACGCCGTCGGCGCCGATGACTTCCATATGCTCTGCGATGTTCTGCATGGTGGGATCCTTGTTGGACCCACACAACGTCTGAGAGGCCTTTCCGTTCGTTCGTGACAAAACCGTCCGGCGCGATGGGCGACCGTTCCATCTCGGATCGGGGCAGCCTCGCTTCAGGTCGATTGAGCCGAAAGTCTCATAAGAAGCCAGCCCCGGCAGGATTACACTGCTTCTACGCCTCCCCGGCCGACGGGCAGGCGTGATAGCTCGCGGTACCGAAGAGACCGCTGGAGCTCTTTCTCAGGTGACTCAAGCAGCCCTGAGACCAGCGGACGCAACTCGCAATTCTCGCCTGTAGCGTCGTACGCCGCCGCGAATGGGCGCTGAAAGGCGCCAGGAGTAGCGTTTGAATTTGATAGGAGCAGCACATGGCAGTTCAAGTACCGAGCGATTTTCGCCGCGTGATTGTTGCCGCGTCGGTGGGAAACGTCATCGAATGGTATGATTTCTATATCTTTGGCAGCCTGGCCGCAGTTCTGTCGGTTAAGTTCTTCGAGCAGACCCACGCGGTTGCAGCCCTCCTCAGCACGATCGCGCTGTTCACTGCAGGATTCCTGATCCGTCCACTGGGGGCTTTCCTCTTTGGATGGATGGGCGACCGGGTCGGGCGAAAATATACATTCCTGGTCACGCTGAGCGGAATGGGATTGGGTACGGGGGCAATCGGGTTGATCCCGACCTACCAGTCCATCGGTCTCACGGCGGCGTTCGTTCTATTCGGCTTGCGCATGATCCAGGGTCTGTGCCTGGGCGGCGAATATGGCGGCGCCATCACCTATGTCGCGGAGCATGTGCCGGATGACAAGCGCGGCTACTACACCGGCTGGCTACAGACCTCTCCGACTCTCGGCATCGTGGTGTCACTGGGCGTGATCATCCTGACACGGACCTGGTTCGGCAATCAGGTCTTCGACGAGTGGGCATGGCGCGTTCCGTTCCTGGTGTCATTCCTGTTGGTAGCCATCGCGATCTATATTCGGCTCCAGCTCCAGGAGACGCCGATCTTCCAGGAGATCAGGGCCCGCGGCCAGATGACGACGAATCCGTGGAAGGAGGCTTTCCTCAGCTCGAACGTCAAATTCATCGGGATCGCAATCGTCGTCCTGATCGGACAGGGCGTGGTGTGGTACAGCGGTCAGTTCTGGGCGCTGTACTTCCTTCAGCAGGTCTCCAAGGTGGACCCGCTGACCTCCGCCTACATCGTGGGAGCCGCGCTGCTGATTGCCACACCGAGCCTGATTTTCTTCGGCTGGCTGTCGGATCAGATCGGCCGCAAGCCGGTAATCCTGGGCGGCATGTTGCTCGCAGCGATCACGTACTATCCGCTGTACCTATGGCTGGGAACGGTCACGCAGCCCGGGAACATCAACTACCCCATTGCGATCTTCATTATCTTCATCCTGGTTTGCTATGTCGGGATGGTGTACGGGCCGGTCGGCGCGTTTCTGGCGGAATTCTTTCCCGGCAGGATCAGGTACACGTCAGTGTCGGTGCCGTACCACATCGGCAACGGCTGGGGTGGTGGATTGGTGCCGTTCATCACGTCGGCGGCTTTTGCGGCGACCGGGAGCATCGGCTACGCGTTGATCTACCCGATTGCGGTGCCTGCGGTGTGCTTCGTGCTCGCTGTCTTCCTAATGCCGGAGACGCGCAAGATCAGCATCTGGCAACCGATCGAGCCCAGAACGGCATCGTGACGGAATAGTCTTGGTGCAGGACCGCAAGGCCCTGCACCATGGCCGCATCGGCCCCTCAGCGCGATAACGATCATTCGGATCCTCGTCACGCCCACACGTTGTCCGCGGCATGGTCAAGTCGAGCCTCGCCTCCGGCCGCCGGCGCATAGCGGTCGGCGGAGAGTTCGGCCGATTGCTGTTTCAGCCGGCCGGGTGATGCCAGCGATCGTGCCACCAGGCGCTGAAGTCACGATCGGTCATCAGCTCCCAGCCACTGAGCAGGATCACCAGCAGACCAGACAATACGCTGCTCGCCGTGGTTGACGCCTGGTCATAGCCAATGGTCCAAGGCGCCAGCAACAGCGCTAGGCCCAGCAGCATTTCGCCCCACTCTTCCAGGTAAGACGGGATGACAAAGGCCTCTACGGCAAACAGCATGACGCCGAGCCCAAGCGCGATGGTGATCCAGACCGCCGCCCCGGATGAACCCAGGACGAAGGACGACAGGACCAGCCACACGCCCACCAACAGGCTGGCAGCGTCTTGCCAATGTTGGATGCGCATAATGCTCACCTCCCCTCTGGTATTTATATGGGGCGCACCGTTGAAGAATCATCCCTCCGGCCTGCGTTGTGTTGCCGCGACTGCCGGTCCGGAACCTGCGTTCAATCCTGGCCACCCATGCCCTGCAAAGGCCCTTGCGAGTGCGGCGCACCAGGATGCAGATTGTCCGAGCTTGACAGGTGTCAATGTCTACCGCTCCCGGCCTACCCAGTTCGCGCCCGGAACAAGAGGGAGATGACGCCATGCGAGAAATGGAAATCCACGACTATGCGCGGCAGTTGCTGGAAGCACATGGCCCCAAAGCCATTGCCGAAGCCGCCCAAAACGCCATCGATCTCGAGTCAAAGGGCGAGCTCGAACTGGCCCGAACCTGGCGGCATATCGAAGACGCCATGAAGCTCATGCGCGGGCCACACCAAAGCTGAAGCGGCCGCCGCGCGCGCAAAACTGCCTGACTGCGAGCTGCGCCATGCCGGACTGAGGCTGACGCGGCGCCAGCGTTGAACGTGGACCACAGTCCGTCGCAAGCCGCTCGGTTGCGGCCGAACGGCAACGCGATCTCAGGACGCTGATCTGGGAGCGAAGCCATGGTTGCGAAATGTGCGACAGCCGACGATCTCGTGAAGGCGATCAAGGACGACAACGTCCAGATGATCGATTTGCGGTTCACCGACCTGCCGGGGATGTGGCAACATTTTTCCGTCCCGCCAAGCGCGGTGAATGCCGATGCCCTCAATGAGGGCATTGGATTCGATGGCTCATCGATCCGCGGCTTCCAGGAGATCCAGGAAAGCGACATGCTGGTTGTCGCGGATCCGGCGACGGCCTTCGTAGACCCCTATAGTCAGGCAAAGACGCTGGTCCTCATCTGCAACATCAGAGACCCGGTGACCGGCCAATCCTATAGCCGGGACGCCCGCTACATAGCCCAGAAAGCCGAAACCCACCTCAAGGGCACCGGGCGGGCCGATACGAGCTACTTCGGCCCGGAAGCGGAGTTCTTCGTATTCGACGACGTACGCTACGGACAGGGCATCAACTACGCCATGCACGAAATCGATTCCAGCGAAGGCAGCTGGAACACCGGCGCAGAGGAAGCACCGAATCTGGGCCACAAACCGCGCCCGAAGGAGGGATACTTTCCCGTTCCCCCAACCGACAGCATGCAGGCGCTACGCACCGAAATGGTGCTGACGATGGAATCGCTGGGGATCCAGATCGAAGCCCATCACCATGAGGTCGCGACCGGCGGTCAAAACGAGATAGATATGCGCTTCACCACGCTGACCCGCATGGCCGACAATCTGATGATCTACAAATACGTGGTGAAGAACACCGCGCATCAGCACGGCAAGACCGCGACGTTCATGCCAAAGCCGCTGTTCGAGGACAACGCTTCGGGCATGCACGTTCACCAATCGCTGTGGAGGGGTGAGACCAATCTATTCTACGACAAAGCTGACTATGCCGAGTTGAGCCAGCTCGGCCGCTACTATATCGGCGGGCTATTGAGCCACGCCTGGGCGTTGTGCGGGCTTTGCGCCCCCACCACGAACTCCTACCGGCGGCTGGTGCCGGGTTATGAAGCTCCGATCAACCTCGTCTACTCCCAGCGCAATCGCTCCGCCTGCTGCCGGATTCCGATGTATTCGCCGAATCCGCGCGCAAAGCGCGTCGAGTTTCGTTCACCCGATCCGTCCTGCAATCCCTACCTGGCCTTCGCTGCAATGCTGATGGCCGGCCTTGACGGCATCGACAACCGGATCGACCCGGGCAGCCCGATCGACAAGAACCTGTACGACCTCCCGCCTGCGGAGGCGAACGAGGTGAAGTCGACGCCGGGATCGCTGGATCAGGCACTTGACGCGCTCGAGCGCGATCACGCATTCCTGCTACGCGGCGATGTCTTCACCGCGGATGTGATTGAAACCTGGCTCGACTACAAGCGAAAGAAAGAGGTCGATCCAATCCGGCTGCGCCCTCACCCTTACGAGTTCCATCTCTACTACGACATCTAGGGCATTTTTTCGCCGGCCTACCTCTCATACCAACCGACGAGGGTCGCTTCCGCGATCACGTGCTTGCGCGCCTCTCGCTCGACGTCGGCGCAGGATGCATTGGCCTTTGCCGGCAGGCCCTCGATCGAGAGGGCAAGCAGTCGGAAGTGATAATGATGAGGCCCATGGCCATGCGGTGGACACGGGCCGCCATAGCCCACCTTCCGAAAATCGTTGACGGCTTGCTTCATTCTGGCGTTCTGCGCAGCGTTGATCGCAAATTCCGTGACCGCCGGCGGAACGTTGTAGACTGCCCAATGATGCCATTTGCCGGCAGGCGCATCGGGATCGTCGCAGAGCAGGACAAGACTCCGCGCCCCCTCCGGCGCGTCGCTCCATTGCAGAGGTGGCGAAAGATTTTCGCCGTCACAGGTAAACCGTCGCGGAATTGCGGCACCATCGGCGAAGGCGCTTGAAACGAGTTTCATGGCTCTCTCCTCGATCCGAATGATGTATTCTAGCTCGGTCCTGCCCGGTGCGGAATCCATCGCCGTCAGCTAAGATGAGGGGAGACGCATTGGGAACTGTTGCAGCAGAATAGCTCGTCATGCGACCGCTTTTCCATCCGAGCCTCGTTAACGGCCGCTACGGCGATCCGACAGTCTATGTCGAAACGCTGTTCGAGAAGCGAAGTCTGCTGTTCGATATTGGAGAGATTGCTTCACTGGCGCCACGGAAGATCCGACGCGTCGACCAGGTCTTTGTCTCGCATGCGCATATCGATCATTTCGTTGGCTTCGACCATCTGCTGCGTTTGCTCGTCGGGCACGAGAAATCGGTGCAGCTGTTCGGTCCGCCCGGCTTAGCCGAGCATGTCTTTCACAAGCTTCAGGCCTATCGCTGGAACCTGGTCGAAAACTATCCCTGCGATCTTGTTTTCGATGTCAGCGAACTTGGAGCGGAAAATTCCATTTCCGCCACGCGGTTCCGTCTGAGGAAAGGCTTCGCAGCAGAGCCATCCGGGTCTCGCAAGACCATTGCGGGCGCACTCTGCGATGAACCTACCCATCGCATGTCAGCCGCGATCCTTGAACATGGCACGCCCTGCCTCGGCTTTGCGCTGCAGGAGGCGGCCCATGTCAACGTATGGAAGAACAGGCTCTCGGAGCGTGGACTACCCGTCGGTCACTGGTTGCTGTCGCTAAAGAAGGCCGTCGTCGAGCGTCGCGCGGAAGATCATTTGATCCGTATCGAAGAAGCGGCCAAGTCGGATCGCCTCGTGCCACTCGCAAGCCTGCGCGATCTTGTGACGGTCACTGCCGGCCAGAAAATCGCCTATGTGACCGATGTTGCCGACACGCCGGCCAATCGTGCCTCCATCGTGGCGCTGATTCAGAATGCAGACATCCTCTTCATCGAGGCGGCGTTTGCGGACGCGGACGCCGCAATAGCGAAGGAGCGGGCTCATCTTACCACCACGGCTGCCGGAGAAATCGCACGAGAAGCCAATGTCCGCCGCGTCGAGCCCTTTCACTTCTCTCCGCGCTATGCGGGAGAGCAGGAGCGGATGCTGGCCGAGGTGATGGCGGCGTTTGGGGCACCTCGCGCCTGAGACTCGGAGAGGTTACGCCCGATGTTGACCCAGATTTATGAAATCTCCACCCCCGAAGAGGCGTCAGCACTTTCGGCCATTGGTGTCGACCATATCGGCGTGCTCGTCGGAGACGGCCAATTTCCGCGAGGACTGTCGATCTCAGCGGCTTCCAAGATCGGCGCGGCAATTGTACCGCCATCGAAATTCTCGGCACTGTTTCTGACCCGCGATCTCTCCTTGATTGCGTCGTGGGCGCGCGAGCTCAACCCCGCGATCGTCCATTTGGGAGCCAGCGCCGAACTGCTTTCCCCGCAAGATGTTGATTCGCTCAAACGCATGTTGCCTGGGATCGTCGTGATGAGAAGCATACCGGTGTTCTCCGAGGAAAGCGTCGAGATTGCCCAAAGCTACGATGGCATTGCAGACTTTCTGCTGCTCGACACGTATCGGTCCACGGACAAGCAGATCGGCGCGCTCGGCGTGACGCATGATTGGAATATCAGTCGCCGCATCGTGGACGTCGTCCGTGTTCCGGTCGTCCTCGCAGGCGGCCTTGGACTGGACAACGTCGCAGGAGCGATCCGAACCGTCCGTCCAGCCGGCGTCGACTCCAAGACGAAGACGGATCGGGACGGTTCGCATGCCAAGGACCTGGAGCGAGTCCGCCGGTTCCACGAAGCGGCTCGGGCAGCGGCTGACAATCGCTTTCCGTCGGCCTAACATGCATAGCTCTCCCCTGGGAGGAGCGCGGCCATGGAACTCATCGTCGTACCCATCGTCAAGCCGGACGCGGCCAACTTCATCTTCGGTCAGTCGCATTTCATCAAGACCGTGGAAGACCTCCACGAGGCGCTCGTTGGCGCGGTTCCGGGCATCCGCTTCGGGCTGGCCTTCTGCGAGGCCTCCGGCAAGCGGCTGGTGCGCTGGTCGGGCAATGACGAAGCGGCCCTCACCCACGCCCGCAACAACGCATTAGCCATCGGCGCCGGCCACACTTTTCTGATCTTCCTGGGCGACGGCTTCTTTCCGGTCAACGTCCTAGCTGCCGTGCGCTCGGTGCCGGAGGTCTGCCGCATCTACTGCGCGACGGCCAACCTCACGCAGGTGATCGTCGCGCAAACCGAGCTCGGCCGTGGCGTGCTCGGCGTAGTGGATGGCGCCTCACCGCTGGGTATCGAGACCGACGCCGACATTGCGTGGCGGAAGGACCTCCTGAGGAAGATCGGCTACAAACTGTAGCGACCGGATGAAGCGGTTGCGGTGAAGTACGCCTCCGGCGTTAGATCAGCGCAGCCCTGGACGACACGTGGTGGCTCGCGATCTTCCAGTCGCCGTCTTCGCGCACGATCACCCAGGTGAGTTTGACCGAGAGCGGCGCGGCCTCTTCGTCGAGATCGAATGATGCGATCGCGGCCATGTTAATCACATCGGGCAAGACCTGAGCCGCAGCCACCTCGGAGAAGCCGACGCTCGGCTGGCGCCATCGCGGCAGGCCATTGAAATAGTCCGCCACCCCGCTCCTGCCCCGATAGAGTTTCGGGTTCGAGCCGAAGAAGAACGCGTTCTTCGCATACAGCGACGACAGCGCGGCTGCATCGAGGCTCGCGAAGCCGGCGCACCATTTCGCGATGATGGCGGAAACGATGACGTCGGCCTCCGTGCTCATGCGTGTTCAGCCCTTCGCGACTTCCTTCGCGAAGGTGTCGCGCAGGCCGATGGTACGCGAGAACACCGGCTTGCCGGGTGTCGAGTCCCTGTCGCGCACGAAATAGCCCTGGCGCTCGAACTGCATCGGTTCGGTCGAGTTGCTCTCGGCCACCGATGCCTCGATGCGCGCATCGGCCAGGATCTCCAGCGAGTTCGGATTGAGATCGGCCGCGAAGTTCGAGGCATCCGGGCTCGGATTGGCGAACAGCTGGTTGTAGATGCGGACTTCCGCAGGCTTCGACGCCGCCGCCGGCAGCCAATGCATGGTCGCCTTGACCTTGCGGCCGTCGGGCGCGTTGCCGCCCTTGGTCGCGGGATCGTAGGTGCAGCGCAGCTCCACCACTTCGCCGGCGTCGTTCTTGATCACGCCGTTGCACTTGACGAAATAGGCGTAGCGCAGCCGCACCTCATTGCCCGGCGACAGGCGGAAGAACTTCTTCGGCGGGTTCTCCATGAAGTCGTCCTGCTCGATATAGAGCTCGCGGCCGAATGTGATCTTCCGCGTGCCCGCGCTGGGATCATCCGGGTGGTTGATGGCCTCGAGCTCCTCGGTCTGCCCTTCCGGATAGTTCTCGATCACGACCTTGAGCGGCTTCAGCACCGCCATGCGCCGCTGCGCGGTGCGGTTCAGCTCCTCGCGGATACAGAACTCCAGCATGCCGACATCGACGACGCTGTTGGCCTTGGCGACGCCGATGCGCTTGACGAACTCGCGCAAGGCCGCCGGCGGCACGCCGCGGCGGCGCATCCCCGCCATAGTCGGCATGCGCGGGTCGTCCCAGCCCGCGACGTGGCCGTCGCGGACGAGCTGGGTCAGCACGCGCTTGGACAGCAGAGTATAGGTGAGGTTCAGCCGCGCAAACTCGTACTGGTGCGGCTTGGACGGTACCGGCAGCTTCTCGATGAACCAGTCGTAGAGCGGCCGGTGGTCCTCGAACTCCAGCGTGCAGATCGAGTGCGTGATGCCTTCGATCGCGTCCGACTGGCCGTGCGCATAATCGTAGCTCGGATAGATGTGCCACTTCGTGCCGGTGCGCGGATGGTGCGCGTGCAGGATGCGGTACAGCACGGGATCGCGCAGGTTGATGTTGCCGGCGGCCATGTCGATCTTGGCCCGCAGCACGCGCGCGCCGTTCGGGAATTCGCCGGCCTTCATCCGACGGAACAGGTCGAGGTTCTCTTCCATGCTGCGATCGCGGAACGGCGAGTTCTTGCCCGGCTCGGTCAGCGTGCCGCGGGAGGCGCGGATCTCCTCCTGGGTCTGGTCGTCGACATAGGCGAGCCCGTCGCGGATCAGCTGCTCCGCCCATTCGTACAGGCGGTCGAAATAGTCGGAGGCGAAGAACAGGTTCTTGCCCCAGTCGAAGCCGAGCCAGCGCACGTCGGCCTGGATAGAATCGATATATTCCTGCTCTTCCTTGACCGGATTGGTGTCGTCGAAGCGCAAGTGGCAGCGGCCCGGAAACTCCTGGGCGATGCCGAAGTTGAGTGCGATCGACTTGGCGTGGCCGATATGCAAATAGCCGTTCGGCTCCGGCGGGAACCGGGTCACGATCTCCCTGTACCTGCCCTGGTCGAGGTCGGCCTGGATGATGTCACGAATGAAATCGCGCCCAACCTCAGCTGCCACCGGTTCTGTCATTACGAAAATCCTGTCGGGAAATCAGCGGTCCTTCTGCCAAATTCGGGAGGCTGAGCCAAGAGCTTAAGCACGGCTCAAGCAAGCCCCCACAGGTCCGCCGACGGGCTTTAGTTATGTCACGTTCCTGCTATACACCACCGCCTCCAATGCATAGGCCCTGCCAAGAATGACCGATTCCGTCGTCACCCGCTTTGCCCCCTCGCCGACCGGCTTCCTCCATATCGGGGGCGCCCGCACGGCGCTGTTCAATTGGCTCTATGCCAAGAAGCACGGCGGCAAGATGCTGCTGCGGATCGAGGACACCGACCGGGAGCGCTCCACCGAGGCCGCGATCGGCGCCATTCTCGACGGCCTCAAATGGCTTGAGCTCGGCTGGGACGGCGAGGTCATCTACCAGTTCAGCCGCGCCGCCCGTCACCGCGAGGTCGCCGAGCAGCTGCTCGCCGACGGCAAGGCCTATCGCTGTTACGCCACCGCCGAGGAGCTCGCCGCCATGCGCGAGAAAGCGCGCGCGGAGGGGCGCACCCGCCTCTATGACGGCATGTGGCGCGACCGCGATCCCGCGACCGCCCCAAACGATGTGAAGCCGACCATCCGCCTGCGCGCGCCGCAGACCGGCGAGACCGTGATCGAGGACCAGGTTCAGGGCCGCGTGGTCTGGCAGAACGAGAACCTCGACGACCTCGTCCTGCTGCGCGGCGATGGCAATCCGACTTACATGCTCGCCGTGGTGGTCGACGACCACGACATGGGCGTCACCCATGTGATCCGCGGCGACGACCATCTGATCAACGCCGCCCGCCAGAAGCAGATTTACGATGCGATGGGCTGGACGCTGCCGAGCATGTCCCACATTCCCCTGATCCATGGTCCGGACGGCTCGAAGCTGTCGAAGCGCCACGGCGCGCTCGGGGTCGATGCCTACCGCGCCATGGGATACCTCCCGGCGGCGCTGCGCAATTACCTCGTCCGGCTCGGCTGGAGCCATGGCGACCAGGAGATCTTCTCGACCGAGGAGATGATCGCAGCCTTCGACCTCGCCAGCGTCGGCCGCGCCGCCGCGCGCTTCGATTTCGCCAAGCTTGAAAACCTCAACGGCCACTACATCCGCCACGCCGACGATCAATCGCTCGTGAAGATGTTCGAGGACGTGCTTGACCACCTGCCGGGACGGGGCGAGCTTAAGGCCAAGTTAAATGACACCACGCGCGCGCAGCTCGTGAAGGCCATGCCGGCCCTGAAGGAGCGCGCCAAGACGTTGATCGAGCTGATCGACGGCGCCTATTTCATCTTCGCCGACCGCCCGCTAGAGCTCGACCCCAAGGCGCAGGCGCTGCTGACGCCAGAGAACCGCAAGCTGATCGGCCAGCTTCATTCCGCGCTGGAGAAAGTCGAGACGTGGAGCGGCGCCACCACCGAAGCCGCACTGCGCACTTTTGCCGAGGAAAATAGTCTCAAACTCGGCGCGGTCGCCCAGCCCCTGCGGGCGGCGCTAACCGGACGGACGACGTCGCCTGGTATATTTGAGGTTTTGGACGTCCTGGGACGCCAGGAGAGCCTCGCCCGGCTTAAGGATCAGTCTACGACGTAAGTCGACCATGCGTGCGGCGATCTTGCAGCGCACATAGCAATAATATACCCATCTCCCCCGAACCTCCTGGAACATCCGGCCTGCCCCCATGATCTGCCTAGGGGGCTCCGGCTCTGGCCCGTTTCACCATACATCGGGGACCTCTGATGGACGCAAAACCAAGCCCAAAGACCGCTACGCTGACGGTCGGAAACAAGAACTACGATCTCCCGATCCACAGCGGCAGCGTCGGGCCTGATGTCATCGATATCGGCAAGCTCTACGGCCAGTCCGGCCTGTTCACCTACGATCCCGGCTTCACCTCCACCGCGAGCTGCCAGTCCAAGATCACCTATATCGACGGCGACGCGGGCGTGCTGGAATACCGCGGCTATCCGATCGAGCAGCTCGCCGAGAACGGCGACTTCCTCGAGACCTGCTACCTTCTGCTGTTTGGCGATCTCCCGACCGCCGCGCAAAAGAAGGATTTCGACTACCGCGTGATCCATCACACGATGGTGCACGAGCAGATGGCCCGCTTCTTCCAGGGCTTCCGCCGCGACGCCCATCCGATGGCGATCATGGTGGCCGCAGTCGGCGCGCTCGCCGCATTCTACCACGACTCGACCGACATCAACGATCCGAAGCAGCGCATGATCGCTTCCATGCGCATGATCGCCAAGATCCCGACGCTGGCGGCGATGGCCTACAAGTACACGGTCGGCCAGCCCTTCGTGTATCCGAAGAACTCGCTCAAGTTCGCCGAGAATTTCCTGCACATGTGCTTCGCCGTGCCGTGCGAGGAGTACAAGATCAACCCCGTGCTCGCTGACGCGCTGGACAAGATCTTCATCCTGCACGCCGACCACGAGCAGAACGCCTCGACCTCGACGGTGCGTATCGCCGGCTCCTCCGGCGCCAACCCGTTCGCCTGCATCGCCGCCGGCATCGCCTGCCTCTGGGGCCCGGCGCATGGCGGCGCCAACGAGGCCGCGCTCGCGATGCTCGCCGAGATCGGCTCGGTGGACAAGATCCCCGAGTTCATCGCCAAGGTGAAGGACAAGAACTCCGAAGTCCGCCTGATGGGCTTCGGCCACCGCGTCTACAAGAACTACGATCCGCGCGCCAAGATCATGCAGAAGATGTGTCACGCCGTGCTCGAGGAGACCGGCCATGGCGACGATCCGATGCTGAAGGTGGCGCTCGAGCTGGAGAAGATCGCGCTCAGCGACCAGTACTTCATCGACCGCAAGCTGTACCCGAACGTCGACTTCTATTCGGGCATCACGCTGAAGGCGATGGGCTTCCCGGTCTCGATGTTCACCGTGCTGTTCGCGGTCGCACGCACCGTCGGCTGGATCAGCCAGTGGAGCGAGATGATCGAGGACCCGCAGCAGAAGATCGGTCGTCCCCGCCAGCTCTACACCGGCGTCACCCGCCGCGACTACGTCGCGATGAAGGATCGCAAGTAAGATCGGACGGAACAATCCAACGGAACGGCGCCATCGCAAGATGGCGCCGTTTTCGTTTTGCGCAGAGATGCCGTAGGTGGGCAAAGCGTGCTGCCGCGCACAACAACAAGTCGGCGCATCACGCCCCCGAACGCTTGACAGTCGAACGGCTCCGCGCGCATTCTTACACTAAGTAAGAATGACGACAGGGATGGAAATGCCGGAGCAGCCGAGAAGTCGGCGGCAGACGCGCGCTGCCATTTTGACCCATCTGCTTCAGGCGGGCGGCTCGTTTCGTCCGCCTCTGGCCAAGGCCGTGCGCCTGTCGGAAGCGAGCCTGTCGCGCATCCTGTACGACCTGAAGGCCGAAGGCCTGATCGAGGAGGTGCGGCGCCCTGCCCCTTACGTCGGCGGCCCGACCGGCCTCGTGTCGCTCGATGGCGCGGTGGCGCTTGCAGCCTTCGAGCTGACCACTCAGCATCTCAGCGTCGGCGTCGGCGGCCTGTCGGGCGAACTGCACTACACCGAGCGCGTGAACCTGCCGAGGACGCCGACCGCCGAGACCGTCGGCCGGGTGTTTCGCGAAGCCATGACATTGTTGCGCGACTGGACGCGGCGCCGCCGCATCACCCTCTCCCAGATCGGCGTCTCCATTCCCGGCCTTGGCCGTCTCAGCATATCGGCCAATCCAATCATTCCCTGCGATGTCGGGCGCGTGAGCGAGATGTTCGACGAGATGTTCGCCGGCGTGCCGCTCGAATTCACCAATTCGGTCGTCGCCCACGCCACCTTTCACCGCTGCCGCACGGAGAATTATCCATTCAACGACACGCATCTGTTCGTGCTCGTCAGCCACGGTGTTGCCGGCGCCTGGATGGACGATCCGGCGAAGGCCGATGCCCTGCAGCCGATCGAGCTCGGCCACATGGTATTCGCGCCCGAGGGACCGCGCTGCCGCTGCGGACATCATGGCTGCGTCGAGGCCTATGCGTCGATTCCGGCGCTGGCCGAGCTTCTCGGCATTTCCGAAACCGAGTTGCTTCAGCTCGGCAACGAATGGGGGAACACGATCCCGCTCTCATCGCGCGTGCGGCAGGAGCTGCGCCGGCGGCTGTTCCGGCTTGGCCTTGCGATCGGCAACACGCTGAACGTGAAACCGTGCGGTGGCGTTGCGATCAGCGGCTGGCCGTCGCTTCTCGCCGACGACGATCGCAACGCCGTGGTCGAAGGAATCGATGCCTGCCTGCTGGGTGGACGCAAATTGGCGCAAGTGTCCCTCGCCTTCGTGCCGCCGTCGACCGGCAACGATCCGCAGGCCGCGCTCGCCTTCGCCGCCTTTTGCCTCGCCAGCCGTGGCGGCATGCCCGCGGCATCGACGGAGGCGGCCTGACATGCGCTGAGCCTGCACGTCCCACACGCGCCGAGACTTCACACCGGGAGGAACTGCCATGCCGATCACAACAACAAGGCGTCGTCTGCTCGCTGGATCCGTTGCCACGCTCGCACTGCCGGCATTTGCCCGCCCGCAAAGCGCGGTCAAGCCGCGCCTGACCGCCATCTCGCAATGGTCGGCGGGCAGCGATGGCGCGGCCATCACGGCACTCGGCAAGAAATTCGAGGAGAAGGGAGGCGTCTGGCAGCATTCGCCCGTCCCCGGCTTCACCACCGAGATGATGAACAAGCTGCGCGCTCAGATCATGGCCGGCGATCCGCCGGCCTGCTCGCAACTCAAGGGTCCAGAGATCGCGGCCTGGTCGAAGATAGCCCCGACCGTCGATCTCGACGCCGTCGTCGCTGCCGCCGGTTACGAGAAGGTCGTCGCGCCGGACCTTGCGAAATTGCACAAGCCGGGCGGCAAATGGATCGCACTGCCGCTGCAGATCTACAGCACCAACATGCTGTTCCTGTCCAAGCGCGCCATGGACAAGGCCAAGGCCGACAAGATCCCGGTCACCTGGGCAGACTTCAACGACCTCGCCGAGAAGATGAAAGCGGGCGGAGTTCCCTATCCCATCGCCAACGGCGGCACCCGTCCGGACGACGGGCAGAAATTCGAGGCCGCCCTGGCCGGCATCAGTCCGCTCGCATACCGCGCCGCCATCATGAATCTCGAGAAGAAGGCTCTGGAGGGTCCGGAGATCAAGGCTGCGTTCGCGCAAGTGCGCAAGATCGCCGACTGGATGGACCCCAACGTCGGCGCCCAACACTTCTCGACCAATTTGAAGCGCTTCATTGAAGGCGACATGGGCATGATGATCATGGGTGGCTGGGCGCAGGGCGTGTTGCGCAATGCCGGCTTCAAGCTCGAGGACTTCACGATTGCGCCGGGCCCCAGCAACAACGGCAAGCCGGTGTTTCTGTTGAACGCCGACGCCTTCATCTTCTGGCAGCGCAAGGAGGCGGACCTGCAGGCCGGCCAGACGCTGATGGCCCAGCTCGTCATGGATCCGGCGATCCAGACTATGTACTCGCAGATCACGGGATCGATCCCCGTGCGCACCGATGTCGATCTGTCCGGCGAAGGCTGGTCGGACGGGCAACGGCGGACCGCAGCAGCCCTGAAGGACGCGATCGCCAGCAACCAGGCCGTCCTCAGTCTTGCGCACAACATGGCGCAGGAAAACGGCATGACCGCTGCGATGATCGACGTGATTACGGAGTACGTGAAGAACAAGACGATCAAGCCCGAGCAGGCGGCCATCCGCCTCGCCGAGGCCGTCGAGGGCGCGCGTTGAGCAATGCCGCCGCGATAAGGCCGGGCCGGCCGGCGCTTCCTGAATGGGTGCGCCGGCTGCCCGAATACCTGATGATCTGGGTGCCGCTGCTGCTGTCCGCGGCGCACCTCATCTCGTTCTCGCTGTGGACGATCTGGATCTCGTTCACGCCGTCCACGCTCGTCCCGGTCTCGGGCTGGGTGGGCTTGCGCAACTACACGGCGGTCGCGGCGTCGCGGAACTGGCAGATCGCCTTCGACAATCTGCTGCTGTTCGGCAGCGCGTTCGTCGTGTTGAGTGCGGCGACCGGCCTCATCCTCGCGATCCTGCTCGATCAGCGCATTCGCGGCGAAAACGCGCTGCGCTCCATCTTCCTCTATCCCCTCGCGGTGTCCTTCGTCGTCACCGGCACGGTCTGGAGCTGGCTGCTCAATCCTGGCCTCGGGATTCAGAAGCTGGTCCACGATCTCGGCTGGACCTCCTTCAAGTTCGACTGGTTGATCGACCGCGACATGGCGATCTGGACCATCGTCATCGCCGCGATCTGGCAATCCTCGGGCTTTGCCATGGCCCTCTTTCTTGCCGGCCTCAGGTCCGTCGACGCCGACATCGTCAAGGCCGCGCAGATCGACGGCGCCGGGCCGGTCCGCATCTACCGCCGCATCGTTCTGCCCTCGCTTTGGCCTATCACCGTTACCGTCGTCGTGATCCAGCTGCAGTTCGCGATCTCGACGTTCGACCTCGTCCGCGCCCTTACCAACGGGGGACCGGGAATTGCGACGCAGCTGCCCGCCCTCGTCGTCTATGACCTGATGTTCCAGCGCAGCCTGCTCGGCCGCGGAGCCGCGGCGGCAGTGCTGATGCTGCTCATTCTTCTCGCGGTGCTGCTGCCCTATGCGGCGTGGCGGTATGTCCAGCGGCGGCGGGCCCTTCATGCGTGATCATAGCTTCGCCCCGAGCCGGATCTGGATCTATCTCGTCGTTACGCTGATCGCCGCGGCTTGGCTCGCGCCGCTGGCCGTCGTCGTTCTGAACTCGCTCCGGTCCAACGAGGAGATCGCGCAGGGGTCGATGATCGGCTGGCCGCAACATCTGGCTTGGAGCAACTACCCCGCGGCCTGGAGCGGATTCTGCGTTGCCGAAACCTGCTCCGGCATCCGGCCGTACATGCTGAACTCCGCGCTGGTCACTATCCCTGCGACGATCTTCTCGACCTTGCTCGGCGCGATCGCCGGTTACGCCATATCGCTCTGGCGCTTTCGCGGCGACAATTGGATCTACGGCATCGTGACCCTTGGCCTTTTCCTGCCTCAGCAGATGCGCCTCTTGCCTTGGACCATCGTGCTGCGGGACATCGGTCTCATCAATACGCTGGCTGGCCTCGTGCTGATCCACACCATCCAGGGTCTCTCTTTCACCACGCTGTTCTGCCGGAACTATTATGTCGCCATTCCCCATGAATTGATAAGGGCCGCGCGAATCGACGGCGCCGGGTTCTTCCGCATCTTCTGGCGCATTATCCTGCCGCTCTCCGGGCCGATCCTGATCGTCACGGTGATCTGGCAGTTCACGCACATCTGGAACGAGTTCCTCTATGGCGTCACGTTCACAACCGGCCAGCAGCAGCCCGTCACGGCAGCTCTCATCGCGCTCTCCGCCGCAGTGGCCGATATCCCGCAGCATGGCGTGCAGAGCGCAGCGGTGATCATCGCCGCGCTGCCGACGCTGCTGATCTACCTCATCGGCGGCAAGTACTTCGTCCGCGGCCTGACTGCCGGGGCCGTGAAATGATGGAGTCGTCATGGCAGCACTGAGCATTCGCGCCCTGTCCAAACGCTACGCCAATCTGGAGGTGCTGAAGGACATCGCACTCGACATCGAGAGCGGCGAATTCACGGTGCTGGTCGGCCCCTCCGGCTGCGGCAAGTCCACACTGCTCAACATCGTCGCTGGGCTCGACTACCCGAGCGCGGGGACGATCGAGATCGGCGGACGCGTCGTCAACGACGTCCCGCCGAAGGACCGCGACATTGCCATGGTGTTCCAGTCTTACGCGCTCTATCCGTCGATGACGGTGCGGCAGAACATCACCTTCGGCATGGAATGCCGTCATGTGCCCAAGGCCGAGCAGGAGAAGGCGGTCGCGAATGTCGCAAAACTCCTTCAGATCGAGACGCTGCTCGGCCGCAAGCCGTCGCAGCTTTCCGGCGGCCAGCGCCAGCGCGTCGCGATGGGACGCGCACTGGTCCGGGATCCCCTGCTCTTCCTGTTCGACGAGCCGCTCTCCAATCTCGACGCCAAGCTGCGCGTGGAGATGCGGATGGAGATCAAGCGCCTGCACCAGCGCATCGGCGCCACCATCGTCTATGTCACCCACGACCAGATCGAGGCCATGACGATGGCAACACGGATCGCCGTGATGCATCAGGGCCGCGTGCAGCAATTCGCCGAGCCCGATACCGTGTACCGCTATCCCGCCAATTTGTTCGTCGCGCGGTTCATGGGCTCGCCCCCGATGAACACGATACCGGCACGGCTCGAGGCCGAGAACGACGGGCTGGTGGTCGTGATCGGCGCAGGCCGGCCGGACGAGATCCGTCTGCGCCTGAGAGACTATGATGGCGCAGCGCCCTTTGTCGGACGCGACGTGGTGTTCGGGATCAGGCCGGAATGCATTGCCGAGGGCAGCCGCGCGTTTTCGAACGATGCGCCCGTCCTCGTCGACGCGCCCGTGGACATGGTCGAGCCGACCGGAGCCGAGACGATGGTGTCGCTGCGGCTCGGGGGCGAGACGGCGATGGCGCGCATCTCGCCCGATATCCGGCCCGTGCCCGGCGCGTCCGCCTCTTTCGCGCTCGACACCCGCCGCGTTTGCCTGTTCGACCCCGAGACGGAGCGACTGATCGCATGACCAAGACGAGCTATGCCGGCCTAGCGGACCACGTGGTGCTGATCACCGGCGGCGCAAGCGGCATTGGTGCGGCCTTCGTGCGCGCCTTCGCCGCCCAGCGCGCCCACGTCGCGTTCCTCGATATCGACGAAGCAGCCGGCGGAGCGTTGGTTGCGGAGGTCGCGTCCGCATGTGGTACCGCGCCGCTGTTCGTGCCCTGCGACCTCCTCGACATCGACGCCTTGCGCGCTGCCATGGCGGAGGTCCAGCGATCGCTCGGTAACGCCGCTGTGCTCGTCAACAACGCCGCCAATGACCAGCGCCAGGTGCTCGCGGAGGTGACGCCCGCCGAATTCGACTGGATGATCGGCGTCAATTTCAAGCACGTGTTCTTTGCCGCGCAAGCGGTGGTGCCGCAGATGCAGGCGCGCGGCGGCGGCTCGATCATCAACATGTCGTCGATCGCCTGGATGCGCGGTGCGCCGGCGCTGCCGGTCTATGCCGGTGCCAAAGCAGCGATCGTCGGCTTCACCAACTCGCTGGCTCGATCGGTCGGCCCCGATCGCATCCGCGTCAACGCGATTGCCCCCGGCATGGTCGTCACCGAACGGCAGCGCCGGCTGTGGTATCCGGACGAACGTGTCATCACCGAGATGCGCTCGCGGCAGGCCGTTCCCGATGCGGTGACGCCCGAGGACATCGCCAACATGGCGCTGTTCCTCGCCTCCGACGAAAGCCAGCGCATCACCAGCCAGTGTTTTCGCGTCGATGCGGGCCTTGCCTAGGGCCTGCGCTCGAAGTTCATGTCAGGTCGGCTTTGCTCTCCAAAGGAGACGTCAAGCAAACATTGACGCAGGTCGCCCTTGGGCCACGAGCGGAACTATTCAATCACCTCGTCGGCGCGGGCGAGGAGTGCTGCTGGTATCGCGACGTCGAGTACCTTTGCCGTCTTGAGGTTGACTGCCAGCCACAGCTTGCTTGGAAATTCGATGGGGAGGTCGCCGGGGTGCGTCCCCCTGAGTATCTTGTCCACAAAATAGCCGGCGCGACGAAAGCACCAGCGCAAGTCGACGCCATAGCTCACGAGGCCGCCGTGGATAACGTGCTCGCGATATCCGAAGACCGTCGGCAGCCGCTTTTCAAGCGTGATAGCGCCGATCTGCTCGCTCATATTGAGCAGCAGGTTGGTCTGAAGGACAACGGCGACATCGACCTTTTCGTTCGCCAGCGCAGCAAGTGCATTCGGGATGTCCTTCGCCGCACTGGTATCTGCTTCGACCACGCTGAGGCTCAACGCCCCACAAGCTGCCCTCAAATCCCCGACTTGAGGCGGCCCCTTGGGATCGTTCATGTTGGTCAGCAGTCCGATGCGCCGTGCCTTCGGAGCGATTTCTCGCGCGAGTTCAATTTGCTTGGTCGGCAAACCCGCGAGGTAGGGCTCAATGCCCGTTACATTTCCTCCTGGGCGAGCCTCGCTGGCAATCAAGCCGAGATGGACCGCATCGGCAAGCGCGGGACAGACAATCGGTATTGTCGATGTTGCCTTTCGGGCAGCGACGGCTTCCAGCGTTGCAGGCACAGCGATGATATCGGGTTTGAGCAGAGCCACCATTTCCTCAATGGGTGGTACCCGGTCCGGGAAGATGTCCGTTCGCCGAACGATATCGATGTTCCGCCCTTGCTCGTAGCCGAACTCGGAGAGCCCCTTAACGAAATTGCCGAAGGCCAAGTCTACGATGAATTGGGGCAACGTCACCCCCGGAGGCGCAGCTCCCGCCCATGCGATGAGGGGACGTTTTCGCACAGTCTGCGCGCTTGAGCCCCGACCAAACAATGTCGATCCTGCTGCAGCGCCAAAAATGCCGAGATTTCCAATAAACTCCCGCCGTCGCATGTGTCCCCCCTCGTATGGGCCACGCCATTCGCTGGTGAGGTTAGCACCTTGCAGCGGTCTATGCTGCAATTTAGCGAGCCCGTTGCTCCGGCGGCATTCGCCTGAGGATGGTCGCGATCGATCAAATGCGGTTGACTTCTACGATTGCAGCAGGGTCCGCTATGGGCCAAAAGCAGTGGTCTGCCCATCATTAGGCGACGTCCGGCATTCCTCCGGCCGCAGACATGGCAACGGCTCTCGCGGTGTTCAGCTGACGGCCAAATGCAGACATTCCTGCTTGGCTTCCTGATCAGAAAATCATTTCGGGAGATACGACCGGAGCAGGAATGCCGAATGCGTGTCTGAAGGTCTGGGGAGGTGCCGCTGGTGTGCCATCGCTATAGCGCCTCTGCTCAATGCGGCTGCCCAACAGCTGGGCACCCCTAAGGCTCGCAAGCGAGCATGAACCTCCTCACATGCGTAGGAACTAACATCAAGGCCTTGAACCTCGGGAGGCAGTGTTGGCGGCAGGCACAAAAGCAGACGATTGGTTCATTGCTGCACACGTACTGAGGATACGCACGAAATCGGGCACCGCTTCGATATCGTTTAAGATTGGCAGCAGAATAGCCAACATCGCAGCACTATTAGGCTGCTCCGGACCAATTTCTGGATCCGGCGTTTCGGACACAGAACTTCCAATTAGATAGCCAACTTGTGCGCAATGGCGGCACGGCCACATTAGCGGCTTGCCGCGCGAACAGCTTAACCTCTGCTTGGAGCCGATCGCGGCCGAATCAAGTAACTTCCGCCGGGCCGCTGCAAGCCGACGCTTGCGAGGCGCGCCTAGCCTAGCTCGTTCCCCCGCCCTTGCGCATCGTCGCCAGCACGATGTCCGCGGCCAGCACGCTCGGTGACTTGTTGCCGGTCGACATGATGGTGTCGAGCTGGGCAAAGGCCTCGACCTGCTGTCGCCGCAGCGGAGAATCCGTCAGCACATCAGTGAGCGCGGGCGCCAGCTTGTCCGGCGTGCACTCCTCCTGCAGGAACTCCGGAATGACATCCTTGCCGATCACGAGATTGGCAAGGATCACCGAGGAGACGCGGATGGCGCGGCGCAGGATGAAGGCCTCGATCGCGCCGACGCGATAGGCCGTCACCATGGGAATGCCTGATAGCGCAAGCTCCAGCGTCACCGTGCCGGATTTGGCCAGCGCCGCACGCGCGATGCGGAACGCGGCGCGCTTCTCGTTCTCACCGATCACGATCTGCGGCTTGACCGGCCAATTCGCGATGCCTTCGCGGATGGTCGCTTCCAGATGCGGCATGGTGGGCAGCATCAGGTCGAAGGCGTGGCCTTCCGCCTGCAAGCGGCCGAGCGTTGCGCCGAACACATTGAGGTGGTGCCTGACCTCGCTGCGACGGCTGCCGGGCAGCACCAGCAGCACCGGCGGCTCAGTGTTGCGGCGTGTCTGCTCCTCCGCATTCGGCCGCAGCGAGGACAATTGCTCGATCAGGGGATGGCCGACATAGCTGCATGGCGGTCCGCCGAGCTTGCGGTATTCCTCGGGCTCGAACGGCAGGAGACCGAGAACGTGGTCGACATAGCCGAGCATGGTCCGCGCCCGTCCCGGCCGCCACGCCCAAAGCTGCGGCGAGACGTAATCGACCACGGGAATCGCGGAATTCTTCGCGCGCACGCGGCGGGCGACGCGATGCGTGAAATCCGGACTGTCGATGATGATGAGCGCGTCGGGCACCGCCTCAATCACGGCGTCCGCTGTGTTGCGGATCAACCGCAGGATCTTCGGCAATTGCTGCATCACCGCGGCGAAACCGACGATCGACAGCTCCTCGATCGGAAACAGCGATACCAGCCCCTCGCGCGCCATGGTGCGGCCGCCGACGCCTGCGAATTCGACGCCGTCGCCGAGGCGTTGGCGCAGCACCTTCATCAAGGCGCTGCCGAGCCGGTCGCCGGATTCCTCCGTGGCGATCAGGAAGATCTTGCGCTTGGGATCGCGTGGCTGCATCACGCCGGCAAGCCGATGACGAAGAGATATTTCGCGTCGGCCAGCGCGATCATCGCCTGCGGCTCGGCGGCGATGGTGTTACCGGCGATGACGGCGATGCCGGCGAGCCCTGCGGCGGCAACACCTTCGAGCGTGCGCGGACCGATCGTCGGCAGGTCAAAGCGCAGATCCTGGCCGCTCTTCGGCGCCTTCACCAGCACGCCGCGGCCGGCGGCCGCGCGAATACGGCCCTCCTCGCGCAGCCGCGCGACGCGCGCGAGCAGCGCGTCGGTGCCCTCGATGTCCTCGACCGCCACCACATGCCCGTCGATCACCACCGCGGCTTGGCCGATGTCGAACGGACCGAGCGCGGCCAGCACCGCACGGCCCCGCTCGATGTCGGTCTTGCTGTTGTCGTTCGGCCAGGCGCGACTGATGCAGCCCTCGGGCATCAGAAGATCCGGGGCGACGTCCTTGATGCCGACCATGCGAAAGCCGTCCTGCTCGAGGAGGCGGCCGACGCCGGACAAGAGATGATCGTCGCCGCCGCGGAAGGCGCGGATGACGTTGCCGAGCAGGCGCAACGTCTTGACGTCGAACCGGATCTCCGCGAGCGAGGGGCGCACCAGCGTTCCGATGAAGATCAGGTCGCGGCAGCCTTCCTCGCGAAACAGCCGCATGGCGCGGCCGAGCTGGCCGACCGAAATCCAGCGGTGACGGAATTTCTCCACCCGCGCCGGATCGCAGGCCCCCCGCAGCGGGAACAGCACCGGGGTGATGCCGCGGGCGGCAAGCGAGTCGGCGACCGCGAACGGCATGGCACCGCCGCCGGCGACGATGCCGACCGGCGAAGAAATCTCTGACGCCGCCGATGTCATGCCCGGGGCCATTGCAAAGTCACTTCGCGATGGCGGGAAGGCAGAGCGGGCGTTTGCCCTTGCCGATGAAGTCGAGGATCTCGGCGATCGCCGGATCTTCGCCCGCGAGCGGCCTGCAGGCTTCCAGCCGCGCGGCGAAGGTGCCGGGGCCGTGGAAGAGCTTTTGGTAGAACCCACGCACCGTCGCCAGCCGCTGCTTGGTGAACTTGCGCCGCTTCATGCCAATCAGGTTAAGGCTCTCCAGCACCGCGTACTGACCGTTGACCAGTCCGTACGGGATGACGTCGTCGCGCACGCCGCAGACGCCGCCAACCATCACATACGGGCCGATGCGCGTGAACTGATGCACCGCGGACAGGCCGCCGATATAGACGGCATCGCCGATCTCGCAATGGCCCCCGAGCGTCGCCGACGTCGCGAAGATCACGTTGTCGCCGACCATGCAATCATGGCCGACATGGCTGTTGTTCATGAAGTAGCCGCCGCTGCCGACGCGCGTCTTCCCACCGCCCTTGACGGTGCCGACGTTCATCGTCGCACCTTCACGAATGGTACAGCCGGAACCGATCTCGAGCGTGGTCGGCTCACCCTTGTAGCTGAGATCCTGGGGCGCACCGCCGAGCACCACAAACGGTGAGATCACACAGCCGTCGCCGACTGAAGTGTGGCCGATGATTGTGACCTGCCCGATCAGCCTGCAGTTCGCGCCGATCACGACATTCGGGCCGATGATGCAATAGGGCCCGATCTCGGTGCCCTCGCCGATCACGGCGCCGTCCGCGACCCGTGCGGTGGGATCAATCTTGCTCATCAAGCAATCTTACTCGTTAGGAAGTTCTGATTATGTGTTGAAGTCGTTCGGTTTTCCGGTGGTTAGCGCGTCTATGCCCGGCCTGTCCAGTGACGTATCATCTCGCCGTGTTTCAAGTATCGGATGAGGCGGCCGTCCCGGTCCGTCAGCAAGTTCATGCGGAGCTTCAGCATTCGTGGTCAGGGCCTTGGCAGTTCTGCTCGCACAGCTCGTCGCCACGCCGATCGTATCCGAGACGGTGGAGACCGGTGATCGCGGCACCATCAACCTCGCAACATTCGAATGCCGCGACATCAATCGCAGCACGGTGCTCCAGCGCGTCTGTTACGATCCCACGCGGCACGATCTCGTCGTCGCGACGGGCGGCTTCTATGCGCGCTATTGCGGCATCGCGGACAAGACGGTCGACCAGCTTCTGGGCGCGCCGTCCATGGGCCAGTTCTTCAATCGGCATATCCGGCGCGAGACCGCCGGCCGCCGCTACGATTGCAGCGCGTGAGCCCCGTCCCGCGGGGAACGAAGCCGTTCAGTCCGTCAGCATGGCGCCGACATCGGCTTCCGCAACCACCTGCCCGTTGACCTTGGCATCGCCGTGAAACCACCACATGGCCTTGCGGCGGCCGAGCGAGCGCATGTGATACTCGATGGTGTCACCGGGCAGCACCGGCTTGCGGAACTTGCACTTGTCGATGGTGAGAAAATAGACCGCGCGCGGCTTCTCGGTGCCTTCGACTGACTTGATGCCAATCACGCCTGCCGTCTGCGCCATCGCCTCGATCATCATCACGCCGGGATAGACCGGGCGCTCCGGGAAATGCCCCTGGAACGCCGGCTCGTTGAAGGTGACGTTCTTGATGCCGATGCCGCTGTAGTCGGCGCGGATGTTGATCACGCGGTCGATCAGCAGCATCGGAAAACGGTGCGGCAGGGTCTGGAGGATCGCGTTGATATCCACCAGCTCGAACTTCACAGGTGATTCCGCCGTCATTCCCGTCCCTCGTCCTTCGCATCGGCCTTGCTGTCGCGTACCAGGCGCTCCACCGCGATGATCTCCTTGAACCATTGCTTGGTCGGCTTGGCAAAGAAGCCACCCCAGCGTCCGCCCGGCGGGATGTCGTCCTTGACGCCGCTCATCGCGGTCACCTGGGCCCCATCGCCGATCTTGAGGTGGTTGTTGATGCCAACCTTTGCTCCCAGCGCTACGTTGTCGCCGATGGTCAGGCTGCCGGCGAGGCCGATCTGGGCCGCTAGCAGACAGTGCCGGCCAATCGTCACATTGTGGCCGATCTGGACCTGATTGTCGATTTTGGTCCCCTCGCCGATCACGGTGTCCCGTAAACTGCCGCGGTCGATCGTGGTCCCGGCGCCGACCTCGACGTCGTTCTGGATCAGCACCCGGCCGGTCTGCGGCACCTTCAGATGGCCCTCGGGGCCGAAGAAGATGAAGCCGTAGCCGTCCTGGCCGATCGAGCAGCCGGGATGGATCAGCACGTTGTTGCCGATCAGGGTACACTGGATCGCGGTGCGGGCGCCGACGTTGCAGTCCCGGCCGATCTTGACCCCGGGACCGATCACCGCCCCGACGCCGATCACCGTGCCGCTGCCGATCTCCACATCCGGGCCGATCACCGCCAGGGGATCAACAATCACGCCATCCTCGAGCCGGGCCGAGGGATCGATGATCGCCGACGGTGCGACACCGTCATTGCCGACCCATGATTGCGGCCTCAGCGCGTCGCCGTGCCATTCCCGCGCGATCCTGACGAAGGCCCGGAACGGCTGCGCCACCCGCAGCACGGCCACATGGGCGGGCACCTGGGCCTCGAAACGCGGGCTAACCAGGCAAGCGCCGGCCTTGGTCGCCTTGACCTCATCGGCATATTTGAGGTTGTCGAAGAACGCCAGATGCATCGGGCCCGCTTCGTCGAGCGAAGCAAGGCCCGTGATGATGTGGCCGCCCCTGCCGGGATCGACCAGCTCGGCCTTGGCCAGCGTGGCAATGTCTGCCAGCGCTGAGGCAGGCGGCTTTGAGAAGAAGATCGGCTGCGCCATTCCACCCCGTCGCGGTCCGGCTTCGGCATGAAGCGGTCAGGCCGCATCATGCCCCATCTCTTGGAATGGCACGATCCCTTTCGGAAACCGGCTCCATTGATCCGGATCGTGCCGTGCTGATCGAACTAGAACGTGGTACCGCCGCCGAACCGGAACTCCTGGACGCGATCGTACTTGCCCTTGCTGAGTGGCACGGCGTAGTCGAAGCGCAGCGGACCGAACGGCGACTGCCAGATCAGGCCGACACCAACCGAGGAACGGACGACCTTGCTGTCGTCGTAGATGAGGCCGGTACAGGTGCCTGCGGACGTCGACGGATTGATGGTCGATGGGATACAGCCCGGCGCATTGACCTCATTGGTCGCCGTCCAGCTCGTCGGTCCCTTATAGTCATAGAGACCGCCGGCGTCGGCATAAACCGCGCCCTTCAGACCCACTTCCTTCGGCAGGAACCAGAACGGCATCTGCAATTCGAGCGAAGCGCCCCAGTACTGAGTGCCGCCGAGCGCATCCCGCGAACCGAACGGGTTCAAATCGCGCGGACCGATGCCGTTCGGGGCAAAGCCGCGGACGAGGTTCGAGCCCATCTGGAAGTGATCGAGCATGCGCAGATCGCTGCCGATCTTGTTCAGCATGCCGCTCTGCACGCGGACGAGGCCGACGATGTCAGACACCAGCGGAGTATAGTACTTCGCGTCGATCACGGACTTCAGGTAGGTGACGTCGCCGCCGACGCCGGCGAAATCCTGGCGGAAGTCGACGAGCAGACCGTCGGTCGGGTTCTTGTTGTTGTCCAGCGTGTTGTAGGTCAGCGTGTAGCCGAGCGCCGAGGTCAGGGTCTTGCCGTTGGCAAGCTCCCTGCGCACCGGCAGCGAAGCTTCGCCGTCGCTGTAGCAGCCGAGGCCGTTGCTCGAGCTCAGGTCGATGCCGTTGGCGGCGGCGAAGGCCGGGCTCGGGTTGAACGCCGAGGTGCCGATATTGTTGTTACAGTTCGCCAGGTAGTACGGCAGCGTGATTTCCTGCTGGTAGATCGAGTAGCGCAGCTGCAGCGACAGATCTTCACGCAGGGAGAAGCCGAGGCGCGGCGAGAAGCCGAGCGTCTTGGTGCCGTAGGAGATGTAGCTGTTGGACAGCTGCTGGCGCTGATAGAGGTCGAGGCCGAGCGCGACGCGGTAGTCGAGCAGATACGGCTCGACGAACGACAGCGAGTAGCCGCGTGCATACTGGCCATAGGTTACCGACGCCTTGGCGAACAGGCCGCGGCCGAGCAGGTTGCGCTCGGAGATCGAGACTTCGGCCAGCGCGCCGTCAGTGGTGGAGTAACCGCCCGAGATCGAGAAGTCGCCGGTCGATTTCTCTTCCATGTCGACGATCAGGATCACGCGATCGCTCGACGAGCCGGGCTCCGTCGTGATCTTCACGCTCTTGAAGTAGTCGAGGTTCTTCAGGCGCCGTTCGGCACGGTCGACCAGGGCGCGGTTGTAGGCATCGCCCTCCGAGATGTCGAACTCGCGGCGGATCACGTAGTCTCGCGTGCGGGTGTTGCCGCGCAGGTTGATGCGCTCGATATAGGTGCGTGGGCCCTCGTCGATGTTGAACACGACGGAGACGGTGTGCGCCTCGAAGTTGCGGTCGCCGCCCGGCCGGACCACGGCGAAGGCGTAACCGCGGCGCGAGGCCTCGATCTGCATCTCCTCGACCGACTTCTCGACCGATTCGACGTTGTAGAGCGAGCCGGCATGGACACGCGAATAACCGCGCATCGAGGATGGATCGAAGTTCGCAATGCTGGAGCGGAAGTCGACCGCACCGACGCGATATTGAGCGCCTTCCTCGATCTTGAAGGTGACGTTGAAGCCCTTCTTCTCCGGATCGTATTCGGTGAGCGCAGCCACCACTTGGACGTCGGCGTAACCGTTCTTGAGATAGAAGCGGCGGATCAGGTCGCGGTCGGCTTCGACGCGGTCGGGATCGTAGATGTCACCGCTGGCGAGGAAGCTCAGCAGGTTCGATTCGCGCGTCTTGATGACGTCCCTGAGGCGGTAGGACGAGAACGCGTTGTTGCCGACGAAGTCGATCGACTTGACGCCGGTCTTGGCGCCCTCCTCGATCGTGAAGATGAGATCGACGCGGTTGTTCGGCTGCTCGATGATCTCGGGCGTGACGCGCACGTCGTAGCGACCGGACCGGCGATAGATTTCGGCGATTCGCAGCGTGTCGGACTGCACCATGGCGCGGGAGAAGGTGCCGCGCGCCTTGGACTGGACCTCAGTGGTGAGCTGCTCGTCCTTGATCTTCTTGTTGCCCTCGAAGGCAATCCGGCCGATCACCGGGTTTTCCACCACGGAGACGACGATCTGGCCGCCGGCACCGCGGTTGATCCTGACGTCCTGGAACAGGCCGGTCTCGATCAGCGCCTTGAGGCCGTCGTCGATGGCGCCTTGATCCAGGCGACCGCCCGGACCCGGCTTGAAATAGGAGCGGATCGTCTCCACCTCGACGCGGCGATTTCCTTCGACGGAAATCGACTGAACGGTCTGAGCGAGCGCAGACGAAGACACGAAAACAGCCCCGACCGGGGCAACCACCGGCGCGCCGAACATGATCAGGGTTGCGAGCAAGCCCCCCCGGAGTCGCAGTCCAAACTTCATCGCGCAACGCGCCCTTATCATTCCGTGCCAGACCCACCCCAACGCCGGTCCGGAGATTCCCCAAGTCGAGGCCGCTTGTAGCCAATTTCGCCGACGCCGCAAACGGCCGAAAGCGTCGTGATTTCAATTTCATTCCAAGACGTTGCTCAACAGCAACGCCACAAAAAAGCCTCCATCAAGATGCGGCCATTCGCAGGATGTCGTTGTAGGTCGCAAACACCATCAGCATCAGCACCAAGCCGAGCCCGATTCGGAACCCCATTTCCTGAGTCCGCTCGGACAGGGGTCGGCCACGGATCACCTCCGCCGCATAGAACATAAGGTGACCGCCATCGAGCAGCGGAATCGGGAACAGGTTCAACAGGCCGATCGACACCGACAGCACTGCGCACAGATTGATCACGAACTGGAACCCGGCGCTGGCCGCCTGCCCCGACATCTTCGCGATTCCCAGGACGCCGCTGACCTCGTTGGGATTGCCGTTTCCGACGAACAGCGAGCCCAGGAACTTGAAGGTGCTGGTGATGATGAACCAGACCTGCTCGACCCCGATCTTGAGCGCCTCGCCGATGCCGACCGGCGCGGTCGAGGCCTCTCCGGCCTGCGCCTTGTGCTCGACGCCGAGCACGCCGAGACGGTGGCTATTGCCGAACGGATCCTTGCGCTCGAGCAACGCCGGGGTTGCCGTCAGCGACACGATGGTCCCGTCGCGCTTCACCTGGAAGGCAAGCGCCGAACCCGCATTCATCGCAACGATTCGCTGCATGTCGGCAAAGCTCTCGATCGGCTTGCCGTCGATCTGGACGACGACGTCCCCGACCTTGAAACCCGCCGCGGCCGCGGCGCCGTCGGCGACCACGCCGTCGACGCGCGCGATCGTGCTCGGTTTGCCGTAATACAGCGCCATGCCGGCGAAAATCAGCGCGCCCAGAATAAAGTTGGCGATCGGTCCGGCGGCGACGATGGCGGCGCGCGGGGCGACCTTCTTGTGGTGGAAGCTGCCGGCGCGCTCCTCGGCCGACATGGCCGCAAGCGTCTGCGCGGACGGGGTCGAGGCCTCGCTCTCGTCGCCGAAGAACTTGACGTAGCCGCCGAGCGGGATCGCCGAGATCTTCCAGCGGGTGCCGTGGCGGTCGTTGAAACCGACCAGCTCAGGTCCGAAACCGAGTGAAAAGGTCAAGACGCGCACGCCGACCCAGCGCGCGACCAAAAAATGGCCGAGCTCGTGGAAGAACACGACGATCGTCAGGACGAACAGAAAGGGAACCGCGTAGCCGAGGAGCCCATGGCTCAACGTATTGAAACTATGGGTAAAAAAGTCGATCATCGAATTCCCTCATCCAGCGCCGCAAGGCCCTGGTCCGAACCAACTAGGATGCCTTTAAGGCAATTTGAGGCAATAGGGCGGCAGCCCTATTTCGCGCAACATGGTCAACAGAGATTGCATCGTCGGCGGATGTCAGCGGTGCCTGGTTCCCGCTGCGAATCCAGTCATCCAGTGTGGCCTCGACCAGCCGCGCAATCGCGCCGAACCGGATCTTGCCGGCGATGAACGCGGCGACCGCGACCTCGTTGGCCGCGTTGTAGACGGTGGTCGCCCCCTTCCCGGTCCGGAGCGAATCGAAAGCCAGGCGCAGCCCGGGGAAGCGCTCGAAATCGGGGGCTTCGAAAGTCAGCTGGCCGATCTTGGCCAGATCGAGCTTAGCAGCCGGCCCTTTGATCCGGTCGGGCCAGCCGAGGCAATGCGCAATCGGCGTTCGCATGTCGGGCGCGCCGAGCTGAGCCATCACCGAACGGTCGGAGAACTCGACCATGCCGTGGATGATGGACTGCGGATGCACGAGGACGTCGATCTCGTCGGGCGCGAGCGCGAACAGATAGGACGCCTCGATCACCTCGAGCCCCTTGTTCATCATCGAGGCGGAATCGATCGTGATCTTCTGGCCCATGCTCCAGTTCGGGTGCTTCAGGGCCTGCTCGAGCGTGGCCTGCTCGATGTCGGCGGGCTTCCAGGTGCGGAACGGACCGCCCGACGCCGTGATGATGACGCGGACCAGTTCATCGCGATTACCCGATGCCAAGGCCTGGAACAGCGCGTTGTGCTCGGAATCGGCCGGCAGGATGCAGGCGCCCGCCTTGGCCGCACGCTGCATGAAGAAATCACCGGCGCAAACCAAACATTCCTTGTTGGCGAGAGCCACATGCGCGCCGCGATCGACCGCCGCCAGCGCCGGCTTTAATCCGGCAGCGCCGCTCACGGCCGCCATCACCCAATCAGCCGGACGCGCGCCGGCTTCGATCACCGCGCTTTCGCCGGCACCGCACTCCGTGCCCGTCCCCGCGAGCGCGGCCTTGAGTTCGGCGAACTTGGAGGTGTCGGCAATCGCGACGTAACGCGCGGAAAATTCCTTCGCGAGCTTTGCCAGCGCCTCGACGTTGCCGTTCGCCGTCAGCGCCTCGACGCGATAGCGCTCGGGCGAGGCGCGCAGCAGGTCCATCGTGCTGTCGCCGATCGAGCCGGTGGCGCCGAGAACCGTGACACTACGGACGCTGGACGCCGCAGCCTTGTTGTTTCGCAATGGGACCGCGCTCATATCCTCACCAAACCATAAGACCGCTTCCGGCGCTATGCACACCATGGCGGAGAAAGCCGATAATCCATGCCGCCAGGATGGCGGCGACAAAACCGTCCAGGCGGTCCATAAGCCCGCCATGTCCGGGAATTAAGTGACTGGAATCCTTGACGCCGAAGCGTCGCTTTACCGCGGATTCGAACAGATCGCCCGCTTGCGAGACGACCGACAGGACGGCGCTGACCAAGAGCAGTGGAACTGCCTTCCCGACGCCGCACGCGGCAAAACCTCCGGCCACCGCAAGGCTCGCCACGAAGCCGCCGACCGCGCCGGCCCAGGTCTTTTTCGGGCTCACGCGCGGCCAGAGCTTCGGCCCGCCAATGCTGCGGCCGGCGAAATAGCCACCGATATCGGTCGCCCACACCACCAGCAGCACGAACATCAGCGCGGAGAAGCCGTTGACGAGATCCTTCCGGACCAGGATCGAGGCCAGCAGCGCCGCTGCTGCGTAGGCGAATCCGGTTGCCGCCCAAATGAACTTGCCGCGCGCGATCAGCGTCACGATCGCGCCGCCGACGAGGCCAACGACGACGGAGGTCTTGAGCCCGCCAAAAGCGACGGCGGCGCCCATCATGGCGATGACGACCGTCCCTGCCCCGGTCAGCGCGGCCGAGCCTGCACCGACCACCGTCAGCCATTCCGCGAACAGCCCGATCGACACCAGGGTGACGAGCAGTGCCCATAGCCAGCCGCCGGCATAAGCGATCGCAATGGCGAGCGGCGCCAGCACCAGCGCTGCGAGGACCCGCATCACCAGATTGCTCGGGGCAGGCTTTGCGCCCGCAGGTGCGGAATCGTGTTCGCTCACGAGGCGGTTTTCGCGACCAGGCCGCCGAAACGGCGCTCGCGCCTGGCGAATTCGGCGATCGCGCTTTCCAGCGCCGCCTTGTCGAAATCGGGCCAGTGGATCGGCACGAACACGAGCTCGCTATAGGCGGCCTGCCACATCAGGAAATTGGACAGGCGCTGCTCGCCGCTGGTGCGGATGATGAGATCGGGATCGGGAATGTCGGGCGCATCGAGATGCGCCCCGAGCGTCTCGGCGTCGATCGTAGCAGGATCGCGCTTTCCTTCCGCGACCTCGCGGGCGAGCTTTTGCGCCGCTTTCGCGATCTCCTGCCGCGAGCCGTAATTGAAGGCGACGACGAGCGTGAGGCGCGTGTTGTCGCGCGTCAGCTCCTCGGCCTCGTTGAGCAGTGCGCAGATGTCGCTCTCGAGGCCCTCGCGCTCGCCGATGATGCGGACCTTGACGCCGTCGCGATGCAGGCTCGCAAGATCGTTGCGGATGAAGCGGCGCAGCAGGCCGAAGAGATCGCCGATCTCGCTCGCCGGGCGCGACCAGTTCTCCGACGAGAACGAGAAGATGGTGAGATAGCGGATCCCAAGCTCATGCGAGGCACGCACCACGCGGCGCAGCGCCTCGACGCCGCGGCGATGCCCCTCCGCACGCGGCAGACCGCGCGCGGCCGCCCAACGCCCGTTGCCATCCATGATGATGGCGACATGCGCGGGCGCCTCGGACCGATCGGGTCCTTCCGTTGCGGGCGCGGCGGCGTTGGACATGAAGGCGATGCCTTAAACGGTGAGGATTTCTTTTTCCTTGGCGGCCAGCAACTGATCGATCTCGGCGATGGTGCCGTCAGTCACCTTCTGCACCTCGTCGGCGTGACGCTTCTGGTCGTCCTCCGACATCTCGTGATTCTTCTCGAGCTTCTTGAGGACGTCGAGACCGTCGCGGCGGACATGGCGCGCGGCGACCTTGGCGGCCTCCGCATATTTATGCGCGACCTTCACCAGCTCCTTGCGCCGCTCCTCGTTGAGCTCGGGGATGCGCAGACGCAGCACCTGGCCCTCGGTCGCGGGCGACAGGCCGAGATTGGAATCGACGATCGCCTTCTCCACCGCCTTGACCATCGACTTGTCCCAGACCTGCACCGAGATCAGGCGCGGCTCCGGCACGCTGACGGTGGCGAGCTGGTTGAGCGGCATGTGACTGCCATAGGCATCGACCTGCACCGGATCGAGCATCGAGGCGGAGGCACGCCCCGTCCGCAAGCCGCCGAGCTCGTGCTTGAGCGAGGCGACGGCGCCCTGCATGCGGCGCTTCACTTCGTTGAGGTCGAAATTACCCGTGGGCATCACGTTTCTCCTTCAAAATCCCGGCGACCGCTCCCGCGCCCTTCCCTTTCGGGCGCGCCAGATGAGCCGTCAGCCGGCGACGATGGTTCCGTGGCCGACGCCGCGCAGAATCGCGCCGATCGACCCCGGCTCTGCGATCGAGAATACGATGATAGGCAGCGACGTCTCGCGGGCAAGCGCGAAGGCGGTCGCATCCATCACCTTGTAACCGCCCTCGATCGCCTGCGAATGGGTCAGCCGGTCAAACCGCGTGGCGGCGGGATCCTTCTTCGGATCGGCCGAGTAGACGCCGTCGACATTGGTCGCCTTCAGCACTGCCTGAGCGCCGATCTCGGCGGCGCGCAGCACTGCAGTCGTATCGGTGGTGAAGAACGGATTACCGGTTCCGCCGCCGAGCAGCACGATGCGCCCTTCGGCCAGATATTTGTGCGCCGCAGTACGGGTGAACAGCTCCGAAATCTCGGGCATGACGAAGGCCGATAGCGTGCGCGCCGGCGCGCCCTTGCGCTCGATCGCCGCTTCCAGCGCGAGGCAGTTCATCATGGTGGCGAGCATGCCCATGGTGTCGCCGGTCGGGCGCGACACGCCGCGGGCGGAGACCTCGACGCCGCGCACGATGTTGCCGCCGCCGATCACGACCGCAACCTCGGTGCCGAGCTTGCGGGCCGCGATCAGATCGTCCGCAACCCGGTCGACGGTCGGCTGGTCGATGCCAAAGCCTTGCTGTCCCGCGAGATATTCGCCGGACAGCTTGATCACGACGCGACGATAGACCGGATCAGTCATGAGCACTTTCCTTGTCCGGGCGCCGCTTCCGGCGGCACGCCGGAAGGAACGTTCCGGCGCTTACTTCTTGCCGCTGGCCGCGGCGACCTCGGCCGCGAAGTCGCTTTCCTGCTTCTCGATTCCCTCACCGAGAGCATAGCGCACAAAGCCCGCGATCTTCACAGCGCCGCCGACCTTGCCCTCGGCCTCCTTCACCGCCTGCGCCACCGACTTGCCGGTGTCGTGGATGAAGGCCTGCTCGAGCAGGCAGACTTCCTTGTAGTAGGTCTTGAGGCCGGACTCGACGATCTTCTCGATCACGTTCTCAGGCTTGCCCTGCTGGCGATATTTGTCGGCGAGCACGTCCTTCTCGCGCTTGACGACCGCCGGATCGAGGCCGGACGGATCGAGCGCGAGCGGGTTGGCGGCGGCGACATGCATCGCGATCTGGCGACCGAGCGCTGCGAGCTCGTCGGCCTTGCCCGGCGATTCCAGCGCCACGATCACACCCATCTTGCCGGCGCCGTCGACGACGGCACCGTGGACGTAGTGCGCCACGACGCCCTGGCTCACCTCGAGCGAAGCGGCACGGCGCAGCGTCATGTTCTCGCCGATGGTGGCGATCGCGTCATTGATCGCGGCTTCGACCGTGACGTCACCGACCTTGGCGGCCTTGATCTTCTCGACATCGGCGCCGACGTCGAAGGCGACCTGGGCGATCATCTTGACCAGGCCCTGGAACTGACCGTTGCGCGCGACGAAGTCGGTCTCGGAGTTGACCTCGACCACGACGCCCTTGGTGCCCTTGGTGAGCGCGCCGATCAAGCCCTCGGCCGCGACGCGGCCCGACTTCTTGGCGGCCTTGGACAAGCCCTTCTTGCGCAGCCAATCCTGCGCCGCTTCCATGTTGCCGTCGTTTTCGGTCAGTGCGGCCTTGCAGTCCATCATGCCCGCGCCGGTCGACTCGCGCAGGTCCTTGACCATCGCAGCTGTGATCGTTGCCATCGTTGAAAATCCTTTGTGCCTGCCGGTTCGCCGCGGCGTGGCTTCGAAGCGCGCCGCCGCGGTCCATCTCAGGAATTCGCGTCAACTGAATGAAATGGTGGCCGGATCCCGTCCGGCCAACCCATCGCTCTCTTGACTATTCCGCTTCCGCGGTCAGCGCCTTGGCCTTGGCCACCCAGGCATCCGCGCGGCTCGGCAGACCGACTTCTTCGCCGATCGTGTGCGCGGTGTCGTGATCGAGCTCGGCGAGCTGCCAGTAGTGGAAGATGCCGAGGTCGTTGAACTTCTTCTCGATCGCACCCGACACGCCCGGGAGCTTCTTGAGGTCGTCGGCGGTGCCGCGCGGGCCTGCAAGCCCCTGGAAGCCGCTCGACGAAGCCGCCGGTAGATCCTCAGCGAGTGGACGGGCCGACGCGCCGACGTCAATGCCCGAATCGCCCTGGGCACGGGAGATGCCGTCGATCGCTGCGCGCGCGATCAGATCGCAATAGAGCGCGATCGCACGGCCGGCGTCGTCGTTGCCCGGCACCACATAGGTGATGCCCTTCGGGTCCGAATTAGTGTCGACGATCGCCGCGACCGGAATGTTGAGACGCTGGGCCTCCTGGATCGCGATGTCTTCCTTGTTGGTATCGATCACGAAAATCAGGTCGGGCAGACCGCCCATGTCCTTGATGCCGCCGAGCGAGCGGTCGAGCTTGTCGCGCTCGCGCTGAAGCGTCAGGCGCTCCTTCTTGGTGTAGGAGCTGGCATCGCCGCCCGCCAGCACGTCGTCGAGGTGACGCAGGCGCTTGATCGAGGCCGAGATCGTCTTCCAGTTGGTCAGCGTGCCGCCGAGCCAGCGCGAATTGACGAAATACTGGGCGCAGCGCTTGGCCGCGTCCGCGACGCCGTCCTGCGCCTGGCGCTTGGTGCCGACGAATAGGATGCGGCCGCCCTTGGCAACGGTGTCGCTGACCGCCTGCAAGGCGGTGTGCAGCATCGGCACGGTCTGCGCGAGGTCGACGATGTGGATGTTGTTGCGAGCGCCGAAAATGAACGGAGCCATTTTCGGATTCCAGCGGTGGGACTGGTGACCAAAGTGCACGCCAGCTTCAAGCAGCTGACGCATAGTGAAATCGGGTAGCGCCATCGTTCTAATTCTCCGGTTGGTTCCTCCGGAAACGTGTGAGCAAACCGGAGCGTTCTCGCCCCGGCTGCCACCGGACGGCCTTGTGAGCCATGTTTCCGTGTGAGATGGCGCGCTGTATAGCGCCATTTCGGCCAGAAGCAAGGAAATAAGGGTCTTTCGGGGGCGGGTTTTCGCCCCCGAAAGGCTCCATTCAGGGAGACCCGGCCGTCCCCTAGCACTTCGGCTGGTTGGGCGGACACTTCTTCGCCGCCGGCGGCGCCGCCGGACGCGGCGGAGGCGCTGCCGGGCGCGGCGGCGGTGGTGGAGGCGGCGCCGCCCGCGCGACAGGAGGTGGCGGCGGCGCGGGCCGTGCCATCGGAGGCGGAGGTGGCGCAGGACGCGCAACCGGCGGTGGTGGTGGGGCCGGCCGAGCAACGGCCACCGGCGGGGGCGCTGCGCGCGGCGGCGGAGGCGGGGCGACGCGCGGCGGCGGCGGTGGCGTCGGTCT
>NZ_LFJD01000004.1:4517699-4518976 GCF_006658635.1 Bradyrhizobium sp. UNPA324
ACCCGCGTGCGGACGAACGGCGCTGCTAGGCTTCGTCTCGTCTTGCAAGTTTCCGGCTCCGTCGACAGGGCTGGGAATACTGCGGCGACATGGCGGGCCGTGCGTATGGCAAAACCGTGTGGTCCTTGTCGCAAGGCTTACTTCTGTTAATCCAAGAATAGATAAAGCGTAAAGAGACCAATGGCTTAGGTGATGCTCGCCGACAAAGAAAAAGGCCCGCCCGAATGAGGCGGGCCCTAATAGGCCCCGGTCTCACGGATAGGCGCTAGTCGGAGCTGCCCGAAGCACGACGGCCGCGCCCCTTGCCCCGCCGACGGTTCGGAACAAACGCGTCAACCTCGCGCTGCCAGCGCGCGATCTCGGACGAGAGCCAAAGCCTTCTGTTCGGGCTTACGAAAGTCCCCTTGGGAAAAGTGCCATCTCGCATCATCCGATAAAGCGTGGCTCGCCCGATCGGAACGAGCCGCAGAAGCATTTCCTCGTTGATCATCTGGCGCGGCTCGTCGGGATCGTGCTCGCGTCGAGACCCCGCCGTATCGACCGGCGAAGCGCCGCTGTCGTCCAACTCAACGGGATCGGCACCGCTCGGGGCGATCGGTTTCGCTTTGCGATCGATCATTGAACCAACTCCCTCACGCCAACTCTTACTTGTTCTTTGAGCCCCGCGCGTGCTTCTCAATTTCGGCGAGGATCACGCGCAACTTGGCGGACCTCGCCCGCCATACGCTGCCGCTGTTAGCGTCATCTGTCTGCGTCATCTCGCGCAGCGTGCGCAGCAAGTCGTCGGTCAGATCAGCGGTGACGATCCGTGCGCTATACCGCGCAAGCGTGACGTCCATATCCCTGACCAGTTGCCCGAGCTTGGCCTGCTGCTCCAGATCAGGGAAGGCGGCAAGCTCGTTGATGATCACCCGGTTTTGGGGGCGGCCCTCGGCTTTGGCTTTGGTCTCAATCCGCTGCGCCACATCTTCCGGCAATCTGACCTTGTATTCGCGGCTCTGAGTGGATGCGACGATAGCGTTCTTGCGACGAGGGGCCATGGAAGGCGCTTCCCTTTTCGGCTGGATATTCCGGACGAAGCGGCATAAACGTTAGTCCCCATATTCCACCTTGTCCATACCCAAAATTGGGGTTAGCTTTCCCCTCGCTCTGCGTGGAAGAGAGGCGCGCCAATGGCACAATCAAAAGTCAACAGCTGCAGCATTCGCGGCCAACTCGGTTATTCGGTTGAAACGGCGGGCCGCATGATTGGGCTCGGCCGGTCGGCCGCCTATCGG
>NZ_LFJD01000004.1:4518986-4644229 GCF_006658635.1 Bradyrhizobium sp. UNPA324
TGCGCACCCGGTCGGACCGCCGCATCACCGCTGAGACTTGACGCACAGACCCCGGGCGTCAGGACCACACGACTTCTCCGTCCGCGGACGATCCCGCCGAAACACCTGAAGGCTTGCGTGTGCTCGCTTCCAGGCATCAACGAAACCGCTGTGACCGCGCCGGGTCGTATCGCGCCGCCTGAAGACTCACGGTTGCCCGCCCTGTCGTCACGCATGCCGCGCCGGCGCTACCGCGTCCACCGCAACCCGGCCCGCATCTCGTGACGATCGCGAAGCGCCCCTTTGGCAGGGGCCGGGATAGGCGGCTGTATGCCACAAATCCGAAATTCGGGAAAGCGGAATATTTTTGAGGAGGTGACTTGACCAGGGTGTTTTGCCCGACGCCTCGCGAACGGCCGTCTCGATCTCCGCCCGTCATTCCGGGGCGCCCCGAAAGGGCGAACCCGGAATCCATCGTATGGCACGATGCGCGGCCCGATGGATTCCGGGCCTGCGTGCTTGCGTACGCATCCCGGAATGACGGTGGATGCGGTCACAGTTTTCATTTCAGCGGCAGGAACAAATCCGCGGTCGCTTCGTGCTCGGCGACCTCAGGGACGAAGCTCAGCCGCTGGCAATAGATCGGGAAGTCGCGTGCTTCCTCGCCGCTGGCCGGAAGCCAGTCGCGATAAAGGTAGAGCGCGGCGGGCTCCAGATTGTCGGTGTTGCCGACGCCGCGCTCAGCTCAGATAGTCCGGCGCGAAATCCGCAAGCTTGCGCAGCTCATCGGGTTGCAGCAGCCCGATCTCGCTGCCCTCCCAGGCGATCAATCCACGATGTCTCAGCTCCTGGATGGTACGATTGACGTGAACGATCTCGCCGTCGGCGACCTGGCGCAGCGTGGAGGGCAGGGCGGCGATCTGTCGGCGTTCGTCCTCGGACAGGGCTTCGATGGCCTGCAGACGCGCGATGAACTTCGGATGCGGCATGAGCCTCGCGTGCTGCTTCAGTCGTCGCGCGGCACCGACGCCTCGACGAAGCGCCGCGAGAGTTTTGCGATTGTCCAGTCGGAGACCGGCGCAGAGCGGAACTCGCGAATGGCGCGGGCGAGCTCCTGATCGGACATCGGCCGGACCGGCTCCTTCAGCGTGCCCGCGCGCAAGGCATCGCTGATGCTGTCGAAGTGCTCGCTCGTATCCGGCCTGAACAGGCTGCGGATGCGGTCCAGGATCGTCGTAGGGCTCATGAAGGGACGGCTCGGCTCGTCGTCGAGGTGACGGGTTGGATGCGACCGGTACGATCGCAGATCGGTTAGCAACCTGTGCTATCGAGACGCGTTCTAGTCCGCTGAACCCAAGCCGGACGTATCATTTGATAGAACCGGCGCGATTTTTGGCGGCCTCATGGAAAGAGCCCACGACGTGCTGATCCGGAACTTGTGCGAGCACACCGCGCTCGCAGAGGAGGATCTTGCCGAGATCCGCGCGCTGACCTTCACGCTGCGCGATTTCGAGTCGAACGAGGATTTCATCCGGCAGGGCGACAAACCCGAACATTCGGCGCTGGTCGTCTCGGGCATGGTCGCGCGCTACCATCTGCTCGGCAGCGGCGGCCGACAATATCTCGCGTTCCACATCACCGGCGACCTGCCGGACGCGCAGGGCCTGTTCATCGACCAGATGGACCACGGATTGAGCGCGCTGGGGCCCGCCTCGGTCGCCTTCGTCCCGCATCGCGAATTGTTCATCGCGTTCCGGCGGCGGCCAAGCTTTGGGATGGCCGTCTGGCGCGAGACGCTGCTCGATGCCGCGATCTTTCGCGAAGCCATCACCAACAACAGTGCCCGGCCGATGCAGGCGCGCATGGCGCACCTGTTCTGCGAGCTGTTCTACCGCGCCCGCGCCGCGCAGCTCGTCCGCGGCAATCGCTGCCCCTTGCCGATCAGCCTGGCGCAGCTCGGCGAGACGCTGGGCATGGCGATCGCGACCGTGAACCGGACGCTCGGCGAGCTCAGGCGCAGCGGAGCCATGGATCTGCGCGAGGGCGAACTGATCGTGCTGAAATGGCGCGACTTGCAACGGCTCGGCGATTTCAGCCCGGCCTATCTGCACCAGAAACGGCAGTCGCCGCCGCGTGCGTGAGACCGCCGGCGTGCTAGCCATCGGCGGGTGCCGCGCCCCGCACTTCGTCAAAATGCTTCTTCACCCAATCGTTGCAGCAGCAGGCTCTGGCATCGAGCGCCGCTGCGTCGAGGATCAGGATGGCGCCGCGGCGGGTGGCGAGGATGCGCCTCGCCTTGAACATCTGGATGACGCGGCTGGCATAGCTGCGAGAGACGCCCAGCATGCCCGCGAGTTGCTCGTGGGTGAGGGGAATCTCGGCTTGGCCGATATGTTCCTGCGCGGAGATGATCCACTTGGCGGCGCGCTGCTCGATCGAATGCGCGGCGTTGCAGGCCGCGGTCTGCAGCAATTGCGCAAACTGGCAGTCGGCATAGCGCGAAAACACCTCTTGCAGCGCGGCCGACCGCTGCTGCGCCTGCTCGAGCGCGCGCAGCGGCAGCCGAACGAGCGTGCCGCCCAGCTTCACGACGATGCGGGAATAGGCGAGTGAGGGATTGCGGCCGGCGGCGACGCCCACCGCACCCTCGCGTCCCACCAGCAGGCTTTCGACCTCGCGATCATCCTCGACCGGAACGGCGAACGACACGAGCGTGGGGCCGCAGGGGAAATGAACTGCCGCCACGGCGTCGCCGGCGTGATGCAGGATGTGGCTGGCCTCGACTTCGACCGGCTGGAGGTAGGGTGCGAGAAGTTCGAAATCTCGGGGAGTGAGCTGCCGGAGCAGATCGTTCTGGGGCCGACCGGTCACAGTTTCTTCTCTTGGCTGGCCGGGAATCGGCGCCGCTCAGAACCCTACGTTTCCGTGGCGGAACCAACGGTTCCAAAGTGCACACAAGGCCTCACTGAGGGCCGAAAAGTTCGCGCGCCGGCTTTCCGGAATCCGGAAATTGTGGGAGCAGGCCGCTTGCACGCCGGCCCGGCCGCGTGGGTCTTCGCAAGGCCTGTTCAGGAGTGAACATAGCGGGCGTGCGGATTGGCGTAGCGTGTCGGCGCCAGGCGCCGCACCCCGTGCGTTTTGCCCGACGGACCGCCGGGATCCGCCCGAACGCCGCCGGGCCGGCGGGCCCGAGGGGGCGGCGATGATCGTCACCCGACCCGTGCTTCGCGGTCCGCTGTGGATCGGCGTTCGGCCGCGTGCGCGCGATAGGCGTCGATCGCCCTGTTGGCGAGCATCAGCTGCCGGCGCTCGCCGGCCCTGAGCTGGGCTTCGATCGCGTCGAGAAGGAAGTTCGCGCTCTCGTCCGGCGGGCCGAGCTCGCCGCTCTGCTCCAGGCAGCTCCAGGCGATGAAGAATGCGCTTTCGACAGTGCAGCGAATGGACATGCGCTGCCAACGCGGCGGGGTCGAAGGCGTTCCGTGCGGCGGGCGCAACTTGCGTCGGGCCCGCAGCCAGCGATCGGTCAGTTCTTCAGCACGATGCGGCCGACGACCTTGCCGGCACGAAGCTCGTCGATCCATTTCTGGACGTCGCCCATCGGCTCCTCGCGCATCGGCGTCGGCTTGATCTTGCCGGCGCGCGCCAGCGCCATCAGCTCGTGGGCCTCAGCGAGCGTGCCGACCATGAAGCCCTCGATGGTCATGCGCTTATAGACCCACTGCACCATCGGCAGCGTGAACTGGCCGCCCATCAGGCCGGAGACCACGATCTTGCCGCCGCGCGCGGCGACTGCGACCGCAAAGGCCATCGACTTCTCGTTGCCGGCGAAATCGACGATCTCATCGAAGCCGCCTTCGGTCTCCTTCAGGATGCGCTTGATCACGTCGAGCTCGGACGGGTCGTAGGCGACTGCGGCACCGTTGTTTAGCGCGGTGTCGCGCGCGGCCGGCGAGAGGTCGGCGACCGTGATCGGTTGCTTGAACATCGCCTGGGCGAACGACAGTCCCATCATGCCGACGCCGCCGAGACCGATCAGCAAGAGGTTGCGCTGGCGCGGACGGTCGACCAGGCGCTTGAGCGCGCCATAGGCGGTGACGCCGGAGCACATCAGCGTCGCGGCCTGGTTGACGGGCAGGGGGTCGTAGTCGAGCAGATATTTCGCGTCGGGCACCAGCACGTGGGTGGCAAAGCCTCCGTCGATGGAGACGCCGAGGAACCGCTGCTTCACGCAGAGATTCTCGTCGCCATTGGCGCAATCGCGGCACTGGCCGCAGCCGATCCAGGGGAAGACGGCTCTCTTCGTGCCGACGAGGCTTGCCGGCACGTCGGGGCCGACCTCGTCGACCACGCCGGCGATCTCGTGGCCCAGCGTGAACGGCAGCGTCATGCCGCGCGTGGTGTCGAGCTTCCTGCCGCCGCCGAGATCGGCATAGCCGTCCTGGATGTGCAGGTCGGAATGGCAGAGGCCGCAGCGCTCGATGCGCACCAGCACCTCGCGTCCTTGCGGCTTCGGTGTGTCGACGATGGTCTCGCACAAGGGCGCGTCGAACTTGACCAGGGACTGCCTGCGCATCAGCGCCATTTTCTTTCCTCCGGAATTCTTGGTTACTCGGTTTCGCTGCGTATATCCGCCAATTCGCGCGCCATGGCAACAAAGCCCGATATCGGAATGGTCTCCGCGCGCCGCGTCGCATCGACGCCGGCGGCCTGCGCAAGCCGCGCCGGATCGACGCCGAGCGACTTCAGGCTCTGCCGCAGCATCTTGCGGCGCTGGCCGAAGGCGCTGGCTGCGACCTGTTCGAGTAGCTTGCGATCACACGGCAGCGGCTCTGCGCGCGGCTTGAGGCGCACGACGGAGGAGGTGACCTTCGGTGGCGGCACGAAGGCGGACGGCGCAATGTCGAACAGGATCTTGGTCTCACAGCGCCAATTGGCGAGCACGCCGAGCCGGCCATAGGCCTCCTCGTCCTCGTGCGCCACGATGCGCTCGCCGACCTCGCGCTGGAACATCAACACCATCATGTCGTACCAGGGCGGCCAGGGCTCGGTGGTAAGCCAGTTGATCAAGAGCTGGGTCGCGATGTTATAGGGCAGGTTGGCGACGATCTTTGCTCGTTCGCCAGCGAGCAGCGGGCGGGGATCGAATGTCATGGCGTCGCCATGCACGATCTCGAGCCTGTCAGGGTAGCGCGCGGAAATATCTTGCAAGGCTGGGATCGCGCGCTCGTCGTGCTCGATGGCGATGACGCGTTTGGCGCCGAGCGCGAGAAGCGCGCGCGTCAGTCCGCCCGGGCCGGGGCCGATCTCGACGATGGTGGAGTCCTCGAGGGGCGCTGCGGCGCGCGCGATGCGCGCAGTGAGATTGAGATCGAGCAGAAAATTCTGGCCGAGCGATTTGCGCGCCGACAGCGCGTGCCGGCGAATGACCTCGCGCAGCGGCGGGAGGTCGTCGATCGCGCTCATTTGTCTTGCGAAGCCGCCATGCGGCTGGCGAGCCGGAGCGCTGCGATCAGGCTCGCCGGATTGGCCTTGGCCGTGCCGGCGATGTCGAAGGCGGTGCCGTGATCGGGCGAGGTGCGGACGAAGGGCAGGCCGAGCGTGACGTTGACCGCGTTGTCGAAGGCGACCGTCTTGATCGGGATCAGCGCCTGGTCGTGATACATGCAGATGGCGCAGTCATAGGTGCTGCGCGCGGCCTCGTGGAACATGGTGTCGGCGGGCAGCGGGCCCCTGGTCTCGATGCCGTCGCCGCGTAGCGTCCTGAGCGCGGGGGCGATGATGGTCTGCTCCTCGTGGCCGAGCGAGCCGTCCTCGCCGGCATGCGGATTGAGGCCGGAGACCGCGATGCGCGGCCGCGCGATTCCGAAGCGGGATTTCAGTTCGGTTGCGACGATGCGCACGGTCGAGACGATCAGCTCGCTGGTGAGCTCTCCCAGCGCATCGCGGAGCGAGACGTGAATGGTCACGGGCACCACAGCGAGTTGCGGCGACCACAGCATCATCACCGGCTGCGGCACGCGCCCGTTCTCTGCGGCGAGCTCGGCGAGGAATTCGGTGTGGCCGGGATGACGGAAGCCTGAGCGGTAGAGCACGCTCTTGGCGATCGGATTGGTGACGATTGCGCCGGCGCGGCCCTCGCGAACATCGGTGACCGCCTGCCGGATCGAGGCGAGTGCGGCCGGCGCACTTGATGCGTTGGGCTTGCCGGGCTCGGCGGTCGCGCGCTCGCCGGTGGCGACCACGGGCAGGGCATCGATGAAGGCAGAAGCGGCTTCGCCGGGACTCACCGCCGCGGTCTTGATCTCGGCCCCCAGCGATGGAGCGAGCGCCTTGGCGCGGTGCGCGATCAACGCCTCGTCACCGAGCAGATAGAAGGCGGGCAGGTTCAGCTCGCGGCGTCGCAGCCAGGCTGCGATCGTGATGTCGGGGCCGATGCCGGCGGGCTCTCCCAGGGTCAGGGCAAGGGGAAGGGGAAGCGGCTTTGCTGCGCGATCGGCCATCAGCGGTGGTTGCGATATTCGATCATCGCCGCCTTGCGGAGCTCGTCGAGATAGGCCTTCTGGGTCTTCTCGTACTTCTCCTGATACATCTTCTCGCGGACCTCGCGCTTCTTCGGCGTGTCGATCATGGTCGGCTTGCGCGAGCACAGCACAACCATCTCGATGCCGTTCTTGGTCATCTCGGGCGCGGTCAGGTGGCCGATCGGGGTATCGTCGAGCACCTTGCGCAGCGCTTCCGGCAGTTCCGCGGTGGTCTTGGTGACGCTGTCGCGAATGGTGGCGTTCGGCGTCGAGCGGAACAGCGAATTGGCTTCCTCGCAGCTTCCGACGCGCGCACGGTAGCTCTCGGCTTCCTTCTTCCGGGTCTCAAGGAACGCCGCGGACGAGCCGCGCGGCACGATCAGCACGATCGGCTGCATCTTGTATTCGGTGCCTTCGATCTGAAGCTTGTCGCCGGTCTCGGCCTGCACGGCCTGCGCGACGTCGCGTTCGCCGACCAGCAGCTTCTCCTTGAAGCGGCCGCGCACGAGGCTGGTCCAGACCATCTCGGCCTTCATGCGGGCCTTCAGCGTTTCGGGGCGGACGCCTTTGGATTCGAGCGACTTGGTGAGCTGGTCCGGCGTGATGCGCATGCGTTGCGCCATGCCCTCATAGGACTGGTTGAGGTCGGAGACGCCGGGATCGACCCCGTACTTCCTGCCCTCCTTCGTCTTCACCTTGTCGTCGATCAGCTCGTTGATGACGTCCTGCCGGCTCGGGGTCTTCTGCGTCGTCAGCTGGTCGAGCTTGGAGCGCTGCTCGATGTCGAAATCGGTGATCGGATCGCCGTTGACCATGACGACGATGTTCTGCGCTCGCGACGGCGAGGGCAGTCCGGTCAGGATCAGTCCGGCACTGATGGCGAGCAGGAGGCGGAAGACGGGCAATGGAGTCGTCATGATTGTCGCTCGCATGTCAGCCGCGTCGAGCCTGTGATGGGGGCAAGCGCGGCCGGCACTTCAAACCGTTCACTGGAGGCCGGAGGAACTGCTGGTCGTCGACGAGTTCGCCAGCGTGCGCAGGCCGATCTGGAACATGAACGCGTGGCTCAGCACGGGCGGCGTGGTGCCCGCAGAATAACTATACGAAGTTACGTAGTTCGCCGCCAGCACGAAGCAATCGTCGACATAGCCGGCACCGACCACATATTGGTTGATCTTGTTGGCCTCTAGATCCCACCGCGCCGAGCCCGACACCACCCAGTTGTTCGCGATTTTCAGCGATCCCGAGGTCAGGATGCCCTGACGGCGGGTCAGATAGCCGAGCTCCGGCTGCGCTGCGTAACTGCCGTACAGCATGCTGACCGACCAGCGATTGAAGTTGGCGCGGCCCTCCGCCTCGAAGCGTTGCACGTTCCAGGTCTGCTCGTCCATGCGGGAGCGGATGCTGAACGTGTAGGTGCTGTTGGGCGAATAGCTGGCGCTCGCGACGTAATCGGAACGCGGCTTGTCCAGGCCGGAATTGATGCCCGTATTGATGGTGTCCTGGACCGCGAAGGAATTCATGCCGAACAGCTGGTAGGACTGGCCGAACAGCACCTTGACGGCGCCGCCCTTGTCGAACTGCGTGGTGGACTGCACGCCGACATTGGCGCGGCCGCCGCCCTCGACGCGGTCGTAGCCGGAGAACTTGTCGACGCTGAACAGGTTCGATGCGTCGAACACCATGCTCTGGGCGTCCTCGTTCGGGAGCTTGCCGGCATAGGTCTCGTTCGGCCGGATGATGATCTGCGCGATCGGCTCGACCGTGGTCGATCCCCAGGGCTGAATGTTGATGAAGGGGTAGCGGTATTCGAGGCCCACGGTCGGCATCAGGCGGAAAGCCTGGGTGTCGCCGACGGGAAGATAGTTCGACACGCCCGGCTGGTTGGAGACCGAGGAGTTGATCGCGTCGGCGCGGAGGCTCGCGAACGGCGTCCAGATCTGGCCGAGCGGATCGGTGAAGGACTTGCGCCATTGCGCTTCCGCCGTGAGGCGGGTGTAGGTGCCGGGGAAGCCGCGGAGCAGGCACTGCGAGGGCGTGCGGGCCAGCGGATCGGCCGATGCCGTCGTGCACAGGCTGTTGGTGTTGGCGATCGTCGTGATCGGATCGAACACCGCCTGATCGCGCGACAGGTTCACGAAATTGGTCTTGTAGCTGAACTCGCCGCCGAAGACCGGATAGTTGAGCACGTTGGAATAGTCGATCACCGGATAGACGATCGGCACCTGGCTCTGGTTGCCCGAATAGCTCAGCCAGTACATCGTGCGCGCGTCGAAGAAGCTGCGGTTGCCGACACCGGTCAGATAGAGCTGCGACAGCGCCTCCGTCGGCAGCAGCAGGAACGAGCCGAGCGGATCGCGGTACTGATAGAGGCGGTAGTCCGAGAAGAAATAATAGTCGGACATCAGGACGCCGTCCCAGCCCCAGACCCATTTGTCGTTCAGCGCGAACTGACCCTTGGTGTCGATGGCGCCGCGGAACTGGCGGTCGCCGGGCTGCCCGGCAAACGCGCCGGGATCGAGCTGGTCGATGCCATAGGCGCGGATCTGGTAGGCGCCGTCGATCAGGCGCTGGCGGAACTCGCCCTGCAGCAGCACGCCTTGCCGCGACAAGAAGCGGGGCGTGATGGTCGCGTCCATGTCGGGCGCGATCGCCCAATAATAGGGAACCTCGACGCCATAGCCCGTGTTGGTCGTGCCGGAAATGTAGCCCGGCATCAGGAAGCCGCTCTTGCGCTTCACGGTCGGGTCGGGCGTCGAGAAATAGGGCATGTAGGCGAGCGGCACGCCGAAGAATTCGAGCTGGGCCGTCTCGAAATACAGCATCTTCTCCTGCTGGTCGTGGATGATGCGCGCACCCTTGACCTGCCACAGCGGCGGCTTCTTCGGATCGTCCCGACAGGGCGCGCAGGCCGTGTAGACGCCGTTCTCGAACACCGTGTAATTGCCGCTGGAGCGGTCGGCGCGGCTCGCGGCCATGCGGGTCTGGTCGGCGGTGTCCACGCGCAGCGAATCGACGAAACCGTCGCGGTAATCGTCGGAGAGATCCATGATCTCGGCATAGGTGATCTTGCCGTCGGCATCCGTCATGCGGATGTTGCCTTCGGCATGCAGCCGCTTGGTCTTCTGGTCGTAGATGACCCTGTCGGCCTCGACGCTGGTGCCGTTGTAGAACAGCTGGACGTTACCGACCGCGGAGACGCGCGAATTGTTGTAGTCGTAATCGACCTCGGTCGCCTGAACCAGCATCTGGTTGTCGCTGGCGGCCTTCGCCGGCTTCGGACGCGGCGGCAGCGGATTGTAGGTGTATTGGGCGGAGGCCGGCGCCACGGCGGCAACGTCGATCAGCGCGCCGAGCGATGCCACGGCAGCGACAGCCATCACGAGCCTGCGAATGGACCAGCCACACCCTTTCGCGCGCATCACAATGCGGCGCGTCAAACGAGACACGGGTCCTCGACGGACGGCAGTCACTAACCGTCCTCCTGGTACAACAAGGCCAAAAAGCCGGTCAGGCCGCCCACCACCACGGGCAACCACGCCGCAGCGATCGGATGCATCAACTCAGCCTTGCTCAAGTCTTCAGTCACTTTCGACAGAACGTAGAGCAGAAAGCCTGCGCCCACGCCACTCAAAACCATCTTTTGCACGCCGCCCATCCGGAAGAAGCGCAACGACACGGAGGCCGCTAGCATCACCATGGCTGCAAGCAAAAACGGCTGTGCCAGAAGCTTCTGATACTGGAGTCGGTATCCGGCTGTCGCGAAGCCCGAGCTTTCGGACGAGCGGATGTAGCTCGGTAGTTGCCAAAAGGACACAGTCTCGGGGGTGGAAAAGCTGTTGCGGACCTGGGCCTCGGTCAGCGTTGTCGGAATCTCCAAGGTGGCCTGGTCGATCGGCGGGGCATCAAGCGAGAAACGGCGAACGCCCTTGAACAGCCAGCGACCGGACTCGAGCGTCGCCTCGCGCGCCTCGACCCGTTCCTTGAAGTGCTGGTCAGGGTCGAACCGGAATAGCGTGAGCCCGGTGAGCCGGACGCCCTGCTGCTCGCTGCGCGCCGCATTGATGATCGTCTGGCCGTCGTTGGTCACCTGATTGAGCCAGAAGCCGGAGGCGTCCTGGATGCCGCCGCCGGGTGCCGAGCCGAACAGCTCGGCCTCCATGCGCTTGGAGGCTTCGCGTAAGTTGGCGGACATCGGATTGTAGGCGGCGGTGGCGATCACCCCGATCAGCAGCGCGCTGCCCAGCGCCGGCGAGATGAACTGCCATGCGGAGACGCCGGCGGCGCGCGCAACCACGAGCTCGAGCCGGCGCGAGAGCGCGAGATAGCAGGTCATGGCGCCGATCAGCATGCAGAACGGCGTCAGCTTCTCCAGAAGCTGCGGCACCCGGAACAGCGAGGTCTCGGCCACCATGAGCGCCGAGGCGGAGGCCAACCCCGAGGTCTTGCGCACCATCTCGATGTAGTCGACCAGCACCAGCAGCAGGAAAATGCCCGCGAACACGCCGAGCGCCGCGATCACGAAGCGGCCGGCGAAATAGCGCCCGAGTGTGTTGGTGAGCATGCTCATGCGGTGGCCGGACGTCCGAACAGCCGCGCGATGCGCGCGTTCGACCTGTTGATGGCTTCCATCAGGCCGGGGGGCGGTTCGACCACGACGCCGCCGACGATCATCCACAGCCCGATGCCGATGGAGCCGAGAACCATCGCGTATTGCACCAGCACCGGGGCCGGCGATTTCACCGCCATCACCGAGCACGCGAAGCCGGCCATGCGCAGGCCGAACACCGCGAGCACCGAGCCGCCGATCGAGAAGTTGCGGCTCTGACGGGTGGTGCGCGGCGCGCCGAGGAAGGCGAAGGTCAGCACGGCAAAGGCGAAGGGATAGATCGGCGCGAGCAGGCTGTCATGCAGCGCCGAGCGGAATTGCCCGGGGATCTGCTTGTAGACGGGGTCGTCCTCGGACGGCGAGAACAGCTCCCAGAGATAACGTTCGCGGATGCCCAGGGTGACGTCGCGGCCCTGGTTGGAGAATTTCGACATGTCGAAGCCGTAGCGGCCGAAAGCCACCAGCGCCGGATCGCGCTTGCCCGCCTCGAAGCGCTGGAGATTGCCTGTCTCCAGCACCAGGAACGAGCCGGTGTCGTTCTTCACGACCTCGCCGTGTTCGGCGACGATCGAGACGCGCTCGTTCGGATCGCGGCGGTCGTCGATGAAGATGCCGGCAAGAATGCCGCCGGGCTGGCGTTCGCGAATCCGGATCGTGAGGTTCTTGTCGAGCTGGGCGAAGCGGCCGGGCTGCAGGATGTTGGTGAGCACGTCCGCGGTGATCTCCGCGTCCCATTGCTTGATCCGCCGCATGCCGTCAGGGGCGAGATAGGCCGCGATGAAGGCAACCAGCAGCGCCACCACGCAGGTGGCGTAGAAGAACGGATAGAACAGCCGGAACGGCGAGAAGCCGGCGGCATTCATCACGATGATCTCGGAATCGGTCGCGAGCTTGTTCAGTGTGTGCGAGATCGCGATCATCAGCGCGATCGGCGAGATGATCAGGACCAGGGCGGGGATGACGAGGCTGGTGATGCCGAGGAAGGTGAGGATGGTCTGACCCTGGCTCGTCATCAGGTCGATGCCGCGCAACGCCTGCGTAATCCAGATCACGCCGGTGAGGCTGACCAGGACCAGCGCAAACGACGCCAGCGTCGTGCGGAAGATATACCTATCGATCGACCCCATGCGCTACCGCACGAATCCCACCAAGTCCCCAATGTCGGCCGGAATTCCGCTTGTCCAACCAATCCCCGATCAGGGGATCCCCAAGGTTGGCCAGCAGGCTCTTCCGCCAGCGTACTCTCTCACTACCATCCCTTTGATCCGTCAACAAAATGGCTGCCCCGTGGCACCCTCAATATATGGTTAATATTTCGCTGGTTGTGGCCGTGAGGCCACGGGGGTGCTTGGCATCTGCCGGGCCGCTGGCCCATAGTGCACAACGTTCAGTGAATCGTCGTTCAGCCCGGCCCGTGGCCGGGGTCGTCCCACCGGAAAGAAGCCCCACGTTTTGAAGGAGTTACCCATGTCCGATGCCATCAAGGTCGGCTTCGTCCCCCTGTCTGCCGCCGCCCGTGGTATCTTGGTCGTGTTCTGTGACGACAGCCTGAAAGTCGGTCCCGCAACGGCCAAGGCGCTGGGCGGCGCCATCGACCTCGTGAAGCGCGCGGCCGCCGCTGCCGCCTTCAAAGGTAAGAGCGGGGCCGCGCTGGACATCCTGGCGCCGGAAGGGGTGAAGGCCACCCGCCTGCTCGTGATCGGCGCCGGCAAGGCAACCGGCCTGAAGGCGAACGATTTCCTCAAATTCGGCGGTGTGGCGGCGAGCAAGCTTCCCGCCGGGACTGCCGCCATGACCATCATGGCGGAGCTGCCCGATGGCGCGATGGGAAGCGAGCAGGCGGTTGCGATCGCCTCCGGCCTGCGCCTGCGCGCCTACAAGTTCGACCGTTACAAGACGAAGAAGAAGGACGGCGAGGAGGGCGGCTCGCGGGCCGACATCTCGCTTGCGGTCGGCGATGCCGCTGCCGCGAAGAAGGCGTTTGTCGCGGCCGGCCATGTCGTCGACGGCGTGATCATCGCGCGCGACCTCGTCAACGAGCCGCCGAACGTGCTCTTCCCGGAGGAGTTCGCGCGCCGAGCCAGTCAGCTCCGCAAGCTCGGCGTCAAGGTCGAGGTGCTCGACGTCAAGGCGATGCAGAAGCTCGGCATGGGCGCGCTGCTCGGTGTCGGTCAGGGCTCGGCGCGGCCGAGCCGCATGGTGGTCATGCGCTGGGACGGCGGCAAGAAGGGCGAGGCGCCGGTCGGCTTCATCGGCAAGGGCGTCTGCTTCGACACCGGCGGCATCTCGATCAAGCCGGCCGGCAGCATGGAGGACATGAAGGGCGACATGGGCGGCGCGGCCTGCGTCGTCGGCCTGATGCACGCGCTGGCGGCGCGGAAAGCCAAGGCCAATGTGGTCGGCGCCATCGGCCTCGTCGAGAACATGCCCGACGGCAATGCGCAGCGGCCGGGCGACATCGTCACCTCGATGTCGGGCCAGACCATCGAGATCATCAACACCGACGCGGAAGGCCGCCTCGTGCTGGCCGACGTGCTCTGGTATGTCGCCAAGAAGGTGAAGCCGAAATTCATGGTGGATCTGGCGACGCTGACCGGCGCGATCGTGGTCGCGCTCGGTACCGAGCATGCCGGCATGTTCTCCAACAATGACGAGCTGGCCGAACGCCTGCTGACGGCCGGCATCGAGTGCGGGGAAAAGGTCTGGCGCATGCCGCTCGGTCCCGAATACGACAAGCTGATCGATTCCCAGTTCGCCGACATGAAGAACACCGGCGGCCGTCATGGCGGCTCGATCACCGCCGCGCAGTTCCTGCAGCGCTTCATCGACGGGGTGCCCTGGGCCCATCTCGACATCGCCGGCACCGCCATGGGCGCGCCGAAGACCGACGTCAACCAGAGCTGGGGCAGCGGCTATGGTGTCCGTCTGCTCGACCGTCTGGTCGCCGATCATTACGAGCGCAAATGACCCGAAATGACTGAAGTCCTGTTCTATCATCTGCAGAACATGACGGTGGAGAACGTGTTGCCGCCGCTTCTCGAGAAATCGCTCGAGCGCGGCTGGCGCGTCGTGGTGCAGTCAACCTCGGAAGAGCGCGCCGATGCGCTCGACGCGCATTTGTGGACCTATCGCGACGATTCCTTCCTGCCGCACGCGACATGGCGCGTGAACGACGCCGCCGATCAGCCGATCGTACTGGCGATCGAGGAGGGCAATCCCAACGGCGCCCATGTCCGCTTCCTGGTCGACAATGCCGCCCTCCCAGAGGACGCGCAGGGCTATGCGCGCATGGTGCTGCTGTTCAACGGCGACGATCCGGATGCGCTCGCGCTCGCCCGCAGCGCCTGGACCGATTGCAAGGCGCGGGGATTTGATGTCACCTATTGGCAGGCCGACGAGCGGGGCCGGTGGCAGCGTCGGAACTAGCGTCCTTCGCAATTAATGATAATTTGCACTTTTCGGGCGATGCTGGCTTTGGTCACCTTCGTGCCGCAAAGTGATGTTGGGACAATCGCTTAGGGCTGGTCCTTCACGCGGGGAATTTGGTTTATCGTGCGACATCAAAAGCTTCCCAGGTCGCTCATCGTTGCGTTGGCTGCAATAGCACCGCTGGTCGCGGGCTGTTCGAGCGGGGCCGATCTGTTGTCGAAGGACGCGGAATGGTTCCAGAAGCCGGGCCGTCTCTTCATCAAGAACATCTCGATCGAGTCGCCGCCGCTGACCCCCGACAAGCCGGTGGGAGCTGAGGATCTCGTCAGCGCCGATGGCGCCTGTCCCGGCATGGCGCCGCCGCCCGGTCCGGCCGATGCCAACGCCTCGACGACGGCGCCGGCCCCGGTGGGCGGCACGGTCGCGCTCGGCCATACCGAATGCGATGTGGTGCGCGGCATCGGCGCGCCGTCGAATGTCAATCTCTCCAACGATGCCGCCGGCCGCCGCGTCGCTGTCGTGACCTGGACGACCGGCCCGCGCGCGGGCATCTACACGTTCACGTCGGGCCGCCTGTCTTCGATCGAAGGCAATCCGGAGCCGCAACCGGTGCCGAAGGCGGTGAAGCCGAAGCCGAAGAAGAAGCAGGCGTAAGGCATACCCGCCGCTATCGGCGTAGACGTGCCCCGGACGCTGCGCCGCGCGTGAGCGATGCGCAGTCGAGCTGGGTCCCAGGAGGCGCGTGCACGCTGAAGCGTGGGTCCCGGCTCAGCGTCGCGTCATTTCATGCCGCGCGGCGTCCGGGACACGAGCGAGATCATTTACCCCGCCGCCTCGTCAAACTGCGTGCTCGCCTCGAGCCACTGCTCCTCCGCCCGCGCCAGCGCGTCGGCCGCATTGGCGCGTGCCTTCGACAGCTGTGCGGCCTGCTTGGGATCGCGCGTAAAGATGTCGGGCAAGGCCAGCGCCGTGTCGATCTTGGTGATGATCTCGCTGACGCGGGCGATCTCGGCTTCGGCCTCCGCGATGCGCTTCTTCAGCGAGCCGCGATTGTCCGACCTTGCGCGCTGCGGCTTTTCAGCTGGCGCACTGCGCTCGCGCGGGGGGCCTTCCGCGTTGCGCGTGGATAGGACCAGCCGGCGATATTCGTCGAGGTCGCCGTCGTAATTGGTCACGGTGCGGTCGGCGACGATCCAGAGCCGATCGGCGCAGGCCTCGATCAGATAGCGGTCGTGCGAGACCATGATCACCGCGCCGGGGAATTCGTTGATGGCTTCGGCCAAAGCGCCGCGGCTGTCGATGTCGAGATGGTTGGTCGGCTCGTCCAGGATGATCATGTTGGGGCCGAAGAAGGTTGCAAGGCCCAACAGCAGCCGTGCCTTCTCGCCGCCGGACAATTTGCCGGCCTTGGTGTCGGCCGCCTTGCCGGAGAAGCCGATCGCGCCGGCGCGGGCGCGCACTTTCGCTTCCGGCGCGTCGCCCATCAGTTTGCGGACGTGGTCGTAGGCGGAGGCGTCCTCGTTGAGCTCGTCGAGCTGATGCTGCGCGAAATAGGCGATCGACAGCTTGTCGGCGCGCGTCACCTTGCCGGAGAACGGCGCGAGTCGTCCGGCGAGCAGCTTGACGAGTGTCGACTTGCCGTTGCCGTTCGCACCCAGCAGCGCAATGCGGTCGTCATTGTCGATGCGTAAGGTGACGCGATTGAGCACGGGCGCCGCGGGATCGTAGCCGACCGAGGCGTTGTCGACCGCGATGATCGGCGGCGACAGGATTTTTTCCGGGGCAGGAAAGCTGATCTCGCGCACGTCCTCGGTGACCAGCGCCGTGATCGGCTTCAGCCGCTCCAGCATCTTGACGCGAGACTGTGCCTGGCGGGCCTTGGAGGCCTTGGCCTTGAAGCGGTCGACGAAGGCCTGCAGGCGCGCGCGTTCGGCTTCCTGGCGCTTGACAGCCTTGGCATCGAGCAGCTCGCGCGCGGCGCGCTGCTCCTCGAACGAGGAATAGGTCCCCTTGTAGAGCGTGAGCCTGCCGCGCTCCAGATGCAGGATCTGGTCGACCGAACTCTCCAGCAAGTCGCGGTCGTGGCTGATCACGATCACCGTGCGCGGATAATGCGCAAGGTGATCCTCCAGCCACAGCGTGCCCTCGAGGTCGAGATAGTTGGTGGGCTCGTCGAGCAGCAACAGGTCGGGCGCCGCGAACAGGGTGGCGGCGAGCGCGACGCGCATGCGCCAGCCGCCGGAGAATTCGGCGCAGGGGCGGAGTTGATCGGCGGCGGAGAAGCCGAGGCCGGAGAGAATCGCGGCGGCACGGCTCGGCGCCGAATGCGCGTCGATGTCGACGAGCCGGGTCTGGATCTCCGCGATCCGGTGCGGATCGGTTGCGCTCTCGGCTTCAGTGAGCAGCGCGTCGCGTTCGAGATCGGCCTTGAGTACGACGGAGATCAGGCTTTCGGGTCCGTTCGGGGCTTCCTGGGCCAGGCTGCCGATGCGCCAGCGCGGCGGCAGGGTCACCGAGCCGTGCTCGGCGGCGAGTTCCCCGCGGATCACCTTGAACAGCGTCGACTTGCCGGTGCCGTTGCGTCCGACCAGACCGACGCGCGATCCGGGCGTGATCTGCACGGAACTCTGGTCAATCAAAAGGCGTCCGGCAAGGCGGATGGAGAGGTCGGTAATGGACAGCATGCGGCCTTGTCACCGCAGGCGGGGGCAAACGCAACTCGTTTCTGCAACTGCTTGGCCCGCGCCCTAGTGCGGTTCGCGGTCGCGCCGCTCCAGCTCGTTGAGCAGCTGCTCGAGATGTGTCGGGAGCCGGGTCTCGGGACGCAGGCTCTGCCGCAGCCGCTCGCCCACGGCATCGCAAATCGATCGGCTGGTGCGCCGGTCGATCTGCTCGCTGTCATTGGCAAAAGGCCCAGCCATCACATGGTTCCGTGTTCTCAAAGTAAAGACATGGTATCAAGTCATTGACCCCCAAAATGGTTTCGCCGCTCCCTGGGGATCACTGCCATTCTCGTTGAAATTGCATGAACCGCGCCATATCCGTCAAAAATGAAGCCCCGGCGGGGGGATCGCCGGGGCTCCTCTTGGAGGGTACCTGTGGGGGGCGCAGATACCCTTAGGTGTTGGAAAGGTGCTGACGGGCTCAGTAGCAGCGGTTGATCAGCCGCCAGCGGGGTCCCCAGGGGGTCGGGACCAGCCGGCGCACATAGCAGCCGCCATAGCCATAAGAGACGGGGGCATAGAAGCGCGGGCCACCCCAGCCATAGCCGTGGTGCCAGCCGCCGCCGTGCCAGCCCCAGCCGCCGCCATGCCAGTGCGCGGAGGCCGAGGTCGGCGCCAGCGCGGCACCGAGCGCAACCGCGGCGACAGCGGCAAGCGAAAGTTTCCTCAACATGGTGATCTCCTCAAAACTGCCGGCGCGGGCTGATCCGCGTCGATGGAAGGGCCGCCGAAACGGTCCGCCTGATGATCAGGCTTTGGTTTCGATGGAAGGAGCTTAAGCCGCGAGGCCGAACCAAAGCCTGAATGACGCCTTCAGATTGGGTTCATCTGGGTGAAATTGTCGTAACCATGGTGACATCGTCGGGCCCGGTCCTGCGGCGAAGCGCCTGTGGCGTCATCCCGGCGTCGCTTGCCGTCCGGCAAAGGCGCCGATATAAGCCCCGCAACTCCCAACCACCGCTTTTCTTCCCAAGGACAAGATCATGGCCATCGAACGCACTTTCTCGATCATCAAGCCCGACGCGACCGCGCGTAACCTGACCGGCGCCGTCAACGCCGTGATCGAAAAGGCGGGCCTGCGCATCGTCGCGCAGAAGCGCATCCGCATGACCAAGGAGCAGGCCGAGACCTTCTATGCCGTCCACAAGGCGCGGCCGTTCTTCGGCGAGCTCGTCGAGTTCATGACCTCGGGTCCGGTCGTTGTCCAGGTGCTGGAAGCCGAGAACGCCGTCGCCAAATATCGTGACGTGATGGGCGCGACCGATCCGTCCAAGGCCGCCGACGGCACCATCCGCAAGCTCTACGCGAAGTCGATCGGCGAGAATTCCGCCCACGGCTCGGATGCCCCGGAGACCGCCGCGATCGAGATCGCGCAATTCTTCTCGGGCAACGAGATCGTCGGCTGATAATCAGCCGTTAAGTTAAGACGACGGGGCGAAAGGACGTATTGTGAACTGGCTCGGGCAGATCTTCGATCCCGCCACGATCGGGGCATTCTTCACCCAGTTTCGCAACGAGATGGCCGAACCGACCTTCTGGATCGCAGTCGGCAAGATCATCTGGATCAACATCCTTTTGTCCGGCGACAACGCGCTGGTGATCGCGCTCGCCTGCCGCGGCCTCAAGCCGCGGCATCGGCTGTGGGGCATGATTTTCGGCGCCGGCGCCGCAGTGGTGCTACGGATCATCTTCACCGGCATCGTCGCCAGCCTGATGGCACTGCCGTATCTCAAGCTGGTCGGCGGTCTTGCGCTGATCGTGATCGCGGCCAAGCTCCTGGTGCCGGAAAACGAGGACGAGGACGACGTCGAGTCCGCCTCGCATCTGTGGCAGGCCGTGCAGATCGTCGTGGTCGCCGACATCGTCATGAGTCTCGACAACGTCATTGCGGTGGCCGCCGCGGCCAATGGCAGCGTGCCGCTCTTGATCCTCGGCCTTGCCATCAGCGTGCCGCTGATCGTCGCCGGCGCGGCGCTGATCATGGCGCTGCTCGAAAAGCTGCCGGTGCTGGTCTGGGCCGGTGCGGCGCTGCTCGGCTGGATCGCGGGCGAGGTGATCGCGACCGATCCCGGCGTCGCGCCTAAGCTGCACACGCTGTTCGACGGTCCCCTCGGTACCTCGCTCGACACCATGCTCGGTGCCCTGCACATCCCGCCGCAATTCGGCCATGGCGGCGCCGGCGCCGAATATTTCTGCGCCGCGCTCGGCGTCGTCGTCGTGCTGGTGGCCGGCACCATCTGGCGCCGGCGCAGCCTGACCGCCGCTGCACTGGAATCGTCCGAGCGGCACGCCCGGGCGTCGGCAGAGTAGGCCGGCTCAGTCGATCGCGCCGCGTTCCGTCACGGGTATCGTCCAGTAGACGAGCTTGGTTCCAGCGAACGAAACCCGCAGACGGTCGAGCAGCCGGCTGGCATCGGTCCCTGATAGCACCACTTGAACGATGGTCTGATCGGCATGGCCCTTCACGCGTTCGGCGGCCGTCAGCAATCGGACTTCGGTGCCGTGACCTGAGCCCTGTGCGGCCGTGAATCCTGAAACCAGGTCGCTCTGCTCAGTGAGATAGTCGAACACCTCGTCGCGGAGCCGATGCGGCACGATCAGCGTGAGACAGACGGGCTGGTCGATCATTTCGCCACCTTCGACGTCCCGCCATAGCGGCGATACAGGATCGGCAGGAGAATCAGGGTGAGCAGGGTGGAGGACAGCAATCCTCCGATCACGACGATAGCGAGCGGCCGCTGCACTTCGGATCCGGGGCCGGATGCGAACAGCAGCGGGATCAGGCCCAGCGCCGTGATGCTCGCGGTCATCAGCACCGGCCGAAGCCTGCGCATGGCGCCTTCGATGACGATGCGATCCTCGGCAAGGCCGTGGGCGCGGAGCTGGTTGAAGTAGGAGACCAGGACGACGCCGTTGAGGACGGCGATGCCGAGCAGCGCGATGAATCCGACCGAGGCCGGCACCGACAGATACTCACCCGTCACCACCAGGGCGAAGACGCCGCCGATCAGGGCAAACGGAATGTTGACGAGCACCAGCAAGGCCTGGCGGATGGCACCGAACGTTGTGAACAGCAGCACGAAGATCAGGCCGATCGCGACGGGGACCACGACGGACAGGCGCGCGGCGGCGCGTTGCTGGTTCTCGAACTGTCCGCCCCAGGTCAGTCGGTAGCCGTTCGGAAGCGGGAGTTCGCTCGCCACCTTCTGACGCGCCGCTTCGACGAAGCCGACCATGTCGCGGCCGCGGATGTTGGCGCGCACCACGCTCATACGGGCGCCGTCCTCGCGGTCGATCTTCACCGGGCCGTCGACGCGCTGGATGCGGGCGACCTGTGACAGCGCGACATGCTGTCCGGACGCCAGCGTCAGCGGCAGGCTCGCCAGCAGCGTCGGCGCTTCCCGCGTCGTCTCGCTACCCCGGACCAGGATCGGCGTGCGGCGTCCTTCCTCGAGCGCGGTGCCGATGGTCCGGCCCTCGATCTGGGTCCGCAGCGAATTGACGATGGAGTCCACGGTCAGGCCGAGGCGGCCGGCCTCCATGCGATTGACCGCGACCGTGTAATATTGGGCGCCTTCGTTCAGCGTGGTGTAGACGTCCTCGGCACCGTCGATGCCGGACAGGATCGCCGACAGCTTCGCCGCGGTTTCATTCAGCCGGGCGATGTCGGGGCCGAAGATCTTGACGGCGACGTCGCCGCGCACGCCGCTGATCATCTCCTGCACGCGCATGTCGATGGGCTGGGTGAAGCTGAGCGAGATGCCGGGAAAGCCGGTCAGGACCTCGCGGAGCTTCTGCAGCAAGGCCTCGCGATTGTCGGTCGCGCGCTCGGCGGCCGGCTTGAGCACGAGGAACGTGTCGGTCTGGTTGGGACCCATGGGGTCGAGGCCGAGCTCGTCCGAGCCGGTTCGGGCGACGATGCCGGCAATATCAGGCACGGCCAGCAGCGCGGTCTGGAGCCTGGCATTGATGGCAAGCGACTCGTCGAGGTTGACCGACGGCAGCGTCTCCACGCTGACGATGACATCGCCTTCGTCCATCGTCGGCATGAAGGTCTTGCCGAGCTTGGTGTAGGCGAAGCCCGCCGCGACAAGGCCGATCAGCGCCGCGGCCATCACCTTGCGTTCGTTGTTCAAGGCCCAATCCAATGCCGGCGCGTAGACCCGTTGGGCCGCACGCACCAGCACGGGATCGCGATGCGAGGCGGACTTGAGCACGAAGGACGTCGCGACCGGAATCACCGTGAGCGCCAGCAGCAGCGAACCGGCCAGTGCGAAGATGATGGCCAGCGCGACCGGGATGAACAGCTTGCCCTCCAACCCCTGCAGCGTCAGCAGGGGGACGAACACGATGATGATGATGAGCACGCCCGAGGCAACAGGCTCCAGCACTTCGCAAACCGAACGGTAAACCAAGTGGATCAGCGGGAGACCCTTGCCCGGCTCGTGCTTGCCGAGGTTGCCGACGATGTTCTCGACCACGACCACCAGGGCGTCGATCAGCATGCCGATTGCGATCGCAAGACCGCCGAGGCTCATCAGGTTGGCCGACATTCCCACCACGCGCATGACGATCAATGCGATCACGATGGCGAGCGGCAGGCTGAGCGCGATCACCAGCGAGGCCCGCCAATTGCCGAGGAAAAGCAGCAGAAGAACGATGACGAGGATCGTGGCCTCGGCGAGCGCCCGCACCACGGTGCCGACGGCGCGGTTGACCAGGCGGCTGCGGTCATAGAACACGTTGATCGAAACGCTCTTGGGCAGTGAGCTCTGTAGCTCGAGCAGCCGGGCTCGCACGTCGCGAATGAGCTGGCCCGCATTGGCGCCGCGCAAGCCGAGGACTAACCCCTCGACGGTTTCGCCGCGGCCGTCCGCCGTGACGGCGCCATAGCGCGTGAGCGTCCCGACTTTGACGGTTGCGACGTCGTTGACCAGGATCGGCACGCCATCGCGGGTGTCGACGACGATGGCTTTGATGTCCTCGATCGAACGAATGCTGCCTTCGATCCGAACCAGAGCGCTGTCCTCGCCCTGGTTGACCCGCCCGGCGCCGTCGTTGCGGCTGTTGGCTTCGATGGCCCGGCGAAACAGGTCGTAGGATATGCCGCGCGCGGCCAGCGCATCGTTGCGCGGCACGATCTCGAAGGCGCGGACATAGCCGCCGAGCGCATTGACGTCCGCAACGCCGGGAACCGTCCGCAGCGCGGGGCGGATCACCCAATCGAGCAGGGTCCGGCGCTCGGCGAGCGAAAGCTCGGGACTGTCGATCGTGAACATGAACATCTCGCCGAGGGGGCTTGTGATCGGCGCCAGGCCGCCGCTCACACCTTCCGGGAAATCGCGCGAGATGTTCGACAGGCGCTCCGAGACCTGGTTGCGCGCCCAGTAGATGTCGGTGCCGTCCTCGAAATCGACGGTGATGTCGGCCAGCGCATATTTCGTGGCCGAACGAAGAACCTTCTTGTTCGGCAATCCGAGCAGCTCGAGCTCGACCGGGACGGTAATGCGCTGCTCGACCTCTTCGGGGGTGAGGCCCGGCGCCTTCATAATGATCTTCACCTGAACCGGCGAAACGTCGGGAAAGGCGTCGATCGGCAGGCCGGGCAGGAGGACGGCGCCGGCGCCGATCACCAGCAGCACGCCCAGCATGACGAACAGTCGCTGCGACAATGCGAACGCAACCAGCCGGCGAAGCATCTACTGCCCCAGTCCCGAGAGAATGCCGCGAAGCGCCGAGATGCCGCCGATCGCGATCGCGTCCTGGTCCGTGATCGGGCCTGACACGACGACATGATCCTGATCTTCCGCAAGCAGCTTGACCGGAACCAGGCGGAAGCCGCCGTCGAAGGCGACGAAGACCGAGGTCTGCTCGCCCCGCCGGATCAGCCCGCTATAGGGAATCTCAAAGGCGCTTTCGCCGGCGGAGAGAAAGCCGATGCGGGCAGCTGTGGTCTGACCGGGATGCAGCTCGCCGTCGTTGGGGACTTCCGCGCGAACCAGAATGGTCTGGGTGGCGGGGTCGATGGTCTCTGAGACCAGCACGACCTTGCCGGGGGTGGCATAGCCCTCGACCTCGACTTTCGCGCCGGTGCGGATTGCTCGAATGTTGGCGGCAGGCACCGCGATTTCGGCCCAAAGCGGCGAGAGCCGCGCCAGCTTGACGAGCGGCGCGGATTGTTCGAGCCGCTGCCCCGGCGACACCGCGACCTCGACCACGGACGCGGTTTGCGGCGCATTGACCGTGAGCGTGCCGCTGATCGCCGCTTCCTGGGTCAGCCGGGAAATGGCCTCGTCGGACATCCCGCTCAGACGCAGCATCTGACGTCGTTCGGCGACGACGAGCGCGGCCTGGCGCGCTTCAGCCTGGCTGGCCTCCAGCACGCGCTGCGGCACGGCCTTACCCTCGAACAGGTCGACGTTGCGATTGAGCTGCTGGTTGGCGAGGCGCTCCTGTGCGATCGCGTGCAAATAATCGCGCTGCTGGGAAACGAAGCTCGGACTCTCCAGGGTGACCAGCGGCTGGCCGGCCGTGACGCGATCACCGCGCCCGACCAGCAGATTGGCGACCATGCCGGCCACCGGTGCGCTGACGACCCACAATTGCTGCGTGGGGATCACGATCTGGACGGGGTAGGGCAACGTCAGATCGGTCCGGCTCGCGACCGGATGGGTCACGCGGACGCCGAGATTGCGCGCCTGCGCATCGCTCAGCTTCACTTCGTCTTGCGCCATCGATACCGAAGGCAGCAAGCTCAATGCAATGACGAAGAGTGTACGAACGAGCACGCCTCCAGAAGAGGTGAGAAGGAGAGTTCCGCGACGGACTCGCATGAGGAATGATCCACGCCCACGGGTGAGCGAAGTGCCGCTCGATTGCAGGTTTCGATTACTCCACCGGCGCATTGGTGGGTTGATTTGCCTCAAGCGGGCCAGCCCTTGGGGAAGGCTGCTCGCCGTTCGTGGGGCGTATCGGCAGCTCTCGGCGAGGCACCGGTCAGGCGAACCAAGCTCGCTCACGACGGACGCTTCCTTCCCGTGATCATCGCCTTCACCAGGTTCTCGCGGTGCTCGAAGCTCGCCACCAGGACGCCAAGCACATGGACGACCACGAGGCCGATCGTGAGGTTGGCGAACGCCTCGTGCACCTCCTCGACCCATTTTGCCCCCCAGAAGCTGCCGGTCGTCATCATGTAACCGGTGATGCAGGTGCCGATCAGCATGACGATCAGCGCCACGATCATCGCGCCGCCGGCTGGATTGTGGCCGAGATAACGAGGCGCCCTGAGCAGCGCGACGTCGCGCATATAGGCGAGCACCGCGCGCGGCGCGCGCACGAAGTCGCTGAAGCGCACATGGCGCGGTCCCACGAAGCCCCACACGATCCGTAGCGCAAGCAACCCGGCAATGGTGTAGCCGGCGACGATATGGACTTTTTCGATCTCGTCCCCGGTCGCATAAGCGAGCAGAAACAGCCCGGCCAGCGACCAATGGAACACGCGCACGAAGGGATCCCAGACCTTGACCGTGGCCGGCGGCTTGTCGCCGCCGGCCTCGATCGCGTCGTGAATGGCGCTCATGGTTGCGGCCCCTTACAGCTGACCGACGATCTGACCGCTGGTCGGATCGACGAACAATTCGACCCGGCTGCCGGACTTGTCGATGGTGTAGAGTTCGCCACAGGCATTCTTGAGCTTGGCCTTCTGGACCTTGTAGCCTTGGGCTTCGACCTTGGCCTGCAGTTGTTCGAGCGACAGCCAGTTCGTCTGTGGCGCTGTGGTGCAGGGGCGCCCGAAGCTGCCGGCATGGGCCGTCGCGGCGGCTGCAAGCAAGGCGGCGGTAGCGGCGATGATGGTGATCTTGCGCATGGTTCTCTCCGGCTTGTGGCGCCCGGCCGCGTCATGCGGCGAGGCGATGAGCGGACATTGGCAGAAGAACCCTGACCGGCGCCTGTTGATCCACGTCAGCAATTTGTCAGGTTGATTGGAGCATGCTCTGTCAATGCGATCCTCAGGTCTTCTGAAATTCGTCGCGGTGCCGCTGCTGGCAGGCGTCCTGCTGGCGCCGATGCCTGTGGCCGCGGGCGATCACGATAAAGGCCCGCCCGACGCGGTTCGCCGCGCAGTCGAGGCGGGCGAGATCAAGTCGCTCGCCGACATTCTCGCGTCGCTTCGTGGCAAGCTGCCGGGCGAGGTTGCCGGGGTCGAGATAGAGCGTGAGCGCGGCCGCTGGATCTATGAGTTTCGCCTGGTCGACGACAAGGGCCGGCTCTACGAAGCGCACGTGGACGCTCGCAGCGGCGAGATCGAACGCATCAAGGAGAAGTGATGCGCCTGCTGCTTGTTGAGGACGACCGACGGATCGCGGCCGATGTGGAGAGGGCGCTGCGCGCGGCCGGTTATGTGGTCGAGACCGTCCGCAACGGCGAGGAAGCCTGGTTCCGCGGCGACACCGAGGATTACGGCGCGATCGTGCTCGATCTCGGCTTGCCCGGCATGGACGGCCTGGCGGTCCTCAAGCGCTGGCGCGCGAATGGGCGGTCTATGCCGGTGCTGATCCTGACGGCGCGCGGCAGCTGGGCCGAGCGCGTCGATGGCATCGACGCGGGCGCGGACGACTACCTGCCGAAGCCGTTCCGAATGGAGGAATTGCTGGCGCGGCTGCGCTCGATCGTGCGCCGCTCGGCGGGGCATGCCTCCCCACGGATTGTCGCGGGCGAGGTCGAGCTCGATGAGCGTCAGATGAAGGTGACGCTGCGCGGCGTACCCGTCGCGTTGTCACCGCTGGAATACCGTCTGATCGCCTTTCTCTTGCACCATCGCGGCCGCGTGGTGTCGCAGCAAGAGCTCGAGGAAAACGTCTATGGCCACGGCGAGGACCACGAGTCGAACGCGCTCGAAGTGCTGGTTGGCCGCGTGCGCAAGAAGCTGGGCGCCGACCTGATCGAGACCCGGCGCGGCTTCGGCTATCTGGTACCGGAGACGACGCCATGAGCTGGGGCTCGCTGCGGCTGCGGCTGGTCGCTGGCGGACTCCTAGCCATCCTGATCGCGCTGACGATCGCCGGCGCGGGGCTGACGTTGCTGTTCGAACGCCACGTCACGCGCACCATCGGCGACGACCTCGACGTCTATCTGAAGCAACTCGTCGCGGGTATCGACGCCGATGCGCAGGGCAAGCTGGTGGTCGGCCGGCCGCCGGCCGATCCTCGTTTTGCTGACCCTCTTTCGGGCTTGTACTGGCAGGTATCGGACGACGGCGGTCAGCTGCTGCGTTCACGTTCGCTATGGGACACGGCGTTGGACCTGCCGCGGGATGAGCCGTCGCCTCGCGAACTACACCGCCACGTCATTCCTGGGCCCGCAAATGCACGGCTCCTGGTCAGTGAACGCCGCGTGCTGCTCACCCTGGGCGACCGCCGCGCGCCGGTGCGCGTCGCGGTGGCGGCCGATCTCGCCCGCGTATCGTCCGCCACCTCGCATTTCGCCAGGGATCTGGCGCGGGCGCTCGGCGTACTGGGGCTGGTGCTGGCGGCGGCCACTTCGATCCAGGTCGGGCTGGGCCTGCGTCCGCTGGATGCGCTTCGCCGCGGCGTCGCGGACGTCCGTTCCGGGCAATTCAAGCATCTCCCCATCGATGTCCCAGCCGAGGTCAAGCCTCTGGTGGAAGAGGTGAACAGCCTGATCGACGCCCAGGAATGCGAGATCGAGCGGTCGCGCAGCCGCGCCGCTGACTTGGCGCACGGGCTGAAGACGCCGCTCGCCGCACTCGCGGCCGATGTCGCACTCTTGCGTCAGCGCGGTGAGGAGGAGGTCGCGCAGGCGATCGAAGCCGTCGGCGAGACAATGAGCCGTCACGTCGATCGCGAGCTGGCACGTGCGCGGGCGAGGGGGACGGCTCGACTGCGCGCCGGTATTTCCACGCCGCTCAGACCGCTTGTCCAGTCCCTGATGCTGACGCTGGCGCGAACGCCAGCTGCGCAGCGCGTTGAATTCAAGACCTGCATGACGGGCGAGCCGAGCGTGCCGATCGATCGCACTGATCTGGCGGAAGTGCTGGGCAATCTCTTGGAAAACGCCGCCCGTCACGCCAAGAGCCAGGTGCGCGTTGGTGCGGATGCGGCGAAACCGGCGATCACGGTCGAGGATGATGGCCCGGGCATCGCGCTCGCGCAACGCTCACGCGTGCTCGAACGCGGGGTAAGGCTGGATGAGCGTGGCGAAGGGGCCGGCCTTGGCCTCGCCATCGTGCAGGACGTGCTCAGTGCCTACGGATGGCAGCTTATTCTTGCCGATTCCGAACTCGGCGGACTGAAAGCCATCGTCGCGCCAGAGGGCAGCCCCCAATCCCTCGCTTGACGCGCTGTTCGGTTAGTCAACGCCGCACGATCGAGCCGGCGCGACCAATCAGGCGGGCGAGCTGGCGGAAGCGGCTGCCGACGCGATCGGCGACGAGGTCGACGAGGCGGTGCTCGAACACCAGCATCAATTTGCGGCCCTGGCTTCGGAAATGCGTGGCAGGCAAGACGCCCGGACGTGCCGCCGAGATCAAATGCGCGACGCGGAACGCAGCGCCCAAGAGGCGCGCGCGTTCGAGCTGCGCCGGCGTCAGCAGTTCCTGCATGTTGGTCGGCGGCTGGTTTTCCTCGCTCAGGCCCGCATAGCGATAGAACACCGACAGGCCGACGAAAGCGCGCTCAGTGTGGGTGATCGCGCCGAAATTGCCGTTGACGACGAGGCTCAGCGTCTGCTCGCCGCGGTGATCCGGATGCACGCGCCAGCCGATGTCGGACAAGAGGCACGCGGTGTGGCGCAGCCGCCGGTCCTCCTGGGTTTCGCGCAGCTTCACCACGCGCGCGAGGCGATCGGTCCAGGCGATCAGCTCGTGGGCGTGCTTCGCCGAGCGTGACAGCAACTGGTTCAGCTCTTCCGCGGCGCAGATCAGGCCGTCCTTGTTGCGTTCCGCCTCCGACAGCTTCTCGTGCAGCAGACCCTCGCGCACGCCGAAGGTCGAGAACACGATGGTCTTCGGCTTCGCCACCCGGATGATGTGCTCGAGCACCAGTGCCGCATAGGTGAGGAGCGGGCGGCGCGCGTCCGCAACGCTCTCGATGTCGGCGAGCATATTTGCGGCCGCCAGGCGCCGCAGCCTGCGGGAGAAGTCGAGCGCTTCAGCCGCGGACAGCGAATAGCCGTGCATCACCTGGAGCGGATAGCCGCTCTGGATGATGTGAATGCGCGCGAGGGCGCGCCAGGTGCCGCCGACCGCGTAAAAGGTGCGGCTACGGCCCGCGGTGAGCTGCGGCACCTCGTCGAGCTCCTCGCGCACGATGCGATCTGCGCGCTTGAGCGATTTGTGGGCGAGATCCTGCAGCGCGAGCCCGCCCAGCGGCAGCGTCACGCCGCTGCGCACGCTGTTCTTGCGCACGTCGATCAATTCGAGCGAGCCGCCGCCGAGATCGCCGACGATGCCGTCGGGATGATGAATGCCGGAGATCACGCCGAGCGCCGATAGCCGCGCCTCGCGCGGGCCCGACAGGATCTCGATCTTCACGGCGCAGATGCGCTCGGCCTTGGCGATGAAATCGGGGCCGTTGGAGGCGTCGCGGCAGGCCGCGGTCGCGATCGCGAAGACGCGACCGACCTGCATCACGCGGCACAATGCGCGAAAGCGCTTGAGCGAAGTCAGCGCCTTGTCGACGGCGTCGGGGGCGAGCAGGCCGGTGCTCTGCACCTCGCGCCCGAGCCCGCACAGCGTCTTTTCGTTGAAGATCGGAATGAGGCTCCGCGCCAGCGCCTCGTAGACGACGAGACGGACGGAGTTGGAGCCGATGTCGATGACCGCGACGCTCGAGCCGCGCTTGCGCGGCCGCTTCACGTCGGACATCTCCGATCAGGATTGATGGCGTTCGTTCCGGCGCGTGAGACGACGCGGCGAGGATTCCTTGAGCGACTTTCCACGGCCAGACAGACTCGGATTTGTCATGAAGTAGTTGTGGACGTTGAAAGGCTCCTCGCCTTTCGCGGCCTTCATACGCGTTGAGGACCCGTCCGGCAACAATTGCCAGCTCTGCTCATTGTCTTTCAGGTTGGCAACCATGATCTGTTCGAGAACCTGCTGATGCACCGTCGGATTTTGCAGCGGACACAGCACCTCGACGCGGCGGTCGAGGTTGCGCGGCATCATGTCGGCGGACGAGATATACACAGCCGCTTTGGCGCTCGGCAGACCCTGACCCATGCCGAAGCAGTAGATTCGGCCGTGTTCCAGGAAGCGTCCGATGATCGACTTGACGCGGATGTTCTCGGACAGGCCGGGAATGCCGGGGCGCAGGCAGCAGATACCGCGCACCACGAGCTCGACCTGCACGCCGGCCTGGGAGGCCTCATAGAGCGCGTCGATGATGTCGGGGTCGACCAGCGCATTCATCTTCATCCAGACCGCGCCGTGCCGGCCGTGCCGGGCATGCGCGGTCTCGCCCTGGATGTGCTCGATGATGCGCTTGCGCAAGGTGAGCGGCGACACCGCCATCTTTTCCAGATCGCTCGGCGCGGCGTAGCCGGTGATGAAATTGAACACGCGCGCGGCATCGCGGCCAATGGTCGGATCGGAGGTGAAGTAGGAGAGGTCGGTGTAGATGCGCGCGGTGACCGGGTGATAATTGCCGGTGCCGGTATGAACATAGGTGGTGAGGCTGCCGCCCTCGCGGCGCACCACCATCGAGAGTTTCGCGTGCGTCTTCAGTTCGAGGAAGCCGTAGACGACCTGCACGCCGGCGCGTTCGAGGTCGCGCGCCCAGCGGATGTTGGCTTCCTCGTCGAAGCGCGCCTTCAGCTCGATCAGCGCCGTGACGGATTTGCCGGCCTCGGCGGCTTCGGCGAGCGTGCGCACGATCGGCGAGTTATTGGAGGTGCGGTAGAGCGTCTGCTTGATCGCGACGACGTCGGGGTCGCGCGCGGCCTGCTGCAGGAACTGCACCACGACGTCGAAGGATTCGTAGGGGTGATGGACGACAAGGTCCTTCTGCCGGATCGCGGCAAAGATGTCGCCGCCGTGTTCGCGCACGCGCTCGGGGTGACGCGGCACGTAAGGGGTGAATTCGAGATCGGGGCGGTCGAGGCGGGTGAGCTGTGAGAGCTCGTTCATCGCTTGCACGCCGTCGACCAGGAAGACCTCGTCGTCGGCGGCCGAGAGGGCGTGCTGAACGAAGCTGCGCAACTGCTCCGGCATCTTGGCGTCGATCTCGAGCCGGATCACCGAGCCGCGGCGCCGGCGCTTCAGCGCCGTCTCGAACAGGCGGACGAGGTCTTCCGCCTCTTCCTCGATCTCGAGCTCGGAGTCGCGGATGATCCGGAAGGCGCCCTGGCCGTGCAGATTGTAGCCGGGGAACAGGCGGTTGATGAACAGGGCGGTTGCCTGTTCCAGCGAGATCAGCCGAACGGTCTTGCCGTCGGCCGGCAGGCGGATGAAGCGGTCGATCTTGCCGGGCATGCGGATCAGCGCATTCATCTGCTTGCCGTCGGCGGCGCGCGTGAGCTGGAGCGCGATGGTGAAGCCGAGGCTCGGGATGAACGGGAAGGGGTGCGCCGGGTCGATCGCCAGCGGCGTCAGCAGCGGGAACACGTTGTTGAGGAAGTAGTCCTCGATCCAGGTCCGTTCCGCCTTGGTGACGTCCTTGCCGTCGACCAGCACGATGCCGACATCGGCCAGCGTGCCGCGCAGGTCGCGCCAGATCGCCTGCTGGTCGGAGGCAAGTTCGGAGACGGTGCGGTTGATCAGCGCGAGCTGCTCGGATGGCGTCAGCCCGTCGGGGCTGCGTTCGGCAATGCCCTCGCGCACCTGGGCCTTGATGCCGGCGACGCGGACCATGAAAAATTCGTCGAGGTTATTCGCCGAAATCGACAGGAATCGCACCCGCTCCAGCATGGGGTGGCTGGAATTGACCGATTCCTCCAGGACGCGGCGGTTGAAATGCAGCCAGGAGAGCTCGCGGTTGATGAATCGTTCGGGGCTGGATGCGATCGCCGGCAGACCCTCGGTTTCCGGGACTTTTTCTTTGGTTTCAATAGCTTGCGCAGAGTCCATCAGAAGTCGGTCCATCCTGTCTCGCCTCACTTTGCGATCTATGCGCAAAACCCGCGGGAGCATGTGTTAGAGCGATGACGTTTCGATGACATTGATGTTCCGCCGCTTCGCGGCGTCAAGCGGGCTTCGCGCGGCCGCCGGGCGGGCCAGCGGGGTCAGACGTCCCGGAGCAGCTCGGCGGCCAGCGCCCTTGTGACGGGTCGGCCGAGCCGCAAGGCTTCACTATCGAGCAGTTCCACGGCCTGGCGGGCGGCAGCCGAGGACCGCTCCAGGCGGGTGGCGAGGTACCCGACCACGCTCTCGTCCACATTGAGCTGGCGATCGGCGCAGAATTTGACGATCAGGCCGCGGAAGAGCTGGTCGTCGGGGGGCAGCAGCGTGACAACAGGCACGGCGCGCAGGCGCGAGCGCAGGTCGCGAAGCTCGATCTCCAGCGCGGCCGGCACCTCGCGTCCGGTGAACAGCACATAGGCGCCGTCCTCGCGGGCGAGGTTCATCAGGTGGAAGAGGGCGCGTTCGTCGAAGTCCTTGGCCCTGATATCCTCGACCACCAGCGCCCCGGTGGCGAGCGCGCCCGGAACGCCGGCGGCCGTCAAGACGTTGGCAACGGTCGAGCGGGCGCCTGATATTTCAGCCCAGATCGCGGCGAGGTGGCTCTTGCCGCTGCCTTCCGGGCCGGCCAGCCACATGATCCGGTTCGGCCATTCCGGCCAGCTGTCGATCAGGGCCAGACCCGCCGCGTTGGCGGGGCCTTCAAGGAAGTTGTCCCGGCTGAGGCTCTCCGCATGCGGAAGCGCAAAGGCCAATTGTCGGGGATGGACGCGGCTTGCCACGCTTGCTTTGCTCCATGCCGGCGCGCCGGCCCGTTTGAAGAGAATTCGACCTGATCGAGCGGATTGGCCTTTTGCGGGGCCGCTTCCGCTCTCACCTGGTCCGCTCTCACTTGGCTTCGATCGTGCTCATGTGCCGCAGCCACCCGACGAGATAGAGCGACACCGAGGAGAGCGTGAAGATCGTGACGAGGCCCATCAGGATGATATCATAAGGGGCCGGCTTGAAGCCGAAGGCAAGCGCCGCCAGCACCAGCGCTGCGAACGCCACTTGCGCAACCGTGTTGAGCTTGGACACTTTCGAGGGCTTCATCTCGACCGGCCGGTCGAACAGCCAGGATACGATCACGGCGGCGACGATCATGATGTCGCGCGACACCACCAGGATCACGATCCAGCGCGGAATTGCGCCCCAGATCCCCAGCGCCATGTAGATCGAGACCAGCAGGGCCTTGTCCGCGAGCGGATCGAGCAGGGCGCCAAGCTCGCTCGTCATGTTGAAGCGCTTGGCCAGGAAGCCGTCCACGGCATCACTGATGCCGGCGATCAGGAAGACGGCGAACGCGACCTCCATTTGGCTCGACACGATGGCCCAGACGATGATCGGGACCAGCATGATGCGGCCCAGGGTAATGATATTCGGAATACTCACGAAAGCGCTTCCCGGCACCCGGTCTGACCTCGAATCCGGCCTCTCGGGAGGCTGAACCGGTTGATATCTCTACATAGTATATGGCGGTGCGCCATGCGAGCCATTGCGCGTCCCCGGAATTCGACGTAACCAGCCGCAAACCCACTGGAAATCGGGCATGACCGACCGCAAAAACGGCCTCACTTACGCCGATTCAGGCGTCGATATCGACGCGGGCAACCGCCTGGTCGATTTGATCAAGCCGATGGTGCGCGCCACCGCCCGGCCGGGCGCCGACGCCGAGATCGGCGGCTTCGGCGGCCTGTTCGACCTCAAGGCGGCCGGTTTCAAGGACCCGGTCCTGGTGGCCGCGACCGACGGCGTCGGCACCAAGGTCAAGATCGCGATCGAGACCGGGCTGCACGGCGGGATCGGCATCGACCTCGTCGCCATGAGCGTCAACGACCTCGTGGTGCAGGGCGCCGAGCCGCTGTTCTTCCTCGACTATTTCGCCTGCGGCAAGCTCGACCCCGAGGCCACCGCCTCGATCGTCGCCGGCGTCGCGGAAGGCTGCCGCGAATCCGGCTGCGCTTTGATCGGCGGTGAGACCGCCGAGATGCCCGGCCTGTACAAGGACGGCGATTACGATCTCGGCGGCTTTGCCGTCGGTGCCGCGGAGCGCGGTACGCTGCTGCCGCGCAGGGACATCGCGGCGGGCGATGCCGTGATCGGCCTCGCCTCGTCGGGCGTGCATTCCAACGGCTTCTCGCTGGTCCGCAAGATCGTGGAACAATCAGGCCTTGGCTTCGGGACGCCGGCGCCGTTCGCCCCGGTCATGACGCTCGGCGGCGCGCTGCTGACGCCGACCAGGCTCTACGTCAAATCCTGCCTGCGTGCGATCCGCGAGACCGGTGCGGTGAAGGGTCTTGCCCACATCACCGGCGGCGGCTTCACCGACAACATTCCGCGCGTGCTGCCGCAGAACCTGGGCGTCGGCATCGATCTGGCGCGCCTGCCGGTGCTGCCGGTGTTCAAATGGCTGGCGGCGCAGGCCGGCATCGCCGAGCTGGAAATGTTGCGCACGTTCAATTGCGGCATCGGCATGATCGCGATCGTCGAGCCCGACAAGGTCGAGCAGGTCATGCAGGTCTTCACCGATGCCGGCGAGACGGTGGCGCAGCTCGGCACGGTGATCCCGGCCGACGGCGAGCACCGCGTCGTCTATAACGGCCATCTCGACCTGGCATTGTGATGAAGCGTCGCGTCGCCATCCTGATCTCCGGCCGCGGCTCCAACATGGCCGCGCTGATCAAGGCCGCAAGCTCGGCGGATTTCCCGGCCGAGATCTCGCTCGTCATCTCGAACAAGGCCGATGCGCTCGGGCTTGAACGGGCCAAAGCGGCCGGCGTGAACACGCTGGTGATCGAGAGCAAGCCGTTCGGCAAGGACCGCGCCGGTTTTGAGAAAGTGCTGCAGGCGGCGCTCGATCAGCACGGTATCGAGCTGATCTGTCTCGGCGGCTTCATGCGCCTGTTCACGCCCGAGTTCACCAGGGCTTGGTACGGGCGGATGCTCAACATCCATCCCTCGCTGCTGCCGTCCTTCCCCGGCCTCGATCCGCACGGCCAGGCTTTGCGCGCCGGAGTGAAACTGTCCGGTGCGACGGTGCACTTCGTGATCCCCGAGACCGATGCCGGCCCGATCGTGATGCAGGGCGCGGTCCCCGTCAGCGATCACGACACGGCGGATACGCTGTCGGAGCGCATCCTCGAGGTCGAGCACCGCATCTATCCCGAAGCGCTGCGGCTGCTTGCGACCGGCAAGGTCCGGATCGAGGGCGATGTCTGCAAGACGGATGGAAGCGGACCCTCTGAGAACTTTTTGGTTGCGCCGGTGGTGCGCTGAAGCGCCGTCCTCGCGGCGGTCTTCACAAACAAAATCCCCCGGCAGAGCCGGGGGGCCACGTCATGATCTCTCGCGCTTCACGTCGAGAGACATCAGGAGACCTTGAGGTTCTCCGCGGATGCTTTGCCGCGGTTCTCCACGAGGTCATATTCAACCACCTGGTTCTCGTTCAGGGTGGAGAGTCCGGCACGCTCGACGGCCGAGATATGGACGAACACGTCCTTGTCGCTGCCGTTCGGCTTGATGAACCCATAGCCCTTGGTCGGGTTGAACCATTTGACGGTGCCCTTTTGCGGCATCGCTAGTCTCCTCCACTAGATATAAAAAAGACGCGGCCGCTGTTTCGCGTGCCACGCCACAAACGGGCTTCCGAAGTCTGTTTGAGTCTCAACGTCGCGAAACGCACAGCGAGCGGCCAATTCCGATTGTGTCCAATATTGCAACATGAAAATCGCCCGTTAGCAAGCCGTGCACGAATTTCAAGGGCAGGCAGGCTGTGCCGATTTGCAATTTCCGACCTGTGGCCGCGGAACCACAATCGAGGGCAATAGCCTCGGTGACAGGGCCAGGCGGTTGACGCTCCGTGGCAGTTCGGCACAAATCGCGGCATGCGTGCGCCGCGCGTGTTACATTTTTGCGCGCCGCCATTTGCTTTCGGGATTTGTCGTCATGTGCTGCACGTCGCAGCCCTCCGGGACACGGCAGACGATCGGGCTGGACCGCGTCCGCAGGGTTGCAGCGGCGATCGCGATGGCGTTTGCGATCGTCGTGATGATGTCGGCCGCATCGCCAGTCTTCGCGCAAAGCCCGACGCCTACGCCGACGCCCACGCCCACGCCGTCACCGACCCCGATACCGATCCCGTCGCCGACATCGACCAATTACGATCAGTCGGTCGGAAACAGCGCGCTCAATCTCGGCTCCGGCTTCCTGGAGCGGCTCGGCAACCAGGCATCGGGTGGTTTCAACCGGGCGTTCCGCACCAATCCCGGCGGCGGTGGCGCATCGGCGAGCACGGAAGATCCGCGCTATCGTACCTGGTTCGAGGGCTACGGCATCTCGGTCCGTACCGACGCGCAAGGCGACTTCGTCGGCGACAGGCGCAAGACGGTTGGCGGCGTCGCCGGCTTTGGCGCGCGCGTGGGGCCGGGTGTCAATCTCGGCTTCTCCGTCGACCAGAGCCACACCGACGTCGATGTGCCGCTGGCGCTGCAATCGGCGACGCTCGACCTGACGCAAATCGGCGTCAACGGCTCGGTCGACAAGGGCCCGTGGACCTGGGCCTTTGCCGTGGTGCACGGCTTCGGCAAGGTCCGTTCCAGCCGTGACACGGGCCTCGGTCTTGCGACCGCGGGCTACCGCGCCGCGATCGACGGCGCGCTGACCGAGATCAGCTATTACTGGACCAAGGACCAGATGCGCATCGTGCCCAAGGGGGCGCTGGAATATGTGCGTGCCACCAGCGCGGCGTTCCAGGAGACCGGCGGCCTCGATCCGCTCAACGTCGGCTCGACGGCGCTTTCACGCGCGCGCGTCATGATCGGGGCCGAGATCGGCCGCTACTTCATCATCGATCAGAAGATCCTCGACCTGTCCGCCTACGGCAAGTTCGTCGACAATTTCCACCAGGATCTCGGGTCGATCCAGGTCAGCCTGGGAGCCCAGAGCATCGTCGTTCCCGGCATCGGCGAGAGCCGCTACGGCGCGGATGCCGGCGCCTCGGCTTCGCTCAGCCTGACCAACGTGGCGCGGCTCTACCTCAATTACGACGGCAAGTTTCGCAGCCAGCTGACCTCGCACCAGGGCACGGTCGGCTTCGAATACAAATGGTGAGCGGTAGCCCGCTTAGGTGTTTAGGCCGGCGTTGCCGCGACATATCCCGTCAGCCCAAAACCCTCGCGCGCGGCCGTGATCATCGGCACCAGCGCGTTCGGATGGATGAACTCGTCGCGGAAGCAGGGATAGGTCTTGGGATCGAAGATCTTCTTCAGCCAGTCGACCACGATCTTGTGGCGCTCGGAGGCGCGGAACTCCTTGTGATAGGTGAGCCAGAGATCGGCGTGGTGGCTGACGCCGAGATCGACGGCGATCAGCGGCGCGCCGAGGGCGATCGAGACCGTCGGCAGGAAGCCGATGCCGGCGCCGCGTTCGACGGCATAGAGCACGCCGACCGAGGAATTGGTCTTGATCCCGACGATGCCCTCCAGCGACTTCAGTCCGAGCACGCGGGCGTAGGCGCCGTCGTCGACCTGCGGTGCGCTCTGCTTGATGATGCGGTGGTCCTTCAGCTCCGCGAGGGTCGCCGGCACACCGTAGAGGTTTTCATACTCCTTGGAGACGAAGGGATAGATGTGCAGACGGCCGAGCTTGGCGACGATCAGGTCGGGATTGGTCGGCGGCTCGAGCTGGATCGCGATGTCCGATTCAAGCCGTGCGACGTCGGCCTGCTCCATCGCACAGCGCAGATCGACTGTGATCCTGCGGTAGGTTTTCTGGAAGTCGATCAGGCGCGGCAGGATCCAGAAATTGCCAGGACCCTCCGTCACCGCGACGCGTACGGTGCCCGAAGTGTTGTTCGACGATCGCGAAGCGCGCCGGAAGACGTTGAAGGCATGACGCTCCATATGCGCAACGTCGGCGATCATCGCGGTGCCTTCATCGCTGAGCGTGAGCCCGCTCTGGTCGCGCAGGAACAGCTTGCAGCCGATGCTCTCTTCGAGCCGGTCGATCCGGCGCATCAGCGTGGTCGAGGTGAGCCCGAGCTCCTCAGCGGCATTGCGAAAACTTTTATATTTTGCGCACGCTAAAAACAGCTTCAAATCGTCCCAGGACGCATCCAGGGACTCTTCACGGTGCTGCATCATCGCAGCACCCCGGTGCAATAACTGCTGCATATTCCTGATCTCCAACCGCTAAAGTCGTCGGCGTAGCGGGGCACGAAAACCTCAAACGATAGAGGCGTGATATGGGTATGGAAAGGGGCTCGTTTGCCGCAAGGCATGATTTCGATGCCTTGCCGCTGAGCCCGGATATCGATGTCCGCTGCGCGCAATTGTCCGAAATTGCCGCGCTTGCGCAAATGGCGCACCGGTTGGTGCCGGGCGTGCGGATCGGGGCAGAAGAGCTTACGCGATACGCCACGCTCGATCCCCAGAGCATCCTGACGTTCAGCCGTAAGGGCCATCTCGTCGGCGGCATGGCCTTCCTGTTTCTCAATGACCGCGGGCACGATGCGCTGCTGCTCGACGAGATCTGCCTCACTGCGCCCGAGACGCACTATCTCGCTTCCGCAAGGGAAGACGTCGCCGCCATCTATATCTGGGCGATCGCGGCGACGGGGCGCGGCATCGCCGGTCTCGGCAAGGCGGCGGCACATCTGCGACAGCTAAGGTTTCGCGGCGCGAATTGCTATGCGCAGCCGTCAACGGTGGCCGGAGCCGACATCATGAAGGCGACCGGCTTTGCGCCGGTCCCGAGCTTCCAGCCCGACCTTTGGTGCTACGAGCGGCCTTGGCACCGGCTACCGATGCGCATGCCGGGCGCGATTATCCAAGCAAGGAGTGTTGCAGATGCACGGTACTAGAATTCCCGTCGCCAAGCCCTGTTCACGCGCCATCACCATCCGCCTTGCGCGCGATCCGAACGATCTCATGCTGGTCACCGCCATTCGCTCCGCGGTCTATCTCGCCGAGCAGGATTGTCCGTTCGAGGAGGAGTTCGACGGTAACGACATGGTCGCGGCGCACTTCATCGGCTTCGTCGGCAACGAACCTGCGGGCTGCCTGCGGGTGCGCTTCTTCGGCGATTTCGCCAAGGTGGAGCGGCTCGCGGTGCGTCACCAATACCGGCGCTCGCGCGTCTCGTTCAAGCTGGTGCAGGCCAGCGTCGACTACGTGAAGCGGAAGGGATTTCGCAAGATCTACGGTCAGGCGCAGGACAGGCTGGTCGATTTCTGGGCGCATTTCGGCGCCAAGCCGCTCGGCCATAATCGCAAGATCACGTTCTCGGATTTTTCCTACACGGAGATGCTGTTGGAGATCGAGCCGGGCCCGGACGCGATCACGCTGGACAGCGATCCCTATGTGATCATCCGTCCCGAGGGCGATTGGGACCGGCCGGGTGTGCTCGACGCCTCGGCGGGGCGGGCGGTGACTTCACCGCTGCGGGACCTCGCGCTCGCCGACCGCTGAAATTGGTGCAGTCTGGCGCAGACAATGCTGGCTTCCATCCACGATGATCCGCCGATTCTGATCTGCGCGGATCTCCAGATCGAATATCTGACCCCCGGACGCCGTCACGTCATCCTCGATGGTGATGCTGCCACGGCACGCTGCCTGGAACTGCTGACGCTGTGGCGCGGCAATCTGTGGCCGGTGATGCACCTGAAGCGCATCGCGCAGGCCGCCTGGTTCAATCCGGCATCCAGGCTGACCGATTGGATCGCGGAGATGAAGCCGCGGCCGGGGGAGCTGACGCTCGAGCATCCGCTGCCGTCGGCCTACAGCTCGTCGCGGTTTGTGGACTACATGTCCAATATCCGCAATGTGCGCTGCATTCTGGTCGGTTTTTCCCTGGACGAGACCATCCTCGCCACTGCCGCCGACGGGTTTCACCGCAGCCATCGCTACCAGGTCGTCGCCGACGCCGTGGCTTGCCGGCAGCCGGGCACCGGTGATGCCGCCGCCTATAAGCATGCGGTAGTGAATGTCATCGGGAATTTTGCTACAATCCAAACGAGCGCCGAACTGATCAGAACCAGTGGCGCCGTTGCGGTGTAGGCGGCCGCGACCCGCGGATGGGGTGAGAGATTGTCACGGGGAGACGAGCTCAAGGAGCTGGCGAGCGACCTGTCGCATGCCGCCGAGAAGGCGCGCAGGCTTGGTCTGCCGACGACGGTCTATCTGCTTTCGATGGCGCTGGTGGAAGTGAGTGAGGCCGCCGCCGGTGCCGACGACGGGCATGACGACGACGCGGCGTGAGAGGCGCCTCAGCTGTGGTTCTGCGATGTGCCGTTCCGTGATGCGCGGCTTTGTCATCTGCGGTTTTGTGCAACGCTGCTGAGCGCTTGCTGCCGACGAATTGGCGTTGCAAGTTCTGTGCTGTCGCAATAGCCAAGGTACTTGATCATCGGGTGATGACGCCGGCTATGCCTGCGACGTGACGCTTTCAAGGATCTCTAGCAATGCCCATGCTGCCCAATTCGCAAGAGGCCCGGGATGTGGCCTATCAGCTCCATCCCTACACCAACGCGCGCACGCACCAGCAGGCCGGTCCCCTGGTGATCGAGCGCGGTGATGGTCCTTACGTCTTCGATGCGTCGGGCAAGCGCTATTTCGAGGCGATGGCCGGCCTGTGGAGTGTCGGGCTCGGCTTCAACGAGAAGCGGCTGGTCGAGGCCGCACACAAGCAGATGCAGGCGCTGCCGTTCTATCACACGTTCTCCGCCAAGTCGCACGGGCCCTCGATCGACCTTGCCGAGAAGCTGGTTGCGCTTGCGCCTGTTCCGATGAGCAAGGTGTTCTTCACCAATTCGGGCTCGGAAGCCAACGACACCGTGTTGAAGCTGATCGCCTATCGCTCCAACGCGCTCGGCCAGCCGCAGCGCAAGAAAGTGATCAGCCGGATGCGGGCCTATCACGGCGTCACCATCGCCTCCGCCAGCCTCACGGGCCTGCCGAACAATCACCGCTCGTTCGACCTGCCGCTGCCGAACATTCTGCACACGGGCTCGCCGCACTTCTACAAGGACGGCGCCGCCGGCGAGAGCGAGGAGGCGTTTGCGACGCGCCGGGCCGAGGAGCTCGATGCCCTGATCCAGAAGGAAGGGCCCGATACGATCGCGGCGTTCTTCGGCGAGCCGGTGATGGGTGCGGGCGGCGTCATCGTGCCGCCGGCAACCTATTGGGACAAGATCCAGGCGGTCCTGAAGAAGTATGACATCCTCTTGGTCGCTGACGAGGTGATCTGCGGCTTCGGCCGCACCGGCAAGATGTTCGGCTGCGAAACCTACGGCATCAAGCCGGATGCGATGGTGGTCTCCAAGCAGATCACGTCGAGCTATTTCCCGCTGTCGGCGATCATGCTGAACGAGCGCATGTTCGAGCCGATCGCGGACGAGAGCAACAAGATCGGCGTGCTTGGCCACGGCTTCACGGCGGGTGGGCATCCGGTCGGCTCGGCGATCGCGCTGGAAAACCTCAAGATCATCGAAGAGCGCGGCCTGGTCGCGCATGCCGCCGAGCTCGGTGCCTATATGCAGGGTCGCTTACGCGAGCTCACCAGTCATCCGCTGGTCGGCGAGGTCCGCGGCGTCGGCATGATCGCAGCGCTCGAGCTGGTGCTCGACAAGGGCCGCAAGACGGCAGCGGCAACGCCGGGCGCGGTCGGCGGCATCGCCAGCCGCATGCTCCAGGAGCGCGGCGTGATCTCGCGCAACATGCTGGATGCCATCGCCATCTGCCCGCCGCTGATCGTCAACAGGTCCCACATCGACGATCTGGTCGCCGCGATCTCGGGCGTGCTGGACGACATGAAGGTGGAAGTAGCCAAGCTGACGCCGGCGTAAGCCACACTGTCGCGTCGAATTCCGTCATTGCGAGCGTAGCGAAGCATCCAGACTGCCTCCGCGAAAAGACTCTGGACGCTTCGTCGCAAGAGCTCCTCGCAATGACGGTGTAGGAGGCAGCACTATATCTAACACCGTCACCCTGAGGTGGCCGCTTCTTCAGCGGCCCTCGAAGGGCGCCGGCCCGGCTGCATCTCGGCCGTTCATCCTTCGAGGCTCGCCATGCGGTGCTTTGCACCGCACGCCTCGCGCCTCAGGATGACGGTCTGGCAGTTATTCCGCGTTGGCAGTTAGCGGCTAACCGCCTCCGCCCGCTGCAGCCCGATCACGCGGCCTTTCTCGATCGCCAGCGCCAGCTCGCCGCGCTTCAGCTTCAGCGCGGCATCGCCGAACAGTTCGCGGCGCCAGCCGCGCAAGGCGGGCACGTCGGCCTCGTCGTCGGCCGCGATCTCCTCGAGATCGTCGACCGTCGCGATCACCTTGCTGGCGACGGCGTGGCGCTCGGCGGTCATGCGCAGCAGCACCTTCAACAGCTCGACGATGGCCGCGCCATTGGAATTGTTGCGCGGCTTTTCCAGCTTCGGCAGTGTGGCAAAATCCCGCTTAAGCCCGCGCTCGACCGCGGCGACGATGTCCGCGCCCCATCTGGATTTCTCGAACCCCTTCGGCACCGAGCGCAGATGGGCGAGCTTTTCCAGGCTCGTCGGCGCGTGGGTCGCGATGTCGGTGATCGCCTCGTCGCGTAGCACGCGGCCGCGCGGCACGTCGCGGCTCTGCGCTTCCTGCTCGCGCCAGGCCGCGACCTCCATCAGCACCGCGAGATCCTTCGGCTTGCGCACGCGCGTCTTCAGCCGCTCCCAGGCGCGTTCGGGATGGAAGTCGTAGGTTCTGGGGGAGGTGAGGACCTCCATCTCGATTGAGACCCATTCGCTGCGGCGGCGCTTCTTGAGGTCGGCGTCGAGCGCCGCGAACACGTCGCGCAGGTGGGTGACGTCGGACACCGCGTAATGCATCTGCTCCTTGGTCAGCGGCCGGCGCGACCAGTCGGTGAAGCGATGGGTCTTGTCCGGGCGGTGGCCGGTGACCTTCTCGACCAGCGCGTCGTAGGCGATGCTGTCGCCGTAACCGAGCACCATCGCGGCGACCTGGGTGTCGAACACCGGGTGCGGGATGATATTGGCCTGGTGCCAGATGATCTCGATGTCCTGACGGGCGGCATGGAAGACCTTCAGCACGCGTTCATTGGCCATCAGCTCGAAGAACGGCTTGAGGTCGATGCCGGCGGCCAAGGTGTCGATGACGACGGCTTCCTCGGCGCTGGCCATCTGCACCACGCACAGCAGCGGGTAGTAGGTGGTCTCGCGCAGGAACTCGGTATCGACGGTAATGACGGGGTACTTGGCCAGCCGGCTGCAGGCAGCCGCGAGGTCAGCGGTGGTGGTAATCAAATCCATGAACGGCCCATGACACTTGACATCAGCCGTTCTGCCGAAAGTGCTGTGATGTCAAGGGGCTCGATGCGAATTCGAGCCTTGCATTTGGGCTGGAATCGCTTTTTCCGACGAAATTCCTATTCGTAGCGGACCCGGTGCGAGGATTTGCGGGCGCAGGGCAGCGCCACCACGACCACGCACATGGCGACCAGCGCCAGCCCCAGGAACTCGAAAACCAACAGATCCACGGCGAAATCTCCAGAAACATCGATAGATTTGTCGGGGGTGCGTTGAGGGTCTGTTAATTGCAATGGTTACCGGCGGCGGGGGCGGCCGGATGGTGCACGGGGAGTTAATGGGGGCGATTTCGCTCAGGCGTCATGGCCGGGCTTGCCCCGGCCATCCACGTTCTTTTCACGCGCGAGCAAGCTCGTGGATGCCCGGGACAAGCCCGGGCATGACGAGGTTGCGGCTTCAGGGCAGCTTCAGTGACGTCTCCGCATTGTACGGCTTCAGCGTCTCGTCGGCGGCCTTCTGGGCGGCGGCGAGGGCTTCCTTCGGCTGCTTCTTGCCGTTGAGGACCAGCATCACCTCGTCTTCGAGATTCTTGCGAACGGGCACGGTCTTGTAGGTCGCGAACCAGGGCTTTGCGATGTCGAGTTGCTCGACGGCGGTCTTGGCGTCCGGATTCTTGTTCAGGAAATCGATCATGTCAGGCGTCTTGTAGGCGGCCATGTTGGGCGCGAAATAGCCGGTGGCGCGGCTCCACCAGCCGCTCTTCTCGGGCGAGGTCATCCACTTGATCAGCGTCCAGGCGGCCTTCTGCTTGTCGGCTTCAAGCCCTGCCGGAACGATCAGCGAGGCGCCGCCGATCGGCACGGCGTTGCGGACGTTGCGCGGGATGAAGGCGACCTTGTAGGCGAACTTGGCGTTGTCGCGCACGTAAGTGAGCGAGCCCGTCGACAGCATCATCATCGCGGCGTTGCCGGAGATGAAGGCGGTGCTGACGGCCGGTCCAGGCGTTGCGCCGGGCGGGTGGACCTTGTGCTTGGTGACGAGGTCGTTCCACCAGGTCAGCGCGCCGAGCATCGAGGGCGTGTCGTAATAGACCTCGCCGCCGAACTCCTCGTTGTAATAGCGCCCGCCATTGCTCATGGTGAGCGTTTCCATCATCCAGCCGCAATAGTCGTAGGCGCAGGGAATCTCGAGGCCCCATTGGGTCACCTTGTCGCCCTCGCGCTTGGTCAGCTTCTTGGCCCAGTCGGTGAGATCGGCCCAGGTCTGCGGCGGCTTGTTCGGATCAAGGCCGGCTTCCTTGGCCTTGTCGGCATTGATGTAGAGCAGCGGCGTCGAGTTGTGGAACGGCACGCCATAGACCGAGCGGTTGATCACCGCGTTGCCTTGCAGGGCCGGGAAGAACTGGCCGAGGAACTGCTCCTTGGTGGTGCCATCGGCCTTGATCAGGGCATCGAGATTGGTGAGCTCGTTCTCGATCTGCATGTCGAGCAGGAAGTTCGCCGACATGATCACGGCGGACGGCGGCTTGCCGGCCTTGATGGCGGCGCGCGTCTTGATCAGCGTGTCGTCATAGGAGCCGGTGTAGACCGCGGTCGCCTTGATATCGGGGTGGCCGTCGTTGAACTCCTTGATCAAGGTGCCCATGTCGCGGGCGAGCTTGCCGTCGACGGGAACAGGAAAGAACAAATCGATCTCGGTCGGGCCTTCGCCGGCAAGGGCCGGGAAGGCGAGGGCGCCTGCCATTGTGCCTGCCATAGCAAGGCCGAGCATGAGCCTGCGGGAGAACAGCATCGAAAAATCTCCTATTTGATGCCTGAGGTGACGAAAGAGCTGATGAAGCGCTTCTGGAAGATCAGGAAGGTGACGAGCAGCGGGGCGATCACCATCAGCGTGCCGGCCGCGATGGTGCCCCAGGCCTGTGTGCCTTCGGCGGTCTTGGTGAAGACGGACAGGCCCACTGTGAGCGGCCGCTTGTCCGGCGAATTGATCACCATCAGCGGCCACAGGAAGTCGTTCCAGTGGCTGGTCACGGAGATGATGGCGAAGGCCGAGAAGCTCGGCATCGACAGCGGCACGTAGATGTGGCGGATGCGCTGGAGCAGGCTGGCGCCGTCGATCAGCGCGGCGTCCTCCAGCTCGGTCGGGATGGCCTCGAACGCCTGGCGCATCAGGAAGGTGCCGAAGGCGGAGGCGAAGAACGGCATCATCACGCCGGTGAGCGTGTCGTAGAGCCCGAGCTGTGCCACCAGCGACAGGTTCGGCACGATCAGCAGTACCGGCACCAGCATCAGCTGCATCAGGAACAGGTAGAAGATCAGCGTCTTGCCGGCGAAGGCGAGGCGCGCGAAGGCAAAGCCCGCCAGCGTGATGGTGACGAACTGCACCAGCAAGATGCCGGCGCAGATGATCGTGGTGTTGAGCGTGTAGCGCGGGAAATCGCCGATCTCCCAGGCGTCCCTGATGTTGTCGAGCGTCGGCTTCACGCTCGGCATCAACTCGGCCATGGTGTTGATGCCGTCGGAGGCCGGGCGCAGCGTCGCCACGCCCATCCACAGGAACGGAATCAGCCAGACGATCGCCAGCAGCACGGTCAGCAGGAAGCCGAGCTTTGGTGTGATCTCGCCCCGGGTGGCGAGCGGGGCGTCCTTGTAGAGCCGGTCGATCAGCTTCATGGCCCGCCCTCGCGGGTCGCCATGGTGCGGAAGGAGAGTGCGGTCAGCCCCATCAGCGCGGCGAGCGTCAGCAGTGTCGCCGCCGAGGCCTTGCCGACGTCGTAATGCTCGACCGCCTGCTGGTAGATGTAGAACAGCACGAGATTGGTCGAATTCGACGGTCCGCCTTGGGTCATGACGAAGACGTGGTCGACCTGCGTCACCGCGTTGAGGATCGCGATGACGGTGACGAACAGGAAGGTGGGCTTGAGCTCCGGCAGGATGATGTGGCGCAGGCGCATGTAAGGCCCGGCGCCGTCGAGATGTGCGGCCTCCATCACGTCTTCGGGCACGGCCTGGAGACCGGCCAGGAAGAACAGCATGTAATAGCCGGCGTTCTTCCAGATCGTGATGATCATGATCGCGTAAAGCGCGATATCAGGATCGCCGAGCCAGTTCGGCAGCACCGGAAGCAGGCGGCCGATATAATAGTCGAGCAGGCCGACATTGGGCAGGAAGATGAACATGAACAGCGCGGAGGCCGCGACCATCGGGATCAGCACCGGCAGGAACAGCGCGGCGCGCAGCGCGCTGCTCACGGCGTTGGTGCGCGACAGCGCCAGTGCGAACAATAGCGCCAGTCCGATGCTCGGGATCGCGGTGCCGACCGCGTAGATCAGATTGTTGACGACCGCCCCGGTGAAGGCGGAGTCCGCCAGCACCGCGCTGATATTGTCGAGGCCGACGAAATGGAGCGGCGCCTTCGGCGTGGCGCGCTGATAGAGCGCGTCGACGAACACGCGTCCCATCGCGCCGTAGGTGAACAGCGCGAGGAAGACCAGCGAGGGCAGCAGCAGGAGGTAGGCCGGCAGCGAGGCTTTGAAGCGGGTGGTGAGGCGCTTCAAGACATCGAGGCGCGGCGCCGCCGAGGTCGCGACCGGGAGAGCCGCGGGTTCAGCGAGGCTCATCTCACCGCCGCGAACTTGAGCGCATAGTCGCGCCCGTCCATTCCCGCGGGCGGCTCGAACGGGAAGCGCAGACTGTCGTCGAGGAAGTCGTGGCTGTGCACGACGAGATTTTCGTCGTCGATCAGCACCACGCCATAGGCCGGCGGCTCGTGGCTTGCGAGGTGCGGCGTGTTCGCATCGAGCTCGAACCAGACCTGGTGGTTGGTGCCGCGCAGCGTCGAGAACGGGATCTTGCCAAAGCTGCCGAAGATCGGCCGGTGCACATGGCCGAAGAAGAGGTGGCGGATGCGCGTGCGATAGGGGGCGATCACCTCGGCGAATTCGGCGCTCTGCTTCAGCCCGATCTCGTCCATCGCGTGGACGCCGACCGGGAAGGGCGGATGATGCATGAACACGACGAACTCGCGGTCGGCGGGCGCGGCCGCAAGCGTGCTCGCAAGCCAGTCGAAACGCTTGGCGCACATTTCGCCGGCATGGCTGGTCTCGTCCAGCGTGTCGAGAAAGACGAACAGGCCGTGTTCGGTGGTGCGGGTGCCCTGCACGAAGCCGTTGGCATCGCGCGGGGCGGCTTTGAGCGCGTCGAGGCAAGTGACGCGCTTGTCGTGATTGCCGACCATGGCGATGTAGGGGATCTTCAGCGCGGCCATCGCGTCGGCGAAATTGGCGTAGGATTCAGCCTCGCCCCAATGGGTGAGATCGCCGGTCACCACCGCGAAGGCGGCATCGGACTGATGCTGGTTGATATCGGCAATCGCGGCGTCCAGCCGGGCGCGCGGATCGAGGCCATAGAGCTTCAGTCCCGGATTGGCGAGGTGCGTGTCGGTGATGTGGATGAACTTAAAGGGCATGGCGCTTGTCAGGACTGTTGGAGGGCGGGCGCCTCCGACAAGACGACCCTGACAGGCGGTTAGAGCGCGTGTGTTTCAGTTTGATGACAGCGGTTCCTGTCTCCACAACGCGGACGTCGTAGGGGGGATTAGCCAAGCGTAATCCACCGCTGTGAGCCAACTTCAAGTTGTGTTACTGATACCTCATGTCCGACTATCGCCGCGCATTCGTTCCCGGAGGATGCTGGTTCTTCACCGTGAATCTGCTCGATCGGAGGAAGGCTCTTTTGACCGACCAGATCGAAATCCTGCGTGACGCGGTGGCCGCAACGCGCCGAAGCCATCCGTTCGAGATCGATGCGTTTGTGGTTCTGCCGGATCATCTCCACGCGATTTGGCAATTGCCGCCAGGCGACGCCAATTTCTCGGTGCGATGGCGCTTGATCAAGATACGTTTTGCCAAGGCACTCCCTGCGAATGAGCCGCTGAGCGCTGTTCGTGCTGCCCGCAATGAGTGCGGCATCTGGCAACGTCGGTTCTGGGAGCATCTCATCCGTGACGAGACCGACTACGCACGCCATGTCGAGTATTGCTACTACAACCCCGTGAAGCACGGGCACGTTTCGAAGGTGAGCGACTGGCCGTACTCATCGTTTCACCGCGACGTCCGTGCGGGACTGTTTCCGGAGGATTGGGGCGGAGACACGAAGGTCGTCGGCGAGTTCGGAGAGCGGGGATGATGATTGCGGCAGCAACAGCCTGTAGGGTGGATTAGTGAAGCGTAATCCACCTCTTTACTTACCCCCTTTGTCGAGAGAAGCGGTGGATTACGCCTCCGGCTAATCCACCCTACGCACCGAGTTTGGGTCTCAGGTCCCGCAGAACGTCCGCAGCACCCGCTGATCCGGTAGCGGCGGATCGGCGTAGGCGGCAAACTCCGGCTGGTCCTCGAACGGCTTCGCCAGCACCTGCACCAGCTCCTCGAACGGCGCGTAGTCGTCGTCGTGCACCGCGGCCTGGATCACGGCCTCGACGCGGTGGTTGCGCGGGATGAACATGGGATTGACGGCATGCATGGCGGACTGCCGCTCGGCTGCGGTCTGCGGCTCCAGCGCGATGCGTGCGCGCCAGCGGCCGGCCCATTCGTCGAAGGCTGCGGGCTCCATGAATTGCGCGCGCACGTCTGCGCCGTCGTCGCCCGCGGCGTCACTGAGCTTGCGGAAGGTGAGGGTGAAGTCGGCCTGGTTCTTCGCCATGGCGTCGAGCAGGTCCTGGATCAGCGCCTCGTCGCCGTCGCGTTCCGTGAACAGGCCGACTTTCCTGCGCAGACCCGCCTGGTAGGCGGCGCTGAACTGGTCCGAGAAGGCGCCAAGAATGTCCTGGGCCTCCGCGACCGCCTTCTCTTGCTCATCGGAAAACAGCGGCAGCAGGCACTCGGCGAGGCGCGTCAGATTCCACAATGCGATGCGCGGCTGGTTGGCATAAGCGTAGCGGCCCATCTCGTCGATCGAGGAGAACACCTGCGCGGGATTGTAGGCGTCCATGAAGGCGCAGGGGCCGTAATCGATGGTCTCGCCGGAGATCGAGCTGTTGTCGGTGTTCATCACGCCGTGGATGAAGCCGACCAGCAGCCAGCGTGCGACCAGATCGGCCTGCCGTGCGACGACGGCGGCGAGCAGCGCGTGATAGGGCCGCTCCGCCTCGCGCAGCTCCGGATAGTGGCGGGCGATGACGTGATCGGCGAGGGCGCGGATCGCCTCGGTGTCGCGGCGGACGGCGAAGAACTGGAAGGTGCCGACGCGGATGTGGCTCGCGGCGATGCGCGTCAGCACCGCGCCGGGCAGCGCGGTCTCGCGGATCACGTGCTCACCGGTGACGACGGCGGCGAGCGAGCGCGTCGTCGGGATGCCGAGCGCAAACATCGCTTCGCTGACGATGTATTCGCGTAAGACCGGCCCGAGCGCGGCGCGGCCGTCGCCGCGGCGGGAGAACGGAGTGGGGCCAGATCCCTTGAGCTGGATGTCGCGGCGGACGCCGTCTCTGTCGATGACCTCGCCGAGCAGGATGGCGCGGCCGTCGCCGAGCTGGGGCACGAATTGCCCGAACTGGTGGCCGGCATAGGCCATGGCGATGGGGTCGGCCCCGTCGGGAACCGTCTTGCCCGCCAGGATCGCCGCGCCTTCCGGGCTCTCCAGCACATCAGGGTCGAGCCCGAGCTGGACTGCCAGCGGCCGGTTCAGCTTGATCAGCCGGGGCGCCGCGACCGGGGTCGGCGCCACGCGGGCAAAGAAGCTGTCGGGCAGCGCCGAATAGGAGTTCTGGAAGGGGAAATGGACCGTCATGGGCTCAAGATAGGGCTGGAACGCCTGATGGCAAAGGCTTGGCCTCCGATAAGCCAAAAATGGGCCCTTCGGGTCCAAAACAGGCCGTTCCCTTGGTTGCCGCCTTGGGTCTCGTCGGGTAAACCCTGCCGCAATCTCGGACCGGCCATGACAGGCGGTTCGATTCGTTATCCTTCCGACATTGATTTTGGGACGACCATGCATCGCTACCGGTCACATACATGCGGCGCGCTCCGCGAGAGCAACATCGGCGAGACGGTCCGTCTGTCGGGCTGGGTCCATCGCGTTCGCGACCATGGCGGCGTGCTGTTCATCGACCTGCGCGACCATTACGGCCTGACCCAGTGCGTGGTCGACCCGGACTCGCCGGCGTTCTCGCTGGCCGAAAAGCTGCGCTCGGAATTCGTGGTGCGGATGGACGGCAAGGTCCGCCGCCGCCCCGAAGGCACCGACAATGACGATCTGCCGACCGGCAAGATCGAGATCTATGTCACCGAGATCGAGGTGCTGGGCCCGGCCGGCGACCTGCCGCTGCCGGTGTTCGGCGACCAGGAATATCCCGAGGACATCCGCCTGAAATATCGCTTCCTCGACCTGCGTCGTGAGAAGCTGCACCAGAACATCATGACGCGCATCGAGATCATCAAGTCGATGCGCCGGCGGATGGAGGGGCAGGGCTTCTTCGAGTTCAACACCCCGATCCTGACTGCGTCCTCGCCGGAAGGCGCGCGCGACTTCCTCGTCCCCTCGCGCATCCATCCCGGCAAGTTCTACGCGCTGCCGCAGGCGCCGCAGCAGTACAAGCAGCTGCTGATGATGTCGGGCTTCGACCGCTACTTCCAGATCGCGCCCTGCTTCCGCGACGAGGATCCGCGCGCCGACCGTTTGCCCGGCGAGTTCTATCAGCTCGACGTCGAGATGAGCTTTGTCACGCAGGAAGACGTGTTCGCGGCGATGGAGCCGGTGATCACCGGCGTGTTCGAGGAGTTCGCCAAGGGCAAGCCGGTGACGAAGGGCTGGCGGCGGATTCCGTTCGCCGAGGCCTTGCGCAAATACGGCAGCGACAAGCCGGACCTGCGCAACCCCATCGAGATGCAGGACGTCTCGGAGCACTTCCGCGGCTCCGGCTTCAAGGTGTTCGCGCGCATGCTCGAAGACCCCAAGAACCAGGTCTGGGCGATTCCGGCGCCGGGCGGCGGCAGCCGCGCGTTCTGCGACCGCATGAACTCGTGGGCGCAGGGCGAGGGCCAGCCCGGTCTCGGCTACATCATGTGGCGCGAGGGCGGCGAGGGTGCTGGTCCCCTTGCCAACAACATTGGTCCGGAGCGCACCGCCGCGATCCGCGCGCAGCTTGGCACCAAGGAGGGCGATGCCGCCTTCTTCGTCGCCGGCGATCCCGACAAGTTCTGGAAGTTCTCAGGCCTTGCCCGCAACAAGGTCGGCGAGGAATTGAACCTCACCGACAAGGAGCGGTTCGAGCTCGCCTGGATCGTCGACTTCCCGATGTACGAGTACAACGAGGACGACAAGAAGGTCGACTTCTCGCACAACCCGTTCTCGATGCCGCAGGGCGGCCTCGAGGCGCTGAAGGGCCAGGACCCGCTGACCATCAAGGCGTTCCAGTACGACATCACCTGCAACGGCTACGAGATCGCCTCGGGCGGCATCCGTAACCACGTGCCGGAAGCGATGGTGAAGGCGTTCGAGATCGCAGGTTACGGCGAGCAGGAAGTGGTCGACCGCTTCGGCGGCATGTACCGCGCCTTCCAGTACGGCGCGCCGCCGCATGGCGGCATGGCCGCGGGCGTCGACCGCATCGTGATGCTGCTGTGCGGCACCACGAATTTGCGCGAGATCTCGCTGTTCCCGATGAACCAGCAGGCCATGGACCTCTTGATGGGCGCCCCGTCGGAGGCCACCACCAAGCAGCTCCGCGAGCTGCATGTGCGGGTGAACCTGCCGCAGAAGTGAGTGGTGCGTGCCCCGGACGCAGCGCGCCACGCAGTGATGCGCTGCTGAGCCGGGGCCCATGTCGCGGTGAACCGCAAGCTTTCTGGGTCCCGGCTCTGCGTCGCGTCATTTCGTGCCGCGCCGCGTCCGGGACACGAGATCAAACTACAACCCCGTCGACGCCTCGATCTTGAACTGCGCCAGCGCGCTCTCGGGGTCGCTTCGCGAGAGCTGCATCAATTGCATCAGCGGCACCTTGGCGCGCGGTGTGAGCTTCACGGTCAGCGTCTGCCCTGACGTCTCGACGAAGCCGGCGAGCGCATCGACCGCGCCGCCGGCATCGACGCTGGACCCCGCGATCTTCTCGCCCTGCGCCCGGATCATCTCGACGATGGCGCTGCGCGCGGCGTCGCGGCTGACATTCTGCGTGCGCGCGAACTGCGCCACGACGAGATCGACCACGCCGCTGTCGCGCAGTGACAGCTCGAACGTACCGGTCTCGACCTGGGCCGCCTGACCCATCGCCTGCGCCGGGTCTGTTGTGAACAGGCCGCGCGGCACGTTGGCGAACGCGAGGCGAGCCTGCGCCTTGGCGAGGTTGCCGAGATCGATCGTGGCCGGCGCGAGCGCGAACGCGCCTGACGATTCCGTCCAGGCCGCGCCGAGATCGAGGTCGATCGCGAGCTTGTCCACGCCCGCCATGATCAGCGGCTGCAGCGCCGGATTGGCCGGATCGGTCGGCGTCACCATCTTCACGAGCAGATTGGCCTTGCTCGGAATTGATCCGACCAGCTGGCCCCAGCTCAGGCTGATCGTGTCGACGGTGAAGTGCTGCCGCGTGGTCTTGTAGGGCGCAACCACGCCCTTGATCTCGGCGCCCTCGAGCACTCCGAACAGTCCGAGCATCTGGTCGGGCGATGGCGGCTGTCCTGGCGTTCGGAGGCGGAGGTTTGCCGCCCAGCGCATCAGTTTCGCCGCGCTGAAGGATTTTAGCGCGAAGCGCTCCATCTTGAGCTGGCCCTGCGGCATTGGCATCTCAAGGCCTTCCAGCGCTATCTTGTCTTGATCGTATTTGAGGGCGCTGAGCCGCCCCGTTCCTTGCGGCGTCTCGACCGTTTGCTTGCCGATTTCAGCCTTGCCGATCTGAAAGCCCTCGAAGAAGTCCGCCACCTTCTCCATCATGTCGTGCGATTGCGCCGGCGTCAGGATCGAGCCGTCAGCTGGCACCAGTGCGATGATCTCGGCCGGCCGAAATTTCGACGGCCGGATGGCAATGTCGTCGAAGGTGAATCCGTCGATCTGCACGCGCACGCCAGGGGCCGTCGTGATCACGTATGAATTGGCCGAGATGCGTCGATAGATCCGGTGGAAACTGTCGTCGCTCGACACTTGCTGATCGAGCGCGGCCCTCACTGGGGTTGCGTCGACATCGTAGATGGCCAGACCGGACAGTTCGCCGGTCATTTTCGTAGGCTTGCCGGGCTTGCCCAGCTCGAGCGCAAAGGTGACGCGGTCCGTCTTCGCCGTCTCGATCTGGCCGCGGTTGACGTTCTGGATCGACAGGCCCGAATAGACATATTCGCCGCTGCCGGGGTTGCCGGTGCCCGCATCGACGTTGACCCCTAAGGTCGGCACTGCGATCGAGGACGCCGAGACGGTCGCGTATTGCGCCAGCATGAAGCGGTATATGTCGATGATCGAGCCGGACAGCGGCGGGCCGTCTGCACGGGTCGGGCCGGAAAAGTCGCGAGCGCTGATCTGCGGGATCTTGTAATTCGCTTTGAGCTTCGCCCGCTCGGTGGACGTGAAGGCGACCTCGACCCCGGATACGTCAATGCTGTCGGCCGAGAAATGGGCCTCATCCGGCTGGCGTATACCGACCGCCGTGACCTTTGCGACCTTGACGTTGGCGAGCTGCGGCTGGGCGGGCTCGACATTGATGTCCTCGATCGTCAGCGTTCGGGTCGCGAGCTCGAACCCGATCTTGCCATGGCTCGCCTTGCCGCCGCCTGCTCGGAGCTGCTCGAAGGCCGCCTCGACCTCGCTGGTCGCCCGATGCTGGACATAGAGGTTGAAGCCGAACCAGCCGCCCGCTGCGAGCCCGGCTGCCACGATCAGGCCGATCAGGATTCGCTTCATTCCCAGCTCCAGTTGCTCGTCTTGCACCGCGCAACCTGCCATATTCGCGAAACGCCGCGCGGTCCAGGGAAAGCTATGGTTTTCATATATTTGACGGCACGCCCTGTTGATGGGCGCGCAATCGGATGTTGCCACCGGGGCACCCGGCGTGCTTCATCCCGTTTCCATGACCCGGAAATTCGGTTCGCTTGGACAGCGGCTCCGGATCGTGCATTTTGAGGCCGGTAACGCGAGGCGAGACAACCGCATGTCGTCCTATTCTGATGATCTCCACCAGGCGGCGCTCGCCTACCATCGTCTGCCGCGCCCCGGCAAGCTCGAGATCCAGGCGACCAAGCCGCTCGCCAACCAGCGCGACCTCGCACTGGCCTATTCTCCGGGCGTTGCCGCCGCCTGCACCGAGATCGCCAAGAACCCGGCCGAAGCCGCGACCCTGACGACCCGCGCCAATCTGGTCGCCGTGGTCTCGAACGGAACTGCGGTGCTTGGTCTCGGCAATATCGGCCCGCTGGCCTCCAAGCCCGTCATGGAAGGCAAGGCGGTCCTGTTCAAGAAGTTCGCTGGCATCGACGTGTTCGACATCGAGATTGCCGCCGATACCATCGACCGCGTGGTCGAGACCGTGGCGGCGCTCGAGCCGACCTTCGGCGGCATCAATCTGGAAGACATCCGCGGACCTGAGTGCTTCGAGATCGAGACGCGCTTGAAGGAGCGCATGAAGATCCCGGTCTTCCATGACGACCAGCACGGCACCGCCATCATCGTCGCCGCTGCCATCACCAACGGCCTCAGGCTGAACGGCAAGAAGCTGTCCGACGTCAAGATCGTGGCGTCGGGGGCAGGAGCGGCTGCGATCGCAACCCTGAATCTCCTGGTGTCGATGGGAGCGCAGCGCAAGAACATCTGGGTCTGCGATATCGACGGCTTGGTGCATGAGGGTCGCAACACCACGATGGACCGCTGGAAGGCGGTCTATGCGCAGAAGACCGACAAGCGTACGCTCGGCGACGTCATCGGCGGCGCCGACATCTTCATCGGCCTCTCGGCACCGGGGGTGCTCAAGCCTGAGATGGCGAAGGCGATGGGCGACAAGCCCTTGATCATGGCGCTCGCCAACCCGACCCCGGAGATCATGCCGGAGGAGGCGCGGAAAGCGCGTCCCGACGCCATGATCTGCACCGGCCGCTCCGACTTTCCGAACCAGGTCAACAACGTCCTGTGCTTTCCCTTCATCTTCCGCGGCGCGCTCGACGTCGGCGCCACTGCGATCAACGAGGAGATGAAGCACGCCGCGGTCGAGGCCATCGCGCAGCTCGCGCGCGAGGCGCCGTCTGATGCGGTGGCGCTGGGGGTCGAAACCAACGAAGCGGGCGGTTTCGGTCCGGGCTCGCTGATCCCGAGCCCGTTCGATCCGCGGCTGATCCTGCGCGTGGCGCCGGCGGTTGCGAAGGCTGCGATGGAGTCGGGCGTCGCGACGCGCCCCATCACCAATTTCGACGAGTATGCCGCGCAGCTCATGCGCTTTGCCTTCCGCTCCGGCCTCGTCATGAAGCCGATGTTCGCCAAGGCCAAGACCCAGCCGGTGCGCGTGATCTACGCCGAAGGCGAGGACGAGCGCGTGCTGCGCGCTACGCAGGTGGTGCTGGAGGAGAACCTGGCGCGGCCGATCCTGGTCGGCCGTCCCTCGGTCGTGGAGGCGCGCATCAAGCGCTTCGGCCTTTCGATCCGCGCCGGCAAGGATTTCGACCTCGTCAATCCCGAGGACGATCCGCGCTACCGCTCCTACGTGCAATCCTATGTCGAGGTCGCCGGCCGCCGCGGCGTGACGCCGGATGCGGCCCGCACCGTGGTGCGCACCAACAACACGGTGATCGCCGCGCTCGCGGTCACGCGCGGCGAGGCGGACGCCATGCTCTGCGGCGTCGAGGGCCGCTATATGAGCCATCTGCGCCATGTCCGCGAGATCGTCGGCTTCTGTCCCGGCATCAGCGACTACGCGGCGCTGGCGCTGCTGATCACGACCAAGGGCGCCTTCTTCATCGCCGACACGCAAGTTCGCCCCAATCCGAGCGCGGAGGAGCTGGCCGAGATCGCATCGCTCGCCGCGGTCCACGTCCAGCGTTTCAACATCAAGCCGAAGATCGCCTTCGTCTCGCATTCGGATTTCGGCAGCTACGACACCGATTCCTCGCGCAAGATGCGTCTGGCGACCCAGCTGTTGAAGGACAAGCATCCGGAGATCGAGGCCGACGGCGAGATGCAGGGTGATACCGCGCTCTCCGCTGCCGCGCGAAAAATGGTGTTGCCGCATTCCAAGCTGGAGGGCGAGGCCAACATCCTGATCATGCCGACGCTGGACACCGCCAATGTCGCCTATCAGATGATCAAGTCGCTGGCCGACGCGCTGCCCGTCGGCCCGATCCTGATCGGCCCGGCGCGCCCGGCACACATCCTCACCCCCTCGGTGACGGCGCGCGGTATCCTCAACATGACGGCCGTGGCCGTGGTGGAAGCGCAGGAGCGCGCGGCACGGCAGCAGCCGACATTGTTCACGTAGTTGCTTGGCACTCCCTCAACGTCTTCGTGAGGCGTTCGCACCGCAAGACTCGTCATGCCCGGGCTTGTCCCGCCTGCGCGGCCGTAGCCGCTTCGGCGCAGCGAAGGCCCGGGTATCCACGTTCTTTGTCCCGCGAGGCAAGTCGTGGATTGCCGGGTCAAGCCTGGTCAAGCCCGGCCATGACGCCGAGAGGGTTGCGGCCAATCACACTGCTCTTGGTTCGATTCCGCTAGGGAGCGCCATTCTGCGATTTCTCGCTAAATTTTGCGAAGCCCCGTTCGGGTCGTGCGCTGCGTCGAAGCGAGCGCCAGGCGTATATCCGTTGCACGCGGTGTAGTGGCCTCATCGTTAATTCCCTCGCGCTAACGTTGCTTCGACAACACATGTCGCCTTTTCTGTCGTGGAGACGACGAATGTTCGTTGTCGGATGCGTGCGAGTGACTTAGCGTGACTTGTGACGGTATCCCGTGCGGCGCGAACTGTGTCAGATGTACACGCGTTCGGCCGCTGGGCAAATGGGAAGGGGCACCCATGCGCAAATGCATCGGGGCGACAATGTTTCGGCGATGGGCAGATGACACGCTGCGTATGAGTCCGGACCGGGCTCGGCCATGGTCCGTTCGCCAACGAGCTGGCTTGCCGCGCTTGTTGCTGATGGGCGTCCTGGCGGCGGTGCTTATAACCCTGTCCGCAGGATTGGCGGCGGCGCAAAACTGGATCGGCGCCACCAGCAGCGACTGGACCGTCGGAAGCAACTGGCAGGCGGGTGTGGTCCCGACCAATGGCACCGTCACCATCAACAATGTATCGCCAGGGGCTGTACTCGGCGTGAACGGCGCAGCGACCGGCTCGTCGGGTAACCTCATCGTCGGCAACGGAGCAGTCGGCAGCCTGACGATCCAAAACGGCAGCACGCTCACAAGTAGCGGCGCCACCATCCGAATTGCAGCCGCCAATGGAGGCATCGGCACGCTGACCGTCACCGGTGCCGGATCGCACTGGACCGCGACCGTTGCCATTGTGTCAGTGGGGTTCGCCGGCATCGGTACGCTCAACATCCTGAACGGCGCCACGGTCGCTGCTCAAAACGGGATGCAGCTTGGAGTGAACGCGACCGGCTCCGGCACGCTCAACATCAGCGGTGGCGGCATCCTGCAGACCACATCCCTGATCAGGAGCCTTGGAAATGCGCAGGTCAATATCGATGACGGCATTCTGCGAGCCACGGCCGGCTCGGCCAATTTCTTCAACAATTTTACGGTCTCGCAGCTCAATCTCGCCGCCGGTGGGCTGACATTCGATACGAACGGCTTTGCGATCGGCGCGCTTGGATTTAGCGGCGTGGGCGGCTTGACCAAGATCGGCGCCGGCACTTTCACCCTATCCGGCACCAGCACCTACACTGGCGCAACGGTGATCCAGGTCGGCACGCTCGCGCTGACGGGCACCGGCTCGATCGCCAGCTCCAGCCGCGTCGTGGCGAACGCGACCTTCGACATTTCCGGCGTGACGGGCGCCGGGACCAGCATTCAAAGCCTGGCCGGCACCGGCGCCGTCAATCTCGGTGCCGAGACCCTGACGATCACGAATGCGAGCGATACGTTCGCCGGCGTTATCGGCGGCTCCGGCGGACTGACAGTCACCGGCAGCACGCAGACGCTGTCGGGCGTCAACACCTACAATGGCACGACCACGGTGGCCGGCGGCACGTTGCGCGCCGGCGCTGCGGGCGCGTTCAGCGCCGCTTCCGCCTATGTCGCCAACGCCGGCGGAACGCTCGACCTGAACGGCTTCGATCAGACTATGGCATCGCTCAGCAATGCCGGCATCGTCCGAACCGGCGGCGCGGGAGCGACCACGCTGACGGTCGCCGGCAACTATATCGGCAATGGCGGCACGCTTGTCCTCAACACCGTGCTCGGCGGCGACAGCTCGGCCACCGACCGCATGGTCGTGCAGGGAACTACATCAGGCGCATCGACCCTGCGGATCACCAATGTCGGCGGCTCCGGCGCGCAGACGGCCAGCGGCATCAAGGTGATCGACGTCGCCGGCGCCTCAAACGGCAGCTTCACCCTGCAGGGCGACTATGTGCTCAATGGCCAGCAGGCCGTCGTCGGCGGCGCCTACGCCTACACGCTGCAGAAGAACGGCATCAGCACGCCGACCGACGGCGACTGGTATCTGCGCTCCAGTCTCATCAATCCGCCGGCCTCGGCGCCAGCCGGGCCGCTGTACCAGCCCGGCGTTCCCCTCTACGAGAATTACGCGGCGGTGCTGCTCGGCATGAACGCACTGCCGACGTTGCAGCAGCGCGCCGGCAACCGCTATTGGGGCGGCAGCGACGCCACCGAGCGCGCGGGCCTTGCCTATGCGTCAATGGGCGGCGTGCCGGCGCAGCCGACCCCGGTCTGGGGCCGGATCGAGGGGCAGCACGGCGCGTTCAGCCCGAGCAACACCACCGGCTCGACCTACAATACCGATCAGTGGAAGGCGCAGGCCGGCATCGACGGACTGCTGCTGGAGAACGGCTGGGGCAAGCTGATCGTCGGCATCAACGCGCAATATGGCACGGCCAACGCGAATGTGAGCTCGTTCTACGGCAACGGCACAATTCACGCCGCGGGTTCGGGCGTGGGCGCCTCGCTCACCTGGTATGGCGACAACGGCTTCTATGTCGATGGCCAGGCGCAGGGCATGTTCTATCGCAGCGACCTCAGCTCGGTGCTGACCGGCAGCATGACCCACGGCAACGAGGGCATGGGCTATGCGTTCGGCATCGAAAGCGGCAAGCGCATCGGCATCGGCAATGGATTTGCACTGACGCCGCAGGCGCAGCTCACCTATTCGAAGGTCGATTTCGATCCGTTCGCGGATCGCTTTGCGGCCGCGGTCTCGCTCCTGAATGCCGACAGCCTGGTCGGGCGCGCCGGGCTTGCTTTCGAACATATCAAAAGCTGGCGGGATCAGTCCGGTCAACTGGTTCGCTCCGACGTCTATGGCATTGCCAATGTCCACTACGAATTCCTGGACGGAACGAATGTGCTGGTCTCCGGAACCGGCTTCGCCAATGCCAATGACCGGCTGTGGGGCAGCATCGGCGGCGGCGGCACCTATAGCTGGGCCAGCGGCCGCTATGCGGTCTTCGGCGAAGTCTCCTACAATGCGAGTCTCGCCCATGGTGATGATCACAGCTACAAGGGCACGGCCGGCTTCCGCGTCGTCTGGTGATGATCGGGCCTCTTTGCTTGCCTCGCGGTTTTAGCCGTAACGCGTAAGTCGGAAATGGCCTTTTCGGGCCTGGCGTGACGTCCGACTTGAGCGTTCGAAAGCGGCCGTTCAGCAGGCGCTGCCGGACGAGCCCGTTCATGTGTCAGAATCGATTTTACGTTGCAAAGCAATTTCAACTACACAAGAGTTCGCAATGTTGTTCTGAATGGCGCCAACCGAACAACGCGGCCGCCACCATTGAATTCCTCGCAGTTCTCCATTTCCCCGTTTGTAAACCGGCGCACGACTCTTCATAATCCACGTACGCGTTCCGTGCGGTAGCGCTTTGCCAAGAGGCCGATCATGCCAGCGTTCGTGACTTTCGGGCGGATTCTGTTCGCCGTGTTGTTCATCTACTCGGGCGCGACCAAGCTCTTTGCCATCCAGGCGACGGCCGACTTCATCGCCACCAAGGTCGTGGTGCCCGACATCGTCGCGCCCTACGCCAAGCAGATCGAGACGGCGACCGCCATGACCACGCCGCAGCTGCTGGCGATCACGGTCGGCGGGCTCGAGATCATCGCGGGGCTGATGATCGCGCTGAATTTCGGCGCGCGGTTCTTCGCGATGCTGATGATCATCTACGTCGCGGTTGCGACGGTGCTGTTCGACGACTTCTGGAACCAGGCTGCCCCCGACAATGCGAAGGTGGTGGTCGACGCGTTGAAGAACCTCTCGATCATCGGCGCATTGTTCATGCTGATGGGCTACGGCCGCACCACGCGTCCGGCCGAAGCCGCTTACGGCGACGTGTAGCGATCAATCTGCACGCGGGGGTGCGATCTCACGCATCCATCGGGAGATCGTCGCGCCGTTCGCTGTATCGGTGCCGCGCTGCATGCCGAGCAATGCGGCCTCGCGCGCGGCGCGCGGCGTGATGCCATAGGCTGCCTTGAAGGAGCGCGCGAAATGCGCGTCGGTGCCGAGCTGCCACCGCCGCGCGACCTCGCTGATCCGCGGGCCGCGCGCGCCCGAATTGGCGAGATCGAAGAAGGCGCGATGTAGCCGCCGGCTGCGGATGTAGTCGGCGATACCGCCGACCGGCGCGAACAGCCGGTACAGCGAAGCCCGGGACAGGCCGAAATGGGCCGCGATCGAGCTGGCCGACAGATCGTCGCGGGCAAGGCCGGCCTCGATGTATTGGCGAATCCGCATCAAGGACGGACCAGCCGTGACGGCATGGTCGGCGTCAGGATCGCTACGCTCGAGCTCGTTGCGCAGGCACGCCGCTAGCAGCGAGACCGTGCCCTCGACCACCGATTGGCACTCGTCGAGGCTCATGCGCGGCGCAAATTCGAACAGGGCGGTGAGATGCCCGGCAAGGAGCCTCGCGATCACGCTGCTGCCCGGCAAGACGAGGCCGTGCAAATCGTCGACCCGCAGGAGATGGGTGCCGAACATCGGTCGCGGGACGACCAGCGTGACATTCTCGAAGGCTGTCGCCTTGGTCTCCAGGGTCTGGGCGAGGTCGAACAGGCAGATGTCGCCCGCGCGCACCCGCATTGGCCGGGTGCCCGCGACGCCGTGATAGCCGCCCCTCAGATAGAGCTGGAGGATGATGTGGTCGACGCCGCTGCGCGCAATCGTTTCGGCCGTCCGGCGGAAACGCTGGCCGCTGGCCCGGCTCAGTCCGATCAGCACCGGTCCCATGGCGTAGGAGCTGATGTCGGCGCGGAATGGGCCCGGTTCGTCGGCGGCGAGCTCGTCGACGTCGAATAGCGTGGCGACGGCCTCTCGCCAGGCTGCGACGTTTGCATGGGCCTCCATCTGGTCGGCGCGGAAGCCGAATGCGGGGAGCAGGGATGAAATCGGGGCTGCATCGGCAGTCGGTCCGGAGGCGTCCGTCGAACCCGTCGTCGTAGCGTCGTCGCTCATGATGGTCGTGGTCGCGTCTTGATCGTCAGTGAGGGGGCGGGAGGGGCGGAGCCGGGCCAGTCATACCCGGCGGGAGGTTGATATCCGGCGAAGGGAAATGGTTCGTTGCGTAGCGGTCCTGCCGCCGTGCGGCGGCAGCGGCGAGCCAAAGCCGTCCAGTCTTGCGCTTTTGTCTCAGTCTATTGATGCGGTGTTTCGGAATGGTCGGCTCGTCTTGACGCAGCGTCACAGAGGTTGGCTATAGCGCCATCACCGCCGTCGGGGCCGATTATTGGTTCTCGGCAAATATGCTGGCCGGCTTTGCGCGGGCCGACGGCGGGACTAATTTTAGCGTAGTTTTGGCAAGATACGGAGTGGTATCACAATGCCGGTACTTTGCATGGGGTTGTTCTTCCGATTTTGACGAGGAGCTAGCCTGGCCGCCACGGGGTCACGGTCACCTCGTGCGCCGCGTCGAGCACATACGGCGCGCCCGGCTTCAGTCCGTGCGAAGCCAGCACTTCGTGCGGCGTCCGCGCCGGTACGCCGACGAAACAGCCTTCGCCGCCGGGCAGGCGCACGTGCGGGGCTTCCGACAGCCAGAATGTGTCGTAGCGGTCCATGAATAGGTCGAACACGACTGGGCCGCCGATGATGGCGATCATGCCGGAGGCGACGTCGGCAAAAGCGCAGGCCTCCTCGAAGCTCGCGTGTGCCGGATTCCACAACGTCGCATTCGGCAGCTCCGGATCGACGGTGAGCGCCTTGATCTTGCGGGTCAGGATCAGCCGCTTGCGCTTCGGCGAGTTCGGCTGCTGCTCATGCGAGTTGCGGCCATGCACGATCAGCGCGGCGCGATCGAGTGCCTGCTCGAAGAACAGCTTGTCGCCGTCGAACTTCAGGCTGTCGGGCATGACATGACCGGCGTCGGCGAGCATGCCGTCCGCCGAGACGATGACATAGCCTTCGATGCGGAAAGACAAGAGCCGTCTATTCGGAAACGGTCGTCACCACGGAATTGACCGGGCGCTGGCTCACCGTCGGCAACTTGGCGTCCTTGAGCAGCTCCTGGTCGTATTCCGGCAACGAGGACGCCGGGAATTTGGCGCGCATCGCCACCACCTTGTAGCCGCCGGCCTTGAGGCGCTTGAGCAGCTCGGGCAGAGCCTCGGCGGTGTGCTTCTGGAAGTCGTGCATCAGGATGATGCCCTTGCCCTTGGCATCGAGCTTCTTCATCACGGTCTCGATCACCTTCTCGGGCTTGGAGGCTTTGAAGTCGAACGAGTCGATGTCGCAGGAGAAGATCGCGGTGTTGCGGTTGCCGAGATAGGTGACCATCTCCGGCGGATGCTGGAGTGCCGGGAAACGGAAGAACGGCGAGGGCGAGATGCCGCCGAGCGCCCACTTCACCGCGGATAGGCCCTTCTCAATCTCTTCCTTGCGCTGTGCCTCGGTGAGCTTCTTGTTGTTGAGGTTGGCGTGCGACCAGGTGTGCGTGCCGACGGTGTGGCCCGCGTTGTAGACCTGCTTCAGGATCTCCGGCTCGTAGGTCGCGTGCTTGCCGATCGAGAAGAAGATGCCGGTGGTGCATTCATCGGCGAGCGCCTTCAGCACTGCAGGCGTGTTGCGCGGCCACGGGCCGTCGTCGAAGGTCAGCACCACCTCCTTGTCGCGCAGGAAGTCGAGCTCCTTGAAGTGCTCGAAGCCGAAGCCGGGACCGCCCGTGGTGTCGATCTCGACGGTGCGGGCGACACCGAGCGCGCCCGGATTGTTGCAGGCCGCGCGCGCCGGCTGCGGCGCCTGTTTGGGCGGGGGCGGATTGACGAAACCCGCCGGTGCGGCGGCTGCCGCGGGAGCTGCGGGCGGAGTAGCAGCCGGCGTCGCCGCGGCCGGCGTTGCCGCTGGTGCGGCTTGCGTCGCGGCTGCGGGCTTTGCCGGAGTCTGCGACCACGCCGCGCCGGTCATGGCCAGAGATATCGCGCTTGAAAAAATCAGTCCTGCCGCCACGCGCATGGTGTTGTCCTCGAGATTGATCCCGTTGTTCCGCCGCGGCTTTTCGCCGCCGGCAAAACCATCCTGCCCCAAACGATCCTAGCCTAGATGGTGGGCCATCGCCACTGCAACGGCTGTTTGGCATCCCGCCATAATTGTGCCCAACCCGATTGGGCGCGCCTCGCGTCAAACGTCGGCCAGCGCCTTGGCAATTGCTGTTTTGATCCGCGTGTCGGCCGGTTCGACCGCCGACGGAAACACCGCGGCAATATAGCCGTCGCGACCGATCAGGTATTTGTGGAAGTTCCAGCGCGGAACTTCCCTCGGTCGCGCCTCGGCGGCCCATTTGTAGAAGGGATGCGCCTTGGCGCCGACCACCGCAGCCTTGGCCGTGATCGGAAAGGTAACACCATATTGGTGGTGCGCGGTCTCCGCGATCTCGCTGGTACCGCCCGGCTCCTGGCCGCCGAAATCGTTGGAGGGCACGCCGATCACGGTGAGTCCGCGCGCGCGAAACTCATTCCAGAGCTCCTGCAGGCCGGCATATTGCGGCGTGTAGCCACAGAGCGAGGCAGTGTTGACCACCAGCAGCGGCTTACCGGTGAAAGCGGCGAGGCGGATGTCGTCGCCGGACAAAGCGGAGAAAGAAAAGGCATAGGCCGAGATTCGGCTCATGCCGCCATCGGCGAAAGCACGCGTCGCCGGCGCGAACGCGCCGGCCAGCGCCATGGTGAGCATGGTCCTACGGTTCATCATGACGGCGCCCCCGAAATGATCCGAGGGGATGTTACTCCGCGGCTGCGACATGCCTCGTCAACACCGCGTTATCGGGGGCAGTGAAACAAGTCAGTACAGGCGAACGATGAAGTCGGTGCCTTCGCCGGTCTCGCCCTGGTTGATGCCCTGGTCGGAGACGATGATGGAGCCGCCCGATGTCAGCATCTCGTTGATCTTCGCCATGGTGTCGGCGGGGATGGAGATGCGGTCGAGCGCCTCGGCCGGGCTGTCCGGCGTGACCACCGGCTTGGCAGTGACGGGCTTGGCGGCGACGGGGATCACGTCAGCGCCACGTTGGCGGCGGGTGAGGCGACCGTCGTCCTCGCGTGCGGCGGAACGGGCGGACACGGGCAGCGATACCACCGACCAATGCAGCGCATTGGAATCGGTCTTGTCGAGCTCGGCGGTGAAGATATGCGTGCCGAGCGGACGGTCGCTCGTAGCGATCGTGACCGGGACCTCGAACAGCGGCGCAAGATTCTGCCGCACGTAAAGCTTGGAATCCTTGCGGCTGATGAAGACGGCGATCTGGCCGGTCCGCTTGGGTGCTTCCGGCTTTGCGGCCGGCGCCGGTTCGGCAAGGCGGCCCTCGTCCTTCTTGGCGTCGGGCGAGGCGGCGATCGCAGGTGCATCGGGTGTCTTCGCGGCGTCCGCGGCGTTCGTCTTGGCCGGTTCAGATTTGGTTGGCTCGGCCTTGACGGCCTCGACCTTGTCGGCGGGCTTGTCCTCGTTGGCCGACTTGACGGCTTCTTCCGACTGAGGCTTGGCCGCATCGGATGCCTCGGCTGTCATGGCCTTGTCGGCGGGAGCGGCGGCTTCCTCATGGGCTGGCGCGTTGCCCGTGGTCGCATCCGACATCACGGTGTGGCCGACGGAGGCGCGCAGCTCGAGCACGGAGTCGGCGCTGGCGGTCCTGGTCTCAATCGGTTTGGCTTCGGCCGCTTTGGTTTGCGCCGCGCCCTTGTCGGCCTTGTCGCCGACATTGGTCTGCGGCTCCAGGCTGGCGGCGGGCTGCGGCGGCACACGCACGGAGGCGAGCAGGGGATGGGAGAAGCTGTGCGGTGTCATCTCGCCAGGCGCGACGATGACGCGCGCGCCCATCCTGGTCCAATTCCACATCTTCACCGCGAACGCCATCGGCATCCGGATACATCCATGCGAAGCCGGATAGCCCGGCAGCACGCCGGCATGCATGGCGACACCGGACCAGGTGATCCGCTGCATGTACGGCATCGGCGCGCCGCTATAGATGTTGGAATGGTGGAACTTGTGCTTCTGGATGACGCTGAACACACCCATCGGCGTCGAATGGCCCTTCATGCCGGTCGACACCGGAGATTCCGCGAACACGCCATTGCTGTCGTAGATCGTGACCTTCTGCCGGTCGATCGAGACGACGATGACCAGCGGCCCCTGTGGCTTGGTACCGGCTTCCTTTTCGGCGACAACCTCTTTCTTGCCGGTCGCGCTACGCTTCTGCGGCCTCTGGCGCGGTATCTCGGGATGCCGGTCCTGCCGGGCGTAATAGGACCCGTCGGAATAATCCGTCCAATAATAAAATGCTGCGTCTGCGTGGCTGGTCGCGCCGATCGCACTCGCCGCCGTCAAAATGGCGACCTGCCAGAGCCGCCCCGGCTTGGCAGAAAGACCCGACCCATTCACGCTGTTCATCCTCGAATCCATAATCCAAATCAGACGTTAGTCTCGCAAAGGGAATACGCGTTCACCAGCAGGGTGGTTCTGCCGTCAGCGACTTTTGTTCAAGACGTAACAAAAAAGCCTCACAGAGCGGTAAACGGCGGCCGCGTCGAGCTGCTGTCGTCTTCCTGTCGGGCTGAGGCGTTCCTACATTGCGGGGACTTGTTAGCGGAGAACTTCATGTCATCTCGTTTCCCTGGTCTTGGCGGCATCCGCTTGAAAGGACTCGCCTTATTCCTCCTGGCCTTGGCTGTGCCAGCGGCGTCCGTTCAAGCTGCCGACGAGCCCGATCTGATCTTCCGTCGCTCCACCGTGTTCAAATTGATGAGCCCGAACGACAAGCTCGCGACCTATGGTCTCGACGATCCCGAAGTCGAGGGCGTCGCCTGCCATTTCACGGTGCCGGAGAAGGGCGGCTTCAAGGGCTGGCTAGGCCTTGCCGAAGAGGTCTCGGACATCTCGCTGGCCTGCCGCCAGGTCGGCCCGATCAAGTTCAAGACCAAGATGGAGCAGGGCGATGACATGTTCCGCCGGCGCCGCTCGCTGTTCTTCAAGAAGATGCAGATCGTGCGCGGCTGCGACGCCAAGCGCAACGTGCTGGTCTACATGGTCTATTCGGACAGGCTGATCGAGGGTTCGCCGAAGAACTCGACCTCGACCGTGCCGATCATGCCGTGGGGGCCGGCAGACGCAAACGTCCAGAAGTGCGGTGAGTTCTTCACGCAGTGACGTGCTTGGCAAGGTGCGAGCCGGTCAACCGCACGAATGCTTGCGGCGCGGCCTCGAAGCCGCGGCCGGATTGTAGCGACATCGCGCCGGCCGAGGCGACGCGCCTAGGGTGTTGATCGCCGCGGTCGGTTCGTTGGTCCGCCTCGCGCGGCGTTGCGCGATCTTGCACCATCATGATGGCCATCCCTCAAACTGAACGCGCCCGGTGATCCCGGCGTCTCGATTTCGATGGCTTGGGTCGCGGCCGAAGCGCCCCCGGTTCGACAGGACCCAGCCTTCGTTCGTTCCTCTCTTCAGCAGAAAAACGTAAAATGCGTGTGAAGCGCGCAAGGCGGGACCGTGACGACGGCGGCGCAGGGTGCGCTTGCGCAGCGGATCCGGAACTTGGCGGGCCGCTTTGAGCTGCGGCGCGACCCCGCTGAAATGATTGGCCGTTTCCGAGAATTGTGTCGTCGTCCCGAACCGGACGAAACAATTCTTACGCAAGATGAAACCATTTTGCGCTTTTGGCGCATCACGCGCGAAACCGCCCATGGTTATCAGCTTCAGAACGACGAACGGCGCACCGCCGGCCACGGCACTCGGAGACAAGATCATGCGCGCGCTCAGCTTCATCCTTGCTTTCGCTTTCGTGGTTGCCGGCTCCTCGTTCGCGGGCTCGCCGGATGGCAATCTGCCCGGTATCGGCACCTTCCAGTACAGTGGCTCGCCGATCACCACTGCGACGTCGCAGCCCATGGTGGTTGCCGCGCGCTTCTGATCGACAACAAGAAAATCAGCCGGTAAAGGCCGTCATGATCGTTCGATTTTGCGCCGCTGCGTTCCTGTCTGTTCTGACGATCGGCGCCGCTCAGGCGCAGGTGCGCGCGCCCTCCAGACTACCGGATCCCCGCACTGAGTTCGTGCGTCAGTGCGCGCCGCGGATGCTCGGGCGGTGGGAACATCCCGAGGAAGTCTGCGGCTGCCTGCACGATCACGCCGCCGCGGCCGTCGAGGACCGCGACCTTCGCGAAGCGCTGTTGCGCGGCATCAGCGAAACCGGCGTGCCCACCATCGAGACCGACTGGGTGCCGGCTTCCAAGCAAAGCGAGATCGGCCCGACCTTCACCAAGATCGCCAAGCCGACCTTGCAATGCATGTTCGATCCGGCGAAGCAGTAGCTATTTCGTCTTCGGACCGTACCGCGGCACACAGGTGGCGGTGCGCACGACGCCCTTATCGGACATCTTCGCCCCACGCACTTCCTTGACCTGTCCGGCGGGACAGGTTCCGTCATCCACCTGCACCCGCTGACCCAGCTTGAGATCGCCGATGTCCTGCTCGCGTCCAACCGAGCCGGCATGTGCCGTCGCGGCAAGTGCGATGGAGATCAGGAACGAGAGGCAGATCGTGTGGCGTACCAGCATGACAAAGGTCTCGGAATCGATGTCGCAATGTAGGGCCTGGCCGACGATTCTCATAGTGAACGTTCGTCACGCGCTCCTAGCCGCCCTGGCCTTCGTGCGCAGGGCCGCGCGCGATTCCCGCGCGAGCCGTTCGGCGGAGGCTTTGAGCTGTGGAACCGCATGGCCGGAAAATCCCAGCACGAAGCCGGGCAGAGGGCGCGCGCGCGAATAGGTGTCGGCCAATAGCCAGCCCTCGGCGCCGCCCGCCTGCTTGGCCCGCGCGGCGACCGACAGGTCGACCGACGGATCGAACCGGGCGACCAGATGCAGGCCTTGCGACGGCACCGGCACCGAGAGCGCGCCATCGGAAGCGGCTTCCAGCGTTTCGGCCAGCACATCGCGTGCCTCGCGATAGAGTTTTCGCACGCGCTTGAGGTTTGCGGCGAACGCGCCCGAGTTGAGCATGTCGGCCACCGCGCCTTCCATCAGCGTGCCGGGGAAGCGGTCGAGTGCCGCGCGTGCAGCCGTCACGTCCGCAATGAGGCGTTCGGGCAGGGCGCAATAGCCGATGCGCAGGCCTGGAAACAGCGTCTTGGCAAACGTGCCGAGGTAGATCACGCGCTGGAGACGATCGATGCCGGCGAGCGACATCAGCGGTGCGCCGTCATAGCGAAACTCGCTGTCGTAGTCGTCCTCCAGCACGAAGGCGCCGGCCTGCTTGGCCCAGTCCAGAAGCTCGAGCCGCCGCGGCATCGACATCTGCACGCCCAGCGGAAACTGGTGCGACGGCGTGACATAGGCCGCGCGCGCTGTCGGCGCCCCAGAGCGGCCCTTGGCGATCCGCATGCCGTCCTCGTCGACGGGAACGGCTACGGCGCGATAGCCGCAATGCGCGAAGGTCTTTCGCGCGGCGGGATAGCCGGGGTCTTCGCACCAGACCTGATCGCCTGGCTTGAGGATCGCGCTCAGCACGATGCGCAGCGCGTGCAACGTGCCCGACGTCAGCATGATCTGATCGGGATCGCAGCGCAGGCCGCGCGCCGACAGCAGGTGATCGGCGATGGCCGCGCGCAGCTCGCGGCTGCCGCGCGGATCGCCATAATGCAGATGCTCGGCCCCGAAGGCGCGCATGCGCCGGCCGACGAAGGCGCGGAAGCGCTGCACGGCGCGCTCATCGACATGGGTGCAGCCGAGCGCGAACGCGCCTTGCTGGGGCGTTTCGACAACCGCCTTGGGCTTGTTCGGCGCGGCCGCGCGCGCAGGAATGCGCGCGGCGACAAACGTTCCGGAGCCGACTTTGGCCTCGGCAAAGCCGTCGGCGATCAGGCGCTCATAAGCGGTGACGACGGCGTTGCGCCGAAAGCCGGTCTGCTTGGCCAGCGTGCGTGACGGCGGCAGCGGCTCGCCAGGCTTGACGAGGCCGGAGACGATCATCTCGCACAAGGCCTGATAGAGCCGGTGCGCGGCGGAGGCGCCCGCCGTGACGTGCGGGCCGGCGAGATCGAGCGGCAGCTCGGTCTTGGCCGGTGAGGGATTCGAATTGGTCGGAATTTTTTGCATGGAATTGGAACTATCGCAGACCAAATGCGCCGCTACAACTGCTCCAGATCTTTCCAATCCGATCAGGAGCGGCCGTGAGCCAGACCGAGACTTCGAATTCCTATCCGACATCGGCGCGCAACCAGGTGAAGCGCCGGCACGATCGCGGCTTCTACGATCACGACACGGTTCATCGCATCCTGGATTCCTCGATGCTCTGCCACGTCTCCTACGTGATCGACGGCCAGCCCTATTGCACGCCGACCTTCTTCTGGCGCGAGGGGACGAAGCTGTACTGGCACGGCTCGAGCGCAAGCCGGATGCTGCGCAACCAGGCCAGGGGCGAGCGCGTGTGTCTCACAGTCGCCCATCTCGATAGCCTTGTGCTGGCGCGCTGCGGCTTCAACCATTCCGCCGACTATCGCGCGGTGATGGCGTTCGGCACCGCCTATCTCGTCACCGATCCGAGCGAAAAGGAGCGCGCTGTGATCGCGATGGTCGACCGCTTCTTCCCGGATCGCACCGCGAGCCTTCGGGCCAGCAACACCCAGGAGATCAAGGCGACCTCCTTCATCGCGATGGAAATCGAGGAAGCCTCGGCCAAGATACGCGCCAAGGGTGTCGCTGACGATGACGAGGACTATGCGTTGCCGATTTATGCCGAGCGTATTCCCGTTCGCACGGTGCTCGGCGCTCCGGAGCCGTGTCCACGCCTGCTCGACGGGGTGACGCGCCCTGTTACGTTGAACGGCTATTCGGAAGGCCGACTGCTCGAAGATGCATTGCGGGATGCATATTTTGTGGAGTACCCGAACGGCTGAAATCGGCTAGCTTGCGCATTCCTTGGGACCATTGGAATGCCTGGAGTTGCCTGATGAATGCCGAAACGCAGCAGAGGATTCTCGACGCCGTCGATGCCGGCTTCGAAGCCCAGCTCGCCACCACACGCGATTTCGTCGCGATCCCTTCGACCCGCGGGGCGGAGGGGCCGTGCCAGGACATGATCGGCGACCTCTTGCGCGAGCGTGGCTACGAGGTCGACGACTGGCACATCGACGTCGACGATCTCAAGGATCTGCGCGGCTTCGGCCCGATCGAGCATGATTTCTCCAAGGCGCGTTCGGTGGTGGGGACCTACCGTCCGCAAACGAACGGCGGCAAATCGCTGATCCTCCAGGGCCACTGCGACGTGGTGCCCGCCGGCCCCCTGGAATTGTGGGACACACCGCCGTTCTCGCCGGTCATCAAGGACGGCAAGATGTTCGGCCGCGGCGCCTGCGACATGAAGTCGGGCACGATCGGTGCGCTCTATGCGCTGGACGCGATCAAGGCTGCGGGATTCAAGCCGACGGCGCGGATTCATTTCCAATCCGTCATCGAAGAGGAGAGCACCGGTGTCGGCGCGCTCTCGACGCTCCAGCGCGGCTACCGCGCGGATGCCTGCTTCATCCCGGAGCCGACCGGCGGCAAGATGGTGCGCTCGCAGGTCGGCGTGATCTGGTTTCGCCTGCGCGTGAAGGGACATCCGACACACGTGGCGTTCGCCGGCTCCGGCGCCAACGCGATCATGGCGGCCTATCATTTGATCCAGGCGCTGCAGAAGCTCGAGGTCGAGTGGAACGAGCGCGCCAAGGCCGATCGACACTTCAAGACGCTCAACCATCCCATCAACTTCAATCCGGGCCTCATCAAGGGCGGCGACTGGGCCTCCAGCGTGCCGGCCTGGTGTGATGTCGATTGCCGGATCGCAGTGTTGCCGGGCTGGTCGATCGCCGATCACCAGAAGGAGATCGTGGCCTGCGTCGCGGCTGCGGCGCGGAACCACCGCTTCCTCGCCAACAATCCACCGGAGATCGAATGGTCGGGCTTCCTGTCGGAAGGCTATGAGCTGACCGACGCCGCCGCGCCGGAGGCCGCGTTCGGCAAAGCGTTCGGCAAGGTCTATGGCGGCATGCCGGAGGATCTCGTCTTCACCGCGCTCACCGACACCCGCTTCTACGGCCTCAACCACGGCATCCCGAGCCTCTGCTTCGGCGCCAGCGGCGGCGAAATGCACGGCTTCAACGAATATGTCGAGCTGGAATCGCTGAAGAAGACCACCAAGGCGATGGCGCTGTTCATCGCGGAATGGTGCGGGGTGGAGAAGGCTTAGTTTTGGTGTCCCGGACGCGGTGCAGCGCGCGGGCGATGCGAAGCATCGTTCCGCGTGGTGCTCCGCAGAGCCGGGACCCATCTTGCCCACGCGCTGGACCCCGGTTCAGCAGCGCATCGTTGCACGCTGCGCTGCGCCCGGGGAACGTGCCGGACCGATTGCCTATCCGATTCACTGGCGGTCAGATCCTTTAAGCTTAAAATAAAGACTAGGATGCCGGCCGCGACGGTGGCAGACTGGCGGCTGTTCGCCGGACGAGTCCTCGGGAGTCATGATGCGCGATTGGGATGATGCTTATGCCAATTCGGCCCATATCCCGGGTTCGGACAAGATGCCGGCGCAATGGGCGGAGCGGGCGGCGGTCTACCGGGCCGGGCTGAAGGATTTTCGCGCCGACATCGCCTATGGCGCCGGCGAGCGCCAGCGCCTCGACCTGATCCTGCCCGACGGCGACAGCAAGGGTCTCGTCGTCTTCGTGCATGGCGGCTACTGGATGCGCTTCGACAAGTCGGCCTGGACTGATCTCGCCGAAGGTGCGCGCCATCACGGCTGGACCGTGGCACTGCCGAGCTACACGCTGACGCCGGTCGCGCGCATCTCCGACATCACTGCCGAAATCACCGCCGCGATCGCGAAGGCGGCTTCGCTCGTCGCCGGACCGATCCGGCTTGCTGGGCACTCCGCCGGTGGTCATCTCGTGACGCGCATGCTGTGCGACGACAGCCGGCTGGAGCCCGCCGTCTTTAACCGTATTAGCGGCACGCTCTCGATCAGCGGCCTGCACGATCTGCGTCCGCTGCTCAAGACCCGGATGAACGAGACGCTGCGCATGACCGTGGAAGAAGCGGCGCTCGAAAGCGCGGCGCTGCACCTGCCGCGCGGGCATTCGCCTGTGACCGCCTGGGTCGGTGGCGGCGAGCGGCCCGAATTCATCCGTCAGTCCGATCTGATGGCCAATATCTGGACCGGTTTCGACGTGCCGACCCGTCTCGTCGTCGATCCCGGGCTGAACCATTTTACCGTGATCGACGGACTGAAGGATCCCGCCTCGCCGATCACCGCGCGGCTGATCGGCCTCGACTGAGCAAAGCCGGGGTAAGATCGATCGAAAGGGCCTGCCCATGTCGTCCAGCGATTATGATCCCACGAGCGAAGGGGCCGAGACCGATTTCACCCGTCGCATGTCCTATGGCAACTACCTGGCGCTGGATGCGATCCTGAGCGCGCAACATCCGCTCTCGGAAGCGCATGACGAGATGCTGTTCATCATCCAGCATCAGACCACGGAGCTGTGGATGCGCCTCGCCATCCACGAGCTCAGTGCCGCGCGCCGCGCCATCGCCAGGGACGAAGTGTCGCCCGCCATGAAGATGCTGGCGCGGATGTCGCGCATCTTCGAGCAGCTCAACAACGCCTGGGACGTGCTGCGCACGATGACGCCGAGCGAGTACACCCGCTTCCGCTCGCAGCTCGGACAGTCCTCCGGCTTCCAGTCGCGCCAGTACCGGCTGATCGAATTCCTGCTGGGCAACCGCAACCACGCCATGCTCAAGCCGCACGCGCATGATCCTGAGACGACGAAGCTGCTCGAGGCCGAACTCGCAACGCCAAGCCTTTATGATGAGGTCCTGCGGCTCGCCGACCGCAACGGCCTCAAGATGCCGGCCGCGGTGCTGGCGCGCGATGTCCGCGAGACCCACAGCTTCAACGAAGGCGTGCTGCAGGCCTGGCGCGTCGTCTACGAGGCTCCGGAGACGCATTGGATGCTGTACGAGCTCGCGGAAAAACTGGTCGACTTCGAAGATTATTTCCGCCGCTGGCGCTTCAACCACGTCACCACGGTCGAGCGCGTGATCGGCTTCAAGCGCGGCACCGGCGGCACCGGTGGCGTCAGCTATCTCAAACGCATGCTGGAGGTGGAGCTGTTTCCCGAGCTCTGGCGCGTCCGCACCATTCTGTAGAAATGCCCATGACCAAATATCGCGTCTATGACGATACCAAAGCTCTGTTCCACCTGCCTGACGGCGTGATCTATCTCGACGGCAACTCGCTCGGTGCGCTGCCGTCAGGCGTTGCCGAGCGGGTCAACCGCGTCATCACCACGGAGTGGGGCGTTGAGCTGATCCGCGCCTGGAACACCGCAGGCTGGTACGTCCAGCCGCGCCATCTCGGCGATCGCATCGCACGGCTGATCGGTGCGGAAGCCGGCTCGGTGATGGTCGGAGACACGCTGTCGCTCAAGGTCTATCAGGCGCTCGCCGCCGCGCTCGACATGACGGTGTCCCGCAAGATCGTCCTGTCGGACACCGGTAACTTCCCGACCGACCTTTACATGGCCGAAGGCCTGATCGCGACGCTCGGGCGCGGCCATCAATTGCGTCTGGTGGCACCGGAGGAGATCGAGTCCGCCCTGTCGGAGGAGATCGCGGTGCTCTACATCACCGAGGTCGATTATCGCACCGGCCGCCGCCACGACATGGCGCATCTGACTGCGAAAGCCCACGCCCTCGGCATCGTCACGGTCTGGGATCTCGCGCATTCCGCCGGCGCACTGCCGGTCGATCTCGCCGGCAGCGGCGCGGATTTCGCCGCAGGGTGCACCTACAAATACATCAACGCCGGCCCCGGCGCACCGGCCTTCCTCTACGTTGCGCCGCGCCACGCCGACAACGCGCGCGCCGCGCTGTCGGGGTGGATGGGGCACGCCAAGCCGTTTGCGTTCGAGCTTGCCTATGCGGCCGCCGGCGGTGTCGAGCGCATGCGCGTCGGCACGCCGCCGGTGCTGGCGATGGCGGCGCTGGAAGCCTCGCTCGACATCTGGGACCGCGTCGATATCGCGGAGGTCCGTGCGCGCTCGCTGGCGCTCGGCGATCTCCTCGTTGCGGAGGTCGAACGCCGTTGCCCGCAGCTCAAGCTTGTCACCCCGCGCGCGCATGATCACCGCGGCTCGCAGGTGTCGTTTGCCTTCGACGGCGGTTATGCCGCGATGCAGGCATTGATCGCCCGCGGCGTCATCGGCGATTTTCGCGCGCCCGACATCATGCGGTTCGGGATCACGCCGCTGTATATTGGTGAGAGTGAAATCATCCGTGCCGCCGAGATCATCGAGGAGGTGATCGTCGGCGAGGTGTGGCGACGGCCGGAATATCAGGTCGTGAATGCGGTGACGTGAGGCAAGCTGTGCCCCGGACGCAGCGCAGCGCGCCGCACCTGCGACGTGAGCACTGCAGAGCCGGGGCCCACGCCGCACCGAAATCGCCGCGAGATGGGTCCCGGCTCAGCGCAGCAATGCTGGGCGTCCGGGACACGAGAATGTTGGCGCAGCCCGCCGATGTCGGCACGGCGATTACCTCGGACGTCATTGCTTTGCCGCATGAAGCAATTCACCCTGCGACAACAACGTATTGGGAGGAGATCTGATGACGCCGCTCGAGAAACTTAAAGCGATGAAGATGCCGTTCGCCGAGCTCAAGGGCGTCGAGTTCGTCGAGGCCGGGAAGGACCGCGTGGTGGCGCGGATGACGGTCCGGCCCGATCTCTGCACGCTGCATCACACCATCCATGGCGGGGCGGTGATGGCGCTGGCCGATTCCGTTGGCGCGGCCGCGACGGTGATCAACCTGCCTGACGACGCCAAGGGTACGACCACGCTGGAGAGCAAGACCAATTTCATTGGTGGGGCCAAGGAGGGAACCACAATCATTGCCACCACGACCCCGGTCCATCGTGGCCGGCGGACCCAGGTCTGGACCACCCGGCTGGAGACCGAGGACGGCAAGCTAGTGGCCGTGGTGACCCAGACGCAGCTGGTCCTGTAAGACTACGAGGCTTTGATTTCATTAACGAATTAGTCGTCCTCTATGCCTCTAAGTTAGGCAGGTTCCCGTCTTGCAAAAGATGCTGCGATGCACAATATAGGGGCTCTAGGGATTCGAACGCCTCCTCGAGGGACACCAAGAGGAGTTTTGACGTGGTACTTGAAGAGACCGTCCGCACGGCTCCGGGCTATGTGCGGACCTTGATCCAGCAGGAAGAATTGCCGCTCCTGCGTGATCACCTGCTGAGGCTCGATGCCGCAAGCCGGCACGACCGTTTCAACGGTTATCTCGACGACAGCTTTATCGAGCGTTACGCCGCCCGCTGTGCCGAGGACGGCACCGTGATCGTTGCCTATATCGTCGACGGCGTTGTCCGCGGTGCGGCCGAGCTGCATCCGCCGGAAGATGAGGCCTTGCCCGAAGTCGCCTTCAGCGTCGAAGCCTCGGCGCGGCGCCAGGGTGTCGGCACCGTGCTGTTCCGTCGCCTGATCGAGGAGGCGCGCTGGAAAGGCTACAAGCGTCTGCGCATCACAACGGGCGCCGAGAATCATGCGATGCGGGCACTTGCCAGGAAGTTCGGGGCGCATCTGGCTTTCCGCCAGGGCGAATCGACCGGCACGATCGATCTTGCCAAGACGCCCGAAGCCGAGCTCGCCGATCTCGCGGCTTCGCCCTTCAGGGCCGGGCGCGCGCTTCTCAGCCTCAACTCGACCTGCTGGAAGATCATCTCCAGCATGTACGACAATCGCGCCGCCTGATCTCAATCGCGGGCTGAATCAAAAAGCGGACCGGCATGGCCGGTCCGCTTTCGTATTCGGAAAGTTTGAAACGAACGCCTTAGGTGCCGGTGCGCGTGCCGGTGCCGAAGCGCCGGACGATGCGGCGTTCGACCACCACGGAGCGCTGTGCGCCCTGTTCGCCGGCGATCACACGCGTCGCCGTGATGCGACTGTTGGTGCGCGCTTGCTTCTTTACCTCGGCCTGCACGACATCGAGCGGCATCCCCATCAAGGCTGCGGCGATCTCGGCCTGCTGCTCCTGATCGTCGGTGATGCCGATGGCGGCGAAGATCGCCTCGTCCAGGGTGGGCGGATCATGGCGGACGCGCCGCGTGCCATATTTGGTATTCCAGTCTGCGCTCATAACGGCCTCGTTTTGATGCCGGGATACCTAGTGCCGCTAATGTTGCATTGCAATATGAAATTGGTGTGGCATCTCAGCTATGCACCGGTCGGGTGTCATGGGAGTGACGCAACGCCGGCATCGACCTCAAGGCGCTGCTGTGGCCAGCGTTTCAGGGCGGCGTGCCCGGCCTCGGTGAGCCCGTAGATTCCCCGGTCGGCCCGTTCGAACCAGCCATACACATTGTTAAGCAAGATCTTGCCGGCATCAGGACAGCGGTCGCGCAGGTCGCGCACCCGCCGCGGCCCGTCGGCGAGCGCCGAGGCGCAGGCCAGCGCCTGCTGCCGATAGGCCGTCATGATCGGCGCGCGGGTGCTGCCGCCGAGTACGGGATCGCCCTGGCGGCGCTGATGCTCCGCGACGAGGCGCGAGCGCACCTTCGGCTCGCGGCGCGGCGCCGCCGTCGGCGGCTTCACCAGCACCTCGACCTGGCCGCGGTCGGTGACGCCGAGCATGCCGAAGCCGAGGCGGCGGCAGAGATTGCGATAGCGCGCATCGCTCTCGCGCCCCTTGCCCCGGATCGACATCTTCGCCGCGATCCAGACCTCGTCGCCGGCCGGCGCGCGGTCGACCGCCTGTAGGATCAGCTCGAGGTTGAAGGCAAGCTTGAGCTCGCCGATCACCACCACCGGCGGATCGCCGGCGCTGAGGCCGACGAGATCGCAGCCGCCGATCTCGCCCTTCACGGTGAAGCCGAGCTCTTCGAGGAAGCGTTTGACGGGCAGGTAGAGCGCGGTTTCCAAGGGGTATCCGATCGGAGAATCAGTTGCGGCAGTCTAGCCTGGATCGGACCTCGGCCTCCGCGCCATTTGATCGGGAACGGGCAGTGCGATTATCCTGCGACCGGGACAGCGGGGCGCTTTCACGAAGATGACGATCAAGAACGGGCTCTATCATATCCGCATCGAGATGCTGGACGCCGTGCAGGGTGGCAATCAGGGCGTGATGGTGCTGCGCGACGGCACCATGCGCGGCGGTGATTCATTCTTCTTTGCCTACGGCACCTACACCTCGGCCAACGGCAAGTGGAAGGGGGAGCTGACCAACCAGGAGCACTCGCCCTCATTCGACGAGCGCCCGGTGTGGGGTCGCAAAGTGGTGACGATCGGCTTCAGCGGCACTTACACCGACGACACCGCGTATGGCGAGGGCATCGCGCTCGCCGGCAAGCAGAGCATCCGTTTCAAGGGCAATCTGAGGCTGCTGGTTCCGGATTGATCACACCCGCCCGCCCACCGGGATCAGCGCGCCGGTAATGCCGCTGGCGGCGTCGCTGGCGAGGAACAGAATGACCTCGGCGAGTTCCTGCGGCGTCACCCATTTGGAGTAGTCCGCCTTCGGCATGTCGGCGCGGTTGGCGGCGGTGTCGATGATCGAGGGCAGCACTGCGTTCACCGTGACCTTGCCCTTCCACTCGTGGGCGAGCGCTTCGGTGAGCCGATGCACGCCGGCTTTCGATGCCGCATAGGGCCCCATGCCTGAACCTGCCTGGAGCGCGCCCATGGCGCCGATATTGACGATGCGACCGGCCCTGGACGCGGCGAGATGAGGCAGTGCGGCGCGCGAGGCGTTCAGCGCGGTCAGGACATTCAGCGCGTGCATGCGCTGCCATGTCTTGATGTCGCCATCGCCGACGGTTTCGAACGCGAAGCCGCCGGCGATGTTGATCAGCGCATCGAGCTGGCCGAAATGCTTTGCCGCCGCATCGACTGCCGTCTTCGCCTGGGCCGCGTCCGACAAGTCGACGCCGCCGATCTCGATACGGTCGGGCGTCGCGGGCACTTGCGAAGGCGCGTGGTCGATGCCGGCCACGCGAGCGCCGCGTGACCGCGCGATCTCCGCAACCACCTTGCCGAGCGCGCCGCGCGCGCCGGTCACGACCAGAACCTTGTCTTGCATCATCGCTCTCCCCGACATAGCGGCCTATGCTTCCAGATAGCGCGCCTTCAGCGCGGCCCGCTCGGCTGCGCCGAGCTTGAGCCCGTCCCGCAGATAGGTTTCGAGATCGCCGTATTCGGTACCCACGGCCTCGAAGGCAGCCGCGAGGTATGAGGCCTCGACGCTACCGATGGCGTCGAGCACATCGGCGGGAAGGTCCGAGGCGTTGGTTGCGTCACGCTTGTAGTGCCGGTTGGTCAGGAGGTAGTCCTCGGCGATGATTTCATCGGGCACGCCGAGCGCATGCAGGATCAGCGCGCTGGCAAAGCCGGTGCGGTCCTTGCCCGCGGTGCAGTGAATCACCAGCGGCGCGCGGTCTTCCAGCAGATGGCCGAACAGGTTACGAAAGCTATGCGTGTTGTGGCGGACATAGTTGCGGTAGGATTCTCGCATCAGTTCGAGTGCAACCGGCGCGGTCAATGTCCCCCTGGCGAGTTCGGCGCGTAGCGCTGCGACCACGGTCGGCTCGATCGGCAGCGAATGCACCGCGATCTCGTTCACGACGCAGACGCCGGCCGCGCGCTCCTCCAGCCCGCGGAAATCGAACGCGCTTCGCACGCCCAGCGCGCGGACGATCTCGACATCGGCAGCGGTGAGCTGGCCGAGATGGTTGGAGCGGAAGATGTGCCGCCAGCGTGTGGTGCGGCCATCGCTTGTCGGATAACCGCCGAGATCGCGAAAATTACTGGCGCCTTGCAGGGCGAGGTGACGGGCAGGGGAGTCTTTCAGAGAGGAGTCTTGCATGGGAGCGGCTTCGGTTATGGTTCCATGGGACGCACGAGGGGGCGTCCTTGAAGTCTATTACAGGGGGCGATCATGAGCCGGCACAAGGCCATTCTTTTGGGGATCACCATGCTGGCGGCCGGAATTTTCAGCGCGCGGCAGGCTGATGCGCAGACGTTCCAGACCTATCGCTGCATCGACGGGACGCAGTTCATTGTTGGGTTCTATGATCACGACAAGCGCGCCTTTCTCCAGATCGACGGCGAACCGGTCACGCTGGCCAAGCGGCTGACGGTGTCCGGCATACGCTATTCGGGGGCTGGCATCACGCTGACCATCAGCAAAGCCGGCGCCACCGCGGTCAAGCATCTGAAGCGGCCTGCGACGGCCTGCGCGGTGATCTGAACGGCGTCGTTTCATGGATGAATCAAAAAGGGCCGAAACATCGCTGTTTCGGCCCTTTTTCAACTGCCGCCAGGCGCTTGCGCGAGCGCGGCGGTTTCAAACCAATCACAGGCATCAGCGATCCCATTTCGGTTTGGCGTCGTCGACCGCGTCCTGGTGGTACCAGCTGTCGCTGCAGATCGAGGCGTTCGCGGGATGCGAGGCATGATCGGCAGGAAGGCGGGTCTCGTCATAGCGGCGTCCGGCGAGAGCTGCGCGGCCCCCGACCGGGAATTGGTAGATCGTTGCCGATCCGTGACTCAGACCATTGTTCATCATTGCGATTCTCCTTGGTCGAAGCGCCTTGGCCTCCATGGTGCGCCCGACTCGTTCGATTGTGGTTACCGGAATCTCCATATCGGCCGCGTCCCCTGGATTGGAAAGTGCTGAAAAGGAAATCAGTCGCCGCCCAATTTGTAGGCAGCTGGAGGTCTGCATCCCCCAAGGCAGCCAGCTGGAGGCCAACGCGGAGGCCATTCCAAAGGTTGCTGCGTAGGGGTGGGAGACTTTGCGAAAATTGCCGGCGGTTGATGCGCGTTTGATCGGCAGCGTCCGGCACCGCATCGCCTGCTTCAGAAACGGGCGATTTCCGCGGGATTTTTGCGGTGCAGCTTCACGCGAAGGTGCGCGGCTATGACGCATAGCGTCGGAGGCGGTCTGCTCATGGCAGGTTGAGCCCGACCGCGGTGGAAAACCTCCCGCACTGCGGCCTTTTGGCACGTAAAATGCTTGTAAAGCGCCGGCCGATGATGGCCGGGTACAAAACGTTCAGGGGCCTCCGGGCCCCCAAACCTTTCGCATCATCTACAGAGAGGCTCAATGACCAAGTATAAGCTCGAGTACATCTGGCTCGACGGATATACGCCGACTCCGAATTTGCGCGGCAAAACTCAGATCAAGGAATTCGCGTCGTTCCCGACGCTCGAGCAGCTTCCGCTCTGGGGCTTCGATGGCTCCTCCACCCAGCAGGCCGAAGGCCACAGCTCCGATTGCGTGCTGAAGCCGGTCGCGGTGTTCCCGGACGGCGCCCGCACCAACGGCGTGCTCGTGATGTGCGAAGTCATGATGCCCGATGGCAAGACCCCGCATCCGTCCAACAAGCGCGCCACCATCCTCGACGACGCCGGCGCCTGGTTCGGCTTCGAGCAGGAATACTTCTTCTACAAGGACGGCCGTCCGCTCGGCTTCCCGGAATACGGCTATCCCGCTCCGCAGGGCCCGTACTACACCGGCGTCGGTTACAAGTTCGTCGGCGACGTCGCCCGCAAGATCGTCGAAGAGCATCTCGACCTCTGCCTGGCGGCCGGCATCAACCATGAAGGCATCAACGCCGAAGTCGCGAAGGGCCAGTGGGAATTCCAGATCTTCGGCAAGGGCTCCAAGAAGGCCGCTGACGAAATGTGGATGGCCCGCTATCTGATGCTGCGCCTCACCGAGAAGTACGGCATCGACATCGAATTCCACTGCAAGCCGCTCGGCGACACCGACTGGAACGGCTCCGGCATGCACGCCAACTTCTCGACCGAGTACATGCGCAATGTCGGCGGCAAGGAGTATTTCGAGGCGCTGATGGCCGCCTTCGACAAGAACCTGATGGACCACATCGCCGTCTACGGCCCGGACAACGACAAGCGTCTGACCGGCAAGCACGAGACCGCGCCGTGGAACAGGTTCAGCTACGGCGTTGCCGACCGCGGCGCCTCGATCCGCGTTCCGCACTCTTTCGTCAACAACGGCTATAAGGGTTATCTGGAAGACCGCCGTCCGAACTCGCAGGGCGACCCATACCAGATCGCTTCGCAGATCCTGAAGACGATCGCGTCCGTGCCGACCGACAAGACGGCTGCGGCCTAACATCCTCCCGGCCCGGGCTGGGGGCTGGCCCGGGTTGGTGCTCAATCCGCCGGAGCTGCAAGGCTCCGGCGGATTTTTGCATTTGGATGACGGTCATTCCCGTACCTGCCTCGCTCGGCCGCGCGAAACTTGTCCAATGCCGCTGAAAGCGCGATAGATTGTCTCGGGATGCGCGCGAGAGCCGGGGACACGGCTGGTGTTTGAAGGCTTCTACAAGGTGAAATTTCAGCTCGGCGACGCCGTCGGCCGGAGCGTGATGCATGCGGGCAATGGCAAGATGCTTGGCGGCAATTCGGCCTTCGCCCATATCGGCACCTACGAGAAGACCGACGAGGGCGTCGACGTCGTGATCAGCACAGTCCGCCATAATCCCGACCCGACCTACCGCGCCATGGCGGGGACCGACGATGCCACCTTGCTCGCCAAGGGCTGGGCCGACGGCGACCTCTATCGCTTCAAGGGCGAGCTGAAGGAGCTGCCGGGCATTCCCTTCCAGTCGGTGATGACGCCGATCGCCGACGATGAGGTGCCGATCGCCGGTGGCATCGGGGAAGCCGGCATCGCCGACGGTCTCTACTCCATCCATCTGCGCATGCTCGACGGCCTCGACGGCGGCCTCACCGGCGTGATGCTGCTCAACCGGGGCCGCATCCTCGGCGGCGATGCCTCGTTCTACTATCTCGGCAGCTACGCCGCCGCGAACGGCCGCTGGAAAGGCCAGATCCTCAACCAGGAGCACACGCCGGCCAAGGACGATCCGATCTTCGGCGAACACGAGGTCGGCATCGGCTTCTCCGGCCGCTACGACGCGGAGGAGGCGGTGCTGGAGGCGACCGCGCTTGCCGGCAAGCGCAGCCTGCGCCTGACCGCCGCGCTCAAGCTGATGCATCGCGCCTGATCGCTACGGGAAGCGCACATGGAAAAAGTTCGCATGCTTTCGACGCTCGGCCTGATGGGCGCGATGCGGAGCCTGTCCTCCGCCTTCGAGGCTGAAACAGGCATCCTTGTCGACGCCGACTTCGCGCCGACCCTGGCGCTGCTGAAGCGCTTGCGCGACGGCGAGGCCGCCGATCTCGTGATCCTCACGCGCGAGGGGCTGGACGAGGTGATCGCGGAGGGCCGCGTGATCGCAAGCAGCGCAGCCGATCTGGCGCGCTCCTATGCCGGCATCGCCGTGCGGGCAGGGCAGGCGCACCCCGACATTGGAAGCGAAGCGGCGCTGCGCAAGGCGCTGCTCGCAGCGCGGTCAGTTGCCTATTCGCGGCTGGGCGCGAGCGGTGTCTATTTCGCGCAGTTGATCGTCCGGATGGGGATCGCAGCCGAGATCAACGCCAGGGCCACCATCGTCGAGCAGGGGTTCACGGCGCAGCGCCTCGTCACCGGCGAGGCCGATCTCGCCGTGCAGCAGATCAGCGAGCTGAAGCAGGTCGAAGGCATCGAGGTGGTGGGACCGATCCCGTACGACTTGCAGACGCCAGCGGTGTTCTCGGCTGGCCGTATCGCCAGCGCAAAACAGGCCGACGCCGCCGACCGGCTGCTGCGCTATCTGGCGTCGCCGGAGGTCGTGCCCGTGCTGCGCCAATCGGGACTCGAGCCATGAATTTGCCGGAGCGGGGACGCAGCGTATTGTCCATGCGGAGTTATCTCCTTGCCATCGTGCTCGCGCTCGCCGCCCCCATGACTGCGTATGCGCAATCGGCCGATCTCGTGCTGTGCGACCGCGTCGCCGCCGATCCCAGCGATCCAGACAAGCCGGCCGACGTGAGGGGCGTCGCCGAGATCGCGACCTCCGACGTCGCGACCGCGATCAAGTTCTGCAAGCAGGCGGCAGCGTCCTCGCGGCGTGCGATGTTCGCGCTCGGCCGCGCCTATGCGGCCAACCGGCAGGCCGGCGAGGCGATCGCCGCCTGGCGCAAGGCGGCCGACAAAGGATCGAGCGCGGCGATGGTCGAGCTCGGCGTCGCCTACGGCACCGGCTCGGGTGTTGCGAAGGACGAAGCCCAGGCGCGAAAGCTGTTCGAGAAGGCGGCGCAATCAGGCAATCCCCGCGGCGTCAGCAACCTCGCTGCGCTCGGCGGCGCGGGTGGCGCCGCACCGGCCGATCCCGCGCAGGCGCGCGCGCTGCTAGGCAAGGCCGCCGAGACCAACGCGGAAGCGCAGTACCAGCTCGGCCTGATGCTCTCCGAAGGCACGGGCGGCGCGCGGGACGACGTCGCGGCGCGTGCGCTGTTCGAGAAGGCGGCCGCACAAAACCATCCCGGCGCGCTGGAGCGGATGGGGGCCTTCGCGGAAGGTGGCCGCGGCGGCGCAAAGGACAAGGACGCCGCAAAGGCCTATTACGACCGCGCCGCCGCGCTCGGCGACGAGGACGCCAAGAAGGCGCTGGAGCGGCTGCGCTGCCCCTACGCAATCAAGGACAAGCAGGGCAAGCTCGTCACCACGCTGTGCTTCTGAGCAGAGCCCGAAACGCCACGGAACCTCTATTGCGCAAACGCCGTTGATATCCGGACAAGACGGAGGCGCAACCATGATCCGCAAATTGGCATCCGGCGAATACCGCCTCTATTCACGCAAGGTCAATCCGAAGACCGGCAAGCGCCGAAACCTCGGGACCTTCAAGAGCCGTGCGGCCGCCGAGAAGCACGAGCGCGAGGTGCAGTATTTCAAGCGTCACTGACGCGCGCGAGCCTCGCAGCAGACAATAAACGCGAAAACAACCCCATGCACAGTAGCCAAGTGGTTGAAATCACTCGGTCGCTGAAATCACTTGTCGGTCGCCGTCGCTCATTGCGGTTTTGGCGAAGATGTCTTGTCCCGTCGGACAAAACAGGGGCGATGGTGGCGTCGCGGCAGCGGGGGATACGCAATGCCTCTGCGCGCAAAAGCCGGGTGGCCGAGCTGCGGCGGCAATGCTAGGTAGCCCGTGGTTCTTTTCCGATTTTGTGGGCTCATTGCGTTGCTGGACGGACTTTACAAGGTTGAATACGGCGTCAACGATGCGTTCGGGCGCAGCATCATGTGCCTGCATGACGGCAAGATGCTGGGCGGCAATTCGGGCTTTGCGCATCTCGGCACCTATGCCGAGCAGGGCGGCGAGATCGTCGCCGAGGTGATTACCGAGCGGCATAATCTCGATCCCAACTACAAGCCGCTGATGGGCGCCGACGTCGCCAGGATCGGCGCGCGAGGGCGACTTCACGGCAACCAGATCCGCCTGCAGGGCGGCGCCGACACGATGCCTGGCGCCAATTTCTGGGCCAATCTCACCCGGCTCGATGACGGCGCGCTGCCGCCGCGCGGCACGACCGGGCAGGGCGGCATCGCCAACGGGCTCTACGGGATGAGCCTGCGCGCACTCGACGGCGTCGATGCCGGCCTGTCCGGCGTGATGCTGCTGATCGACGGCCGCATCCTCGGCGGCGATGCGTTCTTCTACTATCTCGGCTCCTATTCCTCCGCGGGCGGCCGTTGGAAGGGCGAGATGCTGAACCAGGAACATACGCCGGCGAAGGGCGAGAATCCCGTGTTCGGCGGCTTCGAGGTCGGGATCGGCTTCTCCGGGACGTGCACGGCCGATAGCGGCGAACTCGAAGGCATCGCGCTGGCGGGGAAGCGCAGCCTGCGGCTGGCGGCGTCGCTCAAGCTCATGCGAAGGGCGTAGGCTCACAAACTCGATTGGCCCGCGCGCACATGGGCCGTGTCCATTCAGCATTCAAGCCGACGATTATGAGGACTTGCGCCAGCCTCATCACGGTGCCGGACAGGCCGCCCCCGCCTTCACCCAGGCCTCGACCAGCGCGCCGGCCTGTTGTTGCGTGCCCGGTACGGGCGAGCGGCCGAAGCCGGGTTGCCAGGCCCAGCCGACCAGCGTGTCTTTGCCGATGTGGTCGATCAGCTCTTCCACCTTGCGCCCGCCATTGCGCTTGGGGTCCTTGATCTGCTCGCAGATCTCGCCGGCGGTCTTGCCCTCCCAGGCCATCTCGCGCGGGGCGAGATGCCATTCGGGATGCCCGGGCATACGGCCGGGCTCGAAATTGGCCTTCTGGTGGCAGGTGTGGCAGCGCATCGGCTCGAGCCCGTGGCCGTCAGCGCCGCGCGTGACTGGCGGCTGATGCAGGCGGGGATTGTCGCCCTGCCGCGGGCTGTCGCCGGCCGGATGGCAGTTGGTGCAGCGCGGGTGCGTCAGAACCTTTCCGAGCTCGGTGAAGATCGCCGCCGAGCGTTTTTCGGCATCGGTGATGTTGGCAAAGCTGTCGGGCGAGGCCAGAGCATGGCTCGCTGTCTCGGAGGCCGCGTAGCCCGCGCAAAGGCTGCTGGCGAGCGCCGCGATCACGGCCGCCGTCTTGAAGCGCGCGTCAGAGAACATGGCTCGTGTCACTTGGTGGCGATGAGGTAGCGGTTTGAATCGGCGAGGATCACGTCGCGCACCGCCTCGTGATATTTGATGTAGCCGGTGCAGCGGCAGAGATGGCCATCAAGGGCGTCCGCGATCGTCTGCTCCAGAGCCTCGCGCGGCACCGGCGCGCGTGCGAGATGTTCGAGCAGGACCTGTCCTTCGTTGAGGAAGCCCGCCGTGCAGTAGCCGCACTGAAACGCGAAATGATCGACGAAGGCCTTTTGCAGCGCCGAGAGCTGGCCGTCCTTGGCGTGACCCTCGACGGTGCGGATCGACTTGCCGTCGAAGTTCACGGCCGGCGCGACGCAGGTCGGGCTGGTGTAGCTGGTGCCATCGGGCGCGTCGACGATGACGGCGCAGCTCAGGCATTGTGCGGCGCCGCAGCCGAACTTGGTCCCGGTCATGCCGAGCATCTCGCGCAGAAAATCGTTCATCGAGAGATCGTCGCGGACGTCCATCGGGCCGTGCTTCTGGCCGTTGATGGTGAGGCTGAGGGTCGTCACGCGAGCACTCCCTTCAAAAGGCTTGAGCTGACCGGCAGCGAGCGGAAGCGATGGCCGGTGGCATCGTGGATGGCGTTGATGAGCGCCGGCACGATCGGGATCATCACGACCTCCGCCATGCCCTTCGGTGCTTCGTCTGGCGTCTGCGGCTTTAGCATCTCGATCTCGAGATCGCGGAGCGGCAGGTCGGAGCCGCGCGCGACCAGATAGCGGCCGAGATTCCAATCGCCGCCGCCCGGTCCGCCCTCGAACGGCGGTAAATGTTCCAGGAGCGCGTAGCCGACGCCCATGGCGAAGCCGCCCTGGGCCTGGCCCATCACCACCTCGGGTACGAGTGCGGTGCCGCATTCGAGCACGCTGTAGGCCTTGGCGATACGCAAGGCGCCCGTCGCGCGCTCGATCTCGACGCGGACGACCGTGCCGCACATCGAGGTGTAGGCGGTGCCGATCCGGTTGTTGTCGGTCGGCGGAAACTTCACGCTGGTGCGGTTGATCCGCTCGAACTTGCCGTTGCCGCGGCGGATCGCAAGCGCGTCGATGTCGGCGCGGTATTGCTCGCCGAACAGCGGAAAGCGTGCCCGCGACCACGCCCAGCGCGAGAAGCTGTGCGCAACCGCACCGGTAACGAAGCCGCGCGCATGAGCTGTTGCGGCCAGTACCGGCAGCGACAGCGGTTCGAGACCGGGCATGGTCAGCTGCCCATTCTGCCAGCTTGCGGCGTCCCGTTGGCGCGCGCGCGGATCAGTCCTTGCGATGCGCCACAGCTCAAGCGCTGCCGGCCACAGGCCGAAGCGGAAAATGACGCGGGCGGCTTCCGCGGAGGAATGCGTGCCGACATGCGCGCCAATCGAGGAGCTTGTCGGCGAACTGATCGCGGGCACCCAGCGCGGATTTTTCTCCGCGGCATCCTGGGTCTTCTGGTCCATGGTGGAGGGATCGCCGGACGTGACCAGCCCGAGTACGTCATAGCTATCGACGCGGGCGACCGAGACCTCGTCGGCGATGACGCCGAGATGGCTTGCGACCCGGTTGGCTAGCGCCGTCCCGATGCCGTTGCCCATCTCGACATGATCGCAATAGATTGCGATTTTGCCGTCGGGGGTAAGCTCCACGCGTCCGAGCGAACCGTCCGCGCCGGAGCCATAGTCTTTCGTCACGCAGGCGACGCCGGTGCCGACCAGCCGACCCGACGACGTCTGCTTGAATTGTGCCCGCTGCTGCCAGATCGGATGCTTCTCGAGCTTGTCGAGGATTTCGGGCGTGCGCACCGAGACGATGTAGGGATTGCCGGTCATGGTCCGACCGTTCTGGGGCAGCGCATTGCGCCGCCGGAATTCGATCGGATCGCGTTTGAGCTCGGACGCCGCCTCGTCGATCAGGACCTCCAGCGCCGTCATGGCTTGCAGGATGCCGTAGCCGCGCATCGAGCCCGCGCTCACGCCGCGCGAGTGCAGCGCGACGGTCCTGACGTCGACCTTCGGAATGTCGTAAATGCCGATCGCGCCGGTGCCCGCGACGACGGCGACGCTGGCCGAGAAATGGGCGAGCCCGCCGCCGTCGAGCACGTGGTCGGCGGCGAACGCCTTGATCTTGCCGGTCGCGCGATCGATGCCGATGCGCGAGCGCATCTTGATCGAGTGGCGCTTGATGCCGCCCTGAAACTGCTGGTAGCGGTCATGCGCCAGCCGCACGGGCCTACCGGCAAAGCAGACCGCCGCGAGCGCAACATAGAGAATGAAAGGCGTGTGATCGCGGCCACCAAAACCGCCGCCAACATGGGCGAACTGCGCGTTGATGTGCGCCGGCTTGTAGGGCGCGCGGGCCTTGCCAAACAGATGCGCGATCGACTCCGCCGCCTCGTAGGGCGACTGGACGCCAAGCAGCAGTTCGAGATTGCCACCCTTGCCGTCGTACCAGGCGAGCCCGCATTCCGGCTCCAGGAACATCGGGTCGACCGATTGCGTCTCGAACTCGCGGTCGAGCACGAGCAGCGAGGCGTCGTCTGCGGCGAGCTCAGCGCGGATCTGCTCGCCATGTTTCGCCGCCTTGGCGTAATCCGCCGGCATTTCCTTCGCGAGGGGCGACCACACCGGCAGCGCCGCGCTCTGCACCTTCTTGGGCGAGACCCAGCCCGCCTGGAGCGGGGAATAGACATCCGGCTTGTCAGGCGAAGGACCTGCCACGCGGGTGAAGCGGAAGGCCCCATAATCGGGCACGACGACGGGCCCGGTCTCCTCGCCGAATTGGACGAACGTGCCCTCCCGTAGCGCGAGACGCGCCTGGTCGAAGGCGTCGAACTTTTCGAAGATCAAAAGCGCGACCGGCTGGCCGAGATAGAGCGGCGTCTTGCCGACCGGACAAAACAGATCGCCCGCATAGAATTCCGGCACCTGCGTCCCGATCCGGTCGAGATCAGCGGCAGTCACCACCACCGACGGCTTGAGTGCGCCGCCAAGGCGCGCGAGATCCATGCCGGTATAGACGTGCGTGGCGTCGTTGGCGCGGACCAGGATAGCGTGCGAGGTGGCCTGCGGCCAGCCAGCGAGATCGTTGGCCCGGAAGTCGGAGGCGTAAAGCTTCGCGCCGGTGACCTTGGCGACGGCGTCGACACGGCCGGCGCCCTTTGTCGCGGGATTGAACTTGCCGCGTCCGGGCAGCGTCTCGTGGGCTGCGAAGGGAGCTGTCGTCGCCGAAGCAAGATGCGTCAGGCTGACCGAGATGCCTCCCGCCGACAACCACTTCACGAACTCGCGTCGCGAAGGCTCCATGATCAGATCCTTGTACAGAGTTTCGAGGACATCACGATGCCGACGGCATCGATGCCCGGAAAGGTCCGCGCCAATGCTAGCTCGAATCCGTCGTGATTCGTCATGCGACGATAAAGAGGGGCATGGCGTTTACAACCGGTGAATGCAACGCGATTCCCGGACGGAATGGTCCTTTCGCGCTTGCTTTAGGATCGAATCAAACTGAAGACGGATCGGTAACGGGAGCGAAACTCAAATGCAGCACGGTCCGAACGACGTCTCTCCAGTCAGAGCGGATATGACGAAGCTCTCGCGGCGCCAATTGCTCGATTACGGTCTCAAGGCGGGCGCGATGTCGTTGTTCGCAGGTGCCGCGAATGCCCAGCACGCCGTGCACGACCATGCGGGCACTTCCCACACTGCGGACATGTCGCCGACCATGGGGATGGTCGCTGAAACGCCCGTGCCTGCCATGGACCAGCCGCTGGTCGAGCCCGAGGTGCGGCGGTCCGTCAATGGCCTGCTGAGCACGACCCTGCGTGTTGGCTACGCCTATCGCCAGATCGGCGGCGTCAGGCTCTATGTCAGGTCCTATGAAGGCGGCAGCCCCGGGCCGACCCTTCGCATGAAGCCCGGCGAGACCCTGCGCATCAAGATGATCAACGACCTGCCGCCGAACCGCGATGGAATGCCGGCCGACATTAGCCATCCGCACCAGTTCAACAACACCAATTTCCATTTCCACGGCGCGCATACCAGCCCGAGCGGGATTGCCGACAACGTCATGCGCTCGATGGCACCGGGCCGCAGCTACAACATCGAGATCACCCTGCCGGCCGACCACACTAGGGGCACCTACTGGTATCACCCGCATCACCACGGCAGCGCCGACATCCAGATGTCCTCCGGCATGGTCGGTGCCGTCGTCATCGAGGGCGATTTCGCCGACGTTCCCGAGATCGCGACAGCCCGCGAACGCCTCATGGTGCTCACTCAGGTGGTCTACGACGCCAACGGCATGGTCGAGAATTTCGAAACGCTGTTTCCCGAGACCGCGACGCGCTTTCTCGCTATCAACGGCCAGCGCCGGCCAATGATCGACATGCGACCCGGCGAGGTACAGCGGTGGCGCATCCTCAATGCCGCTTATCAGGACGACATGCTGCTCGACCTGGAAAAGCACGATCTGCATGCGATCGCCTATGACGGCATCCAGCTCGGCGCCATGCAGCCGCTCAAGCAGGTCCTGATCGCGCCCGGCCAGCGCGCGGACATTCTGGTGAAGGCAGGCGGCCCCGGCACCTACGCCTTTAACGCCGCGCCCTACGACCAGGGGCATCCTTCGCCCGTCGGGCCGCTAGCGCGGGTCGTGGTGTCAGGTGCGCCGATCGACATGAAGCTGCCGCGCGCCCTCCCGCCGGCGCCGCTTGCCACCATCAAGGATTCCGAAATCACCAACCGTCGCAAGGTGACTTTGTCGGCAACCGCGCCGGAGGCCGATGCCGCCGGCCATTGGCAGGAGTTCGAGTTCTTCGTCGACGGCAAGAAGTTCGATCCGGGCCGCATCGATCAGCGGGTCAAGTTGGGCGCGGTCGAAGAGTGGACCATCGTCAATACGCATGAGCATGACGACCACGTCTTCCACATCCACACCAATCCATTCCAGGTCGTCTCGGTCAACGGCAAGGCGCTGGCCGTGCCGGAATGGCGGGATTCCGTGATCGTGGAGCGCAAGGGCGGCCAGGTCGTGTTCCGCTCGCGCTTCATCGATTTCACCGGTGTCTACATGCTCCACTGCCACATGATGAACCATGAGGAGATGGGCATGATGCAGACGGTGGAGGTCTACAAGCCCTAAGTTGCGGGTCGAATTGCGCGAATTTGGCTGCGGAACAGGGCTGATCCGTGCCCGCCGGACTTCCCCTGGCGGCCCGCATGGCCTATGACGCTGCGACGCAACAATCCCCTCAAAAGACCTCATGATCCGCCTCGACAACGTCAGCAAGCAAGCCGGCCACCAGATCCTGTTCATTGAAGCCTCCGCCGCCCTCAACAAGGGCGAGAAGATCGGGCTCGTCGGCCCCAACGGCGCCGGCAAGAGCACGCTGTTCCGGATGATCGCCGGCCAGGACCTGCCCGATGAGGGCCAGGTCTCGATCGATCGCGGCATCTCCATCGGCTATTTCAACCAGGATGTCGGTGAGATGTCGGGTCGCAGTGCCGTGGCCGAGGTGATGGACGGCGCCGGCCCCGTCAGCGAGGTCGCGGCCGAGCTGCGCGAGCTCGAGGCCGCGATGGCCGATCCTGACAAGGCCGACCAGATGGACGAGATCATCGCCCGCTACGGCGAGGTGCAGCACCGTTTCGAGGAGCTCGACGGCTATGCGCTCGACGGCCGCGCGCGCGAGGCGCTGGCGGGTCTCGGCTTCAGCCAGGAGATGATGGACGGCGACGTCGGAAATCTCTCCGGCGGCTGGAAGATGCGCGTGGCGCTGGCGCGCATCCTCCTGATGCGTCCCGACGTCATGCTGCTCGACGAGCCGAGCAACCATCTCGACCTCGAAAGCCTGATCTGGCTGGAAAAATTCCTGCACGATTACGAAGGCGCGCTGCTGATGACCTCGCACGACCGCGAGTTCATCAACCGCGTGATCTCCAAGGTGATCGAGATCGATTCAGGCTCGCTCACCACCTACACCGGCGACTACGAATTCTACGAGCAGCAGCGCGCGCAGAACGAGAAGCAGCAGCAGGCGCAGTTCGAGCGCCAGCAGGCGATGCTCGCCAAGGAGATCAAGTTCATCGAGCGCTTCAAGGCGCGCGCCTCGCATGCGGCACAGGTGCAGAGCCGGGTGAAGAAGCTCGACAAGATCGAACGGGTCGAGCCGCCGCGGCGCCGCCAGAGCGTGGCGTTCGACTTCCCGCCGGCGCCGCGCTCGGGCGAGGACGTCGTTGCGCTCAAGAGCGTGCACAAGGGATACGGCTCAAAGCGCATCTATGACGGACTGGATTTCATGATCCGCCGCAGGGAGCGCTGGTGCGTGATGGGCGTCAACGGCGCCGGCAAGTCGACGCTGCTCAAGCTGGTCGCGGGCGCGAGCGAGCCGGATCAGGGCACGGTGGCGCTGGGTGGCAGCGTCAAGATGGGCTATTTCGCCCAGCACGCGATGGATCTGCTCGACGGTGAGCAGACGGTGTTTCAGTCGCTCGAATATGCGTTTCCGACTGCAGGGCAGGGTAGCTTGCGCGCGCTCGCCGGCTGCTTCGGCTTCTCCGGCGACGACGTCGAGAAGCGCTGCCGCGTGCTGTCGGGCGGTGAGAAGGCGCGCCTGGTGATGGCCAAGATGCTGTTCGATCCGCCGAACTTCCTGGTGCTGGACGAGCCGACCAACCATCTCGACCTCGCCACCAAGGAGATGCTGATCAACGCGCTGTCCGACTTCGAGGGCACCATGCTGTTCGTCTCGCATGACCGGCATTTTCTCAGCGTCCTCTCCAACCGCGTGCTGGAGCTGACGCCGGAGGGCATCCACCAGTTCGGCGGCGGCTATACGGAATACGTTGCGCGGACCGGGCAGGAGGCGCCGGGGCTGCGGTCGTAGTTGGCTACGTCAGGTTTTGCCGGAACCACTCCAGGCGTTCTTGCTCGTCTTTGGGAGATCGCCTCTGGACGAGCACGAACCCCACAAGTCTATCGGCTTGGTCCGAGCAAAAGCTGCCGAACCATCCGTCCGTGGCGAACACCGTCACCGCAAGAGGATCCGTCGGCTGCAAGTTCTCCAGGACGGATAGCAGAGACGAAAGGCCGTATGTGACCGTGCCGGCCTCTGTCGTGGTTGCCTGCCTTATCCGATAAACTCGCAAAAACTCTCCTGCGGGCGAGAAGATCGACTCTTCTCCTGACGGAACGATTCTGATGAGGTCCGATCGTTTTAGAAGGGCGAGTGCCGCTTGGTTGTCTTCGCATGCGGCAACAAAGCGACCATCTGCGCTAGCAATTCGGCTGGGATAGCCACTGCGTCTCTCCGATGGTGCACTGTGCCATGGTAGCTTTCGTGCGGAGCTTGCCAAGAGGCATCATGGCGATCTTGGCGATGGCCTCGATCTCGTTGGTCCAAATGCCGCCGGAATAGCCTTGCGGGAGCCGGGCGAACGCTTCGGGCGTATCGATGCCGCTGGAGAATTCGCCGCCGCTGTAGGGGCCGAGCACGAAGACCGCGCTGTTGACGTTGGCCATCCGGTTGAGGAAGCGGTCCGGCCAGCCCCATAGCCAGGGCGCAACGTTGATCGGCACAAGCAGCATCGCGTTGCGGCAGGCGGTGGGGACCAGACCGGTCCAGCCATAACCCATATAGCGGATCAGGCAGCTTTGGATCGCCGCGCGCGAAATGGTGCGCACACCAAGGGTGAGGCGACGGATCATGTCGATCGGCTCGTCGCCGCCATAGACCATGCTCATCCCGCGCCGCGCGGCCGGCAGTGCGTTCAGCACGGCGGCAAGCTTCTCGCCTTCGCCGGGGTCGCGGCTTTTCACGTTGATGAGGAGTTGCTTGTCAGGAAAGGTGGCAAGCACCTCCGACAGCGTCGGCATCATTCCGATCCCCTTGCCGCGAAACGGAAAGGTCTTGCTGCCGTCGGCGGTGTAGCCGTAGCCGATGTCGAGCATTCTCAGCTTCGCCATGCTCTGCTCGCGCGTGACGCCCTGGCCGTCGGTGCGGCAGTCGACCGTCCAGTCGTGGAAGACGGCGAATTCGCCGTCGGTGGTCGGGTGCACGTCGAGCTCGACCACGTCGGCGCCGGCCTCGAAGCTGGCGCGCATCGAGCGCAGGGTGTTCTCCAGATAATCGTGCGTCGGCGGCAGCATCCGCGTGGCGGTGCAGGTGTCGTTCTTCAGGTCGCGCTCGTCAAAGCGTTGCGCCATGCCGCGATGCGCGAGCAGCACCGGCTTGCCTTCCCGATGCGGCGCCAGAAGACTGGTGTTGTTGAGATAGACGCCAGCCGCGACGGCCATCAGCGCCAGCGTAGCGAATCTGAGTTTCCTTCCCACTCGATGCTTCCCATTTCCAAGATCACCGTCGGCGGTGTTTGAGGTTGATTTGCGGCGAACGTCACGCATGGGCGCGGTGCATGGCTTGAACGCTACCATGCCGGCCGCTAGGCTTCCCGAAAAAGGGGAGCGAAACAGCGATGCGGCAGCTCAGGATCGGGGACATCACCATCGATGCGGTGATCGAGCGGGAGGGGCCGTGGCGGCGGCCTCAGGATTTCTTTCCGGCCTACGACGAGGGCGTTTTCACACGCCATCTGCCGACGATGGAGCCGGAGGTGTTCGACGCCGCGCGCGGCATGATGGTGATCACCTACCAGACCTTCTTGGTGCGCACACAGCGCTACACGATTTTGGTCGACACCTGCACCGGCGAGGACAAGGGCCATCCGCCGCCCTTCGACTTTCCCGGCAAGGAGCGCTGGCGCAACGAATTGTTCGCGCTCGGCATCTCTTTCGAGCAGATCGACTACGTGTTCTGCACGCACCTTCATATCGACCACACCGGCTGGAATACGACCTTGCGCGACGGCCGCTGGGTGCCGACGTTTCCGAACGCGAAATACGTGTTTCATAAGGGCGAGTACGCAGCCTGGGAGGCCGAGCACGCCAAGGGTAGCAATCCGCCAGGCACGGTGTTTCGCGATAATTGTCTGCCGATCGTCGAGGCGGGGCAGGCGCTTTTGGTCGACGACGACTACGCGCTCGACGACACCGTCACGCTGACGCCGACGCCGGGGCATTCGCCCTGCCATTGCTGCGTGAACATTGTCTCGAAAGGCCAGCGCGCGGTGGTCGCGGGCGACCTCATGCATCACCAGATCCAGTGTCGCGAGCCGGACTGGTCGGCGCGGCCGGACTGGGATCCGAGGCAGTCGGCGGTGTCGCGGCGAAAATTCTTTGCGTCGGTTGCGGATACCGACACGCTGATCCTGCCGGTTCATTTTCCGGCGCCGACGGTGGGGTGGATCAGGCCGCGGGAGGGCGCGTTCGATTATCGGTTCAGGCGGGAGTGAGGCTCTCCGTCATGGCCGGGCTTGACCCGGCCATCCACGACTTATTTGCCGCACAAGGAGCGTGGATGCCCGGGACAAGCCCGGGCATGACGAGTTCGTGGAGCGATGGTTCGACAAAGAGGCAGCGAGATCGCGGCAGCGCCTTACGCGCTGACCTCGCACTTCTTCATAAAGCTGTTCTTGGCGGCGCCGGCGAGCGGCTTGCCGTCGGAGCCGACGGCCTTGGGCGCGCAGGCCTCCTGCTTGCACTTCTTCAGGAACGAACTCTTGGCGGCGCCGGCGAGCGCCTTGCCGTCCTTGCCGACCGCCTTGCTCTCGCATGTTTCTTGCGCGAGGGCCGAGCCCGCTGCAAAGGTGGCAACGATCGCAACCAGGAAAATCCGCTTCATCATGGGTGTCTCCGTCAGCCAGAAATGGCGAAGAGATTGGAGCCGGGAATCGTGGCGCAATCAAGCTTGATGACGGCCTGTCGTCCTGTCTGCCCGACGATTTTGGCGCGCGAGGTCGGGCCAGGCGGCGGCCTGCTGCACTGCTCGCTGACGGCGCTGGGCGATCCTGCTAGGCTTGGTCAGCTGAGCTGGATGGAGCATCGTGACGGACGCAATGATCCCCAAACACCAGGAAGCCGCCGATCAGCATTCCCACCTGGTTCGGCCTCAAGACATGGAATGGCAGAGAACCCGCTTTCCGGGATGCGAGGCCAAGACGCTGCTGTTCGATCGGCGCACGGGCCTGATGACCGCCTTGATGAGGTTTGCGCCGGGATCGGTGCTGCCTGACCACGAGCATGTCGGCATCGAGCAGAGCTGGGTGATCGAGGGCGCGCTCGTCGACAAGGAGGGACCTGCTCAGGGCATCGCCTGCAAGGCCGGTGAGTTCATCTGGCGCGAGGCGGGTAGCCGGCACGCCGCCTGGTGTCCGGACGGGGCCCTGATCCTGGCGATCTTCCAGGTGCCGAACAAGTTCTTCGAAGCCGACGGCCGCGTCGTCGATGCCGCCGGCCAGGATTGGGATGAAACCTGGGGGCACACCGCCGCGCAGAAGGCGCGGAGAATTGAGTGAGTCCCTGTAGCCCGGATGAAGCACAGCATAATCCCGGGCCCGGCCAACCGCATCGCTCGACCGCTCGCGTAGCGGGAATCCCGGATTGCGCTGCGCTTCCTCCGGGCTACGGACTTCGTGGCAAGCCTATGCGCCGCGCGTGAGCAGGGCCTTGAAGTCGGCCCGCGCGCGTTGCGCCTCGGCGCGCGCGACGTCCGAGGCGTCGCCCATGCCGAAATAGCCATGGATCAGGCCGGGGCCCTCATGGTGCTTGACCCGCACGCCGGCGGCCTCCAACGCGCGCGCATAGGCCGCGCCCTCGTCGCGGAGGGGATCGAACCAGGCGGTGGTCACGATCGCAGGCGCGACGCCGGCAAGGGATGCCGCGCGCAGCGGCGAGACGCGCCAATCGGCGGCGTGGCCGGGCTCGGCGAGATAATGGCCGCAAAACCATTCCATCGTGGCTCGGGTCAGGAAGTAACCCTCGGCATTCTCCGCACGCGAGGGATAGCGCGCGTTCTCGCGCGCATCGGCGTAGCCGCCGAGGACGTCGGTCACGGGATAGACCAGCAATTGCGCGGCGAGCTTGATGCCGGCATCCCGGCAGGCAATCGCGGTGGTCGCCGCGAGATTGCCGCCGGCACTGTCGCCGGCAACGCCGAGGCGTCTGACCTCGCCGCCAAATTCCGCGACGCGGTCAAACACGTCGCTCATTGCGGCGAAGGCATCCTCGAAGGCGCCGGGAAACCGCGTTTCCGGCGGGCGCCGATAGTCGATGGAGACGACGACGGCACCGGTCTCGATCGCAAGGTTGCGCGCCTGCCGGTCGTGGGTTTCGAGGTCGCCCGCAACCCAGCCGCCGCCGTGGAAGAACACCACTGTCGGCGCGGATGTGGTGCCAACCCGGTAGACGCGCGCAGCAAGCGGGCCGGCGCCGCCTTTCACCGTGATATCCCGCACGTGATCGACGGGCGGTGGCGGGATGGCGGCGCGCGAGGCAGCCAGTGCGCGCAAGGAATCGCGGGCGCTCTGTGGCGTCATGACCGTGGGATCGCGCATCGGCATGAGCGGAATGATCTGGGCGATGACGGGGTCGAGCGGCGCGGCCATGGCGAGTCCTCCAGGGTTCTTGGTCTTGCTTGCGGGTTAGCATAGATTTTGCGCGCCGCATCGGCAACCGGCCACGTGTCGTCACGCCGGGGGATGAACGGGTAGGGAGGTTCTCAGAGGTGGAATTCGAAACGCTGGTCCAGTCGCGCCGCAGCGTGCGTGGCTTCAAGACGGAGCCGGTGCCGCGCACTGTGATCGAGGCGATCATCGAGAGCGCCAAGCGCGCGCCGTCGTCGATGAACACTCAGCCGTGGCATGTCCACGTGCTCACAGGCAGCCCGCTCGAAGAGGTGCGCCGCCGCAACATGGAGGAGATGGTCGGCGGCGCCAAGGTCAAGCGCGACATCATCAGTCACGGCGAGTACCAGGGCGTGCACCGCTCGCGGCAGGTCGACATCGCCAAGAAGCTGTTCGGCGCGATGGGGATCGCGCGCGACGACAAGCCGATGCGGCAGGACTGGGTGCTGCGCGGCTTCCGTCAGTTCGACGCGCCGGTGTCGCTGGTCTTGACCTACGACCGCGTGCTCGATCCCGGTGCGGTCTGCCATTTCGATCTCGGCGCGCTCTGCTACGGCATCGTGCTCGCAGCTTGGGACCGCGGCCTCGGCTCCGTCATCAACGGGCAGGGCATCATGCGCTCCGACATCGTGCGCGAGGTGGCGAAGATTCCGGAGGACGAGGTCATCATGACTTGCGTCGCGCTGGGCTATCCGGACGACGGCTTTGCCGCAAACGCGGTGCGCTCGGATCGCGAGGCGAACGACGACTTCGTGCGCTTCATCGGCTTCGCCGATTGATGCACGCAAACATGCGCACATCGATCGAACTTGGCCTTTGAAGCGCGCTTCGGCATCGCCTTGAGTCCTTGCGGTGCACGAATTTGATTCAGATCAAACGTGCCGGCGCGATCGGTATCATGAGCCCGCGTTACCGGTGCGGTGCCGTAGTCCTACGGGGCCGATCCGTTGCGCAAACGCAACCGCGCGGCGCGCTTCATAACCGAATGGCAATTTCGAATCCGTAATTGATTCCTTTGAGACGCTGCTCGCGTCGAACAAGGATATTGCCATGCTCTCGTTCTTTTCCCAGGCAAGTCGTAAGCAAGTCGCGCTGTCGATCGTGCCGGCCGCTCCTGATGAAGCGCCGGCCTCCCGTGAGCCTTGCGCAATCCGGGTGCTCGAGAGCGACGACCGGCTGCAGAATATTTCCGAGAGCGACTTCGTTGTCGCGGGCACGCGCGCGCCGCTCGCCCTCGCGTTCATCTCACCGCACTGCGACTTCGCACGCGTGGTGTCGTCGTTGCAGAGGCTGGCGGGCTCGATGCCGGTGATCGCGATGTCGACCGCCGGCGAATTGTGCTCGGCGGGTCAGTCGCTCTACAAGGCGACGGGGGCGAACTGGTCCTCGGTCGTCGTGCAGATCTTCCCCGCTGACCTCTTTCAGTCGGTCAGCATCCACAGCGTTCGCCTCCACAACGAGGACATCCGCCAGGGCGCGCCGTCCAAGGCGCATGACGTGCGGATCGAGGCGATCGCCCGGGAGCTCGGAACGATCCGCATGCCCTTCGTGATCGACGTGCGCGACACCATCGCCTTCGCGCTCGTGGACGGCGTCTCCGCGTCGGAGAACTATTTCATGGAGGCGGTGTACAGGAGCGGCAAGTTTCCGTGCGCTTTCGTCGGAGGCTCCGCCGGCGGCAAGCTCGATTTCAAGAACACCTATCTCTACGACGGCAGGCAGATCCTCGAAAACCATGCCCTCATCGCCTTCATGAAGCTGGCGCCGGGCCGGGCCTACAGCATCTTCAAGACCCAGAACTTCAAGAAAACCGGCAAGTCCTTTGTCGTCATGGGGGCCGATCCGGATCGGCGCACCGCCTCGGGCGTCCTGGAGGGGAGCGAGATCAAGCCGTTCGCGTCTGTCGTGGCGAAGGCACTGAACACGGCGCCGGCGAAGCTGATGTCGATGATGACGAAGCATTCCTTCGGCGTCGAGGTCGGCGGCGACCTGTTCGTGCGCTCGGTCGCCGGCATCGATGCGGAGACCGGAATCATCTCGTTCTTCTGCGACGTCAATTCGGGCGACAGGCTCGAACTCTTGGAAGCGACCGATTTCGTCGACCAGACGCGGCGCGACCTCGCTGCCTTCCTGCGCGACAAGCCACCGGCGATCGGCGCGATCCTGAACGACTGCATCCTGCGCCGCCTCAACAACGAGAGCCAGCTCCGCAACATGAGCGGGATGTGGCCGATGCCGGTTGCGGGATTTTCGACCTTCGGCGAGCTGTTCGGAATCAACATCAACCAGACGCTGACGGCGATCGTGTTCTTCGACGTCACGGAAAAGTCGTTGAGCGATCCGTTCATCGACCTGTTCCCGATCCACTATGCGCATTTCGTCGAGTATTTCACGCGGACCCATCTCAACCGCATGGTCCTCTTGAACCGGATCAAGGACGGCATCGTCCAGCGTCTGATGGAGTATCTGAGCGCCAGTGCCACGCTGAGCGGCAAAGTGGAGGGCGCGCTGCAGCAGACGGCATCGATCAACGCGATCGTGGAGGAGATCCGTTCGGTCATCATGGCGAGCGCGCAATCCGCGGCGAAGGCGACCGACACCACGGCACTGTCGCAGGAGTTCGCCGGCCTCACTCAGGCCATGAACGGGCTGCGCGACATCCTCAAGATCATCGACACGATCGCGGGCCAGACCAACCTGCTCGCGCTCAACGCGACGATCGAGTCGGCCCGCGCCGGCGAGGCGGGGCGCGGCTTTTCCGTGGTTGCGACCGAGGTGAAGAAGCTCGCGCAGGACACCAAGAGCAGCCTCACGCACACCCATGCGTCGATCGGAGGCATGGAAACCTCGCTCGCGTCGCTGGGAGCCAATATCGACAACACCCGGAGTCAGCTGATCCAGACCCAGGAAGGTTACAACAGCATCGTGACCCAGATCGAGGACATGTTCAAGAATCTTCAGATGATCAACACGGTGCTGTCGGATCTCGAAAGCTTCGTGCGCGACCGCAACGGGGCATTGACGAGCGCGATGCACGACATCGAGACGTTGAAACGGATCGGCTAGGACGCAGAGTCCGCCCCGCCGCAGATTTTGGTGACGACCATTCACTTGGCTCTTGCAATCTCGTCGCGCTAGCAGGAACAATACGCCTCGTGAGAGGTTTGTTGCTGGCGCGAGGGAATTGACATGCGGCGGCTGGCTAGCCTGGTTCGGCGGTTCTTCGGCCCGCGAATGCGGCGCCCGATCGATGGGGATCCAAATCTTCCTTTCACACCCGAAGAGTTCGGCCGGCTGATTAGCAGCGGCCGGCGCGAGGACATGAAGCTGCTGGCCGATGGGCTGGCCTGCCGGTCCATCCCGCGCCGCGCCAGCTACCGCGCGACGCATTAGGCCGCGTTCGAGGCTGCTCCCCCGAGCTCACCGCGTGAGCGCGACCTGCTTGAACGAGCGGACCAGCGCCTTCTCGAGCTTGCCTGTCATCCCGCACAGAACGTCGTAGGCCTCCGCGCGAGGCATGGTCGGCTTGTAATGCCGGTGCTCGATCAGCGCTGCGAAGATGTCCGAGATGGTGAGAATCCGCACGATGTCGCCAATGCTCTCGCCGCAGAGCGCATCGGGATAGCCACTCCCGTCGAGGTATTCGTGATGGTGGCGAACGGCATCGAGGATCTCCGGCGAGATCCCGTCATGATCCTTGAGGAACGCGTAGCCGGCGGTGGGATGCGTCTCGATCAGCGCGCGTTCCGCGGCATCGAGGCGGCCCGCCTTGTCGAGGATGGCGAGCGGAATCTGCGCCTTGCCGATGTCGTGGAACATGGCCGCGGTGTAGAGACGTTCCAGGTCGGCCCTGCCGACGCCGAGGCTCAGTCCGAAGTCGATGGTAACGCCGGTGACGAGCAGGCAATGCTGATAGGTTCCTTCGTGATGGCGCCGCACAGTCATGAGCCACTCCGTCAGGCCATGCCGGGTAATGCGATCGGCGATCTGGCGACCGGCCTCCTTGGTGCCGTCGATGTCGAGCGGTTGACCCAGGGTGACAGCCGTGAACATCGATGCGGTCGCGGTCGCCGCGGTCTCGACGGCGTTGTCGGATTGCAGCGTATCGCCTGACGAAGCGGACGGCCGGTCGGCCGGATCGGCCAGTGCCGCCAGCAGCTTGGTCCGGCCGACCGTGCTGGGAAGGACCAGCGTCGCCCCGAGTGCATAGGCCTGCGAAATGCAGACGTGGGAGGTGTGCTCGAGCAGGAAGATGCGCTTCCTGACCTTCGCCAGCTTGCCCGCCCGCCGCTTGATGGCGGCGATATTGTCGACGTCGCGCAGCTCCGCGCGGATGACGATGGCGGCCGGTGTCTGCGACAGCCTGGAATCGGCATCGAGCCGCTCGCCCGCAATGGTGAATCTCTCCTGGAGGATCGAGCAGATGCCTGAGAGCTTGTCGGACGTGTCGGCCAGCACATGCAGGAAGGGGCGGGCCGTTGCTGTCCTTGGGATGCCGACCTCACCATTGACGGAGCCGGATGTGGTTCGCGCGTGTTGCACGGTCTCACCTGGATTGCCACTGTGACGATGTCAGGGGCGGACTGTTGACGCTATTTGGTCTGAGCTGCGTTTTGCGCAGGCGCAGCTGAGCTTGCAGGTTTCTTCCTGCCGTCAGCGGTAATGAAATGGATGCCAGCCGTTGTGCCGTCGATCCAGACCAATTCGCAACGCCGGTAGGCGAGGCCGGTCGACGACAGCAGCATGAAGAACTCCTTGGCCTGGAGCACGTCCAGCGTGCCCTCGACCTCGACCTTCGCGCCCGTCTGCGATACGTCGAGCAGGACGCAGCTGCGCCGCCAGGTGCCGTCCGAACCCATGAGATTGACCGACTGCCTGTGGTCCATTTTCACGCGAACGGCTTTGCGACCGTCGAACTTCATCGGCTAACCCCCATCTTTTTTGCGCCGCGATGTCCCCGACTGCTCTCCTTGGCGTTTGCGGCAATTTCTCCCCAACGCACCGTCCACTGACTGGTCGACAGAAGCAGCGTCTCGAAAATGTGCTGCGCGCGTTCGCGCTCGGCGAACGAAAGCCTTGTGCCGCGGCGGTTGCTCAGGATGGCGAGCGTGGTCTGCCAGTTCAGCCGCGAGGCGCGGCAGGCCATGACGAGACCCTCGCAATCCTCGTCGGTCATGACATGCTCGACGATTTCGATGGGAGCCCCTGACAGCACCGACAGCGCCGTGACGAGGTTGGCGGTCTCGCCGCGAATGGCGAAGCGGTTCACCGTGGAATCGTTGAGCTTGCCGATGCGGTTGAGCGCGACGATCTCCGGCCGCGCGCTTGCGTAGGCGGCGGCGTAAGGCAGCTTGGCGGCGATTGGCGCGGCCGTTGCGGTTTGATGCGAGACGGTGGCCTCCGACCCCGGGCCGGATTTCGGCGCTGGCGAGGCCGACAGCAACTTCCGCATGATCGTATCGGGCGTGTCCGGCCTGAGCGCCAATGCCTTCGTCAGTTCGTCATCCGACAGGCACTTCTCAATCAGCGCAGCGTAAGCGGCATCAGAGAACCTTGCCTCCGTGTTGCCGATCAGCGCAAGACAAACGCTACGAGCGCCACCCTTGATTAGCGTCTCGATCACCAGTGAATCGATCGGCTCGCGGCCTGCGATCGCACATTGCTGCCGTTCGCCGCTCGCGACCGCGATCGATTTGAGATCGGCCGCGGACAGTGACTGCGATCGGAGCAAGACAGGGCAGGCGACTTCCGGATCGTGGTGCGAGGCGAGACGTTGCACAGTCTTCGGCGGAGCCGCTTTGAGCTCTGCGAGCGCCGTGCTGACGTTGACCAGCGTGCTGGCGTCAACCCGCTCGATCAAACGCAGCAGGACGCCGTCGGCCACGCCTGCGAGCAATTCCTGAGATCGGTCGCGGCTGCCGGTGAGCAGTTGCAATATGCCGGAGATGATGCGAGCGCACCGGTCCAGCGGACATGTCGCAACCGCGTTCTCCAACTCGACCAGACTATCAGCAGGCGAATTTGCCATCATGGCAGGAGCCTGAAATTAAATGAAACAAATCCACAATCAAACAGCGATTATTCCGCCGCAGAGACGTTAATTTGATTTTAAATATCGAGGGCGGCAGGTATTGTCGCACCGCGCCGATTGCGGGAAACGCTATCGAAATTCGGCGAGACAGGGTTGTCCCGGATTGTTCTTTCAATCAGACGGTTTCAATTGTCAGAATACGTTAGGGATTGATTCTTTCGGGTCAACGAAGAAACCGGAGGAGGCGAGTCCGGAACCGCGGCCGGACACACGTGTAACTCGACGCGGCGTTTCCTATTTCCATGAACAGCATTGATGATGTGCCGAGGTCGGCACTCAAGACATTTCGCTTTTCAGACGTCGACGAATTTCGAAATGCTATACGCGGGCTGAATTTCGAATTCACGCCTTTCGTACGGAAGATTTCGGCCGAGCAGACGATCCTGTCGTTGCCCGGTTGCGATGTGAATTTGACGCACGCCTTTCCCCGAGTGGTTGATGCACAACTCGTTGAGAATTGCACTGCGATCGGCTTCACCATGGACGATCTCAACGTGCCAATTCGTTTCAACGGCTCGCAACGTGCGCGACCCGTCGTGGTCATTGGCAACGGCGGCGCGGCCTACACCACCATCGAGGAGGTGCAGCGGCAAATCGCCTCAGTTATTTTCAGGCCGGAGGTGAAGGATCGTGGCTGGCCGCTCACGCTCTCGAGCTTCAAGATCTTTGAGGTTTCCGCGGCCGGCTTGCAGCGGCTGCGCAGCGTGGTTCGCGGGGTGTTGGCCGAGGCGTCCCGGCCGGTCCCGGCACCGGAGCTCTTGTCGAAGGGCGCTGCGATGAAGGAGTCCCTGCTCGGAGCCGTCGACGAGGCCTTTGAATCGATCGTTCCGGCCCGCTGGACCCTGGGCCCCAACGACGCACGGAATTTCAGGATATTCCAGGACATCCGCGCGCTGCTGTCCGACGACCTGTCGCAGCCGATTTATAGCGACGAGATTGCGCGCAAGCTCGGGCTGTCCGTTCGCACCATGCACGACGTCGTCCGCCGCTATCGCGGCATGAGCCTGCACCGCTACTTGCGTCTGCGCCGGCTGTGGCTGGTGCGCCGGCGCCTTCTTGCCGGGGCCGATAGCGTCAAGGCGGTCGCGCTGGCGTATGGCTTCTGGCATCTCAGCGATTTCTCCAGAAGCTACCGCGACCAGTTCGGCGAGGCGCCGTCGCAAACGCTGGACCGCGGTCGCGGACGGTAATGCGACAAATCGAGTAGGGTCGCTTGCCGGTTTCGTGTTACCGTCCGACCATGAGCAACCGCATTCTCGTCCTCTACGGTTCCTACCGGTCCGACCGCATGGGCATCCGCCTTGCGAATTTCGTCATCAATCGTCTGCGTAGCCGCGGCGAGGACGTCGAATTCATCGACGCCAAGGCGATCGGCCTGCCGATGCTCGACCGCATGTACAAGGAATATCCGCCAGGCTCGGCGCCCGAGCCGCTGGAAAGGCTGGCCGGGCAGATTCGCGGCGCCGACGGCTTCGTGTTCGTCACCGGCGAATACAATTGGGGCATCCAGCCCGGCCTGAAGAATCTCACCGACCACTTCCTCGAAGAATGGTTCTGGCGCCCGGCCGCGATCGTGAGCTATTCGGCCGGCCGCCTGTCCGGCGCGCGCGCCGCAACCGCCTGGCACGGCACGCTGTCGGAGATGGGCATGGTGGTGGTGTCGAGCACCATCGGCGTCGGCCCGATCGCGCAGACCTTGTCGGCCGAGGGTGAGCCGATCGGCGAGGGCGGCAAGGTATTGGAGCGCGCGTTCCCGCGCTTTGCCGACGATCTCGCCTGGTGGATGGAGGCCGCCAAAGCGCAGCGGGCACGCAAGGCGCCGCCTTATTAAGCCTTAAGCCGGGCTACGGGACCGTCTTTGAGACAACGGATCTCAAGCCGCCCTGACCTCGCCGAGGAAGCGGTCGAACTGTCCGGCGAGATCGCGTGACTGGGTCGAGAGCTGTTCGGCGGCGACCAGCACTTCCCGCGCGGCAGCGCCGCTGTCGTCGGCGGCACGCTGCACGCCGGAGATGTTGGTGTTGACCTCCTGGGTGCCGCGGGCGGCCTCCTGGACGCTGCGGGCGATCTCCTTGGTGGCCGAGCCCTGTTCCTCGATCGCCGCGGCAATCGCGGTGCCGATCTGGTCGATCTCGCCGATGACGTCGGCGACGTTGCGGATCGCGGCCACGGTCTCGTCGCTCGCGGCCTGGATCGCCGTGATCTGCTCGGAAATTTCGGTCGTCGCCTTGGCGGTCTGACCCGCCAGCGACTTCACCTCGGAGGCGACCACGGCAAAGCCGCGGCCGGCATCGCCGGCGCGGGCGGCCTCGATCGTGGCGTTGAGAGCGAGAAGATTGGTCTGCTCGGCGATGCTCTGGATCAGCGTGACGACGTCGCCGATCTTCTGGGCGCCCTCGGCGAGCGTGCGTGCGGTGTCGCCGGTGCGACGGGCGTTGTCGACGGCGCGGGCGGCGATCTCGGTGCTTTGTGCGACCTGACGGCCGATCTCGGAGATCGAGGAGGTCAGCTCCTCGGTGGCGCTGGCGACGGTCTGCACATTGGTCGAGGTCTGCTCGGAGGCGGCGGCGACGATGGCGGCCTGGCTGTTGGTCTGGGCCGCCGTCGAGGTCATCGACTGCGCGGTGCTTTCCATGGTCGAGGAGGCCCGGGACAGGCCGCCGACCAGCTCGGTGACCTTGGCCTCGAATGCACGGGTGAGCTCGTCGAGCGCCTGCGCGCGGCGCATCTTGCCGTCGTTCTCGGCCTGCTTCTCGGCCGCGAGCCGGTCGGCCCGGATCATGTTGTCCTTGAAGACCTGGACGGCCGCAGCCATCGCCCCGATCTCGTCGGAGCGCTCGGCGCCGGGGATGCTGTCCGCAACCTCGCCCTCGGCAAGTCGCGACATCCGGCTCGTCAGGTTGACGATCGGAGCGCAGACGCGGCGGCGGACCATCACGATGAGGCCGATGCTGGCGATCAACACGGCGGCAAGGCCTGCAAGCGCGATGGTGAAGCTGGTGCGCGCGGCGGAGGAAGCGCCGGCAAGGATCTGCTCGGCATTGTCGTAGAATGCGTCGCGGACCTCGATGATGGTGCCGAGGCCGCGCTGCGTGGCGGCGTAATAGGTCTCCATGTCGTGTTCGTACTTGCCGCTGACCGCCCCGTCCTTGACCAGCTTGAGCTCGCGGCCGAACTCCTCGACGTAAATCGCATTGAACTTCTCGAGCGCGGCGGCGACGTTCGCCGGCGTCGTCGGATTGCCGCGCAGTTCCTGCAGCGCCATCACGAGCTGGTCGTTGCGGCCCTGCGAGCGGGCGATGTCGGCCTTCTCGGCGTCGGTCGCCGGTTTCTTGCCGCCGACGAGATTCTTGTGCAGGCTGGAGTTGAAGCCGCCGACGTCGCGCAGCGTCATCGCGATGTTGGCGTAGCTGGCCTGGCGATAGGCGTCGCCGTTGAGGATCGCCATGCGGCGGACCTGCTCGTTGAGCAGCGCGGTCACGCTGCCGTTGAGCACCGCGTTATCGGCGACGATCTTCTTGGCGGCGTCCTTGCGCGTCTCCGCCGGTCCGGTGAGCGCCTTGTCGATGGCCTCGCGCAGCGCGCTGAATTTCGCATTGATGCCGTCGATATTGCTGCCGATGGTCACGCCGTCGTCGAACGAGCCGGGCAGCTCCTTGCGCACCGCATTCATCTTGTCGCGGGCGCCGTTGGTCTGTTTGCGCAGCTTGTCCTGTTCAGTGAGCAGCGCCGGGTCGATGCTGGCGGGCCCATAGAGGATGTTGGTCGAAAAGCCGCGCTCGGGATTGAGGTAGCGCGGGATGTCGCTGACGGTGCGGACGATCGCCAGCCGCCCCTGGGCCTCGGTGATCCGCTCCATCGTCTGGTATTTCGTCACGGCGACGTAGACGGCGAGGCCGCCGCCCACGGTCGAGAGCGAGACGATGGCGGTGGTCAGGAGCGTACCGATTTTCATGATCTGTCCGGCAAATAACGGAGAATTATTTTGCTCGGACGATAGTTTGTGCGTGTTAATCCGGGGTTTACGCTACCGATCCCGCCAACTCAGCCGGAGGCCTGCCGATCCAGCTTCGACAGGATCTCCAGCGTCGCCGCGTCGTGCTCGCCTGCGAAATAGCGGGCGAGCGCCTCGCCGAAAATGGCCTGATCGGACACTGCACCGAACAGCGTCATCGACGAGCGGAATTTGGTGTCATCCGGCGCGCCGAGGATCGCGTTGATGCTGCGTCCCTGGACGGCGAGCACGAGCCCGGTGCATTCGATCAGGCGCGCTCCGAGCACGGGATGGGCGAGATAGGCCTTCGCCTCGGCACGCGAGCCGATGGCGTAGCGCTGCGACATGGCGCTGAAGCCGAGACCGGTGATTTGCGGAAAGACGAACCACATCCAGTGAGTCTGCTTCCGGCCACGGGCCAGCTCACCCTCGACGGCGCGAAAAACCGGATTCTGGGCCTTGACGAAGCGCTCTAGATCGAAAGGATCGGTCATTGGATACCCTGGGATGCCCTTTCGGGCCCTTGCCGGCCGCGATTATGCCTAACTTTTGGCTCCCAATGTGGTAGCTGGTATAGAGTCTCCGGGCGGGGGTTGGGCCCCCCCGGGGTCGATTTGGGGATCTGATGGTTTCCGACCGCGCACGCGCCGAGAGGCTGTTGTTGCCGCGCCGCCGTATTGGGCGGGCCGAGCGCGTTCTGCTGTCTCTGGCGGCCGTCGCGCTGGCGCTGGGCGCCGCCGCCTGGGTCGCGGACATCGGAGCTTCGAACCTGAGCGATTCGAGCGCGCTGGTCTCCGCCGCGTTGCCGCCGGCCAATACCCCTTCTTTTGAGGACCGCTTCGCTTCGGCGTCCGGCAATCCGCCGGCCCGCGACCTCGGCCTGCGGACGCTGGAGCGTTCTGCCCTGAACGCGGTCCAGCTCAAGCTCCGCGACGCCAAGGCGATGCTGGCGCAGAAGCTCCAGGGCGATGATTGGCGTTCGCCCCTGACCGACGACGACCGGTCCGTGACCGAGGAGGCGAGGCCTTCGCAGCGCGCCGACGCCGTCCCGATGCCGCGCTCGCGCCCGGTTCAGGCGGATCTCTCCGCCCAGATTGCCTCGAGCCAGGCCTATGCCGACACCAGCAATCCCAGGGTCGACAACCGCAACTTCTTCGAAAAGTTCACCGACAAGATCAGGCTGGCGTCGCTGACGCCCGGCGACGGCCTGTTCGGCAAGGCACCGGATCTCGCCGCCCTCGGCTACGATTCGCGCACCGCGGTCTATGACATCAAGGCCAAGGCGCTTTACCTGCCGAGCGGCGTGGCCCTGGAAGCCCATTCGGGCATGGGCGCGCTGATGGACGACCCCGATCATGTCGATCAGCGCATGGTGGGAGCGACCCCGCCCGCGATCTACGATTTGAAGCCGCGCGAGAAGCTGTTCCACGGCATCCGCGCGCTGCGCTTGACGCCGACCGAAGGCACCAGCGCGCTCGGCCGCGTCGGCCTTCTCACCCATAGCTTCATGCTCGGACCGCGCGGCGATTCCAACGGCTGCGTCTCGATCAAGGACTATGATCGTTTCCTCAAGGCTTACGACAATGGCGAGTTCAACCGCCTGGTCGTGGTGCCGAGCCTGAGCGGATCAGCGACCGCCTCGCAGCGCGCGAGCACCGACTCCTGATATTTGCCTGCTACGGCGGGGCTGCCGTTTCCCCTTCGTTAAGCCGTCATCGTCCAGAAGCAGCCCCATGAGTGATCCATCAAGTTCAGAGACCCCGCTGCGTACGACGTTCAAGATCAAGCTGAACGGTGACACGCTGGCGATCGCGACTGTCGGCCAGGCCTATCAATTCCTCACCAACTTCAAGTCGGTCGAGTGGATGGAATTCCGCTCCCTGCACGAGGACGCCGTCGCGGCCCTGGAAGGCGCGGCCGGTAACGCGATGCTGGCGGTGCAGGCCACCAACGCCGTGCGCGCGCTGTTCGTCAGCGCGAAGCTGCTCTGACGGCCTACAGGCCTTCTCCGCGCATCTTGAACTCCGCTACAGGAACGGGCAAACGGTGCGCGAAGATCGTCGCCGCAAGTCCATATGCTTGAAACTTATTAGGAGAGCCCATCATGAAACGCCGTACATTCCTTACGGGCGGTGCCGTCGCCGGCGCGACGACGCTGGTTGCTGCACCTGCGATCGCGCAGAGCGCGCCCGAGATCAAATGGCGCTTGACCTCGAGCTTTCCGAAGTCGCTCGACACCATCTACGGCACGGCGCAGACCTTCGCGAAATATGTTGCGGAGGCCACCGACAACAAATTCCAGATCCAGACCTTTGGCGCTGGCGAGATCGTTCCGGGCTTGCAGGCGCTCGACGCCGTCAGCACCGGCTCGGTGGAGATGGCGCAGACCCCCCTCTATTTCTACATCGGCAAGGAGCCGGCGCTGGCCTATGCCACCGGCGCGCCCTTCGGCATGAACCATCGCCATCAGGAATCGTGGTGGCACTTCGGCGGCGGCGCCGACCTCGCCAACGAGGCGCTCAAGCCTTTCAAGGCGCATGCGATCCTCTGCGGCAATTCCGGCACCCAGATGGGCGGCTGGTTCCGCAAGGAGATCAAGACCGTCGACGACCTCAAGGGCCTCAAATTCCGCATCGCCGGCATGGGCGGCCACGTGCTGGCAAGGCTCGGCGTCGTCCCGCAGCAGATCGCGGGCGGCGACATCTATCCGGCGCTGGAGAAGGGCACGATCGACGCGGTCGAGTTCGTCGGTCCCTATGACGACGAGAAGCTCGGCTTCCAGAAGGTCGCCAAGTACTATTACTTCCCCGGCTGGTGGGAAGGCGGCGCCATGCTGCACATGATCGTCAACGACGAGAAATGGGCCTCGCTCCCCAAGCAGTATCAGGCGATCGTCAACCAGGCGGGCGCGGCGGCCGGCGCCTGGATGCTCGAGAAATACGACAGCGTGAATCCGGCGGCGCTGAAGCGGCTGATCGCCAACGGCGCGGAGCTGAAGGCGTTCCCGCAACCGGTGCTGGAGGCCTGCTACAACGCGACCCAGGACCATCTGAACGAGCTCGCCGCCAAGAGCGAGCTGTTCAAGCGGACCAAGGAGAGCCACGACGCGTATATGAAGGAGCTGCTGTTCTATACGCAGATCGCCGAAAACTTCTACGACAACTACCTGCTCAGCAAGATGCGCAACAAGAGCTGAGCGGGAGGGCGCGGTGACAACGCCGCGCCCCGCTCTCGTAGGGTGGGCAAAGGCGCATTTGCGCCGTGCCCACGTTCTTTCGCTTCATTGGCAATGGTGGGCACGCGTCGCTTTGCCCAGCCTGCGATATCCGTGTTGGCGGAGAGAATTCCTCATCCGGCGCTTTCGCGCCACCTTTTCCCGCATCCGCCTTCGCCAAGGCTTCGGCGGACAGGAGGGGAGAAGGGAAGAGAGAGCTACCCGAACGCCTGCCGCAGCCGGCGTGCCAGATCGAACAGCATCTGGTTCTGTTTCACCAGCCGCTTGCCGCGGCTCAGCGATGACATCGCCATCGCCGCGAGTTTTCCGCGCGAGGTCAGCGGGACAAAACTGTCGAAGATCTCTTCGTCGTCCTTGCAGAACATCCGCTTGTACTCGTCCGAGCCGATGCCGAGATCGAGCGAGCGGTAGCCGCGCTCGCCGTAGCGATCGATGATGTAGCGCATCAGGATCAGGCCGGGGCTGTAGCGGGCGTGCTCGGACATCGTGTAGGTGTTGAACATCATCGAGAAGCGCTGGCCGTCGGCGACCCCGGCGTAGATCGCGATGACCTCGTCGTCGCATTCGAGCGCATGGATGTCGATGACGCGGCCTTCGCCGCGCGGCGCAAGGCAGGCGCTGCGGACGAACTGTTCGACGCCGGGCTCGGCGAAGACGTTCGGGAGCTTCTGCTCCGCCATCCGCGCCGGCTTGACGCGGAAGAACCAGTCGAGCAGGCGGGTGATGTCGGCGTCGGTGGTGGCGAGGTGGTAGCGATAGCCGGCGAGCGGCTGGAGCTTCTTTTCCTTGCTCTTGAGACGGCGGCGAAGGGAATTGCTGATCCGCGATGCCGGCGGCCCGCCCGGCTCCATCACCAGCTGCGGGCAGCCGTTGATCGCGCTCTGCCGCGGCAGCAGCGCAAACGGGTTCTGCTGGTCGTGCCAGCGCAGCGGCTGCTGCGTCAGCGCGAGCACGTCGGCATGCTCGCGCAGCGGCGCCAGCAGCGCCTCGAGATCGGCGATGGCGGTCTGCGCAGCGCACGCGACGTTCCACAGGCCCATGTTGAAGGTCGTATGCTTGCCGCCCATGAAGCACGCCGTGCGCACGCCGTGGCTTTGGCGCAGCGAGAGCGGCAGCAACAGCAGCGGCCTGTGATCGGCGTCGCGGCCGATCACGATGAAGGGGCGGGCGCCCTCGCGCTCGCCGACCAGGCGCTGCCAGGGGCTCAGCAGATCAAACCGCTGATAGGGTGTGAAGAGGTGGCCGGGCTCCTCGAAGGCGCGCCAGACCGCCTCGGCGGCGTCGAGATCGGTGACGATGTCGACCTGCGCGATACGGCTCGCTTTCGACCGCGCTGGCGCTTCTGCCGTCCGGCTTTGCATCGCCGCAGCCATGGTCATTCGCGAAACCTGTCGAGAAATCAGAAATAGACGTCAATCGGCCTGTGGCCGACCTTTGCAAAGAAATGTCAACAAAGGGTAAGGACAATGGAGCGGGAACGGGCGCCTTGAGGGCGCGAAGGGGTTAGGATTTTGGCCTCCGACGACAGATGGCTGGAACGGCTGCGCCTCGAGTTCGCCTGGTTCACCGGCCAAGCGGCGCTGAGCAGTCGCGGTGCCGGCGCCATCCTGCGCTTCGAACGGGTGCGCCCGCGGCGGCGCGGCGGGTTTCAGCCGCTGCGTGCGCACGAGATCACGCCGCAATTCCTCGACCGCGCCATTCGCGCGCTGAAGCGCTGGGAGTGCGATTTTCTCGGGATGGACGAGGTGTGCCGTCGCGCGGTGACGTTGCCGGAGCAGCGGCGGTTCGTGGCGCTCACCTTCGACGGCGCGCTTAAGGATATGATCGACTTTGCCTATCCGGTGCTGGCGCGGCACGCCGTGCCTTTCACGATTTACGTCCCCACGGCGTTTCCCGACGGCGTCGGGCAGGCCTGGTGGCTCGGTCTCGAGCAGGTAATCGCGCGCGAGAGCCGCATCAGCCTGATGATGGGCGAGAAGGAGCAGCGCTTTGTCGTCACTGATCGTGCCGAGAAGCAGGCGCTGTTTTCGCATCTCGAGAGCTGGTTGCGCTCGCTGTCGCCGGCGGATCTGTCGGCGGCGATCGCCGATCTCTGCACGCGCTACCGGATCGACCTCGGCGCGCTCTCGCGCGAAGCGTCGATGGATTGGAAGGATCTGGCGAAGCTCGCTGCCGATCCGCTCGTCACGATCGGCAGCGCGACCGTGAACTATCCTGTCCTCGCCAACATGAAGGACAGTGCGGCGCTGCGCGAGATGACGATGGGCAAGGCCGTTGCGGAAGCGGCCTTCCGCCGCGATGTCGGGCATTTCGCCTTTCCGTTCGGCGATCGCACCTCGTTCCGGCGCAGCCATGTCGTCATGGCGGAGGAGGCCGGCTTTGCCAGCGCCGTGTCGACCATCCCGGGCATCGTGGATGCGGAGGGACGGACCAATTTGCATGCGCTGCCGCGGATCTCCTGGGACGGCCGTGTGCGCTCGCTGCGCATGTTGCGCGTCTTGGTGTCGGGCGCTGCCTTTGCGCCGGTGAAACCGACCGGCAGCGCTACGAACTAGGGGCGCTACGAATTGGATTTGACGCGGTCGGGACGCTGCATCCAGCTCACGATCGGCATCGCCGGCAGCACCCAGCCCATCCCAACCACCACGTAGTAGATCGCCTGCCGCCAGCCGGACTCGGCAATCCACGGCATCTGCGCCGCGGCCATGCCGAGCAGGGCCCAGACCGTGGCCAGCACCAGGAGCAGGATGGCGCCGAGGAACTTGCGGGTGCGGATCGTCATGGCGTGAGCTTGCTGTTTTTGCGTAACTTGCGCTGCGGGAGCGGGGGACTATAAGGGGCACGCAGTCCGGTTCAAGTCTCTTAAGTTCAAGGCTTGGTTTTGTCCCTGAAATGACGACGAATTCCGTTCCAACCAACCCGCATCGCGCCGTGCGCTGGTGGCTGATCTCCGTCGCTGCGCTGATTGCGTTGATGGTGCTGGTGGGGGGCGCGACGCGGCTGACGGAATCCGGCCTTTCGATCGTCGAATGGAAGCCGGTTACCGGCAGCGTGCCGCCGCTGTCGGAGGCGCAGTGGACCGAGGCGTTCGAGGCCTACAAGAAGATCCCGCAATATCGCGAACTCAATGCGAGCATGAGCCTGTCCGAGTTCAAGGAGATCTTCTGGTGGGAATGGAGCCACCGCTTGCTCGGCCGCTTCATCGGTGTCGCCTATCTCTTGCCGTTCCTATTCTTCCTGTGGCGTGGCGGTCTCTCCCGTGACTTGAAGCGCCGGCTGTGGCTGCTGTTCGCGCTCGGCGGGCTCCAGGGGGCGGTGGGCTGGTGGATGGTCGCCTCGGGCCTCACCGAGCGGGTCGAGGTGTCGCAATATCGGCTGGCGACGCATCTGCTGCTCGCGCTGCTGATCTTTGCCGGCATCGTCTGGACGGTGCGGCGTCTCAAGGAGCGGCCGCAGATCGCGGCATCGGCGCGGCTGCGCTTCACGAGCGCGCTGCTGCTCGTCGTGACCTTCGTGCAGATCTATTTCGGTGCGCTGGTTGCGGGCCTGCGCGCCGGCCGCGCCTACAACACCTGGCCGCAGATCGACGGCGCGTTCATTCCCTCCGCCGAGCGGCTGTGGTTCGAGACGCCGTGGTGGCGCAACATGTTCGACAATGTCCTGACGGTGCAGTTCGAGCACCGCATGACCGCCTATGCGCTGTTCGTGCTGGCGCTGCTGCACGCAATCGACGCGGTGCGCTCGCGCGCAGGCTCGGCCGCGGGCGGTGCGCTCTGGCTGCTCGCCGCGGTGAGCGTGCAGGCGGTGCTCGGCATCCTCACGCTGCTCAACCAGGTGCCGATCGATCTTGCGCTGTCGCACCAGACGGTCGCGATCGCAGTGTTGACGCTTGTGGTGACGCAGGTGGAACGGCTCGCCTCGCGCCGGCAGACGCACGCGCAGCGGCGCGCGGTTCCGGTCGGTCAGGCCGGCTGACCTCCGTCAGCCCGGTGGGTCAGGTCAGCAATAGCCGTAGATGCCGCACGAATAGGGCAGCCGCCAGAAATAATCGACCTGCTTCCCGCCGTAATACGCGCCCTGATAGTCGTAGTCCCAGGGACGGCCGTAATAGCCGGGCAGCGTGTGGGAGCCGGGGAGGAGCGGCGTGCCCGGCAGGTTGCGGATGTAGCTGCCGACGCCATAGGCCGGCGAGATCAGCGCATCCGGATCGGTTTCGACATAGACCTGCGGCGGCTCCTGCGGAGGCGCTGCGGCCCGCCGCTTCGGTGTCGCCGGCAAGTCGGCGGCAATTGCGGCCGAGACCGTCAGCATCACTGCCAGGGCAGGCACCATCCAGCGCAGCATCATCGGCTCCGAATCAAAGAGGCGATCCAAAGACGATGTATGCGGCAGATGTGGTTAATGACTGTTAACTGACGGTCGCCGAAAGCGACCGGGGCGGTGCGAAGCACCGAACCCGGAATCTCGAGATTCCGGGACTGGTCCTTCGGACCATCCCGGAATGACCGCGAACAACTACGCTCCCAGCGCCTGTTCCAGATCCGCGATCAGGTCTTCCTTGTCCTCGATGCCGATCGAGAGCCGCACCACGTCGGGGCCGGCGCCGGACTTCACCTTGGCGGCGTCGTCGAGCTGGCTATGCGTGGTCGAGGCCGGGTGGATCACCAGCGAGCGGGTGTCGCCGACATTGGCGAGGTGCGAGAACAGCTGCAGCTTCGACACGAGGTTGACGCCGGCGTCATAGCCGCCCTTCAGGCTGAAGGTGAACACGGCGCCCGCGCCCTTCGGCGCATATTTGCGGGCGAGCCGGTTGTATTTGTCGCTCGGCAGGCCCGCATAGCTGACCGAGGCCACCGCCGGATGTCCCGCGAGGAATTCGGCGACCGCTTTCGCATTGTCGCAATGCTTCTGCATGCGCAGCGGCAAGGTCTCGATGCCGGTCAGGATCATGAAGGCGTTGAACGGCGACAGCGCGGGGCCGAGATCGCGCAGGCCGAGCACGCGGCAGGCAATCGCGAAGGCAAAATTGCCAAAAGTCTCCTGCAGGCGGATGCCGTGATATTCGGGCCGCGGCTCCGACAGCATCGGATATTTGCCGCCGGTGGACCAGTCGAAGGTGCCGGCATCGACGATGATGCCGCCAAGCGAATTGCCGTGGCCGCCCAAAAACTTCGTCAGCGAGTGCACGACGATGTCGGCGCCGTGGTCGATCGGACGGATCAGATAGGGCGAGGCCAGCGTGTTGTCGACGATCAGCGGCACACCCGCCTTGCGCGCGACCGTCGAGATCGCCTCGATGTCGGTGATGCTGCCGGCGGGATTGGCGATGGACTCGATGAAGATGGCTTTCGTCCGCGGCGTCACCGCGCGCTCGAAGCTTGCGATGTCATCGGGATCGGCCCAGACCACGTTCCAGCCAAAGCTCTTGAAGGCGTGCGTGAACTGGTTGATCGAGCCGCCGTAGAGCTTTCGCGCGGCGATGAACTCGTCGCCGGGCTGCATCAATTGCTGCAATACCACGACCTGCGCGGCATGGCCCGAGGCCACCGCGAGCGCGGCCGTGCCGCCTTCGAGCGCGGCGACGCGCTCTTCCAGCACCGCGTTGGTGGGATTGCCGATGCGGGTATAGATGTTGCCGAATGCCTGCAGGCCGAACAGCGAGGCGGCATGGTCGGCGTCGTTGAAGACGAACGAGGTCGTTTGATAAATCGGAGTCGCGCGCGCGCCGGTGGTGGGGTCGGGCTGTGCACCGGCATGCACTGCGAGGGTTGAAAATCCCGGAAGGCGATCGCTCATTGAGGGCGTCCTGTTCTTGTGGCCTGAAATCGCGCGGCATGCTGATGGGCGCCGCGCTCGCCGTCAAGGCGCCACGTCAGTTCGGAATGATCTTGCTGCGCATTGCGGCGCTCGCGAAACGAATCCTTCTCGACTGCGTCAGCTCTGCTCGGTCTTGTTCTTGGCCGCGCGATCAGAGGCCGCGGTCTCGCCGCCGCCGACACTCATCCGATTGAGGGATAACCGCATGCCTTGCGTCGGTGCCGGCGCGCGCTTGGAACTGAGCGTGCGCGAATTCACGCCCATCCAGGAGATCTCGGACGACAAGCGGCCATATTCGATCTTGGGGCAGCGGTTCATCACCACCTTGATGCCGACCGCTTCCGCTTTCGCCGCCGCGGCGTCGTCACGCGCGCCGAGCTGCATCCAGATCACCTTGGGCAGCGGATCGAGCGTGAGGGCTTCTTCGACCAGGGGCATGATGTGGCTGGAATTGCGGAAGATGTCGATCATGTCGACGGGACGGCCGACGTCGGCGAGCGAGGCGACGAAGGGCTTTCCGAGCAGCTCCTTGCCGACATGGCCCGGATTGATCGGGATCATGTCGTATCCGCGCTGCGCCAGATATTTGAACGCGAAATAGCTCGGCCGTACGTTGACCGGCGAGGCGCCGACCATCGCTATCGACTTCACGCTGTTGAGGATGCTGCGGATGTAATTGTCGGGATAGGCGTCGTGGTTCATCTGTCGTCTTTATCTTTTTGTCATTGCGAGCGTCGCGAAGCAATCCAGACTGCCGCTGCGGAAAGATTCTGGATTGCTTCGCTGCGCTCGCAATGACGGGGTCACTCATCCCGCCATGTCGGCGTGCGCTTCTCGATGAACGCGCCGATGCCTTCCTCGGCGTCGCGCGCCATCATGTTCTCGGTCATCACCTCTGCCGCATAGCGATAGGCGTCCGCAAGACTCATCTCGGCCTGGCGGTAGAACGCCTCCTTGCCGAGCTTGATGGTGTAGGCGGATTTCAGCGCGACCTGTTGCGCGAGCTCGATCGCGGCACCGAGTTCGGTACCGGCGAGCACCACGCGGTTGATGAGGCCGATTTCGCGAGCGCGCTCGGCGGAAATCGGCTCTCCCGTCAGCAGCATCTCCATGGCCTGCTTGCGCGCCACGTTCCGCGACAGCGCCACCATCGGCGTCGAGCAGAACAGGCCGATGTCGACGCCGGGTGTGGCGAACTTAGCCTCCTCCGATGCGATCGCAAGATCGCAGCTGGCAACGAGCTGGCAGCCGGCCGCGGTCGCGATGCCCTGGACGGACGCGACCACGGGTTTTGGCAGATGCACGATCGCCTGCATCATCGCGCTGCAGGCATTCATCATCTCGGCGAAGAAGGCGCGGCCGCGATCGGGATCGGTGCGGCGCGCGGTCAGCTCCTTCATGTCGTGGCCGGCGGAGAAGGCGGGGCCATTGGCGGCGATCACGACGCCGCGGACCGCCTTGTCGCTGCTGATATCATTGAGCTCGGCATGCAGGCTCGCGATCATCTCGGCCGACAGGCTGTTGCGGGCGGCGGGCCGGTTCAGCGTCAGGACCGCGATGGGACCTATGGTCTCGCGCAGCAGGATCGGCGGTTGCGGGGAGGGGGCACGGGCGGCCGTGACGGTCATTGACGCGATTTCCGCTAAATGATTGCAATTGGATGACGCAGATAACTTAATGTAACAGGGCAAGCGAAGCGAGGGTGGGGAACAGCATGGCGTTGGCGAAAATGAGCGTGGCAGAGGTCGAGCAGTTCCTCCGTCACGAGTTTCCCCAGGCTTTTAGCGGCGACGACATTACGATCGAAAGCGCCGACGGCCAGACTTGCCTTTTGCGGCAGCGTTACAGCGCAAAGATGCTGCGGCCGGGCGGCACCGTGTCCGGCCCGACGCTGATGGCGCTGGCCGATTTCGCGATGTACGTGGTGCTCCTGTCCGCCATCGGGCCGATCGGGCTCGCCGTGACCACCAATCTCAACATCAATTTCCTGCGCAAAGGCCAGCCCGGCCAGGACGTGCTGGCCGAGGCGCGGCTGTTCAAGCTCGGCAAGCGGCTGGCGGTCGGGGAGGTGAAACTGTTGTCCGGCACCTCGCCCGATCCGATCGCCCATGTCACCTCGACCTATTCCATTCCAAATGTTTGAGCTTTTCGCAGGTAATATAGCACCATAATTTTAATGCATTGATATTGCTATGATAATTCTTGTGTCCGGGGCATTGACCGTTGCGTGTCACTTCTCTAGAACCCGCGCAGTCCGGTGCGGTGTTCGCGCCGATGCTCCCCGTCCACGGAAACTCTGACATGAAAACCTTTTCGGCAAAGCCGGCTGAGGTGACGAAGAAGTGGGTGCTGATCGACGCCAAGGGTCTGGTCGTCGGCCGTCTCGCCACCATTGTCGCCATGCGCCTGCGCGGCAAGCACCTCCCGACCTATACCCCGCACGTTGATTGCGGCGACAACGTCATCATCATCAACGCGCAGCATGCGGTCCTCACCGGTCGCAAGCGCGAGCAGAAGACCTACTACAAGCACACCGGCTATGTCGGCCACGTCAAGGAGCGCACCGCGCGCCAGATCCTCGAGGGCAAGCATCCCGAGCGCGTGCTTGAGAAGGCCGTCGAGCGCATGATTCCGCGTGGCCCGCTCGGTCGCGTGCAGATGGGCAACCTCCGCGTTTACGGCGGCGCCGATCATCCGCACGAGGCGCAGCAGCCCGAGAAGATCGACATCGCCAAGTTGAACCGCAAGAACACGAGGGCCGCATAACATGGCCGAATCCATCCAGTCGCTCGACCAGCTCTCGCAGCTCAAGACGGCGGCGGCGCCCGACGCGCCCAAGCACGAGAAGAAGGTCGACAAGTTCAACCGCGCCTATGCCACCGGCAAGCGCAAGGACGCGGTCGCCCGCGTCTGGATCAAGCCGGGCGCCGGCAAGGTCACCGTCAACTCGCGCGAGGTCGAGGTCTATTTCGCCCGTCCCGTGCTGCGCATGATGATCGAGCAGCCGTTCTCCGTGGCCCAGCGTTCGGGCCAGTACGACGTGATCTGCACCGTCGCCGGCGGCGGCCTGTCCGGCCAGGCCGGCGCGGTCCGTCACGGCATCTCCAAGGCGCTCACCTATTTCGAGCCGGAGCTGCGCACCGTGCTCAAGAAGGGCGGCTTCCTGACCCGCGACTCGCGCGTGGTCGAGCGCAAGAAGTACGGCAAGGCCAAGGCCCGCCGGTCCTTCCAGTTCTCGAAGCGTTAATCGCTTCTGTCGCATTCGCCGCGAAAGCGGCTTCAATGAGATGCAAAAGGGCGCTGATTTCAGCGCCCTTTTTGCTGTTCGTTTGTACGCAAATTGATGGCGTGTTTCAGGAAAACTTGGCATCCCGCGAAAACCTGAATGGAACCTGCCCGACCTAGCGTCGCCTTCGGAAGGGCGCGCAAATCGGATGTGCCGATCGCGTAACTGCTATGTTCTAGAGGGGGCCGACATGATGTCGCTCGATAGCATCACGCTCTATTTGGTCGCCACCATGGTTGCCGCACTGCTCGGCGCCATGATGGTGTTTTTCGGCAGGCAGGAGAACAGCCCTGCACTGAAATGGTGGGGCACTGCCTATCTGCTCGGTGCCGCCTCCGTTGCGCTGTGGACCGCGGCCGGCGACAGGCTGGGCCCGCATCTTTATCTCGCGCTGAGCGCGGTCGGCTTCGTCGCCTGCGGCATGGTGTGGAACGCGGCGCGCGTCTTCCATGGCCGCAAGCCGAACTGGCCCGGCCTCGTGCTCGGCGCGCTCGCCTGGGTCGCCGCCGTGACATTGCTGGATCCCGCGGCATCCACGCTGCGCATGATCGTCGGTGCCGGCATCGTCTCGGTCTATGCGGCACTGACTGCGAGCGAGCTCTGGACCGAACGGCGCAAGAGCCTGCAACGACGCTGGCCGGCCTTCGTTATGCCGGTGATGCACGGCTGCGTGTTGATGCTGCCGATCGTGCTCGGCAGCTTTCTGCGTCCGCACGATGCCGGCTTCTCGTCGAGCATCTGGGTCACGGTGTTTGCGGTCGAGCTCATCCTCTATGCGGTCGGCACCGTGTTCGTGATCTTCATGCTGGTGTCGGAGCGCACGGTCACCGCCCACCGGACTGCCGCTTCGACCGACCCCCTGACCGGCATGCTCAACCGGCGCGGCTTCTCGGAAGCCTGCAGCCGGGTGATCGAGCGCGAGGCCAAGGCCGGACGTCCCGTGACCGTGATGATCTTCGACATCGATCACTTCAAGTCGATCAACGACCGCTTCGGCCATCCCGCCGGCGACGAGATGCTGAGACTGTTCTCGACTGTCGTCGTCAACAATTTGCGCATCTCCGACCTCTCGGGCCGCATCGGCGGCGAGGAATTCGCCGCGCTGTTGCCGTGCTCGCTTGAGGAAGGCGTGCTGGTGGCCGAGCGCGTGCGCGAGGCGTTCGAGACCTCCGGCGTCGTGGTCGATGAAGGTCCGGTCGACACCACCGTCAGCATCGGCGTCTCCGGTGGGCCCGCCGGCACCGAGCTCGAGGTGCTGCTGGCCTCGGCCGACACCGCGCTCTACCAGGCCAAGCGCGGCGGCCGTAACCGCGTCGAGGCGGCGGAGGAGCTGCCGCTGTCGCTGGAGAACTGGCGCCGCCAGAGCGCCGCGCGGCTCGGTGCAGCGCAGGCGCGGCCGGCCACCGCCTGAGGCGCGAGGCAGCGTTGCGGTAATGCTCTGTTTACCATTCGATCCCTACCATTGCGGTCATGGAATCGATCCGCCGACAGAACCCGCAAGCTGCCCTGATGTCGCTCGAAGCCGCTGCGGCCTCGGCGCGCAGCGGTTTTGCCTGTCTGTTCTCGACCGCGGATGAATACGAGAGCGCGCTGATCACCGAGCGCCGCGCGCAAGGGCGCTACACGCAAAGCCGCCGCAGCACCTGGCCGCTCGCGCTGTTCGCCGGTTGCGCCCTCATCGTGGCGGGCACGGTTCTGCTGCTGGTCTGAGAGATCTGCATTTTTGGGCCGACCAGGGCGCCGTTTCGGCGCCTTTTTCTTTTTCGTCGGCTGCGGTAGACACGCCCATCGAACAAAAATGGGTGGAAACCGATGATCACCGAGATCGCGCAAATCGACGTCAAGCCGGGCAGTGAGAAGGATTTCGAAGCGGCGGTCGCCAAGGCCAAGGCCGCTTTCGGCCGCTCCAAGGGCTTTCACGGCTTCGAGCTGCACAAGTCGATCGAGAAGCCGCAGCGCTACCGGCTGATGGTGAAATGGGCGACGCTGGAGAACCACACCGTCGATTTCCGTGGCTCGGAGAATTTCACCGAATGGCGCGGCCTCGTCGGCCAGTATTTCGCTTCGCCCCCGGAGGTCGAGCACACCGAAACCGTGCTGACGACGTGAGGATTACGCCGCCTCCGCCAGAGGCGGCGTCTCATACGTCTTGAAATGGTCGATCATGACCTTGGCGATGGCGACCAGCGGTAGCGCCAGGGCCAGGCCCCAGATGCCGAACACGACGCCGAGCACGATCTGGAACGCGAACAGCGTGGCCGGCGGGATGTCTAGCGCCTGCCGCTGCAGGATCGGCGTCAGCACGTAGCTCTCCATGGCGTGCACGCCCATGAAGAGCAGAAAGGCCGACAGCGCCGGGATCCAGCCCGAGGCGAGGCTTGCCAGCACCACGATGACGCCGGCGATGATAGCCCCGACGGTCGGGATGAAGGCGAGCAGGCCGGCCTGAATCCCCAGGATGAACGAGCCGGGAATGCCAATGAGGGCGAGGCCAATCCAGGTCACCACGCCGACCGCGAGCATCACGATGATCTGCGCGATCAGCCAGCGCTCGAGGGTCTCAGCGATGCGGTCGATGATGAGGGCGACGCGGGTGCGATGCCTGGCCGGCGCCAGGAACACGAGGCCGTCGTGATAGACCGCGGGCTGGGCTGCGAAGGCGAAGCCCAGGAACAGCACGATGAAGATGTTGCCGACACCGTGGATGGTGCCGAGCAGCAGCTTGAAGGTCTGGCTCACGATCGCGCCGCCGCTGGAGGCCAGCGCGCCCGCGCCGGGCAAGGCACCGCGCGAGGGCGTCGCCGGCGCGGACGTCGTCTCCGACGGCGCGGTGCCGGAGGCGTCGGGCGCACCGTTGCCGAGATCGAAGAAGCTGGTGTCGATGCCGTGGTTGTCGAGGAAGGACCTGACGTTGGTGAGCTGCGATTTGAGGGTCTTGCTCAGCAGCGAAGCCTGCTCGGCAATGGTGGCGCCGCCGAGATAGGCGATGCCGGCGAGCATCAAGGCGAGCGCGGTGCAGACGATCGCGAGCCGCACGGCATGCGGCAGGGGCACACGGCGGCCGAGCGCGTTCGTCACCGCGTTGAGGCCGAGACCGAGCAGCATGCCGGTGAAGATCAGCAGCAAGGTGGCCGCGAAATACCAGGTGAAGGCGAGCAGTGCGGTGAACAGCACGACGCCGATGCCCCCGACCGAGATCGCCCAGGCGAGGTTGCCGCGGGTCCGGGAGCGTTCATCTTTGGACATGATCACATCGGGTCCTTTTCAGCGCAATGCGCTGCACTCTCTCGATAAACGCGCTTCCGATCAAGAGTGCGTCAACGCGCTGGTTTGACGCCGGCACGCCGACGGTGCAGAGCGGTGAGGACAGGACAATGGGGGCGGATTGAGCTTTATCAGCAAATGGGCCGGTCTGCTCGGGCTTCTGGCCGTGCTCGTGGTCGGCGACCAGATCCGGATCAACCGGCCCGGCCACAAATATCGCCTCACGGTCGAGGTGACGACGCCTGACGGGATCAAGACCGGGTCCAGCATTCTGGCCGTTGTGCCCGACCGCAACTATAACCGCGGCGGCCGCACCACGACGCGCGGGGAGGCGGTGTTCGTCGATCTCGGTGAAGAGCGCAGCAGAAGCAAGAATCTGGTGGCCTTGCTGGCGCATCGGCAGGACGCCAAGCTCGACCTCGACGACATCAACTATGTCGCGCTCCGCGCCTATGGCGCCGCGCATGACAACCGCATCTCGTTTAGCGATATCCACCGGCAGACCGGCGTCGTCCCGGTGCAGGGAGACCTCGTGCCGGTACTCGTGAGCTTTGGCGATCCCAACGATCCCGGGACCGCGCGTCTCGTTGCCGGCGACCATGCGGAGGCGGTTCTGGGGGAGGGCTATGCGATCCGTGGCCTTAACGCCGAAGTCATGCCGAACGGGTTTTGGCCGATTGATTTCGGCGGGGCGCTCGGGGAGCCCGTAACGCGTGGCATCGAGGCGAAACTGCCCTGGCTGGCCGCGCCCGGCGATGGCGCGGCAACCGCGCTGAAGGCCGCCGGCCTGCCTGCCGGGGGCGAGGCCCGGGAGGCATTTGCGCGAAAATAGCATTGCCGTCCCGCGATCCCTTCTGTTGAATTTGTTCCATCGGAGGGGCATGTTTGGAGAATCGTCTTCACGGAGAGGCGCGGAACGACAGATGAGAAAGCCGGTCGTCGGCGTGATCGGGAATGCCCATCGCGTCGAAAATCGATTTCAGGTCCAGATGGTGGGCGAGCGAAACTTGCGCGCCGTGGCCGAGGTCTCCGGCGGCTTGCCGGTGATGTTCGCGGGCTCGCCTGACATCACCGATATCGCAGCGCTGCTCGACACCGTCGACGGCATCATCCTCACCGGCGCACGGGCCAACGTGCATCCGACCCGATTCAACGTCGATCCCTGCGAGAAGCACGAGCCTTACGACATCCATCGCGACGAGGTGGCGCTCGCGCTCTCGGTCGCCTGCGTATCCCGCGGCATCCCGTTGTTCGGCATCTGCCGCGGCCTGCAGGAGATGAACGTCGCCTTCGGCGGCTCGCTGCATCCCGAGATCCGTGAAATTCCCGGCCGCATGAACCATCGCATGCCCCGGCTCGAGAACGGCGAGATCCATCCCGATCCGACCGTCGTGTTTGCCGACCGTCACGACGTCGACCTGACGCCGGGCGGGGCGTTCGCAAGAATTCTCGGCTGCGAGAAAATCAGGGTCAATTCGCTGCACGGCCAGGGCATCCTCGATCCCGGCAAGCGCGTGCTGATCGAGGGCGTCGCCGAGGACGGCACCATCGAGGCGATCCGCATCGCGGAAGCCCCGACCTTTGCGCTCGGCGTGCAATGGCACGCCGAATACGATCCCCAGCACAATCCGGTCAACCGCAAGCTGTTCGAGGCCTTTGGCGAAGCGCTGCTCGCGCGGCAGAAGGCGGCTGCGTAGGGCTGCTGGCGCCCTGGGAGAAGGCGGGCACGCCCGTGCCACACCGTCATTGCGAGCGCAGCGAAGCAATCCAGAATCTCTCCGCTGTGGAATCCAGTACACTGCGCCTTCTCGGTACGATCATTGCCGTCTCTGGAATACTGGATCGCCCGGTCCCGGCTCCGCCAAGGCTTCGCCGCGGCCCACACCTGCGCTCGGCGCGCCGAAGCTTCAGCGAAGGCGGCAAGCCGGGCGATGACAGCGAGTGGGTGGCAGCAGACACGCCTTCTCCTTCTCGCGGCGCGTTCCGCCCGAGCTTTGCAGTTTCGTTCGCACCCAATGAAAGCCAAAGGGCGCAGGGAAGGCCGGGTGCCGGCGGCACCCGCAAGTCCGTGCGCGACAGAAAATGCACACGGGGTGGACCACAGGTGATGCCGGCTCCCGGCCTTCCCTGCGCGGATGGTTTTAACGGTGTCCTTCGTGCTCT
>NZ_LFJD01000004.1:4644239-5257274 GCF_006658635.1 Bradyrhizobium sp. UNPA324
TTCGGCCAAGACGCTGTCGTCCGAAAGCACCCGCCTCCGCGCCGAGCTCGATCGCTTCATGGGCAATATCCGGGCGGCGTAAGTCGCGTAGGTTCGGTGTGAATTAAACGCTCCGCTGGTGCCCCACTCTCCACTGTCGCCCCCGCGAAAGCGGGGGCCCATAACCACAGGGAGCGGTTATGGAGCGAGCGGGTAACTCCGAGTCTTCGCCAAACCACCCCCGGGGCTATGGGTCCCGGATCGACGCTCTTTGCCTGACAGCGCTTCGCGCTGCCAGCCGCTACGCTTGCCCGGGACGAAAGCGGAGCAAGGGACGCGATCCTTCGTCTTCACTCCCTTCCAAACGCCCGCTTCAGCTCGACCTTCGCCTTTTCCAGCCGCGCGCGCTGCGTCTTTGGCAAGGTCTTGCCGGCGCGGTTGATGTAGAAGGTCAGCATCGACAGCGCCGAACGATAGGCGCCGGTCTTGCGGCGTGAGCTGTGCTCGGCCGATCGCTTCAACGAGGTCGCGATCTTCTTCGGGCTGTCCAGCTTGAACACACCCTGCTTGAGGTCGAGCGCGTCGCTCTCCTTGGTCACGCGTTGCGACCAGCGCTTGGGTGCGGCACGCTTCGAGCTCTTGCGCGCGGTGCTGCGTCTTGCGTTCGCCTTCTTATGCGCTGGTTTGCGAGATTGTGTCGTCTTTCTGACGTGAGCCATGCGTCAACTCCTTGCGGCACCAACGGAAACGGGTGGCCCCAAGGACCGTTCCCCGGGGAACCCGACCTCGTCGCAGACGTTGTCGCAGGTGGCAGGCGGAATGCCGCACCCCGATGATCGGAACGACCCCGTTCACATCCCGTGAAACCGGGGCCGCTGCCATTGATCGAACGCAACAGCCCGATGGAATTGCAACAAAGCCCAGCGCTGAACTATGCACCAGGGGTCTCGGCGGCCGCGACCGACCGCATCGTCGAGACCAGTATTCCCTCGCGGCTCGACGCGCTGCCCTGGAGCGGCTTTCACACCCGCGTCGTGCTCGCGCTTGGCATCACCTGGATTCTCGACGGGCTCGAGGTGACGCTGGCCGGCGCGCTGTCCGGTGCTCTGAAACAGAGTCCGTCGCTGCATTTCTCCAATCTCGATCTCGGCATTGCCAATTCCGCCTATCTCGCCGGCGCCGTGCTCGGTGCGCTCGGCTTCGGCTGGCTGACCGATCGCATCGGCCGCAAGAAGCTGTTCTTCATCACGCTTGCGCTCTACCTTTCGGCAACGGCCGCGACCGCTCTGTCGTGGGACGTCGCGAGCTACGCGCTGTTTCGCTTCCTCACCGGTGCCGGCATCGGCGGCGAATACACTGCGATCAACTCGACCATTCAGGAGCTGGTGCCGGCGCGCTATCGCGGCTGGACTGATCTCGTCATCAACGGCAGTTTCTGGATCGGCGCTGCGATGGGCGCGGTCGCGGCCATCGTCCTGCTCGACCCCGCCGTGATCGCGCCCGATCTCGGCTGGCGGCTCGCTTATCTGATCGGCGCCAGCATCGGTCTCGTCGTGCTCCTGATGCGCATGTGGATTCCGGAAAGTCCGCGCTGGCTGATGATCCACGGCCGTCCCGATCAGGCTCATGCGATCGTCGACGAGATCGAGTGCTCCGTGATCGGCCATGACCAGGATACGAGCGAGCGGCACTTCGCCAAGATTCGGCTGAAGATGCGCGATCACACGCCGATCCCCGAGGTCGTGCACACGCTGTTCTCGGCATACCGCCGGCGCGCGCTGGTCGGCCTCGTGCTGATGAGCGCGCAGGCGTTCTTCTACAATGCCATCTTCTTCACCTTCGCGCTGGTGCTGACCGATTTCTACGGCATCAGGGCCGATCACGTCGGCTGGTATCTGCTTCCCTTTGCCGCCGGCAATTTCCTCGGCCCCCTGCTGCTCGGCCGGCTGTTCGATACGCTGGGACGCCGCGCCATGATCATGTTTACCTATGGCGTGTCAGGCCTCTTGCTGGCGCTCTCGGGCTATCTGTTCTCCATCGGCGTGCTCACGGCGCAGGGACAGACCGTCGCCTGGATGGTGATCTTCTTCTTTGCCTCACCGGCCGCCAGCGCGGCCTATCTCACCGTCAGCGAGACCTTCCCGCTCGAAGTCCGCGCGCTGGCGATCGCCGTGTTCTACGCGGTCGGCACCGGCATCGGCGGCGTGATCGGGCCGGCGCTGTTCGGCGCGCTGATCGATACGGGATCACGCACCAGCGTGTTCGCCGGCTATTTGCTGGGGGCAGTCCTGATGATCGCGGCCGCGATCGTGGCGTGGCGCTATGCCGTCTCGGCGGAGCGCAAATCGCTCGAACAAATCGCGCGGCCGCTCGCCTTTATGGAGTAGACTGATGAAATCGGAACTTGCAGAAATGGCGTTGGACCAGCAGCCCATTGTACGCGACGACGAGGCGCCCGAAACGGTGCCGGTGCCGCATGCGCTCGTGCCGCATCTCGACGAGACCGCCATTCTGCTCGACATCGACGGGACCCTGCTCGACCTGATGCCGACGCCGCGTGAGGTGTGGGTGCCGCCGGGCCTGTCGGACACGCTGAACCGGTTGACGGAGCTTACCTCCGGCGCGCTGGCGCTGGTCAGCGGCCGCTCGCTCAACGACATCGACCTGATCTTCGCCCCCGAGGTGTTTCGCGCAGTTGCCGGCCACGGCGCCGAGATGCGGCTGTCGGTGGACAGTGAGGCCGATGACGTGCACGCGCCGCCGCTGGACAAGGAGCTGAAGCGGCGGCTGGCTGCCATCGCCAAGCTTTCGCCCGGCATCCTGCTCGAGGACAAGGGCTATTCGCTCGCTCTGCATTACCGCCTGGCGCCGCATGCGGAGAAGGCGATCTACGAATCCGTCTCGGTGATCCGCGCCGATCTGCCCAACGCGCCGATCGAGGTACTGCCCGGCAAGTTCGTCTGCGAGATCAAGCATTCCGGCTTCACCAAGGCGACCGGCGTGCGCGAACTGATGAAGCGGGAGCCATTCAAAGGACGGCGTCCGATTTTCATCGGCGATGACGTCACCGATGAAACCGTATTCGCGATCATGCCTGATATGAACGGGCTTGCCTTCTCGGTCGGTCGTCGTGCCATGGGCGTGAATGGCCATTTCGACACGCCGAACGACGTGCGTGCCTTCCTCGCGCGCCTGCTCGCTCCAAGGTGAAACGAAGGCAGCGCCATTTCGCAGACATAATGTCGGTCGGAACGGTGCAGTGGGCGCCGCAATACTTGCTGCGCAGCAGACCGCACAAGCTGTCTTTGCAGCGAAATCTTCGGGTTCCGCGAGCGAAACCAGTTCCAACGCACACGCCCGATTTTGGTTTCAATTGGTTGAAACGATGATCAGGAACCATATTGATGAACGGCAGTTAAACGGGGTGGAATGAAACAGGAGGGGACGACCTGTGAACTTAGTCGTCGTTTCAAATCGCGTCGCCCGCGGCAAGCCTAACGAGCCCATGACGGGCGGCCTCGCGGCGGCCTTGTTGCCGGTGGTGGAACATTCGGGCGCGATCTGGGTGGGGTCTTCGGGCCGGGTACGGGACGGCCATCAAAAGCAACCGTTCGCTGAGATTGAAGCGCTCGGCACGGGCGCCATCGCGACACTGGATCTGCCGGCGGCGCATTATGGCGGCTATTACGAGGGTTTTGCCAATTCCGCGCTGTGGCCGGCGCTGCATTCGCGCAGCGATCTGATCCGCGTCTCGCGCGAAGATTATGTCAGCTATCGCGAGGTCAACGCCTTCATGGCGCGCGCCTTGATGCGCTTCCGAAAAACAAAAACCGCGTTCTGGGTGCAGGATTATCACTTCCTCGCCCTCGGTGCGGAGCTGCGTGATCTCGGCGTCGACGATCCGATCGGCTTCTTCCTGCATACGCCGTGGCCCGTCGCTGCGGTGATGCAAGGCGTGCCCAATCATCGCGAGCTGATCTCGGCGATGCTGGCCTACGATCTGCTCGGCTTCCAGACCGAGGAGGATCGCCAGAACTTCCTCTCCTATGTCGGCGGCGAGCTCGGCCTTGCCATCGAGGACGGCGTTGCGATCTCGCAGCATGGCCGCACGCGCTGTGAAGTGTTTCCGATCGGTATCGATGCGGAGAAGTTCGCGGCCTATGCCGCCAAGTCGGCTACGCATCCCGACGTGTCGCGGCTGCGGCGCAGCCTCAACGGCGAGCGGCTCGCGATCGGCGTCGACCGCCTCGACTATTCGAAAGGCCTCGTCAACCGCATCAGCGCGTTCGACCGGCTCTGGACCGAGCAGCCGCAGTTTGCGCGCAGCATCTCGCTGCTCCAGATCGCCAATCCCTCGCGCGGTGCGATCGAGGCCTATGGCAATCTGCAGAACGAGGTCGCGCGCCTCGTCACCGACGTCAACGGCCGGCACGGTGAGGTCGACTGGACGCCGATCCGCTACTTGAACAAGGGTTTTAGCCAGGCTGTGCTCGCTGGTCTCTACCGGACAGCGCAGGTCGGCGTGGTGACGCCGCTGCATGACGGCATGAACCTCGTCGCCAAGGAATATGTCGCCGCGCAAAACCCGGCCGATCCCGGCGTGCTGGTGCTGTCGAAATTTGCAGGCGCCGCCAACGAGCTCGATACCGCCCTGCTTGTCAATCCGCACGACATCGACGGCATGGCGCGCGCGATCGCGGTCGCAGCCGCAATGCCGCTCACCGAGCGCAAGTTGCGGTGGGAGGCGATGATGAAGAAGCTGCGCGGTCACACCATCCAGCAATGGTCCACCGATTTCGTCGCCGAGCTCGAGAAGTGCCGGACCGAGAAGGCCGCCGTCGCCCCGCTCGCCGCGCAACCGCCGCAGGCGCTGCGCTGGCTGAAGTCGGCGATCTCAGGCGTGCGGTTGATTTGACTTTCTGCTCCCTCGCCCCGTCCTTACGGCGAGAGGTGAAAACGAGAACGTCAATAGCAATACGAGACCCCATCCAGGATCGCACATTGCCGCTTGTTCGGTGCGTTGGGATCGTCCATTGGCACCACGCCCTTGCCCTGGCCGACGAACACGCCGGACCCGACATGAATCGAGCTCTTGTTGCCGATGATGACGCTCTGATGCGGCGTCGAGCTGGAGCGGGTGCCGTCCGGCCAGATGATGGCATCGCCCGACAGCACCCCGCGCCGCCCGTCATTGCAGCTGACGTCGACGCCTTGACGTGTGCAGACCTGGGCAGCAGCGGGCACCGCGAGGGCGGAGCCGAGGGCTGAAATCAGGCCAAGGATGGCGATGGTCTTGCGGATGGTCATGGCGTCCCCGGTCGTGCTCGGTATCCTCAAGTGAATCGTCGCGCCAAACCCATCACGGGTTCAGCCCGCAGGCCGATCAGGGCATCCGCAGCGTCGAATATTATCCTGTAAATACAAGAAGTTGCGGAAAATTCGCCCGTTTTCCTCGCGATCCCTTGCAAAATCGTCGGCGCCCCTTCAAGAGAGGGCGCTCCGGAGAGATGGCCGAGTGGCTTAAGGCGCACGCTTGGAAAGCGTGTGTGCGGGAAACCGTACCGTGGGTTCGAATCCCACTCTCTCCGCCACCCGGCAAAAACGATCGCGTACTTGGAGCTGCAGACAGGCCAGAAACTCGGCCGTTTTCCTGCTTTTTCGCGGGCGGAGAACTCCCGGCGGTTATCCAACGAGGACCTGAATGAAGCCGGAGAACCGAATTTTCTCCGAATCTTTGAACCCGCAAAATCGGTCTAGTACGGCATTTCTCAGAAAATCAAGGGCTTGGCTGCGCGGCGGTTTGAATCCGTCTCGCTCAACCGAGAAGACCGTGGGCCGAGCCGACGCCAGTCTGATTCCCGTTACATTTCAGAAGCTTGGGCGAGACCGGAGTATTCGCTTTTTGAGAAATAGATACAAGCTCTCGCCGGATTTGCAAGGCTTCTCGGCTCGAAGTGTTCAGATGGTCGACCCGCCGCGCGTAGCCTTAAGGGGAGTCCCGCAGGCGAAAGTACGGTTGCCTTCCTCTGCTGGTTGCGGAACTATTGTTGGTGCTGGGGGGAAGATGGGACCATACGAAGTAGATTGGCTGCCCAAATTCCTGTTCGTCGCACGGTTACCAGAGACCGGGAGGCGAACTTGAACTGTCAGAATTGTGGAGCCTTGATCCCGCAAGAGACGCGGGTTTGCTTGAGCTGTCAGTGGGATGCAGGCTTTCCCAACGTGCGTCGAGCAGAGAAGGCGGATGAGCGCGCTGCATTAGAGGCTCGAATTCACGACGTCGAGGTGGCGGCTGCAACTCGGGGGGCGTCGACTAAGGTAGAAGAGTTTGCTGTTGCGGTTTCAACCTCGCATGCCGTTATGAACCGAAGGCTAGATGACCTCCATTCGTGGTCGGTCTCCGCCAGCCCATTCTTTGCATCCTTTCACTCCCAAATTAGGGACGGCGCGATAGCGGCAAGAGACAACGGATGGGATGAGCAAAGGACTTCGCCAGAGAACACCGTCAATCCAATCTATTTTAAAGACCTACAAGTCGCTGCCCTGTGTCTCGACGACCTCGGTATGAAATATTATGGACCGTACTGCGTTACTCTACGAGAGAAGTTGATTGCCAATCGCGCATCGGTGTTTGAGGAAAATCCATTCATTTTCTGCAAAAAGCATGCGGTCTATTCTGGGGACGCTCCGCCGCTAGGGTTTCGCGCGACTTGGCAAAATAGGGCTGCTCTAGCGAGAGCGAAATATGGTCATAAAATACTCTTCACGACGGATCCCAGCGAATTTCCTGCCATTTTGATGAGCAGCGAGCGCGATAGCGACAAATGTGATTTCATCGAGGTTCATATCTATGAAAAGGTCGGGCGAGACGCCATCGAAGCCGTAACAGGGCCTGTTCCGAAGGGGCGCGAGGACAAACTCCTCTGGAAACAAGTCAAACGGAAGTTAGATAAAAGCGTGAAGGTCCGCGAACTATGATTGAGGCCGTCATTTCGGGGCAGGCGGGCGCCTACGCGGTGATTGCGAAGCCTATTGTTCTGCACGACCTAGAAGGGCGAGTCACCGAACTATCATCGGGTGACTGGTGGTCGGCGTTCCGAGGCTGTACCGACGTTCGCAAGCTAAAAGTGAAGTCAGAAAGCGAGGCCTTTGAGACCTGCAGAGACCTTAGGGACAGGGATAGGGCACTAAGATTTACGCTTCATCTCTTGGACGGCAGCGAAGATAGAGACGAGCTTGCAGAGACGATAGAGCAACTGCTGGTCACGGACACCACAGCCAATTTTGTAAGCGCAAGCCTATATGTCGATGCACTTCCGAGCATCGAAACTGCTTTAGCTGCACGAAGCGATTATTCCCATTTCGCGCGCTTGTCCGGCTTGCTCGGCGAGGTCTTGGACGATCAGGATTGGATAAGGAAGGTAAGAAAACTCTTCGATCAGGCTGATGTAAGCGAGTTTGAAGACGAGTATGCATATGGCGCGTTTCGTCGACAAATATTCGGATTGCCCGTCCAAAGAGACCTAGTGCGGCTGGTGCGCGAGGGGAAGGATATCGAATTCCTCTTGATGAAACTCAACTCCGCTCTCAGAGGCATTCATGGTTCACGGCGGGCTCTTGAAACATGGATGTACAGTCTTCGAAAGAAACGCCGTCCCCTACCGGACCATGTCATTCTTGATGAAGACCATTTTGAAGCTCCCGAGCGATCAAATCCGTCAACTAGGGGGCGGGGAATTCTTGAGCAGATAAGGAGTCAGCAATCCGCAATTGAGCAGCGCCTCAAATCGCGAGACATAATATTTGCACGGAAGTTTGCTGACGATCTTATTCGCGGTCAAAAAGCGAACTCGACGCCAGAGCAAATTGCAAAAAGCCTCAGCCTATTGTCGCACCTTGCGAAAAAGAACGGCGTGCCTGAGCTACAGCGGGAATGGGCCGAGGCCGCTGTGAGTTTCAATCCCAACGATGTTCTTACCTATTCACATTTGATCGACGCGCTGGTTCGCCAGAACCGTCTTCACGACGCTTCGGTCGTTGTCGATCAAGCAGAGCAACTGCACCCGGGATTGTTCATCAATAATTCCCGCGCTCGTATATTGCGAGCGAGAGGCGATTTTGAAGCCGCCCGCGAACTATATCTCAAGGGAGTAACCGGAGATCCAAATGACCCTGAGTATCTCTGGTCGCTTGGTGGTGCGGCAGACACGCTAAGAGATATGGGACGGTACGATCAAGCTCTAGCCGAGTACAGTAAGCTGGTCAGAGACCACCCAACTGAAGAAGCGTTTTGGTGCGGCTTAGCTTCTGTCCACCTTGATATGGGGCAATTTGATAAAGCCATCCAAAATTTTGGCAAAGCGCTTCGTGGAGCAGAGGTGATTGCGCGGGCGGGTAGGGCGACTGCCTACAAGCACGCAGGTCAATTTGACCAAGCTATCCGCATCTATGAACAGCTACTCCGAGAATTCCCGAACGACAATGCCGTGCTCTGTGGACAAGCGGAAGTCTACCGAGCTAAGGGCGATATGCTGAAAGCCCTAAGTGCATACGAGCTGGCGATTGAACGCAATCCGTTCACGCCGCAAGCCTTCCGGGGCAAATTTGATGTTTTGCGAGAAAGCGGGCGGCTTGTAGAGGCGGCGACATTCCTACAGTCGACACGAGAGCAATTTCCGGACGATCCATTGCTGGCCTCTGCCTATGGCGAGATACTTGAGGGGCAGGGCGATTGGTTGTCCGCTCTTTCCGAGTACGACATCGTTCTCAAGAACTTCCCTCGGTCCATAGCGACGAGACTGGCCCGTGCAAGAATTCTTTTGAGGATCAACAGGCCGCTGGACGCGATCAACTCATACAACGCTATTCTTGCAGCCCAACCGTATTCGGTGCCGGCCTCGCTCGGGAAGGCCGCCGCTTTGATCGACGCTCGCGACTTTCTTTCTGCGGAGACGTTGCTTGAGCATCCTCACCGCCCGAAAAGCTTTGCAGACTGGCAAAGGCACTTTCTGAGTGCTCTGCTATTCCAAGCGAGGGGCGATTTTAAGAGAAGCAAGGGGATGTTCGAAGCCGGAGTGAAGGGGACGCCCTTTGCCAAGATGCGGCGGGCGTACACTGCAGCTTTGGCCAGACAGAAGCTCAGGAATGGAGAGCCTTCCGTTGCGCTTCGAGTTATTGATGCTGAACCGCACGAGATTTCGAATGTGGTACGACTTCACGCGCTCGCCGCTTCGGGGCGCATGTCAACAGCTCGCGATGTTTGGGCGCGAATGAACTCCCAGGATGCGAACTTTGAGGTCGCACAAGAGATTGCGCGGCGTTTTAAGATTGTGGAGCAAGATCCGCAGCACGATTTGGGTTGGATCTATAGCGCCGAGGAGCGCGCTTTGCTGCTTGAAGCCGCTTGACGTTGACGCGAACGGGGGGGCGCGCATACGTCTGAGGCTATCCATATTTTTCACTTCGATAGCCTTTTTGCCGCCACGGACGGCAATTGAGGATCCACCGCAATATTGATGTGGCGATAGATTACGTTGTTCTCTTTGACGTCGGCTGGAGGATTGATCTGTCGCTCGGTCACGACGACCAAATAGCGATGACTGGTCAATTCTAACCCACCAAGTATACCGCCTTTATAGAGAGCTGCCTGAGCCCGCGCTTCGCGATAGGCGGTTTCTACATTGTCACCGGTCACTCTCTTCCACTCGGTCAAGACCAATCCGAGCGAAACTGGTGTAGCGCCCGTACGCAATGGCTCCTGATAAACTAGATCGGTCTGTCCTCCTACCGTGGCGTCGACCTTGAATGCCCAAATGCCGTGCCAAAGCAGGTGGGTGGCACCTAGCTTTTCGCACGTGGTTTCGTGGTGCGCATGCGCTTTTTGCCATTTAGCCCGATAGTCGTCGTCAGCAACTATCAGTCGCTGCAGATGCATGAAGGCTAGCTCAGATGCTGACCGAACTTGCTCTGTCTGATTGCTCAAGCAATATGTTAACTCGGCCTCGAAAGCGATAAGCTTGACCATGATGGTCCGGACGAGCGCTGCGTCGCCAGCGGAATTGCCTTTGATTTGCTGGCCAGCGTCGGCTTGGAAAGCGTTTATGGCTGCGTGTGCTGACGTGGGTAGTACGCTTCCGAAGTCTCGCTGGAAGTCTTCGATGCTAGCGAGAATATCTGCACACTGACGTTGCAGTTCTTTGTCTGCGCCATATGCCGACTTGCCGTTTGCCGCTAAAAAGCCCGCATGTGTGGCGGCAGCCCGTGCGAGGCCCTGTATCCGGGCCGATATCGATTGCCAAACGGCAATGTACGTCAGGGCGCTCACTTCCACGCTCCCTTCACTTCTATGAGATGCGGCTCGGGCATGTATGAAGGGGAGGCCAAGATACATTCAAGCCGATGCAGGTGGTAGTAGTGAGTGCGTGCTGTGCTCGGGTTCATCGCAATACTTCATCCCGAAGCTGGTTTGCCTTATCGACATTGTGGTTGCCTGAATACCGGTCGTAGTATGTCGCGGCCTCTTGGGTATAGCCGCCCTTTTTTTCGCAATCGGTATTTAGGCGAACAACCTCGTCTTTGAGTTTGTGAAACACCCCTAGCTCCTTGTCGGTCAGCCACTCCCCACGCTTGGGTACGAAGTCATTGAGCACGTTTTCCAATGAATACTTGTCTAGTTCGGCCGACCAATTCTTATCCTGCACCCTCTTCGTCCAGGCCGTGATGCGCTCTGAGTGCTCCATGACCTTCCCGGCTGCCGCACTCGGGTCTGGCGCTTTGTGTACATCTTCGGTCAACTTGGTATTTATGTGCGTGGCGTATTGATTGAGGACGCCCTGGAATAGGAAGAAGAAATCCAGCCGGACCATTTGGACGAACGGGCGTTGAATTTCAGCCTGCCGCTCGGGTGAAACTTTTAATTCGGCGAGTTGCTCATCAATCTGGTCGAGGACGGCTTGGCGCTCTTTCGCGGTTGGCCCATCAAAGCGGTTTCCCCACGCAATCACGAGATAGCTTGCTCTGGCGCTAATTTCCGCCAACCGCTTTACGTTCGCCAGGGTCGCGACCGCCTCCTTGTAGGTCTCCCGCAGTCTGGCCTCAACGCCGAGCGTTTTGATGAACTCGACTTGTGGCAGGAACACAATCAATGAGCCGACCAAAAACAAGGTCCCGAGCGTAAGCGCTGAACCTTTTTCATTCTGAAACGCTTGGTACACTGCGCCTAGAAGCGAAAAAATCGCCATCGCCGCGACAAAATACGAGAAGATGTCCCTAATCTTATCCATGGTCATTTCGCGCCGTACTTCTCCCATTCCGATTTGTCGCCGATCAATATCTCCACGACGGCGCTCTTGAGCTTGCCGAGCGTCTTCGTCTTCTCTCTCAATTCAACCGGCTTGATGAAATATTGGCTTGCCTCCAGCGTCTGCCGGGAGACGTGGCGCGCACCCCCACCAAGGGTCCACGTTCCATGGGCAACCCGGACCCGGTCATCATTGATTTTCTTACAATCGTCGAACGTCTTTTTGACGTGCTTGGCGAGGTTGTCGTCGCAGTCTTCCAGTCCACGGACAAAGCTGCTCGTTACGTCGCAGAGGGTTCTGAAGTCGTATGGTGAGACGACGGTGTCGAAGCTTTTGTCGCCTTTCAGGTCCAGCGCCGATGCGAGCAGGTGCCGAATTGTGAACTCCAGCTGGGAGAACTCGAAGATGAATTCTCCTATTGCAAGAAAGAGGTCCACCCGTGCCTCCGCTTCCGCACGTAGCGCCTTCTTGCTGACTTTCTGCCGCGCCATTCCCCATCCCCCGAAAGCCCCTATCTACCACACGGAAAGGATGATATCTCCTCGTATTTCAACCCTTTGGTCCAGCAATGTTTGACAAGCTGTTCGAGATTGTCGCCAAGAGCACACGGTTTGGATTTGCCTTAGCATTTGCCGGTACTATTTTCATTTTGGGTAACAAGTACGAATGGTGGAGTATTAAGCTCGCACCAGACCAAACATCGTACATCATCTTCGCCACCCTCTTGGGCTACGGCATCCTCGTGGCTAGCGCTTTGGCCAATGGCTTCAGACTTGCGTGGGCAGTCGCCGATTGGGGCTGGACTGCATTCAGGCACTGGCGCCAGAACAGCAACATCATGGACAAGTTGCACGAGTTGACTCCCCGGCAGACCGCAGCGCTTTGGTGGATTTCGCAGAACCCCAACGTCATCATTCACGGCAGCATCTTCGAAGACCCTTTCAGGGCGCTCTGTTCGAAGAAGTACCTTCACGCCGCGTCCGGTACGGCTCAGGCGCAAGGCTTCAAAGTCAACAAGGTGGTATTCAGGAAAAGTGCCAAAATCGCCGAGAGGCTACCACCCCACTTGCTCGACCAAATAGCGAAGGGTCCTGCGCCCTGGAGATAGCGAACGTTGCGCGTCTCATCCAGCTGGAGCTGCTATCGTTCGGTTGAGATCGCATGGGGCCGGATCAACGGGGTGCGCTGGTCGGTGGCGCTCCCCCCGTTCGTCCCTTGTGCGAATACAAAACGCTGCTACAAAACTCATAGAAGCGAGCGTAAATTCGCTAGGTTTTTCAACGCTGATAAACGTGGTTCGCGGTTCCCACCCAACTGTACCTGCCGCATTCCATAACATTCGATTCGCGAATCCGCGCCGGCCGAACCCGTTCCGGCTTGGAACGGGTTTTACCGGCTTCCGGCTTTCCGAGCGGATGAACTGAAGAGAGCCCGCTGCTCGTCCCACTCAGCTGGGATAGACTTCAACAGCTGCGCCAGCTCAAGCCCGTCTGGCTGCAGCCCGTTCAGGATGGCTTCGGTGATGGTGGGCGAGAGCAGGGTGAGCCGAAGTACCCGGCATAGATAGGACTCGTTGATCTTCTCAGCCTTGGCGAGTTCTCGCACCGAACTAAATAGGTTCGATTCAAGCATATTGCGCCAGCGATGGGCTCGCGCGACGGCCTTGACCAACGTGTTGTCGACCTGCGGCCTCGGCGGTGACCAAGCCTCCTGGTTTGCGGGGGTAACCACGCGCTTGCGTCCGCCCTGGCGGCGGAACGAGATCGGGATGCTTACCACCATTGTCCGGCCATCACGGCTGAGTTTCGGACGGCCGATGCGGCCGAGGGTAAGTGTGGTCGGTCGGTTCATTCGGCCGCCTGTTGGAATGGATGCGGCTGCAATTCCGCTGAGAGCGAGGTCAAGCCCTGGATTTTCAAGGCGATGTCCATTCGCTCGGCATGCATGTCGATGCGCTCGACGAGTAGCTGAACGACGCGCGCTTGTTCGGCCGGAAACAGTTCGTCCCAGAGCTCGTCAAAGCCGACCAGCGCATTGCGCACTTCCGCCTCGCTGACCTCAGCGGCCTGCTTTCGTAGGGCGCGCCAGGTCTGGACGATGATTTCAGGAGCCTGCAGCAGCCGACGGACCTGATCGATGATGATGCGCTCTAGCTCAGCCGCGGGCACCAGCTTGACCGGGCAATCGGATCTACCCTGCTTCATGGCGGTCTGGCTGATGTAGTAGCGATATAGGCGGCCCGACTTTCGGGTGTGCGTTGGTGACATCGCGGCGCCATCAGGACCGAACAGCAGACCCTTCAATAAGGCAGGCGTTTGCGCCCGACTGTTGTTCGCGCGTTTGCGGGGGCTTTCCTTGAGAATGCCGTGCGCCTGATCCCAGAGCTTGCGATCGATGATCGCCTCATGCTCTCCAGGGTAAGCGGTGCCTTTGTGAACTGCCTCTCCGAGATAGACCCGATTGCGGAGAATTCTATACAGCAGAGTCTTATCTATGAGGTGACCATACCGGGTGCGCTCGTCGGCAGCGATAAGCTCGCGAGCCAGCAGGGTTGCAGATTTGAGCTGCACAAAGCGCCGGAAGATCGCTCGTACCCGTTCGGCGTCAGCTTGGTGAACTAGCAATTTGCGGTCACTAACTTCATAGCCGAGGGGTGTCCAGCCCCCCATCCATTTGCCGCGCTTCCGAGAGGCGGCGACCTTGTCGCGAATGCGTTCCCCGATCAGCTCGCGCTCGAACTGGGCGAAGGTCACCAGGATGTTGAGCGCCATGCGGCCCATGGCATCCTTGGTGTTAAAAGATTGGGTAACGGAGACGAACGTCACGCCGTGACGTTCAAACAATTCCACGAGGTTCAGGAAGTCGAGCATCGACCGCGACAGCCGGTCAATCTTATAGACGACAATCACATCTATCTTGCCGGCCTGAACTGCAGCTATGAGTCGTTTGAGGGCTGGTCGGTCGAGCGTCCCGCCCGAAAATCCGCCGTCATCATAGCGATCGGAAACCGGGGTCCAGCCCTCCGCTCGTTGGCTCACGATATAAGCCTCACAAGACTCTCTCTGGGCATCTAGCGAGTTGAAGTCCATGTCGAGGCCTTCTTCGCTCGACTTGCGGGTATACACCGCACACCGGACTTTACGGATTGCGGAGCGGCCGGGATCTGCCCGCTCAAAAGAGCTGGCAAATGGGCTGACTCGCCGCTTTTGCGATATTCGGGAGGTCATTTGCCCAGCGAGTTTTTGAGGCCGAAGAAGACCCACCCATTCCATTTGGTGCCCGTGATCTGGCGGGCGACCGAGGACAGGGATTTGTAGGGACGGCCGAGGTATTCGAAATCGTCGTGGCGAACGGTGACGCAGTGCTCAACGCCCTCCCATTCGCGGATCAGCTTCGTCCCGGCGACGGGTCGCAAAAGCGGCCGAGCCTTGCGGTCCGCCGGTTTTTGATCGGCATACTGCTTGGCCATGGCTTTGAGCCGTTCGGTGGTTTCCCGGCTCAGGCCGCCATAGGCTAATTCCTGAATTCGGTAGGCCAGCCGGCTCTCCAGGAAGCGGCGGTTATAGGCAGGGGGCTCTGTATCGAAAAGCTCGCGCCAGCGGGCCTTTAGAACGGGGGCAGAGGCGCCCTTTAGGACCGCCAACTGCGACAAAATGGACTCTTTCACGGGGTAACTTCCTCGGCTTTTCGGGCCACATCACCCCCAGACGAACCGGTACAGTCGAGCAGAGAATTTGAGGGACCAGCAAAATTTGGACTGGACTTCCGGTCGAGAACACGCAGAAGGCCGGTGGCCAAAATGGTGGCCAACTCGTTGATTGCGTCCTGCGCCGATGGCGAATCAGAGAGAGGATGAGACATTGTCTCGGCAGGATGAGCTCGACCTTTCTTGATGTCAGGCAATCAAGCCCGTTCACCAAATCCGGTATTTTACCCGCAGGCCACTAGTTGGTGCCGAATGGATTCCTCAAGACCAAGACGGTGGTCCTTCAAATTGCCGCGGGCAGAAGCGGCGCTGCCGGCCGGGCCCTTCGAGAGTTTCGAGCAGGCGGTGCAATCCCTCCGACCTATTTCCACAATGCACCGCCTAAGCGAGTTCGGTGAGCGGCAACATTGCGCCTGCGTATCTTGCGCGGCCAATGAAGTGCAGCGGCTCGCCATCGAATTCAACCAAAACAAATTGCTGGAGCGAGATGCACCGCGCGCCAAGCACGTCGTTGATGGAGCAAATCTCGTTGCCGAATGCGCTGATCAGCTACTAAAAGCTATCAAGGGCACTGATGACTACACTCGAAAAGCATTCATGGAGTATGGAAGATATAGCTCCGTTCAGGATCTGCCCAGCTATTCTGGCCAATTTGATAACGTTGAAGAGGATGACGATTATCCTGATCCTGCTGACGACGACAACGAGAGTTTGTGGATACAGAATCTACTTGAGCTGCGGCAGGGCGCGAGATTGGTCGCAGCCGAATTTAAGAAGAGCCGTGGTGCGGAACGAAGTGCACCGATTGATAAGGGAGGGCGCACCAACCTGTTCAAGGAAGGGTTCGGATCCCCGGACCGCAATCTTGTCATTTCGGGTTGGAGTATCTTTGAAACCTTCCAGCACAAGCAGGCGAAAGGCACCGAGCACGGCGCATTTCATGAGTTTCTCAAGCACGTGTTCAAGTATGCCACCGGCCGCAGCTCTGAACGGCACTCCAGCATTGGTTCATGGGTGAAGGCTCTTGCGAGTCTGCTCCGCCAGCGAGACGATGCCTCCGAATCATATCTCTCCGCAGAGAGTCTCTATCAAGAGCTGAAGGCAGACCCCCATTCTAATCTGCTAACTAAACACAAGCTGGCCCTCACTATGAAGGAGGCTGCCGATACGCTGGAGATCCTCAACAGTCGAATCCGCAGCGCTAAGCTGAGCAAGAAAGCTCAACAGAAATAGCCGGGTAGTTTGCCTGATTGAGTTTCTAAGCTCTTGTAGGCTGAACCAGGATGATCGCTGGTGGGCAGCGATCGGGCTTGGTCTAGCAATGCTGCCGGAAAAATATGATACGACGTTCGCGCTGAAGGCGATCGGCCTAAGCGATCAACTCAACAAGACCGAAAAGCGTGTTGCCGTCGCATTGCTCGATCATTTCAATCGCAAAACCGCTCGATGCGACCCCTCTCAACAAACAATAGCTGCTCTTCTGGGAGTAGACCGAAAAACGGTCAATCGAGCGATCAAGAAAATCGTCAGGTTGGGCTACTTCAATTCGTTGCGACATCGAGGTAGCTGGCATTGTAATTCCTACCAACCGTGTTGGCATCGATTTCGAGCCGACGAAGAGAAGTGGAGTGCTGACCGTCGTAAACACAGGAGCCGCTTTGATTCGCCAGAAATGTCCCCTTCATTGAGGCAGGTTTGCCCCACAACCGGCCACGAGATCACCTCACAAACCTATCCTACCAACATCTTTCCACTAACCTCTTCCGATCCTCAACCAAACGCTGCTTGTCAGGTTAGGAATGGCCCACCTGCTCGTGAGGAGACGCAGAACTACATCGAAATCGTTGCGCCGCGGATCGAGCGGAGGCTTGGCAGTGCAAGGTTTAAATCATGGTTTCACTCGGTGAGATTCGAGGAACTGCGAAAGGACGAAATTGTACTGTCTGCCGATATGAAATTCGTCGCGGCAAAGATCGTGGAGCAGTTCGAGCCGCAGGTTTTGGAGTGCTTTCGCCCGGAGCATCCAAATTTAGTTCGCCTAGTCGTCATTGTTCGCGCCCCACGCTAACCAAGTAATCAGGGGTCCTTCTGGTGGGCGAAACGGGCGCGGGTAATTCGCACCGCGCCACCGAGCTAGCTGAAGGGACTGAAAAGTTAGGTTGACAAGGTTGACACGGTTGACAGTCGGGTTGACAGGGTGGGGGTGGTTAAAGTCTGGCAGCGATGCTGCGGAGACCGGTCTTCCTGGTTCGTAAGCAAAATTCTGGAATTAAATACAAAAAGCCACCAGCGATGGGACGAGGGGATGGGGGGTGGTCAATTCCTCAGAGATCCCTCACATGCGGACCGGCCCCACTCTCATTCACGGATTTTTTTTCCCGGTCGCGCGCGTTTTTGGCGATCGCCTTCGTTGGTCGTCCCAACCCGAGCAATGAGGCATCGGAAAAAACCGTTATGCCTCAGTCGTCTAGCAGGCGCAGAACTTGACGTCTCGCCGCCAATCGCCAGAGCAGTGCCCGATTTTCACTATTTATTTCCCGCGACCAGATGATCTCGTGCGCTTGGCCACCGAGACCTTAGAGCAACAGAGCACAGTAGTTCTGGAGTGACTTGGGAGACCGCAGCGTCTTCAGCGCTACAGTCTGCTGGAGAACCGGTTCATCGCGCTCATGATCTGCATGCGCGGCTCAACGTCTTTGAGATAAATGGAGGTCTGAAGAAATTCGACCTCCGCAACCCGATTTGCTTCATCCACATCGATGTACCAGGACCGCGGCCTTCCGTCGGAGCCGTCGCTCCAGCGATAGCCCCGCCTCTTCAGCACATCCTTCAAGTCAAACGGGGACTGCTCCGCCCAGATCCGAATTGTTTTGCGTCGAGCACGTTCGAGGAGAACGGCGAAAGCCGATCGAACCTGGTTTGGTACATCTGTGGCCAAGATTTCTATCAAAGCCCGACAATCGTCGATTGCGCGATGGGCTTGGTGAAAAAGTCCAACCCCAGCTAATAAGTAGCCGAGGCGCGATCCGTCGAATCCGTGTCTGCGCCACTCGATTTCTGTTGCAGAGCATGCCCACGGCTTCCGCTCAAAAACCGGCCAATAGCGCTCGGCAAATTTCCGATCAAAGTTTGCATTGTGGGCGACGATGATCACCGCATCGGAGACAAACGCCGAAACCGCGTCAGGATCGATCCGATGTCCCAGCACCATCTCGTCCGCAATGCCCGTGAGCTCGGTGATCTCGACAGGGATAGGATTCTGCGGCTCGTTGAGCGATGAAAAGACGTCCGTGATTCGCGCAATCCTGTCATCTGGCAGATAGTCGAATTTCACCATCGCCAGCTCGATGATTTCGTCTTGCGCTGTATTCAAGCCGGTGGTTTCCACATCCAGCAAAATGCCAGTCTTTGTTACCTGCCCGTCGCATGGGGCGAATTCTGTCCGAGGCGTGAGCCGACGAAGGACCCGATAGTCCGGGGACCTCGATAATATGTCAGCTATTGCTGTTAGATTGATCTCGTTCGACGTCATAGAATCAACCAAAATCAGGCGGAAGCGCGCGAAACACGATGAATGGTGCCTTTTATTCTAGCTCGATCCAAGCTCTTGTCGATCTAACCCCAGACGCTATTCTGGGACGTCTCGCCAAGCAGAATCCCTTTGCACTAGATGCGCTGCAGCGCAACGCCTGGCTGAGCCAGATCGAGCTCGCGCGGGCTCAATTTGGTGGGCTCGATGGTTGGATTGCATTTGAGTTCGCGATCCCGCGCATGGGCAAGCGCGCCGATGTGGTGGTGACTACGGCGGGAATCGTTTTCGTCATCGAATTCAAAGTCGGCTCGGATCAGTTCGATGCGGCCGCCCTCGATCAAGTTGTCGACTATGCGCTCGACCTCAAGAACTTCCATGCTGGGAGCCATGATCGGCGCATCGTGCCGATCGTTGTGGCGACGATGGCGGCGAAACCATCCTTTGAGCTCGCATGGCAAAATGACGGAGTCGCAAGCCCGGTCAAATCGAACGGGGACAATCTGCGAGAAATCCTCGGGCGTGTCGTGCGTGAGATACCAAAGCAGGCTGACTTGGACGGCGCCCAGTGGTCGCGGACTGGCTACAAGCCCACGCCCACAATCATTGAAGCCGCGCAGGCGCTCTACCAGGGCCATCGGGTCGAAGATATTACGCGCTCCGACGCTGGAGCTAAAAATCTAAGTCAGACGGCCGCATGCCTTGCCGACATCATCGAGGATGCCAAGGCTCACCGATGCAAGGCGATCTGCTTTGTCACGGGAGTGCCGGGTGCCGGAAAGACCTTGGCAGGCCTCAATCTCGTGACACTTCGGACAAAGGCTCACGAGGAAGAGCATGCCGTCTTCCTGTCCGGCAACGGCCCCTTGGTGGAGGTGCTGCGCGAGGCACTCGCACGGGACGAACACGCGCAATTAAAGGAGCGCGGCGAGAAAAGTAAGAAGTCCGACGCGCTCCGGAAAGTCAAAAGTTTCGTTCAGAACATTATGCATTTCCGCGACAGCAATCTCGTCACCTCTGAGCCTCCGATCGAGCGGGTTGCGGTGTTCGACGAGGCGCAGCGGGCATGGGACGCCAAGCATCTGGCGAACTTCATGAGTCAGAAGAAGGGGCAGACAAATTTCCAGATGTCTGAACCTGAGTTTCTCATCAGCGTTATGGACAGGCACGAAGGCTGGTGCACGATCATATGTCTCATAGGCGGAGGACAGGAGATCAATGCCGGTGAAGCGGGCCTAACCGAATGGTTTTCCGCGCTCCAGCGAAGTTTTCGGAACTGGAAAGTCTATACGTCGGAACAACTAGCCCATCGAGACTACCATTGGGGGCAAGATCTACCGGCACTTCTGGCAGGGCTTGAGAGCCAATCTCTGGCGGCGCTTCATTTGGCGGTCTCTGTGCGATCGTTTCGTGCCGAAAAGCTCTCTGCGTTCGTTGGCGCGCTGGTCGCTGGGGAGGCCAAAGAGGCTAAAGCGTTTTACCAGGCGATTAAGGAGACCTATCCGATCGTCCTGACGCGAGAGCTCGGCCACGCGCGGCAATGGCTCCGAGATCGTGGGAGGGGTTCGGAACGAATTGGTCTGGTGGCCTCGTCGGGCGCATCGCGCCTGAAGCCCGAGGGAATCAACGTTCACGAAAAGATCGAAGCAACGACATGGTTCTTGAACGGAAAAGATGATGTCCGCTCGTCCTACTATATGGAGGATCCTGCGACCGAGTTCGATATTCAGGGCCTGGAGCTCGATTGGGTGGGTGTGTGCTGGGATGCTGATTTTCGGTCGGTCGATGGCAGGTGGCAGTTCTATCGGTTTTCCGGCACGCGGTGGCAGAACGTCAATGATGACAACCGCAAGGTCTATCTGACCAACGCTTACCGTGTGCTGCTGACGCGCGCGCGACAGGGGATGGTAATTTACATTCCGAGGGGGGACTCCATCGACGCCACCCGTCCACCAGCCTTCTACGAAGGAACGGCCGCGTTCTTAGCGGATTGTGGGTTGCCGCTGCTTGACCGAGGAAACTGAGCAGACTGAAAGTCGGTCGTTGGCCGACTTCTTCCATAACATCTCATTTGCGAATCCGGACCCTCACGCAAAGCGACCGTTAGGCGATCGAGCGCAAATGGGATTTTGGATTCTTAAATCGCGGCATCTTTGATCACGACATCGAGTACGTGCTGGTCTCAAGCAATTGGAAATCAGCGAGAGCCAGCGCGATCCGTGCAAGCAACGATATCGCGGGCAGATTTTCGAGTCGCTTCTTGAGGTGGAACGAACACCGCCAAATATCCGCCATCGCCTGCGAGCTGATATGTGGCGATCTTGTCATAGCCAACGGCGGCTAGTTCGCAACGCAGCAGCTCAATCGGCGTGCCGTGCTTTGAAGTCGGGCGCTCGAAGTCGACAACTCCGATCCGTGCGCCCAGCTTTAAAGCGGGCGCCAGATTGTAGAGGAAGGCATAGGGTTGGGCTATTTCGTGATACATGTGCCCGAGAATGGCGGCATCCAGCGACGAAGGGGGTAGACGGGGGTCGTGTGGCTCCCCCAGCGCGAATATGATGTTTGTTAGCTTCAGTTCTTCCGTTCGCCTTCCGAGCTCGATGAGGTAGTCCCTCCTGACGTCCTGGGCGATGATGGAGCCCTTGGAACCGACGAGCTGCGAGACACGGAGGGTGTAGTAGCCACTGCCGGCTCCGATATCACCAACCGTCATGCCTGGTTTCAACTCAAGAAGACGTGCGACCTCACCGGCCTCATTCAGGAGATCGCGGTGGTCATGGGCGGAGCGGCTTAGGCTGGCGATCGCTGCAACCGGACGCCGAGGGGAAGGAAACTCTTTGGCAGGGATCCCTGGCGCGGCCAGGAAACCAACGTCAGCTGCGCATGCGGGCGTTGTGGCCAGCGCCACGACAACCGTTACTGTGCGGACCAGCGTGGTCGTGGGTCCGTCAAAGTTGAGGTGCGGCTGTCCACCTTGCGAAAGACGTGAGCCCAGGGTCATCTCTCCAACCACATGCCGGAGCGTTGGGACAGTCGAGGCACCATAGCCAGTCGAGTGCCAAGTGCCGCGTCTTGTACCTGAAACAGCGGCCAGCGCGTCCGATAGTGTAAACTACGAACGCGGGCCTGTGAAATGTCATCGTACGGACCCCGCGTTCGGGCCAACAGGCGACCTTACTGGACCGGCCACTTCGGCGGACATTGGTCGATGGCCACGGCACGAGAAGCGGGCTCCGCCTTTCACACGCATGGGTTCATGGAACCGGCGTTCAGCTCTCGTTGTTTGCGGGCGTCGGGGTCGTCACAGCAATAAGTCCATAGAGAAGCCTTCTATACCTGAGTATAGTCGTCACAAGGCATATTCCCGATCGATCATTGGCGCTCTGCGAGGCCAAGGTTCGACTCGTCGTGCATCGTTAGCGATCGCCGGCGCTATTTGCCACTCCGGGGCGACAGACAGGCCCGCAACCCGGTACGAAAAATGCGTCTATTGATCCATCGCTCGTGAGCAAGAGGTGATTATGCAACATCCGAGTCAAGTGCCGTCGGTCGCGCTCGATTCGAATGAGCGCAAGCGCCCCGAGGAGGCACTGCGCGAGAGCGAGGAGCGCTTCCGCACCCTTGTGCAATTCTCCTTTGATGTGTACTGGGAAACTGATGCGCAGCATCGCTTCATCCGCCAGGAGTTCGCTGAGACACTTCCCGAACCGCCGGTCTCCGAGATCGGCAGGACACGATGGGAGGTCCCTTATCTGGAGCCTGATGCAGAGGGTTGGCGCAAGCACCGGGAGATATTGGATGCCCGCCTTCCGTTTCGCGATTTCGAGCTCGCGCGGCCGACGCCCGACGGCGGCAAGCGCTATGTTTCGGTCTCTGGGCTGCCCATCTTTGACGAGACGGGGCACTTCATGGGCTACCGCGGTGTGGGGCGCCACATCACGGAGCGCAAGCGTGCCGAACAGGCGCTGATCGAGAGCGAGGCCCGTTTCCGTACCTTCGTGGACCACGCGACCGATACGTTCATGCTCCACAGTGAAGACGGTCGCGTTCTCGATGTGAATCGAAATGCCTGCGAAAGCCTCGGCTACAGTCGGGGCGAACTGGTTGGGGCAACAGCGTCCTTCTTCGATCTTGAGATGGATGAAGCAACCTGGCGGACCAACCGCGAGCGCCTCAAGGCCGGCGGCATCGCTACGCTCGAGAGTCACTATTGCCGAAAGGACGGCACTGTGTTTCCCGTCGAAGTCCGTATGCGAGAATTCTGTGAAGGCGGCCGATCACGGATCATTTGTCTGAGCCGCGACATCACCGAACGCAAGCGAACCGCCGAGACGCTCCGCGAGATGCAGGCTGAACTTACACACGCCAATCGCGCGGCGGCGATGGGCCAGGTCACGGCTTCGGTGACACACGAATTAAGCCAACCAATCACCGCGATACTCTGCAACGCAGAAGCCGCACTGAACTGGCTAGGAACTCAATCTCCAAATTTCGAAAAGGCACGGCAGGCGCTCGAATCCATTGTCGCAGAAGCCAAGCGAGGCGGCGAGATCATCGGCTGGATCCGTTCCCTCATCAAGAAAACTCCGGCGCCGAAGGAGAGCGTCGACGTCAATGGTGCAATCCTGGACGTGATCACCCTAGCCCGGAGCGAGCTGCTCAAACATGATGTCTTGATCCAGACCGACCTCGCTCCATGCCTGCCGCTCGTGGAGGGCTATCGCGTCCAGCTGCAACAGGTTGTTCTCAATTTGATCCTCAACGCGATTGAGGCAATGAACTGCCTCGACGTTAGCCCACGGGAGCTGCGGATCAGCACGGCTGCAGATGCCTCAGGCCTCGTTGTTGTCGCCGTGCGGGATACCGGTCGCGGGCTTGACCTGGCAATGATTGACCGCCTGTTCGAGCCCTTCTACACCACCAAGCCGGACGGGACCGGCATGGGCTTGTCGATCTGCCAATCGATCATCGAGGCGCACGGAGGACGACTTTGGACCCGTGCGAATGAACCACGGGGCGCCGTGTTTCAGTTTAATCTGCCTTCGGAAAAGGGGTGATCCACCTCGCTTTTCATGAGCGGCCGCTGCGCAGCGGAACCCACGGCCTCGAACGCATCTTCGGCTACGGACGCGATAATCCTTCGATCATACCGGCCGCAGCAGCGCAACGGGATCGGCGAGTTCGCTCGCTTGTCAGAGCGGGAGTGTCCGCTGTCGGCGCGAAGCGGACGATATGTTAGTCGCGCACTTCTCGGTAGGGCCACATCGGACATGTCAGCCACGGGGGCCTCACGGCGCTGGGCTCAGTGGGTGCCCAGCACCATCTCCCATCACTTGGTTCTCGGAACCTGGAGGCGTAGACTGTCATCAACCTATCTTGGAGGCATGACTTGGCCAGCGAGCGCGTCGAGCGTCGGCTCACTGCCATTTTGGCAGCCGATGTTGCTGGCTACAGCCGATTAACTTGCCTGGATGAAGAGGGCACGCACGTCCAGCTCCAGGACCATCTACGCACCCTCGTCGATCCCAAGATTGCCGAACACCGCGGCCGTGTTGTCAAGAACACCGGCGATGGGCTGTTGGCTGACTTTAGCAGCGTAGTGGACGCACTGCGCTGCGCTCTTGATGTCCAGCGCGGGATGGCCGAGCGCAATGCCGAGGTGCCAGATGAGAAGCGCATCGAGTTCCGGATTGGCATCAATGTCGGCGACATCCTCATCGATCGAGGTGACATTTTTGGCGATGGCGTGAACGTGGCAGCGCGTCTGGAGGGGTTGGCGAAGCCCGGTGGCATTTGCATCTCCGATGACGCACACCGACAGGTTCGGGGCAAGTTCGATGTCACCTTCGAGGATACAGGCGAACGGCAACTCAAGAACATCGCACGGCCGGTGCGTGTCTTCCGAGTCGCTCTTGATGATGCGCGGCCCGCCGAGCCAAACTGGCCGCGACACAGCACGGCGCCGGCTGTACGTCGCGAAAGGTGGGGTGCGCGCCTCGCGGCGATCGGAGCCGCAGTCGTGCTAATCGCCGGCGCTGGTGGCGCGGCATTGTACTTCCACCTCGGCCGAGCGCCCATCGTCTCACACATGCAGGACAAGCTGGCAAAGCCCTCGGAGCGCTTCTCCATCGTCGTGCTGCCCTTTATCAACCTATCCGGCGATGCGAGCCAGGATTATCTGGCAGACGTCATCAGTGACGAACTGACCACCGCGTTCTCGCGTTTTCGCGACAATTTCGTCATCTCCCGCTCGACTGCTTTCACCTACAAGGGCAAGCCAATCGACGTGCGGCAGATCGGCAAGGATCTAGGTGTGCGCTATGTGCTGGAAGGCAGCGTGCAGCCGACTGGCGACCGGCTGCGCGTGCATGCCCAGCTCATCGATACCGAGAGCGATGCGCACCTCTGGGCTGACCAGTTTGACGAAAATCGCTACGACATCTTGCAGATGCAAGATGCCATCGTTACGCGGATCGCGCACGCGATCGGTATCAAGATGACTGCAGAAAGAGCCCGCTGGGCACAATCTCGCGCAGCCAATCCCAGTGCGGAAGACCTTTCGTGGCGCTGCACCGCGGCCATTATGCGCATGTACTTGACGCCGGTACTCGATTCCGCCTACCGCCTGTGCGAGCAAGCGTTGCAGATTGACCCTGAAAATGTCCGCGCACTGTCCCTCCTGTCAATCAAGTTCAGCCATCGCGTTTACGTTTTTGCGAGTCCCGATCGCCAAGTTGATCTTCACCGCGCGGACGAACTTGCCTCCTCAGCCATAAAGATCGATCCGGACAACTTCCTGGCTCACTCGGCGAAAGGCGATGTTCTACTCGTGGCGGGGCGCTCTCGGGAGGCGATCGATTCTTATCAGCGCGCCCTGATGTTAGCTCCCGGCAGCATTCCGCCGGGATTGGCTTTGGCCTACAGTTATGTCGGAGAGCCGGAACAGGCCATCGCCTATGCCGACAAGGCGATGCGGCTCAGCCCGCACGACCCCTTTTCCACGCCGCTGTATCTCGCCAAGGCTCTCGCCTTCAGCATCTTGCAGGACTATGAGGAGGCGCTTGTATGGATTGACCGGGCTGAAGCTGCTTCTCCCGAGATTCTGCTGATCGGATTTGTGCGGTCTGCGCTGCTTGCCTTGGCGGGTAAAGAGGCAGATGCGCGCGCAGCCATGCAGCGATATTTGGCGAACGACAATGCGCCTATCAGAACCATCACTCAATGGAAAGCTCGAAGGCAAGGCGTACCGTTGCCATCCTATAGTCCGCGTTTTCTGATGTGGGGGCTAAGATTCAACGAGGGACTCAAAAAAGCTGGACTGCCGGAGTGATCAACGCCGATTGCCCGCGCCGACGAGGCGATCGAAATCGCGGATCGCTGCATGTCTCTTATGGGTAAAAGGCGGCTAGCTCAATCCATCCGCCTAACGAGCGAAGCGGACGTTTTGAGCGTTGATGCGAAAGCTTTGGCTCAGAACTCTGTCATCGGCCGAGTTCTTCCATAACAGCTGATATCCGAATCTCCTTAGATGCTGGCGAACAGCCCTCCGGCGTGTCGCCCCGCTTCGATGTCGGCTCTTAGGGCTCGCGAGAGCTTTCCCTGTGCTGGGTGTCATTTGATCCATCGCGCGACACCGCACCGCCGGGAGAGCCACACACGGCCTCCAAACGTCGAACGGCAGTAACGCCGCCTCAGCTGCCGGCCTCTTTGAATCCCAACCTCCGGCGACCCATCGGCCAATGGTGACGGCCACTGGAACTCGCGGGCGTGATGGTCGTTGCATGACCGCGGCAGCAGTAGCGAGTAGGAGAGCACGTGAACCGACGCCAGCTTGTTCAAGGGTCGGCGGTGCTGCCGGCGTTGCTGCTCGTCTCGCGCAGCGGCTTCGCCGCGGCGTCGGACGATGGGTTTGGGCCGTCAACGGTGAGGGACCTGGCCCGTATGCTGGCGGCCAAGCCGCACGAGGCTCCGGACGAGAAGCTCCCGAGCGGATTGAAGGACTTGGACTACGATCAGTATCGTTCGATCCGCTTCTTGCCGGAGCGGGCGCTTTGGCGCGGCAAAAATCTTCCGTTCGAAGCGCAGTTCTTCCATCGCGGCTTCTTTTACAAGAACAGAGTGACCATCTTCGAGGTCGCGGACGGAAAGGCCACCGAGCTCAAGTACCGCAAGGCGGACTTTTTCTTCGGCGAGAAGGTCCCCGCGTTCGAGGACGTCGATCTCGGGTTCGCGGGCTTCCGCATCCACGCGCCCATGAATCGCGCGGACTACTACGACGAGGTCTGCGTCTTCCTCGGGGCGAGCTATTTCCGAGCCGTGGCCAAGGGGCAGACGTACGGGCTCTCCGCCCGAGGACTTTCGATCGACACCGGCGAAGCCAAGGGGGAGGAGTTTCCGCTGTTCAAGGCGTTCTGGCTCGAGCGGCCGGTGCCGGGTGCGACCTCGATGGTCATCCATGCCTTGCTCGACAGCAAAAGCTGCGCGGCGAGCTACCGCTTCACCGTGCGGCCCGGGGAAACGACGGTCTTCGATGTCGAAATGTCGGTCTATCCGCGCGTCGAAATGCCGCGGGCCGGTCTCGCGCCTATGACCAGCATGTTCTTCTACGGTCCGAACGATCGCAACGACATCGACGATTTCCGTCCGTCAGTCCACGATTCCGACGGTCTTGCGATCTTCAATGGGAAGGGTGAAAGCCTGTGGCGGCCGCTCAGCAATCCTCGCGACCTCCAGATCAGCACCTTCCAGGATCTCAATCCGCGCGGCTTCGGGCTGATGCAGCGGGAGAGAAACTTCTTCGCTTACCAGGACCTCGAATCCAGCTTCGAAAAGCGCCCAAGTCTCTGGATGGAGCCGATCGGCGATTGGGGCGATGGCGGGGTCGTCCTGTTCGAGATTCCGACCAAGGAAGAGGTTCACGACAACATCGCCGCATTCTGGCGGCCGAAGAATCCGCTGCAGGCCAAGGGCGAACACAATTACACCTATCGGCTGCATTGGGGACCGGATAGCCCGAAACCGCATTCGCTGGCCAGATTCACGCGAAGCGGCATCGGGGCGAGGGGTGAGGACGCGCGCCTGTTCGTGCTCGATCTGCTCGGCGACAACCTCAAGGGCATCGATCCTGCGGGTGTCAAAGGCGTGGTGACGGCGGAAAAGTCCGACGTGAAGAACATCGTCACGCAGCCCAATCCCTACACCGGCGGTTGGCGGCTGAGCTTCCAGTGCCAGGTGAAGGGAGAGCCGATCGAGCTGCGGGCGTTTCTGACCGAGGGCGACAAGCCCTTGTCGGAAGTGTGGGTCTACCGATGGGCACCGTGAGCCCGGCGCCCCGCCCGGTCGCCGGCGATATCGCGACCCAGCGCCTGCTGCCGCGCGAGTCGCCCCTTCCGATGGCTCCTGGCGACCTCGGAAAAAGCCGTGTACCCGACCGTGTTCCTGCGCCGGCCGGCGCGGCGATGGCCTGGCGGCGCGGCCTCATCCTGCTCTCGACCGCGGCGCTTACGGGTGCGGGCGGCTACGAGATGTATCGGGTGCTGCAGGTCGGCGGCGTCACCGTCCTCGAAGCCATGGTGCTGGCGCTCTTCCTGGTCTTGCTCGCGTGGGTCGCCTTTTCGTTCGCGTCCGCGCTGGCCGGCTTCTTCGTGCTGCTGGCGCATCGTCCGGACGCGGCGACCGGCGCGGAATTGCCTGCCATATCGAGCCGCACCGCCATGCTGCTTCCGACCTACAACGAAGACCCGCACCGATTGACGGCACGGCTTCGTGCGATCATCGAGTCCTTGGAGGCGACCTCTCACGGAAAGCTGTTCGACTGGTACGTTCTGAGCGACAGCACCGATCCGGACATCTGGGTCGCCGAAGAAAAGGCCCTCCTCGCGCTGCGACAGGCGGTAGGAACGCGGCTGTACTATCGCCACCGCGCCGACAACACAGCGCGCAAAGCCGGAAACATCTCGGAGTGGATCATGCGGTTCGGCGCCGTCTACGACTTCATGATCGTGCTCGATGCCGACAGTCTGATGAGCGGGCAGACCATCGTCCGGTTGGTCCATGCCATCGAGAGCAACCCGAGCGCCGGGCTCGTCCAGACGCTCCCCATGATCGTCAATGCGCGAAGTCTCTTCAGTCGCGTCCAGCAGTTCGCGGGCCGCCTGTACGGACCGATGATCGCCGCCGGCGTCGCCTGGTGGCACGGCTCGGAAGGCAACTATTGGGGCCACAACGCGATCATCCGGGTGAAGGCGTTCGCCGAAGCGGCGGCGCTGCCGCAACTGCGGGGCCGCAAGCCATTCGGCGGGCACATCCTCAGTCACGATTTCGTCGAGGCCGCGCTGATGCGGCGGGCCGGGTGGGGCATCTACATGCTGCCGACGCTCGGAGGCAGCTTTGAGGAGGTGCCGCCGTCGCTGCTCGACTTCGCGGCGCGCGACCGACGCTGGTGTCAGGGCAATCTTCAGCATCTGGCCGTGGCCCCTGCGCGAGGTCTCCATTGGGTGTCACGCCTCCACTTCATGGTGGGCATCGGGGCATATCTGACGGCGCCGCTGTGGCTGCTGTTCCTGCTGCTGGGAATGATGATCTCGCTGCAGGCCCGCTTCGTGCGTCCGGAGTATTTTCCGAAGGGCTTCTCCCTGTTTCCGACCTGGCCCGCTCAGGATCCCGTGCTCGCCATCTGGGTGTTCGTCGCCACCATGGGTCTGCTGCTGCTGCCGAAGCTTTTCAGCCTCATCCTGCTTTGGACGCAGCGACCGGTGAGACGGCAATTTGGCGGCGCATTGCGTGCCACCGCCGGTGTTCTCGCAGAGATCGCCGTGTCCGCGCTGATGGCGCCCGTGATGATGATCTTCCAGTCGATCGCGGTCGTGGAGATACTGTCCGGCCGCGATGCGGGCTGGCAGACGCAAAGACGCGACGATGGCACGGTGGAGCGCCGCGAGCTCTATCGGAAATACGGCGTTCCGACCCTGTGCGGCGTCGCGATGGCGGCAAGCGCCTACGCCGTTTCGCTGCCCCTGCTGCTCTGGATGTCGCCGGTGATCGTCGGGCTGCTGTTCGCCATTCCTATCGGCGCGCTGACCGCCAGGCCCGCAACCGGCAGATTGTTCGTCACGCCCGAAGAACGAGAGCCGCCCCCGGTCCTGCGCCGGGCGAACGAATTGAGCGCTTCGGCGGATCTCGAAGCCAGGCCCGCGCTGATGGAGCTGCGGGAAGATTCCGCGTTGCTTGCCTTCCACCTGGCGCAGCTGCCGCCTCCTCGCGCCGCCCGGCCTGACACGGTCGACGCCAACCTGGCGGTCGGCCGCGCCAAAGTCGATGCAAGCGATACCTTCCAGGAAGCCGCGGCGCATCTGTCTTCGCGGGAAGTCCTCTCGATCTTGAACGACGGTTCGACGCTCTCGACCGTGCTGCAGAAGCGATGAGGGGTTGGCCTAGCGGGCACTTCGAAGGAGTAGCGAGAGGATCGGCTCTTATAAGCGATTATTCGATCAGTTCGTCCGCTTCGATCAAAATGGATGGAGGCACGGCGAGGCCGAGTGTCTTGGCCGTATTGGTGTTGATGACCAGTTCGAACTTCGTCGGTCGCGACACCGGAAGCTCGTCGGGCTTCGCGCCTCTGAGGATTTTGCCTGCGTACGCGCCCAACTGGCGATAGGCATCGGAAAGGCTGGCGCCATAGCTCATGAGGCCACCTCCAGCCGGAAATTCCCGGATATGGAAGATGCCCGGCAGACGATCTCGGGACGAGAGTGTCAGGATTTGCTCGCGCCGGCTGTCGAAGAAGGGATCATTCTGCACGATGAGTCCCGAGATCCCTGCCTTGACCAGCTCCGCGAAACTGGAGTCGATTTCGGCATCGGTGCTCGCTTGCTGGACCCGGAGCTCGCGCCCGAGCGTGCGGGCGGCGGCTGCGATGGATTGCTTATGTTCTTCGGCCGCCTCGGCGCCGAAGCGCGGGTTCACAAGTAGTCCCAGCACACGGGCCGCAGGAACCATCGAGCACAGGAGCGCCAGTCGCTTTCCTCCCAAGTCGCCGGTGAAGAAATTGACGCCAGTCGCCATGCCGGGACGATTCATGCTTTTCACAAGGCCGGCCTGCACGGGATCTTCGCCGACCACGAAGACCATCGGGACCGGAAAGTTCGCCGCCTTCGCGGCCTTCGCCGCGGGGTCGCCGGCCGCCACCACCAACGAGGGCCGCCGATCGCGGAGATCGGCGGCGAGCGGGGGCAACTGGTCGTAATCGCCTTTCGCCCAGCGGTACTCGACGACGACGTTGCGACCCTCGGCGTACCCCATCTCTTCGAGTCCCCGCCGAAAGGCATTCGTGTGAGTTTGGGATTCCTTGGGCGATCGAGTGCTGAGAAATCCGACGACGGGTTGCCCCTGCTGAGCCCGCGCGATTGCCGGCAGGCCGGCCGCGACGGCAAACGCTCGGATGAAATCGCGCCTTCGCATTGTTTCCTCCGCTCTTGAAGCTAAGGTACACATTCTACAGGTCACGCGCAGAAATTTCGGATGGACGGATCGCCTCAGTGATCGGCGACGCAGCGGTCGCGGTGGGAATTGAATTCCTTCGATGCAGCTCAACTTCGCGGGGCCCCGGCGTTGGGAACAAATCTATCAAGATCTGCTTGATGCCGGGCGCGATCCCGCGCGGGAGGATTTTCGGTGAAGCAGCTCGGATGGACGGCGGCAGTATTGACTATAGCGATGCTGGGGGGCGCGGATGTCGCTTCGGCGAGATTGGGCATGGCGCCCACGGCGATGCAGGACGAAAGCTTGATCCAGGTGAAAGGCGGGCATGGTCACGGTCACGGGAGAGGCCACCGCGGATGGCACGGCAACCGCGGCCACCACTACGGATGGTACATCGGACGCGGCAACCGACGGCATCACCACCACTGAGGTTGGCTAATGGCATCCGCCGGTCCTCCGGCGGTTGTCCACGGCTCCTTGCTCCATTGAGCCAACAATGTGCCATTTCCCGCGTGTCCTCCCCTCTGCCTTCTCGATCGCCGTCTGCAGGAGAGGCGGGAAGCGCGGGGCGGCGCGATGCGTTCATTCGATCAGCTCGTCGGCGGAGGCGAGCATGGAAGTCGGAATGGTCAATCCGAGCTTTTTGGCGGTCCGCATGTTGACCACCGTCTCGAATTTGGTCGGCCGCTCGATTGGCAATTGTGATGTCGGCGCCCCCTTGAGGACCCGGTCGGCGTAGTAGGCCAATCTGCGATAGCTTTCGGAGAGGTTGGGTCCATACGTGCAGATGGCGCCGCTCTTCGCGAAGACCTGCCAGCCCGAGATGACAGGCGCGCGGTGCTCAATTCCGAAGTCGATGATCCGTTGCCGGTACTGAATGGCGAAGCCGTCGGAGAAGAGCGACATGGCCTGCGGAGGGCTCTTGCCCATGGTCGCCAACGCGTCTGCGAGCTGGCTCTCCGTGCCCGTCCCATAATACTCGAGCGCCAGCCCGAGTTTTTTCGCGGCCTCTTCGGAATAGGCCCGCTCGATCTGGGACCCTGGATGTTCGGGATTGGCGATGATGGCGACGCGCTTCAATCCGGGCACGATATCCCGCAGCATCTCGAGACGTTTGGAATTCAGCTCGGCCGCCATGAAGGTCAGGCCGGTCATGCCGCCGCGCGGATGCGAGAGACTGTCGGCGAAGCCGGCGACGACCGGGTCTCCACTGAAGGCGTAAACGGATGGCGTGGAGAGTTTCAAGCCGAACACGATCGGAACGGCCGCTCCTTGGACTACCAACAGATCGACGGGAAGACCGGTAAGCTCCGCGGCCAGCGGCCCGACTCGTGTCCGGTCGTCGTCACCATACCTATATTCGATCTTCAGGTTGTCCCCCTCGCGATAGCCGAGTTCGGCAAGTCCCTCCCGGAAAGCCGCAAGGAAGGGGGTTAGGCTGGCCTCCCGCTGGGCCGTGAGCCAGCCTATCCGGAAGAGCCTGGATGCCGCACGCACTTGCCTTCGGACCATGGTGGCCGAGGCCGCCGCGGAGGCGATGAAGGTACGACGTTTCACTGATCTCTCCACCGTTGCTGCACCAAGGTCTAGCATCCGTCCATTTCGGCTGGGGCTCAAGGGGACCATCTTCGGGAGTATCGCTCCGGCATGGAGTTCGGACTTGGCTCCGCCGGTCGCGGGAAAATTCGGCAATTGCCCCGTCGCAACTGCGGAACCTTGCCATCATTCGCGGGTTCTTGCAGGCCGCATTCTGCGGACAGGAGATCTCGATGAAGAAGCTGATGCTGATGTGTGCTACCGCCGCCCTGATCTCGACGGGCGCCATGGCGCAGTCCACGGTCGTCACCACCGGCACCAGCCATGCTGCAGCCGTGCAGATCGAGCCGGAATACCGCACGAAGATCCGCACCTTCGTGACCGAACACAAAGTTCGCCCGGAGCAAACCCGCGAGAAGATTGTGGTCGGCCAGCCGGTGCCGCGTGAGGTCGAGCTCGAGGCCGTGCCTGCCGACTGGGGTCCCTCGCTCACCAAGTATCGTTTCGTCTACTCGGGCGAACGCGTGATGCTGATCGATCCGTCGACCCGCACGGTCGTCCAGGAGATCGACTGAGCTTTCAGTGGCGGGTCGCTGAAGGCAGCGGCCCGCTCTTCCGATCCGGCGCCCCGATACCTGCTTTCTCATTTGCGAGCGGCCGTACATGCCGATCATCCGTTATTTCCTCTTCGTCGGCGGGCTGCTGCTGGCGTTGCTCTTCGCTGCGGATCGGTACCTCCCGGCTCCCGTCGAGCGCGCGGGCCCGTCCGATCCCGACAGGACCATCATCCGGATCGCCTCGGCGCGAACGCTTCCGGAGAAGATCGTGTTCGACACGCGTCCGCGCGCCGATTTGCCGATAATTGCGCAGACCGATCCGCTCCCTGAAGACCCCCGGCAGCAAGTGCGAGAGGCCATGGCCGCAATGCCTGCAGCGCCGGCCGCGGAGGTGAAGGAGTCGCCCGTGCGGGCCTCCGTGGCCGCCCGCATGCATCCTAAGCGCTCGGCAAAACTGCAGAAAAGGACACCCGACCGGCGTCTCGCCTTCGAGCGGGCCGATCCATTTGCCGGCGGATGGTGGTGAGTGCTGGCGCGTGATGCGGCCAAGGAAAAGGCCGCGCCTTGGAGGCGATCTTGGTTGACTTCGGCTGGGCTGCTCTCGCCGGTCCCGGTCGTGCCGCTGGCCCGGCGAGCGGGCAATGGATGCTGGACGGCCGGCACGAAGGCGTTAGGCTAGGTTCAGTTCATACTGCGCCGCAGAAGTGCTCGCTGGACGCATAGCCGCATATGGCCGCGTTAACTTTGTTGATTCGCCGCACAGCATTTCCGCAGTAGGCTAACTCTTCTTGCGTTGGGGGTTTCCGTGTTCGATCCGGCCACGACCGCGCTTCTGCGCGCCGTATTCGACGAGGTCTGCGAAGACGTCTCGCGCTACGAAACCGAGGCACGCACCCATGTAGCGTCAAGCATTCTGGAAGCGGCGACCGACGGCGACAGCTCGCCGGAGAAGCTGAAGCAGGTGGGACGCGAGGCCCTCCACGACGCGCCAACCATGTGGCGATAGGCGGAGGAAGGCGGGGTGAACTTCCAGGTCACTGTGCTCAAGATCCTGGTGAGCTATCCCGATGGATTCGCCGTCATGGCGGAGCTCAAGCGCGATATGGCGATTCTGGCGACGAGCGGGCGCGACTGGGCCGAGCGGACCAAGCGCCTCGCCGCTCGCGTGCCCGCTCTCGATATCTTCTCGCAAGGATTGGTCGAGCGTCTGAATGGCGGATGGCGCATCACTGAGAAGGGTCGTGCCGTGCTCGAATTCATGGAAGCAAGGCCCGCCGAGATGCGGACGGAGAGCCCTGTCGCAGCAGCGGAGCCTCTGGCATCAGCCCAAGCGTCTTCGCTTCTTGCCGCAAGGCGCTCCGGCCGAAGCCAGCGCCTGCAGCGCCGCCGCGCGGCACGCGAACGGGCCCGAGCCAAAGCGTGCTGAACGCGCGTGTTCTCCGACTCACTTCGCCCGACCGGGAAAAACTGGAAACTTTGCTGACCGTCTTGAGTTGCCAGCGATCGGATCGGTCGAGGGGAGTCTCAAAGATGGTCGACGATGTCGTCTTGAAGAATGCCACGGAGACCGCCTGGACAGTTTACCGGGCGCGGCACCCCGATGTCGGCGCACGCGACAGCCGACGCTGTTTGCTGAAGCGCCACCTGCACAAGAGATGGGAAGCGCGCGACAGCGATACCGAAGAACTCGCCAGCTTCGGTATCGCCTACCTGCACCGGCTTCCCCGAGACGAATGTTGAGGACCGTGAAAATGCTCGTCGCGCGCGTAGCTCGCGGAAGCACAAGGCCCTTTTGGACGCTACTCGCGATCTCGTTTCTCATCTCCGCGGTCGTCGTGATCGGCTTGCGGGTCGTCTTTGGGGACTGATCGATGCGGATCGCGCAGCTTGCCCCGTTGGCCGAGAGCGTTCCTCCAAAACTGTATGGCGGCACGGAGCGTGTGATTGCCTGGCTGGTGGATGCGTTGGTCGAACTCGGGCACGACGTCACCCTGTTCGCGAGCGGGGATTCGAAGACGACCGGCAGGCTCCACGCGGTGTGGCCGCGCGCGTTGCGGCTGGGGCGGAGGGGCGTCGATCCGAGCGCCGCCTGCGCACTGCTGATCGAGGCCATTGCCGGGCGCGCTCGCGAGTTCGACGTGATCCACTCCCATGTCGACTGGTTGCCGCTGCCCGTCCTGAGCCGGACCGGCGTGCCGTTTCTGACCACGATGCATGGTCGGCTCGACCTTCCAGGCTTGTCCGACGTGATCGGGGCTTTCCCACAGGCCCCCTTTGTCTCGATCTCCGAGAACCAGCGCCGACCCCTTCCGCAGGCGAACTGGGTGGCGACGATCTCGCATGGGCTCCCCAAGGGCCTGTTTCGGCCTTCCTTCGAAAGCGGTTCGTACTTGGCCTTTCTGGGGCGGCTGACGGCGGAGAAGGGGCCAGAAGCTGCGATACGCATCGCTCGCGTCGTCCGGATGCCGCTGCGGATCGCGGCCAAAACTCCTCGCGCGGAGACGGCGTACTTCAAAAAGAAGCTCGAGCCTGAGATCGACGGCGAAGAGATCAAGCTTATCGGCGAGGTGGACGAAGTCCGCAAGCAACCGTTCCTCGCTGGTGCCGCCGCCTTGCTCTTTCCGATCGATTGGCCCGAGCCTTTCGGCCTTGTGATGATCGAGGCGATGGCGTGCGGGACGCCCGTGATCGCCTATCGCTCCGGATCGGTGCCGGAGGTCGTGGAGGACGGCGTCACCGGCTTCATCGTGGACGGCGAGGAGCAGGCGATCGAGGCGATCGAGAAAGCCGTCAGCTTGGATCGAAGAAAAGTCCGCGCCCGATTCGAGGAGCGGTTCGTCGCCAGTCGGATGGCGAGAGAGTACGAAGACCGGTATCGCGAACTGGTCGCTTGCAGGTGACCTCGGTCGAGGAAATCGTTCGTGGGATGGCCGAAACGAAAAGCGGCCCGCCCGGCGTACCGGACGAGCCGTTCGTCAGAATCTGTTCGCTTAGTGCATGTGAACCAGGAAATAGCCGACGCCGCCGACAACGAGCACGGCGGGAACGGCCCATAAAATCAAGACAGGCATGTTCTCCAATAGCTTGTCAGAATAGCCGCCGAGCGATTACTGCTCGGTGCAGACCTTGGTGGTTTTCACGGCGGACTCGGCTTCCGTCTTGGTCTTGTAGACGCCGTTACCCACGACCGTCGTGGTGGTGGTCGTCGGCTTGGTGTCGACGACGGTGCACTTCTTCGTGGTCGCGTCGCGGACGATGTAGAACTCGGCGGCGCTCGCGGTCTGGGTGCCGAGGGCGAAAGCGGCCAGAGCGCCGCATACGATTAGCTTCTTCATGGTGTCCTCCTCAAGCGGTTTGTAAGTCACTGCTAACGAGACGGGCTCGGCCGAAGTTCCACTTATTCCCGGTCGTGGGGCGCTTCCTCAGGCCGATGGAACGTCGGGCTTTCAGGTGGCCTGCTTACCCCAGTCGATTACCGGAAGCCGCGGGGCGGCCAGCTTCTCAGGCGGCACGACGACCGGCGCGAAGTCCGCGTCTTGTCGTTGGGCGCGCTTGCAATTGGGGCAGACGAAGAGGTGCGCGATCAGCGTCGTGGGATTGTCCCGAACGAGTTCGGATCGAAACCATGTCATGGCTACACGGCAATTGGGACAGGTCGGGTTGCCGACTTCCCCGAAGGAATCCTTCAGTCGTTTCATGGGCCGCGCGCCGCTTTGTGTTGGTAAGTCGTAGCAGCTCGGCCGGGCCGCGAAAGTATCAAAAGATACACAGCCGGCCACGATGCTCCAGAGCCCGTGAGACACCGGCCCCCGAGCATCCGATCGCGCGTCGCAGCGGCGGCCTCTTGGTTAACGCTCGCTTGCCATTCGGCGAAGCAGCATCTCCGGTCTTGGGGGGACTCCGCTTCGATCTCTCGCGCCAATTGCCGAGATTTCCCGATTCGGAACCGAAGGCCGCGCCGAGGGTTGATCGGCGTCCACATTTGGGAGGTTTCAGATGAACAAGCGTTTATTCTTGGCCACGACCGCTGCGGTCGCCATCGCGACTTCGGCGTTCGCGCAGTCTTCTCCGAGCACGTCGAGCTCCAGTCCGTCCGCGACGCAGCGTCAGCAGGATTCCACATCGACGACGTCCCCGTCGACACAGACCACGTCGCCCGGATCGTCTTCGGGATCCGCGCAGACCAGTCCTTCGACGAATTCCGCCCAGTCTCCGTCCTCGACCGGTCAGACGGCGGCGGGCCAGTCGTCCAATTCCGGCAGCGGCACCAACACGACGCAGGCGCCTGCCTCGAACAATTCGACCAACCAGGCTCAGACCAGTCCCTCCAGCCAGAGCACGACGCCGTCCAACCAGGCGCAGACCAACACCCCTTCGAACACGAACAACCAGACGCAGAGCGCCAACCCGCCGTCCTCGAGCACGAACCAGGCGCAGTCGCCGTCAGGTAGCGGTTCGACCAACCCGGCCCAGCAGCCGAACAATCAGCAGAACACGGCGGACCGTTCGTCGAACACCAACATGAACGCGTCGGTGAACATAAACGACCAGCAGCGGACCCGCATCAGCGCGTCGATCTCGCACCTGAACGTGCAGCCGCTCGCCAACGTGAACTTCTCACTTTCGGTGGGCACCGTCGTCCCGCGCGACGTCCGCCTGCAGCCGCTGCCGGCCGAGGTCGTCGAGATCGTGCCGCAGTACCGCGGTTACAACTTCGTGCTGGTGAAGGACGAGATCGTCATCGTCGAACCGTCGACCTACAAGATCGTGACGGTCCTGCCGTACTCCGGCCGGTCGACCGCATCGGCCCCGGCGCGCACCGAGCAGCGCAAGGTAACGTTCAGCGACCGCGATCGCGAAGTCATTCGCAAGCACGCCAAGGCGCGCCCGGTCGAGCGCGAGAAGCGGGTGACCACCGGCAGCTCGGTTCGGACCGAGATCCGGACCGGTGAGCGCGTGCCGGAGGGCGTGGAGATCGAGGCGTTCCCTGAAGAGGTCTATCGGGATGCTCCGACCCTTCGCGAGTACCGGTACATCAACCGGGACAGCCGCACCTACATCGTCGAACCCCACGAACGTCGTGTCATCGAAGAGATCGATTGATCTCGCAACGTATGGAGAAGAATCATGAAGACCATTGTGCTGGGAGCGCTCACGGCGACCCTAATGGCGGCATCCGCCAATGCCGCCCCCCTCGCGCCTGCGGCCATCGCGTCGACCGAGCTCGGTGGCGTTGAGCAGGTCCGGCTCGTCTGTGACGAGTATGGCCGCTGCTACCGGACCCGCGGCCCCCGCTATGTCCAGCGCTACTACGGCGGGGATGACGGTTATGTGGTCCGCCGAAGCTACGGCTACTATGGCGGCCCCGGCTACTACGATCGCGGCTACGGCTACTATGGCGGTGGCCCGAGCATCGGTTTCAGCTTCGGCACCCGAAGCTGGTGAATCAAGAAGGGGCCGCTCGAAGAGCGGCCCCTTCGACGTCTGCTCCATCTGTGCGGGAATGAGATGTCTGCTGTCGCCAGGCTCCTGAATCAGAAGGAGCAGTTGCTCGCGCGCCTCGAGACCGATCCGGGTCCGAACGAGCGGGCCGAAATCCAGGCGCTGCTTGCGAAGATCGAGACGGCGCTAAAGTTGCTCGGCAGCCAAGATTCCGCCGCTGCCGCGGCCGACGAATAGTGCTCAGCGAGCGGTTTCCGTGAAGCTTTTCCGAAGGACATCCTGCCGGAGATGAAGGCCCCAGCTCTGGGGGCTATGAGCTGGGGCCCGTACGGGGTTTGCCCCTGGGGCAGGAGCATTGGGAAAACCTGGCACTGGCGCCTTCGTTCCTGCGTGCGCAGGGAAGTTTAGATCTGCGCGCATCGTCCTTGCTGAGATCGGTGAAAGGTGCGGCCGCGAGTAGAATCGCTAAACCGGGGGTGCACCCTTCACCTCGCCGAGCTCCTTGACAACTCGCACGATCTCGTCCGGGTGGAAGGGCTTTCTCACGATGCGGCTGCCTAGGACTGGGCGTGGTGGGACGGGCGAGAAGCCGGTCGCGTAGACAACCGGCAAATGCGGATACTGCTCCCGATAGCGTTCCGCGATCTGCCACCCATCGATCTGTCCGGGTAGCCTGACGTCGGTGACTAACACATCCGCGACGCGGCGTTGGCACCAGGCCAGCGCCTCCTCTCCCGTGCTCGCGTGGATCACGTGATAGCCTGCCTCGCGCAAGGCTTCGACGACGAATTCGCGGATCAGAGGATCGTCTTCGACGAGAAGTATGCTCACTGTTGGCTCTCAAGGCGTCGCTTGCGTCATCAACCAGTCGAACGGCTTAACAGGTCTGTCGTTCCGGTATCCGATGGAGGCTTGCAGACGGGTCGTTGCTTAGACCTGGAGTACCAAGGCGAGGAACGGCTGTCCGGGACAGGTGGTTTTACAATTCATGAACAGGCTCTACCCGCTGGTTCTGGAGCACCGGCTTCCCACTGCCGTCCGGTACGGCATCTCCGCGAGCATCATGCTGGCCTGCGCCGTACTGCAGATGGCGATGGAGATGCAGACCGGCTCGCCGGGGTACTTCCTGCTGCTTCCGGGCGTGTTTCTCTCGGGCCTTATCTTCGACCGCGGGTCCGGAATATTCGCAGCGGTCATAGCCGTCGCCGTCGGCGCCTACGTCAGCTTTGGCGGCAGTAACGGGATAGACTATTTGGCGACCAATGCTCTCTTCGCTATCACTGCGAACGGGACGGCCGCCGTCGCGGAATTCCAACGCGCCGAACTGCGCCGGGTAGTCCTGGCGGACAAGACGAAGGCCTTGATGCTTCAGAAGATGGCTCACCGGACCAAGAACAACCTAGCGATACTCGGCAGGATAATCAGGTTGGAGGCGAGGCACGGCGGTCCGGAAGTCGGGGCCGCTCTGGCAGCCACCGCCCGTCGGCTGCAGGTGATGGCGGAGGTCTACGACCACCTATCCCCTACGCGGGACTCCCGCTCGGTGAACATGCGCTACTTCCTGAACGACGTCGTCGAGAAGGTCTTCCAATCTTTGGCGCCTTTCGGACCGATCGCGTTCCAGGTGACGTGCGAGGACGTCGACCTTGCCAGCAACCACGCGCTCGCGATCGGCATGATCACGAACGAGCTGGTGACGAACTCGATAAGTACGCTTTTCCCGACGACCGACCCGGCCACATAGTGGTCACGTTCTCGAGCGGCAGCGGCATCGAGCTGTCGGTCTCCGACAATGGCGTGGGCCTGCCTGAGGGAGCAGACCCGGGCGGACTGGGCTCGCGAATCGAGCAGCTACTCGCCCAACAGCTGGAAGGCGAAACTTCCTACGAAAGGCTCGATCCTGGCCTCAGGGTTCGGCTGAGGGCGCATCCGCGATAACTGCGCGTTCGGCGCTAGAAGGACGGGCCAAGCTTGTTTCAGCCCGACGTGCGCGTCTTGCCGGAGCCGTTCAGCCCCGAGACCGACGAGGCAATCAGTGAGGCCCGGCAGGCCATCAAGCAATCTCGGCAAACACGATGTGAGGCTCCACTGCACATCGAATTGAGGGAACTTCACCGTCTACCTGACCAATAAGGAAAGTAAGGCCGCGTCAGTGGCCACCTCTTCGTGCAACTGAGACAAGCGTCCGCTTTGGCCCATTGCTGACGTCTTCTCTGGATGTTGACAAGTCCGCTAAGCGGATCAAAACAGGCGTCGGCCTTGCCCGAGTTCTTCCATAACAACGCATACGCGAATGCTGCTCTTCAAAAATGCTTGACGGCAAGAAGCCCGAGCAGAGCTGTGCGCGTGACGGCGGATACTGCGACCATACTAATTAGGTCTTGCGTGGCCACCGATAGCATCGATGCCGCGGAGGACGGCAACGAGTTCACTTTTGACTTCTTGCGTTTTGGCCTTTGTGTGTTGTTTTTGTAGGCATTGCCTTCCCGAGATAACGGGTCAGGCCGCCATGCGGCCCGACCCTGACGCTTCCCTGTCGAGATTCGTCCCCGATCTGCAGCCACCATTGCATGCTCGCGGACGAGAAAGCTTAAGGGATCTGGTAAACTAACGCAGACCGGAGCTGATGGTTTATGAATTCGCGATGTCTATTGCGCGGAATGGAGAGTCCGACTTTTGCAATCTCGGTGACTATATCAACCGAGGCATGCTCAAGGTCGCTGCAACCGTGTGCGCCGGTACCGCACGTCCATGGAAGGTCGAGCCAATTTGGGAGGAACTTGTTCGATGGACGAAGTGATCTTGCGCAAATTGGAGGAGCGTCTCGGACCGCTCCATGCGAGACAGCGATTGGGTATCGAGACGGACCACGAGGCACAAATCTTCGGCCGGGGCCTCCTCTCCTTTCACATTAGGAACTGGTATCCAGTCCATTCTGTCATTCGAAATGCACTTAAGCTGACCGGTCTCTACTGGCGCGGACACCGAAATACAGGAAGCATTCTCGTTAAGCGCAACGACGCTATGTTCAAGGAGTTGCCACCGCTTTTCGACGGCTTCACCATCCTCCACCTTAGCGACATGCATGTGGACATGAATGAAGCTGCCATGCAGCGCCTGATCGAACTCGTCGGCGACATGCGCTACGATCTATGTGTTCTAACCGGCGATTATCGGGGGAAGAACTTTGGACCGTTCGAGGCAACCTTGAACGGCGTCGCACGAGTGCGAGCGCATCTAAAGGAGCCCGTTTATGGAGTTCTGGGCGACCACGATACCATCCAAATGGTTCCAGGGCTGGAAGCCATGGGAATACGCATGCTGCTCAACGAGAGTGAGGCGATTGTGCGCGGCGATCAGCAAATCTATCTAGCCGGGATCGATGACGCCCACTGCTTCAAGGCCGACGATATCGAAAAAGCTGCGTTGCAGATTCCGTATGGCGAGTTCTCCATTTTATTGTCACACACACCGGAGATCTATCGTCAGGCGGCTCATGCCGATTTTAATTTGTTGCTGAGCGGGCATACGCACGGTGGGCAGATCTGTCTGCCAGGATCTATTCCGATCATACTTGATGCAGTCTTGCCTCGACGGATGGGGGCGGGAGCTTGGCAGTATCACGACATGGCTGGTTACACCTCTGTGGGTGCTGGATCGAGCGTCGTTCCTGTTCGTCTCAACTGTCCACCAGAAATCACCCTGCACCGCCTTCGTTCGGGCTAACGGCGGGCTAATATGGTTCGTCGCGCAGGTGGGCTCGGAATAGAAAACGAGACAGAATTAGCGCGCCAATAAAAAAGATTCCGACGCCAAGCGCGATGTCTGCGATCGTCAATGAAAGCGCGTCGCGGCATGCCAGCATCGGAAATAGGGATTCGGGAATCTGATCGAGCCCGAGTGCCTGGCTGCTCGGCGGATAGTTTAGGCGGCGCTTCAGGAAACTGGAGAACAAATCGCCCGCCATAGCCGCGCCTGCTACGATTGCACCGATCGTAAGATCCAGACCGATAAGCGAGGCGCTTGCTGTCGTGATGAGGACTGAAATCAAAATACCGCGGATGGTTTTCGATGGCCCAAACAACGGCCTCCCATCAAAAAATACGGTGCCGGCATCCAGCGGGAAGGAAAAACGTGGGCCAAGAATCTTCTTTGCAACGATCGGTGTGCCGTTCGCCAACGTCATTAAAACCAATAATTGCAAAATATGCAGAAATTGCATTTTTTCAGCTTAGCTTATAGTTGCACCCGAGGTTAGTTCGATCTTCATTGACTATTGTGGACGCCTTTCAGTGGAACGTCTTGCGCCGGTCATCCAAGGCACCACGGTCGAGCCTCATCCATTAACCTGAAGTCGACTGCTCGGCTGCGCCGACGTGATCGAATAGCGATGCAGTTTGCTGCAGTGCACGAGCCAAATGACCCAACGCGACATTCAGCGGAAGCGTGGGAATTAGCCACTGTCGGGTTGACCTTGGCCTCATGAGAATACGCTATATCTATCCTCAGGCCGTTCAAAAGGACTAGCTGGTGGACGAAGACATTCTGCGCAAACTCGAGATCCGTCTCGGGCCGCTCCATGCCAGGCAGCGATTGGGGATCGAGAGAGATCACGAAGCTCAGGTATTTGGCCAGGGCCTCACATTCTTTCACCTTGAAAACTCATCTTGGGCCGAGTGGATCATTCGAAATGTTCTGAAGGCAACAGGGCTCTACTGGCGTGCACGACAGAACGCAGAACGCATTCTCGTCAAACGAAACGAAATGAGGTTCAAGACATTACCGCCCCTCTTTGAGGGCTTCACCATTCTCCACGTTAGCGACCTTCACGTGGATATGAATGAAGTTGCCATGAACAAACTCATCGAGCTCGTTGGCAGCATGCAGTACGATGTGTGCGTCCTAACTGGCGATTATCGGGGGCGGACTGTTGGGCCGTTCCAGCCCGCGCTGGATGGTGTCGCGCGAGTGGCAACTCATCTGAAAAAGCCAATCTATGCGGTGCTTGGCAACCACGACACGATTCAAATGGTCCCCGGGCTCGAAGCTATGGGTATTCGCGTGCTGCTCAATGAATGCGAAACAATCGTTCGCAATGACCAGCGGATCTATCTGGCGGGAATCGACGATGCACATTTCTTCAGAGTGGACAACATCGAAAAGGCCGCTCTCTCAATACCCCGCGGTGAGTTCTCGATCTTGTTGTCTCACACACCGGAGGTCTATCGTCAGGCTGCGCATGCCAACTTTGATCTGATGCTGAGCGGACACACCCACGGTGGTCAGATTTGTCTCCCCGGCTCCATTCCCATCAAGCTCGAGGCGGTGCTGCCAAGACGGATGGGAGCTGGGCCTTGGCAGTACAGAGATATGACCGGCTATACTTCCGTTGGTGCGGGCTCGAGCGTCGTTCCCGTGCGACTCAATTGTCCGCCGGAAATTACCTTGCACAATTTACGCCGCGGCTGACGCTGCCCCAATACGGTACATCACGTACATGAGCCTGAAACAAAAGTCGTGAGGGAAGTGGCTCGCCGACGAAAAATAGCCCAACACCCGAAGCAGCTCTCGCCGAGACGTCCTTCTAAACCGGCCCTATGGAACCGAATGGCAGCGTGCTGCCTGACATTTTGTTTCGAAGTCTTTCCTGCTTTCCCACGCTGACGCCGTTTTCGAAACGAAGCGATCGCACAAGTCATGGGCCGATGTGAGGTTGAATCCTGTGAACAGCTCCTCCACGGCACGAGAGTGCGATGAACTGGGGCGCTGTCATTCAACTCGCAATCTGCCCAATGCATGAGTCTCTTCTGGCCCGAACGCGAAGCCCAGACCGGCTCTGAAATCGTCTGGTTGTCGCGGTAGACCGGACGTGACCGGCGGCGGTCAGGACGGCGCCCGTTGACCCCGAGCAGACATGATCGTCCGAATTTGATCCTGCTCAAAACGACCGTTGCGATGTCCCCTACAAAGGCGTTGCACTCATCCCCCTGAGTGCGGAGCACCCACCCATAGCGACAAAGGGCCGCCGCCCCCATGGCGGCCTTTTTTGTACCGTCACGCCGACGTGACCAAGAAATATATTTCCTACCCTTCGGATTGAGTTCAAAATGCATCAAAGGCGTGGATCACGGGGGGTCCAATGCACCGATTTATCGCCAGAGCCAACGTAGATCACTTTATCGGCCTTCTGAACGGCAGTGATCTGACTGCTGACAAACGAGCGGGTCTTACCAGGCTGCTAATCGCCGAGTTGGATAAGCTCGCGCATGACCTCGAACATCTCGAATTTATCGAGAAAAGAGCGGTTGAGTGCCGTGAAAGAGTGAACCATGTCAGGGATATGAGGGATAGGCACCCCTTCGGCACAACGGACCGCGAACAAGCGGAGCAGCTGCTTGTAAGCTGCGAAAACTTGAGGACGGTGCTTGAAGATTTTTGTCATCGCCTGCGCGCGAAAATCAAATCGAGCGGAACAATTTCTACAGGTCCCCGCCGAAACCAGATATACTGAGTTTTATCACCGGCCGAAACTCAGCCCGTAGCGTCGGTGGCTGAGAGACCGATTGCGCTCCCGCCTGCATAAGATAGGGAGCACGCCATGTGGAAATCCACGGCAACGGCACCGTTTGATCGCAATTTACAACTCGCAGTAATCGACACTGCCGGTCAGGTACATGCGCTAGTTTTCCCCTGCCGCCGCGTGCTACGGGGCTGGGTGAATTCACAGACCGGTTCGCCAGTGCATGTGTTTCCAACGCATTGGCGCGAATGGGAAGGCCTTATCGAAAAAACGCCGATTGGTGAGTCAGAGCGGGATCGGTTGGCCATTGTCGAAGAGTACGCGGACGCTCTGCGAGCGATCATCAAGAAGGAACGTGACGGTCTCAATTAGACCCCTTCCGCTAGCCGTAACCGCATTGCTAGTCGGACGCGCAGATACAGATCTGTTGTGTCTTCTGCTTGTGGCCCGTTTGAGACAACTGATCAGTGCTGACCATGTCTGTTCACCAGGCTTGACCGGAAGCCCTCGGTGTCCTGTCAAACCGACGCGATTGACCCGTTGCGGACCAAAAGGGCTTATGCCGAGCGCTTTCAAATGGCGAGAAACCAATTATCTCGGTGGCGGCGAAAGTGCTCCGATTTGGTGCAGTAGTGCAACCGATCTGGTACCCCCCAATGTTCAACAAGCTTCCCGTTGTCGAAACGGCAAATGTCGATCACGTGGATGCAGACAGGCTTGCCGGAGCGGGGATCGATGCCATCGGCGCGCCAGCGCGCTTAAACATATCTTGCGTTTCGACATAGGCTTCAAGGCTGAGCTTAAGGTCTTTGATGCTCCTTCGCGCGTCTTCAATCTGCGATTTCAGGATTTCTGGACCAGGCACATCCGTTTACGATAAATACTCGTGCTCGACCAGTCGCTCGCGGTGTCCCCTCGAACTCGCCGCCTGACATTTGTGGGCGGCGCGGGCTTCGACGCGCTCGCGCAATACCGTGTGCCAGGATTGGACCCCATCTGACCGCAAGGAAATCGGCGAAGGCTCGGCGTCGCTGCCGAGCCTTCTTATTGTCGAGCTCTGAATGTCGGACTTAGAAGTCCATGCCGCCCATGCCGCCGCCCGGAGGCATCGCCGGACCGGCGCCGCCCTTCTTGGGCAGCTCGGCGACCATGGCTTCCGTGGTGATCAGCAGGGCTGCAACCGAGGCTGCGTTCTGGATCGCCACTCGAACCACCTTAGTCGGATCGATGATGCCCTTGGAGACCAGGTTGCCGTATTCGCCGGTCTGCGAGTCGAAGCCATACGTGTACTGATCCTTTTCGAGGATCTTGCCGACGATGACCGAGCCGTCCTCGCCCGCGTTGATTGCGATCTGGCGGGCTGGGTAGGACAACGCCTTGCGCACGATCTCGACCCCGGTCTTCTGGTCGTCATTTTTGGTGCGAATGCCCTTGAGGTGCTCGGAGGCACGGAGCAGGGCGACGCCGCCGCCTGGCAAGATGCCTTCCTCGACCGCCGCGCGGGTCGCATGCATCGCGTCATCAACGCGATCCTTGCGCTCCTTCACCTCGACCTCGGTCGCGCCGCCGACGCGGATCACCGCGACGCCGCCCGCGAGCTTGGCGAGACGCTCCTGGAGCTTCTCGCGGTCGTAGTCCGAGGTGGTCTCCTCGATCTGCGCCTTGATCTGGGCCACGCGCGCCTCGATGTCGGCCTTCTTGCCGGCGCCGTTGACGATCGTGGTGTTCTCCTTGTCGATCATCACCTTCTTGGCGCGACCGAGCATGTTGAGCGTGACGTTCTCGAGCTTGATGCCGAGGTCTTCCGAGATCGCCTGGCCGCCGGTCAGGATCGCGATGTCCTGCAGCATGGCCTTGCGGCGATCGCCGAAGCCCGGAGCCTTGACGGCCGCGACCTTGAGGCCGCCACGCAGACGGTTCACGACGAGGGTCGCAAGCGCTTCGCCTTCGACGTCCTCGGCGACGATGACCAGCGGCTTGCCGGTCTGCACCACGGCCTCGAGCAGCGGGAGCAACTCGTTCAGCGAGGAGAGCTTCTTCTCGTTGATGAGGATGTAGGCGTCGTCCATCTCAACGCGCATCTTGTCGGCGTTGGTGACGAAGTAGGGCGAGATGTAGCCGCGGTCGAACTGCATGCCCTCGACGACATCGAGCTCGGTCTCGAGCGACTTGGCTTCCTCGACGGTGATGACACCCTCGTTGCCGACCTTCTTCATGGCGTCGGAGAGGAACTTGCCGATCTCCTGGTCGCCGTTCGCCGAGATGGTGCCGACCTGGGCGATCTCGTCGTTCGAGGTGACCTTCTTGGAGTTCTTCTGCAGGTCCGCAACCACGGCTTCGACCGCGAGGTCGATACCGCGCTTGAGGTCCATCGGGTTCATGCCGGCGGCAACCGACTTGGCGCCTTCCTTCACGATCGCCTGGGCGAGCACGGTGGCGGTGGTGGTGCCGTCGCCGGCCGCGTCAGCGGACTTGGAGGCGACTTCGCGCACCATCTGCGCGCCCATGTTCTCGAACTTGTCCTCGAGCTCGATCTCCTTGGCGACGGTGACGCCGTCCTTGGTGATGCGGGGAGCGCCGAACGACTTGTCGAGCACGACGTTGCGGCCCTTCGGACCGAGCGTGACCTTCACCGCGTTGGCGAGAACGTCGACGCCGCGCAGCATCTTGTCGCGCGCTTCAACCGAGAATTTGACTTCTTTGGCTGCCATCTGGATTTTTCCTTGAGGTGTTTGACTGGAGGGAGAGAGGGGCTCTTAGGCCGCCTTCTTCTTGGAAGCGGGGACGTCGAGGACGCCCATGATGTCGCTTTCCTTCATGATCAAGAGATCGACGCTGTCGATCTTGACTTCAGTGCCGGACCACTTGCCGAACAGCACGCGGTCGCCGACCTTCAGGTCGATCGGGATCAGCTTGCCGGATTCGTCGCGGCCACCGGGACCAACGGCGACGACTTCGCCCTGGGAGGGCTTTTCCTTGGCAGTGTCGGGAATGATGATGCCGCCAGCGGTCTTCTCTTCTGCGTCGATGCGCTTGACCACGACGCGGTCGTGAAGCGGACGGAATTTCATGCAGTCCTCCTAAACATTTGCACGAGTTGAGGATTTTGAGATTGTTAGCAATCGTTGCCCGCGAGTGCTAGCACGGGCGAGGCTGAAATAGGACAGGAATTTTGCGGGGGCAAGGGTTTGTAGCAAAAAAATCAGCACTCGGAAGCGCGGATTGCCAGCTTCTCTCGCCATCGTTAACCGAGCCTCGCACCCGTATTAGCACGGAGCGTTCTCTGCTGCTAACGCATTGAATTTCAACAGCTTGTTAAACTTTTGGGCTTGAGATGAATTGTCAGTTTGCGTCACATTTCTCTCATGTGAGCGCATCAGTACCGGGTGGCTCGTAAGGCGCACACCGACCAAGCCGCCCCTTGAATGCGCTCCTGCAAAGGAGGTTGGCATGGGACTGCGGAATGGGGTCGTTTCCGAGGATTTCCGGAAACAGATGCTGGGTTACGGGCTGACGACGGCACAAATTCTCTACCGGATGCCGGATCATCCCTCGCTGCTTCAGACCTACGTTTGGCAGAACTACGACATGTTTCCGAAATTCCCGGTGCTGAAGGATTTCCTGGCGTTCTGGCAGGAGAAGCTCGACGGCCCCCTCCATTCGGTGACCGTGGCGCATTCCAAGCTGATCAAGCCGGCCGAGCTGCGCGCCGTGGACGGCGTGTTCCGGCTGCATTGAGGGAGACCGGTCTCGTAGGGTGGGCAAAGGCGCTTAAGCGCCGTGCCCACCCACCCTCTCTCCATGGATCGTGCGCGGAAGGTGGGCACGCTTCCGCCTTCGCTCTTTGAGCTTCGGCGGACAAGTCGCTTTGCCCACCCTATACGATCTCCGTTGCGGCTGCGTCCGGCTGATGCGCTATTCCCGTGATCGCGTGTGCGGCAATCAGGCGCCGTTGCTGCAATAGCGTTGCCACATCGCGCGATAGGCATCGTCCACCGCTCGCCCGTATGAGGCCGGGTTGCCGGCGGCTGCGGCCCGGATACTGTCAGGCAATTCGAGGCGCAACTTGTCGAGCTCGCCGATCTGCAAGGCGCGGCTCGTTGCGACGTCGATATAGGCCTCTTGGCTGTCGGTGACCCAGTCAGGCAGGCCAAGCGCCGTGAGGATGGAGCCGGCGGCACGGCTGGGCAGGCTGTTGCCGAGTTTGGCGACCACCGGCACGCCCATCTGCAGGGCTTCCCATGTGCTGACGCCGCCGTTCTGCGGGAACGGGTCGAGGCAGATATCAACGCGATTGAACGATGCCAGATGTTCGCCTCGCAAGGTAGCGCCGAGCAGCTCGACGCGTTCGGCCGGCAATCCGCAGGCCTCGAACCGCGCCAGCAGATTTTCGCGGACCAGCCGGTCGTCCAGCGCGACATCCTTGATCAGCAGTCGCGAACCCGGCACGCGCTCGAGAATCCTGGACCAGACGTCTGCTGCCTCGTCCGAGATCTTGCTGATGCGGTTGAAGACGCCGAAGGTGACGAAGCCGTTCGAGATCGCTGGGGTTGGCGCCCGCGCAATCTCGGCCGGCAGTGGCGTCAGCGTCACGAAGCAGGGCAGGTCGACGACGGTCTCCGCAAACAGATGCCGAACCTCGTGCGGAATCGCGACCGGGTCCGAGATCAGATAGTCGATCGTCGGCAGCCCAGTGCCCGTGCCGTGGCCCCAGCCGTGGACCTGGATCGGCGCCGGTTTGCGCGCAAACACGCCGAGCCGGTTCCCTCTGGTGTGGCCGGACAGATCGATCAGGATGTCGATGCCGTCGGCGCGGATTTCGGCGGCGAGGCGATCTTCGCTCCATTGCGAGGCGTCGCGCCAGCGATCGGCGATCTCCCGAAATTGGCTGGTCGTCGCATCCACCTTCGAGGAGCAGGCGTAGCACACGATCTCGAACTGTGCCCGGTCATGGTGTTGAAGGACCGGCATGAAGATCAGCGCGGCCGAATGCGCGTTGAAATCCGATGAGACATAGCCAAGCACCAGGCGGCGATCCGGATCGCGATTGTTGTCATGCGGTCGCGCCGCTCCTGAAGCGATCTTCGCGCCGACACGCTCCCACCACACCTGACGAGCCTGCTGATGCCGTTCGACGGTGGCGTCCCCCGCAAAGTCGAGCGTGAATATCTTGTTGGAGATCGCGCTCTGCAGGTCAGGCTGGATGTCGAGGGCCCTGTCGAAACTGGCGAGGGCTTCGTCGACCCGGCCAAGTCCGGCGAGGCAAAGGCCCAGCACCAAGTGAGCTTGAATGGAACCGGGATCGATCACGAGGGCCTGCTCGCAATCGTGCGACGCCTGGGCAATCTGCTGGATCTGGAGCAGGACACCGGCCCGCGCGAGCCACCCATTCGCGTCGTCGGGTGCCAGTGCGATGGCCCGATTGCCGTCTGCCAGGGCTTCGTCAAATCGCTGAAGCTCCCGTAAAGCAATGGCGCGGTTCGCGAGCGCCGCCGCGTAGCTTGGCTTGATCGACAGCGCGCGGTTCAAGCTTGCGACGGCCTCGTCATAGTTGCGCTGACGGCAGAGCGCCCAACCTCGGCCGTTATGGGCTTCGGCAAGGTCCGGATTAAGTGCGAGCGCCTTGTCGTAGCTATGCAGCGCCTCATCGTGAAGGTCGAGGGCCACACTCGCATTGCCGAGATTGGACAGGGTCAGGGCGTGGTCAGGCCGCAGGGCGAGGGCCTTTCGATAGCTCGCGCGGGCCTCCTCGTGACGCCGTAGCCCGTTGAGGGCGACGCCAAGGCTCATGTGAGCATCGGCGGATCGCGGATCCGCGGCAATTGCCCGGCTTAGCAGGATTTCGGCTTGCTGATAGTTCTTGGCATCCGACTCCAAAACGCCGAGCATGTGCAGCGCGATGAATTGCATGGGTGCGAGCTGCAGGACTTGGCGATAGGCGGTCTGAGCCTCCGGCAAAAGTCCTATCTTGTGCAACTGGAGTGCGTGCCCGAGCAACGGCAACACTTCGGCCTTCTGTCGTTTCTGCAGCCGGGCATTTTGAAATGCACGCTGGCCTACGCTGCCGCCCATGAATCAATTCCCTCAAGAATCCTGCGGCGAGACTAATTCAGCGGCAGAACCAATACGAGACGCCGGCCGGTCGCCACGACAGCTTGGGACAAGCTACGATTTGATCGGATATTCGAGTGACGAGCCGGACGTCCCGCAATTGCTGCCTCGTCCAAGACTGGATAATCTGCCTTCGGGTTGTTCCCCGTCCGGCGGGCGCGGCTCAGATCAGGGAGGCAGACAATGGCCAAGCAAAAGGCATCAAGATCCGCAACGAAGGCTGCGGTGAAGAAGCGCAGCGGCGCAAAGGTCGCAGCGCGATCGTCGGCGCGCAAAGCGGTGAAGGCGAAGGCACGCACCGCGGCTCCGAAAAAGGCGGCACGCCCCCGGCAACGCATCGCGATCAGCCATCACCGTGAGGAAGACTTCAAGGCCGACGGCCTGCGCGCCTACGCGAAATACCGCGACCTCGGCATTGCAGAGGCGACCCACGGTCTCGCGCAAGCCCATGTGATCCGCCTGCAGGGCCCCTGCAATCCGGCCGAGGTCTCGAAGCTGCACTTCCACGACGTCGAATTCCAGATGGTCTACGTGCTCAAAGGCTGGGTGAAGACCTACATGGACGGGCAGGGCGAGACGCTGATGAAAGAAGGCAGCGCCTGGACCCAGCCGCCGAAGATCAAGCACATGATCCTGGATTATTCTGATGACGTCGAGCTCTTGGAGGTGATCCTGCCAGCGGAGTTCAAGACGGTGGAGTTGAAGGCGTAGGGCGACGCCGTAAATGCGCACACATCTCTCCACCCGTCATTGCGAGCGAAGCGAAGCAATCCAGAAATGCATCTGCGGAAACGGTCTGGATTGCTTCGTCGCAAGGGCTCCTCGCAATGACGGCGGAGTGAGACCTACGCCAACACCCCCACCACCGCGCCCATCAGGCACGTCGTCAGCGTCCCCGACACGATCGACTTCAGCCCGAGCGCGTTGATCTCCTCGCGCCGCTCCGGCGCCATCACGCCCAAGCCACCGATCATGATGCCGAGGCTGGCGAAATTGGCGAAGCCGCACATCGCGTAGAGCATGATCAGGCGCGAGCGCGGATCGAGCGCGCCGGCCGGCAGCTTCGAGAGGTCGACATAGGCGATCAATTCGTTGAGCACGGTCTTGGTGCCCATCAGGCTGCCGGCGGTGACGGCCTGATCCCACGGCAGCCCCATCAGCCAGCACACCGGCGCCATCGCCAGCCCCAACAAGCGCTGCAGGGAGATCGCGGCACCGCCGATATCAGGCAGCAGTCCGAGGATGGCGTTGACGAGATAGACCAGCGCCACCAGCACCAGCAGCATGGCGACGATGTTGAGCAGCAGCTCGAGGCCGGCGGTGGTGCCTTTCACGATCGCGTCCATCGTGCCGGATACCTCCATCTCGGGGTCCTCCAGCGTGCCGCCGGTGCGCTTGTCGGAGGTTTCAGGCACCATGATCAGGCTGACCAGGATCGCACCCGGCGCGCCCAGCACGGAGGCGATGACGAAATGCGCGGCGGCGTCGGGGATGAGGGGAGCAAGCAGCGTCGCATAAAGCACCAGCACCGTGCCGGCGATTCCCGCCATGCCGCCGGTCATCACCAGGAACAATTCGCTGCGGGTCATCTGCTTCAGATACGGCCGCACGAACAGTGGCGCCTCGACCATGCCGAGGAAGATGTTGGCGGCGGTCGACAGGCCGACCGCGCCGCCGACGCCGAGCGTCCGCTCCAGCAGCCAGGCCATTCCGCGCACGACCGGCGGCAGCACGCGCCAGTGGAACAGCAGCGTCGTCAGCACGCTCATGACCAACACGATCGGCAGCGCCTGGAACGCCAGGATGAAATCGGCGCCCGGCACTTTGACATCGAAGGGCAGGGGGCCGCCGCCGACATAGCCGAACACGAAGGCGGACCCGGCGCGCGAGGCCGCCGAGATCGCAGCGACCGCGTCGTTGATGGCGCCGAAGGCATGCGCGACGACCGGCAGCTTCAGCAGCGTGATCGCGGTGGCGAAGGTGACGACGAGGCCGATCGCCGCCTGTCGCAGCGATACGGCGCGCCGGTTCTCTGCGAGCGCGAAGGCGATCAACAGCAATGCGAAAATGCCGAGTGCCGATTGCAAGCGCAGCATGATGTCCCCAAACCCTCAATGATTATGGCCGTGCCTGCGCTGCAAAGGCAATGCCGACAGATCCGGGACGCCTCGCATTGTTGACAAGCGGGTCCGCCTCAGCCACGCGGGGAGCTCCGATATCACGGGGGCGAGCGGTCCGAGGGTGACCCAAAAGACGATCCAAGGGGTGGTCGAAGCGGCGATGCCAGAGCAGCCAATATCCGGACATCCACCAGTCAGCGCCAGCGCGCTTCTCGTCCACCGCGCCTTCCTGTTCTTCCTGCTCTCGCGCAGCCTGTCGCGCTTTTCCAGCCAGATCGCGGCGGTCGCGATCGGCTGGCAGATCTACGATCTCACTGGTTCGGCCTTCGATCTCGGCATGGTGGGCCTCGTCCAGTTCCTGCCCACCGCGCTTTTGGTGTTCGTCGCCGGCCACGCCGCGGACCGCTTCGAGCGCAAGCGCGTGGTCCAGCTCTGCCAGCTCGTGGAAGCCGCGACCGCGCTCTATCTCGCAGTCATCACCTATCTCGGTGCGGTCGGCGAGGTTCAGATCTTCTTCGCAACCTTCGTGCTCGGGATCGCCGGCGCGTTCGAGAGTCCGACCACGGCGGCGCTGCTGCCGGCGATCGCGCCGCAGGGATCGCTCCAGCGCGCCACCGCCGTCTCCAGCGGCGCGGCGCAGGTCGCGACCATCACCGGGCCGGCGCTCGGTGGCTTCGCTTATGCGGTTGCCCCGCATCTGGCCTATGCCGTGATGGTGCTGTTCTGGATCGTCGGGATGATCCTGACCGGCTTCATCCGGCCCCGCCCGCAGGCCATCGCCAAGGAGGGGACGGAGACGGACAACATCTTTGCCGGCGTCCGCTTCATTCGCAGCAATCCGGCGATCCTCGGTACCATCTCGCTCGATTTGTTCGCGGTGCTGTTCGGCGGCGTAACTGCGCTCTTGCCGATCTATGCCCGCGACATCCTTCAGGCCGGGCCGGTCGGGCTCGGCGTGCTGCGCGCGGCACCCGCGGTCGGCGCGCTGCTGATGACCATGGTGCTGGCGCGTCACGCCATCTCCAGGCATGTGGGCCTACGCATGTTCCAGGCGGTGATCGTGTTCGGCCTCGCCACCATCGTGTTTGCGCTGTCGTCCTGGATGTGGCTGTCGGTGCTGTCGCTCGCGGTGCTCGGTGCCGCCGACACGATCAGCGTCGTGATCCGCTTCTCGCTGGTGCAGCTCGCAACGCCCGACGAGATGCGCGGCCGGGTCGGCGCGGTCAACTTCCTGTTCATCAACGCCTCGAACCAGCTCGGCCAGTTCGAAAGCGGGGTGGCCGCCGCGCTGCTCGGCGCCATGCCGGCCGCCGTGCTCGGCGGCGTCGCCACGGTCGCAGTGGCGCTGCTCTGGATGAAGCTGTTCCCGAGCCTGCGGAAGGTGGAGAGTTTGGAGTAGGGCGAGATGGTCTCGTGTTCCGGACAAGCCGCAACGCGTCAGTGTTGCGGTGCAGAGCCGGGACCCAGAAAGGCCAAGAACGAGATCGGGGCAGCGTGGGCCCCGGCTCGGCAGCGCGTCATTTCATGCCGCGCAGCGTCCGGGGCACGGTCGCGGACAGAGCATAGGGAAATCAATGAGATCCCTACTGTGCATGGGGTTGTTTTCGTGTTTTTGATTTAGCCCCGTCCGACGAACGGCATCTTGGTCGCCATCACCGTCATGGTCAGCACGTTGGCGTCGAGCGGCAGGCTGGCCATGTAGGCCACGGCATCGCCGACCGCCTTGGCGTCCATGCGCGGCTCGTGCTTGGTCGTGCCGTCCGGCTGTAGCACGCCGGGGCCGTTGACCATGCGGTCGGTCATCGGGGTCGCGGCATTGCCGATGTCGACCTGGCCAACCGCGATGTCGTACATGCGCCCGTCGAGGTTACTGGCCTTGGTCAGGCCCGTGATGGCGTGCTTGGTCGAGGTGTAGGCGGCCGAGAACGGCCGCGGCGCATGCGCGGAGATCGAGCCGTTGTTGATGATGCGGCCGCCGCGCGGGTTCTGGTCCTTCATGATGCGGAAGGCGTGCTGGGTGCACAGGAACGGGCCGGTGAGGTTGGTGTTCACCACCGCCTGCCAATGCTCGAGGCTGAGGTCCTCGAAGTTCACCGCGGGCGCGCCCATGCCGGCATTGTTGAACAGCACGTCGAGGCGGCCGTAGGTCGCCTTCACCTTGTCGAACAGGGCGGCGATGGAGTCCGGTTTGGTCATGTCGGCGGTGACGCAGAGGCTCTTTCCCGCGGGGCCGAGCTTTGCGGTCTCCTCGAGCATGTCGAGCCGGCGCCCGACCAGCACCACGGTGAAGCCGGTGTTCATCAATGCCAGCGACGCCGCGCGCCCGACGCCGGTGCCGGCGCCCGTCACCAGGGCGATCTTTTTTGCTTCACTCATCGTTTCCTGCCTTTTCTGTTGAGCTGTCAGGTTTTGGGTTCTTTTTCGTTCTTGTAGGGCGGGCGCGGAATGTTCTGATGCGCTGCGCGCAGCGCCGCCGACCAGCGCGAGCGCAGGTCGTGGAAATAGGGCTCGCCCGCCTCGATGCGGTGGTTGAGGTCGGCCTCGCAGGCGTCCGCGCGCACCACCAGCACGTCGATCGGCAGGCCGACGCCGAGGTTCGAGCGCATGGTCGAGTCCATCGAGATCAGGCCGGTCTTCAGCGCCTCGTAGAGCTCGACGTCGTAATGCATGGCGCGGTCGAGCACCGGCTTGCCATATTTGTGCTCGCCGATCTGCAGGTAGGGCGTGTCGGTGGTGCACTCGATGAAATTGCCGGCGGTGTAGACCATGAACAAGCGCATCCGGGAGCCCTTGATCTGGCCACCGAACAGGAAGGAGACGTCGAAGGACACGTCCTCGGATCTCAGCGCCGGCCCTTCGGTCGCGTGCACCGCCCGGATGGCCCGGCCGATCCTCTGGGCGGCCTGGAACATGGTCGGCGCGTTCATCAGCGTCTCGAGCTCGCCCGTGTTGGGGTCCTCCAGGCCTTCGGTCAGCGTGGAGAGCACCGACTGGCTGATGGCGAGGTTGCCGGCGCTGGCGATCGCCATGATGCGCTCGCCGGGCTTGGAGAAGATGTGCAGCTTGCGGAAGGTCGAGACATTGTCGAGGCCGGCATTGGTGCGGGTGTCGGCGATCATCACCAGACCGTCCCGAACCAGGATTCCGCAGCAATAGGTCATTTCCAGTCCCCGAACGCGTTTGCGCGGAATTACTAGCCAATTTCAAGGAGGCATGAAACCCCCGATTACCGGGGCGGGACCTCAGTCAGCAGCATCGATCAGAAACGCCTCGTCGACCGGCACGCCGAGCGCCGTGACCAGCCGGTTGGTCTCCGCGGCCATGCCGACGATGGCGAGCATCTCGGCATATTCGGCCTCGCTCATGCCCTTGGCTCGTGCGGCGGCGGTGTGAGAATGAATGCAGTAGCTGCAGCCATGCGCGATCGAAACCGCGACATAGAGCATCTCCTTGACCCTGGGATCGAGCGCGCCGGGCGCCATCACCTCCTTGATGCTCTCCCAGGTCCGCCGCAGCGTCTTCGGATCATGCGCCAGCGCGCGCCAAAAATTGTTGATGAAGTCCGACTTCCGCACCTTGCGGATATCGTCGAAGACGGCGCGTGCTTCAGCGGAGAGTTCATCGTCCGAAAGCAGCTTTACAGTGGCCATGGGTACCTCGCGGGGGCTGATTTCGCGAGTGTAGCACGGCCGATGCGATCCGACGGCTGCGCCTAGCCCTGCCGCTGGGATTGCGATTGCGACGGCCCGCCGCGGCCGGCCTGCTCGACCTTCACGGCCACCGTCAGCGTCTCCGTGCCGCCGCCATAGCGGGTGCCGCGCACCGGGGCCGCGCCGAGATAGTCGAGCCCGATCGCGACGCGGACATGGGCGTCGGTGGCGCAGATGCTGTTGGCGGGATCGAAGCCGACCCAGCCGAGATCGGGCACGAAGGCTTCCGCCCAGGCGTGCCCGGCGTCCTGATGCAAGAGACCGTCCGCGCGCAGGAAGTGGCCGGAGACGAAGCGCGCCGGCACGCCGGCGGCGCGGGCGCAGGCAATGAAGATGTGCGCATAGTCCTGGCAGACCCCGCGCTTGAGCGTGAACGCCTCCGCCGCCGAGGTGCCGCTATGGGTCGGGTCCTCGTCGAACGTCATGTGATCGGCAATCTCAGTCATCAGCGTATGCAGGAAGCCGAGCGTGTCGCTCTCGGCCTCGCTGCGCAACTGACGCGCCACCGCCATCATCGCGGGATTCACCGAGGTGAGGTCGGTTGGGCGCAAGAACATGCCCGCCGGAAAGCGTTCGTCGGTGCCGCGCAGCACGCCGCCGGTGTCGTGGGTCTCGATCAGCCCTTCGGCGGTGATCTGGATGTCGCCGACAGGACCGCAGGACAGCACATGGGTGACGTTGCCGAACGCATCCTCGTGCATGTCGAGCTTGGTGTCCGTGGAGACGTCGATCTGCCATTCCGCCACATATTGCCCGTCATGGCTGCCGGGCGTCATGCGCAGGATCTGGATCACGCTCGTGGCCGGCGGCTCGTAGCGATAAGTCGTGGTGTGCAGGATTCGCAGGCGCATGAGGAACCGTTGTGCTTGCGTCGTCATTCCGGGGCGATGCGCGAGCATCGAGCCCGGAATCTCGAGATTCCGGGTCTGGTCCTTCGGACCATCCCGGAATGACGACGTTCATCAGATCAAATACTGCTTCGTGATGATTTCGCCCAGCCTGGAATTGTCCGTGATGAATTCCTGAATGAATTCATGGACGCCGTGCTGGAAAATGTCGTTCATGTTGCTGTGCTCCAGCCGGTTGCGGATGCCGCGGGCGTGGCGCTGGGCCGCGCCCTGGCGGCCATAGGCGACGCCGATCTGGTCGAGGTTGCGCACGAGATTGCCGTAGCAGCTGGCCAGCGAGCGCGGCAGCGTATCGTTGAGGATGAGCAGGTCCGCGATCAGCCAGGGTTTGAGCGTCTCGCGATAGACCCAGTGATAGGCCGTCAGCGCCGAGACCGAGCGCAGGATCGAGCTCCATTGATAGAAGTCGAGCGGGCCGCCGACATGCTCCTCCTCGGGCAGCAGCACGTGATACTTCACGTCGAGAATGCGCGCGGTGTTGTCGGCGCGCTCCAGGTGCACGCCCATCCGCGAGAACCAGTAGGCGTCGTTGCGAAGCATGGTCCGGTAGGCCGAGCCGTCGAAGCGCAGCGAGGTCTCCTGCACGAAGCGCAAAAATTTGGCGAGGTCTTCGCGCGTCGAGGTGCCCTTGCTCCAGACCGCCTGAAGCTCGATCCAGGCCGAGTTGATGGTGTCCCACATCTCGCTGGTCAGCGCGGTGCGCACCGAACGCGAGTTCAGCCGCGCCGCCTCGATGCAGTTCCTGATCGAGGACGGGTTGTCGACGGAGAAAGAGAGATAGTCGACGACGTTGTGCTCGTTGGCTTCCTCATAGGTCTGATAGAAGCTGGCGGCGACGCCGGCGGTGAGCAGCGCCGAGTCCCATTCGTTGGTCTTGCCGATATAGGCGGCGGGAAGCGCGGTGACGCGCAAGGTCGCATCGATGGTGCGCGCGAGATATTCGGCCCGTTCGACGTAGCGGGCGAGCCAGTAGAGGTTTTCGGCGGTACGCGACAGCATCTGTCTACTCGTCCAGGATCCAGGTGTCTTTGGTGCCGCCGCCCTGGCTCGAATTCACCACCAGGGAACCTTCCTTCAGCGCAACACGTGTCAGTCCGCCCGGCACAATGGTGGTGCGCTTGCTGCCGGTGAGCACGAAGGGCCGCAAATCGACGTGGCGTGGCGCAAGGCCTGATGCCGTGCAGGTCGGACAGGTCGAGAGCGCCAGCGTCGGCTGCGCGATAAAACCTTCCGGCTCGCGCTTGAGCTTCTCGCGGAACGCTTCGATCGTGGCTTTGGTCGCAGCGGGGCCGATCAGCATGCCGTAGCCGCCGGAGCCGTGAACCTCCTTGACGACGAGCTCGCTCAAATTGTCCAGCACGTAGGCGAGATCCTTCGGCTCGCGGCAGCGCCAGGTCGGCACGTTCTTCAGGATCGGCTCCTCGCCGAGATAGAATTTCACGATGTCCGGCATGTAGGAGTAGATCGCCTTGTCGTCGGCGATGCCGGTGCCGACGGCGTTGGCGAGCGTGATGTTGCCGGCCGCATAGGCGGACATCAGCCCGGGCACGCCCAGCACGGAATCGGGACGGAAGGTGAGGGGATCGAGGAAGTCGTCGTCGACGCGGCGATAGATCACGTCGACCCGCTTCAAGCCTTCCGTCGTCCGCATGAACACTTCGTTGTTCTTGACGATGAGATCGCGGCCCTCGACCAGCTCGATGCCGAGCTTGTCGGCGAGGAAGGAGTGCTCGTAATAGGCCGAGTTGTAGACGCCGGGGGTGAGCAGGGCCACCGTCGGCTCGCCGGAGGCGCTTTGCGGCGCGACCGAGCGCAGCGCGGCGAGCAGTTCGTCCGGATAGCGTTCGACCGGCGCCACCCTGTGGCGGGCGAACAGATCCGGAAACAGCCGCATCATGATCTCGCGGTTTTCCAGCATGTAGGAGACGCCGGACGGCGTGCGGGCATTGTCTTCCAGCACGATGAAGTCCTCGGCATCGACCCGGACGATGTCGATGCCGGCGATGTGCACATAGACGTCGTGAGGCACCTGCTGGCCGTTCATCTCGGGCCGGAACACCGGGTTCTGAAAGATCAGATCGTCGGGCACGATTTCGGCGCGGAGGATGTCGCGGCCGTGATAGATGTCGCGCAGGAACATGTTGAGCGCGCGCACGCGCTGCTTCAGGCCCTTCTCCAGCAGTGCCCATTCCTTGCCGGACATGATCCGCGGGATCACGTCGAAGGGGATCAGGCGCTCGGTGGACTCGGCCTCGCCGTAGACCGCGAAGGTGATGCCGATTCGGCGGAACAGGAGCTCGGCCTCCTGGCGGCGATATTCGAGCGCCTCAGGGGGCGTCTCCTTGAGCCAGCGCGCCAGCTCCTGATAGGCAGGGCGCAGATCCCCGCCGGGAATGTTCATTTCATCAAACGCGACTGCCATAGATCCCGACTTGTCTCCGCAAGGCGTTGCGCCATTGGACAGGCCGCAAGGCCTTGGTGAAGACCGCAACGTCCTGTGGCCATGCGGCAAGAGTGCATGACTTTCATGTGGTAGCAAGGGCCGGGCCAGCGCGATAAGCATGGACTGGCAGCATTTGCCGGGGGTGGCTGGCGGCTTGCCCGAAAAAATGGCGGAGGACTGCTTATTTCGGCAGCAAAACCGCGTGACTTCAACGCGTTACCCCGGCAAAGTCGGCGTCACAGGTGAGGGACTTAAGGCATGAGCGAGATCGTCACGGCGGGCATTCTGGTCATTGGCGACGAAATCCTGTCCGGCCGGACCAAGGACAAGAATATCGGCTTCATCGCCGAATACCTGACCAATATCGGCATCGACTTGAAGGAAGTCCGGGTCGTCTCCGACGACGAGGCCGACATCATCGCGGCCTTGAACGCACTGCGGCATCGCTACACTTACGTCTTCACCACCGGCGGCATCGGGCCGACCCATGACGACATCACCGCCGACAGCGTCGCCAAGGCGTTCGGCGTCGGCATCGACCACCATCCGGAAGTCGTCGCCCGTTTCCGCGAGCGCTGGAGCGAGCAGGACCTCAACGAGGCCCGTCTGCGCATGGCCCGGATTCCTGCCGGTGCCGAGCTGATCCAGAGCGCGACCATCCTCGCCCCCGGCTTCAAGATCGGCAATGTCATCGTCATGGCGGGTGTGCCGTCGATCATGCAGGCGATGATGGACATCGTTGCGCCCAAGCTGAAATCGGGCGTGCGCATGCTCTCCGACACGGTGCGCGCCAATGCGCGCGAGGGCGACATCGGCAGTCCGCTGCGGGCGATCGCCGCCGCCCATCCCGACACCATCATCGGCAGCTATCCCTTCATGGACGAGGACTCGAAGCCGAACACCAACCTGGTGGTGCGCTCGCGCGATTCGGAGAAGCTGGCGGCAGCAATGGCTGCGGTGAAGGAGATGCTGGCAGGATTGAACGTCAGCCGTTAAAGCCCCGGCTTGCTGGACGTTTTACGACGCAGGAGACGACAATGGCTGGTGAAGCACCGGAACTGAGCGCACAGGAGCGGGCGGGCAGGGCCTTTCCGGTCTCGTGGGACCAGTTCCACCGGGACTGCCGGGCGCTGACCTGGCGGCTCAACGAGGTCGGTCCGTTCCACGCGGTGATCGCGATCACGCGCGGCGGCCTCGTGCCGGCCGCGATCGTGGCGCGCGAGCTCGGCGTGCGCGTGATCGATACGGTCTGTATCGCGAGCTACGATCACGACAAGCAGGGCGAGCTCCAGGTGCTCAAGGGCATTTCGGAACAGGCCATGAAGCTCGGCGGCGGCACCGGCAAGGGGCTGCTGATCGTCGACGACCTCGTCGACACCGGCAAGACCGGCAGGCTGGTGCGCGAGATGCTGCCGGACGCGCATTTCGCCACCGTCTACGCCAAGCCGAAGGGGCGCCCGCTGGTCGACACCTTCATCACGGAGGTCTCGCAGGATACCTGGATCTTCTTCCCCTGGGACACCGCGCTGTCCTACCACCCGCCGCTGCGCGACGGGGCGGCGTGAGTTTTCTTCACCTCGCCCCGCTTGCGGGGAGAGGTCGGATTGCATCGAAGATGCAATCCGGGTGAGGGGGAGCTTCCGCGAGTCCGTCTGTCACCTTATCTGTAGAGGCAGCCCCTCGCCCCAACCCTCTCCCCGTAAGAATGGGGAGAGGGAGTAGACTCGCACCATGCCCCTGCAAAACCGCGTCACGCCCACCGGCGACATCATCGCCACTCCGCATCGCGGCAGGTTCACCGGCAATCGCGGCATCATCCACGATCCCGCGACCAAGACGCTGCTGAAGAAGCGCTGGTCGTCGCCGGCCTGGATTATTTGCCTATGCGAATTCCGCGGCTGGCGGCGGCCGGTGATGGCGCGGCGGAGCTGGACCGAGCTGTTCTTTCTCGACGAAGCCACTGCCTTCGCCGCGGGGCACCGCCCCTGCTTCTTCTGCCGCCGCGACGATGCCAACCGCTTTCGCGCGGCATGGGAGCGGGGCAATGGCGCAAGCAAGGTGAGCGCAAAGGCGATGGACACAAGGCTGCACCTGGAGCGTCTGGACCACGGCCGCAAGCGCCTGCACGCGTTGCCAGGACGGCTCGCAGACCTGCCCGATGGCGCGATGCTGCAGCAGGGCGAGCAGAGCTTTCTGATGATGAAAGGCCGGCCGCTGCTATGGTCGCCAGCCGGCTATTTGCAGGCCGAGCACGGGCTTGAGGGGCCAATGCTGCTGACGCCCCCGTCCACATTGCGGGCGCTAAGCGCCGGCTATCAGCCGGCGCTGCATCCAACCGCTCTGGACTAGCAGAGGGACTTGCGGGTCACCGCCATCACCCGAGCTTCTCGCGCGCCAGCGCCGCGCCTGCGCCGAGCGCCATCAGCTTGGCTTCGGCGATCTCGCGCCGCATCGGCGCCATGCCGCAATTGGTGGTGGCGATGATGTTGCTCTTGGGCACGAACTTCGACACGGCGTCGATCACCTGCACGACATCCTCGGCGGTCTCCACCGCATCGCTGGCGACGTCGATCACGCCGGCCTGCACGATCTTGTTCTTCAGGAGCGCGAGCAGGTCGAGCGGGACCTTCGAATTGCGACATTCGATCGCGACCTGCTGGATCGGGCTGGCGTCGATTGCGGGAAAGATCTGCTCATACTGCCGCCATTGGCTGCCTAACGTCTCCTTCCAGTCGGTGTTGGCCTTGATGCCGTAGCCGTAGCAGATGTGCACGGCAGTGGCGCAGGTCAGCCCCTGCGCGGCGCGCTCCAGCGCCTTGATGCCCCAATCGTTGACCTCGTCCATGTAGACGTTGAAAGCGGGCTCGTCGAACTGCACGAGATCGACGCCGTCGGCCTGCAATGCCTTGGCTTCCTCGTTGAGCAGCTCGGCGAAGGCAAACGCCATCTTGACGCGATCGCCATAATAGCGATCGGCGATGGTGTCTATGATGGTCATCGGGCCGGGCAGGGTGAACTTCAGCTTCTTCCGGGTGTGGGTGCGGGCCACCCGCGCCTCGAAGGCATGCACGCGATCCTTCAAGCGAAGCGGTGCGACCACCTGCGGCACCATCGCCTTGTAGCGATCTTTCCGGATGCCCATCTCGACCTTGTGGGCGAAATCGATGCCGTCGATCTTCTCCAGGAAACCGTGGACGAAATGCTGGCGGGCCTGCTCGCCCTCGGTGAGGATGTCGATGCCGGCGTCCTCCTGGATCTTCAGCCAGATCAGCGTCGCATCGCGCTTGGCACGGAGCAGCTCATCGCCTTGCGACTTCCAGGGCGCCCAGAGCATGTTGGGCTCGGCGAGCCATTCCGGCTTCGGCAAGGAGCCGGCGATCGTGGTTGGAAACAGCATGGCGGCCCTCCCGGCGGGTTGTGTTGCGCCCCTTCCTGCCATGTCTTAACGTCGAGGTACAGAACAACAAAAGTCGTCATTTGGCTGGCGGCATCGACAGGGAAGGCCAGAAGGAAATGCCAAGGGAAAGGTCATGATCGACCTCTATTATGCGCCGACGCCGAACGGCTGGAAGATCTCGATCATGCTGGAGGAGCTCGGGCTTCCCTATGACGTGAAGCCCGTCAACATCCGCGCTGGCGAGCAGTTCGCTCCTGAGTTTCTGGCGATCTCCCCGAACAACCGCATCCCTGCCATCGTCGACCACGCACCCGCCGACGGCGGTGGACCGTTCTCGATCTTCGAGACCGGCGCAATCCTGATCTATCTCGCGGAAAAGACCGGCCGTTTCTTGCCTGCCGACTTGCGGGGCCGCTCCGCGACGATCCAGTGGGTGATGTGGCAGATGGCCGGCCTCGGACCGATGCTCGGCCAGCACGGCCACTTCGCGCTCTATGCGGCGGAGAAGATTCCTTACGCAATCGAGCGCTACCGCGACGAGGCGGCCCGGCTCTACGGGGTGCTCGACCGGCAGCTCGAGAAGACCGGCGCCCATGTCGCCGGCGATTATTCCATCGCCGACATCGCCTGCTTCCCCTGGACCATGACCCACAAGGCGCAAGGCTTTACGCTGGACGACTATCCGAACGTCAAACGCTGGTATGCCGAGGTCCGAGCCAGGCCGCAGGTGCAGGCGGGGCTCGCGATCGGCAAATTCGTCAAAGAGCCGTTCGACGAGGAATCACGCAAGATCATGTTCGGGCAGAGGGCTAAGGAAGTGTTGGGAAGGAAGTAGGCCTCCGCTCCCTCCTCGTCATTGCGAGGAGCTCGCGACAAAATTGCGAAGCAATTTTGCGCGGGCGACGAAGCAATCCAGACTGTCGCCGCGGAAAGTTTCCGGATTGCTTCGCTTCGCTCGCAATGACGGAAGATAGAGTCTAGCGGATAAAAGAAAAAGGAAACGCCATGATCGAATTCTTCTTCGACTGCTCCAGCCCCTGGACCTATCTCGCCTTCCACAACATCCAGCCGCTCGCCAAGGAGTTGGGCGCCGAGATCGTCTGGCGGCCGATCCTGGTCGGCGGCATCTTCAACACCGTCAACCCGAGCGTCTATGCGCAGCGGGAGAAGCCGGTGCCGCTGAAGGCCCGTTACATGAAGAAAGATCTTCAGGACTGGGCGCGCGCGGCGGGCCTTGAGATCAAGATGCCGCCGACGGTGTTCCCGGTGAACAGCGTGAAGGCGATGCGCGGCTGCATCTGGCTTGGCAAGGAGATGGTGCCGTTTGCGACGGCCGTGTTCCAGGCCTATTGGGGCGGTGACAAGGACATCTCGCAGGACGCGGTGCTTGCCGACATCTGCAAGCAGGTCGGCATCGACGAGCCAAAATTCTTCGCGGGCATCTCCGAGCAGGGGATCAAGGATCAGCTCAAGGCGAATACCGAAGAGGTCGTCGCCCGCGGCGGCTTCGGCTCGCCGACGATTTTCGTGGGCAAGACCGACATGTATTTTGGGAACGACCGCCTGCCGCTGATCCGCGAGGCGCTTTCGCGCAGCAAGGCGAGCGCGGCCTGATGGTCCGCGCCGTCGTCTGCCGCACGCTCGGCGAGCCCGAGGCGTTGCGGCTGGAGGAGTTTCCGTCGCGCCCCCTGAACCCGGGCGAGGTGCGCGTCGCGATCCGCGCCGCCGGGCTGAACTTTCCCGACGTGCTGATGGTCGCGGGCCAATATCAGCTCAAGCCGGAATTGCCGTTCACGCCCGGCATGGAAGCGGCCGGTGAGGTCACCGAGATTGGCGCCGAGGCAAAAGGTGTTGCCGTCGGTGACAAGGTCATCGTCAAGATGCGCCACGGCGCGTTTGCGGACGAAGCCGTCGTCACGCCGTCGCAGCTCACCCCTAAGCCGTCGACGTTCGACTACGCCGAGGCTGCGACCTATCTTGCCGGTCACGGCACGGCCTATCATGCGCTGATCGATCGGGGCCGGATCGAGCCGGGCGAGGTGCTGCTGGTGCATGGCGCCGGCGGCGGCACGGGATTGGCCGCCGTCGAGATCGGCAAGATGCTGGGTGCGATCGTGATCGCGACCGCCTCCAGCGACGAGAAGCTCGCCATTGCGAAATCGCGCGGCGCCGATCATCTCGTCCGCTACGACCGCGAGCCGTTTCGCGATGCCGTCAAGCGCATCACCGATGGTCGCGGCGCAGACGTCGTGTTCGATCCCGTCGGCGGCCAGGTCTTTGAAGACTCGATGCGCTGCATCGCCTGGGGCGCGCGGCTGCTGGTGATCGGCTTCACCGGCGGCATCGGCTCGGCGAAGACCAATCTGCTGCTGATCAAAGGCGCCAGCGTACTCGGCGTCCGCGCCGGAGAGGCCGTGCGCAAGAACCCTGTGCTCGGCGCAGTCCGCCTGAAGGCGCTGCTACAATGGGCGGAGGAGGGCAAGCTGCGCCCCAACGTCTCGCACCGCTTGCCGCTGCAGGATTATGCCAAGGCAATGCGGCTCTTGATCGATCGCAAGGCGATCGGACGCGTGGCGCTGATGATGGAGTGATCGGCCCTGCCGTATTCGTGAGCAGGTGCCGCCTATCTTTTTCTCACTCGTATAAGGAGTTTTCTTTACCAGTCTGATCCTATCACGAGTGCGCAATCGCGAACTCTGATGATGTTCAGGAATGTAAAAATACTTCATCGCATCGCTCTGGCGGCGCTGCTGCCTCTCGCGACGCTCGCCGCGCTGGCCCTGTACGATATTTCCGCCAAATGGTCCGTGCGTTCGGAAATGGTGGATATGCAGCCGGTCGTGGATGGGGTCGGCAAGTTGAGCGGCTTGGTCCACGAGCTCCAGCGCGAACGTGGGCTGTCGCTGACCTTTCTGAGCAGCAAGGGCACCCAATTGGGTGCCGAGCTCCAGCAACAGCGTCGTCGCACCGACGCCGGCCGCGCAATGGCGCTGGGGGCGTTGGCGGATCTCACGCGTGAAGGCAGCGGCCGGCTTACCTCTGCAAGTCAGGCAGCAACGGAGAGCCTTGGACGCCTGGATTCGCTGCGCGCGCAGATCGATCGCCAGGCCATCGCGCCGGCGGCCGCGACGGGGGCCCTGTCGGATATTGTGGGGCGCCTGATCGCGGTGACTTCAGGCATTTCCAAGCTTGCAACGGACGATGAGATATCGCGGTCGATCGCCGCGCATGCCAATTTGGTGGAAGCCAAGGAACGGGCCGGCCTGGAGCGGGCCACCGTCGCCGGCGCGATCGCCGCCGGACGTTTCGAGCCGCAGGCCTATGTCAGGGCGATTGGCCTTGCAGCCGCGCAGGACAGCTTCCTTGCCTCCTTCCGCGCAGTTGCCTCGCCTGAGGCGAAGGATCTGCTCGGCTCGGAATTGTCGGGACCAGCGATCGACAAGTTCGAGGGCATGCGCAAGGCGGTCGAGCGCGGCGGGCTCGCGGGAGAGTTCGGCTCGCTCGACAGCAAGTCCTGGTTCGACGCCGCGACGGCTCGGATCAATCTCCTGAAGAAGGTCGAGGATGGGCTGGCGACGCAGCTCACCAGCTTGATGGCGAAGAAGAAGTCCGAAGCCACCATGAGCCTTGGTCTTGTGACCAGCCTGTCCCTGCTTGCTCTGCTGACGAGCATGGTGACCGCGGCGGTCATGGCGCGCGGCATCACTGTGCCGATCGGTAAGCTTGCCGGCACCATGACGCATCTTGCCGACGGCAAGCTCGGCCAGCAGGTCGACGGCACCGACCGTGCCGACGAGATCGGGGCCATGGCGTGTGCGGTTCAGTTCTTCAAGGAGGGCCTGGTCCGGAGTGTCGAGCTGAACGCGAGAGAACGCGAGGCTGCTGCGCAACAGGCCGCCCGTGCAAGCCGCATCGACGAGCTCTCCGATCGTTTCGACATCGACGTCGCCGAGGTGATCGAGACCGTCATATCTGCATCTTCCCAACTGGAGGCGACGGCGGCCAGGATGAGCCGGTCCGCCGGTCAGACCAGCGATGAGGCGGCGAGCGTGGCAGGCGTGACCGAGGTGGCGTCGGCAAACATGCAGACCGTCGCCGCGGCGACCGAGGAATTGTCCAGTTCAGTCGCCGAGATCGGACGCCGTGCGACACAGTCGGCGCAGATCGCGGAGAAGGCCGTTGCCGAAGGCCGGTGCACCAACGAAACCGTGCAGGGGCTGTCGTCGGCGGCGGAGAGGGTCGGCGATGTGCTCAAGCTGATCAACGAGATCGCGCGGCAGACCAACCTGCTGGCGTTGAACGCGGCGATCGAGGCGGCACGCGCGGGACAAGCGGGCAGGGGATTTGCCGTCGTGGCGGGCGAGGTGAAGAGCCTTGCCGAACAGACGTCCAAGGCGACCCTCGACATTCGCGATCAAATCGCCGCCATCCAGACGACCTCCGAACAGGCGGTGAGCGCGATCCACGGCATCACGGCGACGATCGAAGAGATCAACGAGATCACGTCGTCGATCGCCGCTGCGGTCGTCGAGCAGGACGCTGCCACGCGCGAAATCGCCCGCAACGTTCAGGAGGCCGCGCGAGGGACCGGCGAAATCTCACAGAGCATCCAGGGCGTCAAGGTCGGCTCGAGCGAGTCCAGCGCGGCGGCCGGCGACGTGCTCGATGCCTCGGAGGAGCTGACGCGGCAGTCGGAAAACATGCGTCAGTTCGTCGAGACCTTCCTCCGCGCCGTCAAGACGGCGTAGTTTCGTCACTTGTACTCCCGCTCGGTCCACCACGGGAAATAGTCCGGCATATCGCTGGACACCTTGTTCTTGAACTGCGCGGGGCGCTTTTCCAGGAACGACACCACGCCTTCCTTCACGTCGTCCGAGCGGCCCCGGGCGTAGATGCCGCGGCTGTCGACCTTGTGGGCTTCCATGGGGTCGTCAGCGCCCATCATGCGCCACATCATCTGGCGGATCAGCGCCACCGAGACCGGCGCGGTCTTGGCGCAGAATTCCGTGGCGAGCGCGCGGGCTGTCGGCAGGAGATCGTCGGGGGCAACGACCTTGCTGACGAGACGGCCGGCGAGTGCCTCCTGGGCCGGGAAGACGCGGCCGGAATAGCACCATTCCAGCGCCTGCGAGATGCCGACGATGCGCGGCAGGAACCAGCTCGAAGCCGCCTCCGGCACGATGCCGCGCTGGGAGAACACGAAGCCGAACCGCGCGGTGTCCGAGGCAATGCGGATGTCCATCGCGAGCTGCATGGTGACGCCAATGCCGACCGCGGGGCCGTTGACCGCGGCGATGACAGGCTTCAGGCACTTGAAGATGCGCAAGGTCACCTGGCCGCCGCCGTCGCGCACCTGCGGATCGCTGTAGTCGACCTTGCCGTCGGCGAGGCGCTTCACTGGCCCGCGCCGTGCGTCGCGATCGAACGTGTCGGCGCCGGAGGAGAGATCGGCGCCCGCGCAAAAGCCGCGGCCTGTGCCGGTGACGATGATGGCGCGGACATTGTCGTCCTTGTCGGCGGCGTCGAATGCGTGGATCAGCTCGGACTGCATCTGCGCGTTGAAGGCGTTGAGCTTGTCGGGCCGGTTCAGCGTGATGGTGAGGATCTGCTCGGCGACCTCGTATTTGATCGTCTCATACGCCATGGCTGGTTTCCTTCCCTGTCATTCTTGAATCGGTTGTGTCATTGCCGGGCTTGACCCGGCAATCCATGTTTCCTGAAGAGGATGGATGCGCGGGGCGAGCCCGCGCTTGTGCTCAGACGCTACTTCGCCGGCGGCTTCGGCCAGGGCCGCTGCGCGCCGCGCAGGCCCTCGAACGCCTTGGCCATGCCGAGCACGCCGATATCGTCGAAGCGGCGGCCGACGATCTGCACGCCGATGGGGAAGCCCTTGGCGTCGAAGCCGCCGTTGAGAGAGATCGCAGGGTTCTCCGACATATTCCACGACACGGTATAGGCGATGTGCTCGAACGGCTTCATCGGATCGTTGGTCGGGGAAGCCCATTCCGCCGCATAGTTCACGTTCGGCGCGGTCGGCGAGATCACATAGTCGAGCTCGCAGAACAATTTTCCTGCCGCGGCCCGGATCGCCATGGTCTGGTTGAAGCCGCGGATCACGTCGACGCCCGAGAGCTTCGCGCCGGACTCGCCCCATTTGAAGATGTAGGGCAGCACCTTGGCCTGCTCGGCCGGGGTCAGTTTCGCCAGATCGTCCCACATCCGCGCACGCCAGAAATTGTCGAGGCCGTCGAGCATCTCGCGCGTGAGGATGCCGTCGACCTCGGTCACGACCGCGCCGGCAGATTCAAATGCTTTCGCCGCCTTCACCGCGACCTCGCGCACCGGCTTCTCCAGCGCCAGCCCGCAGCCCGGATCAAGCATCAGGCCGATGCGCAGCTTGCGGGGAGATTTTTCGAGCCCCTTCCAGTTGAGCGGCTCGGCTGGCAGGCTCATGCCGTCGCGCCGGTCGGGCTTTGCGATCACGCTCATCATCAGCGCGCAATCATCGACGGTGCGGGTCATGGGCCCGGCGACACGGCCGACATAGGTGGGATCGATCGGCACGCGGCCAAAGCTCGGCTTCAGGCCGACGAGGCCGCACCAAGCGGCGGGCAGGCGCACCGAGCCGCCGATATCGGTGCCGAGATGCAGTGGGCCATAGCCGGCCGCGGCAGCCGCGCCTGCGCCCGCGCTGGAGCCGCCGGGATTCTTGGAGAGGTCCCAAGGGTTACGCGCGAGCGGGTGAAAGCTGGAGAGCCCGGAGGACAGCATGCCGTAATCGGGCATGGTGGTCTTGGCGAAGATGACCGCACCGGCTTCGCGCAGGCGCGCGGCGGGCGGGGCATCCTTCTCGGCCGGCACCAGCTTGACGCTGGCCGCGCCGAGCGGCACCGGCACGCCCTTGGTCGCGATGTTGTCCTTCACCGTGACGGGCACGCCATCGAGCGCGCCGGAGGGTTCGCCGCCGCTCCAGCGCGAGGTCGAGGCTTTGGCGGCCTCGCGCGCGCCGTCGGGATCGAATGCATAGAGCGCCTTCAGATGCGGTTCCCATGCCGCGACGTGCGCGAGCACGTCTTCCAGCACTTCGCTCGGCGAGAATTGCTTGGCGCGATAGCCCGCGATCAGATCGACCGCGGACAGATCGTGCAGCGAGGTGACCGCTTCCTCGACGCTCTTTTTATGCATTGGCACCCACCGGCATGCGGGTCTCGATGATGCGGGCGAACATGCTGGCACCGATCGGCAGGATCTTGTCGTCGAGCACGAAGCCGGGATTGTGCACCGGCACCGAACCGTCATGGCCGACCCAGAAATAGGCGCCGGGAATGGTCTGCAGCATGTCGGCAAAATCCTCGCTGCCCATCTTGGGCTGCGCGCGGGTGATCACGTTGGCGGGATCGACGATGGTGCGTGCGACTTCCTCGACCACCTTGGACTGCTCGACCTGGTTGACCAGTACGTCGAAGGTGTCGCGGATGTCGACGTCGATCACGCATTGATAGGCGCTTGCGATGCCGGCGCAGATCGTGCGGATGCGTTCGCTGACCAGGGTGCGGACTTCCTTCGAGAAGGTACGGATGGTGCCGCAGAGATGCGCGTCGCCGGGAATGACGTTATAGGCGGAGCCGGCGTGGATCTGGGTGATCGACACTACCGCGGCCTGCAGCGGCTCGACGTTGCGGCTGACGATGGTCTGGATCGCCTGCGCCAGCGTGGTCGCGATGATCACCGCGTCTTTGGAACGCTCGGGCATCGCGCCGTGCGCGCCATAGCCGGTGATGCGCAGGTCGAAGAAGTCGGCGCTGGCCATCGCGGGGCCGGGCAGGATCGCGATCTCGCCGTGGTTCAGATCGGGCGCGTTGTGCAAGCCGTAGAGCTCGTCGCAGGGGAACTTCTCGAACAGGCCGTCCTTGATCATCGCGCGGGCGCCGCCGAGGCCTTCCTCGGCCGGCTGGAAGATCAGATGCACGGTACCGTCGAAATTCCTGGTCTCGGCGAGGTAGCGCGCGGTGCCGAGCAGCATGGTGGTGTGGCCGTCATGGCCGCAGCCGTGGAAGCGGCCGGGGATTTTCGAGCTCCATTTCAGATTGGTATTCTCTTCCATCGGCAGCGCGTCCATGTCGGCGCGCAGGCCAATGCGCTTGCTGCCCGAGCCCTTGCCCTTGATGACGCCGATCACGCCGGTGCCGCCGAGACCCCGATGCACCTCGATGCCCCAGCTCTTCAGCTTGTCGGCGACGATGCCGGAGGTGCGTACTTCCTCGAAGCCGATCTCGGGATGGGCGTGGAGGTCGCGGCGGATGGCGGTGAGTTCGTCGGCATATCCGTCGATGCGGTCGATCGTGGGCATGTGTTTCTGTCCAGTTAGCGTGAAGAAGGATTGAAAACAGGGCCGTTCGGCTTGATGCGGATTCCCGGGCGCAGCTTCGTCCAGGGCAGGGAGGCGGTGTCGGCCGGCATCGCGCCGGGCGCGGCGCAGATCATCAGCTGCTCCGCGATCGGCTCGAAATCGGCGCGGAAGTGCACCGAGCTTTTGTTGACCAGGATCTTCTCTTGCGTCGGCTCGATGCCGACGTAGCGGTACATCGCCTGGTCGGCGAGCTGCGCCTTGTGCGAGCTAACTACGACGCGGACGTCGCCGATGCGCAGGCACGCCGAGGGGCCCATCTCCATCTCGCGGCCGCCATAATAGGGACCGGGCGCAATGAAGCGGCCGTCGGAGAGCTTTTCGACCACGAAGGTCTCGCGATAGGGCTCGTCGCCGGGAATGCCGGACTTGCCGCCGAGCGACAGCGTCACGGTGGCGCCGACGCCGGCTTCATGCGCAGACTTGGCCGATTCCGGATCGTAGATCGCGCCGGTTGCGGCGCTCGCCTTGTTGCGTACCAACGCGCGCAGCATGCCTGTCGTGTCGGAATCGCCACCGGCGCCGGGATTGTCCTGGGTGTCCGCGATGATGATCGGCTTGCTTGCGCCCTTCGAAAGTTCCATGGCATGGCGAACGCCATCGTCAGGCGTCCAGATCTTGCCGTCGAAATCGTCCTCGTGGCCTTCGATCAGCTTGAGAAGCGCATCCGCGGCACGATCGGCATCTTCCTGCGTCCGGCCATAGGCGAACACGCTCGGGCCGCAATCGCGGAAGTCGGCGGCAGGAAAGCCCGGCGCGAACGAGAGCGTCGGAACCGCATCGTCCTCCAGGGCGGCGAGCTTTTCGTAGATGCCTTTGGTGGGCTGGTCGTTGGTGCATTGCCAGCTGATCGGAATCAGGAACGGCAATTGCCGGAACGCTTTTGCGAAGCGCTGCTTCCGCTTCAGCAGCAGCGCGAGATGCCGTGCCGAGGCGCGGCCGGTCGCGGCCATGTCGACATGGGGATAGGTGCGATAGGCGATCAGCGCGTCGGCATGCTCGATCATCTCCGGCGTGACGTTGGCGTGGAGGTCGAGGCTCGTGACCAGCGGAACATCCCTGCCGATGACGCGGCGCACGCGCGCGAGAATCTCGCCTTCGCCGTCGTCGAGATGCTCGGTCACCATCGCGCCGTGCAGATCGAGATAGACCGCATCGATCGGGCCCGCGGCTTTGATGCCGTCGACCATCACCTTGACGATGCGCTCGTAAGCGTCCCTGGTGACGTGCGCCGACGGGCTCGCACCGCAGGCAATGGTCGGGATGAGTTCCCAGCCGTTCGCTTCGGCGCTGTCGACGAAGCCGGCAAGGCCGACATTGATGCGCCGCATCACCTTCAGCACGTCGGCTCCTTCCGTCATCGCCGGCCAGCCGCCGCCATGCTGGAAATCGGCGAAGGTCGCCTTGGTGGGAGCGAAAGTGTTGGTCTCGTGCAGGAAGCCGCCGACGGCGATACGTATCATCAATTCAAGTCCAGCGTTGGAGAGTGCGCGACGTTAGCCTTGGCTTTGCTGCGAGAGCAAGGTGAGAGGCCATCGCGCCATGCATGGCCTCAAGCTGTTTTGGGAATGCTGCGGATGCGATGCCTTTGTGAGCGGCGACACTTCCACATTCTCGGTGTCGTCCCCGCGAACGCGGGGACCCATAATCCCAGGAAGGAGTTTGGCGAAAGCTGGTCGTTCGGGATTAGCGCCACGCGCGGTCGATAGCTTCCGCGGTATGGGTCCCTGCTTTCGCAGGGACGACACTGAAAGTGCTGCTACAGCGTCGCCCCCACGTCTTCGGCCACCGGCCGGAAGTTCGCAAAGTCCCAGTCGCGCCCCGGAGCCGCATCGAGCAGCGCCTTGGTGTAGGCCTGCTTCGGATGCGTCAGCACCTCGGCGGCGGGACCCTGTTCGACGACGCGGCCGTGCTGCATCACCACGACCTCGTCGCAGATCTGTGCCGCGACGCGCAAATCGTGGGTGATGAACAGGATGGCGATGCCGAGCCTAGTCTGGATCTCGTCGAGCAGCTCCAGCACCTGCGCCTGCACCGAGACGTCGAGCGCGGAGACCGCTTCGTCCGCGACCAGCACGTCCGGATCGAGCGCGAGCGCGCGCGCAATGGCGATGCGCTGGCGCTGGCCGCCGGAGAACTGGTGCGGATAGCGCGACACCGCATCGGCGGGCAGGCCGACCAGCTCGAGCAGCTCGCGGGCGCGTTTCATCGCCTCAGGGTGCGCGACGCCGTAATTGATCGGGCCTTCGGCGATGCTCTCGCCGACGGTGACGCGCGGGTTGAGCGAGCGGTAGGGATCCTGGAACACGATCTGGATCTTTTGCCGGTGCGGCTGCAGCAAGCGGCGCGAGATGTCGGCGATCTCGCGGCCGGCAAGCCGCACGCCGCCGGAGGTCGGGTCGATCAGGCGCACGATGCAGCGCGCCACCGTCGACTTGCCCGAGCCGCTTTCGCCGACGATGCCGAGCGTGCGACCCTTGCGCAGTGTCAGCGTCACCTTGTCGGCGGCAACGACCTCGCGGCCTTTGCCGAAGAAGGCGCGTTCCTTGTAGACTTTGCTGAGCTCGTTGGCTTCCAGTACGATCGGCTCGCGGCTCTCCTCGCGCGGCGGCCGCGGCACCAGGCTCGGCACCGACGCCAGCAGGTTACGGGTGTACTCCATGGTGGGATTGCGCAGCACGGCGTCGAGCGGGCCGGTCTCGACCAGCCGGCCCTGCCGCATCACTGCAACGCGGTCGGCGATCTCGGCGACCACGCCCATGTCGTGGGTGATGAACAGCACGGCGGTGCCGTGATCGCGCTGCAGCTCGCGGATCAGGCTCAGGATTTGCTTCTGTGTGGTGACGTCGAGCGCGGTGGTCGGCTCGTCGGCAATGAGCAGCTTCGGCTCCAGCACCAGCGCCATCGCGATCATGATGCGCTGGCGCTGGCCGCCGGAGAGCCGGTGCGGATAGGAGGCGAAGATGCGCTCGACCTGGGGCAGATGGACCTGCTCCATCATGTCGAGAATGCGCTTCTTGCGCGCTCTTGCGTCGAGGTTGGTGTGCGTGCGCAGCACCTCGTCGATCTGGCGGCCGACCGGCACCACCGGATTGAGCGCGGTCATCGGCTCCTGGAAGATCATCGCCATCTGCGTGGCGCGCAGCTGGCGCAGCCGCCGGTCGGTGGCGGTGAGCAGCTCCTCGCCGACCAGCTTGATGCTGCCGGCGGTGGGAACCAGCGTGCCCTTCGGCAGGAGGCCCATCGTGGTGAGCGAGGTTACCGACTTGCCCGAGCCGCTTTCGCCAACGAGACACAGCGTCTCGCGCTCGCGCACCTGGATCGAGATGCCGTCGATGATCTTGTGCCCGCCCGGCTTCTTGCCGACGGAGACGACGAGATTGTTGATGTCGAGGATGGTGTTGGTCATGAGGTTACTCCGTCGTCATTGCGAGGAGCCCGCGACAAAATTGCAAAGCAATTTTGCGCTGGCGACGAAGCAATCCAGAAATCTGTCCGCGGAGGCAGACTGGATTGCTTCGCTTCGCTCGCAATGACGGAACAAGGGGACGGGTCGGCAAACCAGATCACTTCCCCTCCCGCTGCTTCATGCGCGGATCGAGTGCGTCGCGGGCGGCGTCGCCGATCAGGTTGATGCTGAGGATGGCGATCGAGAGCAGGAGGCCGGGCCAGAAGATCAGCGACGGCTTGATCTGAAAGTACTGGCGGCCCTCGGCCATGATGTTGCCCCAGGTCGGCGTTTCCGGCGAGATGCCGGCACCGAGGAAGGAGAGGATCGCTTCGGTCAGGATTGCGGAGGCGCAGACATAGGTGCCCTGGACGATCAGCGGCGCGATCGTGTTCGGCATCAGATGCCGCCACATGATCTTCGGCAGGGACGAGCCGACCGAGATCGCCGCCTCGACGTAAGGCTCCTCGCGCGCCGACAGCACGACGGAGCGCACCAGGCGCGCCACGCGCGGAATCTCGGGGATGGTGATCGCGATCAGCACGGTCCAGAGGCTGGCACCGGACAGCGACACCACGGCGATCGCGAGCAGGATGCTCGGCATCGCCATCAGGCCGTCCATGACGCGCATCAGCACGGCATCGATCAGCTTGAAGAAGCCGGAGACGAGGCCGATCGCGAGCCCGATGACGATGGACAGGATGGCCGAACCAATGCCGATCAGCAGCGAGATGCGGCCGCCATAGAGGACGCGCGACGCCAGGTCACGGCCATAGGCATCGGTGCCGAGCAGGAATTGCGCGGACGACGGCTTGAGCCGTTGCGACGGCGCGAGCTGGATCGGATCATGCGGCGCGATCAACGGCGCGAGTATCGAGATCAGCACGATCAGCGCCAGCAGGACCGTCGCCGTGGCGATGATCGGCGTCGAGGTGAGGAAACCGAAACGCGGCCGCAGTGGCGACGTGATCGGAATGGACGACTGGGGAAGGGTATCGACCGACATGTTTGTCCTTATCCTTGCCTCAGTACCGGATCCGGGGATCGAGCAGGGTGTAGGCGACGTCGATGAGAAGATTGACGACGACATAGATCAGCGACGTCAGCAGGATCATCGCCTGGATCACCGGATAGTCGCGTGCCAGCACCGCGTCCACGGTGAGGCGGCCGATGCCGGGAATATTGAACACGCTCTCGGTGACGACGACGCCCGAGATCAGAAGCGCAAAGCCGGTGCCGATCACGGTGATCACGGGCACGGCGGCGTTGCGCAGCGCGTGGCGCATCATCACGGCGACCTCGTTGATGCCCTTGGCCCGCGCGGTGCGCACGTAGTCCTCGCCGAGCACGTCGAGCATCGCCGCGCGCGTCATACGCGCGATCAGCGCGATGTAGATGAAGGAGAGTGCGCAGGTCGGCAGGATCATGCGCTCGAAGAACGGTCCGAAGCCGGCGCTGATGCTCTTGAATCCCTGCACCGGAACCCAGCGCAGGTCGATCGCGAAGATCTGGATCAGGATGTAGCCGACCACGAACACCGGCACCGAAAAGCCGAGCACCGACAGCCCCATCACGAAACGGTCGATCCAGGTGCCATGCTTCCACGCCGCGATCACGCCCAAGGGAACCGCGACGATCACGGCGAGGATGATGGTCGACAGCGCGATCGAGATCGACGGCTCGACCCGCTGGCCGATCATCTTCATGACAGGCAGATTGGAGATCAGCGAGGTCCCGAGATCGCCATGCAGCAGCTTGTTCACCCAGGTGATGAACTGCACGATCAGGGGCTCGTTGAGGCCGAGCGAGGTGCGGATGCGCTCCAGTCGCTCGGGCGTCGCATTGTCGCCGGCGAGAATTGCGGCGGGATCGCCCGGGGTGAGGCGGAGCAGGAGGAAGACGAACAGCGCGACGACGCCCATCACGGGCACGGCGGCGAAAATTCGGCGAAGGAGATATCCGAGCAAGTTGGATCCGTCTGATTAGAGTCAATCGGCGGCAGCGATGGTCTGTTCTGCCATCAGCCTAACATTTCAGCAATTCCCGTGCCATCCGGGACACAGTTTTTGCAGTGCGGCTAAGCTCGTAGGGTGGGCAAAGCGCAGCGTGCCCACCCTTCCTCCATTTGGCAGAATGGCGGGCACGGCGCTACGCGCGTTTGCCCACCCTACGGAAATAGCTACGGAATAGCCGCGCCATCACTCCAGCGTCGCCAGCAGTCCCGCCATCAAGCGACCGCGCTCAACGAGACTCTCGACTTCGATATACTCCTCCAGCGTGTGGCCATTGCCGCCGCGCACGCCCAGGCCGTCGAGCGTCGGGATGCCCATCGCACCGGTGAAGTTGCCGTCGGAGCCGCCGCCGGAGCTCGCGTGCGGCAATTCCGCGCCGAGAGATTTGGCGATGCCGCGCGCCTTTTCGTACAGCGCCATCGTGCCGGCATCCGGCTCCCACACCGGCCGTGTCACGCCGCGCGTCACCTTGAAGGCGACGTCGTTGGTCGTGCCTGACAGCGCCAGCATCCGCTCGACCCCGCGGTCGAGATCGGCCTGCCGCTTGGCCATGGAGAGTGCTTCGCCGGTGGCGGTCGTGGCAACGCAATTGACCCATTGCCCGCCATGCACGACGCCGACCGAGAAGGTGCAGTCCTCCGTCGTCATCGCGTCGATGCTAAGGATCTGCCGCGCCATCTCTCGGATTGCCGAGCGTCCCGCCGACAACGTCGCGCCGGCATGACTCGGCCGGCCCGTCGCCTCGAGATTGAACCGTGCGATGGCGTAACGTCCGGTGGTGACGCCGTTGTCGGCGCGGCCGGGCTCGGGCACCAGCACATATTTGTTGCGCGCGGCTTCCGCCTCGATGATGTCGCGCGTCGAGGGCGTGCCGACTTCCTCGTCCGGCGTGAACAGCACGGTGATCGGCAGCGGTGTGGTGAAGGATGCGCGCGCCAGCTGCCGGATCGCTTCCAGCGAGAGGTAGTTGCCGCCCTTCATGTCGTAGATGCCGGGGCCGTAGCACTTGTTGCCTTCGCGCCGCCATTTCAGCTTCTCGATGGTGCCGACCGGGTGGACGGTATCCATGTGGCCGGCGATCAGGATGCCGGGCTCACCCTGTTTCGGATGCGCAAAGCGCGCGCGGATCACGCTGCCAAAGCCCTGCCGGCCCGCGATGCGCTCGATCGTCGCACCCATGATCGCCATATCCCGCGCTGCGATATCGAGCATGCGGTTAACGGCATCGGCATCCCAGGTCGGGCTCTCGCATTCCACCCAGGTGCGCAGGCCTTCGAGCATGGCCTCGGAATCGAAGGGAAGATTGGCTGGATTCATCCTAATGTCTCTCAAGCTTCGAAAGATGGAACGCGCATTGCATCGCCGCAGCGCGAGACGAGTGGAGAGTGTTGTAGAGCCAAACCGATCCTTGTGGAGCCCTTGCCCGCGCCGCCAGGGCCTGCAGCGAAACCGGATTGACGCGCTCGGCACTGTCTGCAAGTCTCGAAAGATAAAGGCATTGCATGAGGTTAGTTCGCCCAAGGAACGAACCGCATGCTTAATCAATAAGCCGCCTTTGAACAGTTTCACGTCAGGAGAAACTTTTTATGTTGCACTTCATGCGCCGGGGGCCTCGCGCGCTTGCCTCCAAACTTGCGCTGTCTGTCGTCGCGCTTTCGACGGCGTTCGCCTCGCCGGTGCTCGCGGCCGGCAAGACCATCACGGCGGTGATGCATTCCGATCTGCGCATCATCGATCCGATCTTCACCACGGCCTACATCACGCGTGACCACGGCTACATGGTCTACGACACGCTGGTGGCCCCCGATTCGAGCTTCAAGATCCAGCCGCAGATGGCGGATTGGAAGATCTCCGACGACAAGCTCACCTACACCTTCACACTGCGCGACGGCCTGAAGTGGCATGACGGCGCACCGGTGACGGCGGAAGACTGCGTCGCTTCGCTGAAGCGCTGGGCCGCGGTCGACGGCATGGGCCAGAAGCTGATGGACTTCACCGCGAGCATCGAGGCGACCGATGCCAAGACCATCACGTTGAAGCTGAAGGAGCCCTACGGACTCGTGCTCGATTCCATCGGCAAGCCGTCCTCGCGCGTCGCCTTCATGATGCCGAAGCGCCTCGCCGAGACGCCGCCGGACAAGCAGATCCCCGAGCAGATCGGCTCGGGTCCCTTCAAGTTCGTGGCCTCGGAATTCCAGCCCGGGGTGAAGGCGGTCTACGTCAAGAACACCGACTACGTGCCGCGCAAGGAGCCGGCGAGCTGGACCTCCGGCGGCAAGGTGGCGAAGGTCGACCGCGTCGAATGGATCACGATGCCGGACTCGCAGACCGCGGTGAACGCGCTGCAGTCGGGCGACATCGATTTCATGGAGAACCTGCCGTACGACATGCTGCCGGTGCTGGAAGCGAACAAGGAGATCACGATCGAGGTCTCCAACAAGTTCGGCTTTCAGACGCTCGGCCGCATGAACTTCCTCTATCCGCCGTTCGATAACGTGAAGGTGCGACGTGCCGCTCTCTTGGCCATGAACCAGAAGGACGTTCTCGACGCGCTGGTCGGCAATGCCAAGTACCAGAAGATCTGTGGTGCCTTCTTCGTGTGCGACACCCCGTTCGCAACCGACGTCGGCGCCGAGACCCTCATCAAGGGCAACGGCATGGCGGAAGCCAAGAAGGCCCTCGCCGAGTCCGGCTATGACGGTACGCCGGTCGTGGTCATGGCCCCCGGCGACGTCACGACCCTGAAGGCCCAGCCGATCGTCGCCGCCCAGTTGCTGCGCGAGGCCGGCTTCAAGGTCGACCTGCAGGCGACCGATTGGCAGACGGTGGTGAGCCGTCGCGCCAGCCAGAAGCCGCCTAAGGAGGGCGGCTGGAACATGTTCTTCACCAACTGGGTCGCGGCCGACGTCTCCAACCCGATCGCCAATCTCTCGATCGGCGGCCAGGGCAAGAAGGGCGGCTGGTTCGGCTGGGCGGAAGACGCCAAGATCGAGCAGCTCAAGGACGCCTTCGTCCGCGCGCCTTCGATCGACGAGCAGAAGAAGATCGCGGCCGACATCCAGAAGGAAGCCTACGAGCAGGTTATCTACATCCCGCTCGGGCAGTACCTGCTGCCGAGCGGCTGGCGCAAATCCCTGACCGGCGTGCTCGATGGCCCGGCGACGCCGCTGTTCTGGAACGTCGACAAGTCGGAGTAAGGCCAAGTCGAACAAGGAAGGCGCCTCGCGCGCCTTTCACGCCGAACGTTACGCGGCGCCGCTTTCATCAGCGGCGTCGTGCGCCAGCCGCTCGCCAGGAGAACGTCGATGTTCCAACTCATGCGTCGGGGGCGTCTGTCGTTCGCCTCCAAACTTGCGCTGTCGATCGCGGCCCTTTCGGCACTGGCCTCGCCAGTGCTTGCCGCAGGCAAGACCATTACCGCTGTGATGCATTCGGATCTGCGTATCCTCGATCCGATCTTCACCAGTGCCTATATCTCGCGTGACCATGGCTACATGGTCTACGACACGCTGATCGCGACCGATTCCAACTTCAAGATCCAGCCGCAGATGGCGGATTGGAATATCTCCGACGACAAGCTGACCTATACCTTCACGCTGCGCGACGGCCTGAAGTGGCACGATGGGACGCCGGTCACGGCGGAAGATTGTGTTGCCTCCCTGAAGCGCTGGGCCGTGGTCGATGGCATGGGACAGCAGATGATGCTGTTCACCGCGAGCATCGAAGCGACCGATCCCAAGACCATCACACTGAAGCTGAAGGAGCCTTACGCGCTCGTGCTGGAATCGATCGGAAAGCCGTCCTCGCGGGTCGCTTTCATGATGCCGAAGCGTCTTGCCGACACGCCGGTGGACAAGCAGATTCCCGAGCAGATCGGCTCCGGTCCCTTCAAATTCGTGCAGGCTGAATTCCAGCCGGGCGTGAAGGCGATCTATGTCAAGAACACCGATTACGTGCCGCGCAAGGAGCCGGCGAGCTGGACGGCGGGCGGCAAGGTGGCGAAGGTCGACCGCGTCGAATGGATTACGATGCCGGACGCGCAGACGGCGTTGAACGCGCTTCAGTCGGGCGACATCGATTTCATGGAAAATCCCGCCATCGAGATGTTGCCCACCATCGAAGCCGACAAGGGGCTCAAGCTCGAAATTCTCAACAAGTTCGGATTCCAGACGGGCGCACGGATGAACTTCCTTCACGCGCCCTTCGACAACGTCAAGGTTCGCCGCGCGGCGTTTCTTGCGATCAAGCAGAAGGACGTGCTCGATGCGTTGATCGGCGATCCCAAGTATTACAAGACCTGCGCGGCGGCCTTCATCTGCGACACGCCGCTCGCGACGGACGTTGGCGGTGAAACCCTGGCCAAGGGCGGCGACATTGCCGCGGCCAGGAAGGCGCTGGCCGAATCCGGTTACGACGGAACACCTGTCGTGCTGATGGCGCCGGGCGACGTGCTGACGCTGAAGGCGCAACCCATTGTCGTCGCACAGCAACTGCGCGAAGCCGGCTTCAAGGTCGACCTGCAGGCCACCGACTGGCAGACGGTGGTGAGCCGTCGCGCCAGCCAGAAGCCCCCGAAGGAGGGCGGCTGGAACATGTTCATCACCAATTGGGTGAGCGCGGACGTGGACAACCCGATTACCAACGTCGCCGTCGGCGGGCAGGGCAAGAAGGGCGGCTGGTTCGGCTGGGCGGAGGATGCCAGGATCGAGCAGCTCAAGGATGCCTTCGTTCGTGCTGCCTCGCTCGAGGAGCGAAAGAAGATCGCGACAGAAATCCAGAAAGAGGCCTACGATCAGGTGCTCTACATGCCGCTCGGCCAGTATCAGGCGCCGAGCGCCTGGCGCAAGTCGCTGACCGGCGTGCTCGACGGCCCCGCGACGCCGGTGTTTTGGAACGTCGACAAATCGGAGTAAGCGGGGAGGCGATTCTCCCACCTTTTGCTGTCTTCATCCAGCGGCGCGGCTGTCATCAGCGGCGCCGTTGCCATTTGTCAGCTTCGCGTCAGCTGGAAACCGGTGGAGCTCTTAACCCTGCCGATTTCCAATCATTGCTATTTGTTTCAATATTGAAATAGATGTGTCGTCTTCACGCATCGTTTCCCTTTCTCCATTTGATCCCCGTGCCGATCGATTTTGCATTCCAGGCTATGGCCGAACGATCCGATCGCGCGCCGGCGCGTTGGCGGCGGCCTTTCCTGCGTTGGCTCGACGGCGTTGAGGCGGGCTGGGCGGTTCCGCTTCTCGTCGGCAGTTTCGTTGCGGTCTGGACGCTCTATCTGGCGATCGCCTATGCCGGCGGCGGCCTGCACCCTGATACGCTCGAGGCGTGGACCCTGGGGCAGCATTTCGCCTGGGGCTATCACAAGCATCCGCCCTTGAGCGGCTGGATTGCCGCGGGCTGGACCGCCGTCTTTCCGCTCAGCGACCGGTCATTGCAATTGATGGCGATGGTCAATGCGGGGCTCGCGCTGATCTTCGTCGATCTGATCTCGCGGCAGTTCGTCACTGGACACAAGCGCATCCTGGTGCTCTTGCTTCTGATGCTGACGCCGGCTTATCAATTCCATGCCCAGCGCTTCAACGCCAATTCGGTGCTGCTCGCGACCTGGCCGCTGGCCACCTGGTGCTTCCTGCGCGCATTCGAGACGCGCGCCCCGCTGTGGGCGGCGGCGGCCGGATGCACGACGGCGCTGGCGATGGTCGGCAAATATTATTCGATCTTTCTCGTCACCAGCTTTGCGCTTGCCGCACTGGCGCACCCGGCGCGGCGCGCCTATTTCACTTCCGCTTCGCCCTGGATCTCGGTCGTCATCGGGCTCGCGGCCCTGTCACCTCACATCTATTGGCTTGCGACCACGGGCGCGCCGACTTTCACCTACGCGCTGGCGCACGCAGGCGGAAACGCTGCGACCTCGTTCAGGGAGGTGAGATACTTTCTGCTGGGGCTCGTGGCGGCGATGAGCGTGTCAGCCGTGCTCTGGGTACTCGTCGCAGGAACGCGCTTGAAGCAGTTTCCGGCCGACTTCGCGGCGATGAGCCCGGGCCTGCGGCTATTGTTCTACGTCACGATCGGCACGATCGTGCTGCCGGTCACGACGTCGCTTGTGATGGGCACTGATCTGCCGTCGCTGTGGGCGTTGCAGGGGCTGTTCCTGTTCGCCGTTCTCGTGGTCTGCGGCACAAGCTACCCGATCGAGCGCTTCTACACCGTCAACCTCACCGTGACCGTGGCCGGCGTCGCGCTCGCGGCGGTTTCGATCGCCGCCCCGATCCATGCCGTCTGGCGCAACGATCACGGCTATGAGGAGGGCCGGAATCTCTACGCCCAGGCGGCCAGCGAAGTGACGCGCCAGTGGCGGGAGTTCACCGGCGAGCCCATGACGACCGTGAGTGGCGATGAGGCGCTGGCTTTTGCTACCGCGTTCTACAGCCCGGACCATCCACGCTTCGGACACGAGGATGTATTGGGATTGGCCCGCAAGACATTGCTCGATCGTGGCTGGGCCGCGCTGTGTTTCCGCGACCAGGAGCCTTGCATCCGATGGATGGAGCTGGCGTCCTCTCGGACCGGACATTTCGTCAGGCGCGAGTTCAGCGTGCAGGCCACGCTGTGGGGGCGGCCCGGTCTTTCGCGGGAGGTGGTTGTGCTGATGGTGCGGCCCAGGGGAATCCGGATGATCCCCAAGAGCGCTGCGGATGATTTCAGCGCCAGCCGGCGCGCGACCGAGTAGACGTCGCGCTCAGCAATGGCTGTCGCGCAATTGCTCGAGGCCCTCGCTCGCAAAAGGCGTTGTCAACGCGGCCTGGCCGGTGCCTGGCTCGGAACCTTCCGTGCTCTGCTGTTCGACGTCGGCGTGATCTTCGCGGTGTTCCAGTTCCATCGCAGCGGCCCTTCAAAATTGCTGCAGGACAACATTGCGGCCGTCCGGAAGTTCCTCAGGCGACGGGACGATGATGCGGCTTGAACAGCCGACCCTTCTCGACCACCAGCACGATCGGGAGCGCAGTGAGCGTCGACAGGAAGAAGCCGACCGAGAACGGCAATAGCGTGCCGTCGAAGCTCTGTCCGATGGCCATGCCCACCACGATTCCGATCAGCGTCGTGATCGAGCCATAGAGCGAGGAGGCGGTGCCCGCGATGTGGCCCTGCGGCTCCATGGCGAGCGCGGTGAAGTTCGCGACCATCATGCCGAACGAGAACATCATCAGGGCGGAGAGCACCATGAACAAGCTCAGCGGCAGCATGCCGAGGCTTTCCGTCAACAGCATCACGCCCGCCACGATTGTGTAGAGCATCAGCGCGCCGTGCGAGATCACGCGCATGCCGAGCCGCCCGACCAGCCGCGCATTGAGGAAACCGGCGACGGCGGTGCCGGCCGCAATCGCGGCGAAGGCGAGCGGGAAGTAATGGCCGAGGTGATAGATGCCGGTGAAGACCTGCTGGGCGCAGAAGACATAGGCGAACAGCGCGCCGATGACGCTGCCGGCCGCCGTGGCATAGCCGATGGTCTGGCGATTGGTCACGGTCTGGCGGAACGCGGCGAGCACGTCGGCGGGCGCCAGCGACCTGCGTCCGGATTCGGGGAGGGTTTCAGGCAGCCGCAGCACGCACCATGCGAGCGCGAGCAGGCCGTACAGCATCAACACCACGAAGATGCCGCGCCACGCCGTCACCAGCAGCACCGCCTGTCCGAACGAGGGAGCGATCACGGGCACCGCGATGAACACCATCATGGCGAGTGACATCACGCTCGCCATGCGGCGGCCGACGTAGCAGTCGCGCACGATCGAGGTCGCGATCACGCGCGTCGCCGAAGTGCCTAGTCCCTGCAGCGCGCGCGCCAGCAGCAGCGTCTCGAACGAGGGCGCTGCGACCGCCAGCACACTTGCCACCGCGTAGACCGCCATCCCGCCGAGCAGCACCGGCCGGCGGCCGAAGCGATCCGACAAGGGCCCCATGACGAACTGGCCGGCGCCGAATCCGATCAAGAAGGTCGACAGCACCAGCTGGAGATGGTTGGCGACGGGAATGTTGAAGGCGGACCCGATATTGGGCAGCGCCGGCAACATCATGTCCATGGCGAGCGGATTCAGCGCCATGATGGACGCGATCACGATGACGAATTCCGGAAAACCCATTGGACGGTGTCCCGTGGACACCCAGGAATCGGCATTGACGTCGGACAAGCAGCTCACCTCTGAAATCGAGCAACCTTATCCATCGTTCATGCTGCGTTGCACAACCCATGTTTCGGGATGGCTGGCAGGCGGAGCAGGTGCGGACAAGAATTGGTGAGGAGCCGGTCCCCGCGCGAGCCCCAGCAGACCTGATCTTACCGGGAAGCGGCCCCTTGCCGGGTGTAGAGGCTGACATACCCGCCGGTATATTCCTCTTTCCAACCCCTCTCGCCGACCAGGAAGTGCCGCAGCTGGTCATGTGCTCTGATCCAGAGCACCGCGTCGATCTTGTACTTGCCGATCACCATGTCCCAGGTCGTCGCGTTGATGTCCCGCCGGATCAGCTTGAGATAGTCCCGCAGCAATTCGTCGGGGTAGGCGGTCGCCGCCCGGCCGTCGACGAAGAGGGGCACTGATCCCTGCGTTCTGAAGATCAGGAGCCCGCCGAGGTTCCAGTGGTTCAGCAGGTGCCCGCGCGAGGTGTGCGTCTCGAGATAGCGGGCATCCTCTTCCGAGAGCATGTCGGGCAATGCCAGCGCCGGTCTCACCTGCATGAATGTGAATGGCAGCAACAAGATGCCGACGACGCCTGCCGCCAGCATCGCGCGCTGGACCTCGAAGCTGCGGCGCTTCGGCAGCAGCCGGTCGATGTGCAGGGCCATCGGGACGCTTGAGAAGATGAAGAAGAACGCGGTGTATCTGAACTGATAGAGACCCAGAACCAGGAAGAGCCACGCCAGCACGCGCGCCTCGAGCGGAACGTGCGTGGCGTTGCGGTCTCGCAGCTCCAGGGCGACGAATATCAGCGCATAGGCGATGCCGGGAATGCTGCCCGGCAGCTCCATGTTGTGAAGATAGGATCGCCATTCGCTGATATCGGCCTGGACGAAATGACCGAGCGTCGCCGTCACGCCGTCATAGACATGCCATCCCAGCGGATTGACGAAGATCGCGATGAAGCACCCGACGCCCGCCAGGCAGTAATTGCGAAAGTCTGTCCAGTCCCGCCGCAGCAAAGCGATGCCGCAGAAGACGCCGAGAATCGGAAAGGCGAGCATGAAGCCGCCATGCAGGTTGACCCAGACGATCATCATCGGCGGCAACAGCAACCATCGTCGCCGCCGCAGGCATTCCCCGTAAAAGACGACCGCGAACAACATCGTCGCGATGTTCGGCGATGCCGCCAGATACATGTTGGGCGAGGCTTCGTAGCAGGGGTAGAGCAGGCACGCGGCGAAGACCGCAATGCAAACCGCCGGGGCCGAAGCGCCGCTGCTTAAGCCGCAGAAGGTGAGGTAGCCGGCGATGACCGCGCCGCAGGCGACGACCATGAGGACGATCCCGGCAAAGCCGGCCTGCTGATACAGCGCGCTGGCCATCACGTCCCAGAGCCAGGACAGATTGTACCATCGCTTGTCGCCAACGGTGAATGCCCACGGATCCTGCAAGGGGACTTCGCCCCGCTGCCTGATCAGGTCTCCGGCGGCGAGGTGCCAACCCAGATCATAATGGCCGAGCAGAAGCGGTCCGTTCGACAGGTAAAACACGGAGAGGAAGGCGATCAGGAAGACGTAGACCTCGACCCCGTGGAGGCGAGGTGCGGACGCCGCTTCTGTTCCCCCGATCCCGGACCGGGACCAATCCTCGCGCGCGTCCATCGGAGCTCTCACCATCGAAGCCAGCCGCTCCAGGCCTTGCATGTCCCTGGGTCTGCATCGACGGGGCAGACATCGTTCGCTTTAGGGGAAGACGATCTAAAGTGGAGTAAAGGCCAGCCGCGCCGCGCGGGCTCCGCGCGCGGAAAGGGAGCTTGGTAAACGAACGATTGCGTGCTCCGTGCGCGTCATGAGCTACAGGCGCGCTCGCCGAGGCGGCGGCTGTGCAAACGTCAGATCTCGTGGTGCGGGCAGCCGGGGTCGAACCGGCACAGCGCTTGCGCACCGAGGGATTTTAAGTCCCTTGCGTCTACCAATTCCGCCATGCCCGCTTGATCCAACGAGATCAAACACTTAAGTCCATCTCCGGCCGTCTGGAATTGGTGTTTTGCGTCACCGGGGGACGGTTCTTCCTTAAGCGAGCCGGGCGCACAAGGCAAAGCCTCAATCCGGACATCTGGTGTTGCTTTAGGCATTCTCAATCCACGGGGACTATTCATCCGGCATGGCTGCTTCGTTTTCCTCTTCCCTGCGCGGCTTTGGCGCGCTCCTTGCGCTGCTTGCGGCCGCCGCCGCGCTGTCGGGCTGCGCCAGCATGAGCGAGACGGTCGCGCCGGCCTTTGCCGATCCCGCCAAATACGAATTGTACGACTGCAAGCAGCTGGAGGGTGAGCGCAAGGCGCTCGCCAAGCGCACTGACGACTTGCGGGCGCTGATGGAAAAGGCCGAGACCGGAGCCGGAGGCGCTGTCGTGTCGGAGCTCGCTTATCGCAACGACTACATCGCGGTGCGCGGGCAGGCACAACTGGCCGAGGACGCCTGGCGCCGCAACAGGTGCCGGGAAACTCCGCCAGAGGCGACGCCGCCCGCGGCCCCTGCCAAGCCCGCGTCGAAATCGGGAAGAGCATCCCGCTGAGGTGCCATGCCGGCCGTGCTTCGCATCAAGGCCGCCAGCCGTAGATCCAATCCTGCCGCGCCAGCATGCGGTCCGGGCCGAGCGCGCGGATGGCAAGATCGCGCGCGAGCGCGAGCGGCCCGCTGAAATGATAGATGCGGCCCTGTTGCCGCGCGGTCCGCTGCACCCGCCGCACCCGCGCCTCGCGCGCACGGCCGTATTGCTTCAGCGCCGCGGCGATGCCCGCGGCGCTCTCGGCGGTCTCGAGGCTCAGATGACGGGCGAGCACCGCAGCATCCTCGATCGCCATGCCGGCGCCCTGGGCTGCAAAAGGCAGCATCGCATGCACGGCGTCGCCGAGCAGGGCCATCGGCCCTTTGCTCCAGGGACAGCCGTCGGGCACGCCGAACAGCGCCCATTTCCGCCAGCTGTCGACCGGGGCGAGCAGCATCCGCGCCGACGGCGGCCAGCGCGGGGCGGCGAAAGCGTCCATCACCTCGCGGGAATCGCCGGGCGTGCTCCAGCCCGGCCTGTTCCAGGTGCCCGGCAGCACCGCGACCACGTTGATCTGGCGTCCGCCCGCGATCGGATAGGCGACCAGATGGGCGTTCGGGCCCATCCAGAGCTGCACCCGGCGCGCGGTGTAGTCCTTTGGCAGTTGCGTGGCATCGAGCGTGCCGCGCCAGGCGATCAGCCCGGAGAAGCGCGGCTGCACCTCGGGAAACAGATGCTGGCGCACCGTCGACCAGATGCCGTCGGCGCCGATCAGCGCGCTGGCGAGATCGCTGCGGCGGATCGTGCCGCTGCGATGGACCACCGTCAGTCCCTTGGCATGAGGCGCGACGCCTTCGAAGGTCGCGCCCAGCTTCAGGTCGATATCGGGATGATCGGCAACGGCGCCGGCCAGCGCCGATTGCAGGTCGGCGCGGTGCACCACCCAATAGGGGGCACCGGCCCGCAGCGAGGCGGCTTCGCCGAGCGGCATGCGCAGCAGCTCGCCGCCGGCCCGCGCGCTCATGATCGAGAGCGCCTCCGGGACGACGGCGCGCAGCTTGAGACGTTCGGTGAGCCCGAGCTCGACCAGCACGCGGCTGGCGTTGGGGGAGAGCTGCAGGCCGGCGCCGACTTCCTCGAGGCGTTCGGCCTTTTCCAGCACGACGATGCGGAATCCGCGGGCGGCGAGCGCAAGCGCGGCCGTCAGTCCACCGATGCCGGCACCGGCGATGACAATCGTTCGGGAGAGCGCCACCCCTGACCGATGGACGCGGTCAGGCCACCTTGTCCTTCAGGACGCATTCCGGCGGGCGGGCTTCGCCCGCCTTCAGGTCGGCCGCGAAGCGGTATAGCGTCGAGCAATAGGGGCAGATGATCTCGTTGTCGTTGCCGAGGTCGAGGAACACGTGCGGATGGTCGAACGGAGGGTTGGCGCCCACGCACATGAACTCTTGCGAGCCGATCTCGATGACGGGAACACCGGCATCGTTATGGAAGTGCGGGACGACATGGTCGGACATCGTAACTCATCCTGGAGTGGCAATGGCGGCAGACACAATCAAGAACTGACGCGGCATCTTTAAGGCGCCGCGGACCATACTGGCGGGTGCAGATGATTGCTAGTCCGGCGGAACCGAAAGCTCCGCAATCGCCCCATGCTCATTTGCTCATGCAAATTCGACACAATCTTGAGGCCTGAGAGAAGCCCTTCTTTCGTCGGGGACGTTGTGTCGCAATTTTGGCATACTATGTCTGTGGACGAGCGCAATTGCGGCGAAAGACGATCATCAGGCGCAAACGATCCCAAGGACCGCTAGGCTTTTCCACATGAAGTGGCTGCGAATCACCACAGCGTTGACCGGTATCGCGGCCTGCGGCTTCATGCTCGCGCAGGTAGCACCGCACGCCCGTGAGGCCGGCGCGATCCTCGCCGCCCAGGACGATCCGGCCGCGCTCTCCGAGCTCAAGCTCGATCAAGTGCTGCGGCAGAACGACGGCTTGGTTCAGGGCAACATCGAGGCCGCGCTCGCCGCAGGCGATGCCAACCTCGCCGACAGTTTCGTCGCGCTGGCGCGCGACCGCAACATCGCGCTTCCGGACGACCTCCTGAACCGCGTCAGCGATGCGGTCAAAGCCGAGAGCTCCACCTCCCATTTCGCCAAACGATTTGTCACCGGCCTCGTCACCGGCAATGCCGACGACGTGGCGAGCCTGTCGGGAACGGTGGCCGGTGATCTCTTCGTGATCGGCGACATCAGGGACGTCGTCCGCGAGGGCAAACATCTCGCAATGGGCGAGGGAACCGACCGCCTCGTGCTCGGGCTTGCGGCCGCCGGCCTCGCGGTGACGGCGGCAACCTACGTCTCCGTCGGTGGTGCCGCGCCGGTGCGCGCCGGACTGACGCTGGTGAAGGATGCGCGCAAGGTCGGGCGGCTCGGCGAGGGGCTCGCCGTCTGGGCCGGCCGTTCCGCGCGTGAGGTCGTCGACACGCCGATGCTGCAGAACGCCGTGGCCAAGGGCTCCGTGTTCCGCCCGGGCGAGACCGTCAGCGCGATCAAGGCTGCGTTCCGGGCCGAGAAGGCCGGCGCGCTGGTGCGGCTCGGCAAGGACGTCACACGCGTCGCCGAGAAGACCGGCACGCGCGGGGCGATGGATACGTTGCGCATCGCCGAAGGTCCGAAGGACGTCGCGCGCGCGGCGCGGCTTGCGGAAGCGCAAGGCGGCAAGACGCGCGCGATCATGAAGCTCTTGGGCCGGGGCGCGCTGCTGCTGATCGGCGGTGCGTTCGATCTGGCGATGTGGCTGTTCGGCGCGATGCTGACGCTGTTTGGTCTTCTTTCGTCCATCAAGGCGACCACCGAGCGCCTGACCCAGGCCTGGTGCGATCGCAAGAGGGCGCGGCGGCTTCGCCGGGCGCAGATCGCAGCTGAAGCTGCGCTGGCGAACTCCGCCGTCACGGCCTAAGATCAACCATTCCCCTCAAGACCTCACGGAACTGATGATGCCGAGCTTTCACAACGGCGCCGTTGAAATTGCCTATCTCGACGAAGGCGAGGGCGATCCGATCATCCTGGTGCACGGCTTTGCCTCGAGCAAGAACGTGAACTGGGTCTATCCGACTTGGGTTTCGGAGCTGCGCAAGAACGGCCGCCGCGTGATTGCGCTCGACAATCGCGGCCATGGCGACAGCGCGAAGCTCTACGAGCCCGCGCAATATTCTATACCCGTGATGGCCGGCGACGTGCTCGCGCTGATGGATCACCTCGCCATCCCCCAGGCCGACATCATGGGCTATTCGATGGGCGGGCGGATGGCGGCGTGGCTCTCCCTCAACGAGCCGCAGCGCTTGCGCTCGGCGATCCTCGGCGGCATCGGCATCGGCGGCCTGATCGAGGGCACCGGTCCCGGCGAGAACGTGGCGAAAGCGCTGGAGGCGCCCTCGCTGGATGACGTCAGCGATCCCGTGGGGCGCACCTTCCGTGCGTTCGCCGACCAGACCCGCTCCGATCATCGTGCGCTCGCCGCCTGCCTGCGCGGCACGCGCGATCTCATGACCAGGGACGAAGCCGCGCGCATCGACGTGCCGGTGCTGATCGCGGTCGGCTCCACCGACGACGTCGCCGGCTCCGCCAGCGCGCTCGGCGCGATCATCCCCGGCTCGGAAGTGCTCGACATTCCGAACCGCGACCACATGCGCGCAGTCGGCGACAAGGTCTACAAGACCGGCGTGCTGGATTTCCTGTCGCGCCGCGGCTGAGGCAGCGTTGTTTGAGGCGAGGGGGGTGCCTGATTATCCTGAAATGTCCCATCACGAGGGACATCCACCCCCTTCGCGATAACCGTCCACTCCTTCATGCACAGCGTTCTGGAGTCCGCTAAGGGCGCTGATGAGACGTCAGATCGCAGCGGGTACGTACGTCGGCAAGGGGCCAATTCCCGACTCATGCACCGCAGCAAACAGGCTCTCTATTCGATCACCTTGTCGGCTCGGGCGAGTAGCGTCGGCGGGACCTCGAGGCCGAGCACGTTCGCGGTCCTAAGATTGATCACCAACTCGAACTTGGTAGGCTGTTGCACCGGCAAATCACCTGGCTTTGCGCCATTGAAGATCTTCTCGACAAAGGCTGCGAGCTGAAAATAGAGGTCAGAATAATTTACCGCATAGGCGATCAGTCCCCCGGCTTCGACGAACTCGCGGGCTGGGAAGACGGCGGGCACACGATTGCGGGCCACCCATTCAACGATCTTTTGTTGATACATTTGGGTGAGACCGTCTGCCCCAACGACGAGGCCGTCAATGCGCTGTCGGACCACCAGTCACTGTTATGCCCGCCGTTGTTCTGCGTGGTGGTAGTGGTTGTGCACCCGGAGGTATTAGTCATTTCGCGCTGTAGTTGGATCTTATTCGCGCAGCAGCGCTCTTAGGTTGTTTGACGAAATTTTGCTGAAACAAAGCGCTGCTACAATATATCTTAGGTAACTAGCCCTGTTCTTTTTTGTGCCGACATTCCAAGTCAGCCAATCGCGCCATGCCGACGCTCAAACATAAGCTGTGAATGGGCTCACATCGGGCAGCGATCAACGGGCCAAGGTCATCCGAAAATTAGGTACTGGAAATTCTACGATCATTTTCAAACGACGGGGGCAACCATGCCCGCCATATTCGACCTGCTCTATCGCGAATACTGCCGCGCCCGCCTCGCTGAAATGCGGAAACAGCTTCTGATCGTGGGACAAGATCCTGAAGGCCTACAGGCCGATTGTGATCGTGCTGATCAGGGAAGCGTTGGCAGAACAGACACGCAGTACGAAATCAGCCACGGCGCGTCGAATTGAAGCGGCCGCGGCCGCAATAACGCACAAGCGGCGATGCTCGGGCACCCATTTTGCGTACGAACTAAGATTGTAACTGCGCAGTACTTCATCTCGGTTGTGAGGGCTCAATTCATGACGAAAAACTTTTCGAAGCGCATTGTGATCGATGTGCTTGTAGTCGCCATATCTTTGATGACAATCACGATCGCAGCGGTATCGTTGGGCGAGCCCATTGTTGCAGGGATTGCTGCTTCTATTCCCGGCCCATTCCATCTTGCGACGGAAAGGACACTTGCAGGTGCCGGGCCGACCAAACCGAAGCTCGCCCGCGCGCCAACAGGTTGTCGGCTTCGATCTGCTCCTCTGCAATGGAACGTGGATTGGCTTTTCGGGCCGCCTGCAGCTCCCTTACGATGAATCCCCGCCCAGGGCCGCCGACCGCTGCCTTGAGGCTTAACGGAAAGGGCAAGCCGACGATTTGCTCGCGTTCGCCGCGCCGGGATCGATCTCGACTCTGTCGAAGATGCCTGTGAAGTAGCTTACATCCCTTCGCTCGTGGCGCGCGCTAATGTGACGAAAGGTTCTCGCCTTGACGGAGGCCTCCAATGCTCGCAGCAATCCAAATGGAACTCCCGACATAGTGCTCGCGAATGGGTAACGATGGCTGTGGCGCTTGTCGTCCGCACACGGGCAACCCGGCAGAACGGCGAAAGGAAGCAAAGACAGCCCCTCTGGAAGCATTTCGACGACACTCATCATTGGGACTCAACCGCGGAGGAATGGGTCCCCAACCCAGACCGAGGGACTTCCTAAATACCTGCGTACGACGGGGTATTGGGCAGAGCGATGGAATTTCTGTCAGCAAGACTGGCGGAAATCCAATCGACGAGTCCAACGATTGGGGACCGACTGCTTGCCCGTCCGATCGGACGAGTGGCTTACCCTGCTGACGAAGAGAAGCGTTGGAAAGCGTGTACTGAAGAGTCGCCCTGGACCGAACTCATGTCGGTCGAAATTCGATTGGGTGCGGCATGGATTGTCCGAATTGCGGCAGAGTCGAGCCAGAGGGAACGAAGGTCTGCGGCGATTGCGGCGCGCCGCTATTCTTTCGCTGCCCCGCGTGCGGGGGCGATAATCCGACAGGCAAGAACTTCTGTGGCGACTGCGGTGCCGCGCTCACGCCGACAGTACCGCCGCAAGTGACAGCGGGGGCCGGCGCATCGAGGTCCATCGTGGCACGGGGCACGGAGCGCTCAGGCTTGTTAGCCGCACCAAGTTCTTCCGCCGAGCGCCGTCAGCTCACGGTGATGTTCTGCGACCTCGTCGACTCGACGGCACTTGCGACAAAGCTCGATCCGGAAGATCTACGAGATATAATTGCTGAGTACCGCGACAGCGTAGCGGCGGTCGTCCGCAAGTACGGTGGCACCGTCAGCCGCTACATCGGCGACGGCATGCTCATCCTGTTCGGCCATCCTTCAGCGCATGAGGACGATGCCGAACGCGCAGTGCGCGCTGCGCTTGAGATCGCCGCGACCAGGCACGCGTCGGGAGCCCCACCCGAGCTCGAGCTGCGGGTTCGCCTTGGGCTCGCGACTGGTCTCGTCGTCGTAGGTGATCTTATCGGCAGCGAAGCGGCGGAGGCGCAGGCGGTCCTTGGCGAGACACCGAACCTTGCCGCACGACTGCAAACGCTCGCCGAACCGGATGGGGTAGTCATCGCTGAGGACACGCGGCGGCTCATCGGCGGGCTCTTTGACTACGAGAATCTCGGCGCGGCGACGCTAAAGGGCTTCGCCGCACCGGTGCAAGCCTGGCGGGTACTTCATGAGGGAACAGTGGAAAGCCGCTTCGAAGCGTTGCACCCTTCAGTCCTCGCCCCGCTGATTGGGCGTGAAGAAGAACTCGCGCGGCTGGAGGGAAGCTGGCACGGTGCGCGGGCGGGTACCGGTCAAGTCATACTGCTCGTCGGCGAGGCTGGGATCGGCAAGTCGCGCCTCGTGGCGGCTCTTCAGGAGCGTATCGACCGGGAGCCGCGCACCTGCTTGCGCTACTTCTGCTCTCCTCATCATCAGGAAAGCGCGCTTTACCCCTTCACCGCACAACTCCAGCGAGCGGCTGGCTTCGATCGTGAGGACACACCGAGGGCGAAGCTCGACAAACTTCGAGCGCTCCTGTCACCTGCATTGCCGCCCGATGAAGACGTGACGATCCTGGCCGAGTTGCTGTCGATCCCGAACGATAATCTGTACCCGCCAGTTACGAGTACGCCGCAACAAAAGAAGGAGAGAATCTTCGCCGCTCTGGTTCGCCAGCTTGAAGCTCTCGCGCAAAGACGTCCAATCATGATCGTGTTCGAGGACATGCAATGGATCGATCCAAGCTCGCGCGAGCTGCTGGACCGAACCGTCGATCGCGTAGCAAGCCTACCGGTTTTGGTCTTGATCACCTACCGCCCCGAGTTCCAGTTAGTATGGACCGGAAAGTCGCATGTCAGCTTGCTCACGCTGAGCCGGCTTGACCAGAAAGCGGGCGCTGCGCTGATCCGGAGCGTGGCAGGCGGCCGGACGCTGCCGACCGAAATCGTCAATGAAATTGCTGAACGAACGGATGGTGTGCCGCTGTTCGTTGAGGAGTTGACCAAAGCGGTGCTCGAAACAAGCCCCGAGGGTATTGCGCGAGCGATCTCCTTCGCGCCGCTGCCCGGACTTGCCGTACCGGCCACGCTACATGCTTCGTTGATGGCGCGGCTCGACCGGATTGGTCCGATAGCCAAGGAGGTGGCGCAAATCGGCGCGGCTATTGGCCGCGAGTTCTCCTACGACCTGCTAGCCTCGGTCGCACAGCGGTGCGACAACGAGTTGCGGGCGGCGCTCGGTCGGCTGATCAGCACCGGCCTCGTGTTTGGGAGTGGCGAGCCGCCCGACGCCAATTTCTTGTTCAAACACGCACTGGTCCAGGATGCGGCATACGGCACACTGTTGCGCAGCCAACGTCGCGAGCTGCACGCGCGGATCGCTGGCGCGCTCGAGGAGAGGCTCGCCAGGGGCATCCAAGAGCAGCCGGAAATCCTCGCCCATCACTGTGGGCATGCGGGCCTGGCCGAAAAGGCGGTTTCCTATTGGCGGGAGGCTGGTGAGCGTTCAAAGGCTCGATCGGCAATGACCGAAGCAATCGCGCAGATGCGAAAGGCGCTCGATCTGCTATCCCATCTGCCGGACACCTCCGGGCGCCAGCGCACCGAAACTGAACTTCAACTCGCGCTCGGCGGTGCACTGATCGCCGCGAAGGGCCATGCGGCCGAAGAGACTGGCAGGGCCTACGCCCGGGCGCGTTGCCTCTGCGAGGCACTGAACGACACTCCGAACCTGCTCAAGGCACTCTGGGGCGAGTTCGTGCATTATCACGTTCGTGGTGAAACGGACCGATCGCATCGCATCGCCGAGAATCTGCTCGATTTGGCCGGACGACAGAACGATGCGGCCATTCTTGTCGCCGGTCATCGGGCAGTCGGCGATAGCTGGCTTCATCGCGGACAATTGGCCTTGGCGCGCGCCCATCTCGAGCGGGGACTCGCCCTGTATGATCCGGCGCAGCAACGCTCTCTGACGGCCCTGTTCGCAGAAAACGCCCGCGTGGCGATGCTTTCGTTCCTGTCGCTGACGTGTGGCCTGCTTGGCTTCGCCGATCAGGCGCGCGTGCAGAGCAGTGACGCCCTGGCAGAGGCGCGCGATTCGTCGCACCCGATCAGCCTCGCATTTGCGCTGAGCGTCGCGTGCCGATTGCATTTCGTGCTCGATGATGCGGGCATGGTTGGGCGACGGGCGGAGGAGCTAGTTGCGCTCACCACCGAGCAGGGCTTTGCCTTCTTTCTCGCGATGGGGACGGCATATCGCGGCTGGACGCTGGCCGAGGCCGGCGACGCCGAAGCCGGGGTGGACTTACTGCGGCGCGGTATCGAGGGATTCCAGGCCTCCGGCGCAGCGTGGACTCTTCCATTCTACCTCGCGCAGCTCGCGGCAGCCGAGGCAAAGAGAGCACGATTTGAAACCGGGCTCGGCCAACTCTCCGACGCCTTGGCACTAACCCAGAAATTGGGGGTGCGGTGGTTCGAGGCCGAGCTGCACCGGCGACGAGGCGAGTTGATGCTGACGGCTCGGCCGGGCGCCGAGGTCGAGGCGGAGGCCGAATTTCGCCACGCCATCGCGATTGCTCGCCAACAGGAGGCGAGACTCTGGGAGCTTCGCTCTGCCGTCGCTCTCGCCCGGCTCTGGCGCCGTCAGGGCAAGGATGATGAAGCACGCGATCTTCTTGCGTCGGTCTACGGTTGGTTCGACGAGGGCTTCGATATCCGCGACTTGAAGGAAGGCAAGGCACTGTTAGAAGAACTCTGCACTTAGAACCACATCAATCGGCCGGAGCAGGCGACAAGTGGTGGGTCAAGAGCGAAAACTGGGCGTCCGCTTCTGATGCTGTGGACGGCTCCTCCACCGGCACGAGAGTGCCAAGGAGTGGGTGCCGTTTTGAGGCTCCACGATTCGGAGGAGCAGCCTATGCAGTCAATTTCGACGATTGGTCTTGATATTGCGAAGTCGGTCTTCCAAGTGCATGGCGTTGATGCAGCCGGCCAGGTGATCGTACGCCGTCAGTTGAGGCGCCGCCACGTCTTGGCGTTTTTCCAGAAGTTGCCGCCATGCCTGGTGGGAATCGAGGCTTGCCCATCATCGCACTATTGGTCGCGCGAGCTGCAGGCGTTGGGGCACACGGTTCGATTGATGCCTCCGGCCTATGTGAAGCCCTACGTCAAGCGGCAGAAGAACGACGCGATGGACGCTGAGGCGATCTGTGAAGCGGTCACGCGACCCAACATGCGATTTGTGCCGACCAAGACAGTCGAGCAGCAGAGCTGCCTGATGCTGCATCGAGCGCGCCATCTTTTCATCCGTCAACAGACAGCAGTGATCAACTCGATCCGTGCCTATCTTGCCGAGTTCGGGATCGTTGCCCCTGTCGGGCGCCGAGGTGTCGAGCAATTGCTGGAAGTTGTCGCTGATCCAGCCGATGGTCGTCTGCCCGAGGTGGCCCGAGCATGTCTTACTGCCCTCGGTGGTCAATTGCGCGCCCCTAAAGGTCAGATCCTTGAGTTTGACCGCCGCATCATCGCCTGGCATCGATCAAATGCGACGAGCAAACAGCTGGACGCGATCCCTGGCGTCGGTCCGGCGCTGGCAACAGCGCTGGTCGCCAGCATTGCCGATCCCAAAGCCTTCCGATCCGGGCGGGACTTCTCGGCCTGGGTTGGTCTCGTGCCAAAGCAGAGCTCGAGCGGGGGCAAAGACAAGCTTGGCAGCATCAGCAAGCAGGGCGATCGCTATTTGCGTAGCCTGTTCACTGCTGGCGCGCTCGCCGTAATCCGCTACGCCAAGATCCATGGCACGGGGCATCGGCCATGACTCACGCGATTGTTGGCCCGGCGGCCCACCAAGGTCGCGGCCATCGCGCTTGCCAACAAGCTCGCCAGGATGGCTTGGGCGATGATGGCGAGGAACGAACGCTACCAGGAGCCGGCCGCGCTGGCGGCCTAAACGAGATCGCGTCGACATCGCCGGCGTGACGTAACGGTTGGGAGGGCGAACAGCACGTAATGCAGTGCCGGTCGATCCGGCGATCAGGACAACCCACATGGGCCACAGCATCATCGAATGCGTGCTTTTGACCGGGACCTGATCCGCGGAGGGCATTATGGCCAGCGGTCACGTGAACCGCGCTAACAGGCCGAACACATGGCTGCTCCGACCAATACTGCGACGTGAAGATTCTCCTTGCCAACCCGGAGCCGTCCACACATGGCCCTTAGCCGAACCACGGTGGTGCGGCTGTGCTGTCGGTTATCGAGAGTAGAGCGGACGAGCCCGCTCGCGCCGACCGCCGCTTGTGACCCAGAGCGGTCCTGGGAGTCTTGTTCGATCAGACCTTGCTTTAGTAGAGGCTCTGGCGAGCTTTAATATCGTGGTGAAACAATGCAGCTATCCTTCTGGCGCTTGAAAGGACCCGATAACGGCGACGAGAGGCGCGGGATCGATCAAGGTCAAAGTTGAGGAATCGCTGCTTCGCGGACGGACGATTCGTGGCATTGTGTGAGCTGCTCTGCAAACTTGAAAGCTTCGAGATCATGCTGGCCTCCTGAGCTAAGCTGCTAGGCGCGGTCAACGCTTTGATTCTCATATCGCAAGAAGCCTCTTTGCGAAATTCCGGTGGGTTGCTTAAGGACATTTGCGAGTGACAGCGTCGGTCGGACGGCTTTGCGCAACTGGAAACACGATTGAGCAGCCCCCCTTCGGCTTTTTCCGTATATCCCCTTAGGGTATCGACCTGAATGTTCTGATGTTTCTTCTCCTGCTATTGGGTGACCATGCGCTCGGCTGATGTAGGAGTCGGAATATGACGGAGGTCTATTTCCATTACTCCAATGCGCGCGGCTTGTTGATTGATCCAGGCGGCACTGTCGTGGACGACTTGGTGGAGGCATGCGAGCGCGCGGATCGTGTGGTGCGGTCGCTCATCATGACAGCGAGCGCGGAAGATTGGCGCGGTTGGGTCCTCCACGTTACCGATAATGACGGCGATCAAATCTTTGACGTGCCGTTCGTAACAGTGCTCGGCAAACCGCACTAAGCGTCTACGGGTGCCACTTCAGCGAGGCGTAATTCATGTTGGACGCTGCAACTCTGCGCGAAGATCTTGCCGTTATGGAAAAGCAAATTCAGTTCAATCCGAACGACAACGATCTTGTCAACAGATACCTGACATATGCTCGCAAGGTTCGTGAAATTTAATATCGCGAGAACGGTTATGTCACTGCACGGAATCAGTCAACTCAAGGACGCGAGTTTGGAAAATCGTTTGCTTAGACCTCATTATCATAGCTGTCGCGGCGCTCGCCGTAGTGATCCCGCCAAGCCGTCGCTTTGCTGTTCTCGAGTCCGGAATTGGCCCGTGCCAGACCTCAGCCCGGAGCACCGCGAGGTCCGCTTACTGAAGGTGATCTGAACAAGGCGATGCGGCGAGCTAAGGCAGCCTTTGACCCACAGCGGACATTCGAACCAGACGAACAAGGTGCACGCCTCCGAAACCGACGAGCCGAGACAGACAACTGACTGCAGCGCAACAGGTGTTCGCGGTGAACTCTTAGCCAGTATTTTTGACCGCCTCAGCCAGAATCTCGTAAAGCTGCTGCTTGCTGAGCTTGGGCTGCCGCTTCTCAGGTGCGTTCGGCGACACCTTCTTTACGGCTGGACGGACGCAAGCTGCCGACGTTGGCCTGAGCTTCGGGGATGGCCTTATCTTGGGCCTTGCCGTGGGCGGCTTGTGGCCTCGCTTCAGCCCCTGACGGGTAAGCATCCCGCAGACCGCGTTACGACTGCATCCGAGCCGACGCGCTATCTGCGCCGCGCTCTGTCCTGCAGACCAGAGCCTGGTGAGGAGCCCTATGTCTTTCGCATCCCAGCTCATGGGGAATATTATAGCGCCGATTTCCGAACACGCGTCAATCTGTCTTCGTCCGGCTCCCGCACGACCGCCGGTTCGTCGGCGTCATCTTCCCCTTCGTCGTCTTCGTCCTCCTCATCTTCTTCCTCTTCATCAGGATCTCTTGGCGGCTTCGCGGTGCCTATAAGTACGAGCGGTGTCCAGCAGATCGCCGGGATGGAAAATGCTTCGAAGGCATGTTGCTTCATGTCGTTGCTGCTCCTCGAAAAGCCCTCGCGGTCGGATGTTCCTGAGCGGCGACACGCGTAGGTTCAGGGCGCGATTGTAGCAAACGCGAGGGTGGACATCAGCTCGATGACATGAGCAAGGGCAGCACCCGCCATGGAACTGGCGACGCTACTTTATGCCGGAAGATCCATCAGGCTCTATGTCCACCAAAACTTCGCCGCTGGTTATTTCGGGGACCCCAAGATCGAGGTCATGCAGACTTGCCTGAACAAACGCCAGTATCTTGGCGTTCGCTGCGTTGGCGCTCTCGCGGTCATCGAATATCATCACGGCGATACCGACGCCGTCGCACGCATCCAGCACATGGTAAGATCTAAATCCCTGCGATTGCCTCAGGATCTCACCGACGCCGCTCTTGGCGCGACGAGCGACGTCCGCTACCGAACGAACCTTCGTGTACTTGCGAATGACCATGTACATGGGGCCACCACGCGCCATGCGCTCCCTCGCATCAGAGCATATCGGTCTCGGTCGGACTAGTGCCAACTTCCGGGATAGGCCATGGCGCCCGGTTGGTCGGTCCGTGCAACGCACTTTTTCCAATGAGCCATCCTCGCCCGCAAGGGCGAGGTGCTTGAGACTCAGGTGCCCTCAAACTTGAACGACACGTTGAGCTTGGCGCGATAGGCCTCGACTTTTCCTTTGTCATCCAGTTGCATATCGAGCTTGACGACCTCTGCAATGCGAAGATCTCGGAGAGATTTAGCGGCTTGCTCGACCGCATTGGCAGCCGCCTTCTCCCACGAGTCGGTGCTGGTGCCGATAAGTTCAATGACCTTGTAGACGCTATCGGGCATGTCGTCCTCCTATTCGGTAGGGGCCGGAAATCTAGCATCTGGATCCCGACACCGATACGTGTCGGAGGGATGCTGCCGAAAAGGGTCCGATAGGCTGCCACTTTTCCTGTTGATCGACGCGCACATGGAATCTGCTTCCTGCCAGTTGGCTTCTGAATATAACTTTGCCGGCCGATATCGTCATTGCTACCAAAGGTTTTGACCCATGAAGCGATGGCACCGCGTCAGCATCAGCAGCTTGGTTATCGCCGTGGGCCTGGTGTGTGCCGGGGCCCTGGTGGTCAGTCGATCGCACGTTCCAGCAGAAGCCATAGCTTCATCGGTAACGCGTACTCCCGAGCTTGTAGAGCGTGCGTGGCACCTGCCCGTGGCAGCCACGTTCCAAAGACACGTTGATTGGCAGTCAAATGGCTCTCGCTGCGGACCTGCCGCTGTCGCGAATGCATACCGCTCCCTTGGCGAGGCGGCGAGCACGGAGGGCAAGGTCGTGGCCGACACCTGGAGCTGCTGGACAGGCGTATGCATAATGGGTCTCACGCTTGACGAGCTGGCCAAGGTCGCCCAGTCCCACACCAGCCGGAAAGTTACGGTCCTGCGCGATCTCGGCGAGACCCAGTTTCTGGAGCATCTCCACCGCTCCAACGATCCGGGGCGACGCTACATCGTGAATTTTGATCGCGCTCAAATTTTTGGTGCTGGGAGTGGACACCATTCCCCAATTGGGGGCTATTTGGAAGCCGAGGACCTCGTTTTCGTACTCGATGTGAATTTCGATTTCCAGCCATGGCTCGTCGAGCGGAAGCGGCTGTTCGACGCCACAAATACGTTCGACGGCGATAAGAAGCGGGGGCTGCTGTTGATAGAATAATATCCCGGATGTCACCTCTTGGCCCTCACCTGAACAGCGAACGGGCTGCGGCCATGTCGGTCGTCAGTGGGAGACCGGACCTTGCACGACGGGCGCGTCGACGGGCGCTCCTGACCCAGAGCGGACTGGCCCGGGTCATGAGTCTTCCTATCTAGCTGTCGGTACTGTCCGTATTTGACTCCAAGTGTCCGAAGTTAAATCGTGCTTGTCCTAGTTTCCATTCCCGGAACTGAATGCTCCGTTTTCGTCAAGAGTCGCCTCGCCGTTGCTCCAAGAGGCTCGCAATGACCCAGCACCGCCGTCGAGTGAAGCAGACGCGCTCTCTTGAAGAGCGGCTGGCCGAGCGAGCACCCGCGGGAACGGTTCGGCTGAAGCCCGCCTGAGTCCGGACGTCGATTCCTGAGAGTGCGCCCGGGGTGCGCAGCGTTCAACAGGCGCGCGAACAGGACGTCGCTCACCTCAGTTGATGATGCGGCTCCTAACCGCTACGGGTCGCGTCATTTGTGCCGGAATGATTGATCGAATGACATTGCGAGCGGCCCGACGATGTGCTCGAACGCGGTTCAGTGAACGGTCGCGCTCAGGACGATCGCCGGCATGCCAGGATACGGGCGAATGTTCGGCATGCCCGCCAATTCGCTTCGATCAATCCGGACGAAGGCCGTGTCGTACGGCGCATTCGTCTTCGGATCGGGCGGTCGCCCACGCAGGTGATAATTGGCGCCCTCTGACCGGCGTGAGCACGCCGGACTATCGCCGCGCTTTCGAAGGTGCTCGGATGCGGTGACGCGACTGCGCTGTTTAGTCAGCGATAGCGAACAAAGCACGCAGCGCTTCAAGCATGATGATTGCCGTGCAGGTCGTAGACGAGGCCACTCGATCACGGAACCAAGCAAAGACTTCGTTACTGTAGTTCGATCAAGGAGAATTCCACGGCCATCGCAAACGCCGCGGGATGCAGCGCACTCGTCGCGTCATCGGTCGTGGAGATTCTTCTGTTTCTGAGCGAAGCTTCCGCTTCCTCGTCACACGCCGCAGCAAGCTATCGTGTAAGTGGTTCAGTCCCGAGAATCCAACGAGAGATGGGTCTAGGTCGCATATGGCGACCCAGTCCAGGTCCAAATTTTCCCGCCTTTCGGAGCGCCTAGCTTCGTCGTACGATGCGTCCCCCCAAGGCTCGGGGTGAACATCAGATGGTGCGAATTCGCCGGGGTGCAACGGCGCCCTGTTCGTCGCAGTGGATCTTGATGCGATCCACGGGGATTGAACAGCAAGTCGGCCAGCTCCATCGCATGCGCCGTCTCTTAGTTCGCCAGCAGACTGTTGTGATTAATTCGATCTGAGCGCATCTGCCGTGTCGACCAAGCGATCTTGGATCCAGAGGTCAAAAGTCAGTTTCGGTGCACCAACCAATTGCTTAGTCCAGGACGTCGACGATGTCCAACCCTCGATCATTAGCTCCCGCGACAAACTCTAGCCGGGGCGTAAGCTACGTCGGTAGTCTGGTCGCAATCGGAGCCGTCTATCTCGTCTTAGCCAAAGGCGGGCTTGCCCTCGCGTCCATTCATCCCAGTTCAACGCCAATTTGGCCGCCGACAGGTGTCGCGCTGGCGGCGGTGCTGTTGGGGGGATATCGGACCTGGCCAGCAATTTTTGCGGCAGCGTTAATCGCTAATGCGACGACGGCAGGCTCGGTTGCCACCGCAATCGCGATTGCGGCCGGTAACGCGCTTGAAGCCGTTGTGGGCGCTTATCTCATTAATCGGTGGTCGGGCGGGTGTAACACGTTTTCAAGCCCCGATTCTGTCGCAAAGTTTGCTGTGATCTGCGTCGTGATCGCGACACCGATCAGCGCCAGCATTGGACTGACCAGCCTGACAATCTTCGGGTACATCGAACAGAAGAGTTTCGCGGACGCGTGGATCACTTGGTGGCTGGGAGATGTGACAGGCGCATTGGTCATTGCCCCCGTTATCGTGCTTTGGGTATCAAGCCGCTATCGTGACTTCGAATGCGATGCTTTTCTGGAGACGGCCGGCGTCCTCACGACAGCGGCGGTTGTTGGACTCATTGCTTTCAGCCCCCTGATCGAGCAAACGCCCGGCCGAGATCCACTGGGTTTTCTGGCGATCGTGCCAATGTTGTGGGCGGCGCTGCGCCGCGGTCCGCGCGATACCGCGACGGTCGCCCTGGTGCTTGCAGGCATCACGATCTGGGGCACGCTCACGGGCGGCGGTCCGTTCACAACTGCGGACCTTAACGCATCGTTTCTGCTGGTGTTGATGTTCTTGATCAGCATTACCGTTCCTAGCTTGTTGCTGAGCGCCGATGTCGAGGTGCGCAAGAAAGCAGAGGAGCGTCTGCGCCGCGCGCGCGTCGAGCTCGAGCGGAAGGTCGCAGAGCGGACGCAAGAACTGGAGCTCGCCAGTGCAGCAAAATCACGCTTTTTTGCCATGGCAAGCCATGATTTGCGGCAACCGTTACATGCCTTAGGGCTGTTCGTTGCCCAGCTGCGCACGCCGCTCGAACCGGCGGAGAGGGCAAGGACGATCGAGCGAGTCGACGCAACGCGCAAGGAAATGGATGAAATGTTCAATTCGCTGCTGGACATTTCGAGACTCGATGCCGGGATGCTCGTCCCCAACATTACCGAATTTCCGATCGGACGCCTGTTGCAAAAAATCGAGACGGCGTTTGATCAGGCGACGCGAGAAAAAGGCTTGCGCTTACGCGTCAGGCCAAGTGACGCCTGGGTACGGAGCGACGCCATGCTGCTCGAACGCATATTGCTGAATCTGGTATCCAATGCTGTGCGCTATACCTTGCAGGGCGGGATCCTGGTCGGATGCCGCCGGCGCGGTGAAATGCTGCGCATCGAAGTATACGATACCGGTCCCGGCATTCCCGAGGATCAAAAGCAGAATATTTTTGGCGAGTTTTTTCAAATTCCCGCTCCGGAGCAGAACCGGTGCGGCGGACTGGGGCTCGGCCTTGCCATTGTCGACAGGCTTCGCCTGCTACTCAATCATCAAATCGAGCTCGCTTCGACGGTAGGTCGCGGTTCGCGATTCACGGTCCTGGTTCCGAAGGTCGACGAATGCGTCAGATCCGTAGCGCCCACCGCCTTACCACACCCCGGTGTTTTTGCAGTCGATGGTAAGGCAATTCTTGTTATTGCCGATAGTCCCATCGTGCAGGAGGGAACGGGCGGATTGCTCAGCAAATGGGGATGCTCGGTTGTTGCCGCCGGATCCGATGAAGCCGCACTGGTCCGACTTGCCGAGCGCGAACAACGCCCAGATCTCATAATCTCGGACTATCATCTCGCACGCGGGAAGACCGGAATCAGGGCAATTGAACAAATCAATGCGGCGTTTGGCTCGTCGATTCCCGCTATTCTCATCAGCGGCGATACGGCAGCTGAACCATTGAGGGACGCAAAAGATAGAGGATACGTCTTGCTGCACAAGCCGGTCGACCCAATGCAGCTCCGCGCTGTCATGCACGAACTCTTTAGGGATCACGATGGTGGGAGAGACGCTGGGGCAGTTTCATGATCCCGATTTCGGCGGCCACTCCCAGCCCATTTTTCCGACCTTGATGACGGCCTCGGTGCGTGTCGCTACGCCAAGCGCTTTGAGAACGACCGTGATGTGATTCTTCACCGTTGGCACTGCCATATTGAGCATCTTGGCAATAACCTTGTTGCTCTTTGCCTTCATCAGCAGCGCAAGTACTTCAATCTGCCGATCGGTCAATCCGAGCCCCTTGAGCGGGTCGGGCGCTACTGGCTTGTTTGCAAGCCGCGGGCCCGCTGTCTTCTCCAGTATCTCCAAGGGGATGTAAACTCCGCCGGAGAACACCAGCTCAATAGCGTTGAGCATCACCTCGCGTTCCGTGGTTTTCGGAATGAAACCCAGCGCGCCGAGTTTGAATGCGCGCTTGACCGTGTCTTGATCGTCGGAGGACGAGAGAATGACGACAGCAATGGTCGCATAGCGATCGCGCAGTTCGCAAAGGACAGAGAAGCCGTCGCGATCAGGCAAATTGATATCAAGCAAAATGAGGCTGATGTCGGGATGCTCCTCGACGATGTGCATGGCCTCTCGACCGCTCGAAGCTTCGAATATGACGGCTTCTCGCTTTAATTGCTTCAAGACGGCGTGCAACGCCGCCCGAATCAATGTGTGATCGTCAACAACAAGCACTTTCACGAAAAAGCTCTCCGTCCTCTGATCGCCCGGAGATCAATGGAAAATCATACACCCACCTTCGAATACGTCCATCTTCCATCTCGGGCTCGGCAGCAGTTCGCCGTCAGGTAAGAAGGGAGCTTGGACTACGGGAACCAGCCGCTCTGACCAAATAGACGACAGGGCGGACCGTACCTTGGTCATAGGACCTAGGCACCTCGCTGTACCGACCTCCGGCCGATTTACAGGCTGCGGCGCTTGCACGATGATGACGACGGTCGGCCTCTCCACCAGAAGGTTGTGCGCAGCGCGGCCATATCATCATTGTCGCATTGCTGTCGTGGCCGGTCGGTGTGAAGCAATTCTGGACGGCGGCGCTGCCGCAGCGTGCTTTTTGTCACATTCGGTTCCTTTCGATCGTTTCTCTCGAAGCCTGCGTACCCTGGACGAGGTAAGCCATGCAGGATCGGACCGCATCCCCGAAGCCATTTGCGGGCGCTCTGCCGGAGCTCAAAGTCAACAGCCGCGACCTGCGCATTGATGCCTGCCGCGGCATCGCGCTCTGGTGCATCTTTCTTGATCATGTCCCCAATAACATTGGAAGCTGGCTGACGCTGCGGAACTACGGCTTCAGCGACGCCGCGGAAGTGTTCATGTTCGTTTCGGGCGTCACATGCGCGCTGGCCTACGGCAAGGTACGGAGCTGCGAGGGGTGGACCAGCGTGATCCGCCGGACACTGCGGCGAAGTTGGGACATCTATGTCGCATTTCTGCTGCTGACGCTCGCCTGCGCCATCTTGGTTCACCTTGCAGGCGGAGACCGTCTTGCTGATGAGAGCAATACGCGCATTCTGTTGGACCAGCCGGGCTCGGCGCTCGCGCACGCAGCGATCCTGCAATACCGTCCGGTCAATACCGACGTATTGCCGATCTTTGTGCTTCTCCACCTCTTCTTCGCGCCGTTGCTGTGGTTGCTGTTCCGAATGCCGAACGTAACGCTTGGCGCCTCGCTGACGCTTTATGCGCTGGTGCATATGTTCGGCTGGTCCATGCCGGCGTGGCCGAGCGGCCATTGGGCTTTCAATCCACTGGCCTGGCAGCTATTGGCGGTCCTTGGCGCGTGGATGATAATCGAGGGCGAAAGAGTGCGCCCCTGGCTAACATCTCGCAAGGCGCTCGTGCCCGCCGCTCTCTATCTGGTCTTCAGCCTTGTCATCGCATTGAGTTGGAGGATCAAGCCACTGGAAGCGTTAGTCCCGCAGGGGTTGACCAAGTTGGCTTACTCGCTAGACAAATCCAATCTCGATCCGTTGCGTCTGTTGCATTTCTTGGCTCTTGCGGTTGTGGCGGTGTGGTTCGTGCCGCCCAATCGGCAAGCATTGACAACTGCGGTGATGCGCGGCGCCATCCTCTGTGGCAAGCACTCGTTGCCAATCTTCTGCCTCGGCGTCCTGCTGACGCTCGCTAGCCTGCTGGCGCTGCTCGACATATCGGAAGGGCTTGCGATGCAGATCACGCTCAGCGTTGGCGGGATCCTCATGATGATCGTGGCGGCGACGCTGCTGAACTTGGTCAAGATCACGCCGCCCGGGCTGCAGCCGACCGTTGCACTGGCTGCGGGCGTGCCCGCCCAGCCGGACGCCTGGGGCACCGTTGACTGGTGCCCCCTGAAAGCGTTTCGCCGTGGAATACGCGAGTTCGGACTGCGCGAGTTCGGATGGGCCGGCAGCCGGAATTCCGTCATCGATTGCCGGTTCGCGGATAGGCAATCCCACCGGGTATTTCGCCTCGCAGACCGATTGGTACGACCGAGGGCGGACGTCATCGCGCCCTCGCCGAAGCCTGCAGCCATGACGGCCAGGAATGCAACCGCGACCATTCCATCGGCGGAATATCGCTTTGGCACCTAGGCACGGGAAAGTTCCGGCAGACCTCCAGCCGCGCTGAGAGATCACGTCTCAGGAGCAAGAAGTCCGCTTTTGCTGTTTTGAGGCCAAGGTCCACCGGCCGGCGATGGAACGCGTCGACGATCAATGGCAATGCCTGCCGCGGTGCCGGGCCCATTTTTAGTGAACTCTATGCCGGCCATATTATCTGGAACGAAGTCCGGGTGGGAAGGATCGCGTTTCTTCGCGGCGGGATGCGGAAGGTCTCAGCAACGGGAATCGTATCTGGTTCAGTGGCCATTCAGGCTGGATCGGCTACTCAGCTTCTTTCAGAGGTTTGAGGTCCGCCGTCGAACTCATCGCTCTCGATGATCTCGGCGCGAAGACCTTCGCCGTAAAGCATCGATCCCGATCGATGTTATGCAAGCCATTGTCGCATTCGACCCAAACGAGCCTGATTAGAGTGCCCGCTGCCGATGAACCAAAGCAAGTTGCCATACCTTGTGACCTCCGCCGCGATTATCGTCGTGCTTTTAAGCTGGTATGGTTGGCTTCTGACGTTGCAAGCAAGCCAGAGCCAAGTGTGGGTCTTTTGAGCGTCACTCGGCCAGCTGCGAGATCGACGCTGGCAAGGACGGGTCTGCGCGACTCGCTGCTTACGACGCTGGGTGGATAAGTTGGGCGGAGCCGGCATCGGCGGCGTGGCGGCTCACCGGGCAGGCGACGCCGATGCGGCGTGCTCGAGAAAATGGGTGCTTTACGAAGGGCGGACATGTTACCTGCTTGGCGCGAGCATATTCCCTGATCATCAGCGGAATTTTCCCTGTTCCGACTCTAATGCATGGCGCCGCAATGCCACGATTCCAGCGCTCCTTTCGCAATTTCATGCCCGGTAGCGCCCCCCTGCGGCAGATACGTTTCCCTGCAGAATTCCCTGTAACCAGGGAATTGAATGTCGGCGGCCTTAAGGTTAGGGCCGGTGGCCTGGAGGAGTCTTCGGACCCGCGCAAGTCTGGTTCGGGCGCTCATGGCGTGCCTGCGCTAAGCTCCTCGCCCGCGCCGTGACAGGCCGATCCCGCCTGTGGGCGGACGTCCCGATATCCCCCGCCAGCCCTGGGAGACGGGCCGGGCCTGCGCTGCCTGCGACTTCCTTACCAGGCAGAGTCGAGGCCATAGATCGCGGCGGGCAGAAACTGAACTCTGCCCACTGATTCTGCCGGCCTAGCCCATTTGGGGGAGGCGCACTCAAGGGGTTTTATCCTATCGCCTTACGAACCTCCAATGTACGGCGGCGCTCTTGCCCTCGTGTGGGACAAGATGCCGGCACCTCGTTAAGTAGCGAAATGACGTCGAACTCGTTGGGAGACGATCTGTTGGGCTTGGACGACTTCTCGTTCTTCGAGCTCGAGATGCGTAAACGTTCGCGGAGCTGGGAGTGGCGTATCGGCTCCCGGGACGGAAAAGCCATCATGCGAGGAAGAGCGAGGAAACGCGTGGTGGCGAGATATCAGGCGACCAGCGCGTTGTTTCTCTTGCTTATGAACGTATCCGTGGCGCCTCGGAGCCGAAAATGAAAAGGGGAGCGCAAACCATAAGACCACACCTTTCAGCTGAAGCACCGGAAAGGCCGAGGTCTTTCGTTCGGCCTCAGGCGAAATTTGTGACCGCCGACCGGCGCAAACCCAATGCTCACACCAGCTGCGAAACCAGCGTAACCAGCTCCGACTGGCGGTGGGCTCCCGTCTTCGAGAAGATCGACTTGAGGTGGTTGCGCGCGGTTTCGCGCGAGATGCGCAGGTGTTCGGCGGCGCTCGCAATCGATGTGCCGGTTGCAAGCAGGGCGGCCAGTCGGGATTCTGCCGGGGTGAGATCGAAGGCCTGGCCGATCAGTCCCGGGTCCGGCGCCGCGCGTGGGGTGAGGTTGGACAGGATCAGCATGGCGCGCGCGCCAAGGAAGACGGAGCGCGCAGCGCCGTCCACTGGCAGGACCCGCAGGACGACCGGTGGCTTTGCCGTCCGGCGCACGAGGATCGGAGAAGCGGGGACGGCGGCGGCATCCGGCGTCGATCGGATCAGGCTGATCAGTTGGTCGAGCCTTGCCATCGCCTGCTTGTCACGGAGAACGAGACGCCGTTCCCTGATGCGGATCTCATCGTCGAACCCACGGTCGGCCGCCTCGTTCGTGCGCAGGACCATTCCTTCCCGGTTGAGGACCAAGGCGGGCTGTCGAACCCGGTCGAGAACGTCGGTCATCGAGGTCAGCGCGACCCGTCCGATGGCTGTTGCCAGCGTCGCGGTCTCGGTCAGGCGCGGCGCCAATTGGGCAAGCATTTGCTTGTCGCGCGCCTCGAATGCGCCTTCGCGGCCGGTTCGCTGGATCGTCAACGCCCATGCTGCGCGGTCAGCCCAGAAGCCGATGCCGGCAAACCACCGGTATCCATATGGAAACAGCACCTCGTTGTACATGGGATCGGCGCGAATCTGCTCAGGGGTCATCACGTCGAGGTCGGTCACGACCTCGCCCGCCATCATGCGCGGAAAGGCCCTGGCCCGGGGATCCCTCAGATGCCAGTTATTCCTGAAGTAGAACTTGGTCCCTTCGTCGATCGATTCCGTGCGTGGAACGTCCGAGGTCCTGATATCGCTCTGAAGGAGTAAGGCCGCTGACGCTCCGACCGCCTTGCAGATGTCATCCATGATGGCGCGCCATGCTTCCGGATTCACGGCGGCCTCGCCAAGTCGATTGAGAACCTTCGATAGCTCCTCACTGTCGATTTTATTGGCTTTCAAGAGCGGTCCCCCTTCCGCTGAGCCCCTGGCGTTGCTGTGAGCCGGCGCTCCATGCCATGCAGAAGACCCCCTGATATTGGAGCCTTCCCGCCGCGTTTCCCCGACTGGTCATGCTTCGCGAGAGGGCGGCTCGACGCAAGCCTCCTTGCGTGTTTTTCCTGAAAAATGGTGCTCGACCAAAGTCTAACAAGATAATTCCGGCGAGGGCGCGGTCCCCACGATCCGATGACCCATTCGGGTCATGCGCCAAGCTGTGCCGGCGCTATTCCATGGGCGAGGAATACTTTCCGGTCCAGGATTTTGAGATGACGCTGCTCCGCTCGAGCCAGATGAGTTTCGGTGTTGGGTCTCCGCTCCCGATATCGATCCGGGGTGAGATCTCGGTGTGTCAGAGTGTCGCATGCAATCCAGCGCGAGCGGCCGCGACTTGCAGGCCGTCGCTATCAGCGGTGGTAGCTCCCTTGCTTGGCAGCTTCAACGATGTCCTCGCGTCAAGTGGGCGAGGGAAGGCGCTGGCTTCGTTCCAGCCTTCATTGAGCTGCACCCCGGCAAAGCTTCGACCCTCCAGTTTGTTGAACCCGGGCGCGAATGCAGATCGGCGCCACACGCTTTCGCAGCTGCACCGTTCAGTTCACACCCTGCTTAAGGTTAGCAACCGTGGCGGCTTGACGCAGTCCCGCAACAGTGGAAACAATTTGCAATTATCAGAAAAGTTTTTCGACGGTCGGGAATTTCGACTTCGAGAATTCAGGCGACGCCGACCAACGGCGCAAGGCGTCGAACAATAACAAGACCACGTCATTTCAAACTCGCGCCGTTGGGCTGACGGCGAACCTGAAAAATCAGAAGGTTACGGGAGGGGGCTCACCATGAGCGACCGCACGACGTCACGCGTCGCGTGCATATCGCGTTCCGCTTTCGACGATTGAAGATTCCTGCATCCGCACAACGCAAGCCGCTCCGCGCGCTCGCGAGCAATGCCTGTTGCCCTATCGAGAGAGATGAATCGCCATGATCATTAACGGCACCAATGCAAACGACCAGCTCACCGGCACCGGCTCGGCTGACATCATCAATGCAGGAAATGGCGACGATACCGTCGACGCCGGCGCGGGGAATGATCTGATACTGGGCGGCAATGGCAACGACACGGTGGATGGCGGCACCGGTAACGACATCATTCTCGGCGGCAACGGCAACGATACGCTGCTCGGCGGGGCGGGCAACGATCTGATTTCCGGTGACAACGGCGACGATATCATCGATGGCGGCGCCGGCACCGATATCGTCAGCGGCGGCAACGGCAATGACATCCTGATCTACCGCGTTTCCGAGAATGTGGGTTCTATCGATATCTACGACGGCGGCAAAGGCCAGGACACGCTCCGCCTCGTCGTCACGCAAGAGTTCGCGGACTCGGCCTCGTTCAGGTCCGATCTTGCGGCAATCCAGACCCTCATCGCGCGCTATGGCAGTGCGGACTACGCGTTCAGGAGCTTCAACCTGGCGATCGCCTCGATCGAGAAGGTCGAGGTCGTCATCGAAGGTGCGGTCAATCATGCGCCGGTCGCAGTCGCGGATATCATCTCCGTCAAGGAGGACTTGACGACGGTTGCCAACGGCAATCTGCTTGCAAACGACACGGACGTCGATGCCGGCGATACCCACATCGTGTCGGCCGTCGCGGGAGGCACGGACAACGGCACCACGATCACCGTCGTCGGCGCCTATGGAACGCTGGTCGTCACCAAGGCGAGCGGCGCCTACTCCTATGCGCTCAACAATTCCAGCGCGTCGGTGCAAGGGCTCGCCGAAGGCCAGCAGGTGACGGAGCAGTTCACCTACACGAATGCCGACAACCACGGCGGAACGGGATCTTCGACGCTCACGGTGACAATTACCGGCAGCAACGACGCGGCCACGATCGCGGTGTCGGGGAGCCAGGACATCTCGGTGACCGAGGCCGGGAGCGTCGCCGGCGATCCCAGCGCGTCGGGCCAGCTTGCGGTGCAGGACGTCGACAACGGCCAAGACCATTTCGCGGTCCCGGCCTCGCTGGCCGGCACCTACGGCAACTTCACCTTCAATGCGGCGTCGGGCGCCTGGACCTATACGCTCGATCCGCTGAAGTCGGATTCGCTTGTCGCAGGACAGCATGTCACCGATACCCTGACGGTCGCTTCAGTCGACGGCACTGCCACCCACGATATCGTGGTGAACATCACGGGCGCCAACGACGCAGCAATGATCGGAAATCCCGTCCAGCATGACGTCACCGAGGACGGCGCCCTGGCGGCGGCCGGCACGCTGTCGATCAACGACGTCGACCAGAACCAGAATTCGTTCCAGACCGCCGTCGTCTCGGCGCCCGGCAATCTCGGGACGCTGACGATCGGCGCCGACGGCGCCTACAGCTATTCGGTCGCCAACGACCTCGTTCAGTATCTCGGCCAGGGCGAGACCCGCGACGAGACCTTCACCGTCAAGGCTCTGGACGGCACGGCCAAGGACGTGACGTTCACGATCCACGGTGTCAACGATGCCGCCGATATCGGCGGCCCCGCGCAGCATGATGTCACCGAGGACGGCACGCTCACGGCGTCCGGGCAATTGTCCATCAGCGATGCCGACCAGAACCAGAGCGCGTTTCAGACCAGCGTCGTGTCGGCGAACGGCAATCTCGGTTCTCTCAGCCTTGCTGTGGACGGCAGCTATACCTATTCGGTCGCGAACGCCACCACTCAGTATCTGAGTGCGACGGAGACCAAGGTCGACACGTTCACCGTCAAATCCCTGGATGGAACCTCGAAGGACATCAGCTTCACGATCCACGGCGCGCAGGATGCGCCAGATCTTACGGTCGGCAGCAGCACGTCGGGCGCGAGTGATTCGTCCATTCCTCTGTCGATTTCCGCCACGCTGATCGACACCAGCAGCACATTGCTGGTCAAGATCACCGGCCTGCCATCCGGCTTCACGCTGAATTACGGGGCCGCGATCGACGAAGGCGTCTGGGGGCTGTCGGCCGCCGATCTGGTGCATGCGGACCTCGCACTGATTCCGGATCCCGCCGTTCTGCCCGGTTCGTTCACGCTTCAGGTCACGGCGATCTCGAATGACGGCCTCCATCAGGCGAGCAGCGCGATCTTGAACATCGCGGTTGATATTTCGGCCGGCGCGAACGTTCAGGTCGGTCAACTTCTCGACGGCTATATCGCAGGCGCGACTGTCTTCGCTGATGCGGACAACGATGGCGTACTCGATGCCGACGAGGCCCATACGACGACGAATGCCGACGGAAGCTTTTCGCTCGTGGGCGGCACAGGTACGCTCGTCAGCATCGGCGGCACAGACCTGTCGACCGGCCTTGCAATAACCGGCGTGCTGAAGGCGCCGGCCGGATCGACTGTCATCACGCCGCTCACCACGCTGATCACGGCGCTGGTGGATTCAACGGCCAACGATCCCACGCCGCTGAGCGCGGCGGACGCGGAAAGCGCGATCAAGACGGCGTTCGGTCTCAGTGCCGGTATCGACTTGAAGACGTTCGATCCGGTAGAAGCGGTCGTCAATGGAACCGATGCGACGGCCATTGCCGCTGCGACCACGGTCTTGTCGGCCGCGATTCAGGTCCAGAGCACCATTGCGCAGGTGTCGGCGGTAGGCGGCTCGCCGGATGCAGTGGTCGCGGCCATTGCAGAGGTGATCATCGACGCACCCGCAACTGCGATCAACCTGAGCGCAACCTCGACCGTGTCGGCCGTGATTACCGGTGCGATCGCCAACGTCGACCAGACGACTCTCGACGCCGTCACCAACGTCGTCTCGGCGGCCAACGTCAGCATCCAATCGGCAACGACTCTCACCGAACTGGCGCAGGCCGGGCAGGTCGCACAGGGCGCGGCCGCCGATCAGCTCGCCAACACCGACTTCGGCAATCCAACCGAGGTGACCCAGCTCCAGCAGGCTTTTGTCACCGACCTCAACACCAAGGTGACGACCGCCGTGGTCGGCGACGTCGACGGCGCCCAGCTCGGCACGCTCGGCGACAACGTGCTCGCTGGCGGCAATGGCAGCGACTCGATCGACGGACTCGACGGTAACGACCGCGTCAGCGGCGGCGCCAGCAACGATTTCCTTTATGGCGGTGCTGGCAAGGACTATCTGACGGGTGGTGACGGCAACGACCTTCTCGACGGTGGCCAGGGCTTCGACCGCGCCGTCTATACCGACGCAACGGGCGGAGTCACGATCAATCTCGCGGCGGGAACGGCGTCCGGCGCAGGCGTGGGGACAGACACGCTCGTCAACATCGAAGCCGCCATCGGCAGCGATTTTGACGATACGTTCAACGGGGCCGGCTTCACCGGCGATGCGCATGTCCCGGGTAGCCCGGTCGGGTACAACGAGTTCGAAGGCAAAGGCGGCGACGACACCATCATCAGCAACACCAACAGCCAGGGCGCCGAGCTGACGCGCGTCTCCTATGTCAGCGCGACCGGGGCGGTGACGGTGGATCTCGCCGCGGGGTATGCCCAGGGTGATGCATCGGTGGGCCACGACACCCTCGTCGGTTCCGGCTTCAACGGCGTCTGGGGCTCCGCCTACAACGACACGATTCTGGGCAGCAACAATCCGATGTTCACCGCCGAGGTGTATGCGGGCTTTGCGGGCAACGACTACATCGACGGCCGCGGTGGCTATGACCGCGTGGACTACAACGTCGATCCCAACACCACGACGGGGATTACGGTCAATCTCGCCGCCGGATTCGTGACCGGCGATTCGACCGTCGGAACGGACACGTTGCGCGGGATCGAAGCGATCCGTGGCACTAACTTCGCTGACACTTACAATGCCGCTGGTTTCGGCTCGGGCAGCGTCAATCCCGGCTCCAACGGGACGTTCAACGAGTTCACCGGCAACGGCGGCGACGACACCATCACCGGCAACGGCTTCACGCGGCTCGGTTTCAACAACGCGACCGCCGGTGTCCACGTCGACTTCGTCACCGGCGTTGCCACCGGCGATTCATCCGTCGGCACCGATCATTTTACCGGCGTCAACGCCGTCCAGGCATCGATGTTCGACGACACGCTGCTCGGCGGCGCGACCAACGATACCTTTACCGGCCTTGCCGGCAACGATTATATCGACGGCCGCGGCGGCTTCGACGTCTCGTCCTACAACAACATCTTTTTCATCACGGGAAGCATCACCGTCAATATGGCGGCCGGCATGGTCACCGGAGATGCGTCGAACGGCTCGGACACGCTTCGTTCGATCGAGGGTATTCAGGGCACCAACTTCAACGATACCTATGATGCGACCGGTTACGGTGTGACCGGGGCCAATACCGGCAACAACGGCACTTTCAACCAGTTCGAAGGCCTCGGTGGCGACGACCTCGTCACCGGTAACGGCAACACGCGCCTCATTTTCGCCAATGCGACCGGCGGGGTGACAATCAATCTCGCGGGCGGCAGCGCGACCGGCGATGCTTCGGTCGGGCACGATACGTTCAGCGGGGTGAACAGCGCGACCGGCAGCGGTTTCGACGACGTTTATGACGCAACGGGTTTCACCGGTCTCAACGCGAACTTCAACTCATTCCAGGGCAATGCCGGAAATGACATCATCTCCGGCAATGGCAATACGCAAATCCAGTATGGCAACGCGACCGGCGGTGTGAGCATCAATCTCACCGCGGGTACGGCCGACGGCGACGGCTCGGTTGGCCACGATACCATCACCGGTGGCGTGTTCAACGTCCTGGGCTCCAACTTCAACGACACCATCATCGGCAGCGCCGGCAACGACGGCCTCTCCGGCAGCGTCGGCAACGACATTCTGGACGGTCGTGCCGGCAACGACTTCCTCAGCGGTGGCGGCGGCACAGACACCTTTGTCTATGCGACCGGCGGCGGCTTCGACTTCATCCAGGACTTCGTTCATGGCCAGGACCAGATCGACCTGACCGGCGTCTACGGCATCTTCAGTCTTGCCGATCTGCAATCGCACACGGTTCAGAACGGCTCCAATACCGTCATCACGTTCGATTCGGGTGACGGCCTCACGCTTCAGAACGTCAATCTGAGCAGCTTGACGGCCAGCGATTTCCTGTTCGGCACGCCGGCTGCACCGATCGTCGGTGACGACAACGCGAACGACCTCGTCGGCACGGCCAATGCCGAATCCATCAGCGGTCTCGGCGGCAACGACCGCTTGCAGGGTCTCGGCGGCAGCGACCTCCTGGATGGCGGCCAGGGCTTCGACCGCGCCATCTATACGGATGCGACCGGCGGCATTGCCGTCAACCTCGCAGCCGGCACCGCCTCGGGACCTGGCGTCGGGACGGACACGCTCGTCAACATCGAAGGGGTGGTCGGCAGCAACTATGCGGACACGTTCAATGCAGCCGGGTTTACCGGCTCGACCGGTCTGCCCGGTGTGGCCGCCGGTCAGAGCGAGTTTGAAGGGCGTGGCGGCGACGACATTGTGATCGGCGATGTCAACGCTCTCGGGCAGATCGTCACCCGGCTGTCGTATCTGGGAGCCACCAGTGCGGTCACCGTCGACATTGGCGCGGGGACCGCGGATGGCGACGCCTCCGTCGGCCACGACAGCTTCTCCAACGTCTCGACGATCTGGGGATCGGCCTACAACGACACGCTCTATGGCAGCGATAATGCGGCCTTCACTTACGAGACCTATGAGGGGCGCGGCGGCGACGACTATATCGATGGCCGCGGTGGCTACGACCAGGTCACCTACAATTCGGATACGACGACCACGTCGGGCATCTATGTTCACCTCGCCGCGGGCATCGTGAACGGCGATGCGACGGTCGGCACCGATACGATTCGCAGCGTGGAGGCCGCCCGCGGCACCAATTTCGACGACACGTTCGACGCGACCGGGTTCGGTGGGGCCGGGGCGACCAATGTCGGGTCCTCCGGCACCTTCAACGACTTCGCCGGCGCCGGCGGCAACGACACCATCATCGGCAACGGCTTCACCCGCCTGAACTACCAGATCGCGGCTTCGAGCGTCAGCGTCGACCTCGAGACCAGCGCTGTCGGGACCACCAATGCGGTCACGGTTGCCGGAAGCGCCACCGGCGCAACCGAGGGCACCGATACCTTCACCGGCGTCAACGCTGTGCAGGGCTCAACGTTCTCCGACACGCTGCTGGGCAGCAGCTTTAACAACAACTTCACCGGTCTTGGCGGCGACGACTATATCGACGGCCGCGGCGGCTTCGACGTTGCCGTCTACAACAGCCTCAGCACAGTCACGAGTGGCGTCACAGTCGACATGGCGGCAGGCACGGCGACCGGCGACGCGTCGATCGGCACCGACGCGCTGCGCTCGATCGAGGGCATTCAGGGCACGGGTTATGCCGACACCTATGTGGCAGCGGGCTTCAACGGGGGCAGCGCCAATGCCGGCTCGTTCGGCGATTTTAACCAGTTTGAAGGCCTGGGCGGTGATGACCAGATCACCGGCAACGGCAACACACGACTGCTCTACTCGAATGCCACCAGCGGCGTCACGGTCAGCCTGAACGCCGGTTCGATAACGGGGGACGTGTCCGTCGGGCACGATACCTTCACGGGCGTCAACAGCGTCTATGGCAGCAATTCTGCCGACGTGTACGATGCAACAGGCTTTATCGGGTTCAATTCCTTCCAGGGCCTTGCCGGCAACGATGTTATCACCGGCAACGGTAGCACGCAGCTGCTGTTCGCCAACGCAACCGGTGGCGTTGTCGTCGATCTCGCCAGCGGCACCGTCAATGGAGATGCCTCGGTCGGGCATGACGCCATCACCGGCGGCGTGAACAGCGTGTCCGGATCGGGCTTCAACGATACGCTGAAGGGGGGCAACGGTGCCGACAATCTGTTCGGTAACGGCGGAGCCGACACCTTTGTTTATGTGAGCGGCGGCGGCGCCGATTTCATCGGCGACTTCTCGCATGCGCAAGCCGACAAGATCGACCTATCGGGCGTCGCAGGCATCTACAACCTCGCTGACGTCCAGGCGATCGCCTCGCAGCAGGGACTGAATACGTTCATCAACTTCGGCAATGGCGATAGCCTGACGCTGCAGAACGTTGATCCGTCGAACCTCACGGCTGCGGATTTCATCTTCGCGCCTGGCGTTCACCTGATCGGCGATGCCGGCGCGAATACGCTGGTCGGGACCGCCTACGCCGACAGCCTGAGCGGCCTAGCCGGTAACGATCGCCTGAAGGGCCTCGATGGCAACGATTTGCTCGATGGCGGCCTCGGCTTCGACCGCGCCGACTATACCGCTGCAACGGGAGGCATTACCGCAAATCTCGCGGCAGGCTCCGTGACAGGTCCAGGGGTCGGCACCGATACGCTCGTGAACATCGAGGGCATCGTGGGCAGCGACTACGCCGACACGTTCAACGCGACCGGCTTTGCGGGCGATACCAGCATTGCCGGCACCAATGTGGGCTTCAACGAGTTCGAGGGCCGCGGAGGGAACGACACCATCACGGGAGCAATGAACAGCCTGGGTGCGCTGCTGACACGCATCTCTTATGGCAGCGCGACGGGCAGCGTGACCGTCGATTTGGCGGCCCATTCGGCGACCGGAGATAGCTCGGTCGGCACCGACACTCTGATAGGCTCGGGCTTTGCGGGTGTCGTCGGTTCTGGATTTGCCGACCAGCTGCTCGGCAGCACCAATGGTCCCGGCACCGTGGAGATCTTTGAAGGCCGGGCCGGGAACGACTTCATCGACGGCCGGGCTGGCTTCGACCGGGCCGACTACGCGCTCGATCCGGCTGCCGTGGGCGGGATCAACGTTCAGCTGGCCTCGGGAATCGTGACGGGTGATACTTCCACGGTCGGCACCGACACGCTTCGATCGATTGAATCCGTGCGCGGATCAAACGACGTCGATACGTTCAACGCCACCGGCTTCGGTTCGGGCAGCACCAATGCCGGGTCAAACGGCACCTTCAACGAATTCATCGGCATGGGAGGCAACGACAGCATCACAGGTAACGGCAACACCCGTATTGCGTTCACGAACGCGACCGGGGCCGTGGTCGTTGACCTGCAAACTGGCGCGACGCCCGGCACAGGAACCGCAAGCGGTGACGCATCCACGGGCCTCGACACGTTTAGCGGCGTCAACGCCGTGATGGCCTCGATGTACAACGACACCATCCGCGGCAGCAATATCACCACGGCTACAGAGACGTTCACCGGCCTTGCCGGCGACGACTTCATCGATGGCCGCGGTGGCTTCGACATCATCAGCTACAACAACCTCTACTTCTCGACCGGCCCGGTCACCATCAACTTCACGGCGGGCACCGCGACCGGTGACGCTTCGATCGGCAACGATACGTTCCGCGGCATCGAGGGTGCCCAGGGCACCACGTTCAATGACGTCTTCACCTCCACGAATTTCGGCGCCGCCGGCTTCCAGAACGGTGCCGTTTACAACGTGGGCAACAGCGGTAATTTCAATCAGTTCGAAGGCCTCGCCGGCAACGATACGATCACCGGCAACGGCAACACCCGTATCATCTATTCCAGCGCGATCGATGCCGTGACGATCAACCTGCAGGCGGGGACTGCGACCGGCGGCGGCTCCATCGGCACCGACACCTATGCCGGCGTCAACAGTGCGGCCGGCAGCAACCTGAACGACACTTACAATGCCGCAGGCTTCACCGGTGTGACCTCGGCCGGGTCGTTCGGCACCTTCAACCTGTTCGAGGGCCTCCTCGGCAACGACACCATCACCGGTAACGGCAATACGCGGGTCTCGTATTCTCAGGCGAGCGGAGGCGGAGTTTCCGTCGACCTTTCGACGGGAATTGTGAGCGGCGCAGCGGGTGCCGATGTCATCACGGGTGGCGTCAACAGCGTGCAGGGTTCGAACCAGGCCGACACGTTGGTCGGTGGCTCCAATAACGAGTTCTTCTTCGGCGGCGGCGGCGGCGACACGATCAACGCGGGTGGTGGCAACGATGGCATCACCGGTCAGGGCGGCGACGATGTGATCGACGGTGGCACCGGCACCGACATGGTGACCTTCTCCGGCACGCAATCGCAGTACACCGTCGCGACGGCAGGAACGATCCAGGTTCAAGATAATGTTGCGGGCCGTGACGGCGCCGACATTCTGGCCAACGTCGAAGTGCTGCAGTTCAGCGATGCCATCATGCTGCTGTCCTCGGGCGCTTCGGGAAGTCCGATCGACCTCTCGACGCAGCAGCTTTCTGGCGCTGCCCCCGTGATCGGAACGGCTGGAGACGACTACCTTCGCGTCGGAGCCAATATCTTCGGACACGTGATCAATCTGGGAGGGGGGACGGGAGATACCGTCCTGCTCAATGGCATCTTTGGTAACGGTTACACGCTCAATCTCGCAGGTGTCGAAAATCTTGTCGGCAACGGCAACGACGAGTTCGTCAACCTCACGACGAACGCCAACGGACTGGTCGTCGACCTCGGTGGCGGCAATGATCAGCTCAGTCTCGCGGGCGGCGCCAACACGCTGAGCCTGATTGGTGTCGAGGGAATCAGCGGATCCGATTTCGGTGCGGCGCCGGGCGTCAACGACGTGCTCACCTTGTCGACGACGGTCGCGGGCCTGAACATCAGCCTCGGCAACGGCGACAACACGATGAACCTCGCTGCCGGCGCCAACTCGTTCGTGAACATCTACGATGTCAACCACGTGAACGGCACGGCGAGCGACGACACCCTGACCGTCACCGGTGCGATCGCGGCGGCCAACGGCGTCGCGATCGACCTCGGCAATGGCGATGATACGATCGTCCTCGACGGAAACTTCGCTGCCTTTGCCGCAACGGGTATCGAACACATCAACGGCAATTCGGGCGACAATTCGCTCAGCTTGACGAACAACGTCGCCGGCATCACCATCGATTTGGGCGGTGGAAACGACTTCGTGTCGCTCGCCAACGGCGTCAATTCGCTCAGCATCAGTGGCGTCGAAAACCTCAACGGCAGCGACTTTACCGGCAATCTCAATCCGTCGGACGATACGGTCACGCTGCTGAACACAGTGTCCGGCGTAACGGTCAATCTCGGAGAGGGAACGGCCAACGTCCTCAATCTCGCCGCAGGCAGCAATTCGCTCGACAATCTGTGGAACGTGAATCTGCTCAACGGCAGCTCGTCCGACGACACACTGACGCTGCAGGGCAGCCCGGCGAACGTGATCGATCTCGGCGACGGCAACGACACGCTGAACTTCAACGCGAATGTCTACGGCGTGACCGTGACCAACGTCGAGACCATCAATGCCGCCGCTAATTTCGACCTGATCACGATCGGCAACTCGTCGGGCAATACCACCATCACTGCCGGCGCGGGCGCGGACGAGATCTTCGCCAGCGCAGGTCATGACAACTTCCGTTTCGTCGGCACCGCAGATTCCGCCGCCGGTGCTGCCGACACCATCCACAATTTCGATGCGAACAATGATAGCTTCACGTTCTCGGGCATCAGCGTCGCCGGCGGTCACATCGAGTATGTGGATGGTGCACCTTTGCTCGGCGGTAACCAGGCTTCAGCCCACCTGCAGAATTTCGGGCCGGGTAACGACTATCTCCAGATCGATATCGATGGCGACGGAACGAGTGACATGGACGTGAGCCTGCAAAATGCGGGCGGCACGCTGCACAATAGCAACTTCTTGATAGCCTAGCGGCTCATCGGCCTTGGAGGTTCCGGTCCATCTGGCTCCGGTACCTGCGTCCCGCGAGCTGCGACCGCCGAAGCGCCTCCAATTGGGCCATCGAAGGACTTCTGGGAGCGCCCATGGATAACGGAAGGGGAAAGCGCGCAGGCTTCGGGCGGCCGGAACAATTTGGCCTTCCCGGCCTTGGAGCCCAAACGCGTGGCGCTTTTGAGGGCCGCGGCCGATGGCCTCTCTCAAACAAACCTGCCGCCCCCCGTTGGCCGGTAGGGCGGCAGTTGTTAGTCGAGCTCAGCTCAGCGCAGTCGCATTTACCGGACGTACCAATATCCCCACCAGCGCTGGGATACGGGCCGTGCCTGCGCCTTCATGGCGGCGACTTCCTCTACCGGACGAAGCTGGGGACCATAGATCGCGGGCGGGTAGACATCATCCCACAGCACAAGGCCGCCTTGGACGACGGCGGCCCGGTGTGACGGAGCAAGCGCGAGCTCGGCGGCCGGCGCAACCGAGACCGTTACGGCGAGGCCAAGAGCGGCCAGGGCAATGGATGGAATAAGGGCGCGGAAGGTCATTGGATTTGAATCCCTCTGAAATGCGATGCGAAATAATGCGACGGGTTCCGGTCGGTTGCAAGGCCGTGGGCTGGCCGGTTGACCCGAATCTTCCGGTGCGAGGGAAGGCGCGTCAGGCTTGCCCGACTGCAACGGTGTTGGAGGGTGGGGGGCGCGAGGACATCTCTCTATATAGAGTGCTTCTCATGGAAGAATCTTGATCGTTGCGATCGATGCACGCGAGACTACGCTGGATGCACGCGAGAGGTCAGGCATGAACAATCTTTCGGCGTCCAGGGTCGGCAAGAATCATGATGTCGACACACTGCTCGCTCTTGATAAGTCCTGGACTATCCAAGGCACCTCCCATGACTTCTGCATTCGTCTCCGCTTTCATTTTCAGCGCTGGTCTCATCTTGGGCTACGCGTTGCGGGCTTGGCGCGTCCAACGAAGTCCTGCGAACTCATCCCGTGGCGCCTCGCGCCGAAGGACTGGGCCGACTCCGACCTCAACGTTCGGCCACGCCCGACGAGCCTTTTAGGCAACGTCCGATGCGCTGGCAGGACGCGGGATCTCACGGATACGAATGGGGCATGACGAGATGAGCGAACCCAAGAGGGACGCGCCCCGGCGCTACATCGTGGATGGCGCGGGACAACGTGTGCTTGTCGGGCTGACGATCTCGGAGACGGTCGAGTTCGAAGCCCTCGATAATCCAAGCGCCCGCCATGGCGCCGACTTGCTTGTCGAGGCGCACCGTGTCCGTCAGGACAGGCATGGCGAACGTTGGCTGGAACTCTACGTCAAGCACGAGCGAGCCTGGAACGATTGGATGGCCGCAACGCGTGCGCGGCTGGAGAAGCCCTGCTTGCTCAACTAAAGCATGATCCGGAGAAGTGCGAAGCGGTTTTCCGGAAAGATCGTGCGCAAACAACGACCGAAAGCGCGATGATGATTCCTCCAAATCTCATCGCGCTTTAGAGTCTGATCAGGAAATGTGAGCAGCAGCCTTCCGAGGCGCGCCAGCTTCGGCAGGCTGATGGCAAGCCGCCGTCACCTCACACTGCGAGCATGCGGCTGCCCTGGATACTCATCAGGGTAAGGTTGCCGGTCGCATAGGCACCGGTGTCGATGTTGACCCGGTTCGCCAGGAATTCGGCGCTGCGGACCGGCGTGTGACCATGCACGATATATTTGCCGAACTGTTCCTCGCTCCGCAGGAATTCTTCGCGAATCCAGAGCAGATCGCGCTCGGTCTGCTCGGCAAGTGGAACGCCCGGGCGAACGCCGGCGTGAACGAAGAAGAAGTCCCCGCAACTGAAGCTCAGCCGCAGATTGTCGAGGAATTCCAGATGTTCGGTGGGCATTGCCCGAATCAAATCGCGCATGATCGATGCGGGCTCGTCGCGCTTCAGGTCCGGCGGGGCGAGCCCGTAGGACATCAACGTCTGGGCCCCGCCGACGGCAATCCAATCTTCGAACAGTGAAGGATCCTCAAACACCCTCACAAGAAATTCCTCGTGGTTTCCCTTGAGGAAAACCGCGTTTCCCCGACGGCTCCGTTCGACCAGGACGTCGAGAGTGGCGCGCGTATCCGGGCCGCGATCGATGTAATCGCCCATGAAGACCTCGACCGCATAGCGCGGCCGGCTGCGGGTAACGTCGGCGTCGATCACCCGCAACATGGGCTCGAGCAGATGCGCGCATCCGTGAATATCGGAGATCGCATAGATGCGGACTCCCTCCGGCAATTGCGGTTTGGGAAGGGTCGGGCGTGGTCGGGCGAGAGATATCATGGCGCTCAATCGACGGGTGGTTGAAAAATTTCCCCAAGTCGCCGGCACCGGAGAACTTCCATCCAACACGAACAACGTGAATTCGGTGAGGGAGCGTTCCTGTTCTCCGGCTCGATCACGCCAAAAGAAGGGCGCGGCATTTTTTGCCGACCTGGTTATGCGACGGGCGGCGCGAATGATCGGTCCGCATGATTGCATTGCTGCGTGCGAGAGTGCGGCAAAGTTGCATGCCTGAGCCAATTTTTCAGACGCACGCCTAGATGGAAATCCATCGAAATTCTCGCAACTGACTCGTTTCGCCTCCTCGCGGGGACTCGCTTCGCCTGAAAGATGAGCGATGGGCGCTCGCGCGACGATCACGCATCGCGCTGGATGTGGAACTTGATTCAAAATAGGGCAACGCGTTCGCTCATATGTCATCACTGTGACCACATTTTCGGCGCGACCAATTTCGCTGCGCATTTCAACGCGGCGCATGATCCTTGCGCCGCAAAAGTTTTGCGTGCAGCGCCACAATGTCGCTGCGATCAACCAACACTTTCCGTGCGGGGAAGTGACGAGTCTTCAGCATCACGATGAGCGTCAGGCACTCTCTCGATAGGCAGAGGTTCGAATGGCTGTTGCAACTTATGGTTCTGAAAACGCTCACACGCTGTCGTCGACGCGCGGTGGCTCTCTTCAGAGGCCGTTTCAGATCGTCGTCATGGCTGCTGACTTTCTGCTGATCCTGTTGAGCTATGCCGCCGGGGCTTCGCTGTACGGCGCGGCCGTCGCTTCGCCCACAGATGGCGCTTCGCTGGGAGCCGGATTGTTTGTCGGCGCGGTGTTCGTGGCTGTCGCCTATTTTCGCGACGTCTATGCCACGCACCGTTTGCTCAACATCGTCTGGCAGCTTCGAAAGGCGGTGCTTATCTGGCTGACGTCGCTGACGATCCTTGCCGTTGCGGCCTTCTTGCTGAAATCGACGGATAATCTATCCCGCGGCACGGTCATCGTGTTCGCTGTGATCGGCGGACTTGGTTTGATCAGCCTCCGTTTCCTCTGGCAGGCGGTGTTCGGCACGAGCTTTGCGAGAAGCCGGCTGGTCGACCGCAAGGTGGTCCTGCTCAGCCTCAAGCCGCTCGACTTCACTTCGAGCCGCTTCAAGGATCTGCGGAGGAATGGCTTCGACGTGATGCGCCATTTCGTGCTCGGAGCCGATCAGGATGACGGCCATTGGGAGCGGCAGATTCGTGACGTAATCCGTCAGTCGCGTTCGGCCGACGTCGACGAATATCTGCTTGCGATCGACTGGAACGAATTGCCGATGCTTCGCAAGCTGGGGCCATACTTGCGCGCCGTCCCGCAGCCTATACGCCTGCTGCCTGACGACCCGGTCGCGGATCTCGTGGCCCGTCCATTTCTGCCGGTCAGTGGAACCGTAGCGGTCGAAATCCAGCGGCCGCCTCTCACCATTCTCGAGCGGTTGCAAAAGCGCTGTCTCGACATTGGCGTGGCCTTGTTCGCACTCGTGATGCTGACGCCGTTGCTGCTGACCGTTGCCATGCTGATCAAGCTGGACTCCCCGGGAACCGTCATATTCCGGCAATCACGCCGCGGCTTCAACGGCAGGCCGTTCGAGATCTGGAAGTTCAGAACCATGACCGTTTGCGAGAACGGTGAGACGATTGCCCAGGCGACCAAGCGGGATGCCCGGGTCACCAAGATCGGGCGCTTCCTTCGCATGACGAGCATTGACGAACTGCCGCAGCTCTGGAACGTGCTGCGCGGGGATATGTCGCTGGTCGGGCCGCGCCCGCATGCGCTGGCCCATGACAATTATTATGACGAGCTGATCAGCAAGTACGTTTACCGGCACCACATGAAACCGGGCCTGACGGGCTGGGCTCAGGTGAACGGGTTCAGAGGGGAGACGCCGACGATCGATCTGATGGAAAAGCGGGTCGAGTACGACGTCTGGTACGTCAGCAATTGGAGTATCTGGCTCGACCTCAAGATCATGGCCCGCACGGCGTCGGCGGTGATGTTCCAGGAAGCCTACTGACCGCTCAATGTCCCGTTGATCTGAAGCGGCAGGCGCTGGAGCTCAGGTTCCATCTCGCGACGACCTGCCGAAGAGCCGCATGATCGCATCCCGCAAGGCGAGCAACGGCGGCACGAGTACGAAGAAAGCCCCCATCGCAACGGAAACGATGACATGGCGAATCGAGAAAGGTTCGTCCTGCTCGATTTCCCGTCGGCTCGGATCGATGGGCGCGGGTGAGAGCGTCGGCGCCGCCATCGGCTGCCGGCGCGCCTTGCGTGGAGGAACCACGATCAACACGAACAGGATGTTGAGCAGCACCCAAATAGTCAAAATCGTCAGGACGATCAGCATTCCGAGCCCGCCGGAAAAGAACTGCAAATATAAGCCGAGGTTAGCCCCAGGGAACCCAAAAAGAAAGATGCCCAAGGTTTCGGCATTTTGAGGCCTCAAGGACCGGATTGTCTCGTCTTATCGATGGATGGCTGCCAATTGGCGTACTGTCTTAGCCATCACCGGCTTCGTCAATCCTTGCTTTTGGCTAGAGCAAGAACTGCAAGTTGTGGATTCCGGGCGAATACGGAGGCCTGAGCAAGGTCTGAGTGGTTTGGTGCAATCTTCGGTCCCGTAAACGAAGGCGCGTTCGATCGCCTTCACGCGACAATTCCGCAAAGCACGAGAAAAGGCCCGCTGCCAACGGCAACGGGCCCGAAATCGTTCAAGTTCGGTTGGCGTGGCGCTGCGCGCCTCCAGTCTAAAGCGCGAAGAGATTTGGATGAATCGTCATCGCGCCTTAGTTTATTGTTTGCGCATGATCTTTCCGGAAAACCGCTTCGCACTTTTCCGGATCATGCTTTAGGCGTGCTCGACGTAATAGCTGTTGTGGTGCTTGCCCTTATACGCCTCGATACGCTTGAGCATCTTCGGGTTGGCGCGGTTGAGCACGGCACCGAGGAGCTTCTTCTGGAGGACTTCCGACCCGGAAACCGACTCCTGAAGAGCGCTTCGTGTCGTCTGCCCCCATTCGATCACGTAGACCATGGCGTCGATCAGGAGGCTGACAGCCTTCGAGTCCGCCACCGGCATCACCGGGGCAAGGTCGATCACGATGTACTCGTAGTGCTCTCGCAGCACCTTGAGCAACTCGGCCATCGCCTTCGATCCAATGACGTCGGCCGAATTGACCATGCGGGACGCCACGACGGAGGGCAGGAAATCCAGGCCCGTCTCTTTGCTTCGCTGCACATGGTAGCCGAGGCTCGCCGGATCGCTCAGAGCCTCGACCAATCCGCTCTTGGCGTTGGGTGCGAGCTCCCGGGTGAGCGAGCGCGTGTGCAGATCGCCGTCGATCAGGACCGTGCGATGTCCGGTGAGGGCGATCAACTGTGCGAAGTTGGCCGCCACCGTCGTTTTTCCTTCCTTGGGAAGGGAAGACACGATGCCAATCACCTTGATCTCGCGGGTCAGGCGCGCAACATCGATCGACACCTTGATGTTGCGCAACGTCTCGGCGAACCGCGAGAACGGATGATCGACGACGTAGCGGGACAGATCGGCTGAGCTTGTTTTGGCCGACGTCGAAAGCAAGGCGCCGGTCGTCGTTGGCGGACGAATGTCGGGCAGGACCCCGAGACACTTGACGCCAAGCTCCTCCTCGACCTCGCCGGGGGTCCGCAGGACGTCGCTGAGCAGTTCACGCCCGAATGCGATACCGAAGCCGAGGCAGAGACCGCCTACCAGGCCTCCCACCAGCGCCAGCACCGTGCGCGGCGAGCTCTTGCGATCCGGGTTGGTGGCGGTGCTGATCAGGCGTGCCTCGCTGAGCGGAAAGCTCTGATTCTGCGTCGCGCTCTGCAGCTTCTCGAGGAAGTTGTTGTAGAGGTTGCGGTAAGTGTCCGCGGCGCTTTCAAGATCGCGCAGCTTGACTTCGGCCTGGCCGGTGTGGCCGGCCTGGGCGACGAGCTCCTTCACGTTCTTCTCGAGCGAGGCTTCTCGGCTCTTCGCGATCTCATAGTCGCTGCGATAGGCGTCTCCGATCCGATGTAGCTCGTCGGCGATGTTCTTGCGCAGCTCCTCCATCTTGTTGGCCAGATTGACCGCAGCAAGATGTTGCTTGCCATAGCGCCTCGACCAGTCGGCATATTGGGCCTGAAGGTCGAGATATTGGGCGCGGAGGCGGGTGATGACCGAGTTGTTGAGAGCGTCGGTCACCGTCGACTGTGCGACGTCCTGATCCGAAATCGCGGTGATCCGGTCGAGCCGGGCCTTGGCTTCGGCCGTCGCCGCACGCGCTTGAACCAGCTGGGTGTTGAGGTCCGACAATTGCTGTTCGGACATCAGGCCGCGGCTGGTTCCGACGATATTGTGCTCGGCCTTGAAGGTTTGTACGGCGCGGTCGCTGGCCGTAGCCTGCTCGCTCAGCTCGATGCTGCGCTGCTGAAGCCACTCGGTCGCCCGCTTGGTGGATTCATATTTGGCTTCCAGGGCGCCGACCAGGTAGGCCTTGGCGATGGCGTTGGCGATCTTGGCGGCCTTGTCTGGGCTCCGCGCGCGATAGTTCAACGACAAGACATACGTCGTCAGGACGCGTTCCGTCCTCAGGTTCTTCTGAACCTGCTCCACCACCGCATGCTCGAGACGATCCTGGGACGCCGGTTCGCCGGAGCCAAACAGCGACATGACTTTGCCGAGGACGATGGACAGCAGGCCCGGATCGGAGCCATTGAACTCCGGATCGTCCGTCAGCTTCAGCCGACGAACGACCGAAAGAATCAGGTCGTCCGAATTGATGACCTCGACCTGGCTGTCGACGTAGCCGGTGTCGATGAGGGCGCTGTTGGCGTTGCTGTCCTTGTCCAGCACCTGCGCCTGACGCGTATCCATCATGATGCGGGCGTTCGCCGTGTACATGGGTTGCGCCAGAACCAGATAGACGACCACCAGGGCCAGCGCAGCTCCGGTGCACGCCGCGATGATCGGCCACTGCCGGCGCAGGACGTCGGCCACGCGCTCGAAGCTGAGGACCGCTCCGCCAAACTCGATGCCAAATCGGTGTCCCGACTGGAAATGTTCTCTGGGTTGGTACATTGTCTAATTCGCTGCCTCTGACGATCGCTGATCAGTTCGGAAGGGGGACGGGTTTGAAAGGATTGGCCAGCTTGGTCTTCCATTCGCCGTCGAGCAGCGCCCCACCCCGGGACGGTTGCGTCGGGCCTTTGTCTTGCGCTTGAGCCTGGACGCCGGAGGCGTCGTCTCCCGCGGCGGAATAACCTGCTTGCACGTTGAGATCGCCAATCCGCTGCACGAAATCCTTGATCTTGCGTGCAGCGTCCGGCTTCGTCGACGTGCATCGCCCTTCGGCAATGCGCAGCGCGGCGCCGATGGAGGACCGATCGGTCGAAGCCGATGCGGAGATCAGTGTCTGCACGGACGGCAACACCGACGTAGTCGTGGCGATATAGGTGGAGAGCCGATATCTCAGCTTCTCCTTGTCATTGCGCAGTCGCTCCAGCAGCGAGGAGGGCGACTTGACGAACGTGTCGAGCTCGAGCTGCGAGGCACGATCTGTAAATTCGACGCACTGAGCGCGGCAAGCATCGATGCTCGACACGGTCAAGGCAAAGCTCGCCAAGACGATCGTTAGCCATCGTGGCCTTGCATGACGACGTGTCAGTCCGCAGCCCATCCGTATCCCTTGCTCCTTGTTGCATTAGGAGAACACGCGAAACCTGGCAGGTAACTGTGTCAATTTTTGTGCGACGCAAAAGAGGAGTCCATGTCGTCGATTGCAACCGCTGCGTTGTCGTTTCCCAATCGGTTGCAAAATGACGATATGCAATGCCTGCGAGATCGGCATGCTCGCGCCCAAGAATGTTGCAACTTGAAAACATATGAGGCGTCTTCCATCCGGCGCCGCCGGTCGCGTCGCAAAACCGACACAAGTCGCCGGGCGAGACATTAGTTCCCGCCGTGAAGAATTATTGGTGCGACATGCATGACCACCTGCACGCGGATAAATCAGCGCCGTTGCGTTCGGCTTGACCGCAACAGCGCCGAATTTCGCGCACACTTTGCACGCAAATACCCGCCATCATCGCGCCCGAATTGATTTGCGCGCCGACGCACGGCGGTCTCAAGCAAAAAGTGGCGTGAACTTGGCGCTCGCATGTCCGAACGAACTGCGAGCGTTGAAATTATCGTCGATCGTCATGCGTCGAATGCGAGTCCGCCATCGCGGAGATTGAACGCGCGCGAGTCCTGATACACACTGCTGCGGTGCAATAGCTGGGAATGTTGATGTGACGGAGTTGGTTCATCGTGAGAAGGCGCATGTCCTGCCGCTCGACAGTATCCGGGGCATTGCTGCGACATCGGTGGTGATTCACCATCTCCTGCTGATGCCGACGTTCCTCGCTGCGTTCCCGCACAATGCGTGGATCAACTGCTCGTTCTTCAGAAGCTCCTGGCTGCTGGTCGATCTGTTCTTCGTTCTCAGCGGGATGGTCATGTCGCTCAGCTACGTCGAGAGCGACTTCGGGCGTTTCTCGCTGCGTGAGTTCATGGTGCGGCGCCTGGCGAGGGTCTATCCGCTGCACATCGTCGTGCTGATGGCAAATCTGTTGTTTCGCCTGCTGCGTATCAGCCTGGTCATGACGGGTGTCGTTGTGGCCGCGCCGGCGGCCTTCGAAGTGAACAACGCCTATTCCTTCGGTCTCAACGTCCTGCTGCTGCATTCGATGGGGTTCATCGACTATCTCAGCTGGAACGCGCCGAGCTGGAGCATCAGCGTCGAGTTCTACACTTATCTGGTGTTCGGCCTGATCGTCCTCTTTGCCCAGCGCATGCGTTCCCTGTTGTGGTTCTACGTCCTCTGCGGCGCGCTCGCGGTCGGAAGCCTGGTCTTCATCATCTTCGTGCTCGACAAGAGGAGCCTCGGGCTTCAGACCGACTTCGGTATCCTCCGCTGCTTCGTCAGCTTCTTTCTGGGCGTGTTGACCGTCAGGATCGTTGATCGCCTGCCGGCCAAGCCGGGCCCTGCCGTGCAGGGCGCGCTGCAATTCGTCGCCATGATAGCCAGCATCGTGCTGGTGTCCTTGGCGGAGTCCAGTCCTGCCTCAACCTTCCTCGCGCCCGTGACGTTTGCGATCTTCCTCGGCAGCCTATTGGCCTTTCCGGATGCGCTGCTGGTGCCGCGGATCCTGGTGGCTGGGCCGCTGGTCTGGCTCGGGAAACGTTCCTACTCGATCTATATGGTGCACGCCCTCGTGGTGCTGCTCGCTGAATATTTCGTACGGGCGGTGGGGGCAGGGCGGATCGCCGCGCTGGATTCGGTCTGGACGGGCCTGCCGGCGACGCTGAACCTCGTGGTCTCGCTGGCCGCCGTCCTGGCGGTGTCTCACTTCACTTATCTCTACGTCGAAATTCCCGGCGGCAAGTTCATGCGAAATGCACTCGGAAGCCGCCGGGATTTCGCGCGCTCTCCCGCGCGGTCGGCGCGGCTGACGAACTGAGCCGGACATGACGATCTCTGCGCTGCATCGACCCCAGATGACGCTGATCAGCCTCAACATCGAGGCCATCGCGCTCGCGGTCTATCTGATCCGCGACGCCTTCGGCGGCGTGATCCGCTATTACACCAGCATCTATCACATGAATGCGCTCTGGTACGTGCCAGACGCCGTTGCGCTTCTGTGCCTCGTCCAGTTCTTTGTCCATTGTATCCTGCGCAATCGCAGCACCCTGGCCCTGCTGGTGTTGGTGCAGATCATGCTGTCGCTCGTGCTCGGCTATTTCATGCTGGGTACGGTCAACGCAGCGGTCTCGTCGTTCAAGATGATGCTGCCGGTGTTCGTCGGATTCTGCTTCTGCGATTCGAGCCTCGGCTCATACCGAAAGCTTCTGTCGGTCATTGCCGTGACCTTCTACCTGTCCGTGATCGGTGTTTTCCTGACGAAATTCTACCTGATGCCTTGGGTCGGCTACAAATACGAGTCCTTCGGCGCGGTACGCGAGGCCGGCCGGTTGTGGTGGGCTTATGGCGGCGACGACCAGCGCCTCATGGGTTTTGCGGCCGACAACACCATGGCCGCCTTCTTCATCCTGGTGTCGTTCGCGATCACGTCCATTCGCATGAGCACCACGTGGTGTCTCCTGTTCGGCTCCATCGCGATCTATGCCATCAAGCTGACCACGAGCAAGACGACTATGATTGTCCTCGTGCTCTACTTGATTCTGCTGGTGTTCGTGCGGATGCTGCCGGAGAAGTCGCGCTTTCCTGCCATCCGGACCATCGCGCTGTGGTCTTTCGCCTCGATCTTCGTGCCGTTCTTCATGATCGTGGTCGCTTCCGGTACCGCCGCGGTGCCGCACTCGACGCTGTTCAGCATCGTCGATCGCATCAACAACAGCTGGCAAAAGCCGTTCATCTACCTGACCCAGCTCATGCCGGTCGGCCTCGTGACTGGCTGCGGTGCGGGTTGCTTCAACTATCCGCAACAGCTGTTCTCGCCGCTCGCGTCTTTTTGGGTGCCCGTCGACAATTTCTACATCGGGACCTATTTGATGTTCGGTCTCCCGTTCGCCGCATTCATGGTGATGGTGTTCCGGGCGACATTCGGAGCGACCGACGTCTACAAGCTGACGCTGATCTTCGTCGTCAACCTTTTCACGATCACGGTGCTGAATTACGGCCCGGCGTCTGGCCTCCTGATCATCGCATTGAGCTTCAGCGAGGTGTTCTCGCGCCGTACAGCGTCCGCACGGGCGGGCGACACCGTGCCGATTGTCTTGCGGCAGCCCATGCCGTCATTGGAAGGCTTCCGCCCGGATATACCGGCGGCGAGCGGAAGCAGGTGAGAACGAACGATGCATAAACGGCTCGCATTCATCGATACGCTGCGCGGTATTGCCGTGTTGTCGGTCCTGGTCCAGCATGTCTTCGAGATCATCGTCGAAAAGCACCCGACAGGTGCCTATTACTGGCCGATCCACGACGTGTTCGGCTACTACATGAATTTCGGCCGGTTCGGCGTGGTGCTGTTCTTCTTCGTCAGCGGCTTCGTCATTCCGTTCAGCTTCCCGAACAGCGCCACGCCCATGCGGGACTTCGCGATCAGCCGCTTCTTCCGGCTCTATCCGGCCTACTGGACCTCGCTCGTGGTCGGGCTCGTGACGATGCAGCTGCTGGAGTCGAAGGTCTATCCGCTCGGACAGGTCGCTGCGAACGTGACGATGTTGCAGACCTTCGTGAACGTACCGAACCTCTGGGTGTTCTACTGGACGCTGGCGATCGAGCTGCTGTTCTACGTCGGATGCACCATTCTGTTCGCGATGGGGCTGCTGAACCAGCGGTTCACGGCAGTGACGATTGTCGTTGCGGCCGCGCTGGTCGGAACCACCGCTGCACTCCTGGTGGAGAGCAGGACCGTTTCCTCCGTGATGGAAGTCGGGCTCAACCTGTCGGCGATGTTCCTGGGCAAGATCATCCGCGACACCGTCATCGGCGGAAAATTGCGATGGACTCACGTGGCGGTCTGTACGCTGCTGTATGCGGTCTTTGCCGCCACACTGTCCGACCGGCGGTTCGGGGGCGTGTATCACGAGAATTTCTTTTACAGCTATTCGATCGGATCGGCCTATGTCTGCGCGGCGCTGGTCTTCATCGGCTTTGCCGTCTTCGGCGAGAGAATGGCGTGGCGCCCGATGGCGTTCGTCGGCGTGATCAGCTATTCGATCTACCTGATGTCGCCGTTCGTGATCGTCTTCATTCATCGCCTCGTCTGGTTCGGCGACGGGCCGCTTGGATGGTCGATCTTCATGGTCTTGATCCTGGCGTTGTCGGTTCTTGTCAGCTGGATGACGTACGCATTCATCGAGAAGCCCTGCATTTCGTTCGGGCAGAGGTTCCGCTCTGCGCGGCGAAAGGCCGTCGTTCTCGAGCCTGCGCTCAGCACCCAGGGAGCCGCAGAGTGACCCAGCTTCCGCACCAGCCGGGCGGAGCCTACGACGGATCGTTCGTTCCGTCGGTCCAGGGGCTCCGCGGCATTGCGGCGCTGAGCGTGCTGATGGATCATTTCTACGACATGCCGAAGGGCGGCATGTACGACATTCCGGATCCCGGCTTCCTGCCGCCGCTCTGGCCCTGGCTACAATCGGTGATCAATGTCGGCGGGCATGGCGTCGAGCTGTTCTTCATGATCAGCGGCTTTCTGATCCCGGCGAGCCTGGTACGGCACGGGTCGCTGCCGCGGTTCTTTTTCGATCGCGTCCTGCGCATCATGCCGGTATTCGTCGTCCTGCATCTCGCGCTGTTCGCGATAGGTCCGATCGTCGCTTACAAGTTCTTCCGCGGGATCGATCTACCGAGCTATCTCGCCATCTTCACTGCCAATCTGTTTTTCGTGCAGGATGCGCTCGGCCTGCCCATTGCCCAGCAGAATGCCTGGACGCTGACCTATGAGTGGGCCTTCTACATCTGGTTTGCAGCCACGTTTTCAATGCTGCGCATCGGCGGCAAGCTGCTGGCCGCGCCCCTGATCCTGCTGGGCATCGCCTGTCTAATGCATTGGCCGATCACGGCCTTCTTCTGCATTGGCATGCTCTTCAGCGCAACCGGCTTTCGCATTGCGATTCCGGGGCGTCTCGGCTTGATCGCGGGGCTTGCTTGCGGAGCGGCGATGTATGCGAGCCTGGTGCTGTTCCACCCGTTCGTGGGGCTGCTTCCCGGCTTCCTGCTGTTCGGCATGGTGCTTGCCCCGGGGTCGGGCCTGGGCAAGGCTCTGAGCGCGCCGGCCCTGCAATATGTCGGCAAGATCAGCTACAGCCTCTATCTCGTGCATCCTTTCGTGCTCTTCCCCTTGCAGGTGATCGGCCTGAAGTTGGTCGCCGTCGGCGTCGACCGCTGGCTGCTGTGGACCGCCTTCATCGCGCTCGGGCTGGTGATGTCGTTGGTCGCGAGCGCAATCAGCTATGAGCTGATCGAGGTGAGGCTGAGGCGCCTGTTGGACGGAGCGATCCGCGGCATGTTCTTTCGACCGCTGAAGATCGGGCAATCGATCTGAGAGACCGCGTGCCCGCGGTCAGCTCACGGTACGACCGGCGAGCTTCTGATAGGACCCCAGCAATTGCTCGGCGATCCGGTCCCAGTTCAAAATGCCGGCCGCGGTTTGCCGTGCGCCATCAGTTAATGTCGCGGCAAGAGGCTTCGAGGTCAGCACGCGTTCGAGCGCAACGGCCAGCGCAGCAGCGTCGCCCGGAGGAACAAGCAGCCCGTTGACGCCGTCTGTCACGACATCGGGAATGCCGCCGGTGGCGCTGGCAACGACGGGACGAGAATTGCCGTATGCGGAGGCGAGCACGCCGCTCTGCGTTGCATCCTTATAGGGCAGGGCGACCACGGTGGCGGATTGAAACAGCCGCCCGGTATCCGCAGGCGAAATGTAGGCGTTGATGGTCTTGACCGTCGGCATCGCCTCCATTCGCGCGCCGAGCCGCGTCATCTCGGGGCCGCGGCCGGCGACGATCGCTTCATGTGGCACGCCGCGCCGGGCCAACATGTCGATCGCGTCGACGAAGACGTCCAGGCCCTTGTAGGCCCACATCCGTCCAAAAAACAGGATGCGTGCGGTGTCGGGCGCGGTGATCGCACCCGTCGCTGGCGGAACCATGAGCACGCCGTGCATGCTGGAAACCGTTTGCCCCTTGAAGTCAGGCGAAGCGCGGCAAAAATCGGCAATGCAGCTTTCGCCATGCGTTGTGACGACCGATGCAGCCGCGCGCATGCGTTCGCGCCAGGCATCTTCACGTGGCGAGGTGCCGGAGCCGCCTTCCGAATGCGGAATCGCATCGTGAACGGTCAACACGAGCGGAATGCCGAGCGGACGAAGGAGCTGGATCAGCTTGGACGTGTAGATCTCCGGAACTTCGTGACAATGAATCACGTCCGGACGAAACGAAATTATGTCGAGGAACGAGGCCGGGATGCCGATCGCGCCGCCGCGGCGCAGGCTCAGGTCGCGAATGCGTGTCTCGAAGGGAGCTGCCACGGCGATATCGGCCAGTTCCCATTGCTGATTAGCGTCTTTGCGGTTGAGCACGAGCCGGACGTCGCAATGGTGAGCCAATCCCGAGGCGAGCCGATAGGAATATTCTGCAAAATGCGGTGCGTAGATCGCCACGCGCAAACGCTTGGAGCTACGGAGAGAACGCGGAGCGGGCGAATTCATCAAGGCATCCATTTTGCATCACATCGCAAAGGTTGATTGGAGTGTAGTCCACGATTTGAACTCACTTCCACTCTAAATCGGAATCGTGACGGCACTCATCTGATTGCCATCACTCCGTCGTAATGTCGCGAGCAATCACTGCTCCGCTGTGATCGGAGATGGTGACGGTGCGGCAGCATCGCGTGTCACGTCGTCTAGTCTGCGATTGTGATTGGATCTGTCGGAATTGGGTCGAATTGTTGATGAACGTCATTCAGGGCAAACAACATCAGGTCGTGGTGGCGTTGTTTTGGTCGCTCGCACAGAATTGGGGCGGCCGCGCGTTGTCGTTCGTGCTGTTCCTGGTGCTGGCGCGGCTGCTCAATCCCGCCGATTTCGGCCTTGCCGCGCTGGTCGCCTTCATCCTGCTGCTCTTGAGCTCGATCGCGGAATTCGGCTTCGGCGATGCGTTGATCCAGCGGCGGACGCTCGAGGCCGCCGACGTGACGCTGCCCTTTTTCTGCTCGTTTGCAGCCTCTGTGCTCCTGGCCGTCCTGATTGCGCTGCTTGCGAGGCATATCGAGCATTGGCTTGGCGTGAAGGGGCTCGCGCCGCTGCTCGCCGCGGCCAGTCTCTCGCTTCCGATCGGGACCGCAACTCTGTTCCAGGAAGCGCTCTACAAGCGCAAGATGGATTTTCGCGTGCTTGCGCTCAGGACCATGGTGGCAACCGCCGTGTCCGGCGTGGTGGGCATCGCTTGCGCTTATGCCGGGTTTGGCGCCCTGAGCCTCGTGATCCAGGTGGTCGTTCAGAGCGCGATCAGCGGCTTGTGGCTTTGGAGCCAACCGCGATGGCTGCCGATGCGCGGCCACGATATGAAGAGCTTTCGCGAGCTCTCGGGCTACAGCATCCACGTCGTGCTGAACAGGCTGCTGGACTTCGCCATCGTGCGGACGATCGACATGATCATCTTGTCGCTCTACGGCGTTGCGGCCCTCGGCATCTACACGGTCGGTGCGCGGGTCTACATCATCCTGATGCAGCTGCTCACCCAGGCGGTCATGGACGTCGCGCTGAGCGCATTGTCCAAGATCGCGCACGAGCGGGACCGTATCGCCGGCGCGTATCTGCGCAGCGTCAGCCTCGGCGCGCTGATCGGATCTCCGGTCTTCGTGCTGCTCGCGGCGATCGCGCCGGAATTCTCCCTGCTGCTGTTCGGCGCCAAGTGGGGCGGCAGCGAAGCGGTGATGCGGCCGTTGATGCTGATTGGCGCGGTCCAGACCGTGCAGTTCGTCAACAGCGCCTATTTTGGCGCTCTGGGCAAGCCGAACTACGTCTTCCTGCTCAATATTCTGAAGTTCTGCACGGTCGTGCCGGCCATGTTCCTGCTGCCCTCGCGCGACATAGGCCAACTGGCCACGATCTTCGCGTTCTCCCAGCTCGTGGTGACTCCCGTGACGTTCGCGCTGGCGCTCCGGCTGCTGGGCTTGAGCTGGAGCCAGTTTCTGCGCCCCATTGCGGGCTGCCTTTGTGCCATCGTCCTGGCTTACGGCGCGGTCGTGCTGTGCCGCGAGGCGACGCCGGGCATGAACCCCTATTTGCGGATTGGACTGCTGTCGTCCTGTTTTGGAGCGACCTACCTGACGGGCCTTCTGCTGTTCTGGCGGAAGCAGGCCCTGTCCCTGATTGATTTCGTCGTGAAGCGCGGTGCGACCGCTTGATGAAGACGAGGAGGATGTCGTGAAGCAATTGATCCCCGTGCCCGTACGCAGGCAGCTCCGAGGCTGGCTCAACAGCGCGAAGAATACGCCGTTGGCGCTCGATCTGCTCGAGCTGCGCAGGTGGCAGATCGCCCGGAAGGATATCGGCGTCAACGTCGCGCCGCGCAACAATCCGCGTCGGCTCGTCGTGCTTCCTTCCGATCCCTGGAGCGTCCATCAGTCGCGCGGCGATGAGGCCATGATCGAAGCGGCCACCGGGGAGATGAAGCGGGCCTATCCGAACCTCGAGGTCTACATCATTACCGCGACCCCAGCGGCCAGCGCGGACGTCCGCGCGATGGGCTTCAAGCCGCTCGAACTCTGGAGACAGCCGTTCTCCTACGAGACGGTGGCGCAGGAGTTGTCGCTCACCAGGCCGGACTTCGGGTTGGTTCTCGGGGCCGACGTGCTCGACGGCTATTATTCGCCGGTGGATGCCGCGCGCATGCTGCTGGTTGCCGATCTGATGGCTGCGTTCGGCGCCAAGGTCAGCGTGCTCGGCTTCAGCTTCAACTCCCACCCGGCGAAGGCGCTGCGCGAGGTGTTCCGACTGCTGGATCCGGACGTGGTCCTGAACCTGCGCGATGCGATGTCTCTTCAGCGGTTCGACGATTTCGCCCGGAAGCGCGCCCATCTCGTCACCGATGCGGCGTTCATGTTGACGCCGCGGGCCGATACCGCCGCCGTGAAGCAGATCGCGGCTACGATCGCGCGACAGCGCGAGCAGGGTCGCAAGGTCTTCGTCTTCAACATTCATCCGATGTTGTTCAAGCGGCCGGAGCCGGCCAAGCTGCGGCAAATGATAGACCTCGCGGCGGGTGCCATGGAGCGGCTGTCTCGCGAGCACAATGCGAGCTGGGTGTTGCTGGCGCACGACTACCGTCCCGAGATCGCCGACGACAATTGCCTTCGACCGCTGGCCGACCGCCTCAAGCCCGCGCTCGGCGATCGTGTGCATCACGTCGATCAGGCGCTGTCGGCTGGCGAGATCAAGGCCGTCGTCGGTCTGGTCGACGGCGTGATCACCGGCCGCATGCATCTGGCGATTGCGGCGCTCGGGCAGGGAACGCCCGTCGCAGCGATTACCTACCAGGACAAATTCCAGGGCCTGTTCGCGCATTTCGGCGTCAGCGAGCAGCTGCTGCTGTCGCCGTCGCAATTCCTGGTCGGTGACAGCTTTGAGAAGTTCCTGCTGCACTTCCTCGGTGCGTACGACTCCGTCGGCCAGCAGGTCCGCCAGGCGCTGCCGGGAGTCATGGAATTGTCCCGCGCCAACATCGCACCTCTGCTGGGCGAGAGTGCCATGCGGATGGTGCCGGCGGCCGACGGTAAGGTCGCCTGAACGTCCCTCACGTCATCGGCAGGGCAGTCAGTTGACTGCCCGCTCGGTGTTGTCGAAACGCATGGATGCCTCGGCGCTGGCCGTCTGGACCTTGCGCGAGGAGGGAGAGGTGTCGGCCCAGCGATTGATCAGGCGCCGCGCGGGATTTTCGAAATAGGCGTAGGTGCGGTCCGCGATGACGGTGAGGACCGCGCAGCACGCCAGGGCGAACAGGCCGAACTGATCAGGGCGCAGTCCGAGCCAGGTCCATAGCGGCTTGAACACGGCAATGAGAACGGCATCGTGCAGCATGTAGATCGCATATGAGGTGTTGCCGAGCCGACCGAGCAGGCGCGCGCCCGGAAACTCCTTGAAGGCGCTTTCGCCGACCGCCGTGAGCAGGATGGCGCAGGAGAACAGCAGGATGGCGAGGTCGGGCTTGGCGAAGACGTTGAGGACCAGCACGGAAAGGCCGAACACGCCGATGCCGGCGAAGATCATCCGCTTATTCCGGTAGGGATGCGACATCCGGAACAGAATGGCGAGCAGGATTCCATTCAGGAAGCTCGGCAGTGCGCGGAGCATTCCGTAATCGAAATTGGCGCCATACATCTGCGACCGCTCCTGCCAGATCGGCAGATGGCCGTGGGCAAGGACCAGATAGAGCGCCGCCACGATGGCGCCGAGCATGATCGGCTGGACCTTGCGCGCGAACAGCATCAGCAGCGGAAATATCAGGTAGCAGAAGAATTCCGCGCTGATCGACCAGGACGGCGAGTTGAAGCTGAGGTGATCGGTGACGCCCCAGGCCTGGAGCAGCAGGATGTTGTACAGGAAGTCCAGCGGGGTCGAGCGGGCCGTGCGCTCCAGCCCGACGCCGATGAGCACCACGAAGATGAGCAGGCTCAAGAGGTGCAGTGGATAGATCCGCGCAATGCGCCGGATCATGAAGCGGGAATAGGCAGCCACGCCACGCGCGTCGGACGGGTAGGAGTACGAGATCACGAAGCCGGACAGGATGAAGAACATGTCCACGAACAGGCCATAGGACCCGTTCCACGCCGGAGAGATCCCCGTGTCGATCAGCTTCAGGTGGAAGATGAAGACCCCGAGCGCGGCGACGAAGCGGTAGAAGTCGAGAACGACGAAACGTCTTGCTTCACTGGCTTGCATCGGGCCTCGGAGTCCTTGCGCGGTTCGTCTGAGTGTCTAGCGGCGAATTGTGACGCAAGTTCGCTGAGCGCGTTGACCGATGCGGCGCAATCGCGGCAGCTCGTCCGAATTCATGGGGGCTATCCAATTGCGGATGGCGGCCGGCACGCTGCTTATCGATCAGGCAGGCGCCCAACAAACGACGGGGCCGGAACCCTGTATGGTCCCGGCCCCCGAAGCGGTGCTGATGCCCGTCCGGGCTCTCATTCGCCGCGCTCAGACGAACACGAAGTCGTGGCTCGTCAGGCTGGAGACATAGACGTTCTTCAGTAGGATCGAGTCGGTGGCGGAGAACGTGATGAGCGCGTTCGTGCCGGACTGCGTGACTTGCAAGTGACTATAGTCCGCGGCCAGCAGTTTCGAGATCTGGACCACGTCGTGAGTCGTACCATCGCCGGCCTGGAAGTTGAGGATCTGGTCTTGGCCGTGGTCGTAGGCGACGGTGGTCGAGTCCGGTGCAGCCGAGAACACGTCGTTGACCGCCCCGCCGTGGATCGTTACGCCGCTGGCGACGGCCGTGACGTTGTGGGTGCCGTCGGTCTTGGTCTGATCGAAGAATTGCAGCGCGTTGGCGGAGTTGTAGTTCTCGTGCTGCGTGGTGCCGGTCTGTCCGTTGAAGTTGAACAGGAAGACGTCCTTCGAGCCGTCGGTGTTGTTGGCGATCTCCTGGGTCTTGGTGCCGACGCTGTCGTAGATGTCGGTCAGCTTGCTGCCGTCGTCGTGGATGACCTGGGTATAGTCCAGAGTGCCGTCGGCGTGGGTCCGGGTGAGTTCGACCATCTTGCCCGAGGCATCGAGGTGCTGATGCTGGGTGGTGTAGGACTGCCCGGTGACGTTGTAGTTCCAGTTGTCCGACGTGCCATCGGCATTCTTGATATAGGCGGCGGTCTTCACGCCGCCGGTATAGACGGTCGTGGAGTTGTAACCATCGATCTTGGTCGTCACCTCGCTGGTGATGACGCCGCTCGCATCGTACCAGTCGGAGGTCTTGGTGCCGTCGGCGCTCTGCACCAGCGTGAAGGCCAGGCTGTTGTCGGCGTGGGTGCGAACGATATCGGTGAGGAAGCCGGTCGAATCGTAGCTGTCGTGCTCGTTCGTGTAGGTCTGGCCGACGACGTTGAACTGGAAGACGTCCTTCGACCCGTCGGCGTGGTAGTCGGTCTCGGTCTTCTTGACGCCCGACGCATCGTAGTTGGTGACCACGCTGCTGCCGTCGCTGTTGATGACCTGGGTGTAGTCGAACGAGTTGTCCGCATGCCAGCGGATCACCTCGGTCGTCTGGCCTGTTGGGTCGAGGTGCTGATACTGCGTGGTGTAGCTCTGACCGGTGATGTTGTAGCTGTAATTGTCGTGGCTCTGGTCGGCATTGGTGATATAGGCCGCCGTCTTCACGCCATTGGTGTACACCGTGGTCGAGCTGTAGCCGGTCGGCTTCTGGAACACCTCGCTGGTGAGGACGCCGCTGGCATCGTACCAGTCGGTCGTCTTGGTGCCGTCGGCGCTCTGCACCAGCTGGAACGCCATGCTGCCGTCGGCATGCTCGCGAATCAGCGTGGTGAGGAATCCGGTCGCATCGTAGATGTCGTGCTCGGTCGTGTAGGTCTGGCCGGTGATGTTGAAGAGGAAGACGTCCTTGCTGCCATCGGCATGGAAGTCGGCTTCCTTGGTTCGCGTCCCCGCAGCATCGTAGTTGGTGACGACGCTGCTGCCGTCGGCGTTGATGACCTGGGTATAGTCGAGCGTGCCATCGGCATGCTTGCGGGTCACGGCCGTGACCTTGCCGGAGGGATCGACGTGCTGGATCAGCGTGGTGTAGCTCTGGCCGGTGATGCCAAAGGCGTAATTGTCCTGGCTGCCGTCGGCATTCTTGATATAGGTATTGGTCTTGACGCCGTTGCTGTAGACGGTGGTCGAGGTGGTGCCGTCCGCTTTCTGGATCACCTCGCTGGTCAGGCTGCCGGCGGCATTGTACCAGTCGGTCGTCTTGGTGCCGTCGGTCGTCTGAGCGAGCTTGAAGGCGAGACTGCCGTCGCTGTGCAGACGCGTCAGGCCGGTGAGGAAGCCGGTGGTGTTGTAGACGTCGTGCTCGGTCGTGTAGGTCTGCCCCGTGATGTTGTAGGTCCAGACATCCTTGCTGTGATCGGCATGATAGGCAGTCTCGACCAGCTTGACGCCTGTGGCGCTATAGGTGGTGATCACGCTGCTGCCGTCGCTGTTGTAGACCTGCGTCGAGTCCAGCGAGCCGTCGGCATGGCTGCGGGTCACCGAGGTGACCTTCCCCGAGGCGTCGAGATGCTGAACCTGCGTGGTGAAGCTCTTGCCCGTGATGCCGTAGGTGTAATTGTCCTGCGAGCCGTCGGCATTCTTGACGTAGGCGGCGGTCTTCACGCCGCTCGAGTAGAGCGTGGTGGAGTAATAGCCGTCGGACTTCTGGACGACTTCGCTCAGAAGGGTTCCGGCCGTGTTGTAGGTGTCGGTGGTTGTGGTTCCGTCGGTGCCGACATGAACGAATTTCGTCTTCACACCGCCGGTGTAGCTGATCAGGTCCTTGGAGCCGTCGGTGTAGGCCACGGTGGTCGAGGTCGGCTGCCCGCTCGAATTCAGGCCGGTATCCGATTTCGACAGAAGCGTTCCGCTGGAATTATAGGTCTTCGTGCTGCTCCAGGTCGAGGTCGAGTTCGTCACCGAGAACGAGTAGCCGCCCTGGATCTTGGAGAGGGCGCTGCCGTAATGGGCAATGATGTAGTCCATGGTCGCCTTCGAGGCGACCGGCAGGACGTGCGAGTCGGTCAACGTGATGGTCTGCAGTGCCGTGGACTCGCTCAGGTCGGACAGTTGCGGCACGATCTCGGCAGCCGTGCCCGTGATGCTGGTCCTTGTGTCCGGCGGAGTCGAAGTGGTCGGGGGCGCGTCGATCTCGATGATCAGCGGGTGGTCGCTGACCGGAATCGTGATCGAGCTGACGTCGGTGTAGCTGGCGATCGCCGTGGTTCCGGTCAGGGTATCGTACACCTTCACCGAATGATGCACGGCGCCGAGGTTCACGGTGACCGTCTGGGCCGTATTTGACACCTCGGTATCGGTGGAATCGTTCCAGAGCTTCGGCTCCGCCCACACGACGAGCTCGTAGGCGCCGTTGCTCTTGCCGAGCACCATGCTATTGCCGGTAGCCGGCATGTTGCTCAGGGTGTAGTTCAACGGATTAGTCGGCTGCAGGCCCCCGGTGCCATCGTCGGCCAGAATGGTCGTCAGGTTGTGAATGGCGGTGGCGGCGAGCTTCGGCGTCCCGTCGGAATTGAACAGTCCGAAATTGGCCTCGGGATTGGTATTGCTGGCAGACGAGTCGCGGTCGAGCAGTTCGTAGAGATAGGTGGCGCTGACGCTCGCCTTGTAGGCATCGACCAGGGTATTCAGGATCGACTTGGCCTGCACGGTTTCGTCGACGCCGAGATATTGGGTGTTGGCTTGCGTGGTGTAGCCGGTCTCGGTGATGACGACGGGCTTGCCGGGTGCCGCGGTCATCACGGCGCTCAGCGTTGCCGAGATTGAGCTGCTGGTCGTCAGGCTGGTGCTGACATAGGCATGGGCGTTGGCGTAGTCGACCGAGCCCGACATGTTGCCGAGCTGGCTGTAGCCTTGCGGATCGTTGTAGGCCAGTGACAGATTGTAGACGGGAATGCTGGCGAGCGCGGCGTCGGCATTGACGGCCTGATAGAGCGCGCTCTGGAACTGAGCCGCGGCTGTGAGGCTCGAGCTGCCATTGTAGCTGAAGGGCTGGTGATTGGCCTCGTTGAGCCCTTCGATGGCGCTGATGCTGCCCGGATGGCTCGCCACGAACTTCTCGAGCGATACGATGTAGTTCTGCAGTCCGGTTGTGCCCGTCTGGGGCAGGGCGGACGACACCAGGAAGTCGAATTTGTAGCCGGCAGCGGCCAGACCATCGACGACGGGTTGCGCAGCCGGGCTGGTTCCCATCGCGTCGCGGAGATGGCTGACGCCGAGATACTTGAGGTCATCGACCATCAGCGCGAGATCGTTGTAGCCGGTCCACCCGAAGCCGGCGTGCGTGTTGACGCCAATGGAGTTGATGAAGCCGCTGGCGGACAAGATGGTTTGATCGGACATTGCACACTCGATTTCAGCGCGAACGAAATTGCTCGCAGGATTTGCGTTCAAGCTTCTCTATCGAGTGTGAATTTCAGATAAAAATCGAAGCTACAAATCGCGAGCGAAACGAGGTTCCTTGTGGAGGAACAGACAGACTTGCTCGGCTGCTGCAGCAGAATATGAATGCGATGCCGGTTCAGCGTGGCGCGAGGAAGGCGCTTTCAAGATTTTCTCGATTTTCACTGCTGAATGTATGCGCAGGCGGCGCGAAAGATTTCATATGACGGTGTTGGGAAGGGACGACGCGGCTCGCTTGTCCGCGGTTCGGAGTATCTTCGTCGACTGCCTTCGCACAGCTCACTCTCTTTTCCTGCACGAGAAGTTCGCAGATGCCGCTTCCATGGGCGGTTAAAGTATAGGATTTACGCGCATTAGTTGTAGATGCTCAGAGAGGGTGCAGGCGCTCGCTGCTGATGAATGCGACAGTCCGGTTCCGTATCGGAACCGGAGCTGCGTCGCAGACCGTCGGTGCGAGAATCAGCCGCGGCGGGCCAGCATCAGAAAGTCGCCGCGCCATCCGACGAGCGCGGTTGCAATCGCGGCGATCGCGATCTTGCCGGCGAGCCATGTCGCGGGCTCCGTCGGTATCGAGCCGAGCGATCCGATCAGGATTGCGGCCACCCCGGCCTGCATGACCAGCGGCCAGCGCGGGAACGCCTCAAACCGCAGGGTCGGACCGAGTGCGACCAGGATCGTCGCGAGCGTGGCGACCGCAGCGCAGCCGACCGCCCCTCGCGGCGACAGGCCGGCCGACACCGCGACCAGGGAGAAGGACACAACGATGGTGAGCTGGCCGGCCGCGACGAGGACGAGCCTGGTCGCCAGCTTCTCGAGGTGGGGGACGACCGCGATCGTCGCCTGCAAATGGGTGTGCAGGAAATAGAAGGCGGCGACAATTGGCGCCGTCTCGAGAAAGCCAGCCAGGCTCGCCTGCGGCACCAGGATACGGGCTGCATCTGGAATGAATCCAATCAGACCGCCAAGCAGCACGAGGGTCGTGCAGATCATGAATTCGAACATCCGCCGCGCAGACTGCACCGATTTTGCGCTGCCTCCGTGTTCGAAGTCGTTGACCACCTCCGGATAGCTCACGGTGTGGATCGCCGCATTGAGGACCCAGAAGGGACGTTGCAGGAGGTCGAGCGCAATCGAAAAGCCGGCGCCGGCGCCCGTCGCGCCCAGCCGGCCGAGGACGATGACACGGAGCAGCACCGGTACCGACAAATGGATGACGGACGCGCCCGCCGCGAGCATGCCGTAGCGGGAGAAGTCCTTCCAGTCGGCCAGCATCGCCTGCAAGGACACGCGCTCCATCGGCGTGCGATATGCGACGAGGCCGGCGAGGAGGCCCAGGGCGTGCCCCGACGCGATGCCGAGCAGCGCCGCTTCGGCCGTTCCCGAGATCACGCCTCCCGCGGCGGCACCGGCCAGAAGGGCGGTGGCCCGCAGCGCGAGAAGGAAGGAGGCAATGCCGAGCCGGTCGGACAGACGGACCGACAGGAAATAGAGGTCCGTCAGGCCCTGAAGGACGGAGATGCTCAGGCCCAACGCGATGATCCCCGTCGGGAGCGCGCTGGCCAGAGACGCGCAGCTCCCGACCACGACGAGCGCGGCCGCGCTCGACAGGCCGGCTGCAAGGAGAGACCACCTCAGCCGGGCCGCCTCGGTCTCCCGGGCTGCCGCCAGAAAGCGCAATCCAGCCAGCTGCAGCCATTCGAACATCAGGACGCAGAGCAATTGGCTCGAGGCCAGTGCGAGGGAAAAGTTGGTGTAGTCGGCGGCGGGCAGCAGATGACTGATCGCGAAGATCAGGATGATCGCCGCGGCGCTCTGATAGACGTAGCCCGCCATCGCGAAGAGGCGTGTCATCGCGGAATGAGGCGCTCCTTACCGACGATCGCCGCTCCCTGTGGCGCTTCGGCCGTTGCCGCGCGCACGTGTGACATCCGCTGCTCGCGCAATTGTTCATACAGATTCTTGTATGAAGACAGCACGTCGGAGAAGATCCACTTGTTGGTATCGGCGATCAGGCGCCTGCTGATCTCGTCGATCTTGTACGGATCGGCTGCGACCGCGAGCATGCTCCTGGCCAGGGATTGCGGATCGGCTTCGGTCAGCCAGCCCGTCACGCCGTGCTCGATGACCTCAGGCATTCCGCCAAAGCGCGTTCCGAGCAGCGGCCTGCCGGCCGCCTTGGCGTCCGCGACGACCAGTGGACCGGGATCATGCCAGATGGAGGGCGCGACCACCACGTCGACCTGCTTGTAGAAATCGTCCGGCGCGACGAAGCCCATGAACTCTATTCGCGCATCCGGCGCGAGCGTCCTGAGGCGTCGTTGCTCCTCGTCGCTGACCCGGCCGGCGATCAACATACGGATGCGATCCCGGGGCAGCAGAGCCAGAGCCCGCATCAGGTTGTCGATGCCTTTTTCCTCCGTGAGGCGGCCGATGAATCCGAACGTCACCTCCGTGGTGCAGATGGGGCGGGGATAGGGCGCATGCGGCGGTTCGGTCGAGGCATTGCGGATCACGGTGCGGATCGGCGTCTCCGCGAACATGCCCATGTCGGTATGAATGGACAGGACGCGCTCGCTCACGCCCACCACGGCGCTGAGCCAATGCGTGGCGCGCTTGCGATGAAAGGTCAGAATTCCGCAGCTCGTGCAGGTGTGCTCGCAGGATCGTCCGTTGTCGAAGCGGGAGCAGCGCGGGCAGGTCAGATAATAGTCGTGAAGCGTATGCAGCACGGGAACGCCGAGCTGGGCGGCAACGCGCCAGATCGCGGTGGTGAGACCCGACAAATTGTTGGAGTGCAGCACGTCCGGCTTGAAGGCCCGGATGCGTTCCGCGATCAGGGGAGCCTCCATCTGCCAGTCGTCGATCGCGTGCCAAATGCTGCGCAACGCGACGTTCTTCTGCTCGGTGAAGGGTAGATAGATGTTCTGCACGGGCGCGGAATAGACGTTGATGCCGTCGCAGGCTTCCGGAGCCTGCCCGGGTGTGGATGCGGCCCGGATCACCTCCACCTCGTCACCGCGTTGCACCAGGCCTTCGGCAAAACGACGGGCGAAGATCTCCGCGCCGCCGACGATCTTGGGAGCCTGAGGCGTCGGATAAAGCGTGGACGTCAAAAGAACTTTCATCGCGTCAACCTCATGTCTGCAAAATCGGCTTTACCGCGCCGGCCTTATCTCCAGGGCGGGAACGGCACTGTCATTGGCTGCAATCAGAACAGGTGTGCTCGAGACGGGGATCCAGACCCCGGAGGCAGGCTTTGCCGCCTGGTCGCACGGCATCGCAAAGGTTGCGCCTTGCTGATCGCCCTTGAGCCGAATTTCGTAGCGCCGGTCCGGAGCCTCGGACCAGACCGCAATTCTGCCGCCAGACGTCGTTGATGCATTGATCGACACGACGCCGCTGGCGAGCTCGCGACGCTCTGCACTCCGGCTGGAGCGAATAAAGGCCCAGGCGCCCTGAGCCGCGCAGGCGACCGGTTTCGGCGTATTGTCGAAACGATAGAGTCCGAAATTGTGCTCCAGCTCCGATGGATTCTGTCCACTGTCCTTGAGCTCATAGAGCCACATGCCCTTGAGCCAGCGGGCCGCGGTCGACGCCCACAGGATCAGCTGCGCCGTATTGTCGGCCTGGGCCTGCTCACTGACGCCGCATTTGTTGGTCGCCGTGGTCCAGCCCGTCTCGGTGACATAGATCGGGAAGTCGGGGTTTCCGCTCGCCTGGCCGACGAGGCGGTGAAACGCCGTGAGTCGGTCGATGATCTCGGCCGAGGTGCGTTTGCTCGGGCCCATGCAGAAATTGTAGAGATGGATCGAAGCGCCGTCGGCATATTGAAGGATGCCGGTTCGCAGCATCTTCTCCGTCCATGTCCAGCCCGGATCGTCGCCGAGCGCGCCGACCAGGAACGGCGCATTCGGTGCAACCCGCTTGACCGCCGGCCTCGCGACTTGCGCCAGCGCCAGATAATTCTCCGGCGAGAACGCCGCATCTTTCTTCGCCGCCAGGTTCCATTCGTTCCAGAGTTCGAAGAGCGGATGCTGCGGCAAGACCGATTGCGCCGCCGCCGCCGCATAATCGGCGAACCGCTGCCGCGCCTCATCGGTCGTCGGCGGCGAGGAATTCGGAACCAGATGATGACCGAACGCAAGGATCAGAAGTGGGCGCGCGACGCCGGACCTGACTTGCGCTTCGAGCCTGCCGAGCCTGGGCGTGAACCCCATCCGGCGTCCCCCCACCTCGAAATCGGACCAGGGAAAATCATCGCGGAAGGCGTTGAGGCCGAGCTGCTTGATCTGGGCGATGTTCTCCGAAGGCACGTATCCGCGCGTGCTGACCGGGCCGCCCAGTCCCTGATGCGTGCCGACCCCCAGCAGGAATCGGGCATCGAGCGGTTTCGGCTGCTGCGCACAGACGGAGACCGGCAAGAAAATGGATGCGATGAGGCTCGCGAGGCGGACACTGTCGCGAACCAAGGTGCGTGGGAGGTGCGGAGCCATCAGAAATTCTTGGAGAGATCCGATTGCAGTCCCGCCTTCGCCTCGACCGGTATCCGGTCGTTCTGCAGCAGCTCGACATAGACCTGCTGCAACTGCCCATGCGTCTTCTGAACGTCATACAGCTGCTTGAACCGGTCGTAGCCGCGCTGTCCCAATACCCTGAGATCGAAATCGAGCGCCCGCCGAAAACCGTCCACGAGCGGCTGAACGGCGACGGGCTCGCAAAGCACGCCGGTGACGCCGTCGACGACGATCTCGGGCAATGCCCCGCTGCGGAACGCTAGGATGGGTTTTGCTGCGCGCATCGCTTCCAGCGCAACGAGGCCGAAGGCTTCCCATCGTGACGGGATCACGACGAGATCGGCGGCCTCGAGCTGGGTCTCGATGGTCGGGCGGTCGAGCCAGCCCAGCAGGGATACGTTGGACGGTACGCTCGGGCCTTCGTACTTGTTGACGACGGAGGCGCCGATCATCCGGATATCAAGCACGTCTTCGAGCGTTCGCGCCGCCTCGATCAGGAGATCAAAGCCCTTCTGACGGTCAAGGCGTCCGATGAAGAGAACCTTGACCTTCTTGGACGTCCAGTCCGCCGCGACGGGCTGCGGCGAGCGCGTCTTCGAGATGCCGTTATGGACCAGCGTGAGCCGGTCGGCGGGAATTCCCGCGCGGACCGCTTCGTTGAACTCATCGCCGGAGATGCAGATGATCCGGTCCGACGTCCGTGCGAGAAGGTTCTCCGCCGCCTTCGTCACCACGTGACTGAGGCGGCCGGTCTCGCGCGAAAACGCCCAGCCGTGCGGACAATAGACGACGCGCGGTCCGTCCGAGCGGGCCGCGAGCGCTGGGCGGAGCACGAGGCCAGCGAAGGAGGAATGCAGGTGCACGACATCAGGACGGAAGGCATCCAGGGCCCGCATGCTCGCGCGCAGCATCTGGAATAATCCGGCGACGCCGCGGCGGGGCCGCTCGAACGTCGTGATCTGATCGTCATCGATCCCGGGGAGATCGCGACGATGATCCGAAGGCACGACGTAATGCACGCTATCCGCGCCGAAGCTTGCCTGTTGCTGTGGATGCAACTCGTTCAGGTAGCTCGCAATCCCGCCTCGAATCGTCTCGGCGACGTGCAGCACTTTGATCGGTTGCCTTGCAAAGGGCTGCGTCGGAGATCCGGACATCATGTATCCTTGGTCTGAGCTTCGCTGATACCGGCACAGTTCCTCGAATACGTAGCGATATTGGGGCAGCGATGTGGTGATGTTGCGCCCGTGCCTTTGCGGCACGAATGTCATGCGAAAGAAAACATTTCGTGGAACAATGCGAAGGCACGCGAGTTGCAGCCGGTTGCAAATTGTTTGCGCGAGAACCGATGCGCGCGATAAGCGAAGTGCCTTGAACTTCAAGCAGCGCTGGCAACCCTTGCCGGCGGCGCGAGATGGTCGAGCAATGACTTAGCCGACTTTTGCCACGAATAAAACGCAACGCGTTCCTGCTGCCGTCGCCGTTCCTGATCCGAGATTGCGCCGGCTGCCAATCTTTCGAGCATGAGTTGTTTCAATGCTTCGGCATCGCTGGCGTCAAAATACGCAGCGGCGTCACCGCACGTCTCCACGACCGCATCGGCCGTCGAGGCGATGACCGGGCAACCGAAGATCATGGCTTCGAGCGGCGGCACGCCAAAACCTTCATAGAGCGAGGGAAACACGAATGCCGATGCATGCGCATAGAGAGCGGCAATCTCGCTGTCCGTCAGTCGTCCGGCCAGCAGCAGGCCGGAAACCCCCTCGCCCGAATTGTCCTGAAAGACCTTGCTGTTATCTCCTCCGACGATGACCAGCGGAACGTCGGCTCGATCGAGCAACTGGACGGCACGGATCGCCACGGAAAGATTCTTGTTCTTGGTCTTCGAGCCGACGAAGAGGAAGAACTTCTGCGGCTGAACGTCCAGTCTGGCGAGAATGCCGGGATCGGGCTTCGTCGCCGCGAAGTGTTCGGCGCTGTTGGGAAATACCGGAATGCGCGGTGCCGATAGATTTAGCACTTGGGAAAGTTCTCGGCGGGAAAAGGCCGACACCGTTGCGATGGCAGCGTGGCGGGCGAGCAGTCGCCCCATCGTCCGATGGACGGTCAGATATTGCCAGTTGAAGAAATCGGGCCTGCGAAAGACCTGAGCGTCGTGGATCACGACAATGTGGTCGCGATGGAAGACGGGACCGGCATTGGCCAGGCTGATCAGGCGTCCCCCTGCAGCGGCGCGCGCCAGATCGATTTGGTCCCAGGCGTGGCCACGCAAGGAGCCGACGGCGCGAATCTTGATCCGCTTGAGATCGAGGCTCTCGCTTGCATCACTTGGCGTCAGCAATTGCCAATCCGCGTTCCGCAGCGAGACAGGCGTTTGCTCCCACGCCAGGAGCGTGTCGATCGCCTTGACCATTTCGGCGGCATAGCGCTGAACGCCGGTGAGCTTTTGCGACAGAAAGCGGCCGTTGATGAAGAACTTCAATTGGCTACCATAGGGGTTCCTCGGCCTTCAGGCCGGATATGGCTCGGAGGCAGGTGGTGGACGCGCACCACAGGAGCAATCGTAAGGTACAGAAATATGACGCAGCTCACTGCCCGACGCCAAAACCCTCCGATTGCACGAGGGGAGCCGCCTTGCTGCGTGTGGGGGCGCGGTGTAGATGTCGGCCATGAGTGACGATACCCACACTCTCCGCAGCGGCGGATTGACCACCACCATCAAGGCGCACGGCGCCGAGCTGTGCTCGTTGAAGGACGGCACCACCGAATTCGTCTGGCAGGCGGGGCCGGAATGGCTGCGCCATGCGCCGTTGCTGTTTCCGATCGTCGGGCGCCTCGCCAGGGACGAATTGCGGCATCGGGGCAAGACCTACCGGATGACCCAGCACGGCTTTGCGCGCGACAACCGCTTTGCGTGGACAGAACGCGGCGAGCACCGCTGCACGCTGGTGCTCGAAGACAGCGAGACGACGCGTGCGCTCTATCCGTTCGCGTTCCGGCTGGCCGCAATCTATACGCTCGATGATGCCGGTCTGGATCTGACGCTCGTGATCGCCAACACCGGCAAGGAGACATTGCCGGCTTCGATCGGCGGTCATCCCGCATTCAACTGGCCGCTCCAGCCGGGACTGGCCAAGGAGAGCTATTCGCTGACCTTTGCGAGTGCCGAATCGTCTCCCGTCCGTCGTCTCGATGGCGGATTGCTACGCGCGGCCACAGAGCCGAGCCCGGTCAAAGGTGCGGTGCTCCCCTTGTCCGAAGCCCTGTTCACCGACGACGCCGTCATTTTCGACCGGATCGCGAGCAACGCGGTCCGCTATGCCGCGCCCACCGGCCCCTGGCTCAAGATGTCCTGGCGCGGCTTTCGCGAACTCGGCGTCTGGTCCAAGCCATCTGGCGCGCCGTTTCTCTGCATCGAGCCCTGGCACGGTTATGCCAGTCCAGCCGGATTCGACGGCGAGTTCAGCGACAAGCCCGGCCTGATGCACATTGCACCAGGCACGGAAGAGCGCTTGTCGTTCCGGATCGAGGTCGGATCGTCCTGACGCCGGAAGGCCTTCCGCGCACATCCCGTTGCTTGTTGAGCGACGGCTTTCAGACTTCGATCCGCGTGAGATCCTCACCGATCACGACAGGGCCCGAATAGTCCTGCCTGACGTCTTCAAGGAGTGCGTTCAGCATGGCATCGTCGGTGCGGGGCCGGTGATGGGTCAGCGCGAGCTTCTTGACGCCGGCCTTGGCCGCCACCTTGCCGACGGTGTCGCCGCAGGCGATCGTGAATTTCGCAAGGCGGCGAAGATGCTCGTTGTTGATCTCCGGCGTTGCGAGGAAACAGCACTGGACGAGCAGGTCGGCTCCCTGTGCCAGCCGCTCGAGCCCGGGGCAGGGGACCGTGTCGCCGGAAATTGCAATGATCTTGCCGTCCGCCTCGAAGCGGTAGCCGAGACACATCCACCGCGCGAGGAAGGCCGGCTGCATGTCGAGACCATCGCCATGCGAGACCAGCTCGGCGCTGATCTTCCAGCGTCCGGTGTCGAGAATGGGACCGGGTATGATGTCCGTTGCAACGACAGGCTTCCAGCCGCCAAACGTCGGCTCGCCCTGATCTCGCCAGGCGATGTCCTTGTCGTAGACCTGCGTGACCAGCGCGTTGACGAGCCGCTCGGTATCCGGCGGTCCATAGACGCGCAACGCGTCCTTGCGTCCGTGCATCCACGAATTCAGCATCACATCGTAGAGGTCGCCGATGTGGTCGAAGTGATGGTGCGTGAGAAAGACCGTGTTGATGGCGCCGAGCGGAACGCCGGCCTTGCTGAGCTGCACCACGACGCCCCGGCCTGCGTCGAACAGGATATTCTCGTCACCGAGCCTGATCAGCGTGGTCGTCGCCATGCGGCGCGGGTCCGGGCGCGGGCCGCCGGTGCCGAGCAGTATGACCTCCATGGTGCCCACTCCAGTGTGAAGAGTCTTCACAGTAGATTCGAAGGCGGCCATGAAGCAAGCCGTCGGCCGGCAGGGTCGGGCGGCCGGTCAGCTTATGACCACCGCAGTGGCGGCGATGGCCGGCCGGAGACTTGACCGGTCCGATCCCGCCATTGTCAGGCGATGCGCCAGGTCGTGCGCGCGCCGTTCGACCAGATGCCATGTCGCGCGTGCGACGAGATAGCTCAGCGTGGCGGTGACGACATAGGCGATGAGCAGCGAGATCAGCCCGTCCGCGAGCGGCCAGATCTGACGTAGGCCATAGATCACCGCGAAGTGCGACAGGTACATCGAATAGGAATTGCGGCCGAGCGCCTCGATCGGTTGGAAGCGGATGGCAAGCTTGATGCAACCCGCAACCAGCGCCCCGAGCACGAGATTGATCATGAGGTAGTTGAATTCGTGTGAGCCGGTCGCGCGGTCGGCGGCGAAGGACAGCGCGATGAAGGCGACATAGATCGCACCGTCGGATCTGGTGAAGCCGTCGCGCAGCGCAAAGAACAGCGCGCATCCGACCAGGAAGACTGGGAGCTGGTTCAGGAAGCTGAGATGTAGCGTGGTCCAGACAAATCCCTCGTGGCCCGGGCCGTAATAGGCCGAGAACAGCGCGAAGGCCCACGGCTTGAACAGGCAGACATTGACGAGATGCAGCACGATCGCCAGCGCGAGATAGAGATGACGGCGCGACCCGAACGCGGTGATCAGAAGCGGGAAGACGAGATAGAAGGTCATCTCCGCTGCGATCGACCAGTCGCCAGGCACCACGCTGTTGACGCTGTCCGGCCAGAAGCCGTGCAGGAACGTCGCGGTCAGGACCACTTGAACCGGCCCGATGCCGGCAGGTGCATTGTCGCTCGGCCCGGTGCCGTTAATGGCGAGGTAGACGGGGATCGCGAGCCAGAACAGCGGGGCGATGCGAAGGAAGCGCCGGATATAGAACTTGCCGGTCGGATTCGTCTCGCCGCTACGCTGCGTCCACATCAGGCACATCGTCATGGCGCTGACGAAGTAGAACACGTTGACGCCGGTCCAGCCGCACATGAAGGCGTAGTCGACGGCGTGGATATTCGATGGAAAAGACTGCGAAACGTGGATCGCCATGACGCCGGCGATGGCGAGGCCGCGCAGGACGTCGAGGGTGTGCGAACGAGCCAACGGCACTGTGCCTTGCTCGGTTCGACCGGCAGCCAATCGGGCCCGCTCCTGCATCACGCCTGCTCCGTGGTTCTCATCGTGCAGGCCTGACAATAGAGGGGCAGGTGGGCTTTCCGAAGCCGAAGGCTTTCTTTACGTTAACCGGCGGCTGAGCCCTGGGCCGAATGTGCGGAATCGGTTGCCACGGTCGGCGCAGGGCTGCCTGCCGGAGCCATCTCTGCGCATTTGATGCGCAGAATGAGAATTGTGGGCCAATTCATACTTAATGCTCCAAGACCATGAGCAATATTGTTTGTGCGTCACAACGCGCCTAATATTCCGACGGCTAATTTCGGGGGCTCCAACAAGTCGTGAATGTCCGTTCACATGACAGCGCATTGCGCGGCGGCTTGAATTTCCAAGGTGGGCCGCAGGCAATCCAAGGCGGGCCGCAGGCACACAGGACAGCCAAGACCGTGGTTGATACCGCACTTCGGGAATTGCGTCCCGCCGGCCGCGAGCGGCTGATCGTCGTCGAGGACGATCCGGTGACGCGGACCATGCTGGTCGGCTATTTCAGCGACAACAATTTCGACGTCGTCGGCGCCGGCTCTTGCGCGGAATGCCGCCAGGCGCTGCGCGGGCGCACCGATCTCGTCTTCCTCGACCTGCAGCTGCCCGACGGCGACGGCTTCGAGCTCGCCAAGGAGATCCAGGCGACCAGCAACGCGGGCATCATCTTCGTGACGCGCCGCGACACCGACGTCGACCGCATCCTCGGCCTCGAGATCGCGGGCGACCACTACGTCACCAAGCCGATCAATCTGCGCGATCTGCTCGCGCGCGCCCGCAGCGTGCTGCGGCGGCGGTCGCTCGACCGCAAGGCGGCGCGCAACCACAATTCGATCGCCTTCGGCGACTGGATCATCGACCTGACCCGGCGCGAATTGCTCGGCAGCGACGGCAAGCCGGTCGCGTTGACGCGCGCCGAATTCGATCTGCTCGCGGCGCTGGTCGGCGCCGACGGACGGCCGCTCAGTCGCGACTATCTGATCGAGGTCGTCAGCAACCGCCAGGCCGAGGTCGACATCCGCACGGTCGACGCGCTGGTGGCGCGGCTGCGCCGCAAGCTCGTCGGCAGCGGCACGCCCGTGATCGCGACCGTCACCGGGGTCGGCTACAAGCTCGCGCTCAGCGAGCGGCTGTAGAGCATCGTCGTCAACGCGATGCGACGCGCTTCCATCGCGCTTCGATGCGAGCCTTGATCTGGCTGATACGCGCCTCGTGGGCGGCCCAATAGGCGCGGCTGGCGGCCGCGGTGCCTTGACGATAGCGGGCATAGACGGCTTTGGGCTGCGCCGCCACCTTCGGGCGGCTCGCCGGTTTGGCCGGAGCTGCAGCCACAGCCACAGCAACAGCTGCGACCGGAGGCGGGGGCGCGGAATCCGGAGCGGCAGCCGCTTCGGCCCCGACCGAGGTCGACTTCATGGCGGCAAGACGGTTGCGGGCCCGGTTGCAATAGACCTGCGACCGCGGCGTCATCGCTTCCTCGCCATGGCCTGCCCGGTATTTCATCAGGGCGCGGCAGACGTCCCCGCCGGCCAGACGCCAAGCTTGGCTGAGATAGAGCACGCCATAATGAATGTTGACGTCGGGGTCGGCGAGTTCCGCCTCGCTGCCTCGGAAGCCCAGCATCGCCGCAGTCTCGGGCCGCACCTGCATCAGGCCGATCTCGCCCACGCTGCCGATGACGGCCGAATTGTAGCCGCTTTCGACGAAGACGACCGATTCGGCGATGTCGGCTGGTAAATTGGTGTTTGCGGTTTCTCTCTCGATGATCTTCCGGATCATGGCCCGGGACGACGGCGTTTCGCCGGCGCCGAGCTCCGTGCTGCCGTCCGCCGCATGCGCGCAGAGCGGGGCCGACAGCAGCAGGATGACCGCCACGTGTCTCCACGTCGCGCCGAGATTGAAGCGTGCCCGATCCCACAGCATGGGTCCGTCATAAGGCGCCGGAGTTAACAACCGGCTTCTCGCGCCGTTACTATCGCGCACGGGCGCTCTGGTCGGTGGATGTCGTTTGCGAGGGGCCGGCCAAGTGGTCGTCGATCGCATAGAGCGTGCAGGTGGGCGACCATTTCATGCAGGCCGCCAGCGAGTCACGCTGGGCGTCGTCGGCCGTGATGCGTCCCGCGCGCCAGCCGTAGCCGCCGTTCGGCGACACCGCAAAGGCCTTGTGCGGCAGCATGCTGGCGAGATAGCGCGCGAACTCGCCTCTAGCCGCCTCGTTCAGCTGGCGCGGCGGCGGCAAGGAATCGGGTGGGCTCAGGATGTCGCGGCCGAGGAGGCCGGGCTCGCGCAGGAAGGCGTCGACATAGGGCGTCCATTGCGGACGGCCTGCCACCGAATAGAGGTAGTGACCGTCATCGCCGTAAGCCGGCGCCGCGATGAATGTCGCGTTGCCGCCACCGGCGCGAAACCCGTCATGAAAGCGTCGCGCGAGCTCGGGACCGAAATAGGAATCGTTGGTCGCATAGATCCACAGCGTCGGCACGCGCGAGGTCTTGCCGAAGGCGGTGAAGGCCTGCACCAGCCCGTCCGGATTGCAGACGTCGTCGTCGTCGCGCGAGCCGCGGCCGCCGGCAAAATTGATCGCGACGACGAGACCGGGCGGAGCCTGCGCGGTCAGTGCGATCGTTGCGAGCCCGCCGGCGGAATGGCCGGCCGCGATCATGCCCGACGTCGTCACGTCGGCGCGGCGCGCCATCGCATCGATCGCGGCGCGCAGATCGGCAACGGCGACCGCGGCCGCGGGCAAATAAGCGGCCTTCGCGCAACCACCGACGCTGTCGGCGCGTCCGCCGGGCGAGGTGCCGTAGCCGCGCCGCATCACGATCAGCGCGGCAAAGCCGCGCCGGGCATATTCCAGCGCGATGCCGTAATATTTGTGCGCGGACATGCTCGCGCGGTCGTCGAAACTGCGCGGCGAGCCGTGGCTGAGCAGTGCCAGCGGATAGCGCTTTCCTCCCGCCGGGCGGACCAGGAAGGCCTCGAGCCCTTGCGGCCCCGCCTCCGCCATGGGGATGCGCAGGTCCTCGGTGTAGAACTCCGCGGCGCGCGCCGGCGTCACCGCTGCGACGAGGCCGGCGAACAGCAGAAGCAGCTTGCGGGACAGAGCCATAAGACGATTCGACGGGCCTCGATGGCGGGAAGCATAGCACGTCCTGTGGCCCGGTTGAGCGAAGCGACATCCGGGGCAGATGGTCCCGCATATCGCTGCGCTCATGCGGGCTACGGCAATCCCTTAAAGGAACGCCATTCCCCTCGCGCGTGTTGTGCCCTTGGCGGGGGGCCCGCCAATGCTATGGTGCTCCGCTATCTCTGTTGCGACGGAACGAGGATAATCCAGTGGCTGATGTTCATCCCGCGGCGGGCAAGCAGGCTTCGCCGGACGCGCTCACCAATATTCCGCGGCTGGTGACGGCCTATTTCGCCGGCAAGCCCGATGTCACGGATCCTGCGCAGCGCGTGGCGTTCGGCACCTCCGGCCATCGCGGTACCTCCTTCAAGAACACCTTCAACGAGGGCCATATCCTCGCGACCACGCAGGCGATCTGCGACTATCGAAAGGAAAAGGGCCTCACCGGTCCGCTCTTCATCGGCATCGACACCCATGCGCTGGCCGAGCCGGCACTGGTCAGCGCCGTCGAAGTGTTCGCTGCCAACGGCGTCGACGTCATGATCGACAAGGACGGCGGCTACACGCCGACGCCTGTGATCTCGCACGCGATCCTCACCTACAACAAGGGGCGCACCAGCGGCCTTGCCGACGGAATCGTCATCACGCCCTCGCACAACCCGCCGGAGGACGGCGGCTACAAATATAATCCGCCGCATGGCGGCCCGGCCGACACCGATGTCACGGGCGTCGTCGAGAAGCACGCCAATGCCTATCTCGCCGACGGCCTCAAGGGCGTGAAGCGCATGGACTATGCCAAGGCGCTTAAATCCTCGAACGTCCGCGCCACCGATTTCGTCACGCCCTACGTCGCCGATCTCGGCAACGTCGTCGATCTCGAACTCGTCAAATCCGCCGGCATCAATATCGGCATCGACCCGCTCGGCGGCGCCGCCGTGCATTATTGGCATCCGATCATCGAGCGCTACGGCCTGAAGGCGACGGTGGTGAACGAGGCGATCGACCCGACCTTCCGCTTCATGACAGTGGATTGGGACGGCAAGATCCGCATGGACTGCTCCTCGCCCTACGCGATGGCGAGCCTGATCGGGATGCGCGACCACTTCGACGTTGCGTTTGCCAACGACACCGACGCCGACCGCCACGGCATCGTCACGCGCACCGGCGGCCTGATGAACCCGAACCATTATCTGGCGACCGCGATCTTCTATCTGTTCGCGCACCGCCCGAATTGGAGCAAGGATGCCGCGATCGGCAAGACCGTGGTGTCGAGCTCGATCATCGATCGCGTCGCCAGGAAGCTCGGCCGCAAGCTGGTCGAGACGCCGGTCGGCTTCAAATGGTTCGTCGACGGCCTTCTCACCGGGGGCTTCGGCTTCGGCGGCGAGGAGAGTGCAGGGGCCTCATTCCTGCGTCGCGACGGTACGGTCTGGACCACCGACAAGGACGGAATCATCCTCGGCCTGCTCGCCGCCGAGATCATGGCCAAGACCGGCCGCGATCCGAGCCAGCTGTTTGGCGACCTCACCGCCGAGTTCGGCGTGCCGCATTACGCCCGCATCGACGTCGCCGCCACAGGGCCGCAGAAGAACATCCTGAAGTCCGTCACGCCCGAGCAACTCGGCCTGAAGGATCTCGCCGGCGATCCCGTCCGCAGCACCCTGAGCAAGGCACCCGGCAACGGCCAGCCGTTCGGCGGCATCAAGGTCGAGACCGATTTCGGCTGGTTCGCCGCGCGGCCTTCCGGCACCGAGGACGTCTACAAGATCTACGCCGAGAGTTTTCGCAGTCCCGCGCACCTGAAGCGAATTCAGGAGGAGGCTCAGGCGGGCTTGGCGAAGGTGTTCGGGGCGTAAGGCCCTGATCGGCAGGGGATCGCCAACTGAAGGTTCGCGAGAGGTCGTCATGCCCGGGCTTGTCCCGGGCATCCACGTTCTTGGACGACAAGCGCGTGGATGGCCGGGACAAGCCCGGCCATGAGGGCTGCTGAGGGGTTGCCTCCCCCTGCTGACCCATCTACGCAAGATAAGATGTATACATTATGTGCCATATAGGTATTTAGATAGGTGTAATAAGGCCTTGAACAATTCTTTCTCTCCGTTATTGTATACATAACGCATACATAAAGCCGTGGGAGTGAGACCGATGACAAAACCCTTCCCGATGAACGCCTGGTACGCCGCCGCCTGGGATGCCGAGGTGAAGCCGGCACTGCTGCCGCGGACGATCTGCGGCAAGCATGTCGTGATGTATCGCAAGGCCGATGGCTCCGTCGCTGCGCTCGAGGATGCCTGCTGGCATCGCCTGGTGCCGCTGTCCAAGGGCCGGCTCGAAGGCGACACCGTCGTCTGCGGCTATCACGGTCTGAAGTTCAACGCGCAGGGGCGCTGCACCTTCATGCCCTCGCAGGAGACCATCAACCCGTCGGCCTGCGTGCGCTCCTATCCTGTGGTCGAGCGCCACCGCTACATCTGGCTCTGGATGGGCGATCCCGCGCTGGCCGATCCCGCGCTCGTCCCCGACATGCACTGGAATCACGATCCGGCCTGGGCCGGTGACGGCAAGACCATCCACGTCAAATGCGACTATCGCCTCGTGCTCGACAATCTCATGGACCTTACCCACGAGACCTTCGTGCACGGCTCGTCCATCGGCAACGAAGCGGTCGCCGAGGCGCCGTTCGACGTCACCCATGGCGAGAAGACGGTGACGGTGACGCGCTGGATGCGGAATATCGAGCCGCCGCCGTTCTGGGCCAAGCAGCTCGGCAAGCCCGGCCTGGTCGATCGCTGGCAGATCATCCGTTTCGAAGCGCCCTGCACCATCGCGATCGACGTCGGCGTCGCGCCTGCTGGCACCGGCGCGCCGGAAGGCGACCGCTCGCAGGGCGTCAACGGCTTCGTGCTCAACACCATCACGCCGGAGACCGAGAAGACCTGCCACTATTTCTGGGCCTTCGTGCGCAACTACCAGCTCGGCGAGCAGCGCATCACGTCCGAGATCCGCGAGGGCGTCTCCACCATCTTCCGCGAGGACGAATTGATCCTCGAAGCGCAGCAGCGCGCCATGGACGAGAACCCGGACCGCATCTTCTACAACCTCAATATCGATGCCGGCGCGATGTGGTCGCGCAAGCTGATCGACAGGATGGTGGCGAAGGAAAGCGCACCGCCGCGCCTTCAGGCCGCGGAGTAGGTCATGGCCGAGCGTGAAGTCGACCGCTCCGTCTCGCAGACCGTGAAGGCGCAGCTCGCGCTGCGCGACCAGATCCTGTCGGGCGCCTTGCGCCCGGGCGAGCGCATCTCCGAGCTCCAGGCGGTGGAAACCACCGGCGCCTCACGCACTCCGGTGCGCATGGCGCTGGTGCGCTTGGAAGAGGAGGGCCTGCTGGAGGCGATCCCGTCCGGCGGCTTCATGGTGAAGGCGTTTTCGGAGCGCGACATCTCCGATTCCATCGAGCTGCGCGGCACGCTGGAAGGCTTGGCGGCGCGCTTCGCGGCCGAGCGCGGCGTCTCCGCGCGCGAGCTCGAGCCGCTGAAGGAGTGCTTGGCTGCGATCGACGAATTGCTGCGCCAGGTGCCGATCTCGATCGAGGCCTTCTCGTCCTATGTCACGCTGAACGCGCGCTTCCACGCGCTGCTCACCGAATTGTCGCGCAGCCCGCCGCTGATCCGCCAGATCGACCGCGCCTCGGCGTTGCCGTTCGCTTCGCCAAGCGGCTTCGTGATGGCGCAATCGGCCTTGCCCGAGGCGCAGCAGATCCTGATCATCGGGCAGGAGCACCATCGCGTCGTGATCGACGCGATCGAGAACCGCGAAGGCGCGCGCGCCGAAGCCATCATGCGGGAGCATGCACGGCTCGCGGTGCGGAATTTGCGCCTCGCGTTGCGCAACCGCACTCATCTCGACCTCTTACCGGCGCTCGCGCTGATCAAGTCCGCAACCGACTGAGGGCAATCATCATGCGCTTCATCGAAACCTGGACTCCGGCGACGCTCGTATCGACGCGCGATCTCGCCCCCGGCATCCGTGAATTCCTGATCCGGCCCGATCAGTTTGACGGCGCGGCCTATCCGGTCGGCAGCCACATCAACGTCAGCGTGACCATCGACGGTCTGCCGGAGACGCGGTCTTATTCGCTGGTTGGTGAGGCCTCCGCGGCCGGCTTCAAGATCGCCGTGCGTCGTGCCGGGGATTCCCGCGGCGGCTCGCGCTACATGTGGCAGCTCGCACCGGGCGCGCGGCTCGATATCACGCAGCCGGCCTCGCTGCTCGCGGTGGACTGGTCCCGCGAAAGCTATTGTCTGATCGCCGGCGGCATCGGCATCACGCCAATCCTCGGCGCCGCGCAGGCGCTGGCGCGGCGCGGCGCCGACGTCACGCTGCATTATGCGGTGCGCTCGCGGAGCGAGGCCGCATATCTCGACGATCTCGCCGCGCTGCTCGGCGATCGCCTGGTTGTTCATGCCGGCGACGAAGGCCGGCGGCTCGACCTCGAGGCCCTGTTCGCCTCCGTCCCGAAAGGCGCGCTGGCGCTGTTCTGCGGCCCGATGCGCATGCTCGATGCCGCGCGCCATGCCTGGATTGGGGCCGGCCATCCGCTGACTGAACTTCGCTACGAGACCTTCGGCTCCAGCGGCACGCTCCCGACCGAGACATTCCGTGTGCGCTTGAAGGGCTCCGATGTCGAGCTGGAAATCCCGCGCGAGCGCTCGATGCTGGATGTGCTTAACGCCAGCGGTCACGACGTGATGTCCGACTGCAGGCGCGGCGAATGTGGCCTGTGCGCCATCGACGTGGTAGAGGTCGACGGCGAGATCGACCACCGCGACGTCTTCTTCAGCGATCATCAGAAAGAGACCAACCAGAAGATCTGCGCCTGCGTTTCCCGCGCACGGGGCACCATCACGGTGGACACGCTGCTGCGGGCGGATGCGATTTAAGCGAGCTCCGAAGCCTGTCAGGAGTACTGGGCGGCGCTGCGGGCTCCGCCTCTTCCGCTTGCGGGAGAGGTCGCGCCGAAGGCGCGGGTGAGGGCTCTCTCCTCTAGGGGGGTTCTCTGCGGAGGCACCCTCTCCCAATCCTCCCCCGCAAGCGGGGGAGGGCGCGCCTCCCGTGTCGTCGGCACCAAGGCTCAATTCCGCCTATGCCGCGAACGTCGCCCGATACTTCTTCGTCTCCAGCAGCGCCAGCACACCATCCGCCGACACCGGCCGGCTGATCAGATAGCCCTGAACCTCGTCGCAATTGATCTGCCTGAGATATTCGAGCTGGTCGGCGGTCTCCACGCCTTCGGCGACCACGCTAATGTTGAGGTCGCGCGCAAGGCCGATCACCGATTTCACGATGGCCGCGCAGTCGGGCTGCACCAGCATGTCGCGGATAAAGGACTGGTCGACCTTGATGCGGCTGAACGGCAGCTTGCGCAGATAGGTGAGGGAGGAGAAGCCCGTTCCGAAATCGTCCAGCGCCACGGTGACGCCGAGCTGCAGCAGCGCGTTCAGGACCGGCTCGGCCGAGCCGTATTTCGACAGCAGCATCGATTCCGTGATCTCGATCTCGAGCCGGTGCGGGGCAATCTTCGCGTCGCGGAGCGCCTGCACGATGACCTGGAGGATGCCGGCGTTGTGAAACTGCGCTGCGGAGAAGTTCACGGCGATCCTGATCTCGTCAGGCCACTTGGCAACCATTGCGCAGGCGCGTCGGATGACCCATTCGCCGATCTCGTGGATCAGCCCGGTCTCCTCCGCGATCGGGATGAATTCGCTCGGCGGCACCAAGCCGCGCCCAGGATGTTGCCAGCGCAGCAGCGCCTCGAAGCCGGTGATCCGGCTTCCGTCGAGATCGAGGAAAGGCTGGAACACGAGGAACAGCTCGTTTCGCGCGATCGCGCCTTCGAGGTCCGATTGCAGCGCCTTGCGATCGCGTGACACCCTGTCGTCGCTTGCCTCGAAGAAACGGACCGTGCCAGATCCCGCCTTCTTGGCGCGGTAGAGCGCGGCGTCGGCGTTCTTCATGATGTCAAGCGGCACGGTGCCGTCGCGTGGCGCCAGCACGATGCCGACGCTGGTCGCGCCCACAATCTGCCGGCCTTCGATGCGGAACGGCTCGTCGAAGGCCGCGACGAAGCGTTCGGCGATCTCGAGCGCATCTTCCGGGCGCGCCAGATTGGCCATCACCAGCGCGAACTCGTCGCCGCCGATGCGCGCGACATGCTCGGCGGCGCGCGTGCAGCGTTGCAGGCGGCTTGCGACCTGGACCAGGAATTCGTCGCCAGCGGGATGGCCGAACTTGTCGTTGACCTCCTTGAAACGATCGAGATCGAGCAGGAGCACCGCAAACTCCTCGCCGGACAGCGCCAGCCGCTTCAGCGCAGCCTCGAGCGTCTCGTTGAAGGCGACGCGGTTGGGCAGGTGGGTCAGAGGATCGAGGCGCACCGTGCGCTCCGCCTCGATCTGCTGCGTGACGCGCCGCGCGAACGAGAATGAATTGACGAACACGCCGCGGATCAGCACGCTGCCATAGACCACGACGAGGAAGGCGATCAGGAGAAAGGCCAGATCGCCGTTCCTGCCGAGGCAGATGGCGATCCCGACGAAGATCGGGGCCGTGAAGGCGATGGCCGCGATCGGGATGGTGGCGAAGGCGAGTGCGCCGCCGGCCAGCATGCCCGAGCACAGGCAGGTGATGACGAGCTGGCCGCCGGTCGAAGCGTCGGTGAAGAAGGCGACGGGGACGATGCCCCAGGCGGCACCGAGGACGAAGGCGTTTCGCACCAGCCGATGCATGGCGCGGCGCGAGACGAATTGCGGCTTGGTGATGCGGCGCGCGGCGCGGGATTGCAGACCGAACCCGATGGCGGCGCTGGCGACGGCGGTCGCCCATATCAGGGCGGAGATTCTATCCGGCGATTGCCACAATGCGATCGCGAGCACGATGGCGTTGCAGGCATTGGCGAGCATGATGCCGACCGAATAGCCGAGCACGAGCGACATCTGCTCGGCGCGGATATGGCCGGCCACGGCTTCGTCCGTCGCGGGACCGCCAAAGGCCGACAGATCGCCGGCGAACAGCCGCGCGACATAGCTGGTCGTTTGAGTCCGCATTTCAGAGCCTGCAGCATGGGCCGCTTGTCCGGCCCGATCGGAAGAATTCGCCGCAAACCTTTGACGAACTATGAATTATCCTTAGCTGCGGCAGCCGGCGCGGCCACTTCTGCGTGTTCAAGTCGTTGCATCGCTAACAAATCGATACAAATGCGCGGCGATGGCCCTATGCCTGGGTATCTTGGTTCACGCATGAGGCCGGCGGGCCTAGCCAGAGGTCCGAGTTGGGCCAAATCGGTTCAGATCCGCACGTTGCGCCGCCGACCTGGGGCCTGCAAACGCGCTGCAGCGCAGCTACGGAACAACGTTACATCTGCGAAACTGACGGAACGAATTCTGTCGTCAGTCTTTCTCGGCCTTTGGGAGGTGCACATGACTTCTCAGGCCATAGAAGGCGCGTGTGCGTTCGCTTGGCGGAACTACCTGCTGCTCCACAGCGGCATCAGCGAGAACGACAACAGGCGTTCCGCACTCCATCGCTACGTCACCAACCTCCGCGATACCGGCGAAGATAATTTCGATCTCCTGCAAATAGCGGCAGTCGCTTACTTGAAAAAACTTGATGAATTGCATGACGACCGAAGTGCGAGACTCGCGGCAGATCAGGTCTTGGCCGAGTGTTTGGAATCACGCAGTGCACAACCGACACGTAGGTCGTGACACTGGATCGAAGGAGCAAACGACATGGCAGACAAAACCGCTAACGCAGATCGTTTCGCGCGCAATCCCCAAGGGGGCATTACCGCGGCGACGGCCATCGGCATGAACGCCTTGAAGCCGATCATGAACTTTCAGATCTCAATGCTGAGGATGTGGGCGGATAGTATCGAGAGGTTCGCCGGCAATTACGATAAGGGGCTGGAGGAGACCACGATCTCCGGAGACGAACAGCCGGACGAACGGTCGGGCAAGGAACGCGCCGCGTAAGCAGCGTCAGCGCCCCAGCTGCTTCGGGTCATAGTAAAAGCGTTCCTCGACCAGCTTGTCGCCGCGCCAGGTTTGCCACGCGATCTCGTCCAGCGTCCGCGTGACGCCTTCGGCATTGGTGAAGCTGAAGGTCCAGCGTGTGGCGACATGGTCGCCCTCGATCAGGCTCGGACCGATGCGTGCCGCCTTGACCTCCTTGGTCGCCGCCAGCACGCCGCGCTCTTTCGCTACCAGTTTTTCCCGCCCGACCGTCGGGGCGACGTTGTTCTCGTAGGTCGCGGCATCCGGCGCATAGAAGTGTTCGATCGCGCCGATGAAATCCCCGGCCTCCAGGCGCTTGGCAAACGCTTCGACGATGTCACGGTTCGGCATGGCGTACCTCAGGATGAAAACCGACTGATAGTCGGTAAATACCGACTGGTGGTCGAAAAGTCAACTGGCGGCCTGAGCGCGATTGGATTAGACGAGACTCATGGCGAAGCAGGCGGAGCGGCGGGCCGCGACATTGGAGGCGATCCTGACGGCGGCGCGCCGCCTGTTCGGGACGAAAGGCTTTGCCGCCACCACCATGGATGAGATCGCGGATGGAGCCCGCATCGCCAAGGGCGCGGTCTATCACCACTTCAAGACCAAAGAGGCGGTGTTCGAGGCCGTGTTCGATCAGGTCTCGCGCGACCTCGTCGTCGAGATCGACGGTGCCGCCCGCGCCGAGAAGGACGTGCTTGCCGCGATGGTCGCCGGCACCCAGCATTACTTCGCCGCGACCGCGAACGGCCCGACCGGCCAGATCATCCTGCACGATGGCCCGGCGGTGCTCGGCTGGGAGCGCTGGCGCGAGATCGACGCAAAGCACTTCGGCGGCAAGCTCCCGCGCGCGCTGTCCGCGGCGATGGACGCCGGCCTGATCGCGCGACAGCCGGTCGAGCCCTTGGCGCGACTGCTGCTTGGCGCGGTCACGGAGGCCGCCGTCGCCTGCGCCGGTCGGGCCGATATCGCAAGGGCGGGCGCGGAATATGCCCGTGCGTTCAAGTCGCTGGTCGAGGCGCTGCGCGCCGCTGCATGATTGTGCTAGTGACGATACGGAAACGCCCCGCACCAACAAGAAGAACAGTAGCGCATGAACGCAAACTCCGCCCTTATGCCATCCGATCCCGAATTCGATTACATCATCGTCGGCGCCGGCTCCGCCGGCTGCGTGCTTGCCAACCGGCTCTCCGCGAACGGCAAGCACAGCGTCCTGCTGCTCGAGGCTGGCCCAAAGGATACCAACATCTGGATCCACGTGCCGCTCGGCTACGGCAAGCTGTTCAAGGAGAAGAGCGTCAACTGGATGTACCAGACTGAGCCCGAGCCCGAGCTGAAGGGCCGCCAGGTGTTTCAGCCGCGCGGCAAGACGCTGGGCGGCTCGAGCTCGATCAACGGTCTGCTCTATGTCCGCGGCCAGCACGAGGATTACGACCGCTGGCGCCAGCTCGGCAACACCGGCTGGGGCTATGACGACGTGCTGCCCTATTTCAGGAAGGCCGAGAACCAGTCGCGCGGCGCCGATCAGTATCACGGCACGGACGGGCCGCTGCCGGTCTCTAACATGATCGTCACCGACCCGCTGTCGAAAGCCTTCATCGACGCCGCGGTCGAGACCGGTCTGCCCTACAACCCTGATTTCAACGGTGCCACGCAGGAAGGCGTCGGCCTGTTTCAGACCACGACGCGCAACGGCCGCCGCGCCTCGACCTCGGTGGCCTATCTCGGCCCCGCCAAGGCGCGCAGCAATCTCAGGATCGAAACGGGCGCGCTCGGCCAGCGCGTGCTATTCGAGGGCCGCCGCGCCGTTGGCGTCGAATATCGGCAAGGCGCGAACGTACGCCGCGCCCGGGCGCGGAAGGAAATCGTACTGTCGAGCGGCGCCTACAACTCTCCGCAGCTGTTGCAGCTCTCCGGCGTCGGTCCCGCTGATCTCTTGCGCAAGCACGGCATCGACGTGGTGCTGGACGCAGCTGGTGTCGGTCACGACCTCCAGGACCACATGCAGGTCCGCATCGTCATGCGCTGCTCGCAGAAGATCACGCTCAACGACACCGTCAATCATCCACTCCGCCGCACCATGGCGGGCGCGCGCTATGCGCTGTTCCGCAAGGGCTGGCTGACGATTGCCGCCGGCACGGCCGGCGCGTTCTTCAAGACCAGCCCGCGGCTGGCCTCGCCCGATATCCAGGTGCATTTCCTGCCGTTCTCGACCGACAAGATGGGGGAGAAGCTGCACGATTTCTCCGGTTTTACGGCCTCGGTGTGCCAGCTCCGTCCCGAGAGTCGCGGTTCCCTGCGCATCCGGAGCGCCGACCCGACGGTGCCGCCTGAGATCCGCATCAACTACATGTCGACCGAGACCGACCGCGCCACCAACGTCGAGGGCATCAAGATCCTGCGCAAGATCCTAAATGCGCCGGCGCTGAAGCCGTTCGTGGTCAGCGAGTACGACCCCGGGGCGAAGGTATCCACGGATGCCGAAATACTGGATTATTGCCGCGAGCGCGGCAGCACCATCTACCATCCGACCTCGACCTGTCGTATGGGCAACGACGCGCTCGCGGTGGTCGATCAGCGGCTGAAGGTGCGGGGCCTCGAAGGCCTCCGCGTCGTCGACGGCTCGATCATGCCGGACCTCGTCTCGGGGAACACCAACGCGCCGATCATCATGATCGCCGAAAAGGCCTCCGACATGATATTGGAGGATGCGCGGTAATTCGCGGCTCGAAAGGACAATTGCTTGGCCACGCGACTGAAGATCGGCACCCGCAAGAGCGCGATGGCGCTGGCACAGACGGAAGAGATCGCGCGCCGCCTGACCGCTGCCGTGCCCGGTCTCGATGTCGAGATCGTCAAGTTCGACACCACGGGTGATCTCGACCAGACCAGCAAGCTGCTGCCCCACGGCGGCAAGGGCGGCGCCTTCGTGGCGCAGATCCGGGCCGCCGTGCTATCAGGGGAATTGCAGGCGGCGATGCACTCGCTGAAGGACATGCCCGGCAACGAGGATACGCCCGGCCTCGTCATCGGCGCCACGCTGTCGCGCGATCCGCCGACCGACGCTCTGGTGCTGCGCGACGGCGTGACATTGCAGGCGCTGCGTCAGTCCGGCGGCAAAGGGTTCAAGATCGGCACCAACGCCGTGCGCCGTGCCGCCTATGCGCGCCGATTGTTTCCGGATGTCGAAGTCATCCACTTCCGCGGCGCGGCCGATACGCGGGTGCGCAAGCTCGATAATGGCGAGAAGCAGCGCCTGCCGGATGGCGGCACCGTGGGGCCGGCCGATGCGCTGATCATGGCGCGTTCGGGGCTCGACCGTGTCGGCCTCGCCGGCCGCATCGGCTACGAATTCACAGCGGCGGAGATGCTGCCCGCGGCGGGGCAGGGCATCGTCGCCGTCGAATGCGCGGCGCAGGACTGGCAAACGCGAAAAATCCTGTCATCGATCGACGATCCCGCCGCGCATGCCTCTGCGGATGCCGAGCGCGAAGTACTGTGGGTGCTGAACGGCCACTGCAATTCGCCGGTGGCGGGCTTCTCGACCATCGCGGGCGATCGGATGTCGCTGACCGCGTCCGTGCTCGACCTCTCCGGCAACACCATCATCGAGGCTTCGCGCGAAGGTCCCGCCAATCGCCCGCGCGAGCTCGGCCGTGCGGTGGGTCTTGATCTCTTGATGAAGGGCGCCGCCGAGATCATCGAGCGCAGCCGGCCGCGCTGAGCCTCATTGCGAAAACACCGCGCCTGTTTTGCCCGACGTGTCAAACGCGGGTCAGAGCCGCCTCATGCCGGACCCAGCTTTTTCAATGACTTGTCTACTGTGCATGGGGTTGTTTTCGCGTTTTCATGTTTGAGCCGACCTCAACAGCTCGTCATGCCCGGGCTCGTCCCGGGCATCCACGTTCTTCGTGCAGCGTGGCAAGGCGTGGATGGCCGGGACGAGCCCGGCCATGACGATGCGGACAGACCGTCCGCGATCAGCCCCACACGCGCTTGATCATCTGTTCGACATGGGCGATCGGCGTTTCCGGCTGGATGCCGTGGCCGAGGTTGAAGATCAGGCGCCCTTGCGCAAAATTGGCCAGCACGTTGTCGACCGCGCGGTCGAGCGCGGCACCGCCCGTGATCAACACCAGCGGATCGAGATTGCCCTGCACGGCGACCTTGCTCTGCACGCGCTCGCGGATGAAGGCCGGCTCCGCGGTCCAGTCGATGCTGACCGCATTGACGCCGGTCGCCTCGACATAGGCGGGCAGCAGCGCGCCGGCGCCGCGGGGGAAGCCGATGATTTTCGCATCGGGCACCTTGGCCCGCACGCCCTCGACGATGCGCCGCGTCGGCTCGACCGACCAGCGCGCGAATTCGGTCGGCGGCAGCACGCCGGCCCAGGTGTCGAAGATCTGCAAGGCGTTGGCGCCGGCGTCGAGCTGGGCCAGCAAATACTGAATGGAGTTGTCGACCAGCACGTCGATGATTTCAGCGAACGCCTCCGGATGCCGGTAGGCCATCATCCGTGCCGGCGCCTGGTCGGGCGTGCCCTGGCCTGCGACCATATAGGTCGCGACCGTCCACGGCGCGCCGCAGAAGCCGATCAACGCGATCTTCGGGTCCAGAGCGCCGCGCACGAGCTTGAGCGCCTCGAACACCGGCTCGAGCTTGCCGAAGTCGGCGCGCGGCGCCAGCGTCGCGACCTTGGCGGGATCATCCAGCGGATCCAGCCGCGGGCCCTCGCCGACCTCGAACCGTACCGAGCGCCCGAGCGCGTAGGGGATCACCAGGATGTCCGAGAAGATGATCGCGGCATCGAAGCCGAACCTTCGGATCGGCTGCAGCGTCACCTCGGCCGCAAGCTCCGGGTTGAAGCAGAGATCGAGGAAGCCGCCGGCCTTGGCGCGCACCTCGCGATATTCCGGCAAATAGCGGCCGGCCTGCCGCATCATCCACATGGGCGGGATGCTCTGGCGCTGACCGGAGAGCACGTCGATGAAGGGCTTTTTTGCAGACTGGGGCACGAATGGTCCTGAACAGGGTTATCGCCCCTGATACACCGCCTCGGCCCTCAGCGGAACAGGGGAACCAGCGCAACAGGGCCGCGTTGACCAGCCGATGGAGGAGATCATGGCTGAGAGATTCAATCCTGCGCCGCATGACAAGCACGCCGACGATCTGCATGAAGCGCTCGCCGCCGACCGGCAGTCCAAGCTCGATGCCGGGCTCAGGGATACGTTCCCAGCGTCTGATCCCGTGAGCGCGGCGCAGCCGACGCCCTCGAAGGCCGATGCGGAGGCGGACAGTCCCTCGCTCTGGGACAAGGTCAAGGCGATCTTCAGCTAGCGCGAGGCACGCCGGATTCCGATAGGCTCGCTAATATCTTGTTAGCGATGCGCTGATTGCGGCCTCCGTAGGACTACCGGGAACGGGCGGATTCGCCGCGTATTCCAGTAGGGATTTCAGAGTTCACTAACAGAAGCGGCAGAGGTTCCGGAACATCGGAGACCCCTGCCGCATGAGCGCTGCGACCCAACGAACCGGATGGAGCCGTCTGCCGCTGCGCGCGGCGGCGTTTGTCGTGCTGACCTGCGCGACCATCCTCGGCGTCAGCGGCTGGCGCGAATGGGCTGCGCGCGATGCAGTGCTCAGGGGCGCCGAGGCCGAGATGGCGAACGTCGCCCGGTCGCTGACCCAGCATGCCGAGGACAGCCTCGATCTGCTGGATTCCGGTGTCGTCGGCGTCGTCAGCCGGCTTGAGATGGACGGCACGGCACCGGCCACGATCGCCAAGCTGCGCACCCTGCTGGAAGTACGCAAGAAGGCCATTGAGCGCATTCACAGCCTCGCCATCATCGACGACCAGGGCAATTGGCTGACCTCGCCTGGCACGATCGGCTCGACGCTCAGCGACGATGCGTTCTTCCGCTATCATCAGCTCTCCCCGAAACGAGAGCCCCATGTCGGCCGTCCCGTAAAGAGCCTCTTGGACGGCGAATGGGTCGTCACCCTGTCGCGCCGCTTCAACAAGCCCGACGGCAGCTTCGGCGGCGTGGTGCTCGCGACCATCAGTTCAAGATATCTTTCGCATTTCTATGAGCAGTTCGAGATCGGCCGCAACAGCTCGGTGTCGCTCACGCATGGCGACGGCCTGATGATCGCGCGCAATCCCCGCAACGAATCATTCGTCGGACGCAGCGTTGCCGACAAGCCGTTGTTCCGCGACGCCGGCCTGCAACGGCCGAGCGGCGCCTATCATTTCAAGTCGCCGCTGGACGGTGTCGAGCGTGTCAGCTTCTTCAAGCGCAGCAGCCGTTTCCCGCTCCTTCTGCTCGCCACTGTCGACAAGGAGGAGTTGCTTGCGCCTTGGCGCGCCGCGGCCGTCTCCCGCATGCTCTACGTGCTCGCGCTGGTGATGCTGATCGCGGTGATCGGCGCCGTGCTGGTGCGGCAGCTCCAGCGCGGCCAGAGAATGGCTGCGGCCCTGATCGAGAAAGAGGCGCATTTCCGCCTGCTCGCCGAAGGCTCCAGCGACATGGTGACCCGCATCGGGCTCGACGAGCGGCTGCGCTATGTCTCGCCCTCGTCCGTGCGCGTGGTCGGCTGGCGCGCCAGCCAGTTGATCGGCACCCCAGCACTGGCTGGCATCAATCCGGAGGATCTGCCGGCGGTCCAGGCCATCGTCGACGCCATGAAGCGCGGCGAGCGGGAGGAGGCGCGCCTCACCTACCGCAACTCGACCCGGCAGAACGGCGAAGTCTGGCTGGAATCGACCATGCGGGTGACGCGCAAGGACAACGGCCGCGTCGACGGCGTGGTCGCAATCTCCCGTGACATCACCGAGCACAAGAAGCTGGAAACCAGGCTCGAGACGCTGGCGATCGAGGACAGCCTCACCGGCCTTGCCAACCGCCGCCGCTTCGATGAGCGGTTGAAGGAGGAATGGGCGCGGGCCTATCGCGACCGCTCCAGCCTCGCTTTGCTGATGATCGATGTCGATCACTTCAAGGCCTATAACGACGAATACGGCCACCCCGCGGGCGATGCCTGCCTGCGTGTGGTCGCAAAGATCATCGCGGCCGAGACGCAGCGCGCCGGCGATCTGGCGGCGCGCTATGGCGGCGAGGAATTCGCCATGCTGCTGCCGAACACCGATGCCGACGGCTGCGCCCTGGTCGGCGACCGGATCCTCAAGGCCATTCACGAGGCCGGCCTCGTTCATGGCAGCAATCTGGCGTCTGGATGTGTCACCGCCTCGGTCGGCGGTGCGACTTGCCGGCCGGCGCTGGAGCGCACGGCCGGCGTGACCTCGCTGGTTGAGGCTGCCGACCGGGCGCTCTATGCCGCCAAGGAGGCAGGCCGCGACCGGCTGATGATGTCCGGCGAGCTCATGAATTTGATGCCCCGGGCGTCCGGTCAGTAGGACGCCGGGGGGGACCAGAGCTCAGTAATGCGGCGGAGGCTCGTTGGCAGGTCCGGGCGCATTGACCTCGGCCTCCTGCAGCCGCTCGCCGAGCTCCGCGATCTTCCGCGTCAGCACGTCGATCTGCTTCCACTGCGCGGTGATGGTCTGGTTCAGCGTCTCGATCGTGTCGTCCTGATAGGCGAGGCGCGTCTCCAGCGTGTCGATGCGCTCGCTCAGCGTCTTGATGTCATTCGTCACGCGTTGCGTCCTTATTCCGTTCGCGCAGACCGTGGCCGAGCGCGACGCGCTCGTCGAACACGAAGCATTCGCCGCGCCAGCGGCTCTGCGCCTCCGGCACCTCTTCCAGATATTTGAGGATGCCGCCTTTGAGGTGATAGACCTCGGCAAAGCCGCGCGCGAGCAGATGCGCGCTCGCCTTCTCGCAGCGGATGCCGCCGGTGCAGAACATCGCGATCCTGCGGTGCTTTGCCGGGTCGAGCTTGATTGCGGCAAAATCCTTGAACTGGCCAAAGCTCCTGATGCCGGGGTCGATCGCGCCCTCGAACGTGCCCATCGCCACCTCAAAGGCGTTGCGGGTGTCGAGCAGCAGCGTGTCGGGCGCAGAGATCAGCGCGTTCCATTCGCTCGCATCGACGTAGGTGCCGACCTGACGGGTCGGATCGGCAGCCGCATCGCCGAGCGTGACGATCTCCTTCTTCAACCGCACTTTGAGCCGCCCGAACGGCATGGCTTCGGCGGTCGAGAATTTCAATTCGAGATTGTCGAGCCTGCCGCCGAACATGCCGCCGCGCGCCAGCTCATGGGCGAGGGCGGTAATCGCCTCCGGCGCGCCGGCGAGGGTGCCGTTGATGCCCTCCTGCGCCAGCAGCACGCTGCCCTTCAGCTCAAGGTCGGCGCAGAACGCGCGCAGGGGCTCGCGCAGCTCGCGGTAATCCGGGAGGGCGGCGAATTGGTAGAAGGCGGCGACCTTGGTAACCGAATTCGGATCAGACATGGCGGCTCGTTTAGCAGGCGACCGCCGCTCGGAAAACCCACATGCCGCTGGCCTCGAAGGTCTATACGCCCAGCGGATGGCAGCCATTTCTCTGGTATGCCAGCATTGCCGAGGGCCGCGGGAATGTGTCATGTAGACCCGGTTTTTCCCGAGATGGCGCGCCACCTGCGCCCACGCCAAGAAAGCAAGAAATTCGATGAGAAACTTCCATTTCCCCGGCAGGTCCACGGTCCACGCCACCAACGCTATGGTTGCGACCTCGCACCCGCAGGCCTCGCTCGCGGCGATCGAGGTGCTGCGTGAGGGCGGCACGGCGGTGGACGCGGCCGTGGCGGGCTCGGCGGTGCTCGGCGTGATCGAGCCGCAATCGACCGGTATCGGCGGAGACTGTTTTGCGCTGGTCCAGCCGCGCGGCGAGGGCAAGATCGTCGCCTATAACGGCTCCGGCCGCGCGCCGAAGGCGGCGAACGCCGACTGGTATCTCGAACGCAAGATCAACTCCGTGCCGCTGACCTCGGCGCATGCGGTCTCGATCCCCGGCGTGGTCGATGCCTTCGCCACCGTCTTGCGCGATCACGGCAAGTTCGGCTTCGACCGCCTGCTCCAGCCCGCGATCAAGGCAGCCGAGGAAGGTTACGTCGTCGCGCCCCGCGTCGCCTTCGACTGGAAGAACCAGTTCGAGAAACTGAAGGCCGGCACCAACACCGTCCGCTACCTGTTGCCGGGCGGCAAGCCGCCGGTGGCCGGCGACGTCATCCGTCAGCCCGAGCTCGGCAAGACTCTGCGCGCGATCGCCAAGGACGGCCGCGATGCCTTCTACAAGGGCCCGATCGCGGAAGACCTGGTCGAGACTCTGCGTGGGATCGGCGGCCTGCACACGCTCGACGATTTCGCCGCGCATACCACCGAGACGACGACGCCGATCGGCACCATGTACAAGGGCTATGATTTCTGGCAGTGCCCGCCGAACGGCCCGGGCGTCACCGCGCTCTTGATGCTCAACATTCTGTCGCGCTTCGATCTGACCAAGTACGCGCCCGTCAGCGTCGAGCGTTTCCATCTCGAGGCGGAAGCCGCGCGCATCGCCTACATGAACCGCGAGATGCATGTCGCCTCTCCCGAGCACATGAAGATCAACGTCGCCGAGATGCTCGAGAAGGGTTTTGCCGACGAGTACATCAGCAAGATCCGCATGGACGGCATGCTCGACCTGCCGAACGTCGCACCGCCGATGAATCCGTCGACGATCTACATCACCGTCGTCGACAAGGACCGCAACGTCTGCTCGTTCATCAACTCGGTCGCGCATTCCTTCGGCTCGGCCATCGTCTCGAACAAGACCGGCGTCCTGTTCCAGAACCGCGCCGGCGGTTTCCGCATCCAGCCGGGTCATCCCAACTGCATCGAAGGTGGCAAGCGCCCGCTGCACACGATCATGCCGGGTCTGCTGACCAAGGGCGGCCGCTCCGTGATGCCGTTCGCCGTGATGGGCGGACAGTACCAGCCGACCGGCCAGACCCATCTGTTGACCAACATCCTCGATTACGGCTGCGACGTGCAGGAGGCGATCGACATGCCGCGCGGCCTGCACTACGAGGGCCAGTATCAGCTCGAGGACGGCGTGCCGGCCGCAATCGTCCAGGGCCTGCAGAAGCTCGGCCACAAGACCACCAGCGTGGTTGGTCCGCTCGGCGGCGCCCAGGCGATCTGGATCGATTGGGACAAGGGCACGCTCACCGGCGGTTCCGATCCGCGTAAGGACGGCTGCGCGTTGGGTTATTGATCGCCAGCGCTAGTTCCCCGCGCGAGATCAGGAAAAGTTGACGAAGGGCGATGCGGCATTTGCCGCATCGCCCTTTCCCGTTCGGAACGGAGCTCATTGCTTCAGGTTAAGGGGCGATGAGCGGTGCAGGCGTGCGCTGCTTTGAAGATCAGCGGCGGAGGCGTCGATGTCCGATTCATCAAGTTCCAAACGATCAGCATTCGATCGGCGCGCCTTCATGGCGGGGGCGGCCGGCAGTGTACTCGTCCCGATCACGGCGCGCGCGGCCGCAGAGGAGGCCAGGGCCCCAGCTGCACAGGATCCGGCACTTCCCGTCGACGTCACGTTGCGCGTCAACGGCAAGGACAAGCGCCTGCACGTCGACGCACGAACTACGGTGCTCGATGCGCTGCGCGACCATCTCAAGCTCACGGGGAGCAAGAAGGGCTGCGACCACGGCCAGTGCGGCGCCTGTACGGTGCTGATCGACGACCGGCGGGTGGTGTCGTGCCTGACGCTCGCGCTCGCGGCCGAGGGGCAGGAGATCACGACGATCGAGGGCCTCGCTACCGACGATCGCCTGCATCCGATGCAGCAGGCCTTCATCGACAACGACGCGTTCCAGTGCGGCTATTGCACGCCCGGCCAGATCATGTCCGCAATTGCCTGCGTCAAGGAGGGCCATGCCAAGAGCGAGGCCGACATCCGCGAATATATGAGCGGAAATATCTGCCGCTGTGCCGCCTATCCCAACATCGTCGCGGCGGTAAAGCAGGCCGCGCCCGAGATCATGAAAGGCTAGGCGCATGCGACCGTTTTCATATCAAAGGGCAACAGACCCTGATACGGCCGTGCAGGCGCTCAGCGCCGCTGCGGCCGCGAACAATCCGCTGACCCAGGCCCGCGCGCAGCCGCTCGCCGGCGGCACCACGCTGATCGATTTGATGAAGCTCGACGTGATGCGGCCTGCCGCGCTCGTCGACATCAATCCGCTCGCACGCGACTGGTCGGCGATCGAGCCCAAGGGCGACGGCGTGCGCCTCAGCGCGCTCGCGAAGATGTCGGATGTTGCCGCGCACGATGAGATCCAGCGCAATTATCCGGTCATCGCCAATTCCCTGAAGCTGGCGGCCAGCGCCCAGTTGCGCAACATGGCGACGCTCGGCGGCAACGTGATGCAGCGGACGCGTTGCAGCTATTTCCGCGACGTGTCCTACGAGAATTGCAACAAGCGCAATCCCGGCTCCGGCTGTGCCGCCATGGACGGCGTCAACCGCATGCATGCGGTGCTCGGCGTTTCCGACCAGTGCATCGCGACCTATCCCGGCGATTTCGCGCAGGCGCTGATCGCTCTGGATGCAATCGTCGAAATCACCGGAAAATCCGGTGCCCGCAGCCTGCCCTTTGCCCAGCTGCACAAGGCGCCCGGTAACACACCCGAGATCGAGACCACGCTGCAACCGGGTGAGCTGATCTCGGCGTTCTCCATTTCCGGACGCTGGCCCCGTTCGGTGTATCTCAAGGCGCGCGACCGGCAGTCCTACGAGTTCGCGCTGTCCTCGGCTGCTGTCGCCCTCGACGTGCAGGATGGCATGATCAGGGACGCGCGTGTTGCGCTCGGCGGCGTCGCCACCGTGCCCTGGCGGGCGCGAGAGGCGGAGGCGCTATTGAAAGGACAGAAATTCGATGACGGCCTGGCGCAGCGTGTTGCCGATGCCGCCTTCGCCGACGCCAAGGGGCGGCGGCACAACAGCTTCAAGATCGCGCTCGGCAAGCGCGTCGTGGCACGTGCGCTCCAGCAGGCCGTAACGATGGAGATCTGATCATGACCGCTGCTGCTCCCGAGCCGAAGACGAACATGGGCCAGCCTGTGCCGCGCTATGACGCGGTCGTAAAGGTGACGGGACGCGCGACCTACGCGTCCGACATGCCGCTCGTCGATCCCGCCTATGCGTTCCTCGTCACCAGCGCCATCGCCAAGGGGCGGATCGACACCTTCGATCTCGATGATGCCAGGCGTGTCCGCGGCGTGATCGATGTCGTCACCCACGAGAACGCACCGAAGCTGAAGGACTCGAAGCTCTTCAGCAATGGCGGCTATGCGGGCACGACGATCCAGCCGCTGAAGACGGCCGAGATCGCCCATGACGGCCAGATCATCGCGGTGGTCGTTGCCGAAACCTACGAGGCGGCGCGCGAGGCCGCCAACCGCGTCAAGGTCAGCTACACGGCCTCTGCGCCAACCGCGACCTTCGATTCGCCGGGGACGACCGTTGCGGCTGCGAAGGGGCAGAATGCCCAGTTCAAGGAAGACCCGAAAGTCGGCGATTTCGCCAAGGCGTTCGACGAGGCCGAGGTCAATCTGACCGCTTCCTACGAGACGCCGACCCAGCATCACAATCCGATGGAGCTGTTCTCGACGAGCTGCGCCTGGATGGGCGACGAGCTCGTCATCTACGAGCCAAGCCAGTTCGTCTACGGCCTGAAGTACGGGGTCGCCGAACAGCTCGGCATCGACGCCGACAAGGTGCGCGTGGTCAATCCCTATGTCGGTGGCGGCTTCGGCTCGCGCGGCTCGATGACGCCCCGCACCGCCATCATCGCCGGCATTGCCAAGCGCCTGAACCGGCCGGTCAAGCTGGTCCCGACCCGCGACCAGGGCTTTACCATCGCCACCTATCGTGCAGAGACCCGCCACGAGATCAAGCTCGGTGCGCGCCGCGACGGCAAGCTGGTCGCGCTCAGGCACGAGGGCGCCGAGGTGTCTTCACGGCCTGACGCCTATTGCGTCGGCGGCACCAAGACGACGACGCGGCTCTATGCCTGTCCGAATGTCGATAGTCTCGTTTCGATCGTCCGGGCCGACCGCAACACGCCCGGCTTCATGCGCTCGCCGCCGGAGGTGCCGTATCTGTTCGCGCTGGAAAGCGCCATGGACGAGCTCGCGGTCAAGCTGAACATGGATCCGGTCGAGCTTCGCCGCATCAACGACACCACCAACGAGCCCATTAGTGGCAAGCCCTACACCTCGCGCTCGCTGATGGCCTGTTTCGACGAGGCCGCCAAGGCGTTCGGCTGGGCGCAGCGCTCGCCTCAGCCTAAGTCGATGTCGGACGGGGATTGGCTGATCGGCTATGGCTGTGCCGCAACCTGCTATCCGACGCAGATGGGACCCGCCGCAGCACGCGTACGTCTGCAGCGCGACGGCCGCACCCGCGTCGAGATCGCCGGCCACGAGATCGGGACCGGCGCCTACACCGTCATTGCCCAGACTGCGGCCGAAAGGCTCGGCGTGCCGCTGGAGAAGGTCGCGGTCTTCATCGGCGACAGCGATCTGCCGCCGGCGCCCGTTGCCGGAGGCTCGAACTCCACGGCCAGCACCTGCTCCGTGGTGACGATGGTGTGCGATCAGATCCGGCAGCGCCTGTTCAAGGCGGTGATGCCCAGCCAAAGCCTGACGGACAAGGCCAAGGAGACCGTGGGCATCGGCCAGACGCCGGCCACGCAGGCGGCGAAGGGCGACCGGCCGCTCGACCTGGAGAAGGCGTTCGACGCGCTCGGTGTCGGCGTCGTCGAGGAATATGGCGAGTGGAAGCCGGAAGGCGCGCCGCTGGATTCCTTCCGCGCCATGCATAGCGGGCAGGTGCGGCTCGTGGGCGGTCACGCAATGAAGGACCAGATCGCCTATGCGTTCGGCGCGGAGTTCGTCGAGGTTCGCGTCAATCGCTTCACGCACGAGATTCGCTGCCCCCGCCTGGTCGGCGCCTTCGCTGCGGGCCGCATCATGAACCCGCGCACCGCGCGCAGCCAGCTGATGGGCGGGCTGATCTGGGGCATGTCGTCGGCGCTGCTGGAGGCCACCGAGATCGACGAACGCAATGCGCGTTACGTCAACGACAATCTCGCCGACTACCTCGTGCCCGTGAATGCGGACGTCGCCGACGTCGAGGTCATTCTGCTGTCGGAGCAGGATGACCACATCAATCCAGTCGGCGTGAAGGGTGTCGGCGAGCTCGCCAATGTCGGCACCAATGCGGCCATCTGCAACGCGATCCACCACGCCACTGGCCAGCGCATCCGCAAGCTCCCGGTTCGGCTGGAAAATATCGAGGTGTGAGGGGTGGAAACCCCACCCGCGTTGCGCTAGACACCTCCCGCCACAAACGGAAGGTGTCTTTATGCAGCGTTTCCAGCGCGCGCTCCTCACCCTGATGTCGGCGCTCGCGATCACCGTGATCGCAGGCGTGTCGCATTTCGTTTCCACCACGGCCTCGGCCCAGACCGCAGGAAAGACCATGACCACAGCCTCAGGCTTGCAGATCATCGATTCCACCGTCGGCACCGGCGCCTCGCCGCAGCCCGGCCAGATCTGCGTGATGCACTACACCGGCTGGCTCTATGAGAACGGCCAGAAGGGCAAGAAATTCGACAGCTCCGTCGATCGCAAGGAGCCGTTCGAATTCCCGATCGGCAAGGGCCGCGTCATCGCCGGATGGGACGAGGGCGTTGCCTCCATGAAGGTCGGCGGCAAGCGCACGCTGATCATCCCGCCGCAGCTCGGCTACGGCGCGCGCGGCGCCGGCGGCGTGATCCCGCCGAATGCGACGCTGATGTTCGACGTGGAATTGCTCGCGGTGAAGTAACTGACGTTTCCACGTCGTCATGCCCGGGCTTGTCCCGGGCATCCACGTTCTTATACCGCATGCGAAGACGTGGTTGGCCGGGACAAGCCCGGCCATGACGAAGTGAGCAAGACAAAACAAAAGGACCGGCCTTTCGGCCGGTCTTTTCGCTTTCAGCTTCTACGCGAGTCACTCCGCCGCGCGCTTTGCGGATGCCGCGGCGCGATCGATCGCGTCCTTGGCGGCGTCCTTGGCATCGCCCATGGCCTGCTGGCCCTTGCCCTTCACTTCCTGGACCGCGCCTTCGCCCTTCATGCGGTCGGAACCGGTGGCTTCACCGATGCCCTGCTTGGCCTTGCCGATCGCTTCGTTGGCGTTGCCCTTGATCTTGTCGGTCGTGCTGCCCATGAAACTCTCCTTGCATTTTGCTCGCAAAGGTAACGTCCCGCAGCTATGAGGGTTCCGATTTTGGTATGGCTCGCGGGCGCGGCTTCGGGTTAGTTTGCCGCGCACGGAACCAACAGAAAGCAAGTCCCATGACCGGCCATGACCATTCGCATTCCCACCATGACCACGATCACGACGATCGCTGGAAACATGACGGCGTGCGCGTCATTCCCGGCAATCAGCTCGATACCAACGTGCCGTCGACGGCCGGCATGGACCGCGCGGCCGCGATCAATTTCGCGCGCGTCGGCGCGCAGAAATTGTGGGCAGGCACGGTCAGCATCAAGCCCGATGCCAAGACCGGCGCGCATCACCACGGCCATCTCGAAAGTGTCATCTACGTGGTGAAGGGCAAGGCGCGGATGCGCTGGGGCGAGAGCCTGCAATTCACTGCGGAGGCTGGCCCCGGCGATTTCATTTTCGTCCCGCCCTACGTGCCGCACCAGGAGATCAACGCGAGCCCCGACGAGGTGCTGGAATGCGTGCTGGTGCGAAGCGACGGCGAGGCCGTGGCGATCAACCTCGACATCGAACCCGTCGAGAAGCCCGAGACCGTGCTGTGGATCGATCCGGTGCATCGGGATCCGAACGAGAAGAAGTAAGACTGCCCTGGGGGGCGGCCGATCGTCCCCAGGGGCTGAAAAAATATCCGGAAGCGCTGTCGGATGGCTGTCGGCCCATCCGTCCTTGGGCAGAACCCCGCCCAAGGAGCTTCCGATGCCCAGGATGATCTTCCTCAATCTGCCAGTGACCGACCTCAAGCGCGCGACTGCCTTTTATGAGGCGATCGGCGCGACCCGAAACCCGCAATTCAGCGACGATACGGCGAGCTGCATGGTCTTTTCCGAGACCATCTACGCGATGCTGACGACCCACGACAAATTCCGTCAGTTCACGCCGAAGCCGATCGCCGATGCAAAGACTTCGAACCAGGCTCTGTTCTGCCTGTCCGCCGACACCCGCAACGAGGTCGACGAGATCGTCGGCAAGGCCGAGGCCGCTGGCGGGGTGGCCGATCCCAGCCCCAAGGACGAATACAGCTTCATGTACGGCCGCAGCTTCGAGGATCCGGATGGCCACATGTGGGGCGTGAACTGGCTCGACATGGCGGCTGTCCCTCCGCAGCCCGCGATGGCCAATGCCTGACCGCCGTCCCCCGAACACTAAATCCAAGAGGAGCATTCACGATGCCTAAGGTCGTCCCCTGCATGTGGTTCAACGGCGATGCCGAGGAAGCCGCGAAGTTATACACCGCGCTCGTGCCGAATTCGGCAATCACGCACGTCCAGCGCAACGTCTCGGACGGTCCATCCGGCAAGGAAGGCTCCGTGCTGGTCGTCGAGTTCACGGTGGCCGGGCAGCCCCTGGTCGCGCTCAACGGCGGCATGAAGATGGAGTACACCCACGCCATCTCGCTGATGATCCATTGCGACGACCAGACCCAGGTCGATAGCGTCTGGAATGCCTTCCTCGCTCATGGCGGCAAGGAAGAGCAGTGCGGCTGGCTCAGGGATCGCTGGGGCGTGGCCTGGCAGGTGGTGCCGAAGGTGATGTTCGAATTCCTGTCGAGCCCGGACAGGGCGGCGGCTGCACGCGCGATGCAGGCGATGATGAAGATGGTGAAGCTGGATGTCGACGCGTTGCGGCGCGCGTTCGAGGGCAAGTCGGCGGCGTGAGCCGACACAGGTGTCGTAGGGTGGGCAAGGACGCTCTTGCGCCGTGCCCACCATCCATCCCTGCGTGAGGGAGTTAGTGGGCACGCTTCGCTTTGCCCACCCTACGAGACCGCGCCTGCAGCTAATAATTGATCCTTAGCCCGACGCCGCCGTGGATGGTGTTGCCCACCGGCTGCGGGCCCAGCGTGCCGTTGGCGAAGAGATCCACGATCCAGCCCTTTTGCACGCGGAAACCGAGGCGGCCGCCATATTCGAACCAGCCCTGGTTGCCCATGGTCGGCACCACCACGCCGTTGCCGGTCACGGTGGCGACGATGCCGCTGTGGCTTGCGAACGACTGCACCCAGCCACCGTTGACATTGGTCTCGATGTTGCTGCCGAACAGATGCGTCCACTGCCCGCCGATCTTGACCAGGCTGGTGCGGTCGGTGCCGGTCGCGATAGTGGCGTCGAATGGATTGAATGCCACCGCATTGTCGCTATAGCCGGACACGCGCTGCCAGAGCTGCCAGACCTCGATCGAGGCTGCGACTTCGTCGCGCGGTGACACGCGGCTGATCCAGCCGGCGCGGCCGTAGACCGCGTAGTTCGAGGCGTTGGTCGAGCTCGTCACGCTCACCGGGCCGAGGCTGGTGTCGTAGCTGCGGGTGTAGCGCGCCTTCTCCCACGGCGTCAGGATCGTGCCGACGTCGAAGAACGGACGCGACGAGCCCCAGTCGGTGAAGTCATAGCGCAGCGCGAAGGCGCCGATCGGTGCGCTCGTGATCTTGTAGCCGCCCTCGTTGTATTGCGTGTAGGCGATGCCGGCGAGCAGCGACAAATTGTTGGTCAATTCCTTGCGGCCGTGGATGCCGGCCGAGAACGAGCCGGCCGAGCCGAATGCGCTGATGCAGTCGCTGCAATTGACCTGCTCGTTGACGCCGAGCAGCACCGTGCCGAGCACCCGGTTGGTGATCATCTGGTTGAAGCGCTGGCCCGCGAGACCGCCGATCGAATTGCCGCTGGAATCTGCGCCGGTCGGCGTCGGGCTCGGTGATGGACTTGGACTCGGCGAGGGCGAGGGCGAGGGATAGGGGCTCGGCGAAGGAGAGGGCGAAGGAGAATATGTCGGCGTTGGGGACGGTGAATAGCTCGGGTCAGGCGTCGGCTCGCCGCATTCGATTTCGCAGGTCCCCTGAGCCGCCGCTGGGCGAATCTCAAGTGCGACAAACGCAAGCGCAGCGACCACGGTCAGCAGGCCGGTGAGAACGAAGAGCCGAAAGTTGAATTTCGCCATCGTCAGCGCCCGCACAGCATGCCGTCGTCATGGACGGCGGGCGTGATGGTCGGCGAGGCGTCGGCATACTGGTTCACCGCGCACAGCCCGGCACTTGCGGCGCAGTTGGCGGCGAAGGTCCAAGGCGGCGAGTTGGTTTTGGTGATGCTGACCTTGCCGCCGGTCGAGGTGATGATTGCAGTGTCGCCCGGCTGGGTCAGCTGCACGCACTGGAAGCTCGTCGTGCAGACGCTGGCCGCGCCGTCCTGAAGCACGACGACGGAGCGTCCGCGCTGCGAGAGGATGTCGAGCGTGGTACCGCGCACGCCGATGGTCGCAAGCGGCGTCGTGATCTTGTAGGCGGTCTTCTCGGAGTGTCCGGTGACGAAACGGAATGCGCCCGTGGTCATGCGGATCGCGACGTCGCGATAGCTGTGCTCGTCGTTGAAGACGGTGCGGTCGAGCTTCAGCGTGGCGCTGGGACCGAGTGACAGATTGGTGCTGTCGGCCATCACGAAGCGCGCAGCGCTGTCGGCGCCGGTACGCACGGTCTCGTCGCGCAGCATGCTGTCGCCGACATTGATCGGCGTGGTGGCCGCGGCAACGCGCACCACCTCGTTCCGGATCACGACGGCTTCGCCGATGCGCGTCTGCGCCATTGCGCAGGGCGCGGCGCCGAGTGCCGCCGACAACAGGGTGGGGAAAAGCCAGAAACGCAAATTCATTTCGCAACCGATCGATATGTCCCTGATCGTACCGGATCGCGCGTGCTTGTGATGTGGCGGAATTATCACAAGCGGCGCGGGACGTGCGTCATGCTTAGTGACAGTTGCGGCAGAATGCGTTCAATGAAAAACGAGACTTCTATTTTTGTCCGCGGTGACGCAAATTTGCCACGCAAAATATCCCCTCAGCAGCCGCTCGAATTGTCCGCGGTTCCGATGATGTCGCGAAGCGCAGTGATCGCTGTCGCGATTTTCCTGGTCGCGCATCTCGCGCTGCTGATCGGACTGACGACGCCGGAGAAGTTCGTCTTCGATGAGGTGCACTACGTGCCGGCGGCGCGGCAGATGCTGGCGCCGGCGATGTCGCAACCGATGCTCAATCCGATGCATCCGCCGCTGGGCAAGGAGCTGATCGCGATCTCGATCGCGGCCTTCGGCGACAACGCGCTTGGCTGGCGCTATCCCGCGACATTGTTAGGCGCATTGGCGATCGTCGCGATCTATCTATGCGGCCTCGCGCTGTTCTCGGGGCAAGGCCCCGCGATCGCGGCGGCGCTGATCGCGGGGCTCAACCAGATGCTGTACGTGCAGGCGCGCATCGCCATGCTCGACATCTTTGCGCTCGGATTCGGTCTGCTCGCGACCGCCGCCTTCATGCACGGGTTTCGACGAGAGCGGCCGCAGGCGCTGTTCGCGCTCGCCGGCAGCCTGTTCGGCTGTGCTGCAGCCTGCAAATGGAGTGGCCTGTTTCCGCTCGGCGTCTGCATCGCGATCGTTGCAATGATCCGCCTGATGCAGAGCTGGCGCACGCTGTTCGCCGACCCGAAGCCGGACGACTGGTATCGGCCGGACCTTTGGCCCGGCCTCCGGCTGCATCATGTCGCGCTGTGCTTCGCCGTCTTGCCCGCCGTGGCTTACCTTGCCGCTTTCGTTCCGCTCTATGGATTGTCGTTGCCGGATCTGATCGAGGCGCAGCGCCGGATCTTCGCCGACAACACCACGACCGCGATTGCCGGCCACACCTATATGAGTTCATGGCCATCCTGGCCGCTGCTCGCGCGCCCGGTGTGGTTCCTGTTCGACAAGATCGCGGAAGACAACGTCTCCGCGGTCGTCTTCCTCGGCAATCCGCTGGTGTTGTGGCCGGCTCTGCTCGCGCTCGCGCTCGTGCTGCGCGACTTCGTCGTCGAGCGCCGCTGGGACGCGTTCCTGATCGCGGCGTTCTATTTCGGTCCCTGGCTCGCCTGGGCGTTGCTGCCGCGCACGCTGGGTTTCATCTACTATTATCTGCCGGCCGCCACCGCAGCGTCGCTCGCCCTGGTCTACGTACTGCGCCGGGACGGCCTGCCGCGCTGGCTGCTTTGGGTCTATGTCGGCGTGGCGGGGATCGGTTTTGCGGTCATGCTGCCGATCTCGGCGGCCTTCATCGGCACCTCGATGCGGACTTTCGGCCGGCTGATGCTGTTCCAGAGCTGGATATGACATCGCTGCCTGCCGAGGCGGCAGGCGGCGTGTTTCGAGCGATGATGGCGAGTTATTTCGACGCGGTCTTGGTGTCCATGTTCACGACCTGGACGCGGCGATTGATCGGGTCGGCGCCGTTGGCGGTATCCTTCAGCTTGGTCTTGCCGTAGCCGACGGTAACGAGATCTGTGCCGTTGAGGCCGTAGTTCTGCACCAGGTACTTCTTGATGGTGTCGGCGCGCCGCTCGGAGAGTCCTTGATTGTATTCTTCGCCGCCGATCGCGTCGGTGTGGCCAGCGACCACGAAGGTCGAACCCTTGAGCGCCGGATCGGACAGGGCCTTGCCGAGCGCCTGCACCGACGGCATCGAGGTCTTGGCGATATCGGCCGAGTTGTAGTCGAACTGGATTTCCAGGTCGATCTTCGGCTTGGTCGCCGCGAGCTCGGCGATCTGCTCGCGCTCGCCCGTCGAGAGCGAGCGGGTCGAGCGGTTGCGCAAGGTACTCAGGAACGTCGCTTCCTTGGCCTGCGCGGCCGCGTCGGGCTGCGAATCGACGGACAGGCCGCGGGTCGCCGGCTTCGGCTTCAGCGCATCCAGGATCTGGCCGGTGGAGACGTTGTTGTCGCCGGCAAGAGCCACGCCGGCCGTCATCGACAGCGCGGCCGAGAAAGCAATCGCCTTCAGTCCAAAGAACTTATCAAAACGGCTCATTGTCGTATCCTCGTTATTACGCCTGATGGCGATTTGATGCTGCGAGCATAGGGCGGGTTCAAAGGCCCTGATGTGACCTTGGTCACGGTGGCCACAACCGCTTCCAGGCTCATTTTTCGAGTATGTCCCGGCGTTCCGGCGTGGCGGACCGGCACGTTTCGCGGCCGCTCGGGAGGCAGGGCCGATCGTCCAATAGCAGTGGTCGCAATCTCCGCGGGATAGGTTCACGCGGCGGCGGGCCCGGTGTGCTTGAAATCACGTTGAGGTGCACGGGCTCTTGGACCGAAGCCTCCGCACACCGATCGTCGCAAAGCCGTCGCCGCGTGGCCCGGCCGCGAACAGGAAATCGGCAAGATGCCCGCATAGCAGGGCGCTTGCCCTGCAATCGCGAACGAAGGAGCCGAGTTCCGTCCAGTGCCGAGGCCCAACGACTATCAACGTGACTATCAATTCTATCGCGGTGGCCCGCCGGATCGGACAGTGTCCCTGAACTCGATGCCCATCTATGTCGGTGCAGCCATGATCGCGGTGGCGATCCTGCTGTCGACGCTGATCACCGGGCTGACCTCGCGTTATGTCGGGCTCGAAGGTCCGACCGAGGAGAACGTGTGGCTGGTCGACCGCCTCACCGGCAGCATCTATCGCTGCCAGGCGGAGAGGCGCGGCAAGGCCTTGTGCGAGCCCGAGGTCGCCACCGGAAGCCTCGGTGACCGGCCCAAGGCACCGAAGGATGGCCGCTAGGCCCTCCGTCTTCGCACCGCAGCAAGAAAATTGTCTTCTCCGCGAAACGTCGGCGCGAGAAAGTACGTAATTGCGAAGGCCGGCATGACGCCGGTTTCGTTTTACGGAGGAGACTTTCGATGAAGATCTTGCTCACGGCCGCAGCCTTGGTCGCCTTCACCCTTTCGCTGTCCCCGGCATCTGCCGCGATGATGGCGTGCACCAAGGACAACATGATGAAGTCCGCCGCGATGATGGGCGCGCCCGATACCCCGGCCAAGATGGCGTCGAACAAGGAAATGGCCATGGCCAACGCCGACATGAGCAATGGCAAGATGAAGAGCGCCTGCATGCATTACATGAAGTCGCAGAAGGCCATGATGGCGAAGTAGGCCTGGGCGGCGTCGAACGGCCGCGCTGTCAGCAGATGGCAGCGCGGTCTTTTCTTTCGGCGTTTTGCCTGCGCTTCTTTCTCCCGGCGCGAATCCCGTTACATTGCGTTCTGCAATGTCACGCACGCCCAAACCCCACCCCCTCACCACGACACAGGCCCGGCAGATCTGGCTGCATGCCCAGCGGCTGGATGAGCGCACCCCGTTCGGCGAGGGAGCAAAGGCCGTCGCGGATGCGGTCGCCCATCTCGGTTATGTGCAGATCGACACCATCAACGTCATCGAGCGCTGCCATCATCACATCCTGTTCAGCCGTATCCCTTCCTATCGCCGCACCGATTTGCGTCATGCCCAGAGCGTCGACAGAAGCGTGTTTGAGTATTGGACGCATGCGCTCTCTTACGTGCCGACCGGCGACTTCCGCATGTTCCTGCCGGCGATGCGCGAACATCAGCGCGAGGGGCACAAATGGTTCGCCTCGGTGCAGCCGGCCGACATGCGCAAGGTGATGCGGCTGGTGCGTGCCGGTCCGCTGACGATCCGCGACATCGAGGATGACGTGCTCACCGAGAAGGAGCATCTGTGGCAGAGCCGCAAGCCTTCGAAGCGGGCGCTGCAGCTCGCCTTCTATACCGGCGCCGTGACCATCAGCGAGCGGCAGGGCATGCTCAAGACCTACGAGCTGATGACGCGCCATTTCGGCTGGGACAAGCTGCCGAGGCCGGCCTCGGCAAAGGAGATCACGACCTATCTGCTCGAGCGCGCATTGCGGTCGCAAGGTGTGGTGAGCCTCGATTCCATCTGCCACCTCGACGCGCCGCGCAAGAAGGCGGTGGCCGGCCTGATCGCCTCGCGCGTGCGCCGCGGCGAACTCGTGCCTGTTGCGATCGACGGCGCCGGCAAGCAGGAGCATTGGGCGGTGCCGGCCGCGCTCGAGGCGGGCGGTGAGGCGGTCTCACCCGATCTCGTCCACATCCTCTCGCCGTTCGATCCCCTGATCATCCAGCGCAAGCGCACCAATCTCATCTTCGGCTACAACCATCTGTTCGAGGCCTATGTGCCGAAGGCCAAGCGCAAGCTCGGCTATTTCGCGCTGCCCGTGCTGGTCGGCGACGAGATCGTCGCCGCGCTCGATCTGAAGACCGATCGGCAGGCCAAGAAGCTCTTGATGCAGAAATGGACCTGGATCGGGCAGGGGAAGAAGACTGCGGGCCGCAAGGAGCTCAAGCAAAGGATCGAGGAGGAGCTCGATCGCTTCGAGCGGTTTCAGCTCGCGGAGTGAAGGCGGATCGTAGGGTGGATCAGCCGAAGGCGTAATCCACCACTGTCTGTTTCTGCAGAGACGAAAGCGGTGGATTACGCTTCGCTAATCCACCCTACGTTTCTCGGCTAGCCGATCGATCCACACGGCAACCGCAATCCCGACCGCATATGCCACCAGATTCCACAGCGAGAAGATTCGCCCCAGTAGCAGCGCGCCGGCCGTCGTCAGCCGGAATGCATCGAGCCATGGCGCGTGCACCAGGCGGGAGAATTCCACGACGACTGCGATGATCGCCGCGACGGCTGCGATCCGCGTCCGCGTGAGTCGCGGCAGCAAAACGCCGGCCAGTAGAAACACCATCGTGGCCCACAATAGCGAGCCGCCATACTTCACCGCGAAAGCGGGGAGGCCGAGCGAAAAGCCGTACCAGCGCAACGATAGCCCGCAAGCGATCGCGAGCAGAGCGAGGATGGCGCGGATCATCGCCATCTGCATCGGCGCAATGGCGTGATCCGGCTGCGTCCCGTGCATTGCTCGCTCCATTGACTCTTCGCCCACGATGCTCAAAACCGCCACTCGGCCCTAGAAAAGCAACAACCCCGGGGGGAAGCCATGAGCCAGACCACCACCTATGCCGGTTCCGCCGGCGGCGCCAAGAACGCCAAGAGCGAAATCGAGACCTCGACCATCCGCGCCATCTCCTGGCGCCTGATTCCGTTCCTGGTGCTGGCCTACTTCTTCTCCTATCTCGACCGCGTCAATCTCGGTTTCGCCGCGCTGACCATGAACGCCGAGCTGAGGTTCACGCCGCTGATCTTCTCCTGGGGCGCCGGCATCTTCTTCATCGGCTATTTCATCTTCGAGGTGCCGAGCAATCTGGCGCTGGAGAAGTTTGGCGCCAGCCGCTGGATCGCCCGCATCATGGTGACTTGGGGCATCATCTCGGCGCTGATGGCGCTGACGAGCGGCGTGACGAGCTTCTACGTCCTGCGCTTCCTGCTCGGTGTCGCCGAGGCCGGCTTCTTTCCCGGCATCATCCTCTATCTCACCTATTGGTATCCGGCCGAATATCGCGCCCGCTTTCTCGCGGCCTTCGCCATCGCGGTGCCGGTCTCGACCGTGATTGGCGCGCCGATCTCGGGACTCTTGCTCGGGCTCGACGGCTTGATGGGCCTGAAGGGCTGGCAGTGGCTGTTCATCGTCGAGGGTATCCCCTCCGTACTGCTCGGCATCGTCACCTGGTTCTATCTCACCGACAAGCCGGGGAAGGCGGATTGGCTGTCGGGCGAGCAGAAGGCCTGGCTCAAGGCGAAGCTCGATTCGGAGATCGCCATCAAGCAGGCGGTGAAGCATCCCTCGCTCGGCCAGGCGCTGTCGTCGCCGAAGGTGATCGCGCTCAGCCTGATCTATTTCGGCTTCGTCGGCGCGCTCTATGGCATGCAGTTCTGGCTGCCGCAGATCGTCAAGGCGTTCGGCCTCACCAACGCCCAGACCGGCTTCGTCACCGCGATCCCATATCTGTTCGGCACCATCGCCATGATCCTGTGGGCGCGGCACTCCGATGCGACGCGCGAGCGCGTGATGCATGTCGGCGCGCCGCTGCTGCTCACCGCCGTCGCGCTCGCCGTCTCCAGCTACCTCACCGATCCCACGCTGACGATGGTGGTGTTGACTGTCGCGGCCATCGGCGTGTTCTGCTGCTTCGGTGTGTTCTGGACCCTGCCGACCGCCTGGCTCTCCGGCACCGCGGCCGCCGGCGCGATCGCCCTGATCAACTCGGTCGGCAACCTCGCCGGCTTCGGCGGGCCGTACCTGATCGGCTGGGTCAAGGAAGCCACGGGCCAGACCTCGACCGGTCTCTTGGTGCTCGCCGTGCTGCCTCTGCTTGCCGGCATCCTGGTGTTTGTGGGAGGTCACGACAGCAAGCACGAGTTTGTGGAGCAGCGACAGTAGGAATTGGCTGCCATTCCGGGGTGGCCTTCGGGACCATCCCGGAAGGACGATGCTGCTGTGGCGTACGGGCTGCTAATCTGCGCCACGGGCTTTTTGTGAGCCAGCTAGTCCGAGAAACACCAGCAAGGCGCGATTGAGGCGTAAGAGATCCTCGTCATCGAGCCGCCCGATCGACGTCCCCATCTTGGATTTCGGCACTGTGGTGATCTTGTCGACCATCAGGCGGCATGCCACCCGGAGGCCATTACGATCGTTCGGTTCAAGCAGCAGGCGGAAGATCGGCGCCTCAGTTTCGTATGTTGTTATTGGGAAAACCGTGACCGACTCTGTTGCGTCGAAATCGTCGTCCTGCACGATGACAACCGGACGTGGTTTCCCTGCATAGTCCTTTCCGCCGGCTGCTGTCCAAACGTCGCCTCTCCGCATTGCTCGATAAACCGCCATCTTGGGCGTGCTCCGTTGCTGGACGTCCGTCCGCGCGCGGACGGGTTTCAGTGGGGCGAGTTTTGGACAAAGCTTCCTGCGAAAATGTTTCGTACCTGAGACCCTGCCGACTGAATTCTGGGATCTGTCTACAGGTCATTCCGGTTCGCCAGGCCAATCGGAGATCGCATCAACGAAGGCCTGATCCTCTTGCTCGTGGGGGCTCGTCGCGACCGCCAGTGACTGGCGGTGGGCTTCGGCCTTGAAGGACGCTGAACGGACATCTGGGACCCAGATCTGGATCGGACGCAGTCCCTGAGCGCGCAGTCGCTCTCTATGCTCGCGGACCTTGGCCCGAGACAACTTTGGCTTAGACGAGGACGGCATGGGTCCCTCCAATGGTTACATGTAACCATATCAAGATGGGAGAACTCTGCCAATCCGGTAGGAACTCACCACTTTAACGATCACGCTTTTCTGATGACTGACGATTATTGACTTTCATCAGTGATTAGTCGACATTCCTCTCATTCGAGATACAGGAGTGTCCTTCGATGTTCGTCCGGTCGGTTTTGTCGAGTTATTCCAGGCTGTTGGTGGGTGTATCGCTGGCCCTGATGGCCGCGACCCTGGCCGGGTGCAATGACACCGTCGCCGAGAAGGCCGAGCCGCCGCGGCCGGTTCTGGTCGCAACCGCACATTATGATTCCGAGACGCCGGAGCGGAGCTTCGTCGGCACCGTCAGGCCGCGGATCGAGAGTGACCTCGGCTTTCGCGTCGCCGGTAAGGTCGCCAAGCGCCTCGTGGAGGTCGGTCAGACCGTCGAAATCGGCCAGCCGCTCGCGACCCTCGACGAGGTCGATTTGAAGCTGCAGGCCGAGCAGGCCCTCGCCGAACAGACCGCGGCCACCGGCGTGCTGGCCCAGGCGGCGGCCGCCGAGCAGCGCGCAAAGGATCTGAAGGCCAAGGGCTGGACCACGGACGCACAGATGGATTCGAGCCGCGCCGCCGCCGACGAAGCCCGCGCGCGCTTGAACCGCGCCGAGCGCGCGCTCGAATTGAGCAAGAATTCCCTTTCCTACGCGACGCTCGTTGCCGACGCCCGTGGCGTCGTCACCGCAACGCTGATCGAGCCCGGCCAGGTGGTCGCCGCGGGCCAGGCTTCGATCCGTGTCGCCCGCTTTGCCGAGAAGGAAGCGGTCGTCGCGATCCCTGAGACGCTGGTTGGACGTGCCAAGTCGGGCGTCGCCAGCGTCACTCTTTGGTCCGAGCCGAACAAGAAATACACAGCCAAGCTGCGCGAGATCGCGCCGGCGGCCGATCCGGCCACCCGCACCTATCTTGCGAAATTCTCGTTGCCCGAGGCCGACGACAAGGTCGCGCTCGGCATGACCGCGACGCTGACGCTGTCGGATGCCGCGACCGAGCGCGTCGCGCGACTGCCGCTGTCGGCCCTGTTCAACGAAGGCGGCAAGCCGTCCTTCTACGTCGTCGACGACAACGGCGCGCTTACGCTGAAGCCGGTGACGGTGAAGTCCTACGAGAGCAACGACGTCGTCATCACCAGCGGCGTGGAAGAGGGCGCCAAGATCGTTGCCCTCGGTGTGCAGAAGCTTGATCCGGGCCAGCGGGTGCGGGTCGTGTCGTCACTGTCGTTTTAACTCTCGTCATTCCGGGGGCACGCGTAGCGTGAACTAAGGTGCGCAATTGCGCACCTGAGAATCTCGAGATTCCGGGTCTGGTCCTTCGGACCATCCCGGAATGACAAGAGAAGTCGAGTTCCGTCGTTGCAAGGCGAGTTTCGGCCCCGGCGCCAATGCTTGGGCTGAAGCGGCGAAGCGATCCAGAACCTGCCCAGCCCCCTGGATTGCTTCGCTGCCTCGCGACGACGGGTTGAACAGAGTGACTGTCGTGTTTTTGGCAATTGGATCGTCTTTTCGGAGAGAGCGATGAAGCGCTTCAACCTTTCGGCCTGGGCCGTCAGCCATCCGACGCTGGTTCTCTTCCTGATGATCATTCTCGGCGTCGCCGGCTTCTTCTCCTATGAGAAGCTCGGCCGCGCCGAGGATCCGTTCTTCACGGTGAAGGTGGTCAACGTCTCCGTGATCTGGCCGGGCGCGACCGCGCAGGAGATGCAGACGCAAGTCGCCGATCCCATCGAGAAGAAGATCCAGGAGCTGCCCTATTTCGAGAAGGTGCAGACTTATTCCAAGCCCGCCTTCACCGCGCTGCAGGTGACCTTCCGCGACAGCACGCCGCCGAAGGACGTGCCTTATCTCTTTTATCTGCTGCGCAAGAAGCTGGTCGACGTGCAGGGTCAGCTGCCATCGGGCATCCTGGGACCCGTCGTCAACGACGAGTTCTCCGACGTCGATTCCATCCTCTACATGATGACCGGCGACGGGACGGACTACGCCCAGCTCAAGAAGGTTTCGGAAGGCTTCCGCCAGCGCCTGCTCAAGGTGCCCGGTGTGACCAAGGTCGACGTCTACGGCAACCAGGACGAGCGCATCTTCGTCGAGTTCAGCCACGCCAAACTCGCCACCCTCGGCATCACGCCGCAGGCGCTGTTCGATTCGCTCGCCAAGCAGAACAACGTGACCCCCGCCGGCACGGTTGAGACCTCCTCGCAGCGCGTGCCGCTCCGTGTCACCGGCGCGCTCGACGGTGCCAAGGCCGTTGCCGAAACGCCGGTCGAGAGCAACGGCCGCGTGTTCCGCTTAGGGGATATCGCCACCGTCACCCACGGCTATGTCGATCCGCCGAGCTTCGTCGTCCGCCAGGAAGGCAAGGCCGCGATCGGCATCGGCGTCGTCACCGCCAAGGGTGCCAACATCCTCGACCTCGGCAAGGAGGTCGAGAAGGCGACGGCTGACTTCATGAAGGCGGTGCCGCAGGGCATCGACGTCAAGCTGATCGCCGACCAGCCCAAGGTGGTCGAGCACGCCGTCGGCGAGTTCGTGCACTCCTTCATGGAAGCGCTCGTCATCGTGCTGTTCGTCTCGTTCCTGGCGCTCGGCTGGCGCACCGGCATCGTGGTCGCGCTGTCGGTGCCTTTGGTGCTCGGCATCGTCTTCGTCGTCATGAACACGATGTCGCTCGACCTGCATCGCATCACGCTCGGCGCGCTGATCATCGCGCTCGGCCTGCTCGTCGACGACGCCATCATCGCGGTCGAGATGATGGTGGTGAAGATGGAGCAGGGCTGGGACCGCATGCGTGCGGCGTCCTTTGCCTGGGAATCAACTGCGTTTCCGATGCTCACGGGAACGCTGGTCACGGCCGCTGGCTTCCTCCCCATCGGCTTTGCCAATTCCGCGGTCGGCGAATATGCCGGCAGCATCTTCTGGATCGTGGCGATCGCGCTGGTCGCTTCCTGGTTCGTGGCGGTAATCTTCACGCCCTATATCGGCGTCAAGCTGCTGCCGGAGATCAAGGTGCACCACAACCACGATCCGCACGCGGTCTACGAGACCCGCATGTATCGGGGCCTGCGCGCCATCGTGCAATGGTGCGTCAACCATCGCATCACCGTGGTGGCCGCGACCGTCGGCGTCTTCGTCGCCTCGATCGTCGGATTCGGCCATGTCCAACAGCAATTCTTCCCGCTGTCGGAGCGGCCCGAGCTGTTCTTCCAGCTGCGCCTGCCCGAGGGCACCGCCTTCAACGTCACCGAAAAGGCGGTGAAGAAGGCCGAGACATTGCTGAAGGACGACAAGGACATCGAGACCTATACGTCCTATGTCGGCCAGGGCTCGCCGCGCTTCTGGCTCGGCCTCAATCCGCAGCTGCCGAACGAGGCCTTTGCCGAGATCGTCGTCGTCGCCAAGGGCGTCGAGGCGCGCGAGCGCATCAAGGCCAAGATCGAGAACGCGGCTGCCGAGGGCTTCCTGTCCGAGGCGCGCGTCCGCGTCGACCGCTTCAATTTCGGTCCTCCCGTCGGCTTCCCCGTGCAGTTCCGCGTGATCGGCCCCGACGCCAACACGGTGCGCGAGATCGCCTACCAGGTTCGCGACGTCATGCGGCAGAACAAGAGCGTCAAGGACGTCCAGCTCGACTGGAACGAGCAGTCGCCATACCTCAAGCTCGTCGTCGATCAGGATCGCGCCCGCGCTATGGGCCTGACCCCGCAGGACGTCTCACAGGCGCTCGCGATGCTGATCTCGGGCTCGCAGGTCACGACCGTGCGCGACGGCATCGAGAAGATCGGCGTGGTCGCGCGTGCGGTTCCGTCCGAGCGCCTTGACCTCGGCGGTGTCGGCGACCTCACCATCACCTCGCGCAATGGCGTTGCCGTGCCGCTGCAGCAGATCGCCAAGATCGAGTATGCGCACGAGGAGCCGATCATGTGGCGGCGCAACCGTGACATGGCCATCACCGTGCGCTCCGACGTCGTCGACGGCGTGCAGGCGCCCGACGTGACCAACCAGATCGCGCCGAAGCTGAAGGCGATCAAGGATCACCTCGAGCCGGCCTACCGCATCGAGGCGGGCGGCGCGTTCGAGGAATCGGCCAAGGGCAACGCCTCGATCTTCATCCTCTTTCCGGTGATGGTCATGGTGATGCTGACGCTGCTGATGATCCAGCTGCAGAGCTTCTCGCGCCTGATCCTGGTGTTCCTGACCGCGCCGCTCGGCATCGTCGGCGCCTCGCTCGGCCTCAACGTCGCCAACGCCCCGTTCGGCTTCGTGGCGCTGCTCGGCCTGATCGCGCTCGCCGGCATGATCATGCGCAACACGGTCATCCTGGTCGACCAGATCGAGACCGACGTCTCCCACGGCCTGACCCGGCGCGAGGCGATCGTGGAGGCAACCGTCCGCCGCGCCCGTCCGGTGGTGCTGACGGCGCTCGCCGCTATCCTCGCCATGATCCCGCTGTCGCGCTCGGCCTTCTGGGGTCCGATGGCGATCACCATCATGGGCGGCCTGTTCGTGGCGACCTTCCTCACCCTGCTGTACCTGCCGGGCCTCTATGCGCTGTGGTTCAGGAAGAGCCTGGACGAGGCGGGCAACCCCGAGCAGCCTGCCGCGCCGCAGCATGGGAGCGATGACCCCCGCGCAATTCCGCTTGCTGAAGCGGCTGAATAGGTGAGATGAAGTGCTGGTTGACGAGTCCTGACAGATGACACTGGTTGCGGAACATATCGAAGGCGACACCCGGGATCGTATCCTCGAGGTGGCCGAACGGCTGTTCCGCCAGATCGGGTACCAGAAGACCACGGTCGGCGACATCGCCAAGGAGCTCAGGATGAGCCCCGCCAATGTCTATCGCTTCTTCGAATCGAAGAAGGCGATCCATCAGGCGGTGGCCAGCGGGCTGATGGGCGAGGTCGAGCTCGAGGCGCAGCGGATCGTGGCGAGGCCAGGGCCGGTGCCGGAGCGCTTCCGCGAACTGCTCACCACCATCCATCGCATGAACACCGAGCGCTATGTCGGCGACAACAAGTTGCACGAGATGGTCGAGATCGCGATGCAGGAGGATTGGCAGGTCTGCGTCAATCATATGGAGTGCATCGCCGGCGTCGTCGGCCAGATGATCGCGCAGGGCGTGGCCTCCGGCGAGTTCGAAGCGCCGGACCTCCAGCTGGCCTCGCTGTGCGCCTGCACCGCGATGATGCGGTTCTTCCACCCCCAGATGATTGCCCAGTGTGCCACCAAGCCGGGCCCGACCATCGACCAGATGATCGATTTCGTCATCGCGGGTCTGTCGCCGCGCCACTGACGGGGCGGGAAGTTTCTCCCTATAAGCAGTCGACCGCCTCGGCTGACCGGTTGGTGGCGGCGCAGGACGGACCAGCAAATTCTGTCATTGCGAGCGCAGCGAAGCAATCCAGACTGTCTCCGCGGAGGGATTCTGGATTGCTTCGCTGCGCTCGCAATGACGAAAAGGAAGCAGCGCGTGACCGACAAAGACCTGTATTTCTACGAGCCCTCCAAGGGCCATGGCCTCAAGCACGATCCCTTCAACGCCATCATCGCGCCGCGGCCGATCGGCTGGATCTCCTCGCGCGATGCCAAGGGTCACGTCAATCTCGCGCCTTACAGCTTCTTCAACGCCTTCTGCTACGTGCCGCCGATCATCGGTTTCTCCTCCACCAATTGGAAGGACACGGTCGAGAATCTCCAGCAGACCGGCGAGTTCGTCTGGAATCTCGCGACGATGGATCTGGCCAAGCATATGAACGCGACCGCCGCGCATGTCGCGCCCGAGGTCGATGAGTTCAAGCTTGCGGGGCTCACCGCCGTTCCCGGCAAGCTCGTCAACGTGCCGCGGGTCGGCGAAAGCCCGGTCGCCTTCGAGTGCAGGGTGTCCGACATCGTCCGTCTCAAAGGCGCCGATGGCAAAGCCGCCGACGCCTGGCTGACGCTAGGGGAGGTGGTCGCCGTGCACATCGACAAGGCCATGATCAAGGACGGTGTCTACCAGACGGCCGCCGCCCGCCCGATCGTCCGCGCCGGCCGCCGCGGCGATTATTTCGAGATCAAGCCCGAAAACATGTTCGAGATGGTTCGGCCGGACTAGGCAGGCGCCTCTCTCACGCCGTCATTCCGGGGCGCGCCGCGAGGCGCGAACCCGGAATCCATACTCCCGATGGTGGTTATGAATCCCGGGCTCGACGCTGCGCGTCGCCCCGGAATGAGGCGGAGAGACATCTAGCCCCAATCTCCCTCCCCGGAACTGCACCCGCGCCCCCGCCGTTATGGTCCTGGGGGCGGCCGCCCGGCCGCGTCAATTTTGCAGGCGAAGTGTTCGCCTCCGCCAGCCAGTTTCCGCTAAAATGCCGATAACCGCGCCGATGCATGAGGTCAGCCATGAGCTTCCGCCGCGACACCCTGACAAAGCCGATCTTCTCCTGGGCGCGCGGTGTGCTGCCCGCGATGTCCGACACCGAGCGCGAAGCGCTGGAGGCGGGCGACGTCTGGTGGGACGCGGATCTCTTCACCGGCAATCCTGACTGGTCGAAACTGCTGAAAATTGCGCCAGCCAGATTGACCGAGGAGGAGCGGGCCTTCCTCAACGGTCCCGTCGACGAGCTCTGCGCCATGCTCGACGAGTGGAAGATCTTCTGGGAATGGCGCGACCTGCCGCAGGACGTCTGGCACTTCGTCAAGCGCGAGAGATTCTTCGGCATGATCATCCCGAAGGAGTTCGGCGGCCTTGGCTTCTCGCCCTACGCCCATTCGGAAGTGGTGCGCAAGATCTCGACCCGCTCGATCGCCGCCGCCGTCACCGTGATGGTGCCGAACTCGCTGGGGCCTGGCGAGCTCCTGATGCGTTTCGGCACAAAAGAGCAGCAGGCGCACTGGCTGCCGCGTCTCGCCGACGGCCGCGACATTCCCTGCTTCGGCCTCACCAGCCCTGAAGCCGGCTCCGATGCCGCCTCGATGGTCGACAGCGGCATCATCTGCAAGGGAGAGTTCGATGGCCGCGAGGTCATCGGGCTCAGGCTCAACTGGCACAAGCGCTACATCACGCTAGGCCCGGTCGCGACGCTGCTGGGCCTCGCCTTCAAGGCCTATGATCCCGATCATCTCGCCGGCCAGCAGGAAGAGCTCGGCATCACCGTCGCGCTGATCCCGACCGATCTGCCCGGCGTCGAGATCGGCCAGCGCCATCTGCCATCGATGCAGGTGTTCCAGAACGGCCCGAACCGGGGCCGCGACGTCTTCATCCCGCTGGATTATGTCATCGGTGGCAAGGAGCGGCTCGGGCAGGGCTGGAAGATGCTGATGACGGCGCTTGCCGCCGGTCGTGGCATCTCGCTGCCATCGCTCTCGGCCGCGGGTGCCGCCTATGCCGCGCGGACCACCGGCGCCTACGCGCGCATCCGCGAGCAGTTCGGGATCTCGATCTCCAAGTTTGAAGGCGTCGAGGAGCCGCTCGCGCGCATCGTCGCCACCGCCTATCAACTCGACGCGGCGCGGCGGCTGACCTGTGCGGCGCTCAACGCCGGCGTTCATCCCGCCGTCATTTCCGGCATTATGAAGCTGCAGGCGACCGAACGGATGCGGATCGCGATCGACGATGCCATGGACATCCATGGCGGCAAGGCCGTGATCGACGGTCCGCAAAACTATCTTGGCAATCTGCACCGCGCCGTGCCGGTCGGGATTACGGTGGAGGGTGCCAACATCCTGACGCGCAATCTCATCGTGTTCGGGCAGGGCGCGATCCGCGCGCATCCCTATCTGCTCGACGAGATGAACGCGCTCGCCGACGCCGATCGCGAGCGTGGCCTCACCGCGTTCGACAAAGCCTTCTGGAAGCATGTCGGCCACAGCTTCCGGACGCTGTTTCGCGCCATCGGCCGGAGCTGGACTTTTGGCGCCTTCGCGCTTGCGCCTGATGCGGGCGACGCCACGCCGTTCTATCGCCAGCTCTCGCGCTATGCGGCGGCGTTTGCGCTCTGCGCCGACATGGCGCTGCTGACGCTCGGCGGCGCGCTCAAGCGCAAGGAGATGCTGTCGGCGCGCTTCGGCGACATCCTGTCCGAGCTGTATCTGCTCTCCGCGGCGCTGAAGCGCTGGCACGACGAGGGCCGGCAGAAGGAGGACTTTGCCGCGCTGGAATGGTGCATGGCCAGCGGCTTCAGGACGATCGAGAACCGGCTCGCCGAAATTCTCGCCAACCTGCCCAATCGCTTCGTCGCAATGTTTCTCAAGCTGGTGGTCCAGCCGTTCGGTGCCCGCGTGCTCGGCCCGTCCGACCGCGTCGTGCATCAATGCGCGGGCATCGTGCTGGAGCCCTCGGCGGCGCGTGAGCGTCTGACGCCGGATCTGGCCCATGTCGACGACGATGGCGGCTTTGCCCGGTTGGAGCGCGCCTTTATGCTGGCCACCGGCAGCGATGCGATCGCCAAGCGCATGCGCGCCGCGCAGCTGCGCGACTGGAATGATGCGGTCGCCAAGGGCGTGATCACGCAGGCCGAAGGCGAGCAGCTTGCCGCGGCCCATCAGGCCGTCAAAGACGTGATCGAGGTCGACGATTTTGCCCCGGAGGCGCTGTCGCCGATTTACAAGAAAACCGTCAATGTGCATCAGTTCTTCCAGGAACTCGGTGAACAGAGGGCGACGGGCTGATGGCACGACCGGTATTCATCGTCGACGGCAGCCGGACGCCGTTTCTGAAGGCACGCTCGGGGCCAGGACCGTTCACGCCGGTCGATCTCGCCGTGCAATGCGGCCGGCCGCTGTTGGCGCGCCAGCCGTTTGCGCCCGATAGCTTCGACCAGGTCATTCTCGGCTGCGTCAACGTGATTGCGGACGAGATGAATCCGGCCCGCGTTGCCGCGCTCCGGCTCGGCATGGGCGAGGACATGGTCGCCTTCACCGTGCAGATCAATTGCGGCTCCGGCATGCAGTCGATCGACACCGCCTATCGCTACATTCGCGAAGGCCATGCCGACATGATCCTCGCCGGCGGCACCGAGGCGTTGAGCCACGCGCCGCTGGTCTGGTCGAATTCGGGTGTGCGCTGGTTCGCCGGCCTCGCCACCGGCAAGGGCGTGGCCGCGAAGCTCGCCGCGGCCTTCAAGCTCCGTCCCCGCTATCTCAAGCCGATCATCGGCCTCGAACGCGGGCTGACCGATCCCGTCACCGACCTGAACATGGGGCAGACCGCCGAGGTCGTCGGTCATCTCTTCGGCATTACGCGGGCGCAGTCCGATGCCTATGCCGCCGAGAGCCATCGCCGGCTCGCGCATGCGCAAGGCGCGGGCTATCTGAAAGGCGAAGTCGAGACCGCGTTCTCGCGCGACGGCAAGTTCTTCGACCACGATGACGGCGTGCGCCCGGACTCGACGGCCGAGACGCTGGCAAAGCTGAAGCCGGTGTTCGAGCGCCCCTGGGGCCAGGTCACCGCCGGCAATTCCTCGCAGATCACCGACGGCGCCTCCTGGGTGATCCTGGCTTCCGACGCCGCGGTCGCAAAACACAAGCTCACGCCGAAGGCCGCGATCGTCGACAGCAACTGGGCGGCGCTCGATCCCAGCATCATGGGCCTCGGTCCGGTGATGTCAGCGACGTCGCTGCTCCAGCGCAATGGCCTTACCATCAAGGACGTCGAGACCTGGGAGCTGAACGAGGCGTTCGCCACGCAAGTGCTCGGCTGCTTGGCTGCCTGGAACGACGATAAATTCTGCCGCGAAATTTTGGGACTCGAGGGCGCCGCCGGCGAGATCGACCGTGACAAGCTCAACGTCGATGGCGGTGCGATCTCGCTCGGTCATCCCGTCGGCACCTCCGGCAACCGCATCGTGCTGCATCTCGTCAACGCGATGAAGCGGCTCGGTACGCGCCGTGGTGTGGCCACCGAATGCATCGGTGGCGGGCTTGGCGGGGCCATGCTGATCGAGGCGGTGTGACCATGGATTCCAAGATCATGACCGCGCTTGGCGACCGCGTCCTTGAACTCGGGCCCAGGCCCGCGACGGACAGTCCGTACAAGCACTTCAAGCTGACGCGCGATGCCGATGGCGTTGCTTGGCTGCTGTTCGACCGCACTGACGCAAGCGCCAACACGCTGTCCTCCGACGTGATAGAGGAGTTCGACGCCGTGCTCGCGGCGATCGAGACCGAGCGTCCGGCCGGCCTCGTGATCCGCTCCGCAAAGCCGTCGGGCTTCATCGCGGGTGCCGACGTCAACGAATTCCGTGGCGCGTCCGATCCGGACATGGTCGAGACCCGTATCCGCGCCGCGCACGCCGTGATCGACCATCTGGAAGCGTTGAAGCTGCCGACGGTCGCGGTGATCCACGGCTTCTGCCTCGGCGGTGGGCTCGAGGTTGCGCTGGCCTGCCAATCGCGCATCGCGATCGACGGCGCGCGCTTCGGCTTCCCGGAGGTGATGCTCGGTCTGCATCCCGGCCTCGGCGGTACCGCGCGGTTCACCGCGCTGGTCAACCCGACCCAGTCGATGGCCTTGATGCTGACCGGCCGCACCATCGATGCGCGCCGCGCCAAGTCGATCGGCCTCGTCGATACCGTGACGCAGGAGCGGCACGTTCGGGGCGCGGTGAAGGATGCGCTGTTCGGCCGCCTGAAGCGGGCGCGCCCGGGTTTCCTGACGCGCGCAGCCAATTTCGGCCCCGTGCGCGGGCTCCTGGCAAAACGCATGCGCTCGGAGGCGGCCAAGGCCGCGTCCCGCGAGCATTATCCCGCGCCTTATGTGCTGATCGACCTCTGGGAAACCCATGGCGGCAGCAAGGCCGCGATGCTGAACGCCGAGCAGGCCTCCTTCGCCAGGCTGATGGTGACGCCGACCGCCCAGAATCTGATCCGCGTGTTCTTCCTGCGCGAGCAGATGAAGAAGGCGGCAGGCTCCGGCAACGCGATCAAGCACGTCCATGTCATCGGCGCCGGCGCCATGGGCGGCGATATCGCAGCCTGGTGTGCGGGGCAGGGGCTGCGTGTCTCGCTCGCCGACATGAAGGCCGAGCCGATCGCGGGCGCGGTGAAGCGCGCCGCCGAGCTCTATGGCAAGATCATCCGCAAGCCGACCGAGGTGCGCGACGCACTCGACCGTCTCGTCCCCGACATGGACGGGGAGGGCGTCCGCAATGCCGATCTCATCATCGAGGCGGTGCCGGAAAAGCTCGAGCTCAAGCAGAAGGTCTATGCCGGGCTCGAGCCGCGGATGAAGCCGGGGGCGATCCTGGCGACCAACACGTCCAGCATCCCGCTTCAGGATCTGCGAACGATGCTGGCGCGGCCGGAGCGGCTGGTCGGCCTGCATTTCTTCAATCCGGTATCGCGGCTGCAATTGGTCGAAGTCGTCAGTCACGACGGCAACGACCAACAGGTGCTGAAGCAAGCGCTCGCCTTCGTCGGTGCGATTGACCGCCTGCCGTTGCCTGTGAAGAGCTCGCCCGGCTTCCTCGTCAACCGCGCGCTGACGCCCTACATGCTGGAAGCCATGGTGATGTTGGATGAGAAGATCGACCAGCGCCTTATCGACGCTGCGGCCGAGCAGTTCGGCATGCCGATGGGGCCGATCGAGCTCGCCGATCAGGTCGGGCTCGACATCTGCCTCGACGTCGGCGACATGCTGCGCACCAAGTTCGGCGATCTCCTGCCGCCGACGCCGGCCTGGTTACGCGACAAGGTCGCCAAGGGCGAGCTCGGCCGCAAGACCGGCAAGGGCTTTTACACCTGGAAGGACGGCAAGGCGGAGAAGATGCCGCTGCCGGAGACCGGCCCGCGCGTCACCGACCAGTTGATCGACCGCCTGGTGCTGCCGATGTCCAATGTCTGCGTTGCGGCGCTTCGCGAAGGCATCGTCGACGATCCTGATGCAGTCGATGGCGCCATGATCTTCGGCACGGGTTATGCGCCGTTCCGCGGCGGTCCGCTGAACTATGCGCGCACGCGCGGCGTGGAGAATGTCGTGTCCACCTTGCGCGGGCTCGCCGAGAGGTTCGGCGGACGTTTCGCGCCGGATGCGGGCTGGGACAGTTTGCAATAGGGAGCCGTCGGCGAAAGATGCTATCATGGGTGGTGGAGCCCGCAGGGAGTATCGCCGATGTCGACAATCCCGTTCTTCAAGCATGCGACCCTGCGCGAGATCATCATCACGCGACTGTGCTGCGGGGCCAATGTCGTCGTGATCCTGTGCTGCGCAGGTTATCTCGTCGGGCGTTATTCCGCGGGTGGATTGCGCTGGCCGTGGCTGATCGTGCCGCTTCTGGCCGGGTATTTCCTCGCTGACCTCTTTTCGGGGTTGGTGCATTGGGTGGTCGACACCTGGCTCGACGAGGAGATGCTCGGCCGCGGCATCGCGATCACGCGAGAGCATCACACCCATCCTAGCCACGTCCTGCTCTACGACTTCCTCGACCAGGCGTCGCTCGGTGCGGCACCGAGCGCCGTCATGGTCGGAATTGCGGCGGCCGTTACGGCGTTGTTTCCGCTTTCCGCGCTCACTTATGCGCTGATGATCGTCTGGTTCGTGATCGCGACCTGCATGCTGTTTGGCATGAGCTTTCACAATCTGGCGCACCGGCCGGTCCGCCCGCCGCTCCTGCGCATGGCGCAGCGGCTGCATCTGGTCTGCTCACCCGAGCATCATTGGCGTCATCACCGTGACCACACCATCCGCTATTGCGTCATCAATGGATGGGCCAATTATCCATGCGACCGTCTCCGGCTTTGGAGCAGGCTGGAACGGCTGGTAACGGCAACGACCGGACGCGCGCCGCGGGCCGACGATGCGGAGTGGCAACGCAAACTGAACGATACCGGCATCTTGGTCGGGGCGCCGCGGCCGATTGGATAGCGCAAGCTTGTCGCGTGTCGATGTTGCGCGAGGCGTCGCGGCTCTGTATCGAGAGGCGAGAGCCGCGGGAGATTTGCCATATGACCGACACGCACGTCCACGCCCCTATCAGCTCCGGCACTGGGCCGAGCGGCGATCTCTGCATCCGTACGCTGGCGATGCCCGCCGACACCAATGCGAATGGCGATATCTTCGGCGGCTGGCTGCTGAGCCAGATGGATGTCGGCGGCGGCGTGTTTGCCTCAAAGGCCGCGAAGTCGCGGACCGTGACGGTCGCGATCGAGGCGATGAATTTTCGCAAAGCGGTCTATGTCGGCGATCTCGTGTCGGTCTATGCCAATCTCGTGCGCGTGGGCCGCACCTCGCTCACCGTGCATCTGGAAGCGTGGGCGCTGCGTCGCGGCGAGGAGCATCCGTTTCTCGTCACCGACGGCAATTTCACCTACGTCTCGATCGACGAACACGGTCGCCCGCAAGCGGTTCGATCGACCGATCCTGTCATCGCGACGTAACGACGCGCCTGATTATATGTGTAACCGTCATTGCCTGCGAAGGCAGGCAATCCAGTATTCCAGTAGCGGTCGTGCAACATCTTGCCGCTGCCGCGTATTGGATCGTCCGCTTCGCGGATGATGACAGATGACGCGTTCCCGCGTCGCGGCTTCGCCAAGAACCAGTCATAAAACGGATGAGGTCTCGGCGTACTCAGTTGCGTGTCGATTCGGGGTGGAAACGGCCTCAAATGCCTGGAACCTTTGGGCAGGAGCACCGTTATTTGCCCGCGCTGAGGAATCCACGGACCATGCCGGACAGCTACATCATCGAAGTCGATTCGCAGACCGCGGGTATCGTCGTTCGTTCTTCCGGAGGCTATTGCTTTTTTGCCTCGTCCCCTCGCTTCAACCGTCTCGAAGGCCAGCTCTTCCGCAACGCCCGCGAAGCCGAGCGCGCCGCGCGCAAGCTCGCGAATGGCGATGTGAAGGAGGCGGCGTAAGCGCCTGCTGGTCGTTCCGGGGCGCGCGAAGCGCGAATCCGGAATCTATCATGCTGCAGAAATTGCCGACTAACGTCATTCCGGGCGCGCCTTTCGGCGCATCCCGGAATGACGTTGTCGGTCACAACTTCGTCGCGGCGCGCGACAGCAGCTTCCACTCGTCGCCTTGCTTCTGCCAGTTCATCAGGATGTGAAGATTAGTCGGCACTTTTTTCCCATCGGCCGCCATCTCCTGTTCGGCGATCCAGTGGAAGCGTACGATTGCTGCGGGGCCGACGACCTTGATGGTCGGGTCCTTGTACTCGATCGAGAGGAATTTCGATTTGCCGTCGGTGGCGTTGGCGACGAAGGTCGCCTTGTCCTCGACCTTGCCGCTGGAATGGCTGTAGCTGAGATCGTCCCAGCATAGCGCGCCGAGCGCCTTCGGGTCAGCCGCGATCTGGGCGAGGCGGAAGGCTTCGACCTTTTTCGCCACCGCCTCTTCGTCCGCCGAGGCGGCGAACGCCGGTGCCGTGAGCGCAAGCGCGGAGACGGCGAGAGTCGAAAGAGCCAGGTCGCGTCGGTTGATCATCGTTTCCTCCTTTTTGATCTTGCGACGAGTGTTGCAGCCGCGCGCGACTTTGTCGAGTGGTGCATTGTCGTCATGTGGATGCGTCATTGCGCGTGCGAGGCCGTATTGATACGTCTTCCGCATCGATGCGTCGCGGATTTGGGAAAGTAGGGAAATGATCGAGGCAATCGGCAGGGCATTGTTGTTCGACATCGACGGCACGCTCGCCAACACCGACCCGCTGCATCTCAAGGCCTTCAACCAGGTGCTCGGGCCCCGGGGCCACGTATTCGATCACGCCCGCTTCTCCAGGGAGCTGCAAGGCTTCGCCAACGTATCGATTGGCGAGCGCTTTCTGCCCGACGAAACGCCGGAGCGGCGCGCCGCGATCCTCGCCGAGAAGGAAGCGATCTTCCGTACGCTCGTGGCCGGGCAGATCGAACCGTTGGCCGGGTTGCTGGCATTGCTCGACCGCGCCGACGCGGCCGGCGTTCCCATGGTCGCCGTGACCAATGCGCCGCGTCTCAACGCCGAACTGCTGCTCTCGGGCCTCGGCATCACCGAGCGGTTCAAGGCGATCGTGATCGGCGACGAACTGCCGCACGGCAAGCCGCATCCGCTGCCCTATCAGGAGGGGCTGCGTTTCGTCGGAGGCAGTGCTGCGGCCTCGGTTGCGTTCGAGGATTCCCGCTCCGGCGTGCAATCGGCGGCCGCCGCCGGCATTCCGACGATCGGAATCCGGACGAGCCTCAGCCATGACGATCTTGTCGGTGCCGGCGCCGTTGCCTCTGCAAGCGCCTTCGACGATCCGGACCTGCTCGTGCGCCTTGCCGCCGCGATGGCATGGTGAGGCCGCCTTATCCGTTAACCGTGATCGAGGCGTGCATTGACCGCAGCTGCGAACCGCCGCACCATGCAGCTTCCTGATTTGAGGCCCTTGCCGTGACCGGACTGACCCATCGCCAAGCCGAAATCCTCAACATCGCGCGCGCCTCGGGCCGCGTCATGGTCGAGGAGCTCGCGCGCCGCTTCGAGGTCTCGGCGCAGACCATCCGGAAAGATCTCAACGATCTCTGCGAGCGGAGATCGCTGACCCGCATTCACGGCGGCGCCATCATCGCCTCCGGCGTCGAGAACCTCGCCTATGAGGCGCGTCGCTTCGTCGCCGCCGACGAGAAGAAGGCGATTGGAGCCGCCGCCGCCTCGCTGATCCCGAACGGCTGCTCGCTCTTCATCAACATCGGCACCACGACGGAGGAGGTCGCGAGCGCGTTGACCTCGCACGAGGATCTCCTCGTCATCACCAACAATCTCAACGTCGCGATGCTGCTCTACCGCCATCCCCGTATCGAGGTCGTGGTCGCCGGCGGTACGGTACGGCGCGCCGACGGCGCGGTCGTCGGCTCCACTGCGACGCAGCTGATCGGCCAGTTCAAGGTCGACTATGCCATCATCGGCGCATCCGCGATCGACGAAGAGGGCGCGCTGCTCGACTTCGACTATCGCGAGGTGCAGGTCGCTCAGGCCATCATCGCCAATGCCCGCAGCGTCATGCTTGTTGCCGATTCCACCAAGCTCCGTCGCAGCGCGCCGGTGCGCATCGCCCATATCACGCAGATCCAGACCTTCGTCACCGACCAGGAGCTTCCCGAGCGTCTCGCCACCATCTGCCACAGCAAGGGCATCGAGGTGATGGCGGCGATGCCGAAGGGGGCGGACATCGACGATGCGCCGGCCGACGCCCAGGATGCGGCACCGGAAGCCGCGCCGGTGGTGCGGCTGAGGTAGAGCTTATACGTCGTCCCATGGATTGAGCAGCGGGACGCCGAACGCCGCAAAATCCTTCACGTTGCGCGTGACGAGGGTGAGGTTGTTGACGAGCGCGGTCGCCGCAAAGAAGCCATCCATCACAGACAATGCGACGCCACTTCTGCGGCTCTGCGCCATCAGGTCGCCCCAGCGCTCGGCCACCGCCTGGTCGATCGGCAGGACGCGTTCGGCGAACCGTGTCGGGAGATCATGGGCAAGCCAAGCAGCCAGCGCCGTGCGCCGACGGCCATCTTCCAGCAATGCGATGCCGCGGCGAAGCTCCGCGATCGAGGCAACGCTGATGAATGCACGATCTTCGTCGATCGTATCAAGCCACGCCAAAACTCGCGGGGAGGGCGTCGGCCGCCGGACCTCCGACAGCACGTTGGTATCGAGCAGCAGGTTCACGGTAGTTCGTCGCGTGGCGCGTCGTGCACCCGTTCAAGCTCGAGCTCAGCGCCGCGCAGTGGCGAGGCCAGCAGGAATTCGGCCAGCGTGCCCTTGCGTGCGGTCTTGCGCGCCCATTCCTCGGCGGAAACAACGACCGCATTGGGTTTGCCGTGTCGAGTGATGACCTGCGGGCCGGCTTGAGCGCGATCAATCACCTCGGACAGCCGCGCCTTGGCGTTCGCCAACGTCCAGGTGTCCTCCGTGGGAAGAGTATCGGAAGCAGTATTGTGATCGGTCATGAGCGAAGAACCAAAATGACTAATATGACTATATCGCCGCCGGGTTGGCTATTCAAGTGACGGGTGCTCCGGGACTGCCGTCCAAGCTGCTCGTTTTCGCGCCCCCTTTGCCCCCGAAAAAGTTCCGCTTTCGCTTCCTCTCGCCTCTCTTTCATCTTGCTTTCGTTTTGCGGTGTGATCTAATCAAAAGCGAAAGTAGCCGTCCGAAGGAACGGGCGGCGTTCGGGGGATGCGTCTGTTGGAGCGTATTTTCGACCTCGCCATTATTGGAGGCGGTGTGAACGGCTGCGGCATCGCGCGTGACGCGGTGGGCCGCGGCAATACCGTTTTCCTGTGCGAAATGAACGATCTGGCGAGCGGGACATCGTCTTGGTCGACCAAGCTGGTGCATGGCGGCCTGCGCTATCTCGAATATTACGAGTTTCGCCTGGTCCGCGAGGCGCTGATCGAGCGCGAGATCCTCTGGGGAATCGCCCCCCACATCATCCGCCCCTTGCGTTTCGTTCTGCCGCATCATGCCGGCTTGCGCCCGGCCTGGCTGCTGCGTCTCGGCCTTTTCCTCTATGACCACATCGGCGGCCGGCACCTGCTGCCGGCGACCCGCTCGGTTGATCTTAGGCGTGACGAGGTCGGCAAGCCGCTGATCCCGAATCGCTACAGCCGCGCCTTCGAATATTCGGATTGCTTCGTCGACGATGCCCGCCTCGTCGTGCTCAACGCGCGCGATGCCGCCGACAAGGGCGCCGAGATTCGCACCCGCACCCGCGCCACCGAGATCCGCCAGGCCAATGGCCTCTGGACCGTCGGCATGGTCAACACGCTGACCGGCGAGCGCTCGCAGATCCAGGCGAAGGCGCTGGTCAATGCCGGCGGCCCCTGGGTCGAGGACGTGCTCGGCCGCGGCGCCGGCGTCAACGCGAAGGCCAAGGTGCGGCTGGTGCAAGGCTCGCACATCGTGGTCAGAAAGCTCTACGACCACGACCGCGCGTACATGTTCCAGAATGCCGACGGCCGCATCATTTTCGTGATCCCGTACCAGGACGATTTCACGCTGATCGGCACCACAGACCGCGACTATGACGGCGATCCCGCCAAGGTGAAGGCGACGCCCGAGGAAATCCAGTATCTCTGCACGGCGGCGAGCGAATATCTGGCCAAGCCGGTGACGCCGGACGAGGTGGTCTGGACCTATTCCGGCGTGCGCCCGCTCTATGACGACGGCGCCAGCGAAGCCAAGGCCGCCACCCGCGATTACGTGTTCGAGCTCGACACGCCCGGCGGGGCGCCGCTGCTGTCGATCTATGGCGGCAAGATCACGACCTATCGCCGCCTTGCCGAAGAGGCGCTGGAGCGGCTCGCGCCTTACTTGCGGAGCGCGAAGGCGCGCGAGGGCTGGACCGGCAAATGGCCGCTGCCCGGCGGCGACATGAACGTGTCCGACATCGACGGGCTGATTGCCGAGCTCCAGCGTGGCTATCCTTTCCTCAGCCACGAGCATGCGCGGCGCCTCGCGCGCGCCTATGGGACGAGGGCGATCAAGCTGCTCGGCGATGCCAAGGCGGCCGCCGATCTCGGCCAGTCCTTTGGCGCGACGCTCACCGAGCGCGAGGTCCGCTACCTCATCGCCAATGAATGGGCCGTCACCGCCGAAGACGTGGTCTGGCGCCGCTCCAAGCTCGGCCTGCGACTAACTGCCGACGAGATCGCCGTGCTTGACGACTGGATCAGGACCCGCGCTGTGTCGCAAAGTCCCCTGCTGGAAGCGGGAGGACGCTCATGACTGTGACACTTGATCATGTGACCCGGACCGTCGATGGGATCCCGCACATCCGCGACGTCTCGCTGACGCTCGAGAGCGGCACGCTGAACGTGCTGCTCGGGCCGACGCTGTCGGGCAAGACCTCGATCATGCGGCTGCTCGCCGGTCTCGACAAGCCGACCAGTGGCAAGGTCGTGGTGAACGGCAGGGACGTCACCGGCGCCGACGTGCGCCAGCGTTCGGTCGCGATGGTCTACCAGCAGTTCATCAACTACCCCTCGCTCACCGTTTACGAGAACATCGCTTCGCCCCTGCGTGTGCAGGGCAAGCCGCGCGACGAGATCGAGGCGCGGGTGGCGGAGGCCGCAAAGCTGCTGCGGCTCGAGCCGTTCCTGAAGCGCACGCCGCTGCAGCTCTCCGGGGGCCAGCAGCAGCGCACCGCGATCGCGCGGGCGCTGGTCAAGGGCGCCGATCTCGTGCTGCTCGACGAGCCGCTCGCCAATCTCGACTACAAGCTCCGCGAGGAGCTGCGCGCCGAGCTGCCGCGCATCTTCGAGGCCTCGGGCGCGATCTTCGTCTATGCCACCACCGAGCCGACCGAAGCGCTGCTGCTCGGCGGCAACACGGTCTGCATGTGGGAAGGCCAGGCGCTTCAGATGGGCGAGACCACCAACGTCTATCGCCGCCCGCAGACGCTTCGCGTCGCCCAGGTGTTCTCGGATCCGCCGCTCAATCTCGTCGGCATCGAGAAGAAGAACGGCTCGGTGCAATATGCCGGCGGCACCGCTTCGCCGGCCTCCGGTCTCTATTCAGGCCTTGCCGACGGGGCCTATCGCGTCGGCTTCCGCGCGCATCAGCTCGCGCTCGCCAATGGCGAGGCCGACCGCCATGCGTTCCACGCCATTGTCACGGTGACCGAGATCACCGGTTCGGAGAGTTTCGTGCATCTGACCCGCGACGGATCGAACTGGGTGGCGGTGCTGCATGGCGTACACGAGTTCGAGCCGGGCCAGACGCTCGATGCCGTGCTCGATCCCAACGACGTCTTCGTGTTCGACGCGGCTGACCGCCTCGTCGCAGCACCGAACTCCTGAGGAGATGCGCCATGGCCCGCATTGACCTCGTCGATCTCGCGCACTCCTACGGCGGCAATGACGCGCCGCAGGAGAGCTTTGCGCTGAAGCCGGTGACCATGACCTGGCGGCAGGGCGGCGCCTATGCGCTGCTTGGGCCATCCGGCTGCGGCAAGACCACGCTGCTCAACGTCATCTCCGGCATCATCACGCCGTCGCGCGGGAAAATCCTGTTCGACGAGGTGGACATCACACCGCTGTCAACCCAGAAGCGCAACATCGCCCAGGTGTTCCAGTTTCCGGTGATCTACGACACCATGACGGTGGGGCAGAATCTGGCGTTTCCTCTGAAGAACCGCGGCGTGCCGAAGGCCGAGATCGACAAGCGCGTCGCCGAGATCGGCCGTCTGCTCGATCTCGAGCCCTATCTGAATCGCAAAGCGACGCGGCTGACCGCCGACGCCAAGCAGAAGATTTCGCTCGGCCGTGGCCTCGTCCGTTCCGACGTCGCCGCGGTGCTGTTCGACGAGCCGCTGACGGTGATCGACCCCGAGCTGAAATGGCAGCTGCGCTCCAAGCTGAAGGCGTTGCATCGCGAGCTCGACCTCACGATGATCTACGTCACCCACGACCAGACCGAGGCGCTGACCTTCGCCGACACCGTCGTCGTCATGCACGACGGCCGTGTGGTGCAGAGCGGCACCCCGGCCGAGCTGTTCGACAAGCCGGCGCACACCTTCGTCGGCTATTTCATCGGTTCGCCCGGCATGAATATCCTGCCGGCCGAGGTGAGGGGGCGCGAGGCCAGGGTCGGCGGCCACGTCATCGCGCTCAACCGCGCTTACGACAATCTGTCTGCCGCCGCGAAGATCGAGATCGGCGTGCGGCCGGAATTCGTCGAGGTCGTCGCGCCCGCGCCCGGTCTGCTCACGGCGAAGATCGAGCGTCTCGACGATCTCGGCCGCATCCGTTTCGCACGCGCGCGCTTCGGCGACGCCAAGCTCGCGGCCCGCGCGCCGGCCGGCTTCACGAGTGCGGACGGCATGGCCGGACTGAAGTTCGATCCGTCGCACGTCCACGTCTATGCCGACAGCCTTCTGGTGGAGGGAGCCGCCTGATGGACAAGACCGTCAACCAAAAAGCCTGGTTCCTGGTGCTGCCGGTGTTCCTGGTGGTCGCCTTCTCGGCCGTGCTGCCGCTGATGACGGTGGTGAACTATTCGATGCAGGACACCTTCGGCAACAACCAGTTCTTCTGGAACGGCGTCGGCTGGTTCAAGGAATTGCTCGATCCCTCGACCGATCTCGGCGGCCGTTTCCTCGCCTCGCTCGGCCGCAACCTGTTCTTCTCGCTGGTGATCCTCGCCATCGAGGTGCCGCTCGGCATCGTCGTCGCTTTGTCGATGCCGCGCCAGGGCTGGACGGTGGCGGCCTGCCTCGTCATCCTCGCGCTGCCGCTATTGATTCCGTGGAACGTGGTCGGCACGATCTGGCAGATCTTCGGGCGTCCCGACATCGGGCTGCTCGGCTATGTCCTCAACGCCGCGGGCTTCGATTACAATTACGTCTCCAACGACATCGACGCCTGGGTCACCGTCATCGTGATGGACGTCTGGCACTGGACCAGCCTCGTCGCGCTGCTCTGCTACGCCGGCCTGAAGTCGATCCCCGAAGCCTATTACCAGGCCGCGCAGATCGACGGCGCCTCGCGCTGGGCCGTATTCAAGGCGATTCAGCTGCCGAAGATGAACCGCGTGCTGCTGATTGCGGTGCTGCTGCGCTTCATGGACAGCTTCATGATCTACACCGAGCCGTTCGTCGTCACCGGCGGCGGACCCGGCAATTCCACGACCTTCGTGTCGATCGAGCTCGTCAAGATCGCGCTCGGCCAGTTCGACCTCGGCAAGGCCGCGGCGCTGTCGCTGGTCTACAACCTGATCATCCTGATCGTCTGCTGGATCTTCTACACCGTCATGACCAACGCGGGCGTCGAACGGAAGGTTCAGGCAGAAAGTGAGCCGGCGGCGGAGCCGAAGCCTGCGACCGCGATTAAGCCCGTGCCCGCGCTCAAGCCAAAGGAAGGAGTGGCCTGATGCATTCGATCCCCGGCCGCCGCCTCATCATGGGGCTGTTCCTGATCTTCCTGCTGCTGCCGATCTACTGGCTCGTCAACATGAGCTTCAAGACCAACAGCGAGATCGTCTCTACGATGACGCTGTGGCCGCACACGCCGACGCTGCAGCACTACAAGCGCATCTTCACCGACGAGAGCTGGTATTCCGGTTACATCCACTCGCTGGAATATGTCGTGCTCAACACCATCATCTCGATCTCGGTGGCGCTGCCGGCGGCTTATGCATTCTCGCGCTACCGCTTCCTCGGCGACAAGCACCTGTTCTTCTGGCTGTTGTCGAATCGCATGGCGCCGGCCGCGGTCTATGCGCTTCCGTTCTTCAATCTCTATTCGGCGATCGGCCTGTTCGATACGCCGTGGGCGGTGGCGCTCGCGCATTGCATCTTCAACGTGCCGCTGGCGGTGTGGATCCTCGAAGGTTTTGTTTCCGGCGTGCCGCGCGAGATCGATGAAACGGCATTCCTGGACGGCTATTCCTTCCCGCGCTTCTTCATCAAGATCCTGGTGCCGTTGATCGCGAGCGGCATCGGCGTCGCCGCCTTCTTCTGCTTCATGTTCTCCTGGGTCGAGCTCTTGCTCGCGCGCACCTTGACCTCGGTGTCGGCCAAGCCGATCGCGGCGATCATGACGCGCACGGTGTCGGCATCGGGCATGGACTGGGGCCTCCTGGCAGCAGCCGGCGTGCTCACCATCATCCCGGGCGCGCTCGTGATCTGGTTCGTCCGCAACTACATCGCGAGCGGTTTTGCGCTCGGTCGCGTGTAAGGAGGCATCAATGGAATCCATCGCATGGATGGCCTGGACACTGCCGACGGCGATCTTCTTCGCTGCGCTTGCCTGCACGCTTGCCGTGATGACGTGGCTCGCGGCGGTCTATCCCGAAGCCGAGCGCGTCGGCGTGTTGCGCATCCCGACCACGCGCGGCGATCGCCTGTTCATTTCGCTGATATCAGCGGCCGTCATCCACCTTCTCTGGATCGGCTTCTTCGGCACCGATGCGATCGCAACGCTGCCGATCGGCGAGGACGGCGTTGAAATCTCGCGCCTGTGGCTCGCAAGTGGAATTTCGCTGGTGACGGCCGTGCTCATTTTCCGCACGGTCTGAAGCCCGCGAAGGGACGGCAGATCCGGGGGGCAACCCGGGCCTGTATAAAAGTTTGTCGCTGCAACGGAGGAACAACATGCGACAGTTTAGGAGAAGGAAAGGTCCATTGACCAAGAGCAGTTTTCTGACCATGTCCAGCGCCGCCGCCATCATCGCGGTGTCGTTCGCCGTCTCGGCGCCAGTCCGCGCCGCCGACGACGCCGTGATCCAGAAATGGATTGCGGAATTCCAGCCCTCGACGCTGTCGAAGGAAGACCAGAAGAAGGAGCTGGAGTGGTTCGCCAAGGCGGCCGAGCCCTTCAAGGGCATGGAGATCAACGTCGTCTCCGAGACCATCACCACCCACGAATATGAATCGCAGACGCTGGCCAAGGCGTTCTCCGAGCTCACCGGCATCAAGCTCAAGCACGACATCATCCAGGAAGGTGACGTCGTCGAGAAGCTCCAGACCCAGATGCAGTCCGGCAAGAACGTCTATGACGGCTGGATCAACGACTCCGACCTGATCGGCACCCACTTCCGCTACGGCCAGACCATCGTTCTGTCCGACTACATGACCGGCGAGGGCAAGGACGTCACCGACCCCATGCTCGACGTCAACGACTTTATCGGCAAGTCGTTCACGACCGCGCCGGACGGCAAGCTCTACCAGCTGCCCGACCAGCAGTTCGCGAATCTCTACTGGTTCCGCTACGACTGGTTCACCAACCCCGACTACAAGGCCAAGTTCAAGGCCAAGTATGGCTACGATCTCGGCGTGCCCGTGAACTGGTCGGCGTATGAAGACATCGCCGAGTTCTTCACCAACGACATCAAGGAGATCAACGGCGTCAAGGTCTATGGCCATATGGACTATGGCAAGAAGGACCCCTCGCTCGGATGGCGCTTCACCGACGCCTGGCTCTCGATGGCCGGCAACGGCGACAAGGGCATTCCGAACGGCCTGCCGGTCGACGAGTGGGGCATCCGCATGGAAGGCTGCCGCCCGGTCGGCTCCTCGGTGGAACGTGGTGGCGACACCAACGGTCCGGCCGCGGTCTATTCGATCACCAAATACCTCGAGTGGCTGAAGAAGTATGCGCCGCCGCAGGCGCAGGGCATGACGTTCTCCGAGGCAGGCCCGGTGCCCGCTCAGGGCAACATTGCCCAGCAGATGTTCTGGTACACCGCCTTCACCGCCGACATGGTGAAGCCGGGCATCGCCGTGATGAACGCGGACGGTACGCCGAAATGGCGTATGGCTCCGTCGCCGCACGGCGCCTACTGGAAGGAAGGCATGAAGCTCGGCTATCAGGACGCCGGCTCCGTGACCCTGCTGAAGTCGACCCCGCCGGATCGCCGCAAGGCGGCCTGGCTCTATCTCCAGTTCATCATCTCCAAGTCGGTGAGCTTGAAGAAGAGCCATGTCGGTCTCACCTTCATCCGTGAATCCGACATCTGGGACAAGTCCTTCACCGAGCGTGCGCCGAAGCTCGGCGGCTTGATCGAGTTCTACCGCTCGCCCGCGCGCGTGCAGTGGACCCCGACCGGCAACAACGTGCCCGACTATCCGAAGCTCGCCCAGCTGTGGTGGCAGAACATCGGCGATGCGTCGTCCGGTGCGAAGACGCCGCAACAGGCGATGGATGCCCTCGCGGCCGCTCAGGATTCCGTCATGGAGCGCCTGGAGAAGTCCGGCGTGCAGGGCGCCTGCGGCCCGAAGCTGCACAAGAAGGAGAAGCCGGAGTACTGGTTCGCGAAGGCCGAGAAGGACGGCACCATCGCGCCCCAGCGCAAGCTCGCCAACGAGAAGCCGAAGGGCGAGACGGTCGATTACGACACCCTGATCAAGTCGTGGCCGGCCACTCCCCCGAAGCGCGCGGAAGCCAAGTAAGCGCGTAGAGAGTCACCAAAACGAAAGGCCGGGAGCGATCCCGGCCTTTATTCTTGTTCTGAGCATTCGGTGCGCTCTCTCCACACCGTCATTGCGAGCGCAGCGAAGCAATCCAGAGTCTTTCCATGGAGGCAGTCTGGATTGCTTCGTCGCGAGAGCTCCTCGCAATGACGGCGGAGAGCGCGCCGCTTACTCCGCCGGCTCGGCCGCCAGCGTCGGATAGTCCGTGTATCCCTTCGCGCCGCCGCCATAGAACGTATTCTTGTCCCAGTCGTTCAGCGCTGCGCCCGTCTTCAGCCGCTCGACAAGGTCGGGATTGGAGATGAACGGCTTGCCGAAGGCGATGAGATCGGCCGCGTTCGCGTTCAGCACCTTGGTGGCGAGATCGAAATCATAGCCGTTGTTGGCGATGTAGGCGCCGGTGAAGCGCTTGCGCAAGGATGCGTAGTTGAACGGCGCGAAGTCGCGCGGCCCGCCGGTGGCGCCTTCGACGACGTGGAGATAGACGAGCTTCAGCGCGCTGAGACCGTCGACGATGTGATCGAACAGGGCTTGCGGATTGCTGTCGGAGATGTCGTTGGCGGGCGTCACCGGCGAGATGCGGATGCCGGTGCGATCGGCGCCGGCTTCAGTCGCAACGGCCTTGGACACTTCGAGCATCAGCCTCGCGCGGTTTTCGATCGAGCCGCCATAGGCATCGTTGCGCTTGTTGGCGCCGTCCTTGGCGAACTGGTCGAGCAGATAGCCGTTGGCGCCGTGGATCTCGACGCCGTCGAATCCGGCCTCCAGCGCGTTCTTCGTCGCGCGCTTGAAATCGTCGATGATGGCTGGAATCTCGGAGAGCTCGAGCGCGCGCGGCTCGGAGACGTCGGCGAAGATGCCGTTCACGAAGGTCTTGCCCTTGGCGCGGATCGCGCTCGGCGCCACCGGGGCGGCGCCATTCGCCTGGAGATCGACATGCGAGATGCGGCCGACATGCCAGAGCTGGATGAAGATCTTGCCGCCGCGCTCGTGTACGCGGTCGGTGACCTCGCGCCAGCCGGCGACCTGGCCCTTGCTGTAGATGCCGGGCGTGTCCTGGTAGCCTTGCCCCTGCTGCGAGACCTGGCTCGCTTCGGTGATCAGAAGCCCCGCGGAGGCGCGCTGGCCGTAATAGTCGGCGGCGAGCGCGCCGGGTACGAAGGTGCCGGGCACGGCGCGGTTGCGCGTCAGCGGCGCCATGACGAGGCGGTTGGCCAGCGTGATCGGGCCGAGTTTGTAGGTCTCAAACAATTTGGTCGAACGGCTCATTTTCGGATGTTCCAGACGGTGAAAGGTCAGGAACACTTGTGCATCGCGACATCAGGCGCAAGGGATGAGCCATACGGAAAGTGCAGGCGAGCTACGCGGCGGCGACCGCGTAGCATAATTCATGTGCAATTCCGGTCGCGGCAGCGGATTTTGACTGCCGCGTGCGACTTGGCAAATCAGCTCAAGCCCATGAAATCGCGCTTGCCGATTTCGATGCCATTATGACGCAGGATGCCGTGGGCGGTCGCGCAGTGGAAATAGAAGTTCGGCAGCGAGAACGCGCTCAGAAACTGCTGGCCCTTCAGAGTCGTGGTCTTATCAGGTCCAGTCGGGAAGGTGACGTCCTTGGAATCCGCGCCGTCGAATTGCTCCGGCTTGAACGACTTCACATAGTCGACGGTCTTCGCCAGCCGCTGCTTCAATTCCGCAAAGCTCGTTTCGGTGTCGGGCGTCGAGGGCACCTCGCTGTGGGTGAGCCGCGCACAGCCCTTGGCGGCGAAATCGCTGACGAGCTGGATCTGCTTCGACAGCGGCAGCATGTCCGGGAAGAGGCGGGAGCCGAGCAGGACGCTCGGGTCGATCTTTTTCGCCGCGCAATGCGCCTCGGCTTTGGTGACCAGTCCGACCATGCTGTTCAGCATTTGCAGATAGGCGGGGACGACGGCGTCGTAGAAGGACATGTGAGGCTCGCTTGTGAATGGGAAATCTCAGGAGAAAACCTGAGCCACTCACATGGGGGCCTCATGGAAAAATACAATCGCGCAAAGCGGCTTGTGCGATGCGAAAATTCTACCGCACCACCCCCGCCGGCTGCGCCTGCGCCGTGCCGCCGCGCATCCGCGTCAGCAGCTCCGCCGTCGGCCAGGAATCGGCGGGCAAGCCGAACTTGATCTGCATCGCCTTCACCGCAGTTCGGCTCTGCTGGCCCAGCACGCCGTCGATCTTGCCGACATTGAAGCCGGCACGCACCAGCAGCTGCTGCAATTCCTTGAGCTCGTTGAGCGGCAGCTGCGGCACCGGTTGGGCCGGCTTGCGCATGGGGGCTGCGCCTGCAATGCGCGAGGCGAGATAGCCGGCCGTGGTCGAATAGATCAGCGAGTTATTCCACTCGGTGTAGGCGGCGAAATTCGCGTAGGCCATGAAGGCCGGGCCAAAGCGTCCCATTGGCAGCAGCACGGAGGCCGGCAGATTGTCGTTCGGCAACGGACGGCCGTCGGGATAGGTGACGCCGAGCTGCGCCCAGGTCGAGCGCGGCTCTCGTACCGTGAGATCGGTCTTCTCCCACGGCAGGTTCGGCGGCACCTTGATCTCTTCCAGCCACGGCTCGCCGCGCCGCCACTTCAAGCCGTTGGCGATGTAGTTCGCGGTCGAGCCGATCACGTCGGCTCCCGAGCGCAGCAGGTCGCGCCGTCCGTCGCCGTCATAGTCGACGGCGTAGTTGACGTAATGCACGGGCAGGAACTGCGTCTGCCCGAGCTCGCCGGCCCAGGAGCCGATCATCTCGTCGGGATGCAAATCGCCGCGGTCGATGATCTTCAACGCGGCGATGGTCTCGTTCACGAACATCTCCGAGCGGCGGCAGTCATAGGCCAGTGACACCAGCGATCTCAGCGTCGGCAGATTGCCCATGTTGGCACCGAAGTCGCTCTCCAGCCCCCAGAACGCGGCGATCACCGCCGGCGGCACGCCATATTCCTTCTCGGCGCGCGCGAATGCGGCCGCATATTGCTTGATGTGCTGCTGGCCGTTCTGCATGCGATAGGGCGCGGCCATGCGGCCGGCGAATTCGGTGAAGAGCTGGCCGAACACGCGCTGGCCGCGGTCGCGGTTGACGATGCCCTGGTCGTAGACGAGATAGGGCGAAGCCTCCGCGATCGTCCGCTGCGATACGCCGGCCGCGACCGCCTGTTGCTTCACCTCGGCCAGAAAGCGATCGAAGCTCGCGCCGTTGTGGCATGAGGCGGCGCGGGGCGAGGGGGCCGTCGCCTTGGGGGCAGCGGGCTTGGCTGGCGGCGGTGCAAACTGGGCGAAGGCGGGAAGGGCAAACGAGACCGCGATCATTGCGACCGCAAGGCGAGAACCAAAGCAGTTCATCGGCATCGACATCTCTGGTGCTGGCAGGGCGCTGCTAGGCGGCCAATACGGCGCGTTTCACAGCGAGAGGAAGGGCGATCTCGCGAAAGAAGGTTTTCGGATAAAGGTAATCCTCGCCGGACTCGTCGATGATCCGCAGCATGTCAAGTTTGTCTGCCACGGGATCGCGCAGCGTCACGTAGATCTTGCGCTTCTCGAGGGAGGTCTCGTAGCCCTCGTTGTCCACGCAGATCACCAATTGTTTGCTTCGCGATTTCGTCATGATTCCCGGAGCAGGTTCTTGATCTTGAATTCCTTGCGGCCGATGCCGGCGGCCTCATACTAATGTAACTCGGCAAGATGGGTAGAGCCATCGGATAATCACTTGAGCGACGCCCTTGCGCTTGCGCCAACGTCCCCGCCGATAAATTCGTCGCAGCCGCGCGACCTCGCGGATGCCCGAGCCGCTCGCGAAGGTCTCGACCTCGGTAATTCCGCCGAGAATCTCGAAATGCATGAACGATAGTGGCCGGGGGGCTCAGGCTGGGTCAAGTGCCGCGGCTCCGCGACGCACCTTGAAACCTTGCGCCCCGACCGGGATCATCCCTACCTCATGTCTGCCGGCCCGCTGGCGCTTCCAGCCTGCCGCGGCCGGCCCCGGGAGACGGCCATGAACTATCTTCGTACCGCAATGCTGCTTGCAGGCCTGACCGCCCTGTTCATGGGCGTCGGCTATCTGATCGGCGGCGCCTCCGGCGCCATGATCGCGCTCATCATCGCGGCGGCGACCAATCTCTTCACCTACTGGAACTCCGACCGCATGGTGCTCTCGATGTACGGCGCCCATGAGGTCGACCGTTCGACCGCGCCGGAGCTGGTCGGTCTCGTCGCCGAGCTCGCGGGCCGTGCGGGCCTGCCGATGCCGCGCGTGTTCCTGATGGATGAGCCGCAGCCCAACGCATTCGCGACCGGACGAAACCCGGAAAATGCCGCGGTCGCCGTCACCACCGGCCTGATGCGCCAGCTCAGCCGCGAGGAGCTCGCCGGCGTGATCGCGCACGAGCTCGCCCATATCAAAAACCACGACACGCTGCTGATGACTGTTACCGCGACCATTGCAGGCGCGATCTCGATGCTGGCGCAGTTCGGCATGTTCTTCGGCGGCAATCGCGACAACAACAATGGTCTCGGCATCGTCGGCTCGATCCTGATGATGATCCTCGCTCCGCTCGGCGCCATGCTGGTGCAGATGGCGATCAGCCGCACCCGTGAATACGCCGCGGACAATCTCGGTGCGCGCATCGCGGGACAACCGATGTGGCTGGCCTCCGCGCTGGTGAAGATCGAGGGTGCCGCGCACCAGGTCCCGAACTACGAGGCCGAGCGAAACCCTGCGACCGCGCACATGTTCATCATCAACCCGCTGTCGGGCCATGGTGTCGACAACCTGTTCGCCACTCATCCCTCGACCCAGAACCGCATTGCCGCGCTCCAGCAACTCGCGGCCGAGCTCGGCACGCGGGGCGCGCCGTCGGTCGGCGCCAACGAGAATTATCCCCCTCGCAGCCCGTGGGGGCGTTCGTCCCCACGCGGTCCTTCCCGCGGTCCTTGGGGCTGACGGAACCCGTCAGGATTTGAAACCGGCTTTGTGAGCTGGCGCACACAGGATCGCCAGAGCCGGTGCTACCACGCGCGGATGATGCTTTCTTCGAAAGGGGATGCGTGGCCGGCCCAATGCCGGCCGCCGTCGAAGATGACCAGAACAGCCGTGCCATTGCTGCTCGTCCTGTGTGTGCTCGTTGGCCTGTCCACGCACATGGTCGTCAATTGCGGTGACGAGGACGATCCCGACATCTGCTCGGCCGTGATCGGCTTCTCGCCGCTGCGCGGCTCGCTGATCGCCTTTGCCTATGAAGGGCGCGGACGGATCGCGCTGCGCCATGGCGACTTCAGGCGGGCGATCGCCGATTTCGACGAGGCCATTCACCTCAATCCTAACCGCGCTGCGCTCTATCGGGACCGCGCGCTCGCGCGCCGTCAGAACGGCGATCTCGAGCTCGCCATCGCCGACTATGACGAGGCGATCGCGCAGGACCCCAAGCTCGCTGCGCCCTATCACGAGCGCGGTCTCGCGCTCGCTGCCACCGGCGATCTCGATCGCGCCATCCTGAGTTACAACACGGCGATCCGCCTTGATCCCAGGGATGCCGAGGCTCGCCTCGACCGTGGCCTGGCATTCCTGGCCCGTGGCCAGACTGACGATGCGCGCGCCGATTTCGAGGCGGCGTTGGCGCTGCCCGCCGGCAAGGATGGCCGCGCCCGCGAAGCCGCGCGCGCCAAGCTCGCCGAACTCGCGAGCGCCGAGCCGACCCCGATCGCCGCGTCGAGAAGGTGAGGGAGTCTCTCTCCCTCTCCTGTTCTTACGGGGAGAGGGGTGGGGTGAGGGGCTCTCTCCACACTCTCGACTATCGAGGCACCTGTACCCCCTCACCCGGAATTTTCTGACGCAAATTCCGACCTCTCCCCGCAAGCGGGGAGAGGTGAAGGCACCTCGCCTTACTTCTTCTTCGCCTTGGCCTTCTTCGCCTTCGGAGCCTTCTTCGCCGGCTTCTCTTCCTTGGCCTTCTTCTCCGGTTTGGCCGCAACCGGCGTGCTGGCGGCGATCCGCATCGACCGCGCGTAGCTGTCGGCGACGTTATCGGCGGACATCTGCAGGCGCTTGGCGGCGGCGGTGGCCTGCTCCAGCGTGGCCTTGGCCATCATCTTGAAGCGGTCGGCGGCGTCCTTGCTCTTGGCCTTGGCCGCCAGGCCGTTGAAGCGATCCCGCCGCTCCTTGGCGCGGGTCATCAGGCCCGTATGCAGCTGTCTGGCCAGTTGCCGGATCACGACATCCAGGTCGGCGTCCGCCATGTTGTTCTATCCTCTTGAAATCAGGTATCGATGCGGGCGGGACTATGCAGATCGGGCCCCGCCTTGGCAATTCCCGGCTGTGCGTCATCCGCAGCTTCCAGCCAGCCAAAACTGAAAAAGCCGCGCATGCCGCGCGGCTTTTTGAAAGTTTCGTCGGGGCGCCTTATTTCAGCGAGGCAACCGGGCCGTTCGACGCCGCCGGCTCAGGGTCGAAGCCGAACACGCCGACCAGATATTTGTAATAGTCCGGCATCTTCTCCTTGAGCGCCTCGCGCGACTTCGGATCGTGGAATTCGCTCTTTCCGGCCAGGAAAATGCTGGCGGTCACCGCGAAGAACTCCATCGGGTTCTTCATCGCATAGGTGTCCTTGGGCAACAGGTCCTTGGACTTGGCCAGGGCGTAATAGGAGATCACGCCCTTGTTGGCGTAGCCGTCCGGCAGCAGCCGCGCATGATAGGCATGAAGCAGCTCGTGCAGCAGCACGGCCTCCTTTTCGTAGCGCATCATGTCCGGGCGCAGCATGATCACGCCGAGCCCGGAATCGACCGCAAGATCGACGGCATTCGGATTGGTCCAGCGCTGCTTGTCCGGGTCCCACACCGTGAGCGTCCGCGGCGCGGTGCGGTGGATGTCCGGCGTGACCCGGCCGTAGCACGCGGTTGCCGCGCCTTCGTCCAGGCAAGCCAGCTCGCTCGCGACGATCGGAACGGTGTGGAAGAAGCGCAGCACGCGCGGTGAGAGGCCGGCGCCTTCGACAAGGTCGATCTGCTGCTTCAGATTGTCGGTGAGCTTGTCGACGTCCTTGCGATCGGAATTCTCCGACAGGTCGAACATGTAGCCGCGATAGCTCTGGAACCCCGGCGGCAGCGGCTGCGCTGCATCGGCATCGAGCGATCCGGCACGGGATGGACTGGCGAAGAGCGCGCCGACGATGGTTGCGGTCAGCAGCAACGCAATGCGCATGATGAACCCCCTGATGTCACTTCGCCCGGCAGAATAGGCCACCGTTGTTTGCGAAAAGTGAGTGGGGCAAGACTAAGGCACCGATGTTGAGGCGTGCTTAACCGCTGGTTGCAGATCGTGCGCGCGGATTAGGGTCGGGTTAACCAAGGCCAATATCGCGAGCTAGCCTATCCCCGTCACCCTGAGGTGGCCGCTTCTTCAGCGGCCCTCGAAGGGCGACGGCCCAGCTGCAGCAGCGGGGGCCGTGTATCCTTCGAGGCTCCCCATGGGACGCGTTGCGTCCCATGCCTCGCACCTCAGGATGACGGGTCGGGCAGTCGGGTGTAGATTCACTTTGAGGGCAGCACGCCCTAACACAGACAGCCGGAAGGGGAGGATGCCATGTATGCCGCCATCCGTCAGGCCAAGGCGAAAAGCGGGAGCGCGGAAGAGCTGGCGCGCCGCATCAAGGACGGCGCCGTTCCGATCATCAGCGACGTCGACGGCTTCCGCGCCTATTACGTCGTCTATGCCGGCGACGACACGGTCACCGCGATCTCGATCTTTGACAAGTTCGAGCAGGCCGAGGAAGCGAACAGACGGGCCATTGCCTGGATTGAAAAGGATCTCGGCCCCCTGCTCGCCGGCCATGCGAGCGCCGCCGCCGGGCCGGTGATCGTGCATACGCTGGCGTGAGGTGCGGCAGTCTCGTGCCCCGGACGCAGCGCAGCGCCCCCGGCGATGCGAGGCATCGTGCGGTGCGCTGCAGAGCCGGGGCCCATGTGGTGTGTATGCGTGGCTCGCTGGGTCCCGGCTCTGCGCAGCAGCGCGAGAGCGCCGTAGCGCGTCCGGGACACGAGAGACGAATATCCTCACAACTCCCGTGCGTTCGAGAATGCAAAGCTCGACACCCGCCGCGTCGTCTCGTCCAAAATCAGCGTGCGCGTGATCGGCGGTTCGGCGCGCTGCGCGCAGTTCTCGCGCTCGCACAGGCGGCAATTGACACCGATCGGCGTGCCCTCGGTTTTCTCGAGGTCCATGCCGGCGGCATAGGTCAGGCGCGCGGCGTGACGGATCTCGCAGCCGAGGCCGATGGCGAAGCGCGGTTGCGGCAGCGGGTGCGGCGCGACCGGGCGGCGCACCATCTGTGCGATCGAGAAATAGCGCGTGCCGTCGGACAGCTCGATCACCTGCTTGAGCAGGCGGTCCGGCGTGTCGAAGGTCGAATGCACGTTCCACAGCGGGCAGGTGCCGCCGAACTTCGAGAACGGGAAGGTGCCGGAGGAGAAGCGCTTGGAGACGTTGCCGGCATTGTCGACGCGCAACAGGAAGAACGGAATGCCGCGCGCGTTCGGCCGCTGCAAGGTGGTGAGCCGGTGACAGACCTGCTCGAAGCCGGAATTGAAGCGCTGCGCCAGCACGTGGATGTCGTAATTCAGGGCTTCGGCCGCAGCCAGGAAAGCCGGATAGGGCATCATCACGGCAGCTGCGAAGTAGTTGCCGAGCGTGATGCGGAACAGCCGGCGCGGCGCGTCGTCGAGCGGTCCGGCACGGCCGATGATGCTCTCCAGGGCTTGCGCGCATTCACCCAAGCCAAGCTGGAAGGCGAGCTGGAAGGCGCGGCCGGGCGGGTCGACCAGCTCGGAGATCAAGAGCTGGCGGCGGTGGCGATCGAAACGCCGGAGCGTCTCTCGCATCACGTCGACAGGCATGATGCGGGTCTGGATCGAATGCTTTTCCCGCAGCCGCGCGGCCAGGGCCGCATAGAGCCCTTCGGCCGGCACGTTCAATTCATCGCGCAAGTTCTCGGCGGCCTGCTCCAGCTCCGGAAAATAGTTGCGATTGGCCTCGATCAGCTCGCGCACGCGCTCGACCGGGTTGCCCTCATAGCGCGTGCCGACGTCGCGGTCGGCCATCTGGGCGGCGGCCAGTGTCTCGCCCTGCCGGGCTTCGGTATAGGCCGCATAGAGCCGCTGCAGCGCATGGGTGACGCCCGGGCAGAGCTCGGCGAGGTCGCGCAGCTCCTGCTTGGGAACGTCGATTTGGCGGAACAAGGGATCGGAGAAGATCTCGTTGAGCTCGGCGAAGAAGCGGTCCTCGTCGGCGGTGGCGAGATCGCGCAGATCGAGGTCATAAGTCTCGGCCAGCCGCAGCAGGATCTGCGCCGTCACCGGCCGCTGGTTCCGCTCGATCAGGTTGACATAGCTCGGTGAGATCCCGAGCCCCTCGGCGATCTGGGTCTGTGACAGCCCCAATTGCTGCCGGATCCTCCGGAAGCGCGGGCCGACGAACAGTTTCTTCCCGGATTCGGCGGCCATGTCTTGAGATCTCCATCTGCATCAGGACAGCTATTCTGACCTATTTTTTACAAACTTTACAAAATAACATCTATTACATGTTCTGATGTTACATGACATCACCAATAAAAGACAAGCCATCTATACGAAGTTTCTGTTTTCGCGTTTAGCTCCTGACACGTATCTCGCAATGCAGTGTCAAGAATGTCGATGGCCAGCCATCGCCATCGTCAGCGAAAGGATCAGGCACATGAACTACCAGCCCCGCGGCATCAGCACCCTCCAGGGCCCGTCGTCGTATCAGGACGAGGTCAAGGCGGCCCAGGCGCTCCTCGAGACCCAGCCGACCTGGAACGGCGTGTCGGCCGAGGCCGTCGCCCGCATGCGCCTGCAGAACCGCTTCAAGACCGGCCTCGACGTCGCCCGCTACACCGCGGCGCTGATGCGCGCCGACATGGCGGCCTATGACAACGATCCGACCAAGTACACCCAGTCGCTGGGTTGCTGGCACGGCTTCATCGCCCAGCAGAAGCTGATCTCGGTCAAGAAGCACTTCGGCGGCAAGACCGATCGCACCTATCTGTACCTCTCGGGCTGGATGATCGCGGCGCTGCGCTCCGAGTTCGGTCCGCTGCCCGACCAGTCGATGCACGAGAAGACCTCGGTGCCGGCGCTGATCGAGGAGCTCTACACCTTCCTGCGTCAGGCGGACTCCCGTGAGCTCAACGATATCTTCCGTCTGCTCGACAAGGCGCGCAAGGAAGGCGACAAGACCCGCGAGAAGGAGCTGATTGCGAAGATCGACAACTTCCAGACCCATGTCGTCCCCGTCATCGCCGACATCGATGCCGGCTTCGGCAATGCGGAAGCGACCTATCTGCTCGCCAAGAAGATGATCGAGGCGGGCGCCTGCGCCCTGCAGATCGAGAACCAGGTCTCGGACGAGAAGCAGTGCGGCCACCAGGACGGCAAGGTCACCGTGCCGCATGAAGTCTTCCTCGCGAAGATCCGCGCTTGCCGCCATGCGTTCCTCGAGCTCGGCGTCGAAGACGGCATCGTCGTGACCCGCACCGACTCGCTCGGCGCCGGCCTGACGCAGCAGATCGCGGTCAGCCACAAGCCCGGTGACATCGGCGACCAGTACAACAGCTTCCTCGACTGCGAGGAAATCACTGCGGAGAACGCCCGCAACGGTGACGTCATCATCAGCCGCAACGGCAAGATGATGCGCCCGAAGCGGCTGCCCTCGAACCTCTACCAGTTCCGCCCGGGCACGGGTGAGGACCGTTGCGTGCTCGACTGCATCACCTCGCTGCAGAACGGCGCCGACCTGCTCTGGATCGAGACCGAGAAGCCGCATATCGAGCAGATCGCCAAGATGGTCGACCGCATCCGCAAGGTCGTCCCGAACGCGAAGCTGGCCTACAACAACTCGCCGTCCTTCAACTGGACGCTGAACTTCCGTTGGCAGGTCTACGACGCGATGAAGGAAGCCGGCAAGGACGTCAGCAAGTACAACCGTGCCGAGCTGATGAAGGCGGAGTACGACGACACGCCGCTGGCGCAGGAAGCCGACGAGCGCATCCGCACCTTCCAGGCGGATTCGGCCAAGCGCGCCGGCATCTTCCACCATCTGATCACGTTGCCGACCTATCACACGGCGGCGCTCTCGACCGACAACCTCGCTCGGGAGTATTTCGGCGAGCAGGGCATGCTGGGCTACGTCAAGAACGTCCAGCGCGCCGAGATCCGTCAGGGCATCGCCTGCGTGAGGCACCAGAACATGGCCGGTTCCGACATCGGCGACGACCACAAGGAGTACTTCGCGGGCGAGGCGGCCCTGAAGGCGGGCGGCGTCCACAACACGATGAACCAGTTCGGCTAACGCAGCACGCTATTGGATAGGAGACCGACAATGACCAAAGGCAGCAATTTCTGGGTGATCGGCGGCGAGTTCGGCTCGATGAACTTCCACAAGCTCGTGGAAGGCTCCGCCCAGGTCAAGGGTCCGTTCAAGACCCGCAAGGAAGCCGAGGACTGCTGGAAGGAGGTCTCGGAAGAGAGCCGCCACAAGGCCGGTGTCCGCTTCTCGATCGTGGAAGAGCCCTCGCGCGTCTCGGCCTGATCGCCTCACTCAAGAAGACGTCCAAGGACGGATGGTCCCATCCAGGCTCTGCCTGGGTGGGATCGTCTGTTTTTGGTACAGGTGAAACGGCTGTGGGCGCCGTAAGTCTCTGGAATTGTAGGCCTTTGCGGAGGGTGTGGTTGCTGATAGGTTAATGGCGGAAAGTCGAGGACGAGGCCGACAATGTCAGAGCCCGAGACCAGCGGGACCCATCCCGGCCAGCCGCGCCCGGTGCGGCTGCGCGATGCGCTGTTGCGCGCGCGCATCGAGGCCGCCGACCGCACCGGCGTCGTGGTCGATCTCAGGGACGCCGAGGTGGCGCGGCTCGAGATCCTCAACGACGCGCTCGATCCCCTGTTCGCGCAGGTGCCTGATCAGATCGACCTGTTCGACCGCGGCATCAGCCAGGGCGATACGCCGCGGCTCTGGATCGACGTCGTCGCCCACATCGTGATGGGACGCGACAAGCGGATGTACCGCTTCGTCCAGGACACCCGGTTCGGACGCATCGTGCTCGCCGAATCGCACGACACCGCGGCGATCGTCGAGGCCGTCACCGACTACGTCGCGCGCCGCATGGTCGAGCGCGAGCGGGCCATGGTGGTCCCGCCCGAACCGCAGGCGCCGGTCACCGCGCTGCCGCGCCGTTCACGCTTCTGGCCGTTCGTGTTCGGCTTCATCCTCGGTGCCGCCGCGCTGTTCGGGCTCGCCGTGCTGGCGGTCTTGCGGAGCTGGTGAAGCTCTCTCCATTGTCATTGCGAGCGCAGCGAAGCAATCCAGGAATCTTTCCGGGGAGGCAGTCTGGATTGCTTCGCTGCGCTCGCAATGACGGCGTGGGACTAAATTAACCGCACATGCTTGATCTGCCCGATCTGAAATCCAGCGCCGAGGCTTCGCACCGTCTGATCGCAGCGCCAGCCGGCATTGTCCTTCTCGATCCTGAACAGATTATACGCCGCCGCCGGGTAGCGTCCGTGCGCGAGCGCGGAGGCCGAGGGCACGCCGAGCGCGGGAATGTTGCCGTTGGGGCCCTCGAACCACACGGTCGAATGAACGTGGTCATGTCCGTGCAGGATCAGCTCGACGCCGTGGCGCTTGAGCAGCGCCAGCAGTGCGGCTGCGTCGGTCATCCGCTTCTGACGCGCGTCGGATTTCAGCGGATGATGCACCAGCAGCACGCGGAATACGTCCTCGGCCGCGAGCCGTTCGAGGACCCCTTCGAGCGAGGCGAGCTGATCGCGTCCGAGCGTGCCCGTCGCCATCAGCGGCAGCGTCGGCACCGCCGTCGACAGGCTGATCAGTGCGAGCGGCCCGCGCCGGCGCACCGAGGGAAAGCCGATGCGGCCGTCGTCACCCGCAAGATAGGGTGCAAAGGTCTCGCCGAAGCGGTGCGAGGTCGCGCGGACGTAGGCATCGTGATTGCCGGGAATCGTGGTGACGCGGTCGGGCGGGCCGACACCGTCGAGCCAGGCGCGGGCGGGCGCGAACTCGGCTTCGAGCGCCAGGTTGACGAGGTCGCCCGTCACCGCGATGTGGTCGGGCGCCTGCGCCTTCATGTCCGCGACCAGCGCGTCGAGCACCTCGCGGCGCTGGTACTTGTGGCGGTTGCGCGTCCAGTTGACGTAGCCGAGCGCGCGCTTGCCCGCGAGCTCGATCAGCCGCGGTTTCGGCAGGGGCGCGAGATGCGGATCGGACAGATGGGCGAGCGTAAAGGGAGCCATGGGGCGCGATTGCCTCGCTATTGCTCCGCTGTAATGGCAAGGTCGCAAGGAACGCGCAAGCAGAGCCTGAACCGCCGCGTCAAGGAAGCCTGATGGGAGAACGTCTGAACCGGATCCGACGGACATGCGAGCCGCTGTTGCGGCGAGTCTTCCACGCTTATTTCCTGGTCGTGCGCGCCATGACGCTCGGCGTCCGCGCCGTGGTGCTGGATGCCGAGAACCGGGTGTTTCTGGTCCGGCACAGTTACGTCAGCGGCTGGTACCTGCCCGGCGGCGGCGTCGACCACGGCGAGACCATGGAACAGGCGATGCGGCGTGAGCTCAAGGAGGAGGGCGACATCGACCTCACCGGTGCTGCCGAGCTGCATGGCATCTTCCTCAACAGCCACGTCTCCCGCCGCGACCACGTTGCAGTCTATGTGGTCAGGCAGTTCAGGCAGAACCGCGTCCCTGAGCCCAATCGCGAGATCGTCGAATGCGGATTCTTCGCGATCACGGCGCTGCCCGAGGGGACCACGCCCGGTACGCGGCTGCGGATCGCGGAAGTGCTGGACGGCCGGCCCCTGATTGCGACGTGGCGCTGACGGCGGGCTGTGCTTGCGCATGAGGATTGTCATTCGACACGAGCAAGCTGAGGTCTCGGAACACCTGTCGGATCGGCGCCAGAAATGGACCTGAGCGCCTTCGCTGCCCAATGGACCGCGCCGCGTTCAGGTGCTATCCCGCGATCGACATGACCGATCTCTCACTGACCATCCTTCCCGAAGCCGCCGGCGATGCCCAGGCGATCGAACGGCTGCACGAACGCACCTTCGGCCCAGGCCGTTTCGTGCTCAGCGCCTACCGAATTCGCGAGCACGTCGACCATCTGCTCGAATTGTCCTTCACCGCCCGCATCGGCACGCTGCTGGTTGGCTCGGTCCGGCAGTTGCCGATCCTGATCGGCGAGACACCGGCACTGCTGCTCGGGCCGCTCACCGTCGAGCCGCCATTCCGCGATCGCGGCATTGGCCGGCTGTTGATGGAGCGCGCGCTGAAGGACGCGAAGGCGAAGGGCCACGCCATCGTGCTGCTGGTCGGCGACGAGCCCTATTACAGCCGCGTCGGCTTCAAGCAGGTCCCCAAGGGCCGCGTCACCATGCCGGGCCCGGTCGACGCCGCCCGCATCCTGGTATTCGAGCTCGTCGACGGCGCCTTCGAGGGCGTGTCGGGAGCGGTGGGTCCGGACTGGAGCAAGGCGCGGGGGTAGATTGCGCCCCTGTGGATTGAGGGCGCCGCGGCGCCGCCTGATACTCCGTCATTGCGAGCGCAGCGAAGCAATCCAGCATCTTTCCGCAGAGACGGTCTGAATTGCTTCGCTGCTTCGCAATGACGGCGTGTATGTCGGGGCCCGCAGCCCCCGACCGGCTCGACGTCAGAACTTGAAGTTCGCAAACGCCCGCACGCCGATACCGGGCATCAGCACCTCGTCCTTGGTGTAGGACACGTGGTTGCGGATGTTCTCGTTGAGGAGATTGTTGCCGACGATGCCGGCCATCATCTCGCGTGCGCCGAACCAATTGCGGTCGAGCTTGGTCTTGTAGCTGATTTCGGCCTTCAACAGATTGTAACCCGCCGTCGGCGTCTCCGCGATCGCGGCGACGTTGTTCTGCGTGAAGGCGTGCAGCAGGTTGACGCGCATCAGCCAATTATCGTCGCGCCAGAACACGCCGCCGCCCATCCGCAAGGGTGGAATGCGCGGCACGTTAGTGCCGTCAGAGAAGGTGGCGCGGACGAAGTCGAGCTGGTTCTCGATACCCCAGATGCCGCCCTGGAAGGCGCCGACGTCGAGCTGCGACTGGAATTCGCCGCCGCGGAAATTCGCATTGCGCTGCGAGTAGACCGCCTGGTTCAACTCGGCGCCCGGCGTGCCGCAGGAGGCAAAGTCGTCATTGCAGGACACGCCGGTGAGGCGGCGGTAGATGAAATTGTCGAAATGCGTGTAGTAGACGGTCGCCTCGAAGCGGAACGGTGCCGCCGCCCTGCGCACGCCGAGCTCGAGGGATTTCGCGGTTTCGATCGTGAGGTTCGGATTGCCGATGTCGAACGTCGCGGTCGCATCGTGGCCGCCGCGCGAGAACAATTCGGCCGCCTTCGGCGCGCGCTCGACATATTGTGCGGTGATGCTTCCGACCATGCCGCCCGGCAGGTCCTGCAGCAAGCCGATGCTGCCGCTCTTCGGCGTGAAGGACGGATTGCGCGAGACCGCCGCCTGCGGCGTGCCGTCGGGCAAATAATCGGCCGGGAAGTCCGGCGTCGTGCCGTGCAGCTCGACGTGCTCGATGCGGCCGGCGACCTGCGCCCGTGTCGCCTCCGTGAACTTGAACTCGTTGAAGGCGTAACCGGCAACGCGGTTGCTGTTGTTCGGGTCCCACAGGCCGTTGAATAGCGTGCCGGGATTGTCAGGGCTCGGCGCGCTCAATTCCTGATGCCCGACCTGAAAGCCCAGCGCGGTCGTCACCTCGGCGAAGCGCGCGTTGAACGGCGTCAGCTGCACCTCGGTGCGGATCTCCTGCTCCTTGTTGGTGAAGGTCTGCCTGATGCCGTCGCTGTTGAGATCGGCGGGATCGGCAAGGCCGATCTCGTTGTGCCGGTAGTCGGTCGCGCCGGCCCAGAAGCGGACTGTGTCGATCGCGGCCGCATCAGGGTGGTACTCGCCCTTGACGTTGATCTTGGTCTGGTGGCCGTCGATCCGCGTCTTGTGGTCGGCGCCGTCGATGCCCGGGATGTGATAGAGCGAGTCGTTCTGCGTGATCGACGCGCCGATATAGCCGCCCTGGAAGAAGTAGGAACCGCCGATCGAGGCGCCGTCCGAACGCGTTGCCGAGTTGGGCTGGCGCCCGTTCACCGGGCGCGACTGATCGTTCAGATAGGGATAGCTCGGAATGGAATAGTCCGAGGTCGTGCGGCCATAGGCATCGGCATGGAAGGCAAAATTGCCGCCGCCGGTGTCGAGCAGCACGCCGCTCTCGACGCCGCGATCGACCGAGCTGAAGGCGGTGCGGGTCTCGGCGGTGACGCAGGGCGAGGTCGCGGCGCTTGCGAGCGGCGCCTTGGTCGGCAGGCCGTAAGCCTGAAACGATGGCGCGCAGGCAGGCAGCGCATCCGGAATCCGGTTGTTGGTGGCGCTGACGACGCCACCGATCGAGGTCGAGCCGTAGCGCAGCGCGGCGGGCCCGCGCACCACCTCGACCTGGTTGGTCGCGAGCGGATCGATCGGGACGAAATGATCTTCGCCGAGATCGGAGGCGCCGCCGCCATTGGTACCGTTCTCGACGATGCCGACGCGATTGACGTCCAGACCCCTGATGATCGGCCGGCTGGACGCGCCGGGAGCAAAACTCGATCCGGTGATTCCGGGCTTGGAGAACAGGAGATCGCCGAGCTGGCCACCGCCCTCGCGGCGGATCTCCTCGTTTGGCACCACCGTGACGGTGGCGAACTGGTTGGTCACGACAGGCAGCACACCCTGCTGAGGCGCGGCGGGCGCGGCGGCTGCCGGCGTTGCTTCGGCCGCTTGCTCGCGGCTGCGCACCCGCGCGGTCCGCGTACCGCGGCCTGCGTTGCGGGATGGCACCACCGCTCTGCGCACGATCGGGCTTGGGGCCGTCACGGTGACGGCAGGGATCTCGGTCGACGATTTGTCTTGCACAGGCGCTTGGGCCGACTCTTGCGCGAATGCGGATGTCGCGGCGGCACCGAGCAGGAGCAGGCTTGCTCCGCCAAGACGCTGCGCGCGTCGCAATTGAAATGACATGGTCCTGATTCCAGTCAGGCGCCGTCCGCACGATGGTCTGCTGATCAGAGGCGGCCTGCCGTCGCGGTGCGACGGAATTCGACTTCAACTTCTCCCGGCTGATCGCCTGAAGCGGCGAGGGCGGGCGTGATCAAGTGATGTTGAGAGTCAGGACGCGGGAGGGGCGCGCGGCTGGAATGCCGCGCCGGCCGATTTCAGATGGAGAAACTCGGCATCGGTGGTGCGGTAGAGCAGGTCGATCGCCTGCGGCAGCTGCAGCAGGGGCGGCGTCGCGAACAGGATCGTGCCCGCCATCGCGACGACGGCACAAATGGCGCAATTGTCTTCGCCCGGTTGCTCGCGGTGGGGGCTTGAGGGCGATTGCTTGTGAACCGCCGCACGATCGACCGCAGCTTGGTCCTTGGCACTGTCCTTGGCGCCGTCGGTCTGCTGGAGCGTCCCTTGCGCAAGCGGTGCGGCCTGCGCGAACCAATGGCTGTGGCCGAACGTCAGCGCGAACTGCACCAGCATCGCGAACAACGCGAGCCGGGCGCCGTGCCTGATATGCGACCGGAACCACTTCATCTGAAAGAGCTACCCCCACATCGCGAGGCGCCAAATCCCGGGGCGTCGCGATGTTATAATGTAACATCGCTCGAACGGTCAGCTGATGTCAACCGCACTCCGGCCCACCCAGCGTGGCTGGCGGACCGATGTGGCGTTAGGGCAACGGAGAGCTTACCTCCCCTCGCGGACCCATGTCGCAGCAAACGCGCCGAGCAGCAGCAGGAGGCCGATCAGGCCGGCAAAGATCGGCAGCACGCCGACGCCCTTCACGACGCTGGCATCACGCATCCTGACCCCCATCCAGCCGTCGCCGGCAAAGACGCTGGCCGAACGCACCGGCAGGATGCGCGGCAGCTCGACGCTGGCGCCACTCGCCACGCGCACGGCGTTGCCGCCGGTCGCTTGCGTCAGCGGCTGCAAGGTATCGACGGTGGAGGTGACTTCCGAAAACTCCTTCGGATTGGTCGGCCCGACATTGATCAGTGCCTTCAGCGTGCCATCGGTCGCCTGCCACAGACCGAGCTCGCTCGCCGGCAAGCTGGCGCGCCATTCGCCGGGATCGCCGGCGCTCAGCGTCAAATCGTGCGACACGCCTGATGGCGAGGTCACGTTCACCGGCTGGACGCTGTCCGCCATGGTCTGGCGCACCACGACGAGGTCCTTGCCCTGGACCTGGAGGCGCAGCGCCTCCTCGTCGAGGTCGGGCTGCTTCATCAGCCAGTGCGACATCCGCCTAAGCAGGTCCAGATGCGGGCCGCCGCCCTCATAGCCGCGCGCCCACAGCCAGATGTGGTCGGAGAGCAGCAGCGCGACGCGGCCGTCACCGAAGCGCGACAGGAACAGGAGCGGCTTGCCGTCGGCGCCCGTCATCACCGGCGGATTGACGGAATTGCGGGTGTCGACCGTCCTGAAGAAACGGCTCCAACGCGGCGGCTCGGAGGCCGAGCCCTCCAGGGCGCGCGTGACCGGGTGGCGTTTGCCGAGATCGGACAGATGCGCGTAGAACGGCTTTTCCGTCACGCCGACCGGTTCGGCCGGCAGCACCGTATCCAGCGGCGTGCGCCAGATGCTGGTGTTGGAGGCGTAGTCGGGGCCGGCCGAGACCAGCACCGCGCCGCCCGAGCGCACATAGCGCGCGATGTTGTCGAAATAGGCGATCGGCAGCACGCCCTGACGGGCGTAGCGGTCGAAGATGATCAGCTGGAATTCGTTGATCTTCTGCTGGAACAATTCGCGGGTCGGAAACGCGATCAGCGACAATTCGTTGATCGGCGTGCCGTCCTGCTTCTCCGGCGGACGCAGAATGGTGAAGTGCACGAGGTCGACGCTGGCGTCGGACTTCAAGAGGTTGCGCCAGGTGCGCTCGCCAGAATGCGGCTCGCCGGAGACCAGGAGCACCCGCAGCTTGTCGCGCACGCCGTCGATGGCGACGACGGCGCGGTTGTTCACCGGCGTCAGCTCTCGCTCGAGCGGGGAGGCCTCGATCTCGACGATGTTCGGACCGGCATGCTTGATGTCGACGTCGACACTCGCGGCCTGGCCGCTCGACAGCGTGCGCTCGTTGATGACCTCGCCGTCCCTGCGGATCGTGACCTTGGCGCGCTCGCCCGTGACGCCCTGGTCGTCGAGGCGGTAGCTGATGGTCTGGGTCTGTCCGACGATGCCGAAGCGCGGCGCGGCCGTGATCGCGATGCGGCGGTCGCGCTCGTCCTTCTGGCCGGTCACGAGCGCATGCACCGGCGCCTGGAAGCCGAGCGCGGCGGCGCTCGCCGGAATGTCGTGGACGCGGCCGTCGGTGATCAGGAACGCGCCGGCGACACGGTCGACCGGCACGTCGGACAATGCCGAGGCGAGGGCGCCGAACAGCTTGGTGCCGTCGGTCTCGCCATCGGCCTGTCCGGCATCGACGACGCGCACCTCCAGCCCCTTGATCTTCTTCAGGCTGTCGACCAGCGCTTCCTGCGCTTGCGCGGCTTCACGATTGCGGCTGCCGAAATTCTGGCTCGGACTCTTGTCCACGACGATTGCGGCGACCGAGGTGAGGGGATCGCGGTCCTCGCGGGTAAACGAGGGGTTGGCGAGCGCCAGCAGGAACAGCGCCAGCGCGGCCACGCGCACGGCGGCGCCGCGCGCCCGTGCCACCAGCAGCACGAGCGCGACGACGACGATCGCGGCGAGCGCGAGCCACAGCACGATCGCGGGGACAAGCGGCGTGAAGGCGATACCGTAATTCATGGCGTCACTTTCTCGGCATCGTCATGGCCGGGCTTGTCCCGGCCATCCACGCCTTGCCACGCGGCACGAAGAACGTGGATGCTCGGCACAAGGCCGGGCATGACGGCTTTCTGTTTGGCGAACACCCAATTCGAAACCCGCATCATTGCCCCAGCCGTTCGATCAGGGCCGGTGCGTGCACCTGGTCGGCCTTGTAATTGCCGGTCAGCGTGTACATCACGATGTTGGCGCCGGCGCGGTAGGCGAATTCGCGCTGGCGGGTGTCGCCGCCGGTCACCGGCAGCATGGCCTGGCCGTCGGGCCGCACGGCCCAGGCGCCGGCAAGATCATTCGAGGTGATGATGATCGGCGAGACGCCGTCGCCGCCGCGGGCCGGCCGCTGCGCGGCGGCGTCCTCGTCCTCGTCTTCGCGCGGCAGGGTCTCGACCCAGGTCTGGCCGGTAACGAAGCGTCCGGGGAAGTCGCGCAGCAGATAGAAGGTCTTGGTCAGCACGTGCTCGCGCGGTACCGGCTCGAGCTCGGGCACGTCGAGCGAGGACAGGATCTCGCGCAGCGTCTGCATGGCGGGGGTCTGCGCCGCGCCGTTCGCACCGGGCGGGGCCTCGATCGCATCGCGGGTGTCGAACAGCACGGTGCCGCCCTGCTTCATATAAGCGTCGATCTTGTTGATGGCGTCCTGCGGCGGCTTGGGCGCGCCCGGCACGATCGGCCAGTAGATCAGCGGGAAGAAGGCGAGCTCGTCGCGCGCGGGATCGACCCCGACGGGATCGCCGGCCTCGAGCGCGGTGCGCTGGGCCAAAAACAGCGTCAGCCCGTTCATCCCCGCTTTGACGATGGAATCGACGTCGGCATTGCCGGTTACGACATACGCGAGGCGGGTTTGCGCCGTCGCTCTCATCGCGAAATCGTCCGTGGTGCTGTCGGCGCGTGACGGCGTCGGCGAGAGCGATGCGAATAGCAGGCCAAGCACGATCATTGCAGGCGCGGCGCGGCGGCGCAGCAGAGCGGCGATTCCCCCGCCGAGCACCGCGACGATGATGGCGTCGATCAGGAACAGCGCGAGTGCCGTCGACAGCAGCCAGCCGCGCAGGTCCCGCGGCTCGGCATTGGTGTAGGTGGCGTGCCGGGCGCGCAGGCTCGCGGTGTTGAGGGCCGCGATGCGGTCGGCGCTGGCAAGCGTGTTCACGGCGAGCGGTCCTTCTGCCGGGCCGTAGAAGCCCGGCGGATGATCGGATGTGGCGCGGTCGCGGTAATCCGCGGGCAGCGGCTTTGCGGTCGCCGGCGGCGGACCGAAGGCGCCAAAACCGTCGAGGATGTGCAGCGGCGCCACCGTCTCGGTGGTCGCTTCGCTGGCAGCGCCTGCGCCGGGCTTGGACGTGTAGCCGGACATGTCGACCACCCGCCGCAGCATTTCGACGAAGGTGCCGGACATCGGCAAATCCGACCAGCGCATGTCGGCGCTGACGTGGAACAGGCTGACCAGCCCCTTGCCGCGATGCTCGCCGGTGACGAGCGGCGTGCCGTCTTCCAGCGAGGCCCAGCTCTTGGTGGCGAGCACCGCGTCGGGCTCGGCCAGCACCTGGCGGCTCACGGTGACGTCCTTGGGGACCGCGATGCCGGCAAACGGGCCGTCGGCCGCAAAGGTCGCAAGATGCTGCGGCTTTTCCCAGGTCAGGCTGCCGCCGAGCGTGCGGCCGCCCTTGCGCAGCTTGACCGGCACGAGGTCGTCTTCGGCCTGCGCCAGCCTTGGACCTGCGAACCGTACCAGCACGCCACCCTGGTCGATCCAGGCGTTGAGACGCTCGCGCAGCTCCGGCGCGATGGTGCCGACATCGGCGAGGATGATCATCGGCAGCTTCTGGTCCAGGAATTGTGTGATGCCCTGCTGCGGCGCCCCCTTGTCGGCGAGCCTGACGTCGGCGAATGGCGCCAGCGCGCGGGTGAGGTAGAAGGTCGGCGCCAGCAGCGGCTGCGCGGTCTCGCTGGTCGAGCCCGAGACGATGCCGATGGCGCGGCGGCGCCAGCGCTTGTCGAGCAGCTGCACCGCGCCGGCAGAGCGCTCGCCCGAGATCTCGAGCCGCGTGATGTCGTTGCGCAGCTCGACCGGCAGATCGAACGCGGCGTCGGTCTCCTTGTCCTGCGGACCGAATGAGAAACGCGCTTCGCCGATCGGCGAGGCCTTCTGGTCCAGCGCGCGCACGGTGCCGATCGCGATGCCGCTGTCGGTGCGCAGCACCTTCACCGTCATCCTGGCGGCGGCGTTCTCGGCCGCGACCAGCGCCAGCGGCGAGGAGGTGCCGCCTTCGAAGATGGTCAGGCTGCGCTCGCCGATGGTCTTGCCGAGGCCGGTCACGAAGTCCTCGCCGCGGCCGGTGTCGACGCCGTCGGACAGCCAGGCGATCTCGCAATCGCCGGTGGCTTTCAGGAAACGGTCGACCGCGGTGAGCGTCTCGACGCGGTCGATCGAATAGGGCTTTGGCGCGAGCTGCCGCAGCGCGACGCGCGCCGCGCCCGCCGGCATCAGGGTGATGTCGCGGTTCGGCTCGGACAGCGGCACCAGCGCGATGGCGCGGCGGTCGTTATCGGCATTGGCGATCAGCTCGTCCGCAGCCCTGATCCTGACGTCCCAGTGCGATGCGGCGCTCCAGCCGTCGTCGAACATGATCATCAGCGGCGCCTTGCTGCCGGCGAGGCCCGTTTGCGGATTCCAGATCGGGCCGGCGGCGGCGAAGATAACCAGCGCCGCGGCAAGCAGGCGCAATGCGGTCAGCCACCATGGCGTCCGCGAGGGCGTCTCCTCGCGTGGGGCGATGTCGAACAACAGGCGCGTCGGCGGAAACTCGATGCGGCGCGGCCGCGGCGGCATCACACGCAGCAGCCACCATAGCACCGGGAGGCTGACGAGGCCGATCAGCAGCAGCGGTTCGGTGAAGGCGAGCGGCAGTCCCATCATGCGACCGGCCCCGCCTTGATGGTCGTGGTGCGGGCGCCGGACTTGCTCACCTGCATGCCGGCATGCAGGAACAGCAGCAGCTCGGCGGCGGAGCGGTCGGTGGCGTGCGTCGTGAACAGCCAGTCCAGCTTGTTGGTCTCGGCGCGGATCTGGTCGCGGTGCAGCGCGAGCCGCGCGGTGTAATCCTGCGCCCAGCTCTCGGCGCGGCCGGCGGTGACCACGCCGAACCCTTCGGGCTCGACGAACTCGACGCGGCCGGAATAGGGGAACGATTCTTCGGCGGGATCGACGATCTGCACCAGCGTGCCATGCGCGCCCGAGCCGGAGAGCCCTGCGAGCGTCGTCCTGATCTCGGAGATCGGCGACCAGAAATCCGACAGCACGATGGTCTCGGCGAGCGCGGCAGGCACGAAGGACGGCGGCAGGCTGAGACGATCGGCATCGTCATGCAGCATCGCCTGCGCCATCTTGTCGATGACGCTGCGGCTCGCCGTCGGCGCCATCAGCCCGGGAATCCCGACGCGTTCGCCGCCGGAGACCAAGAGTTCGGCCAGCGCGAAGGCAACGATCAGCGTCCGTTCGAGCTTGGACTCGCGCGCGGTCTTCGAGGCGAACGCCATCGAGGGCGAGCGGTCGGGCCAGATCCAGACCGTGTGCGAGGCTTCCCATTCGAGCTCGCGGACGTAGAGATGGTCGTCGCGCGCCGAGCGCCGCCAGTCGACGTTCTGCGACGGCTCGCCGGAGACGAAGCGGCGATATTGCCAGAAATTTTCGCCGGAGCCGGCGCGGCGCCTGCCATGCAGGCCGTGGATGACGTTGGCGGCGATACGGCGGGCTTCGAGCACCAGGCGTGGCAAGGACGCGGCGAGCGTGCGGCTTTCGCCATCGGCACGTCGGATCGCGAGTATCTCCTTCGCCGTGTGCCCGTTCTCCGCTGCCATCAACCGATCCGTGTCTTCAATTGCCGGATCACGTCCGGAATCGTGCGGCCTTCGGCGCGCGCCTGGAACGTCAGCGCCATGCGGTGCTTCAGCACGGGCTCGGCGAGATCGAGCACGTCGTCGACCGAAGGCGCGAGGCGCCCGTCGATCAGCGCACGCGCGCGCACGGCCAGCATCAGGGATTGGCTGGCGCGCGGGCCGGGGCCCCAGGCGATGAACTTGCCGGCCTCACCGGCGTCGGGACCCGGACGGGCCGAGCGCACCAGCGACAGGATCGCCTCGACCACGGAATCGCCGACCGGCAGGCGCCGGATCAGCCGCTGCGCGGTGATCAGCGCATCCGCCGTCATCGCGCCCTTGGCAAGTGTCTCTTCCGCGCCGGTGGTCTCGAACAGGATGCGGCGCTCGGCGTCGCGATCGGGATAGTCGACGTCGATCTCCATCAGGAAGCGGTCGAGCTGCGCTTCGGGCAGCGGGTAGGTGCCTTCCTGCTCCAGCGGGTTTTGCGTGGCGAGCACGTGGAAGGGCTTTGGCAGGTCGTGGCGCGCACCGGCGACGGTGATGTGCTGCTCCTGCATCGCCTGCAGCAGCGCCGACTGCGTGCGCGGGCTGGCGCGGTTGATCTCGTCCGCCATCAGCAGCTGCGCGAACACCGGACCCGAAATGAAGCGGAAGGCGCGCTTGCCCGTCGTGCTCTCATCCAGCACCTCGGCGCCGAGAATGTCCGACGGCATCAAATCAGGCGTGAACTGGATGCGCTTGGCATCGAGGCCGAGCGTGACGCCGAGCGTCTCGACCAGCTTGGTCTTGGCAAGGCCGGGTACGCCGATCAAGAGCGCATGGCCGCCGGAGAGGATGGTGACCAGCGTGTTTTCGATCACGCGATCCTGGCCGAAGATGACGGACGCAATCGCATCCTTCGCTGCGCGAATCTGGCTCGACACCTGCTCGGCCGAACGAACGATCCCGTCCTCGAGTTTCTCGACACTCTCCGCCATCCGTTCGCTCCTTCAGCCCGCCATGCGGCTTGCCTGGGCCGTCATGTCATCGCATCACGTCAGATCATGGGCCTATGCTAGACTTGCAGGAAGGCCATGTATTCGTTGAATTAACCTATCCCCACCTTATCGGCTTCGGGTTATGTACGGCATCACGAAGTGGCGACCTCCCACACCGGACTATTCCGGATGGAACCGTGCACCTAAGTACAACGTAGACCTGCACCAATCGTGCCAAGGACAAAGTCAGGGCAAACCATGGCGAACCAAGGGCAGAGCGCCAATCACGGTCTCGAAGGGCTGACGACCGCTGCCAAGAACGCTGCCAAGAATGCTGCCAATGCCGAAGGCGCCAAGAAGGGCCTGCCGCCGGTGCATCTGTGGAATCCGCCGTTTTGCGGCGATCTCGACATGCGAATCGCCTCCGACGGTACTTGGTTCTACTTGGGCACGCCAATCGGGCGTCCCGCGCTGGTGCGGCTGTTCTCGACCATCCTCAAGCGCGAGGGCGACAAGCATTTTCTCGTGACGCCGGTGGAGAAGGTCGGCATTCGCGTCGACGATGCGCCGTTCATGGCGGTCGAGATGCAGAAGCACGGCGAGGGCCACCATCGCGTGCTGAGCTTCCGTACCAATGTCGACGACTGGGTCACCTGCGATGCCGCGCACCGGCTACGCTTCGAGCAGGCGGCGGATGGCGGGCTGACGCCCTACTTGCATGTCCGTGCCGATCTCTGGGCCAAGGTCACGAGGGCGCTCTATTACGATCTGGTTGACATGGGTGAGGAGCGGATGGTCGATGGCCAGCCGATGTTCGGCGTCGAATCATCCGGCGAATTCTTCGCCATGGCCGATGCGGAGCAGGTGAGGGCCGCGCTTTGAACAAGCCTACGCTGACGACCGACCCGGTTGCGCTCGGCGCGGCGGATTTCTTCGCCCGCTCGAAGGCGAAGCTCGGCTTCGACGTCCCGGCCGGCCTCTACGATCCCAACATCATTCCCGCCTCGGGCGATCCCGGCACCGACAAGATGCTCGAGATCGTCGCGCGCGAGCAGCCGGTGCGACCGGCGGCGGTCCTGATCGCCGTGGTCGACCATCCCGAGCCGACCATCCTCTTGACGCAGCGCGCGGCGCATCTCAACGACCATGCCGGCCAGATCGCCTTTCCCGGCGGCAAGATCGACGTGACCGATTCCTCGCCGCTGGACGCGGCGCTGCGCGAGGCCGAGGAGGAGGTCGGGCTGTCCAGGGACTTCGTCGAGCCGCTCGGCTATCTCGATCTCTACGGCACCGCCTTCGGCTTCCGCATCCTGCCGACCGTAGCTAAGGTGCGGCCCGGCTTTTCGCTCACCATCAACCATTCCGAGGTTGATGACGCCTTCGAGGTGCCGCTATCCTTCCTGATGAACCCGGTGAACCATCAGGTGCACAGCAAGGAATTCCGCGGCATGGAGCGGTTCTACTACGCCATGCCGTTCGCGGAGCGCTACATCTGGGGGGCCACGGCCGGAATGCTGCGTGTGCTGTATGAGCGGATCTATTCATCATGATCCGGCCGGTTCTGACCGAGATCGGAATCTTCCTCATTCCCTTTGCCGTCTATGCACTGTTTGTGGCCGCGACGCGCTCCGGCCTGTTCGCACGCTCGTCCTGGCCGGTCTATGTCGTCGCCCGCCTTGCCTTGGTGGCGCTCGCGCTGGTGATCGCGGGCCTGATCGGCTTCGCGCATTTCTCCGGCGCCGCGCCAGATTCGACCTACGTTCCCGCCCATATCGAGAACGGCAGGCTGGTGCCGGGCGTGGAAAAATAGGGGCAGCACGATGAGCGCAGAGCCGTTACTTGCGCCGGTTCTTGCCGATGCGCCCTGGCTGATCTCGGGCGGGACCGCGCGCGTTCTGCAATTGCTCAACTCTGACGGCGAGGAGGCGCGGGTGGTCGGCGGCGCCGTGCGCAACGCGCTGCTCGGCCTCGTGCCCGGCGACATCGACATCGCGACCACGGCGCGGCCTGAGGAGGTGATGCGGCGCGCCAAGGCCGCCGGCATCAAGGGCGTGCCGACCGGGATCGATCACGGCACCGTCACGCTCGTCATCGACAGCCACCCCTATGAAGTCACGACGTTGCGCGAGGACACCGAAACCTTCGGCCGCAAGGCCAAGGTCGCGTTCGGCCGCGACTGGGTGAAGGACGCCGAGCGGCGCGACTTTACCATGAACGGCCTGTCGGTCGACGCAAGGGGCGTGGTCTACGACTATGTCGGCGGCATCGCGGATGCCAAAGCGCGCCGCGTGCGCTTCATCGGCGATCCCGACCAGCGCATCGCCGAGGATTATTTGCGCATCCTGCGCTTCTTCCGCATCCACGCCGCTTTCGGCGCGGGCGAGCCCGACCGCTACGGCTATCTCGCCTGCATCCGCGGCCGCGCCGGCCTTGCCAGCCTCTCGGCCGAGCGGGTGCGGATGGAGATGTTGAAGCTCTTGGTGGCATCGGGCGCATCCGCGGCCGCGCTGGCCATGGCCGAGGGCGGCCTGCTGCAGACGCTGGTCGGCGGCGTCGTCTACACCGGGCCGCTGACGACGATGATCGCGATCGAGCGCGAGCTCGGCCTCGCGGCGAGCAGCACGCGGCGCCTCGCCGCGCTGACCGTCGCCGTGACCGAGGATGCCAAGCGCGTCGCCGCGCGGCTGCGGCTCTCCAATGCCGAGACCAAGGCGCTGGATTCGATGGGCCACCGCTGGTGGCGCCTCGCCATCAAGGACGAAGCCAATGCACGGCGATTGCTCTACCGGCTCGGCGCCGAGCGCTATCACGACCGCGTGTTGCTCGGCTGGGCGAGGAGCGGCGGCGATGTCACCTCCACGCGCTGGCGCGCGCTCGCTGAGCTGCCGCAGCGCTGGACTGCGCCGAAATTTCCGCTGAAGGCCGCCGACTTCATCGCCCGCGGCATGGCGGAAGGGCCCGGGCTCGGGCATGTGTTGACACTCGCCGAGGACGCTTGGCTTGCGGCGGATTTTCCCTTAGAGCAAGCCGCACTCGCTGCCATCGCCGATCAAGCTGCGGCCCGCATCAGCCGCGACGAGAGAACGTGACCATCGTCTCAGCCTTCGCCGACATCTCGATTTTTCAGCTCCTGCTGGTCGCGTTGATGGCGCTGTTTGCTTCGATCATCGGTGGTCTCGCCGGCTATGGCACCGGCGCCTTGATGCCGCTGGTGCTGGTGCCGCTGGTCGGCGCCGAGCCCGTGGTGCCGATCATCGCGATCTCAGCCATCTTCACCAATTGCAGCCGCGCGGTTGCTTATTTGCGCTACGCCGACCGCCGTCGCGCGCTGATCGTGCTTGCCTGCGCCGCGCTCACGACCGCGCTCGGCGCCTACGGCTACACGCGGCTGACCAATGCGGGCGCCGCGCTCGTGATCGGCACCATGCTGATTCTGAGCGTGCCGCTGCGCCGCGTGCTCCGCCGCCGAGAGGTCAAGATCTCCGACAGCGGCCTTGCCGCCGGCTCTGTCGGCTATGGCGTCTTGGTCGGCGGCACCTCCGGCTCCGGCGTGATCCTGCTCTCGCTGTTGATGGCCGCCGGCTTGGAGGGCGCCGCCGTGATCGCGACCGACGCGATGATCTCGCTCGGCACCGGCCTGATCAAGATCTCCGTGTTCGGCCTCGCTGGCGCCGTCACCGCGCAGGTGCTCGCCTTTGCGCTGCTGATCGGCGCGATCGCGATCCCCGGCGCGTTCCTGGCAAAAGCCTTTGTCGAGCGGATGCCGGTGCACATTCACACCGCGATCCTCGATGTGGCTGTCGTCACCGGCGGGCTGGTGATGATCTCGGCGGCGGCGAGGCAACTCTTGATCTAGCGGGCCCAATTGGCGTTGGCGCCTAAACTGAGTATCGAGCCCGGCACTCATAAGCGTCGGCCTCCGAGCGCGAAACGGGTTCGTCCGGCTCATCTGTCCGCGACAGTTTACGACCCAGAGGCGACGCGGGCCTAGGTTCGCAGGACCTGGTTGCCTGTCTGTTCCATCGGCCCCTTGGTGGTGGCGAAGCACCGGCAAGTATACCTCTGTATGATCCAATTGCGGAGCTCATGGAGTAGCATCGCTGCTGTCTTGAGGGGACTTTACTATGGACCTGCTCCGCGCAGAGAAGATCGCAGAGATCGAAAATAATTCGGACCGGAAATGTCGTGTCTGCGACAAGCAGCTAGTGCTGGTTCGCGCGATACTGAACATGGAAACCGGAAATCTCATCCACCTGTTCGAATGCGAATGCGGCGAACGCATCTGGAACGACTGAGGCCGCCTCAGTTGGCGGCCTAGTCATACGATATGATGTCGCCTTGTGGCCCGTGAACGAAGTCCGGGCGCCGTCATCGGATGTCGGCAAGTTGGGGTACACCGCACCTGGCTTACGCCTGGCCAGCCTGACCGGAATGCGGTCTCAGGCGTGCCTACTCCTCGTCCTCGTCCTCGTCGTCCTCTTCTTCCTCGTCTTCGATTTCCACGCGGTCGAGCACGGCCAGAGGCAGCGTCTCGCGGAACAGGTCGCCTTCCATGCCCATCCAGAGGCAGAGCACCTCGTCCTGCTTCACTTCCGCAACCGTCAGCGGCTGGCCGCCGGATTTCAGCATCACCACATCGCCGGCTTTCAATTCCATGGATTGTCCTTTCGAGTTTGATCGAGCGGACGCGAGGCTAGCAAGTTGTCATGACACCCGGAAAACGGGGGGAGCGGGGCCGTTCGCAGGATGGGTTGGGACGTTCGTCAGCAGTAGGAGATGCGGCACGGCCTCGGTGTCGACGGTCGCGCCCAGGTGCTCATAGAATTCCATGGCCGACGCATTGTGCTTCCAGACATCCCAGCCGAGCTTCGTCACGCCGTGATCGGAGGCCCATTCCCTTGCCTTCGTCATCAACGCTCTGCCGACGCCCTTCCTGCGCGCATCGGCATGCACCGCAATGTCGCTGATGTAGATGCCGGCCTGGGCGCTGTAGAGCTCGTGGGTCAGGATCCACGCGATCATGCCGACAACGCGATCTTCCAGCAGCGCGACGAAGAGGTGCACTGGCGCATGCTCTCGGACATAGAAGGCGAGATAGCGGTCGAGCGTCAGAGGCGGTGGCGGCTCTTCGATATGGGCCGCCAATGCGTCCGCGAGACCGCGAACGGCGACATAATCGTCCGCCTGAGCTCGCCGGATGCTCAATTGTCCACTCACGATGCCGTGCCTCCCTCGCGCCTTCCTTTGGCTTCCTGGCCTGAAAGCGCCCGCAGGGTCATCTACGGGCAGGGTCGGCGGGTTGTTACGTCGGCAGGTGGAGGAATTTGGGCGAGCTTACGGTCCCGTCCTAGGGGCGCTAGCCCGTGATCGGCTGGTTCGGCAGGCACTGATTGCTGAAATAGCCGACGGCGCCACGAACGAGCGGAACGTGGCAGACGAACCCGGTCGGGCGGTAGCGCACCCTGATCCGGTCCAGCTGTGACATGGTCAAGGTCATGAACGCGTCGAGCCGGCGGGCCTGAAGCTGCAGCCTGTGCTCGTTGCTGTCCCGCGGCTTCATGCTGTCGAGCTTGCGGTCGTTGGGTCCGTCGCCGCCGCCCAACGCCTGGGCTTGCAGCGGATTCAGCTGGTCCCGGAGCACCTCGAAGCAATGGTGCATCACCAGGACGTGGTGCTTGGCGCTCCACCAGTTGATGGTCACGACCTTCTGCAGCGGGTCGATCTCGCCGTCCGCGCGCCGGGCACAGAGATCGACATAGGATTTCAGCCCATTGGCCGTCGGGTCGTTGCAGAGTTCTTCGCTGGGGCGCTTCGCCTCGCCTCCGTTGTAGATGGCTCCCTTGAACTGCGGGAGATTGGCTTCGGCGTCGCAATCGAAATTGTACTTCGTCAGCAGCGTCGCCGTCAGGGGATCCTGGTCGAGGGTGTGCTCCGCCGCCGCATCGCGCCCGAGGTCGCTGGGCCAATCGATGTAGATCTCCGCCTTGCGTGCGAAGATGGCGCCGTTCCGCAGCAGGGCCGTGCGTGCCTTCCAATAATCCGGGAATGTCTCCAGCGCTTTCGTGTCCACGGGGATGAAGGCCGGATTGACCTGCGCCTTCAGCGAGCCGAATTGTTCGGGCAGCATGGTCTCCTGCTGGGTCTGCACTTCGGCGAAAGCGTCCGAAATCTCGAGAAAGGTTCGCGTCGCCATGTCCATGTCGGCCTTGGCTTGCTCACCTATCTTCTGCTCGTAAGAGCTTATGTACTGGAAGTATCCACCGACGAGGCCCGTCAGCAGAGTGACGGCCGTCAGGCCCTTGGTGACCGACAGACGGCTGTCCCAGACCTGGATCTTTTGCCAGACGCCCGGCGCCTCATTCGTCGGTTGCGTGCGCGCTGTCTGCTTCGGAAGGTCCTGCTCCATTGTCGCCTCCAACTCACCACGCCCCATGGTGGAGAGGCTACCGCAATCCCGGATTGCGGCTTGTGAAGCATTTCACGTCAAGTGAGGCAGGCGGGCTGCCGCAAATTGCGCTGGCCCACCTCGCCGGGCCGGCGGCTGCGGCTCAGACAAAAATCCGTCCATCGCAAATTTCGACGATGGCGTCATACCCCTGTTTTGCCCGGCGGATCAAAGGCGATTCGTAAAATCCGTAACCCCTTGATCTTGCAGGGGCCGTCTACTGTGCATGGGGTTGTTTTTCGATTTTTGTCTCATGGCCCGCTCAGGAGCGGCCCGGCACCAGCTCGGTCAGCGAGCGGATGATGCGGTCGGGCTTGACGGTCGAGCCTTCGGGCAGGCCGTCGCCATGGACGTCGATCCAGATCGAATAGATGCCGAGGCGCTGCGGCGTCACGACTTCCCATTCCAGATTGTCGCCGATCATCCAGGTGTCCGCAGGCGTGACGCCGAGCGCTTCCATCGCGTGCAGATAGGCGCGCTCCTCAGGCTTGCCGAAGCCGTGCTCGCCCTCGATCTGAATGTGGTCGAAGCGATGGGTCAGCTCGAACCGCTCGACCTTGGCGCGCTGCATCTCGGCGGCGCCATTGGTGACCAGCGCGAGCTTGACGCCGCGTGCCCTGAACGCGTCGATCGCGTCATGCGCGCCGGGGAAGACGAAGATCGCTTCCTCGCGGTAGGTGGTGAAGCGGTCGGCGATGCGATCGGCGAGATCGTCGGGCAGGGCGCGATGGCCCTCTGCGGCGAGCGCGGCAAAGCCGCCGCGCACCGTGAGCCGCCGCGCTTCGCCGAGCTTCATCCGCCAGATCGGCTCCGCGGTCGACCAGAACTGCCGCGCATAGGCGAGCACTGCGGTCGCGACCTGCGGCGGCGGCAGCGGCGCAAGCTCCTCGGCAAACTCGTTCGCGATCGTGTTCCAGGCGATCTCGGGCCGGCCATAGGCCGACAGGATGGTGTCGTCCATGTCGATCAGCATGGCGCGGGGGAGCGGCTTCAGGGCGGGCTTCATCGTCGTCACGGCCACTTCACCTCCGGCGGCATCGACGACAGGATCGAATCGACATTGCCGCCGGTCTTGAGCCCGAAGATGGTGCCGCGGTCATAGAGCAGGTTGAACTCGACATAGCGGCCGCGTCGGATCAATTGCTCCTCGCGGTCGGCGGTGGTCCAGGCGCTGGCGAAATTGCGCCTGACGATCTCGGGGTAGATCTTCAGGAAGGCGCGGCCGACGTCCTTGGTGAAGGCGAGGTCGGCCTCCCAGTCGCCGCTGTCGTGCCAGTCGTAGAAGATGCCGCCGATGCCGCGCGCCTCCTTGCGGTGGGGCAGGTAGAAATACTCGTCGCACCATTTCTTGTACTTGTCGTAATCGGCAACGCCGCTGTTCTGCGCGCAGGCCACTTTCATCGCGGCGTGGAAGGCGATGGTGTCGGCATCGTCCTGCGTGCGCCGCCGGTCGAGCACCGGCGTCAGATCGGCGCCGCCGCCGAACCAGGCTTTGGTGGTGACGACGAAGCGGGTGTTCATGTGCACGGCGGGCACGTTCGGATTGCGCATATGCGCGATCAGCGAGATGCCCGAGGCCCAGAATTTCGGGTCGTCCGCCGCGCCGGGAATCTGGGCGCGAAATTCGGGCGCGAACTCGCCGTGCACGGTCGAGCAGTGCACGCCGACCTTCTCGAACAGCCGGCCATGCATCATTGACATCACCCCGCCGCCGCCGGGCGCGCCGGTATGGTCGGCACGCTGCCAGGGCGTGCGCTTGAAGCGGCCGGCTTCGCCCGGATAGAGACTTTGCGGGGCGTCGTCCTCGAGCCGCTCGAAGCTCGCGCAGATATCGTCGCGCAAGGCTTCGAACCAGGTGCGGGCGTGGGTCTTGCGGTCTTCGATCGTCGACATGTCCATCTTCATTCCCGGTCGCTTACCACGCGGAGTGTGCCGTAGGATGGGCAAAGGCGCCCTTGCGCCGTGCCCACGTCTTTTATCGTCATCCTGAATGGTGGGCACGCTTCGCTTTGCCCACCCTACAAAACTGTCCCTATCTGATGCCGAGCGACTTATGTGTCTGCACGCTGAGCCGCCATTGCGGATGGCGCAGGCAATAGTCGATTGCGCGCGCGGTGTTCTCGATCACCTCGGGTCCGTCCATCGGCTGCAGCGAGAAGCGCTCGAAGGCGAGGTTCTCGAAGGTTTCAGGCGCGGCGAGGGCCTGCGGATAGACCAGCTTGAGTTCATGCCCCTGGCGCAGCACCAGCTCGCTGCCGCCCTTGGGGCTGACGCAGATCCAGTCGAGGCCATCAGGCGCGGCAATGGTGCCGTTGGTCTCGACGCCGATCTCGAAGCCGCGGGCGTGGAGAGCGTCGATCAGCGCGGTGTCGACCTGAAGCAGGGGCTCGCCGCCGGTGAGCACCACATAGCGGTTGGCTTCGGTGCCGCGCCATTGCGCGGCGATGGTGTCGGCGAGCTCGGCGGCCGAGCCGTAGCGGCCGCCGAGGGTGCCGTCGGTCCCGACGAAGTCCGTGTCGCAGAACTTGCAAGTGGCCTCAAGGCGGTCCGCCTCGCGCCCGCTCCAGAGGTTGCAGCCGGCAAAGCGGCAGAACACGGAGGCGCGCCCGGCATGGGCGCCTTCGCCTTGCAGGGTCAGGAAGATTTCCTTGACCGCGTAACTCAATCGTCTCTCCTTTAAACCTTCAAACTTGCGGGTTCCGGATCTGTCGCAGTGCCTCGCCTGCGGCCATGGCCGCGGTCATGGCGACATTGAGCGACCGCAGCCCCGCTTTGATCGGGATCACCAGCCGCGCATCCGCGGCCTCGACCACCGCGTCGGTGACGCCGGCGCTCTCGCGCCCGAATAGCAGGATGTCCGACGTCTGGTAACGGAAATCGCGATAGTCGGTGGCGGCCTTGGTGGTGAACAGCAGCAGGCGGTAGCCATGCCCGGCGCGCCACTCCTCGAATTTCAGCCAGGAATCGTGCCTGACGATGCTGACATGGCCGAGGTAGTCCATTCCCGCCCGGCGGAACGCGCGGTCGGAGACCGGGAACCCCGCCGGTTCGATGATATGGGCGTCGAGTCCGAGGCAGGCACAGAGCCTGAGAATCGTGCCGGTGTTCTGAGGGATGTCGGGCTGGAAAAGCGCTATCTGCATCGGGGGTGGCGGCTTGGTTGTGGAGCGGAAATGTCTCAATAAAACATCGCCTGCCCGGGAATTCGTGCTTGGCACGCTCCCGCGCCGATAGCGGGCTTGCGCTCGCCCGGCAAGGGTGCCAATAGAACGATTCTGGACTGCTGTTTCGCCTGTTTAGAGGTGAATAAGCGAAGTTCTGCCGCCGCGGGGGGCCGCGGGCGCCGGCAGCCTTTCCGGGGACCTCATGGGCGCCCTCTGGAGCGGTTCCACCGGTTGCGCAAGAAGAAAGGGTTGGAATCGTGACGACAGCGTCTTCGGCGGACCATCCGACACGCCGTGATTTCTTATTCGTTGCAACCGGGGCAGCTGCAGCAGTAGGGAGCGCGGCCGCGCTCTGGCCCTTCATCTCCCAAATGAATCCTGACGCCTCGACCATCGCCGCCGGTGCGCCGATCGAGGTCGATCTCAGCCCGGTCGCCGAAGGCCAGGACATCAAGGTGTTCTGGCGCGGCAAGCCGATCTACATCAGCCACCGCACCAAGAAGCAGATCGACGAGGCGCGCGGCGTCAACGTCGCGAGCCTGCCCGATCCGGAGACCGACGAGGCCCGGGTCAAGTCGGGCCACGACCAGTGGCTGGTCGTGATCGGCATCTGCACCCATCTCGGCTGCATCCCGATCGCCCATGAAGGCAATTACGACGGGTTCTTCTGCCCCTGCCATGGTTCGCAATACGATTCGTCCGGCCGCATCCGCCAGGGGCCCGCGCCCGCGAACCTGCCGGTGCCGCCGTATCAGTTCGTTTCCGACACCAAAATCCAGATCGGCTGAGCTTTGGGCCTTCGTCCGAAGCTTCGCGCCGTCTCGTCGTACTATTTCCTCAGGATCGCATCATGAGCGGACCATCCGACTACCAGCCGAGCAATCCGGCCCTGCAATGGATCGAGCGGCGCCTGCCGATCTTCGGCCTCATGCACTCCTCGTTCGTCGCCTATCCCACCCCGCGTAACCTGAACTATTGGTGGACCTTCGGCGCCATCCTCTCCTTCATGCTGGGGATTCAGATCCTGACCGGCGTGATCCTGGCGATGCACTATACGCCGCATGCCGATCTCGCCTTCAAGTCGGTCGAGCTGATCGTCCGCGACGTGAACTACGGCTGGCTGCTGCGCAACATGCACGCGGTCGGCGCGTCGATGTTCTTCGTCGCCGTCTATGTCCATATGTTCCGCGGCCTTTATTACGGGTCGTACAAGGAGCCGCGCGAGGTGCTGTGGATCCTCGGCGTCATCATCTACCTCCTGATGATGGCCACGGGCTTCATGGGCTACGTGCTCCCCTGGGGGCAGATGAGCTTCTGGGGCGCCACCGTCATCACCAACCTGTTCTCCGCCATTCCCTATTTCGGCGAGAGCATCGTGACGCTGCTGTGGGGCGGCTATTCGGTCGGCAACCCGACGCTGAACCGCTTCTTCTCGCTGCATTACCTGCTGCCGTTCCTGATCGCGGGCGTCGTGGTGCTCCACGTCTGGGCGCTGCACGTCGCCGGCCAGAACAATCCTGACGGCGTCGAGCCGAAGTCGGAAAAGGACACGGTCCCGTTCACGCCGCATGCCACCATCAAGGACATGTTCGGCGTGGCCTGCTTCATGCTGCTCTACGCCTGGTTCATCTTCTACATGCCGAACTATCTCGGCGACGCCGACAACTACATTCCGGCGAATCCGGGCGTGACGCCGCCGCACATCGTGCCGGAATGGTATTACCTGCCGTTCTACGCGATCCTGCGCTCGATCCCGAACAAGCTCGCGGGCGTCATCGCGATGTTCGGCGCGATCATCATCCTGTGCTTCCTGCCCTGGCTGGACGCAGCGAAGACGAAGTCGTCGAAATATCGCCCGCTGGCCAAGCAATTCTTCTGGATCTTCGTCGTGGTCTGCATCCTGCTCGGCTATCTCGGCGCGCAGCCGCCGGAAGGCATCTACGTCGTTGCCGGCCGGGTCCTGACGGTGTGCTACTTCGCCTACTTCCTGATCGTGCTGCCGCTGCTCTCGCGGATCGAGAAGCCGCGGCCGGTGCCGAACTCGATTTCGGATGCGGTGCTGGCCAAGACCGGCAGCCGATCGACGCCGATGGTATCGACCGCGATCGTCCTGGCGCTCGCCGGTTCGTTGTTCGCAGGCTCCGTCGACAGTGCGAAGGCGTCTGAGGGCAGCGACCAGCCGCCCGGCAATAAATGGTCGTTCTCGGGCCCTTTCGGTAAGTTCGACCGCGGTGCGCTGCAGCGCGGCCTGAAGGTCTACAAGGAGGTCTGCGCCAGCTGCCACGGACTGTCGTATGTCGCCTTCCGCAACCTCGCCGAGCCCGGTGGGCCCGGCTATTCCGTGGCGCAGGCGGCAGCCTTCGCCTCCGAATACAAGCTCAAGGACGGCCCGAACGATGCGGGCGACATGTTCGAGCGTGCGGGGCGACCGGCGGATTATTTCCCGTCGCCGTTCCCGAACGAGCAGGCCGCTCGTGCGGCGAACGGCGGCGCTGCGCCGCCGGACCTCTCCCTGATCACCAAGGCGCGTTCCTATAAGCGCGGCTTCCCCTGGTTCGTCTTCGACTTCTTCAGCCAGTACCAGGAGCAGGGCCCGGACTACGTCTCGGCGGTGCTGCAGGGTTTTGACGATCACGTCCCCGAGGGCGTCACCATTCCGGAGGGCTCATACTACAACAAGTACTTCCCGGGCCATGCCATCAAGATGCCGAAGCCGCTCAGCGATGGCCAGGTGACCTATGACGACGGCTCGCCGGCCACCGTCGCGCAATATGCCAAGGACGTCACCACGTTCCTGATGTGGACCGCCGAGCCGCACATGGAAGCGCGCAAGCGCCTCGGCTTCCAGGTGTTCGTGTTCCTGATCCTATTCGCGGGCCTGATGTACTTCACCAAGAAGAAGGTCTGGGCCGACTCGCATTGAGCGGCGATGGACGAGACCAAATGAAAAAGCCCCCGCAAAGGGGCTTTTTTGTTGGCCGTGTCCCGGACGCGCGAAGCGCGAGCCGGGACCCGGAATGCCGATAGCTGCCCCAGATCAGCAACGCATCACGTCGCACTGGACGATGCTCCGCATCGCCAGGGGCGCGCTGCATTGCATCCGGGGCACGAGAGTTTGTTTGCGCGGTGATTGCGTCATCCGCTCGCACCGGCCAAAATGCCCGTCAACCGCTCCCCCAGAAACTCATCGGAGGACATCATGGGAACCGCCATCACCTTCAAGCGCCCGGATGGCAAGGACGCCTCGGGCTATCTCGCCAATGCCGCGCGAGGCAACGCGCCGGGCGTGGTCGTGATCCAGGAATGGTGGGGATTGTCGGATCAGATCAAGGGCCTGTGCGACCGCTTTGCGCTGGCCGGCTTCGATGCGCTGGCGCCCGATCTCTACAAGGGCAAGGTGGTGCCGTATCACGACACGGACAGCGCCAACAAGGAGATGAATTCGCTCGACTTCATGGACGCCACCACGCAGACGGTGCGCGGCGCCACGCAATATCTGTCGCGCAACGGCGCCAAGGTCGGTCTGACCGGATTCTGCCTCGGTGGGGCCGTGACCATCATCGGCGCGACCAAGATTCCGGAGCTCGCGGCCGGCGTCGTGTTCTACGGCATCCCGCCGGAGCAGGCGGCCAAGCCTGCCGACGTCAAGATCCCGCTCCAGGCCCATTTCGCCAACAAGGACGATTGGTGCACGCCGGAGCTGGTCAACGGCTTCGAAAAGGCCATGAAGGCGGCCGGCAAGTCGCTGGAGCTTTTCCGCTATGACGCCGAGCACGCCTTTGTCAACGAGCAGCGCCAGGCCGTGCACGACCGCGAGGCCGCCGAGCTGGCCTGGGGCCGGGCGACCGAGTTTTTCCGCAGGCATTTGGGGTAGGAGGCCCTAAGGTCTTCCGGTGAGAGCGACTTTCCGTCTCGATGTAGACCAACTACACTGGATCCGTTCCGCTATATTGCCGCAGTGGAGCGGAGCTAGAGTCATGGCCGAGCCAGACACGCATGATGATGTCGCTAAGGTGGCAAGCCACACCTTGGCGTTTCTGCGTTCGCTCGACAGGAAGATGGACTTGGTTCTGGAAACTCAGGCCCGCCATACCGAGCGTTTGGGACGTCTGGAGCGCGACGTCGCGGAAGTTCGCCGGGACCTGACCGAGATCAAGAGCGACATCGCGCTTCCTGAGAACAAGACGCTGACTGCCACAAACGGAAATTCTTTCGCTGCTGCATCGCATCGAGCAATCGGCGGTGCCCGCGATCGATCAGTTTGAAGACGTGCCCCCCCAGCCGGTAGCCCAGGTAGCGCCCTTGACGCCGCCCCCGCGCCGTGGTGTTAGTTCCCCCATGAGCACCGCCGTCCGCCCAGCCCGTCTTTGGTGGCGCACCTCCTAACGAGGTGGCCGGTGCGATTTTCCTTTCCCAAATCGTCTGAGGTCGCCAACGCAGTGCGGCGGCCTGATCGTTTGTCCTGTGTGGCGTTCCCTCGGCAAGTTTCGTAAGAGGACGACATGAACAGGACAGTCTTTGCCCTCCCGGCCAGAAGCGACTATGTGACCCGCGCGGGGCTTGCGATCACGCGCGTGGCTGAGCAGTTTACCGGCGGCGCGAGCCGGCTCGACGACCTGATCAATCTGCTCGACCGCCGCCGCGGCGTGGTGCTGTCATCGGGCACGACCGTTCCCGGTCGTTACGAGAGTTTTGACCTCGGCTTCTCCGATCCGCCGCTCAAGCTCGAGACTACGGGCGTCAATTTCAAGCTCGAAGCGCTCAACGCGCGAGGAGAGGTGCTGATCGCCTTCCTCGGCGACGTCCTGCGCGAGCCCTGCGTCGTGATCTCCGAGAAGACGCCCGTGCGCCTTGCCGGCCACATCGTCCGCGGCGATGCGCCGGTCGATGAGGACCAGCGCACGCGGCGCGCCAGCGTGATGTCGCTGGTGCGCGACATCATCGCCGCCTTCTCCGCCAATGACGACGGGCTGCTCGGCCTGTGCGGCGCCTTCGCCTACGACCTCGTGTTCCAGATCGAGGATCTCGAGCAGAAGCGCGCGCGCGAGCAGGACCAGCGCGACATCGTGCTCTATGTGCCCGATCGCCTGCTGGCCTATGACCGCGCCACCGGCCGCGGCGTCGTGCTCGCTTACGATTTCGCCTGGAATGGCAAATCCACCGCAGGCCTGCCGCGCGAGACCGCCGAGAGCCCGTACCTGAAGACGCCGCGCCAGGGCTTTGCCGATCACGCGCCCGGCGAATATCAGGCCACCGTGGAGACGGCGCGCGCCGCCTTCGCGCGTGGCGATCTCTTTGAAGCCGTGCCGGGACAGCTGTTCGCCGAGCCCTGCGACCGCTCGCCGGCCGAAGTCTTCCAGCGCCTCTGCGTCATCAACCCCTCGCCCTACGGCGCGCTGATGAATCTGGGAGAGGGAGAGTTTCTCGTCTCCGCCTCGCCGGAAATGTTCGTGCGCTCCGACGGACGTCGCGTCGAGACCTGCCCGATCTCGGGCACCATCGCGCGCGGCACCGATGCGATCGGCGATGCCGAGCAGATCCGCCAATTGCTGAACTCGGAGAAGGACGAGTTCGAGCTCAACATGTGCACCGACGTCGATCGCAACGACAAGGCGCGCGTCTGCGTCCCCGGCACCATCAAGGTGCTGGCGCGCCGGCAGATCGAGACTTATTCGAAGCTGTTTCACACCGTCGATCATGTCGAGGGCATGCTGCGCCCCGGCTTCGACGCGCTCGATGCGTTCCTCACCCACGCCTGGGCCGTGACCGTCACCGGCGCGCCAAAACTCTGGGCGATGCAGTTCGTCGAGGATCACGAGCGCTCGCCGCGGCGCTGGTATGCCGGCGCGATCGGTGCGGTGAACTTCGACGGCAGCATCAATACCGGCCTCACCATCCGCACCATCCGCATGAAGGACGGCCTCGCCGAAGTGCGCGTCGGCGCCACCTGCCTGTTTGATTCCGATCCGGCCGCAGAAGACCGCGAGTGCCAGGTCAAGGCCGCCGCACTGTTCCAGGCGCTGCGTGGCGATCCGCCGAAGCCGCTGTCGACCTTCGCACCGGATGCGACCGGTTCAGGTAAGCGGGTGCTGCTGATCGACCACGACGACAGCTTCGTGCACATGCTGGCCGATTACTTCCGTCAGGTCGGCGCGGAGGTCACCGTGGTCCGTTATGTGCATGCGCTCGACATGCTCAAGCAGAAGACATGGGATTTGCTGGTGCTGTCGCCCGGTCCCGGACGTCCCGAGGATTTCGGGATCAAGACAACGATCGACGCGGCGCTTGAGAGGAAGCTGCCGGTGTTCGGCGTCTGCCTCGGCGTGCAGGCGATCGGCGAATATTTCGGCGGCGAGCTCGGGCAGCTCACCCATCCCGCCCACGGCCGGCCCTCGCGGGTGCAGGTGCGCGGCGGGCGCCTGATGCGCAATCTGCCGAACGAGATCATCATCGGCCGCTATCACTCGCTGTATGTCGAACGCGACAGCATGCCGGAGGTGCTGTCCGTCACCGCCAGCACCGAGGACGGCGTCGCCATGGCGCTGGAACACAAGACCCTGCCGGTCGCCGGCGTGCAATTCCATCCGGAATCGCTGATGTCGCTCGGCAATGAGGTGGGGCTACGTATTGTTGAAAACGCGTTCCGGCTGGATGCGCGTGTCGATTGAGAGGCACCAATGACCTTTGACCATGACATCAAGGCGAGCGTCCGCACCATCCCCGACTATCCCAAGCCGGGGATCATGTTCCGCGACATCACGACCTTGCTCGCGGATGCGCGGGCCTTCCGCCGCGCGGTCGACGAACTCGTCAATCCCTGGGCCGGCAACAAGATCGACAAAGTCGCGGGCATGGAGGCGAGGGGGTTCATCATCGGCGGGGCGGTGGCGCATCAACTCTCGGCCGGCTTCGTGCCGATCCGGAAAAAAGGCAAGCTGCCGCACACCACGGTGCGCATCGCTTATTCGCTCGAATACGGCATCGATGAGATGGAGATGCATGTCGACGCGATCCAGCCCGGCGAGCGTGTGATCCTGGTCGACGACCTCATCGCCACCGGCGGCACCGCGGAAGGCGCGGTGAAGCTGCTGCGCCAGATCGGCGCAAACGTCGTCGCTGCCTGCTTCATCATCGACCTGCCCGAGCTCGGCGGCGCCGCCAAGCTGCGCGCCATGGACGTGCCGGTGCGCACGCTGATGACGTTCGAAGGGCACTGAGCCGCCGCAGCGGTCAAATCAGCTCGGCCTTCAGTTCGGCCCGCCAATGCAGCAGGCGCTCCTTCAGGAGCGCGTTCCTGACATAGGCGCTCTCCTCGTCGTCCAGACGCTCGCATTCGCCAAACGTCAGGCCGGCCTCGCCATGCGCGGTCCAGGCGGCCTGGAGGCCGCGGCAGGGGTGGCTGCCCTGGCGCAGCGAGAACCAGATGCGGTTCTGAATCGTCTCCAGATTGGGCGCCTGGCCGACCCAGGCCTCGCCCGAGGCCGCGCAGCGCACGACGAAAACGCCCGCAATGGTCCTGCGCTCCTTGTAGGCGGCGATCGCTGCCTTCCGGTCGATGCTCATGGGGGCGGGCCTTGTTGAGGACGTTGATGCGCAACCCGAGTAGCGGCAGGCCTGCCTTCTGTCAATATTACCCGGGTAAAATAATTCAGGACCGTTGCAGGATCAGGCTGAGCTCAAGCTCGCGGAAAGCGAGGTAATTCCGCCGGGTCCATTGGTGCAGCTCGGTTGAGGCGTCCTTCTCCTGGCGCAGATAGCCGGTGAAGGAGAAGTTCAGCCGATCGATATAGGTCTTGAGGAAGCCGGGCAGCGCGGGCAGGCGCAACAGCCGGCCGCCGGCCATCGCGGCCGGCAGCTCGCCGCGCACCACATATTCGTTGTCGACCGTGATCAGGTTCATGCGCGGGATCTGCCCGCGCAGCATCTCATGGGCACGGGTCGAGGCGCGGTCGGTGTCGGCAACGAACAGGATCTGGGGCGCGACATGGCGGCGTGCTGCTTCCTTCAACAGGCCGATCTCGTCGGTCATCTTGAAGAACTCGTCGAAGGCGTGGAAGCCGAGGTCGATCACCTTGGCAATTCCGTCATCGACGATGACGCGGTCCATCAGCTGCATCTTGCCGTAGGTGTCGATCACGTCGGCGGTCTCGGTGACCCCAGGCAGATAGTCGAGCAGCGACGGCTCCTTCAGATTGACGTCGAAGGCCGCGACATTCCCGTTCTTGAGCAGCAGGAATTCGGCGAGCAGCCGCGCCAGCAGGGTCTTGCCGACCTGCGGGCGGGGCGAGCAGATGATGTAAACGGGCGTCGCGGGCATCACGAACTATTATCTGAGCGAAGTCACCGCCCAATCCAGCCGTATCCGCCCGGGGTCCGCAACTATTTTTCGCTGTTGCGGGTGGCGGGCTTCGAACCGACGATGTCGGTCAGGCGGATGCGGTCGAATTCGCTCCAGACGTTGGCAAGCCAGTGCCGGACATAGCCGCGCAACACGAAGGAATAGTTCGCGGCCTCGTCGTTGATGCCCTTGTTCGCGACGAATTTCAGGAACGGGACGGACGACACCTCGACCTGCTCGTAGGCCATTTCGTTGAGCTTGGGAATGGTCAGCTCGGTCGCGTCCTTGATGCGGTGGAAATAGGAATTATAGGTCGCCTGGTCCCACTGGAAGAACTGGGTGTCGTTGATGAAGTTCTTCACCAGGAAATATTTTGCGCCGGTCATGAAGCCCGCCGTCTCGGCGATCTCCTCCAGCGAGGCGATCGACGGTCCCAGGATGTGGAACACGGCAAACGTGATCTGGCCAGCCTTGGCGGCGTCGAGGAAGCCGATGTCGCGCAGCGAGGCGAGGGCCGGCGAGAGCAGGCCGGCGCGGACGTCGATCACCGTCACCGACGGGCTCACCGCGTTGAGTGTGTCGAAGATCTTCATCTGATCCGACGTCGTCGTCATGTCGACGATCTCGGTGATGTCGGGGTGGAAGCGTTTCAGGGTTCCGCGCGGCGACTCCGTGTCGAAGGCGCGCGTCGGCACGTTGTTGGCTGAGAAATAATCGAGCAAGGTGCGCGACACCGTGGTCTTGCCGACCCCGCCCTTGTCCGCGCCCACCACAACCACTGCCGGCTTTGCCATTGCTGTCCCCTAACGCGCGCCCCCGATCGCGAGGTCGCAATCGGCCGGGCCCCAAATCGATGTCCCAAGGATGTCCCAAGTCTGCTGTTGGGCGCGAACATGGCAGAAACAAGGGAGAATTCAATTCCTTGGCATGTCGAAACGGCAATTCCCGAAGTTTTTCCCAATCGCGGCGAAACTGCCGCGCATGGCGGCACACCGCATGCTTAATGACGGCCCCAAGGACCCATGGGATTGCCTATGGGATTGCCGATCGGATTGCCCGGGTTGCTGTTCGCTGTTCCGGAGGGGCCGGGTGCGGCGGAGCGTGTGGGCCGCTGGCATCGTTCCAGGGGCCGTGATTGAGCGGCGGCGGGGCGTCCTGCTGGTCGGCTTGCGCCTCGGGCTCGTCCGTTTCCTCGGCCGGCGGTAGCGGACCCGGATCATGGCCGCCGGCAAACTTGACCAGTGCATCGACCCTCGATTGCACCGAAGGGTGGGTTGCGAACAGATCGGCAAAGCCTTCGCGGGGATTATCGACGCAGAGCTCCATCACGGCCGAGGTCGCGCCGGGCAGCTCGCCGCGATTCTCGATCTTGCGCAGCGCCGAGATCATGGCGTCAGGATCTTTGGTCAGCTCAACGGAGCCGGCGTCAGCGAGATATTCGCGCGACCGCGACAGCGCGAGCTTGACCACCTGAGACAGCAGCCAGGCCACCACGATCAGCACGATCGCGATGATGATCACGATCACCGCGCCGCCGCCGGAATTCTTGCTGTCGCTCGATGACGAGGACGACCGCGACGACGAGGAGGAGCCCGAAGACCATGAGCCGCCGGAGCCGGAGCTCCAATTGAAATTCGTGAACAGGCGGAAGAACAATTCGCCGAAGAAGCCGACCACGCCAGCGATGATGACGGCGACCACCATCATCTGGACGTCGCCGTTCTTGATGTGGGTCAGCTCGTGGCCCAGCACCGCCTCGATCTCCTTGTCATTCAGCGCATCGAGCAGACCCGTAGTGACGGTGATGGAATATTGCCTGGGATTGAGGCCGGTCGCGAACGCGTTCAGCGCCGGGCTCTCCATGATCTTCAGCTTCGGCATGGTGATGCCGCGCGAGATGCAGAGGTTTTCAAGCAGGTTGTAGAGCCGCGGCTCTTCCTGCCGGGTGACGTCGTGGCCGCCGGTCACGGCATCGATCATCGACTGGTGGAAGAAATAGGCGATCACGATCCAGGCCGCCGCCACGACCGTCGCGACGGGCGCGGCCTTGAGCAGGTCGGTGAAGGCACGGCTCAGATAATAGGCGACCGTGCCATTGCCGTTGATGACGACCTCGGCAACCAGCGCACCGGCATAGACCAGCACGTAGACCAGCGCGAACAGGCCGCCGAGCAGCAGCATCGAACGAAATTTGTTCGAGGCGATGTGCGTGTAGAGACCATACGCGGCCATGACTGCTTCCTAATCCTCGTCATTCCGGGGCGATGCGACAGCATCGAACCCGGAATCCCGAGCTCAGTCGCTCGATCGAGATTCTCAGGTGCGCAACTGCGCACCATAGTTCGCGTCTGCGACGCGCCCCGGAATGACGAAGGTGAGATAACGTCAGAACTTCACCTGCGGCGCCGCCTCGACCTCGGTGCGGCTAGCACCGAGATCGAAGAAGTCCTTCCTGGTGAAGCCGAACATGCCGGCGAACAAGGCGGCGGGCATCTGCTGGATGCCGGTGTTGTATTCCTGGACCGCGCTGTTGAAGAAGCGGCGGCTTGCTGCGATCTTGTTCTCGAGGTCGGAGAGCTCGGATGCGAGCTGCTGGAAATTGGCATTGGCCTTGAGGTCCGGATAGGCCTCCGACAACGCGATCAGCCGGCCGAGCGCGCCGGACAGCTGGTTCTCGGCCGCGGAGACCTGCGCCGGACCCTGCGCCGACATCGCCGAATTGCGCGCCTTGATGACGTCGTCGAGCGTGCCGCGCTCATGCGAGGCATAGCCCTTCACCGTCTCGACCAAGTTCGGGACCAGATCGTGACGCTGCTTGAGCTGCACGTCGATATCGGCAAAGGCCTGGCCGACGCGCTGGCTCAGCGCCACCAGGCGGTTGTAGGCGCTGAACGCCAGAAACACGAGGACGACGATGACGCCGAGAACGATCCAGCCGGTCGACATGGAGAACTCCTGAAGGGGGAAGAAGGCGGGCCGCTAGGATAGACCAAATTGGCGCCGAACGAGAGCCCGGTACAGGGGGAGGTGAGACTTGGTCGGATGAGAAGTCCCCCGCGTTCAAGGCAAAAGCCCCGGACGAGGTTAACTTTCGGCAATGACGGCGTCGCCCCAGCGCCAGCGCCGGGCACTTGCATAGGCCGCCTTGTCGCGTCGTGGGACTTTCGCCAGCGCGACACCTTCCTCGGTGCAGAGCTTCGCCGCGATCTCGGCCTTGCCGACGTCCGGTGGCGCCAGCACGCGCGTGGCGCGCGTGGCAGGCGGGGTGCGGGTCAGGGCGACGTAGATGAAGCGCTCGTCCTCGAATGGCACCTCGGCGCCCTTGATCTGGCGGTGCGCTTGGGAGCGCGGCAGGCGTTGGGAGAAATGGCACCAGTCCGGCGCGACGAGCGGGCAGGGCCTTTCGTGCGGGCAGGGCGCGGCGACGAAGGCGCCGGCCGCGATCAATTGCTGACGCAGCGCGAGGATGCGGGCGTAGCCGGCGGGGGTGCCGGGCTCGATCACGACCAGCGCGTGGCGCGCTTTGGCCCACATCGCCGCGGTCAGCGCGCGCTGCTCGCTCTCGCCGAGCTCGCCGATGACGTAGCTGGCGACGACGAGATCGGCTTGCGAGACCTCGGCGAGGTTGCCGCCGGCATCGCCCGGCAGATAGCGGCACTCCGCCAATCGCGAACTGTCACGTGCGAGTTCGAGCGCGAGCCGGCTCAGGGTGGCATTGGCGTCGAGCAGGGTGACGTCTTGCAGCGAGGGAAAGGCCTCCGCGGCCGCCCAGCTCGCGGTGCCGGGACCGGCGCCGACGTCGAGCAGCGTCTCCGGCGCGAGGTCCGGTGCGATCTCGGTGAGTGCATTCAGGCTGGCCGCCACAGCCGCGTAGGTCGCCGGCATGCGGGCGAGCGCGTAGGCGAGCGCATCGGCCTCGGATTTGATCGCGCCGGAGCCGCCACCGGCGCGATAGGTGGTCGAGATTTTTTGCGAGCGCTGGGCCGCGTCGGTGCGGGAGAAGCCTTGCAGCTTGCCGTCGAGGGCGGCTTTGAGTTCAGCGGGGAGGGTGGGGGCTATCATCATCCGCAGTCATGCCCGCGCAGGCGGGGCATCCAGTACTCCGAGACAGCGCCGTCAACCGAGAAGCCGCGGCGTACTGGATCATCCGCTCCAGTGCGCAATTTGCGCACAAGGCGGATGATGACGTCAATGGGTGTGGCGCGACCGCCGCGTCACGCCACGTTCTGGTCGAGAATGTCCACGGCCTCGGCGAGGCTCACCGACACCAGCTGCGACACGCCGCGCTCGGCCATGGTGACGCCGAACAGACGGTTCATCCGCGCCATCGTGATCGGGTTGTGCGTGATGATGATGAAGCGCGTGTCGGTCGAGCCGGTCATCTCGTGCAAAAGGTTGCAGTACCGTTCGACGTTGTGATCGTCGAGCGGCGCGTCGACTTCGTCCAGCACGCAGATCGGCGAAGGGTTGGTCAAGAACACCGCGAAGATCAGTGCCATCGCCGTCAGCGCCTGCTCGCCGCCCGACAGCAAAGACAGCGTCTGCGGCTTCTTGCCCGGCGGCTTGGCGATGATTTCGAGGCCCGCTTCCAGCGGGTCGTCGCTTTCGATCAGGTGCAGCGCGGCTTCGCCGCCGCCGAACAGCTCGACGAACAGGCGCTTGAAGTGGTTGTTGACGACCTCGAACGAGGTCAGCAGGCGCTCGCGCGCCTCCTTGTTGAGGCTCTGGATGCCCTGGCGCAGCCGCTTGATGGCTTCGACCAGGTCGTCGCGTTCGGTGACCAGACCGGTGTGCTGGGTCTCGACCTCGCGCAGCTCTTCCTCGGCGCGCAGATTGACGGCACCGAGGCGCTCGCGGTCGCGGCGCATCTTTTCGAGGTCTTCCTCGATGTCGTGCAGCGGCGGCAGCTCGGCGCCGGGCTCGATCTCGGCAAGGCCTGCGACGGCCTGCGGCTCGACCTCGAGCATGTCGCGGATCTCGCGCTCGATGTCTTCGAGCCGGCGCCGTGCGCCTTCCATGCGCTCCTCGGCGCGCGCGGTGGCCTCGCGGGCGCTGGAGAGCGCCTCCAGCGTCAGCTTGGCGACGCGGTCGGTCTCGGCCATCGCGCTTTCCGCGGTGGCGAGCGCGTCGGCGGCCATGCGGCGGTCGTTCTCCGCGTACTCGATCTCGGTGATCAGCGCGCTGCGCTTCTCGGCGAACACGGCCGGTGCGTTTTCGAGCTCGCTGCGCTCGATCGTGAGCTCGGCGATGCGGGCCTGGATGGTGTCGATATGGGAGGCCGCGCTCTCCTTGCGGTTCTGCCACTCGGTGCGTTCGGCGAGAATCGCCTGCACGCGGCGGTCGGCGAGCTCGGCCTCGCGCGCCAGCGCCTGCGCTTCGGCGCGGACCTGGGCGGCCATGCGGCGGTGGCCTTCGATGTCGCTGCGGACGGCGGCGAGCTGGGTCTCGGTGTCCTCGCTGGACGGCAGCTCACTGATGCCGGCTTCGGCATATTCGTAGGCGGCTTCGGCCTCGGCGCGGTCGGCGGCGAGGCGGCTGTGCGCTTCCGACAGCGTCGCCTTGCGCGCGGCATGGCGGCTGATCTCGCGCTCGGCGTTGGCATGGCGCTCGCGTGCGACGTTCAGCTCGCGCTGTGCGGCGCGCCAGGCTTCGCGACTGGCACCCTCGGTGCTGGCCGCCATCTGCAACTCGGACTCTGCGTTCTCCAGTGCCTGGCGCTTGATCTGGGCGTCGATGCGCGCCTGCTCGAGCTCGTTCTCGATGTCGACGAGGCGGGCGCGCTCGGCGAGGCGGCGGGCGGCGCCGGTCGGGGCATGAGCCGCCGCGACAAAGCCGTCCCAGCGCCAGACATCGCCTTCGGGCGAGACCAGACGCTGTCCGGTCTTGAGCTGCGAGACCAGCTCGGCACCGCGCTCGCGCGGCACCACGCCGATCTGGGCGAGGCGGCGGGCCAGCTCGGCCGGCGCCTGCACGTGATTGGCGAGCGGCACGGCGCCTTCGGGCAGCTCCGGATCGCCTTCGGCGTGGCCGACATTGGTCCAGCGCATCGGCGCCGACGGGTCGATCGGGGCGTCGAGATCGTCGCCGAGGGCGGCGCCGATCGCTTTTTCAAAGCCCTTGTCGACGGTGATGCCGTCGATGATCGGCGGCCACAGATTCTTGGTCTCGCCGTTGACGATCTTCGAGATCGTGCGCGCCTCGGTCTCGAGTCGCTGCACGCGCTTGTCGGCCTCGACCAGCGGCGAGCGCGAGGATTCCAGCGTCTGGCGGGCGGCGACGTGGGCAGCTTCGCTGGCTTGCGCGGCTGCTTCCGAAGCCGCCAGTGTCTGCTCTGCGGTCTCGACCGTCGCCGTCAGCTCGTCGAGGTCGCCGAAGCCGCCGGTCTCGGCGGCAAGCTTCTGCTCTTCCGCGGCGACGTTGGCGATCTCCTGGTCGAGCCGGGCGAGCTTGTCACGATGGGTGCGGACATTGGCCTCGAGCTGATTGCGCTTGGCGGTGAGGTCCGCGAGCGCGGTGGTGAGCTCGGCGAAGCGCTGCTCGGTTTCGGTCAGCACCGCCTCGGCCTCGGCGACACGCTCGTCGACGCCGGAGCGCTTCTCGACGCGCGACTTGATCTCTTCCTTCAGCTCGGAATCTTCGGTGTCGAGCCGCTGCAGCGCGACGTCGGCATCCATGGTCTGCTGCTGGGCGCGGGAGATGTCGCCCTCGAACTGGGCAAGGCGGCGCTCGAGCTCGGCGACGCGCTCCTTGGCGCGCTCTTCCTCGCGGTCGAGCAGCTCGCGGGCATTGGTGAGGCGCTGCAGCCCGGCCGCGGCGCGCGCTTCCGCATCGCGCAGCGCAGGCATCTCCGCGGCGCGGATCGCCTGGATGCGGGCGGCTTCGGCCTGGTGCTGGGTGCGTTCCGCCATCTCGCGCACGGCGAGATCGTGGGTCTGGCCGGACTCGTTGACGTCGGCATGGGCGCCGATCCAGCGCAGGTGGAACAGGGTGGCCTCGGCTTTACGGACCTTGGCCGCGACCTCGCGATAGCGCACCGCCTGCCGGGCCTGCTTCTTCAGACCCTCCATCTGGCCTGCGAGCTGGCCGATCACGTCCTCGACGCGGGTGAGGTTGGTTTCGGCGGCCTTCAGCCGCAGCTCGGCCTCGTGGCGGCGGGCATGCAGACCGGCGACGCCGGCGGCGTCTTCCAGCACGCGGCGGCGCTGCTCGGGCTTGGCCTGGATGATCTCGCCGATCTTGCCCTGGTGGACGAGAGCAGGCGAGCGCGCGCCGGTGGCAGCGTCCGCGAACAGGATCTGCACGTCACGCGCGCGCACGTCGCGGCCGTTGATGCGGTAGACCGAGCCCGCTTCGCGCTCGATGCGGCGGGAGATTTCGAGAAGCTGGCTGTCGTTCATTGCCGCCGGCGCGGTGCGATCGGCGTTGTCGATCGTCATCGTCACTTCGGCGTGGTTGCGCGCCGGACGGTTGCCGGAGCCGGCGAAGATCACCGCGTCCATGTCGGCCGCGCGCAAGCTCTTGTAGGAGGTCTCGCCCATCGCCCAGCGCAGCGCCTCGACGAGATTCGACTTGCCGCAGCCGTTGGGGCCGACCACGCCGGTCAGGCCGGGCTCGATGACGAAGTCCGTGGGCTCAACGAAGGACTTGAAGCCGTGAAGGCGCAGGCGGGTGATTTTCATAAGCACGCATCTCTGTTGGCAGGCGCGAATCCCCCTGCCGGGACAATACCATGGAAGGCAATGTCGCTATCCGGGCGAGTCGCGCGAGGCGCCTCATGCGGCTGGACAATGGCCGCGGTATGCTGCGAGGGCAACCGGCGAAAGCCGCTTTTCCCAAGGGATTTATGCCGGGAAAGATACGGCTTTGGATGCGCGAATCAGATTTGTAGCGTTTGCGAATCAGCTCTTCAGCAGCGGATTGATCTTCTTGGCGAACTCCTCGAACGAGGCTTCGCCCTTGATCTTCTCGCCGTTGATGAAGAAGGTCGGCGTCGAATCGACCTTGAGCACGTCGCTGGCGTATTTCTGGTCGGCGGCGATCTTGTCGAGCAGCGCCTGGTCCTTCAGGCAGGCTTCGACCTGCTGCTGGGTGAGGCCGGCCTGCTTGCCGATCCGCGTCAAGGTCTCGGTGGTGTTCTTCACCACCCAGTCGTTCTGCTGGCGGAACAGCATGTCGGTGACCGCGAAGTATTTCGGCGCATCGTCCTTGGCGACGCAGCGCGACAGCATCGAGCCGGCGGCGGCTTTGATGTCGAGCGGGAACTCGCGGAAGATGTAACGCACCTTGCCGGCGTCGATGTATTCCTTCTTGATCTTGGGGAACACCTGCTCGTTGAAGGCGGCGCAGTGCGGGCAGGTCATCGAGGCGTATTCGGTGATAGTGACGGCGGCGTCCTTCGGACCCAGCGCCATGTCGGGCAGCGACACCGGCTTGGCCACGTCGGCAGCAGCTTGTGCCGATGCTTCAGGGACCATGGCCTCGGAGATGAACCGCAATGGCGAGAACCCGGCGATTGCGGCAAGCCCGGTCAGCGACAGCATCGTGGTGAAGGCGCGGCGGGTGATGATCACGGTCGGCTCCCGAATTGGCGTGGTCGTGCCCAAGGGGTTTATCGAGTTCCCACACGGGCGGCCTGTCGCTAGCTTGAAACGTGGTTTGAGGCAATGGCGTGCGGCCAGGACAGGTCCAGATTGGCCGCGAAATAAGGCTCAATTTCGCTTGATGGCAGCCCCGAGCCGGGCCAGCGCCGTCTTCAGGTCTTCATCTTCGATATCTCCCAGGCTCTCCGCCACCTTGGCAACGCTTTTGGGATCCGGCGGGCCGGGCCGCTTCCGGGCCCGGGGCCGCGACAGGGGCGCCTGGCGGAAGGCGAGCTTGCCGACCGCGCTCCAGCCGAAGAAGCGGTTGACCCGCTCCAGGATCACATCGGCGGAATGCTGGATCTCCAGCGCCATCGGCCCCTCGACCCGTAGTACCAGGGTCGCCGGCTCCTGCGGCTGGCCCTCGACCGGCCGTGGCCATTGCATCTTCAGCGGCTCGGCATGAGCCGCGATCTCGGCTCCCGCAATCTGCGCCCATCGCGTCACCAGCTCGCGCGCCGCGAACCCCTGCTTGGCATAGGCCTCGGCAAAGACGTCGTTGAGCAGGATCCCGAGCGGCTTGGCGCTGATCGGGCCGGGTTTGTAGATGGGACCGGATTTGGACATGGGCCCTTATAGCATTTCGGCGGGCGGGCCACATGTGCTTCGCCGTCATGGCCGGGCTTTGTCCCGGCCATCCACGTTCTCCCGCGAAGAAAGACGTGGATGCCCACGACGAGCGCGGGCATGGCGTGGAGAGATCGACGTAACGTCGTTAGGGTGAGAGCATGAGCCCCAAATCTGCCCTTAAGGCCAAGCCGGAACCCGCGCCGTCGAAAGCAACATCGCGCCCGGCACTGCTGCTCGCCTGGTACGACCGCCACCGCCGCCGGCTACCCTGGCGCGCCGGGCCGGGGCAGGCGTCGGACCCGTACCGCGTCTGGCTGTCGGAGATCATGCTGCAGCAGACCACGGTGAAGGCGGTCGGGCCTTACTTCGAAAAATTCGTCGCGCGCTGGCCGGATGTCACCGCGCTCGGACGGGCCTCGCAGGACGACGTGCTGCGGATGTGGGCCGGGCTCGGCTATTACTCGCGCGCGCGCAACCTCTATGCTTGCGCCGTCGCGGTGACGGGCGAGCATGGCGGCGTCTTTCCGGACACTGAGGAGGGCCTGCGCGCGCTGCCGGGGATCGGGCCGTACACGGCGGCGGCGATTGCGGCCATTGCGTTCGACCGCCGCACCATGCCGGTCGACGGCAATATCGAGCGCGTGGTATCGCGGCTCTTTGCCGTCGAGGAAGAACTTCCGCAGGCCAAGCCGCTGATCCAGCAATTGGCGGCGACGTTGCTGGCCGACAGCCGGGCCGGCGACAGTGCGCAGGCCTCGATGGATCTCGGCGCCTCGATCTGCACGCCGAAGAAGCCGGCCTGCTCGCTGTGTCCGTTCAACGAGGATTGCATCGCACGTGCGCAAGGCACGCAGGAGACCTTTCCGCGCAAGGCGCCGAAGAAGAGCGGCACGTTGCGCCGCGGCGCCGCTTTCGTGGTGACGCGCGGCGACGAGCTGCTGGTCCGCAGCCGGCCGGAAAAGGGGCTTCTCGGCGGCATGACTGAGGTGCCGGGTTCGGATTGGGTTGCCGGCCAGGACGACGCCACCGCGAAGCGGCGTGCGCCGGAGTTGAAGGGGTTGTCGCGCTGGCAGCGCAAGGTAGGCGTGGTCACCCACGTCTTTACGCATTTTCCGCTGGAACTCGTGGTCTACACGGCGAAGGCCGAAGCGCGCACGCGCGCACCCGAGGGCATGCGCTGGGTGCCGACCGCGACCCTGGCCGGTGAAGCGCTGCCCAACGTCATGCGCAAGGTGATCGCACACGCACTGGACCTTCCACCGGGCCGATCCTCCTGACAGCACGTTGGCAGCAGCGTTGCGCTACGAGATTGCGCAACGGAGGCTGCCAATGGTCAAGACCGCACTCGACAACTTTCCAAGACCGCCCTGTGCCGAGCTGCTGGGATGGCGTCTGCTCGATGCCCGTCCGGAGGAAGGCTGGATCAAGCTCGCCTTCGCGGGCAGGCCGGAGTTCTGCAATCCGGCGGGCTTCATTCAGGGCGGCATGCTCTCGGCCATGCTCGACGACACCATGGGCCCGGCCGTGCTGGTGATGAGCGAGGGCCGGCTCTACACCACCACCATCAGCATGACCGTGAATTTCCTCAGCCCGGCAAAGCCCGGTACGGTTATTGGCGAAGCCAAGGTGATCCAGCTTGGCAGGACCATTGCGTTCGTCGAGGCGAAGCTGATGGCGGAGGATGGCACGGTGCTGGCGACGGCGAGCGCCAGCGAGCGGCTGCTCGAAGCGGCGAGGGTGCTGAAGTAAGGCGGGTCTCGCTCCCGCCCCGTTCTTACGGGGCCGCGACGAGCTTCGCTCGCGCTGAGAGGGTGGGGTGAGGGGCCTCTCTCCAAACGTGAGACTGTCGTGAGGCCTGTACCCCGCTCACCCGGATTGCATCTTCGATGCAATCCGACCTCTCCCCGCAAGCGGGGCGAGGTGAAGGGAAGTCCGCCGTGGGATAATGGGCTAACCCGCCCGCGCGTCCTTGCTCACGATCGGCGGCTTCGCGTTCAACGCTTCCACCTGGAATCCCGCAACGCGCTTGTAATTCGCGGCGATGTCTTCAAGCTCCTGTTGCGACAGCACGTCGGTGACGACCTTATACCCGTCGGGCGCGCGCTCCTCGACCAGCTGCATCACCTGCTCGGGACCGTTCTTGCGGTTGAGCAGGACGAGATCGGTGGTGGCGGGCCGGCGCTCGGCCTCATAGGCAAGCAGCGCCGCGGTCGTCGGGCCATGCGCGAGAATCTCGCGGGTGATGACGCGGGCATCGAGGATCGCCTGCGAGGCGCCGTTCGAGCCGATCGGGTACATCGGGTGCGCGGCGTCGCCCATCAGCGTGACCTTGCCAAAGGTCCATTGCGAGACCGGATCGCGGTCGACCAGCGGATATTCATAGGCATGCGGGCAGTTTCTGATCAGACCGGGCACGTCGAGCCAGTCGAAGCGCCAGCTCTCGAACCAGGGCAGGAACTCTTCCAGCCGCGCGGTGCGGTTATAGTCTTCGCGCCGCCACTGATAGGTCGGCGGCATGTGCCGCTCGGCGACCCAGTTGATCAGATGGTTGCCGGACGCGTCCGGCTCCTTGCTGATCGGATAGCAGACGAATTTCAGGATCTCATGCCCGGCCATGATCATGGTGCGCCCGGTGAGGAAGGCTTTCGCCGGCGTGACGCCGCGCCAGAGGATGCGGCCGTTCCAGATCGGCGGGCCTTCGTTTGGATAGAGCTTTTCTCGCGCGGCGGAATGGATGCCGTCGGCGGCGATCAGGATAGCGCCCTCATAGGTCCCTGCGGCCTTGCCGGTTGCCCGGTCGATGAACTCGGCGCGCACGCCGTCTGCAGTCTCGGTCCATCCGGTCAGATGATGGCTGGTGAGGATATTGTCGCGGCCGAGCCGCTCGACCGCGGTGTCGAGCAGGAGCTGTTGCAGCGTGCCGCGATGGATCGAGAATTGCGGCCATTTGTAGCCGGCCTCCAGCCCGCGCGGCTCGCTCCAGATCGGCTTGCCGTGCTTGGAGAAATAGGCGAGCTCGCGCGTCCGCACGCCGCTGGCGTCGAGCTTGTCCAGCAGCCCGAGCTCGATCAGCTCGCGCACCGCATGCGGCAGCACGTTGATGCCGACGCCGAGCGGCTTCAGCTCGGCGACGCTCTCGAACACTTTTACGGGAACGCCGATTCCGTGCAGGCTGAGCGCAAGCGTCAGCCCGCCGATGCCGCCACCGGCGATGAGTACCGTCATAACAAATCCCCCTCCGATTGACGGCGTCTTCGCACAGCCGGGCGGCCGTGGGCAACTGCGAAGAGGTCGCCTATGGACGGCGCGGCGGTGGGCCGCTAACCTCGGATTTTCCCCACGAGGTCCGACATGCTCAAGCTCTACTACGCCACCGGCACCTGCGCGCTCGCCACCTACATCACGCTGGAGGAGGCCGGCGCCGACTACACGGCCGAGCGGCTGAGCTTCAAGGACAACCAGCAGAACAGCCCGGATTATCTCAAGATCAACCCGAAGGGCCGCGTGCCGGCGCTGGTGACCGATCGCGGCATCCTGACCGAGACGCCCGCGATGCTGGCTTACGTCGCGCAGACCTTCCCCAAGGCGAAGCTCGCACCGCTCGACGATCCCTTCGACTTCGCCCAGGTGCAGTCGTTCAACTCCTATCTGTGCTCGACCGTGCACATCAATCATGCCCACAAGATGCGCGGCGTGCGCTGGGCGACCCAGGAGAGCTCGTTCGCCGACATGAAGGCGATGGTTCCGAAGACCATGGCCGCTTGCTTCGCGCTGATCGAGCAGAAGATGTTCAGGGGACCCTGGGTGATGGGCGAGCAGTACACGATCTGCGATCCCTATCTTTACACCCTGTCTACTTGGCTCGAAGGCGACAGCGTCGACATCAATGCCACGCCCAGGATTGCCGACCATTTCAAGCGCATGTCCGACCGCCCTGCGGTGGCAAAGGTCATGGCTGCCCAGAAGGCGTAACAAAAGGCGGTGTCGTCTCGGGCAAGCGTCAGCGCAGACCCGGGACCCATACCGCGGATTCTGTCGATTTCGCTCGGTCGTAGTCCCGAACGAACAGTCTTCGCCAAATTCCTGCCTGTGCTATGGGTCCCGGATCTACGCGCGCTTTGGCGCGCTTGTCCGGGACGACATCGAGTGTGTTGGGAGGACGTTCGACCCAGCGCGCAGCTCTTGTAAGGTGGGCAAAGGCGCTCTGCGTCGTGCCCACCATCTTTCCACGTCGACGAGTGTGGTGAGCACGCTTCCGCCTTGCCCATCCTACGAGAGCTTGCGCTTGGCTTGCTCCAGCTCCCGTCCCGTCTCCAGCATCAGCCGCCGCAGCCAGATCGAGCCAGGGTCCATCTGGGCCCGGGTCGGATGGAACATGAACTGCTCGTCGACGCCGGGGTCGAGCGGCGGCGTCACCGTGACGAGCCCAAGCTGCTTCGACAGTGCCGCGATCAGCCGACGCGGCACGAAGGCGACGAGGTCGGTACGGGCAGCGACGTGCAGTGCCTCGAGATAGCCTGACACGACCAGCGAGATGTGCCGCTCGATGCCCTTGGCCCGCAGCCAGGTATCGATCAGATCCTCGTTGGCGCCCCGGATGATCACGCCGACATGGCGCGCGGCCAGGAACGTCTCGCGTCGCTTCAGCTTCGCAGCCATTGGATGGCCGCGCCGCACGGCGAGGGCGTCGCTGTCGGTGTAGAGCAGCTGGCGATGGAATCCCTTGAAGGCGTTGCCGATCGAGATCACGAGATCGATGGTGCGGGCGAACTCGGCGTGGAAGATCGCCGACCCTCGCCACGGCACGACGTCGATCCGGACGCTGGGCGCGGCCCGCGTCACCTTCTCCATCAAAGGCGGCATCAACAGCTCGACCGCGAGGTCCGGCATCATCAGACGGAATTGCCGCTCGCTGCGCGCGGCATCGAAGTCGTCTGGCACGAACAGCCCGCGCACCTGGTCGAGCGCCTGCGCGAGCGGCGCGCGCAGGGCCAGCGCCCGCGGGGTCAGCTCCATCCGCGCGCCGGTGCGCACCAGCAGCGGATCGCCAAAGATGTCGCGCAGGCGTTGCAGCGCGTGGCTCGTCGCCGGCTGCGACAGCCGGATACGCATGGCGGCGCGGCTGACACTGGCCTCGCGCAGCAGCGCATCGAGTGCGGTCAGCAGGTTGAGGTCAAGCGAATTCAAATTCATGAAGTGAATAGATATCATATTCTCTATCGATTTGAAGAATTCTCGTTCGACCGCGATGATCTCCGTGTTGCCCACCAAACGGAGATGCCGCCATGAGCGCGAGCGCCAACAAGAAACTGATGCAGGATATTTTCGCCGCCGCCGCCAATCCCGATCCGGCCGCGCGCGATCGCGCCCTGTTCACCGCAAGCCTTGCCGAGGATGCCAAATGGGTCGTCACCGGCCAGTATTCCTGGTCGCGCACCTTTTCGGGCAAGGAGGCGATCGTCAATGATCTGCACGGCTATGTGCGCACCCGCCTGCGCGACCGCACACGCACGGTCGCGCACCGCTTCATCGCCGACGGCGATGTGGTCGTCGTGGAGGCCAAGGGCGACAACGTCACGCCCGAGGGCGTGCGCTACGACAACGACTATTGCCTGGTGTTTCGTCTCGAAGGCGGCAAGATCAAGGAGATCCGCGAGTATTGCGACTCGATCCTGACCGAGAGGGCGCTGGGCTCGTTTCCGCAAGCACCCGTGAGGGCTGCGAGCTGACCGGATTGGACGATGTCGGGTCCACCGGCCGGCCCTGTCCGCCACACCTCGCAACGCGTGTGCGGATGTGGCGAACGCTGGTGGACCTCGTGCGGGTCCGGCGACAGCGGTCCCGGGTCCGGTGCCAACTCGCTGCGATGACCGAGCGGGAGCTTCAGGACTGCGGGATGACCCGCGCCGAGATTGCCTACGAACTGAACAAGCCTGTGCGGCGGAAATAAATCGACGACGAGGAAGCGGCAGCGAGAGCAGCATCAAGGTGGCGCAGAAACTGAAGGAGATCGGCGTGCCCTTCATCTTCGCAACCGGCTATGGCGAGCGCGCGCCGCTTCCGGCCGAGCTTGCCTCGTCGGCGCCGGTCGTCCAGAAGCCGTACACACTCGAAGTGGTCGGGAGCGCACTCGGCAAACTGCAGGCGCCCTTTAATAGATCGCGTGCCACGCTATGCATGACGCTGCGGATTCTTGCATGACTTCGCATAGCTGCCGATAAAATCAGCAGATCTTATGTGCGACGATGCGCGCACGCGCGAAGAATTTGAAGGTTCAATTAACGAGTGTCCCCCATTGTGTCGCGGTGCAGCGTGGGTCGCAAGGACGCGACGCGCGGCTGCCAGGGTGGCCGGTGACGATCGCCGGAATCGTTCGGCCGCTCGAAGTGAAATGCATCTTGGTGGACAGTGGGAATGCCGAAGTTTCGTTTGCGGATCAGGGGACGCCTGTACGCAGGCTTCATGGCCCTGGTGGCGGTTGGTCTCGTGATGGCGGTGGTTGCCGTCTGGAATTTGCGGGCGGTGCAGGATCAGGTCGCAAGACAATCCGCGCTCTCGGACAGCACGGCGCGGGTGCTGGAGATCTCGACCCACCTTCAGGCGATCCAGCGCGCCAATCTGCGCTACGTCTACGATGCCAACGAACCCGCGATGAAGGAGGCGCAAGAGCGCGAAACCGCGGCGACCGAGCTGTTGCGGGTCGGCGCCAAGGGAACGCTCTCGGAGGAGCGGCGGGCGCTCTACAACGGCCTTATTGAAGATGTCGCCAAGATGCGTAGTCTGCGTGACAATCTCGGGGACGCCGTCAACGAGGCGAGAACGGGCAAGGCGACGCTGCTGCCGAGCGGCGAGGATCTGGCCGTCAAGATGGGCAAGCTGGTCGATGCGGCGCGCGCAGCGGTCGATGAAGATACCGCGGCGCTCGTCGCCGACCTCGAATCCAGGGTCCTCCTCGTCCGGATCGCAAATTGGCGCTTCCTGGCGCTGCGCGACGCCCAGGGGCCCGCCAACTTCCGGGCCAGTGTCGACAGGGCGGCGCAACGGCTCGCGGCGATCGAAAAGAGCCCGCAGGCCACGGAATTGCGATCCACGCTCGCGTCGGTGAAGACCGCGCTCGGTATCTACAAATCCGCGTTCGAGACGACCTCCGCCGCGATGCTCCAGGCCGACGAGATCTATCACAAGAACCTCGCGCCGCTCATCGTCGACAGCATCGGCAGGCTCAAGGCCGCGGAAACGACCCTGAAGAAGGACTATCAGGACTCCCGCACCCATGCCGAAGCGGTGATCGCCGGCACGACGACCGTCCAGGAGGTTGCGGGCGGTCTTGCCGTCCTGTTCGGCGGCATCGTCGCGTTCCTGATCGCCCGCAGCATCGTCGGTCCTCTGACTTCGATGACACGCGCGATGGGGCTGATTGCCGGCGGCAATCTCGAGGTCGAGGTCCCCGGTCGTGGCAAGACCGACGAGATCGGCGACATGGCCAAGGCGATCCAGGTGTTCAAGGACAACATGATCGACACCGAGCGCATGCGCGCGGAGCAGACCGAGCTCGAGGCGCGGCAGGCCGAAAGCCGCAAGAAGGACATGGTCAGGCTGGCGGACCAGTTCGAGCAGGCGGTCGGCGAGATCGTCAACACGGTGTCGTCGGCATCGAACGAGCTCGAAGCCTCCGCCGGCACCTTGACCACGACCGCCTCGCGGGCGCAGGACCTGTCGACGGAGGTCGCCAGCGCCTCGCAGGAGGCCTCGGCCAATGTGCAGGCGGTTGCCTCGGCGACCGAGGAGCTCTCCTCCTCGGTGTCCGAGATCGCGCGCCAGGTGCAGGAATCCGCCCGGATCGCCGGCGAGGCCGTCGGTCAGGCGAGCAGGACCAACGCGCACGTCGGCGAGCTCTCCAAGGCCGCGGCGCGGATCGGCGACGTGGTCGAGCTGATCAGCACCATCGCCGGCCAGACCAACCTGTTGGCACTGAATGCCACCATCGAGGCGGCGCGCGCCGGCGATGCCGGCCGCGGCTTTGCCGTGGTCGCTTCCGAGGTCAAGGCGCTGGCCGAGCAGACCGCAAGGGCCACCGGCGAGATCGGCCAGCAGATCTCCAACATCCAGGCTGCGACCGAGCAATCGGTCGGCGCCATCAGGGAGATCAGCGGCACCATCGAGCGGCTGTCGGAGATATCGTCGACGGTGGCCGCCGCCGTGGAGCAGCAGGGCGCGGCGACGCAGGAGATTTCCCGCAACGTCCAGCAGGCGGCGCATGGCACGCAGCGCGTCTCGACCAATATCGGCGACGTGCAGCGCGGCGCGTCGGAGACCGGATCGGCCTCGTCGCAAGTGCTGTCCGCGGCACGGTCGCTGTCGGCCGACAGCAACAGGCTGAAGCAGGAAGTCGCCAAGTTCCTCAGCTCGGTCCACGCCGCCTGAGTCCTGAAAGCAAATGGGCCACGCGCATGCGCGTGGCCCGAACAGCGTCGTCGCGCGATCAGGCGACCTTGGTCGTCATGTGCTTGAACATGTTGGCGCGCGCCTCGTCGTCCATCTCGGCCTTGAAGGTGAACTTGTCCTTCAAGGCGATCGCGCGCGCTGCTGCGGGGCGCGCCGAGATCTCGTCGACCAGCCGCTTCACGTTCGGGTATCGCGCGAAGGCGTCGTCGCCGAGCTTGAACGGCAGCATCCGCGCCCAGCCCCACAGCGCCATGTCGACGATCGAATAGTCGTCGCCGACCATGTAGCGGCGGCCTTTGAGGTGGCCGTCGAGAATCTTGTAGTGGCGGTCGGTCTCGTACTGGTAGCGGTTATGGGCGTAGTCGTGGTTCTGGTCCTTCGGCGCAAAATGCTTGAAGTGCACCGCCTGGCCCGAATATGGGCCGACGCCGGTTGCGATGAACATCAGCCATGACAGCGTCTCGCCGCGCACGCTCGCGGCGGGCAGGAACTTGCCGGTCTTCTCGGCGAGGTAGAGCAGGATGGCGTTGCTGTCGAACACGATGGTGCCGCCATCGTCGATCGCCGGCACCTTGGCGTTCGGATTGATCTTGAGAAATTCCGGCGTGAACTGCTCGCCCTTGCGGGTGTCGATCTTCACCGGCTCGAAAGGCAGGCCGGCTTCTTCCAGGTAGAGCGCGACCTTGGTCGGGTTCGGCGATCCGTTGAAATAGAATTTGAGCATCGATCTCCCCAGGGTTTGTTGCCAGACGCGAATGCAGCGTCATTGCCGCGCCGCTTCTCTTGCCCGAACCGCGTCGGAGAGGGCAACCGGCGAGTTTGCCGGGCGGCACCTGCGCGCCACGCAGATCAGCCGGCGTAACAAAGCCCGATCGCCGCCGTAAGGACCATCGCCGCGCCGACCGCCTCCAGGCGCAGCCCGAGCCGCGCGGCGAGGTGCATGTCGGAGGCGCGCGCCTTGCGCTCCGATCCGCGGGCATAGCCGTGGACGATGACGTCGTGATTGAAATTGTCGTGAGCCTCGTTGCTGCTGGCGAGCCCGACAGAGATGACGAGCACGCCGAACAATGCGAGGCTGAAGAATCCGAGCAGGGCGATCAGGAACATCGGAAACATGCCGACCAGAAAGATCGGCAGCAGCGGCACCAGCAGCAATGTCTCGGACTGTCGTCGCATGGGAGCAGGCCGGCCAGGAGGCTGATCGGGCGAATCTAGTGCTGGCTGTCGCCCCGTTCAAGGTGCCGTAGGGTGGGCAAAGGCGCGAAGCGCCGTGCCCACGAAATCTGTGTGTCTTGGAGAGATGGTGGGCACGGCGCGAGGGCGCCTTTGCCCACCCTACAGGACCGCCGAAAGCGGCTACTCCGCCGCCATGCCGGCGCGGATCTCGGCGCGCAGCTCGTCTATCAGCTTGAGACCTTTCTTGGTCTCGACGTGCCAGAAGGTCCAGCCGTTGCAGGCTTGCGCGCCTTGTGCCACCGCGCCGATGCGGTGGATCGAGCCGACCTTGTCGCCGAACATGATGGCGCCGTCGGCGCGCACCAGGGCGCCGAGCTTCTTCTTGGCGTCGAACAGCTTCGTGCCGGGCATGATCATGCCGCGCTCGATCAGTTCGGAGAACGCGACCCGCGGCGCCTCGCGCGCAGTCATGAACGGGGCGAGGCTCGCTTCCGGCAGCGGCTCGACCGCGGCGATGCGCGCTTCGGCGGCCTTGGCGTAGGTCTTGTCGCGCTCGAAGCCGATATAGGAGCGGCCGAGGCGTTTTGCGACCGCACCGGTGGTGCCGGTGCCGTTGAACGGATCGATCACGAGATCGCCGGGCTTCGACGAGGACAGCAGCACGCGCGCGAGCAGGCCTTCCGGCTTCTGCGTCGGATGCACTTTCTTGCCGTCGGCGCCCTTGAGGCGCTCCTCGCCGGTGCAGAGCGGAATCAGCCAGTCGGACCGTGCCTGCACGTCCTCGTTGGCGGCCTTCAGCGCCTCGTAATTGAACGTGTAGCCCTTGGCCTTCTCGTCGCGCGCAGCCCAGATCATGGTCTCGTGCGCATTGGTGAAGCGGCGGCCGCGGAAATTCGGCATCGGGTTCGACTTGCGCCAGACGATGTCGTTCAGGAGCCAGAAGCCGAGGTCCTGCATGATCGCGCCGACGCGGAAGATGTTGTGATAGGAGCCGATCACCCAGATCGTCGCCGACGGCTTCATCGCGCGGCGGGCGGCAAGCAGCCAGGCGCGGGTGAAATCGTCATAGGCGGAGAACGAATCGAACTTGTCCCAGTCGTCGTCGACGGCGTCGACGTGGGATTCGTCAGGGCGCTTGAGATCGCCCTTGAGCTGGAGATTGTAGGGCGGATCGGCGAACACGAGATCGACCGAACCGGCCTGAAGCTTCGACATCTCGGCGACGCAATCGCCGAGGACGATGCGATGCGACGGAGACTCGAAATTTGTGCGGGGCGCCCTTGCAGACGCCCCGCGACGCGACTCTACCATGACTCAAGAACTCTGACTCAGGCGACGCTGTCGGCGACGCGGGACCAAACAACCGACTGACCGTTACATTGAAGCGGCAAAGTAAAAATCGACTTAACCCGCCGCTTTGGTGAGCAGGCCTCGCATCGCGTTCTGCGTGCATGTCGTCGTGCGCATTCGCTGTGTTTTACGGGGGATTTCGCCTTCGCCCGCGTCGCGGAAGCAATCATGGCTGCAAAAAGGCCGCAAATTTCTCTCGGAAAAATTTGCTCTTCCCTCGGAAAATATTGCTGGCATCGGCATGCCGCCGCACTAGGCAATTTTTGCCGGCCACGATATTGATAAAAGCAACGGAAATTTTACGTGTGTGGCGCGTTGAGCTTTCGCGTGTATGCGCCCGACGAAGCCGACGAACCTAGATCAGGGACCCCAAAGGAAAGGCCGCCATGCGTTACGATGACTTCCGCCGCAGCGACGACATCGAGGATCGTCGCGACGAAGGTGGTGGGTTTGGCGGCGGCGGAGGTGGCGGGTTCGGCCTGCCCATGGGCGGTGGCGGGCTCGGCATCGGCACCATCATCATCCTCGGCCTGGTCGGCTACGCCTTCGGCATCGATCCGCGCATCCTGATCGGCGGCGCCGAGATCCTCACCGGGGGCGGCCAGGCGCCGAGCTACCAGACCGACCGTCAGGCCTCCTCCGGCAAGCGCGGCGCGCCGACCGACGAGATGGGCAGCATGATCTCCGGCATTCTCGGCGAGATCGACGACCGCTGGAGCGAGATCTTCCAGGCCTCGGGCCAGTCCTACACCGGTCCGAAGATCGTGCTGTTTCGCAACGCCACCAATGGCGGGCGCTGCGGCATGGCGCAGTCGGCGATGGGCCCGTTCTATTGTCCGCCGGACCGCACCATCTTCCTCGACACCGGCTTCTTCCGCGAGGTCGAGACGCGCTTCCGCGGCTGCTCCGGCAAGTCCGCCTGCAATTTCACCACCGCCTACATCATCGCGCACGAGGCCGGCCATCACATCCAGAACCTGCTCGGCATCATTCCGCGGGTGACGCGGCTGCAGCAGCAGGCGGGCTCGAAGGCGGAGGCGAATGCGCTTCAGGTCAAGGTCGAATTGCAGGCCGACTGCCTGTCCGGCGTCTGGGTCAATCGCGAGGCGAAGAAGCGTCCCAACTTCCTCGAGCCGGGCGACATCGACGCCGCGCTGACCACGGCGAGCGCGATCGGCGACGATACGCTGCAGCGCCAGGCGACGGGGCGCGTCGTGCCTGACTCCTTCACCCACGGCTCGGCCGCGCAGCGCAAGCAATGGTTCATGACCGGCTACCAGCAAGGCACGGTCCAGGCCTGCAATACGTTTGGAGCGGGGGCGCAGTAGGCACGAGTTCGTGCCCCGGACGCGGCACGAAATATGATGCGGGATTGCGCATCTTAGAATTCAGAAGTAGTGGCGTCATCCTGAGGTGCCCGCCTCTTCGGCGGGCCTCGAAGGAGGACGAACCCCGGCCCATCCTTCGAGGCGCGTCTGCGGTGCGCTTGCACCGCAGGTGAGCACCTCAGGATGACGGCGGTGATTGGGGAAACAGGAGCGAGTCATGGCCTCCACTGACGAATCCAAGCAGTTCATCCCGCTCAACATCGCGGTGCTCACCGTGTCCGACACGCGCGTGCTTGCGGACGACAAGTCCGGCCAAACACTGGTCGATCGTCTCTCCGCTGCCGGCCATCATCTTGCCGCGCGCGAGATCGTCACCGACGACGTCGAGGCGATCCGTGACGTCGTTCGCCGCTGGATCGCAGATAGCGGTGTCGACGTCGTCATCACCACCGGCGGCACCGGCTTCACCGGACGCGACGTCACGCCGGAGGCGATCGAGCCGTTATTCGAGAAGCGCATGGACGGTTTCTCGATCGCGTTCCACATGCTGAGCCACGCCAAGATCGGGACGTCGACGATCCAGAGCCGCGCGACTGCGGGGGTTGCGGGTGCGACCTACATCTTCTGCCTGCCTGGCTCCCCCGGCGCCTGCCGCGACGGCTGGGACGGCATCCTTGCGGCCCAGCTCGACTACCGTACGCGGCCATGCAATTTCGTCGAGATCATGCCGCGGCTTGACGAACATCTGCGTCGCCCGAAGGCGCAGGGTGCGACGGCGTAGTTGCGGATAGCTGACCGGTATCGCTCCACGCCGACAGCCTCGTAGGGTGGGCAAAGCGACTTGTCCGCCGTAGCTCGAAGAGCGAAGGCGGAAGCGTGCCCTCGATTTTGCCCATTGCTGAAAGGTGGTGGGCACTGCGCGCGAAGAGCGTGCCTTTGCCCACCCTACGATCCCTCTGCTGCCTTCTCCCACAAGGGGCGAGGGCACAGTCATGCGCATCGTGCTCGTTGCGAGATGATCACAGATCCCGCTCCCAGGTCTCGCCAATCAGATCCTGCCCGAAGCTGTGATGCGGCTCGGTGACGACGAGCTTGAAGCCGGCGCTTTTGTAGATGCCGCGTGCGGCGACCAGGATGCTCTGGGTCCACAGCGTCATCTTGCTGTAGCCCCGCTCGCGTGCGCCCTGGATGCACTGCTGGACCAGTGCGCGGCCGACGCCGAGCCCCCGCGCCTTCTTCTCCACCTGCAACAGGCGCAGCTTGGCGATCTCGTCCGTGGCTTTGACCAGAAAGACCGAGCCGACCGGCTCGCCGCCCAATTCCGCGATCCAGCAGTGCTCGCGCGCGGCGTCGTAATTCTTGATGAACTGTGCACAGATCTCGGCGACCAGAGCCTCGTAGCTGATGTCCCAATTGTAGTCCGCGGCATAGGCAGCACCCTGTCGGGAGATGACCCAGCCCATGTCGCCGACGCGATGGCTGCGCAGCATGAAAGCCGCGGGCTGGGTTCGGCGTTGCTCCAGCACGGACTCGATGGTCGCCATGGCCTGCGTGAGCCGCGATGCGTCGCTGGCCGAAAGCTGAGCCAGCATTGCGGCGACCTCGTTCTGCGAGCTCAGGTTCAGCTTGGCGAACGTCTGGCGGCCCTTGGCGGTGAGGCTTAGTTGGTATTGTCTGCGATCTGCGGGCAGGGGCCTTCGCGTGATGAGCCCCTTTTCATCGAAGCTCTGGACGATGCGGCTGAGATAGCCGGGGTCGAGACCAAGCTCGTTGCCGATCTCTTTTGCCGCCAGATCGTCGCGATGCGCGAGCTCATACAGCACCCGGGCCTCGCTGAGGGAAAACGGGCTCTTTCCGAGATGCTGGTCGAGCACACCAAGCTTGCGGGTATAGAAGCGGTTGAACGCGCGGACTGCTGCAACGTGGTCGTCGGTATCGTTGATTTGCATGGGTCACCTCGATACTTGCCATTGTCAAATAATTATTTGACTTTGGCAAGTATCGGAGGGCCTCAGCCGACCATGACGATCCGGCTGCGCAGCATGGTCCGGGACGAGCGGCCGAGCCGCCGGAGCAGCTGCGCCTCGGACCGGCGGGCCTGCGGCGGGTAGCCGCCGACCCGGTCGTAATGGCCACGGGCAATCAGAAGCCCCTGATCGCCGAGCGGGCCGATCAGCCCGCGTGCCACGGCCCGGAGGATGTCGCGCAATCCAGTATCTGCATAGGGCGAGCGCGCATAGCGGAACACCGCGGCCCGGTCCCGTCCGCTGGTCGCAACGGCCTGGATGAACTGGGTGGTTTCCTCGATCCAGCCGGTTTCCAGCACGGCGCCCGCAGGCAGGAACATCAACCAGGGCGAACGCGCCTGGAGCGCGCCGGCCGCGAGCGCGGCGCCCTGCGAGGATCCCTCGAAGCCGACGAAACGGCAGCCTGCGACGTCGGCAACGCGCTCGATGACGCCGTTGCGGGTGCCGTCGACCAGGAGCACTTCCCGGACGATTCCGGCGGCGGCTCCGGGCACCAGCGCGGCCAGAGTCGCCACCGCCGTCTGCTCGACGCCTTCGGTCGGAATGATGACGCTCAGCATGATTGAGGCTTCAGTGTCTGCATTTCGGGAGAAGCGTAGCTCGCTACAATGCTGTCATAAACCGGTCGCGTTGCCGAGTGCAACTTTCTGGCGGCGCTTCGGCATGGATGGTAAATCGCAACCGGTCACCGTAGCCGTTTGTGTCACAAGCAGGCTGGCAATATTGCCGAATGTTCCGGCACGAGCTCATCCCGTGGGTAGTCCATCCGTGGTTTTACGGCGACGCTGCGCAGCGCGCGGCAACGACTTCGGCAGAAGGTGCGCCTTGCGAGAAAGGCTGGAGCAGGAAAATGTGTGACTTTGGTGCCGGCGGAGGCTTCACATGAACGCCGATCAACTCGCCGTTGGCGCGGCGCCAACATCGCCGAGGCAGGAGGCTGCGCCGAGCTTGCGGATCCGCGCGCTGATGCTGGGGGACCGCATCAATGCTTCCGGCCTGGAGATCGGGGCGCTGGTCTCGTCCACGCCGGCGGCCTTCCGTGTCCATGCCGGTCTTGCTGTGATCTTCCGCTACGGCGTCGTGGTGCTGATCGGCCTGCTCCCTTCGGAAGAGAAGGTTCTCATCGACAACCTGAAATCACGCGTGACCGGAGAGCTCAGCCCCTACGAGGAGGAGATCGCGCAGGCCCAGCTCTGCAGCGATGAGGCCGCCGAGGCGATCCAGCCGGGCGGACCGATCTGCCTCGCCAAATTCTCCGACGACCGGCTGCTGCTGGTTGCCGATGCGCTCGCCAAGAGCACGTCGCTGGCGCGCGACGAGCGCCGCGTCGCGGCGGTGTTCGACGTGATCGAACCTTTCGCGCGAGAGCTTGCCGAACGTGGCCGCACGCCGCGTCGGCGCAAGGGCATCCTGCAACTGATCGGCAACGCACTGCTGGTGCAGCAGCGCGTCGCCGGCCGTGTCGCGATCGCCGAGAAGCCCGACGTGCTCTGGGAGAAGCCCGAGCTCGACCGGCTCTATTCCCGTCTCGAGGACGAGTACGAGCTGAAGGAGCGCCTCGACACGCTCGAGCGCAAGCTCACCGCGGTGTCGGAGACCGCCAACGCGCTGACCGACATCATCGACACCCAGCGCTCGCTCCGCCTCGAAATCGCCGTCGTGGTGCTGATCGTGATCGAGATCGCGATCGGATGTCTTCAGATCCTGACCGGTACTCACTGAGGCGCGGCGGCGAGCCTGCCATGTCGGCCGGATTGCGCCTTCCACGCGGCGATCTCGGCAAGCTCGGCTTCGGGCTGCGTCCGGATCGTCTCGCAGCGTCCGAGATAGAGAGCCCCGGCGTCGCCTTCGATCGTAATCCATTCGCCTTCGGCGAGAGCGGCATTTCCGAGCTGAGCCCGCTTCGCGACAGGGTCGATCTTCAACTCACGGCAGCCGACCACGCACGGCTTGCCCATTTGCCGCGCCACCAAGGCTGCATGCGAGGTGCGCGCACCGACCGCAGTGACGATGCCGGCGGCCAGAGCGAAGCCGGCGACATCGGCTGTGCTGGTATCGGGACGCAGCAGGATGACCGGCTCGCCCGCGGCCGACAGGCGCTGAGCGCTTTCGGACGAGAACGCCGCCCGTCCAATACCGATGCCGCCGGATGCGCCGATGCCGGTCGTAGCGGGTTTGCCCGAGGAAACCAAATGGGTCTCGGCGAGCGAGGTGAGGTCGATCTCCGCAATCCGCCCCAATGCTTCGTCTTTCGAGATCAGCCCTTCGTGCACGAAGTCGATCGCGATCCTTGCGGCGGCGCGCGGCGTGCGCTTGGCCGTCCGGGTTTGGAGGATCCAGAGCCTACCGTTCTCGACCGTGAACTCGACATCCTGAACATCCGCGAATGCGAGTTCCAGTTGCCTCAGGATATCGCCGAGTTCCGATTCCAGTTTCGGCAACTCGCGCGCGATCGCCTCGGCCGTATCGGGTGCGCGCTTTCCGGAAACGACGTCTTCGCCCTGCGCATCGAGCACGAGGTCGACCATTGGGCGCGGTGCGCCCGTCGACGGATCGCGCGAAAAGGCCACGCCTGCGCCGGAGGCAAGACCGCTATTGCCGAAGACCATCGCCTGCACGGTCACGGCGGTACCCTCGAGCGTTTCGAGGTGCTGGAGGCTTCGATAAGTCTGCGCGCGCTCGCTCGTCCAGGAGCGATAGACCGCCTGGGCTGCGGCCTCGAGCTGCGCGAAGGCATCCTCCAGCAAGCCATCGGCGCGATTCTCGATCAGCGTCTGCTCGCGGCTGGCGAGCCGCTCCAGCGCTTCACTGTCGAGCTCGCGGTCGCTGCCGGCGTATTCGGCTGCGACGAGTTCCGAGATGTGCGCGGCAAAGGCGGCCTGGTCGATCTCGAGCACGGTCTCGCCGAAGCTCTCCAGGAAACGGCGCCGGCAATCCCAGGCGAGCCGCGGTCGGCCGGTCGCACGGATCAGGCCATGCACGGCATCGGGCGTGCAACCGACATTGAGAACGGTGTCGAGCATGCCCGGCATCGATCGCGCCGAACCCGAGCGCACCGATACCAGGAGCGGTTGCCGGCGGTCGCCGAAGCGCTTTCCGGTGGCGCTCTCCAGGAACGAGATTCCCTCCGCCAAGCCATCGCGCAGGTGCCGCGTGGCGTGCGCATGGCCGGCAATGACGTCGGCGCAGAGCTTGACCGGTAACACGAAGGCTGGCGGCACCGGCAGGCCCAGCGCCGCCATGCGGGCGAGGTTGGCGGCCTTGGCGCCGATCTCCTCGGCGGGCCGCAATTCGGAAGCTTCAGCGCCGATACGTACGATATGCATTTTGGCTTCCTCAAGCTGCGAGATCGATCATGATATGACGGCGGAGCAGATGACCGAACGCGGCGAAGCGGTCGGTGGCGCGTTCGGCGGCACGAGCGAGCTCGATCACCGACAGCGAGGTCGCGACGTCGAAGCCGCCGCAGAAGACCAGTGCCGTCGTCGCACGTTCGCGGTCGTCGGCGGCATGTTCGGCATCGATCAGACGGGTCACAGCGGAGAGCGCGTCCTCCGAATCGGCGTGCTGTCCCTCCGGCACGTCGATCGCGGCGGCGACGCCGCTCGCGGCGACTTCGGTCGCGGTCGCCGCCACCGCGCAAAGTTCAGCTAACGATGTCAGCAGGGCTGGATCGGTCTTCTCCGGCATCAGCGAGGCGATGAATGCGGCCTGCTCCAGTTCGTCGACGGCTTCCTCGGCGCGATCGATCAATTGTCCGATCAGCGGCCGCGCATTGAGGCGGTCGACCTCGTTGCGGCTCTCGAAGGCGATTCTGTCGGCCTTCCGCTCGATTGCGCCGCAGCGCTGCGTCAGCAGCCGTCCGTCGGCAGCCTGACCGGCCCGCAACGCGGCGAGATGGCGCGAGATCGCCGCGACCAGATCCTGGGCGAGGCCGATCTGACGCAACACCGCTGCCAGCAAAGCCCCATCGACGCGATCCAGGTGCCGCATCAGATCAGCTTCGATCTGGTCGCGCACCGTCCGGACCGAGCGGCCCGCGAGCAATGCCTCGGTGGAGGCGCGCAGCGACGCCTTCAGAAAATCGATCGCGGCGCTGCGGCCGAGCGCCTGGTCGAGCCGCTCGCCGAAGCCGATCCGCGTCGGGGCGGCGTTCCGGACCGCCGAACCCAGCAGATCGTTGCCGCCAAGCTCGAGAAAGCCGCGATGGCCGATCCGCTGACCCGCAGCCCATTCCAGGATGTGTGCCGCGTCCTCCTTGGCAACCCAGGTTCTGAGCAGCTTGCGCGCCTTATTCCAGTCGATCAGAAAGACCAGCGCGGCACCGACCGTCGCGAGGAATTCGTTGCGATCGGCGGCGTTTCCGGCCTGATACTGGCCGGTGACGAGATAGAAGGAATTGTCTTCGCCGATGCCAGCTGCGGTGTGACGATCGAGCCCGCTCCAAATCGCCTCGAATTTGTCGAACAGGGAAATGAAGAATTTCGCGCGTGCCAGATGCACGTCGGTGTAGGTGACCGTGACCGCGTTCTTCTTCACCGCGATCACGACGACATGGGCGTCCGTAGTGCCGATGTCGTTCTGGATCAGCAGCCGGCCATCGGCGCGCGTGGCCATGGTATCGAGGCCTGGATGATTGAACTTGAGGCCGCGCGTCGCGTTCAGGCCTTTCATGAAAGCAGCGACAGCCGGCCGGTCCTCGCTGTGCAGGCCGAAGACGTGGGCGCCGTCAAGCGCCTCTTCCGAGCAACTTGTTGCCAGCCTGTTGAGCTGCTTGTGCAGATCCATGACGAGTCGATGCAGGCTGTCGCCGCCTGCATCAGCCACGCCGGTCAGACGCGCGATGTGGGACATCGCGATCTCCCCGGCGGGGTCTAGCAGGCCGGCCGCGCGGATCGTGTCGAGGCGCGCCTGCGCTCGCTCACCTTCGCTCGCTGCGCCAGCGCCGACGGCGCGGATCATGGTCGCCGTATCGTCCGAAATCTCCTGCATCAGCGTCGCAAGATCAGGGGCTGCGAGCCGGCCCTGTCCGATCAGATGTGCGCCGCCGATCAGCGCCGCGATCCTGGCGGGGGCGATGCCCGCAGTCCGGCTTTCGACGCCAAGGTCACTTGCGGGCCGGTCCGGGTCTTGCGCATGTTGGGCTGCCGCCTGCAGTGCGCTCATCCGCACCTTGATGCGGTCGTTGGCGGCGAGCCCCTCTGCCACCAGTGCGGGCAGCAGGATGCCGCCTTGTCCGAGCTCTTCGATGATGTGGGTCTTCATGATCCATCCGCTCGATGATTGATGCGCTCTCTATGCCGCGAAACCGCGGCGGCATCATTGCGGCAGATCATTCATAAAAATGTCACGTGACGTGACGTTCGCGGATCAGAGCAGCGCAATGCCGCGCAATCGTCATCTCTTCATCGGTCGGGATGGCGAACACATCGACAGCGCTGCCGCCGCTGTTGATGCGCTCGCGCGCCGCGTCATTCGCCGCAGCATCGATGTGCACGCCGAGCCAGCCGAGCCGCTCGCAGATCGCACTGCGAATCTCCTTGGCGTGCTCGCCGATGCCGCCGGTGAAGACCAGGCAATCGAGCCCGCCGAGTGTGGTGGCCATCATCGCGACTTGCTGCGCCGCGCGGAAAGTAAAGAGATCGACAGCCTCCCGCGCTCCGACCTCACCGCTCGCCAGCAACGTTCGCATGTCGGCAGAGATGCCGGAGACGCCGAGGAGACCGGACTCGTGATAGAGCAGGTGCTGGACCTGCTCCACCGACATCTTCTCGTGCTGTTGCAGATAGAGCAGCACGCCGGGATCGATCGTGCCGCATCGGGTGCCCATCACGAGACCGTCCAGCGGCGTCAGTGCCATCGTGGTGTCGACGCTGCGGCCGTGGCGCAACGCGCACAGGCTGGCACCGTTGCCGAGATGCGCGATGACGCTGCGCTTGGCGACGAGCTCCGGCGCAATCTCGGCAAGGCGGCCTGCGACATATTCGAAGGAGAGGCCGTGGAAACCGCAGCGTCGGACGCCGCGCTGCTCATAGCGCCGCGGAATCGCGAAGCGGCGTGCGGGCGGCGCGAGGCCATGGTGGAAGGCGGTGTCGAAGCAGGCGATCTGCGTCAGCTCAGGCCGGATCGCCGCAAGCGCGCGAACGGGCGCGAGGCTCCGCGGCTGGTGCAGCGGCGCCAGCGGCGTCAATGCCGCCAGCTTCGCGGTGACCTCGTCGGTCAGTGCGACCGGACCTGAATAATCCGGTCCGCCATGGACGATACGGTGACCAGCGGCGCGCAGGCTGTGTGTGCCGAACCTCTCCTCGATGAAGGCGAGCACCTCGGCGAACAAATGGCCGCCGTCGGCATCCGGTGCCTCCTTTCGTGTCGCGAACAGGTCTTCGCCCGCCGGACTCTTGACGACGAGGCGGGGTTTTGCCTCGTGCTCGTCGAGCAGGCCCTTGCAAAGCAGGATGGGCTCAGCCGCCGAGATGTCGAACAGGCCGAACTTGATGCTCGACGATCCCGAGTTGAGGACGAGGACTGTGTCCGACATGGCTAGTCGCCGGCTTCGGAAGGCGTGTTGCCGCCGGAACTGTTGGACCAGACCCAGTCGCGGATCTCCGGCATGTCCTCGCCGTGCTCCCGCACATAGCGCGAATGCTCGATCAACTTGTCGCGGAACTGCTGCTTGGCCTGCGCGGCCTTGGCCGCGAGTCCGGGCACGCGCTCGATCGCCTCGATCGCGAGGTGGTAGCGGTCGAGCTCGTTGAGCACGACCATGTCGAACGGCGTCGTCGTGGTGCCTTCCTCGGCAAAGCCGCGCACATGCATGCCGCTATGGTTGGTGCGGTTATAGGTCAGCCGATGGATCAAATAGGGATAGCCGTGATAGGCAAAGATGACAGGCTTGTCGCGCGTGAACAGGCTGTCGAAGTCGCGGTCGGACAGGCCGTGCGGATGCTGATCCTTCGGTTGCAGCGTCATGAGGTCGACGACGTTGACGACGCGGATGTTCAAATCCGGAATTGCCTTGCGCAAGAGGTCGACGGCGGCGAGCGTCTCCAGCGTCGGTACATCGCCGGCGCAGGCCATCACGACGTCCGGTTCGCTGCCAGCTTTCTCCGTCCCCGCCCAGCTCCAGATGCCGATCCCGGCATCGCAATGCGTGGCGGCGTCCCGCATCGACAGCCATTGCGGCGCCGGCTGCTTGCCGGCGACGATGACGTTGATGCGGTTGTAGGTGCGCAGGCAATGGTCGGCGATCCACAGCAGCGTGTTGGCATCCGGCGGGAAGTAGATGCGGACGATGTCGGCCTTCTTGTTGGCGACGAGATCGACGAAGCCGGGGTCCTGATGGCTGAAGCCGTTGTGATCCTGACGCCAGACATGCGAGGTCAGGAGATAATTGAGCGAGGCGATCGGGCGCCGCCATGACAGGTCGCGCGTGACCTTCAGCCATTTGGCGTGCTGGTTGAACATGGAATCGACGATGTGGATGAAGGCCTCGTAGCAGGAGAAGAAGCCGTGCCTGCCCGTGAGCAGATAGCCCTCGAGCCAGCCCTGGCAGAGATGCTCGCTCAGCACCTCCATGACGCGGCCATCTTGCGCGAGATGCACGTCGTAAGATTCGATCGGCTCCATCCAGACGCGTTCGGTCGCCTCGAACACCGCATCCAACCGGTTTGACGCGGTCTCGTCCGGGCCCATGATACGGAAGTTGCGCTCCTTCGCGTTGAGGCTGATGACGTCGCGCAGGAATTTGCCGAGCTCGCGCGTCGCCTCGGCGACGGCGCCGCCTGGCTGCGGCACCTCCACGGCGAAGCTGCGGAAGTCCGGCAGCTTAAGCTCCCTCTTGAGCACGCCGCCATTGGCATGCGGATTGGCGCCCATGCGGCGGTCGCCGCCGGGCGCCAGTGCCTGAAGCTCGGGGAGCAGCGCGCCGTTCCGGTCGAACAGCTTTTCCGGCTCGTAGCTGCGCATCCAGTCTTCGAGCACTTGTCGGTGCGCCGGATTTTCGCGGCAGCCCGCGACGGGGACCTGATGGGCGCGCCAAAAGCCCTCGACCTTCTTGCCATCGACTTCTTTCGGACCGGTCCAACCCTTCGGGCTGCGCAGCACGATCATCGGCCAGCGCGGCCGCTCGACGCTTCCGCGCCCGTCGCGTGCGTGCTGCTGAATCGAACGGATGCTGGCGAGCGCGACGTCGAGCGCGTCCGCCATGGCCTGGTGCATCAATTTGGGATTGTCGCCCTCGACGAACAGCGGCTCGTGGCCGAAGCCGCGAAAGAGATCGCGGATTTCGGCGTCCGGCATCCGGCCCAGCACGGTCGGATTGGCGATCTTGTAGCCGTTGAGATGCAGGATCGGCAGCACCGCGCCGTCATGGGCGGGATTTATGAACTTGTTGGAGTGCCAGGACGCAGCCAACGGGCCGGTCTCGGCCTCGCCGTCGCCGACCACGCAGGCGACGATCAAATCAGGGTTGTCCAGCGCCGCGCCATAGGCGTGCACCAGCGCGTAGCCGAGCTCGCCGCCTTCGTGGATCGAGCCGGGCGTTTCCGGCGCGGCGTGGCTCGGAATGCCACCTGGGAATGAGAATTGCCTGAACAGCTTGCGCATTCCGTCCGCATCGCGGGCGATGTCGGGATAGATCTCGCTGTAGCTGCCTTCCAGATAGGTGTTGGCGACCATGCCCGGCCCGCCATGGCCGGGGCCGCAGACATAGATCACGTCGATATCAAGCGCGCCGATCACGCGGTTGAGATGGGCATAGATGAAGTTCAGGCCGGGCGTCGTGCCCCAATGGCCGAGCAAGCGCGGCTTGATGTGCTCGGCCCGCAACGGCTCGCGCAGCAGGGGATTGTCGAGCAGGTAGATTTGCCCGACGGAGAGGTAGTTTGCGGCGCGCCAGTAGCGATCGAGCAGATCGAGATTGCTGCTCGCGGCAGCCGATTGTTGTTGATTTGTCATGTTCTTGCCGATTGTTGCCGAGCGAAGCCCCGCGATCGTCACCAACGAGGTTCCGGCGCGATCGATCCGAACGGCATCAAACGGAATCGTTGCGACAGGCATGTTGCGTGAGGTCAAGGGACCGCGCTCGAAATTTGGGCGCGCCTACTTTGCATGGGGTTGTTCTTCAGTTTTTTGTTTGCGTTCTTGATTTGTTCTTTTTGCATGCTATCTTGGCTACATGAGTCCAGCAGCATCCTCTCATGCTCTCAAGCACCCGCCGGTCAAGGCGCCCTCCGAGCCGGCGGGTGCGGACTCTGATTTTCCGGAACTCGGCGTCGCCATCGACCGCGCGCGCCGGCGAGGGCGGGGCGCGCAGTCCAATGCCAGCGGCCGCTACGAGGCCGAGGCACGCGTCGCATTCGACGACGGCTGGCAGAGCCTGGAGGAGCTGCCGCCGTTCAAGACGACGGTCGCAGTCGACACGTCGCGCAAGGTGATCACCCGCAACGACTCACCCGACATCGGCTTCGACCGCTCGATCAATCCCTATCGCGGCTGCGAGCACGGTTGTGTCTACTGCTTCGCCCGGCCGACCCACGCTTATCTCGGCCTGTCGCCGGGACTCGACTTCGAGTCGAAACTGTTCGTGAAGCCGGAGGCGCCTTCGCTGCTGGAGAAGGAACTCGCCGCGCCCGGTTACGAGCCGCGGATGATCGCGATCGGCACCAACACCGATCCCTACCAGCCGATCGAGCGCGAGCACAAAATCATGCGCGGCCTCCTCGAGGTGCTGGAACGTGCTGGCCATCCCGTAGGCATCGTCACCAAGTCGGCGCTGGTGCTGCGCGACATCGACATTCTCGCGCGGATGGCCAAGCGCAACCTCGCCAAGGTCGCGATCTCCGTGACCTCGCTCGATCCGAAACTGGCGCGCACCATGGAGCCGCGCGCCGCGACGCCGCCGAAGCGGCTGGAGGCGCTGAAGCAGCTGTCGGATGCCGGCATCCCGACCACCGTGATGGTCGCGCCCGTGATCCCCGCGCTGAACGATTCCGAGATCGAGCGCATTCTCGATGCCGCCGCCCATGCCGGCGTCAAGGAAGCCTCCTATGTGCTGCTGCGGCTGCCGCTGGAGGTGCGCGATCTCTTCCGCGAATGGCTGATGGCGAACTATCCGGACCGCTACCGTCACGTCTTCACCCTGATCCGCGACATGCGCGGGGGGCGCGACTACGACGCGAAATGGGGCGAGCGGATGAAGGGTACGGGACCGATGGCCTGGACCATCGGCCGCCGCTTCGAGATCGCCTGCGAGCGGCTCGGCCTCAACAAGCGGCGCTCCAAGCTGACGACGGATCACTTTGCGCGGCCGAAGCGGAACGGCGATCAGCTCAGCCTGTTCTGATCGGGAGTGGAAGAGGCGTCGCATGGTCAATCAACTCAACATGCCGGTGCCGCGGCTGACCGTCATTACGCTCGGCGTCAGCAACATCCGCGCCAGCATCGCTTTTTACGACGCGCTCGGTTTCTCGCGCCGGCTGAAGGCGACCGGCGAGGCGGTTGCGTTCTACGACACCGGTGGTCCGGTGCTCGCCTTGTATCGCTGGGATCAGCTCGCGGCCGACGCGGCGTTGCCGGACCAGCCGAGGCCGCAGGCCTTCCGCGGCATGACGCTCGCCTGGAACTGCGCTACGCGTGAGGAGGTCGATGCGGTCATGGCCTTCGCCCTCGGCAAGGGGGCGAAGCTGGTGAAGGCGGCGCACGAGACGGATTATGGCGGCTATTCCGGGTATTTCGCCGACCCCGACGGCCATCCTTGGGAGGTCGTAGTTGCCCCCGGCATCGATGTCGGCGCCGACAGGCGGGTGCATCTGGCCGTGTAGGGCGGCCTGAATAACGGGAATTGCGAGAGGTTCCCGGTTGCGCAGGCCGGGCCGCTTGCGCACGATCGCGGCCATGATTCGGGACAAGTCCGCGACGAAGCCGGCCAAAGATGCGCCTCAGAAGGCAGCTGCGAAGAAGGCAGCGCCCGCCAAAACGGCTGCGGCCAAAGCAACGGTCGCTCCCGCCGGCAAGAAAGGTATCATTGCCGTCGCTCCCCCAAGCTTTCGCCGCGAGCGCGCGCTGATCAAGCGCGGCGTCTGGCCGGTCGCCGGCTGCGACGAGGCCGGCCGCGGGCCGCTCGCAGGTCCCGTGGTGGCAGCTGCGGTGATTCTCGACCCCGACCGCATCCCGCGCGGCATCGACGATTCCAAGCGCCTGACGGCCGAGGAGCGGGAAAGGCTGTTCGACAAGATCTGCGCCACCGCGCAGGTCTCGGTCGCCGTCGCCTCGCCCTCGCGAATCGATCGCGACAACATCCTGCGTGCCTCGCTCTGGGCGCTGAAGCGCGCCGTGGTGGCGCTGCCGGAGGCGCCCAGGCATGTCTTCGTCGATGGCCGCGACCGGCTCGATACCGAATGCGACTGCGAGGCGGTGATCGGCGGCGACGGCATCGTCCTGTCGATCGCCGCGGCCTCCATCGTCGCCAAGGTGACGCGGGACCGCCTGATGTGTGCGCTGGCGCAGGACTGCCCCGGCTACGGCTTCGAGCAGCACAAAGGCTACGCCGTCCCGGAACACCTCGACGCGCTCGACCGCCTCGGCCCCACCATCCATCATCGCCGCTTCTTTGCCCCGGTCGCGGCCGCGCGCGCCAAGCACATGCCATGGACTGTCGAGCCGGTGCAGGATCTGTTTGCGGTGACCGAGGTCGAGGTGCAGGTGGAAGCCAGCGTCGAGATCGACGCGTCGGCTGGGCTCTAAGTACCTAACCCAGCTCTCTCTCTCTCCGTCATGGCCGGGCCTGATCCGGCCATCCACGTCTTTGCTGCTGCACGAAGAACGTGGATGCCCGGGCCTTCGCCGCGCCGGAGCGGCTTCGCCCGCGCAGGCGGGACAAGCCCGGGCATGACGAGCAAACCGTCGTTGCCACAACGCGTGACGCCCTTTATCAAAACAGATGTGAGCGAATAGGCCGGCTGGATGGGTTGGCTGCATCTTTCGGGCGTTGCATGCGGTTTACCTCCCTGGTCATCGAGCTCATCCGCGCCCGGCCGCGGCTGATCGTGTGGATCGTCGTGCTGCTCCAGGCCGCGATGTGGCTGTTCGTGGCGCTGGTGTTCTACCGCAGCCCGCCCGGTACCCTCGCGACGCTCCTGGCTTTCGGACGCGAATATCAGGTCGGCACCGACCTCGGTCCGCCCTTGCCGGTTTGGCTCGCCGACATCGCCTATCGCGCCGCGGGCGGCCACATGCTCGGCGTCTATGTGCTGGCCGAGCTGTGCGAGATCGCGACTTTCATTGCGCTCTATCATCTGTCCCGCGCCGTAATCGGCTCGCAGCAGGCGGTGCTCGCCGTGCTCTTGACCATGACGGTGCTCGCCTTCTCCTCGTCGGCGCTCGATTTCGGCCCCCTCGTCCTGGCCCGGCCGCTGTGGGCGCTGCTGCTGCTGCATTCCTGGCAGATCATCGGCCAGCGTCGCGGCAATGCCTGGTTTGCCTGGTCGATCGAGGCCGGCCTCTTGTTGCTGACGACGCCCGCGGCGATCTTTCTGCTGTTGCTGCTCGTCGTGTTCGCGGTCTCGACCGCCGGCGGCCGCCGGACGCTGCGCGCGCTCGATCCGCTGTTCGCGCTGATCGTCGTCGCGGTGCTGGCGCTGCCCTATGCGGCCTGGCTGATGCGGGCGGAGACGCTTGCGATGCCGGCCCTGCCGCAAATCTCCGAGCTGAGTGCCCGCGCCCTGCACGTGGCCTGGCTGCTCGGCGGCCTCGTGCTCGGGGCCGCCGCGATTCCGGCGCTGACCTTCCTCAACACCGGCCTGTTTGCCGGCAAGGGTGAGGAGCCGCCGATCATCTACCGACCGCCGGTCGAGCCGCTGGCGCGCAACTTCGTCTATTTCTTCGCGCTGGCCCCGGTGCTGGGCGGGGTGCTGATCTCCGGCCTGCTCGGGCTCGACTCCGTCGTCGGCGGCCCTGGCGTCGTGCTGGTCGTGTCCGGGCTGGCCGTGGTGGTCGCGGCCGGCGATCTCATTGCGATGCGCCGCGCGCGGATGCTGCGCATGGTGTGGTCCGCGGCCGTCGTGGCCCCGGCCGTCGGCGTCGTGCTCGGCGTCCTGCTGCTGCCCTGGACCGGCAGCACGGAGATCGCGACCTCGATGCCGGCGCGCGCGATCTCGGGCTTCTTCGACGACAGCTTTGCCCGCCGCACCAACCAGCGCCTCCGCGCAGTTGCCGGCGAGACACAGCTTGCGAGCCTGATCACGCTGCATTCCGGCCGGCCCCATCTTTTCATCGACGCCGACCCTGCGCGCACGCCGTGGATCAATCAGGCCAAGTTCAGCGAGACCGGCGGCGTCGTGGTCTGGCGCGCTTCCGACACCGCCGGCACCCCGCCGCCGGACATCCTCAAGCGCTTTCCCGGCATCGTGCCCGAAGTGCCGCGTGCCTTCGAATGGCTGGTGACCGGACGCCAGCAGCTCCTGCGCATCGGCTGGGCCATCGTGCGGCCGAAGGGGACGTAAGGTAAGTCTCGTGCCCCGGACGCTGCGCAGCACGAAATGATGCGCTGCAGAGCCGGGGCCCATGCTTCCTTAGGGTGCTGTGTAGCTTTCTGGATCCCGGCTCTGCGGAGCGTCACTGCGTGCCGCACCGCGTCCGGGACACGAGAGCTCGCTACCCCGCCAGCACCTTCGCGATCGCCCGCAGATCCTGCCAGGCCAGCCGCTTGTAGGACGGTGAGCGCAAGAGATAGGCCGGATGGAACGTCGGCAGCGCTCGGATGGTGCGCGCGCCCGTTTCGTAGTCGAACCAGCGCCCGCGGGTGCGCATGATGCCCTCGCGCGTTCCCAGCAGCGTCTGCGTCGAGGGGTTGCCGAGCGTCACCAGCACGTCGGGATTCACCAGCTCGATCTGGCGCTGGATGAAGGGCAGGCACACTTGCGTTTCCTGCGGCGTCGGCGTGCGATTGCCGGGCGGCCGCCAGGGAATCACGTTGGCGATGTAGGCGGTGCTGCGGTTGAGGCCGATGGCCCCTATCATCAGATCGAGCAGCTTGCCGCTGCGCCCGACGAAGGGCAGGCCCTCGATGTCCTCGTCGCGGCCCGGCGCCTCGCCGACGAACATGATGCGTGCCTGCGGATTGCCGTCGGCGAACACCAGCCGCGTCGCCGTATGCTTCAGCGCGCAGCCCTCGAAGTTTTGCATCAGCTCGCGCAGCGCCTCCAGCGTCGGCGCGGTGCGCGCGGCCTCGCGCGCGGAGGCAATCGCGATGTCGGGAGCAGGCGCGGCCTCGCCGCGCATCACCGCCGGCGCGGCGAGCGGCCGCGGTGGCTCGATCGCAGCTGCCGTGCGCGGCGCCGCGGGGGGAGCATCCAATTCCGCCAGGCGGTCGATCGGTTCCTCGGCGAGCGCGCAGTCGACTCCGGCCTCCAGATAGAAGGCAAGAAGCTCTCGGACGGTGGGTGCGGGTTCGGGGATCATTTGGAAAGTCGGACTTTTATATCACTTTGGGGCGCCTTGCATCCCAGCGAAACGCATTTCCGCTGTTGTCCTGCCCGGAAAAATCGGAAACAAGGGGGCGCAAACGACCGAGGACCGTCTCAAGGGCTGAGATCAGATGAGCACCGAAGAACTTCCCCCGCGCGAATCCATGGAATTCGACGTCGTCATCGTCGGCGCCGGCCCCTCGGGCCTGTCGGCCGCGATCCGGCTGAAGCAGCTCAACGCCGATCTCAACGTCGTCGTGGTGGAGAAGGGCTCCGAGGTCGGCGCGCATATTCTCTCCGGCGCGGTGATCGATCCGGCGGGTCTCGACAAGCTGGTCCCGGACTGGCGCGACGATCCCGATTGCTCGCTCAAGACCCAGGTGAAGGACGACCGCTTCTTCTGGTTCACCGAGACCAGCGCGATCAAGCTGCCGAATTTCGTCATGCCGCCGCTGATGAACAACCATCACTGCTACATCGGCTCGCTCGGCAATGTCTGCCGCTGGCTGGCACGGAAGGCCGAGGCGCTCGGCGTCGAGATCTATCCCGGCTTTGCCGCAGCCGAGGTGCTCTATGACGACAGTGGCGCAGTGCGCGGCATCGCCACCGGCGACATGGGAATCGGCCGCGACGGCAAGCCGAAGGACTCCTTTACCCGCGGCATGGAATTGCTCGGCAAGTACACCCTGTTTGCGGAAGGCGCCCGCGGCAGCCTGTCCAAGCAGCTCATCGCGAAATACGCGCTCGACGCCAAGAGCGAGCCGCCGAAATTCGGCATCGGCCTCAAGGAGGTCTGGCAGATCGATCCCGCCAAGCACCAGAAGGGTCTGGTCCAGCACGCGGTCGGCTGGCCGCTGAAGAACGATACCGGCGGTGGCCTGTTCTTCTACCATTACGACGAGAACCTGGTGTCGATCGGCTTCGTCGTCCATCTCAACTACAACGATCCTTATCTGTCGCCGTTCGACGAATTCCAGCGCGTCAAGAACCATCCTGCGGTGCGGACCACGCTCGAAGGCGGCAAGCGGCTGGCCTATGGCGCCCGCGCGATCACCGAAGGCGGGTACCAGTCGGTGCCGCGGCTGAGCTTCCCCGGTGGCGCGCTGATCGGCTGCGCCGCCGGATTCGTCAACGTCCCGCGCATCAAGGGCGTGCACAATGCGATGGGCACCGGCATGCTCGCCGCCGAGCATGTGAGCGCCGCGCTTGTTGCTGGCCGCGCCAATGATGAGCTCGTCGAATACGAGAATGCATGGCGCGACTCCGTCGTCGGCAAGGACCTTTACCCGGTCCGCAACGCCAAGCCGCTCTTGTCGAAGTTCGGCACCTTCATCGGTGCCGGGCTCGGCATCTTCGACATGTGGTGCAATACGCTGTTCGGCGCCTCGCTGTTCGGCACCCAGTCTCATGCCAAGCCCGATCGCGCCACGCTCGACGCGGCGAAGAGCCACGCGCCTAAAAACTACCCGAAGCCGGACGGCAAGATCTCGTTCGACAAGCTGTCCTCCGTGTTCCTGTCCAACACCAACCATGAGGAGGACCAGCCGGTCCATCTGAAGGTCACGGACATGAACCTGCAGAAGACCTCAGAGCACGACGTCTTCGCCGGTCCTTCGAATCGCTATTGTCCGGCCGGCGTCTATGAGTGGATCGAGGAGGGATCGGGGCCACGTTTCCAGATCAACGCCCAGAACTGCGTCCATTGCAAAACCTGCGACGTGAAGGATCCCAATGGTAACATCACCTGGGTTCCCCCGGAGGGCGGCGGCGGCCCGAACTACGAGGCGATGTAAGAGCGGCCGGGCAAGCGGATCGGGTCACAAGGTGATCCGATGCACGTTCGCGTGAGGATGGGGCCGCGGCTACCGGTCGCGGCCACGATAAGGCCATAGTAGCGGCGTCTTGGGCTGCTCATGACCGGATACTTGGCTGATTTGGGCCTCTCGGAGGCCGGCGTCCGGTCCGAATCCTTGCGGCGAAGCGTCAAAAGCGGCATTGTCGGCCCGACGGTTCCGGGTCCGGATGCCTCCGGCCGCGTTCGCATGCGATACGGCCCTCTGCTGTAAACCCAGGCACTACCAACTCAAGGCGAGCCCTGATGTTTTCAAAACGTTTCAACCGCTGGACTGTTGCCGCCATCGCCCTCATGGGCACAGCGATCGCGACCGTCCCCGGCGGGGTCCTGGCGCAGACGCCGGATCATCCCTCCGACACGGCGGCGCAGTTTCCGAGCCGAAACGATCTGAAGTCGCTCACCACCGCCGGCAGCTATCTCGCCGCCCGCCACGCCAGCGTCGAGCGCGATGCCGCCTCCGCCGCCGCGTTCTACCGCTCGGCGCTGCGCACCGATCCGAAGAACAACGAGCTGCTCGACCGCGCCTTCATCTCCTCGGTCGCCGACGGCGACATCGAAGAAGCCGTCAAGCTCGCCGAGCGCGTCCTCACCATCGACAAGACCAACCGCGTCGCGCGTCTCGTCGTCGGCGTGCACGATCTCAAGGTGAAGAAGTACGCGGCTGCGCAGACCAACATCAACCAGTCGATCCGCGGTCCGATCACCGATCTCGTCGCCACGCTGCTGTCGGGATGGGCCGCCTATGGTGCGGGCGATGCCAAGGGCGGTGTCGCCACCATCGACAAGCTGGCAGGTCCCGAATGGTATCCGCTGTTCAAGGACCTTCACGCCGGCATGATCCTCGAACTCTCCGGCAAGGAGAAGGACGCCGGCACCCGCTTCGAGCGCGCCTACAAGCTCGACGATTCCATGCTGCGCGTGACCGAGGCCTATGCGCGCTGGCTGTCGCGCAACAAGGACTCCGCCGCCGCCACTACCGTCTATCAGGCCTTCGACAAGAAGCTCGCGCGCCATCCGCTGATCCAGGAAGGCCTGCGCGACACCAAGGCCGGCAAGAAGATGCCGCCGCTGGTCGATTCCGCCCAGGCCGGCGCCGCCGAAGCGCTCTACGGCATCGGCGCCACGCTGACCCGCCGCGGCGGCGAGGATCTGGCGCTGGTCTATCTCCAGCTCTCGCTCTACCTCCAGCCGACGCATCCGCTGGCGCTGCTCTCGCTCGCCGATCTCTATGAATCGGTGAAGCGGCCGCAGATGGCGATCAAGGTCTATGAGCGCGTGCCCGCGAGCTCGCCGCTCAAGCGCAACGCGCAGATCCAGCTCGCCATTGATCTTGATTCCGCCGACCGCACCGACGAGGCGATCAAGATCCTCAAGGGCGTCACCACGGAGGATGCCAAGGACCTCGAAGCCATCATGGCGCTCGGCAATATCGAGCGCGGCCGCAAGAAGTTCGGCGACTGCGGCGCGACCTATTCGCAAGGCATCGATGCGTTGTCCGCCGGCAACGACAAGGCCAACAGCGTCTGGTATTATTATCGCGGCATCTGCGAGGAGCGCTCCAAGGAGTGGGCCAAGGCTGAAGCCGATATGAAGAAGGCGCTCGAGCTGCAGCCTGACCAGCCGCATGTCCTGAACTATCTCGGCTATTCCTGGATCGACCAGGGCGTGAATCTCGACGAAGGCATGAAGATGATCAAGCGCGCCGTCGAGCAGCGTCCCGACGACGGCTACATCGTCGACTCGCTCGGCTGGGCCTATTACCGCATCGGCAATTACGAGGAAGCGGTGAAGAATCTCGAGCGCGCGATCGACCTCAAGCCTGAGGACCCCACCATCAACGACCATCTCGGCGATGCTTATTGGCGCGTCGGGCGCACGCTGGAAGCCAAATTCCAGTGGTCGCACGCCCGCGATCTCAAGCCCGAGCCGGACGAGTTGCCGAAGATCGAGGCCAAGATCGCGAACGGGCTGACCGACGACAATTCGAACTCTTCGGCCGCGCAGGCGGACAAGAAGAAGGACGACGGCAAGGGCGGCTAGTCTGGCGCATGATCCGGAAAAGTGCGGAGCGGTTTTCCGACAAGATCATGCGCCCAATCAAGCGAAGTTGGGGGCGTGTCGCCGATGCCGGCGTTGATTGAAGAAGGGCGCGCGAAGGTCAATCTGAGCCTTCGCGTGGTCGGCCGTCGTGCCGACGGTTATCACGATCTCGAAAGCGTGGTCGCGTTCGCCGATTGCGCCGACCGGCTCACGCTGGAGCCGGGCGGCGAGCTGAAGCTCACCACCACCGGCCCGCTGGCTGCGGCTTGCGGCGATACGTCCGACAATCTCGTGCTCAAGGCCGCCAGGCTGCTCGCCGGGGCGGTGCCGGGCCTGAAGCTGGGCGCGTTCGCGCTCGACAAGGTGCTGCCGGTGGCCGCCGGCATTGGTGGCGGCTCGGCCGACGCCGCGGCGGCGCTGCGGCTGTTGGCGCGTCTCAACGATCTGTCGCTCGATGATCCCAGGCTGCAGAAGGTCGCGCTCGCGACCGGCGCCGACGTGCCGGTGTGCCTCGTTTCGCGCGCCTGCGACATGACCGGCGTCGGCGAGCAGCTATTGCCGCTCAAGCTGCCGAGCATGCCTTGCGTGATGGTCAATCCGCGCGTGCCCGTCGCCACAAAGGACGTGTTCCAGGAGCTCGGCCTGCGCAACGGTGAACTCTTGGTCGGCGTCACCGACGTTATCCGCGCCCCGGCCTGGCCGGAGGAGGGCGGGTCGATTGCCGATTGGGTCGCAGTGCTCGAACGCGTCCCCAACGATCTCGAAGCGCCTGCGCTGCGCATCCAGCCCGTGATCGGCGAGGTGCTCGAAGCCTTGCGCGACTCCGCCGGCGTCAAGCTGGCCCGCATGTCCGGCTCCGGCGCGACGTGCTTTGCGATCTATGGCGCGGCAAACGAAGCGCATGCCGCCGCCGAAAGGATCCGGCGCGACCACCCTGGTTGGTGGGTGCATGCGGGGACGTTGAGCTAGGTATTTCCCAAACGATACTGCGTAGCCCGGATGAGCGAAGCGATATCCGGGATTCTTTCTTGCGGCGTCCCGCATGTCGCTGCGCTCATGCGGGCTACGATATCGAGCTAGCCGCCGCTTTCCTCAGCCAACCCAAGAAACCGTCGGATCTCGCCCAACACCTCCTGCGGCTTGTCGTGCTGCAGCCAGTGTCCGGCGCCGGCGATGGTCTCGACGTGGGCTTGCGAGAAATACCGCTCCAGGCCCGCCGCCCTGGCGCCGGCGAGAAAGCTCTCACCGGCGTTGAGCAGCAACGTCGGGCAGGCGATGCGGGCCCACAGCGCGACATGATCGTCGGGCCAGAGCCGGTGCGGCGCCGAGGCGCGCTGGTACGGATCGAACTTCCAGCTGTAGCTGCCGTCCTCATTCCGTCGGGCGCCGTGGGTGGCGAGGTGCAGCGCGAGATCGCGGGACAGACGCTTGTTGTGGAGCACCATCTGCGCCGCTGCGTCCTCGAGCGTCGTGTAGCGGCGGGGTGTGCGGTCGTGCAGCTTGTCGAGCTGGCCGACCCATTTGCCGATGCGCTCATGCACTGGCGCCTTCGGCGTATCCGGCAGCATGGTCACGCCGTCGAGCACGACCAGCTTGGAGACCTGGTCGGGGAACGATCCTGAAAAGATCAGGCTCACCATGCCGCCCATCGAATGGCCGATCAGAGTGACCTGAGACGCTGCGACGACGCGGATGAGCTGGGTGAGATCGTAGACATATTCGGTCAGGGCGTAGCTGCCGCCCCTGGTCCAGTCGGAATCACCATGGCCGCGAAGGTCGGGTGCGAGCACGTGAAAATGCGGCTGCAACGACCGGGCGATGACGTCCCAGCTCCGGCAATGATCGCGGCCGCCGTGAATCAGGATGAGAGGCGGCGCGCTCTCATTGCCCCAATCGGCGTAATGCAGCCGCAGACCATGTGACTCGTAGAAGCGGCTTTGCGGGGCGAGCATCGCGGCGCTATCCATTCGCCGGCCGTCGGACCAGAGCCAGCGACAGGCCGAGGCCCGCGATGAAGATGCCGGAGCCCTGGGTGAGACGCCGCATCAGATGCGGCCGTCCAATCAGTTGGGCGCGTGTTGCGGAGGCCATCAGCACCACGACGACGTCGGCGAACGTGTTCAACGCCACCGAGATCGCGCCGAACATGACGAATTGCAGCGTGGGGTTCGGTCCCGCGGGATCGAGGAATTGCGGGATGAAGGCGAGGAAGAACGCGGCGGTCTTCGGGTTCAGCGCCTCGACCAGCACGCCGTCGCGGAACGCGCGCTTGTCACTGGCTGGCTCGCTCCCGAGCGACAGCGCGCGGCCGGCGCTGCGGAAGGTCTTGATGCCGAGCCAGACCAAATAGAGCGCGCCGACGAATTTGACTGCGGCGAACAATTCTGCACTCGCGAGGATGATTGCGGAGATGCCGAGGCTGCCCGCCACCACATGAACCAGCCCGCCCAGCGCTGTGCCCGCGGTCGATGCAAAGCCGCTGGCGCGCCCCTCGGATAAAGTCCATGCCGCGACGTAGAAGATGCCGGGTCCAGGAACGGCGGCAATGAGACAGGCTGCGGCCAGGAACAGCCAGATGTTGGTTTCGATCATCCTGTTTTCGTAGCGCAGCGGACCGCGATTGCAAGTCTTCCGGTTCAGGGCCCGTCGTTTAGCCCATGCGGCGGAAGATGACGCTGGCATTCACCCCGCCAAAGCCGAAACCGTTGGAGATGGCATGCTGCACCAGCATCGGCCGCGCGCTGCCGGTGACGATATCGATGCCGTCAGCGCCCGCATCGGGGTTTTCGAGATTGAGCGTCGGCGGCGCGATCTGGTCGCGCAAAGCGAGCACCGTGAAGATCGCCTCGAGGCCGCCGGCGGCGCCGAGCAGATGGCCGGTGGCCGATTTGGTCGCGCTCACCGCGATGCCGCGGTTGCGCCCGAACAGCGCGGCGATCGCGCCGAGCTCGCTCTCGTCGCCGGCCGGCGTCGAGGTCGCATGCGCATTCAGATGCTGCAAATCTGCCGGTGTAAGCTTCGCCTGGCGCAGCGCGATCTCCATGGCGCGGCGGGCACCCTCGCCGTCGGGCGGCCCCGACGTCATGTGATAGGCGTCCGCCGTCGTGCCGTAGCCGACGATCTCCGCGATCGGCGAAGCGCCGCGCGCCAGCGCATGCTCCAGCTCCTCGATCACGAGGATGCCGGCGCCTTCGCCCATGACGAAGCCGTCGCGATCCCGATCGAACGGGCGCGAGGCGCGCGCGGGCGCGTCGTTGAAGCTGCTCGAGAGGGCGCGCGCGGCGGCAAAGCCGCCGAGGCTGACGATATCGATGCAGGCCTCCGCGCCGCCGCAGATCGCAATGTCGGCTTCGCCCGCGCGGATCATGCGCGCGGCATCGCCGATCGCCTGGACGCCGGCGGCGCAGGCCGTGACGGGCGTGCCCAGCGCGCCCTTGTAGCCGTATTTGATCGAGATGTGGCCGGCGGCGAGATTGGCGAGGAACGAGGGGATCGTGAACGGCGAGAGCCGGCGCACCCCGCGCTGCCCGGTGATGCGCACCGCTTCCGCCATCGCCGGGAAGCCCCCGACGCCGGAGGCGATGATCGTCACGGTCCGCTCCAGCGCGGAAGTGTCCAGCGGCGTCCATTTGGCCTGCGCGACCGCTTCTGCCGTGGCGAGCAATGCGAACAGGATGAAGCGGTCCATCTTGCGCTGGTCTTTTGGCGCGGCGGCCTCTGCCGGATCGAAGCCGCCTTCGGCATCGTCGGCCTTGTCGGGCACAAGACCGGCGATGCGCGCCGGCAGTGCTTGCGCCCATTCCGGCAGCGGGCGCAGCCCGCTTTGACCGGCGAGCAGCCGGCGCCAGGACAGTTCGACACCGCAACCGAGCGGTGACACCGCGCCCATGCCTGTCACGACGATCCGACGCATGTTATTCTCCAGCCGGCGCGACGGCCGGGTTCATGGCCTTGAGTGAAGCGAGGTGCTTGCGCATGCCGCGGCTGGCGCGCGGCCCGGGGACGGCGACGGTATTGGCGAGCGTGATCGGCTGCATGTCGGTAGCGTCGACCACGATCGGATCGACCGGGCGAACGTTGCTCCGGTTTGCCAGCACGATGGACTCGCCTTTGGGCGCGAGATGCTTGTTGCCCCAGGCCAGCAGCGCCACGATGACGGGAAAGAAATCCCGCGCCTTGTCCGTCAGCACATATTCGTAGCGCGGCGGGCGTTCGTTGTAGCGGCGACGCACGAACATGCCCGATGCGGTGAGATGGGCAAGTCGCCGCGACAGGATGTTCGGCGCGATGCCGAGGCTTTGCGAGAACTCGTCGAACTTGGTCGCCCCCTGAAACGCATCCCGCAGGATCAGGATGCTCCACCATTCGCCGACCGTCTCCACGGCGCGGCCGACCGGGCATTCCAGGATGGAGGGAGATTTGGGCTGCATGAGGCGGAAGATAGGTGAGTAACTTGCAAAATGCAAGTGACCGTAGATGAGCGATACGGGCCGAGGGAGGACGGGAGGGGGCTGCTATAGCGAGAGTTGCGCAGCGATTTGAAATGCGAGACTGCGCACGACGGCCGGGCGCCGTATTCGTCATTGCGAGCGCAGCGACGCAATCCAGACCGTCGCCGCGGTGGGATTCTGGATTGCTTCGCTGCGCTCGCAATGACGGTGTTGACGCAGCTGGGACCTATCTCACCGGTGTCGTCCCGGCGAACGCCGGGACCCATAACCACAGGGTGGTTTGGCGAAGATTGGTTATTATCGGTACTCGCACCGACACTGTGTCGATAGATCACGCGGTATGGGTCCCGGCGTTCGCCGGGACGACACCGAGTGTTTCGCTAGCGGTGCGCCGAAACTCAGAAAGCCTAATGCGACCGTGCCAGACAGAACGCCACGACCTGCTCCAGCGCGCTCTTCATCGGCGAGGACGGGAATAGCGCCAGCGCGTCGACGGCCATGGCGCCGTAGTGCTGGGCGCGGCTCAACGTGTCCTCGAGCGCGCGGTGCTTGTTCATCAGCCCGAGGGCGTGATCGAGATCGCTGTCGCCGATCTCGCCGCGCTCCAGCGCCCGGATCCAGAAGGCGCGCTCGGTGTCGTTGCCGCGGCGGAAGGCGAGCACGACGGGCAGCGTGATCTTGCCCTCGCGGAAATCGTCGCCAGTGTTCTTGCCGAGCTTGGCGCTCTTGCCGCCATAGTCGAGCACGTCGTCGACGAGCTGGAAGGCGATGCCGAGATTCATGCCGACCGAGCGGCAGGCGGTCTGCTCGGCCTTCGGGCGGTTGGCGATGACGGGGCCGACCTCGCAGGCGGCGGCGAACAGCTCGGCGGTCTTGCCGCGGATCACGGCGAGATATTCGTCCTCGGTGGTCGCGGTGTTCTTGGCGGCGGCAAGCTGCATCACCTCGCCCTCGGCGATGGTGGCGGCCGCCGCGGAGAGGATGTCGAGCGCACGGAGCGAGCCGACCTCGACCATCATGCGGAAGGCCTGGCCGAGCAGGAAGTCGCCGACCAAGACGCTCGCCTCGTTGCCCCAGAGCATGCGCGCCGACAGCTTGCCGCGGCGCATCTCGCTCTCGTCCACGACGTCGTCATGCAGGAGCGTGGCGGTATGCATGAACTCGACGGAGGCAGCGAGCTTGATGTGACCGTCGCCGGTGTAGCCGGCGAGGTTGGCCATGGCGAGCGTCAGCATCGGCCGCAGCCGCTTGCCCCCCGAGGAGATCAGATGGTTGGCGACTTCCGGGATCATGGTCACGTCCGAACCGGTCCGCGACAGGATCGTGGCGTTGACGCGCTCCATGTCAGGGGCGACAAGGGCAACCAGCTCTTCGATCGACGCGCCGGGAGTTTCGAAAGGTACGATGACGGCCACGCCGGTCTCCAATATTTGCCCCGGAAGGGCTATTCTGACGGAAAGACAATAGAAACTGGCGGCGGATGCGGCAAGTGCTGCGGAACCATTGACATTTGCCGTTGCCCCCTTTTTAGGCAGGAGACCTGCAATTTGCGTGAGCTGGTTCGGACCAACGACATGGTGCTGGTGTCGGCGATCGGCGCGCTGCTCGATGGCGCCAATATCCATCATCTGGTGCTGGACCAGAACATGAGCATCATCGAGGGCTCGCTCGGCATCTTGCCGCGGCGGATCCTCGTCCATGAGGACGATGCCCAGGAGGCGAGGGAACTCCTCACCCAAGCCGGCCTCAGTCACGAACTGCGCGGCGATGAGTGAGGCGCCGGCAGATATTACCGAGGACGCCTTTCTCGGCGGGCAGTTGCGCCTGAAGCAGAAGCGATCCGGCCATCGTGCCGGGCATGATGCCATCCTGCTCGCTGCGGCGACCGAGGCCCGCCCCGGAGATCGCGTGGTCGATTTCGGAGCCGGCGTCGGCGCGGCCGGACTGGCGCTGGCCCGCCGCGTCCCCGGTGTCGGCCTCAGCCTGGTCGAGATCGATCCGGAACTGGCCGAGCTCGCGCGCGGCAACGCGGCGGCAAATGCGATTGCCGCCGAGACGATCGTGCTCGACGTCACGGCCGGCGCCGACGCTTTTGCGTCAAACGGGTTGTCGCCCGACAGCGTCGACGTGGTGCTGATGAATCCGCCATTCAACGATCCGGCCCGGCATCGCGGCTCGCCCGATCAGGCGCGTCACATCGCGCATGTGGCGACGGAAGAGACCCTGCATGCGTGGGTGCATGCAGCGCGGCGCATCCTCCGATCGAATGGTGTGCTGACATTGATCTGGCGTGCAGATGGCCTGGCCACTGTCCTGGCGGCACTGTCGCGCGGCTTCGGCAGCCTCTCGATCCTGCCGGTTCACGGCGAAGCGGGGCGGCCCGCGATCCGCGTGCTGGTGCGTGCGGTCAAAGGTGGCCGGGCCCCGACGCGATTGCTGCCGGGCCTCATGCTCAACGACGAGGCGCGCGTGTCAAAAAGCGAGATGACGGAGATTTTGCAGGGGAGAGCGGCCTTGCCGCTGGTGGAACCTTGACGACTTATTGGGGAAGCGATTCCGATTGCTGCTCTTGTGGAGACGTCAGGCGAATCGCCATGAACAGCGCACCGATCAGCAGCATCAGCAGGTAGACTTTCATGGTGTTCTCCGCTGCCCCATTGCAGCCTCCCAACGGAGTTTCTGCAAAACACGTTCCGGGCACTTCCAATGACAGTCGCGTGATAAGAAATGGTTAAGCAGAGGTAACGGCATGGCCGAACAATTGAACGATCGTGAGAGTTCCGGCCTGGCCGACAAGCTCATGCAATATCTGCCGGCGCGCTTCCGCCCCGGCGCCGCGGTGGTGCCGGTAGTGCGGCTCTCCGGTGTGATCGGCGCGGTGACGCCGCTGCGCCCCGGCCTGACGCTTGCAGGAGTCGCGAAAGTGCTGGAGCGCGCGTTCTCGTATCGTCACGCCAAGGCGGTGGCGCTGGTGATCAATTCGCCCGGCGGCTCGCCGGTGCAGTCGCGCCAGATCTATCTGCGCATCAAGCAGCTCGCCGCGGAAAAGAAGCTGCCGGTGCTCGTGTTCGTCGAGGACGTTGCGGCCTCCGGCGGCTACATGATCGCCTGCGCCGGCGACGAGATCATTTGCGATCCGTCTTCGATCCTCGGCTCGATCGGCGTGGTCGGCGGCAGCTTCGGTTTCCAGGAGGCGATCAAGCGGCTCGGCATCGAGCGGCGTCTCTATACGGCCGGCGCGCACAAGGCGATGCTCGATCCGTTCCTGCCCGAAAATCCTGATGACGTCGCCAAGCTGAAGGCGATCCAGCGCGAGATCCACCAGATCTTCATTTCGCTGGTGAAGGAGAGCCGCGCTGCGCGCCTCAAGGGCTCCGACGACACTCTGTTCACGGGCGAATACTGGGCCGGCGACAGTTCGGTCGCGCTGGGGCTTGCCGACAGCATCGGCGATCTCCGCTCAACTCTTCGTGCCCGCTACGGCGAGAAGGTTCTCACCCCCGTGATCGCGCAGCCAACCGGGCTGCTGTCCGGTCTTTTGGGTCGGAAATCGCCCGGCGCGGGGCAGCTTTCGGCCCTGGAATCGATGGCCGGGCTGCCGGACGATCTGATCTCGGCGGTCGAGACGCGGGCGATTTGGGCGAAATTCGGGTTCTAGCCGGCGCCCTCCCGCGCCATTTCGCCCTCGCCATACCAATTGCGGCGCGGCCCGGACTGCGCGAGAATGCGCGTGGGGGCTGAGCACTAGACAAGGATCGACCGATGCCGCCGTTCGTCGCTTTCGCGGGCGTGCTGGGCGGGCTTGCCGTGGTCCGCTGGGCCTACAAGACCGCTGTCAGGATCAACCAGGAGCTGGAGGAGATGCGCCTGTCGCGTGTCGCTGAAACCGCCCGCATGGGGGATATCCAGACGCTGAAACGTGACCCCGTGACCGGGGCTTATCGGCCGGGTTAGCCGCGCTGGTCGTCATGCCCGGGCTTGTCCCGGGCATCCACGTTCTTCGTGCATCGAGAAAGGTCGTGGATGGCCGGGACAAGCCCGGCCATGACGGAGAACTGGGCCCGAATCCGCCCCCTTTGCCTTGATTCCCACCCCCGCCGTCGATACGGTCCCGCGCGATTCAAAACCCCCGCGAGAGCCTGATCTGACGATGGACGCCTCATTGCCCGCCCATATGCGCCCGGAACGCTCGTTCCAGGGCTTCATCCTCGCGCTCCAGCGGTTCTGGGCCGAGCAGGGCTGCGTGATCCTGCAGCCCTACGACATGGAGATGGGTGCGGGCACCTTCCATCCGGCGACCACGCTGCGCGCGCTCGGGCCCAAGCCGTGGAACGCCGCCTATGTGCAGCCCTCGCGCCGGCCGAAGGACGGCCGCTACGGCGAGAATCCGAATCGGATGCAGCATTACTACCAGTTCCAGGTGATCATGAAGCCGTCGCCGCCGAATCTTCAGGAGCTGTACCTGAAGTCGCTCGCCGCGATCGGCATCGATTCCGCCGTGCACGATATCCGCTTCGTCGAGGACGATTGGGAGAGCCCGACGCTGGGCGCCTGGGGCCTCGGTTGGGAGTGCTGGTGCGACGGTATGGAGGTGAGCCAGTTCACCTATTTCCAGCAGGTCGCGGGCTTCGAATGCGCGCCGGTTGCGGGCGAGCTCACCTACGGGCTCGAGCGCCTTGCGATGTATGTGCAGGGCGTCGACCGCGTCTACGACCTCAACTTCAACGGTCGCGATGGTGATGCCAAGGTCACCTATGGCGACGTCTTCCTGCAGGCCGAGCAGGAATACTCCCGCCATAACTTTGAATATGCCGACACCGCGATGCTGTTCGAGCAGTTCAAGATGGCGGAAGCGGCCTGCAAGAAATATCTCGACGCCGGCTGGCGCGACGGCGGCAACAAGAAGCAGCATTTGATGGCGCTGCCGGCCTATGACCAGTGCATCAAGGCGAGCCACGTGTTCAACCTGCTCGACGCGCGCGGCGTGATCTCGGTGACCGAGCGGCAGAGCTACATTCTTCGCGTGCGCGAGCTGGCCAAGGCCTGCGGCGAGGCCTGGATCCACACTGAAGCGGGCGGAGCGGCCTGATGCCCGATCTTTTGCTTGAACTGTTCTCGGAAGAGATCCCCGCGCGCATGCAGGCGAAGGCGGCGGACGATCTGCGCCGCATGGTCACCGACAAGCTCGTTGCCGAAGGCCTCGTCTACGAGGGCGCGAAGGCGTTCGCGACGCCGCGGCGGCTTGCGCTCACCGTGCACGGCATTCCTGCGCGCCAGCCTGATCTGAAGACCGAGCGCCGCGGACCGAAAATCGGCGCGCCCGATGCGGCCGTGCAGGGCTTTCTGAAGGCAACGGGTCTGAAGTCGCTGGATGAGGCCAAGATCCAGCGCGACCCCAAGGGCGATTTCTACATCGGATTGATCGAGAAGCCCGGCCGCGATGCGATCGACGTGCTCGCCGAAATCCTGCCCGTCATCATCCGCACCTTCCCCTGGCCGAAATCGATGCGCTGGGGCGCGCGCTCGGGCAAGCCCGGCTCGCTCAACTGGGTGCGCCCGCTGCACGCGATCACCGCGACCTTCGGGCTCGAGACCGAGGAGCCGGATGTCGTGAAGTTCTCGGTGGATGGCGTCGAAGCCGGCCAGACGACATGCGGCCACCGCTTCCTCGCGCCGGCGCCAATTCAGCTGCGCCGCTTCGAGGATTACGAGGCAAAACTGCTCGACGCCAAGGTCGTGCTCGACCCTGAAAGACGCAAGGACGCGATTCTCACCGATGCCAAGCAGCTCGCCTTCGCGCAAGGCTTCGAGCTGGTCGAGGACCAGAACCTGCTCGACGAGGTCGCGGGCCTGGTCGAATGGCCGGTCGTGCTGATGGGCTCGTTCGAGCCAGAATTCCTGGCGACTCCGGGCGAAGTGATCCGCGCCACCATCCGCAACAACCAGAAGTGCTTCGTGGTCAGCGATCCCAAAACGGGCAAGCTCGCCAACAAGTTCATCCTGGTCGCCAACATCGAGGCGACCGACGGTGGTGCGACCATCATCGCCGGCAACGAGCGCGTGATCCGCGCGCGCTTGAGCGATGCGAAGTTCTTCTACGAGACAGACCTGAAGACGAAGCTCGAGGAGCGTCTGCCGAAGTTCGAGCAGATCGTGTTCCATGAGAAGCTGGGCACCCAGGCTGCACGCATCAAGCGCATCGAGCGCCTCGCCGCGGAGATCGCACCGCTGGTCGGCGCCGATGTCGCTAAGACCACGCGTGCCGCGCATCTCGCCAAGGCCGACTTGCTGACCGAGGTCGTCGGCGAATTCCCCGAGGTCCAGGGCCTGATGGGCAAGTATTACGCGCTGGCGCAGGGCGAGGATGCGTCCGTCGCCGCAGCGTCGGAGGAGCACTACAAGCCGCAAGGGCCTGCGGACCGCGTGCCGACCGATCCGGTGAGCGTGGCGGTGGCGCTCGCCGACAAGATCGACACGTTGGTTGGATTCTGGGCGATCGACGAGAAGCCGACGGGCAGCAAGGACCCCTATGCGCTGCGCCGTGCAGCGCTGGGCGTGATCAGGCTGATTGCCGAGAACGCGTTGCGTCTGTCGCTCATGAAGGTGGCCGCGTCCGCGCTCGCCGGCTTGTCGGTGAAGCCGGCCGATGCCTCGAGGCTTCCGAGCGATCTGCTCGCCTTCTTCGCAGATCGCCTCAAGGTCCAACTCCGCGAGCAGGGCGCGCGTCACGATCTCGTCGATGCCGTGTTCGCGCTCGGCGGTCAGGACGATCTCCTCGTGATCGTCCGCCGCGTCGAAGCGCTCGGCAAATTCCTCGACAGCGACGATGGCAAGAACCTGCTTGCCGGCACCAAGCGCGCCGGCAACATCCTCTCCATCGAGGAAAAAAAGGACAAGCGCAGCTTCGACGGCGCGCCGGATGCTGCACTTTACAGCCTCGCTGAGGAGAAGGCGTTGGCGAAAGCGATCGGCGAGGTGAAAGCGGAAGCCAATGCTGCGGTCGCCAAGGAGGATTTTGCCGCCGCGATGAGTGCGATGGCGAAGCTGCGTCCGCCGGTCGATGCGTTCTTCGACAAGGTTCGCGTCAACGACGACGATGCCAAGGTGCGGGAGAACCGCCTGAAGCTCCTGAACGAGATCCGCAGCGCCACGCGCGCGGTGGCGGATTTCTCGAAGATCCAGGATTAAGTTGGTCTCGTGCCCCGGACGCAGCGCAGCGCTGCCCTGGCGATGCGCAGCATCGTCCAGTAGCGGTGCGCTGCAGAGCCGGGGCCCATCCCGCGTCCGGTGCATTTGGCTTCTGGATCCCGGGTCGCGCTTCGCTTGCCCGGGACACGAGCGTGCACACGCGAGAGCCGCACAAAAAGTGCCCCGCCCGGCGGGGGGAAGACCGGGCGGGGCCTGATGTCCGATCTAAACTGCTCGCGCCAGCCTGATGTGACGCGCCGGACATCTAGTCGATCTCAGTCCGATGCCGCCTCAGTCCAGCACCTCGACGATGCGGCGTGAGCGCGGCTCGACCAGCACGGTCTCGCCGTTCACGACGGTGTAGCGATAGGTGGTGGCGCCGAAGCGTTGCGGCACGTCATAATAGGTGACGCCCGCCTCGGGTAAGGTGGTCCCGACCACGACGCGATCGGGAATGCTGAAGGCCGGCACACGCTGTTCGACGACGTAGTCGCGGAAGGCCGGCCGCTGCTCGACGGCGATGGTTGGGCCGCTGTCGACCACGGCGGGCGCGCGTCCGACGGTGATACTGGTTTGCGCCTGCGCCGCCAGAGGCGAGCCGATCGCGGCCGCGAGCGCTGCAAGAGCAAGAATCCTGTTCCGCATGGACAACTCCTTCGACGTGATTCTATTTTCGGACGCGCCAATGGCGCAGCCGGTTGGCCAATGCATGCGTGTTGGCAATGTTCCGGGAAAAGCCCTGCCGCATTCGCGGCAATTTCAGGCAGTTTTCGTGGGGCCGGAACTCACCTCGCCCGTTGCGCGTCTCTACTCGCGGAACCGGGGCCGCTATGATCCGCCTGCGATTCGTCCCCTCCACAGAAAGATAATTCATGCACATCACCGTCGCCCACATTTCGCCGATCCTGTCGTTGATTGCGGGCGTGCTCATCCTGATCATGCCGCGGCTGTTGAACCTCATTGTCGCGATCTTCCTGATCGTGAACGGCGCGATCGGGCTTGGGCTCCTGAAGTGGCTCCACCTCTAGGCGTTCACTTTTCGGAACTGTCCGACTTGCGCGGGCCCGCCCAAAATGGTGTAAGGCCCGCGATTTCCCATTCCTCTCGCAGGTTGTGTGCAAGCTATGGCCAAAGCCGCCTCGAAGCCTAAAAAAATGCCAGCGAAATCAAAGTCCTCCGCCGCCGCGAAGGCCGCGCCGCCGGCCCGCAAGGCGCTGGCCAAGAGAGCGCCGAAGCCGGTCTCCAAAGCTGCTGCCAAACCAGCTGCCAAGCCCGCTGCGAAGCCTGCCGCCAAACCGGCGGCAAAGGCTGTGACCAAGGCGGCTCTGCCGAAGGTCGCCGCAAAGCCCGCACCGAAAAAGGCGGCGCCAGCAGCCATCAAGGCCGGCAAATGGGTGTACACATTCGGTGACGGCAAGGCCGAAGGCCGGACGGAGATGCGCGACCTGCTCGGCGGCAAGGGCGCGAATCTTGCCGAAATGGCCAATCTCGGCCTGCCGGTGCCTCCGGGCTTCACCCTTCCAACCTCGGTCTGCACCTACTTCTACGCCCACGACAAATCCTATCCGAAGGAATTGCAGTCGCAGGTTGAGAAGGCGCTCGACCATGTCGGCAAGTTGACCGGCAAGGTTTTCGGCGACACCAAGAACCCGCTGCTCGTTTCAGTGCGCTCCGGCGCGCGTGCCTCGATGCCGGGCATGATGGACACGGTGCTCAATCTCGGCCTCAACGACCAGACCGTGGAAGCGCTGGCGGAATTGTCGGGCGACCGCCGCTTCGCCTATGACAGCTATCGCCGCTTCATCACCATGTATTCGGACGTGGTGCTCGGCTTCGAGCATCATCACTTCGAGGAAATCCTCGACACCTTCAAGGACAGCCAGGGCTACACGCTCGACACCGACCTGTCCGCCGACGACTGGGTCGAGCTGGTCGGCAAGTACAAGGACGCCGTCGCTCGCGAGACCGGCAAGGACTTCCCGCAGGATCCGCACGATCAGCTCTGGGGCGCGATCGGTGCGGTGTTCTCATCCTGGATGAACGCGCGCGCGGTGACCTACCGCAAGCTGCACGACATTCCGGAATCCTGGGGCACCGCGGTCAACGTGCAGGCCATGGTGTTCGGCAACATGGGCGAGACTTCGGCGACCGGCGTTGCCTTCACCCGCAACCCCTCGACCGGCGAGAGCAAGCTCTACGGCGAGTTCCTGATCAACGCGCAGGGCGAGGACGTGGTAGCGGGCATCCGCACGCCGCAGGACATCACCGAGGAAGCGCGGAGAGAATCGGGCTCCGACAAGGCGTCGATGGAATCGGCGATGCCGGAGGCCTTCAAGGAGCTGACGCGGATCTATACGCTGCTCGAGAAGCACTACCGCGACATGCAGGACATGGAGTTCACGGTCGAGCAGGGCAAGCTGTGGATGCTGCAGACCCGCGGCGGCAAGCGCACCGCGAAAGCCGCGCTGCGCATCGCGGTCGAGCTCGCCAATGAAGGCCTGATCACCAAGAAGGAAGCGGTCACCCGCATCGATCCGGCTTCGCTCGATCAGCTCTTGCATCCGACCATCGATCCCAACGCCAAGCGCGACGTGATCGCGACCGGCTTGCCGGCTTCGCCCGGAGCTGCCTCCGGCGAGATCGTGTTCTCCTCGGATGAGGCGGCCAAGCTTCAGGCCGATGGGCGCAAGGTGATCCTGGTCCGCATCGAGACCAGCCCGGAAGACATCCACGGCATGCACGCCGCCGAAGGCATTTTGACCACGCGCGGCGGCATGACCTCGCACGCGGCGGTGGTCGCCCGCGGCATGGGCAAGCCCTGCGTCTCCGGCTGCGGCACCATCCGCGTCGATTACGGCCGCGGCACCATGAGCATCGGCTCGCGCACGTTCAAGACCGGCGACGTCATCACCATCGACGGCTCGCTCGGCCAAGTGCTGGCCGGCCGCATGCCGATGATCGAGCCGGAGCTGTCCGGCGAGTTCGGAACGCTGATGACCTGGGCCGACCAGGTCCGCAAGATCGGCGTCCGCGTCAATGGCGACACGCCCGACGACGCGCGCACCGCGATCAAGTTCGGCGCGGAAGGCATCGGCCTGTGCCGCACCGAGCACATGTTCTTCGAAGAGACGCGCATCCGCACCGTGCGCGAGATGATCCTCTCCGAGGACGAGCAGTCCCGCCGCGCGGCGCTCGCAAAACTGCTGCCGATGCAGCGCGCCGACTTCGTCGAGCTGTTCGAGATCATGAAGGGCCTGCCGGTCACGATCCGTCTGCTCGACCCGCCGCTGCACGAGTTCCTGCCGCACACCCACGCCGAGGTCGAGGAAGTGGCGCGCGCCATGAACACCGACCCGCGGCGCCTGGCTGACCGCGCGCGCGAGCTCTCGGAGTTCAATCCGATGCTCGGCTTCCGCGGCTGCCGCATCGCGATCGCCTATCCGGAGATCGCCGAGATGCAGGCGCGTGCGATCTTCGAGGCGGCGGTCGAAGCCGAGAGGCGCACCGGCAAGGCCGTTGGCCTCGAGGTGATGGTGCCGCTGATCGCGACCAAGGCCGAGCTGGACCTCGTCAAGGCGCGGATCGATGCCACCGCACAGGCCGTGATGCGCGACACCAACACCAAGCTGGCCTATCAGGTCGGTACCATGATCGAGCTGCCGCGCGCCTGTCTGCTCGCGGCCGAGATCGCGCAGTCGGCCGAGTTCTTCTCGTTCGGCACCAACGACCTCACGCAGACGACCTACGGCATCAGCCGCGACGACGCGGCGAGCTTCCTCGGCCCCTACGTGGCGAAGGGCATCCTGTCGGTGGATCCATTCATCGTGCTCGACCAGGAAGGCGTTGGTGAGCTGGTCAAGATCGGCGTCGCGCGCGGCCGCAAGACGCGCCCGAAGCTCAAGGTCGGTATCTGCGGCGAGCACGGCGGCGATCCCGCTTCCGTCGCCTTCTGCCACAATATCGGCCTCGACTATGTCTCCTGCTCGCCCTACCGCGTGCCGATCGCCCGCCTTGCCGCCGCGCAAGCCGCGCTCGGCAAGGAGATCGCGAGCCAGGCGTAAGCGGAATTAAAATGCTGGAATGAAAGAGGCGGAGCGCAAGCTCCGCCTCTTTTCGTTTGAGGCGATACTCTCGCCACATCGTCATTGCGAGCGCTGCGACTTGTCCGCCGTAGCCTTAGCGAAGGCGGAAGCAAGCCAGAATCTTTCCGCGGAGGCAGCCTGGATTGCTTCGTCGCAAGAGCTCCTCGCAATGACGCGATTGTGGGCCCCCCACACTCGGTGTCATCGTCCGGCTTGACCGGGCGATCCAGTATTCCAGAGGCAGCGCGAGGATCAGCCGCGGCGTACTGGATGCCCCGGTCAAGCCGGGGCACGACACCTGTTGTTGTCGCGAATACGGAACTCACACGCGTCCCGTAATGATACGCGCCGGCAAGAGTTCCTTCACCATTCGCGTTGACTTCTTGTTTACCGCTTCACGTGACGACGCATTTACCACCGTGCGTGATCGCTCCGTGAAAACACCTGTGTGCGCTTGAGTGTGCTGCACGCGCAACGCCGATTAACGCCCCGGCAACCTAAATTGGATACTTACGATAAAGATCGAATTGCACGGATGTACTGCGTTTCGATTTTTCTGGCGTAAGCGTAGCGTGAGCGTGTTGATGTCAGTGTTGCGTAACCATCCGAAGGGCGCGCGGTTCGCGTCCTTCGGCATCGGTCTCTGCATCTTCGCATTGATGCCGAGAGAGACCGGCTATCAGGACATTGCCTCCTTGCTGGCGCGCCAACCCGGCGTCGCCGAGCGTTGGCAGAAGCAGGTGTTCTCCGCGGCGTCCTCGATCCAGCTCGCCACCTACAGTTTTTCGCGTCCCCTTGGCACCTCGGTTCCACAGAGCGCGATGGTTCGCCTGGCGAGCCTCGATGGCCGCGACGTCACCGGCGCGATCAGCCGCAATCCGGCGCTGCAGGCTGCGCCGCGCTACCAGGCTTCCGACTTTCCGAAGGTCGATCGCTCCATGAAGGGTGATCGCCTCGCAACAATGACACCGGGTCAAGCTCCCGAGGCGACCGCGCCCGCAGCGGCACCGGCGCAGGAAGATCCCGCGACGTCGAACAGTTCGGTGTTCGGCGCCAAGACTGCCGCCCTGCCACAGGTGATGTCGCCGGAATCCGCGGCCGCGCTCGATCCGGAACTGCAGGAGGCGCTCCGCGCGCCGCCGCTGCCGCAATACACCAATGCGCCGCGGGCCAGCGACGCTGCGCGCGCGCTCGCGACCGCGCCGCTCGAGGCGCTCAAGCGGACCACCGCGCCGACGACGCCGGTGCGTGATCCCTTCAGCGTCAAGACCTCCAACCTGTTCTTCGGCAGCTCCTCGCTCGGCGGCAATCTGGAGAGCATCGAGAGCTGGCAACCCGGCGCCGAGCCGCTGATCGTGATGCCTGACCCCGATATGAAGGTGACGTCCTCGCTGTCGCCGCCTACAGCGGAGATCGCCAAGGACATCGAGAGCGGCGAGAGCGTTGCGCCGAAGGGCGAGGTCAATGCCGACAACCAGCGCACGAGGTCGCCGGCGGAGCGGCTCGGGCTCGACGACAAGTCGCGCGCGAAGTCCGAGAAGTGCCTTGCCGAAGCGGTCTATTTCGAATCCCGCGGCGAGGCCGTCCGCGGCCAGATGGCCGTGGCGCAAGTCGTGATGAACCGCGTGTTCTCAGGCAAATATCCCGACACCGTGTGCGGGGCGGTCTATCAGAACAAGCACCGTCATCTTGCCTGTCAGTTCACCTTTGCCTGCGACAACAATCCCGACGTGATCCGCGAGCCCGAGATGTGGGAGCGTGCCAAGAAGATCGCGAAGGCCATGCTCGACGGCCAGATCTGGCTGCCCGAGGTCGGCAAGTCCACGCACTACCACGCCTATTGGGTGCGCCCGTCCTGGGTCGCCGAGATGAAGAAGATGTACAAGACCGGCGTGCACACCTTCTACCGCCCGCGCGCCTGGGGCGACGGCAGCGAGGAACCGAGCTGGGGCACGCCGGCCCAGACCGCCGCGCTCTCCGCCGAGCTCGTGCAGGAAGCCAAGAGCTCCGCGGAGATGGGCGTGAGCGAGCGGAGGTAAACGTTCAAAAAGAGGTCGTCATGCCCGGGCTTGTCCCGGGCATCCACGTTCTCCGTGCCGTGTGGCAATGCGTGGATGGCCGGGACAAGCCCGGCCAAGACGTTGTGGAGGCGTTAGAGCGCCAATCACATCTCGATATCCAGCGCGCAGTCGAAATTCGGGGCCGAATGCGTCAGCGCACCGGCCGACGCATAGTCGACGCCGGTCGCGGCGATGGCGGCGATCGAGTCCAGCGTGACTCCGCCGGACGCCTCCAGCTTGAGGCGGCCCTGATTGAGCCTGACAGCCTCACGCAGCGTCGCAAGATCCATGTTGTCGAGCAGCACGGCGTCGGCCAGCCCGGTGTCGAGCACCTCGCGCAGTTGCGACAACGTATCGACCTCGATCTCGATCTTGACGAGATGGCCGGCGTGGCTGCGGGCGCGCTCCAGCACCGGACGAATGCCGCCGGCAACCGCGACGTGGTTGTCCTTGATCAGGATCGCATCGTCGAGGCCGAAGCGGTGGTTGAAGCCGCCGCCACACCGCACCGCGTATTTTTCCAGCGCCCTGAGCCCCGGCGTGGTCTTGCGCGTGCAGCAGATGCGCATGCTGGTGCCTTCGGTGCGTGCGACATAGTCCGCCGTGAGCGTCGCAACGCCCGACAGGCGGCCGACGAAGTTCAGCGCACACCGCTCCGCGGTGAGAATGGCGCGCGCGGGCCCGGAGATCGTCAGCACCTGCTGTCCGCGGGCAACGCGTGCGGCGTCACGGACATGCGCGCGCACCTCGATGTCGGGCGACAGTCTTTGCAGCGTCACAAGCGCGAGCGGCAGACCTGCGATCACGCCGGACTCGCGCGCAACGAGGATCGCCTGGGCCCTCGTCGCTTCCGGGATGGTCGCGAGCGAGGTGATGTCGCCGGCGCGGCCGAGGTCCTCGTCGAGCGCGCGCTGCACGGCCGTGTCCATTGCGAGCGGCGAGAGGAAGGCGTCGGGATAGAGCAGTGAGGTCGGGGTCATCTGGGCTTCCTTCAGGCAATCATGGGCTGGGCGGTGCGTGGTACTGGCCGCTCGCTCAGGCTTTCGGCGACCTTGCGCGCGGCGGCGAGATTGGTCATCGTTCGCTGCGCCAGCGCGGGCACATCCGTCGGGTGGTCGATACGGAAATGCGCGCCGCGGCTTTCGCGCCGGCTCCACGCCGAGGCTGCGACAAGCAGGGCGGACGTCGCCATGTTGCGCAGTGCGATGCTCGTCGCCTCGCGTTCGAGCGTGGCGAAGTGGTGCACGGCTTCCGTGAGACCGTCGCCCTGGCGGACCACGCCGACATCCGCGCTCATCATTGCCCGCAGCCGTTTCACGATTGCGGCATCGGGCGTGCCGCCGCGCGGAGCGATCGGTGCGTCGGGGAGGCGGGCAGGCGAGGGGAGAACGCGGCCGGCGATGTCGTCGGCGATGCGCGCGGCGTAGACCACGGCCTCAAGCAGCGAATTCGAGGCGAGCCGGTTGGCGCCGTGTGCGCCGGTCGACGACACCTCGCCGCCGGCCCAGAGCCCGTCGATCGAGCTGCGGCCGCGCCCGTCCACCGCGATGCCGCCCATGTGGTAATGCGCTGCGGGCGCAATCGGGATGATTTGTGTCTCTGGATCGATGCCGGCGGCGATGCAGCTCGCATGCACGGTCGGAAATTTGTCGGCGAAGCGCGCGCCGAGCGCCTGGCGTGCATCGAGGAAGGCGCCGCGCCCAGCCGCGATCTCGGCGAACACGCCGCGGGCCACGATGTCGCGTGGCGCGAGCTCCGCGAGCGGATGGCGCGCCGTCATGAAGCGCTCGCCGTTGCCGTTGACCAGCGTCGCGCCTTCGCCGCGCAAGGCTTCGGTGGCGAGGGGCGCCGGATCGCCTCCGGTCATGATGGCGGTCGGGTGGAATTGCACGAATTCGGGGTCGGCGATCACGGCACCCGCACGGGCGGCGATGGCAAGGCCGGAGCCGCTGGCCTCGAGCGGATTGGTGGTGACGGCATAGAGATGTCCGATGCCGCCGGTGGCAAGCACCACCGCGCGCGAGGCGAGCAGGAGCGGCAGCGCAGAGGGACTGCCCGCTTCGCGCAACTGAAGTCCGGTGACGGCACCGTTCTCTGTCAACAACGCCTCGGCGACAAATCCCTCCACCAGGCGGATCGACGGCGTGCGGCGCACCGCTTCGCCCAACGCCACGATGATCGCGGCACCCGCGCCGTCGCCCCGCACATGCACGATGCGCCGGGCCGAATGTGCCGCCTCGCGTCCGACGGCGAGCCTGCCTTCGAGATCGCGATCGAACGGCACGCCGTAAGCGAGCAGGTCGTGAATGCGAGGCGCGGCCTCGCGCGCGATCGCAAGTGCGACCGCCTCGTCGACGAGGCCACCGCCGACCGCGATCGTGTCAGCGGCATGCGCTTCCGGCGTGTCGTCCTCGGCCACGGCTGCGGCGATGCCGCCCTGGGCCCATGCGGATGATGCGCCCTGTCCGAGCGGCGCGGCCGAGATCAAGGTCACCGGCCGCGGCGCGAGCGTCAGCGCGCAGAACAGTCCAGCGAGGCCGCCGCCGACGATGACGACGTCGTCGGTGCGGGTGAGGTTGTGGATGTTGTTGGTCATCGTTCTCTCCATTCACTCCGCTGTCGTCCCTGCGAGGCAGGGATCCATACGCTGCGACGGAAGTTGTTGCGCGAAGCTGCGTCTTGCCTTCCTTCGCAACCACTTCTCCCTGTGGTTATGGGTCCCGGATCTGCGCTTCGCTTCGCTACGCTTGTCCGGGACGACAGCGGTGTTTGCTGCGGCGGGGTGCCTTCAATTCTTCAGGTTGATCATGCGCTCGACCGAATGCCGCGCGCGCACTGCGAGCGCGGGATCGATCGTTACCTCCTCACGGAGCGTGAGCAGACTGTCCAGGATGTTGGCGAGCGTGATGCGCTTCATATGCGGGCAGAGATTGCAGGGGCGCAGCATCTCGACGCCGGGCAGCTCGGCGCGCACATTGTCGGCCATCGAGCACTCCGTGATCATCACCAGCCGTCGCGGTCGATTCTCGCGCACCCAGTTGATCATGTGCGCGGTCGAGCCGGTGAAGTCGGCCTCCGCCAGCACGTCCGGCGGACATTCTGGATGCGCGATGATCTGCACCGATGGATCGGCCTCGCGGAAAGCGCGCAGCTCTTCGCCCTTGAAACGCTCGTGCACCTCGCAGGCGCCCTTCCAGGCGATGATCCTCACGTCGGTCTTCGAAGCCACGTAGGTGGCGAGATAGCGGTCGGGCAGGAAGATCACGCTTGGCGCGCCCAGGCTCTCGACCACCTGCACCGCATTCGACGAGGTGCAGCAGATGTCGACCTCGGCCTTCACCTCCGCGGACGTGTTGACATAGGCGACCACAGGCACGCCGGGGAATTTTTCGCGCAGCAGCCGCACGTCGGCGCCGGTGATGCTGGCGGCGAGCGAGCAGCCGGCACGCGAATCCGGGATCAGCACCGTCTTGTGCGGGTTGAGCAGTTTTGACGTCTCCGCCATGAAGTGCACGCCACACTGGACGATGATGCCGGCCTTCACCTTGGTGGCCTCGACGGCGAGCTGAAGCGAATCGCCGCCGATATCGGCGACGCAGTGGAAGATCTCGGGCGCCTGGTAATTGTGCGCGAGGATCACCGCGCCGCGCGCGCGCTTCAGCTCGTTGATCGCCAGGATCGTCGGCGCCATCAGCGGCCACTCGATCGGCGGGATCACATGCTTCACGCGCTCGTAGAGCGGCGCGGTGGCGCGTGCGACCTCCGGCGTCCATTCCAGCGAAGGCATCGGCAGCGCGGGTACGGTCCGCCCCGGCGCGGCACGAGGGGAGGCGGTGACGTGGCCCTGGGGCCGGTTGGCAAAGTCGTCGGGGCCGTAAATTCCAGCGATCGGCATCGAAGCCTCCCTTGCATTTCAGTTGTACTCATATTGAGTATATATGAGTCCTGAATAATGCGGCCGAGAGGCCGGCGCGGATTTCCTCAAGGTCATATATACTCAGTCTGAGCAAATCAAAGATAACATGCTGTGCCAGGGATCGCCAGATCCGTCCGCACACATTTCCGTCAGACCGGGCCTGACGCGTCGGCCGAGGCCACATTGAAATGCAATGCTCCCGCGACAGCTCCCCGTGAAATGCAACCGTTTTTGGCTTGGGATTTTCATGCAAGTGCATTAAATGGCACATTCGCGGCGGTCGCCTTGCGAATCCGCCAATGACAGATGAGGAGCACCATGTCGACATCAGCGAGCGAATTTGCTCCCGCCTCACGTTCCTCCAACTGGCGCACCCCGGCCGTCATCATTCTCTGCGGTTGTGCGATCGGCATGCTCGGCTTCGGTCCGCGCTCGGCGCTGGGCTTCTTCGTGCAGCCGATGAGCCACGAATTCTCCTGGGGCCGCGACGTGTTTGGCCTCGCGATCGCCGTGCAGAATCTGTTGTGGGGCTTGGGCCAGCCGTTCGCCGGTGCGGTCGCGGATCGCTTCGGACTGTTTCGGGTGATGTGCGTCGGAGCTCTGCTCTATGCCGGCGGCCTCTTGTTGATGCGCTACTCCACGACGCCGTTGTCGCTCGACATCGGTGCCGGCGTCATGGTCGGTTTTGGTCTTGCCGGCTGCTCGTTCAATCTGGTGCTGTCGGCGTTCACCAAGCTCCTGCCGGCCGAGAAGCGCGGCCTTGCGCTTGGTGCCGGCACGGCGGCGGGCTCGTTCGGGCAGTTTCTGTTCGCGCCGATCGGCGTCGCGTTGATCGACAATTTCGGCTGGCAGCAGGCGCTCTCCGTGTTCGGCTTCCTGATGTTGCTGATCATCCCGCTGTCACTGGCGCTCTCGACGCCGCCGGTCGCACACGCGGCGAACGCGACGCCGGCGGACGAGCAGACCTTCACGAAGGCGCTCGCCGAAGCCTTCGGTCACCGTTCCTACGTGCTGCTTGTGCTCGGCTTCTTCACGTGCGGATTCCAGCTCGCCTTCATCACCGTGCATCTGCCGGCCTTCCTGGTCGATCGCGGCATCTCCGCGCAAACCGGTGGCTGGGTGATCGCGGCGATCGGCCTGTTCAACATCATCGGCTCCTTGAGCGTCGGCTATCTCCAGAACTCACTTCCCAAGCGCTACATCCTCTCGACCATCTACTTGACGCGCGCGCTTGCGACACTCGCCTTCATTTCGTTCCCGATCACGCCGTCCTCGGCGATCGCGTTCGGTGCGATCTCCGGCCTGACCTGGCTCTCCACGGTGCCGCCGACCTCGGCGCTGGTGGCGCTGATGTTCGGCACGCGCTGGCTTGCGACGCTCTACGGCTTCGCGTTCGTCAGCCATCAGGTCGGCGGCTTCCTCGGCGTCTGGTTAGGCGGCATCGTGTTCGAGCGCTTCGGTTCCTACACGCCGATCTGGTGGCTCTCGATCCTGTTCGGCGTGCTCTCCGCGCTGATCAATCTTCCGATCGTGGAAAAACCCGTCGCACGGGCGGTTGCGCAGCCTGCCTGATCGGCTAAACATCCCCGACCAACAAAGTCAGGGAGTTCAGTCGTGGCCACATTCAAGGCGATCCGGATCGACAAGGCGGACAAGGGCACCAAAGCCGCGCTCACGCAGTTCGATGAAGCCGAACTGATGGACGGCGACGTCACGGTCCGCGTGGAATGGTCGACGCTGAACTACAAGGACGGCCTTGCGCTCACCGGCAAGGCGCCGGTGGTGCGCCGCTTCCCGATGATCGCCGGCATCGACTTCGCCGGTACGGTCGAGGCATCCTCGCATCCCCAGTGGAAGGCGGGCGACAAGGTGGTCTGCACCGGATGGGGCATGGGTGAGACCCATCTCGGCGCCTATGCCGAGAAGGCGCGGGTGAAGGGCGACTGGCTGGTCGCACTTCCGCAAGGGCTCTCGGCGCGCGATGCCATGGCGATCGGCACCGCCGGCTTCACGGCGATGCTCTCGGTGCTGGCACTGGAGAAGCACGGTCTGTCGCCGAAGAGCGGCCCGGTGGTGGTGACCGGCGCCGCCGGCGGTGTCGGCTCGGTCGCGATCGCCGTGCTCTCGAAGCTCGGCTACCACGTCATCGCCTCGACCGGCCGGGCCTCGGAGGCCGACTATCTGAAACACCTGGGAGCTGCCGAAATCATCGATCGCAACGAATTGTCGGCGCCGGCCAAACCTCTCGCCAAGGAGCGCTGGGCCGGTGGCGTCGATAGCGTCGGCTCGACCACCCTCGCCAATCTGCTCTCGATGACGAGATATGGCGGAGCGATAGCGGCCTGCGGCCTGGCGGCGGGCATGGACCTGCCGTCCTCCGTGGCGCCGTTTATTTTGCGCGGAGTGTGCCTTCTCGGCATCGATTCCGTGATGTGTCCGATCGAGCCCAGAAAGGCCGCATGGCAGCGCCTCGCATCCGATCTGGATCGGACAAAACTGGCTGAAATTACTAAGGAAATTCCGCTCGCCGAGGTTTCGGATTGGGGCGCGAAAATCCTGGCCGGTGAAGTGCGCGGGCGCATCGTGGTAAAAATCGCTTAAGGACGTTTAGACTTTACCAACCAAGCTGCTCCAATGTTGCCATGGTTAGTATGGTAAGCAGCGGGTAAAGAGATAAGGCATCGCCCGCTGCGGGGTTGGGTTCGGAGTTGAGCATGCTTGCGCGTATTGTGTTGGGGGCTGTCACGGCGGCAGCGACGTTTGCGCCGGCCATTGCCGGGAGCATGAACGCCGACGAGGCGCGTCGCTTCGTGGCCGGCAAAGTGTTTGCCTTCACCTGTTTCGACGGCACCCGCGGTGCAGGCCGCATACTCGACGATCTCGGCGCCGCCGGTGCGGTGCAGTTCTCGGGCGCAGGCCCGGTCAAGCATCTCCGCCTGCCCGGCAATACGCTCCAGATCCGCGGCCAGAATGTCTGCGCCTCGATCAAGGGCATTCCGTTCGAGCCCTGTTTCAACCTGGAAAAGACCGACGATCGCAGCTTCCGCGGCTCGGTGTCGGGAATGGGCTTCGCCTATTGCGATTTCCATCACCAGGGCGGCAATCAGATGCTGATGGCGCGCGCTGCGGCGCGGCCGCGCTCGCTGCACAGGTTGGAGCACACCGGTTCGGTCGGCCCGGCCAACACCGAAGTCGCCGCCCGCGTGGAGACGCCGCGGGTCGAGACCAGCCGGCTCGAGCCGGTGAAGTCGGAAATCAAGTCGGAGCCCGCCAAGAACGAGGCCCCGCTGGAGCTGCGCCGCTCGACCCAGTGAGACGGCCCTGCGGGACTGCCCGCACGCCTTAATCGTTGCAGACCTCGATCGAACATGAAGCCGCCGCGCCGTAGTCATACGGACGGCGGCTTTCATGCGTTGGTAGCTGTTCGCGCTCCAGTTTGCGTACGGCCGGGGGGGCGCGGCCCGATAAAAGGGTTCAACGATGTCGCTGTACTTTTTCCGCATCAGTACCGGTCGCTATTCCGGCGCCGCCGACCAGCCGTACGAGTTCGAGGATCGCGCGGCCGCCTGGACCGAGATGACGGAGGTGTGCGCCAATTTGCTCGGCGGCATCGCGCGCAGCCTGAAGCCGAACGCCGAGTGGTGCATGGAGCTGCTCGACGAGAACAAGAAGCCGGTCTTTCGCATCAGCCTCGTCGGCGAGAACGTGCGCTGACGATTGCGATGGTGCGAGCGGCGTTAACGATGCCCATGCGTGCAAATCCGCGAAGTGGATTTCATTGCACGCAAAAGCTGCGAGGAGCCAAAAAGGTTGGGCGGCTTTTCCAGTACTTCTACCTAGCGCGCCGAGTTCCTGCTTAACGTTAATGAGGAACTTCGCTGTTAGCCTTCCCGGGTTGTGCACGCGCTTCGTCGCGGCAGATGCGTACCTCCGGGGATACTTCGATGATGTTCATTCAGAACCTGCGAATTGGCACCAAGCTCGCCGTCACCTCCGCGCTGACCATCGGGCTCGTCGCGCTCATGATCTTTCTCCAGATGAGCGGGAGCGCCGAGGTTCAGAAGCTCGGCAGTGAAGCGTCCGGACAGCAGGCGATCGCGCAAAACGCTGCGGAAGCGAAGGCGTCGGTCCGGGGCATGCAAATCGGCATTCGCGATATCCTGACGTCGTCCTCTCCGGTCGAGATGCAGAAGGCGGTCACCTATTTCAACGACCGCCAGACAGCGGCGCTGAAATTCTCCGGCGAGATGGCAAAGCTGTCGCACTCGGCCGAAAATCACAAGCGGATCGATCGCCTGACCGTCCTGATCGGAAATTTCGGCAAGGGCGAGCAGCAGATCGAGGCCATCCGCAAGCAGGAGCTCGCGCTCGACGGCAAGAAGGACGCCGAGGCGGTGGCGCAGATCGCCAAGTTCGTGGCCGAGGTCGATCGCTTTCGCAAGGGAACGCTTGCGCCGATCAACGAAGAGATCACCGAGCTGGCCAACCAGATCACCGATTTCGCCAAGCAGAAGAGCCTCGAGGCGCGCGCGGAAGCGGAAGCCGAGGCCGCGTCGGTTGCCCGGACGTCGCTGGTCACCGGCGTGCTGGTCGCGCTCGTCTTGATCGGCGCGTGCATCTTCTCCGTCTTCAGCATCGCGCGGCCCATGCGCGCGCTGACCTTGGCGATGGAGAAGCTCGCCGGCGGCGACTTCTCAGTGGTGCTCCCGGGCCTCGGCCGCAAGGACGAAGTCGGCGAGGTCGCTGGCGCCGTGGAGAAATTCAAGGTCGTGTCCGAGCAGAAGGCCCGCGAGGAAGCGGAAGCCAAGGTGCGGCAGGATCAGATCGCGGCCGAGCAGCGCAAGGCCGAGATGCAGAAGCTCGCGGACACTTTCGAGGCGGCGGTGGGCGAGATCGTCGGCACGGTGTCCTCGGCTTCGACCGAGCTCGAGGCATCCGCCACCACGCTGACCTCGACCGCCGAGCGCACGCAAAAGCTCACCGCCCTGGTCGCCGCGGCGTCGGAAGAAGCCTCCACCAACGTGCAGTCGGTAGCATCGGCGACCGAGGAGCTGTCGTCGTCGATCACCGAGATAAGCCGGCAGGTGCAGGAATCCGCGCGCGTCGCCAGCGAGGCGGTGAGCCAGGCCCGCACCACGACCGACCGCGTCGGCGAGCTTTCCGCGGCCGCGTCGCGGATCGGTGACGTGGTCGAGCTGATCAACACCATCGCCGGCCAGACCAATCTCCTGGCGCTCAATGCAACCATCGAGGCCGCGCGCGCCGGCGAGGCGGGCCGCGGCTTTGCCGTCGTCGCCTCCGAGGTCAAGGCGCTCGCCGAACAGACCGCGAAGGCGACCGGCGAGATCGGCCAGCAAATCGCCAGCATCCAGACCGCCACCGAGCACTCCGTCGGCGCCATCAAGGACATCAGCCACACCATCGAGAAGCTGTCGGAGATCTCTTCGACGATCGCAGCTGCCGTCGAAGAGCAGGGCGCGGCGACGCAGGAGATTTCCCGCAACGTGCAGCAGGCGGCGGAGGGCACCCATCAGGTGTCGTCCAACATCACCGATGTGCAGCACGGCGCGAGCGAGACCGGCTCGGCCTCCTCGCAGGTGCTGTCCGCCGCTCAGATGCTGTCGGGTGACAGCAATCGCCTCAAGCTCGAGGTCGGCAAGTTTCTCGGCACCGTGCGCGCCGCCTGATGGCCGATATTGCTCGGCAGATCCGCTTGCAACCGTCGCGCGTGACTGCGCGGCGGCTGCGCGCGTTCGTATTTCCACACCACGACCCCCTGCGCACAAGGTTAACCTTCCGGAAAAGCGAGGCAGTCATGATGCCCGCAATATTCCGGGCGCTGAGTCGCCTTTCGCGTATTGCGTCTCAATCGTTGGAGCACATTCATGAGTGGCATTTCCATTCGCCTAACCCACAAGGTCATGGCGATCGGACTGTTCGGCCTCATCGGGCTCGTCGCCTTCGGCGCGATCTACCAGATCGGCAGCCTCTCCCAGGACGCCTCCCGCAGCACTGCTGACCGCGCCCGCGCAATCGCCGACCTCAACAAGCAGCTCTCGATCGAGATGCTTGAGGCGCGCCGCAACGAGAAGAATTTTCAGCAGCGCCGGAACGAGAGCTTCGCCAAGGCGCATGCCGAACTGATCGGGCCGATCAACCGCGATTTCGACGAGATGGGGCGGTTGATGGCGGCCAGCGGCATGAATGCGCTATCCGACAGGGTGAAGCAGGCCCAAGACGGCTTCAGGCACTACGCGTCGGACTTCGCCGCACAGGTGGCGGCCGAGACCAGGCTCGGGCTCAACGAGACGCTCGGCCTGTCCGGCTCGCTTCGTACCGCCGTGCACGACATCGAGGCCAAGCTGAAAGAGATCGACGATCCCAGGACGACGAGCTGGATGCTGATGATGCGCCGGCACGAGAAGGACTTCATGCTGCGGCGCGATCCGAAATACATTGCCGAGATAAGGAAGGCCGCGGCGGAATTCTCCAAGGCAATCGAAGTTGTCGCAGTCCCTACGGCCGTGATGGACGACATCACGGCTAAGCTCCAGAAATACCAATCCGGATTCATGGCCTGGGCGGAGGCGGCGCAGCAGAGCGCGGCCCTCGATGCCAGCATGATGAAGACCTTCCGCGAGATCGAGCCTGTCATGGCCGAGGTGCAGGCTGCCGTCGATGCCCAGCATAAGCAGGCCGGGACCGCCGAGGCTGCAACACGTGACGCCGTGCGGCTATGGATGGCGGTCGCCTTCGGCGTCACCCTCGTGGTGCTCGCCGCGGTTGGCTTCCTGCTCGGACGTGCGATCTCGAAGGCGCTCGCAGCGATGGTCGGCGCGATGACGCGGCTTGCGCGCGGCGAGCTCTCGATTTCCGTTCCCGGTATCGGGCGCAAGGATGAAATCGGCGAGATGGCCGGTGCCGTCGAGGTGTTCAGGAGCAACATGGCGGAAGCCGAGCGGCTGCGCACCGAGCAGACCGAAGCGGACGCGCGGGGTCGCGAGCAGCGCAAGGCCGACATGCAGCGGCTTGCCGATAACTTCGAGGGCGCGGTCGGTGAGATCATCGAGACGGTGTCGTCGGCGGCAACCGAACTCGAGGCGTCATCGAACACGCTGACCCACGCCGCCGAGCGCGGCAACGGGCTTGCCACTGCCGTGGCGGCGGCCTCGGAGGAGGCGTCCGCCAACGTGCAGTCGGTATCCTCCGCGAGCGAGGAGATGACTTCATCGATCTCCGAGATCAGCCGCCAGGTGCAGGAATCAGCGCGTGTCGCCGACGTCGCGGTCGGGCAGGCCCAGCGCACCAATGCGCGGGTCGCCGAACTGACGAAGGCTGCCTCCCGCATCGGCGACGTGGTCGAGCTGATCAACACCATCGCCGCACAGACCAACCTCCTGGCGCTCAACGCGACGATCGAGGCGGCGCGGGCGGGTGAAGCCGGCAAGGGTTTCGCAGTGGTCGCGACCGAAGTGAAGGCGCTCGCCGAGCAGACCGCGAAAGCCACCGGAGAGATCGGTCAGCACATCGGCGCGATCCAGGCCGCGACGGAAGAGTCCGTCGGCGCAATCAAGGAGGTCGGCGACACCATCGCGAAGATGTCGGAGATCTCGTCGACCATTGCCGCCGCGGTGGAGGAACAAGGGGCTGCCACGCAGGAGATCTCCCGCAACATCCAGCACGCGGCGCAAGGTACCTCGGCAGTTTCGTCGAACATCGCCGACGTCCAGCGCGGCGCCGGCGAGACCGGGGCCGCCTCGGCGCAGGTGCATTCGGCCGCGAAGTCGCTGTCGCAGGAGAGCAACCGGCTCAAGAGCGAGGTCGCGCGCTTCCTGGAGACGGTGCGGGCGGCCTGAGGCGGCCGCCGCAAGGCGAACGTGGCGGCGCGTGGTATTTGGCGCCGCAGCACCAGGTGTTCGTGCAGCTACAACAGACGGTTGCGGAGAAAATAACGCCCGACGAGGCCGGCCCGTAGTTTTGCGTAGGCTCCTGTTAACGCCTGCTTGCAATTATGGGGCGCAATCTTACGGAATAAGAACCAGCCAGCATTGTTGAAACTGACCCCCGCCCGGTCGTCCGTCGTGACACCCGTGGCGCAGGTGACGTGCGCATTGCCAGGCATCGTTGGGATTTGTGTGATGTCGAAGTTGTCGATCGTCTTCAAGCTTCTGACCGTGTTGTCAGTTCTCGTTCTCTCGCTCGCCGGTGTCGGCGTGACGGCGATCGGCACCATGCAGAACATCAACGCCCACACGGTCGAGATTGCGCAGAGCTGGCTGCCGAGCGTGCGTGCACTCGGCTCGATGCGCGCCGACATCAACGAGCTGCGCGTCGTCTTGCGACTTCACCTGATGCAGGAGAGTATTGAAGGCAAGGACGCCGCTGAGAAGCGCATGGCTCCCCTCCGCGAGCGCATCGAGAAGACGCGTAAGGTCTATGAAGGCCTGATCACCTCGCCGGAGGAACGCTCGATTTACGGGCAGTGGGTCAAGGCTTGGGCCGAATACCTGAATGGCGTTCAGGAGACGATGGCGCTGTCGCGCAAGAGCGTCGGCCGCTTCCCGACCGACGCCAACGAGATGTTGCAGACCAAGGTCGCCAAGATGGCCCAGGCCGCCGATCCCCTGCTTCAGAAGGGCATCGAGCTCAATAACCAAGGTGCCGAGCTGGAGACGAAGCAGGCGGCCGACAGCTACGCCACGATTTTCCGCGTGTTGGTCGGCATCATCGTGCTCTCCGTCGTGATCGCGATCGGCGCCGCCTATTATCTCGTGCGCGATGTGTCTCGCGGCATAGCCTCGATCATCCGTCCGATGAAGTCCCTCGGCGAGGGGGACCTCTCGGCCGAGGTGCCGCATCGCGGCGAGAAGACCGAGATCGGATCGATGGCGGATGCGCTGCAGATCTTCAAGGAGGCGCTGATCGCCAAGAAGGCCGCCGACGAGGCGGCTGCGCGGGACGCCGAGGCCAAGATCGAACGCGGCCGCCGCGTCGATGCCATCACCCGCAATTTCGAAGCCATGATCGGCGAGGTCGTCGAGACCGTGTCCTCGGCCTCGACCGAACTCGAGGCCTCCGCGGCCACGCTGAGCGGCACGGCGCAGCGCGGCCAGCAACTCGCAACCGTCGTTGCCGCTGCGTCCGAGGAAGCCTCCACCAACGTCCAGGCGGTGGCGTCCGCCTCGGAAGAGCTGTCGTCCTCCATCACCGAGATCAGCCGCCGCGTGCAGGATTCGGCGCGGATGGCCGCGGAAGCCGTCGAGCAGGCGGCGCGGACCAACGACCGCGTCAACGCGCTGTCGCAGGCGGCCTCCCGCATCGGCGACGTCGTCGAGCTCATCAACACCATTGCGGGCCAGACCAACCTCCTGGCGCTGAATGCGACCATCGAGGCGGCGCGCGCCGGCGAAGCCGGCCGCGGCTTTGCCGTTGTCGCATCCGAAGTCAAGGCGCTGGCCGAGCAGACCGCGAAGGCAACCGGCGAGATCGGGGCGCAGGTCGCGGGGATTCAGGCCGCGACGCAGGAATCCGTCACCGCCATCCAAGAGATCGGCGGTACCATCGAGCGGTTGTCCGAGGTGTCCTCAGCCATCGCCGCCGCTGTCGAGGAGCAGGGCGCTGCGACGCAGGAGATTTCGCGCAACGTCCAACAGGCCGCGCTCGGCACCCAGGAAGTCTCGTCCAACATCACCGACGTGCAGCGCGGCGCGATCGACACCGGCTCGGCCTCGGGCGAAGTGCTTTCGGCCGCGAAATCGCTGGCGACCGACAGCACCCGTCTGAAAGTCGAGGTCGCGCAGTTCCTGGAATCGGTCCGCGCGGCCTGATCTTCACGCGCCTGTTTGCGGAGCCGGCGGCGGTGCGACCTGCCGCCGGAACAGGATGCGCTGGTAGAGCCAGCCGATCGCGACCAGCACGACGCCGAGGCACATGAACGACAGCGCGCGATAGACGCCTGTCAGCGTCCACACGTCGATGGCGAAGGCCTTCAGGATCGTCAGCGCGATGACGGCGGCCGAGGCCAGCCGCGCACGCTCCGAATTGACCAGGATTCCCACGCCGAGCAGCACCACCCCGAACGCGAGCCAGCCGATCGAATAGGTATATTGCTCGGCGCTCGTGGTGCCGCCGTAGAGCAGCACCGGGCCGTGATAGAAGCGGCGGATCTCCAGCGTCACATAGGTGAGCGCGAACACCAGGGCGCCACCCGCGATCGTGTTGGCGTAGGCGACAGGGCGATGGCCGGCGACGGCGTAAGAGAGCAGCAGCATCAGCACCGCCGGCAGCGCATAGCCGAGCAGCAGCAGGTTGAAGGCGAAGCCGCCGACATTGACGCTGGAGAACAGCAGCGGATTCTCCAGGATCAGAAGACCGAACACGCTGATGAGCCCGGCGATCGCCGTGAGCGCGACGGCGCCGACATTGTGCACGATGCTGTGGCTGCGCAGCCGCAGGCGCTCCAGCCCGATCGCCATCGCGAGCGTGATGCAGACTTGCAGCGCGAACTCGAGCAGCGACGGCGGTGAGATCATGTCGCCACCGGTCGCAAAGTGCCGGATCTCCATGAAGGCGAGCAACGCGGTGAACAGGATCGCGGCGGTCTCGACCATGCGCAGCGGCGGATCGTCGGCGCGACGGCGCAGGAAGATGCTCGCGCCCCAGAACGAGGCCGCCGGAAGGCCGTAGCCCCAGAGCAGCCAATTGAAGATCGGCGTGGTGCCGACGGCATCGCCGACGATGCGCGGATCATAGGCGATGCGCGCGGTGACGAGCCCGGCGAAGATCGCGGCGAGCCAGCGCAGGAACGGGATCGGCCGCTGCATCGAGATCCAGGCGGTGCCGAGCGACATCAGCGCCAGCGCGATCGTCAGCCAGCCCTTCTCCAGCGCGAAGGTCAGCGCCAGCGCCAGCGCACCGAGCGTGCCGGTCGCGAACAAGGCGGTGGAGATCATGGTCCCCGGCCGGGTCTCGCGGCGCGTGAGCGCCTCGGTCGCGGCGCCGAAGGCCGCGGCGAGCAGCACGGCGAGGATCGCAAACGGGATCGAGCGGTCGAGATGAGCAATACGCGCGTAGAGCGCAACCAGGATCGCGATCGGCGTGGCGACGCCTGCCGCCGACCACACCACCGGGATGACCGCCGAATTCGACCGGCCCTGCGCGAGGAAGCCCGCAATGCCGAAGCCGGCGGCGAAGATCGCGGCCGTCACCAGATGCAGCGTCACGGAGCTGTCGATCGCGCTGGGCCCGATGCCGGACATCGCGCCGCCCGGCAGCACCAGCATGTCGGGATTGGCGCGCACGGCCCATTCGGCGAACACGATGAAGACGGCAGCCGCGGCGGCACCGATGGCGCCGGTCGCCGCCGGTGCGCGCCAGGCGACGAGCAGGGTTGCGCCGACGAGCAGCGCAAACGCGATCAGCGCCAGGTCCGCATGCGCGCTCGACAGCACGATCAGCATCGCGCCGAACAGATAGGCGCCGAGCGAGCCCGACGAGATCGGCTCGATTTCGCCGTCCTCGATTGCAGGTCCGAACATGAAGCCGCAGACGACGAGCAGTGCGGCCAGCGCGAAGCCCGCGACGACATGGAAGGCGTGCGGCGCGACCTGGACTTGCTCGGTGTCGAGGCCCGGGAAGAGCCAGAGCACGGCGAAGGCGATCGTCGTGACCGCCAGCCAGCGCCACAGCCGGATGCGGGCGAGGCCGAAGCTCGCGGCGGTGACGACGGCAAGATAGATGTAGAGCGCCCAATAGTCCGGCTTGCCGCTGGAGACGAGCACCGGCGTCACGAACGCGCCGACCACGCCGAGGCCGGCGAGCGCCGGTCCGTGCAGCAGGGCGGCAGCAAGCGTGCCCATGGCCACGATGCCGAGGAGCACGAAGGCGGTGGCGGGCACGAGGAAGCCGTACAGCGCATAGGCGGCATAGATGGTGGCGAACGCCACCGCGGTCCCCGCCGCGGTGAGGATCGCGGGAATGTTGGCGATCGGCAGCGCCGCGATGTTGGAGATGCTCTCCTTGCGCCGCGTCCATTCGCCAGCTGCCAGCAGCGCCGCTGCGAACAGGCCGCCCAGGAACACGCGCACGCCGGGGCCGAGAAGACCGGCCTCGATCGAATAGCGCACCATGAAGAAGCCGCCGAGCGCGAGCGCAAGCCCGCCGATCCACACCACCCAGCGCGTGCCGAGCTGCTCCTCGAAGCCAGGTTCTCGAATATGAGGTGCCGGCGGCAGCAGGGGAGGCGGTGCATCGGCGGAGGCGCTCGCCGCGAGCGGAGGCGGGGACGCCTGTTCAGTGACGAGCGAAGGCGGCGCCGGCTCGGCTTCAGGCGCAAGCGGCGGCGGCTCGGCGGCCATTGTCGCGGGGGCGGGCGCCTGCTCCTGCATCGGCATCAGCGGTGGCGGCTGGACCTGCCGTTGCGCGTAGAACCTCTCCTCCAGCGCGTTGAATCGCCGGCGCAGCTCGGCCGCCTGGCTGGAGGCCTTGATTGCGATCAGGATGGCGATGATCGCGATGATCAGCGCAAAGACGTCAAACGGGCCGTCGAACATGAAGCCTCCAGGCGATCGACGGGCAGGGGCCGATCACGCAAATCTCGAGTTAGCGCCGGGAGCGGACGCGCAAGCCCGGCGCGGGCCGCTCCTGGAGCACGTCGCGGCGGAAGCGGTAGAGCGCCGCCGGCCGTCCGCCCGTCTGTGTCGACATCACCCCGGTCGGTTCGACCAGGGCTTCCATTTCGACCAGACGGCGGAAATTCTGCTTGTGCAGGTGCCGGCCGGAAATCGCCTCCACCGTATGCTGCAGTTCGGTAAGTGTGAATTCGGGCGGCAAAAGTTCAAAGACCACAGGACGATACTTCAGTTTTGCACGCAGCCGGGCGATCGCTGTCGCGAGAATCCGGCGGTGGTCGAACCGCATCGAGGTCCCGAGCGGGGGAAGCGTCTTGCGCGCTAATGCCGCAGGGCGGCCGTCGCGCCGGGCTTCCTCGACCAGCCCGGCCTCGTACAGAAGCTCGTAGCGGTCGAGCACGCGCTCCTCGTCCCAGGCCGCTCCGTCGAGGCCGAAATAGAACCGCACGCGATCCTTGCGCGGCAGCGCGCGCGTTGTCTCCGGGGTCTCCTCCGCGGCCCACTCGGTCAGCGCGGGAATGATGTCGCTGGCGATGATCGCTGGCGGCTCCTCGCGCCAGTCTTCCCAGGGGAAGAAACGATACCATGGCGCGAAGCTCGCCGCGTTTGCTGCAAGCTCGCCGTCCACCGCGCGCGTCAGTGCGAGATAACCGATCGACACCATATGCGCCCCGATATCGCCGGCTTCGGCATGGCGGCCGCGATCGCCGAAGGTGTAGAGCTGCTCGACATAGCCGAGCCGCAAGCCCGCCTGTTCCTCGACCCAGGCGCGCAGGCCGATCTCGAAGGTGCGGTGCGCGAGGGCGTCGAACGGGCCGAACGGCAGGCCGGCGAGCCCGTCACTGCCGCGCGCAGTGAGGATCAGGGGCTCGTGGCCCTCGATCGCGACGATCGCCGCAGTCAGCCCGATCTCGATCGGCGTCAGCAGGGTCTCGCTCATGCGTTGGCGATCGCGGGGGGTGAGGAAGAGATATGCCAATCAATAACGGCGGGCTCTCCGCGGGCTCGCTGCAACCTCTCCCGCTTGCGGGAGAGGTCGGCGCGTAGCGCCGGGAGAGGGCTTTTTCCTCTAGGGGGCTGTCCCGATGCGGAGACACCCTCTCCCTGACCCTCTCCCGCAAGCGGGAGAGGGGGCGCACCTACCTTGTAGCGCCCAGCTGTCATTCGAGCTCGATCACGAAGGGGCGGCCCTCGACCATCATCGCGCCCGGGCCGATCTCGTCGAGGGCGCGCAGCATGCGGCCGCTGCGTCCCAGCGCACGGTCGGCAAGGCCGACGATGCGCCGGTTCGGCGAGGCGATCGGCGAGGCCGCGCGGATCTTCCTGGCGATCTCAAGTTCGTCGCGGTTTGGATTGAGCGCGCAGACCGCGGCAAACGCGCTCGCGGTGGAGCGGCTGATGCCGGCATAGCAATGGACAACCAGCGGTGCGCTGCGGTCCCAGCCGCGCACGAAAGTCAGCACCTGATCGATATGCGTCTCGGACGGTGCGACGAAACCGTCCATCTCCTCGGTGATGTCGTCCATCGAGACCTTGAGGTGATTGGCCGGCAGCACGGAGACCGGCCTCGCCACCTGCTCGACATTGGCCATCACGGTCAACACATGGCTGGCCCCTGTGAGACGGACGGTTTCGGGAAGCGCGGCGAGGGAACAGACGTGGATCATGGCGGACCTTTTTGCCGCTAACTATAGCCGGTGCTTGTAGAGTGGGCAAAGCGTCCGCCGTAGCTCGCAGAGCGAAGGCGGACGCGTGCCCACTACTTTGTCGCAAATGCGAAAGGACGGTGGGCACGGCGCAAGAGCGCCTTTGCCCGCCCTACAGGACTGCTTTCGCAGGGATGACACCGGAATAATAGGCGCCACCAATCCGCGACAATGCCCTACGCAAACACCGCGCCAAACCGCTCCAGAAACTGCTTCTCGGCCCGTGCCGCGGTCCAGGGCGTCAGATAGTCGCGCCGGACGCTGTCGGTGAGGCCGGGATCCTTGCCGAACAGCCGCCTTGCCTCGCTTTCGCTGAAGCCGGCAAGCTCGGTCGCTTCCAGATAGGCCGCGCCGCGGTCGGCGGCCTTGATGGCTAACGTGATCTCCTCCGGCAAGACCGGCGGCAGTCCGAAGCGGATATGGATGGCGCCGAGCAGGCGCTTCTCGACCGCCTTGTAATGGCCGTCGAGCACGGCCTTGAACGGCGAGATCATGTCGCCGATCACGTATTCCGGCGCATCATGCAGCAATGCGGCGAGCCGCATGCGAAGATCGACGCGCGGCATTTCGTGCCGCAGCACGGTCTCCACCAGCAGCGTGTGCTGCGCGACCGAAAAGATATGCGCGCCGATGGTCTGCCCGTTCCAGCGCGCGACGCGCGCGAGCCCGTGCGCGATGTCGGCGATCTCGACATCGAGCGGGGAGGGATCGAGCAGATCGAGCCGCCGGCCCGACAGCATGCGCTGCCAGGCACGGGACTGCGCGTTGCGCGCGGTCTTCTTCGCCGTCATTTGGCCTTGAGGCGCGGCTTGCGCTGCGTCTTGCCGCAGGTCGCGTGGCAATGGCAGTCGACGAGATGGTCGTTGACCATGCCGGTCGCCTGCATGAAGGCATAGACGATGGTCGGGCCGACGAATTTGAAGCCGCGGGAGGACAGCTCTTTCGAGATCTGCGTCGACAGCGGCGTCGAGGCGGGCACGCTTCCCGTGGTCTTGAAATGATTGACCTTGGGCTTGCCGTCCATGAAGTTCCACAGCAGCTTCGAGAAGCCGGGGCCCTTCTCCATGATGTCGAGATACGACTTCGCGCTCAGAATCGCGCCGTCGATCTTGGCCTTGTTGCGGACGATGCCGGCATCGTTCATGAGGGCATGAACCTTTTTGGCATCGTAGCGCGCGATCTTCTCCGGCTGGAAATCGTCGAAGGCTTTGCGGAAATTGTCGCGCTTGCGCAGGATCGTGATCCAGGACAGGCCGGCCTGGAAGCCGTCGAGGATCAGCTTCTCGTACAGCGCGCGGTCATCATATTCCGGCACGCCCCATTCGGTGTCGTGATAGGCGACGTAGAGCGGATCGTCGCCCGGCCAGGGACAGCGGGTCTTTCCGTCGGGATGTAGGCGGGGGGCTCGGCTCATGCGGTAGGCTGCTTCGCGGGGATACGGACGACCTCAGGTTCTGCCAGCTTCAACGCGAGACCACCGGCGGTGAGCGGCTGGCCGGCATCGAGCGCGTCGGCGACACGGTCAATGCGCACCAAAGCGATGCCCTTGCCCCCGGACGTCGAGCCGATGGTGCCGACCGGCTTGTCGCCGGCGAGAATGGTCGCGCCGGCTTCGGGCGAGGGGCCGTCGAGCAGCACCTTCACGCTGCGGGTGCGCGCGGTGCCGCGATGTTGCATGCGCGAGACGACCTCCTGGCCGACATAGCAGCCCTTGTCGAAATCGACCCCGGCGAGACGGTCCATATTGGTCTCGTGCGGAAACGCATCGCTGTACGTGAAATCGAGCCCGCCGCGCGGCACGCCGAGCGCGATGCGGTGCGCCTCATATTCGCTCGCATCGACCAGTTCGGCCCCGATGAGGTCGGAGAGCTTCTGCTTGAGATCTTCAGGGATCAGGATGCGAAAGCCGAGCCCGTCTTGACGCGGATCGGCGAAGGCAAGGTCTGGCTGCGTCGCGGGCTGGCCGTCCCAGGCGGCGAGCACGCCGAGATCGAGGTTTTCCACCGTGACCTTGGCGCGCAGCTTGTAGAATTTCAGCTTGGTGGCGAGGTTGTCTGCCAGCGCTTTCGGGCAGTCGATCAGGAACCCGCCGCCATGGCCTGCGGGCACCTCGGTGATCAGGAAATCGACGATGATCTTGCCCTGCGGCGTCAGCAGCGCGCCGAATCGCCCCAGGCCCGGCTTCAGCCTGTCGACGTCGGTCGTGACCAGGCCGTTGAGGAAGTTGCGCGCATCCTCGCCCGCGACCTTGATCACGCCCCGGTCGGGAAGAAACGCTGATTTCATGCGAAAATCTCTTGCGACATGCTGCTCCGGAACGTAAGCCCGCGAGGCACAAACGACAAGACCTCGAGCCCTGCGCTTGGGGACGAGAGAGGCCTTCAGCCATGACCCAGCGCTTCGATGTGATCCTCAAGAATGGCACCGTCGTCAACCAGGACGGCGAGATTGTTCGCGATATCGGCATCACGGAGGGGCGCATTGCCGAGCTGGGTCCGCTGTCGCAAGACAGCGCCGCGGAGGTGATCGACTGCAAGGGCCTGCACATCCTGCCCGGCGTGATGGACACGCAGGTGCATTTCCGCGAGCCCGGCCTGACGCACAAGGAAGACCTCGAGACCGGTTCGCGCAGCGCCGTGATGGGCGGCGTCACCGCCGTGTTCGAGATGCCGAACACCGCGCCGCTGACGGTGACGGAGGCCGAATTCACCGACAAGGTCAAGCGCGCCCATCACCGCATGCATTGCGATTTCGCCTTCTTCATCGGCGGCACTCGTGAGAACGTGCAGGACCTGCCGGTACTGGAGCGCGCGCCCGGCTGCGCGGGGGTCAAGGTGTTCATCGGCTCCTCGACCGGTGCGCTGCTGGTAGAGGACGACGAGAGTCTCCGCCGCATCTTCCAGGTGATCCGCCGCCGCGCCGCGTTCCATGCCGAGGACGAATACCGCCTCAACGATCGCAAATCGCTGCGCATCGAGGGCGATGCCCGGTCGCATCCGGTGTGGCGCGACGAGACCGCGGCGCTGATGGCGACGCAGCGCCTGGTCAAGCTCGCGCACGAGACCGGCAAGCGCATCCACGTGCTGCACATCTCGACCAGGGAAGAGATCGAGTTCCTGCGCGACCACAAGGACGTTGCCTCCTGCGAGGCGACGCCGCACCATCTGACGCTGGTCGCGCCCGAATGCTATGAGCAACTCGGCACGCTCGCGCAGATGAACCCGCCGGTGCGGGGGGCCGATCACCGTGCCGGCATCTGGCGCGGCATCGAGCAGGGCATCATCGACGTGCTCGGCTCCGACCACGCTCCGCACACGCTGGAGGAGAAGCAGAAGACCTATCCCGCCTCGCCCTCCGGCATGACCGGCGTGCAGACGCTGGTGCCTCTGATGCTCGACCACGTCAACGCGGGCCGGCTGTCGCTGGCGCGCTTTGTCGACCTCACCAGCGCCGGTCCCGCGCGCCTCTACAACATGGCCTGCAAGGGCCGCATCGCTGCCGGCTACGACGCCGATTTCACGGTCGTTGATCTCAAGCGCAGCGAGACCATCACCAACAAATGGGTGGCGTCGAAAGCCGGCTGGACGCCCTATGACGGCGTGCGTGTCACCGGCTGGCCCGTGGGCACCTTCGTCCGCGGCCGCCGGGTGATGTGGCAGGGCGAGCTGGTGACGCCCGCGCAAGGCGAAGCGGTGCGGTTTCTGGAGACGCTGAAGCCGTAGGTTGATGTGGGGATGCACACTGTTTCCCCACCCGTCTTGCGAGCGCAGCGAAGCAATCCAGAATCCATCCGCGGCGGCAGCCTGGATTGCTTCGCTGCGCTCGCAATGACGAGGGGATGGGTCTACATTTCCTCTCGAATGGGAGTGCAGTCCGATGTCCCAGCCAGCCGCCCTCATCACCACCGAGCAACTCACCGCCATTCTCGGCGATCCCAACCTTCGCCTCTACGACTGCACGACCTACAACGAGCCGGTCCCACCCGGCAGCGACGTGCCGTATCGCGCCGTGCCCGGCGACAAGACCTTCGCAGCCGGGCACATTCCGGGCGCCGATTTCCTCGACCTGCAAGGCGAGTTCTCCGACACCTCGTCGCAACACTTCTTCATGATGCCTGATGTTGCCCAGCTGGAGGCCGCCTTCGGCCGGCATGGCCTCGATGCGGGCAAGTCCGTCGTGCTCTACAGCATCGGCACCATGATGTGGGCGACGCGGTTCTGGTGGATGCTGCGCTCGCTCGGCATCGACGCGCTTGTGCTCGATGGCGGCTTCGACAAATGGAAGGAGGAGGGGCGGCCGGTCGCAACAGGCGCACCGAAAGGCTATCCCGCGACGACCTTCAAGGCCACGCCGCGCACGGGCTTCTTCGTCGACAAGACCAATGTGAAGGCGCGGATCGGCGATCCCGCGACGGTGATCGTCAACGCGCTCGGGCCGCAGTTTCATCGCGGCCTCGAGCCGAGCCGCTACGGCCGGCCCGGCCGCGTTCCCGGCAGCGTCAACGTATCAGCTGCGACGCTCACCAATGCCGACAAGACGTTGACGACGCTTGCGGATGCCGAAGCCAAATTCGCGGCCCAGGGCGTCACGCGCGACAAGACCGTGATCTGCTATTGCGGCGGCGGCATTTCGGCGACCATCGACCTGTTCCTGCTGACGCAGCTCGGCTACGACAAGCTGACGCTCTACGACGCCTCGATGGGCGAATGGGCGAGGGATCCGGCGCTGCCGATCGAGACGGATTAGGTTGGCTCGGGAGCGATTTCGCCTGTGGCCATCCTTCGAGACGCCCACCTTTGGCGGGCCCTCAGGATGAGGACCGAGTGCTGTGCGCTAGTTTTAACGAGGATCGATGCTGCTTAGCCTCATCCTGAGGAGACCGCGAAGCGGTCGTCTCGAAGGACGAGGCGCGCGCTCAGCTCGTGCAAAATGCTATATGCGATGGCCGTCCTCTCCAGGGGAGGGTAAGAAATCTCGGAACCTTTCTTCCCGGCCTGCATCCAATGTCCGGAACCAATGGAGACAGGATACCCGCCATGCCAGGGACCGCAGCCGGCCTGACCGCCGGTATCAGGACGTCGGAAGCCGAGCTGATCGACCGCGCGCGGCACCGGAACGAGGCCGCAATCCGCGAGATCATGCAGGCCAACAATCGCAGGCTCTATCGCCTCGCGCGCGGGATATTGCGCAGCGACAGCGAGGCCGAGGACGTGGTGCAGGAAACCTATGTCCGCGCCTTCACCCATCTCGATGGCTTCCGTGGCGAGTCGGGACTGTCGACCTGGTTGTCGCGTATTGCCATCAACGAGGCGCTTGGCCGGGTGCGAAGCGCAAAGCCGCATGTCGAGCTTGGCGCGGTGCCGGAAGAGGCGCTCGAGGCGCAGATCATCAAATTTCCCGTTTCTCCCGCAGGCGATCCGGAAAGGACCATGGCTCAACGTGAAATCCAGCGCGTCGTCGAACGCGCCATCGACGAGTTGCCGGACGTCTTCCGCATGGTCTTCATCGCGCGGGTCATGGAGGGCATGAACATCGAGGAGACCGCAGATCTGCTCGGCGTGAAGCCGGAAACCGTGAAGACGCGGCTGCATCGCGCCCGCACCATGCTGCGCGAGAATGTCGAGAAGGAGATCGGTCCGGTGATGATGGACGCGTTCCCGTTCGCCGGCTGGCGCTGCGAGCGTCTGACCGAAGCGGTGTTGAAGCGCCTTGGTGTCGGCGGCTGAAATTTTTCGGGAACGTTCGCATAAGACGCCCATCCAACTCCTGTGAAGCAACGCCGGCAAACGTCCGGCAGCACAGGAGTGTCAAACCATGTTTGTCCGTTGGAGCGCGGCGATCGCTGCCGCAATTCTGTTGTCCAGTCCGGCGCTGCTGCAAAGCGCCAGTGCAGCCGACAAGCCCACCGATCCGCAGATCGCCCATATCGCCTATACCGCTGGAGTCATCGACATCAACGCCGCCAAGCAGGCGCAGAAGAAGGCGAAGAGCAAGGACGTCAAGGCGTTTGCCGAGGACATGCTGCGCGACCACGAGGCCGTCAACAAGCAGGCGCTCGCGCTGGTCAAGAAGCTGAACGTCACCCCTGAAGACAACGACACCAGCAAGGCGCTGTCCAAGCAGGCCAGCGACAAGCTCGCCGAGCTCGACAAGCTGAGCGGCGCTGCCTTCGACAAGGCCTATGTCGCCAACGAGGTGGCCTACCACAAGCAGGTCAACGGCGCGCTGGAGACTCAGCTCATTCCCTCGGCCAGCAATGCCGAGCTGAAGAGCCTGCTGCAGACCGGCCTGAAGATCTTCCAGGGCCATCAGCAGCACGCCGAGCATGTCGCGACCGAGCTGAAATAGGGAGCGTGCGATGATGTCGGGACGGCTGTTTTCGCTTCCACTCGCGCTCGTCTGCGCGGCGATGGTCGTCCCGGCGCACGCCGCGACGATAGAGATCACGATGGAGAATCTCGTGATCTCTCCGGCTGAGATATCGGCCAAGGTCGGCGATACCGTCAACTGGGTCAACAAGGACGTCTTCGCCCATACCGCCACCGCGAAGAACGGCGATTTCGACGTGACACTGCCGCCGAAGAAATCGGCGACGTCAGTTCTGAAGAAGGCGGGAACGGTCGAGTATTACTGCCGCTATCATCCCAACATGAAGGCGACGCTCAAGATCGAGCCTTGAGGGAGGAGGGAGCGTTCACAGGCCCCGCCCGCGTGGCGGGGTCCTTTTCGCGAAAGACTACTGCCTCGCGAGCGTGACCGAAAATTCGCCATTGCGGATGCGGCCGGGAAAGCCTTCGACGAACTTGGCGACCGCGTCCTCGCCATAGGTGCCGACGAGCTCGGCAAAAGCCGCAAACAGGCTCGCCTGTGCCAGGCAGTCGCCGTCGACGCCGTCATGGCGCGCCTCGGCCCAGGCTTCGTTGAGATAGCCCAGTGCGGCCTGCTTCTGCTCGTGATCGGGCAGCGGCGCGCGGGCGGGGGCGTAGGAAATCGGCTGGCTCATGAAACTCGATCAGGGCTGGGGCGCGATCCACGGCGATGCGCTGTGCGAGAGGTTTAGCACGGGCGTTAACGACCGCTAGGCCACATCTTTAAGAACGGTTAACGGCTGTGAACAAAGTCGATGACAGGGTTCCAGCCGCCGTCATGCGTGGCGCGCCAAGAAATCAGTTCGCGTAACGCGCCGTCAGATCCCGTGAGATCTTCGAGCCTTCCTCGATATAGCGGCGGATCGCCACCGTCGCGGCCGGCGTGCAGCTGCGGTAGGTCTGCTGAAAGCCGTTATAGCCGCGGTTGAAACCGGCGATCATGCGGGTGCGGCGCTCACCGGAGGGGGTTTCGGCATCGATCAGCGCCTGCATCTCGTTGCGCCATTTGTTGCCCTCGTTGGATCCGCAGATGCCGCGCAGATAGTGCAGCCCGCCGAGGATCTCGGCCAGCCGCTGCAAATCGGCGTCGAACGGCGCCGCCACGTCCTGGGCCCGCATGGGTCCGGAGGCGCAGGCGAGAATCAGGGCAAAAATGGCCAGAAATCGCGTGGACATCGGCGGGGTGTATGCCTCCTCGGGGCTGATGACGCAAGGCGGGTGGTCAGGGGCCGATCAGGCGCGCGGCGGACTGGATGACCTCCTCCAGCCCCCCGGTCAGCTTGAGGTCGCCGAGGCTGGCGAGGGCATCCGGGGCGATCCAGCGGTAATCGTCGAGCTCGTCGTTGAGCGAGGGCTCCCGGGCCACCCAGCGGGCGGCAAAGGACATGATTATGTAATGGCCGGCGCCGGGCGCGGCGGGCAGCACCTCGCGCCAGCCGGCAAGGCCGACGATCTCGATTCGGAGCCCGGTCTCCTCGTCAACCTCGCGGCTCAGTGCCTTGTGCAGCGATTCGCCGAACTCGACCCGGCCGCCGGGCAGCGAATAGAACCCCTTCGCCGGCGAGCGCGCGCGGCGGGTCAGAAGCACCCTGCCGTCACGGAAGATCGCCGCACTGACCGCGATCTGGGGGTGGGTGGGCTGGACGACGGCCGGCATCTCTTCAACGATCTGGCTTAGTTCGACATGATGGTGTCGACGTCCGCTTCCGCGCCGCCATTGATGATGCCGCCGCAGGCGGCGATCAGCGGCTTGACCCAGAGGGCGGCCTGCTCGGCGAGGCGGACGCGGGTCGTGTCCTTCTCGACCTCGCGCATGGCCGAGCCGACCGCCGTTAAAATCGAGGTCATGGTGTCCGTGAGGTGGTCGAACTGGGCGCGCAGGTTGGGATCGGCCTTCTCATAGGCTTCGATGGCGAGATCGCGCGCCTTGAAATTCGACGCCGTGAAATGCTCGGCATAGGACAGCGGCGTCCAGGTCAAAAAATCTTCCGCGCATTCCGGCATGTCGGGAACCATTTCCAGCAGCATCACGGCTTCATTGAAATGGTTGAGATAGTCGGTGGCAAGCCCGGTCCGCGGATTGATATTGGCCACGCGCAGCCGCTCGGCCCAGGCGGTGGCCTCGGGGCCCGTCTGTACATGCGTCCGCGCGGGTTGGGAGGCCGTTGAGCTCATCTGCCGCAGTGTTAACGTTCGGGGTTAAAAGGACCTGAACGAACCCTATATAGACGCCTTGGGATGTGTGGACGCTTCGTCATAACTTCGGCCCCCGCGGCTTTGCGGCAATTGTTCGGCTATGTCGAGCAGCCGAACTTCCCGCCCCGGTACAATGTCGCCCCGACGCAGCCTATTCCGGTCGTGCTGGTCGAGAACGGCGCGCGCCATTTCCGCCTGATGCGCTGGGGCCTCTTGCCTAGCTGGGTCAAGGACCCCAAGGGTTTTACGCTCCTGATCAATGCCCGTTCCGAGACGGTGCTGGAGAAGCCCGCGTTCAAAAAGGCGATACGCCGGCGGCGCGGCCTGATCCCGGCCGACGGCTATTACGAATGGAAGGTGGAGGGCGGCCGCAAGCAGCCGTTCTTCATCCACCGCGCCGACGGTGCGCCGCTCGGCTTCGCTGCTGTGTTCGAGACCTGGGCCGGGCCGAACGGCGAGGAACTCGACACCATCGCGATCGTCACGGCCGCGGCGGACGAGGATCTCGCGGCGCTGCATGACCGCGTGCCCGTCACCATCAGCGAGCGCGATTTCGAGCGCTGGCTCGATTGCCGCAGTGACGAGATCGATTCGATCCTGCCGCTGATGGCCGCACCGCGCATCGGCGAGTTCGCCTGGCACCCGATCTCCACCCGCGTCAACCGCGTCGCCAACGACGACGAGCAGCTGCTCTTGCCGATCAGCGCGGAGGAGATGGAGGCGGAGGCAGAGGCTGCGAAGCCGAAGAAGGCACCGCGGAAGGCCGCGGCCAGCTCGGCGGATGATGGGCAGGGATCGTTGTTTTAGGCGGGTTTGCTTTAGCCGAGCTGCCGCCATTCACTCCGCTGTCGTCCCGGATCAGCGCTCCGCTTCGCTACGCTTGTCCGGGACGACATCGAGTGTGAAGCGCCGCCTCACACAATCTCCTTCGCCCTCAACCCCGCGATCTCCGCCGCATCGAATCCCAGCTCGCCCAGCACCGCATCCGTATCCGCGCCCAATTCCGGCGCCATCCGGTCGAGCTTCCCGCCGCCATGCGCGAGCTTGAAACCGCTGCCGGCAAAGCGCAGGCGGCCATAGGGTGTGTCCAGCTCCTGGATCGCGCCGCGCGCCTTGATTTGCGGATGATCGATCACTTCCTCGACCTTCCAGATGCTGGCGCAGGGTGCGCCGGCGTCTTCCAAAATGCTCTCCCATTCGCGCGCGGGCTTGGCGGCGAGCGCTTCCTCGATGATGGCGCGTAGCGCAGGTTCGTTCTCGTTGCGCGAAAACCAGTCGGCAAAGCGCGGGTCGGCAAGCGTGTCCTCGCGGCCGAGCGCAGCCATCAGCGCGCGATACTGCTTCTCGTTGTTGACGGCAAGCAGGATGTGGCCGTCGCCGCATTTGAAAAGGTTTGCCGTGGTCCTGCGGCTCACCGCCTGGTTGCCCGAGAGTGTCTGGCGATGGCCGGCGACCGACCAGTCCGCGATCTGGCCCGACAGAAACGCCAGCGTCGCCTCCAGCATCGAGACGTCGACGAGCTGGCCCTTGCCGGTGCGGTCGCGCTGGTACAGCGCGCTCGAGACGCCGAACGCGGCGGTCGCGCCCGAGAGCACGTCGCACACGGCAAAGCCCGCGCGCGTCGGCCCGGTTTCGGGATGGCCGGTGATGGCCATGATGCCCGAGAGCGCCTGCATCTTGCCGTCATAGCCGGGCCGCAAGCGATCCGGGCCGGTCTGGCCGAAACCTGACACCGCGCAATAGATCAGCTTTGGATTGATCGCGGAGAGCGCCTCATAGCCGATGCCGAGCTTGTCCATCACGCCGGGGCGGAAATTCTCCATGACGACGTCGACGGTCTCTGCGAGCTTCTTCACGATCGCGATCGCCTCGGGCTTCTGCAGATCGAGCGTCAGGCTGCGCTTGTTGCCGTTGATGGCCTGGAACGCGGGCGCGAGGCCACGTTCGGCCCATTCGCGTGAGAGCGGCGTGCGGCGCATGTCTTCGCCCTCGCGCCGCTCGACCTTGATGATTTCGGCGCCCAGCAGCGCGAGCTGGTAGCTCGCATAGGGGCCGGCCAGCACTTGCGTGAAATCCAGGATCTTCACGCCCTCGAACGGTCGCGTCACGTCGCTCTCCCTTTTTGTTTTGGTTGTCGGAGGACGTCAGGCGGCGCGGTTGCCGCGCGCGATCTCCTTCTGCTTGTCGAATTCGGCGCGGCGGCGCGCCAGCTCTTCCGGGGAAAGCTGCGCGACGTTGTTGTAGTCGAGCTTCCAGGAGGCATCCTCGCTCCAGCGCAGCGGCGACTGCATCGTCGTTTGCGGGCCGCTCGCGGTCTCCAGCAGCTTGAGCGCCAGCTCGAGCGTCTGTGCCTGCGAGGCGACGTCGTGCGGCTTGCCGGCGGAATTGCCGAGCGGGAAGTCGGAGAACAGGAAGCGCGGCACAGCGGCGTGCTCGACGATGTCCTTGGCGCAGCCCATGATCACGGTCGGAATGCCGTTGCGCTCCAGATGCCGCGCCACCAGCGCCGTGGTCTGGTGGCAGACCGGGCAGTTCGGCACCAGCACCGCGGCATCGACCTTGTCGGCAAGGCAGCGCGCCAAAATCTCCGGCGCGTCGGTGTCGAGCGTGACGCGGTGGCTGCGGTTGGTCGGCGCGCCGAGGAAGCGCGGGGCGACCTCGCCAATGCGCCCGGCCGCGGACGCCTTCAACAGCTGTGGCAGCGGAAACCAGGTGCCGCTGTCGGTGGCGCTCGTGTGCTTGCGGTCGTAGCCGATATGCGAGATGCGAAGGTCGTGCTCTTTCGACGTGTCGCCGTCATAGACCTGATAGAATTTCGCGCTGCCGTTATACGCCGCGCCCGGCCCCTGGTCGCCCTTATCAGGATCGTACGGCGCGGCGGTCGTGATGATGGTCACGCGCGACTTTGCCAGCGGCTTCTTCAGCGCCTGGAACGGTGCCGAAGTGTAATGCGCCCAGCGATACGCCGTGGTGTAACCGATCGCCGCATAGTAATCGCGGGTGCGCTGCATGTAGGGGATGGGGGCATCGTAGTCGGGCGCAAAGCCGAATTCGTCGTCGCGCGAAGCGGACATGGGCGCGTCTCCTGGTTCCTGGTTGGGACCAGACTAGAGATAGTTCTGGGATTGCTCAACGGGGGGTGGGAGGATGCAGGCCTGAATTGCATTGCGCAATGCCTCGCCGCGCGGCAGGTGCGCTCCCTCGCCCCGCACGCGGGGAGAGGCGAAGAAAGCACCTACCTGAACACATGCAGCGCCGCATATTGCAGCAGCATGATCGCCTTGGCGTCGATGATGCGGCCGTCGGCGATCATCGCCAGGGCCTCGTCGATGGAAAGCTCCAGCACCTCGATGTCCTCGCCCTCGTGCTCGAGACCGCCGCCGTCGCTGACGCGCATCTCGGGCTCGTATTCGGCGACGAAGAAATGCAGCTTCTCGGTGATGGCGCCCGGGCTCATGAAGGCCTCGAACACCTTGTGGACGTGATGCAGGCGATAGCCGGTTTCCTCCTCGGCCTCGGCGCGGATGCGCTCCTCGGGCTCGGCATTGTCCAAAACGCCGGCGGCCGCCTCGATCAGCAGATCGTCGTAGCCGCGGATGAAGGCCGGCAGGCGGAATTGCTTCACCAGGATCACTGTCCGCCGTGCGCGATTGTACGGCAGCACGGCGGCGGCGTTGTCGCGCTCATAGGTCTCGCGGTGCTGCGTCTGCCATTCGCCGCTGGCGCGGCGGTACTCGAACGTGGTGGTCTTCAGCGTGGTCCAGCCGTCCGAGAGCACACGGACGTCCTTGATGCGGACGCGGTCGGAAATGGTCATGGCGGGATCTCAATTGCTTGGCGTGGTCGCGCGGCCGTCGAGCCACTTCTGGTACATCACGGACGTCGATAGCTCGAAGCCCAGCGAGCCGTAGAACGCATTGGCCTGCGCGTTCTCGCGGCGGACCAGGAGCTGCAGCTTGGCAATGCCGGCTCCGCGCAGCCAATCCTCGGCCGCTGCCATGATGACGCGGCCGAAGCCGCGCTTCTGGCAGTCTGGATCGACCGCGACGTAATAGACCCAGCCGCGATGGCCGTCATGGCCGACCATGACGCTCGCGACGATCGCGCCATTGTCGCGGCCGATCAGCACGGTGGAATTGTCGCGCCGCCGCGCCAGGTCGATGTCAGCATGCGGATTGTTCCAGGGCCGCGTCAGGCCGCAGCGCTGCCACAGCGCGACGACCTTCTCGACATCGGCGTCGGTGATCGCAGAGATCGCAAGCGACACGCTCACAGCACCTTCCCCGGGTTCATGATGCCGTGCGGATCGAGCATCGCCTTGATCGCGCGCATCAGCTCGATCGCGGTCTTGTCCTTGACGTCGGGCAGCTCGTCGCGCTTGAGCACGCCGATGCCGTGCTCGGCGGAGATCGAGCCGCCCATGCGCAGCACGATCTCGAACACCACGGCGTTCACCTCGTGCCAGCGCGCCAGATAATCGGCGGTGTCGGCCCCGATCGGCTGGCTGACATTGTAATGAAGATTGCCGTCGCCGAGATGGCCGAACGGAACGGGGCGCGCGCCGGAGATCAGCCTCACCACGGCGGCGTCGGCCTCGGCGATGAAGGCGGGCACGGCGGCTACGGGAACCGAAATGTCGTGCTTGATCGAGCCGCCCTCGGGCTTCTGCGCCGCCGACATCTCCTCGCGCAGCTTCCAGAAATCGTTGCGCTGGGAAAGGCTCGACGCGATCACGGCATCGTCGACGATCTCCTCTTCCATGGCGCGGGCGAGGATCGTCTCCAGCGGCGTACGGGCGTCGTCACCGGGAGAGGACAATTCCATCAGCACGTACCAGGGATGCTTCTCTGCGAGCGGATCGCGCACATCGATGCCGTGCCGCACCGAGAAGTCGACCGCCATCTCCGACAGCAGCTCAAAACTCGTCAGCGCATTGGCGGCTTCGCCTTGTGCGATCGTCAGCAGCTTCAAGGCCGCGTCCGGCGACTTCAGGCCGACGAAAGCGGTCTCGACCGCCCGAGGTTTCGGGAACAGTTTCAGCGTCGCCGCCGTGATGATGCCGAGCGTGCCTTCGGCGCCGATGAAGAGATTGTGCAGATTGTAGCCGGTGTTGTCCTTTTTCAGCTTCGAGAGCACGTTGAGCACGCGCCCGTCGGCGAGCACCACCTCCAAGCCCAGCGCCATCTCGCGCGCCACGCCATAGGCGAGCGCGGCGGTGCCGCCGGCATTGGTGGAGAGATTGCCGCCGATGGTGCAGCTGCCTTCCGCGCCCAGCGACAGCGGAAACAGCCGGTCCACATCGGAGGCCTTCGCTTGCGCCACCTGCAACACCACGCCGGCTTCGACCGTCATGGTGTTGGAGGCGGTATCGACCTCGCGAATCTTGTCGAGCCGCCGCAGCGACACCACGACTTCGCCATTGTGCGGGGTCTGGCCGCCGACGAGGCCGGTATTGCCGCCCTGTGGCACCAGCGCGATCTTGTGCGCGAAGGCGAGCTTGCAGATTTCGGAGACTTCGGCCGTCGAGCCCGGGCGCAGCACCAGCGGCGAGCGGCCGTGGAACAAATTGCGCTCCTCGGTGACGTAGGGCTCGATGTCATTCGCATCGGTGATGGCGTGGCGCTCGCCGACGATCTTGCGGAATTGCTCGATCAGCTCGGGCGCAAGCGGAGGGGTGGCAGGTTGATTGACGTTCATTCTCGTGTCTCTTCTCAAGCTTCTTATCGCGCAACCGCGGCCCGGCGCAGCCGGTCGTTGATCGCTTCGCCGAGGCCTTCCTCGGGAATCGTCATCACCGCGATCGTCCGCGGCCCCTTCGCATCCAGGCTGCGAAGATAGCCGAACAGATTGGCGGCGGCTTCATCGAGATCACCGGTGGGCGACAGATTCATGACGGCGGCTGCGGCCTCCATACCGGGCAGGCGCGCCGGTCCGAACCCCAGCAGCGCTTCGCCGGGCGCCACCTCCTGCGCGTTGAGCCGCACGGGAGCGCGCGGTGCGTAATGCGAGGCCAGCATGCCCGGCGCCAACGGTTGGCTGTCGTCGCTCTCGCCCTCGGCCGTCGGTCGCACTAGGCTCGCACCCAGCACCGCCTCGATCCGCTCGCGCGACAGCCCGCCGGGTCGCAGCAGCATCGCCGTCTCGAAGCAGCCGATAATGGTCGATTCGACGCCGACCGTCACAGGCCCGCCGTCGACGATCAGGTCGATCCGCCCCGATAAATCGCTTTCGACATGGGCGGCCAGCGTCGGCGAGACGTGACCGGAGATGTTGGCGGACGGCGCCACCACCGCCCCGCCAAAGGCGCGCAGGATCGCCTGCGCGACAGGATGGGCGGGAATGCGGATCGCGACCGTGTCGAGGCCGGCGGTGGCGAGATCCGCCACCGGGCAGCCCTCCGTCTTCGGCACCACCAGCGTCAGCGGCCCCGGCCAGAACGCCTCCGCAAGCTTCAACGCGCGCGCGTCGAACCGCCCGATCCGTTGCGCGGCCGAGAGGCCGGCGACATGCGCGATCAGCGGATTGAACGCCGGCCGCCCCTTGGCGGCGTAGAGGTGGGCGATCGCGGTGGCGTTGGCGGCATCGGCCCCGAGCCCGTAGACCGTCTCGGTCGGAAACGCGACCAGCCCGCCGGCCGCCAGGGTCCGGGCAGCGGCTTCCGCGCCGGCCACGCCGGCCGGTAAAATCAGCGTTTCAACACCCGTTTTCACAGGGACAAAATTCCTCATCTCGGCCGCTTGCGGTGCGTCAAACCCAACGCTATAAGCCGCCTTCTTGTCGGAGTGTGGCTCAGCCCGGTAGAGCACTGCGTTCGGGACGCAGGGGTCGCAGGTTCGAATCCTGCCACTCCGACCATTCTTCCAAAAGTCGACGTTTTCCAGAGGCTTGGCCGACCGGCCGCCGGCACCTCGGAGCGCCTTTCTGCAACGATTTTCGGGGCGGGTCCACGGCGGATTTGGCCGGGCAGGGCGGCTTGTCGCGGCGGCATGGCTTGCGGCCGCTCCCGTTAGCTGTCCACCAATGAACGGACGGCTCGGCGTTCCCTTGGCAAGCCCCGTTATCCGCCGCGGCGCCGGTCGCGCGATGTGATACCTAGCGATATCGTCCCGATCCGGAGCGCAGATGCAACCTCCTCGTCCAGCCCTGCTGCGGCAAACGCTGATGGGCGCCCTTGCGCTCGCGGCGATCGCGGCGGTGGGCTGGCTGACCTACGTTCTTGCCCTGGATGCGGGGTTTGCGCGCATGCAGCGGGAGGCCAAGGACCGGCTCGCGCTGATCGCCAGCACCTTCGACGCAACGGTCGCGCGCTATCGCTATTTGCCGGCGGTCCTGTCGCTCGCCGATCCCATCCGCGAGCTCTACCGCGATCCCCACGATGCGGCAGCGACTGCCGCCGCCAATCGCTACCTCAAATCGCTCAACCAGGGCGCGCGATCTGCCGAGCTGTATGTTCTCGACAGCACAGGCCTTGCGCTGGCGGCGAGCAATTTCGACCAGGATTCGAGCTTCGTCGGACACAATTACGCCTTCCGCGCCTATTTCGTCGATGCGATGCGAACCGGCGAGGGCCATTACTACGCCGTCGGCGCCACCACGGGACAGCCCGGCTATTTCCTGTCGCACCGGATCGTGGAGGGGGGCAAAACCCTCGGCGTCGCCGTGGTCAAGATCGATCTCAGCGCGCTCGAGGCCGACTGGGCGCGGGCCGGCGACCTCGTGGCGATGGAGGACGAGAACGGCGTGATCTTCCTCGCCAGCCGCGAGGACTGGAAATATCGTCCGCTGCTCCCGGTCCCCGCCGAGCGGCTCGCTGAATTGAACGCCGTGCAGCAATTCGGTCAGGCGATCGATGCAGCTCCGGTCTTCGTGCCCGAGCGGGACCGGCAGCGCGTTCAGATCGGTCGCGCGCGCGGCAGCGGCAATGTGGAGCTCGGCGAATACGCACTTCAGGTCCATCCGCATGACCAGGGCTGGAAGCTGCTGCTGTTCTCGGACGTCGCGGATGCACGGCGCAGTGCGGCGACTGTTGCGATCGCGGGCGTCCTCGCTCTCGTCGCTTCGCTGCTGGTCGTGCTGGTTGCCTATCAGCGGCGGCAGGCCGTCAGGACGAAGCTCGAGGCGCATGACGTTCTCGAGCGGCGCGTGGCCGAACGCACGGAAGAGCTGCGCCGCACCCTCGAAAGTCTCGTGCAGAGCGCCAAGCTCGCGAGCCTCGGTCAGGCGCTCGCCGGTGTCGCGCACGAGATCAACCAGCCGCTCGCGGCGCTGATCACCTATGTCGCGAGCAGTCGCGTCCTGCTCCGTCGCAACGAGGTCGATCGTGCCGCCGCCAACCTCGATCTGATGTCTTCGATCGCCGAACGCATGATGGCGCTGATCGATCACTTACGGATGTTCGCGCGCAAGGAGACCGGCACACGCAGCGCCGTCGAGCTCGCGCCTGTCATCGACAATGCGGTTCGCCTGCTGCAATACCGGATCAACAACGAGCATATCGAGATGGTGCGCACTGCGCCCGCCGAGCCGCTGCATAGTCTTGCCAATTCGATCCGGCTCGAGCAGGTGATCGTCAACCTGTTGTCGAATGCGATCGACGCGATGCGCGATTCCGAGCGGCGGGTGCTCGAGGTCGCGCTCGGCCGGCGGGGCGACAGCGCCGTGATCGAGATCAGCGATACCGGTGCCGGCATTGCGCCCGAGCACATCAAATCGCTGTTCGACCCGTTCTTCACCACCAAGGAGATCGGCGAGGGGCTTGGCCTCGGGCTTTCGATTTCGTACGGAATCGTCAGGGAGTTCGGAGGAAATATCTTGGTGGACAGCGCGCCCGGCAGGGGCTCGACCTTCAAGGTCGTCATTCCGGTCATGGATGCCGCGCCGGCCCCGGAACATCGGGAATTGCAGGCATGAGCGGCTCCGTGCTCGTCGTCGACGATGAGGAGATCGTCCGCAATTCGGTGCGGCAATGGCTGGAGCTCGGCGGCTTCACGGTCCGGGTTGCCGCCGGCGCGGACGAGGCCATTCGCCTCGTGAAGGAAGCTCCGCCCGAGGCCGTGCTGACCGATTTTCGCATGCCGCACCGATCCGGGCTCGAATTGATGGGTGACATTCATCGCGCCGACCCTGATATTCCCGTGGTGCTCCTGACCGCGCATGGCGACGTGCCGCTGGCCGTGGCTGCGATGCGGGAGGGCGCCTACGACTTCCTGCAGAAGCCTCACGATCCCGAACTGCTTTCGGCGGTCATCACCCGCGCAATCGAGCGGCGGCGGTTGAAAGTGCAGCTCAGCCAGCTCGCCGATCGTCTCGCCGCTCCTGGCGCGATCGATGCCCGCCTGATCGGCCTGTCGAAGCCGATGGCCGCGGTGCGCGCCAGCGTGCTCGAGCTCGCCGGTCACGATCGCGACGTGATCGTCACGGGCGAGACCGGAACCGGCAAGGAGGTCGTGGCGCGCGCGTTGCACGATTTCGGACCGCGCGCGAAGGCGCCTTTCGTCGCCGTGAACTGCGCCGCGATTCCGGCCGAATTGTTCGAAAGCGAATTGTTCGGCCACGAGGCCGGTGCCTTCACCGGCGCCCGTGGCGCCCGCATCGGAAAGTTCGAGCACGCCAGCGGCGGCACGCTGCTGCTCGACGAGATCGAAAGCATGCCGCTTCCGTTCCAGGCCAAGATCCTGCGGGCGCTCCAGGAGCGCGCGATCGAGCGGGTCGGGTCCAACAAGCTCCTGCCCATCGACGTTCGGATCATCGCGGCTGCCAAGGGCGATCTCGCGGCGGACAGCCGCCAGGGACGTTTCCGCTCCGATCTTTACTTCCGTCTTGCCGCGGCGGAGATCCGCCTGCCGGCGCTGCGCGAGCGCGACAATGATGTCCTGCTGCTGTTCGAGCATTTTGCCGCCGCTGCCGCCAAGGGCGCGGGCCGCACGATGTCGCCGCTGCGGGCGGACGATCTCGACGCGCTGCTTGCACATGACTGGCCCGGCAATGTGCGCGAGCTGAAGAACGTTGCCGAACGTTATGCGCTGGGACTGGTCGCGACCGGCCGCAGCGTTGCCGAGATCCTTCGGCGCGGCGAACCGGGAGCGCCGCAGCGGTCGCTCGCCGACCGTGTTGCGGCCTATGAGCGCGCGCTGATCGAGGCTGCCTTGCGCGAGCATGACTGGTCGATCGCTGCCGTCACCGAGGATCTCGGCGTGCCACGCCGAACGTTGAACGAGAAGATGGCGAAATACGCGCTGACACGGCCCGGCCGCAAGGAGTCCTGAGCCGGCGGCGATCGGCGGAAATCCGCCGATGTCGACATTCGCGTCGGCGGATTCCTGCCGATGTTTTGGCCCTCGCGAGGCCGTATTCCCCCAGAATCCGCGCAGTTCCCCGCAATTCTCCGCGTTTCCGCACTCCGCACGCGATTGGCACAGCCGTTGCTGAAGGCGTGCCGAAACCATCCGGTTTTCCAATAAATCTGCGGAGGACGTCGTGAGTTCACAGGAAGCCTCAATTCAGACTGTCGGAGCGCCCCTCACGGAATCGCGTGCCGATGTCAGCGACATGAAGCGCCGGTTGCGCGCGATCTTCGTCGGCTCGGTCGGCAATCTCGTCGAGTGGTACGATTTCTACGCCTATGCGGCGTTCTCCCTCTATTTCGCCAAGGCGTTCTTCCCTGATGGCGACGAGGTGGTGCAGCAGCTCAACGCGGCGTTGCTGTTTGCGGCGGGCTTCCTGGTACGTCCGCTCGGTGGCTGGCTGTTCGGCCATCTCGCTGATCGCTATGGCCGGCGCAATGCACTGACACTGTCGGTCGTGATGATGTGCTTCGGTTCGCTGATCATCGCGGTGACGCCGACTTATGCTTCGATCGGCCTGGCCGCTCCTGTCATCCTCGGCCTGGCGCGGGTGCTGCAGGGGCTGAGTCTCGGCGGCGAATACGGCACCAGCGCCACCTATCTCAGCGAGGTCGCCGACGAGAAGAACCGCGGCTTCTACTCCAGCTTTCAGTACGTGACCCTGATCGGCGGCCAGCTCTGCGCCATCCTCGTGCTGCTTCTGTTGCAGAAAGTCTTTCTGTCGACTGACGAAATCCGCGCCTGGGGCTGGCGCGTGCCGTTTGCGTTCGGCGCCGTTCTCGCCGTCGTCGCGGCCTTGATGCGCAGCAATCTGCACGAAACCGATGCCTTCAAGAGCAGCCAGGCCGCGGTGAAGAAATCCAGCTCGATCCGCGCGTTGCTGAACTATCCGCGCGAGCTGATGCTGGTGGTGGGACTGACGATGGGCGGTACGGCGGCCTTCTATACCTACACCACCTACATGCAGAAATTCCTTCGCCTCTCGGTGAAGCTGACCGACGACCAGACCACCATGGTGACGGCAGGAAGCCTCGTCTTCGCGATGGTGCTGCAACCGGTTTACGGTGCGATCTCCGACCGCATCGGGCGCAAATGGCTGCTGATCGGCTTCGGCGTGTCCGGCACGCTGTTCACCATCCCCCTGTTGACGACGCTGCAGGCCACGCACGATGCATTTTCCGCCTTCCTGCTGATTGCCGCTGCCTGGATGATCGTATCAGGCTATACCGCGATCAATGCGGTGGTGAAGGCGGAACTGTTTCCGACCAGCGTGCGCGCGACGGGCGTCGGCGTGCCCTATGCGCTGACCGTCTCGATCTTCGGCGGCACCGCCGAATCGATCGCGTTGTGGTTCAAGTCCATCGGTCACGAAAGCTGGTTCTACTGGTATCTGACCGGCTGCATCGCGGTTTCGCTGCTGGTCTATCTGACGATGCGCGACACCAAGGCGACGTCTGCAATGGACCGTCACGAATAGGGCGGGGACGTCCGGCGGGCGGTGGATCTTCTCACCGCCTCGCCACCAACACCCCCACCAGAAACGCCACCATCAGTGCCGGCAGCGGCGCCTCGCGGACCATGCCGCGAAGGACGTCCGGCCAGTGCTGCTCGGGGACCAGTCTTGGCGATCGCACGTTCGGCGCCGGCGCGATGCCCCAGTGTGATGCGAGCTCGGCAACTTCGCTCGACGCCAGCCGCACGTCGTCGCGCACGCGGAAGATCGCGGCCTCCGCGCGCTCGCGCGGCGCGAGCTGCATCAGTGTCGCGACGGCCGTGCGCAACGTCATTTCGCCAAAACCTTGCAGCCTCACCTGCTCCTCGGGATCGGACGTCATGTGAAATCCCTCACAGCGCCAAATTCTTCACAACGCGAAGTGGCGCGCGAGGGCGAAGGCGGCCGTCGCGCACAGGACCAGCGTGGACACCGCACCGGCCACGCCGCGCGCGAGATGGGCTCTTGTCAGGTGCCTGGTCATGATCGTGCTCCATGCTCTCATGGAAATGGCGGCACGTGACGTTGGTTCCTTCAGCGCCCCGAATCGACGAACTCGCCGTGTGCTGATTATTTCCGCAGCAGCTCGCTCAAGGCCGCCGTCGCCTCGGCGCAGCGGATGTCGTCGATCTCGCGCGACAGGCTGAGCGCGCTCGCTCTCAGCTCTTCGAGCTTCCAGCTCTCCGGATGCTGGCTTTCGAGCTGACCCAGACGCTTGTTCAGATCGTCCAGTCTGGATTGGAGCTGCCCGATGCTGGCGTCCCCATTCACTTTCCAAACGCGTTGTGCACGCATCGTCGTTCCCCTGATAGTCTCACGGCCTTGTGAGAGCGGTTCGTGGCCGGAATGGGAGTTTGTTTTGTCCGGCTTCAGACGGTGGGGAACCGTTGCATATCCGCAACGAAGTTCCCGGACTTTCGCGAATGATCGCGCGGCGCCGCACGATGATACCCATAGGCATGGAATTTGATTGTGTCCCGTCAGGACGATGGGGAAGCCGGCCTGTGCGTGCGGTGCGCCGCTCGATAGGCTCAGACCCGACGCACTCGGAAACGAAGGAATGACGCGTGGCGAGAGTTGTGACTGTTGCAGCCGGCCAGCTTGGCCCGATCGCCAGGACCGAGAACAGGACCCAGGTCGTGGCCCGGCTGATGGCCTTGATGCGCGAGGCGAAGGCTTGCGGCTGCGACCTGATCGTCTATCCCGAGCTTGCGCTGACGACGTTTTTCCCGCGCTGGTATTTCGAGGATCAAGCCGAGATCGACGGCTTCTTCGAGCGCGAGATGCCGGGTCCGGAGACGCAGGCCCTGTTCGACCTTGCGCGCGCGACCGGCATCGGCTTCACCCTCGGCTATGCCGAGCTGACGGTCGAGGCCGGAATTGTCAGGCGCTACAACACCTCCATTCTCGTCGACAAGAACGGCGCCATCGTCGCCAGATATCGCAAGGTCCATCTGCCAGGCCATGCCGAGCATGAGCCGTGGCGAAAATTTCAGCATCTGGAGAAGCGCTATTTCGAGCCGGGCAGCGGCTTCGGTGTCGTCGATGCCTTCGGCGGCGTAATGGGCATGGCGATCTGCAATGATCGCCGCTGGAGCGAGACCTATCGGGTGATGGGCCTGCAGGGCGTCGAGATGGTGATGATCGGCTACAACACGCCGGTGCACAATCCGCCCGCGCCCGAGCATGACGATCTCTCGCTGTTCCACAACCATCTGGTCATGCAGGCCGGCGCCTATCAGAACGGCACCTTCGTGGTCGGCGTCGCCAAGGCCGGCGTCGAGGAGGGCGTGGACCACATCGGCGGCAGCTGCGTCATCGCGCCTTCGGGCGAAATCATCGCGCGGTGCACGACCAAGGGCGACGAGCTCGCGCTCGCCCGCTGCGATCTCGACCTCTGCAATTCCTACAAGCGCACCACCTTCAATTTCGACGTCCACCGCCAGCCGCGCGCCTATGGGATGATCGTGGAGCGGAAGGGTGTGACGACGATGGCGGATGGAACGCCGGTGCGAGTGAGGTGATGATCTCTTCTTGGTAGCCCGGGTGAGCGCAGCGATACCCGGGACAGTGCTTGCGCAGACCCGGATGTCGCTGCGCTCATCCGGGCTACGGTTCCGTCACCCTGAGGCGCTCGTCTCCGACCGAGCGCTTGCAAAGCCAACAGACCGGTGAGCGGACGGGGTCAAGGCCGTTAGCCGCCGAAGGCGGGGGCGCGCCAGCGCCAGCCTTGAGGCTGGCCGCTCACCGGTCTAACTCCAGCACAGTTGCTCTTGGCTTTGAGGGCGGAGTGATCAATCAAACCTCGGGCGAAACGCGCCGCGATTGCCAGCCAATTTTGTCGCGAGCTCCTCGCAATGACGGCGCGGAGAACGCCTGCGTCCCACTTCGCTCTCGTGCCCCGGACGCAGGTGCAGCGGCCCGGCGATGCGAAGCATCGTCGGGGGTGGTGCGCTGCAGAGCCGGGGCCCATCCATCCGCATTGTGCCGTGTCGCCCTGGGTCCCGGCTCTGCGCCGCAACGCTCAACGCGTTGCAGCTTGTCCGGGACACGCGCACCCGAGCCAGCCTGCAGGCCTCCCGGAGTGGTGCTTTGCGGCTCGTTTACCAATCCCGTGGGGGTGCAATTTCCATCTCGCGGTTTGCCTGCCGCTGTAGTACTTTCGTCTCAATCGGACCCGGTTAACGGGCAGCAGGGGGAGACTGATGAAGCGTGCGGGGCTGTTTGGCGTACCGCGGGTACGGCCGTGGTCGTGGCAGGCGTTTCTGCTTGGATGCGTCGTTGTCGCTGTGTCGGCTGTGCTTCAGGGCATCTGCGTCGCGCTCGGCGCAAAGCTGTATTTTGCAGTATTCCTGCCCGCCCTGTTCGTGCTCGGCCTGATAGCGGGCGCGCCGGCGGCGGTGTTCGCCGCGCTGTTCACCGTTCCGCTGGTGTGGTGGGCATTCATTCCGCCCTTCTTCGAATTCAACGCGCTATCCAGCGCAAATACCGATTCCATCAACCTGTTCTGCCTGCTCGCCGTGCTGCTGATCGGCTTTGCCGATCTCTGCCGCGAGACGATCAGGATCATCCGCCGTGGCGGGCTGAATCCCCCGGGCGAGAGCGCGGCAACGAATCCGCAATAAATCGCTATCGAGATCGTCCTGGCACGACGTTGCGCGTTGCGTGCGCGCAACAGTCCGGCAACCATCCGCGAGCTTGTCGCGCGCCGCTAACTTTTCGAAAAAGATTTGACCGCAATTTCTCCCGCGGGAATGACGAGGGAGTTTTCGGACATGAACGGTCACGCCATCTTTGAGAACGTGCGACGCTATCGCGGCATCGCATCGCTCTATCGCCAGACCGCTGCATTCCGCCCGGGCCAGAGCTGGTCGCTGCTGGAGCAGGCGCGGGAGTGGGAAGCGCGGGCGCTGTCGGAGCTGGAAGCCTATTTCGCGTTGCGCACGGACTACGCCGCTCCGCTCGCAGCCTGATCGTTAACGACCGGCGCAGCCGTGAACCGGCCCGCCGCAGGCGCGATCGCCCTCGTGGCAATTACGGAGTTGTCTCGCGCGGCGCCTGTGCTAGCAACGGGCCGATCGAAATCTCCTTCACGCCGGCCGGGGCAAGCAATGACCACCTTCAACCGCATCTTCACGACGGAGCGCCTGCTCCAGATCATCGTGATCCTGGCGGCCACCGTCGCGATGAAGCTGATGAGCTGAGCGCCGGCGGATTATCCTCCGCCGAACTCGGGCACGTCGGGCAGGTAGTTCGACCCTTCCGAGCCCAGAAAATCGAACATCGCCTGCGCCGGCGGCAGCAGTACCTTGTCGCTGCGGCGGATCACGTACCATTGCCGCACGATCGGCAGGCCCGCGACGTCGAGCACGACGAGCCGGCCCTCGGCGAGCTCATGCGCCACCGTGTGGGCCGAGATGAAGGCGATGCCGAGCCCGGCGATGACCGCCTGCTTGATGGTTTCGTTGCTGCTCATCTCCATGCCGATGATCGGCTCGAGGTCGGACTTCTGGAACATGCCCTCCATCAGCGTCCGCGTGCCCGAGCCGGGCTCGCGGGTGAGGAAGGTTTCGTGCACGAGATCGGTCAGGTTGAGGCCGGAATCCTTCTCCAGCCAGTGCCCCTTGCGCGCGACGATGATGTGCGGGTTGCGCCCGAGCTGGCGGACGTCGACGGAGACGTCGGCCGGTGGCCGACCCATCACCGCGAAATCGAGGTCGTAGCCGTGCATGGCCTCGCGGATCTCCTCGCGATTGCCGATGGCGAGCTTGATCTCGATCTTGGGGTACCGCTTGGAGAACGCCGCGATCGCATGCGGCACGAAATATTTCGCGGTCGAGACCGCGCCGAGATGCACGGTGCCGCCGGTCCGGCCCGCGAGCAGGTCGAGCGCGCCCTGACAGTCCATGATGGCGGCCTCGACCCGCTCGGCCAGCGTCAGCACCTCCTTGCCCGCCTCGGTCAGCAGCATGCCGTCGCCGGTCCGCTGCACCAGCGGCAGGCCGGCGAGATCCTGAAGCTGCCGCAGCTGCTGGGTCACGGCCGGCTGGGTCAGCCCGAGATGCCCGGAGGCCGCCGTCACGCTGCCCTTGACCGAGAGCGCCGCAAGCGAGCGCAGCTGCCGGATCGTCAGATGCCGGAGCTGAGCCGCCGCATGGCTGGGGCCATTATAAGAAAATTCTTTGACGCTCATTATGAATAGAAATTTTCCTTATTAAGCTGCCCCTGTCAAGCTCCTGATGCCGGGACTGATCGCACCAACCTCCAGCGGGGAGGCAATTGGAGGCGGCGCCGGCAAAGGGGATGGACGCAGATGACCGGGCAACTCAGGCTGGACGATCACCTTCAACGGTATTCCGAGACCGCGCCGCATGCGCTGGCCGTGGCAGCTGCGGTCGATGCCATCGCGGCGGCAGCCATCGAGATCGCCGACCTCATCGCCGCGGGCGATCTTGCGGACGCCTCCGGCCTGACCACCGGCCGCAACAGCGACGGCGACCTCCAGCGCGACCTCGACGTGCAGGCCGATGCGATCCTGCGCCGCTGCCTCAGCAAGATGCCGATCGCAGCGCTCGCCTCGGAAGAGATGCGCGAGGCTCAGATCGGCGATCGCGAGGCAAAGATCTGCATCGCGATTGATCCGCTCGACGGCTCCTCCAACATCGACATCAACATGACCGTGGGCACGATCTTCTCGATCCTGCCCGCCCCGGACGACCTGACGCTCGCCTTCCATCAGCGCGGCTCGGCGCAGCTCGCGGCGGGCTTCGTCACCTACGGTCCGCAGACCTCCCTGGTGCTGACGCTCGGCGAGGGCGTCGACATCTTCACGCTCGACCGCAAGGCGGGCTGCTTCCGCCTCGCGCGCAGCGGCGTGCAGATCGCCGAGGCCTGCGAGGAATTCGCGATCAATTCGTCGAACCGTAGGCACTGGGATCCGCCGGTGCGTGCCTTCATCGACGAATGTCTCGCCGGCGTCGATGGGCCCGCCAACCACGATTTCAACATGCGCTGGGTCGGCTCGCTGGTTGCCGAGGCCTATCGCATCCTCACCCGCGGCGGCATCTTCCTCTACCCTTCCGACGCGCGTCCCGGCTACGGCGACGGCCGCTTGCGCCTGACTTACGAGGCGCACCCGATGGCGATGATCATCGAGCAGGCCGGCGGCTCCGCCACGACGGGACGCGAGCGCATCCTCGACCTCTCGGCGCAGAGCCTGCACCAGCGCGTGCCGCTGATCATGGGCTCAAGCAACGAGGTGCGCCGCGTCGAGGAGCTGCATTGCGATCCGCTGCTGGTCGCCAGCGTCTCCGCACCGCTGTTCGCGCGGCGCGGCTTCTTCCGGTTGTGAGCGAGGCGTCCCATGTCCAGGAAGCATCCGATCATCTCGATCACCGGCTCCTCCGGCGCCGGCACCACCTCGGTGAAGAAGACGTTCGAGCAGATTTTTTTCCGCGAGAAGGTCAACGCGGCCTACATCGAGGGTGACGCCTTCCACCGCTACGACCGCGCCGAGATGCGCGCGCAGATGGCCAAGGAGGCTGATCGAGGCAACAAGCATTTCAGCCATTTCAGCCCCGAGACCAACCTGTTCGAGGAGCTGGAGCGTGCGTTCCGAGATTATGGCGAGACCGGCACGGCGGTGACGCGGCACTATGTTCACGACGCCGAGGAATCGGCGCTGCACGGCGTGGCGCCCGGCACATTCACCGATTGGGAGAAGCTGCCGGAGAACTCGGACCTGTTGTTCTACGAGGGCCTGCACGGCGCCGTGGTTACCGACAAGGTCAATGTCGCGCGCTATGCCGACCTCAAGATCGGCGTCGTTCCGGTCATCAATCTCGAATGGATCCAGAAGCTGCATCGCGATCGCAGCGCGCGCGGCTATTCGACCGAGGCGGTCACCGACACCATCCTGCGGCGGATGCCCGACTACATCCACTACATCTGCCCGCAATTCACCGAGACCGACATCAACTTCCAGCGCGTGCCGACGGTGGACACCTCCAATCCGTTCGTCGCGCGCTGGATCCCGACGCCGGACGAATCGATGGTGGTGATCCGCTTCAAGAACCCGCGCGGCATCGACTTCCCTTATCTGCTGTCGATGCTGCCGCAGAGCTGGATGTCGCGCGCGAATTCCATCGTCTGCCCCGGCGCGAAGCTCGATCTCGCGATGCAGCTGATCCTGACGCCGCTGATCATGCAGCTCATCGAGCGCAAGCGGAACCTGAAGTGACGAACACCAACAACAATGGGAGGATCCGATGAACATCTCGGTTCATGCCGAAGCCGACCTCAATGCGGTCGCGCACAATGATCTCGCGAACGCCGTCCGCTTCCTCGCGGTCGATGCCATCGAGACGTCGCAGTCGGGCCATCCCGGCCTGCCCATGGGCATGGCCGATGTCGCGACCGTACTGTTCTCGCGCTTCCTGAAATTCGACTCGGCGCATCCCAATTGGCCGGACCGCGATCGCTTCGTGCTGTCGGCCGGTCATGGCTCGATGCTGCTCTATGCCCTGCTGCATCTGACCGGCGGCGACGTCAGCCTCGACGATATCAAGGCCTTCCGGCAATGGGGCTCGAAAACGCCGGGCCATCCGGAATACGGCCATACGCCGGGCGTGGAGACCACGACAGGGCCGCTGGGGCAGGGGATCGCAACCGCGGTCGGCATGGCGCTCGCCGAACGGATGGCCAATGCGCGGCATGGCGACGGCCTCGTCGATCACTTCACTTATGTGATCGCCGGCGACGGCTGTCTCATGGAAGGCCTCAGCCAGGAGGCGATCTCGCTCGCCGGCCATCTCGGGCTCGGCCGACTGATCGTGCTGTTCGACGACAACGGGATCTCGATCGACGGAGCGACCTCGCTGGCCACGTCCGACGATCAGCTCGCGCGTTTCGCCGCCTCTGGCTGGTCGGTACGCAGCATCGACGGGCACGATCCCGAAGCGATTGCGCAGGCGATCGCAGAGGAGCGCGAGACTGCAAAACCGTCGCTGATCGCCTGCCGCACCATCATCGGCTACGGCGCGCCGGATCGGCAAGGCACGGAGAAGGCCCATGGCGCGCCGCTTGGGATCGAGCAGGCCGCGGCAGCGCGGCGGGCGCTCGGCTGGGACTATCAACCCTTCGTGGTGCCGATGCCGGTGCTCAAGGCGTGGCGGATGATCGGGCAGCGCGGACAAGTCGATCGGCTCGCCTGGCTCGATCGCTATGAACGCGCGACACCCGAGCAGCGCGATCTGTTCGTCGAGGGCAAGGCCGTCGCTCTGCCTGCCGCCTATGCGCTGGCCGCCGCGAAATTACGGGAGCGCTTTGCTAGCGAACGTCCGAAGCTCGCGACACGGCAGGCCTCGCAACAGGTGCTCGATGGCATCGCCGGGACGATTGCCGGTTTGGTCGGCGGCTCCGCGGACCTGACGCATTCGAACCTCACGCACGCCAAGGCGCAAGCTCCCGTCAAGCGCGGCGCTTTCGCCGGCGACTACATCCACTACGGCATCCGCGAGCACGGCATGGCCGCCGCGATGAACGGCCTCGCGCTCCATGGCGGCTTCATTCCCTATGGCGGCACCTTCCTGGCGTTCTCCGATTACAGCCGGCCCGCGATCCGCCTTGCGGCGCTGATGCGGCTGCGGGTCATCCACGTGATGACCCACGACTCGATCGGCCTCGGCGAGGACGGCCCGACGCACCAGCCGGTCGAGCATCTCGCCTCGCTGCGCGTCATTCCGAATCTTCTGGTGTTCCGTCCCGCCGACGCGGTGGAGACACTCGAGGCCTGGGACTGCGCGCTCAGCTCCGAGAACCGTCCGTCCGTGCTGTGCCTGTCGCGGCAGGCGCTGCCGACCTTCCGCAGCGATGCGCGCGGCAGAAACCGTGTGTCACGCGGCGCCTATCTCGTCGTCTCGCCGGACGGCGGCCGCGACGTGACGCTGATTGCGACCGGCTCGGAAGTGTCGATTGCCTCGGAAGCCGCTCGCTTGCTTGCGACTGAGTACATCCGTGCAGCCGTGGTGTCCGCACCCTGCTTCGCCCTGTTCGAGGAGCAGCCGGACGATTACCGCGCCACGGTGCTCGGCACCGCGCCGCGCGTCGGAATCGAGGCGGCCGTCGCCGGTGATTGGCATCGCTGGCTCGGCGCCGAGGCCGAATTCGTCGGCATGCGCGGCTTCGGCGCCTCGGCGCCGGCGCCGGTGCTGTATCGCGAATTCGGCATCACGCCGCAGAGTATTGCAGAGGCGGCCAGGCGCTCCGTCGCACGTCGGAACCAGGGAAAATCAGCATGAGCTTGCGTGTCGCCATCAACGGGTTTGGCCGGATCGGTCGCAACGTGCTGCGTGCGATCGTCGAGTCCCGCCGCAACGATATCGAGGTGGTCGCGATCAACGATCTCGGTTCGGTCGAGACCAATGCGCATCTGTTGCGCTTCGACTCGGTCCATGGCCGCTTTCCGGGCGACGTCAAAGTCGACGGCGATACGATCGATATCGGAGGCGGTCCGATCAAGGTGACTGCGATCAAAGATCCGGCGCAGCTGCCGCATCGTGCGCTCGGCATCGACATCGCATTGGAATGCACGGGCTTGTTCACCTCGCGGGAGAAGGCCGCCGCGCATCTTGAGGCCGGCGCAAAGCGCGTGCTGGTCTCGGCGCCGGCGAGCGAGGTCGATCTCACCGTCGTATTCGGTGTCAACCATCTCGCGCTGACCGGTGATCACATCGTGGTCTCCAATGCCTCGTGCTCGACCAACTGCCTCGCGCCGCTCGCGCAGGTGCTGGACGAGGCCGTCGGGATCGAGAAGGGCTTCATGACCACGATCCACTCTTACACCGGCGACCAACCGACGCTCGATACGTTTCACAAGGACCTCTATCGCGCCCGCGCCGCGGCGCTGTCGATGATCCCGACCACGACCGGTGCGGCCAAGGCGGTGGGGCTGGTGCTGCCGGCCCTGAAGGGCAAGCTCGACGGTGTGGCGATCCGTGTGCCGACGCCGAACGTTTCGGTGGTCGATTTCAAGTTCGTCGCCAGGCGCGCAACGAGCGCGAAGGAGGTCAACGAGGCGTTTCAGGCAGCTGCCAAGGGACGGTTGAAGGACATTCTGGGAGCGACCGACGCGCCGAATGTCTCCACCGACTTCAACCACGATCCGCGCTCGAGCATCGTGCATCTCGACCAGACCAAAGTCATGGACGGCAATCTGGTGCGGGTCATGAGCTGGTACGACAACGAATGGGGCTTTTCCAACCGCATGGCCGACACCGCCGCTGCGATGGGCCGGCTGATCTGAGCTGACGGAAAGACAGGAAACGGAGAATTCCCTTGGCACGTATTACCCTTCGACAATTGCTCGACCACGCCGCGTCTCATGGCTACGCGGTGCCGGCATTCAACATCAACAACATGGAGCAGGGCATCGCGATCATGCAGGCAGCCGCCGAGGTCGATGCGCCCGTGATCATCCAGGCCTCGCGCGGCGCGCGCAGCTACGCCGGCGATCTCATGCTCTCGCACATGATCGACGCGCTGGAGCGGACCTATCCGGACATCCCGCTTTGCATGCACCAGGATCACGGCAATGACGAAGCGACCTGCGCGTCCGCGATCGCCCACGGCTTCACGTCCGTCATGATGGACGGCTCGCTCAAAGCCGATGCCAAGACGGCGGCCGATTACGACTACAATGTCGCGATCACCCGCCGCGTCGTCGATCTCGCCCATTGGGTCGGCGCCTCCGTCGAAGGCGAGCTCGGCGTGCTCGGCTCGCTGGAGCACGGCGGCGGCGAGCAGGAAGATGGTCACGGGGTCGAGGGCAAGGTCAGTCATGACCAGCTCTTGACCGATCCCGACCAGGCGGTCGACTTCGTCCAGGCCACCAAGGTCGATGCGCTCGCCATCGCGATGGGTACCTCGCACGGCGCCTACAAGTTCAGCCGCAAGCCGGACGGCGACATCCTGGCGATGCGAGTGGTCGAGGAGATCCACCGCCGTCTGCCAAACACGCATCTGGTGATGCACGGCTCCTCCTCGGTGCCGCAGCCGCTGCAGGACATGTTCAACCAGTTCGGCGGCGAGATGCCGCAGACCTGGGGCGTGCCGGTCGAGGAGATCGTCCGTGGCATCAAGAGCGGCGTACGCAAGGTCAACATCGACACCGATTGTCGGCTGGCGATGACCGCGGTGTTCCGCAAGGTCGCCGCGCAAACGCGCTCGGAGTTCGATCCGCGCAAATTCCTCAAGCCCGCGATGGATGCGATGCGCGAGCTTTGCCGCGAACGTTTCGAGCAGTTCGGCTCGGCCGGCAACGCGAGCAAGATCAAGGTCATTCCCTTGAGCGAAATGGCACGGCGCTATCGCGCGGGCGAGCTCGATCCGCGCGTCGACGCCCGCGAGCCGGTTGCGGCCTGATCAATCAGAAAGAGCAGAGAAGAAGAACAGGAGAGAGACATGAACGCACATGCAGGTACGGTCCGCGGCAAAGAGCGCTATCGCTCCGGCGTGATGGAATATAAGCGCATGGGCTATTGGGAGCCCGATTACACGCCAAAGGACACCGACGTCATCGCACTGTTTCGCGTGACGCCGCAGGAAGGCGTCGACCCGATCGAGGCGTCGGCCGCGGTGGCCGGTGAATCTTCGACCGCGACCTGGACCGTGGTGTGGACCGATCGCCTGACCGCCGCCGAGAAGTATCGCGCCAAATGCTACCGCGTCGATCCGGTCCCGGGTGCGCCGGGTTCGTATTTCGCCTACATCGCCTATGACCTCGACCTGTTCGAGCCGGGCTCGATCGCGAACCTCTCGGCCTCGATCATCGGCAACGTGTTCGGCTTCAAGCCGCTCAAGGCGCTGCGGTTGGAGGACATGCGATTCCCCGTCGCCTATGTGAAGACGTTTCAGGGGCCGGCGACCGGCATCGTGGTCGAGCGCGAGCGGCTCGACAAGTTCGGCCGGCCGCTGCTCGGCGCGACGGTGAAACCGAAGCTCGGGCTTTCGGGCCGCAACTATGGCCGCGTGGTCTATGAGGCACTGAAGGGCGGGCTCGATTTCACCAAGGACGACGAGAACATCAACTCGCAGCCCTTCATGCACTGGCGCGATCGTTTTCTCTACTGCATGGAAGCCGTGAACCGCGCGCAGGCCGCCTCCGGTGAGGTGAAGGGCACGTACTTGAACATCACCGCGGGCACGATGGAGGACATGTACGAGCGCGCCGAGTTCGCGAAGGAGCTGGGGTCGTGCGTCGTCATGATCGACCTCGTGATCGGTTACACCGCGATCCAGTCGATGGCCAAATGGGCGCGGCGCAACGACATGATCCTGCATCTGCACCGCGCCGGCCACTCGACCTATACGCGGCAGAAGAGCCATGGCGTGTCGTTCCGCGTCATCGCCAAATGGATGCGCCTTGCCGGCGTCGACCACATCCATGCCGGCACGGTGGTCGGCAAGCTCGAAGGCGATCCCAACACCACGCGCGGCTACTACGACGTTTGCCGCGAGGACTTCAATCCGACCAAGCTCGAGCACGGCCTGTTCTTCGACCAGCACTGGGCGAGCCTGAACAAGATGATGCCGGTTGCCTCCGGCGGCATCCATGCCGGCCAGATGCATCAGCTGCTCGACCTTCTGGGCGAAGACGTCGTGCTGCAGTTCGGCGGCGGCACCATCGGTCACCCCATGGGAATTGCGGCCGGCGCGATAGCCAACCGCGTAGCGCTGGAAGCGATGATCCTCGCCCGGAACGAGGGCCGCGACTACGTCCACGAGGGCCCGGAGATCCTGGCCAAGGCGGCCGAGACCTGCACGCCGCTGAAGGCCGCGCTCGAGGTCTGGAAGGACGTCACCTTCAACTATCAATCCACCGACACGCCGGACTTCGTGCCGACGGCGCTCGAAACCGTTTGAGGAGATTTGACATGAAGCTGACTCAAGGCTGCTTCTCGTTCCTGCCCGATCTCACCGACGATCAGATCACCAAGCAGGTGCAATATTGCCTGACCAAGGGTTGGGCGGTGAACATCGAGTTCACTGACGATCCGCATCCCCGCAATACTTATTGGGAGATGTGGGGCCTGCCGATGTTCGACCTTCAGGACGCCGCCGGCGTGATGATGGAGCTCGCCGAATGCCGCAGGGTGTACGGTAACAGCTACATCCGCATCAGCGGCTTCGATTCCAGCCATGGCTGGGAATCGGTGCGGATCTCCTTCCTCGTCAACCGGCCGCCGCAAGAGGCGGAGTTCGAGCTGGTGCGGCAGGAAGTCGGCGGCCGCGCGATCCGTTACACCACGGTTCGGAAGCCGGCCGCCCACGCCTCTCAATAGCCATTCTCTTCCGCGCGGAGCTCTCCCTGCTCCGTATCCTTGGCGGACCACTGCTTCGCCGCTCCCCGCGGCGAAGCTCTTTTCTTCGAGGGTAGCTATGCTGGATGTTCCCCACGCAACCACGACCGAGCCCGGCGAGACCCATTTCGATCTCCGCAAGGAAGCTGAAGCGGCTGGGATCACCGACACGCTTCAGCAGCTCGAGCGGGAGCTGGTCGGATTGAGGCCGGTGAAGAGCCGCGTGCGCCAGATTGCCTCACTGCTGCTGATCGAACGTATCAGGCAGCGCGCGGGCCTGGCCTCCGCGCCGCCGACGCTGCACATGTCGTTCACAGGCAATCCCGGCACCGGCAAGACCACGGTGGCGCTGCGCATGGCCAAGATCCTCCACGGCCTCGGCTTCGTGCGGCGCGGGCAGGTGATCTCGGTCACACGTGACGATCTCGTCGGCCAATATATCGGCCACACCGCGCCGAAGACCAAGGAGATCCTGAAGAAGGCGATGGGCGGCGTGTTGTTCATCGACGAGGCCTATTACCTCCATCGCCCCGACAACGAGCGCGACTACGGCCAGGAGGCCATCGAGATCCTGCTCCAGGTGATGGAGAACCAGCGCGAGGACCTCGTCGTGATCCTCGCCGGCTATGGCGAGCGAATGACGAGCTTCTTCGCTTCCAATCCCGGCTTCCGCTCGCGCATCGCCCACCACATCGAATTCCCCGACTATGCGGAGGCCGAGCTGCTCGTCATTGCCGAGCTGATGCTGAAGGAGCGGGGTTATCGCTTCTCGGCCGCGGCACGGGAGGCGTTCGAAAAATACATCGCGCTGCGCCGGACCCAGCCGTTCTTCTCCAATGCGCGCTCGATCCGCAATGCCGTCGACCGCATCCGGCTGCGGCAGGCCGATCGCCTGGTGTCCGATCTCGATCGCATGCTCGATGTCGCCGACCTCGAAACCATCGATCCCATGGACGTCCTGGCGAGCCGCGTTTTCAGCGGCGGCGCCGATGCGCGGAGTGCAAAGCCATGACCAGAGAGATCATCATCGCCCCCTCGATCCTGGCTGCGGATTTTGCGCGTCTCGGCGAGGAGGTCGCGGCAATCGACACGGCCGGCGCCGACTGGATCCATTGCGACGTCATGGACGGACACTTCGTGCCGAACATCAGCTTCGGTGCCGACGTCATCAAGGCGATCCGGCCGACGACCAAGAAGATCTTCGACGTGCATCTCATGATCGCGCCTGTCGATCCTTATCTGGAATCGTTCGCGAAGGCCGGAGCCGACGTCATCACGGTGCACGCCGAAGCCGGCGCCCATCTCGACCGCTCGCTGCAGGCGATCCGTGCGCTCGGCAAGAAGGCCGGTGTCAGTCTGTGTCCCGCCACGCCCGAGAGCGCGATCGCCTACGTGCTCGATCGCGTCGATCTCGTGCTGGTGATGACGGTCAATCCGGGATTTGGCGGCCAGTCCTTCCTCGAATCCCAGCTCGCGAAGATCGAACGGATCAAGGCCATGATCGGCGACCGGCCGATCCGGATCGAGGTCGACGGCGGTATCACGCGCGACAATGCGGCTGCCGTGGCGGCCGCGGGCGCCGATACGCTGGTGGCGGGTTCGGCCGTGTTCCGCGGCAAGGGCGCCGCCGACTACGCCACCAATATTGCGGCCATTCGCCTCGCTGCCGAGGCCGGCCGAGTTCCGCACGTGCAAGTCAGTTCTGCGCAGCGGGTACGCGTAGGCGATGGAGGTCGTCTCCGGTAGACTATGTCCAATCTCGAGGCGACGCCGCAATCGGCCGAGACTGTCCGCCCTTGGCGGGGGGGGGGGGGCCGAGTGTCGGTCGGCGCCAATTGGAACTTTCGCCTGAATACGCATTTCAAGAGCGGGCCGAGGCCAGGCGCGCGGTGGGCGCAGCAAATCTTTTGCATAACCGCCATTTGCCTGACGCAAATAAGGGCAATAAGCTCTGCAAATGCGAGGGAGGGTCTCATGGAGAACGTACGTCGCTACCGGGCGCTGGCGTCCCTCTGTCGTCAGCAGGCGGCCTACCGGCCGCTCCAGAACTGGCAACTCCTCGGCCAGGCCGAGCATTTCGAATATCTCGCCGAGGTCGAGCTCAAGGCGCATTTCGACGCCTGCAACGTGAAGCACGACGATGGCGCCGCGGCGCCCGCGACATGGGAGGCCCCAGTCGCGGCATGACGGCGCCTGTTCGTCTCAATGCGACATCAGCGTCGGGACCGTCATGGCTTCCAGCATGGCGCGGGTGACGCCGCCGAGAACGCGTTCCTGCAATCGCGAATGGCCATAGCCGCCCATCACCAGGAGATCGAGCCCCTCGTCGGCCGCCAGCGACAGGATGGTGGGCTGGATGTCGGCGCGCGTCGCCGACAGGCCGACCGTGCGGGTCGACAGTCCACGCCGGCCGAGATGTCTTGCCAGATTGCTCGCTGAAGCTTCGTCCGAGACCGCTCTGGTTTCGTTGATGGTGATGATCACGATCTCCTCGGCGCGTGCCAGGAACGGTGCGGCGTCGTGCACGGCCCGCGCCGCGACGCGGCTGCCGTCCCAGCAGATGCCGATCCGCCCCGCCTTGAACGCTCCATGGAAGGTGTAGGGCAGGAACAACACCGGGCCGCCTGACTGAAACAGGATTTCGCCCGGCACGTCGTTGTCGAACGAGCCGTGCGCAGGCTCCGGCTGAAGCACGACGCTGAGGTCGTGCAGCCGCGCCATCTCGCCGAGCGAGCCGGCTGCGTCCACCGGGATCGCGCCGAGCGGGTGGCAGGCGTAGGAAATGCCGGCGTTCGCCGCTTCGATCCCGAACACTGAGAGCGCGGCCTCGGCCCGCTCCACGGCGCGCTCGCGTTCCAGCTCGAACACGGCCGCCACCGCGGCGCCGCCCTCCATCACGTAAGCTGCACTTGTCGCGACATAGCCGATCGCGACCGCGTCGAGATGGGCGTTGAGCTGCGCCGCCAGCGAAATCGAGCCATCGATCGCGGAACGCATGGGACGTTCGGTGGGGATGTGGACGAGAATGTCTTTGTACATGGGGCGCCTCCGATGAATATCATCCGGTGGCCGCAGTTTTTCACTGCCCGCAAGACCTGCGTTGAGCTGCATCAAATGCGCGGGGACGATCTTCCCGCTTGTGTCCGCTCGCATGTTGTTTGCCAAGATTTAATCGGACGGACGGGACGTCGTAAGGTGACGATGTCCATGTTGGGTGCAAGGCGACACCTTATCCAACATGGACATTTCGACATGAACGATCGCGCCAATTCCGACACCACGACGTCCCGCAAGATCTTGAAGCCACGCCGGCTCGCGCTGCTCGGCACCGTGGCCGCGCTCGGCGTGGCCGTGCTGGCGGCTTCTCCCGGCTCTTCAAATTTCGGTACGAGCTCCTTCATCGCGCCAGCCCAGGCCGCCGAATCCGCCGCGACGCCGCCGGGCTTCGGTGATCTTGTCGGCAAGGTCAAGCCGGCCGTCATCTCGGTGCGGGTCAGGATCGAGCAGGACAACGACAAGAGCGCCATGCTGCAACAGAACCGGATGGACCAGGACGAGGCGACGCCGTTCGACCAGTTCTCGCGGCAGTTCGGCTTCCGCTTCCCCGGCGGCCCGAATGGCATGCCGCGCCAGCGCCATCAGATGATCACGGGCGAAGGCTCCGGCTTCTTCATCTCCGCCGACGGCTACGCCGTGACCAACAACCACGTCGTCGACCACGCTGCGTCGGTGCAGGTGACGATGGACGACGGCACGAGCTACACCGCGAAGGTCGTCGGCATCGATCCGAAGACCGATCTCGCGCTGATCAAGGTCGACGGCAAGACGGACTTTCCGTTCGTCAAATTCTCCGACCAGAAACCGCGGATCGGCGACTGGGTGGTCGCGGTCGGCAATCCCTTCGGTCTCGGCGGCACCGTGACCGCCGGCATCGTCTCGGCCAGTGGCCGCGACATCGGCAACGGTCCCTATGACGACTTCATCCAGATCGACGCGCCCATCAACAAGGGTAATTCCGGGGGCCCGGCCTTCGACATGAGCGGCAACGTGATCGGCGTGAACACCGCGATCTTCTCGCCCTCCGGCGGCTCGGTCGGCATCGGCTTCGACATTCCGGCTTCGACCGCAAAACTCGTCGTCGCGCAGCTGAAGGACAAAGGCGCGGTGACCCGCGGCTGGCTCGGCGTGCAGGTGCAGCCGGTGACGTCGGAGATTGCCGACAGCCTCGGCCTGAAGGAGGCGCGTGGCGCCATCGTCGACAATCCGCAGGATGGCAGCCCGGCGGCGAAGGCTGGCATCGAGGCGGGTGACGTCATCACCGCCGTCAACGGCACCGCGATCAAGGACTCCCGCGACCTCGCCCGTACCATCGCCACCCTGGCGCCGGGCAGCTCGGTGAAGCTCGACGTCTTCCACAACGGCACGACCAAGACGTTGACGCTTGCACTCGGCGAGTTGCCGAACGAGCGGCAGGCCAAAGCTAATGGCGGCGCCGACGAGGGCAGAGGGCAGCCGAGCGCCGGCGCGCCGCGTCTCGGGCTTGGCCTGGCTCGGGCCGGCGACGTCCAGGGCGCTGGCCAGAAGGGCGTTGTCGTCACCGAAGTCGATCCGCAAGGACCTGCGGCGCAGCGCGGCATCCAGACCGGCGACGTCATCCTCAATGTCGGCGGCAAGGCCGTCGCCAATGTCGGCGACGTCCGCTCGGAGCTGGCGCATGCCAAATCGTCCGGCAAGCGCAGCGTGCTGTTGCAGGTCAGAAGCGCCGAGGCGACGAGGTTCGTCGCGGTGCCGCTCGCCTGAGGCGAACATCTATCAGCCAAAATCAAAAAGGCGGCCCCCGGGCCGCCTTTTCCGTTCGCCCTTGGGATCTGCGAGGGCCACTCGATAACATTCTCGTTAACGGCAGAGATGGTGACCCGGTTCGTCCGAAAAAGCCGTGTTCGCTCATCACAGTTCCGGATCGTGCAAGTCTGGCGCGGCAATGACGCCGTCCAGACTGAGTTGCAAGCGTGGAACTTCGAACCCCCTAGCCGCTTTGTGGAACTGGCCGGTGGTTCGCATTTGATCGGTGCCGACATGGATCGATTGAAGCTCTCGCTGAGGGGGGCGCTGCTTGCGGCGCCGTTGCTGCTTTGGGGTGGCAGCGCGCTCGGGCGGGATGACGGCCGCTATGCGGACTCGCCCCTCAAGCCGTGGTTCGACAGCCTGCGCAGCCATCTCGGTCCGTGCTGCTCGGACGCCGATGGTTTTGCCGTCGCTGATCCCGACTGGGAATCCCACAACGGACATTATCGCGTGCGTCTGGACGGGGAATGGGTCGAAGTCCCGGATGAAGCCGTCATCACCGAGCCGAACCGCGCCGGCCGCACCATGGTGTGGCCGGTGAAGACGGCCTTCGGGGTCTCGATCCGCTGCTTCATGCCGGGCAGCATGATCTGAGACAGGTCAGCGTCAACGCTTGCTGGATTTGCGCTTCGATTTCTTGGCTGTTTTCTTCTTCGTCGTCCTCTTCTTGGACGTCTTCTTGCTGGCCTTCTTCGGGACCTTCTTGCCCTTCTTGCGCGCCTTCGACAGCCCGATCGCGATCGCCTGCTTGCGACTCTTCACGCGTCCGCCGCGGCCTTTGCGACCGCTCTTGGCCGTGCCCTTCTTGTAGCGGCGCATCTCGCTTTCGACATCGCTGCCAGAGCTGCGTGAGTAGCGGCGCTTCTTTGCCTTACGTGCCATGCATGTTCTCCCTTGGCCGAGGAGAACCATTCGACACGGGCATGGTTCCGAAACAGCGAACGGCCTTCCAGGCGAAAGCCTAGAAAGAGTTCGCCAGCTCGATCTCCGCTTCCAGCACCTGGATGCGCCGCGCGGCCTCGGTGAAGGACAGATCGCGCGCATATTGTGCGGGCTGATAGGCCTCTTCGCTCAGTCGTTTCAGCCGCAGCCCTTGTGCCCGGGTCATCTGCTCGGCGAGAAAGATCCGGGCGTTGTACTTACCTTGAACCTGCATCTGGCTTCTCCATCCTGAAATCGTGGCTTGACTATATGTTCTTATTTTGTTCTAACAAGCTATGGACAACCGAATTAATGAAATTCGACGTAAAATCAGTGCCTTGAGGCTGGAGATGGCCGACGTCGAGGCTTCCGTGCGCGATCGCATCAACGGCGATCGCGATTGCACCGAACAGGCCCTGGCGCAGATGGATCTGCGCCGAAAGATCAACTTGCTGATCGGCGAATGGAAGGCTGCCGGCGGCGGCGATGTCCTGCCTGACGGGCGCGACAGGGTGCGCCTTCGTCTCGTGAAGACAGTTGGTATTCCCGGCCGCACGGGCACACGGCGCTGAAATCTCTAAGGGGGGCGCCGTGGATGGGGACCCGGACACTTACCGGATCTTGAGGTTACGCGCCGAGATTCTCGAACTGGGCTCTGCCATCCGGCAATTGCAGCGCGCAGGTCTCGATGATGCTGCGGCCCAACTTCTGATCGGACGCAAGCGGGCGCAGCTCGAGCATCTCGTGAAGACGAATGCTGCGGGCCGCGGGCTCAACCTTGAAACGCGCCGGCCGCAATGAGCTGACGCCCGACGATGTGACGCTCGGTCGCCGATCGAGCATCAAGAAGAAGGCCCCGCGTCGCCGCGGGGCTTTTGATGGCGTGCCGGCCTGAGCTCACTTGGTGTTGCTCATGCCCTTGCTGGTCTTGTTCGTCATGGTGCCGCCCTGGTCTGATCCGGGACCCGAACCGCCCTGGCCGGAGGGATCGGCGCCCTTGGACGCCTTGGTGTTGGCGCCGGTGGTCTGCGACGACGACATCGAAGACCCATGTTTCGCCTTGTGCGACTTGGCCTGTGCGGCGAGCGGCGCGGCGGCGAGGCCGGCGGCCACCATTGCGGTGAGAACGAGCTTGGTCGTTGTCATGCGAGGGAACTCCCTGGGTTAAATTGACGCAGGCAGCCAACCGCCCTGGAGCGCAGGAGTTCCCAACAAAGGTTCGCCGTCACGCATGGCGCCCGTTTCAAGACCGCTTGTCTTCGGCCAAGATGAACACCACGCCGGTGAGTGTCGCGCCGATGGCGAACGTCGTCACCAATGTGAGAGCGAAGACGATCGCGGCCTGGCTCCCGCCGTGATTGAGCAAGCTGGCGACGGCGGGATTGCACAGGATCAGCGCGAGACTGAAGGCGAGGCCGAGGGCTGCGCCCATCATGGTATGCGTCATCAGCTTGATGAGGCCGGTCGCAGAGATCAGGTCCGACGACTTTTTTGCGCGCATGGGAACTGTATCCCGATCTGACATGCAAACGCGGGCGATAATCCGCTGGTTCCATATGAATGAAGGAATTGTCATCGCTGGCTTCATCGGACGTTCATGCCGGGCTTGCGAGGATAGGCGCCAGCAAAACGGGAACATCGATATGGGTAAGGTTGTCTTTCTTTACCGCTCGCTGGCCTATCGCAACGCGGCTGCGGACATTCTTCGCAAGGCGCGCAAGCTGCCGCGCGGCGCGGAGCGAAGCGCCGCGCGCCGCTATGCCAGGGCGCTACGCGATCTCGCCCAGACGGAAGCCTGGCTCGAGGGGCGGGTCGCGCGCGAACCGCGGACGGCGCGACGCATGACGAGTGCGGCGTCCGGCTAATGGTTTTTTCGCTCCGTCAGAATCGGAACGGAAGCTCTCGCGTCTCGCCTTGACGCATTCTCTCGAAGTGAACGGCTCGTCCTTTCGCCGGAAAACGCTCTAACCGGATGCGCGCTGCAATTCGGCGGAGCTGGCGTCCTCGAACTTGGCGGATGCGGTCGTCGCCACCGTCTTGCGTGTCAACGGCACCTCCAGGCGGCACAACAGGCCTTCGGCTCGCCAATCGAACCGCGCTTGTCCGCCGAGCTGGGACTCGACGCTCGCAAGCAGGCTCCGCGTGCCGAACCCGCGCGATTTCGGAGTCATGACGAGCGGACCGCCGGATTCATCCCAGCTCAGCGTCAACAATTGGTCCTCGACCTGCCAGCCGATCGTGAGCCGTCCAGACCTGGTCGAGAGGGCGCCGTACTTGGCCGAGTTCGTGAAGAGCTCGTGCAGGGCGAGCGCCAGCGTCTGGGCCGTCGCCGGCAGCAACTGGACCTCCGGACCTGCCAAGATGATCTGGCCGCCGAGCGAATAGGGCGCCAGCTCCTCGTCGATCAGCCTGGAGAGCTCGGCACCCTGCCAGCTCGACAGCGACAGGATGGTGTGCACGCGCGCGAGCGCATTGATGCGTCCCTCGACGGCGTTGACATAGGCCTTGACCTCGTCGGCCCGGGTGAGACGCACGATCGACTGCGCCAGCGCCAGCGCATTCTTGGCGCGATGATCCACTTCCCGCGCCAGCAGATTCTGCCGTTCCTCGGCGCGCTTGCGTTCGGTGATGTCCACGGTGACGCCGCTCACGCGCACGACGCGACCGCTATCGTCCACCGTCGCCGCCGCCGTGCCGACGCACCAGCGCACTTCTCCGTCGGGGCGCATGATGCGGAACTCGGTCTCGTAGGCCCGCGTGCCCCTGTTGAACTCGGCGATCGCCTTGCGCAACTGATCGACGTCATCGGGATGCAGCAGCGCCTGAACGTTGGCCGGGTTGACCTCGAAGCTCTCGGGGCTGACGCCAAAGATGCGATATTGCCCTTCGTCCCACATCCAGTCGCCGCTGATCCAGTCCCAGTCCCAGGATCCCATCTTGCCGGCCGCGATAGCCATGCTGCGCCGTTGTTCGCTCTCGCGCAGCTTCGCCGTGGAGTTCTCCAGTTCCGCCGTGCGGGCGCGGACGCGGTCCTCGAGCTCCTGGTTCAGCCGTTCGAGCTCGCGGGTCTTGCGGTAGAGCTCGGCAAACACCTTGATCTTGGCGCGCAGCACCTCGGGCACGACCGGGACCGGTACGTAATCGACCGCGCCCATCTCGTAGCCGCGCAATCGGTCGATGTCGCTGACCTGGATGGCGGAGATGAAGATCATCGCGGTCTTCTGGAAGCGTGGATGCTCGCGGATCATCGCGGCGAGCTCGAAGCCGTCGAGCTCGGGCATGCAGACGTCGACCAGGATCACCGCGATCTCGGTCTTGAGCAGGACCTCCAGCGCCTCGCGCCCCGACGAGGCGATCACGAGGTTCTCACCGAGCTCCTTCAAGATCACCTCATAGGCGAGCAGCTTGGCCGGCTGGTCGTCGACGAGGAGGATGTTGACCTTTTCGTGGTCCATACGCGGATCCAACTCAGCGGTGCAGCCACATGCGGATCGCAAGCAGCAATTGATCGGTGTTGACGGGCTTGGCGAGATAGTCGGACGCGCCGGCCTCCAGACACTTCTCGCGGTCACCCTTCATCGCCTTGGCGGTCAGCGCGATGATCGGAAGGCGGGCGAAAGCCGGGTTTTCGCGAATGACACCGATGGTCTGATAGCCATCCATCTGCGGCATCATGATGTCCATCAGGACGATGGCGATTTCCGGATTGGATTCGACCAGCGCCACCGCCTCGCTGCCGGTCGTGGCCGTCAGCACTTTCATGCCGCGCCGTTCCAGCACGCTCGACAGCGCGAAGATGTTGCGGGCGTCGTCGTCGACGAGCAGGGCGGTCTTGCCGATCAGGTCCTCGTCGGAGCTGTTCAGCTTCTCCAGCATGCGCTGCTTCTCGACCGGAAGTTCGGTGATCACGCGGTGCAGGAACAGTGCGGTCTCGTCGAGCAGCCGTTCCGGCGATTCCACGCCTTTGACAACGATGCTGCGTGCCATGGTGTGGAGTTCCGCGTCCTCCTCCGCCGAAAGCTCGCGGCCGGTGAAGACGACCACCGGAACGTTCGACAGCGCCTCGTCGTTGCGGATCTGGTCCAGCACCTCGAAGCCGCTCATATCGGGCAGGCGGAGGTCGAGCACCACGCAGTCGCAGGGGGTCTCACGCAGCGTCGAGAGCGCACCGGCGCCGGTGTCCGTCGTCACGATCTCGATATCGTCGTGATGCAGCAGCTCGCGGATCGAGAGCTGCTCAGCCTCGTTGTCCTCGACGATCAAGAGCCGCTTGCGCCGCGGCCGTGCATATTCCTTGATCTGCGTCAGCGCGGCGGAAACGCCTTCGGTGGTGGTCGGCTTGTTGACGAAGGAGAACGCCCCACGCGCCAGCGCATGCTGGCGATCCTCGTCCAGCGTGATGATCTGCACGGGGATGTGGCGGGTCAGCGGATTGTGCTTGAGCTGGCTCAGCACGGTCCAGCCGAGCATGTCAGGCAGGAACACGTCGAGCGAGACGGCTCTCGGCTGGTATTGCTTGGCGAGCTCGAGCGCCTCCGCGCCGCGGGCGGCGACAAGCACCTTGAAACCCTTGTCGCGGGCCAGGTCGACCAGCACGCGGGCGTAGTGCGGATCGTCCTCGACGATCAGGAGGATGGTGTCACCGGGCTCGAGGTTGAGCCGGTCGTCGGGAAGCTGCTCGATGACACGCTGCTGCTCAGGTGCGGCCGTCTGCAGCGCCGGCGGCTGGCTGTGTTGCTGTGACGCGGGCGTCGCGCGCGGCGCGAGCGTCGGGCCGGAATATTTGAGCGGCAGATAAAGCGTGAAGGACGAGCCCTTGCCGGGCGAACTGCGCAGATGAATCTCGCCGCCGAGCAGGCTAGCGAGCTCGCGGCTGATCGCAAGTCCGAGGCCGGTGCCGCCGTATTTGCGGCTGGTGCCGGCGTCGGCTTGCTGGAACGCCTCGAAGATCAGCTTCTGCTTCTCCAGGGGAATGCCGATGCCGGTATCGGACACTTCGAACGCGATCACGGCCGGTGCGGAGTTCAGCACCGGGTGATCCGTTCCCCAGCCGCCGACCGCGGCGGTGACCTTCAGGCGCACCTCGCCTTCGGCGGTGAACTTGAAAGCGTTGGAGAGCAGGTTCTTCAGGACCTGCTGCAGACGCTTGGAGTCGGTGACGATGCTGCGTGGAAGGGTCGGATCGACGTCGATCTTGAACGACAGATTGCGGTTGTCCGCCTCGTGCCGGAACGGCCGCCCGACGGTCTCGAGCAGGTTCGCGGTCAGGATTTCCTCGGCGTCGACCGTCACCGTGCCGGATTCGATCTTGGACAGATCCAGAATGTCGCTGATGAGATTGAGCAGGTCCGTGCCGGCACCGTGGATGGTGCGGGCGAATTCGACCTGCTTGGCCGAGAGGTTGCCGTCCGGATTGTCGGTGAGCTGCTGTCCGAGGATCAGGATCGAGTTCAGCGGCGTGCGCAGCTCGTGGCTCATGTTGGCGAGGAACTCGGACTTGTACTTAGAGGTCAGCGCGAGCTCGGTCGCCTTTTCTTCCAAGGCGCGGCGGGCCTGCTCGATCTCCTGGTTCTTGCGTTCGACCTCGACGTTGCGCTCGGCGAGCTGCTGCGCCTTCTGCTCGAGCTGGTCGTTGGTCTGCTGCAATTCGCGCTGCTGGGTCTGGAGCTCGCCGGCGAGCTGCTGCGACTGCTTGAGCAGGCCTTCGGTCTGCATCGTCGCCTCGATCGAATTGAGCACGATGCCGATGGAGTCGGTGAGCTGCTCCAGGAACGTCATCTGCGAGGTCGTGAAGGAGACGAGCGAGGCGAGCTCGATCACGGCCTTGACCTGACCCTCGAACAGCACCGGCAGCACGACGAGGTTCTTCGGCGCGACGCGGAACAGCGCCGAGTTGATCGGCACCACGTCGGACGGAATGTCGCCGACGACGCGCGGCCGCTTGTCGAGCGCGCACTGGCCGATCAGGCCTTCGCCGAACTGCAGCACGCGCGGATACGGATAGACGCCGTCGCTGGCGTAGGAAGCCAGCAGCAGAAGCTGCGGGTTGTCCTCGCTCTCGACCTGGTAGATCACGCCGGTATGCGCGTTGACCAGCGGCGACAGCTCGGTGAGCAGCAGCCGGCCGACGGTGGCGAGATCGCGCTGGCCCTGAAGCATGTTGGTGAATTTCGCCAGATTGGTCTTCAGCCAGTCCTGCTCGGTGTTCACGTCCGTCGTCAGACGGAGATTCGTGATCATCGTGTTGATGTTGTCTTTCAGCTCGGCCACCTCGCCGCGGGCGTCGACCTGAATCGATCGCGTCAGGTCGCCCTTGGTGACGGCGGTCGCGACCTCGGCGATCGCGCGGACCTGCGAGGTGAGGTTGGCGGCGAGCAGGTTGACGTTACCGGTGAGATCCTTCCAGGTGCCGGCGGCGCCCGGCACGTTGGCCTGACCGCCGAGCCGGCCTTCGACGCCGACTTCGCGCGCCACCGACGTCACCTGGTCGGCGAAGGTTGCCAGTGTCTCGGTCATGTTGTTGATGGTGTCGGCGAGGGCGGCGACCTCGCCCTTCGATTTAACGGTGAGATTCTGCTTCAGATCGCCATTGGCGACGGCCGTGACGACCTTGACGATGCCGCGCACCTGCTCGGTCAGGTTGGCCGCCATGAAGTTCACGGTGTCGGTGAGGTCCTTCCAGGTGCCGGCGACGCCGGGCACCTGGGCCTGGCCGCCGAGCTTGCCTTCGGTGCCGACCTCGCGCGCCACGCGCGTGACTTCGCCGGCGAAGGCGTTGAGCTGGTCCACCATGGTGTTGATGGTGTTCTTGAGCTCGAGGATTTCGCCCTTCACGTCGACGGTGATCTTGCGGGAGAGGTCGCCGCGCGCCACCGCCGTGGTCACTTCGGCGATGTTGCGGACCTGGGTGGTGAGGTTCGCGGCCAAGAGGTTGACGTTGTCGGTGAGGTCCTTCCAGGTGCCGCCGACGCCGGGGACGACGGCCTGACCGCCGAGCCGGCCCTCGGTGCCGACCTCGCGCGCGACGCGCGTCACTTCGGCGGCGAAGGAGCGGAGCTGCTCGACCATGGTGTTCAAGGTGTCCTTGAGCAGCAGGATCTCGCCGCGCACGTCCACCGTGATCTTCTTCGACAGGTCGCCGCCGGCGATTGCGGTCGCGACTTCGGCGATGTTGCGGACCTGGGCGGTGAGGTTCGAGGCCATGAAGTTGACGTTGTCGGTGAGGTCCTTCCAGGTGCCGGCGACGCCGGGCACCTCGGCCTGGCCGCCGAGCTTGCCTTCGGTGCCGACCTCGCGCGCCACGCGCGTGACTTCGCCGGCAAAGCCGTTGAGCTGGTCCACCATGGTGTTGATGGTATTCTTGAGCTCGAGGATTTCGCCCTTCACGTCGACGGTGATCTTGCGCGACAAGTCGCCGCGCGCCACGGCGGTGGTCACTTCGGCGATGTTGCGGACCTGGGCGGTGAGGTTGCCCGCCATCGAGTTCACGCTGTCGGTGAGGTCCTTCCAGGTGCCGGCGACGCCGGGCACGTTGGCCTGACCGCCGAGGCGGCCCTCGGTGCCGACCTCGCGCGCGACGCGCGTCACCTCGCCCGCGAAGCGGTTGAGCTGGTCGACCATCGTGTTCAGCGTGTCCTTGAGCTGAAGGATCTCGCCGCGCACGTCCACGGTGATCTTGCGCGACAAGTCGCCGCCCGCGATCGCGGTCGCGACTTCGGCGATGTTGCGGACCTGGGCGGTGAGGTTGCCCGCCATCGAGTTCACGGAGTCGGTCAAGTCCTTCCAGGTGCCGGCGACGCCGGGCACGCCGGCCTGACCGCCGAGCTTGCCGTCGGTGCCGACCTCGCGGGCGACGCGCGTCACTTCGCCGGCGAAGGCGTTGAGCTGGTCGACCATCGTGTTCAGCGTTTCCTTCAGCTGAAGGATTTCACCCGACACGTTCACCGTGATCTTCTTCGACAAATCGCCCTTGGCGACCGCGGTCGCGACCTCGGCGATGTTGCGGACCTGGCCGGTCAGGTTCGAGGCCATCGAGTTGACGCTGTCGGTGAGATCCTTCCAGGTTCCGCCGACGCCGCGCACGACCGCCTGTCCGCCGAGCTTGCCTTCGGTGCCGACCTCGCGCGCGACGCGCGTGACCTCGCCGGCGAAGGCGTTGAGCTGGTCCACCATGGTGTTGATGGTGTCCTTCAGCTCCAGGATCTCGCCGCGCACGTCCACCGTGATCTTCTTCGACAAGTCGCCGCCGGCGACAGCGGTCGTCACCTCGGCGATGTTGCGGACCTGGGCGGTCAGGTTCGACGCCATCGAGTTGACGCTCTCGGTGAGGTCCTTCCAGGTGCCGGCGACGCCGAGCACGTTGGCCTGTCCGCCGAGCCGGCCTTCGGTGCCGACTTCGCGGGCGACGCGCGTGACTTCGCCGGCGAAGGCGTTGAGCTGATCGACCATGGTGTTGAGCGTCTCCTTCAGCTGAAGGATTTCGCCCGAGACGTTCACCGTGATCTTCTTCGACAGATCGCCGCTCGCGATGGCGGTTGCGACGTCGGCGATGTTGCGGACCTGCGCGGTCAGGTTCGAGGCCATGAAGTTGACGTTGTCGGTGAGGTCCTTCCAGGTGCCGGCCACACCGGGCACCTGGGCCTGTCCGCCGAGCTTGCCCTCGGTGCCGACCTCGCGCGCCACGCGCGTCACTTCCGAGGCAAAGGAGTTGAGCTGGTCCACCATGGTGTTGATGGTGTCCTTCAGCTCCAGGATTTCGCCGCGCACGTCCACCGTGATCTTGCGCGACAGGTCGCCGCGCGCCACGGCGGTGGTGACGTTGGCGATGTTGCGGACCTGCGCGGTCAGGTTGCCGCACATCGCGTTGACGGAGTCGGTCAGGTCCTTCCAGGTGCCGGCGACGCCGGGCACGATGGCCTGGCCGCCGAGCTTGCCGTCGGTGCCGACCTCGCGCGCCACGCGCGTCACTTCCGAGGCGAACGAGCGGAGCTGATCCACCATCGTGTTGATGGCTTCTTTGAGCTGGAGGATCTCGCCGCGGACGTCGACCGTGATCTTCTTGGAGAGGTCGCCGTTCGCCACCGCGATCGTCACCTCGGCGATGTTGCGAACCTGGTTGGTCAGGTTGTTCGCCATCGAGTTGACGCTCTCGGTGAGGTCCTTCCAGACGCCGGTCACCTCAGGCACCTGGGCCTGTCCGCCGAGCTTACCTTCGGTGCCGACCTCGCGCGCCACGCGCGTCACCTCGGAGGTGAACACGCCGAGCTGCTTGATCATGGTGTTGACGATGGTCGCCGACTGCAAGAACTCACCGCGGAGCGGACGGCCGTCGACGTCGAGCTTGACGGTCTGGAGCAGGTCGCCCTGGGCGACGGCGGCGACAGCGCGCGTCACCTCGCGCGTCGGCCACAACAAATCGTCGATCAGCGTGTTGACCGAACCTTCCATATCGGCCCAGGAGCCCGAGGCGAGGCCGAACTTCACGCGCTGCCGGGTCTTGCCTTCGCGGCCGACCACCTGGCCGACCAGCTCGAGCTGCTGCGCCATGCGCTGATTGGCGGCGATGATTTCATTTAAAGTATCGGCGATCTTGCCGTCGATGCCGAGATAGTCGCCGCTCATGCGCACCGAGAAATCGCCGCTGCGCATGGCCTGCAGGGCCTGCAGCAATTCGGCCCGAGAATCCGGATCCGACAGACCGTTGGTTTTTGGCTTTGGGACGCGACGACCGGAGCGTGATGCAGTTCCGGGATCGAGGTCGCTCATACGATTTTTCCCCCGCAGGCGTCGGCCGAATCCAGGCAAGACGCGATTGGTCAAAATAGAGCGTCAGCCAAATTCGAAATCAAGCGCCAAGGTTGCGACGCGAGGAAATGGAACCTGTCTTGCTCAGCCCAACGAAAACAACAGCGATCCGCCGGATTGGTTCCCTGCGGGCCCAAAAGAATGACGCCGGCCATCCCGGACGTCTCCGTTGGTCTATCCACGCCTGCCCCGGAACGGAGCGCCAAGCCTCGCGGTTAGCCCGCAAATGAGGAGAACGGATATGAAATCAGCACTTGTCGCGATCGTCGTCATGCTATTTGCCGGGTCGGCCTTGGCGCAGGGCGGTGCGCCCAGCGGCCGCGGGGCGGTGACTGGCGATCCCGCCGCCAGCTCCGCCAGCCCGCAGGCGGATCCACCGACCACGGGGGCGGCGACCCGGTCCAACCCGAGCGGGAGCGGTACCTCGACGTCGGGCGGCAAGGACGACAATGGCGATGCGGGCCGGGACAAGATGCCGGAGAGCGACCGCACCGTGCGGCCGCAGAGCCAGCAACATCATCCGAACGACAAGTAAGGAGGCTACTTGTCCGCCATGGTCCGCTCGGCATCCTTGACCTGCGCGCGCAGCAGCGGGAGCTGCTCGCGCGCGAAGGCTGCGAGCGCAGTGTTGTCGGGCGCCTTCAGGTAGCTTTCGAGCAGCTGGATGGCCGATTCATATTCGGGAATCTGCGAGGCATAGAAGCTTCGGACGTAAGTCGGTCCGTCCGAAGTTTCGGGCTCGATCAGGCTGGCGCCGACGGACGTCGTCTTGCCGACGCGGGGCTCCGCGCCGATCGCCTCCTGAATCTGCTTCAGCGCCTTGTCGCGTTTGGCCGCTTCCTCGGCGCGCAAGGCGGCGAGGTTCCTGACCTCGGCGTTGCCCTTCAGATCGGTGCTCTCCAGCAGGCCCTGCTGAAAGCGGCTGAAATTATATAGGCCGCTGATGACTTCGGTTGCGCCCGGCGGGCGGTCGCCAAGCTTTCGTTCGCCATTGCTGTCGGCAAGCGCAACGGTGCTGATCAATGCCAGAATGATGGCGACGAGAACTCGCATCGCGATCAACTGCGGATGGCGGGCGAAGTTCCCCTGACGTTACGATGCGGTAAGGGCATTGCGACCCGGGAGTTCCGTCCCCACGTCTTTCTCATGAAACAGTCTGACATCTTCAGGGACAACGCCGACAATTGCCTTCAGCTCGCCGAGCGCGCCGAAGGACAACCCGCCCACAAGCGCTATTCGCGCATGGCGGACGCCTGGACGGCGCTCGCCCACGAGCAGGATTGGCTGGATGGCGAGATTCCGCCCATTGCGGGTCGTTTCCCTCACCAGCGGGACGCGTGAACGCTCTCGGTTTCGTGAATCCGCGTGTGAGACCGCTCACGGAATGCAAGCGACCAATCCAGGATGATCGGGAAATCGTCAATCGCGTCGGTTTTCATTCCAGAAGGAGGTTTTGCGATGGCTCCACGTCTGGCTCTGCTTTCATTCGTTCTCGCCTTTGGCGTCTCGGTCGCATTTGCGACGGTGACGACGGTGCGTCAGGTGCATCTGGAGAATGCATCGGCCGCGGTCCACGCAACGCACAGCTAACACCGCGCCGGAACATTCGGCGCCACTATGCGTAAGCGCTTCGAGACATCAGAAGAGGCGAAGGCACATCATGGCCCATTCCGACCACGGCATCGTCAGGGACAAGCGGGCGGAGCAGCAGCCGCGCGACAAGCAGCGCGCGCAGTCCGTGCACAAGACTGATCCGCAAAAGCCGAATTCGAAGGGCTCGCCGTCGCGAGAGGCGACGCGCGATCCCAAGCTGAACGACAATAGCAAGACGCCGGGGTCCGGCATGACGCCGGACGATTCCGGCGACGCGCCGAGCGGCTAAAGCATGATCCGGAAAAGTGCGCAGCGGTTTTCCGAAAAGATCATGCTCAAACAATAACCCAAAGCGCGATGACGATTCCTCTAAACTCATCGCGCTTTAGACGAAACGGCAGGTTTCGCACGAGGAACGAATCCCCGCGCGTGGAGTCGACAGGTTGCTTCCGGTTGTCATGCCCCCGGTGCGCCGGAAGCAATCTCCAAGGACGGCCCCGGCACCCACCGTGCCGGGGCCGTTCGCTCGTGGAAGGCCTCCGGGCTCAGTCCTCGGTACCGCCCTCGGAATCTGCCTGAGTATGTCCCTGAGGTCCGCGGCCGAACACGCCGAAGCTGCTCGACTTCACACCGGCGGCTGCGTAGACGCCTGCGGCAGCCAGTCCGAACTTGAGGAGCTCGCGGACCGCCGCTGCTCTCGTCGGCATGCGATGTTTGAACCGGAAATTGTCAACGGCGGCCAACTCTTCCGGCGAGAGCATGACCTGGAGGCGGTCGGCGCGAAGCTCGTTCATGGTGATCACGCAAATTGAGTAGGTTGAGTAGTTTACTCAACGAGCCAATTTGGCGGTAGTTCCATAAGAGGCGAGGAAGCCCCCAAATGAGTATGAATATGCAATAAAATCAATGCGTTATTATGAACGACTTTCGCCTGAGCGCATTCTCCTGGAAAGGGAGAGAAGTCATGACCGACGAAGTCAGGTTGCCCCGTAAGCTTTCCGAAGAGCCCGAAGCTTCCAAGCCGGTGCGGCCAAGCCACCAGAAGGTCATGGAACAAGTCGAGCGCTGGGCCAACAGCCCGGAGCTGCAGCCACCGAGGACGGAAGATGCGAAGACGATCTGAGCCACATACGTTCGAACAGCGTCTCGAGGCGCAGAAGCTGCGGCTCGAGCACGAGCTCTCGGGTTTGCCGGACGGCCATCAGCGCAACGTCGTTCTTGCGCGCATCGATCAGCTTCAGACGGCTGCCGAGATGTATGGCTTTCTGATGCTACGGGAAGATGCCGCGGCCCTTCGCTGATCGCGCGATGCGCCCGGTCTGCAGCGTACGGGTGATGCGAAGCTTTCGTCTCAGCCACCACGCCAAGACCGACACGGCCGCCCACACCAGAATGGCGGCGACGAACGCGCCGATTGTGGTCGTCGGAACCACGACGTAAAAGACCATGGCGAATGCCGCAAGACCGATGCTTCCAAGGCCAGCGCCCGCAGCATCGAGCGCTGCGGCCTGCTGTCCGCGCCTGCTCCCACTGAGGCCGGCCTTTTCCTTGGCGCGGCGCTCATGACTTTCGATCAGCGTTGCGCTGGCGCAGAAGATGGCAGGGAGCGCGAGGAAGAGCCCGCCGACGGAGACGCCGAAACGTGAACTCAAGATCCCCGTGAGGACCGTTGCCAGCCCGCCGAGCACAAAGCGAACGCCATACTCGTACCATCGGGTCTGTTTGAGCGCCGACGAAGACAGCTTGATCGGCATCAGGCCGCGCCTCCGAAACCCGCGAGCAGGCCGAAGGCGACGACGAGCCATACGGCAAAAGCGGCGATGGTGGCTGGTAGCGCGCTGAGATGAAATCTCATCAGGAGCTGGCAGACGGCGACGCTGTAGCAGGCGAGCGCAATGGCACCATAGATCATCGTCCAGCTTTCGGCGACGGCATATTTTGGGCCGTGCTGGACGACGGCAATGCTGAGAGTGGCCAGCGCGACCGACGGCGCCGCGCCGAGCAGCCCGGCAAAACTCTTCGGTTTGAGCATGTCTCCCAGGATCGCGAAGGCGGAGACGATGACCCCGCCCGCGATGAAGCGCAGGAGATATTCCGTCATGACCGCACCCGCGAGGCAGCAGGCCGCTGCTGCCGTAGCTTTGCGAGCGTGAACGGCCTCAACAGTCGCTCGATGACGATGCCGAGGGTGAAGCCCGCCACCACGTCGCTGGCCCAGTGGGCAAGCACGACGACGCGCGTCAATGACAGAGCCACGGCGAGCGAGCGCACCAGCCGGCGTGGGACGGGGTTCAGCAGCCCGGCCGCCGAGGCCAGCGCGCCCATGTGCAAGGCATGGCCGGAAGGGAACGCATCGCGGGACCGCCCCGAAATGGGAACGCCGTGTGCATGACCGCGCACCGTCAGTCGGTCGGGCCTTGTCTGGTCAAACAGGGACTTCAGCAGGTGCGGCAGCACCGCAGTCGCCAAGGAGACCGCCAACACGTGATTTGCTGCTGGGCGCGCTTCGGGTCGCCGGATCTGGGCATAAAGCCATCCAGCCGCAGCGAGCGCGAGCAGCACGTGCTCGTCCGCAGCCCAAGTCAAAGTCTGGGCGGCTTGCTCGATGCCTGAATTGGTGTCGTGCGCGATTTCGCTTGCGAGCGCCTGATCGATCCGAGTGGGTTTTACTTTCACGAGTGCCATCGGTCTGGCGAGATATCTTTCGTGGCTGTCTTGTAAATTCTGTATGACAATGAATGTTCCGGTGACGTGCCGCCTCGCATATCTCCCGTTGGTCGGCGTCGTTGCGGGACGAGGAGGACGCCGAGCGGCGGCCTCCTCAGCGACCCCGTTATTTGGACTGGCCGACGCTCGGCGCCTTGCCGAGCTCCTTGGCCATGTCGAGATGGTGCTTGAGCGCCGGCAGAGTCTTGCCGGCCCAATCCTTCAGCGCGGAATTGTCGCCACCCTTGGCGTAGCGTTCGAACAGCGACACGGCATCCTCATGGGCGCTGACCTGATAGGAATTGTAGTCCGAGCTGAAGTCCTTGCCCGTGGCGCTCTTGAGCTTGTCGAGCTTGCTCTGGTGCGAGCTGTCGAGCGCCGTCGGAAGCGTCGCATCAACCTTCTTGTCGCCGACCAGGCCTTTGAGTTCGGTGCTGGTCTTGGTGTGGTCGGTCACCATCTGCTGCGCGAAGCTCTTCTCCTGCGCGTTACCCTTCTGCTCGGCGAGCTTGCTCGACTCGATCTCGAACATGTCGCTGATCGCGACCTCCTTGACGAAGTCGGCGGTCGCAGGCGCGACGCCGAGCGCCGAATTGACGCCGGTCTTCTCGCCCAGCGACTGGGCGAGTGCGGGGCCTGCGAAGAGCACGCAAGCAAGGGCGATGACGGCACGTTTCATGTCTAGTCCCTCCAATTGGACGCGCGGCCGCTTGCCGCGCCATGTTGCGCCGATCAACACGCCGCAGGGGCCGTGGTTCCTAACGACTAATCCGCGGGATTTCGTCCGGTGCGCGGATTGATCGGGTCGGTCGGTTTGCGTCGAAGCCGCTCGGGCAGGAACGGCTCGGCGGGGGCGGCCGTGGCGTCGGCACGCACGTCGGCATGGCGCTGCGCGCGCTCGTGCGGCGTCCTGTTGTCGTTGAAGTGGTACTTCACGTCGACGCCATCGACGGGATCGTTGACGCCGTGCTGGATATCGCGGAAATCGCTCATGGTTCACCTCATTCCTTTCCGGGCAGGATCGTTTCGAGCACCTGCCGCGCTGCTCCCCTGATCATCCCGCCTTCGTCCGGATCGCCCTTCATCAGCGCGAGGGAGAAGTTCTTGGCCTGTTGCAGCGTGATATGCGGCGGCAGCGGCGGCACTTCGGGATCGGTCTTCACCTCCAGCACGACCGGCATCTCGTATCCCAACGCCTGCTCCCAGGCCGAGCCGAGCAGCTCTGAGCTATCGACGAAGATGCCGCGCAGGCCGATGAGCTCGGCGAAGCGGGAGTAGGAGACGTCGGGAATGCGCTGCGAGGCCTCGAATTTCGGATCGCCGTTGATGATGCGCTGCTCCCAGGTCACCTGGTTGAGGTCCTCGTTGTTGAAAACGCAGACGACGAAGCGCGGATCCTTCCAGTTGCGCCAGTACTTCGCGGCAGTGATCAATTCGGCCATGTTGTTCATCTGCATCGCGCCGTCGCCGACGAGGGCGATCACTGGCCGATCCGGATGGGCGTACTTCGCGGCGAGCGCATAGGGTACGGCGGCACCCATCGAGGCGAGGCCGCCGGAGAGCGAGGCCGTCATGCCGCGTCGCATCTTCAGATCGCGCGCGAACCAGTTGGCGCAAGAGCCGGAATCGCTGGTGACGATCGCGCGGTCGGGCAGGCGCGGGGACAATTCCCAGGCGACGAGTTGTGGATTGACCGGCGCCGCCGGCTGATGTGCCTGGCCGTCCAGCGTCTTCCACCATTTTGCGACGTCATCTTCGATCCGCTGACGCCAGGCGCCGTCACTCTTGGGTTTCAGTCGCGGCAACAATGCGCGCAGTGTCTCGGCGGCATCGCCGACGAGGCCGACCTCCATGGGAAAGCGGATCGAGAGCATGCTGGCGTCGATGTCGATCTGCACGCCGCGCACGGCGCTCTCCTTGGGCAGGAATTCGGCATAGGGAAAGGCGGAGCCGACCATCAGCAGCGTGTCGCATTCCATCATCATGTTGTAGCTGGGCTCGGTGCCGAGCAGGCCGATCGAGCCGGTGACCCATGGCAGGTCGTCGGGCAGCGCGGCCTTGCCGAGTAGCGCCTTGGCGCAGCCGGCCGACAGCCGGTCGGCGACGGCGATCACCTCGTCGGTGGCGCCAAGCGCGCCGGCGCCGACCAGCATCGCAACCTTCTTGCCGGCATTGAGGACCTCCGCGGCGCGATCGAGATCGGCCTCGTGCGGCGTAATGCTGGGTGCGCTGTAGCCGATGCCGGAATGCAGGGTGCCGTGTGCGTGGGGCGGGCTTTCGTAAGGCTCCTCCTGCAGGTCGTTGGGCAGGATGATGACGGTGGGGGTTCGCCGCGCCAGCGCGATCCGAACCGCGCGATCGATCACGTGCCGCACTTGTGCGGGCGAAGATGCCTGCATGACGTAGGCTCCGGCGACGTCCTTGAACATCGAGAGAAGGTCGAGCTCCTGCTGGTAGTGCCCGCCGAGGGCGTTGCGTGCCTGCTGACCGACAATCGCCAGCACCGGCTGGTGATCGAGCAGCGCATCGTAGAGCCCGGTGATGAGATGCGAGGCGCCGGGTCCGGAGGTCGCGATACAAACGCCGAGCCGACCGGAGAACTTTGCGTAAGCACTCGCCATGAATGCCGCCATCTCCTCGTGCCGCGCCTGCACGAAGCCGATCTTGCCTTCGGCCCGGTTCATCGCGCCGAATACCCCGTTAATGCCGTCGCCGGGATAGCCAAAGATGTGGCGCACGCCCCATTGATGCAGACGCTGGACGATGAAGTCGGAGACGGTCTGGGACATCGCGCGGTCCTTGGTTGTGCATGAAGCTCAGAGAACGGCTCCTTCCCTGCGATGTTCCTGGCTCGCCGCTGGAACATCGGTGCCGGAACGATCGCTGGTTGATCCGGTTGATTCACATTGGCTGAGTGGAGGATCGAGATGCTGAATCAAGGCGAGCTGGGCCGCAGCGAGATGGGGCGGCTGATCGGCAGCGATAAGGTCGAGGGAACGTCGGTCTACGGCGCCGATCGCAATCGGATCGGTTCGATCGAACGCGTGATGATCGACAAGGTCAGCGGCAAGGTGTCGTACGCCGTGCTCGGATTCGGAGGGTTCCTTGGCCTCGGCAACGACCACTATCCGTTGCCCTGGCAATCGCTGAAATACGACACGGAGCTCGGCGGGTACGTCACCGGCATTACCACCAAGGAGCTGGAAGGGGCGCCGAAATACGGCGAACGAAGCGATTGGAACTGGGGTGACGATGCCGCGGTGCGCGGCATCAACGCCTATTACGGCGTTCCCCTCGCTTGAGGTTTCAGGGAACGCTTCGCTTGAGGTTTCAGGGAAAGATAGATCGATGAGCAAAGAACGGCCCAATGACGATCCCCGGCAACAGAACGACTGGGGTTCGCACAGACAGACGGACAAGCCCTGGAAGGGCAATCCCGAGAAAGAGCAGGGATCGGGCGAGGTGAAGCCCGATCTCGAGAAGTGGCACGAGACCAAGACGCACTGACGAAGCTGTTCTCGTCCTGCAGCTTTAAAGCGAGCGCGGCATGAACGATGCCGCGCTTTTTGAGCGGTGCGATCACGAATGATCGCGCTGGTCTTGCAGCGCGGAACCATGCTTCCGCGCGGTCGTTGGGCTCCCGGCGTGCGGGTCCGGCTCAAGCCGCTGATCGCCGGTTCAAATCCCGAGAGAGGTATCGGCCGTGGATGCTCAGACACGGGAGCGTGGACCGTCCGCGGAGCAGCCGCTGCGGACGAAGGAAGCTCCAACGACCGGCCCAGGTCCGGCGCAGGACGCCCAGGAGAAGTCGGCGAAAACGCCTTCGCTGCGTGACCGGCTTCGCGAGCATTGGCTGATCGCAGCTCTCGGCACCATCGTGCTGATCGCCGCGCTCGTCGGCGGTCTGCGCTACTGGCTCGAGGTACGCCATTACGAATCCACTGACGATGCATTCGTCGCGGCGCGCAGCTTTTCGGTGGCCTCGAAGGTCGGCGGCTATGTGACCGACATCCCGGTTACGGACAATCAGCACGTCAGCGCCGGCGATCTTCTCGCCAAGATCGACGAGCGCGACTATCGCATCGCCGTCGATCAGGCCAATGCGCAGGTTGCCAATGCCAAGGCGAACAACGCCAATGTCGAGGCGCAGATCGATTCGCAGCAGGAGCAGATCAAGCAGGCTCAGGCCCAGCTCGAACAGGCCGAGGCCCAGCTTCAATTCTCGCAGGAGGAATTCGCGCGCGCCCAGGATCTGGTCGAGAAAGGCGCCGGCACCGTGCAGCGCCAGCAGCAGACCCGCTCGGATCTCCAGGCGCAGCAAGCCAACACCGAACGCGCCAAGACGGCCGTGACTTCGGCGCAACTCGGTATCAAGACGCTGCAGGCCCAGCTCGAAGGCGCCAAGGCGCAGCTCGCGCAGTCGCAGGCGCAGCTCGATCAGGCCAGGCTGAACCTGCAGTACACCAGCGTCGTCGCGGCCCAGTCCGGCCGCGTCGTCAAGCTCTCGGGCGCCAAGGGCACGTACGTCACGGCGGGACAGAGCCTCATGATGTTCGTCCCCGATGAGGTCTGGATCGTCGCGAACTACAAGGAGACGCAGCTGAACGACATGCGACCGGGCCAACCGGTCGAGATTCGCATCGATGCCTATCCCGGTCGCAAGCTCACCGGCCATGTCGATTCGGTGCAGCCGGGCTCCGGCACCGCCTTCAGTCTGCTGCCGGCTGAGAACGCGACCGGCAATTACGTCAAGGTCGTGCAACGCGTGCCGGTGAAGATCGTGGTCGACAGCTGGCAGGCCGATCTGCCGGTCGGTCCCGGCATGTCGGTCGTGCCCTGGACCAGGGTGAGATGACCGACGTTGTGCAAGGCGGCGCGTCAGCGGGCGGCTGGTCGCCGGAGCGTTCGGCGGCCGGCGGGCACAATCCCTATTTGATCGCCTTCGTGGTCTCGATCGCGACCTTCATGGAGGTGCTCGACACCACCATCGCCAACGTCGCGCTGCGCCACATCGCCGGCGGGCTCGCGGTCGGCATCGACGAGAGCACCTACGTCATCACCAGTTATCTGGTCGCCAACGCGATCGTGCTGTCGATCTCGGGCTGGTTGTCGACGGTGATCGGCCGCAAGCGCTTCTACATGATGTGCGTTGCGACGTTCTCAATCGCCTCGCTGCTGTGCGGATTCGCCTGGAATTTGCAGTCGCTGGTGCTGTTTCGCATTCTTCAGGGCCTCGGCGGTGGCGGCATGGCCACCAGCGAGCAGGCGATCCTCGCCGACTCCTTCCCGCCGCACAAGCGTGGCCAGGCTTTCGCGATCTACGGCGTGGCCGTCGTGGTCGCGCCGGTGATCGGTCCAACGCTGGGCGGCTGGATCACCGACACCTACAGCTGGCACTGGGTGTTCCTGATCAACGTGCCGATGGGGCTGCTCTCGCTCCTCCTGGTCGGCACGCTGGTCAAGGAGCCCTCAGGCGCGGAGGCGGAGAGGGAGCAGCTGCTGAGCAGGGGCCTGCGGGTCGACTATGTCGGCTTCGCCCTTGTCGCCCTCGGACTCGGTTCGCTCGAATTCGTGCTCGATGAAGGCCAGCGCAACGACTGGTTCGGATCGAACATGATCATCGTCTTCGCGCTGCTGGCCGCGGTCTCGCTGCTGGCGCTGATCCCGTGGGAGCTGACGCGGGAGGATCCGATCGTCGATCTTCGCCTGCTCGGCCGACGCCAGTTCGCCGCCTGCTTCCTCGTCATGCTCGGCACCGGCGCGGTGCTGATCTCGACCACCCAGCTGCTGCCGCAATTGCTCCAGACCGAGCTGAACTACACGGCGATGCTGGCGGGCCTCGCGCTGTCGCCTGGCGGCATCGCGACCCTGGTGTTGATGCCGGTGGTCGGCCGTTTGGTTGGTACAGTTCAGCCGAAATACCTGATCATGTTCGGCGCTGCCATCGTCGCGTTCTCGATGTGGCATCTCACAGGGCTCACCGGCGACATCACCTACGGCTACGCTGCGTTGTCGCGTATCTTCCTTGCGGTCGGTCTGCCCTTCCTGTTCCTGCCGGTGACGACAGCCTCATATGATGGCGTTCCGCCGGACAAGACCAATCAGGCCTCGGCCCTGATCAATGTCGCCCGCAACATCGGGGGATCCATGGGCGTCGCGCTGGCGCAGACGATCCTGGCGCAGCGCCAGCAATTCCACCAGAGCCGCCTGGTCGAGCACGCCGCGCCGTCAGATCTCGGCTACCAGCAGACCATCGACGCGATGACGCGCTACTTCCAGGCGCAAGGCTCCAATGCGAGCGATGCGGCCTCACAAGCGCTCGCCTGGGTCGGCCGCACCTTGCAGCAGCAAGTGGATCTGCTCGCCTATGTCGACGTGTTCTGGACGCTTGCGATCATCGCGGTGCTGATGATCCCCACGGCGGCGGTGCTGCGGCCGATCAAGCTGGGTGCGCCGGCGCGGGGGCATTGAGGGATTCGGGGTCCTGATCTTACCGCACCCAACGCTCTATCCCGTCACACTGAGGTGGCCGCTTCTTCAGCGGCCCTCGAAGGGCGACGGCCCTGTCATAGCTTGGCCGTACATTCCTCGAGGCTCCCCATGGGACGCGTTGCGTCCCATGCCTCGCACCTCAGGATGACGGGGCTGCAGCTCAAACCTGGCACTCACCCCACCGCCTGCTTTTGCCCTGGCCCCGCATGCACGTGCACTTGCTTGGCATGCAGCACCTCGCCGCATTCCGAGCACACCATGACCGGATCGAACAGCTTGCCGCAGGTCTTGTGCTGATGCAGCAGCGGGCGGCCGCGCTCGTCGCCCATATGGGTGTCGCCCCAATGCACCATCGCCATGATGATCGGGTAGAGGTCGAGGCCCTTTTGCGTGAGGATGTATTCGTAGCGCTTCGGCGCGTCGGAATAGGGAACGCGACGCAGGATGCCGCACCGGACCAGCTTCTTCAGCCGCTCCGAGAGCAGATGGCGCGTGATCTGGAGCGAAGACTGGAACGCCTCGAACCGGCGCACCCGCAGAAAACATTCGCGCAGGATCAGCAGCGTCCAGCGATCGCCGACCACGGCTACTGTGCGGGAGAGCGAGCAGGTCTCCTCGTCCAACATGTCCCACTTCATGATCCCGACTCCGCCGTCATAAGTTTGAAAAAGGAACTGATGTGAAATATCAGATCAATTTCGAAATAAGGCTATCACTAAAGCTCATAATTTGACAGTTCTATTTTAGAACGATAGCCTCTTGCCAATCACACCACCACGCTCACCGGAGGAGGCGACCTTGCCCAAGCGAAACGCGACAGCCGCCGTGATCGGGGCCGGCGATTTCATCGGCTCCGAGATCGCCAAGAAATTCGCGGCGGAGGGGTTCACGGTTTTCGCTGGCCGCCGCAACGGCGACAAGCTGGCGCCGCTGGTGAGCGACATCGAGGCCGCCGGTGGCGAGATCCACGCCCGCTCGCTTGACGCGCGGAAGGAGGATGAGGTCATCTCCTTCCTCAACGACGCCGACAAGCACGCACCGCTCGAAGTCTGCATCTTCAACGTCGGCGCCAACGTCAATTTCCCGATCCTCGACACCACCGAGCGCGTGTTCCGGAAAGTGTGGGAGATGGCCTGCTATTCTGGCTTCCTCGCAGGGCGCGAGGCGGCGCGGCTGATGCTGCCGCGCGGTGGCGGCCACATCTTCTTCACGGGCGCCACCGCCTCGTTGCGCGGTGGCAGCGGATTTGCGGCCTTTGCCAGTGCCAAATTCGGCCTGCGTGCGGTGGCGCAGGCGATGGCGCGCGAGCTCGGGCCGGAGAACATCCATGTCGCCCATCTCATCATCGATTCCGGCGTCGACACCGAATGGGTGCGGCAGCGTCGGCTGGAGGCGCTCGGTCCGAACGCGCTCGATAATCCCGATCTGTTGATGCCGCCGTCGTCGGTCGCGGACGCCTATTGGCAGCTGTATCAGCAGCCGAAGAGCGCCTGGACCTTCGAAATGGAGATCCGTCCGTTTGGAGAGAAATGGTGACCGCGGCGCAAAAGTCCGGCTAGACTGAATCCAACCTAAGCAAATTCCGGGAGGAGAACTTACGTGAAGACCGCGATCACCGAACTGTTCGGCATCGAGCATCCCATCATCCAGGGCGGCATGCATTTCGTCGGCTTTGCGGAGCTTGCCGCCGCCGTCTCCAATGCCGGTGGGCTCGGCATCATCACCGGTCTCACCCAGAAGACGCCGGAATTGCTCGCGAAGGAGATCGCGCGCTGCCGCGACATGACCGACAAGCCGTTCGGCGTGAACCTCACGTTCCTGCCGACCTTCTCGGCGCCGCCTTATCCGGAATACATCGCCGCCATCGTCGAGGGCGGCATCAAGGCGGTGGAGACCGCGGGCCGCAGTCCCGAACCGTACATGCCGGCGCTGAAGGCGGCCGGCATCAAGGTCATCCACAAGTGCACCTCGGTCCGCCACTCGCTGAAGGCCGAGCGCATCGGCTGCGACGCCGTCAGTGTCGACGGCTTCGAGTGCGGCGGTCATCCCGGCGAGGACGACATTCCGAACATGATCCTGCTGCCGCGTGCGGCGGAGGAATTGAAGATCCCGTTCGTCGCCTCCGGCGGCATGGCTGACGGACGCAGCCTCGTTGCTGCGCTGTCGCTGGGCGCGGCCGGCATGAACATGGGCACGCGCTTCATCGCCACCAAGGAGGCGCCGGTGCATCAGAACGTGAAGAACGCGCTGGTCGCGGCAACCGAGCTCGACACCCGCCTGATCATGCGCAGCTTGCGCAACACCGAGCGCGTGCTGAGAAATGCCAATGTCGATCGCCTCATCGAGATCGAGCGCGAGAAGGGCGAGAAGCTGAAGATCGACGACATCCACGACCAGGTTGCGGGCGTCTACCCCAAGATCATGCTGGAAGGCCAGATGGACGCCGGCGCCTGGAGCTGCGGCATGGTCGCAGGCTTGATCCACGACATCCCCTCCTGCAAGGAACTCGTCGACCGAGTCATGGCTGAGGCGGAACAGATCATCCGCAGCCGTCTGATGGGTTTCCTGGATGGGACGGGGGCGACGCGAAAGGTCGCCTGACACCGCCAAACTTCTTAACCACGGCGGCACTTGGCCGCTGGAATTGCGCGCGACGCCTCCTAAATAGGGGTAAATTACCCCTTTCATCATGGAATTTCAGGAGGCGTCCGTGGTCCTGAAAAGCGGTTCTTTTGCAATTGCCGTTGCCCTCGTTATCGCATGGGGCGGCATGGCGCGCGCCGACGACTACAAGCCAGACGAATATCTCGGTCTCGATCTCTCCAAGGCTGTGCTGTCTCCAAAACGTCTCGGGCCCGAGACGCAGTTCGCACCGGTCGCACTCGAAGCGCGCGGCGGCAACGAGGCGCAAGCGCGCGCGGAGCCCGTCGATGTGCCGAAGAAGGTCGCCGCCGAACGCGTCCGCGTGGCCGAGCCGAAGGTCGCGCATGCGAGGCCCGCGCAGCCGCGCGGCGCAGCCCGCGCGAAGCTAGCGCACCGCCACGGCAACCCGCTCGACGCACAAGCGATGGACACCCGCATCCAGACCTGGCCCTGCCGCACCGGCGGCATCTGCAACTGGAAGCGCTGAGGCGTGATGGGATCAGACTTGATTGCTCCAAGGCAGGTGCGCTCCCTCTCCCGCTTGCGGGAGAGGTGAACGACCGCGGCAGTCGATTTGACCTAAACCCATTCCGCGCTAGGCAGCGACGCTGCGGCCGCTTCACCTCGCCCGTCATCCTCGCGTCGCAAAACCGTCGGCGGGGAGTGTCAAGAAAACGTAAGCTGGAAGTCAAGGAGCGCAGGCACCTTCCGTCGCGATTCGACGAAGGTTTCCTGAATGGCAACGCTCCGCGCTTCGCGCGCATGGACCCGGCGGCAATTCCTGGTCCGCTCGACTTCAAGCCTGGCGGTTGCCTCGCTCGGCGCGCTCGCGACACCGTACCTCAGCCGCGCCGCCGATCGTCCGCGGATCGCCGGCGGCATGCAGTCCGGCGACGTCTGTGATGGCTCTGCCGTGATCTGGGCGCGCGCGGACCGTCCCGCCCGAATGCACGTGGAGTGCTCGACCGTCGAGAGCTTCAAGTCCATCATCGCGTCGTCCTCGCGCAACGCGCTGCCGGACGCGGATTTCACCGCAAAGCTGCAGCTCGACGACCTGCCGTCCGGGCAGGACATCTTCTATCGCGTCCGCTTCGACGACATCGCAACCGGCCTTCGCGGCGAAAGCCGCCTCGGCCATTTCCGCACTGCGCCGGCAGCCAGCCAGTCGATCTCGTTCGTGTGGTCCGGCGACGTCGGAGGGCAGGGCTGGGGCATCGACGTCGCGCGCGGCGGCTATCGCAGCTATCGTACCATGCTCGACAACCGCCCCGATTTCTTCATCCATTCCGGCGATCACATCTACGCCGACTGCACGATTCCGGCCGAGCAGAAGCTGCCGAACGGCGAGACCTGGCGCAACCTCGTGGTGGAGGAGAAGTCCGAAGTCGCGCATACGCTGGCGCAGTTCCGCGGCAATTACAAATACAACCATCTCGACGAGAATTTTCGCGCCTTCCACGCGGAGGTGCCGATGTTCGCACAATGGGACGACCACGAAGTCACCAACGACTGGTCGCCGACCGGCAGCTATGATGACGCTGGCTTCGAGGATGACGGTACCCCGCGCCTGGTCGCGCGCGCCCGCCGTGCCTTCTTCGACTTCATGCCGATCCGCAATATCGGCGCGCAGCAGCGCCGGGTTTATCGGAAGATCGGCTATGGCCCGCTGCTCGACATCTTCATGATCGACATGCGCAGCTATCGCGACGATAACTGGAACAAGGGCAGCGACCATCGCGGCTGGATCCTTGGTGCCGAACAGCTCGCCTGGCTGAAGCGCGAGTTCGCCGCCTCGCGCGCGACCTGGAAGGTGATCGCGGCCGACTTGCCGATCGGTCTGATCAGCCTGGACGCCGTCGCGCTCGGCGACGGGCCGCCCGACCGGCGCGAACACGAGATCGCCGATCTTCTCTGCTTCATCAAGCGCGCCGGTGTGCGCAACATCGTCTGGCTCACCGCCGACATGCACTACACGGCCGGGCATTATTACGATCCGAACAAGGCGCAATTTAGGGATTTCGAGCCGTTCTGGGAGTTCGTCTCCGGACCGCTGCATGCCGGGACCTGGGGCCCGGCCGAGCTCGATAACACCTTTGGGCCGGTCGTGATGTACCAGAACGGCTGTAGCGCAGCGCAGGGCGATAATCTGGCGCCCTGTTTCGGCCTGCAATTCTTTGGCCGCGTCGACATCGACGGCGGGAGCTGTGTGATGACCGTGACCTTGAAGGACGTGGACAATCGCAGCCTCTGGTCGGTCGACATCGCGCCGGAGTCGCAGGCGCGTCCGGCAGTGGTCGCGCAGCATTCGTGAGGGGGCACGATGCGCTCCGGCGGTGAGGCGTGGATGGCCGTGACAAGCCAGGCCATAACGATGGAGAGGCACCGCATCTAACCCGATCTTGATTGGCCGCGCTGCGTCTCCCGGGCTATACTGTCCGCCCCGCCATCTCTTTTCCATCACCGAAAGGTCTGCTGACGCGGCAACGCCGCGCGAATCCGGTGGGATGAACGACGTCAGGAGCCTGTTCATGGACAATCTGAAGACACAAGGCATCAGCATGCCCAAGCTCGGCCTCGGCACCTTTCGCATGCAAGGCGATGTCTGCCGCGCCGCGGTCGAGACCGCGCTGTCGATCGGCTATCGCCACATCGACACCGCCGAGATGTATGCCAATGAGGAGCCGATCGGATCAGCCATCGCCGCGTCCCGCCTGCCGCGCGGCGAGCTTCACGTCACGACAAAGGTCTGGCACGAGAACCTCAGCCCCGACGCGATCCGTCGCGCTTTCGATGCCAGCCTGAACAAGCTTCGGCTTGACCATGTCGATCTCTATCTCGTGCACTGGCCCTCCAGGGCTGCGGACTGGGGCGCGGTGTTCGAGACCTTGATGACGCTCAAGGAGGAGGGGAGCATGCGCGCCATTGGCGTCGCCAATTTCACCACGGCGCTGCTCAAGATCGCGGTCGAGGATTTCGGGGCGCCGATCGCCTGCAACCAGGTCGAATATCACGCGATGCTCGATCAATCGAAGGTGCTGGCCTATCTCGCGGCGAAATCGATTCCGCTCGTCGCTTATTGTCCGCTGGCGCAGGGGCGCATTGCCTCGGATCCGGTGCTGGCCGAGATCGGCGCCAGGCACAACGCGACCGCCGCGCAAGTCGCGCTGAAATGGCTGCTCGACCAGGACGGTGTCGCCGCGATCCCCAAGGCCTCGCGCCGCGAGAGCCAGCAGGCCAACCTCGATGCGCTGAAGATCACGCTGGACGATGCCGATCGCCGCAAGATCGCCGCGCTGCCGAAGGATCGCCGCTGCGTCAATCCGAGCTTTGCGCCGGCGTGGGACTAGTCCGAAGGGCTTTCAATACGCAAAGAAATGACCCCGCGAGGGGCCATTTCCACGTTGCGCTCTGAATTAGTCCCAGTGATGGTGGCTGCGCTTGACCACGACGACCCTGTCGCCATGGTGACGCCAGCCGCGATGCCAGCCATAGTCGCGATGCTCGCGGAATTCGGCGCGGGCGCCGTACGGCCCGTGATGATGATAGCCGCGCTTGATCACCACCGTCTCCGCGCTTGCCAACGTCGGCGCCGCGATCACGAGCGCGCCCAGGGCCGCAACCACATAACCAAGCTTCTTCATGATGTCCTCCTCCAATCGAATGCACATCTAAACCGGGCATTCACGCGAACGTTCCGGGCGAATCGCAGGAGAATTCTGAACAGCTGTTCAGGTGACTATTCGCAACGCTGTTGTGTCGGCGTCGGGGCGCCCGTCGCGACGTATTTGCCGTCCCGGATCGTGTACTCGCCGCGCTCGCTGCGATTGTAGATCGCGCGCAGGCTGCCGTCCTTTAGGAGCAGCAGCCCGAACTCACGCGCCTGGCGCAGCGAGGGGAAGTACACCATCACATTGAGCAAGCCCTCGGCGTTGACCGTGGCCGACACCACCTCGCTCTCGTCCCTGGCCTCGCCGAAATTGCGCCGGTACATCACCCGGCCGTCCTGCCGGATCTCGTAGGTCAGCAGCGCGCCCTTGTCGCGGTCGGGCCGGGCGGCGCAGTCGACCGCCCATGATCCGAGCAGGCCCCATTGCTCGACCGTCGCGGCCAGTGTCTCGGCACCCGCCGCGGGGGCGATCGCCGCCCACAGTAGGGCAGCCGCGATCCAGCGGCTCATACAACGCGTCATGTCCTGAAGAAACCCCGCCTCGAAGAATTCCAAAGTGTAGCATCCCGCCCGCTTCCGTCCATGGCAGCCGCCGATCGCTCGCGAATTTGATCCGCGTCAATGAGGGCGGTCTTTTCCCGCGTAAGATGACGCTTCCCGAAGGCGAACCTGGATAGACCAATGCTGAATCAAGTCATGGATTTTGCGGGCGAAGTGCTGCCGGGGAGCTGTGCCGTGCCGCCTTATTCCGAGACCGAGTTTCTGACCGAGCTGGGCGATCGCCTGCGGTCCTCGCGCATGCGCTGCGACCTGTCGCGCCGCGAGCTGGCCCGTCGTTCGGGGATTTCCGAGCGCTATATCGCCCAGATCGAGGCCGGCAAGGGCAACGTCTCGATCGTCCTGTTGCTGCGGCTGGCCTCCGCGATCCACGGCAGTCAGCCCCAGGCGGCCTGACATTTCGAGGTGACCGCCATGGGGCAGCTCGTACTCGCCGCCAAGGTCACCCACGTTCCATCATTGATGCTGTCGGAGCAACCCGGCAGCCCGTTGCGCGCCGCGCGCGAGCCGGCGGTCAGGTCCTTGCGCGAACTGGGCCGGCGGGCCAAAGAGCGCGGCGTGACCTGCTTCGTGGTGTTCGACACCCACTGGCTCTCCAATTTCGGCTACCACATCAATGCCAATGCGCGGCATCGCGGCTCGTTCACGAGCCACGAGGCGCCGCAAATGATCCAGGATCTGCGCTACGATCTGCCGGGCGATACGGGCTTGGCGAAAGCCATCGCTGATAGGGCCGGGGATGCGGGCCTGAACGTGATCGCCCATCAGGTGGCGAGCCTCGGGCTCGAATACGGCACGATCGTGCCGATGCACTATATGAACCCGGACGGCTTCGCGAAGGTCGTCTCGGTGGCCTCGCCGCTCTTCACCTCATTCGAGGAGAGCCGGATCCTCGGTGAAGCGACCCGCCGGGCGATCGATGCATCCGATGAACGGGTCGCCGTCATCGCCAGCGGTTCGCTCTCGCATCGGCTCTGGCCGAACAAGAAGCTGGGCCCCGAGGCGTGGACCTCAATCGCCAGCGAGTTCAACCGCCAGGTCGACCTGCGCGTGCTCGAGCTGTGGCAGAGCCGCCGCTATCGCGAATTTCTCGACATGCTTCCGGACTACGCCACCAAGTGCAACGGCGAGGGCGGCATGGCCGACGCCATCATGCTGTTCGCCGCGCTCGGCTGGTACGACTATTGCGGCGCCGCCGAGCAGCTTTGCGACTATTTTCCGTCCTCCGGCTCCGGCCAGGTCAACGTGGAATTTCACGTCGAGGCGTGAGGCGGCGCCTCAGGCCCGCTTCTCCACGTTGGCGCTGCGGGCCGGCACGCCGAATTCCTTGCGGCAGACCTCGGCCAGCACGGCGACGCCCTCGCGGATCTGCTGATGCGTCGGACTCGCAAAGCACAGCCTGAGCCGCGAGCTGGAATGGCCCTTGTTGGTCGACCATTCCGGCCCCGGATTGATCGAGACGCCCGCCGCGAGCGCGGCCTGATACAGCTTCAGCGCATCGACCTGGTCGGGCAGCTTCACCCAGAGGAAGATGCCGCCCTTGGGCTCCTCGAACTCGGCGGCCGTGCCGAACTGCTCGTTCAGCGCTTCCATCAGTGTGTCGAGCTTGGTGCGCAGAGCCTTGGTCAGAGCCGGCACGTGGCTTGCGAAATGCGGTTTGCAATACGCCGCCAGCACCATCTGCTCCAGCGCGCCTGAGCCGGCATCCGTCTTCAGCGCCAGCATCCGCGACATCACATCCCAGGGCGCGACGATGAAGCCGACGCGCAGCGCCGGCGCGATCGATTTCGAGAACGAGCCGATATGGATCACGCCGCCGTTCGGGCTCATCGCGTAGATCGCCGGCGGCCGCTGCCCCGACCAGACGAGGTCGGCATAGCAATCGTCCTCGAAGATGGGCACACCATACTCGGTTGCGAGCCGTACCAGCTCGGCGCGGCGGCTCTCCGGCATGATGCTGCCGGTCGGGTTCTGGACGGTCGGAATGGTGTAGACGTATTTCGGGCGGATGCCGCGGCTCTTCAGATCGGCCAGCGTCGCGGCCAGCAGGTCCATGCGCATGCCGTCCTTGTCGAGGGGGACGCCGACCACGTTGACACCGAGCCGGGCCAGCCGGGTCAGCGAGCCCTGATAGCTGTCCTGCTCGAAGATCACGGTGTCGCCGCGGGTCAGCAGCGTCGCGTTGACGAGGTCGAGCGCCTGCAGCGAGCCGGAGACGATCAGGAGATCGTCGACGGTGCAGGTGAAGCCGGCATCGCGCTTGAGCTTGGTGACCAGGAATTCGCGCAGAGGCAGGTAACCCTGCGGGCCATGTGCCAGCCCGTAAGTGGCGAGCGAGCGGCCCTCTCGCCGCAGGACCGTGTTGGTCGCTTCGATCAACTCGTCGAGCGGCACTTGTTCGGAATCGTTGTTGCCGCCGACGAAGCTGTATTTGGCAAGGCCTGTCCAGCGCGCAGAGGGGGCCGGCAGCCCTGCCGGAAACAGGGGCGCGAAATCGAAGCTGGACGTCATGGGGCGTTCCTCGTTTCTGTTCTTGTTGAGCCGGCCGGCGTTGCACCGGCCAGCCTTACTTCCTGCCAGCCGTCCGGGTCGGACGGCCTTACTTTTTTGTGGCCGTCCGGGTCGGACGTCCCTGGCTGATGAAAGCGTAGTGCGCATTGGCGACGCCGCCAACCATCAGGGCCTCGACCACGGGCTCGGCGATCTCGCCAGTCGCGGCCCAGTCGACCAGGAAATTGGCCCCGGTCCCGCCACGCACGTCGTCGGTCGGAATGAAGATCGAGACGGTGGCCAGCGGCTGCAAGGCCACCGGCGCTTTCAGATAGCTCTCGACCTGCTTGCCTGCGGTGTCGAAATAGGCGATGCGTTTGATCACCAGCGGCTGGGTCTCGGAGGCGTTGTGAACACTCAAGGTCACCGAGAAGTCGACGCGCAGCTTGCCCTGGCTCATCGCGACGCTGGAGTAAGCGGGCACGTAGAACCCGCCGGAGACGGCGAGCTCCTCCTTCGGCATTGCGGTGAGGGAATCGGCAAAGTTCTGTTCGATATTGACCTTGGATTGTGCGGCGGCCGGCACGGCGAAGGCGAGGGGGCCTAGCAGCATTGCTGCGAACAGCCCTTTTCGCATGTGACGAATTGCTCGCTTGCCGCGCCGCAACCCGTCTCTAGGGTGCGGCAAAACGGACCAATTTGGTATGCACGAGCTCATTCGCGACATCACTCTCTGTATCTTGTTTGCCTGGATGCTGGGCCTGCTCGCCCATTTCTCCCGGCAGCCGCTCATCCTGGCCTATCTTATCGCCGGCTTCTTCATAGGTCCATTCGGCGCCGGCTGGGTCAAGTCGCAGGAATCGATCGGCGTCATCTCCGAGCTCGGCCTGATCTTCATGCTGTTCATGATCGGGCTGGAGATCGACCTGAAGAAGATCGTGCGGGCGGGAAAGGTGATCCTGTTCGCGGCGGGCGGCCAGCTGCTCGGCGGCTGCCTGCTCGGGGTGCTGTTCTTCGTCGGCATCGGCCTGTCGCTCGGCGGCGGGCACTTCGATGCGGTCTATCTCTGCGTCGCTTGCGCGCTGTCGAGCACCGTCATCATCGTCAAGGTGCTGTATGAGAAGCGCGAGCTCGACACGCTGCCGGGGCGCATCACGCTCGGCGTGCTGGTGCTTCAGGACATCTTCGCGATCCTGTTCCTGGCGGTGCAGCCCAGTCTTGCCAATCTGCAGGCCAGCGTCATCCTGCTCTCGATTGGCCGCGTCGCGGTGCTGGTCGCCGCCGCGCTGCTGGTCAGCCGTTATGTGCTGCCGCGGCTGTTCCACCAGATCGCCCGGCGCCCCGAGCTGATCCTGCTCGGCGCGCTGGCCTGGTGCTTTCTCGTCGCCGAGACCGCCGAACGGCTGTCGCTGTCGCGCGAGATGGGCGCCCTGATTGCCGGCGTCTCGCTCTCGACTTTTCCCTACGCGCTCGACGTCACCGCCAAGGTCACCACGCTCCGCGACTTCTTCATCACCCTGTTCTTCGTCGCGCTCGGCATGACCATTCCCGTGCCAGGTCTCTCCGTGATCGGGCTGGCGCTGATGATCGCAGCCTTCACGGTCGTGAGCCGCCTCGTCACCACCTTCACGCCGCTCTATCTGATGAAGCAGGGCTTGCGCGCCAGCCTGTTGCCGGCGCTGAACCTTGCGCAGGTCTCCGAGTTCTCGCTGGTGGTGATCCAGACCGGCGTCACCGATCACCACATTGCAGCCGAGACGGCGAACGCCACCTCCTTCGCCTTCGTGGTGCTGGCGGTGCTCTCGACCTTCGCGATGAGCCGCAGCGACGAGATCACCCGCTGGGCGATCGGTCCCTTGAAGCGGATCGGCCTGCGCGACCTCGACCACGGCAGCGGCCACGCCGAGGAGGGGCACGAGGGCGGCCACGGCGAGGCCCGCCGTATCGTCATCCTCGGCTTTTTCCGTGCGGCGAGCGCGCTGCTGGCCGAGATCGAGCGGCAGACGCCGGTCCTGCTCGAGCAGATCACCGTGGTCGATTTCAACCCCAATGTGTACCAGACCCTGCTTTCGCGCGGCCTGCACGTGATCTACGGCGATATCAGCAATGTCGATACGCTGCTCCATGCCGGTATCGGCAAATCCGAGATGATCATCCTCAGCGTGCCGGATTCGCTGCTGAAGGGGGCCACCAACGAGAAGCTGGTCCGCCACGTCCGCGCGCTCAATCCGGCCGCCCTGATCGTCTCCACCGCCGACCTCTTGGCCGACGTCGGCGCCCTCTACGAGGCCGGCGCCAACTACGTCACCGTGACCCGGCTCAGCGATGCGCACGAGCTGTTCACGGTCATTGAGGCGGCCCAGGCCGGCCTCCTGGACGACAAGCGCGCTGAGCTCGATCAACGGCTCGGCGAGCGGCGAGAAGTGTTGCCCTGAGGGTGTCTGCGCCAGCCTTTTACCCGGCCCGTCCGCGCCTATATCCCTGGTATCTTCGGTGCAAGCCTGCCCCGCCTTGGCAGGCCTGCCAGCGGCATATGCGGTTGCGTCCAGGACACTAGCGCCCCGGCCCAAGTCCGGCTAAGCCTCCCGCCATAACCGATAGAGATTGGGAAATGCCCGATAGCGTTCAGGAAGTCTTGCAGGCCTTTGCCCGGGGTGAGCTCGTCGTCGTCACCGACGACGAGGACCGCGAGGGCGAAGGCGATTTGATCGTCGCCGCCTCGCTCTGCACCGCCGAGAAGATGGCGTTCATCATCCGCCACACCTCCGGCATCGTCTGCGCGCCGGTGACCACCGAGGACGCGCGCCGCCTGCGGCTCGATCCGATGGTGGCCCACAACGATTCCGCGCACACCACCGCGTTCACGGTGTCGATCGACTACAAGCCCGACGGCGGCACCGGCATCTCCGCCGAGGAGCGCGCCTCCTGCTGCCGCGCGCTGTCCAATCCCAATGTCGGCGCCAACGATTTTGCCCGGCCCGGCCACATCTTCCCGCTGATTGCCAAGGATGGCGGCGTGCTCTTGCGCTCGGGCCATACCGAGGCCGCCGTCGATCTCTGCAAGCTCTCCGGCCTGCCGCCGGTCGGCGTCATCAGCGAATTGATGAACGACGACGGCAGCGTGATGAAGGGCGAGCAGGTCGCGCAGTTCGCGGCCAGGCACAAGCTGAAGCACGTCACCATCGCGGACATGATCGCCTATCGCCAGGCGCGCGAGAAGCTGATCGAGCGGGTCTCGACCTTCGTCACCGAAAGCCCGATCGGACCGCTGCAAGGCTATGCCTACCGTTCGCCGTTCGATTCCATCGCCCACGTCGCGTTCGTCTACAACGGCGTCGGTGACGGCAAGAACGTGCTGACGCGCTTCCACAAGCCGAACATCGTCAGGGACACCTTCACCGGCCACAAGCGCATGGCGGCCGTGCTCGAGCATTTCAAGAAATCCGGCCGTGGCGTTCTGGTCTACTTGCGCGATGGCGCGGCCGGTGTCCCCGTGGCGCCGCTGCCGGACGAGTCGGCGACGGAGGCCGACCGCAACCGCCAGTGGCGCGAGGTCGGCGTCGGCGCGCAGATATTGCGCGACCTCGGCGTCACCTCGATCCGGCATCTCACCTCCTCGGTGCACGACTACAAGGGCCTGTCGGGCTTCGGCATCGAGATCGTCGCCAACGAGCAGCTCGAAAGCTGACAACGGCATTTCCGGTTCGCGTTGTTGCGCGACCCGGAAGGACCGCACCAGGACGCAATTGCACTTGTTGCCGCGGCGCTCTAGTTTGTCGGGCAAATTTTGACGGAACCAGACGAAAGGACGTTTCATGAGCGTGCGCCCTCAGGCCAAGGACAAGCCGGCTGCGGCTTCTTTCCAGTGGGACGATCCGTTCCTGCTCGACGAGCAGCTGACCGAAGACGAGCGCATGGTGCGCGACACCGCCCGCGCCTACGCCCAGGACAAGTTGCTGCCGCGCGTCACCAAGGCCTATCTCGAAGAGACGACGGATCGCGAGATCTTCAACGAGATGGGTGAGCTCGGCCTGATCGGCATCACGCTGCCGGAGGAATATGGCTGCGCCAATGCGAGCTACGTCGCCTATGGCCTGGTCGCACGCGAGATCGAGCGGGTCGATTCCGGCTACCGCTCGATGAACTCGGTGCAGTCCTCGCTGGTGATGTACCCGATCTACGCCTATGGCGACGAGAACCAGCGCAAGAAGTACCTGCCGAAGCTCGCCAGCGGCGAGTGGGTCGGCTGCTTCGGCCTGACCGAGCCGGACGCGGGCTCCGATCCGGCCGGCATGAAGACGCGCGCCGAGAAGGTCTCGGACGGCTATCGCCTCACCGGAAGCAAGATGTGGATCTCGAACGCGCCGATCGCCGACGTGTTCGTGATCTGGGCCAAGTCGGCCGCGCACGACAACCAGATCCGCGGCTTCGTGCTGGAGAAGGGCATGAAGGGCCTGTCCGCACCGAAGATCGGCGGCAAGCTCTCGCTTCGCGCCTCCATCACCGGCGAGGTCGTGATGGACGGCGTCGTGGTTCCCGAAGACGCGCTGCTGCCCAACGTCTCGGGCCTGAAGGGTCCGTTCGGCTGTCTCAACCGCGCCCGCTACGGCATCTCCTGGGGCGCGCTCGGCGCGGCCGAGGACTGCATGCATCGCGCCCGCCAGTACACGCTCGACCGCAAGCAGTTCGGAAAGCCGCTCGCCGCAACCCAGCTCGTGCAGAAGAAGCTCGCGGACATGGAGACCGAGATCGCGCTGGGTCTTCAGGGCTCGCTTCGCGTCGGCCGCCTGATGGATGAGGGCAAGTTCGCGCCCGAGATGATCTCGATCATGAAGCGCAACAATTGCGGCAAGGCCCTCGACATCGCCCGCACCGCCCGCGACATGCACGGCGGCAACGGCATCTCGATCGAGTACCACGTGATGCGCCACGTCCATAACCTAGAAACGGTCAACACCTACGAGGGCACCCACGACGTCCACGCCCTGATCCTAGGCCGCGCGATCACGGGCATTCAGGCATTTTTCTGATTTGGCTCTTCGTCATTCCGGGGCGATGCGAAGCATCGAACCCGGAATCTCGGAGCCGCATAGCTCGTGTTCGCCGAGATTCCGGGGTCGCCCTTTGGGCGCCCCGGAATGACGCCAAGAACAAAGAAGAAGCCATGTCCGACAACGACGACGTCCCGTTCAACCGCAATTTCCCGCTGAAGCCCGGCATCGTCGAGGAAGTCCGACCCGGCGTGCGCCGGGTGCTCTGCAACAATCCGAGCCCGTTCACCTTCACTGGCACGGTCAGCTACATCGTAGGCCAAGGCAATGTCGCGATCATCGATCCCGGTCCGGACGATGAGGCGCATGCGGCTGCTCTGCTCGATGCCGTGCGCGGCGAGACAGTGAGCCATATCTTCGTCACCCACACCCATCGCGACCATTCGCCGAACACCGCACGGATCAAGCAGGCGACGGGCGCGCCGGTTTATGCCGAGGGTCCGCACCGGGCCTCGCGGCCGCGGTTCGAGAGCGAGAAGCACAATCCGGAATCGGGCGCCGACCGCGATTTTGCACCGGACGTCAACGTCGCCCATGGCGACGTCGTCGAAGGCGACGGCTGGCGGCTCGAGGCCGTGGCGACGCCGGGGCACACCGCCAATCATCTGGCATTCGCCTGGCCGGAGCGAAAGTTCAACTTCGTCGGCGATCACGTGATGGGCTGGTCGACTTCGATCGTGGCGCCGCCTGATGGCTCGATGATCGACTACATGGACTCGCTCGACCGCCTCGCTGCACGCGAGGAAGATCTCTATTTCTCCGGCCACGGCCCGGAGATTCCCGACGGCCAGCGCTTCGTCCGCTTCCTGATCCGGCACCGCAAGGCGCGTGAGGCCTCGATCCTGCACCGCCTCGCCAAGGGCGAGACCGACATCCCGACCATGGTTCGCGCGATCTATATCGGCATCGATCCCAGGCTGACGACGGCCGCCGGCTATTCCGTGCTGGCGCATCTGGAAGATCTAGTCGCCCGCGGCGTGGTCGCGACCGAGGGCGATCCCGTGATCACGGGGACGTATCGGATGGCCTGAGGGCGAATAGCGAATGGGGAGTAGCGAGTAGGAGGCTTCCATTCGCTATTCGCTACTCAGCATTCGCCAATTTCACTTCTTCACCGTCTTCGCCGGTGCCTTCGGCGGCGTCACCGGCGTCTTCTTCACCGGCTTCAGCGCGTCGGCATCGGCGGCGGTATTGAGATCGTCGATGAATTTCTTGACGAGCGCGGCGTTGCTGCCGAGATCGCTGTCGAAATTGCGCGAGGCCGAGCGGATATCGACGCGGGAATCATCGCCGTCCGCCACGAACCTCATCGAAATGTCCTCGCGGAAACCCATGATCGGCGTGCGGGCCACCGCTTCGATGCGGCCGATCCGGCGCGGCGGCTGCGGCGCTCGCTCGTCGATGACGATCCATTTGCGCTTGTTGACGAGCTGGAGCGCGATCGCATAGGCGCGGTCGACGGAAATCTCGAGCTCGACGGGCTCGATATCGGGGTAAAAGTGGCGCTGCTGCTCCGCCGAATAGAGGCCGGCATAGACCGCGGGATTGGTGCCATCGCCGGTGCGCAGGCGCGCCAGCGCCTCGAAACGCGGCGGGTCGATCGGGTCGGTGGTGATGTCGTAGATCGCCGGCAGTTTGCGATATTGCAGGCCCAGATAGGCGGGATAGGCGAGGATCGCTCCGTCGATCAGGAAAGCGAGCAGGATGCGCGCCATGCCGCGCGAGCCGTTCTGCCAGATCGCGGCAAAGCCGGCGAGCCCGAACAGGATCGAGAGGCCGGCGATCGCAAGCCCGCCGAAGAAGGTCGCAAGCGCCGGTTTCGGCTCCAGGAAGTCGAAGCGGACGATGATGATCGACACCACCACCGCCACCACCGCGAACACGGCCAGATTGCGCGCCCAGCTCGCGAGGCTGGACACGGGCTCCGACTGATAGGGAGCGGAAAACCTGCGGGCCATCGAGTGAGCTCTGCCGGGGTTGGCGATGCCGGCCGGTTGGGCGCGACGATGAGCCGTTGAGACCACGGCGCGGGGGCAAATTCAAGGGATACCGGGCTGTTACGGCCCGTCATTCCGGGGCGCCCGAAGGGCGAACTCAGGTGCGCCCTGTGGCGCACCTGAGAATCTCGAGATTCTGGGTTCGATGCCGTTGGCATCGCCCCGGAATGACGGCGTGCTTGGGCCCGTTACGCTGCCGCGTTCGGGAAGCGATAATCCTTGAACTGGTCGCGTAGCGCCGTTTTCAGGATCTTGCCGGTGGCCGTGTGCGGAATACCTTCGACGAAGGCGACGTCGTCGGGCATCCACCATTTGGCGATCTTGCCGTCCATGTATTTTAGGATCTCCTCGCGCGTGGCCTGCTGGCCCTGCTTGAGCTGCACGATCAGAAGCGGCCGCTCGTCCCATTTGGGGTGGAACACGCCGATCACGGCGGCTTCCGCCACGGCCGGATGGCCGACCGCGAGATTTTCGAGGTCGATCGAGGAGATCCACTCGCCGCCGGACTTGATGACGTCCTTGGAGCGGTCGGTGATCCGCATGTAGCCGTCCTCGTCGATGGTCGAGACGTCGCCGGTGTCGAAGAAGCCGTCCTCGTCGAGGATGTTGGTGTCGACACGGTAATAGCCCTTGGCGACGGCGGGGCCGGAGACCTTGAGGCGCCCGAAGGTCTTGCCGTCCCAGGGCAGCTCCTTGCCGGCGTCGTCGGTGATCTTCATCTGCACGGCGAAGGGTGCGTAGCCCTGCATCTGCAGCACGTCGAGCCTGGCATCGCCAGTGGCATTCTGGAACGGCGGCTTCAGCGCCGCGACGCTGCCGATCGGGCTCATCTCTGTCATGCCCCAGGCGTGACGCACGTTCGAGCCCATGTCGAGGAACGCCTTGATCATCGAGCGCGGCATCGCCGAGCCGCCGCAGATCACCATCTTCAGGTCCGGCAACTTGAGATTATTGGCGGCCATGTGCTGGAGCAGCATCAGCCACACCGTCGGCACGCCGGCGGTGTGCGTCACCTTCTCGGTCGAGAGCAGCTCATAGACCGAGGCGCCGTCGAGCTTGGCGCCGGGCATTACCAGCTTGGTGCCCTGCGAGGGGGCGGAGAAGGCGATGCCCCAGCTGTTGGCATGGAACAGCGGAACCACCGGCAGCATTGTCTCGGACGCACTCGTGCCGAGGGCGTCGACATTGTTGGCCATCAGCGCGTGCAACACGTTGGAGCGATGCGAATACAGCACACCCTTGGGATCACCGGTGGTGCCGGAGGTGTAACACATCGCGGCTGCCGTGTTCTCGTCAAACTCCTTCCATTTGAATTTGCCGTCCGCTTGCGCAATCCAATCCTCGTAGGCGATCACGTTCTTGAGCGTGGTCTCAGGCATGTGCGCCTTGTCGGTGAGCACGACGTAGCGCTCCACGCTCGGCAGCTTGTCGGCGATCTTCTCCAGGATCGGAACGAAGGTGATGTCGGCCATCACGATGCGGTCCTGCGCATGGTTGATGATCCAGGCGATCTGCTCGGGGAAAAGGCGAGGATTGACGGTATGGCAGATGGCGCCGATCCCCATGATGCCGTACCACACCTCGAGATGGCGCCAGGTGTTCCAGGCGATCGTTGCGACACGGTCGCCGAGCTTGATGCCGTCGCGCTCCAGCATCTGCGAGACTTTGAGCGCGCGCTTGTGGATCTCGGCGTAAGTGGTGCGATGGATCGGTCCCTCGACCGAGCGAGTGACCACCTCTTGCTTGCCATGAATTTTGGCGGCGTGTTCGATGATCCGGTGGCAGAGCAGGGGCCAATCTTGCATCAAACCAAGCATTCCGACGTTCCTCCGAGAAAGTCGCTGGGCGCGTTGTCGCTCTCAGCGTTGGGCCAAAGATTGCCATGAGTTTTAGCCTGCCGGACTTTCGCCGCAAATGGTCTTGTCGCGGCTATATGTCCGCCGGCGCGGCGATGGTTACTGCCGCGCTCGGACTATCGCTCGTGCTGGCCGAAAGGGCAGAGGCGCGGAAATATACGTCCCCGCTGGACATATTCGGTATCGCCGCACCACGGCCGCGCACAACGGTTCATTCCGCCAAGATCCCGCTCCCCAGACCGCGCCCCAAGGAGGCGCCCAAAGCGCCGGAAGAGGCCCCGGCCGAGGCCGAGGGCAAACCTTCCCCAGACAAGCCGTCTCCCGATAAGCCAGCGGACAAGCCCGCCGAGGCCGCGGCACCGCCCGAGAAGCAGGCCTCGGCCTGCCGTCTCGCGCTGACCGAGGAGATCGCGATCGCGCCCTCGATTCCGGATATCCGCGGCCCCGGCGCCTGCGGCGGCGAGGATCTGGTGCGGCTGGAAGCCGTCGTGCTGCCGGACAAGCGCAAGGTGACGGTCAAGCCGGCGGCGATCCTTCGCTGCCCCATGGCATCCGCGATCGCCGATTGGCTGCGCAAGGACATGGTGCCGCTGGCCAGCAGCCTCGGTTCGACCATCAGCGACCTCGATAATTTCGATTCCTTCGAGTGCCGCGGCCGCAACCGCGTCGCCGGCGCGCTGCTGTCGGAGCACGGCAAGGCCAACGCCATCGACGTCCGCGCCATCAAGCTGGCCAACGGGCAGTCGATCGGCCTCACCGATCGCACCCTGTCCCGCGACGTGCGCGAGCGCGTGCTGCACTCGGTCTGCGCGCGGTTTTCCACCGTGCTCGGCCCGGGCTCGGATTGGTACCATGAGGACCATATCCATCTCGACCTGGCGCAGCGGCGCAACGACTACCGGATCTGCCAGTGGAATGTCTGGGACCCACTGCCGCAGGTCGCTCCGCTGCTGCCGGCCGAACGTCCCGAGGAGGCGCCGCCGCGCGAGGTCGCGGCCAAGCCCGAGGCCAAGGAAGGAGCTGACGACGAGGCGGTGGAGAAGGCTCCAGCGCCTGCGGAGAAGCCGGCGGCCGAGAGCAGCAAGTCCCACTCGCACAAGCCGGCAACAAAAAAGCGCCGGTGAAAACCGGCGCTCTTGGATGTCAGGGGATCAGGAGGCGATCAGTAGCTGCCCGCCTGGCCAGTTTGGCCGCTGCCGAGCGCAAGCCGCGAATTGTAGGGCGAGTCGCCGTGCTTCGGCTCGAGCACCACGACGATGGTGCCGACCTTGACCCGGCTGTAGAGGTCGATCGCGTCCTCGTTGGTCAAGCGGATGCAGCCCGACGAGATCGAGGCACCGATATATTCCGGCTGGTTGGTTCCGTGGATGCGGAACAGCGTGTCCTTGCCGCCGGAATAGAGGTACATCGCGCGGGAGCCCATCGGATTGTCCGGACCGGGCGCAACATAGGTCGGAACGCCCAGGCGTGAGATCTCGCCCGGGGTCGGATGCCAGGCCGGCCATTCGGTCATGCTGCCGACCTTGGCGATGCCGGACCAGGCCATGGCCTCTTCGCCGACGGTGATGCCGTAGCGGATCGCCTTGCCGCCATCCAGCACGTAATAGAGATAGTGATTGTCGGAATCGACCACGATCGAGCCCGGCGACTCCTTGCGGTGGTATTCGACGATGGCACGGCGGAACGGCTCCGCAACCGGGGTGTTCTCGTACCGAACCTTGGCGAGCAGTTCCTTGTCCTTCGGCTTGAAGGCTTTGGTGTCGGTCGCCTCGAAATGCGTGGCCTGCATGCAGCCCGACAGCATCAGGCCAGCGGCCAAAATCCCAAACTTAACTTTCAGCGACGACATGGTTTGGTTCCAATCAAAACAATACCGTGCGGAATGCCTGAGCTTAACGCCCAAGTTCCTCGACTCCATTAATCCCATTATCGTTGAAATCTGCCACAATTCCAGCACTGAAGCCTTTCTTCCGCGTTGCGAGAGCCCAGCTGTGGCTTTTCTGCCGCAATTTTTACGGCCCCGTGGAGGTTTTGGGGCGGGGAATGGCGGAGTGTCGATTCCGTGCCACAGTTGAGCCATGGCGTCGCCACAAATGCAAACGCTTCCTTAATGCAGTTGTCATCGTGAAACGGCCAGAATCGCGCTAAGGGCTGTCATTCTGTCGCAGGTCTCCGGAGTCGTGCATGTTTTCGGTGTTTGTTCCCTCCGAGTCCGCCCTGAAGAAGGTCGTGATCGAGGATCTTTCCGCATTGCCCGAAAGCGCTGTCTGGATCGATCTCGTCAATCCGACCGCGGCTGAGGACAAGGCGGTGGAACGGCTCGCGGGCATCGCCATCCCGACCCGGGAAGACATGCAGGAGATCGAGATCTCCAGCCGCCTCTATATCGAGAATGGCGCGCGCTACATGACCGCGACGCTGATGTGCCACTCCGATACCGACATGCCCAGGACCACGGCGGTGACCTTCATCCTCGGCGACCACCGCCTGGTGACGGTGCGCTACGATCTGCCGAAGCCGTTCGCCCTGGTCGAGGCCAAGCTGGCCCGCTCCTGCACGCCGTCCATTACCGGCGAGGCGGTGCTGATGGAACTGCTGGACGCCGTGATCGACCGTTGCGCCGACATCCTGGAGCGATGCGGCGCCGAGATCGACCAGGTCAGCCACGACATCTTCGAGCCGGAGAGCGAGCGCCACGGGCAGGCAAAGAGATATTCCCAGATCCTGATCTCGATTGGCCGCAAGGGCGACCTGACCTCGAAGGTTCGCGAAAGCCTCGTCTCGATCGGCCGCGTCGTGACGTTCCTGTCCGCGGTGGTGGAGGGCGTGAAATGGTCAAAGGACATGCGCGAGCAGCTCAAGACCATGCAGCGCGACGTGGCGTCACTGACCGACCATGCCTCCTATCTCTCCAACAAGATCACCTTCGTGCTCGACGCCATGCTGGGCGTCGTCAATCTCGAGCAGAACAACATCATCAAGCTGTTCTCGGTCATGGCCGTCGTCCTGATGCCGCCGACCCTGATCGCCTCGATCTACGGCATGAACTTCAAGGTGATGCCGGAACTCGAATGGGTGCACGGCTATCCGATGGCGCTGGTGATGATGCTGATCGCCGCGATCGTCCCGTACTGGATCTTCAAGTGGAAGAAGTGGCTCTGATCGCCTCGCGCTCTCGGAAAATAGCTACCGAGACCTTACGCCGGACGCAGAGACACGGTGAATCGTGTCGCAGAATAGATCGGGATTGAGGCGTCGCGGTGATGGGTGCACCGGGCCGCAATTCCTCCGGTAAAATTTGAGCGGTGGGCTGAACGTTTGCGCGAAACTTGTCTGCGATAAGCAGTGCGTAGCCGCGAGGAACAACCATGGTTGAAAAACACATAACGTCGCCCCGCAACGTCATCGATCTGGCGAACTACCGTCAGGTCCTGGCGAGCGGCAAGGCGTCGTCGATGTCGGCGCGGATGTGCCGGCACTGTGGTGCTCCGCTGCTCGACGGTGAGAACGACGACGACTGCTCGACTGCGTTCAGCTCGGCCGCCCCGCGGCCGCGCGACAGGTCACGTCGGATTCGAATCGATTGAGGAACGGAAGGCGAGGGCGATCCAGGTCTTGCGGCGGCGTTGTCTGGATCGCCTTGCTCCGTCCTTCGGCAAACCAGCTATCGCGTCACGATCTGCGCCGTTGAGATAAGGGTCTCGGCGATCGCGCCGTCTTTCGCGCCTTGCCTACACGTGCTGGCCGCCGTTGATGTGGATCTCGGCGCCGTTGACGTAAGAGCTGGTCTCCGTGCACAGCACGTAGATGATCTTGGCGACCTCGTCGGGCGTGCCGAGGCGGTGCATCGGGATCTGCTGCTCGACGATCTTCTCGGTACCCGGCGACAGGATCGAGGTGTCGATCTCGCCCGGGGCGATCGCGTTGACGCGCACGCCGACGCGGCCGAAATCGGAGGCCATCTCGCGCGTCAGCGAGGCGAGCGCGGCCTTCGAGGTGGCGTAGGCGGCGCCCGCGAACGGATGCACGCGCGAGCCGGCGATCGAGGTGACGTTCACGACCGAGCCCTTGGCCGCCTTCAATTCCTCGATCAGCCCGCGCGCGATCATGATCGGGGCGAAGAAATTGACGTGGAAGACATGCGTCCAGGTGTCGAGATCGGTGTCGACCGAGCCGAGCCGGGAGCCGCCGGGGCCCTTGGGCGAGATCGCAGCGTTGTTGACCAGCGCATGCAGCATGCCGCCCTCGAGCCGGTTGCGGATCTCGGCGATCGCGCGCGTGGTGTCCTGGGGATCGCCGAGGTCGACCTGGATGTGGTCCTCGGGGCCGGCGTCCCACGGGCAGTCCTCGGGGAAGGGGTGCCGCGAGCAGGTGATGACGCGCCAGCCCGCGGAGGAGAAGCGGATCACGGTGGCGTGGCCAATGCCGCGGCTGGCTCCGGTCAGGAGCAGCGTGCGGCGCGGCGCATTGGACGAATGCGGCATGGACATCTTTCAGGTCGGCCTAGAGCTCAAGACGAGGATCGAGATGAGGCTCAAGGGTACATCCGCGTCTTGGACCACTTCTGGCCGGCCGCGTCACGGCGAAATTCGATGCGGTCGTGCAGACGGAATGGGCGGTCGTGCCAGAACTCGATCCGGGAGGGCGTGATGCGCCAGCCGCTCCAGCCCGGCGGCCGCGGCACTTCGCCGATGACGTATCTGGCCGCGACTTTCGCGATGGCTTGTTCGAAAGCGAAGCGGCTCTCCAGCGCCTGCGACTGCTTGCTCGCCCAGGCGCCGATCTGGGCCTGCTTGGGCCGGGTGGCGAAATAGGCGTCGGCCTCGGCGTCCGTCACCGGCGTCACGTTGCCGCGGATGCGGACCTGACGGCGCAGCGACTTCCAGTGAAAAAGTAACGCTGCCTTAGGATTTGCGGCGAGTTCTCGGCCCTTCTGGCTGGCGATGTGACCGTAGAAGACGAAACCCTCGGTATCGAAGCCCTTCATCAGCACCATGCGCACGTCAGGCAAGCCGTCGGGGTCGACGGTTGCGAGCGCCATGGCGTTCGGATCGTTCGGCTCGCTCTTGATCGCCTCGTTCAGCCAGCTCTCGAACAGCGCAAATGGCTCGTCGGCGGCGGTGAAATCACCGGATGTTAAGGGTGTCTGGTGTTTCATCGAGGTCGTGTCGGTCATGTCTGGAGTCCGAGTTGCGTCCCGCGGCCCAAAACGCGTTGTTGTCCGCTACCGCCCTATATAGGGCATGGGGACGCGTTGGCCTATCGGCGATCCGGCCGTCAGGCTTTGTCATCACGATCATTCTCGTCGGGCTCGGGGCGGGGGGATGCAGCTTTTCCCGCAACGACCAGAGCGCCTACGCCAAGGCCGACGACAGCGACCTCACCGGCTCGATCGGGCGACCGGCGAAGGACGCCCCGCCGACCGAGACCGATCTCGCCTTCGCCCGCAACGCCGCCTCCGACGTCCTCAGCAAAGGCGACAAGGATTCCAGCCAGCATTGGGAGAATCCGGCGACCGGGGCGCGCGGCTCGGTGACGCCGATCGCGCAATCCTATGCCGCCGAGGACGGCCGCAAATGCCGCGATTTCCTGGCGAGCTACGTCAACGGGGCGACCGAGAGCTGGCTCCAGGGCGCCGGTTGCCAAAGCAGCCGTGGCCGTTGGGAGATTCATACGCTAAAGCCGTGGCGGAGCTAGGAATCGGCGCACGCCCCTAGTTGCAAAAATGCCACTCTCTTCCCACATGGATCGCAGGTGGGGCGGGGAGCCCTTTGAACAATTCGATTTCTTGAAGGAGACGTGACGGATGCGCGACCCCTATGAGGTCTTGGGGGTGCCGCGGAGCGCTAGCGCTGCCGCGATCAAAAGCGCCTATCGCAAGCTTGCCAAGAAGCATCATCCCGACAGCAACAAGGACGACCCGAAAGCCGCCGAGCGCTTCTCCGAGATCAACTCGGCGAACGAGATCATCGGCGACGAGGACAAGCGCAAGCAGTTCGACCGCGGCGAGATCGACGCCGAGGGCAAGCCGCGCTTCCAGGGGTTTCCGGGAGGTGGCGGGCCGCGCGGCCGCGCCGGCCCCGGCGGGTTCGAAAGCTATACGTTCCGCTCCGGCGGCGGCCCTGGCCAGGGCGGCGGCGCATTCGAGGACATCCTCAACAGCATGTTCGGCGGCGGGACGCGCGGCGCGCGGCCTGGGGCCGGCGGCGGCGCCCAGTTCGAATTCGACACTGGCGGCATCGGACTCGATCTCGACGTGAATGTTGCCATGTCCGTCTCGCTGGAAGAGTCGGTCAAGGGCGGCGAGAAGCGCGTCCGGTTGCCGACGGGCAAGGAGCTCAACGTCAAGATTCCCGCTGGCGTCACCGAGGGCCAGCAGATCCGGCTGCGCGGGCAGGGCGAGAGCGCGCAGGGCCATCCGCCCGGCGATCTCCTGATCACCATCAGCATCGCGCCGCACCCGTTCTTCAAGGTCGAGGGCGCCGACCTCAGGATCGACTTGCCAGTCACGCTCTACGAGGCGGTGCTCGGCGGGAAGGTCCGCGTGCCGACCCTCGGCAACGCGGTCGATCTTTCGGTCCCGAAAAACACCTCCAGTGGCCGGACCTTCCGCCTCAAGGGCAAGGGCCTGCCGAAATCTGGCGGAACCGGGGATCTCTTCGTCACCATCAGGATTATGCTACCGGACGGGAACGACGCCGAGCTTGAAGCATTGATGGAGAAGTGGCGGGATCAACACCCCTACAATCCACGTAGCGGGCTTGGCTAAGCATGATCCGGAAAAGTGCGTAGCGGTTTTCCGGAAAGATCATGCGCAAACAAAGAGTTAGAGCGCGAGGCATCGCGCTTTAGGGCGCGATCGAACTGAAGGGGTTCTCCTAAAGGCCTAGGGCATCGTCCTGGAGATGATGCTCATCATATGCCTGAGGCGTGGTAGCGCTTCATGAACTCGACGTGTCGGCTGTCCGGCGGGGCAGCCGATAAAAAGGTGCGGCCTCGAGAGGGGGACCAGCGCGGTACCAAAAACCCCAATCGAGGCCGCCCGCGTCGATCGGCGGATCGAACGCTGCTCATTTTCGCGTGATCATCCGGTGCGATAATGAGACGCGCCGATGTCTTCATTTGAAATTTTCAATGTCGGAATCTGGGCACCGTGATTGAGCGGTCCCTCAGGTGCCGTTTTTCTCGGCCTGGTCGTAGACCGCCTGCGCCACCTTGGTCAGCCGGTCGCGATCACCGCCGCCGCTGACCACGTAGCCGACGCCGCGCTCTGCCCAGAACAGCGCGCCATCCTTGTCCGTTTTGGCATAGCGCATTTGCGTTGCACCATTCTCGGTCTTGGCGGTGTAGATCGTATAGCGTTCGCCCGAGGCGCCCTCGTACATCAGGAACGAGGCCGGACCGCTCGGCCCCGGCAAGAGCCGGCCGCCGACGAGCTTCAGCCCGCTGGCCTCCAGGTTCGGCGCGAACACGGTCCAGCCGCAGCGCCGGGTCAGCCAGGCCTGGAGGTGGTCGCGCTCATTGCCGCCGACCTCGACGGGGTGGCGGACCTCGACGACATAGAGGCGGTGAGCGTCGAGCGCGTCCGCGGTGAAGTTCTGGAAAGTCGAGGGGGCGCTGGCGGCGCCATGCGCGACCCAGCCAGCCGTGCCGCCGGCGACGAAAGCAACCAGCACAGCCGCGGCGGCGCCATAGAGCCATTGCCGCGGGCGGCGCTCCAGCCGCTCAAGCTCCAGCCGCGCCGGCACCGGCTCCTGGGCGATGGAATCGTAGCGGGCGTGCAGCATCTCCGCCATGGCGCGCCAGGACTGCACGCGCTCGGCCTCTTCAGGATGGGCGGCCAGCCAGGCCTCGACGTCGGCGCGGCGCTCGGCCGGCAGCTCGCCGTCGACATAGGCGTGCAGTTCGTCCTCGGTCACTGGGATCTTGCGCTCGTTCATTTCGATCGTCTCTGGCTCTGTGGCCCTAAATGTCGTTCAAAGTTCAACTTCGCGTAGCTCACCGGCATGCTGCAGGCGGACAATATGCGATGCATCAACCCTGCCATCATTTCACTCGCCTGAGTGTCGGGCGCTCGCCTTCCAGCGAGGCCTTGACGTGGGCACGGGCGCGGGCGAGGCGCGACATCACGGTGCCGATCGGCACGCCCTGGATGTCGGCGACCTCGCGGTAGCTCATGCCTTCCAGCATGACCAGGAGCAGCACCGAACGCTGCTCCTCGACGAGCGTCGCCAGCGCCCTCTCGATGTCGCGCCCTTCGGCTTCGGTGCCGCTGGCATCCGGGTTGTTCTCCGTCAGCTGCATGAACTGCGGCCGCCTTGCCAGCGAGCGCCGCCGGTTCTTGTTGAGGTTGGTCAGGATCGTGTAGAGCCAGCTCCTGACGTCGCCTCCGAGAAACAATCGCTCCGAACGCAGTGCCCGCACCAGCGTGTCCTGCACCAGATCGTCGGCCGCATCCGCGTCGCGCGTGAGCGCACGGGCGTAGCGGCGCAACGCCGGGATCATGGCTTCCACACTCTGGCGAAACGCACTCATTGCGGTCTTGACGTCCTGGTGTCAGGCGCGAGCGCCTATAGCGATCATAACACCCGAATGGAACGGCTATTCCGGTGCTCGAAACAGCGTTAACGCGACGTATTAGGGCTGTACCGCAGGGGAGGGCTGGTGTACCTCCAGACTTCAGCAAGAGTTCGACGGGACGTTCAAACATGGCGCAGAATTCAGGTCTGATGCAGGGAAAGCGCGGGGTGATCCTCGGCCTTGCCAACAACCGCTCGATCGCCTGGGGCATCGCCAAGGCATGCCACGCCGCCGGCGCCGAGCTCGCCTTCACCTATCAGGGCGATGCGCTGAAGAAGCGCGTCGAGCCGCTGGCCGCCGAGATCGGTGGTCTCGTCCTCGGCCATTGCGACGTCACCGATGCCGCGACCATCGATGCGGCGTTCGCGGTGCTGAAGGAGAAGTGGGGCAAGATCGACTTCCTGGTGCACGCGATCGCCTATGGCGAGCAACTCGACGGCCGCTACGTCGACACCACGCCGGAGAATTTCTCCAAGTCGATGCTGATCTCTTGCTACTCGTTCACGGCCGTGGCGCAGCGCGCCGAGAAGCTGATGACGGATGGCGGCTCGCTGATCACGCTAAGCTATTACGGCGCCGAGAAGTGGATGCCGCATTACAACGTGATGGGCGTCGCGAAGGCGGCGCTGGAGGCCAGCGTGCGCTATCTCGCCGCCGATCTCGGCGAGAAGAACATCCGCGTCAACGCGATCTCGGCAGGTCCCATCAAGACGCTCGCCGCCTCCGGCATCGGCGACTTCCGCTATATTCTGAAGTGGAATGAATACAACGCGCCGATGCGGCGCAACGTGTCGACCGAGGACGTCGGCGGCAGCGCGCTGTATCTGCTCTCTGACCTCTCGCGCGGCGTCACCGGCGAGGTGCACCACGTCGATTCCGGCTATCACGTGCTGGGCATGAAGCGGCCCGATGCGCCGGACATTTCGTTCGGCGGCAAGGACTAGCCGTTAGCTCTGGAACGCCCGTGCCCACCATCTACTTCCTTCGCCACGGCGAGACTGAGTGGAATGCACTCGGACGGCTCCAGGGCACCCAGGACGTTCCGTTGAATGCGCGCGGCCGCGGTCAGGCCGTGCACGCCGCCGGCGTATTGGCGGATCTCTTCAGGCGCGAGGGCAAGGACCGAGCGGCGCTGCCTTACGTGTCGAGCCCGCTCGGCCGCGCGCGGCAGACCATGGAACTCGCGCGCGGCAAGCTCGAATTGCCGCCTTCCGACTATTCGCTCGACGATCGCCTGCGCGAGATCGGCTACGGCTCCTGGGAGGGGTTGACGCTGGCCGAAAGCGAGGCGTCCGATCCGGACGTCTATGCGAGGCGCCTCGCCGACAAATGGACGGTCGCGCCCGCCGGCGGCGAGACCTACGCGGCGGTGCAGCTGCGCATGCTGGATTGGTACGAGTCACTGCTGGTCGACACTGTTGCGGTCGCCCATGGCGGGACCTGCCGGGCCCTGATGGTCGCCCTCGGCATCGAGACCCCCGCCAGCGCCGCAGAACTCTATATCCAGCAGGGCGCCGTCTACGTGTTCCGCGACGGCCGGCTGGAGAAATTTAGTTGACGGCGGCGCCCGTCCTCGCCGTCATGCCCGGGCCTGTCCCGGGCATCCACGAGCTTTCTTGTTTTTGGCAGCAAAGAACGTGGATGGCCGGGACAAGCCCGGCCATGACGACTGCGGTGGGCATTTGACCCTCATTTCAGGGCGCGTTACCACAAGTCAGCACTGACTTACGAGCTAGAGACGGATGTCCTTCAACACCTTCGGCCACATGTTCCGCGTCACCACCTTCGGCGAAAGCCATGGGGTGGCCATCGGCTGCGTGGTCGACGGCTGTCCGCCCATGATCCCGCTCACCGAGGCCGACATCCAGGGTGACCTCGACCGCCGCCGGCCCGGCCAATCGCGCTTCACCACCCAGCGCCAGGAGCCGGACCAGGTCAAAATCCTCTCCGGCGTGATGGCGCATCCGGAGACTGGCGTGCAGGTGACGACGGGGACGCCGATCGGGCTCCTGATCGAGAACACCGACCAGCGCTCGAAGGACTATTCCGAGATCAAGGACAAGTTTCGGCCCGGCCACGCCGACTTCACCTATGAGGCCAAATACGGTCTGCGCGATTATCGCGGCGGCGGCCGTTCCTCCGCGCGCGAGACCGCGACGCGCGTTGCCGCCGGCGCCATCGCGCGCAAGGTGCTGCCCGACGTCAGGGTGCGCGGCGCTCTGGTGCAGATCGGCCCGCACAAGATCGACCGCGCGAAGTGGGACTGGGACGAGATCGCAAGGAATCCGTTCTTCTGTCCGGACAAGGACAAGGCCGCGTTCTTCGAGACCTATCTCGACGGCATCCGCAAGAGCGGCTCATCGATCGGCGCGGTGATCGAAATCGTCGCCGAAGGCGTGCCCGCCGGACTTGGCGCGCCGATCTACGCCAAGCTCGATTCCGATCTGGCGGGTGCGATGATGACCATCAACGCGGTGAAAGGCGTCGAGATCGGCGCCGGTTTTGGCGCGGCAGAGTTGACTGGGGAGGAAAACGCGGACGAGATGCGCACTGGAAACGATGGCACGCGCTTCCTGTCCAACCATGCCGGCGGCGTGCTGGGCGGAATCTCCACGGGGCAGCCGGTGGTGGTGCGTTTCGCGGTGAAGCCGACGTCCTCGATCCTGCAGCCCCGCCGGACTGTCGATCGCAAGGGCGCAGACACCGAAATCTTCACGAAAGGCCGCCACGACCCCTGCGTCGGCATCCGCGCCGTCCCGGTCGGCGAAGCCATGATGGCCTGCGTGCTGGCCGACCACTTTCTGCGCGACCGCGGGCAAGTGGGGCGCTAGGAGGACGCTGAACCAGGGCGCTTCGCCAAGCGCCAGCAGCTTACTTGCGGCGCGCCTCCCCAGCATCGATCCGCGCCTGGTTCAGCAGCGCCTGCGCCGCCCACGCCGCGGCAGCGAGCGCCTCATCGACGCTCGCGCCGCCGATGTCCCGGATCGCCAGTGCGGCCTCGCTGCCCATCACCATCGACAGTGCGTGCGCCAGGCGCTTGCGCGCCGAAGGTGACAGCTCCCCTTTCAGCGACTCGACGATCGGTCCGATGTATTTCATGCGGCGACCGGGCCGCGGCGGCCGCGCGCTTGGATCGTTGTCGATCCAGACGGCCATGAACGAGCGTTCCATCACGTGCAGGCCGACTTCGTCGTTCAGCATGAGCTTCATCATGTCGCGCGCGGCGCGTGAGATGCCGCCGGCAGGATCGTCGCCAGGGCGCCAGAAGTGCTCCAAAGGCAGCAGCCCGCGTTCCGTCGCCGTCTCACTGATCAGCGCTTCGACTGACGAGAAGTAGCGATAAGCGGTGGCGCGCGACACCAGCGCGCGCTCGGCCACCTCGGCCAATGTCGGGTTGTAACCCTCGTCACGAAACGCCATCGCGGCGCTGATCAGAGCCTGGCGCGTGCGGCGCTTCTGGTTTGCGCGGCCATCGCTCTCGACCTGATCTCCATCCGCGCGCCGGCTTGACTTTCGATTTGGCATATGTGAGACACTTGTCTTATTAAGAGGCGTTAGTCTCATTATAGACACTAATCCAATAAAAGGGAAATGGATGAACGACGAATTGAAGAGGACCTTTGATCGCATGATCGACCGCCACTTTCGCTTCGAGGCCGAAGATGACGTCGATGGCGTCCTGAGCACGATGGTCGACGATGTCGAGCACGATGTCGTCGGCTATCCGACCGGCCCGGTGCACGGTAAGACTGCCGCTCGCGGCTTCTACGATACTTTGTTCGCTGACCTCTCGGGCGAGAAGGTCACGACGCTGCGGCGCTACTACGGAGCGGATTTCGTGGTCGACGAGAGCCTGTGGGCCGGGACCGCACCCGGCGCGCCGTTCGGAATTCCCGGTCATGGACGCAAGTTGAGTTTCCGACTGCTGCATGTGTTCGAAATGGCACCGGACGGCCAGATCAAGCGCGAAAACGTTTGGCTCGATTTCGCGTCGATCCTGCAACAGCTCAATGCGCCGCTGGCCTCCTGAGGATCATCGAGGAGAAAGTGCCATGAACGACAACCCGCGCGCTCGCGCCTGGCTCCGGCTGGCGACCTTGTACTTTGCCGTCGGGGTGATCCTCGGGGTGGTGATGGGCGCGTCAGGCGACCATTCGCTGTTCCCGCTGCACGCCCATATCAACCTGCTTGGCTGGGTCTCGATGGCGCTGTTCGGGCTGATCGGCATCGTCTGTCCGTCCGTCAGCGTAGGGCGGATCGCCACCGCGCAGTTCTGGATGCACAACGTCGGCCTGCCGGTGATGCTGGGTGCGCTGGCGTTCAAGCTCAAGGGCACCGAGGCCGCCGAGCCCGTGGTCGGCGTCGCGTCCATCATCGTGGGCCTCAGCGTATTGCTGTTCGCCTGGCTGGTGTTTACGCGCATCGGCTCGCAGAGCCGGCCAGCGCAGTCTGCCAGCCAGCGAAGCGCCGTGACCTAGTCCATCGACGTCCCGGCCGAAACGACCGGGACGTCGATCAGGATTGCCGAGATTGACATATCAGAGTTGCCTTCGAAACCCACCAGCCCACCGCGCAGCTTGACGATCCCGCAACTTCGTCCGCAAATGCTGGCATGGAAAGCTCCGAGCTCCAGCGCATCACCAACTGGCTGATCGACGGCGCGAGATCGTCGGGAACCCCGGCCGAGATGATCGCGGACGTTTGCGAGCATCTGGTCGAAGCCGGCCTGCCGCTATGGCGGTTCGGCATCTTCATCCGCACGCTGCATCCGGAAATCTTCGGCCGGAACTTCATCTGGCGGCAGGGCGAGGAGGTCGAAATCGGCACCGTCGATTTCGACATTCTGGACACGCCTGAATTCGCCGCAAGCCCGCTCCGCATCGTGTTCGAGCAGGGGATCGAGGTCCGCGGACGGATGGACGATCCCGACAGCAAGCGCTTTCCGTTCCTCGATGACATGCGGGCTGAAGGCGTCACCGACTATGTCGCGATGCCGATGCCGTATCTCGACGGCTCGATCCACGCGACGAGTTGGGTCACGCGCCGTCCCGGCGGCTTCAGCGACGACGACATCGCGGCGATCCGGACCATCGTGACGCCGCTGGCGCGCGTCAGCGAGATCATCAGCCTGCGCCGCACCGCCGAGATGCTGCTCGACACCTATGTCGGCAATCGCGCCGGCGCGCGCATCCTCGGCGGTCAGATCCGCCGTGGCCACAACGACACCATGCAGGCTGCGATCTGGCTGTCGGACCTGCGCGGCTACACCGCGCTGTCGGACCGCCTGCCGGCCGAGACCGTCGTCCAGATCCTCAATCACTATTTCGACTGCCAGGTCACCGCGATCCGGGGCCATGGCGGCGAGGTGCTGAAGTTCATGGGCGACGGCCTGCTCGCCGTGTTCCCGATCGACGAATATGTCGGCGATGCCGCCCACGTCTGTTCGCGCGTGCTGGAGGCCGCGCGTGAATCCCGCGCCAGCGTCGAGGCGCTGGCTTTTCCAGTCGGCGAGGCCATCGAGCGCTTCCGCTTCGGCGTCGCGCTGCACGTCGGCAACATCCTTTACGGCAATATCGGCGGCGGCAACCGGCTCGACTTCACCTGCATCGGCCCCGCCGTCAACCTTGCCGCAAGGCTCGAGAAGATCACGGGGCGCCTGGGACGGACCGTCGTCGCCTCGGAAGGTTTTGCCAATGTCTGCCGCCACGACTGGCACGAACTCGGCGAATTTCCGATCGCGGGCTTTTCCAAGGCGCAGCGCGTATACGGGTTGGTGGAGGAAACGCCGGTCGTGATGGCCTAGCGGTCGGCGCCGTTAGCTGTCGGCGGCGTCAGCTGTCGCGAACATAGGACTGCTTCAGCCCGAGCGTGAGGACGCTCAAGGTGATCCACAGCCGCAGCATGGCGAAGCTGAAGATGAAGACGAAATAGATCAGGTTCTTGGTGAACTGCGTCGCCGATGAGGTCTGCCAGAAATTCCAGATCGCAGTCCGCACCGCTTCCTGTCCATGGGCGAGCGCGATGTTGACGACGCCGAGGATGATGACGGCGGCGCCGAGCCACAGCCCGCGCCGTGCGAATTCGCCGATCGCGGCGAACAGGGCGACCCTGCCGTTATCGCGTTCGGCGCGAACGATCATGAGCAGCACGATGGCAGCGATCCATGCGCTCCAGAATCGCCCGGGATGGGTGAACTGGTCGAACGCCATGCCGTCGAGGCCCGCCAAGAGATGATACGAAGTCTCGTAGCCGGCCGCTGCGGCGCCGAGCGCCGCCGCGATCATCACGAGCATGATCCGCCACAGGATCGAGAAGGAAAGCTTGAACTGCTCGCCCAATGTCAGCGTACCGAGCGAGGATTGGCCACCCGCCGCCTCGATCGATTGTTGTGCCGTCGCAAAGAAGGCCAGCAGCACCGCAATGTCCGCAACGATGATCGCGGGCAGCGCCGTCGCGCCGCCGCCGAACGCGATCACGCGCATCGCAGCCGCCAGGATCAGCCAGGGTAGGGCGTGCAGGAGCCTGAACGGACCGAACGAGGTTTCGGGGCGGGCCGGCTTGAGCGCGAGCTGTTTGCGTAGTGCGACCGTCATTGCATCGTGGTGACACAGGAGATTAAACCTGCGGTAGTGCGGATCGCTAAAATTGTCCCGAAGCGGGCAGGCGGCGCCTATTCCTCCGGCTCGGTCGTGAACAGCAATGGGTAGCCCTTGGCGCGGCCGGCGTCGGTGGCGCGCGTCGCCTTGGTCTCGGCGACGTCCTTGGTGAACACCGCGACAACGCAGGCACCCAGCTTGTGCGCGGTGATCATGACCTTATAGGCCTGATCCTCCGTCATGCGGAATTCGGCCTTGAGCACCATGGTGACGAATTCGCGCGGCGTGTAGTCGTCGTTGATCAGGATGACCTTGTGCAGCTTCGGCCGCTCGACCTTGGTCTTGGTCCTGGTTTTCGGCCTGGTGACGGTGTCGTTCATTCCGCCTCCTGGAATCGGCGGGCTCGGTTCCCAGCCGCGGCGATCAGCTCGCGGCCTTCGCACCATATTGCAGGACCTGGACCTTCTCCAAGGTGATCAGCCCGCTCGACATCATGCCGTCCAGGATGGGCAGGAATGCGTTGATGTTGTCTTCGCTGTCGACGATCTCGATCAGCAGCGGCAGGTCTTCCGAAAGCCGCAGGATCTTCGAGGTGTGCAGCCGGCTCGATTTACCGAACCCCATCGGCCCGCGCAGCACGGTGGCGCCCGCAAGGTGCCGCTCGCGCGCCGTCATCACGATGGCTTCATAGAGGGGCTTGCCGTCGAAGTGATCGCTCTCGCCGATGAAGATCCGGAGCAAAACGGCCTGATTGGGAATTTGCATGCTCAGCTCCTTGTCAAGCGGTTGTAGCGGCTCGCCATCATATGGCCGATCCAGACCGACACCAGCCAGCAGATCACGGATGCGACGATGTAGGCGAGCGCCGTGTATTTCATGCCGCCGTGGAACAAGCGGAAGGTCTCCAAGCTAAAGGTCGAAAAGGTGGTGTAGCCGCCGCAGAACCCGGTCATGACGAACTGCCGGTGCTCGGGCCGCGCCAGCATGCGGCCGTCGGGGCCGGTCAGCGTCGCGTAGAAACCGATGATCAGCGATCCCATCGCGTTGATGAACAGCGTCGCGACGGGAAAGCCCGGTCCGGTATCGAGCGCAAGCCCGACCAGATAACGCGTCAAGCCGCCGACGACGCTGCCCGCGGCAACCCAGGCATAGAGCATCGCAGTGCGCCAGCGCTCGGCGGAAGGGAAGTTCATCAGCCGCGGCCTGTTCTCCCTCTCCCCGCGCGCGGGGAGAGGGTCGGGGTGAGGGGGGCTCTCCGCGAGGGAGGTGAGAGTCGGACGCGCGGAGAGCCCCCCTGGTGAAGGTGCCGCGCTGCCGATACGTCTCCAAATTCCATCCGCTAGCCTCCCAGACGATCCGCAAGGAGGAAGCCGCAACTGACGGCGGCAAGGCACAGCCCGACCGAGAACACGATATTGCCGAGCGCATGCGTCGGCTCGCCGCTCCGCGCGAGCGTCAGCGTTTGCAGGCTGAACGAGGACACCGTGGTGTAGCAGCCGAGAAAGCCGGTCACCGCGAACAGCCACGGCGTGGGCGCGGCGAAGGCCGAGCCGGGATGGGTCGCCAGCGCGCCAAAGATGCCGATCAGGAAGGCGCCGGTGACGTTGATGGTCATGGTGCCCCACGGGAACGTTTCGCCCAGCCGCCGCGCGATCACACCGGAGACGAAATAGCGCGCGCAGCCGCCCAGGGCGCTGCCGATCATGATCGCGATTGCCCCGCTCAGCACGACGAACGCCCCCCCCGTCATGATTTGTCCTCCGGCGCGAGACCGTCGCCGACGGCGAGCAACCCCAGCAGCGAGACCAGCGCGAAGCCGAGCCCCGCAAGGAACGTTCCCGCCGGACCATAGGCATCCCACAGCGCGCCCGCGATCACGCTCGCGGCCAGCAGGGCAAGGCCGGTGAACAGGTTGAAATAGCCGAACGCGGTGCCGCGCAGGCTGGGCGGCGCGGCGTCGGCGACGAGGGCCGAGAGCAGGCCTTGCGTCAGTCCCATATGCAACCCCCACAGCACGACGCCGAGTGCAAGGCCTCCCAGATTCGGCAGCAGCGCAAGCGCGAGATCGGCACCGGCGAGGAAGACGAGCCCGAGCGCGAGCAGGCCGGTCCGGTTGATCCGGTCAGAGAGCACGCCGGCCGGATAGGCCGACAGGGCGTAGACGATGTTCATCAGCACCAGCACCGCCGGCACCCACATCGCATTGAGCCCGATGTTCTGTGCGCGCAGGATCAGAAAGGCCTCGCTGAAGCGCGCCAGCGTGAAGACGATTCCGACGGCCACGACGCGCCAATAGATCGCTCCGAGCTGCCGCATTGCGGCGAGGTTGAGCGGATTCTCTGCGGGCTGCCGGCTCGGATCCGGATCCGGCTCGCTCACCGCGAACGCGATCAAGCCGAAGGACAGGAAGGCCGGCAGCACCGCCACCCAGAACACGGCGGTGAAATTGTCGGCGGTCCACCACATCAGGCCGATCGCCACCAGCGGCCCGACGAAGGCGCCGATGGTGTCGAGCGATTGCCGCAGGCCAAAGCTCGCGCCGCGCAGGCCGACGGGGGCGATATCGGCGATCAGCGCATCGCGCGGCGCGCCGCGAATGCCCTTGCCGACACGATCGACGAAGCGCGCGGCCACCAGCCATCCGACGCTGGGCGCAAGCGGGAACAGCGGCTTGGTCAAGGCGGCGAGGCCATAGCCTAGTGCGGCGAGCAGCTTGCGGCGGCCGAGCCAGTCCGACAGCGCGCCGGAAAAGATCTTGGTGATCGAGGCCGTCGCCTCCGCAATGCCCTCGATGAAGCCGACGGTCAGCGTCGAAGCGCCGAGCACGGTGACGAGATAGACCGGCAGGAGCGCGTGGATCATCTCGGAGGAGATGTCCATCAGCATCGAGACGAAGCCGAGCACCCAGATTCCTCTGGGCAGCCCCGCACTCGCGGCATTCGGTGTCGTCGTCGTCACGTCTTCGCCTTCTCCGGCCTTCGTCGCCGGACAACAAAAAACCCGCCACGGGCGGGTTTGTCCAGGCTCCCGCCGAAGGCAGAGGCTCAAAGATTGCCCCTCCTCAAGCAGGAGTCATCAGCCCACAAGGTCATCGACCGCCGGGCGGTTATCGGGGAGACTCCTTCCCCATCTGTGCGGCCAACCTAGCACGGAAATCGCTTCGGACAAGTGGGCGGGGAGTTCTGTCCCCGTGCGCGTCGCTCCCGCTTCGCGCATCACGAGCCCGATGGCGCGAGCGCACGAGCGTGTTCCAGCGGCGCAAGCGCGGCAACACGGCGGCAGCATTGCGCAAGGCGCGTGTACGCCTAAGCCGCAGATCCTTAACTCGAATGTGAAGCGCAGGCGATCTTCGCGCTTTGCGGCAACGCGATTGCATGTCACCATCACGTCATACGACGGGAGGCTGCGATGCGCTTGCTGTTCTCGATCGGGGCTGTGCTGGTGGCCGGCATGTTTGCCGGAGGGGACGTCGCGGGCATCGCGGCACCAGGACCAAAATTTGAATCGCCCAAGAATGAGCCGCAGCGGCCGGCGGTCGACAGAGACGCGCAGATGGTCGATGTCGAGCTGGTCCTCGCGGTCGACGTGTCCTACTCCATGGACATGGACGAGCTCGCGATCCAGCGCGAGGGCTATGCGCAGGCGATCCAGTCGAAGGAGTTCCTCCAGGCGCTGAAGCTCGGTCCGAACGGCCGGATCGCGGTGACCTATTTCGAGTGGGCTGCCTCCAGCGACCAGAAGATCATCATCCCCTGGCGGCTGATCGATGGTCCCGAGACGGCGGATGCGGTCGCCGCCGAGATCCTGAAGACGCCGATCCGGCGCGCCTCGCGCACCTCGATCTCGGGTGCGATCACTTTCGCGATGCCGCTGTTCGACGAGGATCCCTATCGGGGCCTGCGCCGCGTGGTCGACATTTCCGGCGACGGTCCCAACAACAATGGCGGCCCGGTCACGGTGGCGCGCGATGCCGCGCTCGAGAAGGGCATCGTCATCAACGGCCTGCCGATCATGGTCAAGGAGCCGTCCTATTCGACCATGGATATCGACAATCTCGATTTCTACTACGAGGATTGCGTCATCGGCGGCCCCGGCGCCTTCGTCATCACGATCAAGGACCGCGGCCAGTTCAAGGAGGCGATCCGCACCAAGCTGCTGATGGAGGTCGCCGGCCGCACGCCGGAGCGTCCCGTGATGCGGGTCGCCGACAAGGAGCCGCGCGTCAGTTGCCTGATCGGCGAGAAGATCTGGTCGGACCGCTGGGGCCGCTGAGGCTCCGGCTGAGACCTTTTGCCCGTCCGTCCGATGCTCGAGCTTAACGGCTCGTTAACCGGTGCGTGGCCCTAATCGCATGGTTTCTGTTCGTTTCCGGTCGGCATCCTGACATTGCCGAAGCGAACGAAAGCGGGTTTGTCAGGCCCGTCTCCGAGCAATCCAATGGCCATCGTCTCATCGAGCACCAACCAGATTTCGCCCGCCAACGAGCGGCTGTATCACCAGAGTGCTCTGGTCGGCGACTGGAAGGGCAATTGGGTGGGCAACAACCAGCCCGTCGAATTCAAGGTCGTGAACATCCGCGGCGCCCGGGCGCAGGTCGAGTACACCCATAACGGCCACACCGAGCGCGGCTTCGCCGAGGTCAAGGGCACGCTTATCAACTTTGGCGGGCTCACGGTCGGGACCAAGGACGGCAAGAACATGGTGATGCTGTTCTCCTTCGGGGGCGCCGGCAAGCAGACCGCGAATCTCGAGAAGCAGGACCCGCCGGTCTCCGACAGCCGCCTGATGGGAAGCTGGGGCGGCTATTCCAGCGCCAACGGCAAGAGTGCGAGCTTCAAGGTGCTCTCGGTCGATGGCAAGGAAGCCCAGGTCAGCGTCACCACCGACGGCGTCACCCGTAAGGGCACCGGTTACGTCTACAAGAATGTCATCATGTTCGGGCAGGCGCAGATCGCGACCGATGACGGGCGGAACGGCAAGATCATCTACCAGGTCGGCACGAAATCCTTCATGGTGCCGGTGACGAAATATCCGCCGGCCGATTCATCGTCCTCCGTGGACCGGACCGCATAACTTTCACGACCTCGGTCCACCGGGCTGCGTCAGTGCCTTCAACTGCCGGTCGACCTGTCGCAGGATCGCGCAGGCCTGTGCGAAGCCGCCAACACCGATCAATCGCCAGATCTCGTCGGATTGCTCCACAAGGCGCGGAATCGTCAGCGGCAAGAGGGCCGCTTCGTGCAGCGCGCCCTTTTCGTTGATGAGATAGCGTTCGTTGAGCGCGAACAGCACCTGTGCGATGCACGCGATCGATCTGTAGAGAGATCCCGCGATGTGGGTTCGGTCACCGCGCGCAATGGCGAGCTCGGCGTTCGTGCGGCATCGGGTTCGGTTATCGGGGAGGCCCGTGGGCGTAACGTTGGCGCGGCCGCTGCGCTGGCATTGATGATATCAGGGGAGTATAATCTACAAAAGTGTTGACGGTAGCTTCAATGTCCAGCCTCGCCCGTTCTCCCGTTCTTGCAGCTCTGCTCTCTGTACTGTGCCTGACCGCAGCACCGGCTCACGCACAGGTCGCGCCGCTGAGATATTGGATCCCCGGCGGGCCTTTCGGCCTCAGCGGCGGCGCCGGCCAGAGTTCCGATACTTACGGCAATTTCACCAGCTTCAATGCCGGCGATGCGGACCGGCGCGGCGGCGCGACCAACGGCTTCTTCGTCGGCAGTCAGCGCGGCAGCCTCAATTGGAGCGGTCTCAGTCAGACCGGACTCAGTCAGACCGGACTTGCCGGCAATTTCAGCGCGCTCTCCTATGACAGCACGCAGTTCGGCTACACCACCAAGACCGCGGGCGGCTTGCCGGTGACGTTCTTTGCCGGTTTCGACACGTTGAAATTTGGCAATGGCATCGGCAGCTCGGTTGCACCCCTGACCTCCGGCGCGGCACCCGGCTACAGCGCGTTTGCGGGTGTCGAATTCAAGCCGACCTCGAATCTCAGCCTGTCGTTCGGCGCCGGTTTCATCCAGCAGCAATCGGGGCGCATGGACAGCGATATCAACTCGTCGATGCTGCCCGGGGAGTCACCGGCATTGAGCGGTCTGCGTCGTTAGAGCTGCATCACGAGCTCCGGCGGACGCCGCAGCGATTTCGGCAGATCCGGGCCGGTTCCGAAACGCATCACGATATCGCACCGCCGTTCGCCGAGTCCGAGTGAGGTCGCAAATTGCGGCCTCAGCGTCGCCACCTCGACCGGTTGGTTGACGAAGGAATATTTGAGTCCCAGCGAGGTCGCCTGCAAGCCGAAGCGCTGGCAGGCGCGGCCGACAGCGATCCAATGCGACTTGTCACTGCGCTCGGCAGCGAGCACAACGACACCCGCGGAGCTGGCGAGCTGCTCGCGGTATTTCTTGTTTTCCCCGCTCTCGGTGAAGACGAGACTCATAAGCGGTCGCGCCAGCCATGACGGCAGGGAGGGATTTCCCGAGGCGGGCGCGAACAACCCGTCCATGGTCGCGAGCGCCTCCGCCTCGTTGAAGCGAATCCAGCTCACGAGCTCGCGCATGAAGGCCTTGTCGCGCATTTGCGCGGAGTTACCTTCGAGCACGTAGTCGGCGACGCCGGCAATGGCGGCGCGCTCGGTCATCAGGATGGCCGTGACGTTGGGTTCGCGACAGGCGTTTTCGAGCCGGCGCAAGGTCTCCGGCGCAACCGGCCTGCCGTCGAACGCCGCGCGGGTGCATTGCCTGACCGGAATCGCGGCCGCCAACGCTGATGCCTCCGGCGGGGCTTGCTCGAGCGCGATCACGATCCGGTCGCCGTCGATGACCGGGTCGGCGTGCCAGCCCAGCGTGGAGGCAGCGAAGATGAGGTTTTCGGCGGCGCAGCCAAGGCTGACAAAGAGGTGATGGTCGTCCGGATCGACGGCCGGACAGCGGCGCGAAAAATCCGGCGTAATCGCGATTTCGTTGCCACGAGCGGAGAACATCCACGGCTGGGTGTTATGGCTGTTGGCGGCGAGGGTGGCAAAGCGCACGAGCTCGCGATCCCGCGGCACGGTCCGCAGCGGAGCCCGTGACGCCGTCACCGCCTCGTCGTAGGTCATCGTTGTAGCAGCAGCAGAAGCAGGGAATCCGCTGACACCAGCCGCGGACAATCGCAGCGCGGTCGCGATGAACTGTCGTCGGTCAACCACAGGCGTCCGCTCCATGCCGTTGCGCAGGATACGTTTAAAGCAACGGACTTCAGAGCGATTGACCGGAATCAAAACCGGGTGGCGAATCCTGGTTCGGGTATCACGACAGACCCGCCACCAGCGGCCGTTGCAGGTGCCGGGCCATCAGGTCGGCCGCCTCGGTGTAGCGTCGCGTCTCCAGCACGTCGAGCAGGCGCAAATGCTCGCGCACATGCCGCCGCATGCCGTCGCGGTCGGCGAAGCTGCGATAGGCGAACAGACGTCTGATCGAGTTCACGCGCCTGAGCGCTTCGAGAAAGAATGGATTGCCGGCGCCGCGAATGATCTCTTCGTGGAATTCGCAGCCGGACTGAAAGATCTCGCCGATTGTCATCTTCTCGATCTCGCCTTCGAACACGCGTTGCTGGCGCTCGCGCAGGCGTATGATCACCTCCTGCGTCAGCGCAAAGCCGGGCTGCGCAATTGCCGCCGGCTCGATTACCGCGCGAAATGCCTTGGCCTGCGCCTGAGCTTCGGGACTTGAGACCGTCTCCGCAAAGCGCCAGCCATAGCCCGGCAGGCGCGCGATCCAGCCCTCGGCGGCGATCCGATCCAGCAGCCGCTGCAGTTCGGCGCGCGTGACGTCGTATCGGCGCATCAGCTCCGCCTCGGTGACGTCGGCCGGCAGCCGTGTTGCGAGCACGTCGCCGGCGATGGTCGCATAGACCTGCTCGTTGCGCCTGACCGCGGCGAGCGCGGGTTGGGCCGCGATGCTGGTTGGATTCTTCGCCAGCACAAAGCCGCGATGTGGCTCGCCGCGCGCCAGCCCTGCCGCTTCCAGCGCCTTGAGACCGAGCCGGATCGGCGCGCGCGAAAGGTCCAGCGCATCCGCAAGCCTTTGCTCGATCAGGCGGTCCCCGGCTTTCATGCCTTCGCGTCGGGCAAGCGCCATGATCAGGCCGGCGAGATGTTCGGCGCGTTCGGAACCGTTCTTGTCGCTGCGTGGTCGGGAACTGTCGGGTGCGCTCATTGCAGTGCACGCAAGTTTTAGGGCTTGACAGACTGTCCCACAGATTGTTCTTTGGTGCAACAATATACAATCGACGCAGGGAGAGAGCCGATGGCGCGCGCGCCCGATGTCTACATTTGCGAGGTTGCTCCGCGCGATGGTCTCCAGAATCTGGACATCTTCGTTCCGACCGAAGCGAAATGCGCGCTGATCGACGTGATCGCTGCCGCCGGCGTGCGCGAGATCGATGCCGGATCGTTCGTGCCGCCAAAGGTGGTGCCGCAGTTCGCCGACGTCGACGCGGTGATGGCGCATGCGCTCACGCACGAGATGACGGCCATCGGCGCGCTGGTCCCGAACCCGAAGGGCGCCGAACGCGCCATCGCGGCAGGCGTCGACGCCGTCTATTTCGTCATCTCGGCGAGCGAGACGCACAACCAGGCCAACGTGCGCCGCTCGGTCGACGAGCAAATCGAAGCATTTCGCGCGGTCCGCGCCGCGATCGACGCCCGGCCCGTGGGCCAGCGACCGCAATTGATGGGCGCGATCTCAACCTCCTTCGGCTGCTCGTTGGAAGGTGAAGTGAGCGAAGCGGCCGTGTGCCGTGTGGCGCGCGCTTTTGCCGAGGCCCGCGCCGACGAGATCGGGCTTGCCGACACCGTCGGTTATGCGACGCCAAAATCGATCGGGCAGATCGTCACGGCGGTACAGCGCGAGGTCGGATCGCACATGACGCTGCGGCTGCATCTGCACGACACGCTCGGCGCCGGCCTCGCCAATGCGGTCGCCGGTCTCGAAGCCGGCATCCGCCGCTTCGACGCCGCGGTGTGCGGCCTCGGAGGCTGTCCCTTTGCTCCCGGTGCGCGCGGCAACATCGTCACCGAGGACCTCGTGTTCATGCTGGAGCGCATGGGATTGTCCACCGGCATCGACCTCGATCGCCTGATGCAGACGCGCGAGATTCTCGCCCGCCATATCCCGGCGAAACATTTGACCGGACATCTGCACGAGGCCGGCATCCCCAAAGTCCTGCGGAGCGCGGCATGAACAATGCTGCGCGTGAGACGGCTTCGGAGCTTCGTCCGCTGGCAGGCGTTCGGGTCATCGAATTCAGCCAGATGGTGATGGGACCGAGCTGCGGCTTGATCCTCGCCGATCTCGGCGCCGACGTGATCAAGGTCGAGCCGCCCAAGGGCGACCGCACCCGCACCTTCAAGGGACCTGCCGCCGGCTTCTTCGCCACCTACAGCCGCAACAAGCGCAGCATCGCGCTGGATACGTCGACCGCGGAAGGCCAGAGCGTCGCACGCAGGTTGATCGAGAACAGCGACGTCCTGATCGAGAATTTCCGGCCGGGCCTCTTGAAGCGGATCGGCCTCGACTACGAGAGCGTCGCGGCCTTCGCACCGCGCCTGATCTATTGCTCGCTCAAGGGGTATCTGCCGGGGCCCTACGAGAACCGCCTCGCACTCGACGAGGTCGTGCAGATGATGGGTGGCCTCGCCTACATGACCGGCTTGCCCGATCGTCCCATGCGCGCCGGCGCCTCGGTCAACGACGTCATGGGCGGCATGTTCGGCGTGATCGCGATCCAGGCTGCGCTCGCCGAGCGGCAGCGGACCGGGCGAGGTCGTTACATCCAGAGTGCGCTCTACGAAAACAACGTGTTCCTGATGGCGCAGGCCATGATGTGCGAGGTGGTCAGCGGCCAGCCGTCGATCCCGTATTCGATCAAGGACAGCCCGTGGCCGGTCTACGATCTGTTCGACACAAGGGACGGCTCGAAGCTGTTCGTCACCATCGTCGGCGAAGAGCAGTGGGAGGCATTCTGTCGGGCCTTCGATCGCCAAACCTGGCTCGCTGATCCGCGCTTTGCGACAAGCAACGACCGCGTCGATCATCGCAGCTGGCTGATCCCCGAGATCGCGAAGATCTTCAAGCAATGGGACAAGGCCGATCTCGCCGCCCGTCTCGAGCAGCTCGATCTGCCCTACGCGCCGGTGAACAAGCCCGGCGATCTCTTCGATGATCCGCATCTCAACCAGTCGGGCGGCCTGACCGACATTCGTCTGCCTGACGGCAGAGAGGCCAAGACGCCGCTGTTGCCGATTTCGATGGACGGAAGGCGCCTGCCCAACCGCTACGATCCACCTGGGATCGGCGAGCACAGCGACGAGATCCTGAGCGAGATCGGCATGTCGTCGAATGAGATCGAAGCGCTGCGACAAGCAGGGACGGTCAAGGTCGCGCCGTCCTGATCGGTCGGCGCTATCGAACAAGAACCAGGGGAGGAGGAGCACATGAGCATCACCAGGCGCCAGGCGCTGATCGCGGGCTCCGCATGGGCCGGCGCATCGCTGCTGCCGGGACAATTGCGCGCCGAGGCCAAGCAGGTCTCGCTCGCTTTCGGACCGGTATCGCCGGTCTACGCCATCGGCATGATTGCGGAGCTGAAGGGGTACTTCAAAGACGAAGGGCTCGATTCCAAGCTCGTCACCGGCAATGCCGGCACATTCGGTCGCCAGACGCTGGCGGCAGGGCAGGCGCTGTTTGCCCATGGCGATGCCAGCCACCCGCTCCAGCTCGGTGCGCGCGGCAAGCCCTGCAAGATCCTGCTCGCGACCGAGATGGTGTGCTCCTACGCCAACATCATGGTCCGGCAGGACCTCTACGGCAGCGGCATCAATTCGGTCGAGAAGCTCGCCGACTACAAGCGCCCCGATGGCGCCAAGCCGATCGTCGCCGCGACCGCGATCGGGTCCGGCACCTGGGTGTTCGGCACTTATGTGTTCGAAGCGCGCGGGCTGGGCAGCAAGGTGAATTGGGTCGCCGGCGGCGGGCCCAACACGATGTTCCCTTCGCTCCAGACCAAGCAGTTCGACGCCATCATGGCGCCGCCGAGCTGGATCGTCGAGGTCGAGAAGAAGGGCTTCGGCAGGACGATTTACGACACGTCCAAGCCGGGCGTGTTCGAGAAGGATTTCGGCGGGACGCTGCCGGTTCTGGTGATCTACACGCTCCAGGACACGGTCGAGCAGGACAAGGCGATGGTGCAGGCCTATGTCAACGCGATCTACCGCGCCATGGCCTTCGTGAAGGCGACGCCGCTCGCGGAAGTACAGGCGCTGGTCACGCCGAAATATTTCTCAGGGATCGATCCCGACGCGGTCAGTGCCGAACTCGGCTTCGACAAGTCGACCTGGGCCTACGACGGTGTCATCGACAAGGCCGCGTTCGAACGCGGCGCCAAGGCCTGGTACCGCAAGGGCACGGATATTCCCGAGACCAAATACGAGGATGTCGTCGATATGAGCTTCCTCCAGGCGGCCAGGGCGAAATACAAATGATCGCCGCGCCAGGTCAGGGCCTTGCGATCGCGCGCGAGGAGGATCGAACATCGGCGGCGCGCACCCGCATCGCCGTGCAGCGTCTTGTCAAGCGCTTCAACGCGTCCGGCCGCGAGTTCGTGGCGGTGGATAACGTCTCCTTCGAGGTCAAGCAGGGCGAGTTCGTTGCGCTGCTCGGTCCATCCGGCTGCGGCAAGAGCACCATCCTCAACATGGTCGCGGGGCTGCTGCCGCGCTCCGGCGGACGCATCCTGATCGACCAGGACACGGTCGAGACCGGCAAGGTCAACCCCAGGGTCGGCTACGTCTTCCAGCGCGATACGCTGTTTCCCTGGCGCACCGTGGAGCAGAACATCGGCTACGGGCTGGAGATCGCCGGATTGCCCAAGACTGAGCGCACGGGGCGCGTTGCTTCGGCCGTCGAGAAGGCTGGTCTCTCGGGTTTTGGGCAGAGCTTTCCGCGCATGCTGTCCGGCGGCATGCGCCAGCGCGTCGCCTTGATGCGCACGCTGATCCTCGAGCCTGAGATCCTGCTGATGGACGAGCCATTCGGCGCGCTCGACACCCACACCAAGCTGGAAATGCACAAGACGCTGCTGGAGATCTGGGAACGCGAGCGGCAGACCGTGCTGTTCGTGACGCACGATCTCGGCGAAGCCTTGACCTTGGCGAGCCGCATCATCCTGCTCTCGGCGCGGCCCGGACGTCTCAAGGAAGACTTCGACGTCGCCATCCCGCGTCCGCGCGACCCCGTTTCCGTGCGCGAGACCGCCGAATTCGGCCGCCTCTATTCGCACGTCTGGCATTCCCTCGGCGAAGAGTTCCGCCGCACCAGGGCTGACTAACCATGTCCAACAGCCGCGCCGTCATCCTGTTCTGGCAACTGGCCATTCTCGCAGCTATTCTCGTCGTCTGGCAGTGGGGCTTCGAGTGGAGCAGGGCGCTGCTGCCGAAGGCCTACGTGCCGAAGATCCTCGATCCTTATTTCGTCGCGAAGCCGTCGCTGATCTGGCAGAGTTTTTTGCGGCTCGGCTGCTTCGCCGATGCAGGCGGCTTCGCCACCTGCATCAAGAGCAACGACAACAATCTGTGGCTCGCCACGCTCGTCACCTTGAAGAACACCTGGTGGGGCTTTCTATTCGGCGCGGCGAGCGGCATCGCGGCGGGCCTCGTCCTCGGCCGTTCGGATTTCCTTGCCCGCGTGTTCGGGCCCTACGTCGTGGCGCTCAACTCGATACCGCGCATTGCGCTGGTACCGCTCGTCATCCTGATCTTCGGCCTCGGCGACCTCTCCAAGATCGCCACCGCCTGGCTCGTCGTCTTCTTCGTGGTGTTCTTCAACACCTTCGAAGGGACGCGTGCGGTCGACCGCGACCAGATCGCCGCTGCCCGTCTGCTCGGCGCCAGCGAATTCACCGTGCTGCGCACCGTCGTGATCCCGTCCGCGCTAGCCTGGGTGTTCGCTTCGCTGCTACCGGCCGTATCTTTTGCGCTGATCGGCGTCATCGTCGGCGAGTTCATCGGCGCCGAGCGCGGCCTCGGCAAGCTCATCATCGAAGCCGAGGCGCGGGCCAATGCCAGCGAGATGATGGTTGCCATCTTCGTCATGATGTTCGTCGGCATCCTGCTCGCGATCGCGGTGCGCTCGCTGCAATCCTATCTGCTGCGATGGCAGCCGCAATTTGAGCCGTCGGCGTAGAAGTCATCGGCTGAACCGCGCCACCAGCTCCACATGCGGCGTGTGGCGGAACTGATCGACCGGCACCACCGCCTCCAGCCGGTAGCCGCCGTCGATCAGCAGTCGCGCGTCGCGAGCGAAGGTCGCGACATTGCAGGACACCGCGACCACCACGGGCACTTTGCTTGCAGCGAGCTTCAGGGCCTGCGCCTGCGCGCCCTGGCGCGGCGGATCAAAGACCACGGCGTCGAAGTCGCGCAGCTCCTGCGGCACCAGGGGGCGGCGAAACAGGTCGCGCGATTCGCACTTGATCGGTTTCAGGCCTGGTGTGCGCGCTGCTTTCGCCAGTGCTGCGACGGCGCCGGCGTCGCTGTCGTACGCGGTGATGCGCGCCTTCTCGGCGAGCCGTAGCGCGAACGGGCCGACGCCGCAGAACAGATCAGCGACCTCCTTGGCCTTGCCGACGCGTTCGACAACGAGTGCGGCCAGCGTGTCTTCGCCCGCGACGGTTGCCTGCAGGAATGAGCCCGGCGGCAGCGTCACCTCGGCGCGGCCCATCTTCACAATTGGCGGCAAGCGTTGCAGCACCAGCTCGCCATGCCGCGTCAGCCGTGCCAGGCGATGCTGCTCGGCGACGCGCGACAGCGCAGTGACCAGCGGCGTCGGCAGCGGCCCGGAGCCGCGCACGTCGATATCGAGGCCGTTGGCGGTGGCGGTAACCTGGATGTCGAGCGGCTTGGTCACCGGCATCTTCGACGTCAGCGGTTCGGCGATCGCCCAGGCGGCATCGAGCGCGCCGTCGAGCGCGGGATCGAGGATCGGGCAGCGATCAATGGGAATGACGTCGTGCGAGCTCGTCGCGGAGAAACCGACCTTGAGGATGTCGTGCGTGCCGAACCGGCCGTGCAGGGTGATGCGCCGGCGGCCGGCGCCGTGGGCGTCGACCAGCGGCGCCACCTCACAATCGATGCCGGCCTGTGCCAGCGTCTCCACCACGATGCCGCGCTTCCAGGCGTGATAGGGCTCTGCCGCCCAGTGCTGGATCGCGCAGCCGCCGCAGACGCCGAAATGCGGGCAGAACGGTTCGATGCGTTCCGGGCTTGCGACCTCCACCGCGAGCAGCTTGCGGCGGTCGGGATGATGCCCCACGACGTGGTCGACCTCGACGGTCTCGCCGCCGAGCGTGTAGGGCACGTAGATCGCATCGCCCGCGGTGAGGCAAACGCCGTCGCCGCGATGACCGACATGATCGATGGTCAGACGCTCAACCACGGCGCGCGCCCAGGAAGAATTCGATATTGCCGTCACCGCCCGCGATCGAGGAGGGAAAGACCTCGATATCGGTGCAGCCGAGCGACGCGGCAAAGGCCGCGATGTCGTCGCAGATCTCCTGGTGCACGGCGGCGTCGCGGACGATGCCCTTCTTGTTGTGCTTCCTGTCAGCCTCGAATTGCGGCTTGATCAGCGCCAGCAGGCTCATCGGCGCGGCGGCGAGGGACAGTGCCACCGGCAGCACCGTCTTGAGCGAGATGAAGCTGACGTCGATGACGACGACATCGGGCCGCGCCGGCAGCCGCTTGCCGTCGTAGCTGCGGATGTCGGTCTCCTCCATCGACACGATCTTGGGATGATCGCGCAGCGAGGGATGCAGCTGGCTGGTGCCGACGTCGATGGCGAACACCAGGCTCGCGCCGTTGGCCAGCAGCACCTCGGTGAAGCCGCCCGTGGACGCGCCGACGTCGAGGCAGACATGATCCTCGATCTCGATTCTGTAGCGTTCCAGTGCGCCGGCGAGCTTGACGCCGCCGCGCGAGACGTAGGGGTGCGCCGGTTCGGCCTGGATCACGGCGTTCTCGGCAATCGTCTCCGACGGTTTTGAAACCTGCTTGTCGTCGGCCGTGACGAGGCCGGCCTCGATCGCCGCGCGCGCCCGCGCCCGGCTCTCGAACAGGCCGCGCTCGACCAGCAATACATCTGCGCGCTTGCGGGCAGGGGACATCACGCTCTCATGGTCCGCTTCTTGGGACGGTTGATGGGCTTATGTAGCCATCAATCGCGCGGCCGCCATCCGGACGCAAGCCTCGAACGCCGCCAGATCGTGCCAGACGTCGATCGGCATCACGGCCGGCGTCACCAGGGGGCAGCCATGCAGCTCCAGCGCATGGATCATCATGAGATTGTCGACGAGGCCGAAATCCTCGACGGTCAGCCCCTGCGCGTCGACCAGCCGCCCGTCCTCGGACGTCACGTCCATGAAGCGGCCCACGCGGTCGGCATAGGTGGCGCCGTCGTTGGAATAGGCGAGACAGAACTTGCGGCGCCCGGCCATGTAGCCCAGCTCGTAGACGGTGCCGGGATCGGCGCCGGCGCCGCGGAACGGGGTGAGGTTGGCGATGATGGCATCGGCCTCGTCCATCATCGCCTCGTTGCCGGAGAAGATCTGCCGTGCGGCATCAGGCGCGGTGAGATCGATGGCGTTGTCGAGGGGATAGAGGCCGGTGAGGCCACGAGCCGCGCAAATCGCGACCTTCCGTCGGCCGATCTCGATCGCATCCGGCAGGAACACGTCGGGACCTGCCAGATAGATTTTCATGCGTCAGTACCGGAAAATCTGGGTCGAGGAGCAAGCCGGAGGGTGCCCGGTCTGCTCCCTCCCCCGCTTGCGGGGGAGGGGTGGGGAGAGGGTGTCTCAGCTAGCGAGGCCCCCAAGAAGAGAAAACCCTCACCCGGATCGCACTGGACGATGCTTCGCATCGCCAGGAGCGATCCGACCTCTCCCGCAAGCCGGAGAGGTGAACTCACTATCAGGCCAACTTGACCGTCTCGGCCTTCACGTCCTTGCCGAGCGCTTCGAACACCTTGGCGACGATGCCCTTGGCGTCGAGACCGGCACGGCCGTACATCGCGGCGGGCGTGTCGTGGTCCTGGAACACGTCGGGCAGCACCATCGAGCGGAACTTGACCATGCCGCTGTCGAGCACGCCCTGGTCGGTCAGGAATTGCGCGACATGCGAGCCGAAGCCGCCGACCGAGCCTTCCTCGATCGTGATCAGGATCTCGTGGTCACGGGCGAGCTTGAGCACCAGCTCGGTGTCGAGCGGCTTCATGAAGCGCGCATCGGCGATCGTGGTGGAGAGGCCGTGGGCGGCGAGCTCGTCGGCGGCCTTCTCGCATTCGGCGAGGCGCGTGCCGAACGAGAGCAGGGCGATCTTGCTGCCCTGGCGGATCATGCGGCCCTTGCCGATCTCGAGCGGAATGCCGACCTCGGGCATCTCGACGCCACGGCCTTCGCCGCGCGGATAGCGCAGCGAGCTCGGACGGTCGTCGATCGCGACCTGGGTCGCTACCATGTGGACTAGCTCGGCCTCATCGGCCGCCGCCATGATCACCATGTTCGGCAGACAGCCGAGATAGGCGTTGTCGAACGAGCCGGCATGCGTGGCGCCGTCGGCGCCGACGAGGCCGGCGCGGTCGATCGCGAAGCGGACGGGCAGGCTCTGGATCGCGACGTCATGCACGATCTGGTCGTAGCCGCGCTGCAGGAAGGTCGAGTAGATCGCGCAGAACGGCTTGTAGCCTTCGGTCGCAAGACCTGCTGCGAAGGTCACCGCGTGCTGCTCGGCGATGCCGACGTCGAAGGTGCGGTCGGGGAAGGCCTTGTTGAAGATGTCGACGCCGGTGCCCGACGGCATCGCCGCGGTGATGGCGACGATCTTGTCGTCCTTCTCGGCTTCCTTGACCAGGCTCTGGCCGAACACGTTCTGATAGGCCGGCGCGTTCGGCTTGGCCTTGGCCTGGGTGCCGGTGGCAACATCGAACTTGACGACGGCGTGGTACTTGTCGGCGGAGGCTTCCGCCGGGCCGTAGCCCTTGCCCTTCTGGGTCACGACGTGGACCAGGATCGGGCCGGTCTCCATGTCGCGGACGTTCTTCAGCACGGGCAGCAGATGGTCGAGATTGTGGCCGTCGATCGGGCCGACATAGTAGAAGCCGAGCTCCTCGAACAGCGTGCCGCCGTCCATCATGAAGCCGCGGGAATATTCCTCGACGCGGTTGGCGCGGTTGGCGATGATCTTGGGCAGGCGCTTGTTGATCTGCTTGGCCGCATCGCGCAGCGTGCGATAGGTCTTGCCGGAATAGAGGCGCGACAGATAGGCGCTCATGGCGCCGACCGGCGGCGCAATCGACATGTCGTTGTCGTTGAGAATGACGATCAGGCGCGAGTTCATCGCACCCGCATTGTTCATGGCCTCATAGGCCATGCCGGCCGACATTGCGCCGTCGCCGATCACGGCGATGACGTTGTTCTTGCCGCCGGAGAGGTCGCGCGCCACCGCCATGCCGAGGCCGGCGGAGATCGAGGTGGAGGAATGTGCGGCGCCGAACGGATCGTAATCGCTCTCGCTGCGCTTGGTGAAGCCGGACAGGCCGCCGCCGGTGCGCAGCGTGCGGATGCGGTCGCGCCGGCCGGTGAGAATCTTGTGCGGATAGGCCTGGTGGCCGACGTCCCAGATCAGCCGATCGCGCGGCGTGTCGAAGACGTAATGGATCGCGGTGGTGAGCTCGACCACGCCGAGGCCCGCGCCGAAGTGACCGCCGGTCACCGAGACGGCATCGATGGTCTCCTGCCGCAGCTCGTCGGCGACCTGGCGAACCTGCTCGATCTTGAGCTTGCGCAGGTCGTCCGGCGTCCGGATGGTGTCGAGAAGCGGCGTTTTACTGTATGCGTTCACGGCGATTTCCAATTTGTCAGCCCCGGAAGGTCATTCCGGGGCGCGATGGGTTTGCACAATATCGGCGCAGCGCGAGTCCTAACCGTCGGAGCCACCTGCATGGGGCAAAGCCCCGTCTTCAAGCTTAGGTAAGCTTAAGTGCGCTCCGGTTCAGTCTCTGTGATCCCTGTCACTTAGATCGGCTTCGTCCGTCCCAAGCCAATTTCATTAGCAGTTTGAAGCGCTTGTCGTCGGTATTCAGTGCCCACGCAAGGCTTGCAAAAAGCCACACTCGGCGCAGCTTTACACCAAAGCTGGGGCCAAAGCCAACCCGCTGGACCGATTAGGGGTATGCAGATGCAACCGGCGGGCCAGAGTGGTTAACCGTGGCGCAGGACGTCTGGTTCCAGGCTTGCCTGGTGCTTGGTCAGGCTTTTTTGTGCAATTGGGGCCGATTCGGAGCCGGACAATTCCCGATCCACAGCAATGGAACCGCGGCCCGTCGCAGAAGCTGCGCCGTGCGATCCTGAAAGCAATGGCAGACGCCGCGCCCCTAGCGAAGACGTTCCATGGGAGTGCGATCAGAGACGGAGCGGGGACCTTGGCCTACTGGACGTCGAGCGGAGCCGTGCCGGTGGCCTGGCCGCTGGCATCAGTGGTGATCTTGTCGACGCGCGCCTCGGCCTGGCGCAGCAACTCCTCGCAGCGGCGCTTCAGCGCCTCGCCGCGCTCGTAGATCGTCACGGATTCCTCGAGCGGCACCTTGCCATCCTCGAGCCGCTTCACGATCGTTTCGAGTTCCTCGATCGCGCGCTCGAAGGTGAGCCTGGAGACGTCGACTTGGGTGTTTTCGGCCATATCCGTTTCCGATTGCCCGATTCGCTTCGCCCACAATGAAGGCGGGTTTTGCGGGCTTTATGTGGCGAGTGCTTTCAAGCGCCCATCAGGGCGCCGACATGCGCCGTAACAGATTCTTTCAGTCCTTGCAGGTCATAGCCGCCCTCGAGCACCGAGACAACACGTCCTCCGGCGGTCTTGTCGGCGAGATCCACCAGCTTGCGCGTCACCCACGCATAGTCCTCCGCGCGCAAATTCAGCGAGGCCAGCGGATCGCGGTAATGCGCGTCGAAGCCGGCGGAGATGACGAGCAGCTCGGGGCTGAATTTTTCGAGCTGCGGCAGGATCAAATTCTCGAAGGCGGAGCGGAATTCCGGCCCGCCGTCCTCGGAGGCGAGCGGCGCGTTGACGATGGTGTCGTGATCGCCGCGCTCGCTCTTGGCGCCGGTGCCCGGAAACAGCGGCATCTGGTGCGTCGAGCAGTACATCACGGTCGGGTCCGACCAGAAGATGTCCTGGGTGCCGTTGCCGTGATGCACGTCGAAATCGACGATGGCCGCGCGTTTGATGCCGTATTTGCGCTGCGCATGGCGCGCGGCGATGGCGACATTATCGAAGAAGCAGAAGCCCATCGGCTTGCCGATCTCGGCGTGATGTCCGGGCGGGCGCACCGCGACGAAGGCGTTGCGGTGCTCGCCCGCCATCACCGCTTCGGTCGCCGCGACCGCGCCGCCGACGCCGCGCATCACCGCTTCCCACGTGCCTGGCGACATCGACGTGTCGCCGTCGATATAGACCTGCCCACTGGTCGGCGCGATGTGGCGCAGTTCGGTGACGTAATGCTCGTTGTGACAGAGCGTGACGAGATCGAGATCGCCTTCCGGCGCCTGGTCGCGCGCCAGGAACTGGAAGCGCTCATGCGACAGCGCTTCCTCCACCGCACGCAGGCGATCGGGCCTTTCCGGGTGTCCCGGTGGGGTGACATGGTCGAGGCAGGCCTTGTGGGAAAGGAGAAGCGTGCTCATCAGGTCGGCCTCACAAGAAACGGGCTTTCGTCGTCGCTTGGCGCATCCGGCGCCAAAACGCAATGCAAAACCAATCTATGCCCTTGGGTGGCAATGGCAAAGGGGCGTGCGGGCCTGGTCGTTTGATCCCGATCAATTCACCCGCAGGATGCGGCTGGGCGGTAGCGGACCAATCGGCCCGTGGGCCCGGAAGAACGCGAACAGCGCGTCCGCGTCGTAACCGCCATATTGCGGCGAGGTGCCCTGTTTGGCGACGGAAAAACCGTCGCCACCGACGGCAAGGTAATCGTTGAGGGTGACGCGGTAGCCGCTCCCAGGCTCGATCGGCCTGCCGCCCAGCGTCATCTTCTCGGGGATCACGCGCTCGCCGAATGGCTTCGACGCATCCCAGGCATAGCTGAATCCGTTCGAGACCTGGAGGATCCGCGGCCGCTTCGGGTCCAGCCATTGCTGCTCGAGCATGTCCTTGAGCTGGCTGCCCGTCAGCGTCATCGTAACGAGGCGGTTGCGGAACGGCTGGCTGGCGAAGACGTCGCCGAAGGAAATCGCGCCGTTCTCCTTCGGCACGATGTCGGTGCGGATGCCGCCGGGATTGGTGAGCGCGATGACAGCGCTGCCATCCTTGGCGTCTTTGGTCGCGGCGAGCTGCGCATCCGCGATGACGTCGCCGAGCGCGCTCTCGCCGGCCTCGTTCGGTACGCGCGACAGCGTCTGGGTCACCGATCCGGCAGGCCGGTTGGCGATCGGCGCCGAGAGCCTGTCATAGGCCTCGATCAGCGCGGTCTGCTCCGGGTCTCTCGCCAGCGAGGCATTGGCGACGAGTACGTTCTCGCCCCTTGCGCTGACGATGTCACGCGTTGCAGGATCGAGCTTCAGGTCGATTGCGGTGACCAACGTGCCGTATTTGTCACCGCTGGTGACGAGCCGCCCGTCGATGTCGCAGACATAGGCGCGGTGAGTATGACCGCTGACGACGACGTCGACGGCGCGGTCGAATTTCTTGACGATATCGACGATCGGCCCGGTGATCGCAGGGCATTCATTGTAGTCGCCGGCGGGCTCGCCGCCCTGGTGGATCAGCACCACGATCGCCTCGACGCCGCGCGCCTTCAGCTGCGGCACCAGCGCGTTCACCGTCTCGGCTTCGTCGCGGAATTCGAGCCCCTTGATGCCGGATGGCGAGACGATGCCTGCGGTCTCCTTCAAGGTCAGCCCGATGAAGGCGACCGGGATGCCGTCGAATTCCCTGATCTCGTAAGGCGGCAGCACGCTTCTACCGGTCGCGGTCTCGATGGTGGAGGCCGCGAGATAGCGGAATTTGGCGCCGGTGAAGGGATGCGGGCCCTGGCAGCCGTCGACCGGATGGCAGCCGCCATTCTGCATCCTGAGCAGCTCGGCCTTGCCCTCGTCGAATTCGTGATTGCCGACCGAGGTGATCGCAAGCCCCATCATCGAGAGCGATTCGATCGAGGGCTCGTCGTGAAACATCGCCGACAGGAACGGGCTCGCGCCGATCAGGTCGCCGGCGGCGACGAAGATCGTGTTCTTGTGCCCTTCGCGTAGCTGCTTGACCAGCGTCGCCATGTACTCGGCGCCGCCAGCCGCCACCATCACTTTTTTGCTTTTGTCCTCGGGATCTCCGATGCGGATGCCACCCGGCGGCGGCCGCAGATTGCCGTGGAAATCGTTGATCGCGAGCACGCGCAACTCGACGGGGGCTACGGTCTGGGCCGCGGCGGGGAGGGCGAAGGTGAGGGTGAGTGCGGCAAGGATGGATCGGTATCGCATGGAACCAAGATTAATCGTTCCGCGCGAAGTTTTCACGAAGCATTGTCGTGAACGCGCCGCGGCCGGATGAGGTTTCTGTGCCCGACCACGGTCTCGTACGGTGGGCAAAGCGACTTGTCCGCCGAAGCTCAAAGAGCGAAGGCGGAAGCGTGCCCACGTCTTTCGCCATCATCGGCAGAGGGTGCGCACGGCGCAAGTGCGCCTTTGCCCACCCTACGATTCCGGACTCGCGGAGAAAGCTTTGATGCGTCTCCCGCACGGTGAGACGCAAAGTGCATTCTACCGCTTCTTCCTGTTCGCGAACGCGTTGAACGCCGCCACCGCTTCGTCCGATTTGAGCCGTTCGCCGAACAGATGGCCTTCCTGGTCGATGCGGCGGGTGAGTTCTTCGGCCGGCGCGCGCAGCAGCTTGCGGGAGGTCGCGATCGCCTCGGCCGGCAGCCGGCAGATCTCGCGCGCCACCTTGCGCGCCTCGACCTCGGTATGTCCCGGCGACACCACGGTATTGACGAAACCGGCGGCATGCGCCTCGGCGGCGGAGAAAGTCCGCCCCATCACCAGCATGGCAAAGGCGCGCTGATATCCCATCGTGTTCGGCATCAAGAGGCTGGCTGCGCCGACCGGCACCAGCCCGAGATGAATATAGGGCGCGGAGAAGGTGGCAGCGTTCGAGGCCAGCACGTAGTCGCAGTGGAACAGCATCACCGTGCCCATGCCGATCGAGGCGCCGTCCACCGCCGCGATGATCGGCTTGACGTTGAGGGCGAGCGAATAGAGGAACTTCGCACCTTCGGACAGCATTTCGGGGCGTGAGGCGTCGGCGTGGAGAAAATCGTCGATGTCGTCGCCGGCGGTGAACACGCCGGAGCCGCCGGTGATGATCATGCAGCGGATATCGGAATTGTTCTGCGCGGTGTCGATCGCGCGGCTCATCTCCCGGTACATGTCCTGGGTGATCGCGTTCTTCTTGCCCGGGCGGCGCAGGGTGATCACGCGTGTTCCGCGCTCTTCGGTGACGATGATATTGCCATTCGGCATGACAGTCCCCTGCACTCGCCGCGATGCTCGCCGCGTCGCGAGTCCTCGCCAAGCATCAGCCTACATCATCTCGCAGGCGTGCCAATGCGCTGGGTCAAGCTTTTCGGCGCCGTTCCCGCATGGCACCATCGCGCATCGCGACAATTGGCGACAAAAGTAAAGAAAACCGGTGGTTGCCGGGGGATTACCTCTCGTGCCCCGGACGCAGCGCGGCGCTCCCCCGGCGCTGCGAAGCATCGTCCGGTTCAGCGCTGTGCTGCAGAGCCGGGGCCCATATCACCGCGATAGGCTCTTTTGGCCTGGGTCCCGGCTCTGCGCAGCGACGCTAAGCGTTGCAGCGCGTCCGGACACGTGGAGCAGCCTACCCCAACAGCACCGCATCCGCCGCTGCGACCGATTCCGCGCTCTCCGTCACGGTGCGCTCCAGCGCGCCGGCCTGCACGGTGATGTTCTCGGCGAAGAAGCGCGCGAGGGAGACGTAGCGCGCGGCGTCCGTGTTGCCGTCGGCTTTGGCGGCGAGCGCCTCGGCGGCGAGCAGGCAGCCGCCGAGCGTGGCGCCGAACTGCTGCAGATAGGGCGTCGCGCCGGCCAGCGCCTCGTTCGGTGCGGAGGTCACGCGCTCCAGCAGCCATTTGCTGCTGCGCGTCAGCGCCTCCAGCGCCTCGCGCAGCTTCGCCCCGGTGGTGCCGAAGGCGGGGTCGTTGGACGCCTCGACCTGCTTGACGGTTGCCGACAGCTCGTCGAGCAGCGCCCACACCGAGGCGCCGCCATTGGCCGCGAGCTTGCGCGTGACGAGGTCGATGGCCTGGATGCCGTTGGTGCCCTCGTAGATCGCGGTGATGCGGGCGTCGCGGTAGTGTTGCGCCGCGCCGGTCTCCTCGATGAAGCCCATGCCGCCATGGATCTGCACGCCGAGATAGGCGACTTCGTTGCCGATGTCGGTGGAATAGGCCTTGGCCATCGGCGTCAGCAACGCCGCGCGCGCGGCGGCATCGGCTCGCACCTTCGGGTCCTTGGCGCGTGTCGAGACGTCGATCGCGACCGCGGTCGCATAGCAGATGGTGCGCGCGGCGGCGGTCTGCGCCCGCATCCGCATCAGCATGCGCTTGACGTCGGGATGGACGAAGATGGCGTCCGAGCCGTCGCCCTTCTTGCCGACCGCGCGGCCCTGCTTGCGCTCCTGGGCATACGACAAAGCCTGCTGGTAGGCGCGATCGGCAACGCCGACGCCCTCGAGGCCGACGCCGAGGCGGGCCTGGTTCATCATCGTGAACATGCAGCGCATGCCCTGGTTCTCTTCGCCGATCAAAAAGCCGATCGCGCCGCCATGATCGCCCATAGTCATGGTGCAGGTCGGGGAGGCATGCATGCCGAGCTTGTGCTCGACGCCGCTCGCAAAGATGTCGTTGCGTGCACCAAGCGAGCCGTCGTCATTGACCATGAACTTGGGCACGAGGAACAGCGAGATGCCCTTGGTGCCGGCGGGCGCATCGGGCAGGCGGGCCAGCACGAAATGCACGATGTTGTCGGTCATATCGTGCTCGCCATAGGTGATGAAGATCTTCGTCCCCTTGATGCGATAGGTGCCGTCGGCCTGCTTCTCGGCGCGGGTGCGCAGCGCGCCGACGTCGGAGCCGGCCTGTGGCTCGGTGAGTTGCATCGTGCCAGTCCATTCGCCGGAGACGAGTTTTTCGAGATAGATCTTCTTCAGCTCGTCGCTGCCATGCGCGTCCAGCGCCTCGATCGCCGAGGCCGTCAGCAGCGGGCAGAGGCCGAAGGCGACATTGGCGGCGCTCCAGATCTCGGTGCAGGCGGCGTTGATCGCGATCGGCAGGCCCTGGCCGCCGAAATCCTCGGGGCCGGATACCGCATTCCAGCCGCCCTCGGTCCAGTGCTTGTAGGCGTCCGGCCAGCCCGGCGCGGTCGTGACCTTGCCGTCGTCGAGCTTGATGCCGTGCTGGTCGCCGACCTTGTTGAGCGGCGCCAGCACGTCGGATGCGAACTTGCCGGCTTCCTCCAGCACGGCCGCGACGATGTCCAGGTCGAAATCGCCGTAATGACCGGCCTCCACGGCAGCCTTGAGGCCGGCGCCATGGTTGAGCGACAGCAACATGTCATTGATCGGCGCGCGGTAGGTCATGGCTCACTCCCGAGGACAAATATTGGCGCCGTATTCTCACGAAACGGGGGCGGTCTCAATGGCCGGAAGGCCGGGCGGGCGCCCGCCCGGATCCCTCCGGGTTTCTCTATAAGAGTGAGACGCGGCGGATCGCCGGGGCCGTGTGGTATTTTGACCCTCCAGGCGGTTGAAATGCCGCGCCCATCCCTATAGACCGGCTGCGACCGAAGGGAATCTGCGGGTGCCAGTTCTTCCGTCATTCCTCGGTCGCCTGATGGGGCGTAGCCAAGCGGTAAGGCAGCGGATTTTGATTCCGCCATTCGGAGGTTCGATCCCTCCCGCCCCAGCCAGCTCTCAAGCTGCTGAGTTCACTTATATAAGCAGCTCTATTCCCGCCAGTTTCTTGGGCGCGTTTGGAAATGGAGCTTCTAGTGCTCGGTCTGGACTCGAACTAAACGACCGTCTTGGCTTATCTGCGTGGGTCTCATCTTCCAACATATACTGCGGAAGCTCCTCGGGCAGGTCTGTTACGCCCTCATCGTAGTAGGGTGGCGCATTACGGCGAACAAATCGGCACATGGCGGGCGTCCCTCCCGCACGCGTGTGTGATGGGCTTGAGCAAACGGCGTGAAGTAGTTCACGAGCCGCAAGTATCGCCAGGGGTAGCGTGCGCGATCCTTGAGCTGCAGGCGTTGGGACATACGGTAATTGAGGCCCCCATGTTCGCCGCGTACCGCCAGACAGCTGCATTAGGCTAACCACCCAAGGGCCCTTTGAATTGACCTGGAGCCGCGGTTCGTGCGCATGATCGCATCCGTCACCGCCAGTATTCCAAAGTGTCAGGCGTAGGGTGGCACGTTCACCAGGGTGCCGATCAAGCGCAGCAATGCCTGCTGTTCCGGCCCTCTCGGCTCGCTTCGCAGGAAATCGCCCAGCTCTATGTGCGATAGTCGTCCGCCAGAAGGCGCATTTGGCTGGTGGATTATAAAGGCGTAGCCATTGCCAGGTTCCCGCCCGAGAAACCATGCGTCGCCGTTGGGGGCGCGGTAAAGCTCTCGTCGTTCGGTCATATGATGCTCCTTGATTGGAAGCTCTCCAATTTGATGGCCGGGATGGCGAATCCTCTTCGCGGCCGGCTGCTGATCGTCCTGGTTTCACCTCAGCTACCGAAGGCCGTCGTCTCTTCATACCCGCAGCGCCGGCAGCGGTAATCAATGTCGTGCGGCTCGCTCCCCACCGCGGTTCGACGGGATCGATATCTTTTCGTCAGAGGAGCTTTTTGCCCAAAGGTCTCACCCCGTCGGTTGAAGGCGGTCCCGGCGTATCGCGAAGATAGGCGACCGATATGTCTTCAAAATCCGGAAGACTAAGCAACGCGTTGTCCGAAATTTCGCGCACCTTCCCAACGGTCTTCAAGCCGGCCGCGAACAGGCTTCTTCATCCGCGTTGGGAAGCGGACTTCACGGAGTGAGATGTTATCCGGCAGATCCGGCGTCGGCTCGAGCTCGCTCATTTTCCTTTCACCTCCGGCAAATCGACGCGCTCCTCTCGAAGCCGTCCTCTTTGACTTGGTCCTGGCAGTCCAGCCCAAGCTCGACCGCGCACTTATCATTTCCGATTTGGCCGGTCGCGTCGGACTTTCTGGAATTCCTCAGGCCCTTTGACGAGCCGCTGCTTACGGTTTGCTTGGTCCTCCGGGCTAGCCGCTGTATCGGTTATCTTGTCGATCGCATCGACAGCTAATTCGCGAGCGCGTTGTTTGGTATCTCGGCGCCGTTTTTTGTCTTCGCTTTTGGGCGGGCTTTCGGTCTTGACCCTGAGTCCGAGCGCGACCAGCCGACGAATCGCATGGGCTCGGGTAATGTTCTTGTCGGGTGACGATGCGATCCAAGCATCGATCGCCGTAAGCTCGGCAGGGTGCCAGCGCTCGCCAACTTGGATACCCTTGCCGGTCGGCGGCGGGCCTCGCTTTTTCTTTGGTACCACACCTGTCTTAGCCATGAACCATGGTACCATGGAAACAAGCCGGGGGAAGCTGAGATCTCCGCCTCGGCTCTAATCCCAGCTAGGAAAGGGTCAATCAAAAGCTGACGCGCGCACAGCACGCCACCCTAAGCTCGTCTGCAAGTAAAATCGTCGACTTCCAGAGCGCGGCCGCGCACCGCGCCCCAAGGGCCGCCTTCTCCTCAGGAGATCGTCGAGGAGGTGGAGATGACGCCGCAGGAGATGTGCCGTCAATTACGTCAACAGGCGCATCCGACACGATGGAACGCGAGGGGCATCCGGCATGAAGCGCCGGCGGCGAATTCACATGAAGCGCGACCGGCAGCGGCTGGCTGCCCATCGCCGACGCTTGAGAAGGTAACGACCAAATTGCCCGCGGGATCGCTTCCGGCGGGCTTCATCTTTTCACCTCGATGGGTGCAAATCGCCTTGAAGCCAGCGGCCAAGGGCCTTGGACTTCATGGGGTCTTCATATGCAGCAAGGGTCTCAAAGACCTGATTGCAGACAGCGCATTTGAACGTATGCAAGTCGAGGTCCCTGGCGGGGTCTGGCTCGATGCTGACGAGCATCATCGCGGCGTAGCACTTCGGACAGGCGGGGCGCTCAAATGGAGCCGGAAGAACGGCGGACGACAGGTGCTGAGATTGGGCCATGGGTGCTTCCCCACAAATAGGCGGGAGCACAAAACTCTCGGTCACCGGTAATGCCAAGTGCGGGACCGGTGATGGTGCAACTATGCGCCCCAGGGAAGTCAAACGCGAGCTAATTCGAGCCCTGGCACCAACCGCTGGCGGGCTTTTCACGGGGGAACCGTTGCGCGCGCGATCTACTGCGCGTCATGGGTGCGGAAAAGCAGAAGCGCGGGTCGCACAGAATGAGCGACTGCCAGCAGCTGGCTGCTCACGCAAGGCGGCGAAAGGCGCACCTGAACAGGAAGTCCCGCTAACTGAATCAGCTTTATCTGGATCGTCCCGGCTTAGGCGCCGGGCGCTGGTTCGCTTTGGAGATTTGCGTTCGAGTCTCTCGTGCTTCCTTGGCCAATCTTAGTTCCTTGAGGCGCGCCATGTTTTCGCGAATATCAACGGCATTTTTTGCCTCTTCTTGCAAGACCACCTCGCGATGCGCGACCGCAAGGCGCTCTCGGTTCGCTTTGGCAGCGCGATGAAGTTCCCGATCGTCACTCATCTTATGGTCTCCGGTCTCGACGTGCGGCTTGGAACGGTTAGCGGACCTCATTAGGCGCTCGGTTGAGGGCAGGAAGGCGCCCGCTTAGGGCTTTGCAAACCCGTCCGATGGTTTCACGGGCGTATCTCAATGTCGCGCCCATCGGTGCCTCAGTCCCAGCAGCGTTCTCTAGGGCCACCGGCATCATCCGCCTTCTGTTCGGCGCGGGCGGCCTAATTCGCGCAAGGAAGGCTCCTCTTCCGGAGCAGTCGACGGGTCGATCGTCTGGGCTGTGGTGGCGACCCTGCAACGATCAGCGCCACGAACAATCTCTTCATCCCTGCTCATAGCACGTGCCGGCTGAGAAGTCTGACTTTGTTTCGTCGCCGCCTCAGGGGAGTAAATGATTCAATTCAACTCTGCGGGTGCGGCGAGGGCGACGACCGCCAACGGAGGCAGCCTCAATGCTGCGGGGTCCCTATTTCGATAGATCAGGGAGGCGCAGAACAGTTGCTTGGTTGTGGAGCGAACCTCAATCGCCATTCGGGACGTTCGTGGAAGCTGCTCCGGACTTCGAATTCGAGCCAACGACTCGCATCACTCGATGACCTCGTCGCTTGTGCAAGAAGCATCGCCCGGCACTCCGAGGCGGAGAGCCCTGCAAATTCGATCTCGCTGCTGTTTCTCGACGTTTTAGCGCTCGCTATTCCCAGGACGTAAGCGTACAGTTGCTCATCACCGCCCATCCTGCGGCTTTCACCGGTGACTGAGGGTAACGAACGCTCCCGCCGAAAGAAAGGAAGAGGAGCGTGCATGTCTCGATCTCGTTTGGCAGTCGACTGGATCGTGTCGCCGGTGATCTTCCTGCTGTCTCCTGTGCGCCTGGTATTTGCAGCGGTTGTCCTTCGTGGATAGCGCAACACGAATGCAATACCTGGTTGGCGGCCACAATGGAGCCGGCCGCGTCAATCTAAGCCGCGACACGGCGGCTGCCGCCTTGAAGAAGGCGCGGGAACTCTTGCAGGAAGGCTTTATGGACGTGCGGATCTGCACGCCGCGAGGCCAGATCCTGCTGCCTGACGAGTTCGATAAGCTCGAAGCCTGAGGGAACGGCTGTGCTGCCGCGCCAGAGCAAACGGGGGCAGATGGTTTTCGCCTCGGCAGAAAGAAAACGTTGCGGGATGATCGGCGTGAATGTTGTGCGGAAAGGCAGCTGGACAAAGAGACGGCGACCTTAGTCGAGGAGCGCGCTGTCGACGCGTCGCTGCCGCTTTGCAACAGCAGCCCGGATTTTGCGGCAACGCCGCCGTGTCTGTTCTGGTCGACTATCGAGTTTGATCGTAATGGATGGCTGCGCCTATGAAAGGCCGGACATGTTCAAGTCTAAACAATATCGTGCAGAAGCGGCCAAATACGGCGAACGAGTCAAGGGTTCGACCGATCTGGATGAAAGCCGCAAACTTCAGGAACTGCAGGACCGCCTCGTCTCGCTTGCTGATAACGAGCAGAGACTGGCGGACGACTACCACGACGCAGTTCATGTCATAGGCCCGGACCAATCTCGCGGCGCGGCCCTTGCAAGCGAAGAGGAACGCGTTCTGCGGTGTCTTGGCGCGGCTGTCATCCTGCAATGGAACGCTCTGCCGACGACGTTGCAGCGGGAGATCTTCGACACCGCTGGATCGGTCGGCAAGTTGCTGGAGACGGCGGAGCTTCGTGGGCAGATCGCCCGATTTCTGCACAAGCACAAGAATGACGCGAACGGCAACGAACATTGATGAAGGCACGCCCGTCTTTATGAACGCGCAAAGGTTGTTATCGGATGCCGGAGTAGCCACCTGATGGAGGACACGATCGGATCGCGGTGACAGCGCGCGTCGCGAGCGCGACGTTTTTTTAGCCACGCCAGATCTTACCGACCGCACCGACCAACAGCAGTCGCTTCGAGATGCGCGTCAAGGGTAAGGACAATCCATGACCATCGAACATGCCTCGGTGCAGGTTGCGCGCAAACCATGGGGGGTCGCAGACATCCGACCATGGAGCTGCATCGACGTTTCGGGCGACCCCGTCGGGGAGTTGTGGTTCGAGCGCATCGATAAAGATGCACCAGGCTCCGCCCTGCTGCTCAAGCTCCTGTTTACCAGCCAACCTCTGTCGATCCAGGTCCACCCCAACGATGAATTCGCGCACGCCATCGATCTGCCGAACGGGAAGACCGAGGCATGGTACATCCTGTCAGCAGCGCCGGGCGCGCGGGTAGCGCTGGGACTGACGCGGCGCCTCACGCCGCAGGCGTTGCGCGCAGCGATCAGGGACGGCTCGATCGCCGGTCTCGTGCAATGGCGCCCTGTTGCGAAGGGCGACTTCATCTGCGTCCCCGGCGGCACAATCCATGCCATCGGCGCCGGTATCGTGCTCGCCGAGATTCAGCAACGCAGCGATACGACATTCCGCCTGTTCGACTTTGGCAGACACCGCGAACTGCACGAAGACGACGCGGTGGCTGCTTCCGACGCCGGGCCATCCCAGGCTCAATTCGCTCCGCGGCGTCTCACCGACGCACGAAGAGTTCTCGTCGCGCGCCCACAATTCGTGCTCGAGCGGGTCGACTTCCACGCCAATTCGCAGTGGGCGCTCGATGCCGATCGGGAAACCTGGATGCTCGTGATCGAGGGGAAGGCGCGCATCGGGCATACGGATGCGACCGTCGGTGACGCGATCTTCATTGAGGCCGACAGCGCCGGCATCGCGATTGGCCTGGACGGAATGAGCGGCCTGGTCGCCTATCCGGGACCGGATCCCATGGTTTCGCTGCTGCAGGACTGCACCGGACGAGCGACCAAGTCTCCCGATGCATCCACCGGCACGGGCTCCAGGAAATCGGGCAAGATCATCGAGGCACAGACATGACGTCGCTCCGCCGCATCGCCCTTATCGGCAACTCGCTGCCTCGCCGTTGCGGAATCGCAACCTTCACGACGGACCTGCAGAGAGCGATATCGGCGTCACGCCCTGATCTGGAAACCTGCATCGTGGCGATGACCGATCGCGGCCAGGCCTACGACTATCCGCCGGCGGTCGCTTTCCAGATCAAGGACGACAATGTCGAAGACTACCTGCGTGCAGCGGATTTCCTGAATGCCGGCCGGTTCGAGACCGTGTGCCTGCAGCACGAATTCGGCATTTTCGGCGGCGAAGCCGGCGCCCATATCCTCCCGCTGCTGGCGCGCCTGACCATGCCGGTCGTGACGACGCTTCATACCGTATTGGCCAACCCGTCAGCCAAGCAACGCGCGGTCATGGAGCGCATCGTCGATGCGTCGTCGAAGGTGGTGGTGATGGCTAACAAGGCCCGCGAGCTACTGCGCAGCGTCTACCTCGTGCCGGACGACAAGATCGAGGTGATCGCTCACGGCATTCCCGATGTCGCCTTTGCGGGGCCCGATGCGGCGAAGGCCAGGCTCGGATTTGACGGCAAGTCGGTCATTCTGACGTTCGGGCTGCTGTCCCCCAACAAAGGCGTCGAAGTCATGATCGATGCAATGCCCTCGATTTTGAAACACCGCGCGAATGCGGTGTATGTCGTGCTCGGCGCAACGCACCCCAATCTGGTTCGAGACCAGGGCGAAGCCTATCGCGAAAGTCTGATGGCGCGGGTCCGCGAGCTGGGCGTCGAGGACCACGTGGTGTTCCTCGACCGGTTCGTGGACCAGGCCACGCTGCTCGAATTCATCTCTATGTGCGACGTCTATGTCACGCCCTATCTCAATGAGGCCCAGATGACCTCTGGAACCTTGGCTTACAGTTTTGGGCTCGGGAAGGCGGTGGTGTCGACGCCCTACTGGCACGCACGCGAGCTGCTTACTGACGGATGCGGAGTTCTGGTACCATTCGGCGATGCGGCGGCGATCGGCGGTGAGATCGCCAAACTGCTCACCGACGACGCGCGCCGGCAAGAGATGGGCCAACGCGCATACGCCATGAGCCGGATGATGACGTGGGAACGCACGGCCGAGCGTTACATGTCCGCCTTCGAGGCCGCGCGGCAGGGTCATCGGCTCAAGGTCTTTGCGCGTCCCGATTCCGGCGCGCCGGAACCACGCGGCCCCGCTGCGCCCGACATGCAGATCGGCCATTTCATGACGATGTGCGACGACATCGGCTTGTTCCAGCACGCGGTTCAGTCGGTGCCGGATCGCTCGCACGGCTATTGCGTCGATGACAATGCCCGGGCGTTACTCTTGGCCTGCGCCCTCAACAATCCCGGCGAACAGGCGTTGCCGGAAATCCTGACGACCCGCTTTGCAGCATTCGTGCAGCATGCGTGGAATCCCGACCTCAGGCGATTTCGCAACTTCATGGGCTTCAATCGAACCTGGCTCGAGGACAGAGGCTCGGAAGACAGTCACGGGCGGACGCTATGGGCATTGGGCGAGGCGGCGCGCGGAGACGCAAGCCCGTCGCGGCGCAGGTGGGCCACCGATTTGTTCGCCCAGGCTTTGTCGACGGCCGAGAGCTTCAGCTCGCCCCGCGCGTGGGCGTTCATTCTGCTAGGTCTGGACGCTTATTGCACTGTTGCTCCGGATGATCTCCATGCAAGGGAAGTCCGGCATGCGCTTGCTGACAGGTTGATGTCCTGTCTGGCGTCGGTAGAGACGCCGGACTGGGTGTGGTTCGAGGAAGGGCTCGCTTACGACAACGCGCGATTGCCGCAAGCCTTGATGCTGACAGGGATGACGACTCAAACGCCGCAATACCGCGATGCCGGATTGCGCTCATTGCGCTGGCTGATGACGCAGCAGACGAGCGTGGCAGGTCATTTCCGGCCGGTGGGCACCGCCAGCTTCGGCGAACAGCGGCAACATCCCCGCGCCTTCGATCAGCAACCCGTGGAAGCCACGGCAACAATCGCTGCCTGCCTGACGGCGTGGCGTGCGGACGGCGATGCCGAGTGGAAAACCATGGCCATGCGCGCCTTTGGCTGGTTTCTGGGCAGCAATGATCTGTCCGTAGCACTGGTCGATCCGCACACCGGGAGCTGCCGCGATGGATTGCATCCCGATCGCGCCAACGAAAACCGTGGAGGCGAGTCGGTCGTCTGCTATTTGCTTGGACTTGCGGAGATTCGTCAGCTCGCGCGCGTCAACACCAGCCTGAACAAGCCCACGTCCTTACGCGCCGTGGGCGCTTGAATTTCCCTTTCATCCAGCGACCTGAGGATACCGTGTCACAAGCTACCTTCCTGAACCGGCAGGCGCTTCATCTGCGTCCCGATCCCGCGCGAGTCATCGTGCGGCCATTCAAGCCGGCGACTGAACCGCGCGATCTCAACCCCACCGACAAGATGCGCGCAAATCATATCGTCGAGCGAGTTCTCGCACTCGATCAGGAAGCCGTTGCCGCTCAGCTCGCGGACGTCCTGGACAATTTCAAGGGGCGGCATCGCAACCTGTTGGAAAGATTCGAGGTCCGCGCGGACGAAATGGAGGACGCTTTCGCGACGCATGGCGTCTTCTCAAAGAAGCAGCGCCAGCTGGTCGGCGCCTATTTCCTCAATGAGTATTCATTCGAAGCCTCTGCCTTGTTCAATCCGAGCATCGTGGCGCACCCCGATCAATCGGGAGCGCCGAAGGGCGGCGTGCGCTTCATCCTCAGTCTCCGTGCCATAGGCGAAGGGCATGTATCGTCACTGACGTTTCGAACCGGGACCATCGCGGCTGACGGCAGTCTGGCTGTTGATCCGACGGCTCGGCTCGCGTCGATTCCGAGGATTTGCCATCGCATATCGGGGCCGGACGGCGAGCGTGTCGAGCTGATTTTCAAGCCCGAAGAAGACCTGACCGAGCGCGTCATCTTTCCCGTTACAGAATCCCAATCGAACGGCATAGAGGACGCGCGCTTTGTCGAATTCAGCGACGGCGATCGAAAGACGTATTACGCGACCTATACCGCTTACAGCGGTCGAGCCATCCGCTCCGAATTAATCGAGACCAGTGATTTCACGTCGTTTCGACTGGCGCCCCTGCGAGGGGCTGCGGCTCGGAACAAGGGCATGGCACTGTTCCCGCGCAAGATCGGCGGCCAGTATGCCATGATCGCGAGGCAGGACAATGAGAACCTGTATCTAATCTATTCAGACGACCTCCACACGTGGGATGGCGGTCAAGCCATTTTGAAACCGCAGTTTCCCTGGGAGTTCGTCCAGATCGGCAATTGCGGGTCGCCGATCGAACTCGATGAGGGTTGGCTGCTGCTGACGCACGGTGTCGGCCCGGTCCGCAAGTACTCGATCGGTGCGGCGCTGCTCGACAAGCACGACCCATCCAAGGTGCTGGCACGTTCGCGCGAGCCGCTATTGCGGCCTGAACCATCCGAGCGTGAAGGATACGTCCCTAACGTCGTTTATACGTGCGGCGGGATGCGGCACAATAACCAGATCATCCTGCCATATGCCGTGTCCGACACATTCTCGAATTTCGCAACGATCGAGATTTCCGAGCTCATAAACGCCATGAAATGCTAGGGCGCGGCCAGCTGATCTCAGGAGCATACATCCAGTTCAATAGCTGCTTTTGTTCCCGAGCTACTCCTGCGCCTTGACGCCAGGCCGCACGCTTATCCTTGCGAGCTCGCGACGCTCGTCCTCTGTCAGCTGCCAATCCTCGCACTGGCTGCAAAGCTGCGCGAAAACGTCGTGTAATTGGCTTCGGGCTACCCTGACGATCTCGGTATCGTCGAATTCGCAAGACTTCAGGAAAATTGGCAAGGTAAAAGTGGTCTGACGGCTTTCGAACTGAAACGTCAGGCGAATGTCCTCGCCACGTTCATTCGGCAGAATCACCTCGATGCGTGCGATCGTAATCTCGAACATATTCATGCGCATCTCCTTGTCGCCCACCTTTCCAAGTTGGTCTCGCCCGGGAGCGAAGCGTTCTGGCTGCTCTCCGGCATGCGCGAGCCGCGGTCAATTGGAATTGCGGCTTGAAACTGTTGTGCTTCGTGTTGCGGTTGCTGTGGCATGGTGGGCGACGCCTTGGCGTCGTCCACGGGAAGCGGCATATCTGCAGCGTCCCGGGCTGGCCTTTCGGGCGGATTGCCGGGTTAGGCGCAGGCGCTGGCCGCAGAGGTCGAGCGGATGGGCATTGTGCGAGGCCGCCCCATGCAGTCTCCCGGAAGCGTCAGCCACTCCGGAACGCGGACCTGATCTCTGTCTTCCAGGCTCCGCGTTGCGCCGGACGCTACTGTGCGAAGGTCTCAAGGTTCCTCACCTTGCCAGGCGGTCTTTGCTCATGATCAGCGTAACGACCAGCCCCTCTTCCGACCAGTCGAATGCGATGGAGCCACCGAGTTGGGCCGCCATGCTCCGCTGCACCAATTTGCTTCCAAAGCCATCGAGCATTGCGGGAGCCTTAAGAGGCGGGCCGCCCCGCTCGGTCCAGGTCACGACGACTTCGTCGCCATGGGCATTGCACGACACGTCCAAGGTGCCGCTTGCCAGCGATAGCGAACCGTATTTCGCCGAGTTCGTTGCCAGTTCGTGCAGCACAAGAGCGAGCGTTGTACTCGACATCTCGCCGACATTCATCTTCGGCACCGAAACGCGAATGCGGACGCTCGCCTCTCTTTCGTCGTAAGGCGCGAGCAAGATGGAGACGAGGTCACCAAGAAGCGCTCCTTCGCTCTTCCTTCCCGGTATGGGGCGAATGAGATCCTGTGCACGTCCCAAGGCCATCAGCCGATTTGTTAGCTCGTGGGCCATGTCTTCTTTGGTTGCGGCCGAACGCGATGTAAATTGAGTAAGCGCGGTCGCGATAGTCAGAAGGTTCTTCACGCGATGGCTCATCTCACCGGCAAGCAACTCGTTCGCTTCTTCGGCTTGCTTGCGTTGGGTAACATCGAGGAAGATGCCAAACATGGTTCGATCGGCGATGTCCGCATCGTCGCCTTGCCCGCGCGCGGAGATCCAACGGATGTCGCCGTCGAACAAGATGCGAAAGTCAATCTCGTAAGCGCCTACTATTGCGCGAGTAGCGGCAAACGCAGACCTGACTCGTTCCAGATCGGCAGGATGGATGTTCCTGGACAAGATCTCGAATGTGATGTGTTTTTCACTCTTCGGAACGTCCCACAGGTCGTAGGCGCGTTCGTCCATCGTAATAGCGTCCGTATCCACGTTCCAGGCCCACAAGGCCACGCCGGCGGCGTCGGTCGCAGCACGCAAGTGCTTTTCATGCCAAACCGGCATCGATATCTTATCGGACGACATCCGCTTTGCTTCCATCTTGTACACCGATAACGGCTGAGGGGGCGCGGTGGTGCCAGGCAGTGCATGTGAGCGGAAGAACGAGGCTTGGCGGAATCAATTTCCGTGATCGGCCCGCGCGCCGGCCGGCCTGCGCACTCCGACATACACGCCGCGAGCGGATAAGAATGAGCCTTTGCCTTAGTCGGCGTCCGTGATCCTGCCCTTGCCTTTGCATGACTGGCATTTCGCTGGGTAGATCTTTCGGCCCGGTTCCACCGGCTGCATCGTCGGAGCGAAGCCCGTTCCGCTGCATCCAGGGCAGGTATGCTCTTTGATCTTTAGCGTCATATCGACCTTTCAGGTTCCGCGGATCTGCGGCCACCAATTTCATTACAGATCGCGCGCTTCCATGATCGATCACGGTTCAGCGGTCCGTCCTGCTTCTCGCGCTCCTGCGCCAAGCCAAACAAGAGCGGCCCGAGTTCGGCACTGGTCGAGATCTCGGGCCGCCCGAACGGCGCGGGGGCGGCCCGCGACGCCCGGCGTCATCCGATCACATCCAGCTCGCGGTCGCTGTGCAATTTTGCTCACTCTTCGACGCGCCACTTGTTGGTCCCCACCTGCTCACGCGCCCTGATGCAGGGCACGCGAGGTAAGACCGGTCTGAGGTGCCTTCGAATTGAAACGTCGGCTGACTGTCCTCGCCGTGTTCGTTCGGCGGAATCGTCTCGATGCGTGATCTGTACGCCGAATGCATTCAGCGCATCACCTTGCTTGATCGACCTTGAAACGACTTCCCTCGGCTTGATCTCGATCGCGCTCGGCAGCGATGCTGCCGCGATCATACCAAATGACAACCATACTGGATCGCGATCAGCATCGCAGCGATCCAGCGAGAGGGCGAATGCCAAAGACCGGCGAGGGGGCCGACGTCCCCGACCTCCAAATGGCGATGCCACGCATCTGCAGTCGATCAATCGACCGGTCGCGCGCCGGTCAGTCCTTCCGGCCCAGCTCCGACTTCTCAATCAAAACGGCGTTCAGGAGCGAGCTATGGACCTCGATTTTTCCATTGTAGCTGATGAACCCAAGCCTGCGGAATTTATTCATGAAGAAACTAACTCGCGATCGGGTCGCGCCGATCATTTCGGCAAGTGTTTCCTGACTGATCTTGACCCCAATAGGCTGCGGGCTGGTTTCCTTGCCGAAATTCGCGAGCAGAAGCAACAGCCGCGCCAAACGTTTTTCGCTGGAGTTGAATAGTTGGTCGATCAGATCTTCTTCGATTCGGCTATTGCGCGTGAGCAGGTACGCCATGAACAATTGGGAGAACTTGGGCCTGCCTTCGAGCGCTGAAATCATTGCCGGCTTCGATATTCTGGTGATGACGCTGTCTTCCATTGCCGTAGTCGTCGCGATACGCAATGGCTGGCCGTTGAGACAACCTTCACCAAAGAATTGTCCCGGCTCCAACATCCCGACGACGGCTTCCTTGCCCTGGTCGGAGACGACCGTGAGCTTGATTTTTCCTTTTTGAATGTAGAAAACCGCGTCCGCGACATCTCCCTGCACGAACACGTTCTGACCCTTGCCAAGCTTCGAGATCGATTTTCCTGTCCCAACCTTGGCGAGGAAGGTCTTGGGATCAAACTTGTCCTTCGCAGGCTTGGCCAAATGGACGCTCTCATTCCCTAGGTGTAGTGCCCCGTAATATTAGCAGAATGTCCGCTTCGTGGAAGGCGCAGCGCGCGAGATCGGGAACGGAAATCACATCAGGGGATTCCGGCCCGCAGGGGGACTCCCAAGGTATGGACACCCCGAGAAACTGCGCAGATCGCCCTGCGCAGGTTGGTCGGCTATCCGCGTTGCTCAACCGCTTTTTCGCGGCCGAGCGATTCGGCACAAGCCCTTGCAACGGCCGAATTTGGCTCGGTGCTTCCCGGCATCGTGGCCCAACCTCCCTTTTCAACGAACTTGCCTTGTTCCGATACATAGGTCGTCTTCTTCATTTCGGTCAGGTTCGCCGAGGCATCAGCGGCCTGTCGAAACTTTTCAACGCAGATGGGTGTGAGAGCTGCGACGACGGCCGTCGCAGCGCGGCTTGCAGCGAGGGTCTCTGCGGACCCGCCGGTTACCCAGCCGCCCCAGCTGAAGCCAACGATCGCCAGGGCGATCGCCCCAGCCACAGCACCCCACAGAACGGAGCGCGCGGTCGCCTTTGTCTCCTGGGAGATGTCCATGGTGTCGCCTTTGACTTGGAGGATCGAGATAGCCGAGGAAGCCAAGCATGTCGATCGATGGGCGGCTGTACCAATTTGCTCACTCAGCCTGCGTGGAGACCATTCGGACAATATGGATGGACACATTGCCGCACGACGTCACCCTAGGCGAAGGCTTCCACAAATCGGGTGCCCTGCGCAGACCTGTACGACCCTAGCAACATTCCCACGCAGTTGCACGGCGAGTGCCAGCGGTCCGCGCATTCTGTTCCTTTTTGAACAGACAGCGCTGTCTACCCGCGCTCTGTTGTTTGATTGCCTGACTTGGACTCATACTTCCGATCGGCCCGGCCCTCGTGGCCGGGCTTTTCGTTCCGGCTCTATGGATGTCTCTGTTAGCGTAGAACGGTCATCAGTCTGAGTCTGAGCAAAATCACAGCGGCCGTGCCCTTCACCGGCCACAGCGAGAGAAAGCGAGGCCGCCAAGCGGCGGCCTCATCGACAAGTTCTAACCGCCGGGCTCTTCCTTGTGATCATGCAGAGTGCCGCGATTTTTGTCGGTCTGCTCCGCATCCTCCGGCGTTTTCCCTGCCATATTTCCGGGATTGAAGTGGTACTTGCCATCGGGGTTCTCGCCGGGCTGCTTCTCATTCGAGTTCTTCTTGTTAGTCATTGGACCAGTCACTCCTTGGGAAGAGTAACAATGTTGAACGGGACCGAGGTCTCTATGTTCCCAAAGCTGCGATTGACCGCGTGGAACGAAAGCTCGCTCGTCCCCGTTGAGCATCACCTGCAACATTTCTCATTGGCGTGAGGCGTCGTGCAGACCACTTGAGGTGTTGCACATGGCTTTTTCGCAAACACGTTCTTCCGCATTCCTGTCCGACTGTCTGGCCGCCTTCAGGCGATATCCCGCCATCGCCGCGTTTGCTGGGGCCGCTACCCTTGTGGCGGCGACGGCGATCGCGAACCGGCATCTTGCCGATAAAGCGCAGCGTGATAACCCGCCACGGGGTCGGTTCATCGACGTCGACGGGGTTCGGCTGCACTATGTGGAGCGCGGCAATGGCCGGCCGCTGGTTCTCTTCCACGGCAATGGCAGCATGATCCAGGATTTCGAGTCGAGCGGCCTGATCGATCTGGCAGCCGAGAATTACAGGGTCATCGTCTTCGACCGACCGGGATTCGGGCATAGCCTGCGGCCGCGAAACGTGGTTTGGACGCCGGAGGCACAGGCGGACCTGTTCAGGAAGGCATTTGATGGGCTGGGCGTTCAGCGAGCCATCGTGCTCGGGCATTCGTGGGGGGCGTCGGTCGCGATTGCGCTGGCGATAAGGCATCCTTCCTTCGTCGAAGCGCTGGTGCTGGCATCGGGATACTATTTTCCGAGCGCGCGAGCCGACGCAGTGGCCTCATCTCTACCCGCCACACCCGCGCTTGGCGATATCATCAGCTACACCGTCTCACCGATCCTGGGTCGATTGATGTGGCCGGCAATGTTGCGCAAGGTGTTTGGCCCGCAACCAGTCCCCGGCAAATTCGCCGGCTTTCCGAAGGAAATGGCCGTCCGGCCATCACAGCTCCGCGCCAGTGCGGCGGAATCGACGTTGATGGTTCCCGCTGCATTTGCTTCTTCGAAGACCTACGGCGAACTCGACATGCCGACGATCATACTCGCGGGCGAGGATGATCGTTTGATCGATATCGATGAGCAATCGGCCAGGCTGCATGACGAGGTCAAGCAGAGCAAGCTGCACCGCATTGCCGGAGCCGGACATATGATCCAGCAATCTGCCACGCGAGATCTGATGGCGGCTATCGACGAAGCCGCTGCCGAGACCCTGCACTAGTCCGTCGGATGCGGCGATGCGGTGGCGAGTACCGCTCGCCATGACCGCGCAGGGAGACCTGGCTGCCGGCAGGACAGATTTGCGTGGAGGATGGAGGAGACCCCTTGGTTTCGCTTTCGATGTTGCCGCAGGAGCTCCCCACGTCGCCAGGGCAGGACGCCGGCGCGTCGGAATCGGGGGCCTTGCCAACGCAGGCGGTCGACAATGTCGAGATGCCGCTGCCGTCCAGTCCGCAGACGTTCTTTCTCGGTAGCCTGTTGACATTGGCCGTCCTGGCAGCCGTATACGTGGCAAGCTCGATCATATTGCCCGTGGTGCTCGCCTTCGTGTTGCAACTCATTCTGCAACCTGCCGTGGATCTTCTCGAGCGTATCGGCCTACCCCGAGCCGTCGGCGCGCTCTTGGCGATCCTGCTGGTCGTGGGAGCGCTCGTGGGCTTCGTGGCAGCCTTGTCAGTACCCGCCGCGTCGTGGGCGGAGAAGTTGCCGGACGGCTTACCGCGCCTGGAAACTCATCTGGTCGTCCTGAAGCGCCCGATCGAAGCGCTGCAAAAGGTTGTCCAGCAGGCGGAGCACGTCGCGGACTCTCCCGGGAAAAAGGAGCCCACCGTTTCGGTTCGCCGCGATCTCGGTCTGACCGGCGTGCTCTTTGCCGGAACGCGCGCCGTGCTCGACGGCCTGTTCACGACGGTTCTGGTGCTCTATTTCCTTCTGGTCGCAGGCGACATTTTTCTGCGACGCATCGTCGAGGTGCTGCCGAATTTTGCCGACAAGAGGCAGGCTGTGGACATCTTCCAGCAGATCGAAGCGGACATATCGGCCTATCTGCTCACGATCACGGCCATGAATGCTGCGGTGGGAATTGCGACGGCGGCTGCGATGTACCTCTGCGGGCTTGGAGATCCCTTGTTGTGGGGAGCCGCTGCTTTCCTGCTCAACTACGTTCCAATTCTGGGGCCGTTGTTGGGAACCGTCATCTTCCTGCTCGCCGGAATGTTGAGTTTCGACAGCTTGTGGTGGGCCTTGCTGCCGGCGATTCTTTACTTCTGCATCCACCTCGCCGAGGGCGAGACCCTGACTCCCATGCTGCTTGCGCGACGCTTCACCCTGAATCCCGTGCTGATCATCCTGTCGCTGGTGTTCTGGTTCTGGATGTGGGGGGTGCCTGGCGCGATCCTGGCTGTTCCAATGCTGGCCATTCTGAAGATCGTCAGCGATCGCGTCCGTCCGCTAAAGGCTTTGGGGCACGTCCTCGAAGGATAATCGCAGCGTCTTGGTGATGGATTGAGGACGTACCGCCGGCGGGGCACGGCCAGTGCTGGCAGGCTACGAAAGAGGCATAGAGAAGGTGAAGCGGGTTCCAGCGGAGTTCGATGCGACGGTCAAAGCGCCCCCATGGGCCTTTGCGATCTGAGAGGCGATGTAGAGCCCCAATCCAAGCCCCTGCTTGCTCGCACGAGCTTTGCCGCGGAAGAACGGTTCGAACAACTTCTCCATCACCGTTTCCGGAATCGCCTCACCCGCATTGGCTACCCAGAGTTCGAACGATCCCTTTCGCGTCTCGGCGTGAACTACGATGGGTTTGTCGGTTGCCCCGTGCGTCACCGCGTTGCCGAGAAGGTTGGAGAGGAGCTGGCCGATGCGGATGCGATCGCAGTTCACCGGCTCGTGGATGGCAAATTCGGTCTCGATGACCCGGCCGGGTGAGGCCAGTCTCAGTTCGTCGACCACCTGGGCAAGGGCAGGTTCGAGCGGCGCTCTTGCATCGCGTTCCAGGGTAATGCCGCCGCCCAGCCGACCGCGCGCGAAGTCGAGAACGTTGTCGATCATCGAGGCCATTCGCATGACCGTGGTCTGCATCATGGCGATGATCTGGTGTTCCTTTTCGCTATGGACGGTTCGGTCGAGAATTCTCGCGCCGGCGCTAATGGAGGCGAGAGGATTGCGAAGATCGTGACCGAGCACGGCGATGAACTGTTCGCGCAACTCGGAGGTTTCGTGCTCGAGCCGCAGCAGTTCTTGCGTCGCCTTCTCGGCGCCAATCGCCAATTCTCGGGCGGCCAGAAGCTCGTGCTCGTAGCGCCGCCGATCCGTCGCCTTGATCAGGGCTAGACGGATGAGCAGCAGCCTTCCTTCCGGATCGCGGCGCTCGTTCGCGTTGGCGATCATCTGCAGCGGCGTACCGGCGGCGGTCAACACGTCGATGGCGAATTCGTCGAAGGATCCCTGCATTCGGAGCAGCGGCGCGATATGGGTTTCGTAATAGATGCGGCCCGGCATGGTCAGGAAATCGCTGAAGCGCGTCCCGATCATCTGTGGCGCCGTATGTCCGCTCCATTCCAGGAAGGTGAGGTTGACGTACTCGATCCGGCCGTTCGGCTGCAGGGTGACGTAACCGCAGGGCGCATTGTCGATCATGTCCTTGAACTGGGGATCGGAGGCGCGCACTAGACAAAAGGTCGCATCGCCGCGATGACCTCTTCCGGCGCGCTCAGATTTGGGCAATGCCCGGTCGCGTCCAGGACTATCATCCGGCTGTTGGGAATATTGCGGGCGACAAACTCGCCGACCTCCGGAGGGGCGATAATATCCTCGCTGCACTGGAGAACGAGGGTCGGAAGGGAGACCTCCGCGAGGTCTTCGCGGTTGTCGGAGGTGAAGGTCACCCGGGCGAACGCTTTGGCGATTTCGGGATCCGCGCTGCAGAAGCTATTGGTTAGCTCCTGACCCAGTTCCGGTCGATCGGGATTGCCCATGATCATCGGCGCCATCTGCATCGACCAACCCATGTGGTTCGAGTCGAGAAACCTGAGCAATTCCTCGATCTGCTGAGCGCTGAACCCACCAACGTATCCGTCGTCGTCGATGTAACGGGGTGACGGACCGATAAGCACGAGCTTGCCGAACATCCCGGGGGCTTGTCGGGCGGCCAGCACGCCGATCATGCTGCTGACGGAATGTCCCACGAAGACGGAATCCTTCAATCCGAGCTCCGTGCCGATTTCGACCACGTCTTTGGTGTAGCCGGACAGGGTCGAATATTTGGCGCTGTCGTAGGCCGAAAGGTCGGAGCCGCCGGCGCCGACGTGGTCGAACACAACGGTCATGAAATCCTTTTCGAACGCGGGAGCCACAAAGCGCCACATGTTCTGGTCGCACCCGAAGCCGTGTGCGAAGATCATCGTCCGGTGGCCGGCGCCGCGAACGCGAACGTTATTTCGTTTGATTGTGCCTGCCATCAGGACTCCCTGAATCGCCCTTTATCGTGCAGTTCCTCCAACGTCGCCGGGCCGCGGTCCGGTTTGCGAGGCCTGAATGCAGTGGAGATGTCCGGTCCTGCGAGCCGATCCGGATCAGCCGGCGCGCTCGAGCATCTCGACTTTCGCTTGCTTGATTTCTTCATCCGACGCCTCCTCGATGCCCGCAATGCGGTTGCTTGCGGCCTTGGTCGCCAGGATCAATTCGTCGAGTTTCAACTGCAAGGCCAGCGTGTCGCGGTTCTGCGTTGCCTGGATCAGAAAGACCATCAGGAACGTCACGATTGTCGTGCCCGTGTTGATGACGAGCTGCCAGGTATCGCTGAAGCCGAATAAGGGACCTGTGATCGCCCACACGAGTACGACGGCAACTGCCAGCAGAAAGGTCGTCGGTCGGCCGGAAATGCGCGAGGTCGCAACTGCCAGCCGGGCGAACCAATTGCCGCTTGGTTGAGCATTCGCGGACGTAGAGCCTATGGGCAGATTTGCGCGCATTGAATGATTTCCTTGGCGAAGCGGAAGCCACACCGCAGATGTCTGCAAGTCAGCTATTGGCGATCGACGGACCGCAAGGAGCGCCGTCAGCTGATGGAAGGAGGCCGTCTTTCTTTTCCCATTTGTCTGACCGCTTCGACGATGCGGTCGGGTTGGTAGGGCTTGTGCAAGGTGAGACTGCCAGGCACCGGACGGGCCTCGACGGGCGAGAAGCCGGTCGCGTAGATCACCTGCAGCTGGGGATCATGCTCCCGACAACGTTCGGCGATCTGCCACCCGTCAACTCCGCCGGGCAGCCTGATGTCGGTGACCAGAACGTCCGCGATCTGCCTCTTGCACAATGCCAGCGCTTGCTCACCATTGGAGGCGTGAAAGACCTCGTAGCCTTCCTCGCGCAGAGCGTCGACCACCAATTCGCGGACAAGTGGATCGTCCTCGACCATAAGTATTCGCACCGGTGGCTCCTCAATACTCTTGACGACTGTTGCAAGTCTGGAACGGCCCAGGCTCGAGAGGGTTCCGCGGCGACGCTGCCAACGTCGCAGCATTCTCGGAATCAGAGACTCAGGCCATCCTGTGAAATGCCGGTGGCAACGTCTCTCGAACCAGTTGACTCAGATCCAGCGCCTCCCCGCTGTCCGCAATGTCGGAGAATAGAACCTCGACGAAGGGATGCTGTCGGTTGAATACCGCGCCTCGCTGGTATTTCGCGCTCACGATCCGCTGAAGTGCGGGAAGGTTCAGTCTGCCAAGCGCATTGTATTGATCGCGAAACAGGCTTTGTCGCCCACCACCATGCTCGATGGAGTCCGCCCAGACGTCCATCACCTTCCGCCCAATAAACGCTTCCACGCAATCATTTCCATCCTGAGCGAGAAGCCTTAGTCCATCCATGACGTGTGGTCCGTCATCGACCCGAAACTGTGTAAGCGACATGGGAGTCCTCCTGTTATCGGCGTCCATCTACATCGGCGGGCAGTCGTGGACTGCTCCTCCCTCGTTGTCCCATCGCGACAGCGCCAGGGCACTTGATCTTGCATCGGCAGGCGAGTCTTCTGTCACCGGTAATTTGCCGCGACCGGCATCATCCTTGTGGTTGTGAAGAAACCGGGCGATTTGGCTGCGGAGCGCCGATGTCGCCAGTAACTTGCCGACCGACCCCGCAGTGTCGAAGATCGGCCGTTGCAGCGTCGTCGGCAGGGCGTTCCATCGTATGATGATGGCCGCGCCCAGACACCGCAAAACACGTTCTTCTTGGGCCGCAAGGGCTGCACCATACGAGCGGTTCTCATCCGGATCGGGCGGGTGCTCGGCCAGTTCGCCGTGCTTGGCTTCTCTCGCCCGAGATTGCTGAGATCTAAACATGCCGGGCCCCTTTCGTTGAAAGTCGCGGCCCTTCCGAACAAACCCCGATGGGGTGATCAGACTCAAATAGATATGGGGATCAAAGGTCCGGACAACGAGCCCAGGGTCCAAATAAACTTGCACGATAGTTGGCATCGTTTGGCGTCCAGCGTGGTGCAAAGAGCATTGCCGCGGACTGCGATGATCCCGTCGAACTCCCTGTCGTGAGCAATATTGACCAGCGTGCGGCGCTGCCGGGTCCATACTGCTGCGATCGCACCGGCCGTGGGCGCCGATCGGTGAGAGAGAGTTCGACAGTGCCGCTACCTTTATTCCGCAGGGGGCGAGCGTGCTCGGGTCAGAGGCCAGGACCCCTAACACCTCGCGCGACGCTGCGACCGGTGCTGGCTTTCGAGTGCCACAGTGAGGACGATGAAATGAAAACGCTGCCGTGGAACGATCTGGATCGTCACGATTGGGCTACCCGGGCATCCGAGGCTCTGGCGCAAGCAAGGCAGTTGCCGCCTGGAGCGATGCGATTCGAAGCCATCAGAAAAGCCGAGCAACTTGGCTTTGCCGCTGAGATGAGGAAATGGCTGATACCGAAGAAGCCCAACGGCGCCCCGAAAGTGACTGGCTGACGGCGATCTCGGTTTCGAAACGGTGAAGTGCTGATTTGGGCGAGAAGCCCAGGCCCAGAGAGCAGACCAGAAGGGCTTTCCTAAAGGAACGGCCCCAGGGCGTGGGGGCGCGCTGGGGCCGTCATTTCATCGGATGCGTGGGGGCACTTGCATCCGGTCGCCCGTTACCAAGCAACGCCGCCGACATTCGTTCCAGGAAAGCCGCAAGTCGCGTTGCTAGGAAGTGATCTCGTCGGTCCACACCTTAAAGCTCACCAGGGTGTTGGGCCCGAAGGTCTGCGTAATCGGAACGTCAGCAGCGTCACGTCCCTGGGCAATCAGGATGCGTCCAATCCGTGGCACGTTGTTGCGCGGATCGAACGCGTACCAACGTCCGCCAATGTAGGCCTCGAACCATCCGGCGAAGTCTCCTGGGGCATAGGGGGGTGGCATGCCGATGTCGCCCAAATACCCGGTGCAGTACCTTGCCGGAATGTTCATGCAGCGGCAGAACGTAATGGCCAGATGCGCAAAGTCGCGACAAACGCCCTTGCCCTCGTGGTACACTTCCCGGGAGGTCTTGGTGGCGCGCGCGTGCTCGTAGCCGAATTGAATGTGATTGTGGACGAAATCGCAGATCGCCTGAACGCGCGCCCATCCGGGCGGTCGCTTCTCGAAGAGCTTCCACGCGGTGTCGGATAGCTGGTCGGTTTCGCAATAGCGACTGCCGAGAAGATACACGATCGTCTCTGCCGGCAAGTCCTCGACCGCGTGTTGGGAAGCCGAGGGCACGGTGGCGTCTGGCAAGCCCGTGTCGCGAATGATGCCATCAGCCGCCAGCCGCAGTCGACCGGCTGGAGCAACGATACGGCTGCACCAGTTACCGAAGCTATCGCGGTATGGGTTGATCGCCACCGGAGGATCAGTGGTCAGATAGTCAGGCACGATAACGTCGGAAGCCCTGGTAAAATGAACGCCCAGGACCATGATCATGGGTGTGGGCTGCGGAAACTCGTAGATCATCTCATAGCCGACCCGGATCTTCACTCGGCGTCCTCCAAGGTCGAGAAGGCTGCTCGACCGCTTCGATCTTGTGTGTGCTCACCCTACACTCGCGACACAGCGCGGCGCGAACCCCAACGCCCTGGTGGTACTTGTGTTCCAGCCACGTCATCACAGCAGCTACAATAGAGCCGACGCCGTTTTGACGTTGACCTCCACATTCATCCCAAGCTCGTCCTCGCGACTTCCCCAATAGGTGCCGAACAGGGGAATGGCCTGGCTCGGGATTCTGGCCACCGCGACGCGAATTAAGTCCCGGTTTCCGACGATGCCGTTGGTCGGATCGAACTCGACCCAGCCCGAACCGGGGACGTAAATCTGGCACCAGGCATGAGTGGCTCCCCCACCCAGCCAGGTAGGTCCATCGCGATCCGGTACGTAGATGTAGCCCGTGATAAAGCGCGCGGCGAAGCCCAGACTGCGTGCGGCTTCAATCATCAAAACGGCAAAGTCCCTGCAGGTGCCTTTCCTCAGTTCAAGTGTGGTGGAGGGAATTTGAGTTCCTGGCGCCGTGCGGCGGTCATATGCGAAGCCATCCGAGATTGCTTCATTGAGGGTCATCAGGAGCTGGCCCGTCGGACGTTTCGTCCCCCGCGTGAGAAAGGTGTCCAGCCACCGGCCAACATGATCTTCCGGGTCGGAGAACCATCTCTGAACATAAGGTGCCAGGTCAGGCGCCTCTTCGTCATGATACGTGAATGGATGGTCCGTCGCGTAATCCTCAATCCTGAAGTCCGGGGCGTTCTCCGGAGTGTGGTCAACCTTGATTTCACAGTCGAATCGCAAGTAATCGCTCGCGCGGTCAAATTCGATGTGCGCGACGCAATTCCCAAAGACATCATGAAGCCATCTCACCTCTGAGGGCTTCGGCGTCACATCGAGCGAGAAGTCAATCAGTCGTTGATCGAAGCTGTCCCGCGGACGCGCCATTAGCTGATGCCGGCCGAGCCTTACCTCGCGCTCGTACCGGTACGTTGTACTATGCCGGACGATGAAGATCGCCATGATGTCGCCGGTCGACGAGGGTTAAGGGCTCACGATTCGCTCGGTTGATGGCGACGATCGCATTCCCACGGGAAATGTATCTGAATTTGCCGACAACTGACGAGATCTTCGGAAGGGCGTGGCGCAAGTGATGCCAGGGCAGGTTCGCATGTCTGGTTGACCCATACAACAAGGGCGGCTCTCGAGCCGCCCTCGTAACTGCCTGTCATACGCCTGGCGTGGTCGCCTAGCCTTCGATGATGTAGACGATCTCGTGGGTGCGCGGGCGAAGAACGATGTACCTTCCGTGCACGAGGATGAAATCGTATCCACGCCATTCCGGATAGATCTCGACGATACGTGCCGGCATCGGGTAATAACGGACGCCCGCCGGCACGGCTGTTCCGACCGAGAGGTTGAAGTTCACGTTTGCAACTTCCTCGACCTTCTCTTGCTTCATCGCCGAACTGATCTGGGTGCGCTTCTCGGCGGGAGGCGTCGCTGTCGCTGCGGTTGCGGCGTTGCCGGTCGTCTTGTTGTCCGAGGTCGAGGGCTTGGTCTCGGCAGTCGGAGTCTTCAAGTCCTTCGAGGTCGCGGCCGAATCTGACGATTTTGTCTTGCTTTCGGCTTTCATCTCGCTCGCCGCCTTGCCGCCCGAAGGCGACGTCGTTTCGGCGGCCGGATTCTTCAGGTCCTTCGTGGCGGCCGGCGTCGTTGACTCCGAGGCCTTCGACTTGCCATCGGCCTTCATGTCAACGGTCGTTTTCGCATCCGGCTTGCCCTGCGCATGTTGGGGCGCCATCTCCTTTGACCCAGCACCTGGGGTAGCCTTCTCGACTCCCTTTGCCGCCGGTGCATTCATCGGCGCCGCGGGATCACCTTTCGGCGAAGCGGCCGTCGGAGAGTCCTTCGCCGCTCCTTGGTTGGCGCCTTGAGCTGTCGCAAACCCGGTTGTGGCCAATAGGGCCGCAACGGCCGCAGAAACCATTAATGACTTTCTCATCTGATTTTCCAATTCAATCTATGCCGACGGAGCCGGCCATAGGGTGCAACGGCTCCGACCTCCTAGAGTTCCGCTTTCTCCGATTGAACCATCACGCGAGCTGCGCAAGCCGTCATCGACGGCGGGCGATGGCAACTCCCAGCAGGAAGGCGACCAGCAGAGAGCCAAGAGGGGCTTCGCGCGCGATATTGCTCAGGATGCTCAGCGGCATTCCTGGCTTTCGTCCTGCTTCTATCGCACCCGCAACCCGATTGGCCGTTCCCTTCACGGCGTCGGAGACTTCCGCGATAGGAGATTTCGGCTCTGAAGCAGGATCCAGGCTTTCGTGGGGGAAGGGGGCGAGCGGGATGTCGTCACTCATGATTCAATCTCCAAACCAGCAATTGCTCGGCTGCACCCGTCCCAAACGCTATCGTGCGCGCCGCGTCGGGCGCGCAAGCCATTGCGCCAACACAAATCCGATCGCGCCGGCGATCAGCATCGAACCGAGCGGATTATCCTGCACCTTCCTGGCGATCGCTTGTTTGCCGTCGCGGAAGGTCTCGCCGCTATTCTCATAGGCGTCCTTGGCGTAGTCGGCGGCGGCATCCGTAACGTCGCGCGCTGCGTCCTTGGCTTGGCCGTACAGGTTCTGCGCGGTGCCTTTCGCCTCGCGGAGGCGGCCCGCTGCCTGGCTCTTTGCATCTCCGGCGATATCGCCGACGGTGCCCTCGAGCTTACCGGCGAATTCCTTCGCCGAACCGGCAATGCGATCGTTCTCCATAGCAGATACTCCCTGGGGGTGAAAGTCTCGGCGAGCTAACTGGCAGGACCCCGCGACGTTCCTGCGCGCACAGAGCGCGGCCTGCAAATGTGGTTGCGATCTGAGCTCCCAGCGGTCCACGCCTGCCGCTCGACCGCGCCGAAGAGACGGATCAAGATCGCCAGGAAAGCCGCTTTCGCTTCTGCGCAGCCTTGAAGTCCAAGGCATGTCGTTGAACAGCGCGCTTGGCATTGAAGCTCCAGCCGCGCACGAGTTGCCATGCCGGCAGGGAAGCGACCCAGTCCTGGCCTTGGCAAAACCTGTCGTGGCACCAGGCGAAAGCAGGAATTGACATCAGCTTGTCGCGGTTGACGCAGAAGAGCCGCTCGATGAGCAGGAGTTTGAGAAGCTCGCCGACGATGAGGAGCGCAAACCCGCGACCGATGTGCCCGGTCGCCGTCAGGTAAGCCGCAAGAGGCTTGACAGGTTCAAGCAAGATGACCGGCACGAGGAACAGTGCCAGAGCCGGATATGGGCGAAGCGACTCGATCCACGCTCGCACGCGCTCGAAAACCCAGCAGTTCGCCAACCGGCGAAAGACAGGTTTGAAGAGAGTGAAAAAGACCGCGTCCACCAGGAAGTAGATGGCTGCGATCAGAAACACAAAGGGTTTGAACATGCGGCTCAAGCTGGTTCTCCAATGAACCAAGCGCGAACCCATCGTTAAGTTCACGAATTCAAGCGGTGAATTCCAGGACTCGCAACGGAACCATTGCTCTGCGTCCCTTATGGCGCGCGACCAAGCCTTATGTCCGCGTCCCGAAACGAAATGAGCCGTCGCTCCTTCTCGTCCCACAAGGCCTTCGGCACACATCGCAAGCTCTGGACGAGGGTGATTCGGCCCACATTTGCGAGTTCTGGATGATCCCGGAGCACGTCCGGCAGCCGATAGCAGGGAATTCGACTGCATAGATGATGGACGTGGTGGACGCCGATGTTCGCGGTGAACCAGCGCAAGACCCACGGCAAGTGATAGTGCGAACTGCCATAGAGCGCAGCTTCGTGAAAGCTCCAGGCTTCATCGCGTGACCATGAGGTGTTCTCGAACTGGTGTTGAACATAGAACAGCCAGACGCCGATCGACGCAGCCAGAATCATGATCGGCAGATGCACCAGCAGGAATGGCCCAAGGCCTACCAGTCGGATCATGCCGGCGACCAGAACCGCGATGGCGACGTTCGTGCCCATTGTGCTCAGCCAGGGCTGCCAGCCGTTACGCATCATCCCAATCGGCAATCGATGCCGCAAGATGAACAGATATGTCGGGCCCACGCCAAACATGACGATCGGATGCCGGTACAGGCGATAGAGAATCTGGCGCCATCGAGACTGAGCGGCAAACTCGCTCACGGTCAATGTGTCGATGTCGCCCGAACCTCTATGATCGAGATTGCCAGAACTCGCGTGATGTCGCGCATGGTTGCGCCGCCAATAATCGTAGGGAGTTAAAGTGAAAATGCCGATGGCTCGGCCGATCCAATCGTTTGCAAGCCGACTGCGAAAGAAAGACCCATGGCCGCAGTCATGCTGGATCATGAAGAGACGAACGAGCAGGCCTGCCGCGGGCACGGCCAGCAGCAGGCCAATCCCATGGCCGCGGACAACGCCGACGAGCATCAGAGCCCAGATGATAGAAAAGGGTACTGCCGTGATCACCAGCTCGAAAATGCCTCGCGCGTCATCGGGTTGGCGATACCGGGCGAGCAGCGCTGCCAGCGCGCGGGTTTCCGGTGGATGTTGAACCATCTCTAGCTGCTTTCGGAGTGGACCCGCCAAAGCCAAGGCCGCGACATTATCGACGACCGAAATGATCACGACGAGCCCGGGTTCGGCACGAGGTAACCAATGACACCGAGCACCGCGCCGATAAGCGACGCGGTGCTATCGCACGACATGCGTTGATCAGATCCAATGCTAATCCGCATCCGGATGTCTTGCTGAGCAATATTGCTCAGTCAGAGCCAGCGCTTGAAAGCACGCGGGTTGAACGAGGCTGCACGGTCTACGAATGCCGCGAATGCGGGCCGGACCTCTTTACCGATCTTGCAATCACTTCTCCGAAAATGTGAGCAATATTGATCAGCGGCCGGTCAGGTGGTGCGCGATCTTGGTGCTTTGCCGTCCGATTCGCTTCACGACTACAGGTGACGACCCCGCAAAGGAGCATCACATGCCCGAAATCTTCGCACGCCCCGAGCCCTCGCTTATTCCGATCGCAAGACCGCGCTGTCCGAAGTGCCAAGGCCGCATGACGCTGACCCGGATCGAATCGGACCACGGCCATCCCGACCTGCGAACTTTCGAATGCTCCAATTGCGAACTCGTCTGCCGGCTGACGGCAGATGAACAAGTAAAATCGCTCAAGACCTAGGGGCCCGAAGCCCGAAAAGGGAGTCCACTCACGCGATACGTCGCGCACCAGCTATGTGGCCGGGGTGCTCAGTGCGGCTATCGGCGCATCGAACGTGTACGAGAACCCCGTCGACGCATAGGTAAAATGCACGTCGCCCCGCAACTGCTTGCCGAGCGTTTCGATCAGCCGTGTTCCGAAGCTGCGCCTTGCGGGCGGCTGGACGATCGGGCCATTCTTTTCGGTCCAGGTGAGGTGCAAGCGTTGTGTCGCTTGGTCCACCGTCCAGATGATGTCGACGCGTCCCTCCGGGACCGACAGGGCGCCAAACTTGGTGGTATTCGTGCAAAGCTCGTTGAGCGTCATCGCGACGGCGATGACGGCACCCGACGCCATCCGGATATCGGGTCCCGTGATCGAGAATTTCGATTCGTCGGGATTGTCGAAGGCTTCGATGGCGCTGCGAACGACCGTGCCAAGATCGGCGCTGGACCATTTTGCCTGCAGAAGGAGATCGTGCGCCCGGCCGAGTGCCAAGAGCCGGCCCTCGATGGCGCGCTGCGCGTGCTCAACCCCCTGCAGGTTGCGCAGGCTCTGGGAGACGATTGCGGCGACGGTCGCGAGCGTGTTCTTGATGCGGTGATGCAGCTCTTCGAGGATCAGCTTCTGCAGCTTGTCGGATGCCTCGCGTTCTTTGGCATCGATACCGGCCTTGGCAAGCAGGCTCCTCGTATTGATCTCAGCCTGCGCCAGGAGTAGCCGCAGGCTGACATTCTCCGCCGCCAGAAAGTCCTGGTGGAATTCTGCGCCGCCGGGGCGCTTGTCCGTACGGAGATCAACTTCAAGCATTTGCAACTGTATCACCTTGGGCTGGGTACCGCACTTGATTTCGGCCGAGCATTCCCTCTGGCGGCATCCGGCGCCAAGAACGACGAGATTCAGGCGTGGCCAATCATGCTGCGTAACTCAGCTATGATTTGCCAGGCTTGGAGTGGTTTGCCAAAAAATCTGCTGCAGGGGGGAAGATCGATGCTCGATGGGTTCAATTGTCCCGACACCAGGATGATCTTGATCGCCGGCCAACGGTTATGCACGGTATGCGCAAGACCTAGGCCGTCCATGCTGCCGGGCAACTGAATGTCGGTGCACATGAGCGCGATGTCGGACCTGGATTCCAGGATTGCGACGGCTTCGTCGGTATCCAGAGCTTCAAGCGGCGTGTAACCGGCGTCTTCCACCATGTCGACCGCGCGCATGCGGAGCATCATCTCGTCCTCTACGACGAGAACGACGGCCGGACTGCGTGAAAGATCGGGCACCATCGGATGGGCATCCACGGGAAAACGGGTGCGACTGAAACAAGCGATTGATCTGAGACAAGCATCTCGGTGCCCCTACGATCCATGCCCAGGTGCTGTTTTCCTAGATCTCCGAGTTTCGGCCTGAACGGTGGAGCGCGGGAAGAACATAGCTCTCAACCGTCATTTTGCTGGCACGCCGACCCTGCCGCTGAAATGTTCGAGCATTTCAGCGGCGTTCTCCAGGATCGTAGCCATTTTCATCGCATCCGCACGCTCGTCTCCCGGCGGCATCTTGTGGGCTCTATCCAGGGCGTCTGCCGCCCGGATGTTCAGCCTGCAAGCTAACGACGATTGGACTCGCTTGGCTGGCAGCAATGAGCTGTCGGCTTGAGCCGACTGCGCTGGCTCGCCGTGGGGGGTTACCATTGAATGAGCATCGCAGCAGCGATCAGCAACACGAAGAAGATCGGCAGCAGTACCGGAGGCACCAGCCACTCGCGAACGCTGAATTTGGAGATATTTGACATAGTAACCGCCTCTAGGTCGCGGCGGGAGCACAATGCTCTCAGTCACCGATAACAGCCGAGGGGCGGGCGGTGATGTCTAGGATATAGTGCCGATCCGCAGAATAACGAGGCCAGGCGCAACTATTTGCTGCGACAGGATCGAGCGGGGTTGTAATCCGCTTCCAGCATAGCCATTTGGAAGGTGGCGCAACCGGATCGCTCCAAACTCCCTCCGTTCGCGCCAAGCTTTGGCTACCGCACATCTTGTCAGCGTATCGACCGGTTGCACGCGAGTGCGTCGGAGACAGGATCGGCTATCGCCATCGAATATGCCGCGACGCAAATCGCGTGCAGCCGGCACGGAGGTCTCGTGCTCCGACAACTGATCGGCCCCGACAACATGATCGAGTTTCCGAACCATAGCCGGTCATATGACCGCACGCGGCGTGCCGTACGATTTTGGGGACACGACAGCGCTATTGAGGCATCGTTTTTCATCAACGAAAATGCGCTGAAGCGAATTCAACCAGATATCGGTTACGACGAGTCGGGTTTTCTGCGCGCGTTCGATTCCAATCGCGACTTGATATGCGCCGCCGCTGCCAAGGTGTACGTCCGCGGCAGCAGGGGCTCTTACGACCTGGTCCCCGCAAATTTTTGAACCGATCGTGCTTCTGGACTTCACTTGATCGGCGAAACTGCTCGATGTGCTTCGACCTGGCCATCTGAATACTCTCCACTGGCCACGAGGGGTAGCGGCAAAGTTTAACCGAGACTGCGCGTCAGACGCCGAGTGAAGCGTTCGATCTATGCCATTTGAAGATGGCCTCAATGAAAATGGCCGCGGAGTACTCCGCGGCCATTCATAGATATCCTTTCGTCCCTCAGTAGCGGTCGGTCCCGATTCCGACGCTCACGCCGGGAGCGCGGAAGCCGACGCCGGCACGGTCGTCATAGCCGCGCCGCTCGATGTAACGCTCGCGAGGAGCATATCCGTAAGCATCGCGCCCGTCGCGCATGATAACATGGCGTTCGCCGCGTTCGCGCCAGCAGCGACCATCTTCATTGCAGACCATGCGAACGTTTTGAATGTTGCTCTCCGGCGCAATCGAAACGCTGGCGGAAAGTGGGGCGGCTGAAGCGGCGGTCACAATAAGCGTACTTGCGGCGGCTGCCAGAGTGATTGCGAAGGTTTTCATAATAGCATTTCTCCAAAAGTGATTGTGTCAGTGAGCCAATAGGCTCGCGACAGGATTGTTCCAGGAACTCGACTGTGAATGTTTTCAACGCAGGTGCTGGCGAGGAGCAGGGTTTCCAAGTTGATGGCGGCTTGATACCCACACCCGAGAAAACCCGCCTGACGTCGGACGCGAAGGGGCGCGGGGCCCCTCGGTTAATCGCGACCTAGACTGGAAGTCGGTATCGGTGATTACGTCTCCGGGATTTGAGCCTGCTCGCGATCATATTAGACCGCAATGATGGCGCACGAACCCCCCGCGCCTTGGATGCATCGATCTACCGCCAGTAACCCGCTGCCACGCGCGCAACCCCCGGTGGCGTTCGGACCCTATCCTCACTGGGAGAGGAGCTTCATCATTTGGAAATGCTTGCTAAGCAATTGATGTTACTAGCGGCCGAATTCGGCTATTTTTCCAAACGCGCTTTGAAATCATTGGAAAATCAAACTGATTTTGATTCCGCCATTCGGAGGTTCGATCCCTCCCGCCCCAGCCAATGTTCAAGCTGACAATCACGTTCACGCGCCGCTCCGGCGATTGTGGCCGCTTCGGTCGTGCAGGCGGGGGCTCCCGCCTGGCCGCGGGGCTTATTCAGTCAGCTTGCGCCTGCCTCGAGGCAAAACTCCTTGACAGCGGCCGGAATACTTAACATGTTAAGTAAAATGCTGCCGCTCGCAAGCGGCTCGAACGAGGGAGTGAACCGTGATGTCCAAGCTTGCGGAAAACATCGCCAAGGCGGAACGCTACCTCGCCCGGTTCACGCAGCATGGGGTGCTCAATCGGATCGGCGGCGAAGACGTTCCGGCCGCAGACGGTGCGGTCTTCGAAACGATCTCTCCGGTCGATCTGAAGCCGCTCGCTAAGGTGTCGCACGGAAAGGCGGCCGACATTGATCGGGCCGCAAAGGCCGCGCACGCGGCCTTTGCGCAATGGGCCGAGACATCCGGGGAGGCCCGGAAAGCGCTCTTGCACCGGGTTGCCGACGCCATCGTCGCCCGCGCCGAAGAAATCGCCTTCGTCGAATGCATGGATACCGGGCAGTCCCTCAAATTCATGGCCAAGGCGGCGCTGCGGGGAGCCGAGAATTTTCGCTTCTTTGCCGACCGCGCCCCCGAGGCGCGCGATGGCAAGTCGCTTCGGACGGATGGCCAGGTGAACATGACCACCCGCGTGCCGATCGGCCCGGTGGGCATCATCACGCCCTGGAATACGCCCTTCATGTTGTCGACGTGGAAGATCGCGCCGGCGCTCGCGGCCGGCTGCACCATCGTTCACAAGCCGGCCGAATTCTCGCCGCTGACTGCGCGTCTGCTGGTCGAGATCGCGGAAGAGGCCGGTCTGCCCAAAGGCGTCTGGAATCTCGTCAACGGTTTTGGCGAAGACGCCGGCAAGGCGCTGACCGAGCACCCGCTCGTCAAGGCGATCGGATTCGTCGGAGAAAGCCGCACCGGCTCGATGATCATGAAGCAGGGCGCCGATACGCTGAAGCGCGTTCATTTCGAACTGGGCGGCAAAAACCCGGTGATCGTGTTCGCGGATGCCGACCTCGATCGCGCCGCGGACGCAGCTTTGTTCATGATCTACTCTCTCAACGGTGAACGCTGCACCTCCTCCTCGCGTCTTCTCGTCGAGGCGAGCATCTACGACAAATTCACCGCGACGGTCGCCGAGAAGGCCGGCCGGATAAAAGTGGGGCATCCGCTCGATCCCGAGACCGTCATCGGACCGTTGATCCATCCGGTGCACGAGAAGAAGGTCCTGGATTACGTCGAGATCGGCAGATCGGAGGGCGCGACGATTGCCACCGGCGGCCGCAAGGTCGATGGTCCCGGCGGCGGCTGCTACGTCGCCCCGACGCTCTTTACCGGCGCCAACAACCAAATGCGCATCGCACAGGAGGAAATCTTCGGCCCCGTCCTGACGGCGATTCCATTCAACGACGAGGCGGAGGCGCTCGCGCTCGCCAACGACGTTCAGTATGGCCTCACCGGCTATCTCTGGACTGCCGACGTCACGCGTGCCTTCCGCTTCACCGACCGGCTGCAAGCCGGAATGATCTGGGTCAATTCGGAGAATGTTCGCCACCTGCCGACGCCCTTTGGCGGCGTGAAGAGCTCGGGCATTGGACGCGACGGCGGGGATTGGTCGTTCGATTTCTATATGGAGACGAAGAACGTCGCGTTCGCCACCACCGCGCACAAGATCCAGAAATTGGGCGGCTAAGCGGTCCGCAGCAAACCAAGGAGGACATCATGGCATTGCCGACGCCCAACCTTTATCCGCCATTCAATATCGTGCGTCTCAGTCACGTCGAATTTGGCGTGAGCGACCTTGGCAAGTCCCGCGCGTTCTATGTCGACACGCTCGGTCTGCAGGTGACGGACGAGAGCCCCGATGCAATCTATCTTCGGGCGATGGAAGAGCGCGGCCACCATTGCATCGTGCTGAAGAAGTCCGACAAGATCGAGGCCCGCGATCTCGGCTTCAAGGTGTTCGGCGAACAGGACCTCGACAAAGCGGCCCAATTCTTCAAGAGCAAGGAATTGCCGGTCGAATGGGTGGAGCGTCCCTATCAGTCGCGCACGTTCCGCACCCGCGATCCGCACGGCATTCCGCTCGAGTTCTATTCGAAGATGGACCGGTTGCCGCCGATCCATCAGAAGTACGCTCTTTACAAGGGTGTGAAGCCGCTCCGCATCGACCACTTCAATTGCTTCTCGCCGAACGTCGACGAATCCGTCGCTTTCTACAACGAGATCGGCTTCCGCGTGACGGAGTACACGGAGGACGAGGAGACCGGACGCTTATGGGCAGCCTGGACCCACCGCAAAGGCGGCGTTCACGACTTGGCGTTCACCAATGGCCGCGGCCCGCGCCTGCACCACACGGCATTCTGGGTGCCGACTCCGCTCAACATCATCGATCTTCTTGACCTCATGGCGACTACCGGATGGGTTTCCAACATCGAACGTGGTCCGGGCCGCCACGGCATCTCGAATGCCTTCTTCCTTTATATCCTCGATCCGGATGGCCATCGGATCGAAATCTACTGCTCGGATTACCAGACGGTCGATCCCGATCTCGAGCCGATCAAATGGGACCTGAAAGATCCGCAGCGTCAGACGCTATGGGGGGCGCCCGCGCCGAAATCCTGGTTCGAGCATGGCAGCCTGTTCGCCGGAATCCAGCCGCGCGACGCCGAACTGGCGGCCCAGCCGATCATCGCCCCCTGATCGGGTCGGGGCCCCAGCCAACAAGGAAGGCCCACGCATGTCTCGTCCGAGGTTCATCAGTTTCAACCGCAACGGTTCGCTCGGCTACGGCTTGTTGCTGGAAAGTGGCGTGGTCGATCTGTCCGGACGTCACGGCAAGCGCTGGCCCACCTTGCGCCAGGTGATCGAGGACGGCGCGCTGCTGTCGCTGGCCGAGGCGAGCGCCGCGCTAGCGCCGGATTTTCTGGTCGAAGACATCCGCTATGAGATTCCGGTGCCGGCACCGGAAAAGATCATCTGCGTCGGCGTCAACTTTCCCGACCGCAACGAGGAATACAAGGACGGGCAGGCGGCCCCCTCGAATCCCTCGCTCTTCATCCGCTTTCCGCGCTCGTTCACCGGCCATGAACAGGCTCTGCTGCGTCCCCCGGAGAGTCCGCAGCTCGATTACGAAGGCGAAATCGTCATCGTGATCGGCAAGGGCGGTCGCAGGATTGCGAAAGCCGAGGCGCTGGGCCACATCGCCGCGCTATCGCTCTGCAACGAGGGCACGATCCGCGATTGGGTCAGGCACGCCAAGTTCAACGTGACGCAGGGCAAGAACTTCGACGCGACCGGTTCGATGGGACCCTGGCTCATCCCCTATACCGACGAGAGCCAGCTTTCCGACATCAAACTGGAGACGCGCGTCAACGGCGAAGTCCGCCAGCAGGACCGCACCAGCCGGATGATCTTCTCCTTCCGCAAGATCATCAACTACATCTCGACGTTCACGACCTTGGTTCCCGGCGACGTCATCGTCACAGGCACGCCGACGGGAGCCGGCGCACGCTTCGATCCGCCGATCTGGCTGAAGCCCGGCGACGTCGTCGAGGTGGAAGCGGAGGGCATTGGCGTGCTCCGCAATACGGTTGCAGATGAGGCATGATATTCGTCGGCCGCCAGGGCCAGCGATGGGATCTTGCTTGATCAGGCCGCTGATGCGGCATGCACGCGGATTCGGCCGTTGTCGTCCACGGCGATCGGAATGGCATCGAGGGCGCAATTCAAGCCCAGTCCTTCGACGCCGGCGCCATCTTGAACGCGAAAGCCGGCGCTGTGATTGGTGCACCGAAGGACCGTGCCGTCCGCGCTCAGCAAATGGTCACCGCGATGATCGAGCGGCAGGTACTGGTGCGGACACGCGTTGACATAGGCCGCGAGGGTGCCCGCCGATCTGACGATCAGGATCGGAAAATCCGCTGGGCCGGATTTGATCGATTTGAAGCTGCCTTCGCCAATGTCACTGGCGCTACACAGGATGGTTCCCTCGGCCGGCGCGCCGCGATAGCTCTTCCATGCGCCGGGTATCGCTGCCTCCCTCAAGATGCCTTGAGCACGCCGCGCTCAATCTGATCGGCCTCGATGCTCTCGAACAGGGCCTTGAAGTTGCCCTCGCCAAAGCCGTCATCTCCCTTCCTCTGGATGAACTCGAAGAAGATCGGGCCGATCACGGTCTTGGAGAAGATCTGAAGCAGGATGCGGGTCAGCCCGCCATTCACGACACCCTCGCCGTCGATCAGGATGCCGTGTTTGCGCATGCGATCGAGCGGCTCGGTGTGGCCCTTCACGCGGTCGAACGATTTGTCGTAGTAGATCGAGGGCGGGCCCGGCATGAACTCGAGCCCGCGACCGGCGATGGCATCGGTCGCTGCATAGATGTCGTCGGTGCCAACGGCGATGTGCTGGATGCCCTCGCCGTTGTACTGGCGCAGATATTCCTCGATCTGGCTCTTGTCGTCCGCGCTTTCGTTGATCGGGATTCGAATCTTGCCGCAGGGAGACGTCAGGGCGCGCGAGGTCAGGCCGGTCAGCTTGCCCGAAATGTCGAAGTAGCGGATCTCGCGGAAATTGAACGTCTGGCTGTAGAACTTGTACCAGGTGTCCATGTTGCCGCGCATGACGTTATGCGTGAGGTGATCGAGATAGTAGAACCCGACGCCTTGCGGGGTTGGATCGACCTCACCGGTCCAGTCATATTCGGCGGAGTAGGGCGAGCCCTTCGCGCCATAGGTCTCGACCAGGTAAAGCAGGGATCCGCCGATGCCGACCACGGCCGGCACGTCGAGCGACTTGTCGTTGCCGGTATACTCGGTGCCGCCGAGCTGCAGGACGCGCTTCAGGGCGTGTTTGGCGTCAACGACGCGCCAAGCCATCGCCGGCGCGCAAGGTCCGTGTTCTCCGACGAAGCGCGCTGCATGGGAGTTCGGCTCCCGGTTCAGGACGTAATTGATCTTGCCCTGACGCCAAAGGGAGATGTCCTTGGTCTTGTGTCGGGCGACCTCCGTGTAGCCCATCTGCTCGAAGAGCCTGGCGAGCTTCTGCGGCTCCGGATGGGCGAACTCGACGAACTCGAAGCCATCGGTGCCGGCCGGATTGGCTGCCGAAATCGTGGCGGGTGGGGCATCGTGAGGGAAGGGACCCATGTCGAGCTCCTGGAATGGTATCTGATCTGACAGGAAATATACTGCCGGCCGACTGCACGATCTCCGCAAAATCCGCTCGACAAAGCCTGGTAGTGCGTGAAACATGCAGAGATCCGCATCTAGGCGCAAGGATCATGCATGGATCAGTTCGACGTCAAATTGCTGCAGGCGCTTCAATCCGATGGACGTCTGTCGAATTTCGAACTGGCCGACGTCGTCGGTTTGTCGGCATCGCAATGCTCGCGCCGCCGCGCCGCGCTCGAAGATGCCGGCGCGATTGCGAGCTACCACGCTCATCTCGACCGTGAAGCGCTCGGACTCGGCATTGTCGTCTTCGTGCAGGTGACGCTTGCAACACACTCGCCGGACAATTCGAGGCGCTTCCTCAAGCTGATCGAGAGCCTGGAGGAGGTGCAGGAGGCGTATGCGCTCACAGGCGAAGCGGATTACCTCATCAAGGCGACGATCACCGACTTGAAGGCGCTCTCGCGGCTTCTCAACGAGGTGTTTCTGCCGCACGACAGCGTTGCGCATGTGCGCTCATCCATCGTTCTCGATCGCCTGAAGCAAACCTCGCAATTGCCCCTTGGGCACCTCATCCCTGCCGAGACGCGTGCTGCGGAAGGCTCCAGGTCGCGAAGGAAAGGTTCATCACCACGATCTAGACGATCCAGCTAGCTCAACGCTGCCGACAGCTTGTGCATCACCCGATCGAGCACTTTTGCCTCTTCGGCGGTCAGCACGCCGAGCAGCTCCGCCTCCCGTGCCAGCGCGAAAGGCACGATCTTGCGATAGAGGGCGCGGCCCGCCGGGGTCAGTGCGACGATCAGCTCGCGGCGATCGCCGGCATGATGCTTACGGCTCGCGATGCCGCGCGATTCCAGTCCCTGGACGGCGCGGCTGACCTGCATCTTGTCCAGCGTCGTCAGCGGACCGATCTCCTTGGTCGCAATTTCCGGGCGTACACCGAGGATCGCAAGCACGCGCCATTCCTGCCGCGTCAGCGCAAAACGCTCGGAATAGACCTCGGCCACCGCCAGCGACACCTGCTCGGCCAGGCGAGCCAGCCGGTACGGAAAATATTGCTGCAGCTCGAGCTCGCCACCATCCTGCGCCGTGCCGCGCCCGGCCGTTTCCCGGTCTCGCGCTTCGCCCGAACGTCCCATCACGCCGTTTCCGCCCCACCCGTCCACATGGCAGATTCTTCCGAGCCACTTGATCCAGATCAAATCCAGAAAATAGTAACATCTGATACCAATTTCGCAACCGCAAATCCAGGGAGCGAAATCATGAAGATCGAGAAGATCCATCACGTCGCCTATCGCTGCGTCGACGCCAAGGCCACCGTCGAGTTCTACAAGAAGGTCATGAACATGGACCTTGTCGGCGCCATCGCCGAGGACCGGGTGCCGTCGACCAAGGCGCCGGATCCCTACATGCACATCTTCCTCGATGCCGGGAACGGCAACATCCTCGCCTTTTTCGAGCTGCCGAACTCGCCGCCGATGGGCCGCGATCCCAACACGCCGGACTGGACTCAGCACATCGCCTTTCAGGTCAAGGACCTCGCCGAACTCGAAGAGGCCAAGGCGCGCGCGGAGGCGGCCGGTCTCGACGTCGTCGGCGTCACAGACCACACCATCTTCAAGTCGATCTATTTCCGCGACCCCAGCGGCCATCGCCTGGAGATCGCGGCCTGGACCGCCACGCCCGAGCAGATCGATCGCATGAAGTCGGTTGCGCACGAGATGGTCGAGGAATGGTCGCGCACCAAGCGTCCGCCGCGCCACACCGCCTGGATGCACGAGAAGGAATTCGCGGACGCGCATTGATCCTTGGCCGTGCATCAGGAAGCGAACATGACGAGCTATATTTATCCGAAGTTCGGCTATCGGCGTTCCCAGGAGCAGGCCGAGGGAATCGTGAAGCGGCATCCGATCGTGGTGATCGGCGCAGGTCCCATCGGCCTGACCGCGGCGCTCGACTGCGCAGCACGTGGCCAGCCGGTCATGGTGCTCGACGACAACGACACCGTCTCGATCGGCTCGCGCGCGGTCTGCTACGCCAAGCGTCCGCTCGAGATATGGGACCGCCTCGGTTGCGCGGCGCCCATGGTCGAGCGCGGCGTCAGCTGGAATGTCGGGAAGGTGTTCTTCCAGGGCCAGCTGTCCTACCAGTTCGATCTCCTGCCCGAGGCCGATCACCAATGGCCGGCCATGATCAACCTGCAGCAATATCATCTGGAGGAGATGCTGGTCGCCCAGTGCAGGGCCAATCCGCTGATCGAGCTGCGCTGGAAGCACCGTCTCATCAGCCTCAAGCAGGCCGCCGATTATGCGACGCTCGCGGTGGAAACGCCGGACGGCATCTTCACCATGGAGGCGCAATGGGTGATCGCATGTGACGGAGCCAACTCCGATGCGCGCAAGATGGTGGGCGCCGAGTTCACCGGACAGTTCTTCCAGGACCGCTTCCTGATCGCCGACGTCGCCATGAAGGCGGATTTCCCGACCGAGCGCTGGTTCTGGTTCGATCCGCCGTTCCATCCCGGCCAGTCCGTTCTGCTGCACCGGCAGGCGGACAATATCTGGCGGATCGACTTCCAGCTCGGCTGGGAGGCCAATCCGGAGGAGGAAAAGCGGCCCGAGCGGGTGATCCCGCGCATCCGCGCCATGCTCGGCGAGGACACCGAGTTCGTGCTCGAATGGGTCTCGATCTATCAGTTTGCCTGCCGGCGCATCGATAATTTCCGGCAAGGTAGGGTGCTGTTCGCCGGCGACGCCGCGCATCAGGTCTCCCCGTTCGGCGCACGCGGCGCCAATACCGGCGTCCAGGACATCGACAATCTCGCCTGGAAGCTCGCGATGGTGCTGCGCGGCGAGGCCTCGGAAGCCCTTCTCGACAGCTATCACGAGGAGCGTGCCTATGCCGCGGACGATAACATCCTGAACTCGACGCGGGCCACCGACTTCATCACCCCGAAGACGAAACCGAGCCGTTATTTCCGTGACGCCGTGCTGGAGCTCGCCCGGCATCACGGCTTTGCGCGACCGCTGGTCAACAGCGGCCGGCTCTCGACCCCGACCCCTTATGTGACGTCGGCGCTCAACACCCCCGACCACGACGCAGTGCCGGGCGGCATGCGCCCCGGCACGAATGCGGCGGATGCGCCGATTGCGGTGGATGGCAAGCCCGCCTGGTTCCTGCATTGTCTCGGCGACGGCTTCACGGTCGTGGCCTTCGGCAACGTGAGTGACAAGATCGAGATCGCGGTGGGGCCGTTCGCGGCAAAACTCATTCTCGTCGGCCGCGACATCGAGGATCCCAAAGGTCTCCTTGCGCAGCGCTACGGCGCTTCGCCCGGGACCACCTATTTGTTCCGCCCCGATCAATATGTCGCGGCGCGCTGGAGCGGATTCGACGAGGCCAAGATCACCGAGGCGATGCTGCGCGCCTCGGGCCATGACATCGCCGACCGGACGGAGCTTGCGGCATGATGCTCAATTTGTCACCGAACATCGCCGATCCCGACGACTTCTACGCCGAGTTGATCAACAGCCAGCGCGATCTCGACGAGGAGCAGGCGCTGCGCATGAATGCCCGGCTGATCCTGTTGCTCGCCAATCACATCGGCGACCGCAAGGTGCTGACGGAGGCCATCGGCTGCGCCCGCAGGGGCGGCGGCTAGGTCACGGGAATTCCGCCTCGCGAGAGAGGAGGTCGCACGAAGGCCGCCGGCAGCGCCGGCGGCAGGTCCTTTTTGCGCGATCTCGCCGGCTGAATTCGGCGCCGAGGGTCAGTCGCGCCGAAAAGCCATCGGGGCAGAAGCCGCTTTCTTGACTTGGCTCAAGGTAAACTCGGTGAAGTTCGACACTTTCTTAGGCCCCACACCAAGGCCGGAGGAAGCACCATGCTAGGTCGAACCATTGCTGCAGCGTTGCTGGTCGTCACCCTGGGCCAGCCGGCTTGGGCTCAATCGCCGGCGGACCACCAGGGCCATCATCCCGGACAGGAGCAGGAGCAGGCGCCGGCGTCGCCGCAGTCGAATTCTCCTGCAAGCCCATCCGCCGAGCGGCAGAGTCCGATGCGCGGTGGAGATATGATGGGAATGATGGGGCGCGGAATGATGGGACAAGGAATGAAGGGGCAAGGCGGGGCAGGCGGTGACGCCATGGAGCCGCCGGTCGTCTTCCGCATCATCTTCGCGCTGATGGATGCCGATGGTGACGGCACCGTCTCCTTGCCCGAGTTTCAAGTCGCTCACGAACGAATCTTCAAGGCGATGGATCGCGACAAGGACGGGAAACTCACTTTCGAAGAGATGATGACGTTCATGCACAAGAGCAAGAGCTCCCTCCCGCAGAAATAGCGAGCGGAAACCGAAGGACGGGCGCGCCAAGCCATGTCGTTTGATCGGGTCTTGCGATGGGCTTTGGTTGCGATCGCAATCGCTGGATTGAGCGCGGGTATTGTCGCGCGAGCCGCAGGCCGGCCTGACCTGGCCGATGTCGCCTGGGCGCTCGGCACGGGGCCCGTCATTGCAGGATTGGCGGTCTCGATCGTCCAGGATCTGCTGAGAGGCCGTGTCGGAGTGGACGCGATCGCATTGCTGTCGATGAGCGCGGCGTTGGCGCTCGGACAGCCGCTCGCCGGGGCTGTGGTCGCGCTGATGTATTCCGGTGGCAACATCCTGGAGGAGATCGCGGTCGCACGGGCGGAGCATGATCTTCGATCCCTGGTTGATCGGGCGCCGCGGCAGGTCCACCGCAAATCCAGTGAGCGGATCGAGGACATTCCGATCGAGGAAGTCGGCATCGGCGAAGAGCTTCTGGTGCATGCCGGCGAGATCGTGCCGGTCGACGGTGTCGTTGCGTCGGCCTTCGCCACGATCGACGAGTCCGCGGTCACCGGCGAACCGATTCCGGTGGAGAAGACGCGCGGAAGCGCGGTTCTTTCTGGTTCTCTGAACGCCGGTGAGACCTTCCAGGTGACCGTGACCGCGCCGGCCAGCGAGAGTACCTACGCGGGCATCGTGCGCATGGTGACTGCGGCGCAAACAGCGAGAGCTCCCTTTGTGCGGTTGGCAGACCGGTATGCGCTGATCTTTCTGCCGGTGACACTCGTTATCTCCTATGTGGCATGGCATATCTCCGGTGACGTGACCCGCAGCCTTGCCGTGCTGGTGGCGGCAACGCCGTGTCCCCTGATTCTGGCCGCGCCCGTCGCCTTCATCGCCGGGGTGGCGCAAGCGGCCCGCCGCGGCATCCTGGTCAAAGGCGGGAGGGCGCTGGAGGCGTTGGCCCGTGCGCACACCGTGCTGTTCGACAAGACCGGTACTCTGACCGTGGGCGGGGCGCGGTTGCTGTCCGTAGAAGTTGCGCCGGGCGAGAATCCGGATGAGGTCCTCACGCTCGGGGCGTCCCTCGAGCAGGCTTCGCATCACGTGCTTGCGAAGGCTGTCGTCGCTGCGGCTCTCGCCCAAGGGCTCAAGCTGAAGCCGCCGGAACATGTCAAGGAGACCATGGGGGCCGGCCTCAGCGGCCAGATCGACGGACGCCGAGTTATCGCGGGCTCGCCAGAGATGCTTGTCTCGCACGCCGAGCTCTCGCCATGGGAGTTGCGGGCGATTCGACGTGCCTCGTGGCGGTCGGCGCTGATCGTCTTTGTCGCGGTGGACGGCCGTCTCGTCGGCGCGTTGCTGCTGGCAGATGAATTGCGAGCCGATACGCCGCGGGCGATCCGGCTGCTGCGCGATGCCGGCATCGCGCGGATGGTGATGGTGACGGGTGATCGCGCCGCAGCTGCTCAGGCTGTTGGAGCGGCGCTCGATCTCGATGCGGTGCTGGCCGATCGCGTTCCCTCGGACAAAGTCGAAGCGGTGCGTAGCGAACAGCGGCTGCATCCGACCATCATGGTCGGCGACGGCATCAATGACGCCCCGGCGCTGGCCGTGGCTGACACCGGGGTCGCGCTCGGCGCGCGCGGTGCAAGCGCCTCCTCCGAGGCGGCGGATGTGGTGATTCTCACGGATCGGCTGGATCGGGTCGGCGAAGCGATCGTCATTGCGCAACGCGCGCGGCGCATTGCGCTGCAAAGCATCTTTGTCGGGATGGGATTGTCATTAGCGGCGATGGTCGCCGCCAGTCTCGGCTGGCTCGATCCCGTCCCCGCCGCGATCGTTCAGGAGGTGATCGATGTTGCCGTCATCCTGAACGCGCTGCGAGCCCTCAATCCGCCCCTCGTCAGGAGTGGTCCGCGCCTCACCGCGGAGCAGGGGTTGACGCTGCATCACGATCATCAGGCGCTGCTCAAGGACCTAGACCGCTTGCGCCAGATCGTCGACGCGTTGGACGATGCGGTGCCCGAATCCGTTGCTGGTTTGATTGGTGAGGCCCACCGACTGGTCCAGAGTAGCGTCGTGATGCACGAACGCGAGGATGAAGACAGCGTCTATCCGAAGCTCACGGAAGTGCTGCGCGACCGCCACGGGCTCGCTGCGATGAGCCGTGCGCATCGCGAGATATTGCATCTTGCGCGGCTACTCGCCCGGATCGCGGAGGATCTGCCGTCAGAGAAGATCGACCGCTACCTCATTCGAGATGCCCAGCGCGTGATCGAGGCGATCGAAACGCTGGTGCGCATGCACACGGCCCAGGAGGAGGATATCTACGAGGCCGTCGCTGCATAGGCGATAGTCGGGCCGTAGGCCGAGGAACTTGGCTCCGCAGCGATGGCGGCGGCAGCCGTCGCCACGAGATCTCAATGTTCCGGCGGTCGCCAGCCGGCATGATCAAAATACGCACCGTATTGAGCAAGCGCGCGCACGATCTTGATGGCTCCTTGATCGCGGCCGGTCCCAGTCTTCATCTTGGCCGCGCCGTCGATGATTTGCTCGAGGACAAGGTGGAGTTGCTGGTCGGCCTGTTCGGGCAGCTTGCAGTTTCCCACCACGTCATCGACCCGCGCCTGGATTCGCGTCGCCAGAGCCTCGTATTGCGCAGGCGTGAACACATTGCTGTGAATGGGGGCCAGCGATTGTCTCATCGCGAGACTGATGTCATCCATGCCTCGGCGCAAGACGTCATCCGTCGGCCATTTCTTGCCATGGTCTAACCGGAGCTGGACTGCGGCCGCTGGTTTGTCATGCGCGTGCGGACCCGCGGCGAGAGCGGGCGGCCCCATGGCGACGCCGAGTGCGAGGACTGCCAATATGAGCGACTTGTTTGTGATGATCACGGGACTTCCTCCGAAAAATTTCCTTGCTTTCAGGTGGAAGATCGCGACGGGCGGGAGTTTGTGCTGGAGCAAAGTCTCGAGCGGAATGAGCTGCGGCCCCGCGACGCAGGATGCGTCGGGAGTCAACCATCAGACCGTCGTCAGCATTTGGCTGAATGGGAATACCCACGCTCCGATGCGATGATGAAAGTCGCATGTGCATTTCCGCTCCCCAGCTTGCCCTGGCAGCCTTTCCCTGTAATCTGCAACAAACAACAGGGAAGGGATCGATGGGAGGAGTCTTGGAGGGCGTGCGTGTGCTCGATTTCGGGCGCTATATCGCTGGGCCCTATTGCGCGACGCTGCTGGCCGAATTCGGCGCCGAGGTTATTCGCATCGAGAAGCGCGAGGGCAGCGAGGATCGCTTCGTGGCGCCGGTCGGCGAAAACGGCGAAGGCGCGCTGTTTCTCCAGGTCAACCGCAACAAGAAGTGCGTCACGCTCGACCCGATGAAGCCTGAAGGGCAGGAGGTGATGCGCCGCCTGATCGCGACCGCGGACGTCGTCGTCGCCAATCTGCCGCCGCAGACCTTGCGCGCGATGAAGCTCGACTACGAATCCTTGAAGGCGATCAAGCCCGACATCATCCTGACCACGGCGACCGCGTTCGGCGGGCCGGGGCCCTGGTCCGACCGCGTCGGCTTCGACGGTGTCGGGCAGGTCATGTCGGGATCGGTGTACATGACGGGCGCTGGCGATCCGCCCTATCGCGCCGCGGTGAACTGGGTCGATTTCGGCACGGCGCTGCATTGCGCGTTCGGCACGCTCGCAGCCCTGATCGAGCGCGGCAAATCCGGACGCGGGCAGGTCGTCGAGGGCGCGCTGCTCGCAACCGCCTTGTCCTTCACCAACGCCACGCTGATCGAGCAGGCAATCATCAAAGTCAATCGCGTGCCGACAGGCAATCTCGGCCAGACCGCGGCTCCCGCCGACATCTACCGCACCAAAGACGGCTGGGTGCTGTGTCAGGTCACCGGACATCCGCTGTTCAAGCGCTGGGCGCGGCTGATGGGCGAGGAGGAGGTGTGGCTGAAAGATCCGCGCTTTGCCGACGATATCAGCCGCGGCAACAACGGCGCCGTCATCAGCGAGCGGATGGCGCGCTGGTGCGCCGAGCGCACCACGCAGGAGGCGGTCGATACGCTCGGCCAGGCGATGATTCCGACCGGGCCCGTGCTCTCACCGCAACAGGCGCTGGATCATCCGCACATCCGTGCCGCCGGCTTCATGCAGGATGTCGACTATCCCGGCCTGCCGAAGCCCGCGCCGGTGACACGGGCCGCGGTCCGGCTGTCCGAGACGCCGGGCGAAATCGCGCACCGTGCGCCGACGCTCGGCGAGCATACCAATCTTGTCCTCGCCGAGCTCGGTTATGACGAAGCAGAGATCGCGGCGCTTCGGCGAGGCGGCATCGTCTAGCGTCACAGCAACTGCTTCAGCGCCAGCGCATCGGCCGGTGCCGCGCTCTTCTGGTCGTTGTCGAAATAGACGTAGACGTCGCAGCCCTGCCGCTTCCAGGATTTGATGCGCTTGGCCCATTGCGCCAGCGCGGCCTTGGTGTAGTGCCCGTGATAGCGTCCGCTCGGGCCGTGCCCGCGCACATAGACGAAATCCGCCGTGCGCTTCCATGGCGCCGGCGCATCGTGATGGTCGGACAGGCAGAGCGAGATGTTCTCGTCCGCCAGCATGCGCAGGATGCGCGGCTGATACCAGCTCGGATGACGGAATTCGAAACTGTAACGCCGTTTCCGCGACAGCAGCTTGAAGAAGGATGCGAGGCGGTCGGCGTTCGCCTCGAATTGCGGCGGCAACTGGAACAGGATCGGCCCGGCCTTGCCGCCGAGCCTGGAGATGCGGTCCTCCAGCAGTTCGAGGCTGTTGATGGAGCGCTCCGACAGGCGCTTCCAGTGCGTGATGAATTTCGACGCCTTCCAGGCGAAGACGAAGTCGCGGCCGGTCTGCTCGCGCCAGCCCGTCACCGCTTCGGGCGTCGGCGTGCGATAGAACACGCCGTTCAGCTCCGTGGTGTCGAACTGTTCTGCGTAGTAGCTGAGCTGCTGCTTCAGCGTCACGCCTTCAGGGAAGAACGGGCCGCGCCAGGAATCGTAATGCCAGCCCGAAGTTCCGACCAGAACGCGCGCCATTGTCTTCGTGCCCTCCGTTGCCTTTGCCGGAGGGGAACGTCCAGGCGGTCGATACGTTGCTGGTGAAATCGCCAACGCAAGGACAGGAACCGATGTACGCGCTGTTCGAAGGGAGCAAGCAGATCGGCGATCCCTTTCCGACCGAGAAAGAGGTGTGGGAAGCCGCCTTGATCGAGGGACTCGTGACCGACGTTCCGGTCGCGGACGAGGAGGGCGGCCGGCTGCTGCCGGCCGGATATCACGTCGCACGCGTCGAGGAGACGTTCGAGCCGAAGCGGGACTGGAAGCTGCCGCGCGAGATCTCGTGAGCTAGTTCGACGCCAGCGCCGCCTTGGCAACTTCGGCCATCCAGCTCGACGCTACGGGTAAGATCGCGTCGTTGAAATCGTAGCGCGGGCCGTGCAGCTCGGCGCCGTCGCGCAATTCGCCGTTGCCGATCCAGACGAAGGCGCCCGGCCGCTGCTGCAGGTAATGGGCAAAATCCTCGCCGGCCATGCTGGGCGCGAGGTCGCGCCGCACGGGCGCTTGCACCTTCTCGGCAGCGATGCGCGCCAGGTCCGCCTCAAGGGGCGTGTTGACCACCACACCCACACCCCAGACGATCTCGGGCGTCACCTTGACGCCGAAGCTGGTCGCAATGCCGGCGCAGGTCCGTTCGATGCCGTCGAGGATGGTGTCCTTGACCGCCTCGCGGTGGTAGCGCAGCGTGCCGCGGATGGTGACGCGGCCGGCGATCTGGTTCGGCGCGGTGCCGCCTTCGATGGTGCAGAGCGAGAGCACGGCGGTGTCGAGCGGATCGACGCCGCGCGCCACGACCGATTGCAGCGCCACGATCAGATGGCCGGCCGCCACCACCGGATCGCGCGTCAGATGCGGCATGCCGGCGTGGCCCGCATGGCCCTCGATGCTGATGGTGATGCGCCCGCCGGAGGCCATGACGACGCCGTCATGCACGGCAATGGTGCCGGCGGCAAGGCCCGGCCAATTGTGAAAGCCGAACACACGTTCCATCGGAAAGCGGTCGAACAGCCCGGCCGCGACCATCGCGCGCGAGCCGCCAAAGCCTTCCTCGGCCGGCTGGAAGATGAAGTCGACCGCGCCGCTCCAGCTGGTATCGGCGGCGAGCAGCGCGGCGGCGCCGAGCAGCGAAGTGGTGTGTCCGTCATGGCCGCAGGCGTGCATCACGCCTGATGTCTTGGACGCATAGGGCAGGCCGGTGTCCTCGGTGATTGGCAGCGCATCCATGTCGGCACGCAGGCCGACCCGCCTTTGCGCATGTCCGCGCGTCAAGGTCGCGACGATGCCATGGCCGCCGATGCCTGCCTCGAACGGAATGCCGAGCTCGGTGAGCCTGTCCTGCACGAAGGCGGCAGTGGCTTTTTCCTGGAGCGACAGCTCCGGGTGGGCATGAAGGTGCCGGCGCCATTCGGTCAGTTTCTGCTGCAGCTCGGGTGTCAAGGCGGGTGTCTCTCGCAAGGTGTCGGTTGTCGCCACCATAACGGATTATCCGCCGCATGCATCAAGCGTTGGGGAATGGCTCGCGTGCACAATGTCCTTTTTCGCCGTCGTCAGCACTGTGCGAGCTCTCTGAAGACGGTGCGCTCCCTCCCCCGCTTGCGGGGGATGGCTGGGGAGAGGGTGTCTCCGCAGTGGGACTTCCCAAGAGGATAGAACCCTCACCCGCGCCTTCGGCGCGACCTCTCCCGCAAGCGGGAGAGGTTCAGGGCACCGAGCTTACCCCACCAGCTTCGCAAGCCCCGCCCAATCGAAGCTGATGCCATGCCCGGGGCGGTCCGGTGCCAGCGCCTTGCCGTCCTCAAGCACCAGCGGGTGCTCGATGTATTTGTCCAGCCCGAACCCGTGCGCCTCCAGATAGGAGCGGTTCGGGCAGGCCGCGAGCAGATGCACGGTGATGTCGTGGGCGCCGTGGCTGGTGACGGGCAGGTTGAACGCCTCCGCCAGCCGCGCGATCTTCATGAAGGCGGAAACGCCGCCGCAATTGGTGACGTCCGGCTCGGGATAGGACACCGCGCCACTCGTGATGTAGTTCTTGAACTCCCACAGCGAGCGCAAATTCTCGCCCGCCGCGATCGGCACGCCGCCGGCCTGCATGATGCGGACGTGGCCTGCGACGTCATCGGGGATAGTCGGCTCTTCCAGCCAGGTGAGATCGTAGGGAACGAAAGCGCGCGCGGCGCGGATCGCTTCCTCCACGGTCCACTTCATGTTCGCATCCGCCATCAGCGGAAAGCCGTCGCCGAGATGTTCTCGCATGGCAGAGACCTTTGCGACGTCGGATTTCAGGTCGGGCCGGCCGACCTTCATCTTGATGGCGCGAAAGCCTTTCGCGAGGTTGCCGTCGGTCTGCGCGAGCAGCTCGTCCACGGAGAGATCGAGGTCGATGCCGCCGGCATAGCACGGCACGCGCGCATCGAAGCCGCCGAGCAATTGATACAGCGGCAGCTTGGCGCGCCGCGCCTTCAAATCCCACAGCGCGATGTCGAGCGCGGAGAGCGCCAGCACCACCGGCCCGCCGCGCCCGCCATAATGCAGCGCCCACCAGACGTGATGCCAGATCGCTTCGGTATCGTCGGCCTCGCGGCCCTCGACCAGCGCGGGGATCTCGCGCCTGAGAATGTCGGCGACAGCGCCGCCATTGCGGCCCACGGTGTAGGTGTGGCCGACGCCTTCGGCGCCATCGGCATCGCGGATGCGGCAGGTGATCAGCTCGAACGCCGCCATCTCGCCATGGGTGGAGTCGGACAGCGTGACGGGGAGGGGGATCCGGTACAATCCGGTCTCAATCGTCGCGATGCGTGGCATGTGGCCTCCCTTTTTCTTTTTATTTCGTAGAGTGGGTTAGCGAGCGCCTGCGCGAAGCGCAGTCGGCTGGCGTAACCCACCTACGAATCTATCTCACCGCGTCGTCGCAAGCTGCAGCGCCAGCGCACAGGCGCGGTCGTATTCGTCCAGGTTGATCCACTCGTCGATCGTGTGTGCCTCGTTTTGACCGGCGCCGAAGGTCACGGTCGGAATGCCGTGGCGGACCATCCAGTTGGCATCCAGGCCGCCGTTGGCGGTGCGGACGTTCGGAGTGCCGCCGACCGCGCTTACAGCCTCGACCGCGCGCTTGATGACGGGCTGGCTGTCCTTCATGCGGAACGGATAGTAGTCGGTCTCGGCCTTGAACTTGACCTTGCCGGACTTGCCTTGCGCATTCGTCACCTTCTTGGCGGCCTTCTCGAACGCGGCCTTGTAGGCTTTGGTGATCTCCTTGAAGAATTTTCCGTCATGGCTGCGGCATTCGCCGCGCACATGCACGTAGTCGGTGACGACGTTGGTGGCATCGCCCGCGGGGCGGCCCTCGCCGCCGGTGACGGGGCCGACATTGCTGGTGCCTTGCCGCTTGCCCTTCACCACCTTGCCGAACCAGCCGCCGGACTTCACCTCAGTGAGCGCCAGTGCCATGATCATGGTCGAGGAGATGCCGCGCTCCGGCGCGACGCCGGCATGCGAGGCGCGGCCGAAGATCTCGACGGTCCAGCGGTCGGCGCCGACCGCGCCGATGACGACGTTGGAGGCGGAGCCGCCGTCATAGTTGAACGCCATCACGGGCGAGCCGAGCTCGTCCAGCTTGACGTGGCGCGCGCCGTAGAGCCCGCTCTCCTCGCGTACGCAGAAAAGCAGCGTGATCGGCGGATGGTCGAGCTTCTGCTTTTCGAGTTCGGCCGCCAGCGTCACCAGCACGCCGCAGCCGCAGCGATTGTCGCCGCCGAGCGCGGTCTTCGCTTCGTTGACGATCTTGCGTCCCGATTTCTTCGGCTTGGCGCCGGCGCAGAGCGGCACGGTGTCCATGTGCGTCATGAACATGATGCGCGGCTGGTTGTGCAGCGCGCCGCGGCCGGGCAGGTCAACGATGAGGTTGCCGGTCTCGGTCGGCACGGGAATGCGCGTGTTGGCGTCGTCGAGCCGGATCGCCTTCGCCGGCACGCCGGCCTCTTTCAAGGCGGCCGTGAGTTCACGCCCGATCGCCGCCTCCTGTCCGGTCACGCCCTCGACGGCGAGGAAGCGCATGAGACGGTCGGTGGCGGCTTTGGTGTCGACGGGCATGATTCTTTCCTTTGGCGAACCGGCCTGCACCTTACGAACGCGGCGACGTGTAAGTCAAAAAGATCAGCACGCCGAGCGCCAGCATGGCAGCCATGAACAGCAGCACGGCCGGCAATCCCGCGAGCGCCGCGACTGCCCCGGTCACCGACTGCATCAAGGCCGCGCCGAGGAAGAAGGCGAGGTTCACGGCCGCCAGAGCTTTGCCCGCGACTTGTGCATCGACCAGCTGCCGGGACATGCCGAAGATCAGCGGCTGGGCGGAGGTCGCAAGGCCGATCAGCACGAACAGCACGAGATCGTATTGCGGCGGCATCACGGCGATTCCGAACAAGGCGGCCACCGCGTAATGCGGCGCCCCGAGCGCCATCAGCGCCAGCAGCAGCGCCCCGGCCATATGCGCGCTCGCCACCAGATCGCGGCGGCGTCCGAGCCTGCGGTCGATCATGCCGATGAGAAGTGGACCTGCGATCATCGCCAACGTGAAGGCACCGAGCTGGTTGCCGGCCTCGACCCGCGACAGTCCCTTGACCTGCATCAGCCACGGCCCGCCCCACAATCCGCGCAGCACAAGCGACGTCGCCAGCGATACCAGCGCGAGCGCGATCAGGCCGCGCAGGGGACGCGAGAGGCCGAGCCTGAGCACCTCGATCATCTGCGACAGCGGCGAGGAATCGTCCTTGTGTTCGGCCGGCTGGTGCGGCACCAGCGCGAACACGGCGAGTGCGACCGCGACGCCGCCAGATGCGGAGATCCAGAACCCGGCGCGCCAGCCCCAAGTGTCGACCACGAAGGCGAGCGGGCTCGCCGACAGCAGCATGCCGATATTGCCGATCGAGAGGATCGCGCCCGACCACAGCCCGAACCGCGCCGCGGACAATTGCTTGGCCGCCAGCGTCATCGGGCACATCAGCATGCCCGAGGTGGCGACCCCCAGCATGAACTGCCCGACCGCAAAGCCCGCGGGGCCGGTGGCAAATCCCGACGCCACCGCGCCGAGCACGGTCCCCGCGAGCAGGCTCAGCGACACCGGTCGCACGCCGAACCGATCCATTGCCGCCCCGACCGGGATCTGCGCCGCGGCGAAAGCGAAAGGATAGATCGAGGTGAGGCTCGCCAGCGCCTGCGGCTCGAGATGGAAATCCGCCGCCATCAGATCGAGGCTGACGGCCGGAATGGTGCGCAGCAAGGTCGAGAGCATGTGGCCGCAGGCGAGCGCAAGCAGCGCAAAGATCAGCGCGCGGGTGCCATCTCCCGCCTCGTTCGTGGCAGCCATCGTCATGAGCGTTCGTCCCGGCAAGCTTTGCGCTGCGGTTACACGATCGCAAGTCCGCTGCCAATGGCGGGCCGGGCAGCCCCGTTATTCCGGATTGCGTGGCTTGTCATCGTCGGCCGGGGGAGCCGCGCGCTAGATTCGTTCAAACGTATCGACGTTCGTTGTCACGGCGCGCCACCAATTCAGCGGTTTCAGCTTCGCCGGCTCGCCTTCGCTGGACGCGCTCAGCGCCTGGTCTGCGATCACGAACCAGGCCGTCTCCATCTTTCCGTGACGCAGCAGTCCGGTATAGGAGACGGCGCGGTCGCCCGTCGCAGATGAGCCTACCGCGACAAAAGCGATGCAATTGCCCTTGTGAAACCCGGTGATAGGCACCGCTTGCCCGTAAAAGCCGCTGTCTTCGAGCGCAGTCTCGAAATTCCCCTCGATACGGCCGTGGGCATCGTCAGTGATGCGTAAGGTCGAGCCGAATTGATTTCGCCAATTGCCGACCCAGGCAACATCGTGTCCCATGCCGGTTCTCCTATGCCCGCACATCCGGTACAGCGCGCAGTCGGCGCAAGCGATACAGCTCCTTCGCCGCAGCCTGCATCAGACCATCGGCTGCCTTGCGCTCCTGACCGACGATGACGCCCGAGGCGAAAGCCTGGGCGCGGCGATGCTCAGGCGGCGCCGTCAGCGCAGCCTCCGTCGCCAGCTCGCGGTGCGCCATGAAGTCGTTCAACGATCCCAGCGCGGACTGGATCTGCTTGAGGCGGCCGGAGAGCTCTGCAAGCTCCTTCTGTTGGCTATCGCTATAGAGGCTTTCGAAGAAATCGACGGCATAGCGAATCTTCTTGATCCTGATTCGCAGCTTGTGGCGCTGCATCGGCTCGAGATTGGTCAGGCGCTTGCCCTGCTTGCGCGCCTTTCGGATGCGCCGATCGAGCAGCTCCGCGGCGTAGGCGGCGATCGTGCGCTCGTCATTTCGATCGTCATGGGCGCGAGGCCGGCCGCCTTCGATCCATTCGGCCACGTCGATCAGCAGGCGGCGGTAACGCGCCGACATGACCGCCGCGCGGGCGCGCCCGAATGCCGCCATCCGTTGCCGGGAGAACCGCTTGCGGATCGCGCGGGCGCCGCGGCGCGGCACCCCCTGCTCGGTGATCGGCCGAATGCTCTCGTTCAGGAACACGTCGATTTCGCGCGCCGGCGCCAGCTCGGCCGTGAGCCATTTCAGCTCGGTCTTGATCCGTGCGGTGCTCGCGCGCGGCAGAAGATCGGCAAACAGCGAGATGGCCGCACGCAGGCGCCGCAGGCCGACGCGCATCTGATGGACCCCCTCGGCGTCCATGTCGCGTACCGGATCGGCGTTGGCCGTGATCTGATGTAGCGTCGAATGCGCGATGAGGCGGAAGGCCTCGCGCGGTGACAGTCCCGCCTTCAGCGCGATCGATTCGGCGCGTTGGGCGCCGCTGCCGCTTCCCGAGACCAGCAGATAACCTTGCTCGGCCTTGGAGCGCAGATCGAGCTCGGCCCCCGCTTTGCGCTCGAGATCGCGGGCAAGGCGGAACAGGTCTGCAACATGTCCGGACTTCAGTTCCAGCTCCAGCTCGGCAACGGGCCGCGACCGGCGCCCGGCCCTGATGCGGCCACGGTCGACCGCAAGCTCGATCTGGCTCCTGCGGACGCGCCGCCCCTGCGCCATGCGATGAATGTCGGTCCGGAACATAGGCGCAAGCTTGCGGCGAAGCTTTCGCGTCGCAAGCTCCTGGAGCGGCGTATGCTTCGTCTTCTCGAGATCGGGGCTTGCACCGGAAACCTCGCGCTCCCATTCGCCCCGCGTCACGCCGCCCGTGCCGCCCGCTTTCACGGTCTGCACGTAATGATCCTCGATCTTGCGGACGCGCAGCGTCAGGCCATGGCGTCTGAGCCTATGCTTGTTCGTATCGTAGTAGGTCGACACGAGCGATTGCTCGGTCTGGTCGCCGCGCCGTCCGGTCAAGCCACCCTTCCGCAGCAATGACGACAATTTTCCTGGCGCAACGCGGAATTTCAGTTCCGTTTCAGTGGTCATGGCGAACGCGCCCGTTTAGCCAATTCAAAGTTGGTCCCCGCGGGAAGTTCCGGCGCCCCCGAGCATTTCAATGGGAACCCTCGCGCGAGCTGATGAGAAAGCCCGCGATCCATCCGGACGACTTCCCGGTCGAAGCCAGCGAGACCGCCGTCATGACCAACAAGGGCAAGCCGCTTGCAGAGGCGGAGAGCGAGCCCGTGGAGAGGGATATTGCCGATCGCCTCAACGAAGCAGGCCTATCGCGAGGAGCACGACCGCTGGTCGCCATGACGCCGGAAACGCGCGGCCTGTGCGGCTCGACGCCCGTCTCGGCGGGTCTCCCACCACGGGGGTCCTGAACCAGGACGGCCGCCAGACGTTATACCCGGGAAAAACTGGCATCCTGCCTACCAGGAAGCGCCTTCACCTGCGGCCAGCGGCGGCAATGTCTTCGTCGGAGAGTATAGGTCGGACGACCAGCGAGGCGGCCCGCCGGGAGCGGAGGAGAAGCAATTCCTTGCTCCTGGTTCTCGCCGTGGGATTCCTCGTTTTTGGCGGCGCGGCCGGCGCACTCTATTACGCATTGCGGCCCGACGTCCTCCGGATCGCCGTTGGACCACCTGGCAGCGACGATCACAAAGTCATTCAGGCGATGGCCGATGCCTTTGGCGCCGAAAGTCGGACTGTCAGGCTGCGCCCGATCAAGACCGATGGCGCGGCGGAGTCTCTCGCTCTGCTTGGGGCCGGCAAGGCCGACCTCGCCGTGGGCCGTGGCGATCTGGACATGCCCACCGAGGCCCAGACCGTCGCCGTCGTACGGAAGAACTTCGTCGTGCTGTGGGCTCCGTCTCGGCCCAACGGCAAAAACGCGAAAAGAAAGCCCTCGCCGAGAATCAAGGAGGTCGCCGATCTCGCAGGGCGCCGCGTCGGAGTGATCGGCCGGACCCCGGTCAACGCGGCATTGCTACGCGTCATCCTGAGCGCCTCTGGAGTGGAGGCGGAAAAGGTCGTGGTGACACACTTTGGCACGGACCAGACCGAGGAGTTGGCGCGCGATCTGACCATCGATGCATTCATGGCGGTCGGGCCGCTCGACAGCAAGATTACATCCGATGCCGTGGCTGCAACGGCGCGGGTGCGCGGCGCGCCGAAGTTTCTCGCCATCGAGGCATCGGAAGCGATCGCCTTGAAGCATCCCCGGTATGAATCGGAGGAGATTCCGCCCAGCGTCTTCAATGCGGATCCGGCCTGGCCGGGTGACAAAGTCGAAACGGTCAGCGTCAGCCACCTCATCGTGGCGAGAAAGTCCCTGCCTGAAACGACGGTCGCCGCCTTTTTCCGCCAGCTCTTTGCCGTTCGCCAGGCGATTGCGAGGCAGGTGCCGGGCGCTGCGCACATTACCAAGCCGGACGTCGACAAGGACGCCGAACTGCAGGTGCATCGGGGCGCGGCGGCTGTCATCGACGGCAACGAACGTACCTTCCTCGACCGGTATGGCGATTACTTCTGGTTCGGGCTGCTGCTTCTCTCCGGGATCGGCTCGGCGGCCGCCTGGTTGCGGCGCTATTTGAATCGGGATGAAAGAGAGGAAACCAACAGCCACCGCAAGAGAATCCTGGCCATGGTTTCCAGCGCGCGAACCGCGGAATCCAACCAGGATCTTCTGGTCCTGCAGCGCGAGGCCGACGCCATCATTGGTGAAACGCTCGAATGCTACGATGACGGCGCCATCGAGGAAGAGGAGCTCGCGGCATTGGGTCTGGTGCTCGGGCTGTTGAGCAATGCTATCGCGGAACGACGGGCCGCGTTGCAGCGCGCCAGCTTCGAAACCGTTCGAGGCGTGGCGACCTCGCCGCGAGGATGAGGCGACCACCGTCTCAAGCTGCCGCTGTCGATCTCTGCGACGCAATTGGCGGGCCATGCAAAGTAGGATCGAGCTCTCGCTTATTCGTCATTCAGGGCCGAGCGGTCTGGTGGAAGAGGAACAAAAGAGATGTCATCGCTCTTACCCTCGTCAGGAGACCTGCTCATGCTGTGCTCAAAACCACCACGGGTCATTCGCACAACGCTTGATCTTGCGAACGCAGGGCAGGTCAAGTCCGTTCGAAGGCGCCTCAAGATCTCCGATGCCGATCTGATCAGGATCGTCGACAAGATCGGTAACTCTCTGACCGCCATAGAGAAGGAAGTTCAGCTCGAAAAGCTCGCGCTCGATGAGCAGGGCGGCAACAAGGGCGGGCTCGCGGCCCCCGGATAGATTCAGTCATCCATCGGAAAGGAGAACTGCAATGAACGGCCTGATTTATCTCGTAGGACTAGTCGTCGTGATCGCGGCCATTCTGTCATTCTTTGGCTTGCGTTGACCCTTCTCCTTATGCGGGCCGACGCGCCATCCCATCCGGGTGAAGCAGTTGGCAACTTCGTGTGCATCAAATGGATGATTTGCACCAGGTGAACACCATCATCGCCACGACCATTTGTGCGTTCTTCAAGGGACATCCCGACGCACAGATCGGGACCGAAGAGGCCAAGCTTCTGGCGAAGCAGATTGCCCAGGCGCTGGAGGAGGCAGGGCTGCAGATTGCTGCCGCCAATCCGGAGAACGCCCCGCGCTAGTCTTTCGGCAGGCGAGCCGGTGATATTGGCGTTTAACTTCCGAAATGACCCGTTTCCCTTAGTTCGAGTCCAGCTCCTTCAACAGCTTTCCCGCCTCGCCGAGCAGCTCCCGGATCGCCCTTCGCCCCGCAATCCGTTCCTGCGCGAAGGCGCCGTGCTTGCGCGCATTGCGGTTGCCCCACGGGGCGCCCGATCCCTCGGCGCCGCCGTGCATGCGGCAGCGGAGCTTGCTGCGCACGGCCGGGGCGCGGCAGGCGAGCCCGCAGCGGGTGCGGGCCCCGCAGCGCGGGCTTGCCGACATCGCACGCGTGTTGCGGACGTGATCGGCACTCACGCGCCGGCACCTCGCAGCATTTCGGTCCGGTCGTGCTCGTGGTCGCCGGCTTCGCGGGACGGGACCAGTCCCGCGTCAATCGAAGTGCCCGGCTCGCCGACAGTCAGGTGCGCATGCTGCGCGACATTTCCCACGATCGCACTGCCGCCGTCCTGCACCGACAGATTCTGCACCGTGATCGGACGTTCGCCCTTGCCGCGGTGGCGGTTGAGCGCCTCGATCTGGGCTGCGAAGGTGCGGGCCAGCCGGGTCATCGTGCGCGCGATGCCTTCCTGCTGCGAGAGATCCTCGGTGAAGGCGAGACGACAGGCCGAGCGCATGGTGGCGACGTGAACCGACACCATCTGCGCCGTCAGCATGGCCTCGAGCGAATCCCTGGGCGCGATGCCCTTCATCATCGAGACCATGAAGGCGAGGTTGGCTTCATCGGGCTTCTGCAGGATCACGCTGGCTTTCATCAATTGCTTGAGGATGCCGTGCAGCGCGTCGCGGTCGACGGCGCCGAGCGCCTCGCCCAACAGCCGTTCGCCGGCCTGCGCGTCGGGATGCTGGATCAGGATGCTTTCTTGGGTGAGCTTGATCCGCGGGCTCGGCTTGCTGCCGTCATGCTTGGTGACGGGCGTCGTGCTGTTGCGTGTCAGGGCTGTCGTCATGTAGATATCTCCTTGGGTCCGCGGTCGGCGCGCGGCGGCTCGCTGGTGCGATGCCGAGCCGCGCAGCTGCCGTGCGGCGGTTGCGATCTTCAGATGTCGATGAAGGGCTTGTGCGCGATCGAAACGAGGCGTCCATGGCCGGGCAGGCCGGGTTGCTTACGGTCATCGCGATGATGCCATTATGCCCCTGTTTTGCCCGACGAGTCAAAATCGATTTCGCACTATCCGAAGGCAGGTGTCCGCGCGTAAGCCCTTGTTTCGACTGGGGCCGTCTACTGTGCATGGGGTTGTTTTCGCATTTTTGTTTGGAGGGCCGCGCGCGTGCCGTGCGGCGGAATGCCGGCGCCCAAACGCGATTGCGAAATCCGCGATGGCCGCTATTCATGATCCTCGGATGCGTCGCACCAACAAGCCTGCACAAGCGGCGCCGTGAGGCCTGGGGAGAGAACCAATGCAACGAACCGTCCGCCTGCTGGCCGTCATCGCCGGATTGTGCGCCTCTGCGCTGTCGACGGAGGCCATGGCGCAGAAATATCCGGTGCGGCCGGTCAAGGTTATGGTCGGCTTCAGCGCCGGCGGACCGGTCGACGTCGCCGCGCGCATCATCGGTGATCGCCTGGGCAGCAAGCTCGGGCAGCCCTTCGTGGTCGAGAACCGCGCCGGCGCCAACGGCATGATCGCAGCCGAAGGCGTCGCGCGTGCGGACGGCGACGGCTACACGATGCTCGCCTGCAACTCCTCCACCATCACGCTCAACAAGACGCTGTTCAAAGATATCCGCTACGATCCGGAAAAGGATTTTGCGCCGCTCACCACCGTCGTGTCGGCGCCGCTGGTGCTGGTGGTCAATCCGGAGAATCCCAAGACCGCTGATATCAAGACCGTGGCCGATCTCGTTGCCGCCGCGAAGGCCGCGCCCGGTGCGCTGGCCTACGGCTCGGGCGGCAACGGCAACCTTGCCCATCTCGCCATGGAGCTGCTCAGCCAGAAGGCCGGCATCAAGCTGATCCACGTGCCTTATCGCGGCGGTTCGGCCGCCGAGGTCGGCATCCTCGCACAGGAGGTGCTGGCGGTGTTCGACCCGCTCTCCGCCGTGCCGCTGGTCAAGGCCGGCAAGCTGCGCGCACTCGCGGTGTCGTCGGCCGAGCGGCTGCCGTCGTTGCCCGATGTGCCGACCGTTGCCGAGGCCGGCTATTCCGGCTTCGACATCTCGTTCTGGGTCGGCTTCTTCATGCCGAAGTCGACGCCGGCGCCGATCCTCGAGACGCTGCACCGTGAGATCGTCGCGGCGGCCAAGGATCCGGCAATCGCGGAGAAGCTGGGCTCGCAGGGCGTCGTGAGCGTGCTCAGCCCTGCCGAATACGCCGCGAAGATCGCGAAGGAAACGAAGGACCTCGCCGAGGTCGTGTCGGCGGCGAACATCAAGGCCGAGTGAGAAGGCCGCTTGCGGAAATTGATCATGATTGCGGTGGTCGCTACTCGCCGCCGGCCAGCTGCGCCAGCCGATCGAGCAGCGGGCGTTGTCCTGCGTTGATCTTCGCCCGCGCCGCATCGAGCGTGAACCATTCGGCACGATCGACCTCGGGGAAGGCTTGCTGTTTGCCGCTCCGTGGCGGCCATTCCATCTCGAACGTGTTGCTGCGAACGCTGCGCACGTCGAGATCGAGCTCGGCTGCGAACGCAGTGACGAGCTTGCCGCCGCGCTGCTTGACCTGACCAAGCGCGGTCAGCGGCGCGGACAGCTCAAGCCCAAGCTCTTCGGCGAACTCGCGCCGCGCGGCGATTTCCGCATCTTCCTCGTCCGCATATTCCCCCTTGGGGATCGACCATGCGCCGAGATCCTTGTTGCGCCAGAACGGCCCTCCGGGATGAACGAGGAGGACCTCGAGCTTCCGGCGCTTCCGATAGGCGACGATCCCGGCACTGTTCGATGGCATCGCAGGTTCCGTGCAGGAAAAAGTGGAACAGGCGGTTTTAGCGCAGGTTAGTAGCCATGTTCATTTGATAAAAGGAAGTGACCCATGATCCGCCTGTTGGCAACCACCGCCTTGGGGCTGGTGCTGGCGAACGCCGCCTTCGCGCAATCGCCAAGCACGGCCACGAAGTCCGAGCAGACACCGCAAGCCCAATCAAAGTCCACCGCGCCGTCCACTACCTCGCCATCCAGCACTGCTGATACGCAGCGCACCACATCGCAGCCGCAGCAATCACCGGCGACTGGAACGTCGGCACAGAATGCGCAGAGCACCGCGCCGTCCGGGGCTGCCAATTCCAGCACATCTAACAATGCCGCGAACAGCGCGGACACCTCGCGGCCGCAGAGCGGCACGGCGAATTCGAACGCGGCCGGCAACCAGCCTGCGTCCCAGCAGAGCGCCAACCCGCCGCCGGCGAACACGAACCAGGCGCAGGATCGGTCCAATCCGCCTCCGGCCAACAGCAACCAGGCCCAGCAGGCGCCAGCGGCGTCCGGGACCAACCAGGCTCAGCAGGCACCGAATGCGCCGACCGGCAATCAGGCGCAGGGCGAGCGGACGGGAACCGGTTCACAGGCGGCCGCGCAGACCGACGTGAATCTCAACCGGCAGCAGGAGACAAAGATCAGCACGTCGATCTCGCACCTGAACGTTCAGCCTTTGACCCGTGTCAACTTCTCACTGAATGTCGGCACGGTGGTGCCGCGCGACGTGCATCTTTCGACACTGCCGCCCGACGTCGTCGAGATCGTGCCGCAATATCGCGGCTACAGCTTTGCGCTGGTCAAGGATCAGATCGTCGTGGTCGACCCTGCAACCTACAAGATCGTGACGGTGCTGCCGTATTCGGGGCAATCCACCGCGACAACGACGACGACCACGCGCGAGCGCAGCGCCAGCAAGTTCTCCGATCGCGATCGTGAGGTGATCCGCAAGCATGCGAAGACCCGCACCGAAGGGCGAAGCGAGGCGCGGACCACCGGCAGCACGGCGCGCACCGAGATCCATGTCGGCGATCGCGTCCCGGACAGTGTCGAAGTGGAGGAACTCCCCAGCACGGTGTATCGGGATGCGCCGGATCTGAGGGAATACCGCTACATCCATCGCGACAGCCGGACCTACGTTATCGAGCCCCGCGAACGACGCGTGATCGAGGAGATCGACTAGCAATGAACGTCGGAGCCACTCAAGCGGGTGGCTCCGAACATTAGCCCGAGGGCCGTTCGCGTGATGCGAAGCGAACGGCGCGGACTTTCGCGCTCTTTCCGGCCGCGCGCGCTGCAATCATACTGCGCGCCTTGCCGCGAGTGGAAGCCGTCTTCCGGAGCAGGGTTGCGAACCGCTTGCGGGCACGGCTCGTCGCCAGCCGCGCGGCGAGCTGCTCGGCTTTGCGAATAAGAGCGATGGCCGACGGCGTCAGGTTGACCGGAACCCAGGCGACGTCTTTTGCCTTCGACAGGCTGCCGACACCTTCGCAAGGTGCCTCGCGCGGCAGGTCGATCCGGATCGCAAGCGCCTCCGACCGCTCGATCCAGTCCTCGGCCTTGGTGCCGGTAATGATGCGGACATAGTCGCGCGTTTCGCGCGGCAGCTCGCTCTCCTTGGCGAGCCACTTCTGAATGCGACCCGGGCCTGCATTGTAGGCGGCTGCGGCGAGACCGAGATTGCCGAAATCATCGCGCAGCTTGCGCAGGAACTTTGCCGATGCAGGCATCGCCTTCATGGGATCGAAGGGATCGTCGAGCCCGACTTCGGCGGCGGTTTCCGGCATGAACTGCGCGACGCCTTGGGCGCCGGCCTGGCTGACCTCGTTGGATTTGAAGCGGCTCTCCTGCCAGAGCAGGCGGGCAAAGAATGGCACGGGAATGCCGCTGGCCTCGGCGGCTTCGCGGAGCGCATGGCAGAATTTATCTGTCGCTGAAATCGGCGCCTCGGCGACGGGTTCGCTCGCGCGCAGCGGCTCGATCGTTTCCTCATGCGCCGCGCGCGCGTTGGCGAGCTCAATGGCCTGCACGCTGGCGAGGAAGAGTTCGACCACCGGAACCAGGGGCGAGGCATGATTGTTCTGAAGAATGGCGGTGTCGAAAGTTGATGTTTGCCGGGACGCCGACGGATCGAGGTCGCACATCAGAATCAGAAACGCGGCGCAAGCCGCGACGACGAATCGCATTTGCTGGGGCAACCTCGAACTGTGGGATGAACGGCCAGCGATGCGCCGGCGATAGGAAGTTCTTAACCTTCCGATTGCGGCAAAGCTGCGATCTCACCGGTTCCTTCGGTGTTACTACGGTGTTCCCAAAGAGAAACTGCCCGCGATTTTGCGGATCATTATTTTCAAGACGGGACGAGCGATGATGATGCGATGGATGCTTGGCGTGGTGATGTCGCTGTGGCTCGTCTGCCCGGTGCTCGCGGGCAACCTCGATGCGAGGGCTGTGAACGACGCGGCGCGTCCGGAAAAGCAGCTGGCTGCGGACAAGATCAGCGCGCCGGTGACGAAGCTTCAGATTTTGCTCGATCGTGCGCAATTCTCGCCAGGCCAGATCGACGGCAAGCTCGGCGAGAACGCGCAGAAGGCGTTGAAGGCGTTCGCCGAGCAGAACGGTGCCGGCTTCGACAAGACGATCGCCCCCGAACTGTGGGACAAGCTGAACGCAGCGAGCGAGGGTCCTGTCGTCGTCGACTACAAGATCACCGATGCGGATGTGAAGGGACCGTTCTTGAAGAAGCTTCCGGCCAAGCTCGACGACATGAAGTCGCTGGACGCGTTGAGCTATACCAGTCCGCTCGAAGGGCTCGCGGAAAAATTCCACATGAGCGAGGAGCTGTTGAAGGCGCTCAATCCGGGGAAGGCTTTCGACAAGATTGGCGAGACGATTGTCGTCGCCAACGTGCCGGCGCGCCGGGAGCTTCCGCGCATCGCTCGGATCGAGATCGACAAGACGCGCGCGACGCTGAAGGTTTTCGAGAGCTTAGGTCGTCTGGTCGCGTTCTACCCGGCGTCGATCGGCAGTCCGGATCGCCCGACGCCCACGGAGACGCTGAAGGTCACCAGCACCCATGAGCTGCCGACCTACCACTACAATCCGGAGTACAAGTTCAAGAGCGTGAAATCCAAAAGGCCCTTCGAGATCAAGCCGGGTCCCAATAACCCGGTGGGATCGTACTGGATCGGGCTATCGGAGCAGGGCTATGGCATCCACGGGACGGCGGAGCCCGACAGGGTCAGCAAGTCCGCCTCTCACGGCTGCATCAGGCTCACCAACTGGGACGCGCGTGCACTCGGCGAAAACGTCAAGCGCGGCACACCCGTGGTCTTCCTGGATGCGTCGACGGAATCATCCTCAAAGCAGCGGGGCACGACGGCCGGCAAGCGCGCGGCGAACTAACGATGGCGATGTGTCGGCTCACATGGGTGTTGGGACAGTGTGGCTGCCAAAATACGTCGCTTGCGCTCGTACTACTTTGAGCATTGAATTCATCATGATGCTCCGGCGCTGCTGAACGCAATCCACTCGGCCGCAGCGATTACGTCCGCTGTCTAAACCCCTCGCCGAGGTCAGGAGTCGAACTGTAAGGATAAGGCAGCTTGCCGCAGCAGGCTCGATGTTGGATGTAGTTCCCGCGATACAATAAGGGAGGGAAAACAATGACAGTCAGTACAAGGCACCTGACCTGTGTTGCCGCACTGGCCGCGATGGCTGTTGCACCACTGGCTTGGGCCATCGCGCCGTCAGAGATCAATCCCGCTCGCATCGAGGCGGCCGAGCAGAACCCAAGCGATTGGCTGACCTATCACGGCGGCTACAAATCGTATCACTACAGCGGACTTGATCAGATCAACGCGAACAACGTGAAGAACCTCGAAGTTGCGTGGATCCATATGCCCGGCCGCTCGACCCGCGGCCTGCAGACGATGCCGCTCGTCGCTGACGGCGTGCTGTATTATTCGGGCTCCTACAGTCGCGTCTACGCACTCGACGGTGCGACCGGCAAGATGATCTGGTCCTACTTCCCGCAGCTCGACGAGGAACTCGTGTCTATGCAGACGCACTCGCCATACAATCGCGGCGTCGCGCTTGGCGATGGCAAGGTTTTCGTCGGCACCGTCGACGGGCATCTGATTGGGCTCGACACGAAAACCGGCAAGGAGGTGTGGAACACCCACCTGGTCGATTCCAAGAAGCTCACTGTCGGCTTCACGGGCGCGCCGCTGGTGGTGAGGGACACCGTCATCATCGGCAGCCAGGGCGGCGAATGGACCTCGCGCGGTCCGCTTTTCGGCGTCGATATCAAGACGGGCAAGAAGAAATGGGAATTCCTCACGGTCGCCGGCACCGAGGAAGCCAAGGCGACCTGGGGCAACGAATCCTGGCGTACCGGCGGCGGTGGCGCATGGATGCCGGGCACCTATGATCCTGAAACCAACACCATCTGGTGGGGAACAGCGAACCCGGCACCGCTTTACGACTGGTCGGGCGCGGACTGGCAGAAAAGCGGGCCACGGCCAGGCACCAACCTCTACACGACATCAGTCATCGCGCTTGATCCCGATACCGGCAAACTGAAGTTCTACCACCAGGAGCTGCCACACGACGCATGGGACTTCGACTCGGCGGTCGGGGAGTTCCTAATGATCGACCGCGACGGCCGCAAGCTCGTCGTGCATCCGAACAAGGGCGGATTCGTCTTCGTCTACGACCGCGCCGATGCAAAGGTGCAGAACGTCTGGCGGATCGCGAAGAACATCAACTTCGTCAAGGACATTGACCCGAAGACCGGCGAGCTGATCGGTCGGCGCGATCTGTCACTTGGCAAAGCAGGCGAGCCACTCTGTCCGGCGATCGCCGGCGGCGTGAGCTGGAACTCAGGCGCCTACAGCCCGAAGACCGGCCTGTGGTACAAGATCGCGCAGGAATGGTGCATGGATGTGGACGTAGTGAAGACCACGCCAATCACCGAGCCGATGGCGCAGCTCAATATCGGTGCGAATTTCAAGCTCGTTCCGCCACCGGACGGATCGGCGCGTGGACATCTTGATGCTCGCGATCCCGTGACCGGCGCCAAGAAATGGGAGGTCAATTTCGACGAGCCGCCGCTTGCGAGTGTGCTCGCAACAGCCGGCAATCTAGTGTTCGTACCGGACTCGCGCGGTGTGTTGCGCGCCTACAATGCGGAGACCGGACAGGAGCTGTGGTCGCATTACAATGGCGTCGGCCACAATGGCGGCATCATCAGCTACAGCGCCGGCGGTAAACAATACATCGCGGTACCGGCCGGATGGGGCGGCATGGTGGCGGACGAATTCCCAGCTCTCTTCGGCGAACCTTATACGAGCATGCCGAAGGATGCCGGGGCGCTCGTTGTCTTTACGCTGAAGCAATAACTCATGGTGGGAAGAGGCAGGGTGTGGTCGCACCCTGCCTCTGCAGTCCAGATGCCGATGTTGAAGTCGATTACTCTCATCGCTGGCATTGCGCTGTCATTGTCGCGCGACCTCTACGCACAGCAGAGCCAGGCTCCCAATCAGGATCAATCGGCTAAGGAGAGCGACATCGAGGGCGGGACGATGTTCGCCACCTCGTGTGGATTCTGTCACGAAAACGGCGGCCGCGCCGCCGGCAAAGGACCGAAGCTCGCGGGCACGACACGCAGCGACGAGTTTATCGTGGAGCGGATCAAGAAGGGTAAGTCCGGCGCGATGCCTGCCTTTGGAGGTGCTTTTTCAGAGAGCCAGATCATGGCAATATTGGCCTATATCCGGAGCATTGAGGAGTGAAGCCCGAGATGCGCCGTGTCACTCTGGTGATCTTGCTGATGCTGTTCGGCGCGACTGCTGCTTCAGCGCGCTCGCTGGAGGCAATTCGTGAGCGCGGCGCCCTGACGCTTTGCGCGCACCCAAACGCGCTACCGTTTGCCAGCAGGCGCGATGCCCATCCTGGATTTCAGGTCGAAATCGCCAAGGCGTTGGCAAACCAGCTCGGGGTCTCGCTGGAACAACGGTGGGTCGTCACTAGCTTTCAGTACCGCCGCGCGGACTGCGACATTGTCCTCGATGCGATAGCGGATCGGGCGGCGTTGGCGGAGGTGGGGTTGCGCATGTCGCGACCCTACCAGCGCAGCGGTGTCGCGTTGGCGGTCGGTGCAAACTCCAGCGCAGCGTCACTCGCAGATTTGAGGCCAGGCCAGCGTGTTGGGGTACAGGTCGGCTCGATCGCCTCCATGACACTCAGCAAGCGAGGCGTCCAAACCTCACCGTTTGTCTTCGAGGATGAAATCATGGACGCGCTTGCTCAGAACGAGATCGACGCCGCGGCGGTTACGCCCGCTGCAGTTGGTTGGTTCAACCAAGTTCATCCCGATGCGCAGTTGCGTCGTATTCCTGCTTTTGAGGATGATCCCGACCTGAACTGGAATGTCGCTGTTGGGATGGTCAGCCCAGACGAGCAGCTCAGGCAGGGACTCGACGCAGCCCTTGAAGCATTGCTTGCCAACGGCACCCTCGCGCGGATCTATGCGCATTATAACGTCGAATTGCAGTCGCCAAAATGAGCGAGCTCCCGGGGTAAGAACTGGTGGAGCAACGGACGGCACCCTCGCCGATTGCGTCCGCGAGTTGATGAGCAAGTTGTTGACGAGATAGGGCGGGCCTCGGTCCTTCTGCCGCTCGCCTTTCAGCGACGGCCACTTCTTCAATTCGGCCGGCGCGTCATAAGCGATCGGCGATGCCTCTTTGAACATGGCTTGGGCCCCGGTGGCTTGGATCGCAGGGAATCCTAGCGGCCCCGGGCAACACCCGTTAAAGAATTCGTTCAAATCAGGCGGTAACGAAGGCGAGCAGGGTGCCGTTGGCCTTGGCTGGCGGCACGCAGATCGCGGGCCCACTGCGCACGGCGCTCGACCCCAGCGCCTTCTCCGTCGCCGCGAGATCGCCGCTGACGAGCACGAGGGCCGCGCCGCCGCGCTCGGAGAGGCCGGCGAGCGGCACGCCGGGATAGCGCTTGCCGAGTTGCTCCAGCGTGAGATAGACGAAGTCGGCACGATCGCGGCCGGATGGCACGGTCACGGCGCCGTCGGACTCCGCCTTCGGCTCGCGGTCGATCAGTTGGCCGAGATGCGCGGCTTCCTTCGCCGGCTCGGGCGTTGCGATCAGAATCTGCTTGATCCGCTTCGCCGCGTTGGCGTGCTTCATCAATTCGGGAATCCACACGGTCTCGCGCGTCTTGTGTTGGCAGGCGAAGATACGCACGCCGCCGGGCGCTTCGGCGGTCGGCCACATGAAGGTGCGGAATTTTGCCGCCGAGACCGTGCCGTCAGGCAGCGTCACCGGCCGCTCGAAATCGGTCGGACCGATCGGCGTTAGGCCACGTGCGCGGATCTCCTCCGCGCCTTCAGCGGAATCGACTGCGGTGAAGGCGATGCGCTCGATGCCTTCGCCCCGCTTGTCGAGGAAGGCGCGCGCCGGCGCGTTGTGTTCGGTCGCGGCGAGCACGCCGAGCAGCTCCATATAGTCGGGATCGAACATGATGGTGTAATTGCCGGTGCCCATATGCGCACTATGGGTGCCACGCGGGGAGACGGTGAAGCCGAGCCACCGGTAGGTCTCGGCGGCTTTGTCGAGGTCCTTCACCATGACGACGGCGTGGTCGATACCGATGACGTTCTTGAGGGCCACTGTTCTTCCCCGCGGATGCAAACTGACTTGGACCGCCGCGTCGGCAGCCGCTTGCTCTGTCTACGCCGGATAGGCAGCTATGTCATTTTCAATTCAATGGAGCATGCGGAATTTCATTCCGCAGAATGCGGTGTCGACGCGTGACGAGGTCAGTGCGCCTGCTCGACATAGGCGGCAAGGATGGCACGCTCCTGGCTGGTCATTTCGGTGATGTTGCCCGGCGGCATCGCGCTGGACCAGGCTGCGACACGGCCGATCAGGCGGATGTTGCGGTGGATGTGCTCGGGCGCATCGAGCAGGATGCCTTTTGGTGCGGTCACGATGCCCGCCCAGGCCGGTTCGGCCGCGTGGCACATGCTGCAGCGGGACATCACGATCTCCTCGACGGCGGCGAGCGTCGGCTGCGCTGACAGCGCGCCCGTCGTCACCTCGCGTGGGCCGGCCGCGGAGAGGAAGAGGATCGCGATCACGCCGATTGCTGTCACGCCCCATACCCACCATGGCGATTTGCGCCCGGCATGCCGCTCGTTGAAGAAATGGCGGATCACGGGACCGAGCGCGAGGATGATCGCGACGATGATCCAGTTGAAGCGGGTCGCGTAGAGCAGGGGATAGTGGTTGCTGATCATCAGCGCCACGACGGGAAGCGTCAGATAATTGTTGTGGACCGAGCGCTCCTTGCTGGCCTTGCCGAGCTTCGGATCGGGTGCCTGTCCCGCGATCAGGCTGGCCACGATCTTCTTCTGGTTCGGGATGATCAGCGTGAAGACGTTGGCGACCATGATGGTGCCGATGATGGCGCCGATCTGATTGAACGCGCCACGGCCGCTCAGCACGTGGGTGAAGGCATAGGTGAGCGCGACCAGGAACAGATAGAAGCCGAGAGCAAAGGGCAGCTCGCGCTGCGCAAGTCCGCTGCGGCAGGCGGCCTCATAGAGCAGCCACGCCAGCGCGAGGCTCGCGAGGCTGAACAGGCCGGCCTGGAACGGCGTGAGGTCGAGGATCGACTTGTCGACCAGGAACAGGTCGGCCTCGAGATAATACACCACCACCATCAGCGCGAAGCCGGACAGCCAGGTGGTGTACGCCTCCCATTTGAACCAGGTCAGCTCGTCCGGCATCTGGCTGGGCGCGACCAGGTACTTCATGATCCGGTAGAAGCCGCCGCCATGGACCTGCCAGGCTTCGCCCTGGACTCCATCCGGCAGGTCGCGTCTCGGCCTCAGGCTGAGATCGAGGGCGATAAAGTAGAAGGAACTGCCGATCCAGGCGATCGCCGCCACCACGTGCAGCCAGCGGAGCAGCAGGCTCGCCCATTCCGATATGATGGATCCCCACATGATCATCCCATCAATTGCGACAGCGATGCCGCAGCTTGATGACCGCAACCCCGCCCTACCAATGTGTCGCACCTCTCTGCGGTGTTTTCCAGTACGATGGGCTGCAGCTGATGCACATCGTGCGTGCATCAGCTGACGTGGGATGCGGCAGAGCTTCGATCTGCCGCTGTGTGTCGATGGTCGAGATCGCAGGGCCGGGAGGACAACGTGAAGAGCAGAATCTTGTCCGTCGCGATATCCGCGGGGAGGTTGGCTGCGGGGCTGCTGGCCGCAACCAGTGCGCAGGCCGAGCCGGTGCTGCAGGGGAAGGACGCTTATGGCGATTGGCGGGCCGACAAGCCCGGCACGATCAGGCTGATCCGGCCGCAGGACCTGGTCAGGCCCGGCGCGACGCGCTCTGTTGCGAGTTCGTCGCGCGTGGTGCCGCGTCCGCCGGAGGCCGCGCTTCAGGTACCGGCAGGTTTCAAGATCGAGCTGTTCGCCGAAGGCCTGCGCGCGCCGCGCATCGTGCGGGTGGCACCGAACGGTGATGTCTTCGTCGCGGAGACGCGGGCGGGCAGTATCCGCGTGTTGCGCGCCGGCGAGAGCGGCAAGGTCGCGAGCAACGAAGTCTTTGCCAGCGGCTTGAGGCAGCCCTTCGGCATCGCCTTCTTTCCGAACGGCGACAATCCGCAATGGGTCTATGTCGCCAACACCGACAGCGTCGTCCGCTTTCCCTATCAGGCGGGCGATCTCAAGGCGCGCGGCAAGGCGGAGACGATCGTGGCAAGTCTGCCGCATGACGGCGGCCATTCCACCCGCGACATCGTCTTCACCCCCGACAACAAGCGCATGGTGGTCTCCGTCGGCTCCCTGAGCAACGTCGCGGAAGGTTTGGGCACGCCGCCGGGCGGAATGGAAGCGTGGGCGAAAGCGCAACCGCTCGGCGCGGTCTGGGCCAGCGAGACCGAGCGCGCGGCGGTGCTGGCTTTCACTCCCGATGGCAAGGAACGGAAGATCTATGCCACCGGCATCCGCAACTGCGTCGGTCTTGCGATCCAGCCACAGACCGGCCTGCCCTGGTGCTCGACCAACGAGCGCGACGGCCTCGGCGACGATCTCGTGCCGGACTATGTCACCAGCGTGAGGGAGGGCGCCTTCTATGGTTGGCCGTGGTTCTATATCGGCAGCAATGAAGACCCGCGCCATTCCGGCGCGCGGCCGGACCTCAAGGACAAGGTGACCGTGCCGGACGTGCTGATCCAGCCGCATTCCGCCTCGCTCGGCACGACGTTCTACCAGGGCACGCAGTTTCCGCCCGAGTATCAGGGCGATGCCTTTGCCGCCGAGCACGGCTCGTGGAACAGGTCGAAGCGCACCGGCTACAAGGTGATCCGCATCCGGATGAAGGACGGCAAGCCGACCGGGGAATATGAGGATTTCGTCACGGGCTTCGTGGTGAGCGACACGGAGGTGTGGGGAAGGCCGGTAGGAGTTGCGGTGGCGAAGGATGGGTCGCTGCTGGTGTCGGAAGATGGCAACGGCACGATCTGGCGGGTGACGTATTCGCGCTGAGCGAGCTGCTTCGCCTCTCCCCGCTTGCGGGGAGAGGCCGGAATCTGCGAAAGCAAATTCCGGGTGAGGGGGACTCTCCGCGAGTCCGTCTGTCACCGTCCTTGTGGAGACTCCCCCTCACCCCTGCCCTCTCAGCGCGAGAGAAGCTCGTCGCGGCTCGCGCAAGCGGGGCGAGGCAGAAGACCGATCTACCCCCGTCTCACGCTCGCCCCACCATCCACCGGCAGCGTCACGCCGGTGATGAAGCCCGCTTCATCCGACGCGAGGAACAGCGCGGCGTTGGCGACGTCCCACCCCGTTCCCATTTTCTTGCGCAGCGGCACCTTGCTGTCGCGTTCGGCTTCGACCTCGGCGCGGGTCTTGTGCCATTCGCGGGCGCGGGTATCGACGGCCATGGGTGTGTTCATCAGGCCCGGCAGGATGACATTGGCGCGGATGCCGTATTCGGCGTTCTGGTAGGCGAGCTGCTCGGTGAATGCAATCATAGCCGACTTCGTCGCCTTGTAGGCGACATAGGGATAGGTCGTGATCGCCGCCATCGAGGAGATGTTGATGATGGCGCCGCTTCGTTGCGCGCGCATGATCGGGATCACTTCTTTCGCGGCGAGAATGCAGCTCTTCAGATTGATGGCGACGACGCGATCGAACGCCTCTTCGGTCAGTTGCAGCAATTCGGCATCGCCGCCGGAGAGGCTGACGCCGACATTGTTGTGCAGCACGTCGATCCGACCCCAGCGCGACTGCGCATCCTCAACCATCGCCTTGATGTCGGCCGATTTGGTCACATCGGCTTTGAAGGCCGCGGCGGCTCCTTGCTTTGCGGTGATCATCGCAACCGTTTCCTGCGCCGATTCCAGATGATGATCGACACACAAGACCTTCGCGCCCTCGCGCGCGAAGGTCAGCGCAGTCGCGCGGCCGTTGCCCATGCCTTCGCCGGGGCTCTGGCCGGCGCCGACGACGACCGCAACCTTGTCCTTCAAGCGCATCTCATTTCACTCCCGGGCTCGAGTCCTGTTTATCCCCTTATTTTCGTGCAGATTAGCAATGACCCCGAGCGGAGAGAAGGGCGCCGCTCCTGCGTTCATGTCATTGACATTACATGGAATTGCATGATGCGGCCGGCCCACCGCGCATAGCTGACCCCAGCCGTTCGGAACCGTTCCGAGGTCGCGGCGTTTGTTGCGGAGCCTTTCGCACGCTAGGCTCCGTCCCGGGGCTTCCCAACCGCCAGTGGCTTGCCGATGAATCTGCTCGATCCGCAAGGACCCGTGGCTGCGGCCAACAGCACCATTCTGGTCGATTCCGTCTTCATCATGCTCGTGATCGTGGTGCCGACCATCGTCGCGATTCTGGCCTTTGCGTTCTGGTTTCGCGCCTCCAACACCAAGGCGCGCTACCAGCCTGACTTCGTCTATTCCGGCCGCGTCGAGATGGTGGTGTGGTCGATCCCGGCGCTCACCGTCATCCTGCTTGGCGGCGTTGCCTGGATCGGCTCGCACCAGCTCGACCCCGCAGCACCCGTACCGGGCACCGGCAGTCCGGTGCGGATCCAGGCCGTCTCGCTCGACTGGAAATGGTTGTTCATCTATCCGGACCAACGCATCGCCACCGTCAACACGCTGACGGTGCCGGCCGGCGCCGAGCTGAATTTCCAGCTGACGTCGTCGAGCGTGATGAACACGTTCTTCATCCCGCAGCTCGGCAGCATGATCTACACCATGAACGGCATGGTGACGAAGCTGAACCTGCGCGCCGACAATGAAGGCAAGCTGCAGGGATTGTCGGCGCATTTTTCCGGCGATGGCTTTCCCGACATGATGTTCGACGTCAACGTGATCTCGCCGCTCGCCTTTCCCGATTGGGTCGCGTCCATTGCGAAGACGGACGCGGTGCTGAACGAGGAGAGCTACAAAAAGCTGATGCAGCAGGGCATCGAGAAGGGCAGGCCGGCCTATCGGCTCGACGACCCGCGCCTGTTCGATTTGATCGCAACCCAGCACATTCCGCCGGGGCCGGGTCCGGAGCTGATCTCCGATGCCGGCCGTCCGCACAGTGGAGGCCATGATGCTCGGTAAGCTCGACTGGTCCGCCGTTCCGTTCGATCAGCCGATCCCACTCATCGCAGGCGCGATCGTGCTGGTTGCGATCCTCGGCGTGCTGGTCTGGGTCGTGGCGAAGGGCCATCTGCCCTATCTCTGGCACGAATGGATCACCAGCGTCGATCACAAGCGGATCGGCGTGATGTACATCCTGCTCGCATCGGTGATGCTGCTGCGCGGCGGCAGCGACGCCGTCATGATGCGGATCCAGCAGGCGGTCGCCTATCAGTCGCAGGGCTATCTGCCGCCGGAGCATTACAACCAGATCTTCTCGGCGCACGGCACCATCATGATCTTCTTCGTGGCCATGCCGTTCGTGATCGGGCTGATGAACCTCGTCGTGCCGCTTCAGCTCGGCGTGCGCGACGTCGCGTTCCCGACGCTCAATTCGGTCGGCTTCTGGCTGACGGCGACCGGCGCGTTGCTGGTCAACATCTCGCTCGTGGTCGGCGAGTTCGCGCGCACCGGCTGGCTCGCCTTTCCGCCGCTGTCGGAATTGTCCTATTCCCCCGGCGTCGGCGTCGATTACTACGCGTGGTCGCTACAGATCTCCGGGGTCGGCACGCTGGTCGCCGGTATCAATCTCGTCACGACGGTGCTGAAGCTGCGCACCAAGGGCATGAACTACCTGCGCATGCCGATGTTCTGCTGGACCACGCTCGCCTCGAACCTGCTCATCGTCGCGGCCTTTCCGATCCTCACCGCGACGCTCGCGATGCTGTTGCTCGACCGCTATCTCGGTTTCCATTTCTTCACCAACGAGGCCGGCGGCAACGTCATGATGTTCATGAACCTGATCTGGGCCTGGGGCCACCCAGAGGTCTACATTCTGGTGCTGCCCGCCTTCGGCATCTTCTCGGAGGTGGTCTCGACCTTCTCCCACAAGGCGTTGTTCGGCTATCGCTCCATGGTGCTGGCGACCATGGCGATCTGCGTCATCTCCTTCATGGTCTGGCTGCATCATTTCTTCACGATGGGCGCGGGGCCCGATGTCAACGCCATCTTCGGCATCGCCAGCATGATCATCGCGGTGCCCACGGGCGTGAAAATCTACAATTGGCTGTTCACGATGTATGGCGGCCGGATCCGTTTCGCGGCGCCGATGCTGTGGGCGGTCGGCTTCATGGTCACCTTCATCGTCGGTGGATTGACGGGCGTTCTGCTCGCGGTGCCGCCGGCCGACTTCATGCTTCACAACAGCATGTTCCTGGTGGCGCATTTCCACAACGTCATCATCGGCGGCGTGTTGTTCGGCGCCTTCGCCGGCTTCGAATACTGGTTTCCGAAGGCGTTCGGTTTCCGCCTCGACGAACGCTGGGGCAAGGCTGCGTTCTGGTTCACCATCCTCGGCTTCTTCATCACCTTCGTCCCGCTCTACGTCGCCGGCATGCTCGGCATGACGCGGCGGATGCAGCACTATGATGTCGCCTCGTGGCGGCCCTGGATGATCGTTGCAGCGGTCGGCATGGCCGTGTTGACGATTGGCGTGGTCTGCCAGATCGTGCAGCTCGTGGTCAGCATCCGCAATCGCGAGGCGCTGCGCGACCGCACCGGCGATCCCTGGGACGGCCGCTCGCTGGAATGGGCGACCTCGTCGCCGCCACCGGTGTTCAATTTCGCCTTCAATCCCGATGTGCGCGGGGAGGACGCCTATTGGGACATGAAGGTCCATGCCCAGCAGCAATCGCTCCAGCGCGACGGGCCGGAGTACCAGGACATCGAGATGCCTCGGAACTCCCCGACCGGCTTCGTCTGCGCGTTCTTCGCCACCATCATGGGCTTTGCGCTGATCTGGCATATCTGGTGGATGGTGATTTTGGGGGGGCTCGGCGCGTTTGCGACCTTCGTCGTGTTCGCCTGGCGCGACCATGACGAATACGTCATTCCGGCCGAAGAAGTCGCAGCGATAGACGGTATCAATCTCGAGGAGCGACGCAGCCTCGTCAGCATGGCGGGGACAGTCTGATGGCGATGACCGCGACCGTCGGCCATGCCCATGCCGATCCCCATCACATCGGGCTCGTGATCGAGCATCCCGGACCCGCGCCGAAGCGGATCGTGACCGCCTACGGCTTCTGGGTCTTCCTGCTCTCCGACATCGTGATGTTCTCCTGCTTCTTCGCTGCCTATGCGGTGCTTTCAGGCCAGACCGCCGGCGGCCCGAAGGGCTCGGAGATTTTCGAGCAGAGGAACGTGGCGATCGAAACGGTCTGCCTGCTGCTGTCGAGCTTCACCTGCGGCATGGCCAGCATTGCCGCCGATATGCGCAACCGGTTCTGGTTCTATCTCGGCATGGCGGTGACCTGTGTGCTCGGGCTGATCTTCCTCGCCATCGAGTTCCGCGAATTCGCCGACCTCGTCGCGCGCGGCTATGGCCCGTCCCGCAGCGCATTCCTGACCGCGTTCTTCTCGCTGGTCGGCTGCCATGGTCTGCATGTCTCGGCCGGTGTGCTGTGGCTGCTCACCATGATGGCCCAGGTCTTCGCCAAGGGCTTTCGCGCCGATGTCCTGCGCCGGATGATGTGCTTTGCGTTGTTCTGGCACGCGCTCGATATCATCTGGGTCGGTGTGTTCTCAGTCGTCTACCTGCTTGGGAGCGGTGCATGAGCGATCAGTCGCACATCGGACATGACCTCGCACCGGGCGAGGAAGAGCAACACAGTGTGGGAACCCGCATTCTTGGTTACATCGTCGGGCTCGCGCTCGCGCTGCTGCTCACGGCAACATCGTTCTTCATCGCCGGCACCGACCTGGTCTGGCAGCCGTCCATCCCCGTTGCGTTGATCGTGCTGGCGATCGCGCAGATGGGAGTGCACCTGGTGTTCTTCCTCCACATCACGACCGGACCCGACAACACCAACAACCTGCTGGCGCTGGCCTTCGGACTGCTGGTGGTCTTCCTGGTGGTCGGCGGCACGGTCTGGATCATGGCGCATCTGAACGCCAATATGCCGCCGATGGACCAGATCATGATGCGGCAGTAGCGCGAGAGGGCAGAGCCGCCCAAAAAAGAAGAGCCGCTTGTTGTGACAAGCGGCCCAAGTCTAGGGAGGAAACGCCCAAGCAAAGACAATCCGATGAGGATCGTCTGCCAAGGAAACGCTCGCGCAAGCGCTTGCGTACGTTAATAAGTGCAACAACTCGCGAAGGAGTTCAATTCCGGATCAATACGGACCCGGACTACTACTCACGGCTGCGTGAACAACTTTGTTCACTTCGGCCGGCGGCAATTATAAGCCTTGCGGAAGCCAGCGGCCTGGGCGTCGTCCTCAGAGCAGAACCAGCGGTCCGGCTTGGTGGTCGCCGGGTAGCTCGGGCAACCCCGCAAATGATAGATGCCGATATTGCCGGTGACGCGCGCGCGCACCGCAAGCTTGCCCTTGATGCTGCAACTCGGCGGCATCGTCAGCTCCTCGGGGAACAGCACGGCGCGAATTTCCTTCTCCCGGTCCTGGCGGCAGGCCGCGCCCAGGAGTGTGCCGTCCTTCTTGCCGCCGCGGAAGTCTTGCGGTGCAACAAAGCAGCCCTTCCAGATTCCGGCCGAGGCCGTCTTGGCTTCGGACGCCGCCGGCTTGACGTTCGCCTTGATCGGCTCCCGTGCGACGGCAAAACCGAGCTTGACGAGCTGTTCGTTCAAGGATGCCTTGTCGCCCTCGGCCGTGCAGATGGCCCGGTGCCGCTTGCCAAAGGTTTTCTCCGGCCCGACATCGTCACAGCGCACGGAGCGTTTGTTGATGAGCTTCGCCAGCTGGTCGCGCGCCTCGATGCCGCAGGTCCAAGGATCGGCGTGATCGTCGATACAGACTTGGTCCAGCTCCGGCGCGTCGACGCCGTCGAGCCGGTAGGTGACGTCGCCGAGCTGGATGGAATTGCCGTCGCGGACGGTCGCGGCGGCGGTTAGCGCGGAGGCCGGCTCGGACGCCGCCAGGAATCCCGACAAGGCAAAGAAACAAAGAAGCGAAAACGCGCGGACGGCGGCAAAGGTATTTCGGAAGGACATAAGGTCTCGCTATCGATTGCTCGGTCGCCCGTTCCTAGCATCCGGATGTGGCGATACCAATGGTCTGCACCCTGCGAAGTGCGACATTCCGGCCTCGCGGCTTTACTCCCCGCCCGCTCTGACCCTATCGTTCTCGGGCCTTGCGAATGGTGCAGGCCGAATCGCCCGGAAAGCGGCGAGGGCGGGAGGAAAAGGTTGCGATGAAAGACCCCGTGGACGTCCTGATCATCGGCGCCGGCGCTTCGGGCGCGGCGGTGGCGTGGTCGCTGGCCGAGACCAAGATGCACATTCTCTGCCTGGAGCAGGGCGGCTGGATGAACCCGGCGGAATATCCGAGCACGGGCCGGGACTGGGAGGCCAAGTTCTACGGCGAGTGGTCGTCGAGTCCGAATATTCGCGGCCGGCCCGAGGACTATCCTGTTAACGACGACAATTCGCCGATCAAGGTCGTCAACTACAACGCGGTCGGTGGCTCGACGGTGATGTACACCGCGCATTGGCCACGGCTGCATCCCTCCGATTTCAAGGTGAAGACGCTGGACGGCGTCGCCGACGACTGGCCGATCGATTACGACGCGCTGACCCCGTTCTTCGAGGAGAACGACCGCATGATGGGCACGTCGGGGCTATCAGGCGATCCGCTCTCGCCGCTGACGCATCCGCCGATGCCGCAGCAGCCGCTCGGCCTGTCCGGCGCCATCATCGGCAAGGCCATGAACGAGCTCGGCTGGCACTGGTGGCCGTCGGACACCACGGTCGCGACGATGGACTATGAGGGGCGGGCACGCTGCATCAATCTCGGCCATTGCACGCCGGCCTGCGCGCAAGGAGCAAAGTCGTCCACCGACATCACCTATTGGCCCCATGCGATCCGCGCCGGCGTCGAGCTGCGCACCCATTGCCGGGTGCGCGAGATCACCACCGACGAGAACGGCATGGCCTCGGGCGTGGTCTATTACGACAAGGACGGTGTCGAGCAATTCCAGCCCGCGCACGTCGTCATCATCGCCTGCAACGGTGTCGGCACGCCCCGCCTGCTGCTCAACTCGAAATCCAACCGTTTCCCCAACGGCCTTGCCAATTCGTCGGGTCTCGTCGGCAAGAACCTGATGTTCCACCCTTACGCGCAGATCTACGGCTATGTGAAGGAGCCGACCGACTCCAACCGCGCGCCGCCGACCTGCCTCTGGAGCAAGCAATGGTACGACACCGACCCGTCGCGCGGCTTCGTGCGCGGCTACGGCGTGCAGTTCGTGCGCGGCGCAGGTCCCGTGTTCGAGGCCGTCGTCAGCGAGCAAAAGGGCATCTTGCCCTGGGGCGAGGATCATCACCGCGTCTTCCGCAAGCTCAACGGCCATCGGCTGGGTTTCTCTGCGATCTGCGAGGATCTGCCGGAGGAGCATAATCAGGTCACGCTCGATCCCGTCCTGAAGGATAGCCACGGCATTCCCGCGCCGAAGATCGACTACACGATCAGCGAGAACAGCCGAAAAATGATGGAGCACGCACTTGCCCGCGGGCGGGAAGTTCTCGAGACCGCCGGTGCGACCGATATCTGCATCAACTCGCCGATCCCCTGGGGCGGTTGGCATCTGCTCGGCACCGCGCGGATGGGCACTGACCCCGAGCGCTCCGTGGTCAACGAATGGGGCCGCGCGCACGACGTCAAGAACCTCTTCATCGTCGACGGCAGCATCTTCGTCACGTCGGGCGGCGTGAACCCGACCTCCACCATCCAGGCCCTCGCGCTCTACATCGCCGACCAGATTAAGCAGCGCCTCGCCAATTTGTTCGACTGAGAATGATGACGGCCAGACCTAACCGCGCACTCGGTGCACCTCTCCCGCTTGCGGGAGAGGTCGGCACGCAGTGCCGGGTGAGGGTTCTCTCCTCTGGGGGAGCCCCTCTGTGGAGACACCCACTCCCCAACCCTCCCCCGCAAGCGGGGGAGGGAGCGCACTTTCATCGCTGCGCGAGCTTCAGAAGAGGACACCATGACTGATCAACTCTCCCTCTCGCCGCGGCAGCGCGACGACCTCCGCACCGTCGCCGGGATGATCGTTCCCGCCAGCGCCGAGTACGGGGTGCCGGGCGCCGACGATCCCACGATCCAGGCCGACATCCTCGCGACGCTCGGCCGTGATGGCAAATTGGTGGCGACGGCGCTGGATCATCTGGCGCGCCTCGCAGGAAGGCCGCTTGCCGAGCTCGATGCCAAGGGGCGCGATGCGGCGGCGCAGGAGTTTCGCGGGGCTGGCGGCGCGCCCGCCGCGACGCTCGTCCGCGTCGTCCTGCAATGCTACTACCGCGACGACCGCGTGTTGCGCTCGCTCGGGCTGGAGCTGCGCGCGCCGTTCCCGAAGGGCCACGTGCTGCCGGATGGCGACTGGTCGCTGCTCGATCCGGTCAAGGCGCGAGGCGGCTCGCTGAGGCGGGCGCCCTAGCCATCTGGGCAGTCCAGCCCTGCGCGGCCGGGCGGGCATCTTGCGCGGCGGGGAGCAGGCCACCATCTGTGTGAGCCTTCAAGGACTTTTGCCATGCTGGATTTCACTTCAGACATCGCCGATGACGCACCGTCATCGCGAACAACCCCGTCTGTCCCGGTCGATGACCGGGCGCTGCTGGACGCCTATTCCAATGCCGTGATCGACGTGACCGACCGCGTCGGCCCTGCGGTCGTGCGGGTCGAGACCGGGCCAAAGGTGCCGAACGGCCGCGAACGCGGCGGGCTCGGCTCGGGCATCGTGATCTCGCCGGACGGGCTCGTCCTGACCAACAGCCACGTGGTCGGCACGTCGAAGCAGATCCGGTTGCGCGACGTCGAGGGCCATGTCGGCGAGGCCCAGGTGCTTGGCGTCGACGCCGATACCGACCTTGCGCTGCTGCGCGCCAACGGCGTGCGCCATTTGCCCTATGCCGCGCTCGGCAACTCCAAGACGTTGCGGCGCGGCCAGCTCGTGATTGCGATCGGCAATCCGCTCGGCTTCGAATCGACCGTGACCGCCGGCGTGGTCTCGGCGCTCGGACGCTCGATCCGCTCGGTCAGCGGCCGCACCATCGAGGACGTGATCCAGACCGATGCCGCGCTCAATCCCGGCAATTCCGGCGGCCCGCTGGTGTCGTCGCATGCCGAGGTGATCGGCATCAACACCGCCATCATCAACGGCGCGCAGGGCATCTGCTTCGCGGTCGCCAGCAACACCGCGCAGTTCGTGCTGTCGGAGATCATCCGCCACGGCTATGTCCGCCGCGCCTATATCGGCGTCGCCGGACAGACCGCGCCGGTGCCGCGGCGGCACGCGGTCGTGGCCGGCGTCGAGAACAAGATGGGCGCGCTTTTGATGCAGATCGAGCCGGACGGCCCGGCGGCGAAGGCCGGCTTGCTTCCCGGAGACGTCGTGATCAGGCTCGACGGCGTCGAGATCAACGGCGTCGACGATCTGATCCGCGTGCTCGACCGCGACCGGATCGGCCGGCGGCTCGCCATGGACGTGCTGCGGCTCGGCCGGCTGCGGGCGATCGACATCGACCCGATCGAACGGAAGCCTGCCCGCTAGCGCCGGACGGGTGAGGCGAGGTATGACGGTGTCATGCCTCGCCTTCGGACACTCGCCGCATGATGCCGGCGCAAGAGACCTACGATGTCATCGTCATCGGCGCCGGAGCCGGCGGTATGACGGCCGCGGCGGTCGCTGCCGCCGAAGGTCTGCGCGTGTTGGTGATCGAGAAGACCGCGTTCGTCGGCGGCACCACGGCCTGGTCCGACGGCATGGTCTGGATCCCTGCCAATGCCAAAATGAAGGATGCTGGGCTCTCCGATAGTGTCGCGGATGCCGTCCAATATCTGTCGAGCACGGTGCCCGAGCGCGCCAATGCCAGCCTGCGCGCTGCCTTTCTCGCGCGCGGGCCCGAGGCGATCGCCTATCTCGAAGCCAACACCGAGGTTCGGCTCCAGCCGGTTAAGGCCTATCCGGACTATTATCCGGAGCGACTGGGCGCGACATCAGGCGGCCGCGTGCTGGAGCCGGTTGCTTTCGACGGCACGCGGCTGGGCGGGGCTTTTGCGAGATTACGGCCACCGCTGCCGGAGTTCACGCTGTTTGGCGGGATGATGGTCAATCGTTTCGACATTCCGCATTTGCGCAGAGTTGGAAAATCGCTGCGCTCGACCATGCGCGCGGCGCGGCTGGTCTCGGAATATGCGTTGCAGCGGCTGCAAAGCCCGCGTGGCACGACGCTGTATCTCGGCAACGCGCTTGCCGCGCGGCTGTATGCTTCGCTGCTGGCGCGGCAGGTTGAAGCTCTCTTCAGCACCGACGTCGAAGTTCTCTCGATGCAGGGTGATCGCGTCAGCGGCGTGGTGATCCGTCATGGATCCCGCGACCGGCCGATCGCGGCGCGCCGCGGCGTGGTGCTGGCGACCGGCGGCTTTTCGCACGACGCCGTGTTGCGCAAGCGTCTTTTTCCGGCCGCGGCTGGATTTGTCTCGGCGACCAACAGCTCCAGCACCGGCGACGGGCTGCGGCTGGCGGCGACGACTGGCGCCGCGCTCAACACGGACGCGACCAGTCCGGCCTATTGGGTGCCGGCCTCGTTGTTCCGCCGCGCCGACGGCAGCCGCGGCGTGTTCCCACACACCGTGACCGACCGCGCCAAGCCCGGAATGATCGCCGTCAACGCAGCGGGCCGGCGTTTCGTCAACGAGGCGCTGTCCTACCACGAGTTCGTGCTCGCCATGCTCCGTGATGGCAATGGCGAGCCGGACCGGCCGTTCTATCTGATCTGCGACCGCGCGTTCCTGTGGGCTTACGGCCTCGGCCGCATCAAGCCGCTCACGCGCCTCTATCGGCGCTATGTGGCGAGCGGTGAGTTGATCGAGGCGCCCGACATCGCGCAGCTCGCCGCCAGGATCGGCGTCAAGCCGTCCACGCTCACGGCGACGGTCGTGAACTACAACGCCGATGCAGAGGACGGCCGTGATCCCGAGTTCGGCCGCGGCAGCACCATCTATCAGCGCCACCTCGGCGATATCAGTCACAAGCCTAATCCCTGCGTCGCGCCGATCACGCGCGCGCCGTTCTTCGCGATGCGCATCCATCCGGCCGATCTCGGCACCGCGATCGGCATGAAAGTCGACGCGCAGGCCCGCGTGTTGCGCAAGGACGGCACGCCGATCGCCGGCCTCTATGCCTGCGGCAACGACATGGGCTCGATCATGAACGGGAATTGTCCGGGGCCGGGGATCACGTTAGGACCGGCGCTGACGTTTGGATATATCGCAGGACGGCATCTGGCAGAGGGAGGGGTGACACGCGAGACCGCTGCCGGCGTGTCGGCGTCGGTCTAGCCATCTCCACCGCTGTCATGCTCCGCGAAAGCGGGGCATCCAGTACGCCGCGGCCCATCCGTTCAACCACAACCGCCTCGGAGTACTGGATCGCCCGGTCAAGCCGGGCGATGACACCGAGTGTGTGGCGAGATTCTGGATTGCTTCGTCGCAAGGGCTCCTCGCAATGATGTGGAGAGAGCTGGCCCCAGTCTTTATTCCGCCGCCGCGGCAAAACGGCTGTTCTCAAGCTCTGCTTCCAGCCGCGACTTCTCGGCCGCCGCGAGCTTGACGTTGGCTTCCTTGACGTGGCCAAAGCCGCGGATCTTCTCCGGCACGCGGGCGAGCCGTGCCAGCAGCGGGATCTGCTCCGCCTTCAGCCCGGCGATCCGCTGGTCGATCATCGTCATATATTCCTCGAGCAGCCTCCGCTCGGTCCGGCGCTCCTCGGTGCGGCCGAACGGATCAAACGCGCTGCCGCGCAGGAATTTGAGCCTCGCGAGTACGCGGAAGGCATGGATCATCCAGCCGCCGAACTCCTGCTTCTGGAGCCGGCCCGTCCCCCTGTCGCGCTTGGCGAAGATCGGCGGCGCAAGGTGGTACTTCAGCGTGAAGTCGCCGTCGAATTTTTCGGACACCTTCTTCGCAAAGCTGCCGTCGGTGTAGAGCCGCGCGACCTCGTACTCGTCCTTGTAGGACATCAGCTTGAACAGGTTCTTTGCGACCGCCTCGGTCAGCTCCGTTGATGCGGGCGAGGCGGCATGCTCCGCCTTGCGCACCTTGGCGATGGCCGCGAGATAGCGGTCGGCATAGGCCTTGTCCTGATAGGAGGTCAGGAATTCGGCGCGCGTTGCGATGATGTCGTCGAGCGACTTGGTCGGCGCGGCGGCGCGGTTCTTGAACTGCAGCACGCTGCGCACCCGCGACATGTCGTGGGCGGCCAGGCGCCCCCAGGTGAAGGCGAGCTTGTTCATCTCGATCGCGGCGCCGTTGATCTCGATGGCGCGCAGCAGGGCCTCCAGCGATAGCGGGATCGCGCCCTTCTGGAAGGCGAAGCCGAGCATGAAAGGGTTGGTCGCGATACTGTCGCCCATCAGCGCCGCGGCAATGCCGGTGGCGTCGATGATGTCGAGGTTGTTGTCGCCGATTGCGTCGCGCAGCACGGTCTGCATCGTGCCCATCTCGAAGTCGAGATCGGGGTTTTGCACGAAGCTCGCGGTCGGCTGCAAATCGGCGTTGATATAGGCTTTCGTCACGCCGCGCTCGGCGCGGCTGAGGGCTGAGGGACCGGCCGAAACGATCATGTCGCAGCCGAGGATGACGTCGGCGCCGCCGGTGGTGATGCGGACGGCGGAGATGTCTTCCGGCTTCGGCGCGATGCGGACGTGGCTCATCACCGCGCCGTTCTTCTGCGACAGGCCGGTGAAGTCCAGCGCCGAGCAGCCGCGGCCGTCGACATGGGCAGCCATGCCGAGCAGGGCGCCGATGGTGATGACGCCGGTGCCGCCGATGCCGGTAACGAGGATGTTGTAGGGCCCATCAAGCTCACGCGCAGGCGGCAGCGGCAGATCGGCGAACAGCTGGCCGGAATCAACCGCCGAAGTTTTCATCCGCTTGAGCGTGCCGCCGTGCACGGTGACGAAGCTTGGACAGAACCCTTCGACGCAGGAAAAATCCTTGTTGCAGTTCGACTGGTCGATCTGGCGCTTGCGGCCGAACTCGGTCTCCAGCGGCTGCACCGAGACGCAGTTGGAAGCCTGCGAGCAATCGCCGCAGCCTTCGCAGACCAGCTCGTTGATGAAGGCGCGCTTGGCGGGATCGGGATAGAGCCCGCGCTTGCGGCGGCGGCGCTTCTCGGCGGCGCAGGTCTGGTCGTAGATGATGACGGTGAGGCCCTTGATGTCGCGCAGCTCGCGCTGCACGGCATCGAGCTCGCGGCGGTGATGGATGGTCGCGCCTTGCGGGAAGTAATTGCCTTGCGGGTACTTGCCCGGATCGTCGGAGACGATCGCGAGCCGCTTGACGCCCTCGGCCCAGACCTGATGCGCGATCTGGGCGACGTTGAAGGCGCCTTCGGCCGGCTGGCCGCCGGTCATCGCGACGGCGTCGTTGTAGAGGATCTTGTAGGTGATGCTGATGCCGGCGGCCGATGCCGCGCGAAGGGCGAGGAGGCCGGAATGGGTGTAAGTGCCGTCGCCGAGATTCTGGAAAATATGCTTCTCGCTCGTGAAGGGCGACTGGCCGATCCAGTTCACGCCCTCGGCGCCCATATGCGAGATCAGATCGGTGCGGCGGGTCGGCATGCTCAGGGCCATGCCGTGACAGCCGATGCCGGCCATGGCGCGGCTGCCTTCGGGCACGCGTGTCGAGGTGTTGTGCGGGCAGCCCGAGCAGAAGAACGGCGTGCGCGCGAGCTTGATCTGCGTGTTTATGGTGACGGGATGGTCGAAAGCCTCCAGCCGGGCGAGACGCTGCTCCAGCACCGGGCTGCGATGGCCGAGCTTGCGTAGCCGCGCCACCAATGCGCCCGCCACGATGGTCGGCGTCAACTCGCCTTCGCTCGGCAGCAGCGGCGCGCCGCTTTCGTCGCGCTTGCCCGTAATGGTCGGGCGCCTGGAGGCATCGATGTTGTAGAGGATGCGCATCAGCTGGTCTTCGATGAAGCCGCGCTTCTCCTCGACGACGAGAACGTCCTGTAAGCCTTCCGCAAAGCGCTTCGCGCCGCTTTCCTCCAGCGGCCAGGTCAGCGCGACCTTGTAGATGCGAAGGCCTAGATCCTGCGCGTCCTTGTCGGTGATGCCTAAGTCGGCCAGCGCCTGGCGCAGATCGAGATAGGCCTTGCCGGTCGCGACGATTCCGAGCCGTGCCGGCTTGGAATCGAGCACGATGCGGTCGAGCTGGTTGGCGCGGGCAAAGGCCTGCACGGCGGCCATCTTCGGGCCGAACAGGCGCCTCTCGGCCTCCAGCGGCGGATCCGGCCAGCGGATGTTGAGGCCGCCGGGCGGCATCTCGAAATCGTCGGGGAGCTTGATCTTGATGCGTTCAGGATCGCTATAGATCGAGGCCGAGCTCTCGACGGTCTCGCTGATCGCCTTGAAGCCGACCCAGCAGCCGGAGAAGCGCGACAGCGCGAAACCATAGAGGCCGAGATCGAGATAATCCTGCAGCGTTGCCGGATTGATCACCGGGATCAGCGCCGCCGCGAACACCTGCTCGCTCTGATGCGCCAGCGTCGAGGACTGGCAACCATGGTCGTCGCCGGCGAGCGCGAGCACGCCGCCGTTGAGCGCGGTGCCGGCCGCATTGGCGTGCTTGAGCGCATCGACCGAGCGGTCGACGCCGGGGCCCTTGCCGTACCAGATGCCGAACACGCCATCGACCTTGGCGCCGGGAAACAGGCCGACCTGCTGGCTGCCCCAGACCGCGGTTGCCGCCAGGTCCTCGTTCAGTCCGGGGACGAAGGCGATGTCGTGCTGCGCGAGGCGGGATTTCGCGCGCCACAGCGCGTGGTCGTACATGCCGAGCGGGGAGCCGCGATAGCCCGAGATGAAGCCGCCGGTGTTGAGCCCCTGGAGCCGGTCGCGTTCGCGCTGCAACATGGGCAGACGGACCAGTGCCTGTGTGCCGGACAGAAAGATCCGCTTCGATTCGAGCCGGTATTTGTCATCCAGCTCGACCTGCAACAGCGTCATTTCGGAAGTCCTCGGCTCTTGGTTCGGGGTGGGTGTGCGCTGCAGGAAGGATTGCGGCTGCGCGACGCGAATTGTGACAGTCAAAAGGATGGGCCGGCGAAGTCAATACGGCTAGCCGCATCCGTGGCGCTCCTGCTAGTCATGGCTTGCACGCGGAGGAGAGCATGACGGCGTTCGATACCCCAATCACTCAGACCGGAGGCGCCTTGGTCGGGCCGTGGCGCCGGCCGCGACAGATGCTGCAGGCGCAAACCTACGACGCGCATGCCTCGATCCATGATGACGCGACAGCGCAGAAGCTCGGCTTCAGAGGCGGTACGATCGAGGGGCCGACGCATTTCAGCCAATTTGCCCCGTTGTGCGAGCGGCAATGGGGGCAAGCCTGGTTCGAAAGAGGCTGCCTTTCTGCGCACTATCGCAGCGTCTGCTATGAAGGCGAAGAGGTGCAGGCGATCCTGATGGCCTCCTCGGTTGAACAACCGGAGTGTCAAATTCAAATGGTCAAGCGCGACGGCACCGAAGTGCTGCGCGGCACGGCCTCGATCATCGAGAGCCCGACAGCCCTTGACCTGCGTCTGCGCGAGCTCAAGCCGCTCGCGGATCCCGTGATCCTTCGCGATGTGCAAGTCGGCGTCCCCGGCAAGCGGCAGACGGTGCGCATGGCTTTCGATCAGACCATGGGTGACCTTTACCCTTTCTCCCTCAGGCAGAAGCTCGCCGTCATCACCGAGAACTCGCCCTATTATTCCGGCGCCGACAATCCGTGGCGCAGGCCGATCATCCCGATGGAGATGCTGAGCGTGCTGTTCCAGTACCGCTCGAAGGACGATCCGCTGCCGGCCAAGGGCCCAGCCGTCGGCCTGTTCGCGGACCAGGAGATCCGGCTCGTGAAGGGCCCGCTCCTCGTCGACGAGGACTACGAGGTCGAGCGCGAGGTGGTCGCGCTCTCCGGCAGCCGCCGCACCGAAAGCGTCTGGGCCAAGACGCGCGTGTTCGACAAGACGAACACGCTGGTTGCGACCATGCTGCTGAACATGGCGACGCTGAAGGATTCTTACGCGCCGTATGAAGAAGAGTATCGGCGGCTGTATGGGGCGGGGCGGTAGGCGCAAAGGCGCCGCCATACGCGCTCCTCGTCATTCGGAGAGCGCCCATCCTTTGAGCAGATGCACGCGGCGAAGTCGTCGCACAGGGAATAAGCAGACGCCGACCGCCGGCGTAACCTTCTGACTACGCAACGAATTCCATCGCCGCCCGCGCCCCACCGCAATTGTACACAATGGCACGCCGCTTGCAGAACTCCTGGCGCAGTTCTCGCGAGGGGCGGGCGTCATGCTGGACTTGAGCAAGCCGACATTGGGCGTCATCAGCGCCGAGCCCGAGCCGATCAGACTCGACTGGTCAGCGACAGCGCTGTTGATCATCGACATGCAGCGCGACTTCATGGAGCCCGGCGGCTTCGGTGAGACGCTCGGCAACGACGTCAGTCAGCTTGCGCGCGCGGTGAAGCCGATCGGCGCGGTGCTGACGGCGGCGCGTGACACCGGCATGCTGGTGATCCACACCCGCGAAGGCCATCTGCCCGACCTCTCCGACGCGCCCCCGGCGAAAGTCGAGCGCGGCGCGCCGTCGCTGCGGATCGGCGATCCCGGCCCGATGGGCCGCATCCTCATTCGCGGCGAAGCCGGCCACGACATCATCCCCGAGCTCTATCCGCTCGACAGCGAGGTCGTGATCGACAAGCCCGGCAAGGGCGCGTTCTACGCCACCGAGCTTGGCGACGTGCTGGAGAGATACGGCATCGAGAACCTGCTGGTGTGCGGCGTCACCACCGAAGTGTGCGTCAACACCACGGTGCGCGAGGCCAACGACCGCGGCTACCGCTGCGTCGTCATGTCGGACGGTTGCGCCTCCTACTTCCCCGAGTTTCACGAGATGGGCCTGAAGATGATCAAGGCCCAAGGCGGCATCTTCGGCTGGGTCACGGACTCGGCCGCAGTTCTGGAGGCAATCAAGACTTCGACCACATCAGGGGAACGATCATGAGCACATTGACGGGGACGGCCGGCAAGTCTGAGATCGATACGTCCGAGTTCAAGCCGGCACTATGGACATCGGGCGACTGGAACGCGTTTTTCGGCTTCGGCACCAACATCCTCGTCAACATGCTGGTGCTCACGGGCCTGTTGCGCTTCGTCCTGAAGATGCCGGACAGTCTGGTGTTCGGCCGCATCCTGCCCGCGCTCGGGCTGATGATGTGCCTCTCGACCTTCTACTACGCCTACCTTGCCTACCGTCTGGCGCAGAAGACGGGCCGCAACGATGTCTGCGCGCTGCCCTCGGGCGTCAGCGTGCCGCACATGTTCATCGTCACCTTCGTGATCATGCTGCCGATCACCCTGAAGACCGGTGATCCGCTCAAGGGCTGGTCGGCGGGCCTGGTCTGGGTGTTCTTCCAAAGCTTCATTCTCATGATCGGCGGCTTCATTGCGCCGTTCATTCGCAGGATCACGCCGCGCGCGGCGCTGCTCGGAACGCTTGCCGGCGTTTCCGTCACCTTCATCTCGATGCGGCCGGCGCTGGAGATGTACATGACGCCGCAGATCGGTCTGGTCTGCTTTGCCATCATCCTGGTGAGCTGGTTCGGCGGCGTGAAATATCCGCGCGGTATTCCCGCAGGTCTCGTCGCCATCGCCGTCGGCATGATCATCGCCTGGGGTTCGAACCTGTTCGGGCTCGGCCTTGGCGGCTTGAGCCTCAAAGGCGTCGGCGCAGCATTTGCCAATTTCGGCTTCTCGGTGCCGCTTCCCGCATTGGGCTACGTCTTCTCCGGCTTCGAATTCCTCGGCATCATTCTCGTCACCGCCATTCCATTCGGCATCTACGACCTCGTCGAGGCCATGGACAATGTCGAGAGCGCGGAAGCCGCCGGCGACGAATATCCGACCACGCGGGTGCTCACGGCCGACGGCGTCGTCAGCCTGATCGGCTGCCTGATGGGCAATCCCTTCATCAACGCCGTCTATATCGGCCATCCCGGCTGGAAGGCGATGGGCGGCCGCATCGGCTACTCGGCCGCAACCGGCCTCATGGTGATCGTGCTGGCCTGGTTCGGCATCATCTCGGTGCTGCTGGCACTCGTGCCCGTGGTCGCGATCTCGCCGATCCTGCTTTACATCGGCATGCTGATCGGCGCGCAGGCGTTCCAGACCACGCCGATCAAGCACGCGCCCGCGATCGTATTGGCGCTGACGCCGCATCTTGCCGCCTGGGCCAAGCTCCAGATCGACACGATGCTGGGCTCGACCATGATGGCAGCGACGTCCGTCGGCGGCCTGGCCGCCGACAAGGCCGACGCCGTGAAGGCTGCCGCGATTGCCGCGCTGCCGCAGCAGGGCGTGTTCTACCGGGGGTTGGAGGTGATGGGCGGCGGCTCCATCCTCGGCGGCCTCATCCTGGGCGCGATCGGCGTCTTCATCATCGAGCGCGATTTCGAGAAGGCATCAGGCTTCGCGCTGGTCGGCGCGATCCTGACCTATTTCGGCTTCATGCATGGCGAGGCCGTCGGCATCGGCGGCGGATTTGGCGTCACGCCCGCTGTCGCGCTGGCCTATGCCGCGATGGCCGCCGGCCTGTTCGCGGCCAGCAAGCTCGGCGCCAGCGACCACTATGCCGCGCATCCGGAGATGTCGGCCGCGCCGGCGGAGTAGGAGAAGCGAAGGAGATTGCGGCCGGTGACGTCATGTTGCCGGCCGTTTCCTTCCGGACCGTACGCCAAGGCAAGTCAACCCAGCCGGTTGATCCACTCGCGAAAGAGCTCCGGACCAGCCTCGACCGCGGCTGCAAGATCGCGGGAGTCGCGCGCTGCGCGCGGCGAGTAGCCGAAGCGCTGCCGGAAGCTGCGGCTGAAATGAGCCTGGCTCACGTAGCCGAATTCGGCGGCGATCTCTGCATTCCAGCGATCCTCGTCGGCGTCATCGAGCAGGACATGGATCGCTTCGAGCCGTCGCCCGCGAATGTAATCGGCGACGCCCGCGAGCGGCGCGAAGACCCGATACAGCACCGAGCGAGACACGCCGATCTCGCGGCAGATGGTCGTCACCGAGAGATCGGGATGACCGAGGTTCTGATCGATGAAGCGGCTGGCACGATGAAGGACGGCGATGTCGCGCCGGGCAAGCCCTTGCTCGCGTGGCCGCTCGGCCATGCCAAAGCATCCGCGCAGGAGCCCGAGCGTCGTTCGGACCGCCTCGGGTGCGTCGTCCCCGTCCATCGCCGGAAGCCGTCGTCGCAGGAGCCCCATCTGATCGGCGAGCACCCGGCCGGCGGCGCCGTCGAGGACGAGCCCGTGCAGGTCGAGGCCATCGGGCGCGGCGCTGACGATTGCATCGCGCTCGACGTCGAGGCTGATGGTGTCGGTCGCCGTGGCGATGCCGTCGAAGGGCCGGGTCAGGTCGAGCACCAGCACCTGGCCGGGTCCGGCCGAGATCGGCTCGCCGTCGACCTCGCCACTCCAGGCGCCGCGACGGAGCAGCAGCAGCGCGAAGGAGTTGCGGCCATCGGCCTTTGCCAGCGCGGCGGAGCGGGTGAAGCGCACCGGCCCCATCCGGGTGGATGCGGCGACCAGACCGCCGAGCAGCCAGGCTTCGGCGAGAACCTCGAAGTCGTCCCGGTTCGTGCCGTCGGGGACCGACACGTCGTAATGCGCGAGAATCGCGCGGTAGCGGTCGAGCCGCTCGGCGGCGGGCAGCTCCGCCGTATCGAAGCGCAGATACGGGATTTTCGTCATGCCAGGCCGCTCCCTTCGGCAGTTGGTCTGCAAATTGGGACGATCAGGCAAGTTTCCACGCCGTCGAACCGCAGTCTCCGGACATGAATATTCATATTATCGCGCGCGGGGCCAGACGCGCGTGTTTGCCGGCCCCAGCAATTTGCAATGACGTGAAGGTGAGCGATGGATACGCGGGGGATGGGTCTTGCGGCATGGTTGGCCGAGGGGGGGACCGGCGAGACGGCGGGACGAACGGCGAGGGAAGCGACGTGGCGGCGAATGCGGCCGGCCACGATGTGTGCCGTGGCGGCGTTCGTTCTTGCCGCGATCGTGGACGCGCCATCCGCGCAGGCGCAGTTCGTCTGCGTCGATGCCAGCAACAGCACCGGCGGCGCAGTTGCCGGGGCCGTCGGAAGCACGGCGTGTGGTGCCGGCAGCGCGGCGGGCGGTGCATCCGGCACGGCCTATGGTGCTTCCAGCAATGCCTCTGGCAATACTGCTCTCGCCGTCGGCGCCTCGAGCCAGGCGACCAACGTGCAAACCACCGCGATGGGGTATGGCGCCCTCGCGATCGGTCAGCACGCCTCTGCTGCCGGGGCGCAGAGCGCGGCGACGGGCTACGAGAGCACCGCCTACGGCTATGTGAGCAGTGCGACCGGCAATCAAACCGTGGCCGTTGGCTCCAACAGCAATGCAGCCGGCTGGTACTCCACGGCGGTGGGTGCCGACTCCCGGGCTTCCGGCGACTTCGCAACTGCGACCGGCGGCCGGAGCACCGCGACCGGCCTGACCAGCTCAGCCTATGGCACGGATAGTTATGCGTATGCCGACAGTTCGGTGGCGGTCGGATCGTGGGCGGTCGTCAATGCGGGCAGCACGAGCGGAACGGCTGTCGGCAACAACACCACAGTGACCGGCGTCAACAGCACCGCGGTCGGTGCGTTCAACAGCGTCACCGGCACCAACAGCGGTGCGTTCGGCACCGGTCAGACCGTGCGCGGCAATGGCAGTTACGCCATCGGCGACCCCAATACGTTGAACGGCAATGGCAGCTTCGTGCTGGGCGACAACAACACCATCAACGGCACCAACCAGGCCGGCCGGGGCGACAACGTCAATGTGGTCGGCTCCAACAATGCAGTGGCCGCCACCGCGAGCGCTGCTGGGTCCTCCGTGTTCGGCTCCGGCAACGCCGTCAATGCGCCCAACGCGCTGGTGATGGCGAACGCGGCCACCGTGACCGGCTCAGGTGCCATCGCGATCGGCAATACCGTATCGGTGGCCGGCGCCAACGCGGTCGCCGTCGGTAACAATACCAGCGCCGGTTTCGCCAACTCTGCCGCTTTCGGCAATGGCGCGACAGCAACGCGCCCCAACCAGCAGACGTTCGGCACGGCAGGCAATACCTACACCATGGCCGGCATCACCTCGTCGGCGAGCAAGGCCGCGCAAAGCGGCGCGACCCAGCTCGTCACCTCCGATGCTGCCGGCAATCTCGCGACCACCACGCTCGCCAATCTCGGCATCGCCTCGACCAGCGATCTCAGCGCTATCAATGGCCAGCTCGCCACAATCAACGGCCGCCTCGACGACCTCACCAGCCGGACCAGCAAGGCGACCAGCGGCGTCGCCATGGCCTTTGCCATGGCCGGTGTGCCGACGCTGCTGCCGAACGAGAGTTTTGCCATGACGATGAACTACGGGACCTTCGAGCGGGCCAACGGTCTCGCATTCAACGCGGCACTACGCCTCAATCGGAACATGCAGTTCAACGGCGGAATAGGCTATGGGCCCGACCAGCGGGTCGCCGGCGGACGCGTTGGCCTGCGCATGGGCTGGTGAGGGCATGGTTGTATTCCCACGATTGGCCGCATGCATGCTTTTCCTCGCAGCTTGCGCGCCCCTGCGAGCGGAGACGCAACCATCGCCTTCCGGATTTGCCGATCGTTGGGCGGTGCAGCCGACAGCGGCTTCCACAGCGCAGGGTGGGCCGCAGGTCACCATCGAGCAGGCACTCTATCTGATCCGCTCTTCGCTCTTGACCTTGAACGATGCCAATCGTTCCGGCAATTATTCGGTGCTGCGCGACCTTGCTGCACCCGAATTCCAGGCCAGGAACAGCGCGGCCGACCTCGCGCTTGCGTTCTCCGACCTGCGGACGCGCAAGTTCGATCTGTTTGGAGCAGCGCTTCTTGCCCCGCGATTGTCGATACCGCCCAACGTCAATGCCCGCGGCATGCTGCGGCTCAGCGGTACCATTCCGACGCGGCCATTGCAGATCGATTTCGATCTGCTGTTTCAGAATGTCGGCGGCGGCTGGAGGCTCCATGGACTTTCGGTCGCGACGCCGGCTGCCTCGGCTCAAGCCGCCCCGCCGCTAGCAGAAGCCTCGAAACGATAGTTTGCGAATTGCTTTGAGGGCGGGCAATGACTCGCTGATGCACCGTGGCGGGGCCTCGGCTCAAGGTCGTACGGCCGGCGTCTCCATCGGCAGGCCATGCGCCCGCGACATCAGATAGAGCTCGAGCGCGACCAACTCGGGCGAGCCGTAATCATAGGCCTGGGCGCGCACGCCGCTCATGCAGCTGCGCAAGCGCCGTTCCAGAGAACCCAGCGTTTGCCATTCCAGGCGGTAGAGCGGGTAGCCGGTCGGCTGTCCCTGCGTGATCGGCGCGCCCGCGAGGCGCCTGTCGAAATTGTCGTCGTGGCAATTGGTGCAGGCGAGATTAAGCTGGCCCTCGCGCTGCATGAAAAGCTCGCGGCCTTGCTCCACGAAGGGTCTTGCCTGCGGATCGTTGCCCGCGGTGATCGGGAGGCCGCGCGACTGGTGCGCGACGAAAGCAGAGAGCGCAAGGAGGTCGCGGCTCTCGTAGGGCAGCGGCGATGCCTGCTGATGATTGGCCCGGCAAAGATTGATGCGCTGGTCGAGCGTAACGGGGCGGCCGAGCGCTTTGTCGAAGGCCGGGTAGCGCGCGGCGATGCCCTTCATGCTGATGCGCGCCTCGCCATGGCAATCCGCGCAGGCTTTCTCCGCGCTTCCGGTCTTCTTCGTCCACAGCTGTTCGCCGTCGAGCACGAACAGCATCCCGGGATTGGAGGTGTCGTCATCCTGCATGGCGCGCGTATCGGGCCCCATGAAGGAATAGCCTGACCGGCGTGCATCGGGCGGGATTTCACCAGCGAGCAGGGCGGGGGCCGCGGCGAACAAGGCCGCCGCTGCTATCGCGCGCCAAACGCTCATTCGACCGTGATCGATGCCGATGCGGTGGATGAATAGCCGTTGTCGCCGATCCATTCGAACTCGAACTTGCCGCTCTCCTTGGCGACGGTGAAGAACGACAGATAGGGATTGGCTGCGATCGCCGGAAAGAGATCGGCGCGAAAGATCTCAGCGCCGTTGTAGCGGCAGGTGAAGCCCGTGATGATGTCGCGTGGCACCAGCTTGCCGTCCACAGTGTGGCGGAAGCCGGTTTCCATGATGTGCGAGGTCAGCGCGCGGATCTCGATGACGTCGCCACGCCTGGCCTTCGCGGGAACGTTGATCAGCGCGGCCATCAGTTCATCTCCTCGGTGCAGGCGGCCAGCGTCACGACAACGTCGGCGGCAATTTGCCAGAACGTGTCGTCGGACAGGCGCGCAATCGCCACCACCTTCTGCGTGTCGGCGAGCCGGATCCGGGTCGAGACCTGGGCCCGGCCGGAGGCGGGGGTGAGATAGAAATTTCCGATGTTCGGCTGCGGGTTCTTCTCGTTGAAGACATGGATGCTCTTGACATGATCGTCAGCCGTCATCGGGCTTGCCACGCTCACCGTCATCGGGACCGTGTTGCCGTTCTCGACCAGCGGTGGAATGTCGAGCTTCACCCTGCCGGTGCGAAGCTGTGCTTCGCCGACGACATTGCGGATCGCGGTGGTGAGCATCGCGGGCGTCGCCTGAAGCGGACGCAGGCTGACGATCGGCATCGTCCCGGCGGCGGTGACGCCTCCGGCGAGGCTCAGGAAGTGTCGTCGCGTGGTTGGCATGAACGGTCCTAGTCGCGAAGCGTTGCAAGAAAGGCCACGATGTTCTCGATCTCCGCGGCCGACAATATCGGCTTGCCGGCAAGATTGCGCCCGACCCGCACGAGGCTATCGTTGCGATAATAGGACGGCATGATGGTCTGTCCGTTGAATCGCGATGCATCGACCAGTCGAAGCCGCAACTGGCTTGCCGTCCATCGGTTCCCGGCCCCGGTGAGGTCGGGCGCGAGGTCGCCCTGGAACCGTGTTTCCGGGAAGGGGCCGGAATGGCAGAGGATGCAGGTCGTCGTGCGCGCGAGCACCAACGCGCGTCCGCGCGCGGCGTCGCCAGGCGTACCGGTGAGCGAGGCTGGAATGCCGTCGCCGACGATCTTGTAAGGGACGAGTTCCTCGGCCTTGGCAGGCGAGGAGAAGGCGCGGCTCGCTACGGCGAATGCCGCAATTGCAGTTATTAGATGGGATGACTGAGGTCGCTGCGGACTCCTCTTGCCTCTCCCGCTTGCGGGAGAGGTCGTCGCGCAGCGGCGGGTGAGGGTTCTTTCCTCTGGGGGAGTCTTTGTTGTTGAGACACCCTCTCCCCGATCCTCCCCCGCAAGCGGGGGAGGGAGCGCACTGTGGTCGTGGCGGCAGGCTCGTTCCATCGTTGTCCTAACCAAACGTCTCCGCCGTGATGGTTTCAAACCAGCGCTCCGCCTCTGCGGCTTCGCGCGCCTGCAATTCGCGCGGCGCATCGACCGGACTGGTCGCGCCGCCCTCGACCTCGGCGAAGATGTCACCCTTGGGCTGATAGTTGCCGGCGAGTGAAAAACCGTAGCCGGGGGCGACGGTGGTGTAGCAGACACCGGTCAGCCGCGGCGTTTCCGGCGCGCGACCTGCGAGGAGACTAGCGATGGCGGCGGCGCAGGCCTTGCCTTGCCCGCTTGCGGCCGACGCCGATTTGGGAATGCCACCGCCGAGGCAGGCATCGCCGATGACATGGATGTTTTTGGCGAGTTTCGATTCGAAGGTCACGGGATCGATCGGGCACCAGCCGGTCGCATCTGCAGCGCCCGCAATCTCGGCGATGCGTCCCGCACGTTGCGGCGGGATGACGTTGGCGACATCAGGCGTGTAATTGCCGAACTCGGTGACGATGGTCATGGTTGCCGGATCGACCGAGGTCACGCGGCCGCCTTGCGACAGGCCGATGCGCTCGATCATGTCGCCGTAGAGCTCTTTCCACGCCTTCTCGAACAGCCGCTGCTGGGAGAAATTGTCCTTGGCGTCGAGGATCAGCACCTTCGAGCGCGGCTTGGTGGCCTTGAGGTAATGCGCGATCAGGCTGGCGCGCTCGTAAGGCGCCGGCGGGCAGCGCGAGGGATTGGCGGGGACCGCAATGGCGACGGTGCCGCCATCCGCCATCGCTTCCAGTTGCTTGCGCAGCAGCAGCGTCTGCGCGCCGGCCTTCCAGGCGTGCGGCATCTTCTGCGATGCGGCGTCGTCATAGCCGGGCAGGGCTTCGCCATGGAAGTCGATGCCGGGCGAGAGCACGAGGCGGTCATAGGCAAACGCGGTGCCATCGGCTGTGGTCACGCTACGCCTTTGCGTGTCGATGGTCGTCGCGGCCTGAGTGACGACGGCAATGCCCTCGGCAGCGAGCTTGTCATAGCCGAAATGTTGCGTCTCCATCTTGCGCAGGCCGGCGATCACCTCGTTGCTGAACGGGCAAGACGTGAAAACCTTGTTCGGCTCGATCAGGGTGACCTGCAGGTTCGCGCCGGCGCGCTTGAGCGCACGCGCGCAGGCCGCGCCGCCGAAGCCGCCGCCGACCACGACGATGCGGCCTGCCGATTGCGCGTGCAGGATCGAAGGTGTGGCGAGCGATGCGGCTGCGGCGCTGATGCCGAGCACGGCATTCCGCCGTGTCACCGGCACATTCATGAGGCTGTCCGGAAAAGTGTGCCGCGGCGGCCATCGGGGCCGCCGCGGCGTTTCTCAGGCAAAGGTGATATTCTGGTCGCGCAGCGGCACCGAGCGGATGCGTCTGCCGGTGGCGGCGAAATACGCATTGAGCACGGCCGGCGCTGCAACGCCGATGGTCGGCTCGCCGACGCCGCCCCAGAACCCGCCGCTCGGCACCATCACCGATTCCACCTTCGGCATCTCGCTGATGCGCATCGAGTTGTAGGTGTCGAAGTTGGTTTGCTCGATCTTGCCGTCCTTGACGGTGCAGCCGCCATAGAACAGCGCGGAGAGGCCGTAGACGAAGGAGCCTGCGATCTGCCGCTCCACCTGCGCCGGGTTGACGACGTAGCCGGGATCGGTGGAAGCGACGATGCGATGCACCTTGATCTTGCTGCCGTCGGTCACCGAGATCTCGGCGGCGCCGGCAACATAGCTGCCATAGCCCATGACCTGGGCGATGCCCCGATAGACGCCCTGCGGGGCCGGCTTGTCCCAGTCGATCTTCTCGGCGACGGCATTGAGCACCGCCAGATGCTTGGGGTGATTGCCCATCAGCTTGCGGCGGAATTCGAGCGGATCCTGGCCTGCGGCCTGGGCCAGCTCGTCCATGAAGCATTCCATGTAGATCGCGTTGTGATTGACGTTGACGCCGCGCCAGAAGCCCGGCGGAACGTGCGGGTTGCGCATCGCGTGCTCGATCAACAGGTTCGGTACCGAATAGCCGAACGCGGCTTCGCCCGATTGGGCGACGCCCTGGAAGGCCGCCGGGTCCATGCCGTTCTGCAGCGCTTCGGGGCGCAGCGAGAACAGGATCGATTGGCCGGACAGGCGGTAGTGCAGCGCGACCAGATTGTTGTTGGCATCGAACGCGCCGGTCAACTTGCACTGGGTGATCGGGTGATACTTGCCGTGCGCCATGTCCTCTTCGCGCGACCACAGCAGCTTGACCGGCGTGCCCGGCATTTGCTTGGCGATCATCACGGCCTGGCGGACGTAGTCGGTCTGGCCGCGGCGGCCGAACCCGCCCCCTAACATCACCTTGTGGACGTCGCACTTCTCCGCCGGCAGGCCGGAGGCCTCCAGCACTGCCGCGAACGCTGCTTCGCCGTTCTGCGTGCCGCACCAGACCTCGCATTTGTCCGCGGTGTAGAGCGCAGTGGCGTTCATCGGTTCCATCGTGGCGTGGTTCTGGTAGGGATACGAGTAGACGGCCTCGACTTTCTTCGCCGCACTCGCAATCGCGGCCTTGGCGTCGCCGTTCTTGTTGCCGACATAGGCCGGCTGCGCATCGTCGAGGCCTTCGGCCAGCCATTTCGCGATCGACTCGCTGGAGACTTTTGCGTTGTCGCCCTCGTCCCAGACTATCGGCAGCGCCTCTAGCGCGGTCCTGGCGTGCCACCAGGTGTCGGCGACCACGGCGACAGCGGTGTCGCCGACCTTGACGACCTTCTTGACGCCCTTCATCCCGGCGATCTTGGCTTCGTCAAAGCTCTTCAGCTTGCCGCCGAACACGGGGCAATCCTTGATCGCGGCGTTCATCATGCCCGGCAGCTTGACGTCGACGCCGTAGATCATGGCGCCGGTGGTCTTGTCGACAGTGTCGAGCCGCTTCACGCCCTTGCCGATCAGCTTCCAGTCCTTCGGGTCCTTCAGCTTGACCTCGGCCGGCGGCGTCAGCTTTGCCGCAGCTTCCGCGACCTTGCCGTAGGTCGTGGTCCGGCCCGACGGCGTATGGGTAATGACGCTGTTCTCGGCCTTGCACTCGGATGCCGGCACCTTCCACGCGTCGGCGGCGGCCTGGATCAGCATCACGCGCGCGGTGGCGCCGCCCTTGCGGACGTAGTCCTGCGAGGAGCGGATGCCGCGGCTGCCGCCGGTGGAGAAATCGCCCCAGACGCGCTTGCGGGCGACGCTCTGGCCCGGTGTCGGATATTCGGTCGTGACCTTGGTCCAGTCGCATTCGAGCTCCTCGGCGACAAGCTGGGCGAGGCCGGTGAGCGAGCCCTGGCCCATCTCGGAGCGGGCGATGCGGATCACCACGATGTCGTCGGGCCTGACCACGACCCAGGCGCCGATCTCGGGCGAGCCGTCAGCCGCGCGGACCATTGCGGGACCGCCGAAGGGGATGTCGAGGCCGATGGCGAGGCCGGCACCAAGCGTGGCGCTGCCGATGACGAAGGCGCGGCGGTTCATCTTGGGCGAAACATGCTTGTTCATGGGGCGGCTCCTTACGCGCTGGCGATCGTGTGGATCGCTTCGCGCACCTGCTGGAATGTGCCGCAGCGGCAGATGTTGGTGATGGCCTCGTCGATGTCGGCGTCGGTCGGTTTCGGCTTCTCGTTCAGCAGCGCCGCCACCGCCATGATCATGCCGCTCTGGCAATAGCCGCATTGCGGCACGTCCTGGGCGATCCAGGCCTCCTGCACCTTGTGCAGCGTGCCCCCAGAGGCGAGCCCCTCGATCGTGGTGATCTTCTTGCCCTCGGCCTCGCCGACCGAGACGCCGCAGGAGCGGGTGGCGACGCCTTCGATGTGAACCGTGCAGGCCCCGCATTGTGCAATGCCGCAACCGTATTTGGTGCCGGTCAGGCCGGCATTCTCGCGGATCGCCCAGAGCAGCGGCGTGTCCGGCTCGACGTCGAGGGTGAAGGTTTTTCCGTTGATTGTTAGGTTTGCCATCGCAGTCCCCTGATTGGCCCAATCCACCGATTGAACTCAGGCGCGCAATGTGTCCGGCAAACTGGAACTGTTCAAATCAACAGTCCGAGGGGTAGCCGGGATGCATTGCCGCGCCGCTTGAGAGTATGGACCGGGGCGCTGTTTTGCCTCATCCCTTCGCAATCGATTCGGGTTGACGTCTCTTCCATGGGCGCCAATTCGCGGCTTTAGGCGACGTCCGGCCGTGAAGGCCGGTTCCCGACCGGATCGCGGCTTGCGCAATGGCGACAGTTTGTCCCTTTTGCCGGGGTGCAAGACGCGGGCGCTTTGGTACACTGCGCCGACACAAAAGGAGCTCCATGAACGTGCCGAGTCCCTGCAACGTGCTGATGCTCTACCCGCTGTTCTCGGCAGAGTCCTTCTGGAGCTTTGGCGAATCCTGCAAGGTGATGGGCGTCAAGCGCCCTGCCGCCCCTTTGGGCCTGATCACCGTTGCCGCGATGTTGCCCCAGAGCTGGACCGTCCGGCTCATCGACTGCAACACCGCGTCCCTCAGCGACGAGGATCTTGCGTGGGCCGACGTCGTCTTCACCGGCGGAATGATGCCGCAGCAGGCCGACACGCTGCGCCTGATCGAGCTCTGCCGCGCGGCGGGCAAGCCGGTGGTGGTCGGCGGTCCCGATCCCACCTCGAGCCCCCACCTCTATGAGCGAGCCGATTTCCGGGTGCTCGGCGAGGCCGAGAGCGTCATCGACCAATTCATCGCGGCCTGGGAAAGTGGCGCGCGCTCCGGCGTCTTCACCGCGCCGAAATTCCAGGCCGACGTCACCAAGACGCCGGTGCCTCGCTTCGACCTGCTCAAGTTCGAGGACTATCTCTATCTCGGTGTGCAGTATTCGCGCGGCTGTCCCTTCACCTGCGAATTCTGCGACATCATCGAGCTCTACGGGCGCGTGCCGCGGACCAAGACGATCGAGCAGATGTTCGTCGAGCTCGAGACGCTCTACCAGATGGGCTACCGCGGCCATCTCGACTTCGTCGATGACAATTTCATCGGCAACAAGAAGTCGCTGCGGCAATTCCTGCCAAAGCTCGCCGAATGGCAGCGTACGCACGGCTATCCCTTCGAATTCTCCACGGAAGCCTCGGTCAACCTCGCCGACGATCCGGAGCTGCTGGAGCTGATGGGGGCGGCCAATTTCTTCGGCATCTTCGTCGGCATCGAAAGTCCGGACCCGGCGACGCTGGTCGCGATGCGGAAGAAGCAGAACACGCGGCGCAACATCGCCGAGAGCATCCACAAGATCTACGCCGCCGGCATGCTCGTCACCGCGGGCTTCATCGTCGGCTTCGATAACGAGAAGGTCTCGATGGCCGAAGCGATGATCGATTTTATCGAGGAGGCGGCGATCCCCGTCAGCATGGTCGGCCTGCTCTATGCCTTGCCGAACACGCAGCTCACGCGCCGACTGGAGCGCGAAGGCCGGCTGCATCCTGGCCACGATGTGGCGCCGACCATCGGCGCCGATCAGTGCACGGCCGGCATCAACTTCGATCCGGTGCGCCCGCTACGCGACATCCTGATGGACTACAAGCGGGTGCTGGAGCACATCTACAGCCCGGCGGCCTACGCAGGACGCGTCGACCGCCTGATGACGCTGCTCGACCGATCCAGGCAGCGCCCCGAACTCGCCGAAGGAGATATCCGCGCCAGGCTAGGGGCGATGGAGACGGTGTACAAGGTGGTCACCGCTCTTCCCGAGGCACGGGGGCCGCTCTGGCAGACCTTCATGAACTGCGCCAAGCGTGACACGTCATCCGCGCGCATCGCCGTGCAGATGATCGCGGCCTACGCGCATCTCGGACCGTTCTCGCGCAAGGTCATCGCCGCCATCGACGCGCGCCTGGCTGCGCTCGACGGCGAGACCGTCGTTCCGGCGAATGTCGGAGTGACGGCGGCTTGACGGATTACTTCACCGCGAGCCGCAAAAAGCTCATCACGCTGCCGAGCGCGGCAAAGCCTGCGCCGAGCGCCAGCGCCAAGGTCGCACCGTCATGGCCTGCGAGCGCGAAGCAGGCGGCGGCGAGCGCCGCGCCCGTCGTCTGTCCCGTCAGGCGCGCGGTCGCGACGATGCCCGAGGCACTGCCGCTGCGGTGCGGTGGCGCGCTCGACATCACCGCCTTCATGTTCGGCGCCTGGAAGAAGCCGAACCCCATGCCGCAGATCACCATCCGCCAGATGATGTCGGCAATTGCAGGATTGGCCGGCAGCGTCGCGAGCAGCGCCATGCCGAGGCCGAGCAGCACGAGGCCGATGCCGCCGAGCAGGCCGACCGCGTGGCGGTCGGACAGGCGTCCGGCGATCGGCGCCATGATGCCGACCACCAGCGGCCACGGCGTCATGAAGAAGCCGGTCTCGACCTGCGAGCGGCCCAGCACGTCCTCGAAATAGAACGGCAGCGAGACGAAGGCGAGGCCTTGCACGGCGAAGGAGCACACGGCCGTTGCCGCCGACAGCGCGAACATCGGCCGGGCGAACAGGTCGATCGGCAGCATCGGCGCCGGATGATCGGCATGCCGGCGCGTCAGGATCAAGCCGAGCGCGAGCGCCGCGACCAGCTCGAGGCCGACGACTACCGGCGACAGATTGTGCGCGGCGCTGCCGATGCCGGTGATGAACAGGCCGAGGCAGGCCGCCGCCAGCACCGCGCCGAGAAAATCAAAGCCGTGATCGGCGCGCGGAGTCTTCGGCAGCATCGCAAAGCCAATGCCGGTGGCGACGAGGCCGAACGGGATGTTGACGGCGAACAGCCACGGCCACGGCCCGAGCGCGAGGATGGCGGAGGCGACCGAAGGTCCGAACGTGAACGCTGTCGCGACCACCAGCGCGTTATGACCAAAACCGCGGCCCAGCATCCTGCCGGGATAGACGAAGCGGACCAGCGCCGTGTTGACGCTCATGATGCCGCTGGCTCCCAGGCCTTGCAGCGTGCGGGCGACCAAGAGGCTCTCCAGCGACCACGCCACCGCGCAGAACAGCGAGGCGATGGTGAACAGGATCAGGCCGCCAAGATAGATGCGCTGGTGCCCGACGATCTCGCCGAGCGCGCCGAGCGGCAGCAGTGTCGCCACCAGCGCGATCTGGTAGACGTTGACGACCCAGACCGACTGCTCCGGCGAGATGTGCAGATCGGCGGCAATGGCGGGCAGCGCGATATTGGCGATCGCGGTGTCGAGCGAGGCCATCGCGAGCGCGGTGAAGATCGCGGCGATCGCCCAGCGCCGCTGGGCGGCCGGAAAGCCATCGGAGATGATGTGGTCAGGCTCGCGCGCGGCGGCAGGTAACGTGATTGTCATTGCGTTGGCGCGTTGCTCCGGCGACCTCGCTGAGGGGACATTGGCATGTACTACGGCCCGCGGTGCTTCCACAGGCATATGCGTGCATGATGTGTATGCGCGAAGGCTGGGCGATGCAGCCTCGCGCCGGCGTATGATCGCGCCAGTCGCTGCAACGAGGGGAAGCGCCATGCAAATCGTCGTTCTGCCCGGTGACGGCATCGGACCCGAGATCACGACCGCGACAGCGGGCGTGCTTCGGGCTGCCTCCGAGCGCTTCCAGCTCAACCTGCGCCTCGAGGAGCACGCCGTCGGGCATGCGAGCCTGAAGCTATCAGGCACCACCGTGCGCCCCGAGCTGCTCGACATCGTCCGCGCTGCCGACGGCCTGATCCTGGGTCCGACCGCGACCTTCGACTTCAAGGACGAGGCGCATGGCGAGATCAACCCGTCCAGGCATTTTCGCAAGAATCTCGACCTCTACGCCAATATCAGGCCCGCGCGCACCTATGCGGGGAGGCCCGGCCGCATCGGTGATTTCGACCTCGTCGTGGTCCGCGAGAACACCGAAGGCTTCTATGCCGACCGCAATTTGGAGCAAGGCAATGGCGAGATGCTGATCACGCCTGACGTCGTGATCTCGCTGCGCCGGATCACGCGGCTGTGCTGCGAGCGCATCGCGCACGCCGCCTGCCGCCTCGCGATGAAGCGGCGCAAGCATCTCACCATCGTGCACAAGGCCAATGTGCTCAAGATCGGCGACGGGATGTTCCTCGACATCTGCCGCGCGGCGGCGAAGGCCTATCCCGGACTTGGCGTCGACGACATCCTGGTCGACGCCATGATGGCGCATGTGGTGCGCCGCCCCGATCGTTTCGACGTCATCGTGTCCACCAACATGTTCGGCGACATCCTGTCCGATCTCACCGCCGAGCTTTCGGGCAGCCTCGGGCTCGGCGGCTCGCTCAATGTCGGTCACCGCCACGCGATGGCGCAGGCCGCGCACGGCTCGGCGCCCGACATCGCCGGGCAGGACGTCGCCAATCCGGTCTCGCTCATCCTGTCGACCGCGCTGCTGCTCGCCTGGCACGGCGAGAAGACCGGCGCCGTCCGCTATGAGGAGGCCGCGCGTGCGATCGAGGCGGCCGTGGCCAAAGCGATTGGCGAGGGCAGGGCGACACGCGACGTCGGCGGCAAGCTCGGCACCATCGCGGCGGGGGCGGCGATTGCGGAGATCCTGCAGGCGGGGTGAGCGGTGCCTGCACATTTTTCTCGGCGCTCACATCAAAAAAGTCGAAAAACAACCCCATGCACAGTAGAAGGCCCCTTGATCGATAAGGGTTTTTCGAACGGCCTCGCGACGACAAGTGCGGCTGCGCTCGGATTGACCGGTCGGGCAAAACACTGCGCGCGGGCCAGTACATGCTGGTGAAAGCCTCGATTGCGGACGCGATCGTCACCAATGCGGTGTTCATGCTGGGGCCTGCCTGCTGCTCGGCGGCCTGCGCTACCGCGTGCAGGAATACAACCGCGCCGGGGTGCGGCTCTCGTCCGGCCTGTTGTTGACGGCAACGGTGGCGTTCGGCGCGGCGCGCAAAGACCGGCTCGACATGGACGTCAGCATCGCGCAAGCCGCGGGGTGCGAAGCCGTAGGCGGATAGTGACATTGCTCCATGAACCGTCGTCAAACCGGGCGTCGGCAGCCGACGGATCTCGACACTAATTATTTAATTTGACTTGCCATACAGTTAAATTATATGGATTATATATATTTAATAAATTTAATCATAGCGGCGTGCCGCCCCAACGTTACTTCGATCTACCGTGTTCTGATCGAGCACCGAGCCATGCGAACAGGCCGAGCCATCCGCCCCATTGCAGTTGTCGTCGAGAGAGGCGTGATGCATGCGGCGACCAATTGATACAGCACCGAGGAGCGGAGAAGACATCTGGGTAGAGGATGCGACCGGGGCTGCTGAGGTCGGCCACTGGTCACCTGGGGCGGGTCAATGGGTCTGGCGGGACGGCTCTCCAATCAATCCTGCGCCTACACATTGGCACCCCGTAACGGAGGATGTCGATCCGGAAGACGAACAATCGGGCGGATGGCTCGTGGCGGCTGCAATTCTGGTCCCAGTCATCTACCTCGCTGCCCTGCTCGGCGTGTTCACACCATTCACGGCGCAATCGGACATGACGCGCATCGGCGGCGAGAGCGCCGTCAGCCTTGATCAGCGGCTGGAAATCACGACCGGTTCGTTGGCGCTCCTTCAGCGCGAAGCGACTGAAGCCCCGATGCAGGCGGAGCAAGCAAGCGTGGTGCAGCCGAGCCCGCGGCTGGACGAAGACGCGCCGCGCATTGAAGCGCCCGCCAACGAGCTGGTCGAGGCGCACAGAAAGCTCGACGAGGCAGTCCAGCGCACGCAAACGGCGGAAATCGCCGCGGAGAAGCTGCAGAAATCACTTCAACAGGAGCAAGCCCGCAACGCCGAGCTCGCGAACGAACTTGCCGGAGTCCGCCGCGAACTCGACGCCGGTAACGCGCAATCCCGCAAAGCGGACGACGTTGCCACGCAGCAGAGAGATGCGGCGGCGCGGGAGATCGCGGAACTGCAGCAGTCCCTGCAGCAGGAACGGCAAAAAAGTGGCCTCCTCGTGAAGCAGGCGAACGCCGCGCAGGCGGCAGCGGCGAGCGCCGAGCAAGAGCGCCACGAGGCGCAGTCACGTGCCGCCGCGCTCGCGAGCGAACTCGCCGGAATACCTCGCGGATCGCTCATGGCGGAAGCTGCGGGTGCGGAACAACAGGAAACATTGGGTCGGGAGGTTGCGGAGCTGCGGCAGTCTTTGCAAGACGAGCGGCAGAAGAACACCGAGCTCGCTGCCCAGGCCAAAGCGGCGCAAGCGGTAGCGGCCAATGCCGAACAACAACGCCGCGCTCTCGAGGAGGCCCAGGCGCATGCAGCCGCGCTGACAAGGGAACTTATCGAGACGCGCCGTGAGATCGAAACCCGGAACGTGCAATTGCGCGAGGCAAACGATGCGGCCTCGCAGCAGAGACAGGCAGCGAACCGGAAGATTGCCGAACTGCGGCAGTCGCTGCATCAGGAGCGGGCCGGGACCGAAGCCAAGCAAAAAGACCGTGCATCGGCATCGACCCCGACCGATGCGCGCCTCCAGGTGGAGCAAACAAATGAAGACCCGATCTCGCCGGCGACGCGGAGCGTGGACGCGACTGTCGCGGAGCCGCTGACTGCCGCAAACCAAAACGAGGCGGAGGCCCGATTGATCCCGCGCGCCAGGGCGTTGCTCGATCAGGGAAATATCGGTGCCGCGCGGATCGTACTCGAGCTCGCGGCAGAGAAGGACATTGCGCAGGCAACCTTCATGCTCGCGGAGACATACGATCCGGCGGTTCTGTCCGCCTGGGGGACCTATGGAACGCGCGGCGAAGCGGCCAAGGCGCGAGAGCTCTACGCGAAGGCACAGCGGGGCGGTATTCGCGAAGCGAAGGAGCGGCTGGATGCGTTGCAGCGCTGAGAGTGGATTTGTTGCAGTCCTGCGGGACCAGAGCTGCGGTGGCTGATTCGGAAGGGAAACGACATGAACAGAGCGCCAAAATCACTCTCGTTGCTCCTGCTCACCTCGTTGGTGCCGGTCGCGATGATGCTTCAGGCGACCTGCTTGGAAGCGCAAACGGCGCGAAATGCCAGGGCCGATGCTCAGCCCGTCCGAAGGTCGCTCCCCCAAGAGAATGAAAAGGACCGGATGAACGCGTGGACGGTCGGGCTCGCCGGCGGTCTGCTCGAGGGCGCACCGATCCGCCTCGCCGCAGAAATGGCTCGCGTCGTGGACGACGGAGCCGACCTGCATCTCCTGCCGATCGTCACGCGGGGAGCCACCGATAATCTGAATGCGCTGCTGTATCTGCGTGGCGTCGACACCGCCATCATCAATTCCGATGCGCTCGAAGAATACAAGGTCCAGGCACCGCAGATCCGAAGCCGCATCACGTATCTGCTCAATCTCTTCCCCTCCGAGCTGCATATCTTTGTGCGGCCTGAAATCACTAGCCTGCAGGATCTTGCCGGCAAGAAGGTGAACTTCAACACCCTGGGCACCGCAGCCGCCTATTCAGGACCACTGATCTTCAGCCGTCTGGGCATCGATATCGACAAGACATTCATTCCGCATCAGGTGGCTCTTGAACAGATGCGCAAAGGCGAGATGTCTGCCGTCGTGTTCATCACCTCGAAACCCGTCGACGCCTTCGTAAAGGGTCGCTGGGAGGCTGGATTCAAGTTCCTGCCAGTCAACTACGACAGGAAGTTCGAGGACTACTATCTGCCCGCGACCCTGGATGCCAGCGAGTATCCCAATCTTATCAGGCAAGGCGAGCGGATCTCGACCATCGCGGTGCCGACAGCGCTCGTTGCGTTCAACTGGCCGCAACGTTCGAATCGCTATCAACGCGTGGCGCGCCTAGTCGAGTATCTGTTCTCGCGCGTCGACCGGCTGCAGGCGCCGGGCTTCGATCCGAAATGGCAGTCGATCAATCTCGCGGCCACTGTGCCAGGGCTCACCCGCTTCCAGGCCGCGCAGGATTGGCTGGATCGCAAGGCGCGAAGTGCACAGGCGCGGCCATGAAGCGTGCGGCTCCTCCGCTCGCCGTCGTTTTCAATGTGGCTTGCGGAATCGCTTACGCGCAAAACACGAGCGATCCAATAGCAACACTTCGAGCTTGTTCGGCGATGGAAGGGCCCGCCCGGCAGGAATGTCTGCAAGATCTGTCACGTAAGATTCCACCACCCGGGCGGCGGCAGTCAGACGATGGCTGGCTGATCAGCGAGACCACTTCGCCGGTCGACTATTCACCGATCGTCACCGCCACGGCCTCCTCCGTTGGCGGCTCGGATGGTGCCGCGATGCTGCTCGCAATCTACTGCCGCAAAGGCCGTACGGAAGTCGTAGTCGCGGGACCGACGGTGGCACGCAGTGCCAGTGAATATGCCGTCTCCTTTCAGCTCAATGCGGAACAGCCAATGCAACTCACGGCGGCCTCGCCGCTGTTCGGTTCCGGCGTTGCTTTCGGCGGCGACGTCGTGCAGTTGCTGAGGTCGCTACCCGACGACGGGCACATCATCGTGCGTCTCACCATCCGCACCGGTGCGGTGCAGGAGGGGAAATTCTCGCTCAGTGGATTCAAGAACGTGCGCGAAAAAGTGGGGATGGCATGCAAATGGCCGCATGCCGTTGCCAGACCAGGACGGTGACGATCAGGTAACGGGAGAAACGAGATGATCAATCCAAAGTTGGCGATGGCAGTCATCAGCGGCTTGGCGATGCTGCTTCTGGCCGGACCAAACGCGCAGGCGCAGCAGGACAACCAGTCGATCCCGCAGGCGAGTGCGAAGAGCCAAGCGGGCAACCCGAAGCATTCAAGCGCACATAAACAAGCCGGCAAGCCGGGGCAGAATCACACAGGCAAGCGCAACCCTGCGAGCGAGGGAGCGCTGGCTCAGATGATCAAACCTGAGGTCGCCAGCAAGCCCCATCGGTTGATATTGCAGGTCAACTCCAACGAACCTGCGATGATGAACCTCGCACTCAACAATGCGACCAACGTCGCGCAATACTACCGCGATCTTGGTGAGCCAGTGTCGATCGAGGTCGTCACCTTTGGTCCTGGGCTTCACATGCTGCGTGAAGACACCTCGCCGGTAAAGCCGCGGATCGAGGTTCTCGCGATGAGCCATCCCGAAATCTCCTTCAAGGCTTGCGGCAACACGCAGGAAAACATGCATAAAGCGGAGAACAAGGACATAAGGCTGATTCCGCAGGCCACGGTTGTCAAATCCGGTGTCGTCCGCGTCATGGAGTTGCAGGAACAGGGCTGGAGTTACGTCAAACCGTGAGATCCGACGGCAAACCGGGCAATGCAGGCCTTCGCGAGCCGAGCGGATTCTGGAACGAATACCTCCGTGAGGCGTCGGGAGCCGCCAGCGGTGATCTGCCTTTGTCCGAAAACCGATAGCGGCGTCCCCATCCACAGCGATCACCGTCCGCGGTGACAAAGCCTCGAAAACAACCCCATGCACAGGCGAAGATCCCTTGATCGATAAGCGATTTTCGAACCGCGCCGCGGCGACATTCGCCGCCACCATGACGTTGACCCGTCGGGCAAAACACTGGGCGCCTGGGCCTCCGGAGGCGGGCTCATGTCCTACGGTCCCGACGCCAACGTGAGGTGAGGGCGGCGTATGTCGACAGGATATTGAAGGGAGCGCAGTCGTCCGAGCTGCCGGTCGAGCGGCCCACCAAATTCCTGCTGACCATCAACTTGAAGGCGGCCAAGGCGCTCCGCCTCGTGATCCCCGAGAGTTTTCTGATCGGTGCCGATCAAGTGATGGACTGACGCGCCGCTTGCGTTCGAGCCAGGGCGAACGTGTTTGGCGGAACGGGTGAAGCATCTGCAAGACCCATCACGGACAATCCGATCAGCGCGAGCTTTCCTGCCGCCTCGCCAGCAGGAAGACAGGCACCGAAGCGAGTTGAACGAGGACCGAGAATGCGATCAGCCCGGCCCGCGAGTTTTCGTACAGCAGGCCCGCCACGACGCTGCCAATGAGCCAGCCGACGCCATAGCCCGCGTAGTACAGCCCGAAAGCGAAGTTGCGCTTTCCTTCGGGGAGCACCTCGGCGACGATCGCCTTGAGCAGCGTGTCCTGGATCGCGTAGCCGACGCCCCAGAGCAGCATTCCGAACAGGGCCAGCCAGAAGCCGCCGAGAAACACGAAGGGTGAGAATGCGGCCGAGACGCATACGGCGGCGATCACCACCGGAAGTCCGGTCCGATCGTAGGCCTTTCCGAACGCAAGATTTGCCAGCACGCCGAAGGCGGTCGAGGCGGCGAGCATCACGGGAATCCAGTGTTCGGACGCGACCCCGGCCTTGGTCAAATGGTAGGAAATGAGTTCGAAGCTCATGAGCCCGGCAGCGAACAGCGCGCCGGCCAGCATGTACAGCCAATAGGCCGTGCCGAAGTCCTTTGCCGGGGCCGTCCCGCCCTGATCGAGGCTTGACGGCAGCGGGAAGTTGACCCGTGCGACCACCAGCGCGACGAGCGCCGCCGCGGCCGAGATCGTCAGGCAGGCGTACCCGGTCCGGAAGTCCCCCTTCAGCAGAAGCACCGCCGCGACGATGAGCGGACCGAGGGTCGCGCCGAACTCGTCAAGCGCAGTGTTCAGCGCGTACACCCACCCTTTGCCGAGTTCAGCCGTCGTATAGGAGAGCATCGCTTCGACGGTGGGCTTGCGAAGCGCGCGGCCTACGCGCTCGGCCAGGATGAGCGCGGCCGCGACCTGCCAGCTTGCAGCGAGCGCCATGGCTGGCACGGCGAAGAGGTTGATGACGTAGCCGGCGAACGTGATGAGCCAGTAGCGGCCGGTCCGGTCCGCCGCGTAGCCGGCGGGAAGGCGCAGGGCGTAGCCGAGAAACTCGCCAATCCCCGCCGTGACGCTGACGATGGCGGCACTTGCGCCGAGCGAGGCCATGAACGGCCCGTTGATGCTGGCGCCGCCTTCATAGGTGATGTCACCGAACAAGTTGACGATGCCCGTCGTCATCACGAAGAGAAACGCCGGAGAGCCGAAGTCGCCTGCCTTTCGGGATCGCACCATCAGCAATCCTCCACCATGCTCGCGCAGGCCCGGCGCCCCGCCGGTCAACGCGGCGTGAATTGGTTCAAATCGTCGATGCCCATCTGCTGCTCGAGCCGGGCAACGCGGGCGGCGATCTTCTCGAAGCCGTCCTCTCCGAACATCTCGTGCTCTTTCTTCTCGAATTCCTCGGCCATGGCGTCGTATTCGCTCGACGAGACCACGTCCTTCAGCTTTGGAAAGAGATCGGTATCCTCCCGCGCGGCATGCGGCCGGTACATCGTGATGAAGGACTGCATGGAGTCGACGAGCTGCTTGCGGTCATCGGCACCGGTTCGGCTCTTGGGCGCAAGGGTCAGGATCGACTGTGTGACCTTTCGGCCCGCTTCGTGCTGGCGCAGCAGGATGTCCACGAGATCCGTCATCTTCCCGGCCTTCTTGAATCGCGGGAAGACGTGTTGCTCCTCCGACTTCTCATGGTAGTTGTTGATGAAATCGCGAATGATCTCGGCCGACTGCGTGATCAGCGCGGGGTCGAAATCTTCGTTGGACGAGAGCTTCCGCATCGCGGCCTCGTAGAGCAGCAGCACACGCTCAAGTACGCCGTGCTCGCGCATCAGGTCCTCGGGTGGCGTGACCTCCTCGTCCCTCTTCCCCGTGACCGCTTCCTTCAGCTTCTCGCCGATCCCCTTGTTATCGGCCAGGGCCCGCTTGGCGAGAATTGCCGGCGCCGCGACGGTCACCAGCGCTGTTCCGAGCAGGTGCCGACGGCGCTTGTCTGGCACGATGACTTCCATGGCCGACCCTCCGTAGTGCAATGCGGATATTGCTCGGCCGGATTGCAGGGGTCCGGCAAGACGGCGCGTCAACGTGCAATGGAAAGCGTCGTTCCTTGCGATATAACGACTTGCTCGTCGGGTTCCAGGCTGCACATCGCGCACCCTGCGGCAGAGCGTGAAATCCACCGCCAGCCCGGAAGATGCGCGGGCACTTGCGAAACCCGTCACGCTTCACCGAGGCAAAGCGCTGGTCGTGCGGAGGCGACGGCCGGCAACATGGCTGCAAGCGCCAAAACGAAGAAGCGTGCGAAGATTGCTTCGCGGTTCGCAGCCCTAGAACTGATACCGCCGCAAGCCCCCGTCCACCGGGATCACCGTCCCCGTGATGTACCGCGCCACGGGTGAGGCCAGAAACACCGCTAGCGCCGCCAAATCCTCCGGCTCGCCCCAATAGCCGACCGGAATCTCTTCTTCCGCAAAGCGCTCGCGATAGTCGGGCGCGTAGTTGCGGCGGATCTGCTCGCTCATGATGCGGCCGGGCGGAATGCAGTTGATGGTGATGCCGTGCTCGCCGATCTCGCGCGACAAGCCCTTGGCCCAGGCATGCACCGCGGCCTTGGCCGCGAACGCCGCGTTCAGCCCTTCCGGCTCGGACTTGCCGGTGATGTTGACGATGCGGCCCCATTTGCGTTCGATCATCTGCGGCAGCAGCGCATGCGCGATGCGGCGGTAGCTGGTGAAATTCAGCGCGATCGCCTCGTCCCATTTGCTGTCGGGCGCATCGACAGGCAGCGGCCGGCTGCCGCCGGCATTGTTGACGAGGATGTCGACATGGCTGAGCTCCTTCAACGCGAAGGCCGCGATCCTCTCCGCCGCGTCCTTGGCCATGACGTCCTGCTCGAACGGCGTGATCAGCCCGCCACCGACCTCTTGCACCAGCTCGGCGAGAAGATCGGTGCGCCGCGCCACGCCGACGACGCGCACGCCTTCGGCCGCCAGGCCCTTGGCGATGGCGCGGCCGATGCCGATGCTGGCGCCGGTGACAACAGCGGTTTTCGATTTGAGCCCGAGGTCCATGGTCACACGCTCTCTTGCTTGGTTCTTGCTTGTTGCTGCCCGTTTCCTGCCGTCCCGCGGGCCCCAGCGAATTGCCTGAGCGGGACGAGCAGTGGTAACCAAGAGCGACGTTGAAGGAAACACGAAAAAGAAAAAGGCGTTGAGCGATGGTCTGGGATCCGCAGCAATATCTGAAATTCTCCGGCCACCGGCTCCGGCCCGCCGTGGACCTCTTGATGCGGATTCCGGATTTTGGCCCGCGCGAGATTGCCGATCTCGGCGCGGGCGCCGGCAACGTCACAAAGCTCATCAAGGAGCGCTGGCCGGCCGCGACGGTGACCGGGGTCGAGGGCTCCGCCGAGATGGTCGCCGCCGGCCGCAAGGCCGCACCCGACGTGGAATGGTCACACGAGGACCTCGGCCATTGGCGTCCGGCCAAGCGATACGACTTGATCTATTCCAATGCCGCACTGCACTGGTTGCCCAATCATGCGGCACTGTTTCCGGCAGTGATGGACAAGGTGAAGCCTAGCGGCATGCTTGCGGTGCAGATGCCGCGCAACTTTCTGGCGCCCTCGCATGTCCTGATCGGCGAGACCGCGCTCAATGGTCCGTGGCGGTCCAAGGTCGAGCATCTCGTCACCCCGCCGCCGGTCGAGGAGCCGGCGTTCTACCACGATCTTCTTGCGCCGATGTCGGCCAACATCGACATCTGGGAGACCGAATATCTGCAAGTGCTCGAAGGCGAGAACCCCGTCAAGGAATGGACCAAGGGCACCTGGCTGACGCGCTATCTTGACGTGCTCGCGGGCGACGAGAAGCTGGCGTTCGAAGCCGCCTATGGGATGCGCGTTGCGAAGGCCTATACGAAGAATGCGGCGGGGCAGACCCTGTTCCCGTTCCGCCGTCTCTTCATGGTCGCCCAGCGCAAGGGCTGATGCATTGCCGCAATGCGACATAAGCGCTCGTTCCCTGGGGCGAGCGCGAGGGCCGGGTTGCGTAGACAGCACCCGTCAAGATAGCTTGGCTACGGCAAATTGGGCTTAGGTCTAGTTGTTCGGCTTGCGGATTGCTGCCACTACTGACCTGCAAAACAAAAAGAACCCGGTTTTCGAAGTTGTTGGGGAGGTCTTCATGCGCAAACTGCTTCTCGCGGTCGCGGCTGCCGCGCTCGTTTGGGCTCCTGCCGTTGCGCAGGCCCAAAATCCGATCGTCATCAAGTTCAGTCACGTCGTCACCAACGACACCCCGAAGGGAAAGGGCGCGCTGAAGTTCAAGGAGCTTGCCGAGAAATACACCGACGGCAAGGTCAAGGTCGAAGTCTACCCGAACTCCACGCTCTACAAGGACAAGGAGGAGATCGAGGCGCTGCAGCTCGGCTCGGTGCAGATGCTCGCGCCCTCCACCGCGAAATTCGCGCCTCTCGGCATCAAGGAATTCGAGGCACTGGACCTGCCCTGGCTGTTCAAGGACGACGAGACCTATGCCAACGCGATGAAGGGCACGGTCGGCAAGTGGCTGTTCCAGAAGCTCGAGGCCAAGGGCATCACCGGGCTCGCCTATTGGGACAACGGCTTCCACATGCTCTCCGCCAACCGCCCCTTGCTGAAACCGACAGATTTCCAGGGTCTTAAATTCCGCATCTCCGGATCGAAGGTCGCGGACCAATATCTCCGCATCATGGGCTCGATCCCGCAAATCATGGCGTTCTCGGAAGTTTACCAGGCCCTGCAGACCGGCGTGGTCGACGGCTGCGAGAACACCGCGTCGAACTACCTGACGCAGAAGTTCTACGAAGTGCAGAAGGACATCACCGTGTCCTATCACGCCCATCTGCAATATGCCGTCATCGTCAATTCGAAGTTCTGGTCCGGTCTTCCGCCCGATATCCGCACCCAGCTCGACAAGGCGATGGCGGAGGCGACCGACTACACCAACTCGATCGCGCGCCAGGAGAACGAGGACGCGCTGGCCGCGATCAAGAAGACCGGCAAGACCAATCTGCATTACCTCACCGACGCCGATCGCAAGGCGTGGCAGGAAGCCATGCAGCCGACCTACAAATGGGCAAAGGGCAGGGTCGGGCAGGAGGTGCTCGATCTCGTCGCCAAGGAACTCGACGTCAAGATGAACTGACGGCCGCGGCCCAATAATAACAACACCAACGGTCGGGGGTGATCGCACTCCCGGCCGTTTCGCTCTTGAGTGGACGAGTTAATGCTGGGGGGACCAAGTTGCTGCGTGTGCTGAATCGTTTTCTCGATCATCTCGAGGAGTGGCTGATCGCGACGATGATCGCGGCTGCGACGTCGCTCATCTTCGTTGCCGTGCTGCACCGTTATGGCGCCGGGCTGTCGATCGACATCGCCAAATGGGCGGAAGCCCGCAACCTGACTTTCCTGGCCGTCCCGGCGCGCGCGACCTTCCTTTGGCTTGCCGCTCTCGACCTGTCCTGGGCGCAGGAGCTCTGCATCTACATGTTCATCTGGATGGCGAAGTTCGGCGCCGCTTACGGCGTGCGGACCGGCATCCATGTCGGCGTCGACGTGCTGGTCAACATCCTTCCCGGCGGATCGCGCCGCCGCGTCATCACCTTCGGCTTGTTGTGCGGCGCGCTCTTTACCGCCATCGTCGCCTATTTCGGCGCCGCCTTCGTCGGCCAGATGTGGCAGACCGGGCAGCAGTCCAACGATTTGGAAGCGCCGATGTGGATGGTGTATCTCACCATCCCGCTCGGCTCCGGCCTGATGTGCTTCCGCTTCCTGCAGGTCGCCTGGTCGTTCTACCGCACCGGGGAGCTGCCGCATCACGACATGGCGGGCGTCGAAGGCGTCGAAGTGGACCCAGTGCATCCGGCGCCGGTCACGCCCAGCCAGGTCGTCCGGGACGAGCGCAGCCCGCTCGGCTGGATCCTGATGCTGCTGCCGGTGTTGATCGTCGCCGTATGCTTCGCGCATGCGGGCCACCTCATCACTTTGCCGCAGGGCCTGCGCGTCGTCATCGTGTTCGCGCTGCTGCTCTCCTTGATGCTCACGGGCATGCCGATCTCGATCGCGCTGGGTCTCACCGTGCTCAGCTTCATGTTCACGCTGACCGATGTGCGGACGGAATCGGTGGCGCTGAAGCTGTTCACCGGCATCGAGAATTTCGAGATCATGGCGATCCCGTTCTTCATCCTCGCCGGTAACTTCCTGACCCATGGCGGGGTGGCGCGGCGGATGATCACCTTCGCGACCTCGCTGGTCGGCCATTGGTACGGCGGTCTGGCGCTGTCGGGCGTGGTCGCCTGCGCGCTGTTCGCGGCGATCTCCGGCTCCTCGCCGGCGACGGTGGTGGCGATTGGCTCGGTGATCCTGCCGGCGATGGTCGCGCAAGGCTTCCCGAAGCGGTTCGGCGCGGGTGTCATCACCACGTCGGGCTCGCTCGGCATCCTCATTCCGCCGTCGATCCCGATGGTGCTCTACGCCGTCTCCACCAACAGCTCGGTCGGCAAGCTCTTCATCGCCGGCATCGTGCCGGGATTCGTGCTGGCCTCGCTGCTCGGCGCCACGACGTTCTATCGGGCCTGGCGCAACGACTATCCGCGGATGCCGAAGGCCACCTTCCTCCAGCGTCTCGACGCATTCCGCAAGTCGATCTGGGGCATCCTGCTAATCGTGATCGTGATCGGCGGCATCTACAGCGGCCTGTTCACGCCGACCGAAGCTGCCGCCGTCAGCGCGGTCTACGCCTTCATCGTCGCGGTGTTCATCTACAAGGATCTGAAGCTGCGCGACGTGCCGCGGGTGCTGCTGTCGTCGGCGAACCTCTCGGCGATGCTGCTCTACATCATCACCAACGCCGTGCTGTTCTCGTTCCTGATGACCTACGAGAACGTGCCGCAGGCACTGGCGCAATGGATGATCGACCAGGGCTTGGGGTGGATCGGCTTCCTGCTGCTCGTCAACCTCCTGCTGCTGGTGGCAGGCAATGTGATGGAGCCGTCCTCGATCATCCTGATCATGGCCCCGATCCTGTTTCCGGTCGCGATCAAGCTCGGCATCGACCCGATCCATTTCGGCATCCTGATGACGGTCAACATGGAGGTCGGCCTGTGCCATCCGCCTGTCGGCCTCAATCTCTACGTCGCCTCAGGCATCGCCAAGATGGGCATCACCGAGCTCACGGTCGCGGTTTGGCCATGGCTGCTCACCATGCTGGGATTCCTCGTTTTGGTGACGTATTGGCCCGGCCTGTCGCTATGGCTGCCGCGGCTGCTGGGAATGTAGCGAAATAAGCGGCACGAGAGCGGCCGACTCTTACCCTCTCCTTGGGGGTAAGAGCGGCCGCATCACGCGGGCTGCACGGCGCCCGCAATGGCAATCGGTGATGATATGAGCTTAGATGGTTCCAACCAGAGCAGGGGAGGAGCCAGCCGATGACCGACATCACCAACGAGCCGAAGGACGCAACGCCCTCGGTCATCGCGCAGCACGCGGCAATGCTGAACGCGCTGCCGTTTTCCGACACGCGGGATTTCGACGATGCCGCACGCGGCTTCCTCGGCACGATCGAGAACGCAGAAATCACGAACCCGCAGGGGCGGACGGTCTGGAGCCTCGAGCCTTACGGCTTCCTGTCCTCTGAACAGGCGCCGCCCACGGTCAATCCGAGCCTGTGGCGGCAGTCGCGTCTCAACATGCAGTACGGCCTATTCGAGGTCGTGCCCGGCGTTTACCAGGTGCGCGGGCTCGACATCGCCAACATGACGCTGATCGAGGGCGACAGCGGCGTCATCGTCGTCGACACCCTGACCTCGATCGAAGGCGCCCGCGCCGCGCTCGATCTCTATTTCAGGCATCGGGGCCTGAAGCCCGTTACGGCCGTCATCTTCACCCACACGCATACCGACCATTGGGGCGGGGCGCGCGGCGTGCTGGAGGAGGATGCGCTCGCGACCGGCAGGGTGCCGATCATCGCGCCGAACCTGTTCATGGAGCACGCCGTCTCCGAGAACATCATTGCGGGACCGGCCATGCTGCGCCGGGCGCAGTACCAGTTCGGGCCGCTGCTGGCCAAGGGGGCGCGGGGACAGGTCGATTGCGGGCTCGGCAAGTCAATGGCGGCAGGATCGGTTGCGCTGTTGCGTCCCACGGACCTGATCATGGCGACCGGCGACAGGCGCGTCATCGACGGCGTCGAATTCGAATTCCAGATGGCGCCGAACAGCGAAGCGCCGGCGGAGATGCATTTCTTCATCCCGCGCTACAAGCTTCTCAACCTCGCCGAAAACTGCACGCATAATTTCCACAATCTGCTGCCGTTTCGCGGCGCCGACGTGCGCGACGCGCTGGCCTGGTCGAAATATCTGAACGAGGCGTTGCGGCTCTGGGACGGCAAGGCGGAAGCGATGTGCGGCCAGCATCACTGGCCAGTGTGGGGTGCCGAGCGCATCGGCACCATGATCCGCCAGCAGCGCGATCTCTACAAATTCGCGCATGACCAGACCATCCGCCTGATGAATCACGGCCTCACCGCCGCCGAGATCGCCGAGACGATTAAGCTGCCGAAGAGCCTGCAGGGCGCCTGGCATGGCCGCGGCTATTACGGCCACATCCGCCACAACGTGAAGGCGATCTACCAGAAATATCTCGGCTGGTACGACGCCAATCCGGTCAATCTCGATCCGCTGCCGCCGGTCGAGGCGGGCAGGAAGTATGTCGAGTACATGGGCGGCGCGGATGCCATTCTGGCGCGGGCGGCTGCGGATTTCGACAAGGGCGAATTTCGCTTCGTCGCCCAGGCGCTCGGCCATCTCGTCTTTGCCGAACCTGACAATGCGGCGGCGCGCGGTCTGCTCGCCGACACGCTGGAGCAGCTCGGCTACGCCGCCGAAAGCGCGACCTGGCGCAACGCCTATCTGTTCGGCGCGCAGGAGTTGCGCCAGGGCATGCCGAAGGTGCCGGCGCGTCCGCCGATGCCGCGCGAGACGCTGGCCGCGCTGCGCACCTCGCAGCTCTGGGATGTCATGGGTATCCGCCTCAACGGCCCCAAGGCGGAAGGCAAGCACATCGTCTTGAACTGGCACTTTTCCGATACCGGCGAGACCTTCGTGCTCAATCTGGAGAACTGTGCGCTCACCTACGCCGAGGGGGTGCCGGCGGAGGGCGCCGATGCCAGCTTCACGCTGGCGCGCTCTACGCTGGACGAGGTGATCGCCAAGCTGACGAGCTTTCCGGAAGCCGTTGCCGCCGGCAAGGTCAAGCTCGCGGGCAACCCGATGAAGCTTGCCGAGCTGATGGGCCTGATGGACGAGTTTCCAAGGATGTTCGAGATCGTCGAGCCGAAGCGGGCGGTGGTGAAGTAGGGCTCGTGCCCCGGACGCAGCGCAGCGCTTCTTCAGCGGTGCGCTGCAGAGCCGGGGGCCCATGTTTCCGCGAGCATCTCCGACCGCGTGGGCCCCGGCTCTGCGCCGCAACGCTTAGGAGCGTTGCAGCGCGTCCGGGACACGAGAGTGGTAAGTGCCTCCGCGCTACTCCGCGCTGCTCACCAGCTTGATCCGCGGCGCTTGTGCCTCGGTCAGGCTGCGATAGGCCGCGAGGTAATCCAGGGCCATGCGCCGCGCCGTGAAGCGCGTCTCGAACTGCTTGCGGATCGCGGCGCGGTCGAGTTGCGGAAGGCGGTTCACCACACCGGCCGCGCTGAGCACGTCCTCGACGACGAAGCCGGTCAACCCCTCGTCGATGATCTCCGGCACCGAGCCGCGGTTGAAGGCGACGACCGGCGTTCCGCAGGCCATGGCTTCGATCATCACCAGGCCAAACGGTTCCGGCCAGTCGATCGGCAGCAGAAGCCCGAGCGCGCCGCTCAGGAAATCCGACTTCTCGTGATCGCTGATCTCGCCGATGAACTCCACCAGCGGATTGTTCTCGATCATCGGCCGGATCAGCTCGTCGTAGTAATCCTGATCGGCGCGATCGACCTTGGCCGCGATCTTCAGCGGAATGCCGCAATGGGTCGCGATCTTGATGGCGCGGTCGACGCCCTTCTCGGGCGCGATGCGGCCGAGCACGGCGAGATATTCCTGCTTTGCGGGCTTCGGCGTCAGCAGGTTCTCCGGAAGACCGTGATGAATCGTCGTCACCCAGTTCGCCTGCGGCACCGGCCGCCGCTGCGCGTTGGAGATCGAGATGACGGGCATCTTGGAGAAGGTGTTGAAGACCGGCTGATGCTCCGGCAGGTCGAGCCGGCCGTGCAGCGTGGTCAGGAACGGCGTTGGCTGGCGGTAGAACAGCGACCAGGGATAATAGTCGAGATGGAAGTGGAGGAAATCGAACTCCTCGTCGTCACATTTCTGCCGCACGCGCTCCAGCAGCACCATGTGCAACGCATTGGGATCGCGCACGGACCCGTCGAGACGAAGCGCTTTCGGCCACAGCGCGTCCAGCTTGGCTGAGGTCTGGGAGTCGCCGCTGGCGAACAGCGTCACGTCGTGCCCAAGCGCTACCAACTCCTCCGTCAACCAATGCACCACCCGCTCGGTGCCGCCATACAGCTTGGGTGGAACAGCCTCCGTCAACGGAGCTACCTGCGCGATGCGCATCTCACCATCTCCTCTGCGATCATGAATGTTGAAACCCCCGCCAGTACGGCACCGGCATGCCAGACAAGGGAACGTTCCCGCAGTTGCGAAGTTCCTTCCTCCGAACGTTACATATTCGACACGTCCGCGGACCGTCTCGATGCTGCCACTACATCTTCTCAGATCGTCCGTATCCGCATGTCGTGATCGCCCGGCCCGGGAACCGAGGCGAAGAGGTCGATGTTCAATCGATCAGTAACAACGAAAACCAGCATAACGGGGCGATAGCCATATGGATCAGCTTTCTGGATACGCGCGCAGGCCATTTGCCTTTGTCTTGCGCTATCTCCGGCGTCGTCTCGCCTCGCATTTGGTGATCCTGAGCGCGGTCGTGGCAGCGGTTGCTTGCTCCGTAGGCACGCAGTACGGCGTCAAATCCCTGGTCGACAGTCTGTCAGCCGGACCATCGCACGGAGGCAGCGTATGGCTGGCATTCATTTTACTCATGTCGCTGATCGCCGCCGACAATTTCCTGTGGCGGATCGCGAGCTGGACAGCGAGCTTCACCTTCGTTCGTGTCACGGGTGATTTACGCCGTGACATATTTCGTCATCTGACCGGGCACGCGCCGAGCTATTTCTCCGACCGCATGCCGGGCATGCTGACGAGCCGCATCACGGCGACCTCGAACGCGGTGTTCACGGTCGAGAACATGTTCGTCTGGAACGTGTTGCCGCCGTGCATTGCCACAATTGCGGCAATTGCCCTGATTGGAACCGTCAGCCCTTATATGGCGCTCGGGCTCAGCGTGATCGCCGGGGGCATGGTGATCGCGATGTTCCACCTGGCCGCCGCCGGCAAGCCCCTGCACGATGATTTCGCCGACAAGGCGGCGGTCGTGGACGGCGAGATGATTGACGTCATCAGCAACATGCCGCTGGTGCGGGCCTTCTGCGGCATCGGCCACGAGCATGAGCGGTTCGATGCGACGGTGAATCGGGAACTCACCGCGCGAAGCCGCAGCCTGCGTTATCTGGAGAAGCTGCGGCTGTTGCATGCCGCTGTGACCGTGCTTTTGACGGTTGCGCTGATGGCCTGGGCAGTCACGCTCTGGCAGAAGGGTGAAGCCACCACCGGCGACGTCGTGCTGGTCTGCACGCTTGGCATCTCCATCCTGAGCGCCACGCGCGATCTCGCGGTGGCGCTGGTCGACGTCACCCAGCACGTCGCCCGTCTGACCGAGGCGATCGCCACGCTGCTGGTGCCGCACGGGCTGCGCGATCACCCTGAAGCTGAACCTCTTGTGAAGAGCGGCGCCGCGATTGCATACAACAACGTCACCTTCGGCTATCCCGGCGGCGAGAAGATCTTCGAGCGGTTCAGCCTTCGCTTGCAGCCCGGCCAGCGCGTCGGCCTGGTCGGCCAGTCCGGCGGCGGCAAGTCGACGCTGTTCACGCTGCTGCAGCGCTTCTACGACGTCGACGATGGCAGCATCACTATCGACGGGCAGGACATCTCGAAGGTCACCCAGCTGAGCCTGCGCGAGGCGATCTCCGTCGTGCCGCAGGACATCTCCTTGTTTCATCGCTCCATCCGCGAGAACATCCGCTACGGACGCCCGAACGCGACCGACGACGAGGTGCTGCGTGCGGCGATCGCGGCGCGCTGCGATTTCATCGACGGTCTGCCCGAAGGCCTCGACACCATGGTCGGCGACCGCGGCGTGAAGATGTCGGGCGGCCAGCGCCAGCGCATCGCGATCGCGCGCGCTTTCCTGAAGGACGCGCCGATCCTGCTGCTGGACGAGGCCACCGCGGCGCTCGACAGCGAGTCCGAGGAGGCGATCCGCGAGGCGCTGTCGCGCCTGATGCGCGGCCGCACCGTGATCGCGATCGCGCATCGGCTGGCGACGCTGCGCAATTTCGACCGTGTGGTGGTGCTGAGAAATGGTAAGATCATCGAAGACGGATCGCCCGAGCGCCTCATGCAGGGTCACGGACCCTACCGTGAACTGGTCACGCAGGAAATGAGTCGGCTCTCGCAAGCCGCCGCGTAAGCCAACAGTCGCGTTCTCGAGTCGGTCGCGTTTTCAAGAAACAAGCGCAGGGGAGCAGCTCATGTCGGCCGAAGCCGTAACCCAACTCGTCTCCGTGACGCGGACCTCCGAACAGGTCGCGGAGCAACCTTTCTATATTCCGATGACCGGGCCGTCGGCGCGGCCGCGGCGTTCGCTCAAGCACGACGACATGTTCATCGTGCTCGACAGCCATGGCGACATCGGCGCATCGGCCGGCGGGCCGGACGGTCTGTTTCACTACGACACGCGCTATCTGGCGCGGCTGGAGCTCGTGCTCGACGACCTCCAGCCGCTGCTACTCGGCTCCAACCTGCGCGACGACAATTCGGCGTTGGCCGTCGATCTGACCAATCCGGACATCTATCGTCAGGGCCGTCTGGTGTTTCAGAAGGATCTGCTGCACATCGTGCGCACGATCTTCCTGTGGCGCGGCACGGCCTATCAGCGCATCGGCGTGCAGAACCACGGCGACGGGCGGGCCAGCTTCGAGCTGACGCTGCTGTTCGACAACGACTTTGCCGATCTGTTCGAGGTACGCGGCGAGCGCCGCCCGCGCCGCGGGACCGGAACGAGCAGATTGCTCGGGCCGACCGACGTGCTGTACGAATATCGCGGTCTCGATGACACCGAGCGCACCACGGGGCTGCATTTCGACCCGCGTCCGACGCGGTTGTCGGTGAATGCCGCAACCTGGCAGCTCGAACTGGACCCTCACGAATCGACATCACTGTTCGTAGCCGTATCCTGCAACAGGCCGATCGCGGAGAAGCCCGCGCGCTTCTTCAGGGGCTTGCTCGCCCACCGCCGCGAGATGCGCCATTCCACGGTGGGCGCCGCCAGCATCGAGACCTCCAACAACATCTTCAACGAGGTGCTGTGCCAGGCCATGGCGGACCTCAACATGCTGATGACGGAGACGCCGCAGGGGCGTTATCCCTATGCCGGCATTCCCTGGTACTCGACGACGTTCGGCCGCGACGGCCTGATCACCGCGCTCCAGATGCTGTGGGTCGATCCGCGCGTCGCCAAGGGCGTCCTGCGCCGGCTCGCTCATTTCCAGGCCAAGGCGGTCGATCCGCTTGCCGATGCCGCGCCCGGCAAGATCCTGCATGAGATGCGCGGCGGAGAGATGGCGGCGCTGCGTGAGGTGCCGTTCGCGCAATATTACGGCAGCGTCGATTCGACCGCGCTGTTCGTCCTGCTCGCCGGGAGCTATTTCGAACGGACCGGCGACCAGGAGACTCTGATCGAGCTATGGCCGGCGATCGAGGCGGGGCTGGCCTGGATCGACGGTCCCGGCGATCCCGACCAGGACGGCTTCATCGAGTACCAGCGCGCGACCGAGAAGGGGCTGGCCAACCAGGGCTGGAAGGATTCGTACGACGCGATCTTCCACGCCGACGGCCAGCTCGCGGAAGGCAATATCGCGCTCGCCGAAGTCCAGGGCTACGTCTACGCCGCCAAGCAGCTAGCCGCGCGTTGCGCCTTGCGGCTCGGCAAGCCGGACCGTGCGCGCAAGCTCGAGGCCGACGCCAGGGCGCTGGCCGAACGCTTCGAGAAGGCGTTCTGGTGCGAGGAGCTCGGCACTTATGCGCTCGCCCTCGACGGCAAGAAGCGGCCGTGCAAGGTGCGGACCTCGAATGCCGGTCAGGTGCTGTTCAGCGGCATGATCCGCGAGGACCGCGCCCGCCTCGTCGCCGCCGATCTGATGCGGCCGCATTTCTTCTCGGGTTGGGGCATCCGCACCGTCGCGCAGGGCGAAGTGCGCTACAATCCGATGTCCTATCATGACGGGTCGATCTGGCCGCACGATAACGCGCTGATCGCGCTCGGGCTCGCGCGCTACGGCCTCAAGCACTCGGTGGCGCATGTCTTCAAGGGGCTGTTCGACGCGGCGACCTATATGGACCTGCGCCGGCTGCCCGAATTGTTCTGCGGCTTCCGGCGCGAGAAGCGGCGAGGCCCGACGCTTTATCCGGTGGCCTGCGCGCCGCAGGCCTGGGCCAGCGCGACGCCGTTCACGCTGCTGGAAGCGGCGCTCGGCATCGAGTTCGACGTGGCGCGCGGCGAGATTCGCCTGCGCAACCCGCATCTGCCGGCGTTCCTCAACGAGGTGATCTTGCGCGATCTGCGCCTGGGCGAGTCCAGCGTCGATCTTCGCGTCAGCCGCCACGGCGACGACGTGGCGCTGGAGGTGATGCGCACGCGCGGCCAGATTCAGGTCACGATCGTGCTGGCGCGCTAGCAGCGCGCAAGGAGGCGTTATGCGTACGATCGGAGCATTGATCCTTGGCACAGCCGTCGTTGCAAGCCTGGCGGTCGCCACCTCGCACGCCGCGGACGAGCCGCCCACAGGCCCGAGTGAGGCCAATGCGCCGGCGACCCAGCCGCCGGCCTCGACCGTGCCCGTGACGCCGAAGGACGCCGCCCCGCCGCCGTCGGTGACCATCATCGGCGCGAGCGAGGCCCATGGCGTGCTCGGCCGCGACGTGCGCAGTGCGGCCGGCGAGGACATGGGCCGCATTGTCGACGTCATCGTCGATCGCACCGGTCACGTGCGCGCCGCGGCCATCGATTTCGGCGGGTTTCTCGGCGTCGGCAGCCGCAAGATCGTGGTGGACTGGAACGCGCTGCGCTTCGGCAAGATCGCCAACAAGAAGGACAGCATCACGCTGGAATTGACCAAGGCGCAGGTCGCGGCCGCGCCGGAATACAAGGAAGACACGCCGATCGTCGTGCTCGGCGCGTCCGGCAGCCTTCAACCGCTGCAAGCGATCCAGTGAGGTGCGGGGAGGGCTGACCGCCTGTGCTGTTGTCGAGGAAGCCGAACCATGCAGATCGCGACGGCCGCGTTGAACAGGACAACGTCGCCGCGCCGTCGGTCACTGGCATCCCGGCGCCGTCGCGCCAGAGCCTGCGTGGCCTCGACTGGTTCATCTTCTTCCTCGCCGACGTGCAGACCGGATTCGGTCCGTTCATCGCGGTCTATCTGACCACCCAGAAATGGACCCAGGTCGAGATCGGCCTCGTGCTGTCGATCGGCGGTATCGTCGGGTTGATCGGGCAGATGCCGGGCGGGGCGATCATCGATGCCGCGAAATCGGAGCGACTGGTTGCCGCCCTCGCGATCGCGACCATCGGCACTTGCGCGCTGGCCTATGCCGCGATGCCGATCTTCCCCGTCGTGGTGGCCGCGGCGACCTTGCACGCGGCGGCGAGCTGCGTGCTGGGGCCGGCGATCGCGGCGATCAGCCTTGGCCTGGTCGGCCCGCTCGCGATCGGCGAGCGGCTCGGCCGCAACGCGCGCTTTGCCTCGCTCGGCAACGGTGTGGCGGCGGCGGTGATGGGCACCGCGGGCTATCTGCTGTCGAGCCGGTCGGTGTTCCTGGTCACCTTCCTGCTCGCAATCCCGACCCTGATTGCGCTCTCGCGTATCCGCGAGAACGAGGTCGACATCAGGCGCTGTCACGGCGAGATGCCGCCTGAGGCCGCCGACCGTGGCGACACCAACATCTGGCACCTGATCCGGCAGCGTCCGCTCATCATCTTTGCCCTGAGCGTTCTGCTGCTGCAACTGGCGAACGCCTCGATGATGCCGCTGATGGCAAGCGCTGTGACGGCGCGGTCGGCCCAATGGGCGACGGTGCTCGTCGCCTTTTGCATCGTCGTCCCGCAAGCGATCGTGGCGCTGCTGTCGCCGACGGTCGGCCGCAAGGCGCAAGCGTGGGGCCGGCGGCCTTTGCTTCTGATCGGATTCGGCGCGCTGGCGATTCGCGGCCTGTTGTTTGCGACCGTGCGCGATCCGTATCTGCTGGTCGCCGTGCAGGTGTTCGACGGCATCACCGCGGCCGTGTTCGCGGTGATGATTCCGCTGATCGTGGCTGACGTCGCCTTCGGCAGCGGGCACTTCAATCTGGCGCAAGGAATCGTCGGCACCGCAACGGGCATCGGCGCGTCGCTGAGCACTGTGCTCGGCGGCTATGTCAGCGACAAGTTCGGCAACGCAACCGCCTTCATCGGACTGTCCGGCGTTGCCGCGACCGGGCTCTTGCTGATTCTTCTCGTGATGCCGGAGACGCGGCGCACGGCATGATCGCGCCCGAAAGAAAAAGAAAATGGCCGGCCGAAACGAATTCGACCGGCCAAGTTGGTAGGGAGGAGGAAGATCAGGCGAAGATCAGGCGTCGAGATGCTGCAGGCGCTGACGGTTGCGCAGCACGATCTGGCGGGCGCCGGAGAAGCCCAGGATGCCCTGGCTGTGAAGCTGCGACAGCGCGCGCGATACGGTTTCGAGGGTGAGGCCGAGATAGTCGCCGATGTCGCGGCGGCACATCGGCAGCGCCATCATGCCGGCAACGGCGAGGCGGCGGTCCATTTCGAGCAGGAAGGTCGCAACGCGCTCCATCGCGGTCTTGCGGCCCAGCAGCAGCATGTGGTCCTCGGCATGGCGCAGCTCGGAGGCGGTCATCGCCCAGAGCTTGCGGGCGACATGGACGTCGGTGCCTGCGGCCTTCTCGAGGCTCGCGCGCTTCACGAGGCGCACGGTGGTATCGATGATGGCTTCGGCGGCAAGGCGGTGAGCGGGACCGGATTCGAGGCCGAACACGTCGCCGGGAAGATGGAAGGCGCCGATCTGGCGGCGGCCATCGGACAGGAGCTTGTAGCTGCTCACTGCGCCTGACACGACCTGGTAGACATATTCGGCCGGCTCTTCCTCGCCATAAATCTCCTCATCCTTGCGATAAGAGAATTCCGTGGCGACCAGACCCACGTGGCCGGTGATGGCGCCGAACTGGTCGGTGACGGAATGGGCGGGAGCAACCTTGCCGATAATCTGGGTGTTGATCGCCGGGGTGTTGATCGTCTGGGTCAGCATCTGCGCCATCTCCGTTGTGATGGCGCTTTGGTACGCGGTATCGGGGGCTTCGAAAATTTCGATCGATATCTTAAGGAGGGTGCCTTACGTAGAATCCCGTAGGTCAGGCGCGAGGGCGGTCCTGAATGGCATGGCGGATGCTCTTGACCAGATTTTCGTCGAGAAGCGGCTTCAAAACCACGTCTTTGATGCCCGCCGACGCAGCCCGGGCCGAGATATTCTCGTCGGGGTAGCCGGTGATCAGGATCACAGGCGCGTCGCGGTCGGACTTGCGCAGGCGGCCGGCCAGCTCGATGCCATTGATGTCCGGCATCTTGTAGTCGATGACGTAACAGTCCGGCCCAGCCGCGCCGCCGATGTTGAGCAGCGCCGTGCCGCTCCTGAAGGTCCGCACGGCAAAGCCGTCGGTCTCCAGCAGAAACCGCAGGGATCCCAGGACGGCGGCGTCATCGTCGACCACAAAGACGGTGAGTTGTGCGGGGGACAACGGCCGCGCACGATGTGAGCTGACCTCAATCATGTTGTCTGGTTAGCATTGCGCCGGGAAGCCGCCTTGACCTGCCTCAATCGTTGAGCATGCCGGCCCGCATCGCCAGCCGGACCAGTTCGGAGAGGCTGTTGGCCTGCATCTTGGTCATGACATTGGCCCGGTAGACCTCGATGGTGCGCGGGCTGATGTCGTATTCGCGGGCGATCAGCTTGTTGGAGAGGCCCGCAATCAGCCCTTCCATGACCTGGCGCTCCCTGGGGCTCAAGGACGCGACGCGGGCGGCGATGTCGTGCGCGACGGCTTCGTTCTTGGCGGCGGGCTCGGCCTGCCGGATCGCCGACTCGATCATGGCGGTGAGACGGTCGTCATCGAACGGTTTTTCCAGGAAGTCGACCGCCCCGAGCTTCATCGCCTCGACCGCGAGCGGCACATCGCCATGACCGGTCATGATCAGGATCGGGAACGGGCTTTGCTGCGCCTTCATCCGCTTGAGCAGCTCGATCCCGTCGAGGCCGGGCATGCGCACGTCGGAGACAACGCAGCCGAAGCCGAGGCCGGGCAGGGCATCGAGAAAGGCGAGTGCGTCATCGAACAGCGTGACGCCGAAGCCAGCGGAATCCAGCAGGAAATTCAGCGAATCGCGCATCGCTGCGTCGTCGTCGATGACGTAGACATGTCCCTTGGTCGTCATGAATTCAGCTTTCGTCGGTTGCCGGCAAGGTGAAGCGGAATGTCGCTCCACCCGCTACGTTGCTTTCGGCCCACATGCGGCCGCCGTGAGCCTCGATGATCGAGCGGCTGATGGAGAGTCCCACGCCCATGCCGGTGTCTTTGGTGGTGAAGAAGGTCTGGAACAGATTTGGAATGACGTCGTCCCGGAAGCCGGAGCCGGTATCGGAGACCTCCACCTCGATCATGTCGTCGGCGACGCGGGTGTTGGCAACGACGAGCTCGCGGCGCGGTGACTGCGCCATCGCCTCCAGCGCATTGCGGAACAGGTTGACCAGCACCTGCTGGATCTGCACCCGGTCGGCGAGGACGAGATCGGCGTCGGGATCGAGGCTGAAACGCAGCTGCACGTTCTGCTCGCGCGCGCCGGCGAGCCCGAGCGCCCCGGCCTCCTCAATCAGCTTGGACAGGCTTTCGACCCGCTTCTCCGACTCGCCGCGGGACACGAAGTCGCGCAGGCGCCGGATGATCTGGCCGGCGCGCAGGGCCTGCTCAGCCGCGCGATCCAGCGCGTTTTCGACCTTCGGCGTGTTGGGATCGGTGCTGCCGGCGAGAAGGCGCCGCGACCCCTTCATGTAATTGCTGATTGCCGCCAGCGGCTGGTTGAGCTCGTGGGCAAGCGCGGAGGCCATTTCGCCCATCGCGGTCAGCCGCGAGACATGGACCAGCTCGGATTGCAATTCCTGGAGCCGGGCCTGGGTCTGCTGGTGCTCGGTGAGGTCGCGGACGAAGCCGGTGAAATAGGGCTCGCCCGCGCGTTGCGTCTGCCCGACCGACAGGTGCATCGGGAAAGTCGTGCCGTCGCGGCGTTTGCCCGTCACAATCCGGCCGATGCCGATGATGTGCGGATCATTCGTCCTGAGATAGCGCACGAGATAGCTGTCGTGACGCGACTGATCGGGCTCCGGCATCAGGATGCTGACGTTCCGGCCGATGGCTTCCTGCCTGCTGTAGCCGAACAGCCGCTCCGCAGCGCTACTGAAGAGCTGCATGATGCCGCGTGAATCTATGACGATCATGGCGTCGGGCACTGTCTCGAGAATCGAGCGGAGATGATTCTCCTGGGAGCGCAGGGCGTCCTCGAGATGCTTCTCCTCGTTGATGTCGAGGAAGATTCCGCTGAGATGACGCGGCGTGCCTGAATCGTCCCGGATCACGCCGGCCCTGGCCCGGATCCATTGACCGGCCCCGGAGGCGCCGCCGACCTTGAAGGACAGGTCAAGTCCCCCGCCAACCTCCAAGGTGTGCCCGATCGCCTTCAGGAGGTGGTCCCGATCGCCCCGCTCCAGCAAGGAAAGAAAGAAATCATAGCTGACGGCCCGATCACGCTCGAGGCCAAATAGCCGCTTGGCCATGTCCGACCATTCGAGCTCGTGCGTCTCTAGATCAAGGTCCCAGGTGCCCACCCCGAAGCCCTCGATGCGGACCCGGAAATGCTCGCCCCGGCCGTCGTCTGCCGGATGGGTTACGCGGGTCGGCGCCAATCTCTGCTCCTCACTCAGCAACGGTAGGCCGGATGCCGTTACCGCTACCGCAATTTCGCCCAAGGCGCGCTCCGAGGCAAGCGCAGACGTTGAATTCACTGGCGGATTCCTCAGGCAACGGCGAGGAGCCATGAGTGCCCATTTTGATCTATCTCATCCTGCTGCACGGCAGCAGGCTTAGGATTCAACAAAACTTGGTGACGTGGAGAATTCCGATGACATACGCGACGGTGATGGTCAGCCTGGCGCTCGATCAGTCCAATGAGGCGCGTCTTCAGGTCGCCGGTGAGCTCGCTGAACGATTCGAGGCGGCCATCGTCGGGGTCGCCGCGGCGCAGTTCGCGCCGCCGCTCTATTTCGCCGACGGCGCCGAGGCGCAAGCGCTGATCGACGAGGGTGAAGCTTCGGTCAAGCGGCGGCTGGCTGGCCTCGAGGCGCAATTCCGTGCGGCGACCAAGAATCGCGGCGGACATGCGGAGTGGCGCAGCGCCATGGATTTTCCGGCACGATTCGCCCTGGCGCAGGCGCGTTGCGCCGACATCGTCGTCAGCGGCGGACAGAGCCCGGCCTTCTCTGACGCGTTTGCGCTCGCAAGTCCCAAGGATCTGGTGATGCAGGCCGGCCGCCCGCTTCTCGTCGTCCCCGACCAGGCCAACTGGCTCGACCTGCGTAGCGTGCTGGTGGCATGGAAGGACACGCCGGAGGCGCGGCGGGCGGTGGCCGATGCGTTGCCGATGCTGCGCAAGGCGAAGGACGTCACCATCGCCACAATTCCGGAGCGCGACGAGGACCGTTCGGGCGTGACGGCCGGCGTCACCGACGTTGCCGCCTGGCTCGCCCGCCATGGCGTCACCGCGACGGCGCGCATCTTCGAAGGAGCCTGGAACGAAACTGCGGCGGGGCAACTGGAGAAGGTGGCAACCGACCTTGATGCCGGCCTGATCGTTGCGGGCGCTTATGGTCATTCGAGGTTTCGTGAACTGATCCTGGGAGGCGTCACCCAGTATCTGATCACGCAGACCGCACGCAGCGTGCTGCTGTCGCACTGACGGCCGGCCGGCCGGAATCGAATCGAGGAGGACGCGCCGTGTACAGATTTCTTGAACAGACCGTCGACGGCTACATGACGCGCAACGTCAAGTCGGTGCAGCGCGACCGTGACTTGTTCGAGCTCAGTGAGATGTTCGAGACCGACGATTTCAACTCCTATCCGGTCGAGGACGACGGGCAGGTGGTCGGCATCGTCACCAAATTCGACATCCTGAAGTGCTTCGCCTTCACGCCGAGCCAGATGCTGCCCCGCTATCAAGACCTGATGAGCCGGAAGGTCGGCGACGTCATGACTCCCGAGTTCATCTATGTGAGCCCCGACACGCGGCTGACGCGCGTGCTCCAGATCATGGTCGAACACCGGATCCGAAGCATCATCGTGCTCGATAGCGCGCAGAAGCTGGTCGGAATCATCGCCCGCCAGGACGTCATCGCGGCGCTCAAGGCGACGGCGCGCGACTGACGGGATACGCCCGATCGGGATTCCTTCTCGGCTCCGGGATTCTACGGAGGCTGGACCCGTTCACGCGCGAGGCTGGACCCGCTTCCTCTCATTCGCCGCACAACGCAGTGAGTTCCCACGGGCTGCTCTCACGAGGGAGAGGGCGCTTCGACCGGCTGCGACGCGCGTATCTGCAGGGGAACCACCACGATCTTCGGTGGCTCCGAAGAACTTAAGTGCTGTTCTTGATTTCAATCAATTCCCGGTGAGAGTGGATGTGGTTTCTGGCGCTGTGTTCTTTCAGAGAGAATCCGCATGAGCCAGCCCTCCATTTCCAAATCCATGACCATCGGTGAAAGCGGCTTGGCTGTCGTGTTCGCAGTCACCGCCTTCCTCTGCGTGATCGCTTCGGCCAAGGCGCTCGATGCGCCCTTCGCCTTCCATGCCGCGCTCAGCGCGGCGGCGAGCCTGGCCGCGGTGTTTGTCATCATCAACCGCTACCTCGATCGCCCGGCGGCGCTGCCACCGCAGGAGATCAACGGCCGCCCTAACTACAATATGGGTCCGATCAAGTTCTCCTCCTTCATGGCGATGTTCTGGGGCATTGCCGGCTTCCTGGTCGGCCTCATCATCGCCTCGCAGCTGGCCTGGCCCGCGCTGAACTTCGATCTGCCCTGGACCAGCTTCGGCCGCCTGCGGCCGCTGCACACCTCCGCCGTGATCTTCGCCTTCGGCGGCAACGTGCTGATCGCGACGTCCTTCTACGTGGTGCAGAAGTCCTGCCGTGCGCGCCTCGCCGGCGATCTCGCGCCGTGGTTCGTCGTGGTGGGCTACAATTTCTTCATCCTGATCGCCGGCACCGGCTATCTGCTCGGCGTCACCCAGTCAAAGGAATATGCCGAGCCGGAATGGTATGCCGATTTGTGGCTGACCATCGTCTGGGTCGCTTATCTGCTCGTCTTCCTTGCCACCGTCATCAAGCGCAAGGAGCCGCACATCTTCGTCGCGAACTGGTTCTACCTCGCCTTCATCGTGACGATCGCGGTCCTGCATCTCGGCAACAACCCGGCGCTTCCCGTCTCGGTGTTCGGCTCGAAGTCGTACATCGCCTGGGGCGGCATCCAGGACGCCATGTTCCAGTGGTGGTACGGCCACAACGCGGTCGGCTTCTTCCTGACCGCCGGCTTCCTCGCCATCATGTACTACTTCATCCCCAAGCGCGCCGAGCGGCCGATCTATTCCTACCGGCTGTCGATCATCCATTTCTGGGCGCTGATCTTCCTCTACATCTGGGCGGGTCCCCACCATCTGCACTACACGGCGCTGCCTGACTGGACGCAGACGCTCGGCATGACCTTCTCGATCATGCTGTGGATGCCTTCCTGGGGCGGCATGATCAACGGCCTGATGACGCTGTCGGGGGCCTGGGACAAGCTGCGCACCGATCCCGTGCTGCGCATGCTCGTGGTCTCCGTCGCCTTCTACGGCATGTCGACCTTCGAAGGCCCGATGATGTCGATCAAGGTGGTCAACTCGCTCAGCCACTATACCGACTGGACCATCGGCCACGTGCATTCCGGCGCGCTCGGCTGGGTCGGCTTCGTCTCCTTCGGCGCGCTGTACTGCCTGGTGCCGTGGGCGTGGAATCGCAAGGGCCTCTACAGCCTGAAGCTCGTCAACTGGCACTTCTGGGTCGCGACCCTCGGCATCGTCCTCTACATCTCGGCGATGTGGGTGTCCGGCATCCTGCAGGGCCTGATGTGGCGTGCCTACACCTCGCTCGGCTTCCTCGAATATTCCTTCATCGAGACCGTCGAGGCGATGCATCCCTTCTACATCATCCGCGCCGCCGGCGGTGGGCTGTTCCTGATCGGCGCGCTGATCATGGCCTACAATCTCTGGATGACCGTCCGCGTCGGCGAACAGGAAGTCCAGATGCCCGTCGCTCTTCAGCCGGCGGAATGAGGAGCTAAAGCAATGTCGTTCTGGACACGCCATCAAGTCTTCGAAAAGAACTCGATCATCCTGGTCGTCGGCATCCTCCTCGTGGTTGCGATCGGCGGTCTCGTCGAGATCACCCCGTTGTTCTACCTCAAGAGCACGATCGAGAAGGTCGACGGGGTCAGGCCCTACACGCCGCTGGAGCTCGCCGGGCGCAACGTCTATGTCCGCGAGGGCTGCTATCTCTGCCATTCGCAGATGATCCGGCCGCTGCGCGACGAGGTCGAACGCTACGGCCACTTCTCGCTCGCTGCCGAGAGCATGTTCGACCACCCGTTCCAGTGGGGCTCCAAGCGCACCGGTCCTGACCTTGCCCGCGTCGGCGCCAAATATTCCGACGACTGGCACGTCACCCATCTGACCAACCCGCGTGCGATCGTGCCGCAGTCGGTGATGCCGGGCTATCCGTTCCTCGGCAAGAACGAGGTCGATCCCGACGCGATCGCCGACCACATGCGCACGCTGAGGACCGTCGGTGTGCCCTACACGGACGACCAGATCGCCAACGCGGGCGCCGACATGAAGGCCCAGGCCGATCCGGACAGTGCCGGCGGCGACGCCTTCACCAAGCGCTACGCCAAGGCGGCGGTGCGTAATTTCGACGGCAAGCCCGGCACGCCGACCGAGATGGACGCGCTGATCGCGTACCTGCAGATGCTCGGTACGCTGGTCGACTTCAAGATCTACAACGAGAAAGCCAATCTTCGCTGAGAAGGCATCAACGATGAAAGCCATCCTGACACTCGACAATCTCGCGTCCGGTCTGGTGACCACGATCTGGACGCCGGTGTTCGTCGCGATCTTTCTCGCGATCATCGCCTACGCATTTTGGCCCCGTAACAAGGCTGCGTTCGACGAAGCAGCACACCTGCCGTTGCGGGAGGAGTAGAGAACCATGACCGATCATCATAGCGACATCGATTCCGTCTCCGGCAAGTCCACGACCGGGCATGAGTGGGACGGCATCAAGGAGCTCAACACACCGCTGCCGCGCTGGTGGGTGATCACCTTTTACCTGACCATCGTCTGGGCGATCGCGTATTGGGTCGTCTATCCGGCCTGGCCGCTGATCCAAAGCAATACCACGGGCATGTTCGGCTATTCCTCGCGGGCCGACGTGGCGGTCGAGCTCGCCAATCTCGAGAAGATCCGCGGTGGCAAGATGACGGCGCTGGGCGCGGCCTCGCTCGCCGACATCGAGAAGGACCCGGCCTTGCTGGCGCTCGCCCGCGCCAAGGGCAAGACCGTGTTCGGCGACAATTGCGCGCCCTGCCACGGCTCCGGTGCCGCCGGCGCCAAGGGCTATCCGAACCTGAACGACGACGACTGGCTGTGGGGCGGCACGCTCGACCAGATCATGCAGACCATCCAGTTCGGCGCGCGTTCCGGCCATGCCAAGACGCATGAAGGCCAGATGCTCGCCTTCGGCAAGGATGGCGTGCTGAAGCCGGAGGAGATCGTCACGGTCGCCAATTACGTGCGGTCGCTGTCGGGCCTGTCGACCCGCAACGGATTTGACGCCGCCAAGGGCGAAAAGATCTTTGCGGAGAATTGTGTCGCCTGCCACGGCGACGGCGGCAAGGGCAACCCGGAGATGGGCGCACCGAACCTGACCGACAAGATCTGGCTCTACGGCTCCGACGAGGCGACCCTGATCGAGACCATCAGCCAGGGCCGCGCCGGCGTGATGCCGGCCTGGGAAGGGCGGCTAGATCCCGCCACCATCAAGGCGATGGCGGTCTACGTCCACTCGCTCGGCGGTGGAAAATAGCAGATCCGCGGCTCAAACGGTTCAGGCGGGGGTGAACAAAAGTGCCCCCGTTTGAGCTGGATCAACTGACGCGGCGGTGTCGGGTCTAGGTTTAATCGCACCTCTTTTGAGAAGTTCCAAAGCGATGAACAAGACCGTCAATCCGAACGAGCTCAAGCCTGTGGACGACAACGGGCCGCTCTACGCGGCCCGCAAGAAGGTCTACCCCCAGAGCGTCTCCGGCACGTTCCGCCGCATCAAATGGGGCCTGATGGCGATCTGCCTCGGCGTCTACTATTTCCTGCCGTTCGTGCGCTGGAACCGCGGCCTCGGCGCCCCCAGCCAGGCGGTGCTGATCGACCTTCCCAACAGCCGCTTCTACTTCTTCTTCATCGAGCTGTGGCCGCAGGAGGTCTACTACTTTACCGGCCTGCTGATCGTGGCCGCGGTGGCGCTGTTCCTGATGAACTCGGTCGGCGGGCGCATCTGGTGCGGCTACCTCTGTCCGCAGACGGTGTGGACCGACTTGTTCTACGCGGTCGAACGTCTGATCGAGGGTGACCGGCGCGAGCGGATGAAGAAGGCCAAATCGTCCGATCCCCTGAAGCTCGAGCGCGTCTCCGAGATCGTGCTCAAGCATTCGATCTGGCTCATGATCGCCTGGTGGACCGGCGGCGCCTGGGTGCTCTACTTCAACGACGCGCCGACCCTGGTGAAGGAGCTCGTCACCTTCCAGGGGCCGATGATCGCCTATATCTGGATCGGCATCCTCACGGCATCGACCTATCTGCTCGCCGGCTACATGCGCGAGCAGGTCTGCACCTATATGTGCCCGTGGCCGCGCATCCAGGCCGCGCTCACCGACGAATGGGCCCTCAATGTCACTTATCGCTACGACCGCGGCGAGAAGCGCACCTCGGTGAAGAAGGCCGCCGAGCTGCGCGCGCTCGGCCAGCAGGTCGGCGATTGCGTCGATTGCTACCAATGCGTCGCGGTCTGTCCGACCGGCATCGACATCCGCAACGGACCGCAGATGGAATGCATCCAGTGCGGCCTCTGCATCGATGCCTGCGACAACGTGATGGCCAAGATCGGCCGGCCGAAGCGGCTGATCGGCTACGACAACGACATCAACATCCATCGCCGCCAGGAAGGCAAGGCGCCGATCTACCGGATCGTCCGGGCCCGCACCATCGTCTACAGCGCGATCATCGCAGCGGTCGGCGGCTTCATGGTCTATACGCTCGCGACCCGCAGCCTGCTCGACGTCAACGTGCTGCATGACCGCAATCCGGTCGCGGTCAAGCTCAGCGACGGCTCGATCCGCAACGCCTACACGGTGCGGCTGCTGAACAAGAGCGGCTACGACCGCGCCATCGCCATCGACGTGGAGGGGCCGGTCAATCCCACGATGCATGTCGTCGGCGCCGATTCGGTGACGCCGGACCGGCCGATCATCGTGATCCCGCGCGACTCCACCAGCGAGCTGCGGCTGCTCGTCACCGCGCCGGCTGAAAACAATCCGGAGAAGTCGATTCCGGTCCGCTTCCACGTGATGGATATCGGACTAGGCGTCGCCGCGAGCGCCACCGACAATTTCGTCGCGCCGTAAGTCCAGGAGACCATCATGTCATCCAAGCCGCTGACCGGAACCAAGGTTTTCCTGATGCTGGTCGCCTTCTTCGGCGTCGTGATCGGCGTCAACGTCACCATGATGAAGCTCGCGATCGCGACGCTGCCCGGCACTGACGTCGACAGCCCCTATGCTGCCGGCCTGACCTACGACCGCGAGATCTCGGCGGCGCAGGACCAGGCCGCGCGCAAATGGAAGGTCAACGCCCATATCGAGCGCCGCAACGACGGCGGCGCAATGGTCCAGGTCGAAGCGCGCGATGCCGGCGGCCAGCCGATCTCGGGGCTGAAATTCGGCGGCCGCCTGGAGCGGCCGACCGACAAGCGGGCCGATCTCGCGGTCGAGCTCACCGAAGCCGGCATCGGCCTCTATCGCGGCGATGCCGCGTCCGTCGCGCCGGGCCAGTGGGACCTGGTGATCGAGGGCGAGGCGCGGGGGACGCGCGTGTTCATGTCGCGCAACCGCGTGATCCTGAATTGAAGGATTTTGCCATGCAGGTCACGCGCGATTTCTCCCATTATGTTCGCGATGCGGGCGAGGGCGTTCAGCATATCGACCTCGCGGTCGAAGGCGTTCACTGCGCCGGCTGCATGGCGAAGATCGAACGCGGCCTGTCCGCCATCCCCGACGTCACGCTGGCGCGCGTCAACCTCACCGACCGCCGCGTCGCGCTGGAATGGAAGGCGGGCACGCTCGACCCTGGCCGTTTCATCGACCGGCTCGAGGAGCTCGGCTACAAGGCCTATCCGTTCGAGACCGAGAGCGCGGAGGTGGCGGAGGTCGCCGAATCGCGCTTCCTGCTGCGCTGCCTCGGCGTCGCCGCCTTCGCCACCATGAACGTGATGATGCTGTCGATCCCGGTGTGGTCGGGTAACGTCTCGGACATGCTGCCCGAGCAGCGCGACTTCTTCCACTGGCTCTCGGCGCTAATCGCGCTGCCGGCGGCGGCTTATGCCGGCCAGCCGTTCTTCCGCTCGGCCTGGCGCGCGCTGTCGGCAAAGACGACCAATATGGACGTTCCGATCTCGATCGGCGTGATCCTCGCGCTCGGCATGTCCGTGGTCGAGACCATCCACCACGCCGAGCACGCCTATTTCGACGCGGCGATCATGCTGCTGACTTTCCTTTTGGTCGGCCGCTTCCTCGACCAGAACATGCGGCGGCGGACCCGTGCGGTCGCCGGCAATCTCGCCGCGCTGAAGGCGGAGACGGCCGCCAAGTTCGTCGGACCCGATGAAATCTCGCAGGTGCCGGTGGCCGCGATCCATCCCGGCGACATCGTGCTGCTCAGGCCCGGCGAGCGCTGCGCGGTCGACGGCACCGTGATCGAGGGACGTTCGGAGATCGACCAGAGCCTGATCACCGGCGAGACGCTCTATGTCACGGCCGAGCAGGGCACGCCGGTCTATGCGGGATCGATGAACATCTCCGGCACGCTGCGGGTGCGGGTCTCGGCCGCGTCCGAGGCGACGCTGCTCGCCGAGATCACGCGGCTGCTCGACAATGCGCTGCAGGCGCGCTCGCGCTACATGCGCCTCGCCGACCGCGCCTCGCGGCTCTATGCGCCGGTGGTGCATGCGACGGCGCTCATCACCATCCTCGGCTGGGTCATTGCCGGCGCGTCCTGGCATGATGCGATCGTGACCGGCGTCGCCGTGCTGATCATCACCTGTCCCTGCGCGCTGGGGCTTGCGATTCCGACCGTGCAGACCATCGCCTCCGGCGCGATGTTCAAGTCCGGCGTGCTGCTGAATTCCGGCGACGCGATCGAGCGGCTTGCGGAGGCCGACCACGTCATCTTCGACAAGACCGGCACGCTGACGCTGCCCGATCTCGAAGTGATGAATGCCGCCGACATCCCCGCCGACATCTTCGAGCTCGCCGGCCGGCTTGCGCTGTCGAGCCATCATCCGGTCGCCGCCGCCGTCGCGCAGGCCGCGGGCGCCAAATCGCCTGTTGTCGGTGCGGTCGAGGAGGCCGGGCAGGGCGTTCGCGCAATTGTGGACGGTGTCGAGCTTCGCCTTGGTCGTCCCTCTTTCTGCGGCGCGGAAGCACTGGTCGGCAGCGCCATGGTCGATCCCGAAGCCTCCATCGTCGCTTTCAGCAAGGGCAGCGAGAGATTCGTGCTCTCGGTCCGCCAGGGCTTGCGTCCGGACGCACAGGCTGTGATCGCAGCGCTGAAGGCGCGCAACGTCGGCATCGAGATTCTCTCCGGCGACCGCGAGCCGGCGGTGAAGGCGGCGGCCCATGCGCTCGAAATTCCGGAATGGCGCGCCGGCGTCACGCCGGCCGACAAGATCGCGCGGATCGAGGAATTGAAGCAGCGCGGCGCCAAGGTGCTGATGGTCGGCGACGGCATGAACGACGCGCCCTCGCTCGCGGCGGCCCATGTCTCGATGTCGCCGATCTCGGCCGCGCATCTGAGCCAGGCGACCGCCGATCTCGTCTTCCTCGGCCGGCCGTTGGCGCCGGTGGTTGCCGCGATCGATGCCTCGCGCAAGGCGCTGCATCTGATGCGGCAGAACCTCTGGCTCGCGATCGGCTACAATGTCCTCGCCGTGCCGGTTGCGATCAGCGGCGTCGTGACGCCCCTGATCGCGGCGGCGGCCATGAGCGGATCCTCGATCCTGGTGATGCTGAATTCGCTGCGCGCGCGCAGCGCCTCGCGGGAGACCGTGTGATGGAGATCCTGGTCATCCTGGTCCCGCTGGCGCTGATGCTCGGCGGTGCCGGCCTCGTCGCCTTCCTGTGGTCGCTTAGGAGCGGCCAGTACGACGATCTCGACGGTGCCGCCTGGCGCGCCATCGCCGACGACGAGCCGCCGCAGGAAGCCCCGGCCAAGCGCTAGCGCCTCAGGGCGAAGGCGAGCAGGGCCGCGGCGGCGAGCGCCATGCCGACCCCGGCGACACACGCATGCCATCCGAAAGCGTCGAACAGACGCCCGAGCACGGCCGTACCGACCAGCCCGCCGCCAAAATAGCACGCAAGATATGTCCCGCTGGCGATGCCGCGGTTCTCGGTAGCCACCTGTCCGACGAAGCCCGTGGCGGCGGCCTGCGCAAAGAATGTGCCGACGCCGACCAGAACCATGCCCGCAAGGACTTCGCTCAGATGCGACATCAGCATCAAGGGCAGGCCCAGCCCGGCGATGGCGAGCGCGCTCCATATCGTCGGACGCGTTCCGAGCTTTGATACCACCCTGCCGGCCAGAAGCGTCGTGACGACCGATGGCAGGAAGACGAAGTAGACGAGGCCCAAATCCATCATGCCCAGTGCCAGCGGCGGCCGCACCAGCACGTAATTGACGAAGGTGAAGGTGCCGATGAAGGCGAACAGGATGCAGAAGCCGATGCCGAACGCCGCTCGCAATCGCGGATCGCGCCAATGCGCGAGGGTGGCAGCCAGCGGCGAAGCCGTCGGCGTCATCGCATGCATCGGCTGCACGCGCCGAATCGTGAAATAGACCAGCACCGCGCCGGCCAGATTGAGCGCTGCGAACAGGTAGAAATTCCAGGCGAGGCCGAGCCCGTCGGCGACCGCCGCCGAGATCAGCCGGCCGACGAGATTGCTCGCGACATTTCCAGTGATGTAAGCGGCAAAGGCGCCGCCGGCGTCCATCGCGCTGCATTGCTCACCGAGATGGGCGAGGGTGAGCGCGAAGGCAGACGCCATGCAAAGGCCCTGTGCGACCCGCAAAATGGTGAAGACGGCAAGGTTCGGCGCCGAGGCCAGCAGGCTGGTCGGGATCGCCAGCAGCGCCAGGCTGAGTAGGATGCCGGTCCGCCGGTTGATATGCGGGCTAAAGAAGCCGACGACGAGGCTGGCCGTGGCCATGCCGAAGGTGCTGGCGTTGACGGCAAAGCCCATCGCTGCGGGCGTGACGCCGTAATGTTGCGTCAGCGAAGGCAGGATCGCCTGCGTTGCGAAGAGGTCGACGACGGTCAGGAATGCGGTGAGGCCGATCACGAGCGAGCGCAGAGCCAGGCCCGGCGAGTGCGCTTCCATGGTCATCGCGGCCGGTTTGATCGACGCGGAAAGATCGGTCATGGCGATTGTCCTGTAGGAATGTGGCGCCCGGGGTGGGGAGCCCCGGGCGCCACCTCTCGTAACGAGTGCCCTGGGGCTGGGGGCACCCGTTACATGTGGTGGTCGTTGGGATCCTTGCGGACGTCGCCGACATAGAGAATGACGGTCTCCTTGCCGAGGTTCTTCCACCAATGCGAGGTGCCGTGGACTTCGGGACGGATGTCACCGGCCTTGTGCACGATCGGATCGACGCAGTTGGAGGCGTATTCGACGATCTCGCCCTGCTGCACGAAGATCAATGCGGGACGGTCGTCATGGCTGTGCCAGGGTACGATGCCGCCGGGCTCGATGGTCAGCTTGCGGAAGCGCAGCTCGCGGCCCTCGATATGGGCCGGCTGCTTGCCGAGGTCGATCGTACCGAGCGTGACGTCGGTCACGCCGACGGGCTTGTAGTCGACCATCTGCTGGGCGTTCGGCTTGATCTTGCCGGCCGGACATTCGCCGGCAACGACCGGCTGCGCTGAGAGCGTAAGCGCGCCGGCGATGGCAAGGCCCGGCCAGATCAGACGCGACAAGGCATGGCTCCTGGACATGGGAAGGTCTCCTGTGTTGGCCGCAACCCCGCTGGTCGCCGGCTATGAGGGCAGCTTCATCGAGATCGGGTCCATCCTGAAATGCCGGCTTGCTCTCGATGCGATAGCGCCGGGCTATGTTGATGCGCGGCGGCTATCGATCCGATTGGGCAACGGCATTTCCGCTTTCGCAGCATTCGGCGTCCGATGACGGGGCGCCCGATTGGCGGGCGTTCACGTCAATCCGGAGGAGCATGTCATGACGAGAGTGTCCAAGACCCTGATTTTCACCGCCGCGTTTGCGGTCATCGCCACCTCGGCGTTCTCGGAGGCCACCTGGGACTTCAAGGCCGGTATGGCCTATGTCTATGGCGGGCCCGGCAAGATGTCGGCGATGGCCATGGCGCCGGCCGAGAAGAACCACGAGGCGATGATGAAGAACGCCAAGAAGGTGCCAGACAACACCGTCTTCTTCATGAGTAACGGATCGCTGTACTCCACCTCGGGGCGGCTCGATCCGACCGGCAATTTTTATGTGAACTGAACCGGTCCTGGCATCGCGGTCGCCCCTTGCGGGCGGCCGAACCAGGAAACAAATATTCGCCTCAGAATGCCGGAGCAGAAGATGACATCTCTCTCGCCAGCCGATGCCGAACAGCTCAGGCTTGCCTTCCAGCGCTGCCGCGACATGGACGCCACGCTGAACGAGCAGCTCCGCGCCTATGCCGATGCCAGTCGTGCGGTCTTTCCGGCCTATGGCGAGGCCGTCGATCGCCTGGTCGCGAGATTGGGCGGAAACGGCGGCGGCGAGACCGCGCCGCGCCCGGGCGATGCGATGCCGCCGTTCATGCTGCCGGACGAGGGCGGGCGTCTCGTCACGCTGCCAGCGCTGCTGGAGCGCGGTCCGCTCGCCGTGATGTTCTTCCGCGGCCATTGGTGTCCCTATTGCCGGCTCAACGTCCGCGCCGTGGTCCAGGCGCTCGATCGCATCGAGGGCATGGGGGCGCAGGTCGTCGCAATCGTGCCGGAGACGCAGGAATACACTGGGCAGCTCAAGGCGGAATCCGGCGCGCCGTTTCCGATCCTGACCGATCTCGACAACGGCTATGCGCTCTCGCTCAATCTCGCGATCTGGCTCGGCACCGAGATCCAACACCTGTTGTCGTATCAGGACATGGCGAAATTCCACGGCAATGACGGCTGGATGTTGCCCATTCCGGCCGTGTTCGTGGTCGGCCGCGACGGGATCGTCAAAGCTCGCTTCGTCGATCCCGATTTCCGCAAGCGCATGGAGATCGATGATCTGCTCGCGGCGCTGGAGAGCGCGAGCCGGGAGAACTAGGTCTGGAATTTTGATGGCGCGGAGCGCTCTTGCCCTCGCATATAGGCCGTGCACTTTCTTGGCACGTTCGTCCCCACATCGTCATGGCCGGGCTTGTCCCGGCCATCCACGCCTCGCCGCGCAGCACGAAGAACGTGGATGCCCGGGACAAGCCCGGGCATGACGACCTCTGGCAAAGGTCTAAGTGCGATTGACTAGTCCCGCCGTTGCTAGCCCGCGATCTCACGCCAGTCGGCACCTCGCAGCATGCGCATGACGGCATTAGCGACGGCCGTGCGCTGCCGGCCGGCCACGCCGTAAAGATTGACGGTGCGACGGGCGTCCAGTCCGGTGACGGCGGCGCGTGTCAGTCGCTCCGGCACGGGTGAGGTGTGCGGCACCATGGCGACGCCGATATCGGCCTCGACGAGCTCGATCAGATCGCGCTCACTCGAAACCTCGTGACCATGTTCGATGTCAATGCCGTGCTCGCGCAGGCTCGCAGAGATGCGGCGCGAATGCTCGCAGAAAGTCCGGCTCAGCAATTGCTCCGAGCGCAGATCCTCCAGTTCGATGCTGCTGCGGCCGGCCAGCCGATGTCCGTCGCCAACTACAAGCTCGAAGCTCTCGGTGAACAGCGGCCAGGTATCGAGCCGGTCCCAGGCCTCGTCGATCTCGGCGGCGATGCCGAGCTCGGCCTCGCCCTTCTTCAGGAATTCACCGACCTCGCGGCTCGTCCCGCGCAGGAAGCGCAGCTCGAGCCGGTTGAACTGCCGCCTGATCTCGTTGAGATGGGGAATCAGCAGCGCGAGGTCGATCGAATGCGTCAAGGCTATGCGCAGTGCGCCGACTTCACCGCTCCTGAACGAGGAGGCGAGCGAGCGCGCGCCGGCGGCGGCGTCATAGCATTGCTTCAACAGCGGATGCATGCGCTGGCCGAGCTCGGTCAATTGCGCCGCCGGCCGCTCGCGGCGAAACAGGTCGCCGCCGAGCTCGGCTTCGAGCTGCTTGATCGCGCGCGTCAGCGAAGGCTGCGTGACGTTGCATTCCTCAGCAGCACGCGTGAAGTTCAGCAGCTGCGCCACCGCGAGGAAATAGCGGACCTGGTGCATTTCCATGGATCGGCTCCCAGCAAGATCGGCCGCAAATCTAGCCGATCGGAGCGGGAAATGACATCCCGCCTGCGATAGCGCGGACGTATGGAATCGGAAGCTAGCCGGTATTTCCGTTTGGGCCGGCGCTCCTCCAGGGTTCTGCGAAGGCTGGAAACCCAGTCATCGCCAACGGAGACCATGCCATGAACATACCGCTGAAGCCGCAGACATCTCAGCCTGCACGCGCGCTGGCCGGCAAGGTCGCGCTCGTGACGGGCTCGACCAGCGGCATCGGTCTCGGCATCGCACGTGCCTTGGCTGCGGCCGGCGCCGATGTGGTGCTGAACGGCCTCGGCGTCGCCGCCGAAATCGGCCGGACGCGCGAGCAGATCGCCGCCGAGTTCGGCGTCAAGGCGAGCTACTCGCCGGCCGACATGACCAGGCCGAAATCGATCGCCGAGATGATCGCGGCGACCATCTCCCAGTCCGGCGGGCTCGACATCCTTGTCAACAACGCCGGCATCCAGCATGTGGCGCCGCTCGAGCAGTTTCCGGTCGACAAATGGGACCAGATCCTCGCGATCAACCTGACCTCGGCCTTTCACACGACGCGACTCGCGCTGCCGGCGATGCGCCAGAACGGTTTTGGCCGGATCATCAACATCGCCTCGGCGCACGGCCTGGTCGGCTCGCCGTTCAAGGCGGCCTATGTCGCGGCCAAGCACGGCATCGTCGGTCTGACGAAGGTCACGGCGCTGGAGACGGCGGAGGACGGCATCACCTGCAACGCCGTGTGCCCGGGCTACGTCTATACGCCGCTGGTCGAAGCGCAGATCGACGGGCAGGCCAAGGCGCACGGCATTTCCCGCGATCAGGTGATCCGCGACGTGCTGCTCGCGCAGCAGCCGAACAAGCGCTTTGCCACGGTCGAGGAGCTGGGCGCGCTGACGGTGTTCCTGTCGACGGATGCAGCGGCTTCGATCACCGGCATCGCGCTTCCGGTCGACGGCGGCTGGACCGCGCATTGACATGGGCGGGGACATGGGCCGGCGTAACAAGCCGCAGCGAGCCGCGAATATTCGATCGGTGCAAGCTCACCAGGAGCGAGACATGAACGGCATGCAGGACAATACGCAGAGCAAGGGCGCGGATCTGCCGGGTCAGGTCGTGCTCGTGCTCCAGGGTGGCGGTGCGCTCGGGTCCTACCAGGCCGGGGTGTATCAGGCGCTGCACGAGGCCGGGATCGAGCCGGACTGGATCATCGGCACCTCGATCGGCGCCATCAATGCGAGTCTGATCGCGGGCAACGAGCCTGGCCAGCGGCTGGCGCATTTGAAGGAGTTCTGGAAACGGATGGAGCAGAATCCGGTCTGGAATCTGCGCACGGCGTTTCCCGGCTTCAACGAGAAGCTGGCCTATTGGTCGACCGTCACCAACGGCATTCCCGGCTTCTTTCGTCCCAATCCTCTGGCGCATGCTGGTGATTCCTATCCGCTTGGCGCCGATCACGCCGGCTTCTATTCGACCGCGCCGCTGGAGAGGACGCTGCTCGATCTGGTCGATTTCGGCCTGGTCAACCGCTGCTCGCCGCGGCTGACCGTCGGCGCGGCACATGTCCGCAGCAGCCAGATGCGCTATTTCGACAGCCGCGACGGCGAGCTGACCGTGAAGCATGTGATGGCCTCGGGCGCGTTGCCGCCGGCGTTCCCGGCGGTGCGCATCGACGGCGAACTCTATTGGGATGGCGGCATCCTGTCGAACACACCGACCGAAGCCGTCTTCGACGACAATCCGCGAAAGGACTCGCTGATCTTCGCCGTGCATCTGTGGAATCCGATTGGCGCCGAGCCGACGACGATGGCGGAGGTGCTGAACCGGCACAAGGACGTGCAATATTCGAGCCGCATCGCAAGCCAGATCGCCCGCCAGCAGCAGGCCCACCGCCTGCGCCACGTCATCAACCAGCTCGCCGCGCGTCTTTCCGAGAGCGAGCGCCGCGACCCCGCGGTGCGGGAATTGGTCAGCTATGGCTGTCCGACCCGGATGCATGTCGTGCGGTTGCTGGCGCCGCAGCTCGATCGTGAGACCCACACCAAGGACATCGACTTCAGCCCGTCCGGCATCATGCGGCGCTGGGACGCGGGCTATGCGCATACGCGGTCCGTGCTCGAACGAAGACCGTGGGTCGGCGAATTCGATCCGCTCGCCGGCGTGGTGCTGCACGAGCATATGGACGTGCTGCCGATGGCGGCGGAATAGTGGCCTCGTCGGTGCTTGTTTTCTTGCGGTGACGATGTTGCGAGAGCGCAGTCTGGGCTATTGTCGCGGCATCGTCGTCGCGAGGCAGCCATGGTTAATGAGAAGGATCTCGAGGCAGCGCTCGATCTCGTCCGCGCTCGCGCCGCGGGAGCGGATGCAGGCGTGTTCGGTCCTGACACGTTGACCTGGCGGATCGACTGCGAGGCCGTCGTCTTTCTCGGTGCCGGTCGCGCGTTGTTGCTGCAACTGGCGCATCCCTGGGTCGCCGCCGCGATCGCCGAACACTCGAAAACTCTTGCCGATCCGATTGGCCGTTTCCATCGCACCTTCGACATCGTCTTCGCCATGGTGTTCGGCTCGCTTGACCGCGCATTGCTGTCGTCGCGCCAGCTGCACCGGCGTCACAGCATGATCGTCGGAAAAATGCCGGAGACTGTCGGCCTCTTTGCGGCAGGTTCGCGCTATTGTGCCAACGACATCCCGTCGCTGCGCTGGGTTCATGCGACTCTGGTGGAGTCCGCGCTGATGGCGCACGAGCTGGTTCTGCCACCTTTCTCTGCGGAGGAGCGCGAGCGCTATTGGGCCGAGAGCCGATTGTTTGGTGCCTTGTTCGGGCTGACGGCGGACGACCTGCCGGCGGATTGGTCGGGCTTTACGGCCTACACCGCGGCGATGGCGCAGTCGGAGACGCTGACCGTCAGCCCGGCGGCGCGCGAGATCGCGACGCAGATCTTCAGCGGTGCGCGACCGTGGCTGCGGCCGCCGCGCTGGTATCGCGCGCTGACGGCGCGGATGTTGCCGGAGCGCTTGCGTGCAGGTTTTGGTTTCGAGCTTGACGCGCGGGAGATCCAATCCGCCGACAATGCCCTGCGCTGGATCAAGCGGCTCTATCCGAAGCTGCCGGATCGGCTGCGCTATGTCGGCCCCTACCAGGAAGCGCAGGCGCGGCTGCGGGGCGAACCGCAGCCCGACTGGATGACGCGCTGCCTCAACCGCGCCTGGATCGGACGGCCGCAGATGGATGTGCGCGGCAAGAGGCGATCTTAGTTCCATCATGCTGAGGTGCGAGTGGCGCGATGCGAAGCATCGCGCCGGGAGCCTCGAAGGATGCACGGCCCGCCGCTGCAGCCGGGCCGTCGCCCTTCGAGGGCCACTGAAGAAGCGGCCACCTCAGGGTGACGGCGATAGATAGGCGCTCGTTTCTCCACACCGTCATTGCGAGGAGCGCTTGCGACGAAGCAATCCAGACTGTCACCGCGGAGGGGATTCTGGATTGCTTCGCTGCGCTCGCAATGACGGAGCTTGTGGAAGCGCCGTCGCGCCTCACACCGACGCCAACTTCCGATACAGCGCGCTATAGCTGCCGGCCGAGATGCTCCAGGAGAACGACCGTCCCATGGCGCTGCGGCGCATGGTGTCGAGCTGGTCCTGTGCCCTGAACGCCGAGAAGGCCCGGCGGACGCCGCCGAGGAAGGAATCGCGCGAGGGTTTCGAGAACAGGAATCCGGTTTCGCCGTCGGTGATGGTTTCGGCGAGGCCGCCGGTCTGGTGCCCGATCGGCAGCGAGCCGAAGCGCTGGGCGTACATCTGGCTGAGGCCGCACGGCTCGAAGCGCGACGGCATCAGGGTGAAATCGCTGCCCGCAAAGATGCGGCGCGCCTGGGCGTCGTTGAAGCCGATCACGACGCCGATGGCGTCGGGGCGGCGGCGATGCGCGTCGATCAGGGCCTGCTCGAGCGCCGGCTCGCCGGAGCCGGTGACCACGATCTGCCCGCCGGCATCGACGATCTCGTCGGCCGCCGACAGCACGAGGTCGATACCCTTCTGGTGCACGAGACGCGCGACGATGCCGAACATCGGTCCGCGCGAGACGGCAAGCCCGATCTGCTTGCGGACGTAATCAGCATTGGCCCTCTTGCCGACCCAGTCGCCGGCGCCGAACTGCTGGGCCAACTGGGCGCAGGAGCGCGGGTCCCAGCTCTCGTCGATGCCGTTCAAGATGCCGGTGAGCTCGGCGGCGTCCGAGCGCAGGCGGAGCAGACCCTCCAGACCGCAGCCGAACTCGGGCGTGGTGATCTCGCGCGCGTAGGTGCCGCTGACCGTGGTGAGGTGGGAGGCGTAGACGAGGCCGGCCTTGAGGAAGGAGAGCTGGTCGTAGAACTCGATGCCGTCGATGTGGAAGGAGCTCTCCGGTGCGCCGATCCGCCGCAGCGCCTCCTTCGGGAAGAGGCCCTGATAGGCGAGGTTGTGAATGGTCAGGATCGACGGCAGCTTGGCGCCCTGCCAGGCGAGATAGGCCGGCACCAGCGAGGCCTGCCAGTCATTGGCATGGATCAGGTCTGCTGCCCAATTCTTGTCCAGCTTGCCCATGGCCAGCTCAGCGGCTGCCGAGGCAAAGCGCGCGAAGCGGATGTCGTTGTCGGGCCAGTCGCGCCCGGACTCGTCGCCATAGGGGTTGCCGGGCCGGTCGTAGAGTTGTGAGCAGAGCAGCACGTAGACCGGCACGCCGTCCTTGGTCGCGGCGCGGCCGAGCGAGCAGGCCGGCATCTCCGCGAACGCCGGGCAGCGGCCAACGATCTGAATATGCGTGAGTTGTTCGATGATGTCGCGATAGCCGGGCAGCATGACCCGGATATCGGCAAAGGAGCGAAGCGCGCGGGGCAGGGCCGCAGACACGGCGCCGAGTCCGCCGACGCGGACGAAATCGTCCATCTCTGTCGTGACGAACAAGACCCTCAAGAACAGTTGCCCTCTTCCGATCCCGTTTGCTGCTATGCAAGAACGGGTCCAGTTGCCCACGAATTCTTAAAGCCCGCCCACGCGGCGCATCCGTTCGGTAAAGACTTTCCTACTCAGCCGCCGCCCTCTAGGGTCGGCGCATCAACAAGAGAGAACATTGAAGGTTCCAAGGGGCTTCGGGGATGCAGTTAGCAGATAAGCATGAGGGGACGTTGACAAAGGTCATGGCGGGTTTGCGGGTCCTGGACTTCTCGACCACCATCGCCGGTCCTCACTGCGCGCGGATGCTTGCCGACATGGGCGCCGAGGTCATCAAGATCGAGACCGACGGCGGCGAGACGATGCGGACCCGGCCGCCGCTGCGCAAGGGGTGCAGCACCACGTTCGGCCAGCTCAATGTCGGCAAGAAGAGCGTGGTGCTCGACCTCAAATCCGAGGACGGCAAGGAGGCGGTCCGCCGGCTGGCCGCGACGTCCGACATCCTGGTCGAGAACTTTCGCCCCGGCGTGATGCACCGGCTGCGGCTCGACTACGACAGGCTGCGCGCCGTCAATCCGAGGCTGATCTATTGCTCGATCTCCGGCTACGGCCAGAGCGGCCCTTCGGCCGAGCTGCCGGCCTATGCGCCGGTGATCCACGCGGCCTCCGGCTACGACATGGCGCATCTCGCTTACCAGCCCGGCCGCAACCGTCCCGATTATTGCGGTATCTATCACGCCGACGTCGTCACCGGCACTTACGGCTTCGGCGCGATCGCTTCCGCGCTCTATCAGCGGACCGTGACCGGCCTTGGTCAGCATATCGACGTGTCCATGCTGGAATCGATGCTGTCACTGACGCTGACGGAATTGCAAAGCGCACAATTTGCCGTGAAGCCGCCGCCGCGCCCGATGTTCGGCCCGACCGAGACGGCAAGCGGCTACGTCATGATCACGGTCGCCAGCGAGAAGACGTTCCAGGGATTGATGGGCGTGATCGGCCGTCCCGAATGGATCACCGATCCGCGCTTCGCGACCTATGCCGCGCGCCGCGAGAACTGGGCGGAGGTGATGGACGGCGTCGAAGCCTGGTCGCGGCAGCTCGCGACCGATGCCTGTCTCGCAGCGCTCGGCGCGGCCGGCGTGCCGGCCTCGGCCTATCGCACCGTATCCGAGGCGCTGGCCGATCCGCAACTCGCGCACCGGCAGGCGCTCACGTCCGTGCAGGACGAGGGCGGCTCCTTCCGGGTGCTCAACCTGCCGTTCCGGATGTCGGGCGCCGACACCACGCCCGGCAAGACGATGGCCGTGCTCGGCGAGCATACCGATGCGCTGCGCGATGAGATCGGACTTGCCGATGATGCGCCAATTCCGACAGGCAAAACAGCCGCGACACGCTGAGCAACCTTGCGCTGCACATGCGGCGTGCGATCTGGCGCGCGTTCCTCTTGCCGTCGCGTGCTTTTGTCGCCAATCTCGCCTCCAGTCATTCAGCGATCCGAAACATCGGACGAGGGATCCCGGGAGGAACCATGACGAAGATTGCTGCCGCGGCGCGCAAGCACGCGCCGATTTTCCTTGCTGCGGTATTTGCCGTCCTTCCGCTGGCTGAGCCCGCGCAGGCGCAGAAGTCCGGCGGCAGCATCACCGTCGGCCAGGAGCTGGAGATTGCAGGCTTCGATCCCCTGAAAGTCGGCGTCTACGATACCTCGACCTTCACCGCTGCCGCCGCCATCTTCGACACGCTCACCACGCTGGATGAGAAGGGAGAGGCCGCGCCAAAGCTCGCGGTGTCCTGGACTCATTCCGACGATTACATGAGCTGGACCTTCAAGCTGCGCGAGGGGGTCAAATTCCACGACGGCACGCCGTTCAATGCGCAAGCCTTCAAGGAGAATTTCGACCGCCAGAAGGATCCGGCCAACAAGTGCCGCTGCGCCTTCTATATCACCAACGTCAAGGAGGTGCTGGCGCCGGACGAATACACCCTGGTCTACAAGCTCACCGATCCCTCGGTGAATCTGCCCGCGGTGATCACCATCCAGAGCCAGAACAACGCCATTCATTCGCCGACGGCGTGGAAGACCAAGGGCGACGACTACAATCGCAATCCCGTGGGCACTGGTCCTTACGTCCTGAAATCATGGACTGCCGGCGACCGCATGGTGCTGGAGAAGAATCCCAGTTACTGGGACAAGGGCCGGCCCTATCTCGATCGCATCATCTTAAAGCCATTGCCTGATGCACAGTCGCGCTTTGCCTCGCTGCAATCGGGCGAGGCCGACATCATCTGGGACGACGAGAACGACGCCGACAACATCATGAAGGCGCAGAAGGACTCCAAGCTCACCGTGCACACCTACAAGGGCTCGGGCGCGCAGGTCTACGCCTTCAACACCAAGGTCGCGCCGTTCGACGACGTCCGCGTGCGTCAGGCGCTGGTGATGGCGATCGATCGCCCGAAAATGTCACAGGCGATCACCAACGGCCTGAGCCGCCCCGCCAGCAATCCTTACGGCGACGGCTCCTGGGTCAAATGCAAGGACGACGGCGCGCTGCCGTTCGACGTCGAGAAGGCCAAGGCGCTGATCAAGGAGTACGGCAAGCCGGTCGAGTTCAAGATGCTGGTCACCGCGACGCCGCGCGGCCGCATGGTCGGCCAGGTGCTCCAGCAATTCTGGAAGCGTGTCGGCGCGAACATGGAGATCGAGCAGGTCGATCAGGCCACCATTCCGTCGCGCGCCTTCACCCGCCAGTTCCAGATGACGCCGTGGCGCATCGTCGATCTCGCCGATCCCGATCCGCAGATGTACGCGAATTTCCGCAGCGGCAGCCCGCTGGCGCTGGCCGGCTTCTCGAATCCCGAGCTTGACAGGCTTCTGGACCACGCGCGCGTCACCGCCGATATCGGCCAGCGCACCGAGGATTACTGCGCCATCAGCCGCTTGATCAACAAGGAGGCGATCTGGTTCTGGACCTTCCAGAATACCTATTACGCGTTGTCGAGCGCCAAGCTGAAGGGCTTCCCGAAGATGTACAACGGCGTGATCGACGTATCGAGGACCTGGCTGGAATGATGGCGCGATGCTGAACTTCGTCGTCCGGCGGCTGCTTGCCATGCTGCCGGTGCTGCTCGCCGTCTCGCTGCTGACTTTCCTGATTGCCTCGCTGCTGCCGGGCGATCTCGCTCTTGTCATCCTCGGCGATCAGGCGACACCGGAGAATGTCGCGGCGCTGCGCCGCGACATGGGGCTCGACCAGCCGCTGTGGTGGCGTTATCTCAGCTGGCTCGGCCACGTCCTGCAGGGCGATCTCGGCCGCTCGTACCGCACCGGGCAGACGGTGCTGCAGGCGGTCGCCGAGCGCATTCCGGTCTCGCTGCAATTGATGCTGATGGCCGAATTCATCGGCCTCCTGATCGGTGTTCCCGTCGCGATTGCCTGTGCCGCACGTGCCGGCGACGCCTTCGACCGCTTCATGACCGGCAGCGCGTTCGCGATGCTGTCGATGCCGTCCTTCCTGGTGGCGATCCTCCTGATCTACCTGTTCGCGGTCGAGCTGCATTGGCTGCCCGCGACTGGCTATGTGCCCTTCACCGAGGAGCCGCTCGGCAATTTGCGCTTCTTCGTGCTGCCGGCGCTGACGCTGGCCCTCGCCGAATGGCCGGGCATCATGCGGGTGCTGCGCTCCGACATGATCGCGACCCTGCAGGAGGACTATATCGCGCTCGCAAAAGCAAAGGGCCTCAAGCCCGCGCGTATCCTGTTCGTGCATGCGCTGAAGCCGTCGTCGCTGACCCTGGTGACGGTGACCGGCATCAATATCGGACGCCTGCTTGGCGGCACGCTGATCGTGGAATCGATCTTCGCGCTGCCCGGCATCGGCCGGCTGCTGGTCGGGGCGATCTACACCCGCGACCTCGTCATTCTCCAGGGCGTGGTGCTGCTGGTTGCCAGTGGTTTCGTCATCGTGAATTTCATCGTCGACATGCTCTACGCCGTGCTCGACCCCAGGATCCGCCATGGCCACGCTTGAGCTCTCGATTCGAGACGAGGCGACGTCCACGCCGGTCAGGCGCAAGCGCAAGCTTGGCCTGTTGTTCTGGATCGCGAGCGGCTGGCTCGCGATCATCCTTGCGCTCGCGATCCTCGCGCCGGTGCTGCCGCTGCAGAACCCTGTCGACATGGACATGCTGGAGCGTCGCGCGGCGTTCTCTTCCGAGCACTGGCTCGGCACCGACGGGCTCGGCCGCGACGAGCTGGCCCGCTTGATCTTTGGCGCGCGGACGTCGCTGACGGTCGGGCTGATCGCACCGATGATCGGTCTGACGCTCGGCGGCGCGCTTGGCCTGCTCGCCGGCTATTTCCGCGGCCGGTTCGAGACATTGGTGGTGGGCAGCATGGACGTGCTGCTCGCCTTCCCGCCGCTGATCTTCGCGCTCGCCGTGACCGCTTATCTCGGCCAGTCCGTCCCCAACCTCACCCTGATCCTCGGCGTGCTCGGCATTCCCGCCTTCATGCGGGTGGCGCGGGCAGCGACGCTGACGCTGGCGCGGCGGGAATTCGTCATCGCGGCCGAGGCGCTCGGCGCCAGCCATGCGCGCATCCTCTTGCGCGAGCTGTTGCCCAACGTGGTCCTGCCGCTGCTCGCCTTCTTCCTGCTCGGCGTCGCCGTCACCATCGTGGTCGAGGGTGCGCTGTCCTTTCTCGGCCTCGGGGTGCCGCCGCCGATGGCGAGCTGGGGCAGCATGATCGGGGAGGGGCGCGACAGCCTCGACGTCGCGCCGCGGCTGGCGTTCCTGCCGGCGGCCGGACTTTTCGTGACCGTGCTGGCCTTTAATCTGGTCGGCGACACCTTGCGGGCGCTGACCGATCCGCGTCAGGGGGCGCTGTGAGCAGCCCGCTCTTGACCATCGCGGACGTCGCGGTCGAGCTGCCGACGCCGCGCGGCAATTTGCGCGCGGTCGATCATGTCGACCTGTCGCTGGAGGCGGGCCGCACGCTTGGCATCGTCGGCGAATCCGGCTGCGGCAAGACCATGCTGTCGCGCGCGGTGCTGCAGCTGCTGCCGAAGAAGGCAAAGCTCACCGGCCGCGTGATGTTCGACGGCCAGGACCTGGCGCGGCTCGCGCCGGAAAGCCTGCGGCGCCTGCGCGGGCGCGACCTCGCAGTCGTGTTCCAGGACCCCATGACCTCGCTCAATCCGGTTCTCACCATCGGCACGCAGTTGATGGAGACGATCCAGGAGCATCTCGAGCTCGATGCTCCGGAGGCCCGCAAGCGCAGCATCGAGCTGCTGGCGGCCGTCGGCATTCCCGCGCCGGAGCAGCGGCTCACGCAATATCCGCATCAATGTTCCGGCGGCATGCGCCAGCGCATCGCGATTGCGATCGCGCTGTCCTGCGAGCCGAAGCTCTTGATCGCGGACGAGCCGACCACGGCGCTCGACGTCACCATCCAGGCGCAGATCCTCGATCTGCTCGCGCGCGAGCAGCGCCGCCGTCACATGGCGATGATCATCATCACCCACGATCTCGGCGTCGTTGCCGGCCGCGCCGACGAGGTCGCGGTGATGTATGCGGGCAGGGTGGTGGAGCGCGCACCGACCTCGGTCTTGTTCAAGCGCATGCATATGCCCTACACCGAGGCGCTGCTGGCGGCGATCCCGAAGCTGGACGCCGCGCCGCACACGCCGCTGCCTGCCATCTCCGGCCGTCCGCCCGATCCGACCCGGCCGCTGCGTGGCTGCTCCTTTGCGCCGCGCTGCCGCTATGCCACGGGGCGCTGTCATGAGGCCAAGCCCGCGCTGACGAGCGCCGAGATGCCTGATCACCTCTACGCCTGCTTCCATCCCATCCAGTTGGCGGAAGGAGTTGGCGCATGATGCAGCTTGCAGTCCCGGAAGCGCCGCTTCTGAACGTCGACAATCTCGTCGTCGAATATGGCCTGGGCAACAAGACGGTGCATGCCGTCTCCGGCGTCAGCCTTCAGGTCGCGCGCGGCGAGACGCTGGGGCTTGTCGGCGAATCCGGCTGCGGCAAGTCGACGCTGGGGCGCGCGGTGCTGCAGTTGCGCCGCGCCAAATCCGGGCGCGTGCTGTTCGACGGCGAGGATCTCACCGCGATGGAGGGCGAGACGCTGCGCAAGATGCGCCGCCGGGTGCAACTGATCTTCCAGGATCCGATCGCTTCCCTCAACCCGCGCCGGCGGATCGGCGATATCGTGGCCGAGCCGCTCATTATTGCCGGCATCAAGGATGCCGTAGAGCGCAAGCGCAGGGTTCACGAGGTGCTTTCCGCGGTCGGGCTCGATCCTGATCTCGTGGCGGGCCGCCTGCCGCATGAATTCTCCGGCGGGCAGTGTCAGCGCATCTGCATCGCGCGGTCGCTGGTGCTCAATCCCGAATTCATTGTCTGCGACGAGCCGGTCTCGGCGCTCGACGTCTCCATCCGCGCGCAGATCCTCAACCTGCTGGAGGAGATGAAGACACGCTTCGGCCTGACGCTGCTGTTCATCGCGCATGATCTTGCGGTGGTCAAAGCGGTCAGCGACCGCGTCGCGGTGATGTATCTCGGCCGGCTTTGCGAGGTCGGCCCTTCCCAGCAATTGTTCGCAAACCCCGCGCATCCCTACACGGCGCTGCTGTTGCAGGCGATCCCGGTGCCCGATCCGGACGTTCGTCCCGCCGAGAGTGTGGCAGCCGGCGAGCCGCCATCGCCGATTGCGCCGCCGTCCGGCTGCCGCTTCCGCACCCGCTGCCTGCGGGCCGATCAGCGATGCAGCGCGGAGATACCGGAGTTGCGCGAAATCGCACCCGGCCAGTTCGCGGCTTGCCATCATCCGCTGGCCTGAACTAAGACCGGTTTGTCTCGTCTTGCCGGCCATGGCATGCTGGCGCGGCGACAAGAAGCATGCGGGAGGATGCCGATGAAGAGTTTCAAGGTTGCCGATTTCAAGGCGCCGCTGCAGGAGTTCGACGAGGCGACGCCGCAACCGTCGGGCACGCAGGTGCTGATCAAGGTGAAGGCGGCCGGCGTCTGCCACAGCGATCTCCACATCTGGGAAGGCGGTTACGATCTCGGCCACGGCCGCAAGCCGCTGTCGCTGAAGGACCGCGGCATCAGCCTGCCATTGACCATGGGGCACGAGACGGTTGGCGAAATTCTGGCGTTCGGTCCCGACGTGAAGCCCACCGACCAGGGCGACCTGAAGATCGGTGACGTCGGGCTTGTCTATCCCTGGATCGGCTGCGGCAAGTGCGCCACCTGCCTTGGCGGTGACGAGAACATGTGCCTGACCCCGCGCTCGCTCGGCGTCTATTGCGACGGCGGCTATTCCGATCACATGCTGGTGCCGCATCCGCGTTATCTGCTCAATCTGAGAGGGCTCGATCCGGCGACGACCGCGCCCTATGCCTGCTCTGGCGTCACCACCTACAGCGCGCTCAAGAAGGTCGAGCAGCATTTCGACACGCCGATCGTGATGTTCGGCGCGGGCGGTCTCGGCCTGATGGCGCTGTCGCTGTTGAAGGCGATGGGCGGCAAGGGTGCGATCATGGTCGATATCGACGCCAGGAAGCGCGAGGCGGCGGAGAAAGCTGGGGCGCTCGCCACCGTCGACCCCAAGGCACCGGATGCGCTGGAGCAGCTTGCCAAGAAAGCGGGCGGGCCGATCCGGGCCGTGATCGACCTCGTTGGCAACGCCGCGACGACGCAGCTCGGTTTTGATTGCCTCACCAAGGGCGGCAAGCTCGTCATCGTCGGCCTGTTCGGCGGCGGCGCGACCTGGGCGCTGCCGCTGATTCCGATCAAGGCGATCACGATCCAGGGCAGCTATGTCGGAAACTTGCGCGAAACGCAGGAGCTGCTTGACCTCGTTCGCACCAAGAAGGTGCCGCCGATCCCGGTAACGACGGCCCCGCTCGCCAAGGCCAACGAGGCGCTGGTGCAATTGCAGCAGGGCGCAGTGGTCGGGCGCACGGTGCTGACGCCGTAACGAACGCTCTCTCCGTCGTCATTGCGAGCGCAGCGAAGCAATCCAGAAGCCCCTCCGCGGAGACAGTCTGGATTGCTTCGTCGCAAGAGCTCCTCGCAATGACGAGATCATTTTGACCTTCGCGCAGGAACCCCCATGTCCGCAAATAACGCCTTCCACATTGCCGTGCTCGCCGGTGACGGCATTGGTCCTGAAGTCATGGCGCCGGCCATCGAGGTGCTGCGCAAGGTCGGCGATAAGTCGGGCCTGGGCTTCCGCTTCACCGAGGCGCCCGCCGGTGCCAACAATTATCTGGCGACCGGCAAGTCGATGCCTGACACCACCATCAGACTGTGCGAGGAGGCGGATGCTATCCTGCTCGGGGCCTGCGGGCTGCCGTCGGTGCGCTACCCCGACAATACCGAGATCGCGCCGCAGATCGAGCTGCGCTTCATCTTCGATCTCTATGCCGGCGTGCGGCCCGCGCGCCTCATTCCGGGCGTGCCGAGCCCGATCGTCGGTGCCGACCAGCGCGGCATCGATCTCGTCGTCATCCGCGAGTCCACGGAAGGGCTGTTCGCCTCGATGGGCAAGGGCGTCGTCACCCATGAGGACGCGCGCGAGACCATGGTGATCACGCGTCGGACCTCCGAGCGTCTGTTCGAGTTTTCGTTTCGCCTGGCCGAGCGGCGCAAGGCGCGCGGCAAGCCGGGGATGCTGACCTGCGTCGACAAGGCGAACGTGTTCAAGGCGTTTGCATTCTTCCGAGGCATCTTCGACGAGATCGAGAAGAAGCACCCTGGCGTGAAGACCGACCGGCTCTATGTCGATGCCTGCTCGGCAATGCTGGTGAAGCGCCCCTGGGATTTCGACGTGATGGTGATGGAGAACATGTTCGGCGACATCGTCTCCGACATCACCGCGAGCCTGATCGGCGGCCTCGGCATGGCGCCGTCGGCCGACATCGGCGACAAATACGCCGTGTTCCAGCCCTGTCACGGCACTGCGCCTGACATCATGGGGCAGGGCAAGGCCAATCCCACCGGCATGATCCTGTCGGCGGCGATGATGCTGGACTGGCTCGCCGACAAGCACGGCGTCGAAAGCGCGGCGGAAGCTGGCGAGACGATCGAGCGGGCCGTGGACCAGGTCTATGCCGGCGGCATCAAGCCGATGGAGTTCGGCGGCAGTAACGGCACCGCCGACATCACGAAGGCGGTGCTCGCGGCGCTTTGAGCTGCGGTCGAGGAACAGCACCACATCACCTCAAAAGAAAAGGGGCCCCCGGGCCCCTTCGTTCACCAGCGGCGCCAGTGGCGGTGGCGCCAGCCCCACGGACGCGGGCCGTAGAAGCCCGGACCGCCG
>NZ_LFJD01000004.1:5257284-5532284 GCF_006658635.1 Bradyrhizobium sp. UNPA324
CTGGCCTTCTTGGCCGGCGCAGCGGTCGGGCCGACCTTCTTCTGGATGGCGCGCTTCAGCTCGAGGGCGCGCGGGGAGAGCGCGTCGGCGTTGGCCTTGAGCAGGAAGGCATCTAAGCCGCCATTGTGGTCGACGCTCTTGACCGCGTTGGTGGAGACGCGCAGGCGCACGTTGCGCTCCAGGGCTTCCGAGATGAAGGTCACGTTGACCAGGTTCGGCAGGAAGCGGCGCTTGGTCTTGATGTTGGAGTGGCTGACCTTGTGGCCGACGAGGGGGCCCTTGGCCGTCAGTTCGCAGCGGCGAGACATGGTAGAAATCCTTTAGTTCGAACCCCCAACGAGTGCGGCCGCCATTTTTGGGCGCCACGGGGGCAAATTCTTTCGTCCTTGCAGGGAGCGGGCGGACGTATAGGGGGGAAGGGGCGGGACGTCAAGGTTTTGGGCGGTCTTTTGAAGCCGCGCGCGGTGCGCTCCCTCCCCCGCTTGCGGGGGAGGGCGGGGAGAGGGTGTCTCCGCAGAGGGGCAGCCGCGAGTGTCCCCCAGAGGAGAGAGCCCTCACCCGCGCCTGCGGCGCGACCTCTCCCGCAAGCGGGAGAGGTGACCGCGTCCGCGGCACCCTCCCGATCACCAAAACGGCAATGTTTGTCGCACCTTACCATCACATAAACGGCGTATTCGCGACCGAAGAGTCCGGTGGAGTTCCCGGCCCGACACGCCCGGACACATTGTTTGCCGCGGTTTTTGGCTTAAGTAACAACCGTCGTGCCCCCATGGATTGTTTCGTGCTCATAACGCCTCCTCTTGCGCCCAAATCGCGCTCCGTCCGGCCGCGCTTGGCCGGCTGGCTCGCGGCATTTTGCGGCCTGTCGGTGGTGTGGGGCGCGCTGCCCGCGGCGGCGCAGGGCAAGCTCGAGGCGCAATATGAGGCCTCGCTGTCAGGCATTCCGGTCGGCAAGGGCGGCTGGAACATCGATATCCAGGACGACGTGTTTTCGGCGGCCGCCGCAGGCGGCACCACGGGCCTGCTGAAGTCGTTCACGGGCGGGTCCGGCACCGGCGCCTCGCAGGGGCGCGTCGTCAATGGCGCGCTGGTTGCGACTGGCTACCAGGCCTCCACCACCACCTCGAAGAAGACCGAAGAGATCCGCATCACGCTCGACAAGGGCAATGTGAAGGATTTTGCGATCCTGCCGGAGCCGCCGGTCGATCCTGACCGCATCGTCGTCACCGACGCCCACCGCCGCGGCGTCTGGGACCCGATGACGGCCTCGCTGCTGCGCGTACCCGGCAATGGCGATCCTGTTACGCCGGAGGCCTGCCACAACTCGGCCCCGGTGTTCGACGGCCGCATGCGCTACGACCTCAAGCTCGATTTCAAGCGCATGGAGAGCGTGAAGGCGGAAAAGGGCTATCATGGCCCGGTCGTGGTCTGCTCGCTCTATTTCGTGCCTGTGGCGGGCTACATCCCCGACCGCCCCGTGATCAAATACCTCGCCGCCCAGCGCCACATCGAGATCGCCTTCGCCCCGGTCGCCGGCACCCGCATCCTGGTCCCGTTCTGGCTGAAAGTGCCGACGCCGCTCGGCCCCGCCATGCTGGAAGCCACCAGCTTCATCACCACCGCCCAGCCGCCAAGGGTGGCGAAGACGCAGTAAAGCCGGAACGGTGGTGGCGCACTTACCCTCCCCCTCCAGGGGGGCAAGAGGTCTCGCAATATCAATAGCTTACCTACTGTGCATGGGGTTGTTTTCGCGTTTTTTGCTTTGGAGGGCTCGCAATCGGGAATCCATTTGACTCCGCCCCGATTCTGATTCGACTCCGCGCCGTCCCCAACTTAAGGCTTTGCGCCCTCGAAACGTCACTTGTCCGGCGGCCGAAAACTCCATCTAGTCGTAACGGTTAAGACTCCCGCGACATGTTGCGTGAACGGAACGGGACTCAATCTGGAGTCAGCGATTCGGCCGCGATTCGTTCTAGAGTCGTTCCGAAGCTTAAGACGGGCAGGAAAAGCGTCGCAAAGTGAGACAGTTGCGCGGGATTTGGGGAGGAGGCCCACGCGCTCGGTGTGCCCCTCACCCTGAGGAGGCCGCGCCAGCGGCCGTCTCGAAGGGCGAGGGGCTTGGCTTGCCCTATGGCGCCAGCCGGGCCTTCATCCTTCGAGACGCGCTAACGCGCTCCTCAGGATGAGGAGCAGCCCTCGCCGCAATCCAGCACTGACATTCGCCCAAATCGCGACTACCTAATCCCCAGACATGGCTTTTTCTTCCTCCCCCTTCGCGTCCGAGCGCGCCGTTCACGATCGAGTGCCTGGCGCTGGCGTCACTGCGGTGCTCGGGCCGACCAACACCGGCAAGACCCATCTCGCCATCGAGCGGATGCTCGCGCACCCTTCGGGCATGATCGGCTTGCCGCTGCGCCTGCTGGCGCGCGAGGTCTACAACAAGATCGCCGCAAGGGTCGGCAGCGAGGCGGTCGCACTCGTCACCGGCGAGGAGAAGATCAAGCCGAAGAGCCCGCGCTATTGGGTCTCGACCGTCGAAGCGATGCCGCGCGACCTCGACCTCTCCTTCCTCGCCGTCGACGAGGTCCAGATCGCGAGCGATCTCGAACGCGGCCACGTCTTCACCGATCGCATCCTCAATCGCCGCGGCCGCGACGAGACGCTGCTCTTGGGCGCTGCGACCATGCGCCCGATCATCGAGCGCCTGTTGCCGGGCGTCTCCATGATCACCCGGCCGCGCCTGTCGCAGCTGGAATTTGCCGGCGATCGCAAGATCACGCGCCAGCCGCGCCGCACCGCCATCGTCGCGTTCTCGGCCGATGAAGTCTACGCCATCGCCGAGCTGATCCGCCGCCAGCACGGCGGCGCCGCTGTGGTTCTAGGCTCGCTCTCGCCGCGCACACGCAATGCGCAGGTCGAGATGTTCCAGAACGGCGACGTCGATTATCTCGTCGCCACCGACGCCGTCGGCATGGGCCTCAATCTCGACGTCGACCACGTCGCCTTTGCCTCCGATCGCAAGTTCGACGGCTATCAGTTCCGCCGCCTCACGCCGTCCGAATTCGCGCAGATCGCAGGCCGCGCCGGCCGCGCCACCCGCAACGGCACGTTCGGCACCACCGGCCGCTGTGCGCCGTTCGAGCCCGAGCTCGTCAACGCGCTGCAGAACCACACCTTCGATGCCGTGAAGATGCTGCAATGGCGCAATTCGAAGCTGGATTTTGCATCGCTCGGCGCGCTGCAGGTGTCGCTGAACCTCGCCCCCGGCCATGAGGCGCTGACGCGCGCGCCTGTTGCCGAGGACATGCGCGTGCTCGACCATGCCGCCCGCGACGGCGAGGTGCGCGATATCGCGCATGGCCAGACGGCGGTGGAACGGCTGTGGGAGGCCTGTCAGGTTCCGGACTATCGGAAATTATCGCCGGCGGCCCATGCCGAGCTGGTGACGACGCTGTACGGCTTCCTGATGCAGAAGGGATGCATCCCCGATGCTTGGTACGAAGCCCAGGTTACCCAGGCCGACCGCGTCGACGGCGATATCGACACGCTGTCGGCCCGGATCGCGCAGATTCGCACCTGGACCTTCGTCGCCAACCGCCCGGATTGGCTGAAAGACCCCGATCGCTGGCAGGGAATCACGCGGGAAGTCGAAAATAAATTATCGGATGCGCTCCATGAACGCTTGACTGAGCGTTTCGTTGATCGCCGGACCAGTGTATTGATGCGCCGCCTGCGGGAGAACACGAGCTTGAATACTGAAATCGGCAAGACCGGCGAAGTCATCGTCGAAGGCCATGTCATCGGCCGCCTCGACGGCTTCACCTTTGCACCGGACGCTGCGGAAGCGGGCTCCGATGCGAAAGCCTTGCAGGCTGCAGCGCAAGCGGTGCTCGCCGGCGAGATCAACACGCGCGCCGAACGATTGGGCAATGCGCCCGACGATCAGTTCGTGCTGACCTCGGAAGGCATCATCCGCTGGACCGGAGACGCCGTGGCGCGTCTGTCTGCCGCAGAGGACGCGCTGCATCCGCGCATCCGCATCATCTCCGACGAGCGCCTGACCGGCGGCCCGCGCGACAAGGTGCAGGCGCGGCTCGAGCTCTGGCTCAAGACCCATATCGAGAAGCTGCTCGGGCCGATGTTCGAGCTCTCCAAGGCCGAGGACGTCACCGGCATTGCCCGCGGCATCGCCTATCAGCTCGTCGAGGCCCTCGGCGTGCTCGAGCGTCCCAAGATCGCGAACGAGCTGAAGGATCTCGACCAGCCCTCGCGCGCGGTGTTGCGCAAATACGGCGTCCGTTTCGGCGCCTATCACATCTATTTCCCCGGCCTGCTCAAGCCCGCCGCGCGCGCGCTCGCCGCGCTCTTGTGGGCGCTGAAGCAGGACAACGTCGATCTATCCTCGCTGTCCGGCGCGCAGCATCTGGCCTCCTCGGGGCGCACCTCGTTCCCGGTCGACAAGGCCCTGCCGCGCGATGCCTATCGCGTGCTCGGCTACAAGCAGGCCGGCGAGCGCGCCGTGCGCGTCGACATCCTGGAGCGTCTTGCCGATCTGATCCGCCCGGCGCTGGCCTGGCGCGAGAATGCCTCCGGCGAGAAGCCGGCCGGCGCCTTCGACGGCCGCAGCTTCGTCGTCACCCAGGCGATGACCTCGCTCACTGGCTCTGCAGGTGAGGATTTTGCGTCGGTACTACGTGCCCTCGGCTATCGCATGGAGAAGCGTCCGCCGCTGCCGCAAAAGCCCGTCGTGGCCGAGCATGTCGTGACTGAAACGGTCGCGGCAGAGACGCCGCCGGTTGAGGCCAGCGCCGAGACTTCGACCGAGACCGCTGCGGAGGCCGTTGCCGGCCTGCCCGAGGAGCCGGCCGCCGCTGAAGCGGTCACCGTCGAAGATGCACCCGGCATGGAGCCGCAGGACGAGCCGGCTCACGACGCCGAGCCTGCGCTGGACGCCTCCGCCGAGGCGCCCGTCACGCCCGAAGACGCCCCCGGCATCGCGCCGCCGGCGGAAGAGCCGGCTGCGCAAGCCGAATCCGATGGTCTTGAGGCTGCTCCCGCCGAGGCCGCCGCAACGGAAGCCGCTGCATCGCCCGACGCTGCCGCGCCTGAGGCCGCGGCCACGCCCGCCGAGCCCGAGCTGGTCGAGGTCTGGCGTCCCGGCGGCCGTCACGAGGACCGCAAGCCGCGCCACGAGCGCCACCGCCACCAGCGTCATCACCATCAGCCGCGTCCGCAAGCCGGTGCCGAGGCCGGTGCGGCGAGCGCCGCGCCCGGTGAAGCCGCCGAAGGCGCGAAGCCGGGCCATCGTCATGGCGGCCATCGCAGGGACGGCGGCAGAGATTTCCGCAAGCCGCGCGAAGGTGGCGGCGAAGGCGCGCCGCGTCCCGAGGGGCGCGACGACAAGAGCCGCCGCTTCGAGGGCAAGGATCGCGACAACAGGGATCGCGACAACAAGGGGCGTGATCGCGACAAGGGCAAGTTCGGCGGCGATCGCGACAAGGGCCGCGACAATCGTGGCCGCGACCGGGACAAGGGCCGCGACCGCCAGGGCGGTCCGTCACTCCGCCCCTACGCCTCGAGCGCGAACCCGCGCGAGCGTGATCGCCCCGTTGATCCGAATTCGCCTTTCGCCAAGCTTGCCGCGCTGAAAGAGCAGCTGTCCGGCCGCAAGGAGTGATCCCACGACCGAGCGGCAGCGCCTCGACAAATGGCTGTGGCACGCGCGGGTGGTGAAGGCGCGCACCTCCGCGGCCGAGCTCGTCGTCACGGGCCATGTTCGCATCAACGGCACACGCGAGACCTCGCCGGGGCATGCGGTCAAGATCGGCGATGTGCTCACCATCGCGCTCGACCGCACGGTGCGCGTGTTGAAAGTGACAAGCTTTAGCGAGCGCCGCGGCGATGCAGCCTCGGCCCGGGTGCTCTACGAGGAGCTCGGGATGCGCAATTAATTGCGCATCGAATTCATTTCTTGGTCGATCAAACACACAAAGCCGTCATGATCGGGCTTTCCCGACCTTGCAGCGCAGGGCCATCCGCGCTAGGCAAGCCCCGACTTTTAAAAGAGCTTTTCGGAGCGTTGGATGACTTACGTCGTCACTGAAAACTGCATCAAGTGCAAGTACACCGACTGCGTCGAGGTCTGCCCGGTCGACTGCTTCTATGAGGGTGACAACATGCTGGTCATCCACCCCGATGAGTGCATCGATTGCGGCGTGTGCGAGCCCGAATGCCCCGCCGACGCCATCAAGCCGGATACGGAACCCGGCCTGGAGAAGTGGCTCCAGGTCAACGCCGACTACGCCAAGAGCTGGCCGAATATCACCCAGAAGAAAGAATCACCTGCCGACGCTAAGGAATTCGACGGCATGGAAGGCAAGTTCGAGAAATATTTTTCTCCGAACCCCGGCTCCGGCGACTAAATCGGACCCAAACTTAACCCTAATAGCGGCGCCGCCGCCGAAATCCAGCCCTGAAGACCCCTAAATCATTGATTTTTGCGGGAAATGTGCTATATTGAGCACATTAAGCCGAACCCCGTTCAGCCCCGTTGGCCCCTCTGGGTTCCCGTGAAACCAAATGTCGAACAGGGGCGTGGCAGTTTCCGCGCGCAGGCTGTGTCACAGAAAACGCGTAAAAAGAGTACTTCAGCGAGGGCTTCCCATAAGGAGGCCAAAAAAGTCGCCGCGGCCAGCCGTAGCGCATCCAAGGGTCGGACCGCGACGAAGGCGCCGGCTGCAAAGTCCTCGAAGAACAAAAGAAGCGCAATGCCTAACAAGACTGCCAAACCGGCCGCGAAAGCGACCGCTGCCAAGCCTGCTGCCAAGTCTGTGACTGCAAAGCCTGTGACTGCCAAGCCCGCTGCCGTCAAGGCTTCCGCTGCCAAGCCCGCCGCGCCGAAGGCTCATGTTGCTGCTGCTCCTGCCAAGGCTCCCGTCGCTGCCAAGCCGGCCGCCAAGCCCGTTGCTGCGCCGAAGGTCGAGGAAAAGAAGGTCGTGACCCAGCGCCAGGGCTTCAAGGCCAACGAATTCGTCGTCTATCCCGCTCACGGCGTCGGCCAGATCCTGGCCATCGAGGAGCAGGAGATCGCCGGTGCGAAGCTCGAGCTGTTCGTCATCAACTTCATCAAGGACAAGATGACGCTGCGCGTGCCGACCGCCAAGGTCGCCAATGTCGGCATGCGCAAGCTGTCCGAGCCCACGCTGGTGAAGAAGGCGCTCGAGACGCTCAAGGGCCGCGCCCGCGTCAAGCGCACCATGTGGTCGCGCCGCGCCCAGGAATACGAAGCGAAGATCAATTCAGGCGACATCGTCGCGATCGCGGAAGTCGTGCGCGACCTCTATCGCTCGGAATCGCAGCCGGAGCAGTCCTACTCCGAACGCCAGCTCTATGAAGCGGCGCTCGACCGTCTGTCCCGCGAGATCGCGGTGGTGCAGCACTCGACCGAGACCGAAGCGGTCAAGGAGATCGAGGCCCAGCTCGCCAAGAGCCCGCGCCGCAATGCCAAGGCGGAAGCCGCCGAAGGCGAGACGGATGCCGAGGGCGAGACTGACGATACCGATGGCGACGACACCACGGTTGCCGACGAGGCCGCGTAAGCGTCTCGTCGCGTCGATCGCAAGAGATCAAAAGCCCGGCCGTTCGGCCGGGCTTCTTTGTTTCACGACCGTGATCTGGATCGACGACCGGAGTTTTGCGCAAAGACATCTCAACAAACTCGATGTCGTCCCGGCGAACGCCGGGGCCCATAACCCCAGGGAGAAGTTTGACGAAGATACGTCGTTCGGTACTTCTACCGATCGCAACGGTAGATTCCGCGGTATGGGTCCCGGCGTTCGCCGGGACGACGAGAGAGTCTTCGTCAAACGACGCGCTACGTCTTCATCATCGCACCGGCCGCTTCTCGAGCTTCCTGGCCAGCGTGCGCCGGTGCATGCCCAATCGCCGTGCCGCTTCCGAGATATTGAAATCGGTCTCGATCAGGGTCTGGTGGATGCGCTCCCATTCCAGCGTCTTGATCGAGGTCGGCCGCGCGTCGAGCGCGACTTCGGCGTTGCCCTCGGCCTTGTTGAAGGCGGCCTCGATGTCGTCGGTGTTCGACGGCTTTGCCAGATAATGGCAGGCGCCCAGCTTGATCGCCTCCACGGCGGTGGAGATGCTGGCGAAGCCCGTGAGCACCACGATCAGCATGTCGGGATCGTGTGCGTGCAGCAGCTCGACGCAGGCGAGGCCCGAGGCGCCGCCGAGCTTGAGATCGACCACGGCATGGCCGAAGGAGCGCTCCTCCAGCACCTGGCGCACCTCATCGATCGAGGCGGCCAGCACGACGTCATAGCCGCGGCGCTCGAACGAGCGCTTCAGCGTGCGCGCAAAGCCGGCATCGTCCTCGACGACGATGAGCGAACGGTCAGGCGTCAAAATTCCCCTCCGATCGCGAGCGTTGCGAGCGGCAGCGTCAGGCGGACAGTGGCGCCGCGCTTCCTGTGATTTTCCGCAGTAACGGTGCCGCCCAGCTTGCGCACCACGTTCACCACCAGGAACAGCCCGAGCCCGCCGCCGGCGCGGCCCTTGCTCGAGTGATAGGGCTTTCCGAGCTGCGCCAGCATCTCCGGCGCGAAGCCGGGACCGCGGTCGCTGATCGACAGCACGAGGTTGTCGCCCTCACGCTCGGCCACGAGCTCGACCCAGTCGCGCGAGACCTCATAGGCGTTGTCGAGCACGTTGAAGATCACCTGCTTCAACGCGATGTCGGAGACGATCGCAACGTCCGCGCCGAACGTATTGACGAAATAGAGCGTCCGTGCCGAGCGCGCGTCGCGCCATTCGTCGACCAAGGCGGTCACGAAGGCCGTCACCGTCGTCGGCGACGAGCCCTCGCCGCGCGCTTCGCCGGCCGAGACCAGAATGCCCGTCACGATCGACTTGCAGCGTTGCAGCGAGGTTTCCATCTCCGAAAGATCCTCGGCGAGCTCCTGGTCGGCGGCAAGATCCGGCATGCGGCGCCAATCGCTGAGAATCACCGAGAGCGAAGCGAGCGGCGTGCCGAGCTCATGGGCCGCGCCGGAGGCAAGCAGGCCCATGCGCACGATATGGTCTTGTTCGGCGGCATGCTGGCGCAGCGCCGCCAGATGCGCGTCGCGCTCGCGCAGGTTTCGATTGATGCGGGTGACGAACACCACCAGCAGCACGGCGTTGAGAACGAACCCCAGCAGCATGCCGGCGACGGTGAGCGTGTAAGTCTCGCTCAATGGGTTGGGCGGCAGATCCAGCGGCCGGTACGCCAAGGTCAGCCACACGAAACTCGCGCAGGTCAGCGCAACCAGCGACCAGGTCGAGCGGGCATCGAGCAGCACCGCCCCCAGCGTCACCTGGAGCAGGAACAGCGAGGTGAAGGGATTGGTGGCGCCGCCGGAGAGATAGAGCTGCGCGGTCAGCGCGGCGACGTCCAGCATCAAGGCGACCAGCAGCTCGTTGTTGGTGATCGCGGCGCGATGGCGCACCCAGATCAGGCTGGAGACGTTGAGCAGCACCAGCGCGCCGATGACCGCGCCCATCCGCTCCAACGGCAGGGGGATGCCGAGGCCGAAATGCACGGCGCCGATGGTGACGACCTGGCCGACCACCGCGGTCCAGCGCAGCTGGATCAGCAGCGCCATGTTCTTGCGGTTGGTCTCGTCGTCGGTCGGTGCAGCACCGATCAGCTCGCTGCGCGCGTCCGCCTGCGATTGCAGCGTGACGGCCAGGCCGCCATGAGCAAGTGTGTGGGAAAGCGTCTTCCCGTCGTCAGGCCTGTTCGACGATCGTTCCAGCATCTGATCCCGTCCTGCGCGCGGCGGCATCGGGGCCGCCGGCGGGTTCGTGGACGAAGCGCGTGCGACGGAACAGCCCGCCGCCGAATGTGACGAAAAGCCTGCCGGCCAGCATCAAGGCCAGGGCAAACCACGTCAGCGCGTAGATCAGGTGGTTATTGGGAAAGCGCACCACGGTCAATCCGCCGATGGGACCGCCGGCGGATTGTGATCCGGCATCGGCATCGACGAAGAAAGGTGCGACATCGTGGAGACCGCGGGCCGCCGCGATCGCGGCGACATCCCGCGAATACCAGCGGTTGTGCTGGGGCACGTTGTTTCGGAGGAACCCGCCTTTGGGCTCGGTGATACGGAGCAGGCCGGTGATCTCGACCCGGCCGTCCGGATTGCCGTCCCGGCGCGCCGATGCGTCACGTCGCTCCGACGGCACGAGGCCGCGATTGATCAGGACCTGTGTGCCGTCGCTGCGTTGGAGCGGCGTCAGCACCCAATAGCCCGGGCCTTCCTCGGTGACGGCCTGGACCAGCGTCTCACGGTCATGCAGGAAGCGGCCGGTGACGTTAACGTGCCTGTATTCGTCGTTGGCGGCGGAGACCGCGGGCCATGACACGGGCGCGGGGATCGGCTGGGGTGCGGCATGGACGCGCTGCTCGACGCGGTCGATCAGCGCCAGCTTCCAGGCGCGGCGCTCGATCTGCCAGATTCCGAGTGCGATCAGAACGACGAATGCGATAAGCGAGAGGACCGTGAGCCATAGGGAAGGGGCACGCGCAGCCTTGCCGCGCGGCGCATCGTCCCTGTCCGTCACGGTCCTGACCTCGCTCACTTCATTCCACTCATCTGATGGATCGGCATCATGTTGCTGTTGAGGTGGCTCATCACCCAAAGCGAACCGGATAGCGCAATGACCACCATGACGATGGTGAAGATCAGGGCCATCATGCTCCAGCCGTTCTCGGACGTCGTGTTCATGTGCAGGAAGTAGATCATGTGCACGACGATCTGCACGACCGCGAAGGCCATGATGACCAGCGCAGTGACCTGCTTGCTCGGCAGCGTGCCGCTCATCACCAGCCAGAACGGGATGGCGGTGAGCACCACCGAGAGCACGAAGCCGAACATATAGCTCGAGAACGTGCCGTGGGCATGGCCGCCGTCGTGATGATGGTCGTCCGCGCGGGCGGCATGGGTATTGGTGCTCATCGCAGAACTCCCAGGAGATAGACGAAGGTGAAGACGCCGATCCAGACCACGTCGAGGAAGTGCCAGAACATCGACAGGCACATCAGGCGGCGGCGGTTGGCCTCGATCAGGCCGAACTTCCAGACCTGCACCATCAGCGTCACCAGCCAGATCAGGCCGCAGGAGACGTGCAGGCCGTGGGTGCCGACCAGGGTGAAGAAGGCGGACAGGAAGGCACTGCGCTGAGGGGTGGCGCCTTCATGGATCATGTGCGCGAACTCGGTGAGCTCGATGCCGATGAAGGCGGCGCCGAACAGTCCGGTGATCGCCAGCCAGACTTGCGTCTGGGCGATCTTGTTCTGCTGCATCGTCAGCATCGCGAAACCATAGGTAATCGACGACAGCAGCAGCATCGAGGTGTTCACCGCGACCAGGTTCAGGTCGAACAGATCCTTCGGCGCGGGGCCGGCGGCGTAGTTGCCGCCGAGCACGCCGAAAGTGGCGAACAGGATCGCGAAGATGAGACAGTCGCTCATCAGATAGATCCAGAAGCCGAGCGAGGTGCTCCAGCCTTCCGGATGCGGATGTTCGTCGGCGAGGTAGAAGACCGGCTCGCCGGTTTGGGTGGGATTGACAGCGACAGTCATTTACTTGGCTCCGGCGAGCAGTTTGGTGCGCGCGTCCTCGGTCCGGATGACGTCTTCAGCCGGAATGTCGAAGTCGCGGTGATAGTTGAAGGTGTGGCCGATGCCGACGGCGAGCATGGCGATGAAGCTCAACGCCGCCAGCCACCAGATGTACCAGATCAGGCCGAATCCCATCGCGGTGGCGAGGCCGGCGAGGATGATGCCGGTGCCGGTGCTGCTGGGCATGTGGATCGGTCTGAAGCCGGTGAGCGGACGTTGGTAGCCGCGCCTCTTCATGTCCCACCACGCGTCATTGTCGTGAACGACGGGGGTGAAGGCGAAGTTGTAATCCGGGGGCGGCGAGGAAGTCGCCCATTCCAGCGTGCGCGCGTCCCAGGGATCGCCGGTGACGTCCTTGAGCTGCTCGCGCTTCAGGAAGCTGACCGCGAACTGTATCAGCATCGAGAGGATGCCGATGAAGACGAAGACGGCACCGATCGCGGCGATGACGAACCAGATTTGCAAGCTGGGATCATCGAACACGCGCAGACGGCGGGTCACGCCCATCAGGCCGAGCACGTAGAGCGGCATGAAGGCGAGGTAGAAGCCGGTGACCCAGAACCAGAACGACATCTTGCCCCAAAACGGATCGAGCTTGAAGCCGAACGCCTTCGGGAACCAGTAGTTGATGCCGGCGAACGCGCCGAACACCACGCCGCCGATGATCACGTTGTGGAAATGGGCGATCAGGAACAGGCTGTTGTGCAGCACGAAGTCGGCCGGCGGCACCGCGAGCAGCACGCCGGTCATGCCGCCGATCACGAAGGTCAGCATGAAGGCGATCGTCCACATCATCGGCAGCTCGTAGCGGATACGGCCGCGATACATCGTGAATAGCCAGTTGAACATCTTCGCGCCCGTCGGGATCGAGATGATCATCGTGGTGATGCCGAAGAACGAGTTGACGCTGGCGCCCGAGCCCATCGTGAAGAAGTGATGCAGCCAGACCAGGTACGACAGGATGGTGATGACGACCGTGGCGTAGACCATCGAGGTGTAGCCGAACAGCCGCTTGCCGGAGAAGGTCGAGGTCACCTCCGAGAAGATGCCGAAGGCCGGGAGAACCAGGATGTAGACTTCAGGGTGGCCCCAGATCCAGATCAGGTTCACGTACATCATCGGGCTGCCGCCGAAATCATTCGTGAAGAAGTTGGTGCCGACGTAGCGGTCGAGCGACAGCAGCGCGAGCACGACGGTCAGGACCGGGAAGGAGGCGACGATCAGGACGTTGGTGCAGAGCGAGGTCCAGGTGAACACCGGCATCTTCATCATGGTCATGCCGGGGCAGCGCAGCTTGACGATGGTGCAGATCAGGTTGATGCCGGATAGCGTCGTGCCGACGCCGGCGACCTGCAGCGCCCAGATATAATAGTCGACACCGACATCGGGACTGTAGCCGATGTTCGACAACGGCGGATAAGCCAGCCAGCCGGTGCGGGCGAATTCGCCGATGAACAGCGAGGCCATCACCAGCACCGCGCCGCCAACCGTCATCCAGAAGCTGAAATTGTTCAGGAACGGGAACGACACGTCGCGCGCGCCGATCTGCAGCGGCACGACGTAGTTCATCAGGCCCGTGACCAGCGGCATCGCCACGAAGAAGATCATGATCACGCCGTGTGCGGTGAAGACCTGGTCGTAGTGATGGGCGTTGAGATAGCCTTCGGAGCCGCCAAAGGCCAGCATCTGCTGACCGCGCATCATCAGCGCGTCGGCAAAGCCGCGCAGCAGCATCACGATGCCGAGGATCATGTACATGATACCGATGCGCTTGTGGTCCACCGTGGTGAACCATTCGCGCCAGAGATAGCCCCAGAGGCGGAAATAGGTGAGGCCGCCGAGCAATACGGCGCCGCCGAGCGCGACCGCCACGAAGGTGCCGACGACGATCGGCTCGTGCAGCGGCAGCGATTCGAAGCCGAGCCGGCCGAAGATGAGCTTGAGAAGATCAGGAGACATGCGAACTCTCTTTAGGAGTCTGACTTCGGACGCTGTCCGAGGAAGAAGGACGATGACTTCAGCGGCGTGAACGACGGCCGCTTCAGGCCGGCGCCGAGCAGCGGCGCGGTGTCGACGGGGGCCGTGATGGAGGCCGTGGTTTTGCCCTGGGGCGCATCGGGGGTGCAGGTGCCGGCGACGAAGGTCGGCTCGGGCCCAAGTGCGGTGCCGCGGCGGGCGTATTTGTCGTAGGCCAGCGGCAGGGTGTTGTTCAGGCCCTGATGGCCATTGCCGCCCTTGGCGTCGATCGCCATCATCTCGCTCTGGCACATCTTGCCGGTCTCGACGCACATGTTGAGGATCAGGCGGTAGAGATCGGCATCGATGGTGCCCCAGCGCCGTACCGGCTCGTTCTGGCTGGGCTTTTCGAGCTGGAGATATTCGGCGCGGCCGAGCGAGCCGCCGGCGGACTTGGCTTTGGCGACCCAGTCGTCAAAACCCTTGTCGTCGAGGCCCTGGAAGTCGAAGTGCATGCCGGAGAAGCCGGCGCCGCTGTAGTTCGCCGAAAAGCCCTTGTAGGTGCCGGCGTGGTTGACGACGGCGTGGAGCTTCGTCTCCATGCCCGGCATCGCGTAGATCTGGCCGGCCAGCGCGGGGATGTAGAACGAGTTCATCACCGAGGACGCGGTAATGCGGAAGTTGATCGGGCGATCGACGGGAGCTGCGAGATCGTTGACGGTGGCGATGCCGTAGTCCGGGTAGATGAAGAGCCATTTCCAGTCGAGCGCGACGACGTCGACCTCGAGCGGAGCCTTGGATTGGTCCACGGCGCGGTCGGCATGGATGCGGCCGAGCGTGCGGTAGGGATCGAGCAGATGCGTGCCCATCCAGGTCAGCGCGCCCAGGCAAACGATGATCAAGAGAGGCGCCGACCAGATCACCAGCTCGAGCTTGGTCGAGTGATCCCAGTCAGGCTCGTAGCGGGCCTCGGTGTTGGACTGGCGATAGCGCCAGGCGAACAGCACGGTCAGCGCCATCACGGGGACGACGATCAGGAGCATCAGGACGGTGGAGATGATGACGAGGTCGCGCTGTTGGGCTGCGATATCGCCGGCTGGCGTCAGCACGACATAGTCGCAGCCGCTGAGCGCGGCAGCCAGAGGTAGTAGCGCCAGGATCTTGAGACGAGACACGGGCCGAGCCTTTGAGAATGAGTTTCTTTTGCGGGGCCAACGGGTAGCTGCGACGCAACAATCCGGACATTGGACAATTTGTCCAATGTTGCAGTGCGGGAGCTTGGGCCAGATAGGGGCAGATTGCCTGGCGTCCGCCGGGCGGTCGGCTTTGGTTTTCAGGACGTGAAGGGCGCACGTATGGCGACGGCACAGACCCCCGCAATGGCAGACCTCCACACGGGCGAGCATGGCCACGACCAGGCCAGTGCCGGCGAGATCGCCATCGGCGTCATCATCGGCCGCACCTCGGAATTCTTCGACTTTTTCGTCTTCGCGATCGCCTCGGTGATCGTGTTCCCGCGCCTGGTGTTCCCGTTCGCGAGCGAGCTGACCGGCACGCTCTATTCCTTCATGATCTTCGCGCTGGCCTTCATGGCCCGTCCGATCGGCACCGTGATTTTCATGACGGTCGACCGCGCCTACGGCAAGACGGCCAAGCTGATCTCGGCGCTGTTCCTGCTCGGCACCGCCACCGTCGCACTGGCGTTCCTGCCCGGCTATCACGAGATTGGTGTTGCCGCGATCTGGCTGCTGGCGCTGGCGCGCATTGCGCAGGGTCTGGCCTGGGGCGGCGCCTGGGACGGCATGGCCTCACTGCTGGCGCTGAACGCACCGGCTTCCAAGCGCGGCTGGTACGCGATGGTGCCGCAGCTCGGGGCTCCGCTCGGGCTGATCGTGGCGAGCGCGCTGTTCGCCTATTTCGCCGGCAATCTTTCGGCCGATGATTTCTTCGACTGGGGTTGGCGCTATCCGTTCTTCGTTGCGTTTGCCATCAACGTCGTGGCGCTGTTCGCGCGCCTGCGCATGGTGACGACGGAGGAATATGCCACGCTGTTCGAGACCCGCGAATTGCAGCCGGCGCGCATCTCCGACACCGTCGCGCGCGAAGGCCAGAACATCATGCTGGGGGCGTTCGCTCCGCTGGCGAGCTTTGCACTGTTTCACATGGTCACGGTGTTCCCGTTGTCCTGGGTGTTCCTGTTCACCCGCGAAAGCCCGGTGCGCTTTTTGATCATCGAGATCGTCGCCGCCGTGTTCGGCGTCGGCGCGATCGTGGTGTCCGGCATCATCGCCGACCGGGTGGGGCGCAAATCGCTGCTGATGGGATCGGCGATCGCGATCGCGATCTATAGCGGCTTTGCCCCGCAGCTGCTCGACGCCGGCGCGTTCGGCGAAACCATCTACATGGTGATCGGCTTCATCCTGCTCGGCCTATCCTTCGGCCAGTCCTCCGGCGCGATCGCCTCGAACTTCAAGCAGGCGTATCGTTACACCGCTTCGGCATTGACCTCGGACATGGCCTGGCTGTTCGGCGCCGGCTTCGCGCCGCTGGTGGCGCTGCTGCTCGCCACCAATCTCGGCGTCATCGCTTCCGGTGCATATCTGCTCTCGGGCGCGTTCTGGACGTTGCTGGCGCTCTGGCTCAGCGGCCAGCGCGAGAAGGGCGACATGGACGCGGGGCGCTAACCGGCTGATTGGTGCGCAGGCGGCTCTTCGCACTCAACTGTCGTCCCGGCGAATGCCGGGACCCATAACCCCAGGGATGGGTTATGGAGCCGGCTGGCAACTCCGAGTCTTCGCCAAATCAAATCCTGTGGGTATGGGTCCCGGATCTGCGCTTACGCTTATCCGGGACGACGGCCGAGTGTGTGGCTACGCTACCGACCTCAATCCGCCACGATCTTCACGCGGTCCCGCACCTTCACCTGCGCGGTGCGATCGAGCCCGTTGAGCACGCGGAAGCGCTCGGCGGGATGATCGACGCCGGCCATGCGGTGGGAGAGTGACTCCACGGTGTCGCCGGGTTGCACGGTGATGACCTTGATGCGGAGCGGACGGGCGGCCTGGATCTCGTCGAGGGTCAGGCGGCGGAACGAATTGACGGTCTCGCGCGCGTTGCGCTCGCTCTCGGTCGATTTTTGCCGGGTCGCGAAGATGAAGCGATAGACGTCGCTGCCGAAACGCAGCGCATAGACCTTGAACTGCCACTGGTCGCCCTTGGCGGTGGCGGACGCGGCCGGGAAGCCGTTGATGGTGAGGTCTTCGGTCGACGCCTTCTCGACGCCCTCCATCCAGCCGGAATTCAGGTAGTCGCCGAGCGACTGCTCGGCCGGCACGCGCACCACGTCGAAACGCATCGCTTGTGCGCCGCCCTCGCGCACGCCGATCACGGCCTGGGCGGTGTTGTCGAGCGTGAAATTGTCCGGCGCCTGGAAGGTGAAGCCGAGCTTCGGATGCAGGAAACGGCGGCCGCGCACGAAACCTTCGCTGGGATCTTCGCCGTAGACGAGGTTGTCGATCGCAGCGAGATAGCTCTCGCGGTCGCGCTCGGCGCCTTCGGGCGCAGTGTACTGCCGCGCGATATTCTGCGCGTTCTGCACGCGCTCCGGGGTCGCCGGGTGCGACGAGGTGAAATCCTGCGCGCGCGGATCGAGCGAAGACTTGCCGGCCTTCAGCTCGGCATTGCGCTCCATCGCCGATAGGAAGCGTGCCGCACCGTAGGGGTCGAAATGCGCCTTGGCGGAAATGCCCACCCCGACGCCGTCGGCCTCGAACTCCTGCTTGCGCGAGAAGCTCGCCATGGTGAGCTTGGTCTTGGCCAGCGCCAGCGCGGTGAGATCGGGATCGTTGCTCATGTCGGTGACGACGCGGGTGACGATCGCGGCCTGGCGCGCCTGGTCCTCGCGCATCGCGGCATGCTTGGACAGCACATGCGCCATCTCGTGGCTGAGCACGGAGGACAATTCCGAGGTGTCGCTCGCAAGCGCCAGCAGTCCGCGCGTGACGTAGAGCTGGCCGTTCGGCAGCGCGAAGGCGTTCACCGCGCCGGAATTGAGGATGGTGACCTTGTAGCCCTGGTCGGGACGGTCGGAGGCGGCCACCAGGCGGTCGACGGTCTTGCTGACAAGTGATTCGAGCCTGGGATCGTCATAGGCCCCGCCATAGCTCGCGAGGATGCGCTCGTGCTCCTTCTCGGTGGCGGGGGTCTGCGCCACGGCCGGCTTCGGCTTCGGCATGGCGACGGTCGCGGGCACAGCGGCGGTCTGGAACCGGCCCATGTCGCCGCAGCCCGCCAGCGCCGTGCCCAGCACGAGGCATAGCACAGCCGGCGCAGCCCGCAGGCGGCGGCGTTCATGCCGTACGTGCCGTTCTAGCACCCCATTCACGTCGTTTAACCCGTGCCCGGCCCGTTTTAAGGCCTTACCCCTGTCGGTTCGTTTGCACCCAGCAACTCGACCTGTCCTACGAGGCGGATATCGATACGCGGCCCCGTATTTCCCTCAACCCAGCCCCGAACTAGAATACGCTTATTTTCCAAGGACTTAAGGACAATGCCGGCATTCTCGAATGCCGGCAGCGTGCGTTTTGAGATAGTCGCCGCAAAGCCCCGTGTCCAGTTTCGTCCGAAGTTGAGGTAGGTCATTGCCCCAGCTTGCCGGACGGACAGGACTTTGCCCTCGACCACCACAAAGCGCCCGATCTCCGCCAAAATATCGTCCGGACTTTCCGCGTTTTTTATGGCCGACGGGTCAGCCCAGCTGCCCTTTTTTTGGCGCCGTGCTGCGGCCTCCGACGCCATCAGGGCGGCCGCGCAGTCCTTGTCGGTGATTTCGGCGGAGACCATGGCGTCGCCTTGGGCCAGCAGCATGGCTTGGACCGAGACGTCGCTTTCGCCGATCAAGACCAGCGCGCCCTGGCGGCCATAGCGGTCGGGCGTGTCGTCGCTGCCGCGGAGTGTGATGTCGCGTCCGGCGAGTAGCGACGCCAGCGCCTGCTTCGTCGACGCGGTGGGCTCGATCCCTATGAGGCGAACTTCGCGGCCGTCGTCGAGACGCAGGCTGCGCGCATCGACGACGGCGGCGACGCGGCCTTCACCCTGGGAGTCGAACTGGCACGGCGCGGCGAACGCGGTGTGACTCGCGATGAGAAGAGTTGCGGCGATGAGGTGAAGCAGTCGCGTCAAGATGCCCGGAGAGGTTGCGTTGCGTGCCAACCTTAACTCAAGCGTAGCGGGTCGCGAAGAGGTAGTTGTGCCGCCGCGCAATTGCCCCGCACTCCGTCATTGCGAGCGCAGCGAAGCAATCCAGAATCCCTCCGCGGAAAGACTCCGGATTGCTTCGCTGCGCTCGCAATGACGTGGAAAGACCAGCGTCCTCTCAACCATTCCGTTTTGCGGAAAACACGCTGCCATCGCAAGACGCGCATCGCGCCTCGCGCTTGCTGCGCTCTTGCGCATGCGGCATGATTGCGGCAACAGCTTCTGCTAAGAGCAATAACCAAGCCGCCATCAGAGACAGGCGATAAAGGGAGGTCTTTTCGATGAAGCATGTTTTGTCGGGCATTTTTGCCGCCGCGTTGGCCCTCAGTGCGAGCGCTGCGCAGGCCCAGGACAAGCCCCCTCTCAAGATCGGCGGCATCTTGGACATGTCGAGCCTCTATGCCGACATCACCGGCCCCGGCAGCGAGACCGCGGCCAAGATGGCGGTGGAGGATTTCGGCGGCGAAGTGTTGGGGCGCAAGATCCAGGTGCTCGCGGCCGACCATCAGAACAAGGCCGATCTCTCCGGCAACATCGCCCGCGACATGCTCGACAATCAGGGCGTCGAAATGATCTACGACGTCGCAGCCTCCGCGACGGCGCTTGCGGCCGGCGAGATCGCAAAGGCGCGCAACAAGATCATCATGTTCAATGGTCCGGGCTCGATCCGTCTCAGCAACGAGGCCTGCGGTCCCTACACCGTCCACTATGTGTTCGACACCTACGGCCAGGCCAATGTGACCGGCCTTGCTGCGGTGAAATCCGGCCTCGACAGCTGGTTTTTCCTCACGGCCGACTACGCCTTCGGCCAGGATCTGGAGAAGGACACCAGTGCCGTCGTGACCAAGACCGGCGGCAAGGTGCTCGGCAGCGTGCGCCATCCGCTCAACACCTCGGATTTCTCGTCCTTCCTGCTGCAGGCGCAGGCCTCCAAGGCCAAGGTGATCGGTCTCGCCAATGCCGGCGGTGACACCGTCAACGCCATCAAGCAGGCGGCGGAGTTCGGGATCATGAAGGGCGGCCAGAAGGTCTCGCCGCTGCTCGTCTTCGTCACCGACATCGACTCGATTGGCCTGGAGACCGCGCAGGGGCTGCTGCTCGCCGAAGCCTTCTACTGGGACATGAACGACGAGACGCGTGCCTTCTCCAAGCGCTTCCAGGAGCGCGTGAAGCGGCCGCCGACCTCGGCACAGGCCGGCGTCTACTCCTCCGTCACGCATTATCTGAAAGCCGTGAAGGCAGCCGGCACGACCGATGCGGCGGCCGTGATGAAGGTGATGAAGGAAACGCCGATCAACGACTTCTTCGCCAAGAATGGCAAGATCCGCGACGACGGCCGCATGATCCACGACATGTACCTGTTCGAGGTGAAGAAGCCGTCGGAGTCGAAGGGCCGCTGGGACGATTACAAGCTGCTCGCCACCGTGCCGGGCAACGAAGCGTTCCAGTCGCTGGAGCAATCGCGCTGCCCGCTGGTGAAGAAATAAGACCGTCATTGCGAGCGAAGCGAAGCAATCCAGAGATGTTTCCGCAGAGACAGTCTGGATTGCTTCGTCGCAAGAGCTCCTAGCAATGACGGTGAGGCGACAGCCGGGTTAGACAATCAACAAGGGAGGCTTCCATGAACAATATGGTCCTGCAGAAGCTCGAAGGCGGGCTGCTCACCATCACGATGAACCGCCCGGAGCGGAAGAACGCGCTCAACCCCGAAATGGTGGCCGGGCTGGTCGAGGCGGCGCGCCGCGCGGCTGACGACCCGGAGGTGCGCGCGGTGCTGTTAAAAGGCGCCGGCGGATCGTTCTGCGTCGGCGGCGACGTCAAGTCGATGGCGGCCGGCCGCGCGCCGCTGCCGTTCGAGGTGAAGATGGCGAACCTGCGCCGCGGCATGGAGGTCTCGCGCATTCTGCACCAGATGCCGAAGCCCGTCGTGGCGCAGCTCGATGGTGCGGCGGCCGGCGCCGGCCTGTCGATGGCGCTGTCCTGCGACCTGCGGATCGCCTCCGAGTCCTGCAAGATCACTACCGCCTTCGCCAAGGTCGGCTTCTCCGGCGATTACGGCGGCACCTATTTCCTCACCCAGCTGCTCGGCAGCGCGCGAGCGCGCGAGCTCTATCTGATGTCGCCGGTCCTGACTGCGAGGGAAGCGCACGCGATCGGCATGGTGACCAAAGTCGTGCCCGATGCCGAGATCGACGCCGCCGCGCACGAGCTCGCATCGTCGCTGGCGCAAGGGCCGTCGATCGCGCTTGGCTTCATCAAGCGCAATATCAACAATGCCGAGCATCTGGCGCTGGAGGATTGCTTCGACGGCGAGGCGATCCATCATACCCGCTGCGGCGACACCGAGGACCACAAGGAGGCCGCGAAGGCCTTCGTCGAGAAGCGCAAGCCGACCTTCAGGGGCGCATGACCATGGCGCCCTATATGCGGCTGCGGCAGATCTGCCTCGTCGCGCCGCAGCTCGCGCCCGTCGTCTCCGACATCGCGGAGATCATGGGCCTTTCCGTCTGCTACCGCGACGGCAATGTCGCCAAATACGGCCTGGAGAACGCGCTGCTCCCGGTCGACACGATCTTGCTGGAGGTGGTTGCCCCGTTCAAGGACGGCACCACGGCCGGCCGCTTCATCGAGAAGACCGGCGGCCGCGGCGGCTATATGGCGATCTTCTGCTGTAACGATCCCGACGAGCGCGGCCGCAACGCCAATGCGATGGGCGTGCGCACCGCCAACGTCATCGACCACGCGCCCTATCACGGCGTGCAGCTTCATCCCCGCGACTGCCGCGCCGCCTTCATCGAGTTCAACCACACCGAAGGCAGCGACGATATTCTTGGGGCGTATCCGCCGGCGGGACCGGACTGGCAGAAATTCATCCGCAAGAATGTGACGCAGGCGCTGACGGCCGTGGAGATGCAGAGCCCTGATCCGCATGGTCTCGCGGAGCACTGGGGCAAGATCATCGGCGTTGCGCCTGAAGGTGCCGAGCTGAAACTGCCCAATGCGACCTTCCGCTTCATGAAAGGCGCCAGCGAGATCATGAGCGCGCTGCAGTTTCGGGTGGCTGATGTGGCGAGCGTGCTACATGCGGCGCGGGAGAAGGGGCTTGCGGTCGCGGGCAATGAGTTTCTGCTGAGCGGAATGACGTTTCGGCTTGTGGGTTGAGCTCTTGCCGCAACACCGCTGTCGTCCCGGACAAGCGAAGCGCCGATCCGGGATCCATAACCACAGAAAGTTGTTTTGCGAGGGCTTGTGGTGACCAGCTGTCCGCCGCAACTTCTCCCTTGGGTTATGGGTCCCTGCGTTCGCAGGGACGACAGGGGAAATTGTGGGAACATGAGAGTGATACGGCGAAACGCCGCCGCAATCACCTTCCCCTAAAATTCGCCGCGCGCCGTTCTTCCGTGGCCTTCACGCCCTCCCTAAAATCTTCCGTTGCGCGCAGGCGGGTCTGTTCGGCGAGCTCGTGGTTGGTCGCGGCCATGACGCGGTCGGCGAGCCCGTTGCGCATCGTGGCGCGGGTGGAAAGCAGGCCGAGCGGGGAGCATTCGGCGATCTCGCCGGCGAGCTTCATGGCGGCCGCCTTGACCTGATCCTGCGGCACCAGCTCGTTGGCGAGGCCCCACTTCACGGCTTCTTCGCCGGTGACGCGGCGGCTGGTGTAGAACATCAGCTCGGCGTTGTTCTTGCCGATCAGCTCGGGCAGCGTCACGGTCAGGCCGAAGCCGGGATGAAAGCCGAGCTTGGTGAAATTCGCGGAGAAGCGCGCCTCGGGACAGGTGACGCGGAAATCGGCCGATACCGCAAGGCCCAATCCGCCGCCGATGGCGGCGCCTTGCACCGCGGCGACGATCGGCTTCTTGGCGCGGAAGATGCGCACGGCCTGGATGTAGAGATGGTTGATCGGCCCGAGGCTGTCGGCGGGGTCGCCCTTCTTCTCTGCCTCGCGCGCCTCCTGCGCCTGCCGCGCCGGATCCTGGAAGTTGGCGCCGGCGCAGAACGCCTTGCCCTGCGCCGAGAGCACGGAGGCGCGGATCTCGATGTCGCGGTCGAATTCGTCGAGCGCGTCGGCGATCTGGTTGATCAGCGAAATGTCGAAGAAGTTGAGCGGCGGGCGGCGGATCTCGATGGTGCCGACATGCCCGACCTTCTCGACGCCGATGTCTTTAAACGTGCTCATGATGTCCTCGATTGATGAGCGCAAACCAGGCCCGCGCGACTAGCGCAAACCAAGTCCGCGGGCGATGATGCCGCGCAGCACCTCGGTGGTGCCGCCCTGGATGGTGAGTTTCGGTGCGGTCTTGATGGCGAAGTCGAGCTGCCGCTCCAAGGTCTCGCGGTTGGTCGCGGTCTCCTCGACGAAGGCGGCGAGATCGCGGACGCGGTGCGGAAGCTGTTGCTCCCAGACCGTGCCGATGTCCTTGACGATGGACGCCTCGACCACCGGCTCCTTGCCTGCCTCCAGCATGCCGGCCACCGAGACCGACATGCGGCGCATGGTGTGGAGCTGCGCGACGAGGCGCCCGATGCCTTCGGCGCTGCGCGTGTCCGGATTTGGGCCGACCGCGCGGACCAACTCGGTCAGCACGTAGTAGGTTTCGAGGAAGCGCTCAGGGCCGGAACGCTCATAGGCGAGCTCGCTCGTTGCCTGCTTCCAGGCGCCGTCGACCTCGCCGAGGACGTGGTCGTCGGGGATGAAGTGATCGGTGAAGACGACCTCGTTGAACTCGTATTGCCCGGTGATCTGGCCGATCGGATTCACCTTGATGCCCGGCTGCTTCATCTTCACCAGGAACTGGGTCAGGCCGTGGCGGCGGTTCTCCTTGGTCGGCGGCGAGGTCCGGAAGATCGCGATCATATAGTCGGCAATGTGCGCCGACGAGGTCCAGATCTTGGTGCCGTTGATGAGATAGCCGCCGTCGGTCTTGGTGGCGCGTGTCTTCGCGGCGAACAGGTCGGATCCCGAGTTCGGCTCGCTCATGCCGATGGCAAAGCAGACCTCGCCGCGGCAGATCCGCGGCAGGATCTCCATCTTGATGTGCTCGGGGGCATATTTCAGCAGCACCGGGCCGCTCTGGCGGTCGGCGACGAAGAAGCGGCGCGTCGGCGCGTTGGCGACACGCATCTCCTCGGTCACCACGTAACGCTCGAGGAAGGAACGCTCCTGGCCGCCATATTTCTTCGGCCAGGTCATCCCCAGCCAGCCCTTGGCGCCGACCCGGCGGGAGAATTCCGGCACGTCGGTGTCCTCGCGGTTGGGCTTGTGCGGATCGAAGGTGCCGGCGGCGATTTCCTCGGCGAGGAAGGCGCGCACTTCCTTGCGCAATTGCTCGCACTTTTCGGGCAGGCGGATCGGATCGAAACGAAGCGCAGCGGTCATGTGTTTCTCTCCCTGATCAGCGCGATGCCACGAGCGGCCACAATTCGTCGGCGCCGCGATTTGCCACCAGCTTGCCGAGCTCGACGGCCCAGTGGCTCTCCGAGCCAAAGTCGTCGCGCCAGGCCAGCGCGCGCAGCGAATAACGGTGCAGGATGTGCTCGATGGTGAAGCCGATCGCGCCGTGCACCTGATGCGCGATGGCGCCGCCCTTTTCGGCGGCTTCCGCGCAGCGGATTTTTGCGGAGGCAGCCTCGAGATAGACCTCGTCGTCGAAGGATTCTGCGTTGGCGATGGCGTCGGCCGCGGACGTCGCAGCCGCGAGCGCGGCTGCGGATTCGCCGGCGAGGCGGGCGAGATTGTGCTGCACCGCCTGGAATTTCGAGATCTTCTTCTCGAAGGCGACACGCTCGTTGGAATAGCGCACGGAGATGTCGAGCATCGATTCCAGCGCGCCCGCGATCTGCAGGCTGCGCGCAACGCCGCCCATCAGCATCAGATTGGTCTGGTCAACGCCCTTCGGCGCGGGCTTGAGCGTGACGGGCTGGACCTTGTCGAGCGTGACTGTATCGCTGTGGTCGTAGCCGACATTGAGGCCGGATTCGATCCGGGCCTTGGCTCCATCGACCAGCGCGATCGCGACGCCGTCCTTGCCATGCGCCAGCACCGCAAAATGCTTGGCCGTTTTCGCGAACGGCACGCCGCGGGCGCGGCCCGAGAGCGAACCGTCGGCATTGAGAGTGAAGCGGTCCTTCGGGCTTGCCGGCAACACCGTCATCTCGCCCGCGGGCGAAGCGATCTTCGCCTGCGCCAGCAGCCAGCCGGCCAGCATGGTCTCGGCCAGGGGAACCGCGACGGCGAAACGGCCGGCGGCGTTCAGCAGCGCAAAGCCGTCGGCCAGGCTCGCCCCGGAGCCGCCGAGATCGTCGGGCACCCAGGACAATGGCAGGCCGGCCTCGCTCAGCGCCTGCCACAGCGGCGCCTGCCACGTCCCCTTCTTGTCGTTGTTGATGGTTTGCGGATCGGCGAGATCGGCGAAGATCTTCTCCGCGGTCTCGACGACGATGTTATCACTCTCCGCCACAGCGTTCCCCGTATTTTGCCGTTGGCGCGTCCCGCCTCGTTGAGCGAACCGCGCAGGTCTTCTTGCGCCCGATGATCCGAAAAAGCCATGGTCCTGACAAGCGTTGATCGCAGGTCAACCTGCGGCGCGGGCATGGGCGCAAGGGTCAATAGGATGGTAATTCCGCTTAGCGGAGTTTGCTCGATTTGCAGGGCGCGGCAAACTCGCTAAACAGGGCGCGGAAATCAAAGATACGGGGAAGGACATCCGGATGGCCAAGGACAATCTGTGCGCAATCGTGACGGGGTCGGCTTCCGGCCTTGGCGCAGCGACGGCGGAAATTCTGGCGCGCAGCGGGGCGCGGCTCGTCATCAACTATTCGTCGAGCCAGAAGGAGGCCGAGGCCACCGCGGACGCCTGCCGCAAGGCCGGCGCGGCGGAGGCGCTGGTCGCGCAGGGCGACGTTTCAAAGGACGAGGATTGCCGCAAGATCGTCGCGGCCGCCAGCGGATGGGGCCGGCTCGACATCCTCGTCAACAATGCCGGCACCACCAAGCATGTCGCTCACGCCGATCTCGACGGATTGTCGGCTGAAGACTTCCAGCGGGTCTATGGCGTCAACACCATCGGCCCGTTCCAGATGGTGCGCGCGGCGCGCAACCTGCTCGAGGCCGGCGCCAAGGCCTCGGGGCGGCCGTCCGCCGTGGTCAACGTGTCCTCGGTTGCCGGCATCAGCGGCGTCGGCTCGTCGATCGCCTATGCCGCGAGCAAGGGCGCGCTCAACACCATGACGCTGTCGCTGTCGCGCGCGCTGGCGCCGCTGATCCGCGTCAACACCGTCTGCCCCGGCTATATCGACACGCCCTGGTTCACCAAGGGCCGCGGCGAGGCCGGCGCCAAGCAGGTGCGCGACAGCGTGGTGGCGAAGGTGCCGCTCAAGGTCGCTTCAAGCGCCGAAGACATCGCACAGCTCGTCTGCTTCCTGGCGATGCCGGCCTCCAGCAACATGACCGGCGAGGTCGTGCGCATGGATGCGGGGATGCATTTGATTACGTGATTGGTGCGTCTTGCCGCGGTGACGCTCTGCTGGTGCGGCAAACACAGGTGTCGTCCCCGCCTAGTGCGCAATTGCGCACGGGGGCGGGGACCTATAACCACAGGGAGGAGTTGCTACGCGACTCCGATCACTCCGAGTCTTCGCCAAACCACTCCCTGCGGTTATGGGTCCCGGATCTGCGCGCGCTTAGGCGCGCTTGTCCGGGACGACACCGCGTTTGTTGATAGGTCCTGCCAAGCGCGCTTCGTGACAACGACCTAGCCCTTGATCACGCCGCTCGCCACCAGCCGGTGCCAGATGAACAGCACCACCACCGCGCCGACCGTGGCCATGATGAAACCGGCGCCCTGGTCGGGGCTGTAATGGCCGATGGCCTGGCCGACGAAGGTCGCGAGAAACGCGCCGGCGATGCCGAGAATGGTGGTGAGGATGAAGCCGCTCGGATTGTTCGGCCCCGGCGCCAGCCAACGCGCGATGAGGCCGGCAATGAAGCCGACGACGATGATCCACAACAGGCCGCCCATGCTCATGAGTGTGCTCCCCTTCCCGAAAGCGCGTCGATCGAGGTCCGATTAGATTCTGCCCGAGAGCTCGTTCTCGGTCGGCAGCCGGCCGTCCGGCGTCAGATGGTCGACCACCTGCGGCAGATATTGGCTGAGGCCCTTGAGCAGCTCCTCACGCGACAGGCCGCTCTGGGCGGACAGGCTGTCGATCTGGTCGGCACCGAGTGCGCTGGCGAGATCCCCCGGCGCGATCGGCTTGTTCTCGCCCTTGCCGACCCAGGAATTCGCGGCGTCGCCGAGCCCGCCCTGCTGCAGCTGCTTGAGGAGATCGCCGAGACCGCCGCTGAGCACGCTGCCGGCCGCGCCGCCCGCGAGCAGGCCGCCGAGCCCGCCTTTGAGCAAGCCTCCGAGACCGCCGAGGCCGCCGCTATCCGCGGTGTTCGCATTCACCGGCGGAGGCGCCGGTGTGGGCGAGGGTTGCGGCGCCGTACCGGACTGGTTGGCCGTCATGTGCTTGTACGCCTTCCAGGCGAGCAGGCCGAGCAGCGCCATGGTCATCGGCGACATGCCTGATTTCTCGGTGCTCGGCGTCGAGGGGCCGCGCGGGCCGTTCTGCATGCCGTTGAGGACGTCGAGTAGACCCATGGTGCTCTCCTTTGGCGTCTCGTTCGGCGAGCGCTCGCCGCTGACTGCCCCCGGGGCGAAAACATATGGGGCAGCCATGACCGTTACAAGTCGGCTGCGATGCGATTGGTTGCCGGCCTCGCCTCTGCTATCGAAGGCGGGACGTTCAGGGAGCAAGCTCAGTGGTTGCGGATCGACCGATCGTGGTGGCCGGCGCCGGCGCCATCGGCTGTTTCGTCGGCGGCAGGCTGGCGGCTGGCGGCCGACGCGTCGCGCTGCTGGTGCGGCCGCGGGTGAAGACCGAGATCGAACGGTTCGGCCTGCGTCTGACCGACTACGACGGCTCCGAGAGGAAGCTCGGTGCAGGCCAGCTCGCGCTCTCGGAGGATCCTGCGATCTTCCACAGTGCCGGCATCGTGCTGGTCACGGTGAAGAGCGCCGACACCGCCGATGTCGCGGATCAGATCGCGCAGCATGCGCCTGAGGATGCCGTCGTCGTCTCGCTTCAGAACGGCATCGGCAATGTCGCGGTGCTGCGCGAGCGTCTCGGTGGCCGTCGTGTGCTTGCCGGCATGGTGCCGTTCAACGTGATCGCGATGGGCGAGGGCCGCTTCCACCGCTCGACCTCCGGCGACATCCATATCGGCGAGGATGCCGAGAAGACCGCCGCGGCGCTTTCGGTGCCCGGCCTCAGCGTGCGCGCGAGCCGTGACATCACCGGCGTGCAATGGGGCAAGCTGATCATCAATCTGAACAACGCGCTCAGCGCGTTGTCTGACATGCCGCTCGCCGCGCAATTGGCCAACCGCGACTGGCGAAGATTGTTCGCCGACCAGATGGCCGAGGGACTTGCCGCGCTGAAGGCCGCAGGCATCGTGCCGGTGTCTTCCACGCCGATCCCGATGAGCTGGTCTCCGACCTTGCTGCGGCTGCCAGATGCGATCTTCAACGCGATCCTGGGGCGGACGATGAAGATCGATCCCGAGGCGCGCTCCTCGATGTGGCAGGACCTGAAACAGGGCCGCAAGACCGAGATCGACTATCTCCAGGGCGCGGTCATCGCGCTTGCGGAGCAAAACCATGTCGACGTGCCGCTGATGCGCCGTATTGTTGCGCTGATCAAGGAAGCCGAGGCGGCCGGCAACGGACCGCCGCGGCTGTCGCCGCGAGAAATTCGCGGGGTGGCTTGAGGAGGATGGAGCCTGCCATGAGACATTGTCTGAGGATCGGGTTCGCGCTCGCCGCGCTCTGCGGCGCCTCGACGCTCGCTGACGCCAGGCCTCCCACCGTCGTGACCTCGCCCGGCTATGACAGGCGGCTGCAGGAGAGCAGGTCGCAGTTGGGCGGTTCGCCGACGACGGCAGCGCCGGTGGATGCGCCGGCGGTCAAACCGAAGCGCACCAAGAAGAAGCACGCGAACTGAAGCCACACGCTCCACTGTCGTCCCGGACAAGTGCGCCCCTAGGCGCGCGTAGATTCGGGACCCAGAACCACAGGGTGGAGTTGTGACGGAGATTCGGAGTTGCCAGCTCGCGCCATAACCACTCCCTGTGGTTATGGGTCCCGGATCTGCGCTTACGCTTGTCCGGGACGACGGTGGAGTTTGCGGCGGCAGTGGAATGAAGCCGAGAAGCTCAGCTCTTCTTCGCCGGCTTGCTCGGGATCGGGTTGAACAGCTTCTTCAGGTCGTTCAAGCTTTCCGACAGCCGCGGCCATTCGCAGGAGAAGGAGCCCTTGGTGCAGGGCGCGCCCTTTCGCTGCACCTTCGGCCGCTCGACCGGGACGGGCACGCGTACGCGTTCGACGTCGGTTCGCAGTGCGACCTGCTGAAGCTGTTGTAGCTGTAACTCCTGCTGCTCGCGCTGCTGGCGAGCCATGGCCTGGGCCGCTTCGTTGCTGCGGCGCTGGTTGGCGAGGTAGGCGGTGTAGGATTGGTCGATCTTCTTCTGCTCCTCCGGCGTCGGGTTGGGCCCGGCGATATCGAAGGTGCGATCCTGCAGGAAGTCGTAATAGGAATAGCCGCCGCCCGGCTTGCGGCGGCCGGCGAACTTGGCGTTGCAATCGGCAAGCGCGGATGTCTTCTCGGCCTTGGTCGCGGCCTTCTCGGCGGCGTCGGCGCATTCCTCGAAGTCGACCGGGGCGCGCTTCCACCATTGCGCCTGGGCATGCGGCAGCGTCAGCAGATAGAATCCTGCTGCGGCAATGAGAAACAGCGCTGCACGATGCATCACGGACGACATTCTACGAGAGCATTCCTTGCAAAATTCAACCCGGACTGAGTCGAGCCGGATTTTTGCCTCTTTATCGCCGGCTTGTCACCCATGGAACCCGGTAATTTCATGGCTGGGATGCTGACATTTTGTGCTTGACGTGGCGCAGGAGTCACAGCGTCCTGGCGGCGGGCTGCTACGCTTCGCCTTGCGAGCGCCCCACCTGAGGCGATGCCAAGAACACGAAATAAGAACACGAACCAAGAACACGAAATGGAAACGCCCGATGCTGCTGCCCTTGTCCGACGTGCCGCGCTGGTACGCTGAACGCAAACCACATGGCACGATTGCCGTCCGTCACGGGCAGGACACGCTGACATGGGACGAACTCGAGCGCGGCGCCAACCGGCGCGCGCGGGCGTTCGCGGCCAAGGGCGTCAAGCCCGGCGACTTCGTTGCGATCGGCTTGCCCAATTGCAATGCGTTCTTCGAGACCTCGTTCGCGGTGTGGAAGTGCGGTGCGACGCCGACCTCGCTGTCGTGGCGATTGCCGCGCGGCGAAGCCGCCGCCGTGCTCGACATTCTCAAGCCCGCGCTGGTGGTCGGCGGCGAGGCCGACTGGAACGCGCCAAATCGCCTACCGGCGGATTTCGTGCCGGAAGGCTTTTCGGACGAACCGCTCACCCCGCCCGTGGCGCGCTACTGGAAGGCCATGACCTCAGGCGGCTCGACCGGCCGGCCAAAAGTGATCCTCGACCATCATCCCGCGGTGACCGACACCGTCGCCGCGCCGCCGCTCAACATCCCCTTCGGCGTCTCGCTGCTCAATCCGGGGCCGCTCTATCACAATGCGCCCTTCATCGTGTCGCACTACGCGCTGTTCACCGGCGGCAAGCTCACTGGTTTGACCAAGTTCGACGCCGAAGAGACGCTGCGGCAGATCGAGCGCGAGCGCGTGCAATGGGTCAATTTCGTGCCGACCATGATGCATCGGATCTGGGCGCTGCCGGAGCGTGTGCGCAACGCTTATGACCTGTCGAGCCTGCAGACCGTCTTCCACATGGCCGCTCCGATGCCGCAATGGCTGAAGGAGAACTGGATCGCATGGCTCGGACCCGAGCGGATCTGGGAGCTCTATGGCGGCACCGAGCGGCAGGGCGCCTGCATCATCTCAGGCACGGAATGGCTGGCACGCAAGGGCTCGGTCGGCAAGATCGGCGACATGGCGCGCCTGCGCATCATCGGCGAGGACGGCAACGACGTCGCGCCCGGTGAGACCGGCGAGATCTATTTTCTCAACAATGACGGCAAGGACGCCACCTATCATTATCTCGGCGCCGAGCCGAAGCGCCGCAGCGACGGCTGGGAATCGCTCGGGGATATCGGCGGGCTGGATGCGGAGGGCTATCTCTATCTCGGCGACCGGCTCGCCGACATGGTGCTGCGCGGCGGCGCCAACATCTATCCGGCCGAGGTGGAGGCCGCGGTCTCCGAGGCTCCCAGCGTGCGCTCCTGCGTGGTGGTCGGATTGCCCGATCCGGAATTGGGCCAGCGCGTGCATGCCATCATCGAGCCGGAGAGCGATGCGGACGGCCAGGCCATCGCCGACGGCATGGCGGATTTCCTTAAAGACCGGCTCAGCCGCTACAAGCACCCTGAGAGCTTCGAGTTCGTCAGCGTTCCCCCGCGCGATGATTCAGGCAAGGTTCGCAGAACATTGTTGCGTGACGAACGCGCGGCGTGGATGAAGGAAGGGCGCGCCTTCCGGATTTGGCCGGCGAAGGCGCGGGCGCACGCCGAGTAAGAAGAAGGATCCAAGGATATGACGATCACCATCGCGGCGAACAGCGTGCCGAAGCCGCCGGCCGAGATCATCGAAGGCTTTCGGAATGCGCCGACCTCGGTCATCTCGGACAATCTCGCCCGGCTGCCGGGCGCGGTCGGGCTCAAACCTTATCATCGCGGCGGCAAGCTGGTGGGCACGGCCTTCACGGTGCGCACCCGTCCCGGCGACAATCTCGCCATCCACCGCGCGCTCGATCTGGTCGGGCCCGGCGATGTCATCGTGGTCGATGGCGGCGGCGACGAGACGCGTGCGCTGGTCGGCGAGATCATGAAGAACATCGCGCAATGGCGCAAAGCGGAAGGCTATGTGATCGACGGCGCGATCCGCGATGTCGCTGCCTTCGCGGCCGACGACTTTCCCTGCTACGCCCGCGCCGTGATCCATCGCGGTCCCTACAAGAACGGTCCCGGCGAGATCAATGTGCCTGTCACGATCGGTGGCAGCGTGATCTCACCCGGCGACATCGTCGTCGGCGACGAGGACGGCGTGGTGTCGTTTCCCGCAGCAGGCGCAGCGGCGCTGCTTGAAGCCGTGCGCGCCCAGGTCGCGCGCGAGGAGGAGACATTGAAGGCGATCCGCGAGGGCCGGTATCAGGGTTCTTACGGCAAGTCCTGATCAAACGAGAACAAAGGGGAGGCCGGCGTGAGTCAGAAGGACGAATTCCACAACATCGACGATGCCAGCGACGGGCTGTTCCGCGAGCTCGCCGCCGGCGTGACCACGCGCATCTTCTCCGGCGAGCAGGCGATGCTGTCGGTGGTGACGCTGGCGCCCCATGCGCAGGGCACGCTGCATCATCATCCCGAGGAGCAATGGGGCGTGCTGCTCGACGGCTCCGCCATCCGCGTCCAGGGCGATGAGGAGATCGCGGTGAAGAAGGGCGATTTCTGGCGCACGCCCGGCAACGTGCCGCACACCATGCGCGCCGGCCCCGACGGCGCCCGGGTGCTGGACATCTTCAGTCCGCCTCGGCCAGAATACAAGAAAGCAGGGTCGGGCTTCGGCACAACCTAAAGCGCGGTCCGCGCTTTAGGTGTATTGCTTGAGCATGATCTTTTCGGAAAACCGCTGCCCACTTTTCCGGATCATGCTCTAGCGCCAAAGAGCAAAAAAGCCAGGCGCAGAAGCAAAAGGGAGGGGACCGCATGACGATCACACGACGCACGCTCTTGGCCGCACCCGCCATTCTCGCAATGACGCCGGCGATGGCGCAGGGGAGCAAGATCACGCTGGTCGTGCCGTTTCCGCCGGGCGGCTCGACCGATGCGATGGCGCGGCTGCTGCAGAGCAACCTGCAAACCAAGCTCGGCCGCATCGTATTGGTCGAGAACAAGTCGGGCGCCGCCGGCGCACTCGGCGCGGCGCAGGTCGCCAAGAGCCCGGCGGATGGCTCGACCTTCCTGGTCACCTTCGATTCTCACGCGGTGATTCCGTCGATCCTCGACAAGCCGCCGGTGGATGTCGAGCGCGAGCTGATGCCGGTGCTGCTGATCGGCACCGCGCCTTACGTGATCGCGGCCGGCGCCGGCCGCCCCTACAAGAGCTTTGCCGACGTGGTCGCGGCCTGCAAGGCGAGCCCGGGCGCGGTGAAATATGCCTCCGTCGGCATCGGCACGCTCGGCCATCTCGCCATGACCGTGCTCGGCAGCAAGGCCGGCGTCGAGATCATGCACGTGCCCTATCGCGGCGGCGGACCGGCGATGAACGACGTGCTTGGCGGCCATGTCGATCTCATCGCGGGATCGGCGGCGCTGGTCGCCGCCCAGCTCGGCACCAACATGCTGCGTCCGATCCTGCAGCTCGGCCGCGAGCGGCTGCCGGCCCTGCCGGATACGCAGACCGCGATCGAGGCGGGCTTCCCCGATTTCGAGACGCTGGCCTGGTGGGGCATTTTCGCGCCCGCAGGCACGCCGCCCGACGTCGTCGCAGCCTTCGCCGCGGCGTCCAAGGAGATTCTGAGCGAGCCTGCGACCGCCACCCAGCTGAAGGAGACGCAGCACATGACGCTGCTGCTCCAGGACGGCGCCGCCTTCAAGACCTTCTTCGACAAGCAGGTCGCCACTTGGGGCAAGGTGGTGAAGGACAACAATATCAAGGCGTAGGGCCGCCGGCCGTCCTTGCGCATTGGGCAAGGCAAGGGCTTCCGATCCCGCCATCGCTTTGATATGTACACCCCCAGGCAACCCGCCTGACCGGCGGGTTCCGCGGTCCCGTAGCTCAGCCGGATAGAGCGACGGTTTCCTAAACCGTAGGTCGGAAGTTCGAGTCTTCCCGGGATCGCCAGCCTGACGTCTGTCCAGCCGTCGCCCTTGCGCGACGAGCCTTCAAGCGCAGGAGACGCTGGGCGCGGGCCGACAACCGGACCGCGTCCGGTCGTTGGTCTTATGCCCATGGAGTCTCCGGAAGCGGGGAGCGGCCCCGCTTCGGCTCGCGCCCGATCCGGGTGGTCGATCAGAAGTGGGCGTCGATATCGACGACGTCGATCAGCTTGTGGTTGACGAACTCTTTGAGCCCGAGCCCGAGCAGTTCGCGGCCATAGCCTGATCGCTTGATGCCGCCGAAAGGCAGGTCCGCTTCCACCTTGGTCGGATGATTGACGAACACCATGCCGGTGGAGATCTTGCGCGCGACTTCCGCCCCGTGCTTCGGGTTCGAGGTGAACACCGAGCCGCCGAGGCCGAAGGGGGAATCGTTTGCGATGCGCACCGCGTCGGCCTCGTCCTTGGCGCGGAACAGCATGGAGACCGGGCCAAAGAATTCCCAATAGCGGGCTGGGTTGTCCTCGTTCACGTCGGTGAGGATCGTGGGCTGCACGAACGCGCCCTGGTTGGGCACCGACGGACCGATCTCCTCGGCTTTCGCGCCCTGCTTCACGGCCTGCTGAATCCTTTCCCTGATCTCGTCGGCGGCGTGTTGCGACGAGAGCGGCGCCAGCGTCGTCTCGGCATCGAACGGGTCGCCTGCCTTCAGGGCGGCGACACCCTTGCGATAGCGCGCCAGGAATTCATCGTAAACCTCGTCCACGATGATCATGCGCTTGGAGGAGACGCAGACCTGGCCGCCATTCCAGTGCCGGCCGAAGACGGCCCATTTGACGGTCTTTTCCAGATCGGCATCGGCCAGCACGACGAACGCGTCGGCGCCACCAAGCTCCATCGTCGATTTCTTCAGCGCCTTGCCGGCCTGGGCGGCGACGATCGCGCCGGCGTCCTCGGAGCCGGTGAGCGCGACGCCATGGACCCTGGGATCGTTGATGATCATCTCGACTTGGGAGCGGGTGGCGTAGAGCTTGGTGAAGCATCCCTCGGGCAGGCCGGCCTCATGCATGATGCGTTCGAAGGCTGCGGCGCTCTGCGGCACGTTCGAGGCATGCTTCAGCAGAATGGTGTTTCCGACAGACAATTGGGGCGCGATGATGCGAGCGATCTGGTAATAGGGAAAATTCCACGGCTCGATGGCGAGGATCACGCCAAGCGGATCGTGCACGATCATCGCTTCACCTTCCACCGGGTCTGCCACAGGCAGCTTCTCCGGCCGCAACAACCGCTCGGCGTTGTTGACGTAGTACTCGAAGATGCGCGCGCAGAGATCGACTTCCGCCTTGGCTTCGGCAAAGAGCTTGCCCATTTCCAGCGTCAGAAGCTTGGCATAGGTATCGCAATCCCGCCGCAGAATGTCTGCCGCTTTTTGAAGCACTGCGGTACGTGCCGAGATCGGGACCTCGCGCCAGGCGCGAAAGGCTGCATCCGCCCGATCGATGGCGGCGCTGACCTCCTGGTCGCTCGCGCTGGGAAACGTCTTCAGGGTCTCGCCCGTATATGGATTGATGGTGGCGTAGCTCATGTCCGTAATCCTTTGGGCGAGGAGATTGTTGGAAAGCCGGATCGCAATCGGCTTCCGGTCGATCGGATCATAGGATTGAGCCCGGCTCGGACATTGACATGAATCATGCCGTGTTTATCGATGTGCGGAGGGATACCTCCCTGTCTGGCCGACTGACTCAGCCTGCATTTGGCCGCCACATCCGGAGACCATCATGCCTTTTGATTTGATCCTGCGCGGGGGCCGTGTGATCGACCCGTCGCAGAAGCTCGATGCCGTGACGGATGTCGCCTTTGCCGGCGGCAAGGTGGCGGCGGTCGGCAGCGCGCTCAAGGCGGATCCGGGCACCGAGGTGCGCGACGTCTCGCAGCTCATCGTGACGCCGGGACTGATCGATCTGCACACCCATGTCTATTGGGGCGGCACCTCGCTCGGCATCGATGCCGAGGAGTTCTGCCGGCTCTCCGGCGTCACCACGGCGGTCGACACCGGCAGCGCAGGGCCGGGCAATTTCGCCGGCTTCCGCAAGCACGTGATCGAGCCGAGCCAGGTCCGCATCCTCGCGTACTTGCACGTCTCGCATGCCGGCATCTTCGGCTTCTCGCACCGGATCATGGTCGGCGAGAGCGAGGAGTTGCGGTTGATGAATCCGATCGAGGCCGCGGCGGTGGCCGATGCCAACCGCGACCTCATCGTCGGCATCAAGGTACGCGTCGGACTGCATTCTTCGGGCACATCAGGGACGGTGCCGCTCGACATCGCGCTGCAGGTTGCCGACGAGGTCGGCATGCCCCTGATGGCGCATATCGACCATCCGCCGCCGAGCTATGAGGAGGTGCTGGCCCGTCTGCGTCCCGGCGACGTGCTGACCCATGCGTTCCGCCCGTTCCCGAACACGCCGGCGACCGCGCAAGGCACCGTGAAGGAGGCGGTGCTGGATGCACGCGAGCGCGGCGTGCTGTTCGACATCGGCCATGGCAAGGGCTCGTTCGCCTTCAAGACCGCGCGCGCGATGCTCGCCAACGGTTTCTATCCGGACACCATCTCGTCCGACATCCATCAGCTCTGCATCGACGGCCCGGCCTTCGACCAGGTCACGACGCTGTCGAAATTCCTGTGCATGGGTATGGAGCTGTCCGATGTGATCGCGGCCTCGACGGTGAATGCAGCGATGGCGCTGCGACGCCCCGAGCTCGGCAGCCTCAAGCCCGGCAGCGTCGGCGACGCCACGCTGATCTCGGTGAGCCGAGGCCAGTTCGACTACGAGGACGTGGTCGGCGAGCATCTGATGGGCGACCGCAAGATCGTGTCTGAAGGCGTCGTTATCGGCGGCCGCTGGTGGCATCCGAATTGAGCGGCGGCCCTACAGCGACCTCGCGATCAACAGCTTCATGATCTCGTTGGTGCCGCCGTAGATCTTCTGGATGCGGGAATCGATGAAGATGCGCGAGATCGGGTATTCCTGCATGTAGCCGTAGCCGCCGAACAGCTGGAGGCATTCGTCGGCGGTCTCGACCTGCTTCTCCGAGCACCAATATTTCGCCATCGACGCCGTGACCGTGTCGAGATCCCCGGCGACAAGGCGCTCGATGCACCAGTCGACGAAGACGCGGGCGATCATCGCCTCGGTCTTGCGTTCGGCCAGTTTGAAGGCGGTGTTCTGGAAATCCATCAGCGGCTTGCCGAAGGCCTTGCGCTCCCTGGTGTAGTCAGTGGTGAGTTTGATCGCGCGTTCCATCGCGGCGACGGCGCCAACCGCGAGCGCGAGACGCTCCTGCGGCAATTGCTGCATCAGCTGCACAAAGCCCTGGCCTTCCTCCTTGCCGAGCAGGTTTTCCGGCGGCACCGTCACGTTGTCGAAGAACAGCTCTGACGTGTCGGAGGCGTGCAGGCCGATCTTGTCGAGGTTGCGCCCGCGCTTGTAGCCGTCCGCGCCTGCGGTCTCGACCACGATCAGCGAGATGCCCTTGGCACCGGCTTCGCCGGTCCGTGCAACCACGATGACGAGATCGGCGGCCTGGCCGTTGGTGATGAAGGTCTTCTGGCCGTTGATGACGTAGGAATTGCCCTGCTTCTTCGCGGTGGTCTTCACGGCTTGCAGATCCGAGCCGGTGCCGGGCTCGGTCATGGCGATGGCGCCGACCATCTCGCCGGAGGCCATCTTCGGCAGCCAGCGCTTCTTCTGCTGCTCCGAGCCGTAATTGAGGATGTAATGCGCGACGATGGCGCTGTGTACGGAGACGCCGGTGGTCAGCTCCGGCACGGTGCTTTCGAGGTCGTCCAGCACCGCCGCGTCATAGGCGAAGGTGGCACCTAAGCCGCCATATTCTTCCGGCACGCTGGCCAGCAGTGCGCCCATCTCGCCGAGGCCGCGCCAGGCGAAGCGGTCGACCATCTTCTGCTCGCGCCATTTCTCGGCATGCGGCGCCAGGTCCTTGGCAAGATATTTCCGGAACTGGTCGCGGAAGACGTCGAGCTCTTCGGTCATCCAGGAGGAGCGATAGGACATGATTACCTCGGTTGGTGCGGCCTTCCGGCTTGGTAGGCCAGCGGGCCGCGGCAATTATTGTGTTTTCAGGCTGCGCCGGTGACGCTACCAAGGCAACCGGACATGCGTTTGTTTGGGATGGTTGATTGTGGCTGTCAAAACAACAGAACTCAAGCTCGACATCGAGCGCATTGGCGCAGTCTCGGCCATCCTGACGCAGCCGGACAAGGCGCGAGCCTGCTATGTACTGGCGCATGGGGCCGGCGCCGACATGCGGCATGCGTTCATGGAGAAGGTCGCGGAAGGTCTCGCGGCGCGCGGCATGGCGACGTTGCGGTTCAATTTTCCCTACATGGAACAGAAGAAGGGTCGTCCCGACCAGCCGGCTGTTGCGCACGCCGCGATCCGCGCGGCGGTCGCGGAGGCGGCGAAGCTATGCCCCGGTCTCAAGCTCGTCGCCGGCGGAAAATCGTTCGGCGGACGCATGACCTCGCAGGCGCAGTCGAAGGCGCCACTGCCTGATGTGAGGGGGCTCGCCTTCCTCGGCTTCCCCCTGCATGCCGCCAAGAAACCGTCGTCCGAGCGCGCCGAGCATCTCGCCGGCATCGCGATCCCCATGCTGTTCCTGCAAGGCACGCGCGATGGGCTTGCCGATCTCGGCTATCTGAAGCCCGTCATTGCGTCGCTCGGAGCGAAGGCAACGCTGCATGAAGTCGAAGGCGGCGATCACTCCTTCGCGGTGCTGAAGAAGTCCGGCCGGACCAACGACGAGGCGCTTTCGGAGGTGCTCGACACGCTCGCGGCCTGGATCGACCAGCTCTTCTGACTCACGCCGAATAAAGTCCCTTGTCACGCGCCTTCTGGATCGCGAGCGCGGCGATCAGGTCGAGCGTGGGCGTCGACAGGCCGGCGGTGCGCGCGAAGGCGGCGGGCGCCCTGACCAGGACGTCGATCTCCATGGCGCGGCCGAGCTCGTAGTCCTGCAGCAGCGAGGGTTTGTGGTTGGGAGCAGGGCCGCTGCGCGTCACGCGCTTGACCTCGGGAATGAAATGCTGGGCGATGTCGTTGGCCTCGTTCAGCATGCGCGGAATGACCTCGGCGAAGGCGGGGTCGTCGCGCACGCCGCGCGCGGTCTGGCCGGTGAGCAGGCACAGCACCGACAGCGACATGTTGGTCAGCAGCTTTGACCAGATCGCCTCGCGGATATCGGCAACAGGCGGCGATTCCAATCGCGCGTCGTTGAAGACGCCGCGAAGCTTGATGATCCGCTCGCAATTGCGGTCGTCGCATTCGCCGATCAGCAGGCGGTTGCGGTCCGGGGTGAGGTTGTGCACCACGCCGGGCGCGGTCACCTCGTTGGAGGAGAAGACGACACCGCCGATGATCCGTTCCTTCGGAATGCAGGCGCGCAGGCGCCCGCCGGGGTCGAGGAAGGATATATCCGGCGGTGTCGGATGCCGCGGCGGCAGGCCGATCCCGTACCACCAGGGAATGCCGTTCTGCGCGAACACGATGGCGGTATCGTCCTGCAGCAGCGGCTTGATGCTGGACACCAGCCCCGGCAGCGCCGTCGCCTTCAGCGTGGAGATCACGACGTCCTGCGGCCCGAGCTGGGCCGGATCGCCCGACGCGTTCACCTTGGCGCTGACCTCGGAATCGCCGACCCGCAGCTTGAGGCCGCCGGCGCGCGCGGCCTCCAGATGCGCGCCCCGCATCACGCATGATACGTCATGGCCGGCCCGCGCCAGCCGTACCGCGATGTGGCTGCCGACGGCGCCCGCGCCGAAAATGCAGATGCGCATGATGATTCCGTCCTGTCCTACGTGCCGTCAGGCGACAGCATGACACAAGCCGCCATGCGATGGGCGCGACCGCCCCACGCTGGAAAGATATGGATCGGAATACGTCGTCTCGGTCATAGTGCACGCCAAGCAAATGACCGGAGGATCGCCGATGACTGCCAGCCCTGTCCTGTGGAGCCTTGATGAGCGTGGGGTTGCGACCGTCACGTTGAACCGGCCGGAGGTCAACAATGCCTATGACGGCGCGTTGATCGCGGGTGTACTCGCGGCCATGGACGATCTGGCCAAGAAGCCGGCCTTGCGGGTCGTCGTGCTCAGGGGCAACGGCAAGCACTTTCAGGCCGGCGCCGATCTGAAATGGATCAACGGCGTGCGGCCGCAATCGGCAGAGGCCAACGAGACGGCCTCGCGCGCGACGTTCGAGGCCGTGCAGCGGCTCAACACACTGCCGATCCCGACGGTCGCTCTGGTGCAGGGCGGCTGCTTCGGCGGCGGCACCGGCGTGATCGCGGCCTGCGACGTCGTGATCGCCGCGGACAATGCCCTGTTCTCGATCACCGAGGTGCGCTGGGGCCTGACCGCGGCGATCATCATCCCGCAGCTTTGCGATGCCATCGGCGTCCGGCAGGTCCGCCGCTACGCGCTGACCGGCGAACGTTTTGGCGCCGAGGACGCCCGCCGCATTGGCCTCGTCCACGAGGTGGTGCCGCTCGCCGAGCTCGAAGCCGCAGGAGCCAAGGTGGTCGAGCAGCTGCTCGCCAACGGGCCGGAGGCGATGGCGGAGACCAAGAAGCTCGCGCTGGAGAGCTCGTTCGGCGGCATGGCGGTGGACGATGCCGCCTACACGCGGCTCGTGCAGCTGCACTCGCTCAAGCGGCAGAGCGCCGAGGCGGCGGAGGGGCTGGCGTCGTTCGCCGAGAAGCGGGCGGGCAGGTGGGGCGGTGGGAAAAGCTGAGCATCGGCCGCTCAGCAGCCGCGGCAGATGTTGTTGATGCTGCGATAGACCGCGTCGTCGTCCTGCCGCAGCTGCCGAAGTGTGTCGAGCCTCTTGCTCTCGTCGGCCGCCGCTGCAGGCTTGCGCTTGGCCGCGAGCTCGTCCTCCTGCCGCTTGTAGCAGGCTTCGCGATCGGGTTTGGCCTGAATGAAGCGGCAGTTCTGCTCCACGGCTGCGGCGGGAGTGGCGGAGATCGCGAGGGCGAGCAAGGCAGGCAGGGCGAGTTTCACGACAATCGAATCCATGGCGGCCCCTCTCTCAGGTCCATTGATCGCGGGCAACCGCAAACTTGCGGTCTATAACGACCGCGCCAGTGACGTTTTCAGCAGTGTCAACAGTGCCTGCACCGCGGCCGCATTGCGCCGCCGTTCGGGGATCGCGGCCTTCACCCACAATTCCGGAATCGGAAAGTCGCGCAGCACCGGCTTCAGCGTCCCGTCGCGCAGGGCATCGGCGACGAGGTAATGCGAGAGCAACGCGATGCCGTTGCCGGCGATGGCGCTGCGCGCCAGCACATGGCCCTCGTTGGAGGAGAGCAGCGGGCTGACCTGGATGCTGATGCGGCCGCGCGGTCCGTCGAAGACCCATTCCGGGCCGGTCGGCAGAAAGCTGAGGCAGCGATGCTCGACCAGATCGCGCGGATGCTTTGGTGCGCCGTGCTTCTTCAAATAGGCGGGAGAGGCGCAGAGCAGCCGCTTCAGTGCGCACAGCGGCTCATCGACCACGCCCCCGAACGAATGCGGGAAGGCGCCGATGGCGATGTCAAAGCCTTCGGTGACGGGATCGACCGGGCGATCGATCAGCACGATATCGAGCTTGAGCTTGGGGTTTTGGGTCTGGAACGCGCTGAAGGCGTCGGCGAGCCGCGCCACCGTCAGCGAGGTCGGCGCCTTGATGCGCAGGTGATCGACAAGATCGTGGCCTTTCTCGCCCATGCGCGAGAGCAGATCGGTCGCGTCAGTAACGACGCCGCGCGCGCGATGCACGTAGCGTTGCCCGGCTTCGGTCAGCCGCAGCTGCCGGGTCGAGCGGTGAAACAGCGGTGTGCCGATCCGCGCCTCCAGCTGCGTGACGCGTTTTGCGACCACCGAGGTCGAGACGCCGAGCTTTCGCGCGGCAGCGGAAAAGCCGGCCGCGTCCGCAGTGGCAAGAAAGGCCTGAAGATTGACCAGGATGTCCATGTCGGCCTTTCTCGATTCGCGAAAGCTGATCGCGTATTTTGGTGGATTGTAGCTCGCTGCGCGTTAATTCATAGTCGCTCCCAAGCAAAGGAATTTGGGAAGGGACGCGCCATGCGGGCCATGACGATCGAAGAACCGGCACGCCAGGTGCCGTTCTATGGCGAATACGAAGTCGTCGTGCTCGGCGGCGGCCCCGCCGGCATCGTCGCGGCGGCCTCGAGCGCGCGCGCCGGGCGGAAGACGCTTCTGATCGAGCGCTACGGCTTCCTCGGCGGCATGGGCACGGCGGCCGGCGTTACTAATTTTTGCGGCCTGCACGGCAATGTCCACGGCGAGCACCGCCGCCTGGTGCACGGCATGGCGTCCGAGCTGCTGGGGCGGATCGATCATTTGGGCGGCCTCAACAGGCCGCATCTGATCCTCGGCAAGGTCTTCGCCCAGGCCTACGACACCGCGGCCTACAAGATCGCGGCCGACGAGTTGCTGGCCAGCCACAAGGTGCACATCCTCTTCCATGCGCTCGGCGCTGGCGTGGTGATGGGCGACAAGCGCCGGATCGACGCGCTGATGGTCGAGACCAAGGCCGGCCGGCAGGCGGTGCGCGCGGAGATCTTCATCGACTGCTCCGGCGACGGCGATCTCGCCGTGTGGGCCGGCGCGCCGTTCGAGGTCGGCGACGCGCACGGCCATCCGCTGTATCCCTCCATGATGCTGCGCCTCAACGGCATCGATCCGGAGAAGGCGGGCGAAGCCTGGCGCACCATTCCGCAATTGATGGAGGAAGCCATCGCCGCCGGCACCCACACATTCCCGCGCAAGAGCGCGATCGTGCGGCCGCAAAAGTCCGGCATCGAATGGCGGGTGAATTTCACGCAAGTGGCGCGCGAGGACGGCCATGCCATCAACGGCGTCGAGCCCGACGATCTCACCCGCGGCGAGATCGAGGGCCGCAAGCAGGCGCTCGCGGCGTACGAATTCCTGCGTAGCACCGTGCCGGGCTTCGAGAAGTCCTACATCGTGGACCTGCCGCCGCAGCTCGGCATCCGCGAGACCCGCCGCATCAAGGGCGGCTACCAGCTCAGCGGCGAGGACGTGCTCGGCTGTGCCTCGTTCGAGGATTCCATCGGCGTCAATGGCTGGCCGATCGAGGCGCACGTTCCCGGCGATGTCGTCTTCACCTTCCCGCCGATTCCGGAATCGCGTGGCTATAATGAGCTGCCTTACCGGATGCTGGTGCCCGAAGGCGTCGACAACCTGCTCGTCGCCGGCCGCTGCGCCTCCATGACCCATGAGGGTCAGTCTGCGGCCCGGGTCTCCGGCGCCTGTTTCGTGATGGGCGAGGCGGCCGGTTCCGCCGCCGCGCTGGCGCTCTCCGGAAACCGGATTCCACGCGAAATCCCCATTGAAAAGTTGCAGGAAACGTTGAAACAACAGGGCGCCTTCATCGGCCGGGACCAAATGGTGCCGGAAGGATTGTGAGGGGCTGCACGAGAACGACGAAGAGAACGACGGCGGAGGAAACGGGATGATCGGGACAATGCGGCTCGCGCTTGCGGGCCTTCTGGCGATCACGGCGATGGGCACGGCGCGGGCCGAGGATGCGCTGAAGGCCAGGATCGGCGTGCTCCGCCTGTCCTCCTCCGCGCCGGTCTTCATCGCGCAGGACAAGGGCTATTTCCGCGAGGCCGGCCTCGAGGTCGAGCTGAAATTCTTCGACGCTGCCCAGCCGATCGCGGTCGCGACCACGTCGGGCGACGTCGATTTCGGCATCACCGCCTTCACTGCGGGTCTCTACAATCTCGCCGGTAAGGGCACGCTGAAGGTGATCGGCGGCATGAGCCGTGAGAAGGCGGGCTATCCCCTGATCGGCTATTTCGCCAGCAACAAGGCTTATGCGAGCGGTCTGAAGACGCCGAAGGACCTCGCCGGCAAGCGCGTGGCAATGACGCAGGTCGGATCGAGCTTTCACTATTCGCTCGGCCTGCTCGCCGACAAATACGGCTTCAAGCTCGCGGACGTGAAGATCGTGCCGCTGCAATCGCTGTCGAATGCAGCGGCCGCGCTCAAGGGCGAGACCGTCGATGCGGCGCTGCTGCCGATCTCGACCGCGCGAAAGCTCACGGACGAAGGCGGCGCGAAATTCCTGGGCTGGGTCGGCGACGAGACGCCGTGGCAGCTCGGCGCCGTGTTCGCCTCGCCGAAGACGCTGACCAACAAGGCGCTGGTGACGAAGCTGCTCGGCGCGCTCGCCAAGGCCGATCGCGAATATCACGACGTCATTCTCGCGGCGATGAAGGACGGTGTTGCGCCGATCAACGACAAGACGAAGCCCTTGCTCGAGGTCATCGCGAAGTACACCAATTTGCCGGTCGAGCAGGTGGTCGGCAATTGCGCCTATATCGATCCCGACGGCAAGCTGGATGTGAAGAACGTCGACAACCAGATCAAATGGCTGCAGGAGCAGGGCTTTGCCGACAAGGGCTTTGATGCCGATGCGATCATCGCCAAGGATTTTGTGAAGGCGGACTAACCCTTCGTCATTCCGGGGCTCGCGAAGCGAGAACCCGGAATCTCGAGGTTCCGGGTCTGATCCTTCGGATCATCCCGGAACGACGGAGAACAGGATAGACGGGACAGCATGGACCTGATCGCCAGCCACATCACCCATCGCTTCGGCGATCTCGCCGTGCTCGACGACGTCTCCTTCACTGTTAGCGCCGGCGAAGTGGTGGCGATCGTGGGTCCCTCGGGCTGCGGCAAGAGCACGCTGCTGTCGATCCTCGGCGGGCTGTTGCAACCGACCTCCGGCGCGCCCGAATTGCGGGGCTCGCCGCCGGCGGACAGCCTCAATCCGCTGACCTTCGTGTTCCAGGATTTCGCGTTGCTGCCCTGGGCGACGGTCGAGGAGAACGTCGAATTCCCGCTGCTGCACACCCAGCTCTCGGCCGCGCAGCGGCGTGCGCTGGTCGAGGACGCCTTGCGCCGAACGACCCTGACCGATTTCCGCAAGACCTATCCCAAGCAGCTCTCCGGCGGCATGCGCCAGCGCGTCGGCATTTCGCGCGCGCTCGCGGTCAAGCCCGCGATTCTGCTGATGGACGAACCGCTCTCGGCGCTGGATTCGCAGACCCGCGAGCTCCTCATGGAGGATTTCGTCCGCCTGCTCGCCGATGGCGGCATGGGCGCAGTCTATGTCACCCACAATCTCGAAGAGGCGGCGCGGCTTGCGGACCGCATCGTGGTGCTGTCGCGCAGGCCGGGCCGCATCCGCGAGGTCGTGACCGTGCCCATGACGCGCGCCGAACGCGGCGAGACCGCCGCGCGCGAAAAGCTGCTGGCGCTGCAGAACCAGATCTGGTCGCTGATCCGAAACGAGGCGATCGATGCCGAGCGCGAGGTCCAGCATGCTTGACCGCGCGGCAACTGAGACGGCGGCAAAGACCGAAGCGACCCGGCGCGTCCGCTTTCGCGGCGCCGGCTTCGTGCCTGCGTCGAGCCGTTTCGGCGGCTGGATCGCGCTCGCGCTGGTCATCGCGCTCTGGCAGGTGGCCGGCAGCACCGGCCTCGTCAATCCGCTGTTCCTGCCGGCTCCATCGGCGATCGCCCGCGCGATCTACCAGCTCGCGGTCTCCGGCGCGCTCTGGCAGCATCTCTCCGCCTCGCTGCTGCGCATCGGCGTCGGCTGGATGCTCGGGACCGCGGCCGGCGTCGCTGTCGGCTTTGCCATCGGCCTGTCGCGGCTGGCGCGCAGCGTCGGCATCACCTTCATCTCGGCGCTGTTCCCGATCCCGAAGATCGCGCTGCTGCCGCTCCTGATCCTCTGGCTCGGCATCGGCGAAGAGCCGAAGATCGCCACCATTGCGCTCGGCGTGTTCTTCTCGACCGCGATCTCGGTCTATAGCGGCGTCGACGCGGTGCCGCGCAACCTCATCCGCATGGCGCAGAGTTTTAACGTTCCCTTCGCCACTATCGTGCGCAAGGTGATCTGGCCCGGCGCGCTGCCCGCGATTCTCGCCGGCTTCCGCATCACCGCGTCCGTCGCGCTGCTCCTCGTCGTCAGCGCCGAGATGATCGGCGCCCAATACGGCATCGGCGCCTTCGTGCTCCAAGCCGGCAATCTGATGCAGACCGATCAACTGCTCGCCGGCGTGGTGATCCTGTCGGTGTTCGGCCTCGCGGTCGGCAAGGTGATTGGCTGGCTGGAGATGCGGTTTTTGCACTGGCGGTAGCGGCGATCACAATTGTCGTCCCGGGCAAGCGTAAGCGCAGACCCGGAACCCATCACCACAGGCAAGCGTGATTGAGGGACTGGAGTTATCCGCTTCGCGCCTTCACTGCTCCCTGTGGTTATGGGGCCCGGATCAGCGCTCACTTCGTTCGCTTGTCCGGGACGATACCGGCTATGGGGCCAATAACCTCAGCCTTCACGCGTTCCCGCGATCTTCCCTGAACAAATCCAGCTTCTGCTGCACCGGGCGGTCCGAGAAGCTGAACAGCACGGCATCCTCATCCGCCTCGTGCGTGACCCAGTGCCAGCTCGGCACCACGAACAGGTCGCGCGGGCCCCATTCGAACACGGCATCGCCGATCCGGCTGCGGCCCTTGCCTTCGATCGGGCAGAACACCGTCGCATCGGTTGAGCGATAGCGCGCGGTCTTGAAGCCCTTGGGCAGCAACTGGATGAAGGTGCCGATGGTCGGCATCGCGAAATCGCCGGTCTCGGGGTTGCTGAATTTCAGCTTGAGGCCGTGGCAGGCGTCCCATTCCTGGCCCGTCCTGGCTTTCTCCAGCGCTTCGCGAGTGTAGGCATAGGGGTAGCTGAAGATCGGCGAGGTCTTCGAGCTCCGCTTCACATCGACGGGCAAGAGGTTGTGGCCGTAACGCGCAAAGCTGTCGCCGGCGGGCTTTGTGATCTTCTGCTGGTCCTCCTTGGAGCCTTCCGCGAAGGAGCAGTCGAAGAACTGCACCAGCGGAATATCGAGGCCGTCGAGCCAGAACATCGGCTGGTCGGTCTCATTGGAATGATCGTGCCAGGTCATCGACGGCGTGATGATGAAATCGCCCGGCTCCATCGCGGTGCGTTCGCCGTCGACGGCAGTGTGGGCGCCCTTGCCTTCGAGCACGAAACGCAGGGCCGACTGGCTGTGGCGGTGCGCCGGCGCGACGTCGCCGGGCACCACCATCTGCACGCCGGCATAGAGCGAGGTCGTGATCTTGGACTGGCCGCGCAGGCCGGGGTTCTCCAGCACCAGCACGCGCCGCTCGGCCTCCTTAGCGGTGATGAGCTTGCCGGCTTCCATCATGTAGTCGCGGATGACGTCGAATTTCCAGAGGTGAGGCCGGCAGGCGCTCTTCGGCTCCGGCGTGATCAAATCGCTCATCACCGTCCACAGCGCGGTGAGGTTTTCGCCGTCGATCTTCTTGTAGAACGCCTCGCGTTCCGGCGTCTTGGTCACGGCTTCCATGGCGGCGCTCCCGTTCGTTTGTTGATTGACAGTATACTGACGATCTGGGTAGCGTCAATGTGACCAAACGCGTACAAGGCAATCATTCCGGGGTGGCTCGAAGAGCCGAACTCCGGCGCGCAGTTGCGCACCTGAGAATCTCGAGATTCCGGGTTCGATGCTGCGCATCGCCCCGGAATGACAAGAAATAGGGAGGTCTCGATGAAGCTGCATGGTTATTTCCGCTCCAGCGCCGCCTATCGGGTGCGGATTGCGCTGAACCTGAAGGGCCTCAAGGCCGCGCATCTGCCGCATCATTTGCGCAAGGGCGAGCAATGTGCGCCCGCTTATCTCGCCATCAACCCGCAAGGCCTGGTGCCGGCGCTGGAGAACGACGCGGGCGCGGTGTTGACGCAATCGGTGGCCATCATCGAATGGCTCGACGAGACGCACCCCAATCCGCCGCTGCTGCCGAAGGATCCATTGCAGCGCGCCAAGGTGCGGGCGTTTGCGCTGGCGATTGCCTGCGACACCCATCCGGTGCAGAACCTGAAGGTGTTGGCGCGACTGCGCGAGCTCGGTCTGGCCGAAGAGAAGGTCCAGGACTGGGCCGCCTGGGTCAACCGCGAGGGTCTGTCGGCCTGCGAGAGACTGATCAGGGACGAGAAGGGGCCGTTCTGCTTCGGCGATGCGCCGACGCTCGCCGATCTCTGTCTCGTGCCGCAGCTCGCCAATGCGCGCCGCTTCGGCGTCGACGTCTCCGCCTATCCGCGCCTGCTGAAGGCGGAAGCGGCGGCCAAGGCGCTTGCAGCCTTTAGTGACGCTGCACCGGAGAAGCAGCCCGATGCCGAGTAAGCCGCCTGCTCCGATCACGATCGACGCGGTCTATGCCGCGCCGGGCTATCTGTTCCGGCGCATGCAGCAGATCGCGGTGTCGATCTTCATGGAGGAGTGCAAGGCGTTCGACCTCACCCCGGTGCAATATGCCGCGCTGATCGCGATCCACACCCATCCGGGTATCGACGCCACGCGGCTGTCGGCGGTGATCGCCTTCGACCGCTCCACGCTCGGCAGCGTGATCGAGCGGCTGCAGGCCAAGGACTATGTCGAGCGCAAGCCGGCGCCCGAGGACAAGCGGATCAAGCTACTCTATCTGACCAAGTCCGGCGCCGCGATCCTGCGCGAGATCATCCCCGCCGTCGAGCGCGCCCAGGCACGGATGCTGGAGCCGCTGAAGCCGGCCGATCGCAAGACGCTGATGGGGCTGATGTCGCAGCTCGTCGACCTCAACAACGAGGCCTCGCGCGTACCGCTGCGCGCCGAGGATGCGCTGGAGCATCTGGGCAAGGCGGGGTGAGGGTGGCGATGCTCGCGCCTCGCATCCAACTGTCGTCCCGGACAAGCGAAGCGCAGATCCGGGACCCATAACCACAGGGAGAGGTTTTGCGAAGACTCGGAGTTACCCTTCGCGCGCGATAACTCCTCCCTGTGGTTATGGGTCCCTGCGTTCGCAGGGACGACGGCGAGAGTGTGGCGGCGCCGGTTGCTACATCCGCAACAACGCCTGCCGGTCGATCTTCCCGGTGCCCGTCTTCGGCAGCTCGTCGATGAAGATCACCTCGCGCGGATATTTATACGGCAAGAGCTTGCCCTTGACGTAATCCTGCAATCGCCGCGTCGCGTCACGCTGGTCGACGGTGCGGTTGTTCATCACCACCACCGCCTTCAGCGTCATACGGCGGTCCGGCAGCTCGGCGGCGAACACTGCGCATTCGCGGATGTCGGGGTGGTCGGCGAGGCAGAGCTCGACCTCCAGCGGATAGACCCACTGGCCCGAGATCTTGATCAGATCGTCGGCGCGGCCGCGGAAGAAATGGAAGCCGTCCGCATCCCTCACGAAGCGGTCGCCGGTGTAGATCCACCCCTCCTCGCGGATGGTCTCGGCGGATTTGTCCGGCCGGTTCCAGTAGAGCGGCGTGTTGGAATCGCCGCGCACCCACAAAATGCCTTCCTCGTCGTCGCCGACGTTACGGCCCTCCTTGTCGCGCAGCGCGACCTCATAGCCGGGCACGCGTAAGCCTGCGGCACCTAACTTCTTCTGCTCGGGCCGGTTGGAGAGATAGATGTGCAGCACCTCGGTCGAGCCGAGGCCTTCGACGATTTCGAGACCGGTGAGCGTCTTCCAGCCGTTGAAGACCTCGGCCGAGAGCACTTCGGCGGCCGAGAGCGCCATGCGCAACGACGAGAAGTCGGTCTTGTCCGCGCCATCGGCCTTGGTCAGAGATGTATAGAGCGTCGGCAGGCCGAAAAAGACTGTCGGCTTGTACTGCTCGATGGCTGCGAAGATCGCCGCGGGTTTCGGCTGGCCCGGCAGCAGCAGCGTTGCAGCTCCCGCCGAGAACGGGAAGGTGACGGAGTTGCCGAAGCCATAGGCGAAGAAGATCTTCGGTACGGAGAAGCAGATATCGTCCGGCGTCAGCTTCAGGATGTTCTGCGCGAAGGCGGCCTCGCTATAGGCCATGTCATGCTGGAGATGCACGATGCCCTTGGGCCTGCCGGTCGAGCCGGAGGAGTACATCCAGAACGCCATCTCGTTGCGATGCGTATCCGCTTCCGCCAGCCGGGTGGGGAATTGCGCCAGCCAGTCTGCCGCCGCGAGTCCCCTCGGCGCGGCGTGATCGTCCGCCGTGCCATTGACGACGATCAGCGTATGCAGCTTCGTGTCCCTGCAAGCCTCCGCATTGAAGCGCGAGCAGAACTCAGACTCCGCCACCGCAACGGCGGCCCCGGAATCGGCGAGATAGAATTGCAAGAGCTCCGGCGGCGTCAGCGTGTTGATCAGGAGCGGCACGAAGCCGGCGCGCACCGCGCCGAAGAACGCGGCCGGGTAGGCCGGGGTGTCGTCGAGGAACAGCAGCACGCGGTCGCCGCGCTTGAGGCCGAGCGAAGCAAGACCGTTGCCCCAGCGGCAGGCATCCGCACAGAGCTCGGCATAGGTCCGCGTGCCCGCGGGACCCAAGAGAGCGAGCTTGTCGCCACGGCCTTTGCCGAAATTGTCGAACAGGACGCGGCTCGCGTTGTAGATGTCGGGAACGGCAAAGCCGATCTCGCGCGCCCCGTCGCTGTCGGTGGGCACCTGGTCGCGAATCTCGTTGCTCATGCCCCGTCTCCGCCGTTCTTGGCGGCCTCGTAGCGGGCCATGAAGGCCGGCGACATCGCGCGCAGGCGCGCATCGTCAATGCGGCCGGAGCGGGTGATGTAGCTGTAGGCAAAGTCCATCAGGTCGAGCTTCATGTGCTCGGCAAAGTGCTCGTACCAGAACGCCGAGGTACGCGCGGCATTGACGAGCTTCTGCACCACCGGCTTGCGCGCGGCCTGGTAGCGGTGCAGGGCGGTCGCAAGATGCGCATCCGATTCCAGCGCCTTGACCAGCGCGATGGCGTCCTCGATGGCAAGCCGCGTGCCCGAGCCGATCGAGAAATGCGCCGAATGTAGCGCATCGCCGAGCAGCACCATGTTCTTGAACGACCAATGCTCGTTCCAGACCCAGGGGAAGTTGCGCCAGACCGACTTGTTGGAGACGAGGCAATGACCGCCAAGCGTGTCGGTGAACACCTCCTCGCAGATGCCCTTGGACTGCTCGACGTCCTTGTAGGCGAAGCCGTAGGCCTGCCAGGTCGCGTGATCGCATTCGACCAGGAAGGTGCTCATGGCCGGCGAGTAGCGGTAATGATGGGCGTTGAAGGCGCCGCGGTCGGTCTTGACGAAGGTCTGCGACAGCGTGTCGAATCGCTTCGATGTGCCGTACCAGACGAACTTGTTGGAGGAGTAGGACAGCGAGGTGCCGAAATCGCCCTCATAGGCGCGGCGCACCAGCGAGTTCAAGCCGTCGGCGGCGACGATCAAATCGTGGCCATTGAGCTGGTCGATGGCGTGGATCTGCGTGTCGAAGCGCGGTGTGACGCCGACGTCGAGCGCGCGCTGCTGCAGGAACCGGAGCAGCTCGAGCCGCCCGATCGAGGAAAAGCCGACCCCGTCGATGGCGACGCTGTCGCCGCCGAGATTCAGTGTGATGTTCTCCCAGCTCTCCATATGCGGCGCGATCGCGTCGACCGTCTCGGGGTCGTCGGCGCGCAGGAATTCCAGCGCCTGATCGGAAAACACGACGCCAAAGCCCCAGGTCGCGTCGGCCGGGTTCTGCTCGAACAGGTCGACCTGATCCTCGGGGTGACGTTTCTTCCAGAGATAGGCGAAATAGAGCCCACCGGGCCCCCCGCCAATCACGGCGATCCGCAACGTCTGCCTCCCTAATTGACAGTATACTTACTATCTAGGGGTAGACTAATGTGCTCCGGCGTCCAGCGCCAGCAGAATTATCCGCCAACGCGGGCGCACCGAAACTCATCGTCGGACACACGTTTTGCGCGCGCCCGAAACCGTCAGTTCCGAATCATAGCCAAACCAAGCCGGCTTGGCTATTCGCGCATCAGACGCAGCGCTTCACATAGACCCCGTTCACCAGCACCCTGGTGCAGCGGACCACGGGTGCCGGCTTGCGGACCACGACGGCGGCGTTCGGCCCGGCGCAGCCGGCGCGATAGACCCCGCGGGCGCATACCACCGCATTGGCGTCGGTGGCATCAAAGGTCATGGTCGCTCCGAAGGCGAGGAGCGCAGAAGCAACGAGCAGCAATGAACGCATGTTGTCCTCCCGGTCTTGTCGTGATCGAAGTTGGAGATCTGCAAAGGTTTGTCGCTGCAGGCGCGCGAAGATTCATGCTCACACGCCGCCAATTGTCGATGCTCGCGGCGAGCTATCGCGCCGCGAATGGCGCCAGCACATCCCGGCATGCCGGTGACAGCGCCGCGGCATTGCTGGCGAGGCACTGAATGATGCGGCCGCCGCCGGCCTCGACGCCGGCGCAGATGGTGCGGATGTCGGCGCCGCAGGCCGATTGAGCGACGAACAACTGTTCGCGCGGCCGCAAGGGGCGCAGCACGAGCACGGTTGGCGCGGCTGGGGCAGGCGCTGCTGCCGCGCCCCCTGCCGGCGCAGCGGTGGCCGCCGCGCCGCCGGTCGCGGCGCTCACCGCCTTCTCGCAGGCTGGCGAGACCCTTGCCTTGTTCTTCTCCAGGCATTCGAGCGCAGGCGCACCGCCCGGCGGCACGCTGGCGCAGACCTTGGGATAATCGCCGCGGCAGGAACTCTTGATCGCAGCAAGTTGCGCGCTGCTCGGCTGCTTCGGCGCAGCAGCAGCTTTCGGTGCCGGTGGTGCGGCGGCCGGCTTCGCAGCAGGAGCGGATTCAGCCTTCGGTGCGGCAGGTGCTGGCGCCGGCTCCGCTTTGGGGGCCGCTTCCTTCATCGCTTCCTTGGGGGCAGCTTCGGTCTTCGGCGCGGCGGGAGCGGCCTCGGTCTTCGGTACGGCCGGCTGCGGAGCGGCCGGCGGAGCGATCGCGCGAACCGCGGTCTGGCATCCCGACGAGAGGCTCGACATGTTCTTCTGCAGACATTGAAACGCTTCGGTGCCGCCGGGCGTCACGCTCGAGCAGTGCGCCATGAAGTCCGAGCGGCACGCGGACCGAATGGCGCTCTTCTGGGCGTCGGTCGGCGCCTGCGCGACCGCGCCTGTTGCAGTTGCGAACAGTGCCGCCGCCAGCAACGCCTTGCGCGTTGAGACTTGTTTCAACGTGTTGAACATCTGGATGAATTCCTGCCCCTGTCGATATTGTTCGACGCTTATCAAAAGTCGCGCAATCGCAATCATCGCGAGTGATGCCTCGCGAGCGATATCATTGGCCGCTTCGGCCGCTACCGCAAGCAGATTGTGCCGGCGCCGATACGATGTGCGGAAGTCGTCAGAGCCTGACCATCCGCTTGCCGCGGTTCTCGCCCGCGAGCAATCCGATCAGCGCCTTTGGCGTGTTCTGCAATCCGTCGATGATGTCTTCCTGCACCTTCAGCTTGCCGGATTTGACCCAGCCCTGGAGATCGGCGAGCGCGCGCTGGCTCTCCTTCATGAAGTCCATCACGATGAAGCCCTGCATGACGAGCCGCTTCACCACGATCAGTCCCGGCACGCCACGCGGGCCGTGCGCTGCGGGCGCGCCGTCATATTGCGAGATCGCGCCGCAGCAGGCGATGCGGCCGTAATTGTTCATCTGCGGCAAACAGGCTTCGAGAATGTCGCCGCCGACATTGTCGAAATAGACGTCGATGCCCTTGGGTGCCGCTGCGCGAAGCGCCTTGAACACCGCGCCGTCCTTGTAGTCCACGGCGGCATCGAAGCCGAGCTCGGAGGTCAGCCAGTTGCACTTGTCAACGCCGCCGGCGATGCCGATCACGCGGCATCCTTTGATCTTGGCGATCTGTCCGACGATCGAGCCGACCGAGCCTGCGGCCGCGGAAACCACGACGGTCTCGCCCTCCTTGGGCTTGCCGATCTCGAGCAGTCCGAAATAGGCGGTGAGTCCGGCGATGCCGAACACGCTGAGCAGATGCGTCATCGGTTCGAGTTTCGGCATCTTGGTGAGATGCTTCGCCGGCACCGCGGCAAATTCCTGCCAGCCGGTGTCGCCGAACACGATGTCGCCGGCAGCTAAGCCCTCGGCCTTCGAGCTGACGACCTCGGCAATGGCGCCGCCGGCCATCACGCTGTTGGCCTCGACTGCGGAGCGATAGGTCGCGCCGTGCATCCAGGCGCGGTTGGCGGCGTCGAGTGAAATGTATCGCACGCGCAGCAAGGCCTCGCCGTCTTTCGGCTCCGGCATTGCGCCGTCCATCATCTTGAAGTGCTCTAGGCCGAGCTTGCCGCTGGGTTTTTCGACCAGCAGAATTTGGCGATTGGTGTTGCCGCTCATGGCGTTTCCCCTCTTTGATTGTCTTGACGATTATTGATGCAGCTGCCGCAAACAAAACGTGCAGGCCGCATGTGTTGTGCGCTGCATGAAGGCTAGATCGCGGCGTGCCATTTCACAACGGGAACATCCTGCAAACGCGATCACACGCAAAGCGTGTTGCGTCGCTGTGATATCTGCGACATCATGAAGCGCCGGTATACGTGGGGGTCAACGATGTCCAACAGGTTTACGCAATACATTCTGGCGGCGATGGTGCTCGGCATCGTCATGGGGGCAGCGATCTACAGCTTCCTGCCCGACACGCGCGCCGAGTGGGCCTCCGCCATCAACCTGATCGCCATGATGTTCCTGCGCCTGATCAAGATGATCATCGCGCCTCTGGTGTTCGCGACCCTGGTCGGGGGCATCGCCCATATGGGCTCGGGCGCCAAGCTCGGCCGCATCTTCGCCAAGACCATGGGCTGGTTTGTCAGCGCCTCCTTCATCTCGCTGCTGCTCGGGCTCGTGATGGTCAATCTGCTCCAGCCCGGCGCCAACTTCCCGGGCACGCTGCCTGCGGCGGGGCAATCGACCGGCCTGCCGGTGTCGGCCTTCTCGATCGAGAAATTCCTCACCCATCTGATCCCGACTTCGATCGCGGATGCGATGGCGCAGAATGAGATCCTGCAGATCGTGATCTTCGCGGTATTCTTCTCGGTGGCGATGGGCTCGATGCCCGAACGTTCGAAGCCGATCCTCGCGATGATCGACGACGTCGGCCACATCATGCTCAAGGTCACGAGCTACGTGATGCTGTTCGCGCCGCTCGCCGTGTGGGCCGCCATCACCGCGACGGTCGCCAAGAACGGCCTCGCCGTGCTCTGGAAGCTCGTCGTCTTCATGGGCGGCTTCTATCTCTCGCTGATGATCCTGTGGGCCCTCCTGGTCGTCGTTGGCTTCATCGTGATCGGCCCGCGCTACAGCCATCTCTTGAAGCTGATCCGCGAACCCCTGATGATCGCGTTCTCGACCGCGAGCTCGGAGGCGGCCTATCCGAAGACGCTGGAGGGGCTCAATCGCTTCGGCGCCTCGTCGCGCATCTCGAGCTTCGTGCTGCCGCTCGGCTATTCCTTCAACCTCGACGGCACGATGATGTACTGCACCTTCGCCAGCATCTTCATCGCGCAGAGCTATCATATCGACATGCCGCTCGGCACCCAGCTCGCGATGCTGGCGACGCTGATGATCACCTCCAAGGGCGTCGCCGGCGTGCCGCGCGCCTCCCTCGTCGTGATCGCCTCGACGCTGGCTCAGTTCAACATCCCCGAGGCGGGCCTGCTGATGATCATGGGCATCGACACCTTCCTCGACATGGGTCGCAGCGCCACCAACGTGATCGGCAACACGCTGGCGACCTCGGTCGTGGCCAAATGGGAAGGCGAGCTCGGGGCCGAGCACGCGCTCGGACCCGCCGACGTCGTGCCCGAGGACATGGTGCCGGGCGAAGTGCCCGCGATGGCCGGCCATGGGTAGGAGCGAACCATGGGCCAGATATGGGCGAGGTCGTTGACCTCGGGCCGCCTTTTGCTCGCCGCGTCGTTGCTCGCGGCCGCCTTGTCCGCGACGTCTTTGTTCGCGGCTTCGGCGCTCGCGCAGACCGGTAGCGAAGGGCTCAGCCCGACGCTGTCCGCCATCAAGAAGGCGCACGCCGTGCGGCTGGGTTATCGCGAGAGCTCGCCGCCGTTCTCCTTCCTCGACCAGTCGGGCCGCCCGATCGGCTACAGCCTCGAGCTCTGCGAGGCCATCGTCGAGGAGATCGGCGTCGAGGTCGACGATCCCGATCTCAGAATCGACTACGTCAAGGTCACCTCGGACGACCGCATCGACGCCGTGCTCCAGAGCAAGATCGACCTCGAATGCGGCTCGACCACCGCCAATGCCGAACGCGGCAAGCGCGTCGCCTTCTCGCCGCTGATGTTTGTCGCTGGCACCAAGCTGATGGTGCCGAAGGCCTCCGCCGTCCAGTCGCTGATCGATCTGAAGGGCAAGACCGTCGTGGTGACCAAGGGCACCACCAACGAGCAGGCGATCCAGGCGGCGGACAAGAAGTTCGCATTGGGGCTGAACATTGCCGTCGGCGCCGATCACGAGCAATCCTACCAGATGCTCGCCGACGGCAAGGCCGATGCGTTCGCGACCGACGACATCCTGCTCTTCGGTCTGATCGCGCGCCACAAGGCGCAGGACAAGTTCCGTGTCACCGGCGATTATTTGTCCTATGATCCCTACGGCATCATGTTCAGGAAGGGCGAGCCGCAGCTCTCCGCCGTCGTCGAGCGCGCCTTCCGCAAGCTCGGCTCCAATCGCGACCTCGTCCCGCTCTACAACAAATGGTTCACCGCACGGCTTCCGACCGGCGAACGTTTGAACGTGCCGATCTCGCTGCAGCTGGAAGAGGCGTTCAAGGCGATGGACGATTCCGCGAGCGCGAATAATTAGGCGGGAGTCTCTCTCTCCGTCATCCTGAGGTGCGCGCTCGGCGGTGCAGGCGCACCGCCGAGCAAGCCTCGAAGGATGAACGGCCGCACTGCTGCAGCCGGCCGTCGCCCTTCGAGGGCCGCTGAAGAAGCCGCCACCTCAGGGTGACGGGGATAGATCACCGCTCATGCTTTCCCCAAACACCCGATACAGCGCCGCGTCATACGTCGCCTGCACCAGGTCCGGATGCAGCTTGCCCAGCGCCTCCATCATCACGCCGGAATTGATCTCGAGCACCTTCCATTCGCCGTTCACGCGCACCACGTCGATCGAAGCAAAGACAATGCCGATCGTCTTCGCGGCGTCGCTGGCGAGCTTCACGCAGGCCGCGCGAACGTCGCCATCCTCCAACAACACCGGCTTTGCGCCGGCATCGAGATTGTGCCGCCAATCCGTGCCACGCTGCTTGCTGTAGACGACGCGCGGCCTATCACCGAGCAGCACCACACGGACTTCGTCCTCGATTGCGACATAGGGCGAGATCACTAGCCCGGCGCTCATCGAGAAAACCTCGCTGGCGGCGCGATCGAGTTCCGCCTCGGTCGTCACCTTGAACACCGAGCGCCCCGATGTTCCCTCGTTCGGCTTGACCACCACGCCTTGCGGATTGCCGCCAAGCAGCTCGACCATGGCCTCTCGCCAGCCGGCGCCGACAACGTTCCTGCCCAGCTTCGGATTGAGGAAGAGGTGATGGGGAATGCAGGGCACGCGCTCCAGCGTCAGCACCTCTGCGGTGGCCGATTTGTCGTTGGCGAGACGGTGCGCGATCGCGCTGTTGAGGCCGATGTCGTAGCCGAAGGCGAAGCGCCGCTCGTTGCCCCGCCGCATCGCGATCAGCCAGCCGCCGGCGCGGACGTCGACCGCGATGCCGTGCTCCGCGCAATAGCGCCTGATTGCCTGAACGAAGATTCGCTCGCCGCTTGCAGAGTCGTTTGCCATCTCTCTTGTCGTTCCCGTCGCCGAAAGCCGCAAAAACGCGGGCAACGGCGCCAATCGCGCGGAAAATCAGAGCTATTCTTAATGAAATTCTCGCGAGCGCGACGGAAATTAAGTGCTGCAATTCAGTCCTGGAGGGAAAAGAAATTGCCCTCCCGGCAGGCCCGGCAGCAGATTCATTAATGATGCAGCCAATTCCGCCGCAAATGCCGGTTTGATCGGCATCAATTGCACCCAAAACGAGGTTGATTATTGGTCTCAATGGCGTAGATCACACACGCGAAATCCTCCGCCATGGCAATGGTGTCCGCCCCGTTTTCAGGGCCGGGCAACGCTTTTGCCCGAAAACCGCAATTATTCGGAATATCGAAAATCATGAGCGCGTTTTACCGAGAGAAGGTTCTTTCCGTTCAGCACTGGACCGACACGCTGTTCAGCTTCCGCGCCACGCGCGACACCGGCTTCCGCTTCCAGAACGGCCAGTTCGCCATGATCGGCCTCGAAGTCGACGGCCGTCCGCTGCTGCGCGCCTACAGCATGGCGAGCGCCAACCACGAGGAAGAGCTCGAGTTCTTCTCGATCAAGGTTCAGGACGGTCCGCTGACCTCGCGCCTGCAGAAGATCAAGGAAGGCGACACCATCCTGGTCGGCCGCAAGGCGACCGGCACGCTGATCACCGATAACCTCCTTCCCGGCAAGCGGCTGATGCTGCTCTCGACCGGCACGGGCCTCGCCCCGTTTGCCAGCCTGATCAAGGACCCCGAGGTCTACGAGCAGTTCGAGTCCATCGTGCTGGTGCACGGCTGCCGCCAGGTCTCCGAGCTCGCCTATGGCGAGAAGCTCGTCGCGACCTTGCGCGAGGACGAGCTGTTCGGCGAGCTGCTCGCGGACAAGCTCGTGTACTATCCGACCGTGACCCGCGAACCGTTCCGCAACCGCGGCCGCATCACCGACCTCATCAGCTCCGAGCAGATCTTCAACGACATCGGGCAGTCGCCCCTCGACATCGCAACCGACCGCATCATGATGTGCGGCAGCCCGGCGATGCTGGAAGAGCTGAAGGTGATGTTCGAAGGCCGCGACTTCGTCGAAGGAAGCGGCAACAGGCCCGGCCATTTCGTGATCGAGAAGGCGTTCGTCGAGCGGTAGGTGCCTATTGGCCGTCGTATCGAACGGCTAGTCATCCACTCAGCTGTCGTCCCGGACAAGCGCGCCCAAAGCGCGCGCAGATCCGGGACCCATAGCCACAGGGAGCAGCTTTGCGAAGGCTGGTAACCACCAGCTTCGCGCGACATCCCTTCCTGTGGTTATGGGTCCCGGGTCTGCGCTGACGCTTGCCCGGGACGACAGCTGAGCTTGTGGAATGCAGTGTGGCTCACGTGCAGCCCATTCAGGATTCCGGCGGCCCGCCGTCTCCTCCCTCCCCATTCCCTTGCTGCACCGCAAAACCCGCCCATCGGGCTGATTGATTTGTCTCGGCCGAATTCGCTAGCCTGAAACAAGGGCCGCGTCATATCCGTATGACAGGCGAGGGCGTATCGTACCGCCTCATGCTGGCGAGAGGATGGAATCGTGGCCGACGACAACAAGACACAGCAATCCCCCAAACGCCTGCCGCTGGCGGAAGAGGGGATCATTGAAACCCTGCTGCTGCCATTCTCGCCGCGCTTCATCGTGCTGACGATCTGCGCGGTCGTCACCGCGCTTCTGATCGGTATCGGTATCGTCGATCGCAAGATCTTCGACATCCTGCTGGTGCCGATCCTGATCTTCGGCGCGCTGACGCTGCTTGGCGTCCGCGATCTCCTGCAGAAGAGCCACGCGGTGCTGCGCAACTATCCGATCGCGGCGCATATCCGCTTCCTGCTCGAAGAGATACGCCCCGAGATGCGGCAATATTTCTTCGAGAGCGAGAAAGACGGCATGCCGTTCTCGCGCGACACCCGCGCGGTGGTCTATCAGCGCGCCAAGATGGAGCTCGACAAGCGCCCGTTCGGCACCCAGGAGGACGTCTACCGCGAGGGCTATGAGTGGATGCATCACTCGGTCTCGCCGAAGGCGCATGCGGAGAAGAAGTTCCGCATCACCATCGGCGGCCCCGATTGCAAGCAGCCCTATTCGGCCTCGGTGTTCAACATCTCCGCGATGAGCTTCGGCGCGCTCAGCCCCAACGCGGTGCGGGCGCTCAATGCCGGCGCCAGGAAGGGCGGCTTTGCGCATGACACCGGCGAGGGCGGCGTCAGCCCCTATCATCGCGAGATGGGCGGCGACATCATCTGGGAAATCGGCTCCGGCTATTTCGGCTGCCGTCATCTCGACGGCACCTTCGATCCCGAAGCGTTTGCGCGCGTCGCTGGTGACGCTCAGATCAAGATGGTCGAGCTCAAGGTCAGCCAGGGTGCCAAGCCCGGCCATGGCGGCGTGCTGCCGGCGGCAAAAGTCTCGGAAGAGATCTCCAAGATCCGCGGTGTCGCGATGGGCGAGGACTGCATCTCGCCGGCCTCGCACCGCGCGTTCTCCACGCCCGTCGGCATGATGCAATTCATCGCCGAGATGCGCCGCCTCTCGGGTGACAAGCCGACCGGCTTCAAGCTCTGCATCGGCCACCCCTGGGAATTCCTGGCGATCTGCAAGGCGATGCTCGAGACCGGCATCTACCCTGATTTCATCGTCGTCGACGGCAATGAAGGCGGCACCGGTGCGGCGCCGCTGGAATTCATGGATCATTTGGGCATGCCGATGCGCGAGGGCGTCAATTTCGTCCACAACGCGCTGATCGGAATCAATGCGCGCGACCGCATCAGGATCGGCGCCTCCGGCAAGATCGCCACCGCCTTCGACATGGCGCGGGCGATGGCGATCGGCGCCGACTATTGCAACTCGGCGCGCGGCTTCATGTTCTCGCTCGGTTGCATCCAGTCGCTGAGTTGCCACACCGACCGTTGTCCGACCGGAGTGGCGACCCAGGATCCGACGCGGGCGCGCGCGCTCTACGTGCCGCTCAAGATCGACCGCGTGCACAATTATCACCACGCGACGCTGCATTCGCTGACCGAGCTGATCGCCGCAGCGGGCCTGGAACATCCGCAGCAACTGCGCCCGATTCATTTCAGCCAACGGACGTCGACGACGAGGGTGCAATCCTTTGCCCAGCTCTATCCGGCGCTGCGTCCGGGCGAGCTGCTCGAAGGCACCGAGGACCCGCGTTTCAGTGACGCCTGGCGGATGGCACGGGCGGACACGTTCCAGCCGGCGCCGTAGCGGCGCTTCGCGCCGCCGCCCGCGGAGGGATGCCGAGCGCGCAGCGGGCTTTAACGATTGGTTCAACTTTGGGTGTAAATTGTGCCCATGGACGAACGGCGCGACAAGGCGAGGCATCGCGTGCTGAAGGCCGGAACCATCGAGTTCGGCGGCGGCGCGATCGACTGCACCGTCCGCAACCTGTCCGACACCGGCGCAGCGCTCGACGTCACCAGCCCGGTCGGCATTCCCGAGCATTTCACCCTGTTTGTTCCGGCCGACGGAACCCATCTGTCCTGCACCGTGATCTGGCGCAAGGAGAAGCGGATCGGCGTGAGATTCGGGTGAGGGTGAGTTGGCGCAGCGCGCGCCGCAATCTCCGCTGTCCTCCCGGACAAGCGTCAGCGCAGATCCGGGACCCATACCGCGTGATCTATCGATTGCAGTTGATAGCGGTACCGAACGTCGAGCCTTCGCCAAACCGCTTCCTGGAAGTATGGGTCCCGGATCGGCGCGCACTTTAGGCGCGCTTGTCCGGGACGACAGCTGAGGTTGGGATTCGCACTTTCGCTTAATTCACCCCGTCTCGACCTCACTCAACCGGCTCGCCAAGATCTTGTCGATCCTCCGGCCGTCGAGATCGATCACCTCGATGTGCCAGCCGCCGAAGTCGAAGGCGTCGCCGGTGTCGGGCAGCGCGCTGAATTGTTGCAGCACGAGGCCTGCCACCGTGTTGTAGCGGTGCGGCGGCAATTCGACGCCGAGCAGCTCGCCGAATTCGTCGACCGGCATCCAGCCGGAGATCAGGAACGAATCGTCTGCGCGCCTGACATAGGCCGGCTCCGGCGGTCCCGCTTCCGAATGGAAGGCGCCGACGATGGACTCGAGGATGTCGGCGGCCGTCACCATGCCCTCGAAGCCACCGTATTCGTCGTAGACGAAACCGACATGAACCGGAGCGGTCTTCAGAATGGTCAGCACGTCGCGCGCGTCCGCCGACGCCGGGATGCCGGGCGCCTCGCGCACCAGCGCGCGCAGGTCGGGGCTGCGTTCGTTCATATAGGCGACCAGCAGGTCCTTGGCCTGGAGCACGCCGATCGGCTTGTCGCGGTCGCCGTCCGAGACGGGAAAACGCGAGTGCGGGCTCTTGGCGATGATCTCCTGGATGGCGGCCGGATCGTCGTTCAAATCGATCTCGTCGACTTCCGTGCGCGGCGTCATGACCGCGCCCACCGGCCGGTCGCCGAGCCGCATCACGCCGGCGATCATCTCCTTCTCGCCGGGCTCGAGCACACCCGCGCTCTCGGCCTCGCTGACGAGATGATGGATCTCGTCCTCGGATACCTTCTCCTCCGACTTGCCGCCGCGGCCGAGCAGCGTGAGGATCAGCTTGCCGGAGACATCGAGCAGAAAGACCAGCGGCAGCGAGACCTTCGCAAGCACGTGCATGGCCGGCGCGACCCTCACCGCGATGCTTTCGGGGTCGCGCAGCGCCACCTGTTTCGGCACCAGCTCGCCGACGATCAGGGTGGCGTAGGTGATGAGCGTGACGACGATGCCGACGCCGACGATGTCGGCAACGCCGGGGGACAGGCCGAGCTCGAGCAGCCATTGCGTCAGCCGCTGTCCGAGCGTCGCGCCCGAGAACGCGCCGGAGAGCACTCCGACCAGCGTGATGCCGATCTGCACCGTCGAGAGGAATTTGCCGGGATCGGCCGCCAGCGTCAGTGCCCGCTCGGCGCCGCGCACGCCCTTGGCGGCGAGCAGCGACAGCCGCGCCGGACGCGACGAGACCACGGCCAGCTCGGACATGGACAGGAGGCCGTTGATGACGATCAGCACGACGACGATGACGAGTTCGACCGAGAGCATTGAGGTTCCGAGGTAAGGGAGTGTGGCCGGATGAACGGCACATGCCTTGATATAGGTATTCGGCGAGGAAATGCCGTCAATTTCGGCGCATCCGGCGCCGGAGGGAACCCGGAGGCGACAACGTTTCCGAGGCGTCCGCGACGATCTGGCACTCCGCGGAACTACGGATCGTTGCTTAACGGCCCCTTAGTGGCCGGCAGCTAGGTTTTCGACATTGCAGAAATGTATTCGGGGGACCCCAAGATGCGGATCGGGAAGCTTTTCGCGCTGTCGATGCTGACGGTGACAATTTTCGCAGTCATCCTCGGCGCCGAAGTGCTGATACCCCAGACCCGCATCTTCACGAACCGTTCCGACGCGATCAAGACGGTCGATGCCTTCAGTGCGATGCTGACGGTCAGCCAGCACGTCGCCGGACTTCGTGCGCCCTACATCTCCCCGATCTTCCAGGAAGGCGTTGCGACGCAGGCCCAGAGCGAAGCTGCCGGGAAGGCTGCCAAAGCGGCCGATGCCGGATTCGAGGCCGCGCGGCGCGCCATCATGGTGCTCGATGACGGCGCAGCGATGATCGAAACCCTGGATCGTGCCGCCCGACGACTCAAGGACATCACCACGGGGGCAGATCGCGCGATGAGCGTTCCCTTGGCGGCGCGCGACAGCGCTGTGGTCAAGGGCTTCCTGCCCGCCGTTGCCGAAATCATCAGCAATATCGAGCCGATCATGAACCGGCACGAAGGGCAGGTCGTCAATGCCGATTCCTCGCTCGCGGCGCTCTTGAGCCTGGCACGGACCGCACAGGATCTGCGCGTCTCGGCCGGCAGCCGCGCCGCCACCCTGTCGCCAGCGCTGTCCGCGCGTCGTCCGCTCGTGGCGGCCGAATTCTCGCTGATGGACCGCATGCAGGGCCGCGTGGAAGCCGATCGCGAGCGCATCGAAGCCGGCATGCAGCAGCTCGGCAATCCGCCGCGGATCGCCGCCGCGCTGAAGGCGGCGACGGAATCCTATTTTGGAAAAGCAGCGCCGGTCGTGGACAAGGAGATGCCTGCCGCTAGGAGCGACGGCAAATACGGCGTCAACGCCGAGGAGCTGGCGAACGTCATCGTCCCCGCCATCCAGATGTTCTATGGCGTGCGCGACGCCGCGCTGGGCGAAGCGTCCGAGCGCGCCACGGCTGCGCGCAACGGCGCCCTGGCGATGCTTGCGCTGGCGGGCGTGGCGGTGCTTGCCCTGCTCGGAACGCTCGGTGCGGTGACCACGATGCTGCGCAGCCGTGTGGTGACACCGCTTGGCCGGATCGCGGACGTGATCGGCAAGCTCGCTGCCGGACAGCACGAAGTCGAGATTCCCGCGACCGGCCGCACTGACGAGATCGGCCAGGTGGCGGCCTCGCTGCAGCACTTCAAGGATTCTCTGCTCGCCAAGAAGGCTGCCGACGAGGCGGCCGCGGTCGAGGCCGAGGCGAAGCTCCGGCGCAGCCAGCGCATGGACCAGATCGCGCGCGAGTTCGAAGCCATGATCGGTGACGTAATCAACACGGTGTCGTCGGCGTCGTCCGAGCTGGAAGTGTCCGCGGGTACGCTGACGAGCACTGCCGATCAATCCGAGAAGGTCACCGCAACCGTCGCGGCCGCCTCCGAACAGGCCTCCACCAACGTGCAGACCGTTGCCGCGGCGGCCGAGGAGATGGCCTCGTCGGTCGACGAGATCAGCCGGCAGGTCCAGGACTCCGCGCGCATCGCCGGCGAGGCGGTGCAACAGGCGGGGCGCACCAACGACCATGTCGGTGAGCTCGCCAGGGCTGCCGGGCGAATCGGGGACGTCGTCGAGCTCATCAGCCAGATCGCGGGCCAGACCAACCTTCTCGCCCTCAACGCCACCATCGAGGCGGCGCGCGCCGGCGAGGCCGGGCGCGGCTTCGCCGTCGTTGCCTCCGAGGTCAAGGCGCTCGCCGAGCAGACCGCCAAGGCCACCGGCGAGATCAGCCAGCAGATCTCGGGAATCCAGACCGCGACGGAGGAGTCCGTCGGCGCCATCAAGGCGATCGGCGACACCATCACCCGCATGTCGGAGATCGCGTCAGCGATCGCCTCGGCGGTCGAGGAGCAAGGCGCGGCGACGCGGGAGATTTCCCGCAACGTGCAGCAGGCAGCACGTGGCACCCAGCAGGTCTCCGCCAGCATCGTCGACGTGCAGCGCGGCGCAAGCCAGACCGGCTCGGCCTCCGCCAACGTGCTCACGTCCGCGAGGTCGCTGTCCGGCGAGAGCACGCGCCTCAAGACGGAGGTCGGGAAGTTTCTGGACGCGATCCGCGCGGCGTAGAGGTCGGATTTCCCCGCTGACGCAATTACGTCAGGAGCGGCTTTCTCGCAGCGCATCCTTCGAGACGCCCGCCAATGGCGGGCCCTTAGGATGAGGGCGGAATACACGGCGGTAGTTTCAGCGAGCACCGGTGCCCCTTAGCCCCATCCTGAGGGCCCGCGAAGCGGGCGTCTTGAAGGACGAGGCGCGCGCATCCTGCAGCCAAGAAGCCTTACAGCCCGGTCGCAAGCGGATCGAGCGTGTCTAGAACTCGCCGTGCAGGCGCCCCGAAAACACCGACACCGGTCCGCGGTCGGCGTTGTAGGCGGGGTTGACGATGAGCTGATAGTCGGCGGTGAAGGTCAGCGCCTTGTTCAGCGCATAGGCGTAGTAGGTCTCCAGCACGCGTTCGCGGCGGTAGTTGAGCCGGCCGTCGCCGATCAGCGGACCGAGACCGCCGGCGGCGATGAAGTCGCGATGGTCTTGCGACAGCGCATTGACGGCGCCGGCAAGCGCGACGACATCGTCGGGCCGGCCCCACGTCGTTCCCTTCACCGAGACGCCGCCGGACAGGCTGCGGTCGATGTCGGTGAAGGCCATGATCTCGTTGCGCCCGTCGTTCCAGCTCCAGCGGCCGAACACGCCGATGTCGTCGGTGATGGCCTGCTCGAGGTTGAACGCGTAGCCGTATTTGATGCGGCCGCGGCGGGTCTGGCTGATGTCCACCCCGAACGCGGGATTATCCAGCGTTTCACGGTAGCTGCCCGCAAAGGCGCTGTTGACAAAGCCGAGTGTGCGCAGCTTGCCAGGCAGGCCGAACAGCGAATATCGCGTCTCGAGCTCCATGACATATTCGCCGCGCCGCCCGACGTTCATGTCGAAATTGCTGGAGTTCGACTCCGCACCGATCAGGAAATAACCCGCGCGCAGCGCCCATTGCTTCTGATTCAATTCGGCCGTGGCGCCGTAGCCGAGACCGAGCTTGTCGGCGGCGTAGTCGAAGGCGCCGGAGGCCCAGATCGACCAGTTCATGAAGTCCTTGCGCGGATCATGCGCATAGGAATTGCCGTCGAACACGTCGACCACGGAGAACTTGCCGACCTGCAAGGTCAGGCGCGAGACGTCGGCCTTGCCGGCGAGCTGAAGCTGGCCGCTGGCAAGCTCCTCCTGCTCGCCGCCGAAGCCGAAGGTGTGGCGCACGAACAGCCGCGAGGCATTGAAATGCGGATAGGGAAAGCCGGACTTCTGCGCTTCGCCGTTGGGGAAGCCGGCGGCGCCCGTCGTGTTATTGAAACCGAAACCTTGCAGCAGCTCGGGATTGAAATAGACCTCGCCGCCGTCCCACAGCCGCGCATTGAGATAGAGCGAATTGCTCCAGGTCTGCTGAAAATCGGGCGACGGGAGCAGGCTGTTCGGTCCGGTATAGGGCGCGCGGAACGCGGGGTAGCCCTGTCCCAGCGCGGTCGACTGGCCGTGAATCTCCCAACGATTCGACTCGGTGTCGGTGACATCCGACGTCGGGTTATAGGTCGGCACGCCCGGCCAGTCGATCTTGCGATTGAGGCCGATCCGCAGGCTGTGAAAATCCATCGACGACGAATATTGCGCGCCTGAGGAGAAGGTGACGTTGGCGTTCTCGAACTTGCTGTAGAGATATTCGAGCCGCGCGCTCCAATGCGGCGCGAAGCCGTATTCGACGCCGCCACCGGCGGTCCAGCCAAACCTCGTGTGCAGCACCTTTTCTTCAACGCCGCCGTTCGGGGTCGAGAGGAAGCGCTCGCCGGTGAAGGCCGCGCCGCCGGTGGCGTAGAACAGCCAATTGCCGTTGGTGTAGCCGAGCCGCGCGCGCAGGCTCGCGACATAGTCCCAGCGTTCCTCCGCGAACGACAGCGCGGTCGCCGCCGATGACACGACGTGATTGGAGGGCAGATAGTTCGGAAAGGAGATGTCGCCTTCGACGCCGAGCAGCAGGCCCGAATTGAGGCGCCAATTGTAGCCGGCCTGGACGCCGCCGGTCGCGCCGGTGAAGACGTTGTCGTCGGTTGCGAATGTGGGATCGGTCAGCGTCGCCGAGGACGTGCCGCGGGTGACGCCGACATGCGCGCCGATATAGAGGCCGGTCCAGTCGTAGACCGCCTTCAGCGCCGGCGCTTTCAGCGGCAGATCGGCCGCGCGGCCCATTGCGGGAAAAGCCAGCACAGCCGAGGCGATTGCCGCGGCCGTCCGCAAGTACCTGTAACGATGACCCCTCAACGTCAAAACGCACGCCCCCAAACGCGAATCTATCCCATTCGCCGCAGCCGTCATCCCTGCCGATTCACAGCGATCCTGTCATCAGGTCTCTGGTTGTCTACGCAATCGGCGAGATGATCTCATTCCGATGCAGTTTCTTCCCAAGTTCCCGATCCCATTGCGAAGATTATTGCGATTAATTCGCAATAGCAACTGGCGCGGATTGCCGCATGGCATGGATCGCACCACTGTGTGACGAGGCTGCAACATCGCTAAAGGTGCCAGGATCTGGATTGCCCAAGCGGAGTCGGGCCTCTGCTGGAAGCCTGTCGGTGACCAGGCAAATGGGAGGGGCGGGGGCGAAGGCGGCGGCCGGTCGCCGGCCGGCGAAAGCACCTAGCAGCCGCGGCAGATGCCCCTGATCTTCCTGTCGAGCAGCGCGTCATCCTTGTTCGCCGCCGGTTTGCTCATCACCGAATTATTCGCCGCAGGCGTGTTCGCATTCCACCGTTGCTGCCAGAGCTTCTCGCCAATCGTGCAGAGAACCCGCGGCTTCTTGTCCCCAGAGGTGGCAGGCGATTGATCCGGCGTGCGGCCTGCGATCTCGAGAGCGAGCTTGGTCCGGACCGCCTCCTTGAAGTTTCCGCGATCGGTGATCGGCACGACAAAGGAACCTGGGCCGCCGATGACGCAATCCTCATAGTACCGGTCGATGTGGTCGATATGGTCGATGTCCGTCGGCCCAAGGAGCGCCGCATGGGTCAAGACCGGCATGCCAGTGATGACGATGCCGTTCTGCAACGCCGTGTCGCGCGCTGTGGCGACAGGATCGCCGACGTTGTTCGGACCGTCGCCCGAAATGTCGATGATCTGGCGCGAACCACGATATGGGCTCTGCTCGAACAGCGGCACGGCGAACTTGATCGCGCCCGAAATCGACGTGCGCGAACCGCGAAGGACCGGCGCCTTCATGAGTTCAGCTGCGACGGCCTCGGCCGTTTCCGCTCCGTCGATCAATCGCCAGGGGACGATGATCTTCTGGTGGTTCGTGGCTGACCATTCGAAATAGGTCAGCGCGATCCTGCCGATCGGACCGGCGCGCAAGGCCTGAAGAAATTCCTGCGAGACGATGGCCTCGGCAAAGCCCTCGCGTTGAGCTGCCAGCTCATCCATTTCCATCGAGTAGGAAATATCGACCGCGATCACGAGTTCGACATCCACGGCGAGACGATTTTCGGCTTGGATCATTGCTTGCGGCTGTCGCTGTGGCTCGGAAAACGTCTGCGTCGAGGCCAGCATCGCAATCATGATCGATCCGATCGAGACTCGCCAATTCATCCTCGCCCTCCTGCTGCCCATTCGAATCCTGACACGCGGAACGTGCAATCGGAAGGCGTTCTGGGCGTTTGGCGCGGAAAATGAATGACCCGCCCGGGGGGACAGCCGGGCGGGTCGGGGGCACGACACGGGGTGGATGAGGCGCCCGTGTCGAACGCAGGATCCACGTGAGAGATCGGCCTCAGGTACCCAAATCAGTAGCAGGTACGAACGCGGCCGACGTACTGGCCGAAGGCGTTGTACTGGGCGACCCAGCCGCAGCGGTGATAGCCGTAGTAATAGGGATCGTTGCTGGCGGCGATCGCGGAGCCGACGACGGCGGCGGTGGCGATGCCGGCGCCCACACCCCAGCCCCAGCCGAGCGGCTTGGCTTCGGCCTGCGAGGTGGTGGACACGATGCTGCCGGTGACGGCGAGGGTGGCCAGCGCTACGGCGGCAATCTTGGTCTTGATCGACATGTGAAACTCCATCCGGGGTTGAGGGGTCCGTTGTGGCCCGCGTGCCCAGTTTGACGGAGGCTCCTCGCGTCCGGTTCGAAAGCGGCAAATCCGCTCCCGGAGTCGAGAACTTTCTTGAATGATTCCAGCAGGATATTGGCTAGCCGAGAGGCCCTTTGGCGAGCCTGTTCACGTCGAAGTTATCGACCTCGCTCAGCAACTCGCAAAAAGCGCGAGCGCCCTGGTCGATCAGTTGCTCGCCTTTTGCCGGCTCAGCCAATGTCGCGTTGCCGATCGCGCCGCTGGCGTTGAGATCCTGCGCCTGCCAGGCGAACGGCGCCGGCCGCTGCGTCGACAGCCAGCGATACTGCTTTTCCATTGCGATGCTGCTCGCGGGAAAATCCGCAATCGCAGCTTGACGCACCTGATCGGGGTAGCGCGCCAGCATGATCGAGGTCTCGATCGCGCCGCCATGAATGCCGTGACGCACTTCCTCGGCCGGGAACAATTGATCCGCGCCCGATAGCCGCGACCATGACGTCGTCACCACGAACAGCTTGTGATGAGCGCGCAGATCCTGTGCGACCAGCATCATCGCCGCGCTGTTGCCGCCATGGCTGGTGATGATGACGAGCTTCTTGACGCCGCTGCGCGCGACATCCTCGCCGATATCAGTCCATCGCTTCAGCGCGACCTCGGTTCGCAGCGTCTGCGTGCCCGGATAGTCGATATGCTCGGTGGAAATCCCGATCCTCTCAACGGGCAGGAACGTCGCTGGAACGCTTCCCGGCAGCAGCTCGCGCACGCGCGCCAGATAGGCGTCGGCGATCAGCACGTCCGTTGTCACAGGCAGATGCGGGCCGTGCTGTTCGGTCGCCGCCAGCGGCAGCACGGCGATCCAGCGCGCCCTCTCCGCGGGGGGCGCTTCGGCCCAGCCGATTGCGGTCCAGTCGCGGGATGGCATCATTGAGTATTCTTTGGAGGTTTCATTGCCCGAATTTGTCGCGTAATTTGGGGTATCAGGGGACGCGGGCCCGGCCGGCTCGCGTCCCCTGATGTCATGCGGTTCTATCGCGTTGGCCTCACATGAGCCAGACGCGATTGGCAAAAAGCAATCGACGGAGTGCCATTATGACCCCCTTTCATCTGTGGCGCGCGCTGACGGCGGGCCTCTTCGCCGCTTTCGTCTGCAGCGCCCCGGCGCGTGCGGAGACGCTGGACAAGGTCACCTTCGGCACCAACTGGGTCGCCGAGGCCGAGCACGGCGGCTTCTTCCAGGCGGTGGCCGACGGCACCTACAAGAAATACGGGCTCGACGTCACCATCGTCCCCGGCGGGCCCAACGAGAACAACCGGATGCTGCTGATCGCCGGCAAGATCGATTTCTTCATGGCCGCGAACACGCTGATGTCGTTCGACGCGGTCGCCAACAACGTTCCCGTCGTGACCATCGCCGCGATCTTCCAGAAGGATCCGCAGGTGATGCTGACGCAGCCGGATGCCAAGGTCAGCAAGATCGAGGACCTCAAGCCGCTGACGCTGTTCGTCTCCAAGGAGGGCATGGGCAGCTATTTCCAATGGCTGAAGTCCGAATACGGCTTCAGCGAGAAGAACGTCCGTCCCTATAATTTCAATCCGCAGCCCTTCATCGCCAACCCCAAGAGCGCCATGCAGGGCTACGTCACCTCCGAGCCCTTTGCGGTCGAGAAGGCGGCGGGCTTCAAGCCCAACGTGCTGCTGCTCGCCGACTATGGCTTCAACACCTATTCGACCCTGATCGAGACGCGCCGCGACATCGTCGAGAAGAAGCCAGATCTCGTCCAGCGCTTCGTCGACGCCTCCATGGTCGGCTGGTACAATTACATCTATCGCGACAATTCCGCCGGCAACGCCATGATCAAGCAGCTGAACCCGGAGATGACCGACGATCTGCTCGCCTATTCCGTCGCCAAGATGAAGGAGCACGGCATCGTCGATTCCGGCGACTCCTTGAAGAACGGCATCGGCGCGATGAGCGACGAGCGCTACACCTCCTTCTTCAACAAGATGGTGAAGGCCGGCGTCGTCAAGGCGGATCTCGACTTCCGCAAATCCTACACGCTGCGCTTCGTCAACAAGGGCGTCGGCGTCGAACTGCGCCCGAACAAGCCCTAGCGCAAGGTCGATGTCAGCCGACAGAACCTCCTCCGCCGTCGAGACCGGCCTGACGCATCTCGCCGTCAGCCTGCGCGGCGTGACGAAGACCTATGACAACGGAATCATGGCGCTCGGCCCGTTCGACCTCGCGGTGCGCAAGGGCGAATTCATCTCGCTACTGGGCCCGTCCGGTTGCGGCAAGTCGACGGTGCTGCGGCTGATCGCGGAGCTCAGCGCGCCGTCCTCCGGGATCGTGCGGGTGGCGCGCCACGAGGGCGAGGTGCAGCCGGGTCACGGCATCGGTTTCGTGTTTCAGGAGCCGACCCTGATGCCCTGGGCCAGCGTCCGTGAGAACGTGCGGCTGCCGCTCAAGCTCGGCGGCGTGCCTAAGGCCGAGGGGCGCGCGCGTGCCGACGCCGCCTTGGCCAGCGTCGGGCTCGCCGATTTCGCAGATAGCTTTCCGCGCGAGCTCTCCGGCGGCATGAAGATGCGGGTGTCGCTGGCGCGCGCGCTCGTCACCGATCCGGATATCCTTTTGATGGACGAGCCGTTCGCCGCGCTCGACGAGATCACGCGCTTCCGCCTCAACAACGATCTGCTCGCGCTGTGGCGAGCTCTCGGCAAGACCGTCATCTTCGTCACGCATTCGGTGTTCGAATCCGTCTATCTGTCGCAGCGCGTGGTGGTGATGACGGGGCGGCCGGGCCGTATCCAGGCCGACATCCGCATCGAGACGGTCGAGCCGCGCGGCGAGGGGTTTCGCACCTCGGCGGCTTATTCGGATTATTGCCGGAAAGTGTCGGCCGCGCTGGCGCCGTCCTATGCGGGGCAGTTGACGCTATGAACGCGCAAGTTCCCGTCACCGCAAAACCACGAGCTGCACAACGCGCGATGCGCCTGGTGCTTCCCGTCATCGTGTTCGCGGCTGGCCTCATCGCCTGGGAACTGGTGGTCCGCCTCAAGGGGATCCCGCCTTACGTGCTGCCGGCCCCCTCGATCATCGTCCTGACGCTGATCAAGGACTGGGCGGTGCTGTCGCAATCGCTCGAGACCACGCTTGCAACCACGCTCGAAGGTTTTGTCGCGGCCAGCATCGGCGGCATCGCGCTGGCGCTGTTGTTCAACCAGTCGAAATGGGTGGAATACTCGCTATTTCCCTATGCGATCGTGCTCCAGGTCACCCCTGTGATCGCGATTGCGCCCCTCTTGCTGATCTACCTGGAACAGCAGACCGCGGTCGTGGTCTGTGCCTTCATCGTCGCCTTTTTTCCGGTGCTGTCCAACACCACGCTCGGGCTCAATTCGGTCGATCGCAACCTCGCCGGCCTGTTCCAGCTCTATGGTGCGTCAAAGCCGCAGACCCTGCGCTTTCTCAAGCTGCCCGCCGCACTGCCCTACATTCTCGGCGGTTTGCGCATCGCAGGCGGCCTGTCGCTGATCGGCGCGGTCGTCGCCGAGATCGCGGCGGGAACGGCGGGCGCCGGCTCCGGGCTGGCCTACCGGATCGCCGAGTCCGGCTATCGATTGAACATACCCCGCATGTTCGCAGCGCTGCTTTTGTTGTCGCTGGCCGGGATTGTCATCTATGGGGTGCTGGCGCTAGTTTCGCACCTCGTTTTACGGCGCTGGCATGAAAGCGCGCTTGGAAAGGAAAACTGATGGCTGCCGGTTCGATTTCGTCCGAAAAGATCGACCTTCTGATCTATGGGCCGGTGCGGCCGATCCTCGAGAACGGGTTTTCCGATCATTTCGTCGTGCACAAGGCCGAGACGCGCGGCGATCTCGAGCGGCTGACGCCGGCGATCCGCGAGAAGATTCGCGGCGTCGCCGTGACCTATCACACCGTCCGAGCCGACAGGGATTCGCTGTCGCAACTGCCCAAGATCGAGATGGTGGCGAGCTTCGGCGTCGGCTATGACCACATCGACGCCAAATACGCGGCCGAGCACAACATCATCGTCACCAACACGCCCGACGTGCTGACCGAGGAGGTCGCCGACGTCGCGATGGGGCTGCTCATCTCCACGCTGCGCGAATTCATCAAGGCCGACCGCTACGTTCGCTCCGGGCTCTGGCAGACGCAGAACTATCCGCTCAGCGTCGGCTCTCTGCGCGACCGCAAGGTCGGCATCGTCGGCATGGGCCGGATTGGCCAGGCCATCGCGCGCCGGCTCGATGCCTCGCTGGTGCCGGTGGTCTATCACTCGCGCAACCCGTCCAAGGATGTCTCCTACAAGCACTATCCCGACCTGATCGAGATGGCGAAGGCGGTGGACACGCTGATGGTGATCGTGCCCGGCGGCGCCAGCACCAACAAGATGATCAATGCCGAGGTTTTCAAGGCCCTCGGCCCGCGCGGCGTGCTGATCAACGTCGCGCGCGGCTCCGTGGTCGATGAACCGGCGCTGGTTCAGGCGTTGAAATCGGGCACCATCCTCGCCGCCGGCCTCGACGTGTTCGCGGCCGAGCCGAACGTTCCGGACGAGCTCAAGGCGATGCAGAACGTCGTGCTGCTGCCGCATATCGGCTCGGCCTCGGTGGTGACGCGCAACGCGATGGACCAGCTCGTCGTCGACAACCTCAAATCCTGGTTCGCCGGCAAGGCGCCGCTGACGCCGGTGGCCGAAACGCCGTTCAGGGGGCGCTGATGGCCGTTCTTCGGGGCGTTGCATTCGCCGTCGCGGCCTCGTTGGCCGCGATCGGCCCTGCGCATGCGCAGGATGCGACGAGCCTGAAGAAGTCGATGCTAGGACAGTGGGAGCTCTCGACCACCGAGCGCAGCAAGACCTGCGTCGTCACGATGAAGGGTGATGCGGCGGGGCAGGGCTACAAGCTGGAGCTGGAGCCGGCCTGCAAGACCGCGCTGCCGTTCACCAAGGACATCGTGGCCTGGAGCGTCAGGGGGCTCGACATCGTACGCATGCAGGACGCGACCGGTGAAGCGGTGATCGACTTCACCGAGGTCGAAGCCGGCATCTTCGAAGGCCTGCGCCAGGGCGAGGGCGTCTACATCCTGCAAGATCTCGCCGCCGCCCGCTCGATGGCCAAGTCGATGGACCAGATGATCGGCGACTGGGCGATGGTGCGCGGCAACGGCCAGCCGGTGTGCGGGCTGACGCTGACCAACACCGAGGCGAGTCCCGACAATTTCCAGGTCTTCCTCAAGCCGAAATGCGACCCGACCATCGCGCAGTTCAACCCGACGCAATGGCGGCTCGAGCGCGGCCAGATCGTCCTGATGTCGAAATCAGGCGCGGTCTGGCAGTTCGAGGCCGACGACAACGCGCAATGGCGGCGCGTCCCCGACACCGCCGATCCCCTGATCATGCTGCGTCAGTAGGCGCAATCTCATCGCGCCTCAAGTCGTCAGCTTCGGTGGTGGTGCAGTGCCTTGCGCCCATTTCTCCAGCTTGCCGAGCACGCCCCACGCCGCAAGCGCCAGCGAGATCGGCATCGCGAACTGGCCGAGGCCCGGCACCGCCGACACGATGGTGCCGAGCAGTCCGGCAAGGCCTCCCGCGTTGGGGCTCGCCGTCACCGACGAGAGCAGCGCGGTGATTAGCGAGCCGCCGATGCCGAGCGCAGTCTTCTTGCCATCGAGCAGCTTGCCGATGGTTTCGCCGAGCGCGCCGTTGACCTGGCCGAGCATGGGCTTGCCGTCCTTGCTCAGCAGCGTGCTGAGCAGATCAACGACCTGCTTCAACTGATCGACGGGGGCGGCGTTGGTCGCGGTGACCGGTCCTGGCATCGGCGTCGCCTTGTTGACGAGAGAGAAAAGCCGTTCGAACAGGCTGATCGGATCGTTGGAGACGGCGGGCAACGTGTTGCCCGGTATCGTCGCCGGCAGCGTCGTGCCGCCGGCTGACGGTCGCAGCACTTGAGCGAGGTCCTCCAGCCGCGTCAGGACGTCGGACAGATCGGCGGTCTGCCCGGCGGGGCCCGGCTGCTGCGTCGCGCGGGTGATGGCGGCGACCGTGGCCGCATCGAGAAGCCCGGTATCCCTCAGGCCGTTCCGTTGCTGAAACTGCGAGACGGCGGCTCTGGTCTTCGGCCCGCTGATGCCGTCCTCGGCGAGCGGCGGATTGGCGCCGAGCCTGTTGAGCGCCTGCTGCATGAGAACGATGGTCGAGGCCGCTTCGTCCTCGGGCTCGATGTGGCCGGCGAATTGGGCGCCGCCGTCGAGTGTGATCGAGGAATCCAGCGACATCATCGCGTGCAAGATCACCGCCGTGCCGAGCTGAGAATCGACCTGGTTGGAGTCGAACACGTGGTCGCGGACGAATTTTCCGCCGCGTGCCTCGGGCGGGCCGTATAATGTCGAGCCGCCGTAGAGATAGGGCGATTTGACGCCCTTGGCCTGATAGCCGAAGCCGTTGAACGCCTCGAGCCTGAACAGCATCCGCTCGATGCCCCAATCTCGGGCGCCGATGAAGTTCTCGATCCTGAACGCGTCCACGGCGCCGTCCACGAAGGTGGCAAACGGGCCGCGCCCCTTCGGAACGATGGTGGTCACGCGATGCAGCGACTCGCCGTTGCCGAGATAGGTGTCGAAATCGAAATTGGCCTCGCGGTAGTGGCAGAGCGCGGTGAAATGCCAGGGCACGCCCGTCAACCGCTCGATCTGCTGATAGGTCGCCTTGCCATTGAGGGCCTTGCGGGCAACCGCATTCGCCTCAGCAAGGCGCCCGGGCCGGATCTCGAGACCGGCCCAATTCCGCTCATATTCCGCTTTCAAACTCTCGAATGAAATCATTTTTCGCTCCCGCAAATGAATGAACGATCGAATCTCCGCCAGCCAGCTAGACGGGGTGGCTGATCGGGGCGTGACGCCAGCGTGAACTCCCGCAAATCTGGCAGGTCGCCGGTCGGTTGCATGTGAAATGGCTTACAGCCCGGATAGGAAATCGGCGGCAGGAACGGCAATGCGGGGCCCGACCGCCTATGGCGGAACCGGCACCGTCCTCCGTCCGTTAGCGAAGCGAGACGGTCCGGCAAGGAGTCCTGCATGGCCAAGCGCGTCCTCGCCATCGGCATCGAACCCGGCAATGCCGACTACAGCGCATTTCCGCAGCTCACGCCGGAGCTCGTGCGCGACTACATCGAGGCGCAGCTGCTGCGCCTGCGCGATCTCGGCTTCGAGGTCACGAGCTGCCTGATCGATCTCGACGCCACCGCGGAAGCCGGTGTCACGGCGGCACTGCGCGACGAGCGCTTCGACTGCATCGTGATCGGCGCCGGCCTGCGCGAGCCGAAGGAGCGTCTCGTGCTGTTCGAGAAGGTGATCAACCTCGTTCACCGCCTCGCGCCGGATGCCGCGATCTGCTTCAACACCACGCCCGCCGATACCGCCGAAGCCGTGCAGCGCTGGGTCGAGCCGTGAACCGCCTCAACGCTCGCCCTGATGCTCTGATGTCGGTGAGCATCGTCAATGCAACCGCCCGTTGACGACCCCGGGCTTTGTCGCCGATCATGCTCGCGGGACCGTCACCGGTGGGGAATCTTCATGTCCAGATTTATGCTGCTGCTCCTTTGCGCAACCGCGCTCGCGGGCTGCGATGCCGTCAGCACGGTGACGGAAGGTTTCAAGCAGTCGAAGGCCGTGGCCGCCGACCTCGAGCAATCGATCGGCGTCAAGCCGGAGGTCGGTTTCAATTGGCACAATGGGCGGCTGGTGTCGGTCACGGTCCAGTTCCCGCGCCTCTATGACGACAAGCCCTTGAACCAGCTCGCAGGTCTCGTTCGCGACACCATCGCCAAGGATTTCAAGCAGACACCCGAACACATCGTGCTCGCATTTGCCGTCGACAAGTGAGGTCGGCGCTACGTGGCCTGACGCACCCGCACGGCTGGTTCGCCGCACCGCATGCCGTGGGCACGTTTTCGTCTTAGATCAACCGCATCCCGCGCAAACTCGCGTGCCCGCTTCGACCGACGATGATGTGGTCATGCACGGCAATCCCGAGCGGCTTTGCGATGTCGATGATCGCCTTGGTCATCTGGATGTCGGCCTGCGACGGGGTCGGGTCACCACTTGGATGATTGTGCACCAAGATCAGCGCGGTCGCCGATAATTCCAGCGCGCGCTTGATCACCTCGCGCGGATAGACCGGGGTGTGGTCGACGGTGCCGGTCTGCTGTACCTCGTCGGCAATCAGCTGGTTGCGCTTGTCCAGGAACAGCAGGCGGAATTGCTCCTTGTCGGCGAACGCCATGCTGGAGCGGCAATAGTCGATTACCTCGTTCCAGGACGACAGCGCATTGCGGCTGTTGACCTCGCCCCTGGTCACGCGGCTCGCGGCGGCGGCGATCAGCTTGAGCTGGTTGATCGCGGATTCGCCGATGCCGTCGACCTCGCGCAGCCGCGCCACCGGCGCATGCACGACCTCGGCGAACGAGCCGAAGGTCTTGATCAGCGCCTTCGCCAGCGGCTTGGTGTCGCGCCGCGGCAGCGCCGGAAACAGCGCCATCTCCAACAGCTCGTAGTCGCTGAGCGCATCCGCGCCGGCATTGTAGAAGCGCTCGCGCAGCCGTTCGCGATGGCCGTGGTAGTGCGGCGCGTCGTCAGGCTTGCTCTTGTCGTGATCCGGCTTGGCGGGCATCAGGGCCAGCATCGCCGGGGGCTAGCGCTTTTGCAACCGTCAATTGCGGGGCGACGCGCCGACTGGCGTCCTGGTGGTCGGTGCGAGCGCGGGCACCGTGACCGCCACCACCCCGGCGAGAATGAGCGCCATTCCGGCAAGGCTGGACCAGGTCAAATGCTCGCCGAGAATGGCGGTGCCGAGCGCCACGGCGAAGCCTGCGCGCAGATAGCTCCCGCTGGTCGTGCCAAGCGGGCCGAGCGTGCGGATCAGCCGGAAATAGATCACCATCGCCAAGGCTGTGCAGATCATTCCGAGCGCGATCACCGCTGCGATCGCTTGCACGGGCGGCTGTGCCAGCCTCCACGGCTGTTCGAGAGCCGCGGCGGTCGGGAGCATCAGCACCGCGGCGCAGCTCATCGCCCCTGCTGCCGTGACGATCGCGGGCAGGCCCGAAAACCGCTGCCCCCAAATCGGTGCAAGCGCGTAGCAGAAGCTCGCGCCTAGCACCGCCATCTGGGCCAGTGGCGCCGCCGTGCCGATCCCGGAGAGCGTATCGGTGCCCATGGTCAGGGCCACGCCCGCAAAGCCGAGAGCAACGCCGACGACCTTCCGCCCACTGATCGCCTGCCGTCCGCGCCCGGTCATGACAGCGATCGCCAGCACGAACATCGGCGGGGTCGCATTGAGCGCGCCGGCAAGCCCGCTCGCGATATGCATCTCACCCCAGCTGATCAGGGTAAAGGGCAGCGCGCTTTGCAGCAGCCCCTGCACAAAGAAGGCGGCCCAGACCGATTGCTCGCGCGGAAGGGCGTGGCCCTGCGCGCTCGCAATCAGGATCAGAAGCGTCGCGGCGATGCTCACGCGAGCGGCGACCATCGTGAACGGCGGGATTGTTGCGACAGCGAGCTTGATGAGCGTGAACGAGCTGCCCCAGATCAGCGAGAGCAGCAGCAGGAGCCCGATCTCGATGGCGAGACTGGTCTGCCCCGACCTCGTGTGTTGTGCCTGTGTGCTCATGCGATTGGCTCCTGGATCGGCACCATGATCCAGAGCTGCGGTACGGGCTGGCTGAATTCGGACCTCATCGCCCGATGATGTCCGATTTCAGCTACTCGGTGCGCTGCATCGAAACTATGATTTGGCGATGGCGAAGAATTCAGCCGAGCGGCAAATGCTGCCACCGCATCTCGACTGGGAGACCTGCGATCGGGCACGTCTGGCGCGCGCCCGCGCTTTCGACGGCCTGTTCTTTTCCGGGGTTCGCTCGACGCGCATCTATTGCCGGCCGGTCTGTCCGGTTCGCCCGGCGCGCTCGGAGAACGTCACCTTCTATGCGACCGCGGCTGCCGCCGAGCGGGCCGGCTTTCGCCCGTGCTTGCGTTGCCGCCCTGAAACGGCGCCGGGCTCGCCCGCCTGGATGGGAACGGCCACCACCGTCGCGCGCGGCATGCGCCTGATCCATGACGGCTTTCTGGACCGGGCGTCGATGGCCGAGCTTGCGGAAGCCCTTGGCGTCGGGCCGCGTCATCTGCTGCGCCTGTTCATGCGCCATGCCGGCGCGAGCCCGAGCGAGATCGCGGCAACCCGGCGCGTGCAGGAAGCCAAGCGTCTGATCGACAAGACCGATATGACGTTGGCGGAGATCGCGTTTGCGGCCGGCTTCGGCAGCGTGCGCCGCTTCAACGACGCCTTTGCTGCGACCTACAAGAGGGCGCCATCCTCATTCCGCCGCCGGCGATAGAAGTCGCGTCGGGCTCACCCGATCTGCTTCTCGCCGTGCCGCTCCGACAGCGTGAAGATCTCGACGCCGGTGGCGGTGACGCCGACCGAGTGCTCGAACTGCGCCGACAGCGAGCGGTCGCGCGTGACGGCGGTCCAGCCGTCGGAGAGGATCTTCACATGCGGCTTGCCGAGATTGATCATCGGCTCGATGGTGAAGAACATGCCGGCCTTGAGCTGCACGCCTTCGCCCGGGCGGCCGATATGGATGATGTTCGGCTCGTCGTGGAACATGCGGCCCAAGCCATGGCCGCAGAAATCGCGCACCACGCTCATGCCCTGCGGCTCGACGAAACTCTGGATGGCGTGACCGATGTCGCCGGTGGTGGCGCCGGGCTTCACCGCGGCGATGCCGCGCATCATCGCTTCATACGTCACCTCGATCAGCCGCTCCGCCTTGCGGGCAATCGGGCCGATCGCATACATCCGGCTGGAATCGCCGTACCAGCCGTCGACGATGAAGGTGACGTCGATATTGACGATGTCGCCCTCCTTCAGCGGACGGTCGCCGGGCATGCCGTGGCAGACCACGTGGTTGAGCGAGGTGCAGGTCGAATAGCGATAGCCGCGATACATCAGCGTCGCCGGATAGGCGCCATGGCTGAAGGCGAAGTCGCGGACGAACTGGTCGATGCGCTCGGTCGGCACGCCGGGCCCGACGATGTCGGTGAGCTCGTCCAGGCACTTCGCCACCAGCGCGCCCGCCTTGCGCATGCCGGCAAAGGCGGCCGGGCCATGCAGCTTGATCTGTCCGGTCTTGCGCAGCGAGGTATCGGTGGCTTCGACGTAGCTCATGCTTGTGCAGTCTTTTCGGGGCTGATCGCGGTTATCGGCGGAAAGGCTTGATTTCAGGCCCTAATTTAACGATTGCCGGCCTTCATGCAAGCCAAGGCAGAGCGTTTTCGAGCGAAGTGGCTACCGGTTCGCGTGAAGAAAACGCGTCAAAACAAGAATCTTACCGCCTTGTGCCCGAAAGCGGCCTAATTCGGGACTTCTACGGTGGTTTCCACCGGCAGCGCGCCGCCGCGGATGCGAATTTCGCGGACGGGGTAGGGAACCCGGATGCCTTCCCGCTTGAAGGCGTCCCACAGCGCCAGCATCACGTCGCTCTTGACCTTGTCCATGCCGTCGGGATCGGCGATCCAGAAGGTCAGCGAGAACTTCATTCCGGCTTCGGCGAACTCGGTCAGGATGCAGGTCGGCGGCTTGCCTTTTTGCGCGCGCGGATGGGCTTCCGCGGTCTCGGCCGCGAGCTTGCAGACCAGTCTCGGATCGGCGTCGTAATTGGTGCCAAAGGCGATCTTCACCAGCGTGTTCTTGTCGGTATAGGTCCAGTTGACGACCTTCTGCGTCACCAGATCCTCGTTCGGCACCAGGAACTCGCGGCCGTCGCCGGCGGCGACGGAAATATAGCGCGTCTTCATCGCGCTGATGCGCCCCGTGTTGTCGCCGATGGTGACGAGGTCGCCGGGCTTCACGGACTTGTCCGCGAGCAGGATGATGCCCGAGATGAAGTTGGCGACGATTTTCTGCAGGCCGATACCGATGCCGACGCCGACCGCGCCGGAGAACACCGCGAGCGCCGACAGGTCGATGCCGACCGCGCCGAGCGCGATGACGATGGCGACGGCCAGAAGCCCGATGCGGATGATCTTGACCAGCAGCACCTGCACCGACGGCGTCAGATCGGTGGTCGCGTTGATCCGGCTCTCGGCGAAATTGCTGGCGATGTTGGTGGCCCAGAGCGCGATGAGGAGGAGCGCACCGGCCTTGATTGCCAGCAGCGGGGTCAGCCTGAGGCCGCCGAGCACGATCGCGAAGGAATCGAGCAGGTCGACGGTCGCATCGAGCTGTCCGAGGATGGACAGCGCGGCAACGAACCACGCCGTGATCGACACCAGGCGAACGATGAAGGCATTGCGCAGCACCGAGGTCACGAGCCGGATCGCGAGCCAGGCCAGCCCGAGCTTGGCGGCGACCATCAACAGATAGGAGCGACTCGGCCAGGTCGCGTGGTACATCACGAGGCGCGAGATGATCACGAGCAAGGTGAACACCGCCGTCGAGGCGCTGGCGACCATCACCCGGGCGAAGTGCCGGAGCGGCAGCGGCCACCGCATCGTCAGCGCGGTCATGTCGACCCGGTTGCGTATGCCGGCCTCCGCCGCATAGGCGATGCCGGCCGCGGCCAGAATGAGCCCGAATTGCAGGTAGAACCAGGGCGAGGAGATTTCCGCCCCGACGCTGCGCGCGGTGGTCTGCACGAACTCCATGAAGTCCTTGAGGTCCATGTCCATCGGTCTCGTCGGCAAGCGGGGAGGAATTGATTCGAGGAAGCCGCAGAATCCCACAAAGGGCGCGGCCGGGCCATCGATACACCGGCATGTGATGGACGTTAAGGCCGTATAATACGGGCAGATTGCCGCGAGGCGCGAAAATGGGTTGGCGCGCGGAGGCGACGACGATAGAGATGCATGGATACATGTTTGGGTAAATCCGTTGGTCGCGGCGTGCTTCGCTTCTCCCCGCGTGCGGGAAGAGGCCGAAATTCGAGCGCAGCTTGAATTTCGGGTGAGGGGGACTCTCCGCGAGTCTCGCTGTCACCGTCCTCGCGGAGACTCCCCCTCACCCCACCTCTCCCCGCAAGCGGGGCGAGGGAGCGCCCGGCCGGTGGCCCCCTGACTGAACTCGCTCATTACTTGGAGTAACCCGCAGCACCGCATGGCCTCTCTCGACTCCGTCAGCCTCGCCATATTGCTCGGCGCCGTCCTCGTCATGGCCGGCATCCTGTCGAGCCTGCTTGCGCTCCGCTTCGGCGCGCCCTTGCTGCTCGTCTTCCTTGCGGTCGGCATGCTCGCCGGCGATTCCGGTCCCGGCCAGCTCCAGTTCGACGACGTCCGCACCACCTATCTGGTCGGCTCGGTGGCGCTGGCCTTGATCCTGTTCGACGGCGGCCTCAGGACACGCTTTGCCAGCATCCGCACCGTGCTTGCGCCGTCCGTGGTGCTCGCGACCGCCGGCGTGCTGCTGACCGCGCTGATCACGGCGCCGTTCGCCAAATTCGCGCTCGATCTCAACTGGACGGAGTCGCTGCTGGTCGGCGCCGTGGTGGCCTCGACCGATGCGGCCGCGGTTTTCCTGCTGGTGCACACCCAGGGCCTGCGCCTGCGTCCGCGCGTCGGCGCGACGCTGGAGGCGGAATCCGGCACCAACGATCCCTTCGCGATCTTCCTCACCTTGATGCTGGTCGAGTACATCTCCGTCGGCTCGAGCTCGCCCGGCCATGTGCTGATGGAGTTCGTCCTGGAGGCGGCGCTGGGCGCTGTCGTCGGCGTCATCGGTGGTCGCCTCGTCGTCATCGCGCTCAACAAGGTGGCGCTGCCGCAGGGCTTGCATGCGCCGTTCGTGACCACGGCCGCGCTGGTGATCTTCGGCGGCTCGCAGATGATGCACGCCTCCGGCTTCCTCGCGGTCTATCTCGCCGGCATCATCATCGGCAACCGCCCGACGCGCGCGCATAACCAGGTCGTGGCCTTCCTCGATGCCGCGACCTGGCTGGCGCAGATCGTGATGTTCGTGCTGCTCGGCCTTTTGGTCTCGCCGAGCCGGCTGGGCGCCAGCGTGCTGCCGGCGGTCGCCGTCGCGTTCGTGCTGATGCTGGTCGCGCGTCCCATTGCGGTCTTCGTGTGCCTTACGCCGTTCCGCTTCAACTGGCGCGAAAAGATCTTCATCGCCTGGACCGGCCTGCGCGGTGCGGTCGCAATCTTCCTGGCTTCGATCCCGATGCTGGTCGGCCTGTCCAAGGCCTATCTCTATTTCGACGTCGCCTTCGTCGTCGTCATCATCTCGCTGCTGCTGCAGGGTTGGACCCTGGCGCCTGCCGCGCGCAAGCTTCACGTGGCGCTGCCGCGCGCCGAGCGCGGCCCGCGGCGCGTCGAGCTGGATCTGCCCGGCCAGCTCGAGCAGCAGCTGGTCGGCTATCCGGTGCGGCCCAAGAGCCTGTATTTCCGCCGCGGCCTGATCCCGTCCTGGTCCAAGCCGACGCTGGTGATCCGCAACGAGAACATCCTGACGCCGAGCGAAGCCGATCCGGTCGCGCCCGGCGACTACATTTATCTGCTGGCACCGCCGGAAAAGGCCGAATCGCTCGACCGTTTCTTCGTCGACATGCAGCCGAGCTCGGCGCCGGATCCGCATCTGCTCGGCGACTTCATGGTCTCCGGCGAACACACGCTCGCCGAGCTCGCCGAGATCTACGGCGTCAAGATCGGCGAGGACGAGGGCAAGCTGACCCTCGCCGATTATTTCGACGTCCATCTTGACCGCGCGCCGAAGGAGGGGGCCGAGCTCGCACTGGACGAGATCGTGCTGGTCGCACGCAGCATCTCCGGCGGCCGCGTCAACGTCGTCGGCCTGCGCCTGCCGGAAGAAGACGAGACGCCCGCGCCGCTGACCCGCGCGCAGGCGCTGCGGAAGAAGCTCGCGGATGTGTGGACGTCGGTGGCGGGGGTTTAGTGCTCAGCATCGCCTTGCAGCCCGCGCAATAACCTCTCTGTCATCGCCCGGCTTGACCGGGCGATCCAGTACTCCGTGACATTTATGGTGGAATCGATGGGCCGCGGCGTACTGGATGCCCCGGTCAAGCCGGGGCATGACAGGGGTGGTGAGGGGAGCGAGCCTGGCCGCGCTGCACGTTTCCGCTACGTCAGCACCTTCACCCCACCAAAGCTCGTCACGCGGCCCTGTTTCAGCATCACGATTTGCGTGGCGAGCTGGCGCAGCTCGGCGGCGTCGTGGCTGACATAGACCATCGGCACGTTGGCCTCGTCGCGCAGTCGCACCAGATAGGGCAGGATCTCGAGCTTGCGGCCCTCGTCGAGCGCGCCGAGCGGCTCGTCGAGCAGCAGAAGGCGCGGCCGGGAGAGCAGCGCGCGTCCGAGCGCGACGCGCTGACGCTCGCCGCCGGAGAGCTTTCCGGGACGACGATCGAGCAGCATGCCGATATCGAGCAGGTCGATGACGCGCTTGTGCTGCGCCGGATCGGGCGCAAGTCGGTTCATCTGCCGTCCATAGTCGAGATTCTGCGCAACGTTGAGATGCGGGAACAGCCGCGCGTCCTGAAACACGTAACCGATGCGGCGACGATAAGTGGGCACGTGAATGCCGGCCGCGGTGTCGTCGACGGTCTCGCCGTCGATCACGATGGTGCCGCGGTCGGGCCGCAGCAAACCGGCGATCATGTTGACGAGCGACGTCTTGCCCGCGCCCGACGCACCGAACAGGCCGATGACGCGGCCTTCGCTGGTGAAGGACGCGTGAAGCGAGAATTCGCCGAGCTTCTTTTCGATGTCGACGCGCAGCATGGTCAATTCCCGTGCAGTCGCGCGGTGGCGCGGCGGGCGAACCATTCGGCCGCGATCAGCGCGCCCAGCGCCAGCACGATCGAGACGATCACGAGCCGGCCGGCCGCGGCATCGCCATCCGGCGTCTGGATCAGCGAGTAGATCGCGGACGAAATCGTCTGGGTCTCGCCGGGAATGTTGGAGACGAAGGTGATGGTCGCACCGAACTCGCCGATCGCCTTGGCAAAGCCGAGCACCATGCCGGCGAGCACGCCGGGCAGCGCCAGCGGCAACGTCACCGTGAAGAACACTTTCCAGGGGGCGGCGCCGAGCGTCTCGGCCGCCTGCTCCAGCCGCCGATCGATCGCCTCGATCGACAGCCGCATCGGGCGCACCAAGAGCGGAAACGCCATCACCCCGCAGGCGAGCGCCGCGCCGGTCCAGCGGAACGAGAACACGATGCCGAGATGATCGGCGAGAAAGCCGCCGACGAGGCCGCGCCGGCCAAAGCTGAGGAGCAGCAGATAGCCGGTGACGACAGGCGGCAGCACCAGCGGCAGATGCACGAGGGCGTCGAGCACCGCCTTGCCCCAGAAATCGCGCCGCGCCAGCAGCCACGCCAGCGCAATGCCGAACGGCGTTGCGACCAGTGTGGCGACGACGGCGACCCTGAGCGAGAGCAGGATCGCAGTCCATTCGGCGGGAGAGATCTCGAACATCAAGTGCTGAATATCAGATTGTCGGGCTGACCAGAAACTTGAAGCCGTATTTCTCAAAGATGGTCTTGGCGGCCGAGGAGCGCAGGAAGGCGAGATAGTCGCTGGTCCCGGCCTTCGCGGTCGTGGTCGCGGCAGCCGGATAGATGATCGCGGGGTGCGAGTCCGCCGGGAAGGTGCCGACGATCTTGACACCGGGCTCGACCTTGGCGTCGGTGGAATAGACGATGCCGAGATTGGCCTCGCCGCGCGCCACCAGTGTCAGCGCCGCGCGAACGCTCTCGGCCATGGCGAATTTCGCCTCGGCAGCCTGCCAGGCTCCGAGCTTCTCGAGCGCCGCCTTGGCATATTTTCCGACCGGCACGGACTTGACGTCGCCGGTCGCGATCCTGCCGTCGCCGGCGAGCTTTCCGAGGTCGAAGCCCTGGGTAATCGCGACGTTGTTGATCTCAGAATCCTTCGGCGCGATCAGAACGATGCTGTTGCCGAGCAGATTGACCCTGGAAGCCTCGTTGATGGTCTTCCTGACGATCGCGTAGTCCATCCAGTCGGTGTCGGCCGAGACGAACACATCGGCCGGCGCGCCCTGCTCGATCTGCCGGGCGAGCACCGAGCTCGCGGCATAGCTGACCGAGAACTTGACGCCGGTCTTGGCGGTGTAGTCTGCGTCGACCTCGTCGAGCGCGTTCTTCATCGACGCCGCGGCGAACACGGTGATGGTCTTGTCCTCGGCGGCGGCCGGCGAAAGGCTCGCGCCCGCGAGGATCACGAAGGCGGTGAAAAGTCCTGCAATGCGTATCATAGGGAGCGCTCCGTGCGAATCCGCGCACGCAGGATGCACGCGCAGGACTGGCGTTGGTGGGGTAGGTTGCGACGGGTGGAAGCGCTGCTCCACGGGACCCGGCGGCTTACGGCCGGCAGGGATATCGCCATGGCGAAGATAGCAGGGGCTGCGGCCTCAGGTCAAAGGGTGGCCGTTTATCTGGCGAACAGCGTTATTGAACGGGGAGGATCGCGATTGCGATTGAATTCTCCTTGGCACCGCTGACCTGCAGGACGAAAGGCTGCGACGACAGCTCGTATTTCACGGTCTTGCGGATGCCGCTGCAATCGGTCGCACCGCTGAAGGCCACCGGCTTGAGGACATGCCCATCCTGGACCACGTCGATCCAGGCGCCGATGGACAGGCTGATCGTGTATAGCCCTGCCTTGGCGGATTTGACGCTGGTGAAGCCGGCAAAGGTGCCGCCCTTTGGCGCGCGCTCCGGCGGCGCGGGCAGTCTTGCCTCGCCTGGGGTAACCAGCCCCAGCGTGATGGCCGAGGACGGCAAGACCGCCTGCTCGCTGCCCGATGCGAGCTGCGCCCGGTCCGGCGCGGAGAGCGCCGCGCGCTCCCGCTCGATCGGCCATTTGAACTTGTCGCAACCGCTAGGTTCGCCGGCGGCGAGAGCAGAGGTCGCGCTGAACGAGAGCATAGCGAGGAAGGCGAGGACGCGCATCTGGGATTCCATCGTTGGCCACGCGAGCGATGCGAGGCATGCGGTCAGGCTTTTTGGTCAGGGATGCGCATCCCGAGGATGCCGCGGGCTTACGGCACGGCGGCAGTACAATCTTAGCGCATTTGGGTGTTGTGTACCAACCAACGAGTTCGTCATCCCGACAAGCGCGCCTCAAGCACCGCTGTCGTCCCGGATCTGCGCTCACGCTTGTCCGGGACGACAGCGGTGAGTGTGGCGCCAGGTTACGCTACGGCTTCGCGTCCGCCGCGTGCAGCACCGCCTTGCACGCCGCCGGCATCTGCGCCAGCGTCATCGGCGGTTTCGGCTTCGGCGGCTCCGGCGGCGGCTTGGGGTGCAGCACCGCATCGGAGAACCAATAGGCGAGATCGGCGGGCTTGCAGCCTTCGTCCTCGGCCTGCGACGGCTGGCCCTCGCACTCGCCGGCACCCGCCGGGCAGCGCATACGGATGTGGAAGTGGTAGTCGTGGCCCCACCACGGCCTGATCTTCGACAGCCAGGAGCGATCGCCCTTGGCCTCGCGGCACAGCGCCTTCTTGATCGCGGCGTTGACGAAGATGCGCTGCACCGCCGGCTCCCGCGCCGCATCGCGCAGCACCAGCACATGACCAGGCGTGAACACACGGGGGTCGATGTCGAGCCGGTCCTGGCGCACCATCATCACCGCCGACATGTCTTCGCGCTCCTCGCGCGAGAGGCGGCGGTCCGGCATCGGCGTCAGCCAGATGTCGGCATCGAGACCGATCTGGTGGCTGGCATGGCCCGATAGCGCCGGGCCGCCGCGCGGCTGGGCGATGTCGCCGACCAGGATGCCCGGCCATCCCGCGTCCTTGTGCGCTTTGGCCGCGAGCCGCTTGATCAGCGCGATCATGTCGGCGTGGCCATAGCTGCGATTGCGCGACAGCCGCATCACCTGCCAATGATCGCCGTTGAGCGGCATCTGCTCCGCGCCGCCGATGCAGCCCTTGGTGTAGGAGCCGACGACATGAGCCGGCCCCTTCGACGGCAGCAGCTTGCGCGCGAACAGCTCTTTGGCGGCCACACCAGGGTCGTTCGGATTGGCGAGCGGCGGCAGCGGCTTCGGATTCACGCTGCCCTTGTCCTGGGCCAGCGCGCCGCCGGCGGACAGGAGCGTCATGACAAGCAGGAGGAGGATGATGCAGCGGCGACTCATGCAGACGTCCTTATAGCCCAATGCTGCATCAGGGTTAAGAATGGGGCTTGGGCCCGGCCACCGGCTCACCGCTGCTCGCCAAATCGTGTCTCAAACGGCGTTTCTTAAGGGGGCAATAACCGTATCCTGCATTGACCAAAATTCGTGCGCGGAGTGAGGAAAATCCGCGGGTCGCATGCAATCGCGCGCGATTTCGGAACTGATTCAAGCGTGCGCGCAATTTTGCGGCAAGTCGATCATCGATTGCGGCGCGGGACCCAGTTGGACGGCGCCTGCCGCCGCAGCCGCGCCGCGCAAACAGGCAGCAAGGCCCGCCTCGCGCGGACCGCGGCCGGGCAAGATTACTTTTCTTTCAGACACTTGCCTCAAGACTTGCGCCGCGGGGCGCGATTGGGACGAGTGAAGTTGGGTTTGAAGTCTCGAAAAGCAACAAAGCGAAACAGAGCGCGGCTTGCGCGGGCCGGCCAATCGCCGCGCAAGCCGCGCTTCGCGCGCACGCCGCGAGCGCTTTCCGAACGCGACGAGGTCTTGCGCAGTCGCGCCGAGGCGGAAGCTGCGATCGCGGACGCGCGCAAATCCCATGAGCGCCTGCGCCAGGCCGTCGACATCCTGCCGCAGGGCATCGTGTTTCTCGATGCCGAAGGCCGCTACGTCCTCTGGAACAAGAAATACGCCGAGATCTACAGCAAGACCGCCGATCTGTTCGAAGAAGGCGCACGTCTCGAAGACACGCTGCGCATCGGTGTCGCCCGCGGCGACTATCCCGAGGCTGCCGGGCACGAGGACGAGTGGATCGCCGAGCGGCTGCAAAAACTCTATCAGCCCGGCGCGCGCCACGAGCAGAAGCTGTCGGACGGCCGCGTCATTCTGATCGACGAGCGCTTGACCGATGACGGCGGCGTGGTCGGCCTGCGCGTCGACATCACCGAGCTGAAGCAGCGCGAGGCCTCGTTCCGCCTGCTGTTCGACGGCAATCCCGTCCCCATGATCGTCTGCGCGCTGGACGACGAGTGCATCCTCGGCGTCAACGATGCCGCGGTCGCCCATTACGGTTACAGCCGCGCCGAGTTCGAGCGACTGAAGATCCGCTCCCTGCAGGCCTTCGACAGCGAGCCGCCCTGGACCGCCGACCGTTCGAGCGAGGAAAAGGCCGGCCGCACCTGGAAGCACGTCAAGGCCGACGGCGCGCTGATCGACCTTGCGATCTATTTCCGCGAACTGACCTATGCCGAGCGGCCCGCGGTGCTGCTTGCGCTGATGGACATCACCGAACGCAAGCGCGCCGAGGCGCGGCTCGCCTTCATGGCCCAGCACGACGCCCTGACCGGCCTGCCCAACCGCACCCTGTTGCGCCAGCAGATGGACGAGATGCTGCTGCACACGCGGCGCAGCGCCGAGAAGGTCACGCTCTTGATGCTGGGGCTGGACAATTTCAAGGCGGTCAACGACACGCTCGGCCACGCGGTCGGCGACAAGCTTCTGCGCGGCGTCGCCAAGCGGCTGCGCTCGACACTTCGCGAGGAAGACGCGCTGGCTCGGCTCAATTCCGACGAATTCGCGATCGTGCAGAGCGGGTTGACGCGGCCCGAGGACGCGGTGGGCCTAGCCAAACGCCTGCTCGAGGCCATCGCCGATCCCTATCTGCTCGACGGTCATTCCGTGGTGATCGGCGCCTCGATCGGCATCGCGATGGCGCCGGGCGATGGCGATGAGTCCGAACAGCTGCTCAAGAGCGCCGACATGGCGCTGTCGCGCGCCAAGCAGGATGCGCGCGGCAGCTTCGCCTTCTTCGAGGCGGCGCTGGATGCGAAAGCGCAGAGCCGCCGCAAGATCGAGGTCGAGCTGCGCGACGCGATCCAGAACGACGTGCTGCGTCCGTATTATCAGCCGCTGATCGACCTCCAGAGCGGCCGCATCACCGGCTTCGAGGCGCTGGTGCGCTGGCCCCATGCCGAGCGCGGCATGGTCTCGCCGGCCGAGTTCATTCCGGTTGCCGAGGACACCGGACTGATCAATCCGCTCGGCGGGCTGATGCTGCGCCGGGCGTGCCTGGATGCTGCGACCTGGCCGGACGACGTCCGCGTCGCCGTCAATCTGTCGCCGCTCCAGTTCCGCAGCGGCAATCTGCTCTCGATGGTGACGGACGCGCTGAAGCATTCCGACTTGCCGCCGCGGCGGCTCGAACTCGAGATCACCGAGACGCTGCTCTTGGAAAAGAGCGCGCAGGTGCTGGCGACGTTGCATGCCCTGCGCGCGCTCGGCGTGCGCATCTCGATGGACGATTTCGGCACCGGCTATTCCAGCCTCAGCTATTTGCGCAGCTTCCCCTTCGACAAGATCAAGATCGATCAGTCCTTCGTCCGCGATCTCGGTGCCAACCGCGAAGCGCAGGCGATCATCCGCTCCATCGTCAGCCTCGGCAAGGGCCTCGGCGTCACCATCACGGCCGAAGGCGTCGAGACCGAAGCCGAGCTGAGCTGCCTGCGTGCCGAGGGCTGCGACGAAGGCCAGGGCTTTCTGTTCAGCAAGGCCCGGCCTAATATCGAGATCGTCAGCCTGCTCGCCGCACAGCGCGGCATCGACGGCAATGACGCCGCGCTGGTGGCGTGAGTGGATGCTGACTTAAGGGATGCACCGCTCTCTCGGCGAACCTCTCCCGCAAGCAGCCAGGGCCCTCGCATATGGAAACGCTCTCGACTGTGGCCGTCCTTCGAGACGCCCGCCGTTGGCGGGCCCTCAGGATGAGGGCCGAGTGCGCGGCACTAGTCTCAACGAGCACCAATGCTCCTTAGCCTCATCCTGAGGAGACCGCTGAAAGCGGTCGTCTCGAAGGACGAGGCGCGCGCTGAGCGGCTGCCATCAGCCCCCCGCCAAGATCGCCTTCCCGACATCCTCATAGTGCGTGTCCCGCGCCTGGATCTGCTGCGCGATCGCATGCATGTCGCGAAAGCGGCGCTCGAACGGCTGGCTGCGGAACACTGCTGTCGCGCCGGCCATGTGATAGGCGGCGTCGACCACCTTGGCCGACTGATGGATGGTCCAGGTCGCCGCCAAGCGCACCGCGCTGCGATGTGCCGCGCTGAATTCGCCGGTGGCGCAGAGGTCGCGCCACATCGTATGTGCGGTGGCGTAGAGATAGGCGCCGGCAGCGCGCAGATCGCCTTCGGTGCGGCCGATCAGACCCTGTACGGCCTGATTGTCGCGCATGGCGCTGCCTGCCAGCGAGGGGTGCTTTGCGCGCGCTAAGGTGATGGCGGCATCCAGCGTGGCGCGTGCGACGCCGAGCGAGACCGCGGCAAAGCCCAGGCTGAAGGTCGCGCCGGTGCCGATCCTGTAGAGTGGACCCGGCTCGCGCAGCGCAGCCGGCACATCGCGAAAGGCCGTGAAGCGCTCGGGGATGAAGAGGTCCGCCACCTCGTAGGAATCCGTGCCGGTGCCCGCGAGGCCAATCGCCTGCCACACGTCGTGCAACGTCGCGCTCGCGACGGGAAAGAGGATGGTGCGCACCTCCGGCGAGCCATCGGCGTTCTTCCGCGGCGTGCCGTCAGCCTCGACGATCCGCACATGCGCTCCGAGCCAGCTCGCCTGCCGCGAGCCCGAGGCAAAATCCCACCGCGCCGTGACGCGATAGCCGCCCTCGACGCTGCGCGCCTCATGCGCGATCGCGCCCCAGGCGAGGATGCCGGGGGCTACGTTGAAGATCTCCTGCGCGGTGTCGGGATCGAGCCAGGCCGCGATCATCGCGCAGACGCTGCACTGGCCGAGACACCAGGCCGTGGATGCATCCGCCTTCGCGATCTCCTCCAGCATCTGCATGAAGGTCTCGATCGGGGCTTCCGCGCCGCCGAGACTCTGCGGCAGCAGCGCGCGATAGAGCCCGTTCTCGATCAGAACTGCGACGACGGACGGCGTCAGCCGCCGCGACCGCTCGATCTCGTCCGCCTCGCGCGCGATCAGCGGCGCGACGGCGCGGGCGCGTTCGACCAGACCAACTCCGGGAAGCTCCTGCATCCGCGTTGTCTCGCTCCTTCTGCCGTGAGCGGTAGAGGCGCGATGGTGGTCCATTTGGCGGACGGGATCAAGCAATGCGTGGTCATTCCGAGTCGCGCCTTGTGAGCGCCCCGGAATGACAGCGGCGAACCGACCTTGCGGGGGTCGCAGACCGGCTAGGTCCGGCTTACTTCTTGTCGCCCATGTGGTGCGGCGTCGAGGTGCCTGGCCCTCCCGTGTAGTGGTGACCGCCCGAACCAGAGGTCGAAGAACTGCCGATCGTTTCCTTCTTGCCCATATGGTGCGGGACCTCGGTCTTCGGGCCGCCGCTGTAGTGATGGCCGTTCTTTTCCTTGTCGGTGGTTTGAGCCATCGCGGGAACGGCAAGCAGGGATACGACGCCGACGGCGACGAGGAGCTTCTTGGTGATCATGTTCGGTTCTCCGGGTTGCGGATGTTTCAAAATAACGTCCGGCGGCAGGGGTCATGTTGATAAAGCTCAAGGACGACGCCGGCTCCGAGCCCTTGGCCTCGTCGGCCCTCTCTCCGACGAGCAGAAAAAGACCGCCGACGAAGTGCTCGCGCCGCACATGGGCATGATGCCGATGATGCAGGAGCGGATGGGCGCCATGCCGATGCAAGGCAAGTGAGGAGGCCTGGCGCGACCTTGACGTGAATCAACTCTGATGACGACCGCGCCGCTAGGCTCCCAATGGCCGCAGGAGGGTGCCATGACCGTGCAAGACCATCCCGGGTATCGCGAGGGCTCACAGGGCGGCATGTCCGTCAAGACCAAGGCTGGCCTCGTTCTCTTGGGATTCCTGGCTATCGCCGGCGCGCTCCTGTTCACCGAACATCGGGCTCACGTTCTCGGGCTCCTGATCTGGCTGCCGCTGCTCGCCTGTCCGCTCATGCACGTCTTCATGCACGGAGGGCACGGTCACCATCACGGCGGCGGCCGGCCGAACGACCAAAGGAGCGTGTGATGCACGACGCTGCGCCCGCCTACGGTCTCTGGAGCCTCGTCATCGTCAATTCGGCGGTGTTCATCCTGTTCGCCTATACTTTCTTCAAGCCGCAGACCTCGCGCGACTGGCGCTCGTTCGGCGCGTTCAGCGCGTTCCTGGTGGCGCTGTTCGTCGAGATGTACGGCTTTCCGCTGACCATCTACTTCCTGTCCGGCTGGCTGCAGTCGCGCTACCCGAACATCGATTGGTTCTCGCACGACGCCGGCCACCTGCTCGAGATGATGTTCGGCTGGAAGACCAATCCGCACGCGGGTCCGTTCCACATTCTGAGCTTCATCTTCATCGGGGCCGGGTTCATCCTGATCTCCGCGGCCTGGAGGGTGCTGTACGACGCGCAGCAGACCCGCAGCCTCGCGACCACCGGGCCTTACAGCTACGTCCGGCATCCGCAATATGTCGGCTTCGTCTTGGTGATGCTCGGCTTCCTGTTGCAATGGCCCACCATCCTCACGCTGGCGATGTTTCCGGTCTTGACCGTCATGTACGTGAAGCTCGCCAGGGACGAGGAGCGGGATGCCAGGGTGGAATTCGGCGGAGCCTATGCGAAGTACGCTGCTGATGTCCCCGGTTTCATACCGCGCCTGAGCCGAATCCTCCGGCAGGGCTCGGCCGGCACCTATCGTCACGGCTGATCCTGGGCGATCAGCTCACCGGAGCCAGTGAAGCACTTTGCCAATGCAGGGAGGCGCACCCATCAGGAGAGGAAGCGCGCAAGAGTGAAACCGATTGCGATCATACCGCCCGCTTTGATGAAGCGCGATCTCCGGATCGACCTGTTCCGGGGCCTTTCCCTATGGTGGATCTTCATCAATCACATCCCGGAAAGCTATTTGAACAGGTTCACGCCCAAGAATTTCGGCTTCAGCGACGCGGCAGAGATTCTCGTGTTCTTGTCGGGCCTGGCGTCCGGTATCGTCTACGGCGACCTGTTTCGCCGCTCCGGCTTTGGGGTTGCGAGCTTACGCATGCTGAGGCGATCGTGCGAGATCTATGTCGCGCAAATCCTGACCGTCGTCGTGTTGCTGGCGGAAGTGTCCTACATCGCGACATGGCAGCCCGACATGTTCGATCACGCCAACCTGGCCATCCTGCTGCAACACCCCGGAGAAACACTGCTTCAGGTCGCCATGTTGCGCTATTCTCCGGTCAACCTGGACCCTCTGTTGTTGATGGTCATCCTGCACTTCGCGCTCATCCTGATCCTGCCGCTCGCGATAGGCGCCTGGCCGCTGGCGCTGACCGGATCCGTTGCGCTCTATGTTCTCGCCCATCTGTTTGACTGGTACATCCCGGCCTATCCGAGGGGGCAACTCTATTTCAATCCGCTGAACTGGCAGTTGCTGTTCGTCATCGGCATCGGGTGGGGCGCGGACCGCGGCGATTGGCAACTTGCCGTTATCAACTCCCGCGCTCTTGCCGTTCTGGCGGCGAGCTTCGTCCTGTTCTCGTTCGTGATCACCTTGGGCTGGCAGATCCACGCCATTGAAGATTACGTGCCGGGATGGCTGTCGCGGCTGATCTACCCGGTCGATAAGACCAATCTCGACATCTTGCGGCTGTTGCACTTTGCTGCGCTCGCACTGCTCTGTTGGCGCCTTCTGCCAAGCAATGCCGCCATCTTGAAGACCAGAGCACTGCTTCCGCTGATCAGATGCGGCGAATACTCGCTTGCGATCTATTGCATCGGTGTCTTGCTGTCCTCCGCGGCTCATGCGGTGCTCAGCCTGGGCTGGAACGGACTGGCATCGCAGACGGTGATCACTCTCGCGGGCCTCGGCCTGATGAGCGCGATGGCGATGTTGCTCGCCGTAATCGATCGCGGCGTGCATCCTAACCTTCGGCCATTGTAATTCTGACCACGAATGCGCAGGCAAATTCGATGAGCCAGCCTGTCTTCACTGCCAAAGCCCTGACCAAGACCTACGGCTCCGGCGAGGTGATGGTGCATGCCCTCAACAAGGTCGATCTCGAGATCGCCGAGAAGGAAGTGGTCGTGCTGCTCGGCCCCTCCGGCAGCGGCAAAACGACGTTGCTCAACATCATGGGCGGTCTCGACCGGCCGACCAGCGGCAGGCTGTTATTCCGCGACCTCGACCTGACGGATCTGGAAGATCGTGAACTGACGAAATATCGCCGCGACCATATCGGCTTCGTTTTCCAGTTCTATAATCTGGTGCCGAGCCTCACCGCGTATGAGAACGTCGCGCTGGTGACCGAAGTCGCTCATGACCCGATGCGGCCCGACGAGGCCCTCGCCCTGGTCGGGCTGGAAGAGCGGATGCACCACTTTCCCGCGCAGCTCTCAGGTGGCGAGCAGCAGCGCGTCGCCATCGCCCGCGCCATCGCGAAGCGGCCGGCGGTGCTGCTGTGCGACGAGCCGACCGGGGCGCTGGACTCCAAGACCGGCATTCGCGTCATCGAAGCGCTGCTCGGGGTGAACCGGCAACTCGGCACCACCACGATCATCATTACCCACAACGCCAGCATTCAGGAGGTCGCCGACCGGGTGCTGTTCTTCGCCGACGGTCGGATCTCCCGGATTCAGACCAACGAGACACGGCGGCAAGCCGCCGAGCTCACCTGGTGACGGCCATGACGGTGCTCGACATCAAGCTGTTTCGCGATGTCAGAAGGCTCTGGGCGCAGGTGCTCGCCGTCGCGCTCGTGATCGGAGGGGCCGTTGCGACGCTGGTGCTCGCGGTCGGCTCGCATCGATCGCTCGAGGAGACGCGGATCGCATATTACGAACGCTACGGGTTCGGCGACGTGTTCGCGCAGGCGAAGCGCGCACCCAAGGCGCTCGCCGACCGGATCCGCGAGATCCCCGGCGTCGCCGCCGTCGATGCTCGTATCGCCAAGCCGGCGCTGCTGGACATTCCCGGCTTCTCGGAGCCCGCAAGCGCCCAGTTCGTCTCGCTCCCCGATAGCGGCGAGCCGCATCTCAATCGCCTCTACATGCGGTCCGGACGGCTTCCGGAGCCCGGCCGCTCCGAAGAAATCGTCGTCAACGAGCCGTTCGCGCGGGCTCACGGCTTCTCGGAAGGGGCACGGTTCTCGGCCATCCTGAACGGCAAGAAGCGCGAGCTCGTGATCGTCGGCACGGCGTTGTCACCCGAATTCGTCTACACCGTCGGCCCAGGCGACCTGATGCCGGACGATCGCCGCTACGCCATCGTCTGGATGTCGGAGAAGGCGCTCGCGGGCGTCTACGATCTCGACGGCGCGTTCTCGGCGGTGTCGCTCAAGCTGCAACCCGGCGCGTCGGAGCGCGAGGTGATCGCGCGGCTCGACGCATTGCTCGACCCCTACGGCGGCCAGGCGGCCCATGGCCGGAAGGACCAGACCTCGCACGCCTGGCTCGATCATGAGCTCGACATGCTCAACAACATGAGCCGCACGCTGCCGCCGATCTTCCTGCTGGTGGCCGCGTTCCTGGTCAATCTCACTTTGACACGGCTGGTGGCGCTCGAGCGCGAGCAGATCGGCCTGTTCAAGGCGCTGGGTTATTCCGATCGCAGCGTCGTGCTGCACTATCTGAAATTCGTGGCGCTGATCGTGGCGATCGGCATCCTCCTCGGCGGCGCGGCCGGCACCTGGCTCGGATTGCGCGTCACCGCCCTGTTCGGCGACTTCTTCCACTTCCCGTTCCTTGTTTTCGCGAAGGCGCCGGACCTGTACGTCACCGCGGGCGCGCTCAGCGCGGCGGCGGCCGCCGTCGGCGCGCTGCGGGCGCTGCGCGAGGTGGTCAAGCTGCCGCCGGCCGTTGCCATGCAGCCGCCCGCGCCGCCGGTCTATCGGCGGCTGCTGCCGGCGAGCATCCAGCTCGACCGGTTCGTTTCGCAGCCGACGCTGATGATGATCCGCAACATCGCGCGACACCCGGTCCGCGCCGCGTTCACGACGCTCGGCATGGCGCTGGCCACGGCCATCCTGGTCGTCTCCTTGTTCACGCGGGACTCGATGGAGCACCTGATCGACGTGACCTACTTCCTCGCCGACCGGCAGGACGCGACCATCGGCTTTGCCGAGAAGCGGATCGCGAATGTCGTGGAGCAGGTCCGGCGGCTTCCCGGTGTTCTCGCCGCCGAGCCGTTCCGCGAGGTGCCCGTCCGGATTCGGCACGGCAACGTCGAACGCCGGATCATGATCAGCGGCCGGCCCGCCAATGCCGATTTGCGCCGGATCATCGACGCCGACCTCCACCCGGTCGCGCTTCCGGATACGGGCCTTGCGCTGTCAGGCATGCTCGCTCAGATCCTCGGCGTCCGCGCCGGTGACACCGTCGAGCTCGATCTGCTGGAAGGGGCCCGCCGCACGGTCACGACGCCGGTCGTGGCGACGGTGGAGGATTATTTCGGCATCAAGGGGATGATGGACATCGAGGCGCTCCGCAAGCTGATGCGCGAAGCACCGGTCGTGAACAGCGTGAGCCTCAGCCTCGATGAGAGCCGGACGGAGGATTTCTACGCGGCGGTGAAATCCATGCCGCCGGTCGGCGGCGTGGCGCTGCAGCGCGTCTCGCTCGTGAACTTCCGCAAGACGGTCGCATTGCTCGTCACCACGATGGCGAGCATCTATACCGGGCTCGCCGCCGTGATCGCGTTCGGTGTCGTCTACAACAACGCCCGGATCTCACTGTCGGAACGGGCGCGCGAGCTGGCGAGCCTGCGCGTGCTCGGCTTCACTCGCGGCGAGGTCTTGCGCATCCTCCTGCTCGAGCTCGCCATCCTGACGCTGATCGCCCAGCCGCCCGGCTGGCTGATGGGCTACGGCCTCGCATGGGTGATGAAGACCAATCTGGCCGGCGAATTGATGCGCGTCCGCCTTGTCGTCGAGCACTCAACCTACGTCATCGCGACCTCCGTCGTGGTGCTGGCTGCCATCGCCTCCGCCGCAATCATCCGCGAACGCATCGACAAACTGGACCTCGTCGCGGTCCTCAAGACGCGAGACTAGCCATGCCGGCCAACTGGACCAAACGTTTCATCGGTGTTGCGCTTCTGGCCGCGATTGCGGGCGGGCTGGCTTGGTTCGCCTGGCCGCGGCCGGTTCTGGTGGATCTCGCCGCCGTCGCGAAAGGGCCGATCGAAGTCACGGCGGATGACGACGGCAAGACGCACGTCCGCCATGTCTACACGGTCTCGGCGCCCATCGCAGGAAAGGTCCTGAGGATTTCGCATCCGCTTGGCGAGCAGGGGCCTTCGCTCCACGTCGGCGACGAGGTGGTAGCCAACCAGACCGTCGTCGCGCTGATGCAGCCGACGCTCCCGGGCTTCATCGATGTGCGCTCGCGCGACCAGCTTCAGGCCGAGGTGCTGGCTGCGGATGCGGCCATCCAGCAGCAGGAAGCCGAGGTGAAGCGGATCGAAGCCGCTCTGGACTTCGCCCGGACCGAGTTCCAGCGGGCACAAGCGCTGTTGCGGACACAGTCCATTTCGGCTCAGGCCTTCGACAAGGCGAAATTCGAGGTGGCGACCAACGAAGCCGCTCTAGCCAGTGCAAAGGCTCAGATCGACATGCGGCGCGCGACGCGCACCAGTCTTGCGGCGCGGTTGATGGATCCGGCCAACGCCGCGCCGTCGGACGAGCCGACGTGCTGCGTCCGGGTGCTGGCGCCGGCGGGCGGACGGGTGCTGAAGATCATCCAGGACAGCGAGGCGACGGTGCTGCCCGGCACGCCGCTGGTCGACATCGGCAACCCGCTCGATCTGGAGATCGTGGCCGACCTGCTTTCGACCGACGCCGTCCAGATCAAGGTCGGCGCGCCCGTACGAATCGACGGCTGGGGCGGGCAGCCGATCAGGGGCAAGGTGGTCCGGGTCGACCCCGCCGGCTTCCTCAAGGTCTCGGCGCTGGGTATCGAGGAGCAGCGAGTCCGGGTCACCATCGATCTCAGCGACCCGCCCGAAGCGTGGGCCTCACTCGGACACGACTACCGCGTTGTCGTTCATGTCACCACCTGGAGCGCGCCGGACGCCTTGTCCGTGCCGGTGAGCGCCTTGTTCCGGAAAGGCGATCAATGGGCCGTTTTTGTCGACGACAACGGCCGCGCCAAGACCACTCTCGTCAAGATCGGCCACCGCAACAACCGCACGGCCGAGCTTCTCTCAGGACTCGCCGCCGGCGACCGAATCGTGCTGCACCCGAGCGACCGCATCGCCGATGGCACCAGGATCGCGCAGAGAGAGTAGAGGGCTCGGGACGGCCGCCATCGGGCGACGGCAGTCGGCGGTGTCAGGCCACAGCGCGGCCAAGGTCGAGCGATGGTCTGCGCTTGGTCGGGAAGCCAACACCTCCGGCGTCAGCATCGTGCCCAACCCAGCACAAGTCATCAGCGCACGTGGCGACAACAACCCAGCCATCGTCGGAGCTCGGTGGCTTGCTCATGCGTTTCCTCGCGCTTTTGGTTTTGTCGATGCTGGGCGCAAGGCGGACCGGCCGCACGCTGACACCTTCTGCCCGTCATGATAGCATGCCTCTCGTCACCGGTCTGCGAGGTTGTTCTCATAGGCGCACACACAGGAACGCGCGAGGAGGCAAGTCCGATGAAACGGGAAGCACTCTGGAGGCCGCGCGGTTGGCGCGCGCTTGCCTTGTCTGTCATTGTCGCCGCCGCGGTCTTGGCACCTCCAGCATACGCACAGGACGACCGAAGCTCTCCCCGCGAGCCGGGGCCGGTCTTTTCGGATAGTGGCCCCGATGCCGAGCTCTACGGCGCGGCGATGGGCTATCCGGTCGGCGCGCGCGGCACCGCCACCCAGGTTGACAAGCTCGTCGGGGTCTACAGCCATTTCGGCGAGATCTACCCTTCGCGCCCGGTCGGTCGCGCAATGGCGCCCTGGCAATTCAAACGCGCCCCAGAGCCATCGATCGCCTACAGTTTCGGTAACGAACGGCTGAACATCGGGGACTACCTCAAGCGCAACCCGGTGACGGGACTGCTGATCGCCAGGGACGACACCATCCTGTACGAGCACTATCAATATGCGCGGACCGACCGCGACCGCTTTCTCTCGCAGTCGATGGCGAAGACGCTGGTGGCCATGCTGGTCGGGATCGCGGTCTCGGAGGGACGGATCAAGTCGATCGACGACATCGTCTCGACCTACGTCCCCGGCCTTGCAGGAACGGAATATGGAAACACATCCATCCGGGCCTTGCTCAACATGTCTTCGGGCGTCGAATTCTCGGAAGTCTATGATGGGCACGATGACATCGCCCGGCTTGGGCGGGCGCTGTTCGTCGATGAGCCAAAGGACCCCGCTGCCATCGTCGCGCAATTCAATATTCGAACCGCACCGCCGGGGACCAAATGGCACTATGCCAGCGTTGAAACGGAAATCCTCGGCCTGGTCCTGCGCGCCGCCACCGGCACGCCGGTTGCCGACTATCTCCACGACCGGATCTGGGACCCCATCGGCACCGAAGCGGATGCCTCGTGGGCGATCGACGGTAGCGGGCAAGAGATTGCCTTTTGTTGCTTCAACGCCACCTTGCGCGACTATGCGCGCCTGGGCCGGCTGCTCGCACATGACGGCGCCTGGGAAGGTCGTCAATTGATCCCCCGGCAGTGGCTGCTCGATGCCACGACCGTCAGACCGGGCGATGGCCATCTCGCTCCGGGCGTGGCCACATCCTATTTCGGCTACGGCTATCAGGTGTGGCTCCTGCCTCGCGAGCCGCGCAGATTTGCGCTGCTTGGCATCCGCGGTCAGGTCATCCTGGTCGATCCAACCTCCAAGCTCATCATGGTGCACACCGCCGTTCGTCAGAAGCCCTCCGAGCCGGGAGCCCTCAGGGAGCCGCTCGCGCTGTGGTCCGCCGTGCTTCAGCAGCTCGGGCAATGATGATCTGCTTTTGCCCGCCGGCTGCGCACAGCCGCATGATCGATCGCTCTTGTGCTGGTTGAGGTCGGCGAAACCGCCGGCGATGGGTCCGCCAGCCGCCGCCTTGAACCTGTCCGGCTTCCGGGAGCACCAACGGCGTGTTGGCTCCCTTTGTGCCTGCGACGAGAGACAAGCGCGATGAAGACCCTGAAAGCATCGATCTGCGTTGCGGTCACCGCACTTGCCTTGAGCCTATCGTTCGGCGCGCCGTCCTACGGCGAGGAGGACGAGACGGGCGCGCTCACGCAGCAGATGAAGGCGCTTTATCGGGCCGGGAAGTACGCGGAAGCGCTGCCATTGGCCCAGAAGTCCCTGGCCCTTCACGAGAAGGAGTTCGGCCCGGATGACGCGCGCGTCGCGATGCCGCTGAGCGACCTCGGCACGATCCATCACAATCTCGGCCAACACGCCGTTGCCGAGCCGCTGTACAAGCGGGCGCTGGCCATCCGCGAGAAGACGTTCGGCCCGGATCACGCGGAAGTCGCAATGGTGCTGAACAATCTCGGCGATCTCTATCGCGCGGAAAGGCGCTACGCGGAAGCGGAGCCGCTGTTGAAGCGATCGATCGCCATCGACGAGAAGATGCTCGGCTCAGACGACCCGTCGATCGTGTTGCCGCTGTGCAATCTCGGCGCCGTCTACAGCAGCCAGGGCCGATACGATCAGGCCGAGCCGCTGTTCAAGCGGGGCCTGGCCGTGCTGCAGAAAGCGCTCGGTCCCGACGATCCCGAAGCCACGGTGCTGATGAACAATTTGGCCGATGCCTACATCCAGCAGCATCGCTATGCCGACGCAGAGCGGCTGCTGAAGCGGTCGATGGTGGTGTCCGAGAAGGCGTTCGGTCCTGTTCACCCCGACATCGCGCAGGCGCTGAACAATCTGGGTGCGCTGTATGCGCGTCAGGGACGGAACACCGAGGCCGAGCGGCTGTTCAAGCGGTCGGTGGTCACTTTCGAGAAAACCGTCGGCCCCAATCATCCGGATCTTGCCGGTGTCCTGGACAACCTCGCCGGTCTCTACAGGAATCAAGGCCGCCATGCCGACGCCGAGCAGGTGCTGAAGCGGTCGATGGCCATTCGAGGGAAGACAAGGCCGATCTGAGCAGGTCGGCCGGGCCGATCGAGACGTCCTTAGTGTGAGGATCATCAGCGGATCGCGTTGAGGGGGCCATGACGAAGCATGCAAGACTGCTCCAACTTGTCGTCGCCCTGACGTGGCTCGGATTGTCTGCCGCAGCGGCGGCCGGCGGCCCATCGAAGGACATGTGGAGCGGCGCATGGACGTTCGAAATGGACCGCCAGGATCGGCCATGGCTCGTCTTTTCCGACCCGCGCGGCAAGACGGTATTCCGCATCGGCTGCGGTTCGCATTTCGAGCTGGATGCGGTCTATCCGGGCAACGCGCCGACACAGGAACACACCGAGGCCTCGATCACGATCGGCAACGGCAAGACGCACATGGATTTCGCCGGCTTTACATATTCCGGCCCCTCTTCCTTCCCGCCGAGCACCTCGATGTTCAACCAGGCGGACCTCGGTCATCCCGGGCTTGCCGATGATCAATGGCGCGTGCTGGAAGACCGCGTCCTCGATCTCCTGGAGTCCGGGCAGCCCCTGAAGATCTCGGCCGAAGGCAAAAGCTACGTGCTTCCGCCGGTCAAGGCATCGCGGTGGCGCGCGCGTTTTCAAAAGATCTGCTGACGCGGACTGCGGGCAGGTGGGGCGCGCGCCTCCCCGATGGCCCCTCTTTTATCGTATTGATGGTTCGATCATGTCGGCATCGACGGGGCTCGTTCGTCCTTTGATGGACATGTCCCGCACGAGCGGAGCATGGATCCCGCACGGGTGAATTGATGTCACCTCGGGCCGCCGAAATCATACTGGAGCAATACCCATGAGGATCACCGTCGAAACCAGCGTCGCAGCCCCCATTGGTCAGGTCTGGCTGGCCTATACGACGCCTGCCGACATCGTGAAGTGGAATGCGGCGTCCGACGACTGGCATACGACCAAGGCGACGGTCGACCTGCGGGAAGGCGGCGACTTTTCGTCCCGGATGGAAGCCAAGGATGGCAGCATGGGCTTCGACTTCGCCGGCACCTACACCAAGATCATCGAGCACAAGCGGATCGAATATTCGTTCGGCGATCGGAAGGCCGAGATCGAGTTCGTGTCCGCCCCGAACGGCATTGTGGTCCGCGTTGTCTTCGATGGCGAAACGACGCACTCGGTCGAACAGCAGCGAGGCGGCTGGCAGGCGATCCTCGACAATTTTGCGCGGTACGTCGAGGCGAAGCAGAAGGTGTGATCGATCAGGAAGCGAACGTGGATGCCTGCATCGCACACCCTGCGATGCAGGTGCCATAACCCTGTTTTGCCCGACGGATCAAACCGAATTCGTAAAATCGAAAAAGTGCAATGCCGCCAATGGAGCGGCTACTGTGCATGGGGTTGTTTTCGCAGTTTTAGTTTGACGGCCGCGTAGACGGGGCCGGCTCGCCCCAAGCGCAGCCTCAGCTGTCCACCTTCAGCGCGGCGATGAAGGCTTCCTGCGGGATGTCGACCTTGCCGAACTGCCGCATCTTCTTCTTGCCTTCCTTCTGCTTCTCCAGAAGTTTCCGCTTACGCGTGATGTCGCCGCCGTAGCACTTCGCGGTGACGTCCTTGCGCAGGGCGCGGACGGTTTCGCGCGCGATCACCTTGCCGCCGATCGCCGCCTGGATCGGGATCTGGAACATGTGCGGCGGGATCAGCTCCTTCATCTTCTCGACCATGGCGCGGCCGCGCCCTTCCGCGCGGGTGCGATGGACCAGCATCGAGAGCGCATCGACCGGCTCGGCATTGACCAGGATCTGCATCTTGACGAGATCGGCCGGCTTGTAGTCGGTGAGATGATAGTCGAACGAGGCGTAGCCCTTGGAGACCGACTTCAGGCGGTCGTAGAAGTCGAACACGACCTCGTTGAGCGGCAAATCGTATTTCACCATGGCGCGGGAGCCGACGTAAGTGAGCTCCTTTTGCGCGCCGCGGCGGTCCTGGCACAGTTTCAGCACGCTGCCGAGATATTCGTCCGGGGTGAGGATCGTCGCCTCGATCCAGGGCTCGTCAATCTCGGCGATCTTGACCACGTCGGGCATGTCGACGGGATTGTGAATCTCGATCTCGGTGCCGTCGGTGAGCTTCATCTTGTAGATGACGCTCGGCGCGGTCGCGATCAGATTGAGATCGAACTCGCGCGACAGCCGCTCCTGGATGATCTCGAGGTGCAGCAAGCCGAGGAAGCCGCAGCGGAAGCCGAAGCCGAGCGCGGCCGAGGTCTCCATCTCGAAGGAGAAGCTGGCGTCGTTGAGCCGCAGCTTGCCCATCGCGGCGCGCAGCGTTTCGAAATCGTCGGCGTCGACCGGGAACAGGCCGCAGAACACCACGGGGATCGCCGGCTTGAAGCCCGGCAGCATTTCGGTGACCGGCTTCCTGTCGTCGGTGATGGTGTCGCCGACGCGGGTGTCAGCGACTTCCTTGATCGCGGCGGTGATGAAGCCGATCTCGCCGGGGCCTAGCTCGTCGACCTGCTGCATCTTCGGCGTGAAGAAGCCGACGCGCTCGACGTCGTAGGCCGCGCCCGTGCCCATCATGCGCACGCGGCTGCCCTTCTTCATGACGCCATCGACGACGCGGATCAGAACGACGACGCCGAGATAGACGTCGTACCAGCTGTCGACCAAGAGCGCCTTCAGCGTGGCGTCGCGGTCACCCTTCGGCGGCGGCAGGCGGGTGACGATGGCCTCCAGCACGTCGGGGACGCCAAGGCCGGTCTTGGCCGAGATCATCACCGCGTCGGAGGCGTCGATGCCGATGACGTCCTCGATCTGCTGCTTGATCTTCTCGGGCTCGGCGGCGGGAAGGTCGACCTTGTTCAGGACCGGGACGATCTCGTGATTGTTGTCGAGCGCCTGGTAGACGTTGGCGAGCGTCTGCGCTTCGACGCCCTGGCTGGCGTCGACCACCAACAGGGAACCTTCGCAGGCCGCCAGCGACCGCGAGACTTCGTAGGCGAAGTCGACATGGCCGGGCGTGTCCATCAGGTTGAAGATGTAGTCCTTGCCGTCCTTGGCGCGGTACGAGAGGCGCACCGTCTGCGCCTTGATGGTGATGCCGCGCTCGCGCTCGATGTCCATGGAATCGAGCACCTGCTCCTTGCCCGCCATTTCGCGGTCGGAGAGGCCGCCGGTCATCTGGATCAGGCGGTCGGCCAGCGTCGATTTGCCATGGTCGATATGGGCGACGATGGAGAAATTGCGGATGTTGGAAATGGGGACGGTCGTCATGGGCGCGGGATACCACTCACATCCCCGTGCGGCAACCATATTGCTGTAATTTCAGGGCCTTTGTTCACGCCAAGCTGATTCCACCATCGCCCAAAACGCGCTAGGCAACGCCCATGTCGATCACGTCTCTTCCGACCCATAGGGCGCGCACTAAGACCCGCCTGAGCTTGACCCGCTTCCGGGCCTGGCTGGTTGCCTGCGCGGTCCGCCCCGAGGCGAGATTGTGGCTGGTGATCCAGCTCGCCATCCTGCACGCGGTGCTCTGGACCGTCATCCTGATCAATCTCAAGGCCGCGCAGGACGTTCATATGGACGTCGCAGAAGCCTATGGCTGGGGCCAGAAATTCCTGTGGGGCTACGGCAAGCACCCGCCGCTGTCGGGCTGGGTCGCGGGCGTCTGGTTCAAGCTGTTCCCGCCCGCGGACTGGGCGACCTATGCGCTCGCGATGGCGACCGTCAGCGTCGGCATGGTGATCTGCTGGCTGGTGGCCTTGCGCGTGGTGGATGCGCGCCGCGCCTTCCTGGTCGTGGTGATGGTCGCGCTCTACCCGATCTTCAATTTCAAGGGTTTCAAGTACAACCCGGATCTGCTGCAGCTCGTCACGCTGCCGCTGCTCGTGCTCGCCTATCTCAATGCGTTCGAGAAGCGGAGCTGGCAGTCCGGAGTCCTGCTCGGACTTGCCGGCGCGCTGGCGCTGATGACCAAATATTGGGTGCTGACCATGATCGGCGCCATCGGGCTTGCCGCGCTGATCCATCCGGAGCGACTGCGCTTCCTGTCATCGCCGGCGCCGTGGCTGGCGATCGCGACGATGGCGGTGGCGATGATCCCGCATGTCGTCTGGCTGGCGGAGGCGCATTTCGTGCCGCTGACCTATGCCGGCGACACCTACAGCCTCGCGGACAGCGGCCAGGTGCATCAGCTCGTCGCCGGCTACGCGCTGCATAATCTGGGATTGCTGGCATTGCCGGTGGCGCTGGCCGGGCTCGCGATGGCGCTGGTGCCGCCGTGGTTCGCACTGCTGCTGCGCGCGCCCGCACGGATCGTCACGCGCGCCTGGGCGCGCGGCGCCAATTCGAGCGTCAATCTCTCGCAGGCGCTGAACGTCTGGATCATCCAGATCATCGTCGCATTCGGCCCGCCGCTCGGCGCGCTGGTCTTCAGCATCTACCTGAAGACCGATTGGGGCATCTCGCTGTTCTTCCTGGTGCCCTTGGCGCTGGTCGCGATCCCCGCGCTGCGCGTGCAGAGCGCGAGCCTGTTCAACATCGCTGCGATCTGGTTCGTGCTCAGCGTCGCGACGCTGCTAGCCTCGCCCTGGATTGCCGCGCGCGAGATGGCGGCCAATGCCGGCAACACCGCGACCTATGGGGCGCGCTCGGATCTCGCGCGCGAGCTGACCCAGGCCTGGCACGCACGCTTCGCCTCGCGCTGGGCCGTCGTTGCGGGGACGATGGAGACGATCCAGCCGATGGTGTTCTACAGCGCCGATCACCCCAGCCCGTTCACGCCGAACGAAGCCTGGGCCTCCGGACTGACCTCGCTCGACGACGTCAAGCGATACGGCTTCATCGGCGTGTTCGATGCTGCCGACGAACGCCTGCCCAAGTTCGAGCAATGGATATCCGAGACCGCGCCGAATGCCGAGCGTATGGTGATGACCACGCGCCGCTTCACCCACGGCAAGGCCGGCCCGTCGATGAGCTGGAACGTCTACATCGCGCCGCCGGCGAAATAGTAACGCACTGTGCCTGACGTTCCCCGGACGCAGCGCAGCGCGCAGCGATGCGCTGCAGAGCCGGGGTCCAGTTGTTGATGCACTGGGTCCCGGCTCAGCGGCGCGGCACTGCGCGCCGCACCGCGTCCGGGACACGAGAGGAAGCCGCTAAACCCCTTCCTCGTTGAACTTGCTTTCAACGAGCTCGGTGATTGCCGTGAGCGCGGCTTCGGCGTCAGTGCCGGCGGCGGCGACCGTGATGGTGGTGCCAGGTCCCGCGGCGAGCATCATCAATCCCATGATCGAGGTGCCGCCGACGGTCTCGCCGCCGCGCGTCACCCAGACCTGCGCATCGAAGCGCTCGACCGCCTGGACAAACTTCGCCGAGGCGCGGGCATGCAGGCCGCGCTTGTTGATGATCAGGAGATCCTTGGAGATCGCGCCCGCGGGCACGCCTGTCCCCGCTTGTGGCGCCTCCTCGCTCATTTGCCGGCGAGCACGCGACTGGCGATGGTGACGTATTTGCGGCCCGCTTCCTGGGCCATCGCGATCGCGTCGGGCAGCGGACGCTCCTCGCGCACCTTGGCGAGCTTCACCAGCATGGGAAGGTTGATGCCTGCGAGCACTTCGACCTTCGGCCGGCTCATGCAGGATATTGCAAGGTTCGACGGCGTGCCGCCGAACATGTCGGTGAGGATCGCAACGCCATCGCCGGAATCGACGCGGTTAACCGCCTCGATGATGTCGCTTCGACAGAGATCGGAATCATCTTCGGCGCCGATCGTGATCGCTTCGATTTGTTTTTGTGGGCCCATGACATGTTCAAGCGCTGCCTTGAATTCGTCGGCAAGGCGCCCGTGGGTCACAAGTACTAGACCAATCATCGGAAAACTCCTCGCGGGCGCTTTTGGTGCACCGCACGAACGCGCCACTTTGACCATCCAGAGCCCCTGCGCAAGAGGGGATGTTGCGTATCTCCCTGAATCTAGACGGATGGATGAGGGGAGCTGCGCCGGTCTATTCGGTCGCGATAGTGGGGTTCATATGGTTACCATTTCCCTTCAAACAATCGCCGGGAGGGTTAACGGAAGATGAACTCTTGGTAGTGGTCAAGGCCGCAACAACCAGGGGGAGGGGTAAAGTGTCGCGAGCAACGGGAATTCGCGGTATTTCGACACCAGAAATGCTGGTTTTCAGCGCTTCCGGCGGCGGCAGGCGCTCGGCGTCTGCGGCGTCCAGATCGACCACGAGACCGACAATCGCATGCTCCACGAAGTCGCAGTGGCGGATCCCGAGGCCCCGGATCTCGATCAGGCCAGCCAGACGTGGCGCGGGGCGGACCTCAATTTCATCGCCGACTGTCGCCAGATGGACACGGTCATCCCCGACCAGAACGGCCCTATCGATCACGCCCGCGCGTCCCGCCATGATCAAATCGAAGGCAAGGCGCGACTTGCCGGAGCCCGAGGGCCCGCGGATCAGCACCGCCAGAGGCCCGACCTTGACCGCGGAGGCGTGAACGCTGGGCTCGCCTTCGTTCAAACTGCTTTGGCTCATAGCGCCGGCAGCCTCACCACGAAGCGCGCGCCGGCAACCGTCGGGACGCCCTCGTCATCCGGCGGGCCGGCGCGATTCTCGGCCCAGATGCGTCCGCCATGGGCGTCGATGATCTGCTTGGAGATCGACAGGCCGAGGCCGGAGTTCTGGCCAAAGCCCTGATGCGGACGGTCGGTGTAGAAGCGCTCGAAGATGCGCTCCAGCGCGTCGTCGCGAATGCCGGGGCCGTCGTCGTCGACCACGATCTCGATCTCGGAGCGCACGCGGCGGCAGGTGAGGCGCACCTTGTTGCCGGCTTCCGAGAACGATTGTGCGTTGGAGAGCAGGTTGGAGACCACCTGTCCGAGCCGCGAATCATGGCCGCTCACGGCGAAGGTGTCGGTCGGGCTGCGGCCCTCGAAGCGTGTTTCGACCGCGACGTCATGGCCGAGCTTGGTTTCATTGGCGACGGACACCAGCGTCGTCAGCAGGCGGCGCAAATCGACCGGGATCGCGTCCTGGCGCTGCAATTCGGCGTCGAGACGGCTGGCGTCGGAGATGTCGGAGATGAGACGGTCGAGCCGCTTGACGTCGTGCTCGATCACCTCGAGCAGGCGCGCGCGGCTGTTCTCGTTGCGCGCCAGCGGCAGCGTCTCGACCGCCGAGCGCAGCGAGGTCAGCGGATTCTTCAATTCGTGGGCGACGTCGGCCGCGAACATCTCGATCGCCTCGATGCGGCTGTAGAGCGCGCTCGTCATGTCGCGCAATGCGCCCGAGAGATGGCCGATCTCGTCGCGGCGGCGGGTGAAATCGGGAATCTCGATGCGGGCCTTGATGCGGCGGCGGACGCGCTCGGCGCTGTCGGCGAGCCGGCGCACGGGCCCGGCGATCGTGCTCGCGAGCAGCAGCGACAGCATGATCATCACGGTGGCCGCGACGCCGCCGACTTTCAGGATGGCGAGGCGCTCGGCGGTGACCATCTGGTCGATGTCGTCACCTTGCGTCGATAGCATCAAGGCGCCATGGATCGCGCGCGAGCGCAGCACGGGCACCGCGACCGAGACGATCACCTCGCCGCGCGCGTTGACCCGCACCATCGAGCGCTTCTGGCCCTGGAGCGCATCGCTCACCTCGGCATAGCCGTTGCCGTTCTCGGGACCGAGCTCCCGATAGAGCGGCAGGTCGCCGCGGTTCAGCCAGGTGCGCACTGCGACCATGCCGCGTTCGACGATGCCGGGCTTCTCGGCCGGCGGCGGCAAATTGTAGCGCAGCACGTTTTCGAGATTGCGGCTGTCGACCAGCAGGCTGCCGTTCGGATCGTAGATGCGGGCGCGCGTCTTGGTCGGCGAGATCAGCGTGCGCAGCACCGGCGCCACCCGTTCCGGATTGATCGGGAAGTCCAGCGGCGAATATTCGTCGGTGCCGCCATAGGTCTCGCCCGGCTTGAGGTCGAGCAGTCGGTCGGGATCGATGGTGATGGCGTTGGTCTGCACCGTGGCGGAGGCCGCGATCGCGCCGGCGATGATCTCGGCCTGTACCAGGAGGCTCTGCGCCCGTGCGTCGATCAGGCCGGCGCGGAATTGCGACAGATAGAGGATGCTGGCGACCAGCGCGACGAGGCCGGCGAGGTTGAGCGAGACGATGCGGCGGGTCAGGCTGGAAAAGGACAGCGCGAAGAAGAACTGCCCGGCGCGCTTCAGCCAGTTCAGCGGCCGGAAGCCCTGCGGCTTGGCTTCGGCAAATTGGTCCCTAACGCCGTCGGATGCGACGTCGCCGGCGCTCTGGTTTGGATCAGGCTGCGTTCGGTCCAGCAATGCTTACGCCCGTGTTAGGACGGCGTTGAGAAGGTCCCCACATTCTAGAGCATGATCCGGAAAAGTGTGCAGCGGTTTTCCGAAAGGATCATGCTCAAGAAATAAACCAAAGCGCGATGATCTCATCGCGCTTTGGAGTGATCCCGGTCCCGATGGAACGAGAACCGGAGATGCTCTTAAGTGTTTCGCGAAGGCGCCAGCCGCCTCAGGCTTCCTTGAAACGGTAGCCGACGCCGTAGAGCGTCTCGATCATCTCGAACTCGTTGTCGACCACCTTGAACTTCTTGCGCAGCCGCTTGATGTGGCTGTCGATGGTGCGGTCGTCGACATAGACCTGGTCGTCATAAGCGGCGTCCATCAGCGCGTTGCGGCTCTTCACCACGCCGGGCCGGGTCGCCAGCGCCTGCAGGATCAGGAATTCGGTGACGGTCAGCGTCACCGGCTCGTTCTTCCAGGTGCAGGTATGCCGTTCCGGATCCATGCGCAGAAGGCCGCGGTCGAGCGCCTTGGCGTCGTTCTCCTTCGGCGCGACGGTCGGGTCCTTCGGCGCCGAGCGGCGCAGCACGGCCTTGACGCGCTCGACCAAAAGACGTTGCGAGAACGGTTTGCGGATGAAATCGTCCGCGCCCATCTTGAGGCCGAACAGCTCGTCGATCTCCTCGTCCTTGGAGGTCAGGAAGATCACCGGCAGATCGGATTTCTGCCGCAGACGGCGCAGCGTCTCCATGCCGTCCATGCGTGGCATCTTGATGTCGAGGATGGCGAGATCGGGCTGGGTGGTGCGGAAACCGTCAAGCGCCGAAGCGCCGTCGGTGTAAGTCATGATGCGGTAGCCTTCGGCTTCCAGCGCGATCGAGACGGATGTGAGAATGTTGCGGTCGTCGTCGACCAAAGCGATTGTGGGCATGAGCCTCTGCTTTCTGCTTTCCGTTTGGGTCGTGGCTTGAAACGGCGAGCAATCCACTGATGCGCCGCATACATGGGTGCCGAAGTCGGCGTTCGAACCTTGTCACCGAGCAATGCAAGCTGGGCTGAAGTGTGACCAAGTTCCACGAAACACGGCAGATTCGCCGCATGTCGACCCATAACCGGGCCCCCGTTTACCCGAAAAAAGGCCCCCCTTGCAACCACCTGAGCCGAGAAAGCCGATGCAACCGACCCCTGATTTCGACCCCGGAAAGCTCGCCAAATCGCTGCTGCGGAGATCGCGGCAGGGGGCGCTGGCAACCCTCATGGCCGGCAGCGGCGACCCCTATTGTTCCCTGGTCAATCTGGCTAGCCACCCCGACGGCTCGCCCATTCTGCTGATCTCGGGCCTCGCCGTGCATACCAGGAACATCCTGGCCGACGACAGGGTCTCGTTGATGCTGGACGAGCGGGCAGCCGGCGATCCCTTGGAAGGCGCCCGGATCATGCTGTCCGGCCGGGCGGAGCAGGCCGATGCCGAGAAGGAACTGCTGCAGCGACGGTATCTCAATGCCCATCCCTCGGCGGAAGGCTTTGTATCCTTTCAGGATTTCTCTTTCTTCCGGATCCGCCCCACGGGAACCCATCTGGTCGCCGGCTTCGGCCGGATCGTCGATCTCAAGCCCGCGCGGTTCCTCACGGATCTCACCGGTGCCGAGGACCTGCTGGCAGCAGAGGAGGGCGCTGTCGCGCATATGAACGCCGACCATCGCGACGCCATGGGCCTCTATGCGACGAAGCTCCTGGGCGCGGCCGCGGGTGACTGGCGCTGCACCGGCTGCGATCCGGAAGGCCTCGACATGCAGGACGGCCAGACCGCGCTGCGGCTGGACTTCCCGGAGCGGGTGACCGACGGCACGTCGCTGCGCAAGATGCTGGTGCGCCTGGCTGGCGAAGCGCGCGCGAAGCTGGATTGAGCGGAATGCGCTTAGGTTGAAGCGATTGCTGCGGCTCGTTCACCTCTACCGCTTGCGGGAGAGGGAGCGCATCTCCGCTGTAGCTATAAACCTGATCTCATCACGCCTTGGAACGCAACGATTTGAACGCTGCGACCCGTCGCTGCGACCCAAGACGATAAGGTTTTGAGGCTCGCAGCGCGAGGATTCATGACGCGTCGTCGTTTGACATTGGCTGCGAGTCTGGTGGTCGCGATCACCACGTCGTTTGCCGCGCCCGGCCTTGCCCAGAAGGCCGACCTGTCGACGCAGAGCGCGCGCATCAATGCGCTCCGGAGCGCCGGCAGATATTCGGAGGCGCTCCAGCTGGCGCAGGCCATGGTGGCCTCGCTCGAGAAGACCAGCAACAACCGCGACCTCGCCGCAGCGCTCAACAATCTCGCCCAGATTGACGCCGACCAGGGCCACGACGATCAGGCCGAGCCGCTCTACAAGCGAGCCATCGCGCTGATGGAGAAGGGGACCGGTCAGGGTAGCGTCGAGATCGCGCCGCTCCTGAACAATCTTGCGGCGCTCTATCAGCGGCAGAGCCGCTTCACCGAAGCCGAGCCACTGTTCAGGCGCGCGCTGGTCGTTCGCGAGCAGGCGCTGTCGCGCGAGCATCCCGACGTCGGCCAGTCCCTCAACAACCTCGCCACTTACTATGTGAAGCAGCAGCGTCATGCCGAGGCCGAACCGTTGTTTCAGCGGGCGCTTGCGATCTACCAGAAGGCTGCCGGGCCCGAGCATCCCGCGGTTGCCACCGTGCTCAACAACATCGGTCAGGTCGATCGCGACCTCGACCGCGACGCCGATGCCGAAGCGCCAATCAAGCGCTCGCTCGCGATCCGCGAAAAGGTGCTGGGCCCTGATCATCCCGACGTGGCGCGCTCGCTCAACAATCTCGCCGGACTCTATGAGCACCAGCAGCGCTATGCCGAGGCCGAGCCGCTCTACCGCCGTGCTCTGGCGCTCCGCGAGCGGGCGCTCGGGCCGGATCATCCCGATGTCGTGACCTCGGCGAGCAATCTCGCTTATTTCCTCTACGTCTCCGGGCGTACAGCGGACGCGCTGCCGCTTGCGGAAAGAACGCTTGCGACGAGCCGCGCGCCGTTGCGCGTGGTGATGCCGGTGCTGTTTGCCGCGCGCCAGCAATCCTTGTTACCTGCCGACAAGGCGCTCGACGACGCGCTCGGCGCGATCCAGCGCGGCACGCAATCGTCCGCCGCCTCTGCCGTGAACAAGCTCGCGGTGCGGCTTGCCGCCGGCAGCGACCGGCTCGCCGAGCTGGTGCGCCGCGATCAGGATCTCGCCGCTGAGGCCGAGGCGCTCGACAAGGCGATCATCACCGCGGTCTCGAAGCCGCCGGCGCAGCGCGACGTCGCGGCCGAGCAGCGCAGCCGCGCGCGGATCGCAACGATTGCGAATGAGCGCGCGGGCATGCAGAAGACACTCACGCTCGAGTTTCCCGACTACGCCGCGCTCTCCAACCCGCTGCCGCTGGCGGTCAAGGATATCCAGCCGCTGCTGTCGGCCGACGAGGCGATGGTGATCTATTCCGTCGGTGACAAGCAGAGCTATGTGGTCGCGATCACACGCGATGGTGCCGACTGGAGAGAGATCTCGTTCGGCGCGGATGCGCTGGCGCGGAAGGTGTCGGCCTTCCGCAGGGGGCTCGACGTTGGCAAGGCGCGCGATGCCTCCGGCAAATCGGGACTGTTCGATCTTGCGCTCGCCAACGAGCTCTATGTCGCTCTGCTCGGCCCGGTCGAGGCCTTGACGAAGGACAAGCGCAATTTGCTGGTGGTGCCATCGGCGGCGCTGACGGCATTGCCGTTTCATCTCTTAGTGACCGAGAAGCCGCCGGCTGCGATTCCGGACAGGCTCGAAGGTTATCGCGACGCCGCCTGGCTGCTCCGGCGTCAGGCCGTCTCGGTGCTGCCCTCGGTGATCAGCCTGAAATCGCTGCGTGCCTTCGCCCGCAAGGATCAAGGCGCAAAGCCGATGACCGGCTTCGGCGATCCCGTCTTCAATCCGGCAGCCGAAGGCCCCACCGACCGTGGCGCTGCAAGCGGGAAGGTCGCGGCGCGCAACATTGCGACCTTGGCCTATACCGACTTCTGGCGCGGCGCCGGCGTCGATCGCGCGCGGCTGGCGCAGGCGCTGCCGCAACTGCCCGACACTGCGGACGAATTGAACGCGGTGGCAAGGGACGTCGGCGCCGCCGTTGCCGACATCCATCTTGGACGCGATGCCAGCGAAACGACGCTGAAGCGTGCAGCGCTTGCTCAATACGGCATCATCTACTTTGCCACCCACGGCCTCGTCGCCGGCGACGTCAAGGGGCTGGGCGAGCCCTCGCTCGCGCTGTCCATTCCCGATCAGCCGTCGGAGCTCGACGACGGTCTTCTGACCGCGAGCGAGGTGGCTCAGCTCAAGCTCAACGCCGATTGGGTGGTGCTGTCTGCCTGCAACACCATCGCAGGCGACAAGCCCGGCGCCGAGGCGCTGTCGGGATTGGCGCGCTCGTTCTTCTACGCAGGTGCCCGCGCGCTCCTGGTCTCGCATTGGGCCGTGGATTCGGAAGCCGCCACTCGCTTGACCATTTCGACGTTCGAGCTGCTCAAGAACGAACCAAAGATCGGTCGTGCCGAAGCCTTGCGCCGCGCGATGTTAAGGTTTGTTGATGATACCTCGTCACCCGGCAACGCTTATCCAGCGATGTGGGGACCGTTCGCGCTGATCGGCGAAGGCGAGGGAAGATAAGAAGACGACGCGGATTGTGCGTCGCAATAACCCGATGTAACGCACAAACACGCATTTGGTTGCGCGATCATTGGTGATTTCGTGATGCAGCTGCTCAGAGCTGACATGCGCGACGTTTGGCGCGGTCCTTGAATAAACCAAATCCTACGGGATCAGCTTGGCAACGCCAGCGTTCATGATTATTAGGTCGTTCAGCCGAGGCCGAATGGCCCACAATCACGGTGACCGCGACGGCGCCAAACTTGGTCCGCTGAATGTCGCGGGTTCTAGGAGGATTTTTTCGTGCAAGAGACCGGCGTGCGCAACGGTGCCTTTGGCGCCGACAAATTCGGCTTAAAGAAGCTCAAGCAGGTTCACTGGAACCTCGGTGCGCCGCAACTCTATCAATACTCGCTCGCTGCGGGCGAGGCGGTGCTGTCCGCTGATGGCGCACTCTGCGCCGACACCGGCGAGTTCACCGGGCGCAGCCCGAAGGACAAGTTCACGGTGCGTGACGCCACCACCGACAAGAAGATGTGGTGGACCGGCAACCAGTCCATCACCGCGGAGCAGTTCGAGACGCTCCATCAGGACTTCCTCAAGCACGCCGAAGGCAAGACGCTGTTCGCGCAGGACCTGTACGGCGGCGCCGACCCGGCCTACCGGATCAAGACGCGCGTCTTCACCGAGCTCGCCTGGCACTCGCTGTTCATCCGCACGCTTCTGATCCGCCCCGAGGCGATCGAGCTGTCGACCTTCGTGCCTGAGCTCACCATCATCGACATGCCGAGCTTCCGCGCCGATCCCAAACGTCACGGCTGCCGTTCGGAGAACGTCGTCGCGATCGATTTCGCCCGCAAGATCGTCCTGATCGGCGGGTCTTATTATGCCGGCGAGATGAAGAAGTCGGTCTTCACCACGCTGAACTATTATCTGCCCGAGCGCGGCGTGATGCCGATGCACTGCTCGGCCAATGTCGGCGCCAAGGGCGACACCGCGATCTTCTTCGGGCTTTCGGGCACCGGCAAGACCACGCTGTCGGCCGATCCCAACCGCACGCTGATCGGCGACGACGAGCATGGCTGGGGCCCGAACGGCGTCTTCAATTTCGAGGGCGGCTGCTATGCCAAGTGCATCAAGCTGTCGCAGGAAGCCGAGCCGCAGATCTATGCCGCAAGCACGCGCTTCGGCGCGGTGCTCGAGAATTGCGTGCTCGACGAGGACACCCGCGTGGTGGATTTCGACGACGGCTCCAAGACCGAGAACACGCGTTCGGCCTATCCGCTCGAGTTCATCCCGAACGCCTCGCGTACCGGCCGCGCGCCGCAGCCGAAGAACGTGGTGATGCTCGCGGCCGACGCCTTCGGCGTGCTGCCGCCGATCGCCAAGCTGTCGCCGGCGCAGGCGATGTACCACTTCCTGTCCGGCTACACCGCCAAGGTCGCCGGCACCGAGCGCGGTCTCGGCAAAGAGCCGCAGCCGGAATTCTCGACCTGCTTCGGCTCACCCTTCCTGCCGCTCGATCCATCCGTCTACGGCAACATGCTGCGCGACCTCATCGCCCAGCACAATGTCGATTGTTGGCTGGTCAACACCGGGTGGACCGGCGGCAAGTACGGCACAGGCAGCCGCATGCCGATCAAGGTGACGCGCGCGCTGCTCACCGCCGCGCTCGACGGCTCGCTTCGCAACGTCGAATTCCGCACCGACAAGTATTTCGGCTTCTCGGTCCCGACCGCGCTGCCGGGCGTGCCCAGCGAAATCCTCAACCCGGTCAACACCTGGAAGGACAAGGACGAGTTCGACAAGACCGCCCGCGCGCTGGTCGGCATGTTCCAGAAGAACTTCGCCAAGTTCGAAGCCCAGGTCGACGCCGACGTGCGCGCGGCGGCCCCGGATGTGAAGCTGGCGGCGGAGTAAGGCTCGCAGCGATTGGAATGCGAAAGGGCGGTCGCAGGGCCGCCCTTTTTTTGCGGCCACGTCGCTCGCCATACAGCTGGTGTCGTCCCCGCGAACGCGGGGACCCATACCGCGTGATCCATCGGGGAAGTACGGCGCGAGTACCAGCGAAGAAAAGAACGCTCGGAATCTTCGCCAAACTACTCCCTGTGGTTATGGGTCCCGGATCGGCGCGCGCTTATGGCGCGCTTGTCCGGGACGACAGCGTGGCTACGCCTTGAAATACGCAATCTGCGTCGTGGTCGCGAGCAGGCGGCCGTTCGGCGACCACAGCTCGGCATTCTGGTCGGCGTAGCTCTTGTGCATGATCTTCGAATCAGCGGTCGCCAGCACGCGCGTGATGTCTTCGCTCGCAAGCTCCTCGCTGTCGGTGTGGAAATAGGTCGTCAGCGACACCGTGCCGAACGGCACCAACTCGCGGCGGGCGTGGAAGATGCGGCCGAAGAAGGCATCCGACATCGACATCAGCGACAGCATGTCGAGCTTGCGCGGCGTGCGGTCGCCGATCCAGATCTTCGAATAGGTGCTGGCGGGCTCGGCCTGCTGCGGGCCGATCCGCATCTCGCCCTCGACGAAGCGGAATTCATATTGATTGGCCCAGGACGCCGCGATCTTCGGAAACGGCAGCGTCTCCTCGAACGGCTTTGCGTCAGGATATTGCGCCACCCGATGCTCCCAGGACGGCCGGCGCTCGGCGAACACGGCGGTGGCGAGCGTTGCGACCTCGCCGCCGCCTTGGCTGAGCTCGACGCTCCAGTGCTGGCTGGAACGGTTGGCCTTCACCAGCCGCACGTCGAGGTCGAACGGACCCTTGGCGATCGGCGCGCAGTAATTGACGGTGAGCGCCAGCGGATCGCCGGCGCGGTCCGGATGCTCGATCAGCGCCCGCAAGATGGTCGCGGCGGTGGCGCCGCCAAACGGGCCGACAAAGGCCCAGTAATCGTCGCTGGTGTGCCCCTGCCAGCTCGAGTCACCGGCGGTGATGCGGGTGGCCTCGTCGAAGGGGTGCGGGAGCTTGGCGTGCATTGTCTGATCCGGCTTTCAATGACGGACGTCATATCACGTCCGATGCCGGTTTATGCAATTACCTCCGGAGTAGCCGCTTCCACGGTGCGGAAAATCAGCCTGCGACGTCGCGCAGATCAGGCAGCAGCGGCGTGTTCGGATTCACCGGCACGTTCCAGATCTCCTCGGCGTATTCGCGAATGGTGCGGTCCGAGGAGAACCACGCCATGCGCGCGACGTTGAGGATGGAGGCGCGGGTCCAGGCCGGCGTCACCTGCCAGCGCGCATCGACCGCACGCTGCGCCTCGTAGTAGGAATCGAAATCGGCGCTGACCATGTAATGGTCGAGATAGCGCAGCGCGTGCGCGATGGATTCGAAGCGGCCGGGATCGCCGGGCGAGAACCCGCCGCTGCCGATCGCATTGATGGCGCGCTGCAGCTTCGGCGAACTGAGGATCACGTCGGAGGCGTCCAGCCCCTGCTTGCGGCGGATCATCACGTCGCCGGCCTCCATGCCGAAGATCGCGATGTTCTCCGCGCCGACATGGTCGCGGATCTCGATATTGGCGCCGTCGAGCGTGCCGATGGTGATGGCGCCGTTGAGCGCCAGTTTCATGTTGCCGGTGCCGGAGGCTTCCATGCCGGCGGTCGAGATCTGCTCGGAGAGGTCGGCCGCTGGAATGATCACCTCGGCGAGGCTGACATTGTAGTCGGGCAGGAACACGACCTTGAGCTTGCCGCCGATCGTGGCGTCGTTGTTGACGACCTCCGCGACGTCGTTGATCAGCTTGATGATCAGCTTGGCGTAGCGGTAGCTCGCCGCCGCCTTGCCGGCGAAGATCTTCACCCGCGGCACCCAATTGCCGTTGGGATCGTCCTTGATCGCCTGGTACAGGGCGACCGTCTCGATGACGTTGAGCAGCTGGCGCTTGTATTCGTGGATGCGCTTGATCTGCACGTCGAACAAAGCGGTCGGGTCGACCTTGATGCCGAGCCGCTCGCCGATCAGGCGCGCCAGCGCGGCCTTGTTGTGGAGCTTGACGCTACGGAATTTCTTCTGGAATTCGACGTCGCTGGCGCGCGCCTCGATCAGCGAGAGCTGGGTCGGATCGTCGAGCACGGCTTCGCCGCAGGTCTCGCGCAACAGATCGGTCAGCTTCGGGTTCGCCAGCATCAGCCAGCGGCGGAAGGTGATGCCGTTGGTCTTGTTGGTGATGCGGCCGGGATAGAGATGATTGAGGTCGTGGAACACGGTCTCGCGCATCAGGTCCGAATGCATGCCCGAAACGCCATTGATGCGGTGCGAGCCGACGAAGGCGAGCTGGCCCATGCGCACGCGACGCCCGCTCTTCTCGTCGATCAGCGAGACCGAGGCGCGGAAATCGATGTCGCCGGGGCAGCGCGCCTCGGCGAGCGCCAAATGCTGCACGTTGATGCGGTAGATGATCTCGAGGTGCCGTGGCAACAGCCGCTCGAACAGCTCGACCGGCCAGGTCTCCAGCGCCTCGGGCAGCAGCGTATGGTTGGTGTAGGAGAGCGTGGCGACCGTGATCTTCCAGGCCTCGTCCCAGCGGAAATTGTGCAAATCGACGAGGATCCGCATCAGCTCGGTGACCGCGAGGCTCGGATGGGTGTCGTTGAGCTGCACGGCGACCTTGCTGGCCAGGCTGCGCAGCTGGCCGTCGGAGGCGAGATGCCGCTTCACCAGATCCTGGAGCGAGGCCGAGACGAAGAAATATTCCTGGCGCAGGCGCAGCTCGCGGCCCGCCGGGCTCTCGTCGTTCGGATAGAGGAATTTGCAGATCGCCTCCGCGCGCGACTGCTCGGCGCTGGCGCTGACATAGTCTCCCTTGTTGAAGGCATCGAGCTTGAGCGGATCGGGCGAGCGCGCCGACCACAGGCGCAGCGCATTGACGTGCTGGCCACGCCAGCCGACGATCGGCGTGTCGTAGGCGATCGCCTGCACCGTCTCGCCCGGATGCCAGATCGCGCGGTCGCGGCCCTTGTCGTCGACATGCTCGACCCCGCCGCCGAAATTGATGTCGTAGATCACCTCGGGCCGCTGCAATTCCCAGGGGTTGCCGAAGCTCAGCCATTCGTCCGGATATTCCTGCTGCCAGCCCTGGTTGATGATCTGGCGGAACAGGCCGTAATCGTAGCGGATGCCGTAGCCGATCGCGGGGATCGACAGCGTCGCCATGCTCTCCATGAAGCAGGCGGCGAGGCGGCCGAGGCCGCCATTGCCGAGCGCGGCGTCCGGCTCGCATTTGCGGAGCTCCGGCAGCGAGACGCCGAGATCGCCGAGCGCGACCTCGAAGATCTTGAGCAGGCCCATGTTGTTGAGGGCGTCGCTGAACAGACGGCCGATCAAAAATTCGAGCGAGAGATAATAGACGCGCTTGCGGCCGGCGTCGTAGCTGTGCTTGTCCGCGGTGAGCCAGCGATGCACGATGCGGTCGCGCAGAGCGAGCGCCGCGGCCTGATACCAGTCGTGCTTGGTCGCCATGCCGGCATCCTTGCCGATGGCAAGCCGCAGCTTCGCCAGGATCGCGCCCTTGATCTCAGCCAGCGCGAGCTCGTCGATGGGCTGCGTGGCAGCGGGAAAACTGGGCTGGAACGATTGATCTTGCAAAGCCGTCACTTCCTGGTCGAAACAACACACCTCACCCTACGCGTCCTGCCCCTGCACCGGAACAGTCACGGGCGCGGCCGTGCACTGCGCTGGCGCAAATTTATGCAAGGAACGGGCCGCTTTGGAACCCGGACGAGCACGGAGAAACCGGGATTTCCGTGCTAGGTTGCCGATCAATTCAGCCATCAGTGTGGAGAAACGTTCCCATGAAACTGCTGAAGCGACTGCTGATCGAAATCGCCGCGGCGGCCCTGCTCGTCGTCTGCATCAGCGCCTCCAGCGCCGCGTTTGCCGCCGGCAAGCCCGGTCGCAGCGCAGATGGTCTGAGCTGCGGTTTTACGGTCCCGCAGAATGCCTCGCCCGCGGCCCGCTGCGCCGCCATCAAGCGGCAATGCGGCGGCAAGTTTTATGCGAATGCGTGCGGCACCAGGCTGATGTCCGCGGTGAATTGAGCGGCGGGCCCTCGCGAATCTAGGCCGCCAATCTAGGCAGCCTTGGCCTGCACCGCATCGCAAAATTCGGCGAGACGATCCGCAAGCCGCAGCGTGGCCGGGCTCGCATCCGGCGCGGCCATCAATGCGACCTCGGTCTTGTTGATCGGCGCAAAACCTTCCTTCGCCGTCAGCACGCGGTGATCGGACTGGATGGCCATCTCCGACAGGATGCTCAGTCCCATTCCGGCAGCGACCGCGGCCTGGATGCCGGCGAGGCTCGATGAGGTGTAGGCGGTGTGCCAGGCGCGGCCTGCGCTTTCCAGCGCATGGATAGCCCCGGCCCGATAGATGCAGCCGAGCGGAAAGCCGATCAGCGGCACCGAGGAAACGTCGACATCGACCGGATGGCTCTTGCTGGTGACCCAGTGCACCCGCTCCGGCCACACCGCGATCGCATCCTTCGCGCCGGCCTCGCGCTTGTAGAGCGCAAGGTCGAGCTCGCCGCGCTCGAGATCACGCGCCAGGTGCTTGCTCTGATCGGCGCGCACGTCGAGCCGCAGGCCCGGATGCGAGCGCGAAAATGCACCGAGCAATTTGGTCAGCCGGTAGGCCGCGAAATCCTCGGGAATGCCGAGCCGGATCGCGCCTTCGCCATCCGGCTGGCGCAGCACGTCGCGGGCTTCCTCGGCCAGCGAGAGCAGTCGGCGCGCATAGGACAGCAGCCGCTCGCCGGCCTCGGTCGGGCGCACATTCTTGCCGTCGCGATGCAGCAGCACCTGGCCGATGTCGTCTTCCAGCCGCTTGATCTGCTGGCTCACGGTCGACTGCGTGCGGTGGACGCGTTCGCCGGCGCGGGTGAAGCCGCCGGCCTCGACCACCGAGACGAAGCTGCGCAGCAGCTCGAGATCGAGCATCGCCGCCTCCATTCGAAAATCAACTGATCGGAAGTTAATCATTTAATTTCCAAATGGCAAGCGGCCTCCCTAGATCGAGGGGCAGAAGAAAACATCCGAGAATGCCCCTCATGTCGCTCGCCCCCTCGGTCTCGGCTCCCCGCACCCGCTTCAACACGCTGCCACTCGCCATCGGCCTGTTCTGCCTGCTCTGGAGCTACGCCTTCGTCGCCGGCAAGATCGGCGTCACCCATTGCCCGCCGCTGATCCTGCTCGCCGCGCGCTTTTCGCTCGCGGGCATTTTGATCCTCGGCGCAACGCTGATCCGCGGCGAGGCCTGGTCATTGACCTGGCGCGATGCCGTGATCTTCGCCGTGCTCGGCATCGCCAACAACGCGCTCTATCTCGGCCTCGGCTACACCGGCCTGCAATCGGTCTCCGCCGGCCTCGGCGGCCTGATCGTGTCGGCCAATCCGGTATTCACAGCGGCGCTCGCCGCCCTGCTGCTCGGCGAGCGCATGACATGGCGGAAGGCCGGCGGCCTGCTGCTCGGCATCACCGGCGTGACGCTGATCGTCTGGCATCGCTTGTCGGTCGGCACGGACTCGCTGCACGGCATCGTCTTCACGCTGGCCGCGCTCGTCTCGATCGTCGCCGGCACCATCCTGTTCAAGCTGCTCGCGCCGAAGGGATCGTTGTGGATCGGCAACGGCGTGCAGAACCTCGCCGCCGGCCTCGTGCTGACGCCGATCGCGCTCACCTTCGCCGATGTCCACGCGATCGATGTCACGCCGAGCCTGATCGGCGCCTCTGCGTTCCTCGTGCTGGGCGGCTCGATCCTCGCTTATTGGCTCTGGTTCCATCTCCTGAAAGTGTGCGGCGCGACCGCCGCCAGCGCCTATCATTTCCTGATGCCGCCACTCGGCATGCTGTTCGCCTATCTGGTCCTCGGTGAACACGTCGAAGCGCGTGACCTCCTCGGCATCATTCCGGTGGCGCTCGGCATCTATCTGGTGACGCGCCCGGCAAAGCCCGTCTCGTAACAGGAGTTCGTCATGCCCATTTCCATCACCCTGATCGGCGGCCCCACTGCGCTGATCGAGATCGACGGCTTCCGTCTGCTTACCGATCCGACCTTCGATGCGCCCGGCGCCTACCAGCTGCCGCATGTGAAGCTGGAGAAGACCATCGGCCCCGCATTGAGGCCCGATGCGATCGGCCCGGTCGATGCCGTGCTGCTCAGCCACGACCAGCATTCCGACAACCTCGACAATTCGGGCCGCGACTATCTCCATAAGGTCAAGCGCGTGCTGACGACGGAAGCGGGTGCAAAGCGTCTTGGCGGCCATGTCGAGGGCCTTGCGCCGTGGAGCACTGCGCAACTGAAGGACAGCGACGGCAACACACTGACGATCACCGCGACACCGGCGCGCCATGGCCCGGCCGGCATCGAGCCGCTGTCGGGCGACGTGATCGGCTTCGTGGTGTCCTCAAGCCGGAGGGACACCAGCCCGGTCTATATCAGCGGCGACACCACATGGTTCGACGGCGTTGCCGAAGTCGCGCGCCGCTTCAAATGCGGCGTGGTGCTGCCGTTTGCCGGCGCGGCGCAGACGCGCGGTCCGTTCCATCTCACCATGGACACCAACGACGCCATCGAGACCGCGCGCGCCTTTCCCGAGGCGATGATCGTGCCCGTGCATACCGAAGGCTGGGCGCATTTCCGCCAGACCGGCGAGGATCTGCGCAAGACGTTCGACGCGCTCGGCTTCGGGACGCGGCTGCGGCTGCTGGAGCCGGGCGTGCCGACAGTGATCGAGGCGCCGTAGTTGCCGCAGCCCTCATTTCCGCAGTCCATGCGGCGTTGCACGAACGCAGGTCTCGTGCCCCGGACGCAGCGCAGCGCCTCTTCGGCGGTGCGCTGCCGAGCCGGGGCCCATGCCTCCGCATTCCACCACATGGCGTTCTGGGTCCCGGCTCTGCGCCGCAACGCCAAGAGCGTTGCGACGCGTCCGGGACACGAGAGGAAGGAACGCGATAAACGCAACCTCCCTCGTTGCACTGACGATGTGGTCAATCCTTCCGAAACACGATCGACGCCATCCAGCCCGTCATCAGCGCCATCGCGGCGGTGACGAGGCCGTAGATCAGCCCGTTCTGCCTCGCGGTGGTGGCGACGAATTGCTCGAAGCCGACCTTGACGATCTCGAACGCGGTCTCGGTCTTGCCGATGAACGCGCCGTTCGCAAACAGCTTGATCTCCACTTCATAGGTGCCGATCGGCACCTCCGCCGGCAGTGGAATGCCGGTGCGGAACAGCGTCGGCGTCAGGAAGGTGACGGCGCTTGGATCCTCGCGATAGAGCCCGCGCTGGGTGCGCAGGCGGATGAACGCCGAGCGGAACGCGTCGTTCGGCACCACGTCGGCAAAGTCGCCGCCGACCCGCTGCATCAGCAGCACGTTGTTCAGCCCGATCTGCTGCCGCCGCGCGATCTCGGGCGAGGTGATCGCGTCGAAGGAGCGGTTGGCAAACAGCGCCAGATAGCTCGGCACCTGCAGGAATTGCCGGTAATCGGTGTTGATCCAGATGCCGAAGGTGCGTTCCTTCCGCCGCGTCACCATGTCGGCGTGCGGGCCCATCACGGTGACGACGAGATCGTAGGCGGTGCGATCGGGGGGCGTGGTGGCATCCTTCTCGACCGAGCCGAACAGCACCAGCTCCTCGCCGGAATAGTTCGGTGTCACCGTGACGCGGTGGTTGGAGACCGATACGATCAGCCGCTCCGCGCGCGCGGCTGAGCCGAGCAGCAGGACGAGAAGGAAGGCGAGGAGGGGGCGAATCATCCGCTCACTCCCAGCTCGCGGATGGTGAAGAGATCCGAGGGTTGGATCACCAGCTCGATCGCGAAGCGAACGCCGACCGAGAGGATCAGAAGGCCGAGCAGCAGCCGCAATTGCTCGCCGCGGATCTTCTGGCCGGCGCGTGCCCCGAATTGCGCGCCGGTGACGCCACCGACCATCAGGATCAGCGCCAGCACGGCGTCGACGAGGTGATTGGTCACCGCGTGCAGCATGGTCGCGAACAGCATCGTGACGAGCGTCAGCACCATCGAGGTCCCGATCACCGTCGAGGTCGGCACCCGCAAGAGATAGATCATGATCGGCACCAGGATGAAGCCGCCGCCGATGCCCATGATGGCGCCGATGAAGCCGATCATGATGCCGACCACCACCACGGGGATGACCGAGAGATAGATCCTCGAGCGCTTGAACCGCATCTTCAGCGGCAGCCCGTGGATCCAGTTGTGCGTGCGGCGCGGCGGCAGCGCGCCGCGCCGGGTTCGCATCAGGGCGCGCAGGCCTTCCGAGAACATCAGGCTGCCGACGGTGCCGAGCAGAACCACGTAAGAGAGCGCGATCATCAGATCGAGCTGGCCGAGCGCGCGCAGCTGCGTGAAGGTCCACACGCCGAGTGCGGTGCCGGTCACGCCGCCGCATAAGAGGACGCTTGCCAGTGCCGGATCGATCGCGCGTCGCCGCCAATAAGACAGCGCGCCGGAAAAGGAGGAGGCCGCGATGTGGCTCGCGACCGAGGCGACCGCGACCGCCGGCGTGATGCCGATGAAGATCAGAAGCGGCGTCATCAGGAAGCCGCCGCCGATTCCGAACATGCCCGAGACGAAGCCGACCGCGGCGCCCATGGCCAGCACCAGGAAGACGTTGACGGGAAGATCGGCGATCGGAAGATAGAGCTGCATCGAAGGACCACGCTCCGGCGAGACGGATCGATTGCGGAATGCTCGCCGGAAGGCTGGAACGATTGCCGCGTCCCTCAATAGCGGAATTCGGAGCGGGGAGGGACCGGGAATTTTGGGCGTGGTGAATGGTGGCGAGGGATCGGATGGTGCATCCTGTGCGATCTCGCCACCTTCTCCGCTGTCATGCCCCGTCTTGACCGGGGCATCCAGTACGCCGCCCCGTTGTTGTGAGAGCGAGCTCCTTGACGCCGGCCTCTGGAATACTGGGTCGCCCGGTCAAGCCGGGCGACGACAGGATGAGAGAGCGTTGTATTAAGCCGCTTAGTGCGCTGCCGACGCCGACTTCTTCGCCGCGACCGGCTTCGGCGCGGGCTTGGCGCTTGCCTGCGGCGCGGTGTCCCAGCCGCCGGCGGGGGACGCGACGTTGACCGCGTCGTCGGGCTGCGGCTCGGCGCTGAAAGTCTGGATCGCGAGCTTGGCGGCGGCGAGCGATTGCGGGTCGAGACGCTTGGCGACGTCGTCGCGCTTGCCTGACGCATCCGCATCACCCTGCGCGGCTGCGAGGCTGAACCATTTGTAGGACTCGGCGAGGTTCTGTTCGACGCCGATGCCGCGGGCATAGAGGATGCCGAGGTTGAACTGGCTGTCGGCGACGCCGCGATCGGCGGCCTTGCGGAACCACTGCGCCGCGCTCTTGTAATTGGCGCCGCGTCCGCCGCCATCGGCATCGAGCACCGCGAGATTGTGCATCGCCTTGGCGTTGCCGCGCTCGGCGGCCTGGGTGTAGTAGCGGCGCGCGATGTCGGCGTCCTTCTTCACCCCTAAGCCCTTCTCGTAGAGCGTGCCGAGGCGGAAGGTCGCGGGGATCACGCCGGCCTGTGCGGCGCGGTCGTACCATTTCGCGGCTTCGTCGTAGTTGGTGGCAACGCCCTTGCCTTCGGCAAAGCGCAAGCCGATCTCGTAGGCCGCGGTCGCATCGCCCTTCATCGCGGCGGTGCGCAAGGCCGGGCCACCGATGCCGTCAGGCAGCTTTTCGCTCGGCGGCACCTGGATGAGGCCGAGCTTGGCGCGGCTGGTGCCCGACAGCGCGCCGGTGACGTCGCTGCTCGCCGCAGGCGCGGGCGGCGTCGTCGCTGGCGCCGGCGGAATTTCAACCGAGGCCGAGTTGCCCGAATTGGCGGCGGGAGCCGGCGCGGCGTTGTTCTGGGATTGCCGTCCGATCGGTGTCGGCGAGGTCATCGATGGCGTGACCTGCTCGGGCGTGGCGGGCTTGTTCTCGATCACCGGCGGTGACGGCGGGGCCTGCGGCGCGGGCTGGCTCAACGTATTGTCCATGGCCTGCGGCGCCGGCGGCGGGCTGCCCTCGAGCAGGTTCATCGCCATTTTGAAGGTGCCGAGCACGATCACGACGACGCTCGCGCCGACCAGCAGCGAGCGGATCTTCGAGGTGATGGTCGAGCCGCCGTCCTTGCCCTTGTCCGCATTCTTGGCGCGGGCCGCAGCCTTGGCGGCGCGGCCGGTCTTTTCGGGTGGCTGCGCGGCGGCGGCCTGGGCGGCGCGGCGGGCGGCCGCGATGAAGCTCGACGACGAGACCGGCTCTTTCGCAGCAGCGGGAATGCCGCTGATCGCGCTCTCGGAGGCGGCGATGCGCTCCGACGGCGTGGCGCGTCCACCCGGCCGCGTGCCGGGCTCGAGCGGATGATCCGGCGGCAATTCGGGTGCGAGCGCGGCGCGCGCGGGTGCCGTATGCGGCTCCAGGATCTCGCTGATCGCACGCGGCGGAACCGGCGGTGCCGGCGGCACCGGCGGCGGCGCGGCGGGTGCAGCGGCATGGAATTCACGCGGCGCGGCGGCGAAGGCGGATTGCGGCCCTTGCGCGGCAGCGGGATTCGGAAGCTCGGGCTTCGGATCGTATTTCGGCGGCTGTACTTGCGGCCGCGGTTCACGCGCGACCGGCGCCGGCTCCATGGAAGCAGCAATGGGAGCGGCCATCGGCATCGACATCGGCTGCGGCGCAGCGGCCGGCGGCGCCGTACGCACCGCGCGCAGATCACCCTCGATCATGGACAGGCGATCGACGACATGGCCGAGCGCGCTGTGGACGGCGTCGAGCGAGTCCTGGGTGCTGCGGTTGGTCTCGGCCTGGCTGAAGCGGATGTCGGACAGCTCGCGCTTGACGAGATCGACCACGCCGGAATCGACGGGGGCCGAATTGCGGCTCTCGGCCAGCGCGGAATAGGTCGCCTGCTGCCGCTCCAGGTGCCTGAGAATGTCGTGCAGCCCGTCCTCGACGCGGCTTAAGTTGCCGTTGCGTGGGTCGGAGGCGGCTTCGATCCGCTCCAGCAGGTACGAGACGCGCTGTTCGAGATGTGCGAAAGTCGAGGCGGAATCGTTGCCGACCTGCATGCGGTCGAAGCGGTCCGACAGCGCGCGGATCGCAGCTTCCAGATGCTCGGTGCTTTCGGACGGCTGCGGCCGCTCGCGGGTTTCCAGCGCCGCGGTGAGCGCGGCAATGCGCTGCTCCAGCACCGCAAAGGTGTCGCCCTGGCCGGAAGCGCGAGTGACCTGGTCGACCTTGGACGACAACAGCTGGACGTCTTCCGACAGGCGGGCCAGCGCTTCGTTGGAGGCGACGTTGGAGACGATGCCGCGCAGCGCCGCGATCGCGCTTTCGAGCTGATGCACCGTCGAGGGATCGTCATTGGCGCGCAGGATCAGGTCGAGCTTGGCGCCGAGATTGCGGATCGCCTCGTCATAGCCGGTGAGCTGCTCGGCCGGCGTCAGCGTGCGCAGCACCTGCTTGATGTCGGACAGCGCGTGCTCGATGCCCGACAGCACCTGGCCGTCGGTGCCGTTGGAGCGCGTCTCGTCGATGCGCCGATGCAGCGAGCGGATCTCGTTCTCGATCGATTCGATCGCGCGCCGCGGCATCGCCTCGGTGATGGCGGTGCGGATCTCGGCGAGCTCGCTGCGGAAGGCGTTGATCGCCTGCTCGGTATTGTCGGGGCGCTGCAGCGCCTCGATCTGGCTCGTTATCTTGAGCAGGTGGCGCTCGAGGGAGGAGAAATCCGGCCCCGCTTGCGGTGGCGGCGGCGCATAGATAGGCGCGGGCGGCGCCATCGGGGGCGCGAAGGGAGCTGCATGAGGCGCAATGGAGGGCGCGGCGCGCGGCGGCATTTGCCTCGGCGCAAAGCCATCGAGCTCGCTCTGGCGCGCGGTGATCTCGGCGACGGCGACGTCGAATGAAGCGGGGCTCAGGGGAGGGGCGTTGCGATAGACCTGCGCGGCCGCGCGCTCGACCGCATCGGCCTGGCGCTGGCGCGTGTCGACCGGCGCGGGGCGCGGGGCCTGCGGCTGCTGCGGTTGAGGCTGCTGCGGCCGGGAGATTTGCGACAGCCGCGCATCGAGCCGCGAGATCGCGTCGTTGAGCTGGCGTGCGACCCCCTGCTCGCGCGAGACGTCTGGTCTCGACGATTCCTGGCGCGGCGCGGGCTTCGAAATCCGTTCGATCTGCTGGGTGATCGCGTCGAGCCGCTGGTGGATGTCGGCGACTTCGCGGCTCTCCTGGCTCGGCATGGCTTGCGGACGTTGATCCTGACGTTGATCGTAAGATCCGCGAAGGTTTGGCGGGGCCGTCTCGCCGAGCGTGGAGTTCAGCCAATCGTTGAGTGACATGCCCGCGCGACGCGCAGCAGCTTCGGCCCGCTCCCTGACGGATGGATCGATGCCGTCCACACTCCACGATACGCGCGAATTCATGACTCTGTCCGGTTCCGACTCCGGCGCCCCACCCGGCGCCTCCAGCCTCCCCACGCGTGCCGGTTGCAAAGACAATCGAATTTGGCGCGGGTCGTCTGCCTCGAAAACCGACTTTTTCCTGTTACGGTAAATAACGAGTTAAGGAATGCGGCGCGGGTGTCTGAAAGTTGGGCGGGAGGAACCTGGGGCGGTGTCGTGTCGCTCGTCCGGTCGCCAAACAACCGGTGTCATGCCCCGCGAAGGCGAGGCATCCAGTACGCCGCGGCTCCTCGGTTCTAGCCGCGCCGTCTCTGGAATACTGGATCGTCCGCCTTCGCGGACGATGACAGCGGAATATGTAGAAGCGGGGTGCGTACTGCGGAGTGCTCAGCGCTTGGCGCTTCAGCCCTTCCCCTCGCGCTTGCCCTCTTCCAGCGGCACCACCGTGGCCTTGCCGGTCATCGTCGACAGCGCGGCGAGCGCCTCCTCGCAGAAGTCGGCCACCATCTGCTCGTGACGGGCTCCTAAGCGGAGCAGGAGCAGGTTGCCGAGGTCGAGCCGGCCCTCTGCGGTGCCGTCGGGAAAGCGCTTCTTCAGGATGCGCTCGTAATTGGCGTGGCGGTCGCGATGGTGCTCGAGGCGGGCCATCAGGTCGGTGCGCAGCGGCTCGATGTCGATGCTGTCGAGCGCGTGGAGGCGGACCAGGAGGTCGTCCTTGGTCGAGGCCGGCGTGCTTGGTCGCGCGGCCCAGTGCCGCAGCGCTGTTCGCCCCTCCGGAGTGAGCGTATAAACCAGCTTGTTGGGCTTGCCCGATTGCACGACCTCGCGGCCCTGGATGTGGCCGCGGTCGCGCAGCTTGGAGAGCTCGCGATAGATCTGCTGATGGTCGGCCTTCCAGAAGAAGCCGATCGAGGAGTCGAACGTCTTGGCGAGCTCGTAGCCCGTCATCGGACGTTCCGTCAGGCATGCGAGGATTGCGTCGCCCAGGGCCATCGCCGGCCTCCTTGTTTCAACCTCAACCACCATGCTTGACTTTATGCGTATTGGCGCATATGCGTCAATGTGCATATTACGGCATCTCGGGCCGGGCGAAAGATCCGACCCGAAAAACCCAGCGGAATCAATCACCAAGCTACTGTGCATGGGGTTGTTTTCGCGTTTTCTGTCCAGGCCTTTAGGGAGGCAGCTGAGAATGACCGGCCTCGATTCCTGGTACGCCTACATGAGGTCTCACGACCGCGCCGCGCTTTGGGACCTCCTGCATCCCGACGCCGTGTTCGAAAGCCCGGTCGTCCACACCCCGCAGCGCGGGCGTGACATCACCTTCAAATACCTCTCCAGCGCCGAGCAGGTGCTTGGCGGCCCGACCTTCACCTATGTCGGCGAATGGCGCAGCGACAATGGTGCCGTGCTCGAATTCAAGACTGAGATCGACGGCATCGAGATCAACGGCGTCGACATCATCACTTTCGACAGCGAGGGACGCATCACGCATTTCAAGGTGATGGTGCGTCCGCTCAAGGCGATCAACATGCTGCACCGCCTGATGGCGGAGCGGCTGGCCGCCCAATCATGACACTGCCCTGAGGTTGCAGAACCCGCTAAGCTCGCGGGCAAGGCTGCGCCGCAGGAAACACGCTGATATCACCACTGCAAGGCCCATTGCCGGGAGAACTCCATGCCGATCTACAAAGCCCCCGTCGAAGACGTGAACTTCCTGCTCAACGACGTCTTCCAGATCGACCGCTACGACAACCTGGCGGGCTTCTCCGATGCGTCGAGCGACGTGCGCGAAGCCATTTTGGGCGAAGCCGCCAAGCTCGCCGAAGAGGTGCTGCAGCCGCTGAACCGTGTCGGCGATCTCGAAGGCTGCAAGCGCGCGGATGACGGCAGCGTTACCACGCCGAAGGGTTTCAAGGACGCGTTCAAGCAGGTCGCCGAGGGCGGCTGGCTCGGTCTGTCGGCGCCGACCGAGTTCGGCGGCCAGGGCCTGCCGGTGACGCTCTCGCAGGCCGTCAACGAGTTCCAGATCTCCGCCAACATGGCGTTCTCGATGTATGGCGGCCTCACCATGGGCGCGACCGCGGCGCTCATCGTCCACGGCTCGCCGGAGCAGAAGAAGACATACGTGCCGAAGATGGTCGCCGGCGAGTGGACCGGCACCATGAACCTGACCGAGCCGCATTGCGGCACCGATCTCGGCATGCTCCGCACCAAGGCGGTGCGCCAGGCGGACGGCAGCTTCAAGATCACGGGCACCAAGATCTTCATCTCGGCCGGCGAGCATGACCTCGCCCCAAACATCATCCACCTCGTGCTCGCCCGCATCGAGGGCGCACCCGCCGGCATCAAGGGCGTGTCGCTGTTCGTGGTGCCGAAATTCCTGGTCAATGCCGATGGCTCGGTGGGCGCGCGCAACGGCGTCGTCTGCGGTTCGATCGAGCACAAGATGGGCATCCACGGCAACTCCACCTGCGTGATGAACTACGACAACGCCACCGGCTGGCTGATCGGCGAAGAGAACAAGGGCATGCAGGGCATGTTCGTGATGATGAACGAGGCCAGGCTCGGCGTTGCCGTGCAGGGCCTCGCGCAGTCCGAGGTGGCCTATCAGAACGCCGTCGCCTATGCCCGCGAGCGCATCCAGGGCCGCTCGCTCACCGGCGCCAAGGCACCGGACAAGCAGGCCGACCCGATCATCGTGCACCCCGACGTGCGCCGCACGCTGCTCTCGATCCGCGCCTTCAACGAGGCCGCGCGTGCCTTCGTGATGTGGACCGCGCTGAAGAGCGACGTCGCCCACCGCTCCGAAGACCCGAAGGACCGCCAGGCCGCCGACGATCACATGGGCCTGATGACCCCGGTGCTGAAGGGTTTCCTGACCGATTACGGCTTTGCCAACGCGGTGCAGGCGCAGCAGATGTATGGCGGCCACGGCTACATCGCCGAGCAGGGCATGGAGCAGTTCGTGCGCGATGCGCGCATCGCCATGATCTATGAAGGCGCCAATGGCATTCAGGCGCTCGACCTCGTCGGTCGCAAGCTGCCGCGCGACGGCGGCCGCGCCATCATGGCCTTCTTCGGCGAGGTCATGGCCTTCGCCAAGGAGAATGGCGGCGACGAAGCGCTCAAGCCGTTCATCACCCCGCTGTCGACCTCGCTCGGCCATCTCCAGCAGGCCACGACCTGGCTGATGCAGAACGCGATGGCAAAGCCCGACAATGCCGGTGCCGCCGCAACCGATTACCTGCATCTCTTCGGCTTCGTCGCGCTCGGCTACATGTGGGCGAAGATGGCCAAGGTGACGAATGCCAAGATTGCCGAGAGCGGGGCGACGCCCTATCTCTCGACCAAGCTGGTCACCGGCCGTTTCTTCATGGAGCGGATGCTGCCGGAGACCGCCGCCAATCTCGCCCGCATCCAGGCCGGCTGCGCCACCATCATGGAATTGCCGGCGGAAGCATTCTGAGCCTGCTTCCGCTGCCTGCTCCCAATCGCATCGAACATCACATCAGGAGGGCGTCATGCCTGAGGCATTCATCTACGACCACGTTCGCACCCCCCGCGGCCGCGGCAAGGCGGACGGCGCGCTGCACGAAGTCACGGCGCTCGCGCTTGCGGCCGTGCCGCTGAAGGCGCTGAAGGACCGCAACAATCTGCCTGAAGATGCCGTCGACGACGTCATCCTCGGCGTTGTCGATCCGGTCGGCGAAGCAGGTTCCGACATCGCGCGCTTTGCGGCGCTGAAAGCGGGGCTCGGCGAAGCCGTGCCCGGCGTGCAGATCAGCCGCTTCTGCGCCTCCGGCCTCGATGCGGTGAACTTCGCGGCCGCGCAGGTGATGAGCGGCCAGCATGAGCTCGTGATCGGCGGCGGCGCCGAATCCATGAGCCGCGTCGGCATCGGCGCCTCGGGCGGCGCCTGGCCGATGGATCCCTCGATGGCAGTGCCGGCCTATTTCATGCCGCAGGGCGTCTCGGCCGATCTGATCGCGACCAAATACGGCTTCTCGCGCGACGACGTCGACGCCTACGCCGTGCAGAGCCAGCAGCGTGCGGCCAAGTCCTGGGAAGAAGGCCGCTTCGACAAGTCGATCGTGCCGGTGAAGGACATCAACGGCCTCACCATCCTCGCCAAGGACGAGCACATGCGTCCCTCGACGACGATGCAGTCGCTGGCGCAGCTCCAGCCCTCGTTCACGATGATGGCGCAGATGGGCGGCTTCGACGGCGTCGCGCTGCAGTCGCACCCCGAGATCGAGCGCGTCAATTACGTGCATCACGCCGGCAATTCCTCCGGCATCGTCGACGGCGCCGGCGCCGTGCTGCTCGGCAGCAAGGAGGCGGCTGCGAAATACGGCCTGAAGCCGCGTGCAAAAATCCGCGCCTTCGCCAACATCGGCTCGGAGCCGGCGATGATGCTGACCGGTCCGGTCGACGTCACCGAGAAACTCTTTGCGCGTTCCGGCATGAAGAAGTCGGACATCGACCTGTTCGAGCTCAACGAGGCCTTTGCGTCAGTCGTGCTGCGCTACATCCAGGCTTTCGACATCGACAGCGCCAAGATCAACGTCAATGGCGGCGCCATCGCGCTCGGCCATCCGCTCGGCGCCACCGGTGCGATGATCCTCGGCACCGTGCTCGACGAGCTCGAGCGCACCAACAAGTCCACCGCCCTCGTCACGCTGTGCATCGGCGGCGGCATGGGCACCGCGACCATCATCGAGCGGGTGTAGTCCGTAGGGTGGGTTTGCCGAAGGCGTAACCCACCGTGCCGCGTCGACAAAGTTGGTGGGTTACGCTTCGCTAACCCACCCTACGAAACCGAATTAAACCGCCGCGCCTGAGATCGGCTGCGGCACCGAGGAGCAACCAACATGTCGTACAAGAATTTTAGGGTTGAGACCGACGCAGACGGCATCGCGCTCGTCACCTGGGACATCCCCGGCCGTTCGATGAACGTACTGGACGAGACTTCGACCAACGAACTCGACGCGATCGTCAAGGCGACCACGGCCGATGCGGCGGTGAAGGGCGTCGTCATCACCTCGGCCAAGGAAGCGTTTTGCGCCGGCGCCGACCTGTCGATGCTTGAAGGCATGAACCAGGCCTATGCCAAGGTCTTGAAGGAGCAGGGCGAGACCGCGGCGAACCAGATGCTGTTCGATCAGAGCCGTCGCTTCTCGCTGGTGCTGCGTTCGATCGAGACCTCGGGCAAGCCGTGGGCGGCCGCGATCAACGGCCTCGCGCTCGGCGGTGGTTTCGAGATCACGCTGTGCTGCCATTATCGCGTCGCGGCCGAGAATCCCAAGACGCGCCTCGGCCTGCCCGAGGTCAAGGTCGGCCTGTTCCCCGGTGCCGGCGGTACGCAGCGCGTGCCGCGCCTGGTGCCGCCGCAGGACGCGATGACGATCCTGCTCAAGGGCGATCCGGTCACGATCGAGAAGGCCAAGGCGCTGAATCTGATCCACGCCATCGTTCCGGCCGCCGATCTCATCAAGGCCGCAAAGGACTGGATCAAGGGCGGCGGCAAGGCGATCGCGCCCTGGGACGAGAAGGGCTTCAAGCTGCCCGGCGGTCCGGTGTTCTCCAAGGCCGGCATGATGATGTTCCCCGCCGGCAACGCCATCTATCGCCGCGAGACCTACGACAATTATCCGGCCGCGCGCGCGATCATGAGCTGCGTCTATGAAGGCCTGCAGCTGCCGATCGACGCCGCGCTGCGCGTCGAGTCGCGCTACTTCACCTCGGTGCTGCGCTCGAAGGAGGCGGCCGCGATGATCCGCAGCCTGTTCCTGTCGATGCAGGAATTGAACAAGGGCGCGCGCCGTCCGAAGGACGTGCCCGCAACCAAGGTGAAGAAGATCGCCGTGATCGGCGCCGGCTTCATGGGCGCCAGCGTCGGCTACGTCTCGGCCCGTGCCGGCCTCGACGTCGTCCTGATCGATCGCGACCAGGAGAGCGCCGACAAGGGCAAGGCGCATGCGCAGAAGGTGATCGAGGAGCAGATCAAGAAGGGCCGCGCCAAGCCTGCGGATGCCGAAGCGCTACTCGCGCGCATCACGCCGACCGCCGACTATGCGGCTCTGAAGGACGTCGACCTCGTCATCGAGGCCGTGTTCGAGGACCGCAAGGTCAAGGCCGAGACCTTTGCCAAGGCGCAGGAGCACATGAAGCCGGACGTGATCTTCGCGTCGAACACCTCGACGCTGCCGATCACCTCGCTCGCTGAATCCTTCAAGGACCAGGCCAAGTTCGTCGGCATCCACTTCTTCTCGCCGGTCGAGAAGATGATGCTGGTCGAGATCATCCTCGGCAAGAACACCGGCGATGTCGCGCTCGCGACCGCGCTCGACTACGTCCGGCAGATCGGCAAGACGCCGATCGTCGTCAACGACTCCAGAGGCTTCTTCGCCAATCGCTGCGTCGGCCGCTACGTCGCCGAAGGCAACGAGATGTTCCTCGAAGGCGTGCCGCCCGCGATGATCGAGAACTGCGCCAAGATGGCCGGCATGCCGGTCGGCCCGCTCTCGCTCTCGGATGAAGTCGCGCTCGACCTCGGCCTCAAGATCATGAAGGCAACCGAAGCCGATCTCGGTCCCAACGCCATCAACCCCGATCAGAAGAAGCTGATGGTGGAGATGGTCGAGAAGCAGGGCCGTCTGGGGCGCAAGAACAGCAAGGGCTTTTATGATTACCCTGAGAAGGGCAAGGGCCAGAAGAGCCTATGGCCGGGCCTCTCGGCCTTGCAGCCGAAGCAGCTCGACCCCGACACGCTCGACGTCGAGGAACTGAAGCAGCGCTTCCTGGTGGTGCAGGCGGTGGAAGCCGCACGCACGGTCGAGGATCGCGTCATCACCGATCCGCGCGAGGCGGATGTCGGGTCGATCCTCGGCTTCGGCTTCGCCCCGTTCACCGGCGGCACGCTGTCCTATATCGACTTCATGGGCACCAAGAAGTTCGTGGAGCTCTGCCACAAGCTGGAGGCGAAGTACGGTTCGCGCTTCACGCCGCCGAAGTTGCTCGAGGAGATGGCGGCGAAGGGCGAAACCTTCTACGGCCGCTTCGCGCCGAAGAAGGCGGCGGCCTGACGGGGCCCGTCGTGCCGGATTGCCCGGCGCTCCATCCGGGCTACGCAGAAACAAGAGGCCGGATCATTGATCCGGCCTTTTCATTTTCCATCGCCGAATGGCGAGACCGCGCGGCCTGGTACCGCATCGTCGTCGAGACTGGCTCGCTTCGCGGTGGCACCGCTTTTGCTAATGGATCCAACGGATGACCATCAGCATTGAAAGTGTCCCGCAATGATCCCGACGGTGTCTCAACTCAACGCAGCCGGCGTTGCTGTAAGATACGCCCCGCTTTCTCTGATGGGGCGGCCGTGGCCCCGCCGCAGGCTCTTCAGGCGGCGCAGAAGAATCCCCTCATGGGCCGGCCTGGCCCTACTCGTTCTCATCGTCGATGTGGCCATGGCCGTGCTTGCCTGGATCGTCGCCGATGTCGTCCTGCATTGAGAGCTCGCCTCTGTGCACGTAGAGCGTCGCCGCCATATAGGCGACCTGGCCGGCAATCAGGCAGGCGACGACGATTGGAATGCCCGTCCAAAATCCGAAGCCCGAGGTCTGAAGGACTGTTGCAGCAAGGATCGCGGTCGCCGGCGAAACCAGCAACAGGCTCCAGACCCGGAAGAAGAGGCCGGTCGACAATCCAGCGATTATGCTCGCGAGCAAGAGCAGGAGTATGGTTGTCACCAGAGCGTCCCTGTTCGCAGGCCGATATCGCAGTCCACGGCTGAAGTTGAGCCAACTGGATTGCTCTCACAACAATGCTGACCTCCGCCGAATACATAAGGCGGAATTATTGTTAACTCCGACAATGCTCGTAAAATTGATGCCCAGGGCATTTCGAACATCCGGGCTTCCGCAACCGATTCAAGCAAAAAGAGCCGGATCATCGATCCGGCTCTTCCATCGTCTCGTCTGTTAAGTCTGGCCTTACTTCGCCTGCGCCAGCCCTTCCTTCTTCAGCGCTTCCTGCACCTGCGGCCGCGCCGCGACGCGGGCCTTGTAGGCGGCAAGGTTCGGCATCGCCGAGAGGTCGAATTTCATCCGATCGGCCCAGGTCAGCATCGTGAACAGATAGCCGTCGGCCACCGTGAACTGCTTGCCCATCAGGTAGTCGCGGCCGGCGAGCTGGCTGTCGATATATTTCAGCTTGCCCATGACGCGATCTTTGAAGAAGGCCTTGGCCTCGTCGTTCAGCGCCGGCGCGAACAGCGGGCCGAAGCTCTTGTGCACCTCGGAGGTGAGGAAATTCAGCCACTCGAGCAGCTTGTAGCGCTCGGAACTGCCGTGGGCCGGCGCCAGTGCCTTAGCCGAAGCCTGATCGGCGATCATCTGGACAATCACCGGGCCTTCGGTCACGATCTCGCCGCTGTCGAGGCCCAGCGCAGGGACCTGGCCCTTGGGGTTCAGCTTCAGATAATCCTCACCGTTTTCGAGCTTCTTGGCCCGGATATCGACCTTGACCAGCTCATAGGGCAGGCCGGCTTCCAGGAGCGCGATGTGGGGGGACAGCGAGCAGGCACCGGGCGAATAGTACAGTTTCATGGAATTTCCTTCTCTTGATGCTTGGTTCGGCCGAAACAGCGATTACATGCAGCTGCTTGGAATAGTCAAGATTGATGCAGCTGCATCAAATGAGGTAAGAGACGGGCGACGAGCTTGAGCGGGACCATGAAACGCAAACCATCGACCGAGGCGACCTCCGCCTGGATCCGCCTGATGCGGGTGCAGAGCCGCGTGCTCGATTGCGTCGAGCAGGACCTGAAGAAGGCCGGCTTCCCGCCGTTGGCATGGTACGACGCGCTGCTCGAATTGTCGCGCGCGCCGTCGGGCGAACTGCGGCCGGTGGAACTCGAACGGCAGATGCTGATCCCCCAATATTCCACCTCGCGCCTGATCGACCGCCTGGTGGACGAGGGCCTCGCCTCCCGGCGCGAATGCAAGATCGACAAGCGCGGCCAGTTCGTCGAGATCACCGAAGCCGGCCGCGAGCTGCAAAAGCGGATGTGGGGCGCCTATTCGGCCGCGATCGAGAAATATGTCGGCTCGAAACTGTCCGATGCCGATGCCGTCAAGCTCAGCGGTCTGCTCGACCGGCTGGGCTGCTCGTGCGGCGAGATGAAGCTGCCGCCCGTCGCCAACGTCAACGAAAGCTCGCCGTCGCGATGATCGCGCGGCACACCAGCTCGTCCGTGCGCCCGGTGGGTTCGCGGACCATCCCCGTCACCCGCGCGCATTCGATCGAAGCGCCTTTGATTAGAGTTTGATATGGCGCGAGACCAGATCGATATGACGCCGCTGCAATCGCGCGACGAGCTCGTTGCGTGGTTCGAGGCCGGCTGCAAGGACCCGTCCGAATTCCGCATGGGCACCGAGCACGAGAAGACGCCGTTCACGCTCGAAGGCCACCGTCCGGTGCCTTACGAAGGCGCGCGAGGCATCGGTGCATTGCTCGAGGGCATGAAGCTCCTGCTCGGCTGGGAGCCGATCATGGAGAAGGGCAACATCATCGGCCTCTACGACGTCACCGGCGGCGGTGCGATCTCGCTCGAGCCCGGCGGACAGTTCGAGCTCTCCGGCGCCCCGGTCGAGAACGTTCACCAGACCCAGAGCGAGTTGATGGCGCATCTGGCGCAGGTGCGCGAGATCGCAACGCCGCTCGGCATCGGCTTCCTCGGGCTCGGCATGACGCCGTCCTGGTCGCGCGCCGACATCCCGATGATGCCCAAGGGCCGCTACAAGATCATGACCAATTACATGCCGAAGGTCGGCCAGTACGGCCTCGACATGATGTACCGGACCTGCACGGTGCAGACCAATCTCGACTTCTCCTCCGAAGCCGACATGGTCAAGAAGCTGCGCGTGTCGCTCGCGCTGCAGCCGGTCGCGACCGCGCTGTTCGCCAATTCGCCGTTCACCGAAGGCAAGCCGAACGGCTTCCTCTCCTTCCGCTCCGAGATCTGGCGCGACACCGACAATGCGCGTTCGGGCATGATGCCTTGGGCGTTCGAGGACGGCATGGGCTTCGAGCGCTATGTCGACTACGCGCTCGACGTGCCCATGTATTTCGTCAAGCGCGATGAGGACTACATCGACGTGTCGGGCTCCTCGTTCCGCGCATTCTTCGACGGCCGCAACAACAACCTTCCCGGCGAGCGTCCGACGCTGTCGGACTGGGCCAATCATCTGTCGACCATCTTCCCGGAAGTGCGGCTCAAGCGTTATCTCGAGATGCGCGGCTCCGACGGCGGTCCGTGGGGCCGGCTGCCGGCGCTGCCGGCGTTCTGGGTCGGGCTGCTCTATGACGACGTCTCGCTCGACGCCGCCTGGGAGATCGTCAAGCACTGGAACGCGCATGAACGCCAGGCCCTGCGCGACGACGTGCCGCGCATGGGCTTCAAGGCGCGGATCAAGGATCGCTACCTGTTCGAGATCGCCAAGGAATGCCTCGTGCTGGCACATGCCGGCCTGCGCCGGCGCGGCCGGATCGACCAGCTCGGCCGCGACGAAACGCGGCATCTGGAGCCGCTCGACCGCATCATCGATTCCGGCCGGACGCCGGCTGAGGAAATGCTGGACAAGTTCAACGGTCCCTGGAAGGGCTCGGTGGAACCGGCCTACGCGGAATACGCGTTCTAAAGCGCGGTGAGATTTGGAAGAATCGTCATCGCGCTTTAGGTCGTTGTTTGCGCATGATCTTTCCGGAAAAGCGGTTCGCACTTTTCCGGATCATGCTTGAGGCCGGTCAGCCGCCGATCGGGAGTTCAGCCGTTCATCGCCCATACAGGTTTGCGGCGATCAAATGACCGGCTGAAAAACCTGAGCGTCGTCAATAACTCGAAAGCTGTTCCGATGGGGAAGGGCCGCCTGTCCGGCGCCGTCATGGCAAAGGTCCTGGCAAGCGTCGTGGCATGTGTCACGCTGCTTTCGCTCGCATTCGCGAGCGTGCCGGCGCGCGCCCAGACCGCGTTCGACCGGCCCGGCGGCGACTATTTCAGCACACCGGTTGCGTCGGGCGATCCGGAGGATTGCGCGCTGCTGTGCGAGCGCGACCGCCGCTGCCGCTCGTGGAGCTTCAGCTATCCCGACGTCGAAGGCGGCTCGGCGGTGTGCTGGCTGAAGAACACCGTGCCGGCGCGCGTGCCGGGAAGCTGCTGTATCTCCGGCGTGCGCGGCGCCGGCGTGATCGAGCCACGGGTCGAGGGCGTGGAAACGTCGATCGACCGCCCCGGTGGGGACTTGCGCAATTTCGACCTGAAGGACGGCGAGAGCGTGGAGGCCTGCAAGGCCGCGTGCACCGCCGATAACAAATGCCGCGCCTTCACCTATGCCCGCCCCGGCTACACCGGGCGCGAGGCGCGCTGCTTCCTGAAAAAGGAAATCAAGCCGCCGCGGCGGAAGGCAGGGTTCACGTCGGGCGTGGTGCGGTAGCGTTCGGACGCGTGCCACGGACGCAGGTGCCGTAGGGTCGGCAAAGGCGCCCTTGCGCCGTGCCCACCATCTTTCCGATCCGGCCACAGATCGGGTGGGCACGCTTCGCTTTGCCCACTCTACGGCACCTCACTCCGCGGCAATCACCGTGAGCTCCGGCCACAGCGTCTTCCAGCGGGCGGCTTTGGCCGCGTAATTCGCCACCGAGAAATTCAGTGCCCGATTGGGCCGCACGATCAATCTCGCGACGTCGTCAAACCCGTGCGGCGCGTAGACCTCGTAGCCATCCTCTACGCGCCTGACTCCGACCTGTGTGTTCTGCGTCAGGAAGCGGTCGATGCCGTCGGTCGAGCGGGTCAATGGCGGATAGGGCAGGCCATGCTTGTCGGGGTACCACAGGTGCACACGCGCCTGATTGCGGATCTCGATCTTGGCGCCGAGATGGCCGAGCTGCGCCTGCAGCTTGCGGATCACCGTGTCCTCCGCCTCCCACGACGTATCGAAATCGAAATAGAACACGTCGTAATCAGCAATGCCGTGATCGACCGGGCGGCCCGTGAGCCCATTCCATACCGATTGCACGAGGCAACCTGCGACCAGCCACGCATCCGGCAGCGCGAGATGATCGAGTTCATCGATGATCGCGACGTTGACGGGATTTTGCAGAGCCAATGCGAGGAATTCGTCGCGCGTCATGAGAATCGTAGGGTGGGCAAAGACGCGCTCTTCGCGCGTCGTGCCCACCATCTTTTCGCGTTACGACAAATCGTGGGCACGCTTCGCTTTGCCCACCCTACGATATACGATCCAGTCAATGCACCGCGGTGAAGAACCGCGCCAGCCGGAAGCCGGACAGCCAGGTCCACACCGGCTGGCCGCGCATGCCGAGATCCCAGGAGCCGAGCACCGCATCCGCACGGCCGATCAAATTGTCGATCGGCAACAGGCCGACACCGCCGGACCGCAGCGGCACGCGGCTGTCGGAGGAATTGTCACGGTTGTCGCCGAGCACGAACAGGTGACCGGCCGGCACCGTCACTTCCTTGGTGTTGTCGAGCGGACCGTTGTCGCGCATCTTGAAGATCAAATGCGAGACGCCGTTCGGCAGCGTCTCGACATAGCGGTAGGCGGGCTCGCTGCCGCCATTGTCGTCCTCGGCAGATCCGACACCGTCCGGCTTCAGCTCGGCGGGGCGGTCGTTGATGAAGAGCTGACCCTGCCGCATCTGGATGCGATCACCGGGCAGACCCACGACGCGCTTGACCCAGGCCTGCGAACGATCGCCGGGCCAGCGAAACACCACGACGTCGCCCTGCTTCGGCGTCTCCGCGAACACGCGGCCGGTCTCGGGCAGGCTGATCTGGATCGGCAGCGACGAACTGCCGTAGCCATAAGGGAATTTCGAGGCGATCAGCGCATCTCCAATCAGCAGCGTCGGCTCCATCGAGCCCGACGGTACGTAGAACGGCTCGGCAAGCGCGCCCTTGGCGATGAACACGGCGACGACGATGCCGGCGAGCTGAACGATCTGCCCGCCCCAGCCGCTGCTCTTCCCCTTGGAGGTCGCAGTTATCTTTTCCACGCTCATGCGCCCGTTCCACCCACCGTAATGCGTTCCATCAGCAGCGACGGCTGGCCGACGCCGACAGGCACGCCCTGGCCGTTCTTGCCGCAGGTGCCGATGCCGGTATCGAGCGCAAGATCGTTGCCGATCATGCGGATGCGATGCAGGTCGGTCGGCCCGTTGCCGATCAACATGGCACCCTTCAGCGGCGCGCCCAGCTTGCCGTTCTCGATCTTGTAGGCTTCGGTACACTGGAACACGTACTTGCCCGAGGTGATGTCGACCTGGCCGCCGCCGAAATTCGCAGCGAAGACGCCATTCTTCACCGAGGCGAGGATCTCGGCCGGATCGCGGTCGCCCGGGAGCATATAGGTGTTGGTCATGCGCGGCATCGGCACATGGGCATAGCCCTGGCGGCGGCCGTTGCCGGTCGGCTTCATGTTCATCAACCGCGCGTTCTGACGGTCCTGCATGTAGCCGACCAGAATGCCGTCCTCGATCAGCACGGTGCGATTGGTCGGCGTGCCCTCGTCGTCGATCGACAGCGAGCCGCGACGCGAGGCAATGGTGCCGTCGTCGACCACGGTGACGCCCTTGGCCGCGACCTGCTGGCCCATCAGGCCGGCAAAGGCAGAGGTCTTCTTGCGGTTGAAATCGCCCTCCAGGCCATGGCCGACCGCTTCATGAAGCATCACGCCGGGCCAGCCGGCCCCTAACACGACGTCCATCTCGCCGGCGGGAGCCGGAATCGATTCCAGATTGACCAGCGCCTCGCGCAGCGCGCCGTCGGCGGCGTCGCGCCAGCTTCGGCTCTCGATGAATTCGGCATAGCCGGCACGGCCGCCGTAACCCTTGCTGCCGCTCTCCTGGCGGTCGCCCTGGCCGGCGACGACGGAGATGTTGACGCGCACGAGCGGACGGATGTCGCGATAGCTCTCGCCGTCCGGCCGCAGGATCTCGACCACCTGCCAGGTCGCGCCGAGGCTGACGCTGACCTGTCGCACCCGCGGATCCTTGTCGCGCAGGTAAGCGTCGATCTCTGCGAGCAGCTTGACCTTGGTCTCGAAGCCCGGCGCGTCGAGCGGGTTGTCGTCGCCATAGAGACGGACATTGGTGTGAGGAGGCGGCGCGGAAAAATTGCCGGAATAGCCGCCGCGCACGGCCGCAACCGCGTCCGCCGCGCGCATCAGCGCCGGCAGCGACACGTCGGAGGAGTGGGCGTAACCCACGGCATCATCCTTGACCGCGCGTAAGCCAAAACCTTGCGAGGTGTCGTAGGTCGCCTGCTTCAGCCGCCCGTTGTCGAACATCAGCGCTTCGGTCTGGCTGTACTCCAGGAACAGCTCGCCGTCGTCGGCACCGGAAAGCCCGCGCGCGACCTCGTGGCGAACCTGGTCGCGGTCGAGATTGGCGCGGTCGAGCAGGGAGGTCGTGGCAGGGTTGGTCATGCGTCCGTCCATTAGCGGAAGATCTGGGGCAAGATAATGGTTTCGGATCGGTTCCGCGAGGGGCGGGGCGTCACATTACCGAAACGATAGGATTGGGCAGGGGCGCTCGTCGAAACGTGCCGCACTCGTCAATCCATCACCGTCATCCTGAGGTGCTCGCCTTGCAAAGCAAGGCGAGCCTCAGGATGACGGAATGGAGAGCGTGCGATTCGATGCCGCCCCTACGGCAGCTTGTCGTAGCCTTCGCCGAGCCCGTTCAGGCTGAGCGGGAATCCGATGCCTTCTTCCGGTGTCTCGAAGATGATGAAGGTGGCGGTCTTGGCGGTGCGGAGCTGGCCGAGCAGCTTGTCGTCCATGACGACCTCGGCGACGCAGCCATTGGGCAGGCAGCGGACGAACCCGGCACGGCCGACGTCCTGGTTGTCGAGCTTGAGGCCGAGACCGGAGGGCAGCAGGACCCCTAACGGCGCCACCACGCGCATCAGACGGCTCTTCTGGTCGGCGGTCTTCAGCACGATGACGGTCAGGCCGGCATTGGAGCGGTCTTCCGCCACCACGCTCTGGATCAGGGCGCATTGCTCGCTCTGGGCGCCCGGCGGCGTGTCGCAGCGAATCTGCCAGTCGCCATGGACGGAGCGCACCGCGCCCTGCGCATGGACGACGCCAGGAAACGCCAGAAGGACGATCGCAGCCAGCAGGCCTGCCAGCGCCGGGAGGCTAGCCTGCCTGCTCGCCGGCCTTGCCATCGATTTCGAAAGCCCCATCGGGTCGGTCCCTCTGCTCGCCTTCCTCGCTCGCGCTCGGCGGACTAATCCGGCGGACTGATACGGGAATGACGGCGTCTTGAAGGCGATTCCCAAGCAAATTCCGCGCCGCCTCGCACTGCCGCCGCCCGCACGAATCAGGTTCCTGCGCGGCCATCTGCCAGTGCCTAACGCGGGCAATTCCGCTGTCAAGCGGCAGCATCCCGGCCAACGGTATTTTTGTCCAATGTTACTAGGAATTATCTTGCGGGTGATGGCTGGCAGACCGGGCTCAAGACTGCATTGCGATAGATCAAAAACTATGGTTTGAGAGGCTTGATTTCGGCGTTCTAGCGATCTGGCCCGAATTCCTCTTAGAGGTATTCTTGCGCGGCGGTTTGTCAGACGGGCGGATCGAATAAGCGTTTCCCGCAGATAGGGCGGCGCACTTGGGGTGATTTCGTAAGGGGAGCGCGAACGGCATGAGGATGTCGATGGGTCGGGTGGGCCGGCATTTGCTGGGATTGGCCACCATCGCCTTGGTGGCGACTGGCGTCGCGCTGGCGACGGGCGGCGTGGCATTTGCCGAGGTCGGGCAGCCGGAGCCCTGGGAATGGCACCTCCAGGCCTCGGGTTCTCCGGTGATGGACAACATCGTCTGGTTCCACAACTTCCTGTTCGTGCTGATCACGCTGATCACGCTGTTCGTTCTGGCGCTGCTCGTGGTCGTGGTCATCAAGTTCAACGCGCGGGCCAACCCGGTGCCGTCGCGGACCACCCACAACACGCTGATCGAGGTGGCCTGGACGCTCGTTCCGGTGCTGATCCTGGTCGGCATCTCGGTGCCGTCGTTCCGGCTTCTGTTCCTCGAGCTCGACGTGCCGAAGGCGGACATCACCGTCAAGGCGACCGGCAAGCAGTGGTACTGGTCCTATGCCTATCCGGACAACGGCAAGTTCGAGTTTGACTCGCTGATGGCGCAGGACAAGCAGCCCCGTCTGCTCGGCGTCGACAACGAGATGGTGGTGCCGGTCAACAAGGTGATTCGCGTCCAGGTCACGGGCGCCGACGTCATCCACGCCTTCGCGCTGCCGGCTTTCGGCGTCAAGATCGACGCCATTCCGGGCCGCCTGAACGAGACCTGGTTCAAGGCCACCAAGGCCGGCATGTATTACGGTCAGTGCTCGGAACTGTGCGGCAAGGACCACGCCTTCATGCCGATCGCGATCCGCGTCGTGAACGACCAGGAGTTCGCTTCCTGGGTTGAATCGGCGAAGAAGAAATACGCGAGCGGCGGCGCCAGCACCTACGCCTCCGCGGCCGGCCCGACGCAGTGAGCGTCGGGTGACGGGTTGAGGCACTGGAAGCGATATAAGGGCGGGACCTCCAAAGGTCCGAATGGGACGCAAGGCAGGATTTGAAAATGGCAACGAGCGCAGCGGTACACGGCGATCACGCCCACGGACATGACGAGCACGCCCATCCGACCGGATGGCGCCGCTACGTCTATTCGACCAACCACAAGGACATCGGCACGATGTACCTGGTCTTCGCGGTCATCGCCGGCATCATCGGTGCCGCGATGTCGATCGCGATCCGTGCCGAGCTGATGTATCCGGGCGTGCAGATATTCCACGAGACGCACACCTATAACGTGTTCGTGACCTCTCACGGCCTGATCATGATCTTCTTCATGGTCATGCCCGCGATGATCGGCGGCTTCGGCAACTGGTTCGTCCCGCTGATGATCGGCGCGCCCGACATGGCGTTCCCGCGCATGAACAACATCTCGTTCTGGCTGCTGCCGGCCTCCTTCGGCCTGCTCCTGATGTCGACCTTCGTCGAGGGCGAGCCGGGCGCCAACGGCGTCGGCGCCGGCTGGACCATGTACGTGCCGCTGTCGAGCTCCGGCCATCCGGGCCCGGCCGTCGACTTCGCGATCCTGTCGCTGCATCTGGCGGGTGCCTCGTCGATCCTCGGCGCTATCAACTTCATCACCACGATCTTCAACATGCGCGCGCCGGGCATGACCCTGCACAAGATGCCGCTGTTCGTGTGGTCGATCCTGGTGACGGTGTTCCTGTTGCTGCTGTCGCTGCCGGTGCTCGCCGGTGCGATCACCATGCTGCTCACCGACCGCAATTTCGGCACGACCTTCTTCGCGCCCGACGGCGGCGGCGATCCCGTGCTGTTCCAGCATCTGTTCTGGTTCTTCGGCCACCCCGAGGTGTACATCCTGATCCTGCCCGGCTTCGGCATGATCAGCCAGATCGTCTCGACCTTCTCGCGCAAACCCGTGTTCGGCTATCTCGGCATGGCCTACGCCATGGTCGCGATCGGCGGCATCGGCTTCGTGGTGTGGGCGCACCACATGTACACGGTCGGCATGTCCTCGGCGACGCAGGCCTATTTCGTCGCCGCGACGATGGTCATCGCGGTTCCGACCGGGGTGAAGATCTTCTCGTGGATCGCCACCATGTGGGGCGGCTCGATCGAATTCCGGGCACCGATGATCTGGGCGGTGGGCTTCATCTTCCTGTTCACGATCGGCGGCGTCACCGGCGTCGTGCTGGCGAACGCCGGCGTCGATCGCGTGCTGCAGGAGACCTATTACGTCGTCGCGCACTTCCACTACGTGCTGTCGCTGGGCGCGGTATTCGCGATCTTCGCCGGCTGGTACTACTGGTTCCCGAAGATGACGGGCTACATGTACAACGAAACGCTCGCGAAAGCGCACTTCTGGGTCACCTTCATCGGCGTCAACCTGGTGTTCTTCCCGCAGCACTTCCTCGGCCTGTCCGGCATGCCGCGCCGCTATGTCGACTATCCCGATGCGTTCGCAGGCTGGAACCTGGTCTCGTCGGTCGGCTCCTACATCTCCGGCTTCGGCGTGCTGATCTTCCTCTACTGCGTGATCGACGCCTTCATGAAGAAGGTGCCGGCGGGCGACAATCCGTGGGGTGCCGGTGCGACCACGCTGGAATGGACGCTGCCCTCGCCGCCGCCCTTCCACCAGTTCGAAGTGCTGCCCCGCGTGCAGTAAGCGATCACCCGCGGCGCCCGTGACGGGCGCCGCGGCTCTTATAACGAAGCGAGTTGAATTCGTGTCCGTCCTCGACCAGAACGCCATCGACATCAATCCCCGCATCTCCGAGGCGGAGGTCGGCGACTACATCGCGCTGTTGAAGCCGCGGGTGATGTCGCTGGTGATCTTCACCGCGCTGGTCGGGATGGCGATGGCGCCGGGACACTTCCACCCGGTGCTCGCGTTCACCTCGCTGCTCTGCATCGCAGTCGGTGCCGGCGCCTCCGGCGCGCTCAACATGGCGCTCGAAGGCGACATCGACGCCAAGATGTCGCGCACGGCGAACCGGCCGATCCCCCGCGGCCGCATCACCCGACCCGAGGCGATGGCGTTCGGCCTGACGCTGTCTTTCTTCTCGGTGATGACGCTCGGCATCCTCGTCAACTGGATCGCTGGCAGCCTGCTCGCCTTCACCATCTTCTTCTACGTCGTGATCTACACGATGGGCCTGAAGCGTTGGACCGCGCAGAACATCGTGATCGGCGGCGCCGCCGGCGCGCTGCCGCCGGTGGTGGCCTGGGCCGCCGTCACGGGCACGGTCGACGTCGAGCCGCTGCTGCTGTTCGCCATCATCTTCTTCTGGACCCCGCCGCATTTCTGGGCGCTGGCGCTGTTCCGCTCCGACGACTACGCGCGCGCCGGCATTCCGATGCTGCCCAACGTCGCCGGTCCCGATGCGACGCGGCTCCAGATTCTGCTCTACACAATCGTGCTGATCGCGGTCGCCGCCGCGCCCTGGGCGCTCGGCTATTTCGACGCCATTTACGGCATCGTCTCGCTGATCCTGGGGACCGGCATGCTGGCGCTCGCGATCAACGTCTATATGCGCCGCGAGCGATCTGCGTCGCTGCGCGCGACCCGCAAGCTGTTTGCCTTCTCGATCCTCTATCTGTTCGCGCTGTTCGCGACCCTGCTGGTCGAGGTCGTGGTCCGGGCGCTTGCTCCGATGGTAGGGGGCGCATGATCACAGCGATGGCCGACAAACCCGAGACAGACGGAATCGTCCTCACCGAGGCGCAGAAGAAGAGCCGTCGTCAGCGCTCGATCGCGATCGCACTCGCGCTCGGCGTGCTCGTGGTGCTGTTCTTCGCCGTCACCATGGTCAAGGGACCCGCAGTTCTCGTGCGGCCGATGTAGGACAGATGAATCACGAGCCGACCATATCGCAGGATGTCAGCGCCAAGCCGGCCAATCGTAAGCCGGCCAAGCACCGCGCCCTGGGGCGCGATGCGGTGGTTGCTTCCATCTGCGGCGGCGTGGTCGCGCTGATGGTCGGCGCTTCCTACGCGGCAGTGCCGTTCTACAACTGGTTCTGCCGCGCCACCGGTTTCAACGGCACGACGCAAGTCGCGACCTCCGCGCCGGCCACGGGGCCGATCGCGCGGAAGGTCTCGGTGCGCTTCGATGCCAACGTCGCGCCCGGCCTGCCCTGGAAATTCGAGCCGGAGCAGAACGAGATCGAGGTCAATATCGGACAGGTCACGACCATCTTCTACACCGTGACCAACCAGGCCGCGCGCACCACGGCAGCGCAGGCCGCCTACAACGTCGCGCCACTGACAGTCGGCTCCTATTTCCAGAAGATCAACTGCTTCTGCTTCACCGAGCAGACTATGGCTCCGGGCGAGAAGCGCGAGATGCCGGTCGTGTTCTACGTCGACCCGTCGATCGTCGACGATCACGAGAACGACGGGCTGAACACGATCACGCTGTCCTACACCTTCTATCCGGTGAAGGATCCGGTGGTGAAGCCGCTGGCATCGGGCGAAAGCGACAAGCGCAAGGGAAATCTCTGATCGCCGGGCTCGCGCCGCGGGGGTCGGAAACAAGGGGATAAGTGCCTGACAGGCACGGGATTGAGGAGAGAGACCGCAAAATGGCAACGGCGCACACCAAGCATCACGACTATCACCTGGTCGATCCCTCTCCGTGGCCGGCCGTCGGTTCGCTCTCGGCCTTCATCATGGCGGTCGGCGCGATCTCCTGGATGCATCATATGTACTCGGCCGCGCCGATCGTGTTCGGCGTCGGCACCGTGGGCGTGCTCTACACCATGGCGAGCTGGTGGGGCGACGTGATCAAGGAAGCCCAGTACAAGGGCGACCACACCCGCGTCGTGCAGCTGCATCACCGCTACGGCATGATCCTGTTCATCGCCTCCGAGGTGATGTTCTTCGTCGCCTGGTTCTGGGCTTACTTCAACGCGGCGCTGTTTCCGGCGGACGCCGTCCATGCCACCCGTGACGCTGTGTTCGGCTGCGGCCTCGGCACCCAGGCCGGTGCCTGCGCGGTCCCCGGCACCTGGCCGCCGAAGGGCATCGAGACTTTCGATCCCTGGCACCTGCCGCTCCTGAACACGCTGATCCTGCTCACGTCGGGCACCACCGTGACCTGGGCGCACCACGCGCTGCTCGAGAACGACCGCCAGGGCCTGAAATACGGCCTGATCCTCACCGTCGTGCTCGGCGCGCTCTTCACCTGCGTGCAGGCCTATGAGTACAGCCACGCGGCGTTCTCCTTCGCCGGCAACGTCTATGGCGCGACCTTCTTCATGGCGACCGGGTTCCACGGTTTCCACGTGCTGGTCGGCACCATCTTCCTGCTGGTTTGTCTGTTCCGCGCCTATGCCGGCCACTTCACGCCCAAACAGCACCTCGGTTTCGAGTTCGCCGCCTGGTACTGGCACTTCGTCGACGTGGTCTGGCTGTTCCTGTTCCTCTGCATCTACGTCTGGGGACACGGTGCCGAGACCATGGCCCACGGCGCGCACTGAGCCGCGAGGAATCGACCAGAAAGGGCGGCCGCAGGGCCGCCCTTTCGCTTTTGGACCGCCGGAAAGTTTCGGCGAAAACTGTGATAGGGTCCGCCATCATGAACGACACAGCCGGCAAGTCCGATCCTGAAATTACTGTCCTGCAGAGCGCGCTCCGCGGGCTCGCCTGCAGATGCCCGCGCTGCGGCCAGGGCAAGCTCTATGCGGGCTTCCTCAACCTCGCGCCCGCCTGCGACCGCTGCGGTCTCGACTACGCCTTCATCGATACTGGCGACGGTCCGGCGATCTTCATCATCATGCTGGCCGGTGGGATCGTCGTTGCGGCAGCGCTCATCGTCGAGGTCAAATACCAGCCGCCATACTGGCTGCATGCGGTGCTGTGGTTGCCGCTGATCCTGGCCACCACGCTGTTGCCGCTGCGTGCGATGAAGTCGCTGCTGATCGCGCTGCAATTCCACCACAAAGCGGCGCCGGGCCGGTTGGTCGACCGCGCGAAATGAACCAGCCCGCGCGCAAGCCCCGCGTGGCCGGCTTCGCGCTGTTCACGCTGTTCCTGACGGCCGTCTTCGTCGCGCTCGGCGTCTGGCAATTGCAGCGCCGGACCGCCAAGCACGAGCTGATCGCGGCGCTGACCGAGCGGCTGGCCGCGGCGCCCATTGCGCTGCCACCACCGCCACAATGGGCCGCGCTCAATCCCGCGCGTGATGAATTCCGCCGCGTCAGCTTCACAGCGATCTACGCAGCCCTGCCCGATGCGATGGTCTATTCCTCCGGCTCCGCGGTGCGCAAGGACGCCTCCGGCCCGGGCACCTGGGCGTTCCTGCCGGCGCGGCTTCCAAGCGGCGAGACGGTCGTGATCGACGCGGGCTTCGTCGAGAACACGATGCAGGACCGCGGCGTCGAGGATCGCGCGGTGAAGAAGCTCGTCACCGGGCAGCCGGTCGCGCTGACGGGTTATCTGCGCTTTCCCGAGGCGGCCGGCTCGCTGACGCCGGCGGAGAACCGCGACAAGCGGCTCTGGTTCGTGCGGGATCATTCGGCCATTGCAAGCGCGCTCGGCTGGGGCGCGGTGGCGCCGTTCTATGTCGATCTCGAGCAGCCGGCGCCCGAGAACGGAATTCCGCGTCCGGGGCCGCTCGACGTGCATCTGAAGGACGACCACCTGCAATACGCCGTCACCTGGTTCTTGCTCGCGGGCGCCGTGCTGATCGCCTTCGTCGTGTGGGCCAGAGGCCGGCGGCAGAGCTGAGCTGGTCGGTCTCCACGCCGGAACCCGGTATCGCCCGGGGTTTATTATTCAGCGCACATTCACGAGTGTGGCCCTAAGCCGCCGGTGGTTTTCCGCGGCAGACAGGATTGCGGCGTGAGCGATTTCGATCAGATGGGAGTTGTCGTCGATTGGGTGGACGCCTGCCGGCAGGGCGACCTCATGATGTTGCTCGACCTCTATGCGGACGACGCCCAGGTCGAATGTACGTGTAACGGCGCGCAGCGCTATCGCGGCCGGAGCGAGCTCGAGGCCTATTGGCAGCCGCGGCTCAGCGCGTTCTCGCTGGCGGGTTTCGGGCTGGAGGAGATCCGCCCGGTGCCTCATGGTGTCGATCTCGAATATTCCGTGGCCGGCGCGTTGCGCATCCGCGCCTCGTTTCGTTTCAGTCCGGAAGGCAAGATCCGCAGCACCTTGTGCGAGCCGGCGCGACAGAACGCGCATGATTGCTGCGCGTGCTAGAGCATGTTCCGGAAAAGTGCGCAGCGGTCTTCCGAAAAGATCATGCTTGAACAACAACCAAAAGCGCGATGACGATTCATCCTAATCGCATCGCGCTTCAGTGGTTGACCTGCGCCTCGCGTGTCGTTTCGGCCGGAAGGCGGCAGCGGACATAGGTTCGCTCGTCCACGCGCAGTAGCGACAACGATCCGCTGAGCGCACGCACGCGCTCATGCATGCCGGTCAGGCCGCGGCCGAAGGCATTGTCGGCGGGGAAGCCGCCGCCGTCGTCCGAGATCTCGATGAGCAATGTCTCGCCGGCGATGGTCGCCTGGACATGGGCGCTGCCGGCCTTGGCATGGCGCAGCACGTTGGTCAGTGCCTCCTGGATCACCCGATAGATGGTCCGAGCCAACGGTCCGTCGATCACGTTGAGATCTGGATCGATCGTATCCGTCAGGATGATATGGGGTGCCTGCTTGCGAAAGTTCCGGAGCAGCGTCTGCACGGTGGTCGCAAGGCCGAGCTCCTCGATGTAGAGCGGCCGCAGCCGATCGAGGATGCGGCGGTTGGTCTGCTGGAGCGCTTCGACCGATTGCAGCACTTCGTCCGCCGAATTGCCGAGATTTCCCACCCGCGGCGAGGCGTCGATCAGCGCGATCGTGCCGGCGCGGATGCTGAACAGCAGCGGTCCGAGCTCGTCGTGCAGTTCGCGGGCGAGATCGCGCCGCTCGTCGTCCTGGAGCGACACCAGGCGATGCATCAGATCGCGATTGTCCTGGCTCAATTGCGCAAGCGTTGCAGCCAGCGCGTTTGCTTCCGCACAGCTTTGCCGAATCTCCGTCGGCCCCCCGACCGGGATCGGCTTTGTAAAATCGCCACGCCGCATCCGCGTCAGGCCTTCGCCGAGATGGCGCAGGGGGCGCAGCGCCGATCCCGCGAAGACGTAGGCGATGATGCCGGTGAGCACCATCAGCACGGCGACGAGGCTGGTCAGCGCGAGGAAGCCGATCCACTTCTCGAACAGGTCGGCTGACAGGTCCGGCAGAAACACGAGATCGCCGATATGTCTGCCATCGATCAGCACCGGGGCCGCAGCGTCCGTGTCCGGCACCACAAGCAGGTTGACAAACCACTGCGGAACCCCCCGCAGATTAGGCATGCCGTCCTTTGGCGAAGGCGCAGGAGCGCCTTCCGCCGAACGGAAATGGACGTCCGAGGAGGCGGCCAAGGATTGGACAAAGGCGTCAAGCGTCTTCTGCGGGTTGTCCGACGCACGCAAAGTGTCGTTGAGTGCGGTGGCGATCGTTCGGATGGAGCGCCGAGCCGGCTCGTTCTCATCGGCAAGCTGCCCGGTTGCGAATATCCGGAGCAATATGCCGCCCAGGATCAGCGCTGCAAGAAAACTCGCGCCGAGTGGAAGAAACAGTTGCGTTCTGAACGAGAGTCGTTGCCACATTAGGTCAATTCTAACGCGCATCGGCGGAATTTGCTCTTTCCATTTGTTCCCGCCGGTCTATGAGTCAAGAAGACAAGAGAGCGCGCGATGCAAGATACTGCCAAGCCGGGGACCCGGGTCCTGATTGTCGACGACCATCCCGTGGTGCTGTCTGGTTGCCGCACCCTGTTCGCTTCCGACCATTCGATCCGGATCGAGGAGGCGACGGACGCCAAATCCGGGCATCGCGCCTATGTCAGCAAGCGGCCGGACGTCGCCGTGATCGACATCAGCCTGCCCGATGTCTCCGGCTTCGAGCTGATGCGACGCATTCGCAAGGACGATCCCGAGGCCAAGATCATCATGTTCAGCATGAACGACGATCCGGCCTTCGTGGTGCGGGCCGTCGAGCTTGGAGCGCAGGGCTATGTTTCCAAGGGCGACGATCCCAGGATCCTGCTCAAAGCGGTGCGCAAGGTGGTCGCGGGCGACAATTTCATCTCACCGCAACTCGCGGAAGCCGTGACGTTTTCCGGCGCGGCGATCAAGGCCAACCCGGCCTCGCAGATGACGCCGCGGGAGCTCGAGATCCTCCGCCTGCTCGGACGCGGCGACAAGATCGTGGAAGTCGCGGAGGCGCTTGGCATCTCCTACAAGACGGTCGCCAACACCACGTCTCTGCTCAAGCAGAAATTAGGGGCCAAGAACCATTCCGACCTGATCAGGATCGCAGTGGAAATCGGGATGAATTGACGTCCTGGATGCTGGCGGCTCTGGGCACTGGCGGCCCGGGCACTGGCGGCCCGGAAGCACCGAACCGGCCGCTCCAGGATGCAGCCGGTTCGGCGGAACGGATCGGTGTCAGCGTGCAGCCGGGCAATGCATGGACACCGCCGACACCCATCCGCCGACCCCAATGAGGGGAGGCGGCATTCGTTCCCGAGATCTTCGTGAATTCGGGAAATGGCGGCAATACGCGGCGTGTCGCTGCTTGGCTGCGCTTGCCAGCGCCGGATCCAGGTCGGGAAAAATAGGAACATTTTCTCGCCCTCATCGTTTTCGCCCTTGACGGTTTCGTGACAGGCGACGAAAGGTTGCGCGAACAGTTTTGACGGGTCGGCGACCCCGAGAGGCAAACCGGTCTGCACACATCAACGACAGACCTTCCAAGAGAAGGGCTGCGGCCACCACCGCAGCCCTTTTTCGTTGGAGCGGGTAGAGGCGGAAGCGGTTTCCTGATGCCGCAAAACACTTTATGGTGGCCCAAAGCCTCTGGCCGCTAACAAGTAATTTCGTAAAATCAAAGGCTTAACGAGCGGCTCAGGCTGCTCGGCCTTTGGAGGGCAGTTTGACTCGTTATATCTCGACCCGGGGCGAGGCCCCCGAACTCGGCTTCTGCGACGTGATGCTGACCGGGCTCGCGCGCGATGGCGGCCTGTATGTGCCAACCATCTGGCCGCTTCTCTCCACCGAGACCATCGCCGGGTTCTTCGGCCGTCCCTATTGGGAGGTCGCGGTCGATGTGATTCGTCCCTTCATCGGCGGCGAGATCACCGACGCTGAGCTCGGCCGCATGGCGAACGAGGCCTATGCGACCTTCCGCCACCCGGCGGTGGTGCCGCTGCGCCAGATGTCGCCGCACCAGTTCGTGCTGGAGCTGTTCCACGGCCCGACGCTCGCCTTCAAGGACGTGGCGATGCAGCTGATCTCGCGGCTGATGGACCATGTGCTCGCCAAGCGCGGCCAGCGCACCACCATCGTGGTCGCGACGTCAGGCGATACTGGCGGCGCCGCTGTGGAGGCATTCGCCGGCCTCGAGAACGTGGACCTGATCGTGCTGTTTCCGCACGGCCGCATCTCCGAGGTGCAGCGGCGGATGATGACGTCGACGGGCGCGGCCAATGTCCATGCGCTCGCGATCGAGGGCAATTTCGATGACTGCCAGGCGCTCGTGAAGGGGATGTTCAACAACCACCGCTTCCGCGATGCGACCTCGCTCTCCGGCGTCAATTCCATCAACTGGGCGCGCATCGTCGCACAGGTGGTCTACTATTTCACCTCGGCGGTCGCCGTCGGTGCGCCGGCGCGCGCGGTGGATTTCGTCGTGCCGACCGGCAATTTCGGCGACATCTTTGCCGGCTACGTCGCCAAGCGCATGGGATTGCCGGTGCGGACCCTGCGCATCGCCGCCAACGTCAACGACATCCTGGCGCGTACGCTGAAGACCGGGATCTACGAAGTGCGCGAGGTGCACGCGACGGCGTCGCCATCGATGGACATCCAGATCTCGTCGAATTTCGAGCGGCTGCTGTTCGAGGCCGGCCGGCGCGATGCGGCGGGCGTGCGCCGTCTGATGGATTCGCTGAAGCAGTCCGGGCGTTTCGTGCTGCCCGATGCGACGCTGGCCGCAATCCGCGAGGAGTTCGACGCCGGGCGCGCCGACGAGACCGAGACCGCGGCTGCGATCCGCGCCGGCTGGCGCGAGGCAGGCGAGCTGGTCGATCCCCATACGGCGGTGGCGCTCGCTGTCGCCGATCGCGACACCACGGACACGAGGGTGCCGAGCATCGTGCTCTCCACCGCGCATCCAGCCAAATTCCCCGACGCTGTCGAAGCGGCCTGCGGCCAGCGGCCGCAACTGCCGGCCTGGCTCGACGGATTGATGACCAAATCCGAACACATGAAGGTGATGAAGAACGATCAGGCCGAGGTCGAGCGGTTCGTGCTGTCGGTCAGCCGCGCTGCGAAGCAGGGAGTTGCCGGATGAGCGTCGAGATTTCCAAGCTTGCTTCCGGCCTGACCGTGGTTACCGACAAGATGCCCCATCTCGAGACCGCGGCGCTCGGCGTCTGGGCCGGCGTCGGCGGCCGTGACGAGAAGCCGAACGAGCATGGCATTTCGCATCTGCTCGAGCACATGGCGTTCAAGGGCACGACGAAGCGCTCCTCGCGCGAGATCGTCGAGGAGATCGAGGCGGTCGGCGGCGACCTCAATGCCGGCACCTCGACCGAGACCACGTCCTATTATGCGCGGGTGCTGAAGGCCGACGTGCCGCTCGCGCTTGACGTGCTGGCCGACATCCTTGCCAATCCCGCCTTCGAGCCCGACGAGCTGGAGCGCGAGAAGAACGTCATCGTGCAGGAGATCGGGGCTGCGCAGGATACGCCGGATGACGTCGTATTCGAGCATCTCAACGAGCTCTGCTATCCCGACCAGCCCATGGGCCGCTCGCTGCTTGGCACGGCCAAGACGCTGCGCAGCTTCAACCGCGACATGCTGCGCGGCTACCTCTCGACCCATTATCGCGGGCCCGACATGGTGGTGGCGGCGGCCGGCGCGGTCGATCACGATCAGGTGGTCGCCGAGGCCGAGAAGCGCTTTGCCAGTTTCGCGGGGACGCCGGGCCCGAAGCCGCAAACCGCTCAGTTCGGCAAGGGCGGCGCCAAGGTGGTGCATCGCGAACTGGAGCAGGCGCATCTGACGCTGGCGCTGGAAGGCGTGCCGCAGAGCGATTTGTCGCTGTTTTCGCTCCAGGTCTTCACCAACATCCTCGGCGGCGGAATGTCGTCCCGCCTGTTCCAGGAGGTGCGCGAGAAGCGCGGCCTCTGCTACTCCATCTATTCGTTCCACGCGCCCTATACCGATACCGGATTCTTCGGCCTCTACACCGGTACCGATCCGGCCGATGCGCCGGAGATGATGGAGGTCGTGGTCGACATCATGAACGATTCGGTGGAGACGCTGACCGAGGCCGAGATCGCGCGGGCCAAGGCGCAGATGAAGGCAGGTCTCCTGATGGCGCTGGAGAGCTGCTCTTCCCGCGCCGAACAGCTCGCCCGGCACGTGCTGGCCTATGGCCGGCCGCAGACGGTCGAGGAGCTGGTGGGCCGGATCGACGCCGTCAGCGTCGAATCGACCCGGGACGCGGCGCGTGCGCTGTTGTCGCGGAGCCGGCCTGCCGTTGTCGCATTAGGCAGTGGCAGGGGTCTGGACACGGCGGTGTCTTTTGCGGAAGGATTGACTCGGGCGCGCGCCAAGGCGCGGCTGCATTAGGAGCCGCGCAACGGCGAGACTGCCCCGGAAAGCATCACCATGGCCCTCTTTCGCCTGCCGTCCAGTGGACCCGCCGCCCTCGCGCCGCGCGGCAACGGGCTGTTGTTGCGCGCGCCGCAGATGTCGGACTTCCTGCAATGGGCTCACTTGCGCGAGTCCAGCCGCGACTACCTGACGCCCTGGGAGCCGATCTGGCCTTCGGACGATCTCACCCGCTCGGGCTTCCGCCGCCGTCTGCGCCGCTATTCCGAGGACATCGCCGCGGACCGCTCCTATCCCTTTCTGATCTTCCGCGAGCTCGACGGCGCCATGGTCGGTGGCATCACGCTGGCCAATGTCCGCCGCGGCATCGTGCAGGCCGGCACCATCGGCTATTGGATCGGGCAGCCTCATGCCCATCGCGGCTACATGACGGCGGCGCTGCGGGTGCTGCTGCCGACACTGTTCGGCGAGCTCAACCTGCACCGGGTCGAGGCCGCCTGCATCCCCACCAATGCGCCGTCGATCCGGGTGCTGGAAAAGTGCGGCTTCTCCCGCGAGGGGCTTGCCCGCCGTTATCTCTGCATCAACGGCGTCTGGCAGGATCATTTGCTGTTTGGCCTGCTCCATGAGGATTTCCGCGGCTGAGCCGCCCGATTCATGCGGCCAAGTCCCCCTTTTTGCTGCCTTGGGTTCGCCGATTTTGGCGATATAACCGCATGCGCTGGCCGGCAATCGGCCGGACAATTGTCATTGGAGTATAGGCGTTGAAGGTGCAGCAGCTTCGGTCATCGCGGAATGCGTTGCGGCTGGGAGGGGGAATCGCGCTGGCGTTGTCGGTTGCGCTCGCCTCTGTCTCGCCGGTGGCGGCCCAGTCACTGACCGACCGCTTCAAGAGCCTGTTCGGCGGCAAGTCCGATGAGTCGGCCCAGCCCAAGCCACCGCCTGCGCCCGGCCAGCCGGCCGAAGACGAGCTCGATTGCCCGCAGGTCACGGTGCGTGCGGGGGCCTCGACCTACGCGGTCGGCGCCGCCGGCAAACCGGCCGTCGGCAATGAGATTCGCTTCCAGGCCTCGATCACCAAGATGGCGCGCGAATGTGCCCGCAGCAGCGGCGGCATCACCGCCCGGATTGGCATCCAGGGCCGCGTGATCGCCGGTCCCGCCGGTGCGCCTGCCTCCGTCGAAGTGCCCCTGCGCATCGCCGTCGTGCAGGGCGGCGTCGGCGAGAAGGTGATCGCCTCGAAGGCTTACCGGACCACGGTCGACATGACCGAAGGGGGCAGCGTGCCCTTTACCTTCGTGATCGAGGACATGACTTATCCGGTGCCGCCGCCTGCGGTCGCCGATAGCTACATTTTCTATGTCGGCTTCGACCCGCAGGCGCTCTCGCCCGAGCCGAAGGGGCGGAAGAAGAAGTAGGGAAGGTCGCGCGGCAATCTCAGCTGTCATTGCCCGCCTAGTGTGCAATTGCGCACAGGGGCGGGCAGTCCAGTATTCCAGAGGCCGCGGTGCTTGAACCGAGAAGCCTCGGCGTACTGGATCACCCGCTTTCGCGGGTGATGACACTCAGTAGTCGACAAACAAAAAAGCCGGCGCTCATCGCGCCGGCTTTTTGATTGGCGAAGGCAAATCCCTCAGTTCAGCTTCTGCCTGACTTCGTTGATGCCCTTGGCCAGCAAATCGTCGGCGACCTGACCCTTGACCGACTGCGACAGGATCGTCGAGGCGGCCTGGACGGCGGCTTCCGCGGCTGCGGCGCGGACATCGGCCAGCGCCTGGGCCTCGGCGAGCGCGATCTTGCTTTCCGCGGTCTTGGTCCGACGTGCCACGAAGTCTTCCATCTTCGCCTTGGCGTCAGCCGCGATGCGCTCGGCTTCGCTTCTGGCGTTGGCGATGATCTCGGCGGCCTCGCGTTCGGCCGAGGCGGTGCGCGCCTTGTAGTCGGCCAGCACCTTGGCGGCTTCCTGCTTGAGGCGCTGGGCGTCGTCGAGCTCGGCCTTGATGCGCTCGGCACGATGATCGAGCGCGGTCATCGCCGACTTGAAGACGCCGAGATAGCCAAACACGACCATCAGGATCACGAAAGCGATGGCGACCCAGGTTTCAGGATCGAAGAACATCTCGACTAACCTTTCAGCGACGCATCGACCGCTGCATTGACCGACGCGGCATCAGGGACGACGCCGGTGAGCTGTTGCACGATCTGACCTGCCGCATCGGCCGCGATGCCGCGGACGTTGCTCATGGCGGCGGTGCGGGTCGAGGCGATGGTCTTTTCCGCCCCGGCGAGCTTGGCCGCCAGTTGCTCCTCCAGAGCCTTGCGCTCGGCGTCCGCCTGCGCATTCGCCTTGTCGCGGGATTCGTTGCCGATCGCCTGCGCCCGCGAACGCGCCGAGGCGAGTTCGCTTTCATAGGCCTTCAGCGCCGCGTCGGACTGGTCCTTCAGCTTCTGCGCTTCGGCGAGGTCGCCATCGATCTTGTTTTGACGCGCTTCGATCGCACCGCCGACCTTCGGCAGAGCGAGCTTGGACACTATCACGTAAAGCACGACGAAGAAGATCGCGAGCGACACCAGCTGCGAAGCATAGTTGCTGCTCTCGAACGGCGGAAAGCCGCCACCGTGATGACCACCGTCAGCCTCGGTGTGGGCGCCCGCCGCCGGACCCTTCGCCCCGCCATGACTCTCAGCCATGGATTACTCCTGTTGCTGTCATGCGCGCCGCTTCGGTTGAAGCGGCGCGAAGAACGTCGTTCTCAGAGCGGAACGAACAGCAGCAGCAGCGCGATCAGCAGCGAGAAAATGCCGAGCGCTTCGGTCACGGCGAAGCCGAAGATCAGGTTGCCGAACTGGCCCTGAGCGGCCGACGGGTTGCGAACGGCTGCGGCGAGGTAGTTGCCGAAGATCACGCCGACGCCGACGCCCGCACCGCCCATGCCGATGCACGCGATGCCCGCGCCGATAAGTTTTGCTGCTGCCGGATCCATTTTAGACTCCTTGGAAGAAAGATTGGGTTTTGGGTGGAAATTCCCCGGACCGCTCAGTGTCCCGGATGAATGGCGTCGTTGAGGTAGATGCAGGTCAGGATCGCGAACACATAGGCCTGCAGGAACGCGACCAGAATCTCGAGGGCGTACAGCGCGACCGTGAGCGCCAGCGGCAGCACGCCGCCGACCCAGCCCAGGGCGCCGAGCGAGAAGCCGAGCATGGCAACGAAGCCCGCGAACACCTTCAGCGCGATGTGGCCGGCCAGCATGTTGGCGAACAGACGGACGCTGTGGGAGACCGGCCGCAGGAAGAACGACAGGACCTCGATGAACATCACCAGCGGCAGGATGTAGCCGGGGACACCGTGGGGCACGAAGATCGAGAAGAATTTCAGGCCGTTCTTGGCGACGCCGTAGATCAGCACCGTGAAGAACACCAGGAGCGCGAGCGCCGCGGTGACGATCAGATGGCTCGACACCGTGAAGGTGTAGGGAATGATGCCGACCAGGTTCGAGACGCAGATGAACATGAACAGCGAGAAGATCAGCGGGAAGAATTTCATGCCTTCCGCGCCGGCCGTCGAACGGATGGTCGAGGCGACGAATTCGTAGGAGATCTCGGCGACCGACTGCAGGCGCCCGGGAACCAGCTGCGTGCCGCTGGCGAGCATCAGGATCGAGATCACCGCCACCGCCACCAGCATGTAGAGCGACGAATTGGTGAAGGCGATCGTGTGATTGCCGATATGGCCCAGGGTGAAGAGAGGCTCGATGTTGAACTGGTGGATCGGATCGATTTTCATCAGCGCGGCATCTCTTGGTCTGCCGGGCAATGCCGGCGGGTCTCGGTCTGCCGGCCGGGCCGGCCCGTACCGGCAAGACCGGCACGATCACACTCATGGTGCGGATCGGCTATGATCCACCGCGCCTGTTTTGACCCGCGCCTGCCGTTCTCACCACATTCACTACGCCGGCGACGAAGCCCAGCAACAGGAACACGATAAACCCGAAAGGCGAGGTCGACAGCAAGCGGTCGAAACCCCAGCCAATCCCCGCTCCGACCACGACGCCGGCGATCAACTCCGAGGATAGTCGGAAACCTAGCGCCATCGCCGAGGCTCTGGCCGCTCCGTCTCCACCGTCACCTGCGGGTTGCTCGGTCTTGATCCGGCGGTCGCGAAATTCGGACAACCTCTGATCAAGACTTCCGAGCCGTTCGGAAAGCGCAGCTTCCTCGGACGATCTATCGCGATCCCCATTCTCGCCGTGCCCCGTGCCCTGTGTCATGCAACGAAGACCCGAAACGCCGCGGCTGAATGGAAATTACGCCCGCCACCCTCAAAAGCCGCGCGGACCATACTGATGGCCTATAATCAAGTCAAGCCAAGTCACGATTGCGTCGCTTTCGGTTATGTGACTGATTTATTTGACAATATTGGCGTGCACGGCAGCGCTGCACACAGCGTGACGCCGCACCGCAGCAGCTCGCCTCATGATCGGCGGACGCGACCGCCCTTTCGCCGCGCTGCCGGGATCGAAGACGCCGCTGGGATCGTTGATGTCGGTGTGGGTTTTGGGCGGCGGATCGCCTCGCCCGGGTGTAGAATTTGCCAGATTGCCACCTGCACGTCGTGGCGGAGAGCGTGATGAGACCCGAGACGTCATCCACAACATCCTGCACAACTTCCTGGCTTGCGGCGGCGGCGTTTGCCGCGGCGATGGCGATCGGCGGCGGTCTCGTGGCCGCGGAATCCGCGCCCGACGGCGAAAACGGTCGCTACAGCATGGCGCCGATCCCCGAGGGCGTGCTGCGGCTCGACACACGCACCGGCACGGTTTCGACCTGCAGCAAGAACGGCGCCGGCTGGGCCTGCTATGCAGTGCCCGACGAACGGACGGCGCTCGATGCCGAGATCGGCAGGCTCCAGGCCGAGGTCGAGAAGCTGAAGGGACAACTCGCGGCGGGGCCGACGGTGTCGGGCAAGATCGACGAGGCGCTGCCGAAATCCGACCCGCTGAAGAAAGCCGAGCCCAGGAGTGCCGAGGGCGAGCGCAAGATCGAGATCCCGTTGCCGAGCGACCAGGACGTCGATCGCGTGATGTCGTTTCTGGAAAAGGCCTGGCGGCGGCTGATCGACATGGCCAACCGGGTGCAAAAGGACGTGTCGGGAAAGATTTGACGGTCCCTCCATGCGTTGAGAGGCCGTAGGGTGGGCAAAGGCGTTCTTACGCCGTGCCCACGTTGTCTCCACGACGGTGAAGGAAGGCGTGGGCACGGCGCTTCGCGCCTTTGCCCACCCTACGGCAGCTTTGCGAGTTGAGAGGCCCTTCATGACATCAGGCAAATCCGTGACCCGCTCGGCGCCATCGACGGTGCAGGCCACCACCATCTCATCGTCGCTGCTGACGGTGCAGACATCGGGCCATGGCTTCACCGACCTCACCAGCGAAGCCGCAGGATTCATCAACGAGGTTCACGCACGCGACGGTGCGTTGACGCTGTTCATCCGCCATACCTCGGCCTCGCTGACGATCCAGGAGAACGCTGATCCTTCCGTGCTTGTCGACCTCGCCACGGCGCTGTCCCGGCTGGCGCCGGAGAATGCCGGGTGGACCCACGACACCGAAGGACCGGACGACATGCCGGCGCACGTCAAGACGATGTTGACCGGGACCTCGCTTCAGGTCCCGGTTCTGAACGGCAGGCTTGCACTCGGCACCTGGCAGGCGATCTATCTGATCGAGCATCGCAAGCGCCCGCACCGGCGCGAGGTGGTGCTGCAATTCGTCGGCAGCAATCAATAGAGCGTTTGCGAGCGCCGGTTCGCATCAGGAAAACGCGTCAAAACAAAAGGCTCCCACAAAACAAAACCGGCCGCGGAGACCGCGGCCGGTTCGTGCTGGTTGAGATCGCTGCTTTCGATCAGGTCGACTTGATGTCGACGTCCTTGGTCTCGGGCAGGAAGAGGAAGCCGACCACGACGGTAATCGCGGCGAAGATGATCGGGTACCAGAGGCCGGCATAGATGTCGCCGGTCGAGGCCACGATGGCAAAGGCGGTCGCCGGCAACAGGCCGCCGAACCAGCCGTTACCAATGTGGTAGGGCAGCGACATCGAGGTGTAGCGGATGCGGGTCGGGAACAGTTCGACCAGCATCGCCGCGATCGGGCCGTACACCATGGTGACGTAGACCACGAGCACGAACAGCAGGCCGATGATCGCTGCCACCTGCGGACGGAAGATGTCGAGCGGATGCGCCATCTTCACGATTCCGGCGTCGCCGGCCTTCGGATAGCCGGCCGCCTGCACCGCGGCCAGGACCGCCGGGTTGCCGTCCTTGGCGTTGGCGTACGGCACTTCCTTGCCGTTGACCATCACCTTCACGCCCGAGCCGGCCGCGCCTGACGTGGTCGAGTACTTGACCGACGACTGCGACAGGAAGGCACGTGCGGTATCGCAAGGCGCGCTGAAGACGCGGGTGCCGACCGGATTGAACAGGTCGCCGCAGCCCTTGGGATCGGCCACCACCTCGACCTTGGTCTGCTCGATGGCCTTTTCCAGCGCCGGGTTGGCGTTGGTGGTGATCATCTTGAAGATCGGGAAGAAGGTCAGTGCCGCGATCAGGCAGCCGCCGAGGATGATCGGCTTGCGGCCGATACGATCGGACAGCATGCCGAACACGATGAAGAAGCCGGTGCCCAGCAGCAGCGACCAGGCGATCAGCAGATTGGCGGTGTATCCGTCCACCTTCAGGATCGATTGCAGGAAGAACAGCGCGTAGAACTGGCCGGTGTACCAGACCACGCCCTGGCCCATCACGCCGCCGAGCAGCGCGAGCAGCACGAGCTTGCCGTTCTGCCAGTTGCCGAAGGCTTCGGTCAGCGGTGCCTTCGAGCTCTTTCCCTCGTCCTTCATCTTCTGGAAGATCGGGGATTCGTTGAGGCGGAGCCGGATCCAGACCGAGACGCCGAGCAGCAGCACCGAGACCAGGAACGGGATACGCCAGCCCCAGGCGGCGAAGTCTGGTTCGCCGAGGGCGCTGCGGGTGAACAGGATCACCAGCAGCGACAGGAACAGGCCGAGCGTCGCGGTGGTCTGGATGAAGGAGGTGTAGTAGCCGCGCTTGCCGTTCGGAGCATGCTCCGCGACATAGGTCGCCGCGCCGCCATACTCACCGCCGAGCGCCAGGCCCTGGGCGAGGCGCAGCGCGATCAGGATGATCGGAGCCGCGATGCCGATGCTTGCCGCGCTCGGCAGCAGGCCGACGATGAAGGTCGACAGACCCATGATCAGGATGGTGACGAGGAAGGTGTATTTGCGGCCGACGATGTCGCCGATGCGGCCGAACACGATCGCACCGAACGGACGCACCAGGAAGCCGGCTGCGAACGCAAGCAGCGCGAAGATGTCGCGGGTTGCCGGCGGATAGGCCGAGAAGAACTGCGTGCCGATGATGCTGGCCAGCGAACCGTAGAGGTAAAAATCGTACCATTCGAAGACGGTACCGAGCGAGGAAGCGAGAATGACGAACCGTTCGTCCTTCGTCATCCCTCCTGCGCCTGCTTGAGATACAGCCATTGTCGACATGTTGAGTCGCTCCCCGAAACGTGTTTCCTCGCGCCCCGGATGTCCGGACATGCCGGATCAACCCAGGTCTTGCCCGCAAGGTAACATCGGCGTGAAACCCGCCCCAATACGACTTTCGGCCTTGCGCACTGACGTGCAGCTGACGCCCGGTATCGGGCAACGGTGCACAGTCGCGGAGAATTCCGGATTAACCCCTTTGCAGCAAAGGGATAATGTGCACTTGCATGCCACGGCCGCTCGGGGAAGAATTGCCACACCCGGGATCGGTCCGCCGGCCTGCGAACGACAGCAAGAGAACGATGAACGCTCCCTCGACCCATCTCGTCATCGCCGATGACCATCCCCTGTTCCGCGACGCGCTGCGACAGGCGGTGGCGGGCGTTCTGACTTCGGCCAGAATCGACGAAGCCGGATCGTTCGAGGATCTGACCAAGCTTCTGGAACACACCTCGGACGTCGACCTGATCCTGCTCGACCTCTCGATGCCCGGGATCTCAGGCTTTTCCGGCCTGATCTATCTGCGCGCGCAATACCCGGCGATCCCGGTGGTGATCGTCTCGGCATCCGACGACAATGCCACGATCCGCCGCTCGCTCGATTTCGGCGCCTCCGGCTTCATTCCGAAGCGGTTCGGCGTCGAGACCTTGCGCGACGCCATCCTCAAGGTGATGGAAGGCGACGTCTGGGTTCCCGCCGACACCGACCTGTCCGCAGCTAGCGATCCCGACATGACGCGCCTGCGCGACCGCCTGGTGACGCTGACGCCGCAGCAGGTCCGGGTCCTGATGATGCTGTCGGAGGGGCTCCTCAACAAGCAGATCGCCTACGAGCTCGGGGTCTCCGAGGCCACCATCAAGGCGCATGTCTCGGCGATCCTGCAAAAGCTCGGCGTCGAGAGCCGCACCCAGGCGGTGATCGCGGCCGCCAAGATCGCCGGCGGCCAGTGGAAGCAGGGCACGCCGACGGGGTGAGCCCCCGCTACAGCGTCTTCAAGAGCGCATCGGCGGCTCTGATATCTGCAGTCTCGGAACCTGCAACGAAACCTGCGAGTGCCGATCGGAGCAATAGTCTTGCTTCCTCGTAGCGGCGTCGGTCGGCAAGAAGCTGTGCCAGATCGGTTGCTGCCCGCAGCTCCCAGGCTTTCGCGCCCTCGGCGCGGCTGAGTTCCAGCGCCTGCATGAGGCAATTCTCTGCTTCCTCGATCCGCGGCTCCGGCAAGTGCGATAGGACCTTGCCCTTCATCCGCAGCAGCTCCGGCATGTAGAGATCGTCGCCGCTCCGCTCGACGAGGCGGAGCGCATCGTCGATCAGCTCTGCGCTCTGTTCGATTTGCCCAAGCGCCAGCAGGCCCTGAACCAGCGCGATGTTGAACGTCGTGGTGAGCAGCTCGTAGCCGGCATCGTGGAGCTCGCGCAGGCAAGTCCTGATCGTCTCGACGCCACCGGCGGCATCGCCGCGCCGGATCGCCAGCTCGCCTTTGACGCCGCGGCCGACCGCGAGATAGGGCCCCATCGAGCGCGAATTGGCATGCGCGATGAAGCGGTCGATGTTCTCGTCCGCGCCGTCGAGGTCTCCGCTCCAGAGGTCGATCGAGACCGCCCAGATCAGCGCGATGCAGAGCGTGATCGGGTGATCCATCTGCGCGGCCTCGGTGACCGTCTGCTGCGCCAGTTGCAGCGCATCTGCGGGCCGGCCCTGCAGCCAGAGCTCGCGGGCCAGCGTGATGCCGGCCCGGTTGCGATGATCGAAGCCGTAGACCGTGCTGATTCGTTCCGTGCCCGGTCCCTGCCAAGCCATCTCCAGCATCTCAAGCGCGTCACGATGCCTGCCTGCTAGATGCAGCGAGACGCCGAGGAGGGAGTGGGCGAGGGCGATCGAGGCGGGGTCGCCCAACAATCTCGCGACCGCGAGGCTCTGCTGCGCATAGCCAAGCGCGGCGTCGAACTCTCCCATCCGCTCGTGAAAGATATGCATCCGGCCCAGCAGCTGGAGCTGGTTGAGGTCGTCGCCGCGCGCGTCGGCGATCGCAAGGCTCCGGCTCAGGGCGCCGCGCGCCGCTTCGCTGCCGCCGCGCGTGAACATCAAGGTCAGTCCGAGCGCGGCCTGGATGTGCATTTCCTCGGCGCTGCCGCGCGAAGAGGGCGCCATCGCCAGCAGCGCCCGTTCCGACCAGCGCCGGCATTCGATCAGCAAGGACATCGCCAGGAAGATCGGCGCCGCGGCGGCGACGAGCGCAATGCCGATGCCGAGATCGCCGTCCGCGCCGAAGCACCAGTTGAGCGCGGCGCGCACATTGTGAAGCGCCGAGAAGTGAGCCGCCCGTTCGTCCGCGCTCGGCACCGTGGCCCACGTCATGCCGACCTGTTCCAGCCGTCGCTGGTAGTAGATCGCATGGCGGGCGGCGAGCGCCGCGTCATCAGGTTCGATCTCGAGCAGATAGGCGCGCGTCGTGTCGAGCAGACGGTAGCGCATCATGGCGCCGATCGGTCGCGGCGCGACCATCGATTTGGCAACGAGACCGTCGACGGCGTCGAACAGACGGGCATGATCGACGCACTGGTCCGGCACGACCTCGAGCGCTGCATCGATGGTGAAATGCCCGGCGAAGACCGCAAGCCTGCGCAGCACCAGGCGTTCGAGATCCGACAGCAATCCGTAGCTCCAATCGAGCGTGGCCTGCAATGTCTTCTGCCGGGGTGGCGCCGTTCGCTGGCCTTGCCAGAGCAGATTGAGGCGCTCGTCGAGCAGCGCGGCGGTCTGCTCCAGGCCGTAGGCTTCGACCCGGCCGGCGGCGAGCTCGATCGCCAGCGCCATGCCATCGAGCTTGCGGCAGATCCTCGCGATGATTGTGGCATTTGCGTCGTCGAGCGTGATCTGCGCGCCGCTGGCTGTGGCGCGTTCGAGGAACAGTTGAAGCGCGGGATAGGTCTGCGCTGCGGCGATCGTCAGCCCGGAATTGTCGGGCGGAACGGCGAGCGGGGCCAATCGATAGACTTGCTCGCCCTCGACGCGCAGGGCTTCGCGGCTGGTCGCGAGGATATGGACGTGCGGCGCCGCATGGAAGATCTCCGCGGCCAGTGGTGCGGCCGCCGCGATGACGTGCTCGCAATTGTCCAGGATCAGCAGCATCCGCTTGTCGCTGACATGCGCGAGCAGTGCGGGCAGGGGATCGTCGGTCTGGGCCGGCAGGCCAAGCATCAGCAGGATCGAGGTGATCACGAGATCGGGATCGCTCAGCGCGGCCAGATCAACAAAATGCGCGGCATCCGAGAATGATTCGAGCAGGTCGTGCGCGATCGCCACGGCGACCGCGGTTTTGCCGACGCCGCCGGGGCCGACAATCGTGACGAAGCGCGAGGTGAGGAGCTTGTCGGAGACGGCGGCGATCGCATCGTCGCGCCCGACCATCCGCTGCAGCCGGTTCGGCAGTTTCACGGGGGGCAATTCCGGCCGAGGCGCGAGGCGCTGCGCTGAGGCGATATTTGTTTGCGAAATCGGCGCCACGAAGCAATAGCCGCGGCCGGAGAGCGTCGTGATGTAGCGGGCGCCATCCTTGCCGTCGCCGAGCGCCTTGCGAAGCGCTGCGACGTGAAAGCGCAGATTGGTCTCTTCGACCGTGATGCCGGGCCACACCAGCGCCATCAGGTCCCATTTGCTGACGACCTCGTTCGGCCGCGACATCAGCGCCACCAGCGTGTCGAAGGCTTTCGCGCCAAGCGGCACCGCGACGCCGTCGCGCATCACCAGCCTTTCATGCGGCGTCACGGAGAATGGCCCGAACGACAATGTTCCCGTCGCAGTGCCGGCCGGCTCGGTCATGGCGAAATCTTGGTCCCTTCGAGAGGCATTCGATAGCCAGATGATCGTGCTCCGGCAAGGCTGCTCCTGCATCGGCATCAGACCGCGGATGCAGGCCTTTGTGAGGCGCGCCAGGCAAGACCTCACAACTTCTCACAAGTCCAAACGGGTGTGCCGTCGCGGCCGCTGCTAGTCAGTGGCGTGACGGCAAGGAGAGCTTCATGACCCAGGCGGCAAAGATACTCTACACGGCCAGGACCCACACCAGCGGCGGACGGCACGACGGCATATCGCGCAGCTCCGACGGTCGCCTGGACGTCAAGCTGTCGCCACCGGGCGGCACAGGCATCGGCACCAATCCCGAGCAATTGTTCGCCGCCGGATGGTCGGCCTGCTTCGAAGGCGCGATGGAGATCGCAGCCCGGAAGCGGAAAATCGACCTTCCCAGGAAATGCGCGATCGACGCGGAGATCGATCTCGTGCTCGACGACGGCGCCTATTCGCTCCGGGCACGCCTCAATGTCAGCCTGCCGGGCCTCGACCCTGAGATCGCACGCGGCATCATCGATGATGCGCATCAGACCTGTCCCTATTCCAAGGCCGTTCGCGGCAACATCGACGTCACGGTCGCACTGATCTGACGCACCAGCACCGACCATCAAGAGGCAGCACGACCATGAAGCAGATCATCGACCAGCATCGTCGCAAGTTTTTCGGCGTCGCCGCCGGAACCGTCGCCGTCGGCCTCGGCGTGATCGACCTCGCGCGCGCCGAAACGGAAGCGCCGGGATCATCCGGATCGACAGCGTCCTTCGGCGCAATCAAGCAGATCGATGCCGGGGTCCTCAATGTCGGGTATGCCGAGGCTGGTCCTTCGAACGGTCCCGTGGCGATCCTGCTGCATGGCTGGCCTTACGACATTCACGCCTTCGTGGACGTCGCACCGATCCTGGCAAAGGCTGGCTATCGCGTGATCATCCCTTATCTGCGCGGTTACGGCTCGACGCACTTCCTCTCCAGTGAGACGCCGCGCAACGGCGAGCCTGCCGCAATGGCCGCCGACATCATCGCGCTGATGGACAAGCTCGATATCAAGAAGGCCGTCGTCGCCGGCTTCGACTGGGGCGCACGCACCGCCGACATCATCGCCGCGCTGTGGCCGGAGCGCTGCCGCGCGCTGGTGTCGGTCAGCGGTTATCTGATCTCAAGCCAAGCCGCCGGCAACATGCCGCTGCCGCCGCAGGCGGAGCTGCAATGGTGGTATCAGTTCTATTTCGCGACCGAGCGCGGCCGGGCCGGATACGAGAAGTACACGCACGATTTCGCCAAGCTGATCTGGAAGCTCGCCTCGCCGCAGTGGAAGTTCGACGACGCCACCTTCAATCGAAGCGCAGCGGCGCTCGACAACAAGGATCATGTCGCGATCACGATCCACAACTACCGCTGGCGGCTCGGGCTCGCCCAGGGCGAAGCGAAGTACGAGCATCTCGAAAAGAGGCTCGCTGCGGCGCCGGTCATCGAGGTGCCGACGATCACGATGGAAGGCGACGCCAACGGCGCGCCGCACCCCGATGTCAGCGCCTTCGCCAAGAAGTTCGCGGGCCGGTTCGAGCATCGCCTGATCACCGGCGGCATCGGCCACAATCTGCCGCAGGAAGCGTCGCAGGCCTTTGCCAAGGCCGTCATCGACGCCGACGGCGCCTGATCGTTCATTCGTGCCTCGGTCCAGCGTGGCTGGACCGGGGATGTCTCGCGATCCCAGCTTGAAGAAACGTCATGCCATCCATCGAACCTGAAAAGGATGAGCGATCCTACGTCACGGTGATCACGCTGGCCGTGCTTCTTCTGGTCGTTCTGCTGACTTGCGTGCCCTATCTGGTCTCGATCGCTCTCGCCGAGGGGCCTGCGCAAAACACGGCAGACGCCTCGCCGATCTTCGGCGTCACCATTCCGCCGGGTTACAAGCAATGGGAGCTGATCGCGCCGGCCGAAGAAGCCGCGCCGCTCGACGAGCTTCGTGCCGTGGTCGGCAACCAGACCGCCATCGACGCCTATCAAGCCGGCAAGCTCCCGTTCCCCGACGGCACCATTCTGGTCAAGCGTGCCTGGAAACGGAAACAGTCGCCGGAGTTTGCATCCGCGACAATTCCAGGCGCCGCCACCACGGTCCAGGTGATGGTCAAGGATTCCAAAAGATATCCCGCGACCGGCGGCTGGGGTTTTGGCCGCTTCGTCGATGGCAAGCCGGTCGACGAGGCGCAGCATCGCACCTGCTTCGCGTGTCACGAAGCTCGCGCCAAGAGCCGCGACTACGTCTTCACGCGGCTTGCGCCCTGACTTGCCAGGGGCACTCGCATCTGGGATCGATTTCGCCTGTGGCCGTCCTTCGAGACGCCCGCCTCGGCGGGCCCTCAGGATGAGGATTGAGTGCGCGGCTGTGATTGAAAGAGCCGTGATGCTGCTTAGCCTCATCCTGAGGAGACCGCGAAGCGGTCGTCTCGAAGGACGAGGCGCACGCTCAGGTCGAGCAAAGTGTCATATGCGATGCGCGACCTGGGTTGCGGAGGCCGGTGGCGTTCAAGCAGCCCGTTTCACTCCGCCGCCACCATCTGCTGCGTGCGCCACTGGCCGAGGAGGGCGCGGAGCGAGGCCGGCTTGACCGGCTTGTTGAGCACCGCGACCTTCTCGTCACGTGCGGCGATCTGCACGGCGGGGCTGCGGTCGGCGGTGATCAGGATAGCGGGGATGCCGTCGCCGAAACGGCGGCGGATATCGCGGATCGCGGCGATGCCGTTGCCGCGATCGAGATGATAGTCGACCAGGAGGCCGGTGACGCGGCGGCCGGCGGTTTCGATCGCGGCGATCGCGCCTTCGGGATCGGCGACCGCGATCACCTCGGCGTCCCACGCTTTCAGCAGTGTGCGCATGCCGTCGAGGATCGCCGCGTCATTCTCGATGCAGACGATCAGCGCGCCCGAGATCGGTGTGCGCGCCAGCGGCGTCGCGCTGGTCACGGCGGCGGTGTGGGTGATCGCCTTCGCCGTCGGCACCGTCACTGAGAACACCGAGCCGCCGCTTCTGTTGCCGTCGATGGCGATGCCATGCTTGAGCACCCGCGCCAGCCGTTCGACGATCGAGAGGCCGAGCCCCAGCCCGCGCGCGATCCGCGCGCCCTGCTCAAGGCGGTGGAATTCCTTGAAGATCTCGCCGCGCTTGACCGGCGGGATGCCGACGCCGGTGTCGTAGACGCAGATCTTGAGCGAAGGGCCCTGGCGGCGACAGCCGACCAGTACGCGGCCGCGCGGGGTGTATTTGATCGCATTCGAGATCAGGTTCTGCAGCAGGCGCCGCAGCAGGAGCCGATCCGACTCGACCGGCAGCGAGCAGGGCACGAAGGTGAGCTCCAAGTTCTTGGCGCGCGCGATCGGCGCGAACTCGATCTCCAGCGAGCGCATCAGATCGGCCATCTTGAAGCTCGAGATCGAGGTCGTCATCGCGCCGGCGTCCAGGCGCGAGATGTCCAAGAGCGCGCCGAGGATCTCTTCGATCGCCTGCAGCGATTCGTCGATGTTCTCGACCAGCCGGGTCTCCTCGCCGCTGTGCTGGCGCTCGACCAGGCTCGTGACATAGAGCCGCGCCGCGTTCAGCGGCTGGAGAATGTCGTGGCTCGCGGCGGCGAGGAAGCGGGTCTTGGAGATGCTGGCGTCTTCGGCCGTGCTCTTGGCCAGGGCCAGCTCGGAATTCAGCCGCGTCAGCTCCTCGGTGCGGTCGCGCACGCGCTTTTCCAGCGTCGCGTTGGCGCGCTCCAGAGCCTCCGCCGCCTCGAAGCTAGGCGTGACATCGGTGAACGTGATGACGAAGCCGCCGCCGGGCATGCGGTTGGTGAGCACTTCGATCACCATGTGGCGTTCCGGCAGGCGTTCGAGATACGGCTCGCTGTCGGTGGTGTAGGCTATGAGCCGCTGCTCGATCATCGCCTCACGGTCGGCCTGATGGTCGGGATCGCTCACGCCCATGAATTCCAGGATTTCGCGCAGGGGCGTGCCGAACTGGACGATGTGCGGGGGCACATTGAGGAGATCGCCGAACTGCCGGTTGGAGCAGATCAGCTGCAGGTCGGCATCGAACACGGCAATGCCCTGGCGCACGTGGTTGAGCGCGGTCTGCAGGATCTCGCGGTTGAAATGCAGCGCCGCGTGTGAATCGTCGAGCAGCTTGAGTGCGGCCCTGGCCGAGACCGTGCGCTTGCGCAGCAGCAGCGACATCACGAGGCGGGAGGAGGCAGCTCCAATCGAGGAGGCGATCAGGTGCTCGGCGTGCTGCAACAGCTCGAAATCGGCGGGGGCTCCGGGCTCCAGCCGCAAATTACGCCGTGCGGAGAATGCCTCGAAGGAATGCCGCGCACGGTCGGGTCCGAGATATTGCGCCACCGTGGTCTGGATGTCCTGCACGGTGACGGTGGTGCGCCAGCGGCGGAAACTCGGGGAGATCGGCGCGAGCGTATTGGGCACGAACAGATCGGCCTGCAACAGCTCGATGGATGAGGGCCTTCGTGCCAGCGACAGCAGCACATAGGTCAGGATGTTGAGCGACAGCGACCAGATGACGCCGTGCATCAGCGGCGGCAGATCGGCGCCGAACAGCGCCTGCGGCCGTAGTGCCTCGATGCCGAACGGGCCGTGCTGAAGCAGCAGGATGCCTGATGTCGAGGAATCCATGAAGCTCGGTATGAACAGCGTGTAGAGCCACACCGCGAAGCCGACCAGCATGCCGCCGATCGCGCCGCGCGCGGTGGCGCGCCGCCACAACAATCCGCCGAAGAAGCTCGGTGCAAGCTGGGCGATGGCGGCAAAGGAGAGCAGGCCGATCGCCGCGAGCTGGGTGTTGCCGAGCGCGCGGTAATAGAAATAGGCCATCACCATGATGGCGAAGATCGCCAGCCGCCGCGAGCGCAGCAGGAAGTTGCTGAAATCGGCGCCGCCGGTGCGCCCCTCCGGCCGTCGCTGCAGCACCAGGGGCACCACGAGGTCGTTCGAGACCATGATGGAGAGCGCGACGCATTCGACGATCACCATCGCGGTTGCCGCCGACAGGCCGCCGACGAACACGGCGACGCTGAGCAGATCCGCACCTCCCTCCATCGGCAACGCCAGCACGTACATATCGGGGTCGGCCACGCCGAATGGGAAGGTGACGAGGCCGGCGAGCGCGATCGGGATCACGAACAGATTGATGGCGACGAGGTAGAGCGGAAACAGCCAGCGCGCGCGGCCGACCTCGGCATCGCTGGAGTTCTCGACCACACTGACGTGGAACTGGCGCGGCAGCAGCATGATCGCGCACAGCGACAGCAGCGTCATGGTCAGGAAGTTGCCGATCGACGGCGAATAGTTGATGGCGCGCACCGCCTCCGGCGTCTTCATGGCGCGCTCGATCAGTTCGTGCGGCGAGAACATCCAGAAGGTGACGAAGATGCCGGCGGCGAGGAAGGCGACCAGCTTGACGATGGATTCGGTCGCAACCGCCAGCATCAGGCCGTGCTGGTGCTCGGTGGCGTCGGTCTGCCGGGTGCCGAACAGCACGGCGAAGGCCGCCATCGCCAGCGTCACCATCAGCGCCACGTCGCCGATGATCGGGATGTGGGAGAAGGCCTGGTCTTCGCTCAGGATCGTCTCCAGCGAGGAGGCGACCGCCTTGAGCTGGAGCGCGATGTAGGGCACTGAGCCGATGATCGCGATTCCGGCGACGGTGGCCGCCACCGCCTGGCTCTTGCCGTAGCGGGCTCCGATGAAGTCGGCGATCGAGGTGATGTTGTGGGCTTTCGCGAGCTGGATCACGCGGCGCAGAACGCCGGCGCCGAGGCCGATCATCAGGATCGGGCCGACATAGATGGCGAGGAAGTCGGTCGAGGTGCGGGTGGCAAAGCCGACCGAGCCGAAGAAGGTCCAGGAGGTGCAGTAGATCGCCAGCGACAGCGGATAGATCAGCCCGGAGGCACGCCCACGCCCGGCCGGCGAGCGGCGGTCGCCATGGCTCGCCACCAGAAACAGAAAGCCGATATAGCCGAAGGCGGCGGCGATCACGCCCCAGTCGTGCAGCATGGCGAGCGCGCTTCTCGAAAGGGCGCTAGCGGCGCCCAAGCTCATTTTCCCTGCAAACCTAGCGCGTTGGACGGGTGGAGGCGACAGCGAAATGCCGGGCTGGGGCGGGAACTGGGGTTGTCGTTAAGCGCGTTGCCTGAAGGGCGCCGAGGCAGTCCCCGTGTGGCACCCCCCTCTCTGACCCTCGCCCAGCCACGGGCTCGATAGAAGTTGGCTCCAAGGAGAGGCGAACAGCCTACTCCGCCGCCAGCGACTTCTCGCGCAGCGGCAGGCCGAGACGGTCCCACACTTGCAGCAGGGCTTCGGCGAGCTGATCGATCAGGCCGTCGTCGTGATAGGGCGAGGGCGTGATTCGCAGCCGCTCGCTGCCCTTGGCGACCGTCGGATAGTTGATCGGCTGGATGTAGATGCCGTGCTCCTCGAGCAGCAGGTCGGACGCCTGCTTGCATTTCTCGGGATCGCCGACGAACAGCGGCACGATATGGGTATCGCTCGACATCACCGGCAGGCCGGCGGCGTTGAGGATCGCCTTGACGCGGGCGGCGCGGTCCTGGTGGCGCTCGCGCTCCCAGTTCGAGGTCTTCAGATGCTTGATCGCGGCGGTCGCGGCCGAGCAGATCGCCGGCGGCAGCGCGGTGGTGAAGATGAAGCCCGGCGCATAGGAGCGCACAGCATCGATGATCTGGCCGTTGGCGGCGATGTAGCCGCCGAGGCAGCCGAACGCCTTGGCGAGCGTGCCTTCGAGAACGTCGATGCGGTGCATGACGCCGTCACGCTCGGCGATGCCGCCGCCGCGCGGGCCGTACATGCCGACGGCGTGGACCTCGTCGACATAGGTCATCGCACCGTACTTCTCGGCGAGATCGCAGATCTTGGCGAGCGGGGCGACGTCGCCGTCCATGGAATAGAGGCTCTCGCAGACGATCAGCTTCGGCCGGTTCGGGTCGGCCGCTTTCAACAGCTCCTCGAGATGCGCCAGATCGTTGTGGCGGAACACGACCCGCTCGCAGCCCGACTGGCGGATGCCCTCGATCATCGAATTGTGGTTGAGCTCGTCCGACAGGATGAGACAGTTCGGAATGAGCTTTGCGATGGTCGGGATGCCGGTCTGGTTCGAGACATAGCCCGAGGTGAACAGCAGCGCGGCTTCCTTGCCGTGGAGATCGGCGAGCTCGGCCTCGAGCTGGACCAGCGGATGATGCGTGCCGGCGATGTTGCGGGTGCCGCCGGCACCGGTGCCGACACGGGTCGCGGTCTCGACCATGGCGCCGACCACCTTCGGGTGCTGGCCCATGCCGAGATAATCGTTGGAGCACCAGATCACGACGTCGCGCTTGCCCTTGGGCGAGTGCCAGACCGCGTGCGGGAATCGGCCGGCCGTGCGCTCGAGGTCGGCGAACACGCGGTAGCGCCGCTCGGCGTGGAGACGATCGAGGGCGGAATCGAAGAACTGGTTGTAATCCATCGGCAAAACCTGCAACGGAACCCGGCCACGGCGGCCACTCGTTTTTAGAGCTTTTCCAGCTCCAATGTCTATGCGCCAGCACACATTTGTGGCGAGCCGCGCGGGTATGTTGATAGCGGCGTCTCGCGGGCGATAGTTGATGTGGATCAAACGCCTACCACTTGCCCGCCGGCGCGCCCGGGGAAGCCGGAGACCGCTGCAGCTGGCTTGGACATTTTGTCCATGGGGCGCGCTGCGTTCATGATGGCTGGGCCGGTCGCGCCGATGGGCGCGGATCGGCGCCCGGCAAGCTCATGCGAAAGGACCCCTGATGAAACGTGTCATGATCCTCAACGGTCCCAACCTCAATATGCTCGGCATCCGCGAGCCGCATATCTATGGCACGACGACGCTCGCGGAGGTCAACGCGAGCTGCGAGGAGGCGGCGGCCAAGCTCGGGCTCAAGCTCGCCTTCCACCAGTCCAACCATGAAGGCGTGCTCGTCGACCTGATCCAGTCGGCAAGGCAGGATGCCGACGCCATCATCATCAATCCGGCCGGCTTCTCCTTCACCTCGGTCGCGATCATGGACGCAATCAAGACGTTCGAAGGCCCGGTGCTGGAAGTCCACATCTCCAACATCCACGCCCGCGACGAATATCACCGCCACTCCAAGATCTCGTTCGTGGCGACCGGGGTGATCTGTGGCCTCGGACCATTCGGCTACATCGCGGCGCTGCACGCGATCGCGAACATGAAGTGAGATCTGCTCCCTCGCCCCGCTTGCGGGGAGAGGCGAATACATTACGTCGTCCGGAATTGCAGCACGCCGTCCTTCGTCTCCGCGGTCAGCCGGCCTTCGACGATCATGTAGTTGACGTGAGCGACCAACTCGCCGGCGGCGAAGCCCATCTGGTGCTCGTCGAGCACGTGCTTGTTGAACACCACGGGCACCAAAGCGCGCGAGGTCTGCGGCACCTCGCGGCAGGCTTCCGCGATCAGACGGCAGCGCTCCTCATGGTGGTCGGCGAGCTGCTTGATGCGGGTCTTCAGTCCGTAGAACGGTACGCCGTGGCCGGGCAGCACCAGCACGTCATAGGGCAGGGTCGTGGTGAGGCTGGCGAGCGAGGCCAGATATTCGCCGAGCGAGTTCTGGTCGGGCTCGACCGCCCAGACGCTGACATTGGGCGAGATCTTGCTCAGCACCTGGTCGGCGGAAAGGAACAGCTTGTCGTCGGCGCAATACAGCATCACCTGGTCGAGCGCGTGGCCGCCGCCGGTGATCACCTTGAAGCGGCGCGTGCCGATCACGACGTCCTCGCCATGGGAGATGCGGCGGTAGGAGGGCGGCAGCACCGAGACGCGCTTGAGATAATCCTGGCCGCGGCCCAGCAGCTTTTCGGTGAGCGACTCGTCCATGCCGTGGCGGCGGAAGAACAGCCGCTGCGCTTCCTGCCGCTCCGCGGTGCCGCGGTTCTGGTGATAGACCGATTGCAGATACTCGACCTGCGACATCACCAGAGGGCAGTTGAACCGCTCGACGACCCAGCCGGCAAGTCCGACATGGTCGGGGTGGGAGTGGGTGACGATCAGGCGCGTGATGGTGACGCCCTTCAGCGGTCCGTCGAACAGCTTCGTCCAGGCCTCGATCGTCTCCTCGTTGCCGAAGCCGGTATCCACCATCGCATAGCCGTCGCCGTCGGCGAGCAGGTAGATGTTCACGTGGTTGAGGCGGAACGGCAGCTTCAGCCGCGCCCACAACACGCCGGGCCTGACCTCGACGATTTGATCGTGGCCGGGATGCTGGTCCCAGGGATAGCGCAGGGCCTCGGCCGAGGATTGTGCGGTGTCGGTTTTTGCGTTCATGCTACCCGCTTAAACCCAGCGCGCGCGGGGCGCCAGCCGAAAAAGGGCGCTTGGCGGCCCTCGCATGGCCGTCATACCGGGGAAGGTTTTTCCGCGATGTGGGACGCTCGTGCTCCGAACTTGATCACCTCTCCCGCTTGCGGGGAAGGTCGGCGCGTCCCGGGCGATGCGAAGCATCGTCCCGAGCGCCGGGTGGGGCTCTCTGCCCACGGGGATATTCTCGACACGTCGCGACTATCCCATTGCGGAGACACCCTCACCCCAACCCTCTCCCGCACGCGGGAGAGGAAGCGCAGTGCCGATGCCGCTGGCGTCCTTACGCCGCCCGCATATTGTTGAGGAAGGCGTCGATCTCTCCGCGCAGCATGTCGGCTTCGCGCCGCAGCGCGTCGGAGGCGCCCAGCACCTCGCTCGCCGCGACGCCGGCTTCGGCGGAGGCGGTGGAGACGCCGACGATGTTGCTGGAGACCTCGCTGGTGCCGCCGGCCGCATGCTGGATGTTGCGGGCGATCTCGCGGGTGGCCGCGCCTTGCTCCTCGACGGCGGCCGCGATCGTCGTGGTCACGTCGTTGATCTCGCCGATGATCCGGCCGATGCCCTGGATGGCGCCGACCGCCGATGTCGTGATGTCCTGCATGCTGGCGATCTGGGTGCGGATTTCCTCCGTCGCCTTGGCGGTCTGGCTCGCGAGGCTCTTCACCTCGGAGGCAACCACGGCGAAGCCGCGGCCGGCCTCGCCCGCGCGCGCCGCCTCGATGGTGGCGTTGAGCGCGAGCAGATTGGTCTGCGAGGCGATGGTCTGGATCAAATCGACCACGACGCTGATGCGGCTCGCGCTGTCGGCGAGGCTCTGCACCGTGGCGTCGGTCGCGCCGGCTTCGTCGACCGCCTTCTTGGCGATCGCGGCCGAGGTCACGACCTGCCTGCTGATCTCCTCGATCGAGGACGACAGCTGCTCGGTGCCGGACGACACGGTCTGCACGTTGACCGAGGTCTCCTCGGCGGCGGAGGCGACCGCGTTGACCAGCGCGTTGGACTGGTCGGCGGTGGTGGACATGCTCTGCGCGGTCGATTGCATCGAATTGGCCGACTGCGCCAGATTGTCGAGCGCGGAGCGCACCGTGTTCTCGAATTCCGCGATCTTCGCCTCCATGCGCGCGGCCCGCTCGGCCTTGGCGATGCGGTCCTTGTCCTGCTCGCTGGCGAGCGCCCGGGCTTCGATCATGCTGTCGCGGAACACGGTCAGCGTTTCCTTCATCACGCCGATCTCGTCGTTCTGCCGCGAGCGGACGATCTCGGTGTCGAGGTCGCCGGCCGACAGCAGCTGCATGGCGCGCTGAAGCTCACGGATGCGGCGCAGAATGTTGCGGCCGACATAGAGCCAGACGAACAGCGCCGAGCCGACCAGCATCAAGGCTCCGAGGGCCAGCATCACGGTCGTCGCAAGCGAGGTTTCCTGCTGCGCCTGGGAGGTCGAGGCATGGGTCTCCTTCTGCACGCCGTCGACGAGCTGCTGCACGCTGATGCCGAGGCCGACATTGAGCTTGCGGGTCTCGTCCAGGATGGTCTGGCCGTAGTCGACGGAGTCGAGCTCCTTCTCACGCAGATTGAACACGCCGGCCTTGCCGGTGCCGAGCGCCAGCAATTTCTCCGCGGTGTCGCGCAGCATCTTGTTGCCCTGGTTGTCGGGCAACAGATCGAGGTTGGATCGCAGGCGGCCCTGAGCCGTCTTGAATTCCTTCTGGATGTCGTCGAGCTTGTCGCTGGTGTTGGCCGACAGCGCCGCGCTCATGTCGGCAGCCGCGAGATTGCCGCTGGCGACGACGTTGCCGAGCTGACCGACGGTCTGCGCGGCGTCGCTGGCATCTGCGGCGGACAGGTCGGCCGAGCCGAGGATGGCGTTGACCCGGGTCTGCGCGTCGAGCATCGCCGGGCTGGCCGCGCCGACGAAGGCGCTCTGCGCGTTGCGCAGCGCGTCATATTGCTTGTCGTGGAGGGCGGCGATATCCAGCCGTTCGCGGGCGGCCTTGGCCAGGCTCTGCGCCGCCTCGTTGATGCTCTTCATCGTCTCGCCGAGTCCGGAGACGACGGACTTGTCGCCGCCGAGCTGGATGATCTCGGTGAGCTTTTGCTGCGTCTGCTCCTGCAATTCCTTGAGCTTCTTGGTGCGCTCGTTGAGGGCGTCCTCGCTTTGCGCCGCAAGCAACGCCGGTCCCTGTGCCGCAAGGCTCGCGCTCAGCGCCGACAATTGCAGGCTGGCGGCAAGGCGCGGAATGTCCCGTCCGCTCAATTCGGTCATGCGTCCGCCGAGATTCTGCAGCGCCAGGCCGGCGCCGGCTGCAATCACGAGGCCCATGCCTGCGATCACCGCGAACGCCGCAAACAGGCTGCCCCGCACGCCCCATGTCGGCATTTTGAATCGCGGCGTGAATCGACCAAGCAAACGGCCAACGCCCAGACGGATCGCCATCGAAATTCCCCCAACGTTCTTGCTTCTGTTTGTGGCCGGCAGTATCCGCACCGCCGGTTAAAAAAATCGCAATATCCGCAAACGGTTGCGTGCGTTCCGCAGGACGAAAAAAGAGGGCCGGCGAAATCGCCGGCCCTCTGTCATGGTAAAGTTGCGGTAACCGATCAGTAGCGCGCCACGGCCGGGCTGGCCCAGTTGAAGCGGTAGTTGACGCCCGCCTTGATGGTGTGGTCGTCGGTGGTGAAGTTGCCGGCGGGCACCAGCGCGGCCGGCGCGGTGAAATGCGCGTCACCGAAATTGTAGTACTGGTACTCGGCCTTGGCCGACCAGTTCGGGGCGAACATGTATTCGAGGCCGACGCCGACGGTGTAGCCGTTGCGGTGATCGCCATCGATGACGAAGCCGGTCGGCACGCCGGCGACCGTCACCTTCTCGTTGTTGTCCGAGTAGGCGTAGCCGCCCTTCACATAGAGGAGCCCGGGGCCCCAGGTGTAGCCGACGCGGCCGGTGATCGAGCCGAGGCCGCGCTGGTCGTTGGTGTAGGCGACGCTGCCCGGAAACACCGCACCGACGCTGCCGGAGAGCCAGGAATACTGGCCCTCGACGCCGACCACGAAGTTCGGGTTGAACTGCCAGTCCGCACCGACCTGCACGCCGCCGAGGAAACGGCCGTTGCCGTTGTTGCCGGTGGAGAGGCCGTTGAAATTGTTGTCGCTGGAGAACGCGCCGCCGACATGGCCACCGACATAGAAACCCGTCCAGTTGTAGATCGGCGCGGCATAGGCCGGCGCGGGCGCCTTGTAATAGTTGCGGTTGCCGAGATCGGCGCCGACGGCCGGCGCAGCCGCGCCCATCGCGAGCAGCGCCACGGTCGCAAACAGAATCTTCTTCATAGTCCAAACTCCAACACTTGAAGGTCCCCGGCAGGCGCGCTCTTTCGCGCCGCGTTGGTTTTGCAGATAGCTCGCTTTTGACGAAAATGCTGTCACATGCATGGCACAACGGCAGCCAACCTAACTTATTGGGCTGCAATCAGTTTTCGTGCTTAATGCCGGCTTAAGAAATGCTGAAGGAAGGCTTAATTTCGTAGCCTTGCGGTAACCTCTGTGCGCACTTCGTTAACCAAGACGTCGGCGCGCCTCATCCCGCATCTGCTCGCGGAACGCCGCGCGCTTTGCGGGGCGGTCTTCCTCGCGCACGTCATGGCGATCGAAGATGTCGAACTTCTCCAGGATCGGATAACGCTCGCTCGCCATCGCGAGCACGCGCAGCACCTTGGTCGCCGAGGGCGTCGGGCCGCTCACCTCCCAACGCCGAATGGTGTCGCTGCCGCCTTTCTCCGGCAATCCGCAGAGCTTTGCCATGTCGGCCGCTGTGAGTTTTCGCTCGAGGGCATCTGAGAGGTCGGCGCGGAGTTGCTTCAGTTCAGGGCCGGTCATGTCGCCTCAATGCGCGAAGTCGGTGAGGTCAATGCACTAGCGCTGATTCGGGTCCATCCGAAGGCGGGCCGTCCGCTCTCGGGCACCTTCCTCCCGCGCACGGAGTTATGAACGGGTGCCTATGGAAATCGTCCGCTGAATGAACACATGGTGACAAGGGCGCCAGCTTCGGAGGGATCAGCCATGACCGGCATCAAATTCACCGGCATCAAATTCGCCATTGCCGCCTTCATCGCTGCCGGACTTCTCCTTGTGCCGTTCGCGGCTGAGGCGAAGAAGCAGCGCGCGAGCAGACATTACGGCGCTGGCGTGGTGGCCCCGACTTACGGCGGCGCCGCGTCGCCGGCGGCGCAGCCGAGGGCGTCCTACGGATCGTCCGGACAGTCGGTCGGCACGGTCACGGCGCCGTCGATCGGATCGTACAATTGGCCGTCGGTCGGCGTGACCAATTCCGTTCCGACCTGGAGCAACACCACCCGGTAGAGCAAAGCCGATCAGCGTGTGCCGGTAAAGCGCAAACAGCTAAATGCCCTGGCGGATCTGTTGACCGATCACGCAGCGCCATGCTGCCAGTCGCTCGGCCGGATGCTGGTTCATCCAGTCGGCGAGCTGCGGCGCGCCCATCAGGCACGACTGCACCGAGACCTCGGCGAAATCCGAGGAGGTGACGAGCTGCTCGTGACAATTGGTCGGAGAGGCGAGACTGCAGAGCACCGCGATGATCTTGATCACGACCGGCTGCTCCCGTCGCCGACGAAGGCCCGGCCAAGCGGCGTCTTATCCTGACCTTCGCCGGCCGGATCAGCCGAAGGGAAGATGCTGTCGTAGATGGCGCGCGCCTCCTGGATGAGACGCATCCGCTCGCGCTCGGACTTCGAGACAAATCGAATAATTTCGCCCATGCTGGCTCCGTATCAATTGGCATCCGTCATCAGATGACGTCGATCATTCCATCGCGATGTATGGTGCCGGCTTCGCCGTTGAAGCGGCGCGGCCGATCACGACGGAATAAAAAACGCGTGAACGCACCCGGGCATCTCGACACATCCAGCACCGCTCATGTGCTGGGTCGAGAAGCCGCTCACCAACGCATATTCGCTGCAAGGCTCTTTGCAGCCATGCGAGCGAATGCTGGTTTCAGCTTCGCTCCTTGCCTTATCAGCAAGGATCATTTCGGAAAGCAAATGCCGCTGGATCGAATATGTTTCACCTTCGAGGGCCTGCAAGTTTTTGGAACCATCCCGAGGTTTGGTGATCCGATGCAGGCAACGTTTCACGTCGCGGCAGCGCGCTCTTTCCGTCCCGGCACCGCCGCCAGCAGCTCGCGTGTATAGGCATGCTCCGGCGCGGCGAAGAGCTGTGCCGTCGGCTTCAGCTCGACGATGACGCCGCGCTGCATCACCGCGATCCGGTCGCAGATTTGGGCCGCGACGCGCAAGTCGTGGGTGATGAACAGCATCGAGAGGCCGAGGCGTGCCTTGAGGTCTTCGAGCAGCCTCAAGACTTGCGCCTGCACGGAGACGTCGAGTGCGGAGACGGCTTCATCCGCGACGACGATCTCCGGCTCGAGCGCCAGCGCGCGCGCAATGCCGATCCGTTGGCGCTGGCCGCCGGAGAACTCGTGCGGATAACGTTCGAGTGCACCGGCATCGAGGCCGACCAATTTGAGCAGATCGCGGGCACGACCGAACGCGACTTTCGGATCGATACCGGCCGCGATCGGGCCGGCGGCGATGATATGCCCGATCTTGCGGCGCGGATTGAGCGAGGCGAACGGATCCTGGAAGATCATCTGGATGCGATGACGTTCGGCGCGCAGCGCCTTGCCAGAGAGTGAGGTGAGATCGGTCTCGCCGATCCGTACCGTGCCGCGGTCGGCCTCGATCAGCCGCATCACCAGGCGTGCCACCGACGATTTTCCGGACCCGGATTCGCCGACGAGGCCGAGCGTCTCGCCCTTGAGCATGCAAAAATTGACTGCGCGCGCGGCATCGACGCGGCGGTCCTCGCGAAACCAGCCGCCTGATGTCACATAGGTCTTGTCCAGCCCGATCACCTCGACCGCCCTGGCCTGATCGTCGAGGGGCTTTCGCGCCGGCGGATCCATCGAGGGGACGGCGGCGAGCAGCGCCTTGGTGTAGTCGTGCTGCGGCTCGTTGAAGACGGTCGCGGCCGGGCCTTCCTCCACCACCTTGCCGTGGCGGAGCACCACGACCTGGTCGGCGATGTCAGCGACCACGCCGAAATCGTGGGTTATGAACATCACCGCCATGTTGCGGCTCTGCTGGAGGTTGCGGATCAGCTTGAGGATCTGCGCCTGGGTGGTGACGTCGAGGGCGGTGGTCGGCTCGTCCGCCACCAGCACCGCGGGCTCGAGCGCGAGCGCCATCGCGATCATGGCGCGCTGGCGCTGGCCGCCGGAGAGCTGGTGCGGATAGGCGCGCACGATCCTTTCAGGATCGGGCAGGCCGACCTCGCGCGCCAGCGACAACGCCTTCGCGCGCCGCTCCTTCGGCGTCAGCAGGCCGTGCGCCTCGAACATCTCCGCCATCTGGTCGCCGATCCGCATCAACGGATTGAGCGCGGTCATCGGCTCCTGAAAGATCATCGCCAGCCGCCGGCCGCGCAGATCGCGCCAGCCGGCGTCATCGAGCTTGAGCAGATCGCCGCCTTCGAACTGGATCTCGCCGGAGGCGATAGACACCGTATCAGGCAACAAGCCCATCAGCGCATGCGCGCACATCGACTTGCCGGAGCCGGACTCGCCGACAACGCAAACGATCTTGCCGGGGCGCAAGTCCAGCGAGACGCCGTCGACCGCGAATGGCCGCTCGGCGCCCTTGGGCAGCGCGATCTTGAGGTCCTTGATCGAGACGGCGGCCGGGGCGGTGATCATCAACGTCCCTCCCGCGACAGGCGCGGATTGAGCGCGTCGTTGAGGCCTTCGCCGATCAGGTTCAATCCGAGCACGGAGATCAGGATGGCGATCCCGGGAAACACGGTGATCCACCAGGCCTGGCGGATCACGGTGCGGCCGGCGCCGACCATGTAACCCCAGGAGATCAGATTGGGATCGCCGAGGCCGAGGAAGGACAGCGAGGATTCCAGGAGGATGGCGGTCGCCACCATCAGCGAGGCCAGCACGATCACCGGCGATAGCGCGTTGGGCAGGATCTCGCGCAGGATGATCCAGCTGTGCGACTGCCCGGTGACGATCGCAGCCTGGACATATTCGCGCGTGCGCAGCGACAGCACCTCGCCGCGCACGAGGCGGGCGACCGGCGGCCAGCTCACCAGCGCGATCGACGTCACGATCGAATAGATCGAAGGCTGCAGGATCGCGACCAGCACGATCGCGAGCGCGAAGCTCGGGATGGTCTGGAAGAACTCGGTGAAACGCATCAGGGCATCGTCGACCCTGCCGCCGAAATAGCCGGCCATCGCGCCAATGGGAATGCCGACGACCAGCGCGACCAGTGTCGAGACGAGACCGACCAATAGCGAGACACGTGCGCCAAAAATCATACCGGCAAATACGTCGCGGCCGAGCGCGTCGGTGCCGAGCGGCACGGTCCCGAGCGTGAAGGGCGGCAGGAACGGCCGCTGCACCATGCGCCAGGGCGAGTTCGGAAACAGCATCGGTCCGAACAATGCGACGGCGACCGCGAGCAGGAGGATGACGAGCCCGATGATTCCGCTCGGACTTCCGAGCATCGATTTCCAGAACTGTTTCATGAAGCGAATTCGATGCGCGGATCGACCAGGCGATAGACGAGGTCGGTGATGAGGTTGAAGATCAGCACCATGGCGGAGCAGATCACGAACACGCCGAGCAGCAGATTGTAGTCGCGCTGGAGCAGGGCGTCGTACATCAGGCGCCCGATGCCGGGCCAGGCGAACACGGTCTCGGTGATGACGGCGCCCCCGATCAGCGTGCCGGAATGCACGCCGGCGAGCGTCACGACCGGCAGCAGCGCGTTGCGCAGCACGTGGCGGCGCTGGATCACGGCGTCCGAAAGGCCCTTGGCCCGCGCGGTCTTGACGAAGTCGAGCCGCTTGACCTCCAACATCGAAGCACGCGTCATGCGGGTGTACGTCGCCATGAAGAACAGGCCGAGCGTCATCGCCGGCATGATCAGGTGCTTTGCGACGTCGACCGCGTGGCCGAGGCCGGTGAGGTTGGCGCCGACCGTCTCGTAGCCGAAGCTCGGCAGCCAATCCATGGTGACCGAAAACAAGAGGATGCCCATCAACGCCACCCAGAAGATCGGCATGGCGTAGAAGATCAGCGCAAAGACGGTGATGGCGGTGTCGAGAAAGGTTCCGGCGAAGCGGGCGGCGAAGGAGCCGAAAAGCACGCCGAGCATCAGAGAAATCGCGAACGCGGTCAGCGTCAACAGCAGCGTTGCCGGCAGCCGTTCGCCGATCAGCTTTGCCACCGGCGCCTGCTGGCGGAACGAAAAGCCGAGGTCGAGGGTGATCACGCCCTTGACGTAGATGAAGAGCTGTTCGGGCAGCGGCTTGTCGAGACCGAACTTTTCACGGAGCTGCTTGACGAAGACCTGGTCGCTGGCGCCGGCCTCGCCCGCCATCACGACCGCGGGGTCGCCGGGCGCAAGCCGGATCAGAAAGAAATTGAGGACGACGATCGCGAGCAGGACGATCACGCCCTTGAGGACACGCTGAGTGATGAAGGAGAGCATATTAGATGGCGATCGGATGAGGTTGAACGCAGCCAGAACCGCGGTGTGCTCCCTCTCCCGCTTGCGGGAGAGGGCAGGGGAGAGGGTATTTCCGCAGAGAGGGCGCCAAGAGGAGGAAGCCCTCTCCCGCCGCGCTCTGCGAGCGCGTCGACCTCCCCCGCGAGCGGGGGAGGTGCAGCGAGCTTGCGGCTACTTGTCGAGCCATGCGTCCTTGAAGCCGTCATTGACCCCGATCCCCGTGGTGATCAGGTTCTTGACCTTGCAGCGCGTGATGGTCGGGAATTGCAGCTCGAGCATCCAGGCCACCGGCACGTCCTCGACCAGCATCTTCTGCGCCTTGTCGTAGATTTCCTTGCGCTTGGAGTCGGGGGTTGCGACCGCGCCGTCCGCGAACAGCTTGTCGATCTCCGGATTGGAATAACCTTCGACGTTGTTGAACACCTGGCCCTTGGCGATGGCGCTGGAGACGTAGTTGCGGCCGACGCCGAGGGCGGGATCGCCATACTGGTAGAGGTAGGTGAAGGCGATGTCGTAGTCCCAGTCGCCGATCTTCTGGTTTCCGCCGGCAACGTCGGTGGCGATGGTCTCGATGTTCAGGCCGACGTCCTGGAGGTTCTGCTTCACGGCTTCGCCCCAGCGCTGCCACGTTTCGCCATAGGCGAGCGGCAACAGACGGATCTTCTCGCCCTGGTAGCCGGCCTCCTTCAGCAGCGCCTTGGCCTTGGCCGGATCGTACGGATATTTCTTCACGTCATCGGTGTAATACTTGATGGTCGAGGCGGACGGGCCGGTCGCGACCTTGCCGAGCCCGTTCCAGATGACGTCCTTGGCGAAATCGCGGTCGATCGCGAACATGATCGCCTGCCGCACCCGCTTGTCGGCGAGCGGACCCTGACGGTTGTTGAGCCACAACCAGGCCAGCGGCGAGAAGAACTCCCAGCCGGCGCCGGTGACGCAGGTGTCCTTCAGCTTGGACAGCCGCGGCACGTCGAAATTCTCGACCGAGCCGCCGGGCAGGACGTCGACCTTGCCGGTCTCGAACGCCACCGATCGCGCCGCGGCGTCGGGAATGATCTGCCAGTAGATCTCATCGAGATAGGGCTTGCCTTTCTCGTAATAATTGGGGTTTTTGACCAGGCGGATGAACGAACCCTTCTGCCACTCCCTAAACATGAAGGGGCCGGTGCCGATGGGCGCGTTGTTGTAGGGATTGGTCTTGAAGTCGGTGCCGTCATAGAGATGCTTCGGCACCATCGGCATCGAGCCGACCTCGAAGATGCCGAGGAACGGGCCGAACGGCTGCTTCAGCGTGAACACCACCGTGTAATCGTCGGGCGCCTTGACCTTGTCGACCTGCGCGAGGTTGTTACGTGCTCGCGCGTGGGTCTGCTTCAGCATCTCGATCGAGAACAAGACGTCCGCGGCGGTGAAGGGCTTGCCGTCATGCCAGGTCACACCCTTCCTGAGCTTGAAGGTGTAGGTCTTGGCGTCCTCGCTGACGCTCCAGCTCTCGGCGAGCTCCGGCTGGGGCTCGAGCTTGGGGCTGTAGCGCAGCAGCCCCTCGAAGATGTTGCCCGACACCATCTGGGTCGGGCCGTTCTGCACCAGTGCCAGCATCAGGCCGGGCGGCTCGGGCTGGATCACGGCATTGACCATGCCTCCCGTTTTCGGCTCTTGCGCCAGCGCCGGGGCCGCAAGGCCGCAAGCCAGGAGGAGACCAAGCAACACTCGTTTCGGCATGTCGTATCTTTCTCAAGCGTGACCAGCCGAAAACGCTTCGCGACGTCATGGCGTGCAAAGCTATGGCCGGCCCATCCCAGTCCCCATCCGATATCGAGGCTCACACAGTCTCGTTCAGCGCCGCAAGATGAAAGTCGCGACACTATCCGCACAAAAAATGTACAGCGCGTCCTGTTTTCACTTGATTCATTCTCCGGTCACGCAGACAAGTCCGCGATGGACAATGCCACGCGCTCCGAACGGTCCCGCAATGCTGCACTCGAAGCAGCGATCGCAATCATCGCGCGCGACGGGCCCGGGCGGTTGACGCTCGATGCAATCGCGCGCGAGAGCGGCCTCAGCAAGGGCGGCGTGATGCATCAGTTCCGCACCAAGGAGGCGGTGCTGAAGGCGTTGCTCGAGCGGCAGATGGCGCATTTCGAGGAGTTCTCGACGCGCTATATGGCGAAGGCGAGCGAGACCTCCGCGAATCCAAATTTGGCGGCCCAGCTCGCGACCCTGCGCGAAGCGGCGACCTCGCCGAATTCCGCTGCGCTGGCGCTGGTTGCGGCCATGGTGGAGAATCCTCGCCTGATGGCGCTGCCGCGCGAGCGCGAGATGGAGCGGATGGCGGCAATCAGGGAAGAGGCCGCGGACCCGGATCTTGCGATGCTGCGCTGGGCCGGAGCGATGGGACTGCTGCTGAGCTCGCTGTTCGGCATGTCGCCGCTCAGCAAGGGCGAGCACCAGCGACTGTTCGCACGCCTGCTCGACGACGCACAATGGAGCGGTCTTGCCCAGCCGGATGCAACGCGCGCCGCCAAATCCGGAACGGCACCGGCTGCGAAGGCCGCAACCCGGCGCAAGCGCGCCTGATTCATCGTTAACGAAACCGCATCAAGACCTGCCTAAAGCCGCGCCTGCGGCCAAATGCGTCAGGCTTTCACTTTTGAACTTTACAAACCGCCTAGTCGGTTTTATAAACCCGATACTGAGGCAGCCCCAAGGCTTCCGACATGGCCCCCGGACGAAGCTGAGGGCTGGCCATGGTGAGCGCCGCAGCCGCGTCCGGTCCCTGACGCGGCTGCGGTCGCCATCGCCTGGACAGTGCCAAGAGGAGTTTGAAATGAATCGCTCGATCGCCGTGCGCGGTCTGGGAACGCTGGTGCTTTGTGCGGGCCTGGGCGGCTGCGCCTCGGTCGCTCCGGTGCCCTATTCGGAGATGGCATCCTCGGCCTATCTGGCCCCGGACAAATCGGACGCCTCCGGCCGTGTGCCCTACCGCTATTCCACGCCGGTCGACTGGCGCGCCTATAACAAGGTGATCCTCGATCCCGTCGTGGTCTACCGCGGGAAGGACCACCAGTTCGGCGACATGTCCGGCAAGGACAAGGCGACGCTCGCTGCCTACATGCAAACCTGTTTCGCCGACCGGCTGCGCGGCCGCTTCGCGCTGGTGCGGGAACGCGGACCGAACACGCTGCGGATCAGGCTGACGCTCACCGGCGCGGTGACCAACACGCCGGTGCTCGGCACGCTCTCGCGCTTCGACATGGCGGGCGCGATCTACAACGGCGTGCAGGCCGCGCGCGACGGCGAAGGGACGATGACCGGATCGGTCATCTACGGCGTCGAGATCTTCGACGCGACGAGCTCGCGACTGCTCTCGGCCTACGTCACCAAGCAATATCCAGCTGCCTACGACATCAAGGCCACCGCCGGCGCGCTCGCGGCCGCTACGGCCGGTCTCGACAAGGGCGCCGACGCGCTGATGGCGCAGCTGAACTGACGCCGCGATCCATTCAACGAAAGGTGCTGCTGATGAACATTCTCCTTCGCTTCGTGCTGCGCATCGCCATCACCGTCGTGATGCTGGCGTTCGGCGGCCGCGCCGGCGCCGTCGCGCCGGCAGATCCGAGCGGCACCTGGCTGGTCGAGGACGGCCGCGCCCGCATTCGCCTCGAGCGCTGCGGACCGTCGCGCGACCGCCTCTGCGGCTTCATCGTCTGGATGAAGGAGCCGGCCGACAAGCGCGGCCAGCCTTACCGCGACAGCCAGAATCCGGATCCGGACAAGCGCGCCCGCATGCTGCTCGGCCACCAGCTCATCATGGGTCTGCAAGCGACGCCGGAGGGAAGGTTTGCCGGCGAGATCTATAATGCCGAGGACGGCAAGTTCTACTCGGTGTCGATCTGGCGCGAATCCGCCGATCGCTTGAAGCTGAAAGGCTGTCTCATAAAATTCCTGTGCCAGACCCAGACCTGGCAGCAGACCTTCGACGTGCTGCCCGGCCAGCTTGTCGGCCTGACCGGTGACCTCAACGGCCCGCGCGCCGACAAGGAGTGGGCGGCGGTGCCGGCCCCAAAGCCGGTACCGGCGAAAACGAAGTAGCCGTCAGGAGGCGCGCAGCGCCCGTCGCAATTCGTCGAGCGCCTCTGCGAGCTGCTCGCGATGCGCGATGTCGTCCTTGGGTATGAAGGCGACGCTGCCGGCGAGCTCACGCAGGATGCCCGCGAGCAGGCCGAAATTGATGTGCAGGTGAACCGATTTGCGTTCGTCGGCGGGGCCAGGATGCTGCAGCACCAGCGCAACGCCGTTGCCGTCGAGCCGCGCCTCGAACCGCGACGCATGCTCGAAAGTGCCGACATAGAACTTATCGGGATATTCGAGCGCGACCTCGGCTTTGTCGGGAACCGGCCTGGACATGTGACCCTCATCGATGCCGACCAATTTTGGCCGGGAATGGACCGGGCCGCCTTGCGATAGGTCAGAGCGGCTTCCGGATTTGATCTGGATCAAAGTCAGGCCGCCGCTCTTGCGATCCAATAGCAACTGGCGGACCCGGCACGCCGCGTCCCGTTTCCTTGGAGCCGTGAGAGGCGTGAGACGATTGATGGACATCCAGGCCACCAATATCCCGGCGATTGACGATAGCGGGCCTGATGTCGCCGGCCTCGAGCCACCGCCGGATGCGGGCGTGCAGCACTGCCTGCAACTGCTCGGCAATGCCGGCCTGCGCCCGACGCGCCAGCGTCTCGCGCTCGGCCAATTACTGTTCCTGAACGGCCACCGTCACGTCACCGCAGAGAGCCTCTATGAGGAGGCGATGGCGGCGAGCGCGTATCTGTCGCTGGCGACCGTTTACAACACGTTGAATCAGTTTACCGAGGCTGGCCTGCTGCGCCGCATCGCCGCCGATGGGATGAAGTCGTTCTTCGACACCGACACGTCGGTGCATCCGCACTTCTATCTCGAAGGCGAGGACGTGCTGATCGATGTTGCCGACGGCCTCGCCTTCACCAAGATTCCCGAAGCGCTTCCCGGCCACGAGATCGCGCGGCTCGACGTCATCGTCCATTTGCGCCGCAAGCGAACGTAGCGCCGCCGTGCGCGCCTCAGCGCAATCCGGCGCGCCGGAATCCTTCGAGATAATGCGCGCGATCGGCGTCATTGGCCCACGGCAGCTGGGTCGCGATCCAGTGCAGCGAGATGTCCGGCTGGGCGCGGCGCAGCTCGCCCAGCGCCGTCTCCGCGAGCACGTCGTCGCCCGTCATGCCGGCCGAGACCGCGAGCACGCGGTAGGCGCCGGTGAGATCGCCGCGATGGCGGATCGCCTCGCGCGCGAGCGCGATGGCCTCGTCGTAACGGCGTTCGGTGAAGTGCGCATAGCCGGCGATGCCCTGATAGATCGCCAGCGACGGATCGCGCGGTGACAGCCGGATCGCCCTTTGGGCGGCCTCGAACGAATCCTTCGGCCGACCGGCATAGGATAGCGCCAGCGCGTAATAGCCCTGCGCCAGCGAGAAGTTCAGATTGAGCGCGAGCGCCTGCTCGAACTCGGACAGCGCATCCGCAAGCCTGCGCGTCGAGAAATAGACGCTGCCGAGCGCGACATGCGCCCAGGCATCCTCATGGTCGCAGCGCACCGCGGCCAGTGCGGCGGCTTCCGCCATTGGCGCCACCGCGGCGAGCTCGGCCCAGCCGAGATGCACGCCGAACATGTGGTTGGCCGCTAGCAGCGACAGCGCCTGGCCGTAGTTCGGATCGATCGCGATCGCGCGTTCGAGCAGCGTCGTTGCGGTCTCGTGATCGCACCTCGTCACGCGCCAAAAATGCGACAGCGCCCGCATCAAGAGATCCCATGCGTCCAGGTTCGCCGGCGCTTTGCTGTAGGCGCGAAAACTCTCGGCCGCATGAATCTGCGGTTCGATCGCCGCCGCGATCGCGTTGGTGATCTCGTCCTGGACGGCGAAGACGTCGACCAGCTCGCGGTCATAGCGCTCGGCCCACAGGTGGCTGCCCGAATTGGCATCGTTGAGCTGCGCGGTGATGCGGACCCGGTTGTTCGCCTTGCGCACGCTGCCTTCGACCACGTAGCGGACGCCGAGCTCCTCCGCGATCTGCCTGATGTGGACCGCGCGCCCCTTGTAGGTGAAGGACGAGTTGCGGGCGATCACCATGAACCAGCGCTGTTTCGACAACGCGGTGAGGATGTCCTCGCTGATGCCGTCGCCGAAATAGTCCTGTGCGGGATCGCCGCTCATGTTCTCGAAGGCAAGCACCGCGACCGCCGGGCGATCCGCCACGCGCGGGAGAGCGGGCCTGGCTTCGGCCGGCACGATCGACGCTGCGGTTTCTTCCCGGACGTCGCCGACGAAGCGAAAGCCCTTGCGCGGAATGGTCTTGATCAGCCGCTGCGTCGCGCCGTCGTCACCGAGCGCCTTGCGCGCGGCGTTGATGCGGCTGTTCAACGCCGAATCCGAGATGATCCGGTCGCTCCAGATCTGGCTGATCAGGTCATCCTTGCTGACCACACGCGCGCGTTGCGCGACGAGATAAAGCAAGAGATCGAATACTTGCGGCTGCAACGGCACGGCCGCCCCGCCGCAGGTGAGTTCCCGCAGGTTGCCGTCGAGCACGTTGTTTTCAAATCGAAATCGCACGTCGTTCGTCTCAAGCAAAAATCAAAGTCGTCTCAGGCGAAAATCAATCGTTCCCAAAAGCCTCGGGGCCGTCCGGGATGCATGGTGAAGCAACCAACGAAGTGCCGGCGTTCTGGCACAACGGAGCTGTTTCATGACCCAACTCGATCATCAGGTTCATTCGGTCGGCCCGGAGGTTGCGGGCTTGCGCACTTTCAAGTTCATCGCCTTTCTGTACGGAATTGCGGCGTATCTCGCGTTTTTCGTCACCATTCTCTATGCCATCGGCTTCGTGACGGGCCTGGTCGTGCCCAAGACTATCGACATCGACATTGGAACCCAGGCCTCGACGACTGAAGCCGTCATCATCAATCTACTCTTGATGTCGCTCTTCGCCGTTCAGCACAGCGTGATGGCGCGCCATCAGTTCAAGGCCTGGTGGACGCAGTTCGTCCCCAAGCCGGTCGAGCGAAGCACCTACGTGCTGCTGGCGAGCCTGTCATTGCTTCTCCTGTTCTGGCAATGGCGTCCATTGCCTGCGGTCATATGGAGCGTCGAGGATCCGGATCTCGCCGTGACTCTGGTCACGCTGTCCTTCGCAGGCTGGGTCCTGGTGTTCACCAGCACCTATCTGATCAATCATTTCGAATTGTTCGGATTGCATCAGGTGACCAACCATCTGATCGGGAAGGAGACGCCGCCGCCGCGCTTCAAGACGCCGCTGCTCTACAATTTCGTCCGTCATCCGATCTATCTCGGTTTCATCATTGCGTTCTGGGCGGCGCCGACCATGACCGCGGGCCATCTGTTGTTCGCGGCAGTCACCACGCTCTACATCTTCGTCGGCATCGCGCTGGAGGAGCACGACCTCGTCGCTCTCTTCGGTGACGAGTACCGGCAGTACAAACAACGGGTGTCGATGCTTATTCCCTGGCGCCGGTCACTCTAGCCTCGGAGCGGCACCGCGCGCGTCCGCCGAACGGAGGACGCCCGGCCACGCCGCGTGAGGTACGCGAGGATCGCACGCGTCCGTCCCCTCAGCGTCCCCCTCTGTGTCCCCTTGGGGTGATCTCCCCCTTCGCCCCGACACCTCTCCCCGCATCCCGCCTTCCCGAGCTATCGTGGAACGGGGGCGGGGAGAGGATTTCTCCCCTTCATCAAACGGAGACGACCAAATGAAACATGTCGGAACCTGCTTCTGTGGCGCGGTGACGATCGAGGTCACGGGTGCACCGGAGGCGATGGGCTATTGCCATTGCCGCTCCTGCCGGTCGTGGTCGGGCGGTCCGGTCAATGCCTTCAGCCTGTGGAAACCGGAGGCGGTGCGCGTCAGCGAAGGCGCCGAGAATGTCGAGACCTTTGCCAAGACGCCGCTCAGCCAGCGCAAATATTGCAAGAAGTGCGGCGGTCATCTCATGACCAACCACCCGCCGCTCGGCCTCGTCGACGTCTTCAGCGCCACCATCCCGACGCTCGCATTCGCGCCCGGCGTTCACGTCAACTATGCCGAAACCGTGCTGCCGATGCGCGACGGCCTGCCCAAGCTGAAGGATTTTCCGGCCGAATTCGGCGGCAGCGGCGAGATGATGCAGGAATAGCGGCGCTGGAATCATGAGGGCGGCAATGCGCCGCCCTCATTGTCGTCTTCTGGATAGAACGATAACGGACTAGCCGCCGTGCGATTCGACGACCTTGCGGCAGGAGTCCGAAAGCTTCGACTTGTTCTCGCGCAGGCAGGCGTTCATCTGCGGCGGCTTGCCGATATGTTCGGCGCAGAATTTGCTGGCGTCGCCGCGGCAGGCCATTTGCTCCTGGGGCGACGGACCGGATTGCGCGGCAGCGGGCAGGGCGCTGGCGGCGAGCAGCAGCGCGGCAAGAACCGAAATCTTCATAGAGCACCTCTTTGGAATCCTCGTTGGTCCCGACCGGGATCAATCGGGCCGGACCATTCCGCAAAGGCGAGGCGCCGGTCCATGCCATGTTCATGGCACCGGCAAGCCCTCCCGGCCGCACTACCCCCATCTTCATGGCATGTATTCGCGCGCCGTCTTTTGCCATTCAGGCTGCACCTCGGCTGCGAAACCCGGTGATTGCATCGGGACGCCGAACGGGAAGCAGGAGAGCAAGGATGTCGAAGAGAGCTGGAGCGCTGAGCGCAGGGCTGACGGTCATGGCGCTCGCGGGCGCGGCGATGGTGTCGCTGGGCACGAGCCCGGCGCAGGCGGTGGTCTATTGCAAGACGGTCGGCGTGCCCAAGGGCTGCGTAGTGCGGCCGACGGCAGCAGTGGTCGTGGCGCCGGGAGCGCCGGTCGCCGCGGCGGCGGTCGCAACGCCCGGCGTCGGTGCGCCCGGTGTCGGCGTCCGCGCGGGAACGCCGATGAATCGCGGCGGCCCGGTCAATCGCGTCGGCGTGCGCTGATATTTCCATTGGATTGAATTGATTGCATCGCTTCGGGCCAACGGGGCCTGCGGACGAACACCCCCCGTCCTCCGCAGGCGGATTTCCCGGCCCGTCCCCTCTCTCCGTGCGCCCCACACGTTCGGGGAGGGGGTCTTTCAGCCCACAGCCATGTCGCTGTCGGGAAAACGCTGCGGCAATTGCAGCCGCACGCGCGTGCCGGAAGCATCCGAACTCAGATCGAGCACGGCGCCGCAGCGCGCGGCGCGGTTTCTCATGTTGCGCAGGCCGCGGGCGGTCTGGCCGTTGCGTCCGGCCTCGCCGTTGCCGCTCGGCGCGAAGCCATGGCCGTCGTCGGTCACGCTGATCACGCCGTAAGGCCCCTGGCCCGCGTCGAACGTGTCGATGGTGACCGCGATGCGGCGGGCCTGCGCGTGCTTGACCGCATTGGTCACGGCCTCGTCGAGGATGCGCACGATCTGGATGACGTGCCATGGCCGCAGTTCCGGATGCAGCGGCACGCCTTGCGGTGTCGCCACGCGCCAGTCGAGCGTGATGTCGTGCGGCCGCAATTGCGCCGTCGTGCGCTCGCGCCAGGAGCCGAGAGCGAGCATCAGGTCGCCGCCGATGTCGTCCATGGAATCGATGACGAGACGCAGATCCTTCAATGCGGCACGGGCGGCATCGGTGATGGACGCGCCCTCATGGCCACGCTCGGAGAGCGCGACGATGCTGACGAGCTGGCCGCCGAGGCCGTCATGCAGATCGCGCATCAGGCGCGTACGCTCGTTGGCGAGCGCGGCGGCGCGGGCGCGCTCCTCCTCGCGGGCAAAGCTCGCCTTCAGGCGTTCCTCGGCTTCGCGCACCCGCGTCACGAGCTGGCCGGCGAAACTGTCGACCTGGTTCAATGCGCGGGCGAAGCGCCAGGTCAGCCCGGCGCCGATCGCGACCAGCATCGCCGAGTAGGACAGGCGCGAGACGAAGATGCGATCGTTGCTCACGATCTCGAGCACCGTGAGCATGTCCTGGATCCAGCAGACCAGCACGATGGTCACGGCGCATCCGATCGTGAAGCTCGCCGCGTCCTGCCGCCGCACCACCGCTGTTGCCGTGATGCAAGCCATCAGGATCAGGCAAAGCCCGACCGTTGGAATGCCGAGCACCAGGAAAAGGATGCGCGGCAGTGGCGGCCCCCCGATCAGCCCGACCACGAACACGATGATGCCAGGCACGAACAGCAGCGTGCCGTAGCGTGGCCAGCGCCAGCCGAAGAACAGCACGCCGAACACGACGATCAGCGCGCTCTCGATCGGCGCGGACGCCAGCAGCACGGCGGCGAGCCGCGACGTGGCGGCCGGCGGCACCGGCGGGGGCGCGAACGCCTGCACCACGCCGAGCACCATCGCCGCTGCCAGCGCGCCGTAGACCGGCTCATGACGCCGCATCAGCCACATGATGGCGAGGATGACGGCCAGGATCGATTGCCAGGCCGAGAACACCACCGGCAGCGTGACAAACAGCAGCGTGCGTGTTTCATAGGCCGGGCGCAAGGCGACATCCGGCCCGACATAGACGGTGTCGAGAAAGCCCTTGAGCGGTCCCCACACGAACAGCCGCACCGTGATCTCGTTGCCGCCCTCGCGCAGCAGCGAAGTGGGAATGGCCGCGATCTGCGGGGTGTTGCGGTCGGGCCGGTTGGCATTGGCATCGCGCCGGGAGTCGAGCATGACGACGCCGTTGACGGCGACCTCCACCGCGTTGCTGAAGCGCGGCAGATATACCGACCAGCCCGAGGCCGCATCGGCGCTCCGGAACGTGAAGGCGCCAGTGTAGAACGGCGGGTCGGCCAGGGAATAGCGCGACGAGGTGAAATGCGGCAGCGTCACGGGGCGGATCAGGCCGTCCTCCCGAGCCGAAAAGTCGCTTAACGCGAAGTCATCGGGGTCGCTCGGCTGCAGCAGCCGAAGACCGAGGATGGTGACGATCACGATCAGGGCCTGGAGCAGCAGATAGGGCACGAGGCGCGAGGCCAGCAGCCGGCGCCGTGCGGGTTTGGCCGCTGCCTTCGTAGGTGCCTTTGTAGGTACTTTGGCCGCGATTTCGCTCACAGCTTGATCAGGCCCTGCTGCACCGCCTCGAACACCGCTTCGCTGCGCGTATGCACCTCGAGCTTGCGATAGATGTTCTTGATATGGCCGGGCACGGTCTGCTTGGACAGGCCGAGATGGCTCGCGATCTCGGCATAGCTGAAGCCCTTGGCGATGCCCCAGAGGATGTCGATCTCGCGCGGGGTCAGCCTGGCCGTGTTGAGCACGGGGCCGGGCGGCGGCTCCGCCGAATTCTGCGCGGCGCCTTGCGTTCTGCGCACGATGAAGCGGGCGATCGAGGCCGAGATCGGCGAATGGCCGGCGACCAGATCGCGCACGGTGGTGGCGATGTCGGTGGGGAAGGCGTCCTTGAGCAGATACCCGGTGGCGCCGACCGTGATCGCCGAGATCACGCTTTCCTCGTCTCCGAGCGCCGAGATCACCATGATCTCGGTGTCGGGGAAGCGCTGCCTCATCTCGCGGATCAGCTCGATGCCGTGGCCGTCGGGCAGCCGCAGATCGGTCAGCAGCACGCGAGGCGCGCCGGCGGCAAGCGCGGACCGGGCTTCGCCGAGCGTGCCGGCGCTGCGCACCTCGTAGCCGGCCTTGACCAGCGCATCCTGGAGCCGCCAGCAGGTCGGCGCGTCGTCCTCGACGAGGAGGATGGTGATGATCTCACCCGTCTCGCCCTGTTCGGTCATGATCATGGTCCCGCACCCGCGTGTCCCCCGCAGCGCAAGAGCAAGTTTAGCCTGTGAGGAGATGCCGTGACACCCATAATCATGGGGGCGGGAATGACACGGTCCCAGGTCGGCGTCGAGAGAGAGGCGTGAGTTGCGCCGGATTTGGAGCGCGTGCTCGTCGTTCGCGCTGCACTCAGGGCGCGTAAGAGGTCCGTTCTGCCTCGGACACCGGCCGATCGCGGCAGCTCACCAGACGTCCGAGTTGGACCGGAAGGCGACAGGGATGATCCTGTGAGATTTAGAAGGAGGCCGCCATTTGAGGCGACCCGGAGCAGCAAAGGGCAATGGAAGACGGCATGGAGATCGTTGGTCGCGCACCTGAATTAACTGGGTTGCTCTGGGACGCATTCATCTGTGAGGGGTTTGCTCACAACGGACAGCTCGTAGCAAATGCCAACGTCGTTCACGCCTGTTTCGCCGGTGTTTGGCACAAGCTCGTCTACGACTGCGGCGTCATAATCTGGCGGCCATCGGAGAATCAGCCTCACCCATGGAGCGTCGCGAGCGAGGGCTGGGAATGTCCTCACGTAGATGTTGGTGCCATCGCTGGCGTTGTCGGACATCGTCTTGATGACTATAGGATGGTGACCACCGCCACCGGGAGCCAAGTTGTTTTCCTGTTCGATGACGGACGTACGATTACTATCAACAACGAAAACGACCTATCAGCTTTCCAAATAGATTGAAGTCCAATCGTTGAGTCCGGCTCACGAAAGGTCATCCCGCGGCGGCGGATAGCGCCGGGCCAGCATCGACAGCGACAGACGCCGTTCGTCTTCCGGCAACTCCAGATACGCCAGCACGAGCGGCCGCTTCCAATCGCCGATGCCGAAATCCATCGCCATCCATTTCTGCGGCTCGGGGCCTTCGAGGCCCCGAACCCAGACGAAATAGCGGGGGAGGTCGTCGGCGTCCGTATCCGTCGTGCGTCTCCTGGCCATCAAACTGTCCGCTGCATCAGATCGGTTAAACAGGATATAGGGATTGGCGCGAGGAAGTCGAACACCTCGCGGCAGTACGGGCAGGGCGGCCACGCATGGCCCGCTGGGCGACCAGCGCACACGCCTCGTCCTTCGAGACGCCCGCTTCGCGGTCTCCTTAGGATGAGGCTCAGCAGCATCGGTGTCGTTGAACCAGAGCCGCGCACTCGATCCTCATCCTGAGGGCCTGCCAACGGCGGGCGTCTCGAAGGATGGCCGCAGGGATCGGCGGCGCGCACACGACCGGTGCGGTCCGCGTACGGCAAAAGCGTGTGGTCCTGACGCCCGGGGTCTGTGCGTCAAGGCTAGCGGTGGTGAAGCGGCCCGACCGGGCACGCGCACCGATCATCCGCAAGGCGACGGGGGCAATAGTGCATCGCTCCCCGGGGAGAGCGCGCCATAAGCCGTCAAACCATTGCGCAGGGAAAAGGCCGGGATGTCCGGGCTGCCCTGTATGCCGCTGTGCATCTATCTTCGCGCAATTTGCGCACAGCGGACCGTGGGTGCCAGCCGGCGCCCGGCCTTCCCTGCGCCTTTCCCTGGGAAGGGGCGTCGAGAGAAGCTCAGGACTCGGGCGTCAGGCGCCGCGAGAGCGTGGCAGCGCGTCTTGCTATTTGACAAGTGAAAGTGCCGTCCTGCCAATCATCGCCACAAGTCGCAGGTCGCCACGCGGTTGATGTCGGCGAGGCGCCGCGAGGCATCGCCCTGCAGATCGAGGCTTTCGACCAGTGTCAGCAGGCGGTGATAAGCGCCGGCGGCGACCTCGACTGGCAGCGGAGCCTCATCAAAGGCCTCGACATAGCTGCCGATGATGCCGCTGAGCAGGCGGCACAGGCCGCGCTGGGCGGGATCGCGCCGGCCGAGCGTCTCGAGCTTTTGCTGAAAGGTCCGGAAGGTCCGCAAACCGTGGTGCTGCTGCGAAAGCCACGCGTGCAGGTCGTTCATATGAGCTCCTTCGAATGACGGAAGAAGCTACCGGTTTATACAGTGGAGATGCGGGTGTGGCTAGGGTGGGGAGCGGGCCTGGATGAGACAGTCCGTCTTCGCCAAGAGGCTTCGCCGGACACGCTTCGCCTTTTCGGCTCCGCGTGGTTTCGGCGGACACGCTTCGCCCTTCGGTCCAGGATGGCCGCGCCACGCGTAGCCCGAAGGGCGAAGCGTGGTGCGCCACTCCAAACAAAACTGCGAACTCGTATGTCATTGAATGTACTTACGATTTCTCATGGCGCCGACGACGCGGCGGTCGTAGGGCTCTTCGCCACGACTCCGCGCGCCTTGACCGCTCGGAGTGGTAAGATCAGGTGCCGAGGGCAGATTTCGCGGCGCCGGATCGCGGTCAAGATGACGGCGCTCGAAGTGATGAACTCCAAAAGCAAGCAGATGATCGCGATTGCGATCGGACGCTGCGAGAGATGGAGAACGTTATGGAAGCGTGGCGCGACGACAAGGCCCGGTCGACCCTCATTCGCGATGCAGCGGGAAGCGTGCAGCTAGGCAACACGCCCCGGACTTTCGCCGAACTCCTGTTCGGCCACACCAATAGCGAGGATCTCGCCAACCACGACGCCGCTTCGCTGGCCTTCCTGGCCGAGCAGGCCTGGGAACACGTACAGCGGCGCACGGCGGGTCACGCCGATATTCGCATCGTCAATCCGATGATGCCGGATGGCCGCGAGATCTCCGTGCTCGAAATTCTCAACGACAACATGCCGTTCCTGTTCGATTCCACCCTGGCGGAGCTTGCCGAGCAGGGCATCGAGGTCACCCTGGTCGCTCATCCGATCATCGCGGTAGAGCGCGACGAGCAAGGCAAGCTGATGCGCTTCCATGGCGAAGCCCTGCCAGAGGGAGCAAAGGGCGCCCGCGAAAGCCTCATTCATCTGCACATCGCCCGCATGGACGTCGACGCCGACCGCCAAAAGCTGGTTGATGAGCTGACCATGACGTTGAATGACGTGCGCGCCTGCGTCACCGACTGGAAGCCCATGCGTGCCCGCATCGAGCGGGCGATCAAGACCTTCGCGACCGATCCGCCTCCGCTGCCGATCGACGAGATCGCCGAAGCCAGCCAGTTCCTGCAATGGCTGTGCTTGGACAATTTCACCTTTCTGGGCGTGCGCGAATATCGTTTCTCGCCCGACAGCGATGCGTCGGACGACATCACGACCGGTGAGGGCCTCGGCATCCTGCGCGATCCCGAGGTGAAGGTCCTGCGCCGCGGTCGCGAAATGGTGGTGATGACGTCGGAAATTCGCGAGTTCATGCGGGAGCCGAGCCTCCTCATCATCATCAAGGCCAACGTCTCCAGCCGCGTTCATCGCCGCATCCGGATGGATTACGTGGGCATCAAGCTCTACACACCCGACGGCCGGCTCGAAGGGGAATTGCGCCTCGTCGGTCTGTTCACGTCCGGCGCCTATACCCGCTCGGTCAAGCAAATCCCTTATGCCCGCCACAAAGTGGTGCAGGTGCTGCAGCGTGCCGGCTTCGACCCGAACAGCCATTCGGGCAAGGCGCTGACGCATATTCTCGAGGATTATCCGCGCGACGATCTGTTTCAGATCGACGTCGACACGCTCTACAATTTCGTCGTGGAGATCCTGATCCTCTATGAGCGCCCCCGCGTCCGGGTGCTGGCACGCGTGGACAAGTTCGATCGCTTCGTCTCCATCCTCTGCTTCATTCCGCGCGACAAATACGACACCGATGTGCGCACGCGCGTCGGCGCCTTCCTGTCGCAGGTCTACAAGGGGACCCTGTCGGCCTCCTACGTATCCTTCCCGGAAGGTTCGCTTGCGCGCGTCCACTACATCATCGGCCGATATGAAGGTAAAACTCCGGTGGTCGAACGCCCGACCCTCGAAGCCGGGATCAGCGCCATTGCCGAGACCTGGGCCGACAAGTTGAAGGTCGCGCTGACTGCGTCTGCAGATGGCATGCGGGCGCGCATGCTCGCAAGCCGTTATGCCCAGGCCTTTTCCGCCGGCTACACCGAGATATTCAGCGCCGAACAGGCGATCGCCGACATCGCCACCATCGAAAAGCTCTCCTCAGCCAGACCGGTGACGATTTCGGTTTACCGCCTCGAGGGGGACGACGATCCCAGACGATTCGGCCTGAAGGTCTTCTCGGACGCCGCGCCGCTGTCGCTATCCTATCGCGTGCCGGTGATTGAAAATCACGGCCTGAACGTGGTCAACGAACGCACCTATCAGATCGTGCCGCGCACCTGGCAGTCGCCGGCATGGCTGCACGATATGACAATCGAGACCAGCGACGGCAAGCCGATCGCAATCAACGATGAATTCAACCGTCGTCTGGAAGCCTCGATCATGGCGGTGGTCCGCGATCGCGCCGAATCCGACGGATTCAACGCACTGATCCTGCGCACAGCCCTGAGCTGGCGGGAAGTATCGACGATCCGCGCGCTGTCGCGCTACCTCCATCAGATCCGCGCTCCGTTCACCCAGGACTATATGTGGGAGACACTGCGCAAGAATGCCGCGATTACCGCCAACATCGTTGCCCTGTTCCAGGGCCGCCTCGATCCGCGCCTTGGACTCACGATTGCGGAGCGCTCGTCGCGCGAGATGGCCCTCGTCGCCGAGATCGAGGAGCAGCTCAATTCCGTCGCCTCGCTCGATGAAGACCGCATCCTGCGCCGCTTCACCAATCTGGTGCAGGCAACCATCCGCACCAATTTGTGGCAGGTCGGTCAGGACGGGCACCCGCATCCGGTGATCTCCTTCAAGTTCGACGCGCGCAAGATCGAGGCCCTGCCGGCTCCGCGACCACTGTACGAGATTTTCGTCTACTCGCCCCGCGTCGAAGGCATTCATCTGCGCTTCGGCAAGGTCGCGCGCGGCGGTCTGCGCTGGTCCGACCGGCCGCAGGATTTCCGTACCGAGATCCTGGGCCTCGTGAAGGCACAACAGGTGAAGAACGCCGTGATCGTGCCGGTCGGCGCGAAGGGCGGCTTCGTGCCCAAGCGCCTGCCGTCGCCCTCGAGTCGCGACCACTTCATGGCGGAAGGTACCGAAGCCTATCGTATCTTCGTTCGCACGCTGCTCGAACTCACTGACAATCTTGACCGCGACACCATAGTGCCGCCCGACGCGACCGTGCGGCATGACGGTGACGACCCCTACCTGGTCGTCGCAGCCGACAAGGGCACCGCCACCTTCTCCGACATCGCCAACGCGATCTCGACCGAGAAGCACCATTGGCTCGGCGATGCCTTCGCCTCCGGCGGCAGCCAGGGCTACGACCACAAGAAGATGGGAATCACGGCACGAGGCGCATGGGAGGCGGTCAAGCGTCACTTCCGCGAGTTTGGCACCGACATCCAGACCAAGCCGTTCACGGTTGCCGGCGTCGGCGACATGTCGGGCGATGTCTTCGGTAACGGCATGCTGCTCTCGCCGGCGACGAAGCTCGTCGCGGCGTTCGATCACCGCGACATCTTCATCGATCCATCGCCTGAACCGGCGATCAGCCTCGCCGAACGCAAGCGCCTGTTCGGCCTGCTGCGATCGAGCTGGCAGGACTATGACAAGTCCCTGATCTCGCAAGGCGGTGGCGTGTTCTCGCGCTCGCTCAAGGCGATCCCGCTTGCACCGGAAGTGCGCGCACTGCTTGATCTCGACAAGCCGCAGGCCACGCCGTTCGAGGTGATGACAGCGATCCTCAAGGCCCGCGTGGACCTCCTGTGGTTTGGCGGCATCGGCACCTATATTCGCTCGTCCTCGGAAAGCGATGATCAGGCCGGCGACCGCGCCAACGATCCGATCCGCATCGCGGGCGCCGATGTCCGTGCGCGGGTGATCGGCGAAGGCGCCAATCTCGGCGTCACCCAGCGCGGCCGTATCGAGGCGGCGCAGAAGGGCGTCAAGCTCAACACCGACGCCATCGACAATTCGGCCGGCGTGAACACGTCCGACGTCGAGGTCAACATCAAGATCGCGCTGGCGCGCCCCGAGCGCGAGGGACACCTCAGTCCTGGCGACCGTAACAGCCTGCTCGCCGCGATGACCGAGGAGGTTGGCGCACTCGTGCTGCGCAACAATTATCTTCAGACGCTGGCGCTCTCGCTGGCCGAACGGAAGGGCGTGGCCGAGACCGGCTCCCTCACCCGCCTGATGCAATCGCTCGAGCAGCGCGGCCTGCTCAGCCGCGCCGTGGAGTTCTTGCCCGACGATGCGGCGATCACCGAGCGCACCAGGCGCGGCCAGCTCCTGACACGGCCCGAGCTTGCCGTGTTGCTCGCTTACGCCAAGCTGACGCTCTACGACGACCTGCTCGCGACCGGCGTGCCTGACGATCCCTATCTCGCCCGCGAACTATTCCAGTATTTTCCGCGCCAGGTGCAGGAGAAATTCCCCACGGCGGTGCAGTTGCATCGGTTGCGGCGGGAGATCATCGCCACCAGTCTCGCCAATGCCGTGATCAACCGGGGCGGCCCGGCCTGTGTCGTGCGCCTGGCCGACGAGACCGATGCCGATGTCGCCACCATCGTCATGGCCTTCGTCGCGGTCGATGAATCCTACGGCCTTCAGCGGCTCAATGCCGCGATCGATGCACTCGACACCCACATCGACGGGCAATTGCAACTCGGCCTCTACGCGACGATCCAGGATCTCCTGCTCTCACGCATGGTGTGGTACGTGCGCAATGCTGATTTCAAGGCCGGTCTGGACGCCGTGATCGCGCACTTCGGTCCCGGAATTCGGGAGGTCGCCGCCGGGCTCGACAAGACCCTGCCGCAGGACTTGCAGGCTGGGCGCACCAAGCGGCGGCAGGATCTGATCGGTGCCGGCGTCCCAGCAGGACTTGCCGCAGAGCTCGCCGATCTCGACGTGCTCGTCTCCGCACCGGATATCGTCACCGTCGCGGAGGGCGCCAGCCGGGCCATCGGTGACGCCGCCACGACCTTCTTCGCCGCCGAGGCCGATTTCAGGCTCGATCGGATCATCGCCGCCGCGCGCAGCGTGCCGGTAAACGACAATTATGAACGTCTCGCGATCGATCGCGCCGTCGACCAGATCGCGGCCGCGGAAAGAAGACTGGTCGCCAACATGCTGGCAAACGGCGAGTCCGGCCAAGAGGCCGCCGGCAACTGGCTTGCGGCTCATCCTGAGGCGACGCGCATCCGCCGCTCGGTCGAGGAAATCGCGGCCAGCGGCCTGACGCTCGCCAAGCTGACGGTGGCGGCCAATTTGCTGGGGGACCTGGTCAAGAGTTGATGCACGACGGAAAGGGACCCAATGATTCACGCGACCTGCCATACCGCCGACAACGTCCTCTGCCTCGAGTTCGATGCCACACCATGGTTCAGTGCGGCTGGCGCGCCAAGCATTGTCGAGTTGGCCCGACAAGGCTGGTCCAGCGCCGCGATCGCGGAATCCCTCGAGGGCCGACCAGGATATGCGCGCTTGCATGACCTCGTTGAGTATGCCGCGCAGCGCCTGCAATCAGAATCGCTGGAGGACCCAACCTGGGAAACCTTCGAGTGTGTCGTCGATGGTTCGGAGGCTATGGCCTGGCTGGAGAAGAACCGGCCTGATGTCGCAGCAAGTATCTCGCGGGCGCCCGGCGATCGTTAGCGTTGGAATGGTGCCCCTGGCCGGAATCGAACCAGCACTCCTTGCGGAACTCGATTTTGAGTCGAGCGCGTCTACCAGTTCCGCCACAGGGGCCCTCGGTCGGCCCCTGAAGGGAGCGTCGCGAAGCCGGCGGACTATAGCCATGGACAAAGCGGGGTCAACCCGCGCCAAAGTGATGTCCGCCGTTCTCGACAGCCGCATGGACCGGGGCTAGAGCCTAAGGACGCGACCCACCGGAAAGAGGCTGCCGTGACGACCCAGAGTGCCGCGATACCTGCGTTCAAGCCGGCTGCCGGCGGTCCCGCGCTGACGGCTTCGCTGCTCGTCACGCTGATCGCGGCCGTGACCATCGCGGGCGCCTGGTTCTTCCAGCTCGTGCTGGAGATCCTGCCCTGTCCGCTCTGCCTCGAGCAGCGCTACGCCTATTACCTCGCGATTCCCCTTGGTGCGCTCACGGCTTTTGCGGCGCGAAGCGGCGCGCCGCGGCCGCTGCTGTTGGCGGGGCTCGCGATCATTGCGCTGGCGACGCTCGCCAATGCCGGCCTCGGCACCTATCACTCCGGGGTCGAATGGGGGGTCTGGAAAGGGCCGACCGACTGCACCGGTCCCGTCGTCAACCTCGGCAATGCCGGCGATCTTTTTTCAAGGCTCGACACCGTGAAGGTGGTGCGTTGCGACGAGGTGCAGTGGCGCTTTCTCGGCCTCTCGCTCGCCGGCTACAACGTGTTGATCTCGCTGCTGATGGCCGCGATCGCCGCGTGGGGATTTGTGCGGACGGCGAAGCGTTGATCCTCATGGTGGGCACGGCGCTCATGCGCCTTTGTCCACCCTACGAGAGCGGAGTTCGCGACGCGAGTCGCACTCGATCAATCATCCACATCGTCTTGCGTGCGCCCGAACAGATGCACGATGCCTGGCGTTGCGATCGTCACGAACACGAAACGCGACAAATGATGGGCGCCGACGAAGATCGGGTCGATGTGCAACGTCAGCGCCAGCGCCAGCATGGCATCCATCGCGCCCGGCGCGAAGGCGACGACGACGTCGGAGAACTTGACCTGCGTGGTGAGCGCGACGATGCCGACGAAAATGGCAGAGACGGCGATCGCGACCGCGAACGAGCCCAGCGCTGCATTGATGTGGCCGGCGAGCGTCTTGATCCGCATCCGCGCGAAACGGCTGCCGATCAATGCGCCGATCCCGACCAGCGCCACGCCGCGCACCCAGTTCGGCAGGCCGCCCTCGACCCAGCCGGCGCCATGCAGCACGCTGGAGGCGATCATGGCGCCGAACATCCAGCTCGCCGGAAACCTGATCAGCCGCAGCAACAGCGCCATGGCCAGCGAAGCCGCGACCAGCTCCACGAGGTCGAGCGGCGAGGCAATCGTCGTCGTCAGCGACGGCGCGGCGGAGGGGGCCACGCCGGCAATCGCGAGCACCATCGGCAGCGCTGCGGTGAGGATGATGACGCGCATGGTCTGCACCACCGCGATGCCCGGCAGGTCGGCGCCGCGTTCGACGGCCAGAATCGTGATCTGCGACAGCGCGCCGGGGCTGCCGGCGAGGAAGGCCGAGGTGCGGTCCCAGCCATGGACGCGCTGGAGGTAATAGCTGGAGCCGAAGGTCGAGCAGAAGGTCGCGAGCGCAAGCAGGCCGATGGTGAGGGGATAGGCACTGACCTGCTGCAGCAGATGGCGCGAGACCACCGAGCCCAGCGAAATGCCGAGCAGCACCAGCACGGTCTGGGTCAGCAGCGGCGGCAGCGACAATTGGCGGCCGGCGATGGCAGCAATCCCGACCGCGATCATCGCGCCCGAGATCAGCCCGCCGGGAAGGCCGGCGAGGAGAAACACCAGGCCTCCGGCGGTGCCGATGACGAGCGTCTCCGCCGTGCTCAAGAGCCTGGCACGGCTCGGCCATTCGAACGGTAGGGAGGCGGCGGTTTGCTTCACGCCACCTTATCGCAAATCAGCGAGAGACGCACAATTGCAGGCTCGTCATGCCGCAATGCGTGCGCCTCTCCCTGACGCGTGCGGAGGATCGCGCCGGGATTACTTCTTGTCGGCGGCAGGGGCGGCGGGCGCGGCGGTGCCGGCCTTCGCTTCCTTCTTGCACTCCCGGCGGAATTTCTTGCGCTCCTTGCCCTTCAGCCCCTTGGCGTCCGCCTGCTTGGAGCATTCGATCGACTCGGCCGTGCGCTCCTTCGTTGCCTTCTTGTCGGTGGTGGCAGCAGTGTCGGTCTTGGCGGCCGGCGCGGCGGTCTGCGCGAAGGTAGCGCCGGTGGCGAGCAGGGAGGCGAGGGCGACGGCGGCGAGGCGAGAGGCGAGGGTCATGGTGTTGCACTCATCTTGCGAGAATTGCATGGGGTTGCGAACGTCGGCTCGCATTGCTGAACGCGACATGAATAATCCGGACAAGGTGCTCACTATATTTTGGCGGCAGGCGCCGTCGCTTTCTTGTCGCAAATGGCCGGCACGCTAGGATAGCAATTGTTATTTCGCTTCCCCGTCGGGAGAAGATCAAGGAGGAGACCTAGAATGACCATTCAATCAAAATGGCTGTGCGCAATTGCACTGTCGGGATTTGCGGCGTTGGCGGCGCCAGCGCAGGCGCTGACCTCGCAGGAGTGCAGCGCAAAATACCAGGCGGCCAAGAAGGACGGCTCGCTCGGCACCATGAAGTGGAATGACTTCCGCAAGGCCCAGTGCGGCGCGGATGCGACGCCGGCCGCTGCGCCGACCGCTGCTGCGCCCGCCGCTCCGGCCGCTCCCGCCGAGCCGAAACAGGCGAAGAAGGAGGCGGCCCCCGCCGCCGCACCGACCCTGCCGGCCGGACCCGCGATCTATCCGAACGCGGTCGATCCGAAATACGCCAAGGAGACCCCCGGCAAGGCGCGCATGCACACCTGCGTCGACCAGTACAACGCCAACAAGACCACCAACGGCAATGGCGGCTTGAAGTGGATCCAGAAGGGCGGCGGCTATTACAGCGAATGCACCAAGAAGCTGAAGGGCGCCGCCTGAGCTCCAAACTAATGCGAAGGCCGGGGCAACGCTCCGGCCTTTTTGTCTAGTCCAACAGCTTCTCGGCCGACTTCGCCACCAGTTGCGACCGTTTGCGCGGGCCGCGCTCGACGAACAAGAGGCTCTGGCCGAAGATGAAGCAATAGAACAGGAAGGCCTGAGCGTCGGCCTCCTCGGCCGCAAGCCCGGTGGCGCGATAGAGCTCGGCCACGTGCTTGAGCCGCGCGGCGTCGACGTCCGCCACCGCCGCCGCGGCGTTCTCGTCCGAGCGGGCCCATTGGCGGATCGCGAGCTCGATCGCCATGGCTTCCGGATTGAGCCGCTCCGAATAGAGCTGGATCACCGCCTTCAGTCGTTCGCGGGGTGCCTCGCCGTCGAGGCGCGTCTGCTGCGCGATCGACGCTGAGCGCCCCTCCCGCCAGCGTTGCAGCATGGCATCGAGCAGCGCGGCGCGGTCGGCGAAGCGGCGGTAGAAACCGCCTTTGGTGACGCCGAGATTCTTGGCGAGCACCTCGACCCTGACGCCCCCGACCCCCGAGCGGGCGAGCTCGGTAAACCCCGCCTCGACCCAGACATCGCCCTTGCCGTCGCTCATGAAGGAAGCCTCACCGACTCTTGATACGGTGCCGTATTGCTAACCCTTCCCGGACTTGATACGCTACCGTATCAAGATCGAAAGACAAACCAGGGCGGAAGAAAATGGCGATGGAGCAGGAGGCAACCTATCGCGGCACGGTCTATCCGTGGCAGTGCGATCACGTCGGCCACATGAACATCATGTGGTATGTCGGCAAGTTCGACGAGGCCAACTGGAATCTGTTCGCCCGCCTCGGGCTGACGCCGAGCTACTTACGGTCCTCCGGCCGAGGCATGGCCGCCGTCCAGCAGAACATCACGTACAGGCGCGAGCTGCTCGCCGGCGACATCGTCGAGATCCGCAGCCATCTGCTCGAGGTCCGCGACAGGTCGATCCGCTTCCGGCACGACATGGCGAACGCCGAGACCGGCGAGATCGCCGCAACTTGCGAGATCACGGGTGTGCACATGGACCGAAGCCAGCGCAAATCGGCGCCGTTCGCGGATGCCGTCCGCGAGATCGCCTTGAGCCATCTCGCCGAGCCGGCCGAGCTCTGAGCCATGGCTGCGTACGAGCCGAAGAATCCGGGCTATCGGGCGGCGGCCGTCGCCATGTTCGATGGCCAGCCGGCGATGCGTACGCTCGGCATCGTGATCGTCCGCCTTGGACCGGGCGAGGTCGAGCTGGCGATGCTGCATTCGCCTGAATTCACCCAGCAGAACGGTTTTATCCATGCCGGCATCATCACCGCCGGACTGGACAATGCCTGCGGCGTTGCCGCCTTCACCCTGATGCCGCGCGAGGCGGACATCCTCACCGTCGAATTCAAGACCACGCTGCTTGCCCCGGCGCGGGGCGAGCGCTTCGTCTTCAAGGCCGAGGTCGTCAAGCCCGGCCGCACGCTGACCTTCTGCGAGGCCAGGGCGTTTGCCGAGCATGAGGGCAAGATCACGCTGATCGCCACGATGACCGGGACGTTGATGGCGATGCTTCCGCGCATGGCAACGTCGCCCGCGCCGGGCACGTCCGGCGCATAGCGGCGATTGACAAGCCTGCCGGCCCATCCCTTCATGCGACGGTCATGCTCGCGAGTCTCGGCCTCATCCTGCTGTGCCAATTGATCGGCGAAGCCGTCGTGCGCGGCCTCGGCCTGCCGTTGCCGGGCCCCGTGCTCGGCCTGTTGCTGCTCCTGGTCCTGCTTCTCGTGCGCGACCGCGTTGCGTTGATCGCGCGCGGGCCGCTGGGCAACGACGGCGTGGAGACGGCAAGCAAGGGTCTGCTGGCCCATCTCTCGCTGCTGTTCGTGCCGGCGGGCGTCGGCGTGGTGCAGAAGCTCGATCTGCTTGCGTCCCACGGCATCGCCATCGTTCTGGTGCTCGCGCTCTCCGTGGTCGTCACGCTGCTCGCGACCGTGCTGGCCTTTCGACTGGTCAGCCGCCTGTTGAAGCAACAGGATGCGCGATGAGCGACAATCCATTCTCGCTTTGGGTCTACCTCTCGCAGTCGCCGCTGCTCTGGCTGACCGTGACGCTGCTGGTCTATGCGGCCACCGACGCGGTCTCGCTGGCGACGCGGCGCCATCCGCTGGCCAATCCCGTGCTGCATGCGATGTGGATCATCGGCGCGTTCCTGCTGCTGACCGGCACGTCCTACACGACCTATTTTGCCGGCGCGCAGTTCGTGCATTTCCTGCTCGGGCCTGCGACCGTCGCACTCGCCGTGCCGCTGTACGAGAACCGCAAGCGTGTGGTCGCCTCCATCGTCCCGATGCTGGTGGCGCTGGTTGCGGGCTCGGTCACGGCCGTGGTGTCGGTGGTGCTGTTGGCGGAGCTCGCCGGCCTTCCCCGCGACGTGGTGCTGTCGCTGGCGCCGAAATCGGTCACCGCCGGCGTTGCCATGGGCATCGCCGAATCCCTGCATGCCGATCCCTCGCTGGCGGCGGTGGCGGTGATCCTCACCGGCATCATGGGCGCCATCATCGTGACACCGCTGATGAACCGCACCGGCGTTACCGATTACCGGGCGCGCGGATTTGCGGCCGGCCTTGCCGCCCATGGCATCGGGACCGCGCGCGCCTTCCAGGTCGACGAGATCGCCGGCGTCTTTTCCGGTATCGCCATGAGCCTGAACGTCTTGGTGACCTCGTTCCTGGTCCCCCTGGCGGTCACGCTGCTGGTGCGATGACATCACCGCCGCGACACTCTATATGACCAGTAACAATTCCCGGTCCCGAACCGTATTCGGGAAGATGGGACCGAAACGGGACGAGATATGGCTGGATCTGGGAATAAGGGCTTTGTGCCAACGCGGCGCGCGGCGCTGACGCTGATCGGGGCGGGCGCCCTCGCGGCAGGCCGCATCACCTCGGCACTGGCAGCCGCGGGTGATGACGAGGTGCTGACCGAAGCCAAGGTGCTTCGTGATCCCGACACGCCCGTCGCCGGCAATCCCAATGGCAACGTCACCATCGTCGAATGGTCCGATTACAATTGCCCCTATTGCCGCAAGCTCGAGCCCGAGCTGCGCCAGGTCGTCCAGGACGACGGCAAGGTGCGGCTGGTGATGAAGGATTGGCCGATCCTCGGGCCGGTCTCGGTCACTGCGGCCCGCGCCGCGCTCGCGGCAAAATTCCAGGACAAGTATCACCAGGCCCATGACGCGATGATGGGCGTCAGCTCGCGCCTGACCGAGCCGCGCATCAACGAGCTGCTGGCCGCGGCCGGCGTCGACATCGACCGGCTGAAGCGCGATCTTGCCGGCCGTGGCAGCGACATCGATGCGCTCCTCAAGCGCAACAACGAGCAGGCCGAAGCCTTCGGCTTCAACGGCACCCCGTCTTTCATCGTCGGCAAGTACCGCGTGCCGGGCGTGCTCAGCATGGCCGAGTTCGAGCAGGTCATTGCCGATGCCCGCAAGGCCAAGATGAACTGACGCGCGGCGTTGATCGCAGCCAACACAAAGGCGCCGCCGCGGATCCGCGACGGCGCCTTGTTCATGATGGAGCGTCGGTTACTTCGACGAGATCCGGACCCAGTCCTTATGGGCGCGATCGCGCAACGCATCCCAATCCGCTTTCGCCACGTCCCAGTTCACGATGGTGCGATTGGTGATCGCGACCTCGCCATTGGCGACCGAGGACGTCTGCATCGAGTCATAGACATAGACGCTACCCGCGAGCAGCAGCGCGCCCAGGATCATTCCGAAAAAAGTCTGCATGGCGAAACCTCCGGTGACAGGCAATAACGTTGGCCCGATATGATGGTTCCCCGGCAGTGCGGCGCGGACAAGGACGGGGCGTTCATCCTGCATTCAGCCACTGCATCAGCTCCGCGTTGATCTCGCGCGGGTAGGTGTGGCTGAGGTCATCGATCTCGCGATAGGTGACATCAGCGCCGGCGGCTGCGAGCGCTGCCTGCGTCTGGCGCGCGGTCTGCACGGGAAACATCCAGTCGAGCTTGCCGTGGGTGATGAAGATCGGCAGGCCTCGAAGGCGCGTGGCGTCCGCCATCTCCGCCATCAGCGGATGGAAGGTTGCCGAGACCGGTGCGAGATGAGTGAACGGCGAAGCGCCGTCGAGCCCGCTCACATAACAGAAGGTGCCGCCGTCGCTCATGCCGGTCAGCAGCATGCGCGAAGCATCGACGGCCCAGCGGCTGCGTACAGTCTCGAGGATGCGGATGAGATTGGGCGTATCGGCATCATCGCCCATCAGCGCCCAGGTCGGGCCGGTCGCGGTCGGCGCCACCAGGATCGCGCCAAGACTGCGCGCATCGCGCAGCCAGCTCCACAGAAAGCCGCGTCCGTTGCCGCTGCCGCCATGCAAAGCCATCACCAACGGCAGGGCGCGATCGGGCGTGTAATATTCGGGCACATAGACCGAGAAGCCGCCGCGACTGCCGGGTTCGTTGTGATCGTGGAAGATGCCGGCGTGCTCGCCCGTGCCGCCTTCGAGCCGCGACAACAGGTCGGCATTGTCGCGATTGGCAGCGTTGAGGAAGAAATTGCTGACCGGTGGAAACTGCATCGCCAGCGGATAGAGCGCCTCCTGCGCGCGCGGCAGGTGGCGCAGCGCGCGGAATACCGCGACGAGATCGCCATGGCCGTGTTCGACCTCACGGATGCCGGCAAAGGCGGCGAGCGTCTCGTCGCAGGCGCGATCCAGTCGCGCGCGCAAGCCGGCGAACTGCTCGGGCCAATCCCCGGTCGCAGCGCGTGCCGCCTGCAGCGCCGCGTCCGGCGTGCCGATCTTGTTCATGACGGAGGCAAAGGCCGGCGGGTGCAGATGCCGGGCGAAGAAGCCGAGCGCTTCCAGCGCATTGAGCAGCGGCGGCAGCACGGCCACGATGTCGTCGATCACGGCCTCGCTCATCGCGGCTTCCTTCAGCGGAGAGTCAGTGCAGCTTCGGCGCCTTCAACAGCTTGAAGCGATCGGTCGAGGCCACCGTGACGTCGAAGGTGACGCCTTCGTGGTGCACGGTCAGAGGCACGTCGACACCGGCGGCGCCGAGCGCCCACATCTTCTTGTAAAAGGCGGACTGGCTCGTGACCTTGTCGCCGTCGACGGCGAGGATGACGTCGCCGGTCTTGATCTCGGCGCGCGCGGCCGGACCGTTGGCGGAGATCCCGATCACCACCAGGCGGTTGTCGATCTCGGTCGAGTAGAGCCCGAGCCAGGGCCGCGCCGGCTTGTTGACGCGGCCGAACCTGCGCAAGTCCTCCAGGATCGGCTTCAACAGGTCGATCGGCACGATCATGTTGACATGCTCGGCCTTGCCGTCGCGTTCGCGCTCCAGCTGAAGCGAGCCGATGCCGATCAACTCGCCGCGCTCGTTGAGCAGCGCGGTGCCGCCCCAGTTCGGATGTGCGGGATAGGTGAAGACGGCTTCGTCCAGCAGATATTCCCAATAGCCGGCGAATTCCTGCTTGGCTACGATCTGGCTTGCGACCGAGCGCGTGCGGCCGCCAGCGCCGCCGACGATGACGCGGTCGCCGATCCGGGTTGCCGCCGACGAGCCGAGCGGCAGCGGCTCGACGTCGAGCTGGCCGAGCGCCTGCACCAGCCCGAAGCCGGTCTCGGAATCGAAGCCGAGCGCATGACCCTCCACCACGCGTCCGTCGGCGCGATGCAGCCAGACCGACTCCGCCTCAGTGATGAGATACCCTATCGTGAGCACCAGCCCGTCGTCGATCACGACGCCGTTGCCGGCGCGTTCGGTGCCCAGCGTCTCGGCGCTGAAGGCGTCCGGCGGGATGATGGCGTGCAGGCCGACGACGGATGCGAGCGCGCGGTCGAGATCGAAACCGTAGTCGCTCGCACGCGGCTGATTCGCCGGCGGCACTCTCCATTCGGTCAGGGTGGTCATGGAGCTCTCCTGGCTGAGTGCATCGCTCCGAGATTGCTGCAGAGCGAGGCGCGAAGCACGGATAATTTAGGCCGGGGGAGGCCGTCTTGAAAGCCTCGTTCCCAACTATTCATGGGAACGCCGCGTGAAATCTTCGAAAGGCACGGAAACGCCTCGCGCGTAGGCGGCGGGAGCCTCTCGATTCGGCACGCGCCGCATGGCTGGTGTCCGGCGAGGTGCTAGGCGCCGTGCGGTGAAGCTGCTAACCATTGCCGCTTCGTTTGACCAAGGGATCACGGATCGAAGCATGGATAACCGCAGCGACATCTGGCGTGGCGTCGACACGATCAAGGCGCGTTTCATCGACCTCAGCGACAGGGTCTGGGGCATGCCCGAGGTGTGCTACACCGAGGCGCGGTCCGCTGCCGAGCATCTCGCCGAGCTGCGTCATCAGGGTTTCCGCATCACCGAGAAGGTCGCCGGCATTCCGACCGCGGTGATGGGCGAGTGGGGTGAGGGCGGTCCGGTCATCGCCTTCATGGGAGAATATGACGCGCTGCCCGGCCTCAGCCAGGAAGCCGGCGTTGCTGAGCATCGTCCGGTCGAAGCCGGCGGCCACGGCCATGGCTGCGGTCACAATCTGCTCGGTTCCGCTGCGCTGCTCGCCGCGACCGCGGTGAAGGACTGGCTGGCCGAGAACAAGGTGCCCGGCCGCGTGCGCTATTATGGCTGCCCGGCTGAAGAGGGCGGCGCGGCAAAGGCCTTCATGGTTCGCTCCGGCGCGTTCGAGGACGCCGACATCGCGATCACCTGGCATCCGCACAGCTTCTGGGAGGTCGCGGTGACGCCGTCGCTCGCCAACACGCGCGCGGACTTCATCTTCACCGGCCGCACCTCGCATGCCGCGGCCTCGCCGCATCTCGGCCGTTCCGCGCTCGACGCGGTGGAGTTGATGAATGTCGGCGTGAACTACATGCGCGAGCACATGCCGAGCGACGCGCGCGTGCACTACGCGCTGCTCGATACCGGCGGGATCGCACCCAACGTGGTTCAGGCCCATGCGCGGGTGCGCTATTCGATCCGTGCGCGCGATCTTCCCGGCATGAACGAGCTGGTCGGGCGCGTGAGCAAGATCGCAGAGGGCGCGGCGCTGATGACGGAAACCAAGGTGGAGATGAAGATCATCTCCGCGGTCTCCAACATCCTGCCGAACACGCCGCTGGAGCAGGCGCTGCACCGGGTCATGGAAGAGCTCGGACCGCCGCATTTCGATGACGCTGACAAGAGCTTTGCCGGCCAGATTCGCGCGACGCTGAGCGACAGGGACATCGCGTCGGTCTATTACGCGATCGGCATGGAGCCGACCGATCGGCCGCTGGCCGACTTCCTGGTGCCGCTCGATGCCAAGCGCAACCCGCTGGTCGGTTCGACCGATGTCGGCGACGTCAGCTGGGTGGTGCCGACAGTGCAGGTTCACGCACCAACAGTTGCAATCGGCACGCCGTTCCACACTTGGCAGGTGGTGGCGCAGGGCAAGAGTCCACATGCGCACAAGGCCATGGTGCAGGCGGCCAAGGCGATGGCCGGTCTCGGCATCAAGGCGCTGGCGGATCCGGAACTGATCAAGGCGGCCAAGGCCGACCTCAAGAAGCGGACGACCAGGACACCTTACGTCTGTCCGCTGCCGGATCACGTCGAGCCGCCGCTCGACATGTCCGTCGCGTAGAATTTCGCCTCGATACTTCGTCTGATCCGGCGAACAAATTTTTCGCAGTGCAGCGTGCAATCCAGCATGTTTTGATGCTGGATTGCCGAACGGATGGGCTGCAGAACGCGGTTTTGCCCAACAGGCAGCCAGAAGACCGTTTGCATACATACGGTCCCAGTTGACGCGCCCCCCATTCGGTGTGCCATCTACTGCCAGCTAATTGGGCGGCCACCTCTGACGGCCGTCTTCATCACGATGGGAACCAGACGGGGGACAACCATGCTGGATAAAGAACTGCGTTCGATGATCGGCGAGGTGAAGGACGGGCGGATGGATCGCCGCGGCTTCATCAAGCGCATGGCCGCGGTCGGTCTCACCGCTCCCCTCGCCAATCAGATCCTCGCGCTCGGCGGCGTCGCCATGGCCGAGGGCCCCTCGATCTACAAGCCGACCAAGCGCGGCGGCGGCGGTGCGCTGAAGCTGTTGTGGTGGCAGGGCCCGACCCTGCTCAATCCGCATTTCGCAACCGGCACCAAGGACCAGGACGGCTCGCGCCTGTTCTACGAACCGCTCGCCTCCTGGGATCCCGACGGCAACATGAAGCTGGTACTGGCGGCGGAAATCCCGTCGATCCAGAACGGCCTGCTCGCCGCCGACGGCAAATCGGTGACGTGGAAGCTGAAGCCCGGTGTCAAATGGCACGACGGCAAGCCGTTCTCCGCCGACGACGTCGTGTTCAACTGGGAATATGCCAGTGATCCCGCGACCGCAGCGGTCACCATCGGCACCTACCGCGACATCAAGGTCGAAAAGATCGATGATCTCACGGTGCGCGTCCTTTTCAACAAGCCGACCCCCTTCTGGGCCGATGCTTTCGTCGGCGCCCCCAATACCATCATCCCCAAGCATCTTTTTGCGGATTACAAAGGCGCCAAATCACGCGAGGCGCCGAACAACCTGTCACCAATCGGCACCGGCCCCTACAAATTCGTGGAATTCAAGCCCGGCGATCTCGTGCGCGGTGTGATCAATCCTGATTATCACATGCCGAACCGCCCCTACTTCGACACGCTCGAAATGAAGGGTGGCGGCGACGCCGTTTCGGCGGCGCGCGCGGTGATCCAGACCGGCGAATACGATTTCGGCTACAACATCCAGGTCGAAGACGATGTGCTCCTGCGCCTGGAGAAGGGCGGCAAGGGCAAGGCCATCTACGCCGTGGGCGGCGACACCGAGTTCATCGCGCTCAACTTCACTGATCCCAATACCGAGGTCGACGGCGAGCGTTCCTCGATGAAGACCAAGCATCCGCTGTTCTCCGATCCGGCCGTGCGCAAGGCGCTGACGATGCTGGTCGATCGCGAGTCGGTCAAGAAGGCGATCTACGGCCGCGCCGGCCGCACCACCGCCAATTTCCTCAACGGTCCGGAGAAGTTCGTCTCCAAGAACAACACCTGGGAATTCAACATCGAGAAGGCTGCGAAACTCCTCGATGACGCCGGCTGGAAGCCTGGTGCAGACGGCATCCGCGAGAAGGACGGCAAGAAGCTGAAGCTGCTGTACCAGACCTCGACCAACGGCCCGCGCCAGAAGACCCAGGCGATCGTCAAGCAGGCCTGCCAGAAGGCCGGCATCGAGGTCGAACTCAAATCAGTCGTCGCCTCGGTGTTCTTCTCCTCGGACGTCGGCAATCCCGACACCTATCCGAAGTTCTATGCGGACTTGGAGATGTTCCAGATCCCCATGAGCCAGCCGGATCCGTCGCAGCACATGCGCCGCTATACGTCGGACAGGGTGGCAACCAAGGAAAACAAGTGGCAGGGCACGAATTATCCGCGCTGGGTCAACAAGGACTATGATGCGATCATCGCAGCGGCGGAAAGCGAAATGGATCCAATCAAGCGCGCCGCGCTCTACATCAAGGCCAACGACCTGTTGATCCAGGAGGTCGTGTTCATCCCCGTGCAGCATCGCCTCAAAGTGGAGGCCGCGGCCAACAACCTCGTCTGTATTGTCAGCGGCTGGGCCAACGAAACCGACAACCTGTTCGACTGGTACCGGGAGGCGTAATCGCGCGGGCGTAAGCGGGATATTTCCCTATGAGTCAATACGTCCTGCGTCGTCTGCTGATCGCGATTCCGAGCCTGCTCGGAATCTCGATCGTGCTGTTCGTCGTGCTTGCGCTCGCCCCCGGCGATCCGTTCTCCGAACTGGCAACGAACCCGAACGTGCCGCCCGAGGTGCAGGCCGCACTTCGGGCCAAGTTCGGCCTCGACGATCCGATCCACCTCCGCTACCTGCACTGGCTCAATGCCATGCTGCACGGCGACTGGGGCTTCTCCTTCGTCAGCCGGATGAACGTCGACACGCTCATCCTGCAGCGCCTGCCGGCCACGCTCTACGTGATCGGCTCGGCGCAGATCCTGGCCCTGCTGATCGCGATCCCGGTCGGCGTCTATGCCGCGACGAAGCCGTATTCGCTGTTCGACCAGATCGCCAACACGCTCGCCTTCGTGGGCTTCTCGCTGCCGACCTTCTTCACCGGCATCCTGTTCATCCTGATCTTCTCGGTCACGCTGGACTGGCTGCCGTTCGTCTATACCACCGACATCAAGGCGACCGGCATCCATTGGGTGCTGGAGATGATCCGCCAGGCGATCATGCCGGTGGCGGTGCTCGGTCTGTTCCAGGCGGCGTCGATGACGCGCTTCGTACGTTCGGCGATGCTGGATGTGATCCGGCTCGACTACGTCACCACCGCCCGCGCCAAGGGGCTCGGGCAGGCCAAGGTCATCGTCAAGCACGTCATGCGCAACGCCATGATCCCGGTGGTGACGCTGATCGCGTTGCAGATGCCCGCCGTGTTCGGCGGCGCCATCGTCACCGAGCAGATATTCCGCATCCCCGGCATCGGCTCGCTGCTGATCTCCTCTATCCTCTCCAACGACACGCCGGTGGTGATGGCCGTGACCTTCGTCTTCGCGTGCCTGGTCGTGCTGTTCAATCTCATCGCGGACGTGCTTTATGGCTGGCTTGACCCTCGCATCTCCCTCCGCTGAGCGGCGCGTCTACTCGCCCTGGCGCGAGACGTGGCGGCGCTACAGCCGCCACAAGCTCGCCGTCGTCAGCGCTTTCCTGCTCCTCATTCTGGTGCTTGCCGTCGTGGCCGGGCCGTTCGTGTGGCGCATCAAGATCAACGAGATCGACATCGTCGCGGGCATGCAAGGCCCATCGTTCGCCCATCCCTTCGGCACCGACGATCTCGGTCAGGACATTCTGGCGCGCATGATCTATGGCGGCCGCATCTCGCTCGCGGTCGGCCTCGCCGCGATGCTGGTCTCGGTCTTCATCGGCACACTGATCGGCGCGCTCGCCGGAATGTCGCGCGGTGCGCTCGGGCACGGCCTGATGTGGCTCACCGACCTCTTCCTGTCGCTGCCGCAGCTGCCGCTGCTGCTGCTGCTGATCTATCTGTTCCGCGACGGGCTGAAGCAGGTGTTCGGCCCTGAGGGCGGCATCTTCATCCTGATCGTGCTCGTGATCGGCGGCCTGCGCTGGATGCCGGTGGCGCGGCTCGTGCGCGCCCAGTTCCTGTCGATCCGCGAGAAGGAGTTCGTCGAGGCAGCACGGGCGCTCGGCGCCAGCCCGGTGCGGCAGGTGTTGCGGCATATCCTTCCCAATGCGCTCGGCCCGGTGATCATCGCCGGCACCATTGATGTTGCCGCCGCGATCATCGCGGAATCGACGCTGTCCTTCCTCGGCCTCGGCTTCCCGCCTGATACCCCGACCTGGGGCCGGCTGCTGTATGACGCCAAGGACTTTCTCGACATCGGTCCGCACTGGGCCCTGTTTCCCGGCGGCGCGATCTTCATCGCGGTGGTGGCCATCAACTTCATCGGCGACGGTCTGCGTGACGCGCTCGATGCGCGACGGGTGATCTGATGGCGCCGCTGCTCGAGATCAAGGGCCTGAAAACCCACTTCTCCACCGACGACGGCATCCTCCAGGCCGTCGACGGCGTCGACATCACCATCAACCGGGGCGAGACGCTCTGCGTCGTCGGCGAATCCGGCTGTGGCAAGACCGTGACCGCGATGTCGATCCTGAAGCTGATCGCAATGCCGCCGGGCCGGATCGCGGCCGGTCAGATCATCTTCGAGGGGCGCGATCTGGTGCCGCTGACCAGCAACCAGCTCGACGAGATCCGTGCCAAGGAAATCGGCTTCATCTTCCAGGAGCCGATGACCTCGCTCAATCCGGTCCTGACCATCGGCGAGCAGATCGCCGAGAGCCTGCGCCGCCACGAGGCCGTTACCAGAAAGCAGGCGCTCGATCGCACCATCGAGATGCTGAAGCTGGTGCAGATCCCCAACGCCGAAGGCCGCGTGCACAATTATCCGCACCAGTTCTCCGGCGGCATGCGCCAGCGCGTGATGATCGCGATGGCGCTGGCCTGCAAGCCGAAGCTGATCATCGCCGACGAGCCCACCACCGCGCTCGACGTCACCATCCAGGCGCAGATCCTCGACCTCTTGCAGGACATGAAGGAGCGCTTCGGCATGGCGGTGATGCTGATCACCCACGCCATGGGCGTCGTCGCCGAAACCGCGCAGCGCGTCGTCGTGATGTATGCCGGCAAGGTGGTCGAGGAAGCGCTCGTCGACGATCTCTTCGGCAATCCCGGCCATCCCTATACGCAAGGACTGATCCGCTCGATCCCGCGCATCGATCTCGACAGCGAGCACAAGACGCGGCTCGAGGCGATTGGCGGCTCGGTGCCGATCCTGATCAATCCGCCGGTCGGCTGCCGCTTCGCGCCGCGCTGCAAGTTCGCCATGAACGTCTGCACCGAGAAGGAGCCGCTGCTGCGCGAGATCGCGCCCGGTCATCGCATGGCCTGTCATCTCGGCGATCCGAACCTGGGAGCCGCGTCATGAGCGAACCCTTGCTCCGCGTCAGCGGCCTGAAGAAACATTTCCCCGTGCTCGGCGGCCTGCTGTCGCGCCAGGTCGGCACGGTCTACGCGGTCGACGGCGTGTCGTTCTCGGTCAACCGCGGCGAGACGCTCGGTCTCGTCGGCGAATCCGGCTGCGGCAAGTCGACCACGGGACGCTGCGTGCTGCGCCTGATCGAGCCGACCGACGGCGAGGTCACTTTCGACGGCCAGGACGTGCGCCAGCTCAGCGGCAATGATCTGCGCGCGATGCGGCGGAACATGCAGCTGGTGTTCCAGGACCCGTTCGCCTCGCTCAATCCGCGCATGACGGTCGGTGCGATCCTGGGCGAGGCGCTGATCATCCACAAGCTCGGGTCCTCGGCAAAGGAGCGCGACGAGCGCGTCGCTAGCCTGCTCGTCAAGGTGGGGCTCAAGGCCGAACACATGCGGCGCTATCCGCACGAATTCTCCGGCGGCCAGCGCCAGCGCATCGTGATTGCGCGGGCGCTCGCGGTCGAGCCGAAGCTGATCGTCTGCGACGAGCCGGTCTCGGCGCTCGACGTGTCGATCCAGGCCCAGGTCATCAATCTCCTGGAAGACCTCCAGGCCGAGCTGAACCTCACCTATCTCTTCGTCGCGCACGACCTCTCGGTGGTCGAGCACATCTCCGACCGTGTCGCGGTGATGTATCTCGGCCGCATCGTCGAACTGGCGAAAGCGAGCGATCTCTACCGCAACCCGCAGCATCCCTATACCAGGGCGCTGTTGTCGGCGGTGCCGGTGCCCGATCCAAAACTCAAGCGCGAGCGCATCCGCCTCAAGGGCGACGTGCCGAGTCCGATGAAGCCGCCGTCGGGCTGCCACTTCCACACCCGCTGCCCGATCGCCCAGCCGCGCTGCGCGGAAAGCGCGCCGGTGCTGAAGGAGGGAGCGGGCGGGCACTTCGTGGCCTGTCATCTGGCCTGATACCGCGAAACGCAGATTAGCCGTGATGAGATCAGAACCCGTAGGGTGGGCAAAGCGAAGCGTGCCCACGTGCCAATTGCGAGGAGGAAAGATGGTGGGCACGGTGCAAACGCGCCTTTGCCCACCCTACATATATTCACCCTAAGGGCAGCCCGTGCTCCGACAGGGCCTGCTTGAATCGCTGCACGGACGTGTGATGATGCGCGAACAGGCCGGCCTTGCGCGCGCCGGCGACGTTGGCTGCGAGATCGTCGACGAACAGGACGGTCTCCGGCCTCACCTCGAGCTCCGAGAGGCACAGCCGATAGCAGTCCGGGTCCGGCTTGGCCGTCTTGAATTGGGCCGAGGTGTAGATCCGGGAGCCGAACAGCGGACGCAGCTCCGGCAGCAGCGTGTCGATGTGGTCGGCGACCAGCGTGGTATTGTTGGTCAGGACGGCAATATCGACGGTCTTTCGCAAGCCGCCCGCAATTTCCAGCATCGCGCGATCCGCCTGCATTGAACGGCGCCGGGCCTCCACCCATTCCGCGAGCGAGAGCGGATAGCCGATGCGCTCGCCAAAGCCTTGCAGATAGTCGGCGGCCTCGAGCGCGCCGGAATCGCCGAGCAACTCGAACCCGCTGTCCCAGATCGCCTCGTGGACGGCTTCGCTGGTCGCTCCCGCAAGCTCCGCCAGATATGCGACGCGCGTCGGCCTGTCGTAAGCGCAGAGAACATTGTCCATGTCGAACAGGACGAGCTTGATTGCGTCGGTCACGGCGGCACTCGCGGATCGGCCGAACATCCGGCCCTGACCGCACTCATATCCCGCCCGAGCCCAGGCGACAAATCCGGCATGGTGCCCGATCGCCGCGATGCGCCTGCCGCGTCATCCCTCCAGCGTGAAGCCGACGCGCAGCGTCACCTGATAGTGGCGGACGGTGCCGTTCTCGATGTGGCCGCGCGTCTGCACCACCTCGAACCACTTCATCTCGCGAACGGTCTTGGCGGCGCGGCTGATCGCATTCTTGATCGCGTCCTCGATCGAGGTCTCGGACGATCCGACGAGGTCCAGGATCTTGTAGACGTGATCACTCTCGGTTGCGGGCATGGGTCTTTCCCCTTTTCATTTTGCGGACGACGCACGCGTTCGGTGGAACGCGCATGCGAGCGCGCATGGCGTCGAGTCTGAACGGGCATGGACGCCTCAGGTTCCGACCGGCATGCCGATCGTGCCCTTGATCGGCATGGTCTTCGCCGCGATCATTTTGGGCGCGCCGCTACGGATCCAGCTCCGTATCCCAGTAGAGATAGTCCAGCCAGCTGTCGTGCAGGTAGTTCGGCGGAAACAGGCGGCCGTTGCGGTGGAGCTGGTGCACTGTCGGTGCGAACGCGTTCTGGCGCGGAAACATTCTTGCCTGTGCCGGCGTCAGATTGCCCTTCCGCAAGTTGCACGGCGAGCACGCCGCGACCACGTTCTCCCAGGTGGTCTGGCCGCCTTTGCTGCGCGGGATGATGTGGTCGAAGGTGAGGTCCTCGGGCGAGCCGCAATATTGGCAGACGAAACGATCGCGCAGGAAGACGTTGAACCGGGTGAAGGCCGGATGGGTGGTCGGCTTGACGAAGGATTTGAGCGAGACGACGCTCGGCAGCTGCATCTGCAGCGTGGGACTGTGGACCGCCTGATCGTAGTGAGCGACGATGTTGACGCGGTCGAGAAACACCGCCTTGATCGCGTCTTGCCACGACCAAAGAGACAGCGGGTAGTAACTCAGCGGCCGGAAGTCCGCATTCAGCACCAACACCGGCCAACTGCCTTGCGAGACATGTGCGTTCAAGTAACGCTCCCGGCCTCCAATATACGCTGCGAAGCAGCATGTACTGACATACTACATGCAGCGTGACGGGATTGTGAAGCCCGTTGAGCGACTTATTCAGGCGCAAGCAATGCGGCGCCGGGGTGGCGACGGCGCTCAAAAAGCCGCGATCTGGGGAAGCACGCGGCGGGCGCGGAACCGCCTTATCCTGGGGGGCGCGGCGTGCCGCGGCAGCTACTCCCGTACCCGCTCCAGCTTCTGCAAGCAGCGCGTGGCGCGCACTGCAGCCGGCATCGCCTCGTCCGGGAAGCTGGTCTTCCAGTCGGTGACGCCGACCTCGCCGACATAGATGTCGCCCTTCGAATCCAGCGCGATGCCGTGCGGCGCCAGGAATTTTCCGCTGGCAACGCCGGGACCGTCCTCGCCGCCGAGCCGCGCGATGCGATTGCCCTTGGCGTCCACGATCGATAGCCGCGGGCCGAGATTGGGCACCTTGCGGTTGACGGCCATGCCGGGGCCGAGCTCGCCGATCACGAAGGTCGGGCTCTTCCCCCCGCCGCAGCAGCACAGCGCGCAAGGGCGGTGAAGGTTGTTCCACTGCGTCTCGTATTTGCCTTCGCCGTTGAACACCTGGACGCGATGGTTCTCGCGGTCGGCGACGTAGACCCAGCCGTCGGCATCGGTGGCAATATTGTGCACGATGTTGAATTGGCCGGGATCGGTGCCCGGCTCGCCCCAGCTCGTCATCAGCTTGCCGTCCGGCGTGAATTTGTGCACGCGCGCGTTGCCATAGCCGTCGGAGACGTAGATCTCGCCCTTCGGCGACAGTGCGGTGTGGGTGCAGCGGTGGAACGGATCGCCGCTCATGAACGGTGACGGTCTTGCGGGAATGCCGATCGTCAGCAGCACCTTGCCTTCGGTGGTGCATTTGCGCACGGTGTGGTCGCCGTCATCGGTGCAATAGAGATTGTCGTCGGCATCGATGTGCAGTCCATGCGCGCGCGAGAACAGCCCTTCGCCCCAACTGCGCAGGAAATTGCCCTGGCGGTCCAGCACCACCATCGGATGGGTGCCGCGGTTGAAGACGTAGATCTGGTCACGGCTGTCGACCGCGACGGAGGCGACGTCGGTGAGCTGCCAGCCGTCGGGGAGCTTTGCGAAGTTGTCGACGACGCGGTAGCGGTGCTCGCCGGTGCCGAGAATGGCTGGCATGGTGTCCCTTCCTTCGGTCTTTCGTGCTCGTCTGTACCCCTACCGTCATTGCGAGCGCAGCGAAGCAATCCAGACTGGCTCCGCGGAAAGACTCTGGATTGCTTCGCTGCGCCCGCAAATCACGAGAGGTTCAGGCCGTGCCCACCTCACGCCCCAAAATCCCTTCCTCGATCGCCTTGATCTGGAGCGCGAGAAATTTCGAGTTGATCCGGCACTGCGCCAGGCTGCCGGCGATGAACCAGAGACCGGGCTGACCCGTGCGCGCGTACATGTTGCGCAGCTCGAAGCCGTTGCCAAAGCCCCAGACCGGGCCGACGCGGTCGGCGACGGCATCGCCGAACAGCTTCCGCATGAGATATTCTTGCGGCTTGTAACCGGTGGAGAGCACGATGAGATCGGCTGGCACGATTGTGCCGTCCTTCATCCGCGCGCCGTCAGCGACAAAACCCTCGATGTCGTCGAACTGCCTGAGCTTGATCTTGCCCTCGACGATCAGATTGGAGCAGCCGACGTTGAAATAATAGCCGCCGCCGCGGGTGAGGTATTTGAATTGCCAGCCGGTGCCGGCCTCGCCGAAGTCGAGCTTGAAGCCGACGCGGGCAAGGCCGTCGAGCAGCTCCTTGTCGAGCTCTTTCGACTGCTCGGTCAGCATCACATGCGTCTTCTTCGCAAGCGGCGTCGGCATCGAGGCCGCGATCAGGTCGTTGTCCTCGAGCGTGCCTTCGTTGTAGGTCGCATAAGCGAGCTGCGCCGACGGCTCGATATTGGTGACCAGCGTCGGTGAGCGTTGCACCAGCGTCACCTCCGCGCCGCTGGAATACAGATCCTGCGCGATGTCATGGCCGCTGTTGCCGGTGCCGATGACGATCGCGCGCTTGCCGATCCAGATCTCGCCGTCCTCGTAGCGGCTGGAGTGCACCAATGTACCCCGGAAATTGTCGAGGGTCGGGATGTCCGGAATGTTGGCAATGCCGCTGACGCCGGTTGCCATGATGACATGGCGCGGATGCATGGTCCGCTTGCTGCCGTCGGCGCGCCGCAGTGTCACCGTCCAGCATCCCTTCGCCTCGTCATAGGCGCCGCCTTCGAATTCGGTGCCAGTCCAGAAATTCAGTTCCATCGCATCGACGTAAGCCTCGAACCAGTTGGCGAGCTTGTCCTTGGGGATGTAGGTCGGCCAGCTCGGCGGAAACGGCATATAGGGCAGGTGATTGACCTGCACCTGGTTATGCAATGTCAGCGCATGGTAGCGCTTGCGCCAATTGTCGCCGATCCGCATCCCGCGATCGACGATCAGCGCATCGACCTGCAACTGCTTCAGCCGCGCCGCGATCGCGAGCCCGGCCTGGCCGCCGCCGACCACCAGCACGGCCGGGTCGCGATCGGCATAGTCGCGCGAGACGTTGCGCAGATCGAGCCAGTTCGGCCCGCGGAAATCGCGCGAATAGGCCTGGCCGCGCGGGCGCGAAGTGCCGAGCTGCTCCTCGAAGCCCTTCAATTCGTCGAGCGCGGTGAGCAGCGTCCATGCCTTCAGACGGTCGCCGTCGGCGGCGTCAGGGACGAGCCGGACGATGCCGCTGCCGCGCCCGATCGCGGTTTCGAAATTGAAGATGGCTTCGATGCTGTTGGTGCCGGCGCGCGTCACCCAGCGCGGCCGCGCGCGGTTGGGTGCGATCTTGAAATTGGCCGGTGCCGCCTTGGGCGCGAGCGCGGCCAGCGCTTGTGCAATCGTCTTGCGGCCGGCGAGCGTTTGCAGGTTCCAGCTCAGCGCCAGCACGTCGCGCCAAAAGCTGTCGGCGAGGAAGAGGTCGTCGAATGCGGCGGGCTCGGGCTTGCTCAGCAAATGCTCGAACGCGTCAAGCCAGGCTTGCGCGGATGCGGCGATATCCTTCGTCCTATCCAGCATGCGACCTCGTGGCCGTCTTCGCGGCGTTTCCTCTGTGGGCGCACGCTATACCGGATCAGTGAGCGTCAAAAGCGCTTTACCCGAGCCGTGAGAGCATGTGGCTCTGCTCGCTGAGAATGCGCGCCTTCAGGGTGACGTGGTGCTAGGCCGAGAGCACGCCCTCGCGCTTCTTCACCGCGCGATAATAGCTCCACCACAGATGCGCCGCCGCGCCGCGCAGGGGACGCCAGGGCTCGGCGAGTGGCGCCATCTGCTTCTCCGTCGGCCGCGCCTTCAGGCCGAGGCCAATCTTGATGCCCTCCTGCACGGCGAGGTCGCCGGCCGGCCAGGCATCGCCATGACCGAGGCAGAACAGGAGATAGACGTCCGCGGTCCAGGGCCCGATGCCGGGCAGCGCGATCAGCGAATGATGCGCGGCGTCGGCGTCTTCCTCGGCCAGCACGTCGAGGTTCAGCCGCTGCGCGTTGATCTCGCGCGCAAGATGCTTCAGCGTCTTGATCTTGGCGGCCGAGAGGCCGAGCCGCCCCAGCCGGTCGGCGCGGGCGCGGCGCACCGCATCATGGTCGAACGGATCGAAGGCTGCCGACAGCCGTCCCCAGATCGCCGCGGCGCTCGCGGTCGAGAGTTGCTGTCCGCAGACGATGTGGGCAAGCCCCGCAAAACCCGGCTCGCGCCGCCGCAACGCCGGCATGCCCGCGATCTCGAACACCGGTTTCAGGCGCGGATCGCGCTTGATCAGCGCGTGGACGGCCTCTTCGAGATCGGATTGGGTTTCGAGGTGGATGGTCATGGTGATCGGCAATCTCTCTCCGGCATCATGCGTCGGCCTGCCCGGCCATCAACGTCTCTCGAGCCAGCGAGCATGTTTAGCATGGGAGACCGTGTCCGTAAGTCCGTGACCTTGGCACGCTCGCAGTGTGATACCGAAGAACGTGGATGGCCGGGACAAGCCCGGCCATGACGAGTTCTTTCGCATGGCACCACCCGTTTTCCGATTCGCCCCGAGCCCCAACGGTTTGCTCCATCTTGGCCACGCCTATTCGGCGCTGCTGAATTTCGACCGCGCGCGCGAGACTGGCGGGCGTCTGTTGCTGCGGATCGAGGACATCGACGCGACGCGCTGCCGGCCGGAATTCGAGGCGGCGATCTATGAGGATCTCGCCTGGCTCGGGATCGACTGGGAGACGCCGGTGCGGCGGCAGTCGGAGCATCTCGCCGCTTATCGCGCCGCGCTGGACAAGCTGTCGGCGCTTGGCCTCGTCTATCCCGCGTTCGAAAGCCGGGCCGAGATCGCAAAGCTGGTTTCCCTGCGCGAGACGAATGGTCCGTGGCCGCGTGATCCCGATGGCGCGCCGCTTTATCCTGGCGAGGCGAAGTCGCTCTCGGCGCCCGAGCGCGACCGTCTCGTCGCATCGGGCATGCCTTACGCGTTGCGGCTCGACATGATGGCGGCCTGCCAGCGCGCCACCGGCCTGACCTGGAATGAGCTGGGCGAGGGGCCCGATGGCGAGCGCGGCACCGTCCCGGCGCGACCGGAGGCCTGGGGCGACGTGATACTGGCACGCAAGGAGACACCGACCAGCTACCATTTATCCGTCGTCGTCGACGACGCGCTCCAGGGCGTCGGCGAGATCGTGCGCGGCCAGGATTTGTTTCACGCGACTTCCGTCCATCGCCTGCTCCAGGTCCTGCTCGGCCTGGGCGAACCCGCCTACCGCCATCACCGGCTGATTTGCGACGGTGAGGGGCGGAAGCTGTCGAAATCGAGCCGCTCGACCGGTCTGCGCGCCTTGCGTGCGGCCGGCATCACGCCTGCCGGCATCCGCCAGCTGGTGGGATTAGGTTAAGTTTCTCTGGGGGTTAGCGAAACGTCGCCGTGACTCCAGGTATTTCGCCGTGCCATGCTCGGCAAACAGCCCGGGGGCCCGAAGGGGATACTTCGAAGGGGATTCATGGCGGCGAAGAAGCGCCCAGCGCGCACCACGAAGACGTCCAGGCGACCGCCTCGGAAGCGGTCCGGGGCGGCTGGACAGGTGCGCAAGCGCAGCACCAGGACGGTCGCACCGGACGTGGTCCAGGCGGCGCTCGCCGCCTTTGCCCATGAGGTCCGCACCCCCCTGACCGGCATTCTGGCGATCAGCGACCTGCTCGCGACCTCCGATCTCGGCGAACGGGAGCGGCGCTGGGCCGACACCATCAAGGCCGGTGCCGAGCATCTGGCGAGCCTTGCCACGCTGTTCGTCGATGCCGCCAGAAGCGGCAAGGGGGCCGGCAAGGGCGGCAGTACGCTGCGGCAGGACCTGTTCGATCTGCGCACGCTTGCCCGCAGCGCCGGCGATTCGCTTGCGGGGCGCGCCGCGGCCAAGGGCCTCCAGGCCGAGGTCGAGATCTCCGACAAGCTCCCCGGCCTCGTGGTCGGCGATCCCGTCCGCCTGCGCGCGGCGCTCGAGAACCTGATCGACAATGCCGTGAAATTCACCGACCAGGGCGGCGTGGCGCTCGCGGTCGAGCCCGCCAAGGGCAAAGAGAAGGGCAACGCCAAAGGCAAAGGCAGGGTCGGCATTGCTTTCGCGATGTCCGACAGCGGCATCGGCCTCACCATGGCCGAGATCAAGCGGCTGTTCCGCCCGTTCACCCAGGCCAATGTCACCATTGCCTCGCGCTTCGGCGGCGCTGGCTTAGGGCTGTCCTCGGTCAAGCAATTGGCGCGGGCGATGGGTGGCGACATCACCGTCGCTCCGCGCCGCGGCGGCGGCGCAACCTTCACCCTGACGGTGTCACTGGATGCCACGGGACCGGGCAAATCCAGCAAGACGAAGGGCGAAGCCGAGGCAGAGGCGGTCGCCGCGCTGCGCGTCCTCAGCGTCGAGGACAATCCGTTCGGGCGCGTCGTGCTCAACACGATCTTGACCGAGCTCGGCCATCATGCCGAGTTCATCGGGCGCGGCGAAGACGCCGTCGGCCGGCTGGCGCAAGGCGCGTTCGATGCGGTGCTGATGGACATGGTGCTTCCGGGCATCGACGGCGTCGAGGCCATCAGGCGGATCCGTACCATGGAGGCGCCGTTGGCTCGGATCCCGATCATCGGGGTGTCCGGTCGCGGCGAAGACGAGGCGGCCTCGCGCGAGGCTGGCGCCGACGCCTTCCTGGTCAAGCCTGTGTCTCCGCGGGCGCTAGCGACTGCGCTGCTTGAAGCGACACGCCGTGAGGAAGCCGCGACTTGATGATCGCGGCGTTGAGCTCGCCGCCGTAAACGAAGATCGCGGCGATGAAGTACAGAAACACCAGCGCGATGATCACCGAGGCAAGCCCCGCATACATCGTCACGTAATTGTTGGCGAAGCGCGCCAGATATTGTCCGAACACGATGCCTGATATCAGCGACGCCACGATGGTGAAGACGATGCCGGGCAGGATCTGAAAGAAGCCGCGCCGTCCTGCCGGCAGCCAGGCATGCAGGATGATCAGCGCCACCACCAGCGCACTGATGGTGATGCCGTAGCGCAGCCAGGTGAGGATGCTCTCGTTGGACTCGACGAACAGCGGGATATGGCGTCGCGCCGCTTCGATCAGGAGCGGACCGAGCACGATCAGGAACGCCATCGCCAGCGCGGTGAAAGCCGCAATCAGCGTGTAGGCGATCGATTCCAGCCGCAGCCAGTACCAGCGCCGCATCTCCACCACGGCATAGGCGCGGTTGAGCGCGATCCTTAGCGCCTCGACGCCGTTGGAGGCGAAATAGACCGACAGCACCGCGCCGATGGTCAGCACGCCCGTGCGGGTCGTGGTCAAGACGTCATGGACCTCGCCCGAGATCGAATCGGCGACCTGCTTGGGCCAGATCTGCAGCATCAGGCTGGCGGCCTGGTCGGCGAGTTCCTTGGAGCCGAAGAAGCCGGCGAGCGAGGTCAGCACGATCAGGAACGGGAATAGCGCCATCAGCGTCGACAGGGCGATGTGGCTTGCAATCGCCCAGCCGTCATCGGCCAGGAACGTGTAGAACGCATCCATCACGACGACGTAGACGTAGCGGATCGCTTTCACGTGGCACCTACACCGCTGCTCTCTCTCCCTGCACGTAGGGAGAGGCCAGGAGAACACGCGATGAGCGCAAATCGAAAATCATCGCGCTACCATCTGACATTATCGGCCCAAAAGCCAGTTCGCGAAGCGCCTCATTGTCATTCCGGGGCGCGCGTAGCGCGAGCCCGGAATCCATTCCGCCGCAGCATAGGTGGCCCGATGGATTCCGGGCTCGATGCTTCGCGTCGCCCCGGAATGACGCCGGAGACTGCCGCGGCACCATGGCGGACCGGCGCGCACGGTGTTATCACCCCCCAATGGCATCTCTCCTGACCACTTTCATCCTGCCGGCGGCAGCCGGTGCTGTCGCCCTGGTGCTGCTGCTCGGCCTCGTCAACATGATGCGCGGCGGATCGCCCAACACCTCGCAGAAGTTGATGCGCTGGCGCGTGCTGCTGCAGTTCGTGGCGATCATCATCGCGATGCTCGCGGTCTGGGCGATGGGACGCTAGGGCATGATCCGAACCCGAAGGGCCGCGTTAGCGCAAAGAGTGAAGCGGCTTTCCGACAGGATCATGCCCCAACTTTAAGAGGTCCCCATGGTCACGTTGAACCGCATCTACACCAAGACCGGTGACGACGGCACGACGGCGCTCGGAACCGGCGAGCGGCGTCCGAAATACGATCTGCGCATCGAAGCCTATGGCACCGTCGACGAGACCAACGCCGCGATCGGCGTGGTCAGGCTCCATACGCAAGGGCTGCCCGAGTTCGACGCGATGCTCGGCCGCATCCAGAACGATCTTTTCGATCTCGGCGCCGATCTCGCGGTGCCCGAGCGTGAAGGCAAGGCGGAGCGGCTGCGGGTGGTGGCGAGCCAGGTCGAGCGGCTCGAGCGCGACATCGACGCGCTCAACGACAAGCTTGAGCCGCTCACCTCCTTCGTGCTTCCCGGCGGCACGCCGCCCGCTGCCCATCTCCATGTGGCGCGCACGATATGCCGCAGGGCGGAACGGGTCATCGTGGAACTGGCCGCCCGGCCCGGCGAGCAGGTCAGCGCGGCTGGCATCCAATATATGAACCGCCTGTCGGACTTCCTGTTCGTGGCCAGCCGGACCGCCAACGGTAATGGTGCCGGTGACGTGCTCTGGGTTCCGGGCCAGAACCGCTGACCCACCGAGCGCTCTGCATTTCAGAAGGCCAAATTTAGGCCCGTTCGCGCGTTGACCGGGGCAGATCAGGCCTTTAGGTTCCGCGCCAGTTGATAACCCCCCTCCCAAATTGAGTGAAAGAGGATCGATGAAGGTCTTAGTGCCGGTAAAGCGGGTGGTCGATTACAACGTCAAGGTCCGCGTCAAGGGCGATGGATCGGGCGTTGAACTCGCCAACGTCAAGATGTCGATGAACCCGTTCGACGAAATCGCGGTCGAGGAAGCGCTGCGCCTGAAGGAAGCCGGCAAGGCGACCGAGGTCGTGGTGGTCTCCATTGGGCCGGCGCAGGCGTCGGAGACGATCCGCACGGGTCTTGCCATGGGCGCCGACCGCGGCATCCTGGTGAAAGCGGAAGGCGCAGTCGAGCCGCTCGCGGTCGCCAAGATCCTGAAGAAGGTCGCGGAAGAAGAGCAGCCGGGCCTCATCATCCTCGGCAAGCAGGCGATCGACGACGATTCCAATCAGACCGGCCAGATGCTGGCTGCGCTGCTCGGCTGGTCGCAGGCGACGTTCGCCTCGAAGCTCGAGGTCGAAGGCTCGGACTTCAAGGTGACCCGCGAAGTCGACGGCGGCCTGCAGACCGTGAAGCTGAAGGGACCGGCGATCGTCACCACGGATCTGCGTCTCAACGAGCCGCGCTACGCTTCGCTGCCCAATATCATGAAGGCGAAGAAGAAGCCGATCGCGGACAAGACCGTCGCCGATTACGGCGTCGACGTTGCCGCGCGTCTCGAGGTTCTCAAGACGACTGAACCGGCGGGCCGCAAGGCGGGCGTCAAGGTCAAGGACGTCGCCGAGCTGGTGTCGAAACTCAAGAACGAAGCCGGGGTGCTCTGATGACGACGCTTCTGATTGCCGAACACGACAATGCGTCGCTCAAGGATGCGACCAACAAGGCCCTGACCGCGGCAGCCGCGCTCGGCGCGGATGTCGAGGTCCTGGTCGCCGGCCAGAACGCCAAGGCTGCCGCCGATGCCGCTGCCAAGCTCGCCGGCGTGAAGAAGGTGCGGCTCGCCGACGGCGACCTCTACGCGCACGATCTTGCGGAGCCGCTGGCCGCGCTGATCGTCTCGCTGGCTTCCGGCTATGACGCGATCGTCGCGCCCGCGACCTCGCGCTTCAAGAACGTGATGCCGCGTGTCGCCGCGCTGCTCGACGTCATGCAGGTCTCTGAGATCATCAAGGTCGTCGCCCCCGACACCTATGAGCGCCCGATCTATGCCGGCAACGCCATCCAGACCGTGAAGTCGAAGGACGCCAAGAAGGTCATCACGGTGCGCACCTCCACCTTCGCCGCGGCAGGCGAGGGCGGCAGCGCGCCGGTCGAGACCGTCGCGGCGGCCGCCAATCCGGGCCTGTCGTCCTTCGTCGGCGAGGAGGTCGCCAAGAGCGACCGTCCCGAGCTGACCTCGGCCAAGATCATCGTCTCCGGTGGCCGCGCCATGCAGAGCCGCGAGAATTTTGCCAAATACATCGAGCCGCTCGCCGACAAGCTTGGGGCCGGTGTCGGTGCCTCGCGCGCGGCGGTCGACGCCGGCTATGCGCCGAACGACTGGCAGGTCGGCCAGACCGGCAAGGTCGTGGCGCCCGAGCTCTATGTCGCGGTCGGCATTTCCGGCGCCATCCAGCATCTGGCCGGCATGAAGGACTCCAAGGTGATCGTCGCGATCAACAAGGACGAGGACGCGCCGATCTTCCAGGTTGCCGATTACGGTTTGGTCGCCGATCTCTACCAGGCGGTTCCGGAGCTGACGGCCGAACTCGGCAAGCTCGGCAAGTAAAACAGGCCAAAAACACCGGCCGGAGGTATAAACTCCGGCCGGTGTTGCTTTTCTGAGGCGTTTTCTTTGGCGCGGGGCACGCCTTCGAAGCGATCCAATCTAGGTTTCGAGCCCGGGTTCTGATTAAATCAAGCTTCTGATCAAATCAGACCTCCCGGCTCGGGGGATAGGCAGGCGCGACATGCGCGCCGTTCCGGTGGATGACAAGATGGCGGCAGTGATCAAGAAGGTCGGCGTGATCGGCGCGGGGCAGATGGGCAATGGCATCGCCCATGTTGCGGCGCTCGCCGGCTTCGACGTGGTGCTCAACGACGTTTCGGCCGACCGCCTCAAGTCGGGCATGGCCACCATCAACGGCAATCTGGCGCGCCAGGTCTCCAAGAAGGCCGTCTCCGAGGACGACAAGACCAAGGCGATGGCGCGTATCACGCCCGCCGACAAGCTCGACGACCTCGCCGATTGTGACCTCGTGATCGAGACCGCGGTCGAGAAGGAAGAGGTCAAGCGCAAGATCTTCCATGAACTCTGCGCCGTGTTGAAGCCGGAGGCGATCGTCGCCTCCGATACGTCTTCGATCTCGATCACACGGCTTGCCGCCGCCACCGACCGGCCCGAGCGCTTCATCGGCATTCACTTCATGAATCCGGTGCCGCTGATGGAGCTGGTGGAGCTGATCCGCGGCATCGCCACCGATGATTCGACCTTCGAGGCGTCCAAGGAATTCGTCGCCAAGCTCGGCAAGCAGGTCGCGGTCTCCGAGGATTTCCCGGCCTTCATCGTCAACCGCATCCTGCTGCCGATGATCAATGAGGCGATCTACACGCTCTACGAAGGCGTCGGCAATGTCGAGGCGATCGACGCGGCGATGAAGCTCGGCGCGCACCATCCGATGGGCCCGCTGGAGCTTGCCGATTTCATCGGCCTCGATACCTGCCTCTCCATCATGCAGGTGCTGCATGAGGGCTTGGCCGATTCGAAATACCGCCCGTGCCCGCTGCTGGTGAAATACGTCGAGGCCGGCTGGCTCGGCCGCAAGACCCAGCGCGGTTTCTACGATTACCGCGGCGCCAAGCCGGTTCCGACGCGGTAGATACTCTCGTGCCCCGGACGCTGCGCAGCGCCTCAGCGATGCGCTGCAGAGCCGGGGCCCAGAAGCCAAGCGCGCCGAAGCATGGGTCCCGGCTCTGCGGCGCGTCACTTCGTGCCGCACCTTGTCCGGGACACGGCCACCCCACAACCTTGTAACATTTCATGTCCCGTTAACCCCTCGCGCCTAGGTTACGGCCGATACGAGGGTTCGCGTAATGGACATGATGGCAATGGTCAGCACCATGCTGACCGCTCAGCAAGGCGCGCTGCAGTCGAATATTGCGGCGACGCTGACCAAGCAGAACGCGGACATGGAGAAGTCCACGGTCCTGACGCTGCTCGGCGCCGGTCAGCCCTCGCTCGCCAATGTCGGCCCTGGTGTCGGCGGCAATCTCAACGTCACCGCCTGACCCTTTCTAAAGCGCTGCGGCGGCCTTGCCGGTGGCGGCCCGGAGCAGCTTGAGCGCGTCCTCGCTCGCCCATTCCGCCGGCCCCGCGATCGTCGCAATCTCGCAGCCTTGCGGATCGACCAGCACCGAGGTCGGCATACCCAGGGCCCGGCCTATGGCCTTAAGATCCTGAAAAACCTTGGCTTTCTGGTCGCTAAAATAGCTCAATCGGGCCAGATTGGCCTCTTTCAGGAAGTTCTTCGGCTTATCGGGGTCGCGCGTGTCGATATTGATCGCCACCACCTCGAAATTCGGGCCCGACAGCTTGCCCTGAAGCTCGTCCAGCGCTGGCATTTCCTTCCGGCACGGCACGCACCAGGTCGCCCAGAGGTTCACCAGCAGCGTCTTGCCGCGGAAATCCGATAGCTTCTTCGGCTTGCCATCGGCGTCCTCGAAAGCCAGGTCGGGTAGCTTCAGCGGGGCGCTCGCCATGGTCAGCGCCGCCAGCTCGCCATGGGCGAGGGGGGCGATTTTTTTCGCCGTGGCCACCGCTGGCCGGCAGGTCGGATCGCCTGCGGGCGACCGCCCCAGGCCCAGCCCGTACAACGCGGCAAAACCCGCCAGGCCTCCGATCGCCACGGTGACGATCACGAGGGGGACCCGGCGCGTGGCGGAGGGCTTCTTGTCGAGCATATCGTTTGTCATCCGGTCGCAGATATGGCTATCAGGGGCCTCTTAATACGGCTGGCGGCGGCCAGCAAACGTGCGGCAAATCAAGGCGTGGGGATCATGAGCAACAAGATGTGGGGCGGCCGGTTCTCGGAACGTCCCGATGAGATCATGGAAGAGATCAACGTCTCCATCGACGTCGATCGTCACCTCTTTGCCCAGGACATTGCCGCGTCCAAGGCCCACGCTGCGATGCTCGCCAGCCAAGGCATCATCACGGGTTCTGATGCGAAAAATATCGGCAAGGGTCTAGACACGATTTTGTCAGAGATCGGCAAGGGCGGCTTCGAGTTCAAGCGCGCGCTCGAGGACATCCATATGAATGTCGAGAGCCGCCTGTCCGAGCTGATCGGCCCCGCCGCCGGCCGCCTGCACACCGCGCGCTCGCGCAACGACCAAGTCGCGACCGATTTCCGTCTCTATGTCCGCGACATCCTCGATGAGACCGACGCGGCGCTCGCCGCGTTCCAACAGGCGCTGGTGGAGCGCGCGCTGGAGCACGCTGCAACCGTGATGCCCGGCTTCACGCATCTGCAGACCGCACAGCCGGTGACTTTCGGCCACCATCTGCTCGCCTATGTCGAGATGGCCGCGCGCGATCGCGGCCGTTTCCAGGATGCGCGCAAGCGCCTCAACGAATCCCCGCTCGGCGCCGCCGCGCTGGCCGGCACCTCGTTCCCGATCGACCGCCATGCCACCGCGAAGGCGCTTGGCTTCGACCGTCCGATGGCGAACTCGCTCGATGCCGTCTCCGACCGCGACTTCGTGCTGGAGACGCTGTCGGCGGCCTCGATCTGCGCGGTGCACATGTCGCGCTTTGCCGAGGAGATCGTGATCTGGACCTCGCCGCTGGTCGGCATGATCCGGCTCAGCGACAAGTTCACCACGGGATCCTCGATCATGCCGCAGAAGCGCAATCCGGATGCCGCCGAGCTGGTGCGCGCCAAGACCGGCCGCGTCATCGGCGCGCTCAACGGCCTGTTGATCGTGATGAAGGGCCTGCCGCTCGCCTATCAAAAGGACATGCAGGAGGACAAGCAGGGCGCCATGGAGGGTTTTGCCGCGCTGTCGCTTGCGATCCGCGCCATGACCGGCATGGTCCGCGACCTCGTCCCCGACGAAGCCAGGATGAAGGCCGCTGCTGGCGAGGGCTATGCCACCGCGACCGATCTCGCCGACTGGCTGGTGCGGACGCTGAAGATGCCGTTCCGCCAGGCCCATCACGTCACCGGCCGCATCGTCGCCAAGGCCGCCGAAGGCGGCGTGGCGCTGCACGAGCTGCCGCTCAAGGAGATGCAGGCGATCGAGCCAAAAATCACCAAGGACGTGTTCGGCGTGCTCTCGGTCGAATCGTCGGTGAAGAGTCGCACCAGCTTCGGCGGCACCGCGCCGAAGAACGTGGCGTCCCAGGCCAAGGCCTGGCTGAAGCGGCTGGAAAAAGAGCGAAAATTGGGCTGAGGGCAAAATTTCGCTGATGTTTCATGGTCATCCGGCTCTCGCCAGAGCGCGCCAATCTCTGTATGGTGCGGCCCGCGTAGTGGGGATTTCGTCGTGACGTCAAAGTTTCGCCCGGCCGGTTCGGGGTGGGCCATCATTGTCTTGAGCCTGACGGCGCTCGCGCTGGCCGGCTGCGGCCGCAAGGGGCCGCTGGATCTGCCGCCGACCGCCAATGCGCCCACGGCCAACGGTGCCGCGCCTGTCGATACCGAGACCGAAGCCCAGCGGACGCCGAGCGTGTTCAATCCCACCTACGGTGCGGAAGCCGCGCCCGCGGCGGCCAAGGGCCGGAAGAAACCGTTTATTCTCGACCCGCTCCTGGACGAACCTCCCGGCAAGAAATAAGCCGGGACAACCGAGCCTAAGCCATGAACCATTTCGACTACCGCAACGGCGTGCTGCACGCCGAGGCGGTGAACCTGTCCGAGCTGGCCGCGACCGTCGGCACGCCGTTCTATTGCTATTCGACCGCGACACTGGAGCGGCATTATCGCGTCTTCACGGATGCCTTCGCCGGCGAGAAGGTGCTGGTCTGCTACGCCATGAAGGCGAACTCGAACCAGTCGGTGCTGCGCACGCTGGCGAAGCTCGGAGCCGGCGCCGACGTGGTCTCGGGCGGCGAATTGAAGCGCGCGCTGGCCGCCGGCATTCCGCCGAACAAGATCCTGTTCTCCGGTGTCGGCAAGACCGAAACGGAGCTCCGCGCCGCGCTCGCCGCCGACATCCTCTGCCTCAACGTCGAGTCCGAGCCCGAGCTCGAGCTGCTGTCGCGGCTTGCGACCGAGATGGGCAAGACCGCGCGCATCTCGTTGCGCGTCAATCCCGACGTCGACGCCGGCACGCATGCAAAAATCTCCACCGGCAAGTCGGAGAACAAGTTCGGCATCCCGATCGTGCATGCGCGCGAGGTCTATGCCCGCGCCGCGAAACTCCCGGGCATCGAGGTGACCGGCACCGACGTGCACATCGGCAGTCAGATCACCGACCTCTCCGGCATGGAGACGGCGTTCCGCATTCTCTCCGAATTCGTTCAGACGCTGCGCGCCGATGGCCACACCATCAGCCACGTCGATTTCGGCGGTGGTCTCGGCATTCCCTATTATATGGACCGCGAGGCGCCGCCGGCGCCGGCGGCCTATGCCGCCATGGTCAAGCGTGTCAGCCACAATCTCGGCTGCACGCTGATGTTCGAGCCCGGCCGCATGATCGTCGGCAATGCCGGCATCCTCGTTGCCAAGGTGATCTATGTGAAGCACGGCGACGGCAAGAATTTCGTCATCATCGACGCTGCGATGAACGACCTCATTCGCCCGACGCTGTACGAGGCGCATCACGACATCCTGCCGGTGACGCAAGCCCCAAAGGGCGCCGCCACCATCCTGGCCGATGTCGTCGGCCCGGTCTGCGAAACAGGCGACTATCTCGCGCTCGACCGCACGCTGCCGATGCCCGCGCCCGGCGATCTCCTCGCCATCATGACCGCCGGCGCCTATGGCGCGGTGCAGGCCGGCACCTACAACACCCGGCCACTGGTGCCGGAAGTGCTGGTGAAGGACGATCAGTACGCCGTGGTGCGCCCACGCGTGGAGGTCGAGCAGCTGATTGCGATGGATCAGCCGGCACCGTGGCTGTGATTGTGTCGTAGTCTGACCGTGAGATGCGACGCTAGCTGAACAAATTCGGTGTCGTCCCCGCGAACGCGGGGCCCATAGCCACAGGGCGGAGTTGTTCGGCTAAGCTGTAACTACGAGTCCTCGCCAAACCTTGTCCTGTAGTTATGGGTTCCGGATCTGCGCTTCGCTTGTTCGGGACGACAGCGGAGAATGTAGCGCTACTTCCCCGCCAATCCGCCCTTCGCTCCGCCCACCACGACGCCCGCCTTCTTTTCGATCGGCTTGATCGCCGCGGTGAAATCGGACTCGGCGCCTTCTGCAGCTATGACGGTCTCCCACAACCGACCGACCGCGTCGGCGACCTCCATCGACAGGCCGAGCTGCTTCATCTCCTCCAGCGCCAGCCGGACGTCCTTCACCATCAGTCCCGTGGCGAAGCCGAAATCGAAGCTGCGCGGCAGCACCGAGCGCGGAAACTTGTCGCGGCTCGCCGTGTTCATGCCGGAGCCGGCATTGATGACGTCGATCATCACGGCGGGATCGAGCCCGGCTTTCACGCCCATCACCACGGCTTCCGATGTCGCCACGATCGCGGTGGCGGACAGGAAATTGTTGGCGAGCTTCATGGTCTGTGCCGCGCCCGGCTTCTCGCCGATGAAGAACACTTTTCCGATGACGTCGAGCGCCGGCTTGAGCAGCTCGAACTCGGCGCTAGGCCCGGACACCATCACCGCCAGCGTGCCCTTCTCGGCGCCGCCGACGCCGCCGGAGACGGGGCAGTCGATCTGCACGATGCTGCGTTTGGCGAGCAGGCCGTGAATCTTTACGGCCATCGCCGAGCCTACGGTGGAGAGGTCGATGAAGCGTCTTGCGCGTTTGCCCTCGATCACGCCGTTCGGTCCCGTTGCAACCTCGAGCGAAGCCTGCAACGAGGGCAGGCTCGCCATCACCGTCTCGACCTGATCGGCGACGTCCTTCGGTGATGTCGCGGCCGTCGCACCGCGCGCAACGAGCTTGTCCATGACCTCCTTGCGCGTGTCGAACACGACGAGCCTGTGACCCGCCTCGATCAGCCGCCGCGCCATCGGGAAACCCATGTTTCCGAGGCCGATGAATCCGATGTCCATGGTGTTTCCTTGTGCTTGTTATTCGTTGTTGTGAAAGATGCACGCTCCGCCCTCCGCCGTCGTCCCGGACAAGCGCGCTTCAAGCGCGCGCCGATCCGGGATCGGCGCGCGAGCGCTTGCGCTCGTCGCGATAACCCAAGGGAGGAGCGTTGCGCGAAAGCGGTCACTCCGAGTCTCCGTAACCACATCTCCCTGTGGCTATGGGTCCCGGATCGGCGCTGGCGCTTGTCCGGGACGACAGGGGAGAGAGCCGGCCTCACGCCTTTCCGTCGATCTCCGCGAACACTTCGCGCGCGATGCGAAAGCTGTCGACCGCGGCGGGCATGCCGCCATAGATCGCGACCTGCATCAGGATCTCGCGGATCTCGTCGCGGGTGACGCCGTTGGTCAGCGCGCCCTTCAGATGCGCGCGGAATTCGTGCTGGCGGTTGAGGATCGCGATCATGGCGATGTTGAGCATGCTGCGGGTCTTGCGCGGCAGCTCCTCGCGGCCCCACACCGTGCCCCAGCAATATTCGTTCAGCATCTCCTGGAACGGACGGTTGAAATCGTCGACGTTCTTCAGGGCATTGTTGACATAGGCCTCGCCCAGCACCGCTTTGCGGACTTCCAGGCCCTTGTCGTGCATCTTCTTGTCCATGGCGTTTCCCTTACCTTCCTTGCGTCTTCCTCAGGTGGCGCGCGGAAATTACGGGGTTGGGCCGGGTCAGTCACGTCCTCGTGTTATGCGGGAAAAGGGGTATCTCCCGTACCGGAACGGATGCCTCAGTGCTGCCGTTGTGATAGGCTTCTCTCGACCGGGGAACCTGGAGAGTTGATTGAACGGCGTCACCCCCGACCCGTCAGACCCGATCCGCAACAGTGACGCTCTGTCGCGGCTGAAGCTGGCGCAGGCCCTCGATCGGGCCGTCTATGCCATCGCGTGGGAGCGTGCCTGGCCACATCTGGCGCGGCTTCTGACCGTCGTCGGCCTGTTCCTGGTGGTGTCCTGGGCCGGCCTCTGGCTGGCGCTGCCTTTCATTGCCCGTGCCATCGGTCTTCTCGTTTTCGCCGGCGTTGCGATTGCCGCCCTGTTGCCCCTGATTCGCTTCCGCTGGCCGGGCCGCGAAGAGGCACTGAGCCGGCTCGATCGTGGCTCCGGCATCCGTCATCGTCCGGCCACGACGCTGACCGACACGCTGTCCTCGCAGGATCCGGTCGCACAGGCGCTGTGGCAGGCGCAGCGCGAACGTACACTGGCCACGATCAAGCGGATCCGTGCCGGACTGCCGCATCCGCGGCTCGCGCTGCATGATCCCTGGGCGCTGCGCGCGCTGGTCATGGTGATGCTGGTTGCGACCTTCTTCGCCGCCGGTGACGAGCGCGGAATGCGGCTTGGGGCTGCCTTCGACTGGAATGGCGTGCTGGCCCCCGCCAATGTTCGCGTCGATGCCTGGGTCACGCCGCCGCTTTACACCGGCAAGCCGCCCGTCATCCTGTCTGCCGCCAACAAAGAGGCTGCGGCGCTACCGGCCTCCGGTCCGCTCGCCGTTCCCGCCGGCTCGACCCTGATCGTGCGCTCTTCCGGCGGCAGTCTGGATGTCACCGTCTCCGGCGGCCTCAAGGAGGTCGCGCCCGCGGAGGCCGCGCCCAAGGGAACCAACGAGAAGCATTTCAGCATCACCGCTGACGGCACCGCGCATGTCCGCGCGCCCTCCGGCCAACCGCAATGGGCGTTCGCGGCGACGCCGGACCGCCCGCCGACGATCTCGCTCGCCAAGGATCCCGAGCGCCAGGCGCGTGGCGGACTCCAGCTCTCCTACAAGGTCGAGGACGATTACGGCGTGACCGGCGCGGAGGCCCACATCGGCTTGCGTCCCGACGACGGCAAGGATGCGGCCAAGGATGGCAGCAAGGCTTCCGACGGCAAGGCTTCCGACGGCAAGGCTGCGGCGCGGCCGCTGTTCGAGCCGCCGAAATTCCCGCTCGTGCTGCCGAACGCGCGCACCCGCAACGGCGTCGGCCAGACGGTGAAGGACCTCAGCGAGGACCCCTATGCCGGCGCCGACGTCACGCTGACGCTCACCGCCAAGGACGAGGCCGGCAATGAGGCTAAAAGCGAACCCTTCAACATGCGCCTGCCCGAGCGTCTCTTCACCAACTCGCTGGCGCGCGCGCTGATCGAGCAGCGCCGCATCCTCGCGCTCGACGCCAACAGGAATTCGGACGTCTACACCGCGCTCGACGCGCTGATGATCGCACCCGAATTGTTCACGCCGGACGCCGGCTGCTATCTCGGCCTTCGGAGCCTTGCGACCCAGCTCGAGGCTGCCCGCACCGACGATGCGCTACGCAATGTGGTGGCGAGCATGTGGGCGTTCGCGACCACCATCGAGGACGACGGTGTCGCTGGCAGCGTCAACGCCGCGCTGCGCTCGGCGCAGGACGCGCTCAAGGCGGCCCTGGAACGCGGTGCCAGCGAGGACGAGCTCAGGGTGCTGACGCAGAAGCTGCGTGAGGCGATGGCCGGCAAGGTGCGCGACCTCGCCCGGCGCGCTGAACAGAATCCGCTTGGCGCCCGGCAGCCGTTCCCGGCCGAGGTCCAGCTCATCCTCGACAAGGCGATCGAGCTGCGGCAAAAGACCCAGCATGCGACGCCCGAGCAGCTCGCCGAGCTGGCGCAGCAGCAGGATGTCTTGCGCGAGCAGCTTCAAGCTTATCGGAAGTCGGCGAACAGCCGTGCCAACAAGGCGGGGGACGACAAGACCAACCAGTTTACGCGGGACCGGAAATGCGGAAGCTAGCACGCGTGCCAGTCTTGAAGGCGATGTCGGTCGCCTGCCTCGCCTTGCTGCTCGGCGGCGTCTCGCCGGCCTTTGCCCAGCTGGATCAGGATCCCGACGCGCTGCTCGACGGTGCCGAAAAGGCGATGCAGGATTCCGGCGACAGCCTCAGGCAGAAGGAGTCCGGCAAGAGCCTGAGCAACCAGTCCGACGCCATTCAGAAGCTCGAGGAATACAAGCGGGCGACGGAGCGAAGCCAGTCCTCCAGCCGCGATCGCAACGTCATCACGCAGCGCGATCTCGACGACCTGCTGCGGCAGATCGAGAAGGCGGCGCGCGAGGGCAATCGCGAGGCGGCCCAGCGCATGCTCGAGCAGCTCGCGCAGATCATGGAAAATCTCCAGATGGCGCAGCCCGGACAATCCGGCGAGAGCGAGATGGAGCAGGCGCTCAACGAGCTCAGCGACATGATCCGCAAGCAGCAGCAATTGCGCGACAAGACCTTCAAGCAGGGCCAGGATGCCCGGCGTGACCGCTCGCGCGGCAAGCAGGGCGACCAGTCGATGTCGGACCTGCAGCAGGATCAGCAGTCGCTGCGCGACCGGTTGAAGAAGCTGCAGGACGAGCTCGCCAAGCGCGGCCTCACGCAGAAGGGACAAAAGGGCCAGAAAGGGCAGCAGGGACAGAAAGGCCAGCAGGGGGACCAGAACGGCGATCAGGACGGTGACCAGGGCGATGACGACGGCAGCCTCGACGCCGCCGACGGCGCCATGGGCGATGCCGGTTCGAAGCTCGGCGAGGGCAATGCCGACGGTGCCGTGGACTCGCAGGGCAAGGCTCTCGAGGCGATGCGCAAGGGCGCGCAGAAGATGGCCGAAGCGATGCAGCAGGGCGATGGCGACGGGCAGAACGATGGTCCCGGCAATCGGGCCGGCCGTCAGCAGAGCGGCGGCAATCAGACCGATCCGCTGGGGCGCCCGCTTCACGGCCGCGATCTCAGCGACGACTACACCGTCAAGATCCCCGGCGAGATCGACGCCCAGCGTGTCCGGCGTATCCTCGAAGAGCTCCGCCGCCGCCTCGGCGACAGCTCGCGCCCGCAGATCGAGCTCGATTACATCGAGCGGCTTCTGAAGGATTTTTAGCGTCGCACGCGGTGTCATCGCCCGGCTTGACCGGGCGATCCAGTATTCCGAGAAGCCAGTGAGTCATCCGAGGGGCCGCGGCGTACTGGATGCCCCGGTCAAGCCGGGGCATGACAGCGGAGTATAAGGCGATAGCTTCGGGCTACCCCTTCCTCGCCGCCAGCGCGTCCGCCACCGCGGTGCGGATGTCGGCGACCGAGAACGGCTTTGTCACGACGTCGTGCACCAGCGCATTGAGGTTCGAGGCGCGCTCGCGCTGGTCGGCAAAGCCGGTCATCAGCAAGATGGTCAGATCGGGAAAATCGCGCGCGGCGGAGAGCGCCAGCGCGATGCCGTCCATGACGGGCATCTGGATGTCGGTGAGCAGCAGGTCGAAGGCGCCGTCCTCGCGACTCAGGATCTCCAGCGCCTCGGCGCCGTCTTGCGCGGTGACGGTCTCGTGGCCGTCCATGGCGATGGCGCGCGCCACCAGCGTGCGCATCGAATCCTCGTCGTCGGCGATCAGGATCTTCGGCATGAGACAAACCTTGGGATCAACTCCCGCGCGGGACCTTGCGAGGCGGATTATACGCTGCCGCCGGCAATGTCGCGCCGGTTGAAGAAGCGAACGTCGATATTGCGGCCCTCCGGCGGCGGCGAGGCGAGACGCGAGCGGAAGAAGGCGCGCTCGCCGGGCCGCAGCACGGTCTGCTCCAGCACGGTATTCCAGGCGTAGATCTCCGCTCCTTGCGCGTCGCGCACGGCAAAGCGCAGCCGCGGGATGTCGAGCGGCTTCTTGCCCTCGCCGACGATCACGCCCTCGATCACCAACACCTGCTTACCGTCCACGGTCTCGCTGGACAGCTTGACGTCCTTGAAGGCGAGGCCCCGCAGGTTCACCTCGAGCCCGACCAGCTTATAGAACGCTGCCGTCTGCGGCAGCAGCCGCACCATGTCGCCACGCCAGATCACCAGCGCCAGCACCAGCGCCCCCATGGCGGCACAGGCGGTCGGCAGGCCGAAAGTGGATTTTCGCGGAGCAATTGTGGCGGCCGGGCGGCTGACCCGCGCCCCGGGCCGGCGGAACAGGCCGCGGAACCAGGAGTGATGCTGCGCGCCGGCGACCTCCTCCTCGGCCTCCCGGGCCGCCGCTGACCACTCGTCCTCGGTTTCCTTGGCTTCTTCATCGGGCCAGTCACTGGCGATCGAGGGGCTGTCGACGATGGGCGCATCCGCGGCGCTGTCGCCCTTGGCATAGGAATCCCACTGCTCGGCGAGGTCGGACTGGTCGTCGGCCTGGCTGGCTGCAGCCATGGCCGGAACGGACGCCTCCTCGATGGCATCCTCGGCATGGGCGATCCAGGTCTCCTTGCAGCGGGAACAGCGGACCGCCCGTCCGTTCGCCCCAAGGCTCGCGAGCTTGATGGCGTAGGATGTCATACAATGGGGGCAGACGATATGCATGGACGAGACGAGCCTTGATGCATGAACCAGGACTTGAACGAGCTTTTGACCATGACCGCGCCGGGGAGAGAACCGGGCGATCAGGCTGCTACCAAATATGCTACAGGCCGACCGTTAACGAACCGGAAACCATAACGGCGGCAAAACCCGATGATCGCGCATGGCGGAGCGCAGCCACGCGACCTGCGCCCCCTCTCGAACGGAGCTGAGCTTGGTTCGGTTCGAAAATGTCGGATTGCGTTACGGTCTGGGGCCGGAGATCCTGCGCGACCTCAGCTTCCAGATCCCGGCGCATTCGTTCCAGTTCCTCACCGGCCCGTCCGGTGCCGGCAAGACCTCATTGCTGCGCCTGTTGTTCCTGTCGCATCGGCCGACGCGGGGCCTCGTCAATCTGTTCGGCCACGACATCTCGCAGCTCGGCAAGGACGAGATCGCCGATTTGCGCAAGCGCATCGGCATCGTGCTCCAGGATTTTCGCCTGCTCGACCACATGACGACCTATGAGAACGTTGCCCTGCCGTTCCGCGTCATGGGCCGCAGCGAGTCGAGCTACCGCAAGGAGGTGATCGATCTGTTGCGCTGGGTCGGGCTTGGCGACCGCATGGACGCGCTGCCGCCGATCCTGTCGGGCGGCGAGAAGCAGCGCGCGGCGATCGCGCGCGCCGTGATCTCGCGGCCGCAGCTGCTGCTTGCGGACGAGCCGACCGGCAGCGTCGATCCGACGCTCGGACGCCGCCTGCTGCGGCTCTTCATCGAGCTCAACAAATCGGGCACCGCCGTCATCATCGCGACCCACGACATCGGCCTGATGGACCAGTATGAGGCACGGCGGCTGGTGCTGCACCAGGGACGGCTGCACGTCTATGAATAGGACCGACGAGCGCGGCGTGCTGGTCGACCTCGGACAAGAACGTCCGCAGCTGCCGGCCAAGGCGCGCAACATGTCGCCGATCGTGCCGCGTGCCTCGATCCAGGGCCGGGCGCTGGTCGCCGTCGTTGCCATCATGACCTTCCTCGCGTCGATGGCCACCGGCACCGTGCTGCTGGTGAGCGCCTCCGCCGCGGAATGGCAGTCGGACGTCGCGAGCGAGATCACCATCCAGGTTCGCCCACAGGCCGGCCGCGATCTCGAACGCGACACCGCCGCGGTGACGGAGGCGATGCGCGCGCAAGCCGGCGTCGTCGAGGTCAAGCCGTTCAGCAAGGAGGAGAGCGGCAAGCTGCTCGAACCCTGGCTCGGCACGGGGCTGTCGATGGACAATCTGCCGGTGCCGCGCATGATCATCGCGCGGGTGCAACCCGGCACGCTGCTCGATCTCGGCGCCTTGCGCGCACGGGTGGCGCAGGTCGCGCCGGGCGCCAGCGTCGACGATCATCGCGCCTGGATCGAGCGGATGCGCTCGATGACCAACGCCACCGTGCTCGCCGGCCTCGGCATCCTCGCGCTCGTCATCGTCGCCACGATTATCTCCGTCTCGTTCGCGACCCGCGGCGCCATGGCGGCGAACCGCCCGATCGTCGAGGTGCTGCATTTCGTCGGTGCCGGCGACCGCTACATCGCCAATCATTTCTTGCGTCATTTCCTCAGGCTTGGCCTCGAGGGCGGCGTGATCGGCGGCGGCGCCGCCATGCTGGTATTCGGCTTCTCCGAGTCGATCGCCGGCTGGTTTTCCGGTACCCCCGTCGGCGACCAGTTCGCCGCGCTGCTCGGCACCTTCTCGCTGCGGCCGTCGGGCTACATCGTGCTCGCGGTCCAGGCCGTGCTGATCGGCGCCATCACCGCAGTGGCCTCGCGCCAGACGTTGTTTGCGACCTTGAATGATGTGGATTGAGGTTTATTCGCCTCTCCCCGCTTGCGGGAAGAGGCCGGAATACGCGCGGATTCCGGGTGAGGAGGACTCCCCACGAGTCCAACTGCCTCCGTCCCCGCGGAGACTCCCCCTCAGCCCAACCCTCTCCCCGCAAGCGGGGCGGGGGAGCGCACCGCCGCCGACGTAAGACTCCACTTCGCCTCAAAACGTCATAAAATCACTTCAGGGAAGGGATTACCGACATCACATGACCTCGCCGACCGACGATCGATTGCCGAACTTGCCGCGCGGCTGGCTGCGCGCGGCATTGGTATCGACGATTGCGCTCGCCTTTGTCGGCGCTGCGGCGGGTTTCATCGCGTTCCTGTCGCAATTGCGTGGCGCCGAGATCGCACCAAGCCGCAAGGCCGACGGCATCGTGGTCCTGACCGGCGGCTCCTCGCGGGTGTCGGACGCGATGGAGCTGCTCGCTGCCGGCTACGGCAGGCGGCTGCTGATCTCCGGCGTGCATCCGACCTCGACAGCGAGCGACATCTCCAGGACGTTGCCGGAGAACCAGTCCTTCATGACCTGTTGCGTCGATCTCGACCGCACCGCGCTCTCGACCCGCGGCAACGCGGCGGAGGCGCGGCGCTGGGCCGAGGGCCGTCGCTTCAAGTCGCTGATCGTGGTCACTTCGAACTACCACATGCCGCGCGCGCTGGTGGAATTCTCGCATGCGATGCCGCAGACCACGCTGATCCCGTTCGCGGTGGTCGGCGACAAATGGCGCGAGGAGCCGTGGTGGACCTCGGCGTCCACCTTGCGGCTGCTGTTGTCGGAATATGTCAAGTACATCGCGGCCGAGCTCAGGGTGCGGCTGGAGGATTTCGGGATTGACCTTTCGCCCGAGATGTCGGAGCAGCCTGCAGGTCAGCAGCCGAGGCGGCCCGCCACCGCCCAAGCCAATTGACAAGCCAATTGACCGGCAAATTGATCGGACCGTCGATGTTCCTGATTTTCCTGCGCTCGCTCGTGTTCAACGTGCTGTTCTACGCCGTGCTGGTGTGCCTCGCGATCGTGGCGCTGCCGACCTTCGCGTTGCCGCCACGCGCGATGCTGACGGTCGCCGAATGGTGGGCGAAGGCGACGCTGGTCCTGATGCGCGTGGTCTGCAACATCAAGGTGGAATTCCGGGGTACGGAGAAGATTCCGCAGGGCCCGCTCGTGATCGTGGCGAAGCACCAGTCGTTCTGGGAGACGTTCGTGCTGCCGGGCTTCTTCGACCGCCCGATCTTCATCCTCAAGCGTCAGCTGATGCAGATCCCGGTGTTCGGTCAGTTCCTGGTCAAGACCGGGATGATCGCGATCGATCGCAATGCCGGCGTGAAGGCGCTCTTGGACATGACCCGGCGGGCGCGCGAGGCGGTACGCAGCGGCCGGCAACTCGTCATCTTTCCGGAAGGCACGCGCCGCGCGCCTGGCGCCGAGCCTGACTACAAGACCGGCTTTGCGCAGATCTATTCGTCCTGCGGTGTGCCGTGCCTGCCGATCGCGCTCAACTCCGGCCTGTTCTGGCCCCGCCGCACCTTCATGCGCTATCCCGGCACGCTCGTGGTGGAGTTCCTCGATCCGTTGCCGCCGGGCCTGCCTAAGGACGAGTTTCTCTCCCGCGTGCAAACCGCCATCGAAGGCGCGACCGGCCGCCTCGTCGAAGCCGGGCGCAAGGAGCAGGAGCAATTGATCGGCTCGGCGCCGAGCTATACGCCGGCGGAGCGCTAGCGATTCTCGCGGTCTTCCACTGGCGCAGGCGCGTGCAGGGAATGCGCATCGCCATGTAGCATCAATGCAAGCTGATGCAGCTGCGTGTCGCGAAAGCCTTCGGCCTCGATCGCCTTCACCGTTGCGGTGACATAGTCGCGGTTGGCGCCCGACTGGCCATGGCCCTGGACGACATGGCGGTGCTGCTCGGCGAGGGACAGCCGGCCGGCATATTGCGCATGGCCGCGGTCGACAACATAGGTGAGCGCGGAGACGCGCTGGCGCGCGTCGTTCTCCAGCCATACCGAGCGCATCACCTCGCGATAGACCGAGGTGACCTGCTCGCGCGCGCGCAAGTAAGCGACGACCTCGGTGCGGTTCTTTTCAGCGACGCGGAAGGCAATGCCGCGGCAGGCGCCGCCGCGGTCGAGCCCGAGCACCAAGCCCGGCTTCTCCGGCGTCCCGCGATGCACGAAGGAATAGACGCAGAGCGCCCGATGCTCGCCGACCAGCCGCGCCGGGACGCGCTCCTCGAAGTCGAAGCCCGGCCGCCACATCAGCGAACCGTAGCCGAACACCCAGAGGTCGCCTTTGGCCGTGGTGACGGAGGGGAGGGTAATTTCCGACATTTCGGGCACGGCTATCAGAATGAAAGGCCCAAGCGAAGCGAATTCTCCGTCTTTCGTCGCAGACCGACCACGCTTACATTTGCCTGAATCTGGGGCCAAAGGGTCGCCGCATGTCCAATATGACCGTAGCCACAGGCCGTCGCTCCCGCTGGGGCCTTTTCATCGCACCCGTTCTCGTCCTGATCCTTGCCGTCGCGTGGAGCTGCTTCTGGTTCTATGCGGCCTCACAGGCCGAAGTGGCCGCAGACGCCTGGCGGGCGCAGGAGGCGAAGTCCGGCCGCATCTATGATTGCGCCAAGCGCTCGATCGCCGGCTTCCCGTTCCGCTTCGAGGTCCAGTGCTCGGGCGCCAGCGTCGCCCTGGTCTCACAGAATGCGAGCAAGACGCCCTTCATGGCCAAGCTCGACAACATCCTGGTCGTCGCCCAGGTGTACGATCCCAAGCTCGTCATCGCCGAATTCTCCGCGCCCGCGACGCTGACCGACGGCGTCACGCAAAACACCTTCGTGGTGAACTGGAGCAAGGGCCGCAGCAGCGTTGTCGGCCTGCCCTCGGTGCCGGACCGCGCCTCCATCGTGTTCGACGATCCCTCGCTCAATCGCCTCGACGGCAGCGTGCAGGTGCCGCTTGCGCGCGCCAAGCAGATCGAGCTGCACGGCCGCCTTGCGGACGGCTCGCCGGCCGACCATCCCGTGATCGAAACCGTGCTCCACGTCGCGCAGGGCAGCATCCAGGGCGTTCATCCCCTGCTCGCCGAGCCGTTCGAGGCCGACACGCGCGCCAAAGTCACCGGCCTCTCCGACCTCACGCCAAAGCCCTGGCCGCAGCGCTTCCGCGAGATTCAGGCCGCTGGCGGCCACATCGAGATCGTGCAGTCGCGGATCCAGCAGGGTGAGATGATTGCGGTTGCGGCCGGCACGCTCGGCCTCTCGGCCAACGGCCGGCTCGACGGTGAATTGCAGATGACCGTGACGGGCCTCGAGCGCGCGATCCCCGCGCTCGGCATCGAGAAGATGCTGGAGGAGGGCGTGCCGCAGGCAACGCTCGATCGCGTCGCGCCCGGGGTGAAGTCGCAGGACCTCAACAATCTGTTCGGTGCGCTCGATCGCGCCGTTCCCGGTCTCGGCAAGGTCATCAAGCAGAACGCCAATGCCGGCGTTGCCGCCGGCATCAATTCGATCGGCACCGAGAGTACGCTCGAAGGCAAGAAGGCGCGCAGCTTCCCGCTGAAGTTCGTCGACGGCGCCGTGCTGCTCGGCCCGGTCAAGGTCGGCCAGATCCCGCCGCTGTACTAGGCGCCTTGGAGCCCGGATGAGCGTAGCGACATCCGGGGCCGCTGCTGCGGCGCACGAAATCCCGGATATCGCTGCGCTCATCCGGGCTACGGCGTCGCCAAATCGTCGTCACGATTCCTTCCCCGGATCGTGATTGCACGCGCGGGAATGCGGAGCCAGAAACTCCGCTCTCTCTCCATGTCGGCCGCGCGATGAAGCGGTCCGCCCAGGCAGGAGAGATATCATGACCAAGTCCAAGCTGTTCGTTGCCGCAATTGCCATCTCGGCCGCGTCCGTGACGCCGGCGCTTGCGCAGTGGCAGTGGCAAATGCAGGAGCCGGCGGCTTACGCCTCGATGTATCCGAATGGCGATCGCAGCCTCGCAAATCCTTCGACGCGGGAGACGATGGCGTTCGTTCCCTCCTCGAAATCACCGCGTCCCACGGTGATGCGCGCGACCAAGGGCAAATGACAGCCGCGCATCGATTTGCCCGTCGCGAAAGTGGGCCCGGCCATGCCCCGGCCGGGCCCAATGCGCATGGCCCTGGACAATGGCGACAATCGCGCATGCGGATCGGTCGGGCTACGCAAATATTCCAAGCATGATCGTCAGGAAAACGTGATGCACAACATGCGCCTCGCCGCGAATAAACGCAGCCGCCTTCCAGTCACTCCACATCAGGGAAGCACGCAGGCGCCGGAGACGGTGCAAGGAAACGAACCTGCTTCCCAAGAGGAGGGAAGTTCAAGTGCGGATCATCACTTGCGGACTGATGCTGGGCATCTTCGCTGCCTGTTCGGGCGCGGCGCATGCCGACGACAATGTCGCAACCGAAATCCAGTCGCTCAAGGCCAAGCTGAAAGAGCTGCAGCAGCGCGTGGATTCGGAGGCGCGCAAGACGCGGCAGGTTGAAGCGCAGGCAAAGGCGGCTCCGATGCCTGCAACATACAAAGCGCTGCCCGTCGATCCCTGTGCGGCCGGCAAGGTCTGCTACAAGGGCATCACGCTGACATTCGGCGGCTGGGTCGATCTCACCGGCATCTACCGCTCGCGCAATCTCGCCTCCGACACCGGTTCGGTCTACAATTTCATTCCCTATCAGCAGAGCCGCAATTTCAACATTCCGGAAACGCGCTTCTCCGCGCGCCAGAGCCGGTTCTCGGTGCTGGCCGAAGGCAATGTCGGCGCTGACACGCACCTTGCCGGCTACGGCGAAATCGACTTCGAAGGCGCGGCGCAGACGGCGAGCTCGGTTGCGACCAACTCGTTCAACCCGCGCATGCGGCAGCTCAGCCTCGAGGTCGATCGCAGCGACCTCGGCCTCCACGTCCTCGCCGGACAATCATGGTCGCTGAACGCGCCGAGCAAGTCGGGCATCGACCCGCGCGGTGTCGATGCGCCCGGCGTGATCGATTTCGAATCCGTTCCGGGATTCCTGGCGGCGCGCCAACCTGGCTTGCGCATCTGGCAGGACATCGGACCGGAGTTCAAGATCGCCGCGTCCGTCGAGAACGCGCAAACCGCGTTCTTCGGCGGCAACGTGCCGGCCGTCGGCACGCCCGCGGTCGGCCCGCAAGGCGTGCTCAATCCGAACCTCCAGGTCAATCTGACCGGGCCGGGCGGCAGCTTCTTCAACAACCTCAACAATGTCAGCCTGAACCAGGTGCCCGACGTCACGGCGAAGGCGGCTTGGGATCCGCGGCTCGGTCCCTATAAGCTCCATGTCGAGGCCTGGGCGCTCTATCGCCAGCTGTTCGATCGCTTCAACGATGCCAACCACACCTACAATACCGGCAGCTTCGGTGGCCACATCTATGCCGAGCTGATTCCGAAAACCCTCGATCTGCAGCTCTACGGCTCGCACGGCGTGCTCGGCCGCTTCACGGCAACGCCATTCCCGGATGCGGCAGTGGCGCAGGACGGAACCCTCCTGCCGCTGACCATCACGGCGGCCGCAGTCGGCCTGATCTGGCACGCGACGCCGAGCCTCGACGTCTACAGCTACGCGGGTTTGGAGAAGGCCAAGGCGAATTTCGCCAATGTCGGCACGGTGCCGTTCGGCTACGGCAATCCGCTCTACAACAACACCGGCTGCAACATCGAGAGCTCGCCGGCCGCGACTTGCAACGGCAATACCAAGGAGGTCCGCCAAATCACGGCCGGGATCTACGACACCATCTACCAGGGCAATTACGGCACGCTCAAAGCCGGCGTGCAGTATTCCCACACGCAACGCTTCGCGTTCGCCGGTGTCGGTGGTGCGCCGAAGACCGACGACAACGTCGTCATGACGCAGATCCGTTACTATCCGTTCTGATCATGAAGCGAATACGGCGAAGCGAGGGTGACGATTGTCTGACGGCCTTCTGATCCTTCGGCTCGCGCAGATCGTTGCCCGGCTTGGCCTTGCCATGACGGGCGCGGTTGGCGCGACCTTCGTCGCTGCGCTCTTGATGCGTGTCGAGCTCGCGTGGTTCGACACGGTCGAATTCGCGGCCATGCTGATCGCGCTCGGTGTGGCCGGCGCCTATCTCGGGATTGACCTGCCGCGCTGGCCGTCCCCACGGGAGCGACCGGTGCACCGGTCTGCCGCGATCGATCTCGTCAGCGCTGCGGGAACGTTCTTTGCGGCCGGAGCCGGCCTGCTCGCGCTCTACTCGTTCGTGTTCGACGAGGCCGCGGACGGGGGCTGGAACCTTGTCCTCGGCTTCTCGTGGGCGCTCGGCGTGTGCATGCAGATCGTCGCAGGTCTCGTCGGCCGGATATTCACGGCTGGCACGTAGCTACGGCTTCTTGCCGAGCTGGCCATGTTGGCGGCCGAAATCCGCGGCCGCCGAATCCTGGCCGATCTCGACGATGCCGCGGCGAATGGCGCGGGTGCGGGTGAAGTGGTCGAACAGCGCCTCGCCGTCGCCGCGGCGGATTGCGCGCGTGAGCTTGGCGAGATCCTCGGTGAAGGTGCCGAGCATCTCCAGCACCGCCTCCTTGTTGGCGAGGAAGACGTCGCGCCACATCGTCGGGTCGGAGGCCGCGATGCGGGTGAAATCGCGAAAGCCGCCGGCGGAGAACTTGATCACCTCGGACTCCGTCACCTGCGCCAGCTCGTCGGCGGTGCCGACGATGGTGTAGGCGATCAGATGCGGCAGATGACTTGTGATGGCGAGCACGAGGTCGTGGTGATCCGGCGTCATGACCTCGACCTTGGCGCCCATCGCCGCCCAGAATGCGCGCAGGCGATCGGTCGCAGCCGCATCGACGCCTTCGGGCGGGGTGAGGATGCACCAGCGATTGAGGAAGAGCTCGGCGAAACCGGAATCCGGTCCCGAATGCTCGGTGCCCGCGACGGGATGCGCCGGCACGAAATGAACGGTCTTCGGCAGATGCGGTGCCATGTCCCTGACGATGGCGCCCTTCACCGAGCCGACGTCGGAGATAATGGCGCCGGGCTTCAGATGCGCGGCAATCTCCTGCGCCACCTGCCCGCAGGCGCCGACGGGAATGCAGAGGATGACGAGATCGGCATCCTTCACCGCTTCCACATTGGTCGCCACGACCTTGTCGACGATGCCGAGCTCGAGCACCCGCGCGCGAGTCTTCTCCGAGCGCGCGGTGGTGACGATCTCGCCGGCCAAGCCCTGGAGCTTGGCAGCGCGCGCGATCGAGCCGCCGATCAGGCCGAAGCCGATCAGCGCGACGCGCCGGAAGTGCGGTGCGCTGCTCATTTGCCGGCCATGAAGTCGCGCAGGCCGTCGACCACGAGGCGGTTGGCCTCCTCGGTGCCGATGGTCATGCGCAGCGAATGCGGCAGGCCGTAGTTCTTCAAGCCGCGCAGCACGAGGCCGCGCTTGGTGAGGAAGGCGTCGGCGTCGTCAGCGGTCTTGCCCTTGTCGGTCGGGAAGTGGATCAGCACGAAATTGGCGACGCTCGGCGTCACCTTCAATCCGAGCTTGCCGATTTCCTCGGTGAGCCAGTTGCGCCAGGTCTCGGTGAACTGCTTCGACATCGCCTGGTGCGCGGTGTCCTCGATCGCGGCGACCGCGGCATACATCGCCGGCGTCGACACGTTGAACGGGCCGCGGATGCGGTTGACGGCGTCGATGATGTGCTCGGGACCGAACATCCAGCCGATGCGCAGCGCGGCGAGGCCGTGGATCTTGGAGAAGGTGTGGGTCACCACCGTATTCTCGGTGGTGGCGACGAGCTCGATCCCCATCTCGTAGTCGTTACGCGAGACGTAATCGCAATAGGCGGCATCCAGCACCAGGAGCACGTGCGAGGGCAGGCCGGCGCGCAGCCGCTTGACCTCGTCGAACGGGACATAAGTGCCGGTCGGATTGTTGGGGTTGGCGAGCCAGACCAGCTTCGTCTTCGGCGTCACCGCCTTGAGAATGGCATCGACGTCGCAGGTGAGGTCCTTCTCCTGCGCGATGACGTTCTTGGCGCCGACCGCCATGGTCGCGATCGGGTAGACCAGGAAGCCGTGCGTGGTGGAGATCGCCTCGTCGCCATGGCTGAGATAGGTATGGGCGAGCAGATTGAGGATCTCGTCCGAGCCGGCGCCGCAGATGATGCGGTTGGGATCGAGCCCGAACGAGCGGCCGATCGCCTCGCGCAGCACGCGCGAGGTCCCTTCCGGATAGTCCTCAAGATGATCCGCCACGCGCTTGAACGCTTCGATCGCCTTGGGCGAGGGCCCGAACGGCGTCTCATTGGCCGAGAGCTTGAACACCTTGCGGCCAGGCTCCGCCACCGGGCTCTTGCCGGGCGTGTAGGGCGCAATATCGAGAATGCCGGGATTCGGCACGGGGCGGGACATCTTGAACTCCGAAAATGGCGGGGCGTGGCGCGCGGTTTACGATTTCGCCCCGGTCGGGGGCACCGTATAGCGCGTTGCGTGGCTGCCGACGAGGGCCACGGAGCGCACCGAGGCCCCCGCCTCGATCAGGGCAGCCCTGATTTTGTCGATGCTGGTCGCGCTCGTGACCGAGACCAGCAGTGCCGCGCCGTCAAAGGCGGTGTCGGGCACCGCCACGATCTCGGCGAGCGGTGACAAAGCGCGCGCGACCTCGGCGTTCCACCCCGACACGCGCACGCTGAAGGTCTCGACCTCGGTCACCAGGGCGCTGTCGGGGACCCGCGAGATCGCGAACACCGGCAATGCGGCCGGATGGTCGGCACGCTCGATGAAGGGCATCCGTGCGATGATCTTCGGGGCCCCGTTCGCTTCCAGCTCCAGCCACCATGGCGTGCGGCTCGAGGTCGCCGAGACCAGCGCCAGGTCGCCCTTGGATTTCGCCACCGCCTCGACCGCGGCCTGCGCGCTGAAATAGGCGACGTAAGGCACCGTGAAACCGAAATTGAAGCGCACGGAATCGCGCATCGCCGGCTCGCTGGCCGAGACGTCGGCGTGCACGGAGAACGGCGCCTGCACATAGGTGAAGGTCGAGATGATGACGCGCCAGATGCTCTCGACCGTGTCGAGCGGCAGGATGCCGCGATGACGCTGCACGAGCTCGCGCATCATCGAAGCCTCGCGCGCAGGGCGGAACGCCGAGCCGACCTCCTGGGTCTGCTTGACCTGGATCAGCCGGTCGATGATGTCGCCGCGCTGCATCAGGAGGCGATGCATGCCCTCGTCGATCGCGTCGATCTCCTTGCGCAGTTCCTGCAGCGATGGTGGCGCGGGCGGACGTTGGGACATGGCTGGCTGTTGATCGTTCCGATGGGGATGTCCTGATTAGGCAGTCGGGGCGGCGAAAGCAAAGAGAAATGACGTCCTTTTCGTCTCGCGCGACAGCGGCGAATTAGGTCGATCCGGCCCCGCGACTTGACGAAAACCGCCCAAGACGGTAGCTTTTGCCCGTTCCGTGGTCATTTGAGCCGGCCGGCTTGCAGCCACGTTAAAAAACTCGCTAAACAGGCCGGGGACGCTTCCGATCCCGGCCGAACCTATCGTTCAGGCCGGGTTTTTCATGGCCTGATGCAAGTGGCGGTCAAGCGTTTGATCGCAAACGAGGTCGATGGTCAGATGGGTGGCGTCAAGTCGATACCGAGTCCTGCGATCAGCGCCGACGAGCGGTCGCATGAGGTGGATCATCCGAGCTCGCAAGTAGCACATTTCGGCACCGAGCAGCCGCTGCGGCTCGATTGCGGCGTCGATCTCTCACCGTTCCAGATCGCCTACCAGACCTATGGCGAGCTCAACGCCGGTCGCTCCAACGCGGTGCTGATCTGCCATGCGCTGACCGGCGATCAGCACGTCGCCAATGTCCATCCCGTCACGGGCAAGCCCGGCTGGTGGGAAACCCTGGTCGGCCCCGGCCGCCCGATCGACCCCAAGCACTACTTCATCATCTGCTCCAACGTGATCGGCGGCTGCATGGGCTCGACCGGGCCGGCGTCGATCAATCCCGCCACCGGCAAGGTCTGGGGGCTCGATTTCCCCGTCATCACCATTCCGGACATGGTGCGTGCGCAGGCGATGCTGATCGACCGGCTCGGCATCGACACGCTGTTCGCGGTCGTGGGCGGCTCGATGGGCGGCATGCAGGTGTTGCAATGGACCGCGGCCTATCCTTCCCGCGTGTTCTCCGCGCTGGCGATCGCCTGCGCGACGCGGCACTCGGCGCAGAACATCGCCTTCCACGAGCTCGGCCGCCAAGCCGTGATGGCCGATCCCGATTGGCACGGCGGCGGCTATGCCGATCACGGCATCCATCCGCATCGCGGGCTCGCGGTGGCGCGGATGGCGGCGCACATCACCTATCTCTCGGACGCGGCGCTGCATCGCAAGTTCGGCCGGCGCATGCAGGACCGCGAGCTGCCGACCTTCTCGTTCGACGCCGACTTCCAGGTCGAGTCCTATCTGCGCTACCAGGGCTCCTCCTTCGTCGAGCGCTTCGATGCCAATTCCTATCTCTATCTGACGCGCGCGATGGACTATTTCGACATCGCCGCCGACCATGGCGGGGTGCTCGCAAAGGCGTTCGCGGGAATTGCGACCCGGTTCTGCGTCGTCTCCTTCACCAGCGACTGGCTGTTTCCGACCTCGGAATCGCGCGCGCTGGTGCATGCGCTGAATGCGTCGAGCGCGCGGGTGTCGTTCGCCGAGATCGAGACCGATCGCGGTCACGACGCCTTCCTGCTCGACGTTCCCGAATTCTTCGACATCTCCCGCGCCTTCCTGCAATCGGCAGGCAAGGCGCGCGGGCTCAGCGGCAAGAAGGACGGCTAGCGATGTCTGTACAGGAAGTGCTGCCGTTGGGCGGCCTTGCGGCGGGGCAGTCTGGTCAGTTTCGCGCCGATCATCTCCTGGTCGCCGAGATGGTCAAGCCGGGCTCGAAAGTGCTCGACGTCGGCTGCGGCGAGGGCGACCTGCTTCAGCTCTTGGAGACGCGCGGCATCGACGGCCGCGGCATCGAGCTGTCGCGCGAGGGGGTCAACCGCTGCGTCGCCAAGGGTCTTGCGGTGGTGCAGGGCGATGCCGACACCGACCTCGTCAATTATCCCGACGACGCCTTCGACTACGTCATCCTGTCGCAGACGCTGCAGGCAACGCGGCAGCCGCGGGTGGTGCTGGAAAATCTGCTGCGCATCGGCCGCCGCGCCATCGTCTCGTTCCCGAATTTCGGCTTCTGGAAGATGCGGCTCCAGCTCCTGATCGGCGGCCACATGCCGCGTACCGAGAATCTGCCGGCGACCTGGTACGACACCGCCAACATCCATTTCTGCACCATCAAGGATTTCGTGCAGCTCTGCGACGAGATCAACGTCAAGATGGAGCGCTCGGTGGCGCTCGATCTCTACGGCCGCCCGGTGCCGCTGAATCTGCCCTGGTGGGTGTGGAATATGTTCGGCGAGCAGGCGGTGTTTCTGCTGAGCCGCGGCGGGGGGAAATAGTTTCTCGTCATTGCGAGGAGCCCTTGCGACGAAGCAATCCAGACCGTCTCCGTGGAAAGACTCTGGATTGCTTCGCTGCGCTCGCGATGACGGAGTATGTGGCGGCGCCTTCGCGCTATTGCGCCAGCGACCGCGGATCCCGCACCGGCCAGCGGCCGGCTTCCACCAGCGTGATGAACCGCTCTACGCTCTCGTTGAACAGCGCCGGCTCTTCGAGATTGAGCACGTGGCCGGACTTCGGAAACATCGCGAGCCCTGCGGCCGGCAGGTGCTTCTTCAAGAACAGGCTCGGCCCGATGCACGGATCGTCCTCGTCGCCGCAGATGATCAGCGCCGGCGTCGCGACGGCTCGGATCGCCTCCGTCATCGTATAGATCGAGGGGCGGCCGCCCTGGAAGCCGCGCATCGTGCGCGCCGAACCCTGAGCGTCGTGCCGCGCCAGAGCGGCGTAGAAATCGGCGTGCCCGCGCGGATCCTTCACCAGGAAGGGAATCCGGCTCGGCGCCTCGCGCGTGACTTTTGCCACTTCCGCCGAGCCCAGCGTCTCGAATTGCTCGGCATTGGCGCGGCACTGCTTGCGCCATGCCTCCAGGTTCTCGAGCTCCGAACCCGAGCCGACGCCAGCCAGCGTCATCGACAACGCGCGCTGCGGCGCGTTCAATCCGATCTGCAGAGACGAGTAGGCGCCCATCGACAGGCCAACGAGATGCGCGCGCTCGATTTTGAGATGATCGAGCACCGCGAGCGCGTCGCTGTAGAAATGCGTGTAGCTGTAGACCTCGCCCTCGGGCACGTCCGACGGCGTGTAGCCGCGCGCTGAATAGGTGATGCAGCGATGGCCGCGCGAGAAGTAACGCATCTGCGGCTCCCAATTGGTGTAGTCGGCCGCGAACTCGTGCAGAAAAATGATCGGCGTTCCCTGACCCGCCTCCTCGAAATAGATGCGGACGTCGTCCCTGGTCGTGGCGTGGGGCATTAACCGTTTCCCTCTGTTCAAGCCGCCTTTGCAGGATCGCAGTTAATGCTGTTGTCCGCAATGCGGCAGCATTGGACCAGGTCCGGCGCAAAATCATCGCAGCTATTCGCAGGCCACCCGCGTCTTTTTCTCGCCACATCCGGCGGCTTAACGGCCAGGCGGATGTCGGCTCTTGCACGGGCCGATGGGAAGTGGGGTGTCAACGAAGGATGAAGAATGTTTGAGTTGTTTGCGTCTCGCCTGTCGCGTTGTGTTATTGCGCTGGCGTTCTTCTCCGCGGCATTTGCCGCATTCGTTTCTCCGGCCTCAGCGCGGCCGCATCATCGTCATAGCGCAGAGCGGCACGCCTACGTGCACCACGCCAGACATCATCATGACCGCCACCATGCACGCAGCTCGCGCTTCGAGCGCAGCGCCGCGCAATTGCAGGCGAGCGGCTTCGGCAACACCTTTGCCAGCTATGATCCGAACACCAATAGCCCCGGCGTGGCCACGGGCGGCAATGGCGGAACGATCATCAGCGGCGGCGGTCGAATGGTCACGAGCGGTAGCCGTCGAGCGGCCATGAGCGCGAACGGCAGCATCGCGAGTGACGCCACGAGCAGCGGTGGCTTTGGCGGTGGATCGGGCCTCGTCTCCGAGGCGCGCCGCTACATCGGCGGCAATCCGACCGGGCGCGGCAGCCTGTGGTGCGCGCGGTTCATGAACATGGTTTTGCAGCACACCGGCCATCAGGGCACGGGATCAGATATGGCGAGCTCGTTTGCGCGTTACGGCACGCGCGTCTCAGGTCCGCAGGTCGGTGCCATCGCGGTGATGTCACGCGGCGGCCGGGGTGGCCATGTCGGCATCATCACCGGCATCGACGCGCAGGGCAATCCGATCATGATCTCCGGCAACAACGGCAACCGCGTCCGCGAGGCGCCGATCTCGCGCGGCCGGATTTATGCGTATGTGATGCCGAATTGAGCTGAGGCCTCGTCATTGCGAGGAGCGAAGCGACGAAGCAATCCAGACTGCCTCAGCGGATAGATCTCTGGATTGCTTCGCTGCGCTCGTAATGACGGAGTGCGCGGGGCCAGTGTCCCGTCACACCAGCTTCGGCTCTTCCACCGCGATTGCATCACCGATGCCAATCTCGCCGCCTTCGATCACCTCGGCATAGATGCCGCAATCCATGTGGCCGAGATGGCGCGAGAGCATCGGCGGGATTTCGAGATCGCGTTTGGCCGTCACCGGGTCCACATTGGTGGCGGGGCAGCGGACGATGCGCTTGACCACCTTCAGCCGCGCCTGTCCGATCGCAAGCGTCTGGCCGACGAGATCGAGCTCCGACCAGGCCGGCCAGCCCTTCACGTAGAGATTGGCGCGGAAGCGCAGCGGATGCACGGCGGTGCCGCCGAGCATGGTCTCGATGGCGCGGACGCTGCCGAGATTGATGATCGAAACCACCTTGCGGGCGACGTCGGAGAAGCTGTGGTCGCGGCCGGACAGCAGCTTCGGCGGCCCCTTGAGCTCCGGCTGAAAGTTCTCCGCGAAGTAGCGCTCGATAGCGGCGCGCCCGGACGCGGTCTCCAGGTCCCCGCTGGCGACGGTCTGGCCGCCCTTGCGGATGGTCAAGACATTGGTGGCGTCGTCGAAGCGGCTGTCGAGCTCGGCCAACCGCTCATTGCGTGCGAGCATCAGGAACTGGATTTTCGGCTTCCACTCGGGCTGCTCGGGATCGAAGCCGCTTGGGCCGTTCTCGATGGCGTAGCGGCGGTCGGCGGGCAGGGTCTGGCCTGCTCGCAAGGGGGCGCGGCGCAGGGGCTCCGGCGTCAGGCCCTTGATCGGGTAACGGTAGAGGCCGGCGATCTCGGCGGGCTGGCTGGCTGACTTTGCAGTGGGGGTCATGCCGCTACTTAGGGGATTCGGCGGGTCCGCGCCAAGCAGCCCAGGGGCGCACGAAATTGTGAATTCGCCTCTTTCGATCTCCCGGACCGCTTCCCACATCTGCCTCAGGCCGGCGCCAAGCCGGCAAAAACCCACCGTTCCCGCTTGAGAATCCTCAATGCGGCCAGCGGAAACCCAATGAAGATGCCGTATTGGGGTGCCTGAAAGGGCCCCAAGGGCAGGCCGAGGGACAGAAAAGATGAATATCGAGAAATATACCGAACGCTCCAGGGGCTTCATCCAGTCCGCGCAGTCGCTCGCGATGCGCGAGGGGCACCAGCAGTTTTCCACCCTGCACATGCTGAAGGTCCTGCTGGACGACAATGAGGGACTGGCTTCCGGCCTGATCGACCGCGCCGGCGGCAATTCCCGCGCAATTCTCAAGGCGACCGAGGACGCCCTGAACAAGGTGCCGAAGGTCTCGGGTGGCGGCGCCGGGCAGATCTATCTGGCGCCCGAGCTCGCCCGCACCTTCGACGCGGCTGAGAAGGCCGGCGAGAAGGCCGGCGACAGCTTCGTCACCGTCGAGCGGCTTTTGCTGGGGCTCACGCTGGAGAAGACCAGCGAGGCCGGTACCATCCTGAACAAGGGCGGCGTCACCCCGCAAAACCTCAACGCGGCGATCGAGGCGCTGCGCAAGGGCCGCACCGCGGACTCCGCGACCGCCGAGAACGCCTATGATGCGCTGAAGAAATATGCCCGCGACCTGACCCAGGCGGCGCGCGACGGCAAGCTCGATCCGGTCATCGGCCGCGACGAGGAGATCCGCCGTACCATCCAGGTGCTGTCGCGCCGGACCAAGAACAACCCCGTTCTGATCGGCGAGCCCGGCGTCGGCAAGACCGCCATCGCCGAAGGCCTCGCGTTGCGCATCGTCAATGGCGACGTGCCGGAGAGCCTGAAGGACAAGAAGCTGCTGTCGCTCGATCTCGGCGCGCTGATTGCCGGCGCGAAGTATCGCGGTGAGTTCGAGGAGCGGCTGAAGGCCGTGCTCCAGGAGGTGACCGGGAGCGAGGGCACCTTCATCCTGTTCATCGACGAGATGCACACGCTGATCGGCGCCGGCAAGGGCGACGGCGCGATGGACGCCTCCAACCTGCTCAAGCCGGCGCTTGCCCGCGGCGAGCTGCATTGCATCGGCGCGACCACGCTCGACGAGTATCAGAAGCACGTCGAGAAGGACGCCGCGCTGGCGCGGCGTTTCCAGCCGATCTTCGTCAGCGAGCCCTCGGTCGAGGACACCATCTCGATCCTGCGCGGTCTGAAGGACAAGTACGAGCAGCACCACGGCGTGCGGATCACCGATTCCGCGCTGGTGGCGGCGACGACCCTGTCCAACCGCTACATCACCGACCGCTTCCTGCCGGACAAAGCGATTGACCTGATGGACGAGGCCGCAGCGCGGCTGAAGATGCAGGTCGATTCCAAGCCGGAAGAGCTGGATTCGCTCGACCGCGAGATCATCCGGCTCAAGATCGAGCAGGAAGCGCTGAAGAAGGAAACCGATCCCGGCTCCAAGTCCAGGCTCCAGACGCTGGAGAAGGACCTCGCCGAGCTCGAGGAGAAGTCGGCGGGCCTGACGGCGCGCTGGAGCGCGGAGAAGAACAAGCTCTCCGACGCCCAGAAGCTGAAGGCCGAGCTCGACGGCTTGCGGGTCGAACTCGCCAACGCGCAGCGGCGCGGCGAATTCCAGAAGGCCGGCGAGCTCGCCTATGGCCGGATCCCGCAGCTCGAGAAGCAGCTGGCCGATATCGAGGCCAAGGAGAACTCCGGCGAGATGGTGGAGGAGGCGGTCACCACCAACCACATCGCGCAGGTGGTCTCGCGCTGGACCGGCGTGCCCGTCGACAAGATGCTGGAAGGCGAGAAGGAAAAGCTGCTCAAGATGGAGGAGCAGCTGGGCCAGCGCGTCGTCGGCCAGGCCGAGGCCGTCCGTGCGGTCGCAACCGCCGTGCGCCGCTCGCGCGCGGGCCTGCAGGACCCGAACCGCCCCACCGGCTCGTTCATGTTCCTGGGGCCGACCGGCGTCGGCAAGACCGAGCTGACCAAGGCCTTGGCGGAGTACTTGTTCAACGACGAGACCGCGATGGTCCGCCTCGACATGTCCGAATACATGGAGAAGCACTCGGTCTCGCGGCTGATCGGCGCGCCTCCGGGCTATGTCGGCTATGACGAGGGCGGTGCGCTCACCGAAGCGGTGCGGCGCCGGCCCTACCAGGTGGTGCTGTTCGACGAGATCGAGAAGGCGCACCCTGACGTCTTCAACGTCCTGTTGCAGGTGCTGGACGACGGCCGCCTGACCGACGGCCAGGGCCGTACCGTCGACTTCCGCAACACGCTGATCATCATGACCTCGAACCTCGGTTCGGAGTATTTGGTGAACCAGCCGGAGGGCGAGGACACCTCGGCCGTGCGCGACCAGGTGATGGGAATGGTGCGCGGGCATTTCCGCCCCGAATTCCTCAACCGCGTCGACGAGATCATCCTGTTCCACCGCTTGCAGAAGAGCGAGATGGGCCGGATCGTCGAGATCCAGTTCGCGCGGCTGCAGAAGCTGCTGACCGATCGCAAGATCGTGCTGACGCTCGACGCCGCCGGCCGCGATTGGCTCGCCGCCAAGGGCTGGGACCCCGCCTACGGCGCACGTCCGCTGAAGCGGGTGATCCAGCGCCACCTCCAGGACCCGCTCGCAGAGATGATCCTGGCCGGCGATGTCAGGGACGGCGATAACGTTGCCATCTCGTCCGAAGGCAACGTCCTGACCTTCAACGGCAAGGCGCCGCAGACCGCCGAGATCACCCAGTTCGAGGCGCCGGTGGCGAAACGGAAGCTGAATTGAAGGGTCGGCGCTTGCCGCCTGAAACGACAAACCGCCCCGGAGAGGTCAATCTCTCCGGGGCGTATTGTTTTGTCGGCTGGCTCGCTAACTAACCGAACGCGACGCGGAGCCAGGATCGCCTGGCTCGTCGTCGTCTTCATCGAGCTGAGAAAGGATGTCCACGAGCTCACGCACCCGGCCCTGCGCCAGCGGGCGCAGATCGTTGATCATTGGCTCATCATTGGCGATCCAAGCCTGGGCCTCAGTGAGCTCCTCGACGGTCGCGCCGGTCCCGATGATCTGGGCAATGGTGACGTCGTCGGCCCGGTTCACAGCCTTGATGACATCGTCGCGTGAGAGGCGCGTCATGGGCGATCCTCCTGCTGGCTTCAGTCAGCGTTCTAACCGGGGACCGGCGTGCCGGTTCCCGGGCCAGGTCCGTGCACGACATTCCTACTTCTTCACGACCTTGTAGATCGCATTCTCGACATCCGAGCTGAAGTAGATCGCCCCCGTCGCTCCAACCGCCACACCGGTCGGAATATTCGTCGGCAATCCGCCAGGCGTACTCGGCAAGCCGATCGGGAGATTGGCCGCAATCTCGGTGACCGTGCCGCTCTCCGGCGCGATCGCGATCAGCCGCTTGGCGCCGACTTCCGCCACGATCAGTTGACCGTCGCTGCCGCGTGCGATGCCTTCCGGCATTTTCAGCTCCTTGGCGAGCACGGTCTTTTCGCCATTGCTGTCGATCCGTGACACCGTGCCGGCAAAGGCCTCGGTGACGTAGACCTCGTCGGTCTTGCCGCGGACCAGCCCGACCGGGCCCTCGAGGTCGCCAATCAGCGTGGTGCGATCCTTGCCGTGCTCGCCGCTCACGCGCACCAGCGATTTGGTGCCGAGCTCCGCGACGAGGATGCTGCCGTCGGCGAGCACGATCGCATCATGCGGCGCCTTGAAACCGTGCAGCATGTCGCGCGTGGCGCCGGTCTTGCCGTCGATCACCTGCACCGTGCCGGTGAACCAGCTCGACAGCACCACGTCGTTGCCATTCGCCGTCGCGCTCATGGGATATTCGAGCGTGGTGCCGGCGGCGTGCATGCGCGCCTTCTCGGTGACCTCGCCGGTCGCGCCGTCCACCGTGCGATAGGCGAACACGTCGGCGACGTGGATGGTATCCTTGCCATTCTCCGAGGTGACGCCGATGCCGCCGGGCAAAGCGAGCTTGCCGATGATGATTTGCTTGGCCTGGCCGGTCGCCGGATTGACCTCCTGAATGCCGTTGTCGGCCATGTTGGAGACGTAGATGCGGTCCTTGTCGTCGATCGCGAGATTGTCCAGCGACGGCTTCAGTTGCGCCACCATGGTCTTGCTGCCCGTCTTGGGATCGACCCGGACGAGCTGGCCCAGCGCGGTGTCGACCACAAAGAGATTGCCCTTGGAATCGAAGTTCACCGCGGCCGGGACCTTGAAGCCGTCGGCGACGACGGTCAGTTCGGCCTTGTCGACGTCGACCTTTGCGACCTGGCCCTTGAACCAGAGCGGACCGTAGAGCTTGTCGTCGGGACCGAACTCGAAGCCGTTGAGGCCGCCCATCTTCTCCATGATCTGGCGCGGCGGCTTGGTGCCCTCGACGTCGATCTCGTAGAGCGTGTCGCCGAGGAAGACGGTGGTGGCATAGAGCCTGCCGTCCTTGCGGAAGGCGAGCGAGTTGATGCCGGGAAGGCCGCTCGCGAGCTTCTTGATCGGGCCGTCGCCCTTGCGCGAATAGAGATCGCCGGTCAAAAATCCGGTCCAGGCCATGGTGCCATCAGGCGCGAACGCGATGTCGTCGGCCATGCCCACGGGGGAAGGGATTGCAACCTTGGCGGTACCGCCTGAGATGTCGACCTCGTAGAGCGCCGCGCCGGCGACGCTGCCGGCGAACAGATGGCCGGCCTTGTCGATGCCGAGCCCGTGCACGCCATGGAATGCCGAGCCGGAAACGAGCTTCGTGACCTCCCAATTGTCGGCCGATGCGCTCGTGGCGGCGAAAAGCGCAGCGACCAGGGCTGCGCAGGCGAGCCTGTTCCTCATGGCGAGACCTCCCATTTTTTGGAAAGTATTCGCTCCTCACGCCGCTTTGGCAAACGAAACTTGACGTTGTGACGCCGCGAAGCGGGCTCGCGCGATCAACCTCGAATTCGGGTCGTGTTTGGAGATGTCCGGCCGATGTCGGCCGGTTGCGGCTAGCGGTTGGTGACCTGCAGCGGCCCACCTGTCGCGTCCGACATGCGGGCGATGGCGCCGCCGCGGCCGCTCATCATGCCCTCGAGCCGGTCGCGCTCCTTCTCGAAGCTTGCGAGCATCGGACCCTCGAGCGAACGGCCGCGCGGCAGCTTCACGCGCATCGGATCGACGAAGCGGCCGTTGACCAGGATCTCGTAGTGGACGTGGGGTCCGGTCGACTGGCCGGTCGAGCCGACGAAGCCGATCACCTGACCCTGACGCACCTTCTTGCCCGCCTCCATGCCCTTGGCGAAGGCCGACATGTGACCGTAGGCGGTCTCGTAGCCGTTGGAATGCTTGATGCGGATGTACTTGCCGTAGCCGCCTTCGGGGCCGGCCTTCTCGATCACGCCGTTGCCGGAGGCAAAGATCGGCGTGCCGTAGGCGGTGGCCCAGTCGACGCCGGTGTGCATCTTCACATAGCCGAGGATCGGGTGGCGGCGGCCGCCGAAGCCGGAGCGCATGATGGCGTTGTTGACCGGCTTTCTGACCAGGAACTTCTTCGCGCTCTTGCCGGTCTCGTCGTAGTAGTCGACGACGCCGTCGTCGGGGCTCTGGTAGCGGTAGTATTTCTTGGTCTCGCCGCCGACGGTGAGGGAGGCGAACAGCACGTCGTTCTTTTCGCTCGACGTCACGCCCTCGTCTTCGCCGGCGTAGAACACGTCGAAGGAATCGCCCGGCTGCACCTTGCGCTGAAAATCGACGTCGTAGGAGTAGATCTTGATCATGTCCTCGATGACCGGCATCGGCACCTTGTTGCGCATCGCGGTCTCGTAGATGCTCTGGTACAGCCGCACGCCGGTGCCGTCATCGTCGTCATCGTCGTCGCTGTTGGGGTTGGCCGTAGCGTCGGCGACGGTGTTCATGCTGGAGACGTCGACCGCGACGTATTTGCCGAGATCGGACAGCGCCGCGATCGCCTCGACCATGGTCTCGTTGGCGACCACGACGCGGTAGGGCTGGAGGCGGGCGCCGGGACTTGCGGGCGCCATCAGAATGCGGAGCTTCTCGCCCTCCTTGAGGCCGCCGTCGCGGCCGCGGGGCCCGAGCGTCGCGGTGATCGCCTTGATCTCGTCGGCGCTCGCGCCGAGATCGCGCAGCACGCCGGCGACGCTGTCGCCCTTCTTGACCAGATGGACACGTTCGCCGGTGGGATTGCCGCCGGTGATCTGCTCCTTGGTCTTGGGCAGCAGCGTGACGTTTTCAGGCACCACGCGCGTCTCGAAGCCGGCATAGGGATCGGACGGCGAGGCCTCGGCGGCGTAGGCGGTCCTGATGTCGGAGGGGCCGGTCGCGCCTGAGATGTCGGCGGCGGCATTGGCGAGCGAGGCGTAGCGCACCCCGCCATTGCCACGCCAATTGGCGGCGTCGCGCACCCGCATCAGGATGTCGTCGAGCGCCACCACTGCGGAAATCTTCGCCTTCGGCAGCACCGGCGACAGGTCCTTGGTGACGAAGGAGACTTCCGCGTCGGGCTCGACGGCTTCCGGATTGTTCGGGTCTTCAGCTGCCGTCTTCGGATCGGAGCCGACATCGGTGAGCAGGCGCTGGGCGTTGAACGGCGGAATTTTCGCCGACAGATCGCTCGTCGTCATCGACAGATTGCCGGCGATGCGGACGAAGGGGCGCACCCGCATCACGTCGCGATTGCCGACGCGGGCGACCGTGGAGACGCGCACGATGTTGCGGGACGCCGTGGATTCGCTCGGCGGCGGCAGGCGGTCGCTCTTGTGCAGCGTGGCGGCGCGATCGGCGGCGCCGAAGGCGCCGCGCAGCGCGCCCTCGACCCGCTCCGGCACCTTGGCGAAAGTCATCTCGCCGTCGAGAGATGCGAAAACGGCGCCGCCGATCAGGGCTGCGCCGCAGAGTCCGGTCAGAATTGTCCCGCTGAACCATTGCACCGAGACGCGGCGGCGGTCGATCACGGCGGCTTCAGAACCGTCGACGGACAGCGGCGGCTCGTGGCCGAGATCGATGATCCCGGTCTCACGCCCGTAAGCGCCGCGTGACGTCCTGTGGTTCACTCAAGTCCCCCAATCAACGACCCAAGAAGCCTGCTTCGAACCGTCTCCCTGGCCGCCCTCTTGAAGGGGGATCGCCGGAAAAAGGCAAGCCGCACAGGCGTTCGCGCTCAGGAGGCCCCTCGGATGGGGCCGGCCGAAATTACGAACAGCTGGACGGGTAAAGCTCTCTCGATGTCTCTCGAATGTCCGGGGAAGGCCGCGTCATCTGCAAGATCGCCTTCCTCTGACCCCATGAAAACCGCCGGCAGCCCCCACTGGCATCCCGCGATTCAAGCTTGTCTCTTATCAGAACGCCGCGGGATTGTGGCTCAAGTACGGCGCCTGTCATGGAAAAAGTTTCCTGAACGGCCGGGCGCCGGAGCCCGCCCGGAGGGGGCGTGGCAAGCCGCCCTCGGAGCCCCTCCGAGGCCCCGTGGAGGCCAAACTTTTTTTCAGTTTTTTCTTCGGCTCACTGCGGCCCGGCTCACTGCGGCCCGTCTAACTGTCTGGAAACGTGCGATTATTTTCGACGATCCACTGTGCGACGATTTGTTGACGATTGGCGTTGACAGCCCGGAAGGTGGGGCCTATAACCCCAACCACTGAGCGCGGCGCCGCCGGGTCACTGACCAAGGCGAGCGAACGCGCCACTGATGCTCCTCACCTTGTTGAGTGACACAACAGCCGACACAAGTCGGTTGGAGTTCATCCATCGTCGGTAAGGGTGTCGGAACCCTTCCTCTCAGGAAGGTTGAGGCCTCCACGGTCTCGGGCTGTTTGACAAGTGAAGATGAAGAAAGAGAAACGTGGACGGCGGAGTCCTTGCGGGTCTCGCTTCTGAAAGGCTTCGGCTTTTCTGATCGAGACCGGACGAAAGACTTCGGCGGTACACGTTTTAAAGGAAACACCATCGTTGCCAGCGATGTGAATCGCAGGCAGCTCATCGACTTCGGTCGATGGAAAAATGGTGGGACCTCGTCAAACGTTGTGATCAGCCGGTTCAAAGTTCAAGTCCAACTTGAGAGTTTGATCCTGGCTCAGAGCGAACGCTGGCGGCAGGCTTAACACATGCAAGTCGAGCGGGCGTAGCAATACGTCAGCGGCAGACGGGTGAGTAACGCGTGGGAACGTACCTTTTGGTTCGGAACAACACAGGGAAACTTGTGCTAATACCGGATAAGCCCTTACGGGGAAAGATTTATCGCCGAAAGATCGGCCCGCGTCTGATTAGCTAGTTGGTAGGGTAATGGCCTACCAAGGCGACGATCAGTAGCTGGTCTGAGAGGATGATCAGCCACATTGGGACTGAGACACGGCCCAAACTCCTACGGGAGGCAGCAGTGGGGAATATTGGACAATGGGGGCAACCCTGATCCAGCCATGCCGCGTGAGTGATGAAGGCCCTAGGGTTGTAAAGCTCTTTTGTGCGGGAAGATAATGACGGTACCGCAAGAATAAGCCCCGGCTAACTTCGTGCCAGCAGCCGCGGTAATACGAAGGGGGCTAGCGTTGCTCGGAATCACTGGGCGTAAAGGGTGCGTAGGCGGGTCTTTAAGTCAGGGGTGAAATCCTGGAGCTCAACTCCAGAACTGCCTTTGATACTGAAGATCTTGAGTTCGGGAGAGGTGAGTGGAACTGCGAGTGTAGAGGTGAAATTCGTAGATATTCGCAAGAACACCAGTGGCGAAGGCGGCTCACTGGCCCGATACTGACGCTGAGGCACGAAAGCGTGGGGAGCAAACAGGATTAGATACCCTGGTAGTCCACGCCGTAAACGATGAATGCCAGCCGTTAGTGGGTTTACTCACTAGTGGCGCAGCTAACGCTTTAAGCATTCCGCCTGGGGAGTACGGTCGCAAGATTAAAACTCAAAGGAATTGACGGGGGCCCGCACAAGCGGTGGAGCATGTGGTTTAATTCGACGCAACGCGCAGAACCTTACCAGCCCTTGACATGTCCAGGACCGGTCGCAGAGATGTGACCCTCTCTTCGGAGCCTGGAACACAGGTGCTGCATGGCTGTCGTCAGCTCGTGTCGTGAGATGTTGGGTTAAGTCCCGCAACGAGCGCAACCCCCGTCCTTAGTTGCTACCATTTAGTTGAGCACTCTAAGGAGACTGCCGGTGATAAGCCGCGAGGAAGGTGGGGATGACGTCAAGTCCTCATGGCCCTTACGGGCTGGGCTACACACGTGCTACAATGGCGGTGACAATGGGATGCTAAGGGGCGACCCTTCGCAAATCTCAAAAAGCCGTCTCAGTTCGGATTGGGCTCTGCAACTCGAGCCCATGAAGTTGGAATCGCTAGTAATCGTGGATCAGCACGCCACGGTGAATACGTTCCCGGGCCTTGTACACACCGCCCGTCACACCATGGGAGTTGGTTTTACCTGAAGACGGTGCGCTAACCCGCAAGGGAGGCAGCCGGCCACGGTAGGGTCAGCGACTGGGGTGAAGTCGTAACAAGGTAGCCGTAGGGGAACCTGCGGCTGGATCACCTCCTTTCTAAGGATGGTTCTTCAGAAGCTTGCTTCTATCGAACCGTTTTAGAAACATCAGTGGCCAACAGATCGCCAGATCGTTGAGCTGCATTGGCGGGATTTCGCCGTCTTCGTTTCTCTTTCTTCGCGGACGAACACGCGCTGGGGCTGCAAGCATGCAGAATCCCTGGTCCTTAACAGGATAAGCGTTAGGGGCTTGTAGCTCAGTTGGTTAGAGCGCGCGCTTGATAAGCGTGAGGTCGGAAGTTCAAGTCTTCCCAGGCCCACCAGCCTTCGCGCTTCGCTGCTTCGGCTAGGCAAGCCCTTCGTAACGAAGGCTGCCGCGCCGTAGCCTTGGCGAAGGCGGGCTAATCAAACGAGCATTCGTCTTCTGGTTACGGGGCCATAGCTCAGCTGGGAGAGCGCGTGCTTTGCAAGCATGAGGTCGTCGGTTCGATCCCGTCTGGCTCCACCAGATGGTTTGATCACCGAGATCCTGTACCGTCGTCCGCGAACATCACTTCGCACTTACTAGTCTGGATAGACAGTAAGCTGCGTGATTTCTGACATCGTAAAGAGGAGATCGATCCGAGTTGGATCGCGCGGCAAGCAATTGCCACGCGAGACTTCATTATCTCCGGATCATTTCGGCGCTCGTGCGTCCTTCAAGGTCAAACTTGAAAGACAAGCGAGTTGTAAATGATCCTTTTAGCGAAGCTTGACCGCCTCGCTATCGGAACGATCTTACGAAGCAAGCTGGTCTTTCTAGTCAATGTCCGGCTGTACGTAGCATTCATCGAGGGTGCGCGCCTTAGAGACTTCGGTTTCTTGGCAATCGTACGGACAACATTCTGCCGAGTGTGTGGACATTGATAATGAGAGCAATCAAGTGCCTTAAGGGTGTTCGGTGGATGCCTTGGCGCTGAGAGGCGATGAAGGACGTGCTACGCTGCGATAAGCCGTGGGGAGCTGCGAAGAAGCTTTGATCCGCGGATTTCCGAATGGGGAAACCCACCTTCGATAGCCGGAACTCCAAGACCTCGGTCGAAAGACTGTGGTGTGGAGTTCGACCAGATAATGGAAGACGCCAGACCTTTAGATTTCGATCGAAGAGGTTTTGGATTTCCGGTTATCAAGAGAAGGTATGAGACTTCTGAATACATAGGAGGTTTCAAGCAAACCCAGGGAACTGAAACATCTAAGTACCTGGAGGAAAGGACATCAACAGAGACTCCGTTAGTAGTGGCGAGCGAACGCGGACCAGGCCAGTGATACATCAAAGACAATCGGAACCAGTCAGGAAAGCTGGGCCTCAGAGGGTGATAGCCCCGTACGAGTAATGCGATGATGTATCCACGAGTAAGGCGGGACACGTGCAATCCTGTCTGAACACGGGGGGACCACCCTCCAAGCCTAAGTACTCCTCAGCGACCGATAGTGAACCAGTACCGTGAGGGAAAGGTGAAAAGCACCCCGACGAGGGGAGTGAAATAGACCTGAAACCGGACACCTACAAACAGATGGAGCCCAAGATACGTTCTGGGTGACATCGTACCTTTTGTATTATGGGCCAGCGACTTAATTTAACGAGCAAGCTTAAGCCGATAGGCGAAGGCGTAGCGAAAGCGAGTCTGAATAGGGCGCCAAGTTCGTTGTATTAGACCCGAAACCTAGTGATCTAGCCATGAGCAGGTTGAAGGTGAGGTAACACTCACTGGAGGACCGAACGGGTGCCTGTTGAAAAAGGCTCCGATGACTTGTGGTTAGGGGTGAAAGGCCAATCAAACTGGGAAATAGCTGGTTCTCCGCGAAAGATATTTAGGTATCGCCTCGGATGAATACCTCAGGGGGTAGAGCACTGGATGGGCTAGGGGGACTTACCGTCTTACCAAACCCAACCAAACTCCGAATACCTGAGAGTACTATCCGGGAGTCACACGGCGGGTGCTAACGTCCGTCGTGGAGAGGGAAACAACCCGGACCTACAGCTAAGGCCCCTAATTCGTGGCTAAGTGGGAAAGGATGTGGAAATCCCAAAACAACCAGGAGGTTGGCTTAGAAGCAGCCATCCTTTAAAGAAAGCGTAACAGCTCACTGGTCTAAATAAGGGTTTCTGCGCCGAAGATGTAACGGGGCT
>NZ_LFJD01000004.1:5534784-5972418 GCF_006658635.1 Bradyrhizobium sp. UNPA324
AAAGGCAGTTCGATTGAACGAACAAGGCCGCCACGTGGCTCCCGCCAAGCCGTGATCATTCAGCCACGATCTGCCGCTAGCACGGAGTGATGGAGTTCATGCGCAGTTCATTCCAAGGCCCCTAGCTTCACGCCGCCAACGCCAACCTTTCCCCCTTTGAGGAGGAGACTTCCATGCCAGCATTGCTTCGTCCCGCTCTCGCCGCGCTCGGCGTTGCGTGCCTTCTGTCCGCAGTATCGCTTGCGTCTTCCGGCGCCGCGTTCGCGCAAGCCAAGCAGCCGCCGGCTCCGAGCCAAGCCCCCAGCCAAGCCGCGCCGGCGCCGACGCAGCAGCAGGCTCCGCCTCTCAAGCAGATTGCGCTGACCGACAAGCAGATCGATGGCGTGCTTGCCGCGCAAAAGGACATGGACGCGGTTACGGCAAAGCTTCCGGAAAACACCGCGCCCGACCAGAAGGTGATCGCGCAGCTCGACGATGTCGCCAAGAAGCACGGCTTTGCCGGCTATGACGACTACAACAACGTCGTCGACAATATCAGCCTGGTGATCGGCGGCTTCGACCCCGCGACCAAGAAGTATGTCGGCACTGACGCCGTGATCAAGGCGCAGATCGCGCAAGTGCAGGCAGACAAGAAAATGCCGGCCAAGGACAAGAAGGAAGCGCTCGGCGAGCTCAACGAGGCGCTGAAGACGCCGGCGCCTCAAGTCGAGAACAAGGCCAATATCGATCTCGTCGCCAAGTACTACGACAAGCTGGTCGCCGCGCTGGGGGATGACGAGAATTGAAGAGGCTGCTACGCCTTCGCGCGTGCGATGCCTGGATGACACGCCGCTCACCACAACCTCCGCTGCCATGCTCCGCCTAGTGCGCAATTGCGCACGGGGGCGGGGCATCCAGTACGCCGCGGCGGATGTGGTAAGAGCGAACTCTCTAACGCCGGCCTCTGGATACTGGATCGCCCGGTCGAGCCGGGCGATGACACCGTTGGGTGCCGCGCCGTTATTGCCTAACAAAAAGCCCCGGAGATATCTCCGGGGCTTTCGTCGTTTTGCGCCTCGCAGCGCGGCGACGTTAGGTCCGTGTCCGCATCCGCATCATGAAGCTGTCGAAGCTGAGCTCGGCGACCTGCATCCAGGCCAGCGAGTCGCTGCGATAGGCCGTCAGGCTCGCATACATCTTGCCGAAATGCGGATTGCTCTTGGCGAGATCCGCGTAGATTCCGTTGGCTGCGGCATAGCAGCCTTCGAGCACCTCCTGCGGGAACGGCTTGAGGATCGCGCCGGCGGCGAGCAGCCGCTTGAGCGCAGGTGGATTGACCGAATCGTACTTGCCGGTCACCCAGGTGAAGGTATCGAGTGAGGCCGTCGAGATCGCCGCCTGATAGTGTTTCGGCAGTGCGTTCCACTTCTCGAGATTCATGATGTTGTGGCCTTGGCCAGTGCCTTCCCACCAGCCTGGATAGTAGTAATACTTCGCGACCTTCACGAAGCCGAGTTTCTCGTCATCATACGGCCCGACCCACTCGGCCGCATCGATGGTGCCCTTCTCCAGCGCCGGATAGATGTCGCCCGCAACGATCTGCTGCGGCACGCCGCCGACCTTCGCAATGATCGTGCCGGCGAAACCGCCAACGCGGAATTTGAGCCCTTTGAGATCATCCATCGATTTGATCTCCTTCCGGAACCAGCCCCCCATTTGAGCGCCGGTCGAGCCGGTCGGAACGCCAATGACATTCTGCTCCTTAAGCAGGTCATTGAGCATGTCCTGCCCACCGCCCCAGATCAGCCAGGAAATGTGCTGGCGCGTGTTGAGACCGAACGGGAGCGCGGTGCCGAAGGTGAATGCCGGGTTCTTTCCCCAATAATAGTAGAGCGCGGTATTGCCCATCTCGACGGTGCCGTTGGAGACGGCGTCGAGCACTTGCAGGCCCGGCACAATTTCGCCGGCAGCAAAAGACTGGATCTGGAAACGATTGTCGGTGATCTCGGCGACGCGCTTGCAGAAATATTCGCAGCCGCCATACAGCGTATCGAGTGATTTCGGCCAGCTCGCGGCGAGCCGCCATTTCACTTCCGGCATCGATTGCGCGACAGCTGGCGCAGCGACTGCACTCGCGGCAAGGCCCAGCCCGCCTGCCGTCAGGAATTTACGACGTTCCATGCGTTTCCCTCCTGTGATGCCGAGTCCTCGACGAGGGGATTGCGATCTTGGTGTCGCTTTGTCTTCGCCGGTGGCCGACGTTTCTTTTTGTCCGAAATTCAGTGTTCCCGGATCGAGGAGCAGCATGACCAAAGGGGACCTGCAAATCAAGCGCACTTTGGTTGCGCTTGCGATGAGCCCCGATCAATGCTGCGCTGCGAACGCCGCTTCCATCGCCTTGCGCGTCTTGACCGTCTCATTGCCGGGATCGAATTCGACATCGCTCCAGCGCACCATTGCGCCGTGCGTGACGTCATGCTTCAGCTTGACGCGATGTGCGAGACCAATCGGCAGCGCGCCCGCCTTCAGGCTGGCGGCGGCCGGTACCAGCTTGCCCCACACCGTGTAACCGCCTTCGCCGTCCAGCATCTCGCCCGCGCGCAGATTGCGCTTGGCGACCGCTGCGACGTCGCCGCGGAAACCGCTGGCCTGGCCGGTGGGCTCACCCCGCAGCGCGGCCGACAGCACCGAGATATTCAGTTCGAGCCCGATCAGATGATAGGGCTTGTACATCGCCGCATAACGTCCGCTGGCGTCGGTCTTCAGGCCGTATTGCCGGAAGCAGTCCGCGGCGTAATCGTTCGGCGCCTCCAGCACGACATAGACGCCCCAGCGCAGGTCGCGGAACACCGGCCGGCCGTCGCGCTCGAGCGAGGAGACGACCTCGACCACGCCAGGCCGCTCCAGCACGCCGCCGCGCGAGCGCGGCCGCATGACGTGTGGCAGATCGTCGACGCCGCAGGGCGGAAACAGCAGGCCGTCCGCGGGCACGTCGAGGGTGCAGGCATTGGCGATCGCGGCCATCTCGATCGCCGATTTGGTGCCGTCGAGAAACGAGTTGAACATCTGCGGATTCATGCCGGCCGACTGCGCTTCGCCTGCGGTCAGGCCGTAATGCTGCCAGACGCCGTCAGGCGTCACGTCGTGATAGGCCGGCAGGTACTTCGTGCCCTTGCCGGCGGCGACGACGCGGAAGCCGGTGGCGCGGGCCCAGTCGACCATCTCGGCGGTGAGCGCGGGCTGGTCGCCATAGGCGAGCGAATAGACCACGCCCGCTTTGCGCGCTTCCTCGGCGAGCAGCGGACCTGCCAGCACGTCGGCTTCGACATTCACCATCACGATATGCTTGCCCGCGCCGATCGCTGCGCGCGCGTGGCGGATCCCCACGGCGGGATTGCCGGTCGCCTCCACCACCACGTCGATCGCACCGCCGGCGATGGCGCGCGCGCCGTCATCGGTGAACATTGTCGCCGCGATGCGCTCCGCGTCCCAGCCGACGGTGCGGCACGCCTCGCGCGCGCGGTCGCGGTCGATGTCGACGATGATGGGCACCTCCAGCCCCGGCGTGTGCGGCACCTGCGCCAGAAACATCGAGCCGAACTTGCCCGCACCGATCAATGCGACACGGACGGGCTTGCCGGCGGACGCGCGGGCCTGGAGGAGGCGGAAGAGGTTCATGGGAGGATCCGATCATGATGGTGGTCCCGGACGCGGTGCAGCGCTTCTTCAGCGCTGCTCCGCAGAGCCGGGACCCAGAGAGAGACTATCCGTGCAGCATGGGCCCCGGCTCTGCAGCGCATCGTCGAAGAGACGCTGCGCTGCGTCCGGGGCACGAGACTCATCTACTCCGCCGCCTGCCGCAGTGCACGGGCAAGCCGCAGCAGCGCATCGTCATCCACCGTCTTGATCGGCGCAAAATCGCGATGGGCGATATAGTCCGGCCGCGTGGGGGTGCGGATGTAGTTCGAGACCGCGTTCAGCGTCAGATACACGATCTTGCGCGGATAGGGCGTGATGTTGCCGGCCGAGCCATGCACCAGATTGCCGTGGAACATCAGCATGCCGCCGGGCTTGCCGGTCGGCGCCACGATTCCGCCCTGCTCGACAAGGCGTGTCACCGTCGCCTCATCCAGCGTCCACAGCGGATAGGATGTGGTGGCGAGGTCGTGCGAGGCTTCGAGATCGCCGGCGTTCTGGCTGCGCGGCACCAGCATCAAGGGGCCGTTGATCGGCATCACCTCGTCGAGGAAGATCGCGATGTTCATCGCCCGCGGCTCCGGCATGCCGTCGTCGCGCTTCCAGGTGCCGTAATCCTGGTGCCATTGCCAGACGTCGCCGGTGAAAGCCGATTTCGCGTTGATCTTGAACTGGTGCATGTAGACGGGCTCGCCGAACAATTGCTCGACCGGCTCGATCATGCGCGGATGTGCACCCAGGATGCCGAATGCCTCATTGTAGAGATGTGCGGCAAACGCCGTTCGCGGCGCGCCGCTCTTCTCGCGCCAGACTTCCGGCCGGTCGGCGTCGTAGATGCCGACCGCCTCGCGCGCGAGCAGATCGACCTCCTCCTGGGCGAACAGCTCAGGCAGGAACAGCCAGCCCTCGCGGTGGAAGAACTCCAATTGCTCCTGAGACAGTTTCATGGGCCGTCCTCCTTGGCTTGTTTATTTGTTCTCTCTCGTCATGGTCGGGCTTGTCCCGGCCATCCACGTCTTTGCGCCGCGTCCAGGAAAGAACGTGGATGCCCGGCACAAGGCCGGGCATGACGGTCATGGTCGCTACGCCGCCGCCTCGTTCGTCGCCCTCAACCTCTGCTCGGTCATCCGCCCCGCCGTTTGCGCATGCGCCAGCGCGGCGCGCTCGGCCGCGCTCGCATCGCCTGCAAGAATGTGTCCGGCGATGTCGGCGTGCTCCGCCCAGGCGCTGCCGCGATAATCGAGCTCCGACAGCACCGTCGCCATCGAGCGACGCATATGCGGCCATTGCGGTGCGATCGTCTCCTCGATCACGGGATTGCCGGCGAGCTGATAGATCGCGCGGTGAAAATCGACATCGAGCACGATGAGCTCGGCCAGCGTCGTCGTGCGATCGATGAGGCGTCCGGCGGCGAGGGCGGCTTCCAAACGCGCGCGGCCGGCCGCGTCGAATCCCGCGCGCATCGCCGCGAGCCGGGCCGCCAGTGCATCGATCGCGCCGCGCACCTCGTAGAGCTGGCGGATGCGCGCGGGGTCGAGCTGGGTGACCTCGAAGCCGCGCTTGCCGCTCTCGGAGACGAGACCTTGCCGGTGCAGCAGATGCAGCGCATGCGAGACCGGCTGGCGCGACACGCCGAGCCTGTCGGCGAGCTCGTTCTGGCGGATGCGTTGACCGGGCTGCAGCGTGCGATCGGAGATCGCCTCCAGGATGCGCGCATAGACCTGGTCGATTAGGTTCGGAAGCGGGTCGAGCGGAATCACGCGGTAGCTCCGACGACAAAAGGGAATACGGAATTCCGTATTCGAAGCTACGCTTCGTAAGGTGAACCCGTCAAGCGGTATCCGAGGGTGACAGAATGACTTCTCGTTAGGCCGAGTAAGTCATTGATTTCGCTAGGCCCGTCTACAGTGCATGGGGTTGTTTTCGTGATCTTGTGTCCGGGCCTCTTCCCTCCAGCACCTCCACCTCCAGCGCAGCGATCTGCTCCGCATCGGCCAGCGCCTCGATCCCGGCAATCCGATCGCCCCTGAACGTGACACGCAGCGCGATGCGCAACTGCCCGCCGAGGATGACGGCCACGCCGATCGCGCCGTCGACCAGCGCCGTCCGCGCCGCCTGGGCACGGCCCTTGTAGAGCTGCGCAACCGCATCCGCGCCGCGGATCTCAGCCAGCGTGCCGAGGCGCACCGCAGCCTGATCGGCGCGGAAGACGACGTCGGGATCGAGCACGGCCAGCAGTCCCTCGAAATTGCCCTCGCGCGACGCCTTGAGGAAGGCATCGACGATTCCGCGCTGACGCGACAGGTCCGTCTCAGGCACCGGCGCGCCCTGCACGCGGCGCCGCGCCCGGCTCGCGAGCTGCCGCGACGCCTCGACCGAGCGGCCGACGATCGGTGCGATCTCCTCGAAGGGGACTGCGAACATGTCGTGCAGCACGAAGGCGAGCCGCTCCGCAGGCTGCAGCGTCTCCAGCACGACGAGCAGCGCGGCGCCGACCGAGTCAGCCATCTCAGCCTCGCCCTCTCGCATCTCGTCGACCGGCTCCGGCACATGCGGGCCGATCGGCTCTTCCTTGCGCGACTTCCGTGCTCGCAGCATGTCGAGGCAGATGCGCGCGACCACGGTGGTCAGCCAGCCGCGCAGGTTCGCGACCTCGGACATGTCGTAGCGGCTGACCCGCAGCCAAGCCTCCTGCACGGCATCGTCGACCTCGGCGCGGGAGCCCAGCATCCGGTAGGCGACCGCGCGCAAATGGTCCCTGCTCGCCTCGAATTGCTGGGTCAGAAGATTTTCTTCGGTCATCGGTCACATTCCCTCGTCGCGATCCGTCATGACCATGACGAAGCCAATCCGGCCGATGTGACCGGAACCTTCGAAATTCGAGCGATGGAGACGCAAAAGATGCACGCCCGCATGAATCACCCCGTCATGGTCCTGCCCGAGGCCATGAATGTCCTTCAGTCCCTCGGCAATCTGACCAAGCAGGGCTTGCCGGAAAAGCTCCTGGAACTGGTGCACCTGCGCGCCAGCCAGATCAATGGCTGCAGCGTCTGTGTCGACATGCATCCCAGGATCGCCCGCAAGCTGGGTGAGACCGACGAGCGCCTGTTCGCCGTATCGGCCTGGCGCGAGGCGCCTTATTTCACCGACGCCGAGCGCGCCGCGCTGGCGCTGACCGAGGCCGTCACGCGCCTCGCCGACCGCGAGGATCCGGTGCCGGATGCGGTCTGGAGCGAGGCCGACAAGCATTTCGACGAACGCGAGCTGGCGACCCTGATCCTCTCGATCGCGACCATCAATGTCTGGAACCGGCTGAACGCAGCAATCAAGATGCCGGTCGGCGTGTGGAAGGTGTGAGTGTCTGTGCCTTCTCCCCTTGCGGGCGCAAGGGGAGAAGGCAACGGCTCACTCCGCCAAGAACCTGCTCACCATCTCGCCGAACTCCAGCGGGGCCTGCTCGAACATCCAGTGGCCGGCGTTCGGAATCACGGCCGTCTCAGCTCCCGCGATGTGCTCGGCCAGCACGCGCCACATCACCGACAGGCTGCCGGTGGTGGCGGCGCCGCCGATCAGCAGCGTCGGGGTCCTGATCGCCTGCGCGTCTGCGCGCGTGTAGGGCCGGCGCTGCTCGTTGATTTGGCCGAGGAACGTCAGCGCGTTGTCGCGCAGCTGCTGCTTGGCCGCCGCCGGCACGCGCCGCCAGGAGCCGTCGCCTTCGATGCCCTCGTAGAAATTCTGCAGCGCGCCCTCGATGTCGCCGGCGCGGATCATCTCGACCGAGCGTGCCGTGCGCGCAGCCAGCGGCGGATGCGCGGGCGTGCCTTCGGGCACCGGCAGGCTGGCATCGAGATCGCCGCCCGGCTCGGCCAGCACCAGCTTTCGCAGCAGATCCGGCCGCGCCTGCGCCACGCGGAACGCGATGTGGCCGCCGCGTGAATGGCCCATCAGGTCGACGGGTGCGGGCTTCACCTGTTCGATGAATGCGATCATGTCGGCGACGTGCTGGGCCATCTTGTAGTCGTCGCCGACGGCGTCCCAATGCTCGGGGAAGAAATGCCGCAGGCTGACCGCCATCACGCGATGGGCCTTCGACAGCGGGCCGAGTACCGAATACCAGGTACGGAAATCACCTAGCGTACCGTGCACGCAGACCAGCGGTGGGCCGTCTCCAACCTCGAGATAAGCCATGTCGTAATCGTTGACGCGAAATGTCTGCATGATCAGCTCGCCAAGAATCAACCTGCTAAGTAGTCGAGAACCACTTCGGAGAATTTCTGCGGCGCCTGCTCGAACATCGGATGCGTCGCGTTCGGGATGACCGCCGTCTTGGAGTAGGGCACATGCGCGGCGAGCGCATGTAGCACCTTTGGCAGCAGCCCCTTGGTCCGCGCCCCCAGGATGAACAGCGTCGGCATCTTGATGGACTCCGCATCCGCCTTGGAGAACGGCGGGCGGTTGTCGCGGACTTGCCCGATCAGCGTCCTGGCGTTGTCGCGAAGGTTCTGCTTCACCATTGCCGGCAGCCGCGGCCAGGTGCCGGGGCCCTCCAGCGTGTCGACGAAGACGGCAAGGCCGCCGTCGACATCGCCGGCGGCGATCTTCTCGGCCGAGGCCGTGAACCGCGCCAGGAGCGGCGAGGGGCCGTCGACATAATCGGGATCGAGGCTAGCATCGAGCTCGCCGCCGGGCTCCGCCAGGACCAGCCGTCGCAGCAGATCGGGGCGCGCTTGCGCGACGCGGAAGCAGATGTGCCCACCGCGTGAATGGCCCATCAGGTCGACGGGCCCGAGATCGAGCTTCTCGATAAAGGCGATGACGTCGGCGACATGCTGGGCGATCGAATAGGTGTCGCCGAAGCCGTCCCAGCGTTCAGGGAAAAAGTGCCGCAGGCTGACCACGATGGCCCGGCGCTGCTGCGTCAGCGGCCCGAGCACGCAGCCCCAGACGCGGAAATCGTTGAGCGAGCCGTGCACGCAGACCAGCGGCGGCCGGCCCCTGTCCTCGCCCACGTCGAGATAGGGCATGTCGTAACCGTTGACGTGGAGGCTTTGCATTCGGGACTCGCGAGGCGGGCGGAACTCCTGTGCAAGATTCCCGGAAACCGGGTGGATCGCAACTATTTCCAAGCCTAGATTTGGTCCGAGATCACAAGGGGGGCATGCGACAAGCAACGCAGCCAGGAACCAAGCCATGACCGACCAGCATTTTGCCCTGTTCGACACCAGGATCGGCCTCTGCGCCATCGCCTGGGGCCCGCGTGGCATCAACGGCACGCAATTGCCCATGGGCGGCGAGCAGAAGATCCGCACCCGCATCAGCCAGCGCCACGCTGACGCCGTCGAGACCGAGCCGACCGCGGAGGTGCGAGAGGCGATCGACCGCATCGTCAACCTGCTCGCGGGCGAGCCTGATGACCTCACCGACATTCCGCTCGATCTCGACGGGGTGCCCGACTTCAACCGCGGCGTCTACGAGATCGCCCGCGCCATTCCGCCCGGCAAGACCATCACCTATGGCGATATCGCCAAGCAGCTCGGCGGCGTCCAGCTGTCGCGCGACGTCGGCCAGGCGCTGGGCCGCAACCCGTGCCCGATCGTGGTGCCGTGCCATCGCGTGCTGGCCGCCTGCAACAAGCCCGGAGGCTTCTCGGCGAATGGCGGCGTGGTGACGAAGCTGAAAATGCTCGAGATCGAAGGCGCGCTGGTGAACCACACGCCGAGTTTGTTTGATTGAGGCTCTTGTAGGGTGGGTTAGCCCTGCAGATGCGCGAAGCGCATCTGCTCGGCGTAACCCACCACGTCTGCCGCCGCGAAAGCAGAAGAGGCGGGTTACGCCTACGGCTAACCCACCCTACGAATCCTCCCCTAAATCTTCGCCGTCGTCTTCGGCCAATATTTGTCGCGCAGATGCCGCTTCACCAGCTTGCCGGTGGGCGTGCGTGGCAGCTCGGGCTCGAAATCGATCGAGCGCGGGCACTTGATGGCGGAGAGGCGGCCCCTGCAATAGGCGATCAGGTCCGCCTCTAGCGCTTTGCCGGCGCGGCTCATGTCGTGGGGCTGCACCACCGCCTTCACCTCTTCGCCCATCTCCTCGTTGGGCACGCCGAACACCGCGACGTCGGCGACGTCGGGGTGGGTGATCAGCACGTCCTCGGTCTCCTGCGGGTAGATGTTCACGCCGCCGGAGATGATCATGTAGGACTTGCGGTCGGTGAGATAGAGGAAACCATCCTTGTCGAGATAGCCGACGTCGCCCAGCGTCGACCAGCCCTTGGCATTGTAGGCCTTCTTCGTCTTCTCGGGGTCGTTGTGATAGGTGAACGCGGGCGCATCCGCGAAATAGACCGTGCCGATTTCGCCCACCGGCAGCTCCTCGTCGTTCTCGTCCAAGATCTTGACCTTGCCGACCACGGCGCGGCCGACGCTGCCGCGATGCGCCAGCCATTGCTGCGAGGTGCAGACGGTGACGCCGTTGCCTTCCGAGCCCGCGTAATACTCGATCAGGATCGGCCCCCACCATTCGATCATTCTTGCCTTGACGTCGACCGGACACGGAGCAGCGGCGTGAATGGCGCCTTTGAGCGTGGAAACGTCGTATTTCCCGCGCACGTCGTCTGGCAGCTTCAGCATGCGCACGAACATGGTCGGCACGAGCTGCGACTGCGTGACCTTGTATGTCTCGACCAGCTTCAGGAAATCTTCGGCGTCGAAATGTTCCATGATGATGGAGGTGCCGCCGAGCACGATCGCCATCATGTTGAAGCGCAAGGGAGCAGCGTGATAGAGCGGCGCGGGTGACAGATAGGTGCTCTCGGCGTTCATGCCGCACATGTCGGCGCAGAGCACGCGCAGAAGCGGATTCGGCTCGTCGATTGCCTTGCCCTCGAACGCCTTCTTGACGCCCTTGGGCCGGCCGGTAGTACCGGAAGAATACAGCATGTCGTAACCGGCAACCTCACCGGCAATCGGTGTCGTCGGTTGCGCGGCGGCTTCCTTGTCGTAGGAGCGGAAGCCAGGCAGCGGCTCGTCCATCATGTAGAAGATCGGCTCGCCGGCGGCGCCCTTGATCAGGCCCTTGATCTGGTCGGCACATTTCGGCGTGGTGATCACGACCTTGGCGCCGCAATCGGCGATGATGTAGTCGATCTCGTCCTGCTTCAAATAGCGGCTGATCGCGGTGTAATAGAGCCCGCTGCGCTGCGCGGCCCAGCACAGCTCCATGAAGGCGAGCCGGTTCTCCATCAAGAGCGCGATGTGGTCGCCGGCCTTCAGCCCGAGCGAGCGGAACAGGTGCGCGCCCTGGTTCGAGAGCTCGTCGAGCTCGCGATAGGTGATCGCCTTGCCGCTGCCGGCCATCTGGTAGGCGATCTTGTCGGGCTTGGTGCGGGCGTGGATGGAGGGGTGGGTCATGGCGCAGGTCTCGCAACAAAGAAGGTGTCATCCCGGCCTAGTTGCGCAATTGCGCACGGGAGCCGGGATCCATAACCACAGGGCGTGGTCGTTGAGACGAGATGGAGCTCCGGCGCAGCATAACCACAGTCTCCCGTGGCTATGGGTCCCGGATCGGCGCGCGCTTGAGGCGCGCTTGTCCGGGACGACACCGTTTCTATGGTCGGAGCTTACAGCCGCTCCACGATCGTCACGTTGGCCATGCCGCCGCCTTCGCACATGGTCTGCAGGCCATAGCGCTTGCCGCGCTGATGCAGGGCGTGGACGAGCGTCGTCATCAGCTTGGTGCCGGAGCCGCCGAGGGGGTGGCCGAGCGCGATGGCGCCGCCGTTGACATTCAGGCGCTCGGGATCGGCGCCGGTGGTCTTCAGCCATGCGGTCGGCACCGAAGCGAAGGCCTCGTTGACTTCGAACAGGTCGATATCGCCGATCTTCATGCCGGTCTTCTCCAGCGCGCGCTTGGTCGCGTGCAGCGGCGCGTCCAGCATGATGACGGGATCGCCGCCCATCATGGTCATGTGATGGATGCGCGCCAGCGGCCTGACGCCGAGCTGCTTCAGGCCGCGTTCGTTCACCACCATGACGCCGGAAGCGCCGTCGCAGATCTGGCTGGCGCTGGCCGCCGAAAGCTTGCCGTTCTCGGCGATCAGCTTGACACCCTTGATGCCGTCGAGCGTGACGTCGAAGCGGATGCCTTCGTCGATGTGGTGGGTGTCCTTGGAGCCGTCGGCGCGGGTGATCTCGAGCGGCACGATCTCCTTCTTGAAGTGACCGGCTTGCGTCGCCGCGATCGCGCGCTGATGGCTGTCGTAGGAGAATTGGTCGAGCTCATCCTTGGAGAGGCCGTACTTCTCCGCCATCATCTCCGCGCCGGTGAACTGGCTGAACACGATGTTCGGATACTTCTTCTCGATGCCCGGGCTCTTGTAATTGCCAAAGCCGTTCTTGGCCGGAAGCTGCGACGACAGGCCCATTGGCACGCGCGTCATCGATTCCACACCGGCGGCGATCACGACGTCCATCGCGCCGGACATCACGGCTTGCGCGGCGAAGTGCAGCGCCTGCTGCGAGGAGCCGCACTGGCGGTCGATCGAGGTGCCCGGCACGCTCTCCGGCAGCTTCGACGCCATGATCGCATTGCGCGCGACGTTGTTGGACTGCTCGCCGACCTGCATCACGCAGCCCATGATCACGTCCTCGACCTGGGCGGGATCGACCTTGGTGCGATCGACCAGCTCGTCGAGCACCTTGGCGGCGAGATCGGCCGGATGCCAGCCGGCGAGGCGGCCCCCCTTGCGCCCGCCGGCGGTACGCGCAGCGGCGACGATGTAAGCCTCGGCCATGTCGGTTTCTCCCTGAATTCTTGATTGGGGTTGGGTGTCGGGGACGGATTTAAGGGACGGGAGATCGTTTAGTCAATCGATCAATTAACTCTTGTGATGAGGCGCTGCTTGGGCTTATCTGCGCCCGCTTCGAGCGGCGAACAGGGATCTTCCGTGGCTACCAGCGTACCGAACAGGCTCCCCAGCGGGAAGAATTCCACGGCGGAGAAATTGCTCGTGGCCGCGAGCGAGCTGATGATCGAGCGCTCCTCGATCGAGATCTCACTCTCCGACATCGCGCAGAAGTCGGGCGCCAACGCCGCGCTGGTCAAATATCACTTCGGCAACAAGGACGGCCTGCTGCTGGCGCTGCTCGCGCGCGATGCCGCGACCGAGATGTCCAACCTCGAATACCTCCTGGCCCAGCCGATCACGTCGACAGCGAAACTGAAGCTGCATATCGCCGGCATCATCCGCGCCTATCACCGGTTCCCCTATATGAACCGGCTGATTCATTATCTCCTGCACGAAACCAGCGCGAGCTCGGCCGATGAAGTTTCGAAGTTCTTCGTCGCGCCGCTGTTGGATTTCCATCGCCGCCTGCTCGCGGAGGGCGTCAGCCGCGGCGAATTCCGCCCGACCGATCCGGTGCTGTTCTACACCAGCCTGATCGGCGCTTGCGATCACCTGTTCTTCGGCCGGCACGCGATGTCTCGCGCGACCGGCGTCGGCCCGGTCACCGACGACGTCTGCCGGCAATACATCAAGCACATGGAAACGCTGATTTGCGGCGGCATCCTCACGCAAGCCGGGGAAGCCGCCGCTGCCGGATAGTCCGGCTGCACCTCTCAAAGTCTAGAGAAGAAACGTCCAAGGAAAGGTACATGCGATGCAGTTGAAAGACGTAGCCGTTCTCATCACCGGCGGCGGTTCGGGCCTCGGTGAGGCGACCGCCCGCGCCATGGCGGCCAAAGGCGCCAAGATCGGTGTGATCGACCAGAACAAGGAAAATGCCGAGAAGGTCGCCGCCGAAGTGAAGGGCATTGCGCTGCATGCCGACGTCACCAGCGAAGAGCAGATCAAGGCGGCAATCGCGAAAGCCGAAGCCGCCCATGGCGTCGCCCGCGTGCTGATGAATTGTGCCGGCATCGGCGGCTCGCAGCGCATCGTCGGTCGCGACGGCGTCTATCCGCTGGAAAAGTTCGCACGCATCATCAACGTCAATCTGATCGGCACCTTCAACTGCCTGCGTCTGTTCGCCGAGCGCCTCGTCACGATCGAGCCGGTCGGCGAAGAGCGCGGCGTCATCATCAACACGGCATCGGTTGCGGCCTACGAAGGCCAGATCGGCCAGATCGCCTATTCGGCGTCGAAGGGCGGCGTCGTCGGCCTGACTCTGCCGGCCGCGCGCGATCTCGCCAGCCAGAAGATCCGCGTCAACACCATCGCGCCCGGCCTGTTCTTCACGCCGCTGCTGATGGGCCTGAACGAGGAGGCCCGTAAGAGCCTGGGCGCCCAGGTGCCGCATCCCTCGCGTCTCGGCGATGCCGCCGAATACGGCATGCTCGCGGTGCACATCGTCGAGAATCCGATGCTCAACGGCGAGACCATCCGTCTCGACGGCGCCATCCGCATGGCGCCGCGGTAGGCCGTACTTTCTTCCTTCTCCCCTGTGGGAGAAGGTGGCGCGTAGCGCGCCGGATGAGGGGTTTTCTCCGCGCAACGATGTACATGCCCTCTCCCACAAGGGGAGAGGGCGCAATAACAGCCATCTCACGCGCGGACGCACGAGGCACCCATGTCCCAACCGCTGCTGATCGAGCATGACGAGGGCGTCGACCGGGTGACGCTCAATCGTCCCGAACACCTCAACGCGCTCGATCCCGCGCTGATCGACGCGCTCAACGTCTATTTCCAAAGCCTGCAGCGCAATCGCGACACGCGCGTCGTGGTGCTGAAGGGCGCAGGCAAGAATTTCTGTGCCGGCCTCGATCTCAAGGCGGCGATGGCGCGCCGTGCCGGGCAACAGGAGCCGCCCGGCGTCACGGAATCGCTGGATTCGCAACGGCGCATCGCCGACATCGTGATGCTGATGCGGCGTTGTCCGCAGCCGATCCTTGCTCTGGTGCGGGGTGCGGCCGCCGGCGGCGGTTTTGCGCTGGCGCTCGCCTCCGACATCCGCATCGCGACGAAATCGGCGCGGATGAATTGCGCCTTCATCAAGCTCGGCCTGAGCGGCTGCGACATCGGCACCAGCTATTTCCTGCCGCGGCTGGTCGGAGTGTCCGTCGCATCGGAGCTGATCCTCACCGGACGTTTCATCGGCGCCGAACGTGCGCTGGCGGTCGGCCTCGTCTCGGAGGTCGTGGACGAGGACAAACTCGACGAAGCGGCCGAGCCCTATGTCGACGCGATGATGACGGCCTCGCCCGTGGGCCTACGTCTCTCCAAGGAATGCCTCAACATGAGCGTCGATGCCGGATCGCTGGAAGCCGTGATCGCGATGGAGGATCGCAATCAGGTCCTGTGCAGCCGCTCCGAGGAATTTTCGGAAGGCATCAGGGCCTTCCTAGAGAAGCGAAAGCCTGTCTATATCAAGCGCTGAAGACAAAGATCCGCCAAGGACGAGAAATTCCGGGAGACGCAAAATGAGTGGAAGCGCGGCGGCAGTGATGACGAAGCCCGCCTTTCGCAAGATCGAATGGCTTGCGCGCGACATCGACGTCGAGCGCCGCGCCGACGGCACGGTGGTGCTGAAGTCGCGCATTCCGCTGCAAGCTTACGAGAAGCACATTCCGGCGTCGCTAGCCAAATGGGCGAAGGAAGCGCCCGAGCGCATCTGGCTGGCGCAGCGCGGCGGTCCGAATCGCGAATGGCGCAAGGTCTCCTATGCCGAAGCCAAGCGTACCGTGGATGCGCTGACGCAAGGTCTGCTCAATCTTGGGCTCGATGGTCGTCCCGTTGCGATCCTGTCCGGCAACTCGATCGAGCACGCGTTGATGACGCAGGCGGCGATGCAGGCGCGCGTCCCGGCAGCGCCAGTGTCGCCGGCCTACTCCCTGATGAGCCACGATCACGTCAAGCTGAAGTACCTGTTCGACCTGATCAAGCCGGCCGTATTGATGGTGCAGGACGGCCCGACCTTCGAGAAGGCGCTGAAGGCGCTCGATCTCGCCGGCGTCACCGTGGTTCATGTCGCGCGGCCCTGCGACGACATCACAAGCATCAGCTTTGCCGAGCTTGCGGCGACGCCGGTCACTACCGATGTCGAAGCGTCGATCGCGAAGATCACGCCGCAGACCATCGGCAAGCTGCTGTTCACCTCAGGCTCGACCGGCATGCCAAAAGCCGTCATCAACACGCAGGAGATGATGTGCGCCAATGCTGCGATGATGATGCAGGTCAGGCCACGCTCGCCTGACGGTCCGATCGCGACCATGCTGGACTGGATGCCGTGGAATCATACCATGGGCGGCAATGCGGCGTTTCATCCGATCCTGGTCGATGGCGGAACGCTCTATATCGACGACGGCCGGCCGATGCCCGGTCAGTTCGAGGAGACGCTGCGGAACCTGCGCGAGATCTCGCCGACCTATTATGCCAACGTCCCGGCCGGCTATGCTGCGCTCGCAGCCGCCATGGAGAAGGACGACGCGCTCTGCCGCTCGTTCTTCAAGAACCTCTCGATCATGGCCTATGGCGGCGCGCGGCTGCCGGACGATCTCTACGACCGCATGCAGGCCCTCGCCGTGAAGACCACCGGCGAGCGCATCGTATTCTACACCGGATGGGGCTCGACCGAGACCGCGCCGACCTCGACCGGCACCTATTGGGACACCGAGCGCGTCGGCCTGATCGGTCTGCCGTTCCCCGGCGTCGAGTTGAAGATGGTGCCCTGCGGCTCGAAATATGAATTGCGCCTGCGCGGCGTCAACGTCACGCCCGGCTATTTCGGCCAGCCGGAGCTGACGAAGAAGATGTTCGACGAGGAAGGCTTTTACTGCATCGGCGATGCCGGCATTTTCGTCGACGATTCCGATCCGGTGAAGGGCATCATCTTTGCCGGGCGGGTCGTCGAGGATTTCAAGCTGACCACCGGCACCTTCGTGCATGTCGGCTCGCTCCGCACCGATGCGATCGCGGCGACCACGCCTGTCGTGCACGACGCGCTGGTCGCGGGTCAGGACCGCGCCTTCATCGGCTTGCTGGCCTGGCCGAACTTGCATGCCTGCCGCCAACTCATCGGCAATCCCGATCTCAGTTTTGCCGATGCCGTGAAGCACCCCGAGGTGATCGCCTGCTTCAGGCGCGGGCTGGAAGCGCATAACAAGGAATGCGAAGGCGCCAGCAGCCGCATCATCGCGCGCGCGATGCTGATGGTGGAGCCTCCTTCGATCGACGGCAGCGAGCTCACCGACAAGGGCTACATCAACCAGCGCGCCGGCCTCGAGCGCCGCGCCGCGCTGGTCGAGCGGCTTTATGCGGACAAGCCGGATCAGGATGTGATCGTGCTGCGATGAAGCACTGCTCTCTACCATCGTCATTCCGGGGCGCGCGGAGCGCGAACACGGAATCCATCGGGCCGCATACGCCTGGAGAGATGGATTCCGGGCTCGCCGCTACGCGGCGCCCCGGAATGACGGTCTCAATCAAATACGACGAATAAATAGAGGTAGCCCGCCATGAACTTCGATTTCTCCGACGACCAGAAACAGCTCCGCGACCAGGCGCGCAAATTCCTCGCCGAAAAATGCTCGCCCAAGGCGGTGCGTGTGGTGCTCGACGGCATGGCGCCTTACGACAAGGAGCTCTGGAAGGGCCTCGCCGAGATGGGCTTTCTCGGCGTCGCGATTCCAGAGGAGTTCGGCGGCGCCGGTGCCGGCCATCTCGAACTCTGCGTGATCGCCGAAGAGATGGGCCGGGCCAACGCGCCGGTGCCGTTCTCCTCGACGGTTTATCTTGCCGCCGAAGCGCTGCTGATCGCCGGAAGCGACGCGCAGAAGAAGAAATGGCTGCCGACGATCGCCTCGGGCGAGGCGATCGGCACGCTGGCGCTGTTCGAGGGCAAGGGCAATCCGTCGCCGAAGAACGTCAAGCTCACGGCTGCGAACGGTGTGCTCAACGGCGTCAAGAAGCCGGTCGCCGACGGCGCCATCGCCGACTTCGCGGTGGTGGCCGCGCGCACGGGATCGAGCGGGCGCGACAGCGACATCTCGCTGTTCCTGGTCGATCTCAAGGGCGGCGGTGCCGAGGTGAAGAGCCTCACCAATCTCGATCCCACCCGCGGGCAAGCCGAGATCACCTTCAAAGACTGCAGGGCCGAGCCGCTCGGTGCTGCGGGCGAGGGCTGGAGCATTTTGACCCAGGTGCTCGACCGCGCCGCGGTGCTGTGCGCGTTCGAGCAGGTCGGTGGCGCCGATCGTGCGCTGGAGATGGGCCGCGACTACGCGCTCGACCGCATCGCCTTCGGCCGCCAGATCGGCTCGTTCCAGGCCGTCAAGCACATGCTGGCCGACATGTACGTCTCGGCGACGCTGGCGCGCTCCAATAGCTATTACGGCGCCTGGGCGCTCTCGACCAACGCGGCCGAGCTGCCGGAAGCCGCCGCTGCCGCCCGCATCAGCGCGACGCAGGCGTTCCAGCACTGCGCCAAGAACAACATCCAGGTTCACGGCGGCATGGGTTTCACCTGGGAGTTCGATTGCCACATGTACTACCGCCGCGCCAACGCGATGGCTCTCGGGCTCGGCAGCCTCAGCTATTGGGAAGACCAGCTGATCGAGCGGATGCGGAAGAAGAACGCGGCGTGACGATAGGTGCGTAGGGTGGGTTAGCCGAGCGGATTGCGCGAAGCGCAAGTCGCTTGGCGTAACCCACCTCTTCTGTCGATGAGGAAACCAAAGAGGTGGATTACGCCTTCGGCTAATCCACCCTACGGACAACAGAGAAAACCATGAACTTCGACGACACCCCGCAGGAAGCCGAATTCCGCACCACCGCGCGGGCCTGGATCGCCGCGAATGCGCCGAAGCAATACGAGGAGGAGCTGCGCAAATCCTCGCTCGGCCGCACCGTGCTCAAGAACGCCAATATTCTCGATGTCGCAAAAGCCTGGCAGAAGAAGAAAGCCGATGCCGGCTGGGCCTGTCTGCACTGGCCGAAGGAATATGGCGGCCGCGGCTCCTCGCCGATTGAGCGCGTGATCTGGCAGCAGGAGGAAGGGCCGTTCGGCCAGCTGTCGCGCATGTTCATCATCGGTCACGGCATGTGCGGACCGACCATGATGGCGTTCGCGCGTGAGGAGCACAAGCGCACCTATCTGCCGCCGCTGGCGTCCGGCGAAAAGGTCTGGTGCCAGCTGTTCTCCGAACCGGCCGGCGGCTCCGACGTCGCAGGGCTTCGCACGCGCGCCGAGAAGGACGGCGACGACTGGGTGATCAACGGTCAGAAGATCTGGACCTCGGGCGCGCATTATTCCGACTACGGCATTTTGCTCACCCGCACCGATCCGACCGTACCCAAGCACAAGGGCCTCACCATGTTCTTCCTGGACATGAAGAGCCCGGGCGTCGAGGTCCGGCCGATCAAGCAGGCGAGCGGGGCGTCGGACTTCAACGAGGTCTATTTCACCAATGTCCGCATTCCCGATCATCAGCGCCTCGGCGAGGTCGGCGACGGCTGGAACGTCTCGCTGACCACGCTGATGAACGAGCGCAGCGCGATCGGGGCGGCCGTCTCGACCGGCTTCCCTGAATTGTTCGAGTATTGCTCCAGCCTGATGCTCGACGACGGTCCGGCGATCGAGGATCGCGCGGTGCGCTCGAAGCTGGCGAACTGGGCGGTGAAGGCGAGCGGGCTGAAATACACCAGCATGCGCGCGATCTCCGCGTTGTCGAAGGGCGAGCGGCCGGGGCCGGAAAACTCCATCGGCAAGCTGGTGGCGGGTTCGATGATCCAGGACGTCGCGACCTATGCGCTGGATTTGCAGGGAGCGGCAGGCGTCGTCAGCGGCGAGAACGCCGAACTCGCCGGCCGTTTCCAGGCCATGCTGTTGCGCGCGCCGGGCACGCGCGTCGAAGGCGGCACCGACGAGATCATGCGCAACATCATCGCCGAGCGGGTGCTGGGCCTGCCCGGCGATATCCGTGTCGACAAGGACGTGCCGTTCAACAAGATCCCGACGAAGGGAAGGAATTAGCCGTCATTCCGGGGCGCCGCGCAGCGGCGAACCCGGAATCCAGAGGTTGTGGTTCGAGATTCCGGGTTCGCGCGTTGCGCGCCCCGGAATGACAGAAAGGAAGCCGCCATGAATTTCGACGACACCCCGCAGGAAGCCGCATTCCGCGAGACCGCGCGCAAATGGATCGACGCCAATGCGCCGAAGGAGCTGCATGCCGAGCTGTCAAAATCTTCGCTCGGCCGCATTCGCCTCGCCAGCCGCGACATCGTCGAGGTCGGCAAGGCCTGGCAGAAGAAGAAGGCCGATGCCGGCTGGGCGTGCCTGCACTGGCCGACGGAATATGGCGGCCGCGGCGCGACGCCGATCGAGAAGGTGATCTGGCAGCAGGAAGAGGGCGTCTACGGCAAGCTGACGCAGCCGTTCCAGATCGGTGAGGGCATGTGCGGGCCGACCGTGATGGCGTTCGGTAGCGAGGATGCGAAGCGCCGGTACTTGCCGAAGCTCGCCTCGGGCGAGGAGATCTGGTGTCAACTGTTCTCCGAACCGTCCGCCGGCTCGGACGTCGCGGGGCTCCGCACCCGTGCCGAGAAGAAGGGCGACAATTGGGTCGTCAACGGCCAGAAGATCTGGACCTCGGGCGCGCATTATTCCGACTATGGTCTTTTGATCGCGCGCACCGATCCGAACGTGCCCAAGCACAAGGGCCTCACCATGTTCTTCCTGGACATGAAGAGTCCCGGCGTCGAGGTTCGCCCGATCAAGCAGGCAAACGGCATGCAGGAGTTCAACGAGGTCTATTTCACCGACGTCGTAATTCCCGACAGCCAGCGGCTGGGGGCCGTCGGCGAGGGCTGGAGCGTCTCGCTGACCACGCTGATGAACGAGCGGATGTCGATCGGGGCGCGGCTTGCGACCGGCGTGCCTGAGATGTTCGAGTTCTGCTCCAACCTCATGCTGGAGGACGGCTTGGCCATCGACGATCCCGCCGTGCGCTCGAAGCTGGCGAGCTGGGCGGCGAAGTCGAACGCGCTGAAATACACCAGCTACCGCACGATCTCGGCGCTGTCGAAAGGCGAGCGGCCGGGCCCGGAGAACTCGATCGGCAAGCTGGTCTCGGGCATGATGCTGCAGGACATCGCGACCTACGCCATGGATCTGCAGGGTGCGGCCGGTGTTCTCACCGGCAGCGACGAGGAGACCGTGCAGGGCCAGTTCCAGCAGATGCTGCTGTCCTCGCCCTCGATGCGCATCGCCGGCGGCACCGACGAGATCCTGCGCAACATCATCGCCGAGCGCGTGCTGGGCCTGCCCGGCGACATCCGCGTCGACAAGGACGTGCCGTACAACAAGATCCCGACCAAGGGGCGGTGAGGGCAGCGTAGGGTGGGTTGGCGCACGGATGCGCGAGGCGCGATCCGCTGGGCGTAACCCACCACTTCTGTCAATGCGGAAACAAAACAGGTGGGTTACGCCTTCGGCTGACCCACCCTACGAGAAGAGCGCGAGCTGATCCATGGACGCAAAAGCCAAACAAACCGATCGCATCGGCGTGTTCGAAGAGCTGCTCAACGAGCGCTACTCCGTTCGCGCTTTCCTGCCCAAGGAGGTCGACCGCGCCACCATCCAGCATGTGCTGACGACCGCGCAACGCACCGCGTCCTGGTGCAACAGCCAGCCCTGGCAGGTGATCATCGCGAGCGGGGAGGCCAAGGAGCGCTTTCGCAAGGCGATCTACGCGGAGGCTTCAAAGGGTCTCGGCGACGATTACGACTTTACGCCGCCGCGTGAATATGTCGGCGTCTATCTCGACCGCCGCCGCGAGAGCGGCTTTCAACTCTACAACACGCTCGGCATCGCCCGCGGCGACAGAAACGCCTACGCCAAGCAGGCGCTGGAGAACTACAACTTCTTCGGCGCACCGCATGTCGCGATCATTCACACCAACGAGCCGCTCGGCATTTACGGTGCGATCGATTGCGGCGCTTATGTCAGCAATTTCATGCTGGCCGCGCAGGCACTCGGGCTCGGCACCATTCCGCAAGCGGCGCTGGCGCGCCACTCCGGCCTGATCCGCGGCCACTTCAATCTGCCCGACGATCGCCGCGTCGTCTGCGGCATTTCGTTCGGCTATGCCGACCACGCCCACAAGGTCAACAGCTACCGCACCTCGCGTGCGAGCGTGGCCGAGACCGTGACCTTCGTGGACGAGTAATCGGTGCTGGCGGCGCGGTTCTCGCACGCATGCAAAGGCGGCCGCAGGAGCGGCCGCCTTCTCGTTGTCTCGATCTTGACGACGCCGGCCGTCAGCCGCCGCTGCCGCCGATCACGGCTCGCACGGTCTCGTCCGGCCCGAAGTCCTCGGCGCCGTCGACGTAGAGCAGCGCGGCGAGCTTCGAGCGCGCGCGGTTGACGCGGCTCTTGATCGTGCCGACTGCGCAGCCGCAGATCGAAGCCGCATCCTCGTAGGAGAAGCCGGAGGCGCCGACCAGGATCAACGCTTCACGCTGGTCCTGTGGAAGCTTGTCGAGCGCCGTACGGAATTCCTCGAACTCGAGATGCGCGTTCTGCGACGGCTGTGTCTTCAGCGTCTTGGCGTAGTTGCCCTCGGCATCCTCCACCTCGCGCCGCCGCTTGCGATAGTCCGAGCGGAACAGGTTGCGCAGGATCGTGAACAGCCACGCCGGCAGGTTGGAGCCGGGCTGGAACGAGTCGATGTTGGCAAGCGCGCGGAGCAGCGTCTCCTGCACCAGATCATCGGCGCGGTCAGCATTGCCGCTGAGCGAGATGGCGAACGCGCGCAGACTAGGTACGGCCGCCAGGATGTCGTTACGCAGGGAGTCCGTGAGAGGCATTAGTCCCTCCCATTGTTGTTGTCGTTAGATCCCCCGTCATTTTCCACGTGGGGTGTGGCTCCCTGGGCATCAAGCTTCTTGATCAGTTCAGCGAACCGATCCGGAACCCCCTGCCGCACTACGTCATCATACATTGCGCGCAGCTGATGCCCGATCCGGGATTGAATCTCCGGAGTGAGCCCTCCCTTGCCGGGGGTCGTGCTTCTGGTTGCTTGAGACTTGAGATCTTTCATGACCTGTTCCACGTTTCCCCGAGTTAAGTTACTGTAAAATCGAGAAGTTTTCTCAACCGGGAGCCGTTCCCTGAATAGGCTCAATTCCAGGTTCGAGAAAAAGTTCCCCCTATAGCGGAACTTTTCTTAGGCTGATGCGTAAACAGCCCAGCAGGGGAACCGGGCCCCCCGCGTTGCCAGGTTTGGCCCGAAGATGAATGGAGTGGGGATGTCCCGTTCACAGCTTGTTGCTGAACACTTGCCGTTGTTGCGCCGGTACGCGCGCGCCCTGACGGGCAGCCAGGCCTCCGGTGACGCCTATGTCGCAGCCATGTTGGAAGCCATGCTGGGAGATCCGTCGGTACTCGACGAGAGCCATGGACCCCGCGCCGGGCTATTCCGGCTGTTTACCCAGATCTGGAATTCGGTCTCCGTCAACGACGATTCGGAGGTGACGACCCTGCCGATGCCACCGGAGCGGCGGCTGTCGAACATCACGCCGCTGCCGCGGCAGGCCTTCCTGCTGCTCTCGCTGGAGGGATTCTCGGAGGAGGAAGTCGCCTACATCCTCGGCACCGACGTCGCGGAGACGCGGCGGCTGGCGGATGCCGCCGGACGCGAGATGGCGGCCGAGATCGCGACCGACGTGCTGATCATCGAGGACGAGACTTTCATCGCCATGGACCTCGAGAGCCTGGTGAAGAATCTCGGCCACAACGTCGTCGGCGTCGCGCGCACCCATGCCGATGCGGTGGCGCTGGCCAAGAACAAGCGGCCCGGCCTCATTCTCGCCGACATCCAGCTCGCCGACGGCTCCTCGGGCCTGGACGCCGTCAACGAGCTGCTGCGCACTTTCGAGGTGCCGGTGGTGTTCATCACGGCGTATCCGGAGCGCTTCCTCACCGGCGAGCGACCCGAGCCGGCGTTCCTGATCTCAAAACCGTTCCAGCCCGCGATGGTTTCGGCGGTGGCGAGCCAGGCGCTGTTCTTCCAGCGCAACTCGCGCAACCGCACGCCGAAGGCGCCGGCGGCCTGACGAAGCGCCGTTCGCCTACAACTGGCGATGATGATTTGATCCGGCGTGCTGCAAGGCACGCCGGATTTTTCATGCCGCTCTGCCGTGCTTGACGTCCATCGAATTCGTCGCTCAAACCTCATGCATTGATCCCAGCCGGAGATGCACCCATGGACCAAATGTTGCTCGATCGCCTCGCCATCCGCGACCTCGTCGAGAACTGGGCGGTCTGGCGCGATGCCGGTGACTGGGCGCGCTTTGCCACGGTCTGGCACGAGGAGGGCTGGATGTCCGCGACCTGGTTTCAGGGACCGGCGCGGGATTTCATGCGCGTCAGCCAGGAGGGGTTTGCCAAAGGCGTGCGCATCCTGCATTTCCTCGGCGGCACCAGCATCGACGTCTCAGGCGCGCGGGCCATAGCCCAGACCAAGATGACGATCTCGCAGCGCGCCCTGGTGCACGACGTGCTCTGCGACGTCGTCTGCACCGGACGCTTCTACGATTTCCTGGAGAAGCGGCAAGACCAATCAGGAATTGGCAAATGGGGCATCGTCCGCCGCCAGCCGATCTACGAGAAGGACCGGATCGACCCGGTCGATCCCGCGGCGACGCTCCGTCTCGATCAGCAGGCGCTCGCCGCGCTGCCCGAAGGCTATCGCCATCTCGCCTACATGCAGGAGCTGATCGGCTACAAGGTCAAGCGCGACATGCCGGGCCTGATCGGGCCCGAGGTCGAGAAGCTCTATGGCGAGGGGCGGGACTGGCTCGCGGGGAAGGCCAGATAACGCGAACCCGGATAACTCGAACCAAAGTGAGCTGCAGATAAAAGCAAAGTGAGCCCCAGAAAAAAGTAAGGCGCGACTGGCATCACCACAGTCGCGCCCTACGTCGCCGGCTTATGGGGCAGGGGGGAATAGCCGGCTGCAGAGACGACTCCTGTCTGCACGAGTCGTTCCAGCCCTTGCGAAATATTTTGCGCACGCTGCTGCATTTGCCGCACACGGTTAAGTGATCGTAATGGCCAAGAACCCCCGGTCCTCCGCTCGCGTTGTTCCCGCGATCGCCATGGGGCGAGGGACCGATAGTCATGTCACAAATTCATAAGGTATTTTTGGGCGCCGTCGCGATTGCCGCAACGCTCGGCGCGGTGCAATTGGCCTCCGGCCACGATCTGGCCGACCGCTGGCAGGCGGTCGCCGATGCGCCCAGCCACAACTTGAATTCCGCGCCAAGCAATAACGTCAATCGCGCCGGCAAAGCCGACCGCCTCACCGAACTCAAGCCGGCTGCGGTTCCCACCCGCACCGTCTCGATGCGGCTGAACGGCCTCGCCGCCACCTCGGTCCTGCTGCGGGTCGCCGCGGTGATCGAGACCGGCAACGCCAAGCCGCCTGTACTGCTCCAGAACCAGAAGAAGGTGCGCAACAGGCCGACGATCGCCTGCGAGCCGATGGTCAGCTCGTTGACCGAGGTCGCAAAGCTGCTTCAGCCCGGTCGTTGTGTGACCTGATCCGCCGAGCGATCGGACAGATCGTGCTCCCGCCGGGAGGGCGATTTTTCACGTCCACTTGATCCCCTGTCGCCTCGCGTTATATCCCGGGTTTCTTCCCTTTTGTTTTGACCGGGTAAACGCATGACGACGTCAGACACGGCTGTGCATACGCAGCCTTTCCAGGCCGAGGTTTCCGAGCTTCTGCACCTCATGGTGCATTCCGTCTATTCCGAGACCGACATCTTCCTGCGCGAGCTCGTCTCCAACGCCTCCGACGCCTGCGACAAGCTGCGCTACGAGGCGATCGCCAGCCCGGCGCTGCTCGGCGAGGGCGACGCGCTCAAGATTCGCATCATTCCCAACAAGCAGGCCAAGACGCTCGCGATCGCCGACAACGGCATCGGCATGGAGCGGCAGGAGCTGATCGACCATCTCGGCACCATCGCCCGCTCCGGCACCAAGGCGTTCGTGTCGAAGCTGAAGGAGGCCAAGGACGGCCTCGGCCTGATTGGCCAGTTCGGCGTCGGCTTCTATTCCGCCTTCATGGTCGCCGAGAAGATCGTCGTCATCAGCCGCCGCGCCGGCGAGAGCGACGTCTGGAGCTGGACCTCCTCCGGCGGCTCCGGCTTCGAGATCGTCCGTGCCACCGACGAGGAGGCGGCGCGCGTGACCCGCGGCACCGAGATCGTCCTGCACCTGAAGGACGATGCCAAGAAATATCTCGAGGCTTTCGAGATCGAGCGCATCGTCGGTGCCTATTCCGACAACATCCTGTTTCCCATCGAGCTCGTGCCGGAAGAAGGCGAGCCGCGCCAGATCAATTCGGCGAGCGCGCTGTGGCAGCGCTCGAAATCCGAGCTCACGGCGGAAGACTACAAGAAGGCCTATCAGCAGATCGCGTCCGCCTTCGACGATCCCGCGATGACGCTGCATTACCGTGCCGAAGGCCGCTACTCCTACGCCGTGCTGCTGTTCGCGCCCTCGACCAAGCCGTTCGACCTGTTCGAGCCGAACCGCAAGGGCCGGGTGAAGCTTTACGTCCGCCGGGTCTTCATCACCGATGATGCCGATCTGTTGCCGGGGTATCTGCGCTTCATCCGCGGCGTCGTCGACAGCGAGGATCTCCCGCTCAACATCTCCCGCGAGATGCTCCAGAACAATCCGCAACTGGCGCAGATCCGCAAGGCGGTGGCGACCCGGGTGGTGTCGGAGCTCGAAAGCCTCGCCGAGAAGGATGCGGAGAATTTTGCCAAGACCTGGGACGCGTTCGGTACGGTGCTCAAGGAAGGCATCTACGAGGATTTCGAGCGGCGCGAAAAGCTGCTGGCACTGTCGCGCTTCACCACGACGTCGGGCGAGAAGCGTTCGCTGAAGCAGGTCATCGCGGATTTCAAGCCGAACCAGACCGAGATCTATTATCTCGTCGGCGACAGCATCGAGCGGTTGAAGTCCAATCCGCGGCTCGAAGCGGCAACCGCGCGCGGCATCGAGGTGCTGCTGCTGTCCGATCCCGTCGACGCCTTCTGGACCTCGATGCCGTCGGAGTTCGAGGGCAAGCCGCTGAAATCGCTGAGCCAGGGCGACCTCAATCTCGACCTGATCCCGTGCATCGACGACAAGGACGAGTCGAAGAAGGAAGAGCCGGCCGCGGATGAGGCCGCCATCATCGCCATGATCAAGGCCGCGCTCGGCGAGCGCGTCAGCGACGTCAAGGCTTCGACGCGCCTGACCAACTCGGCCTCTTGCCTCGTCGCCGACAGCCAGGGCCCGAGCCGCGAGCTCGAGCGCATCCTGTCGCAGCAGAACAGGGGCATGCGGACCAAGCCGATCCTCGAGATCAATCTGCGCCATCCGCTGGTGACTGCGATCACCAAGGCGCAAGCCGGCTCGAAAACGGTCGACGATCTCAGCCTGCTCTTACTCGAACAGGCGCAAATCCTGGACGGCGAATTGCCGGAAGACCCGGCTGCGTTTGCCGCGAGGCTGAACCGGCTCGTGTTGCAGGGGCTCGGCGCCTAGCGACTCTGGGAGCTGCGGTCACCTTGCCGTCATCTGTCGCTAGGAACAGTCGCCGCCGGCCTTGCGTTATGCCATAGCAGGCGGTCGGCATCAGACCCGCCGGCGCCGTCGATTCGAGGATTAAGTCCATGCGTCTGTCGATTTTGACCCTTACCGCGATTGCCACGCTGTTCGTCGCGGCAGATGCCAGCGCCCAGACCTATGATCCGCGCTATCCGGTGTGCATGCACGTCTATACGCCCGGCAGCTTCGGTGGTGGCGGCGGCGACTATTTCGACTGCTCCTTCACCTCGCTGCCGCAGTGCCGTGCGACCGCGTCGGGCCGCTCGGCCAGCTGCGACGTCAATCCCTATTACGCCTTCGACGAGCCGCCGCCACCGCGCAAGCGTTACAAGAGGGTGCATTAGCGACCCGCGATGCAGCATATTGGAATATAGTTCATGCGCTTCTCGTTCGGCTTGATCATGACCGCCGGCGCACTGTTCACGGCCGCGCCGTCGCATGCGCAGACCTTTGATCCGCGTTACCCCGTCTGCATGCATGTTTATTCAGGTGCGAACGGTGGTGGTGGGGAGTGGTACGACTGCTCCTTCACCTCGTTGCCACAGTGCCGCGCCACCGCTCTCGGCCGCTCCGCGATCTGCGATCTCAATCCGTATTATCCGTTCCAAGAGCCGCCGCGGCGCTGGCGTCACGAGCGTAGCGGTTAGCGTCGGGCGGGCCGGCGCTCCCGCTTCGCGTGCGGCGCCGCGCGCTAAAGCATGATCCGGAAAAATGCGAAGCGGATTTTCGGAAAAACCATGCGCAAACAACAACCTAAGGCGCGATGACGATCATCCAAATCTCATCGCGCGTTAGTCCTTCCTAATCCCCGACAGCTCGACCACCTTGCGCCAGCGGTCGGTCTCGGCCGCAAGCATGCCACCGAACTCGCTGGCGTTGCCGTGCAGCGGGACGGCGCCGAGCTCGGCGATGCGGGCCTTGATACCGGAATCGGACAAAGCGGCGTCGATCTCGCGATTGAGCAGTTCAATGATCTCGCCCGGCGTATCGCGCGGGGCGCCGACGCCGTAGAACGAGCTCGTCTCATAACCGGGCAGCGTGTCGGCGATCGGTGGCACGTCGGGCAGGATCTCCGAGCGCTCACGCGTGGTGATGCCGAGCGCGCGCAGCTTGCCGGCGCGCACCAGCTCAAAGGACGAGGTGACGTTGTCGAACATGCCCTGGATCTGCCCGCTCATCACGTCGGTCAAGCCCGGCGCCGAGCCACGATAGGGAACGTGGGTGAACTGCACGCCGGCCATCGACTTGAACAATTCGCCCGAGAGATGCAGCGAGGTGCCGATGCCCGAGGAGGCGATCGACACTTTGCCGGGATTAGCCTTGGTGTAGGCGATAAAGTCGGCCACGGTCTTCACCGGCAGGTCGTTGTTGACGACCAGCACCAGCGGAATTCGTGCGACGCCGGCAACCGGTGCGATGCCCTTGGCGAAATCATACGGCAGCGCCGGATCGAACGAGGCGTTGATCGCGTTCGCGGTCGAGGTCAGCAGCAGTGTGTAGCCATCGGGTGCCGAAGTGATGACCGCCTGTGTCCCGATATTGCTGCCGGCGCCGGGCTTGTTCTCGACCACGAAGGTCTGGCCGAGCCGGTCGGACAGTCGCTGACAGAGCAGCCGCGACAGCAGGTCGGTCGCGCCACCCGGCGCGTAAGGCACCACCCATTTCACGCTATGCGAGGGATAGGAGGGGTTACCGAGAGCAAAAGCGCGCGGCGCGGCGAGCGTAGCTGCAGCGCAGGCGGCAGCCTGGAGGAAATGTCGTCTGGTGATCATGGTCTGCATTCCCATTCTCACGTTGCTATCGCAAGAACTGTGCCCCGGCGCACGCCGATCCCGTCGGCTTGGTAAAGGATCACTAGAGTTAATCGTGCACTAATCGGCCTTTACTTTGTCTCTTAACACCTGGGCAGGACGCGCGAGCTAAGCTGCCGGGAAACAGCAGACACGCCCGAAAGAATGAACGGCATGACAACCGGTATCATCGAACGACCGAAAGCCGAGCGCGCGCCTTCGGCTTCAAAGATCTGGTTGAAGGCCATCGAGCTCACCGCGCGGATCGAAACTCTGCCGGGACGTCTGTTCGCCGATGTCGTCGATGATTGGGCGCAGCGCCAGCCCGACCGCGTCGCGCTGCTCGCGGATGACGCAAGTCTCGACTACGCGGGCCTGTCGAAGCGCATCAATCGCTACGCGCGCTGGGCGCGCTCGGTCGGCGTGGCCAAGGGTGATATCGTCGCGTTGATCGTGCCGAACGGTACCGACTACGTCGCGGCGTGGCTCGGGATCAGCCGGGTCGGCGGTGTGGTCGCGCTCCTCAACACCAAGCTGGTTGGGTCGTCGCTCGCGCATTGCATCGACGTCGCCAAGCCCTCGCACATCATCGTGGCGCATCAGCTGACGGAAATGTGGGAGAGCTCAACGCCGCACCTGAAAACCCAGGCCAAGGTCTGGACGCATGGCGATGCCCGCAGTGATCGCGCCATCGACGTCGCGCTTGCGGTGCTGGACGACGCTCCCCTCTCGCCGGAGGAGCACGGCGAGGTCACCATCGACGACCGTGCGTTGCTGATCTACACCTCCGGCACCACTGGCCTGCCGAAGGCCGCCAGCATCAGCCATCGCCGCATTCTCAACTGGGGCTTCTGGTTCGCCGGCCTCACCGGCGCGAGCCCGCAAGACCGGCTCTATGATTGCCTGCCGTTGTTCCACTCGGTGGGCGGCATCGTCGCGCCATGCAGCATGCTCGCTGCCGGCGGCTCGGTGCTGATCTCGGAGAAATTCTCGGCCTCGCATTTCTGGTCCGACATCGTCCGTCACGACTGCACGCTGTTTCAATATATCGGCGAGCTCTGTCGTTACCTGCTCAAGGCGCCGCCGTCGGAATACGAGAACCGCCACCGTCTCCGCCTCGTTTGCGGCAACGGCCTGCGCGGCGACATCTGGGAAGACTTTCAGGCGCGTTTCGCCATTCCCCGTATCCTCGAATTCTACGCGGCGACGGAAGGCAATTTTTCGTTGTTCAACGTCGAGGGACAGCCGGGCGCGATCGGCCGCATTCCGCCGCTGCTCGCGCATCGCTTCCCTGCCAATCTCGTCAAGCTCGATCCCGACAGTGGCGCGCCGCTGCGCAATGAAGAAGGATTTTGCCTCCCCTGCGCCCGCGGCGAGGCCGGCGAAGCCATCGGCCGCATCGGCACAGCCGATGAAGGCGGCGGCCGCTTCGAGGGCTATACCGACGCCGGCGAAACCGAGAAGAAGATTCTTCGCGATGTGTTTGCCAGGGGTGACGCCTGGTTTCGCACCGGCGATTTGATGCGGATCGACGACAAGGGGTTCTTCCATTTCGTCGATCGTATCGGCGATACGTTTCGCTGGAAGGGCGAAAACGTCGCGACCTCGGAGGTGAACGATGCGATGCGCGATTTCGCCGGCGTGGTCGACGCCACTACCTATGGCGTCAGCATCCCCGGCGCCGACGGCCGCGCCGGCATGAGCGCGATCGTCGTCAACGAGGGCTTTAACATCGATGCGCTGCCCGCACATCTGGCGCAGCGCCTGCCGGCCTATGCGCGCCCGGTCTTCATCCGCATTTCCCGCGAGCTCGATGCGACCGAGACCTTCAAGCAGAAGAAAGGCGATCTGTCGCGGGAAGGCTTCGATCCCGCCACGATCTCCGATCCGCTTCTCATGGTGGATTCGAGAACCGGGGCCTATGTCCTGCTGGACGCCGAGGCGCATGCACGAGTCATAGGCGGCTCGATCAGGCTGTAGATCCCGCCAAAATCAGCAGATAGGTCCAATTTTACCTGAATTGTCCAAGAAGGCATTTACTTCTCCCGGGTAAACAAGCGGCCATGGGGAGGCGGCCAGCAAGAGCCGCCGCAACACCAACGATAACAAAGCGAGCCAGCCATGTCGGTAAGGTCTAAGGTCATCGAGGCGATCAGGCAGATCGCCAAGGAGCAGAACGTCACGCTTCCGGAGCTGTCGGACGATTTGTCGCTGCATGAGACGGGCTTCGACTCGCTCGCCTTTGCCATTCTGGTCGCGCGTCTCGAGGACGACACCGGCGTCGACCCCTTCACCATTTCCGAGGACGCAGCATTCCCCGCCACGGTGGGCGATTTCGTGCGGGCCTACGAAAATGTCCCCGCGTGAGATCTTTGCACTTCGCGACCATCTCGGCGCGGAGCTGAAAGTCCGCACGATCTCCGATGCGCAGCATGTCGTGTCGCTGACCGACATCCTGTCGCAGACGGTCCTCGGCGGCCGGTTGAGCGAACTGTCGGGCCGCTCCGTGCTGCTCAAATTGTCCGACCAGCTCCGGTCGGGACTTGCCATGATCGAGCTCGACGGCATCGCCCGCCGCATGCTGCTGTGCCCGCCCGATCTCAACCCGGCGCATCTCGACGCGCTGATCGCGGACGCCGGGATCGATGCCGTCGTCACCGACGAAGCCGGTCGCTGGGCCAATTCGGGCATATCGCTCGTCGTCACCGCACAATTGCCGCTGGAAGCCACCGCGCCGGCCAAGACCGAGCGCGCCACGGAATGGCTGATGCTCACCTCGGGCACCTCGGGCGTGCCGAAGATCGTCGGTCACACGCTGGAAGCGCTGACCGGCGCGATCGTCGCGGAAGGGCCCGCGCGCGGATCTGCGCCGGTGTGGGCGACGTTCTACGACATCCGCCGCTATGGCGGCCTGCAAATCTTCCTCCGCGCCATTCTCTCCCGCGGCTCGATGGTATTGTCGGATCCGCATGAGGCGCTCGGCGATCACGTCGCGCGGCTGAAGGCGCGTGGCGTCTCGCACATCTCCGGCACGCCGTCGCACTGGCGCAAGCTCCTGATGAGCGGCTCTGCCGCGCAATTCGCCCCGGCTTACGTCCGCCTCTCCGGTGAAATCGCCGACCAGGCGGTACTCGACGGGTTGAAGGCGGCATTCCCCAATTCCTCAGTCGGTCATGCCTATGCCTCGACCGAAGCCGGCGTCGGCTTCGCCGTGAATGACGGGCTGGAAGGCTTTCCGGCCGACTATCTCGGTAATCGCAACGGCGTCGAGATGAAAGTGATCGACGGTTCGCTGCGGATCCGCTCGACGCGCACCGCGCATGCCTATGTCGGCCGCAGCGCCGCAGCGCTCACCGATGACGACGGATTTGTCGACAGCGGCGACATCGTCGAGCTCCGCGGCGACCGCTATTATTTCGTCGGCCGCCGCGGCGGCATCATCAATATCGGCGGGTTGAAGGTCCACCCCGAAGAGATCGAGGCGGTCATCAACCGCCATCCGGACGTGCGGATGTCGCGGGCCAAGTCGCGCAAGAGTCCGATCACCGGCGGCATCGTGGTCGCCGACGTGATCCTGGCCGACGGCACCGACCAGGCGCGGGTCAAGGAAATCCGCGACCAGATCCTGGCTCAGTGTCGCGCGCAGCTCGCCTCGCACAAGGTGCCGGCGGTGATCCGCTTCGTCGAGGCGCTCGATGTCACCCCGGCCGGAAAACTGGCGCGCACCGATGCATCATAACGTTCTCGTCACCGGCGGCAGCCGCGGCATTGGCCTCGCGATCGGCAGACGCCTCGTCGGTGTCGGCTACAACGTGATCGCAGTGGCGCGGCGCGAGAGCGAGGAGCTCAAGGGCGCAATCGCCGAATCCGAGGGGCGCCTGCATTTCCGTCCCTGCGATCTCGCCGTGATCGACGCGATCCCGGCCTTCGCAAAGCTCGTGCGCGACGAGTTCGGCCCGGTCTACGGCCTCGTCAACAATGCCGGCCTCGGCACCGAAGGCCTGCTCGCCACCATGCATAATTCCGAGATCGAGGCGCTGGTGCAGCTCAACGTGCTGTCGCCGATCATCCTCACCAAATATGTGGCGCGGCAGATGATGGCGGACGGTGCTGGGCGTATCATCAACGTCTCCTCGATCATTGCGACGACCGGCTATAACGGCCTGTCCGTCTATGGTGCGACCAAGGCGGCGGCCACCGGCTTCACCCGCTCGCTGGCGCGCGAGGTCGGCAAGGTCGGCATCACCGTGAATGCGATCGCGCCGGGCTTCATCGACACCGAGCTCACGCACAATCTTTCCGACGAGGGGCGCAAGCGCATCGCCGGCCGCAGCGCGCTGCGCCGCCTGCCGGAGACGGACGACGTCGCGCGCATGGTGGAATACCTGCTGGGAGAAGGCGGCCGCAACGTCACCGGGACCGTCTTCACCATCGACGCAGGGAATACGGCCTAAGCGGAACTCCGCCGCCATAATCGCGTTGATCCGGCCCAATGACATTCAGCCGGATTTGGTCGTAAGATGCCCCGCAATCGATTGGGTTACGTCAATCGATCTGCCCTAATTGACAGGGAGCAGTCCATGGCCATGCCAATTACGACCGCTTCAAATCAGGGCCGGACGGAGCATTCCCGCGCCAAGCCGGATTTGGATGATGTCCACTGCCCGCCGATGACGCATCAGAATTCCGGCAGTCACGGCCATGAAATGTACCCGCAGCAATTCGTGCGGCTGATCGGCTGCCATGATGCGTCTCTCGAGAGCTTGCGCAAGCGTCAGGACGAGAAGCTGCACTGAAGCGCGGTGAGATTAGGAAAAGTCATCATCGCGCTTTAGAATACTGTTTTGAGCATGATCGTTTCGGGAAACCGCTGCGCACTTTTCCGGATTGTGCTTTTGCTGCTCACGTCCGGTGCTTCGGCGGGTCCTTCGGCAGGTCAACTCGTTCGTGGGAAAATTCCGGTGGCCCCTCGGTGAGGCGGCGGATGCGGCGCTCGCGTTCGTCCGCCGGCAATGCGGGATCGAGCAGCGCTTCGATCTCATGGACTGCGATCTCCTCGATCCTGGTGGCCTCTGACGCGATCGGGTGCTCCGGGGAGAGCACCGGGGGCGCGATCTTCAGGGCCAGCTCGATCAGCTTGCAGATCGCCTCCGCGCGGGTCAGGCGATGGGCTTCAGCCCAGGCATCGACGGCCTCCGTCAGTCTTTCGGGCATTTTCACCGCGCTGATCGGATCGATGCCCGTGCGCCGACGGACCGGAGCGGTGGAGTCCTTGTTGCCGAAGTCCGACACCTCGATCATCCCATGCAATCCTTGGAGCTGAGCGACGATAGCCGCACTCCCCGGCGGGTCGTTTGATGCCGATCAATGCCCCGCTGCAGCAATGCAACGCGGCCGCATCTTGTTGCCGCCGCATCTTGTTGTCCTGGCCGGTTTCAGCCAATGATCGAAAGGGCCGCCGGCCGGCGAACCCGGATCGATCCTGCCACGTATTTGTAGCACGTTCCAACCATCCGGCATCCCCGATGACCTCAGGCGAATCCTTCTATGGCGGCATTCCCGTTTTCCGCGGCTTCACCAGCCTGATGGACCCTGCGCTCTATGCGCCGCTCCCGGACGATTGGAGCATCGGCGTTGCCGATATCGTCGATTCCACCAAGGCGATCGCGGCGCAGCGCTACAAGGCGGTCAACATGGCCGGTGCGGCCGTGATCGCGGCAGTGACGAACGCCTTGGAGGGGCGGGAATTCCCCTTCGTGTTCGGCGGGGACGGCGCAAGCTTTGCGGTCGGGCCCGGCGATCTCGATGCGGCGCGCGACGCACTCGCCGCGACCGCCACCTGGGTGCGGGAGGATCTCGACCTGAGGATGCGCGTCGCGCTGGTGCCGGTAAGCGCCATTCGCGCGCGCGGCCTCGACGTTCGGGTCGCGCGCTTCGGTCCGTCGGCGAACCTGTCCTATGCGATGTTCTCCGGCGGCGGGCTCGCCTTCGCCGACGCCGCGATGAAGCGCGGCGAGTTCGCGGTCGCAGAGGCGCCGGCGGGCGCGCAGCCTGACCTGTCCGGACTGTCCTGCCGCTTCGAGATGATGCCGGCCTCGCGCGGGCTGATCCTGTCGGTTCTGGTGATGCCGACGCGCGGCGCCGACCCGCATGCCTTCCGCAAGGTGATCGAGGACATTATCCATCTCGTCGAGCGCAGCCCGGACGGCGCCCGTCCGGTGCCGCCGCAGGGACCCCCGCTGAAATGGCCGCCGCAGGGGCTGGAATACGAAGCCCGCACCAGGCGCGGCGGCCCGTTGCTTGCGCGCCGAGCCCGGGTGCTGGCCACTACGCTGTTCGTCTATCTGATCATGCGCTTCGACCTCAAGGTCGGCGGTTTCGTGCCCGACCTCTACCGGCGCCAGGTCGTCGAGAACTCGGACTTCAGGAAGTATGACGACGGCCTGCGCATGATTCTCGACTGCACCCCGCAGCTCGAGCGCGCGTTGAGCGACCGTCTCGCGGCCGCCGCGCGCGACGGGATCGTGCGTTACGGCCTCCATCAGCAGGATGCCGCGATGATGACCTGCTTCACGCCGTCGGCGCTGCGCAGCGACCACGTGCATTTCATCGACGGGGCGCGGGGCGGCTACGCTTCGGCGGCGACGGCGCTGAAGGCGATGACGGCGTGAGAGGTTCTTGTGCCCCGGACGCAGCGCAGCATGAAATGATGCGCTGCTGAGCCGGGGCCCACCTCTTCTTCTCGTACCATGCTGCTTTCTGGGTCGCGGCTCTGCGAAGCAGCGTTGCACGCTGCATCGCGTCCGGGACACGAAAGCGGGGTTACCGCCCCGCGCGCGTCCAGCTCTCGCCGCCGCAGAGCGCGCCGACGCAGCCTTCGACCCGCAGCGAATCGGCTCCCGTTACCGTGATGCTGCTGGCATAGGGGCTGCCGTCGTCGGCATTGTAGATCTGGCCCGACCATTTGCTCGGACCGGAGGGCTGCATGCCGCTGAACAACGGCAAACCGATCATCGGGCGCTTGGCGAGCGCGGGATTGGGATTCTTGCTGTCGGTGGCGGGCTGGCCGGTCGCGGTGTCCATGGGCTCGCGGAGCCAGACGATGTGGCCGCAGATGCCGCCGCCGCACTTGGTGATCTTGACGCGCGCATCACCCGCCTGGGTCAGCCATGTCCCGTCGGCGTTCTGCGCATGAGCGGCAGATGCGCCAACCAGCGCGGCAAGAAGGACGATGAGAGCAGCGAATCTGGAAGTCATGGAGAGGGCCCCGAAATTGGAGCGCCTCCATAGCAGCCCGGAGGGATAGTGCAACGCTTGATGGAATCACATTCCTGCGTTTATTGGACTGCGCTCATTTGCCCCAGCGCGCGAAGGCGACCGAGGCCGCAGTCGACAGGCCGAACACGACCATGGCGCCGCCAACCAGCGCGAACAAGGTCCAGGCCGGCGCTTGCGCCGTCATGAGGCCGATGCCGCCGATCGCGACGATCAGAAGTCGCGCGGTGGAGGCCAGCACGGGACCACCGACGTGCGCCGCGCCTTGCGAGGAGAAATACAGCGACACGCCCATGCCGAAGAACACGAAGGCTGGGCCGGCCCAGTGGAAATAGCTGTGCGCCGCGGCGGTGACGCCAGGATCCCGCGTGAACAGCGCGACCCACAGCGCGGGATCGAGCGCGATGACGAGCCCGATCAGGCCGACCGTGAGTCCGGAGGCCGCAGCCGCGGTCCAGGCGACACGCCGCGCCCGCTTCAAATGTCCGGCGCCCATCGCCATGCCGACCATCGGCACCGAGGCGATTCCGAAGGCGAATGTGATCGGGATCAGCAGGAATTCCAGCCGCGAGCCGATGCCGTAACCAGCCAGCATCTCGGTGCCGAAGGTCGCCAGGATCTTCGTGAAGATCAGGATCGTGAGCACGGTCTGAAGCGGCGACAGGCAGGCCACCGCGCCGACTTTGAGAATGTCCAGGAACATCGCGCGCTCGAAATGGAAGGCGCGGAAGTCGAGCTGCAGCCGGCTGCGGCCGGACCATAGATACCAGAGGAAGAAGATCGCGGCGCAGCTGAACGCGATCAATTGGCCGCTCGCGACGCCAGGCATGCCGAATTGCTTCACGCCGAACAGGCCGAGACCCAGCGTGCCGCCGAGCACAACCTGGAGCAGGCTCGCCCCGATCAGCGTCATCGAGGGCAGGCGCATGTCGCCGGTGCCGCGGATCACCGAGGCCAGCGTGTTGACGACCCAGATCGCGACCGCGCCGGAGAACAGCACCTGCGAATAGCCGCTGGCTTCCTCCAGGACGCGGTCGCGGCCGCCGAGCAGAGTGAAGAAGGAGCGGCCGAAGACGAGCATCATCACCGTGAAGAACAGCCCGCCGCAGAGGCCGATGATGGCGGCATGCAGCGCCAGTGTCGCGGCGCGGTCACGATCGCCGGCGCCGAGCGCACGGCTGATCGCGGAGGACACCCCGCCGCCCATCGCCCCCGCACTCATCATCTGCGTCAGCATGGCGAACGGAAACACCAGCGCGATCGCGGCGAGCGGGATGGTGCCGAGCCGGCCGATATAGGAGGTCTCGGCGATCGCGACCAGCGTGCTGCCGACCATTGCGATCATGTTGGGGATTGCGAGTCGGAGCAGCGTCGGCAGGATCGGCGCCGTCACCAGGCTGGCCATGGGGGAGGCGGCCGGTGCACGCGGCGGGACGGCGTCTAGGGGAGCGTCGATCGTCATGTTCACCGGGCGGAATATTGAATGATGATCGACATATTATAGGACGTGCGGCCGCCGGCCAGCCCTCGCTCACGCAGGGCTCACCAGGGCAGGCCGCATAGGTCGATGATGCCCAGGGTCGGCGCGCGGACGATGTTGAAGACGTAGGGCGCCATGTGGGTGAAGCGGATGCGCCCCTCCGGCTGTTCGCAATAGGCCTCGCCCTTGAAGGGCAGCCAGCTCCGGGTCTCGTAGAAGGAAAAATTGTGAGGTTCGCAGAACAGCAGCGCGAAGCGAACGGCCTCGTTGGCGCGCATGGTGTGGACCGCCGCGTCGATCGCCACGGTTGCATAGCCACGGCCGCGCTTGTCCTCCCGCGTGCAGACCCCGCCGATGCCGCCGATATGGACCTTCTGCCCGTTCCAGATGACGGTGCGGAAATAGATGCCGACATGGCAGACCAGGCCATCCTCGGGGGGTCTCGATCAGCACGCGCAGATCGGCATTGGCCCATTTGACGTGGGCCCAGGGCTTATCCGCGATGAGGTCTGATCCCCAGACCGCCTGATGCAGCGGCTCTGCAATCGGCCACGAGGCGTCGCCGTTCAAAATGTCGATCTCGATGCTCATGGCTTGGTTCTTCGGAGCTCCGCTTCGTGGCGCATTCGTTCTGTCATAAGCGGTTCAAAGGCAATGATATTTTTCGTCGGCGCGTCTCGCCTGCGGCAGAACGTCTACGCTTGCGTCGATTTTGTGCAATCCGGCCAAGCTGTCGCATCACGCGTTTTCGCAAATTGGCGGTATTTAACGGCCGCGGAACCTTCTATAAGGGATGACCGTTAGAACTCGTTCTCCACCCAGTTGCGGACAAGAACCCATGACCTTTACGCTGCCCCCACTCCCTTACGCCTATGACGCCCTTGGCCAGTTCATGTCGAAGGAGACGCTGGAATTCCACCACGACAAGCATCATCAGGCCTACGTCACCAACGGCAACAACGCGCTCAAGGGGACCGAATGGGAAGGCAAGTCCCTTGAGGAGATCGTCAAGGGCTCGTTCGGCAAGAACCCCGCGGTGTTCAACAATGCCGGCCAGCACTACAACCACATTCACTTCTGGAGCTGGATGAAGCCCAATGGGGGCGGCACCAAGCTGCCCGGCAAGCTCGAGAAGAAGATCAACGAGGACCTCGGCGGCTTCGAGAAGTTCAAGACCGACTTCCAGGCGGCCGGCGTCGGCCAGTTCGGCTCCGGCTGGTGCTGGCTCCAGGTCAAGAACGGCAAGCTCGAGATCTCCAAGACCCCGAACGGCGAGAATCCGCTGGTGCACGGCGCCACCCCGATCCTCGGCTGCGACGTCTGGGAGCACTCCTACTACATCGACTACCGCAACCGCCGTCCCGACTATCTCAAGGCGTTCGTCGAGAACCTCGTGAACTGGGAATACGTCGAGTCCTTGTTCGACAAGGCCTGAGTGTCATTCCGGGGCGCGAAGCGCGAACCCCGGAATCCATTTATCCACTCAGGCTGACGCCTGGTGGATACCGGGTTCGGCGCTGACGCGCCGCCCCGGATGACGACAAGGCGGTCGCATACGCGGCCGCCTTTTTTGCTGTGCGGAATTGCCCTGCGCGGCACGCGCATGGGTCTGCCATCACACCGTTTGCATCGCTTCGGCGGCGCCCTTAATCAGGACGGGCATCACCCTTGAGCCGCTCCCCCCAATTGTCAGAACCTTCCCCGAACACCCCGGCGCCAGCTGAGGACGCGGAGTCCGAGCCGCGGCCCGGGCGGGTCCGCAAGCCGATCGGCTGGTCGACCATCATCATCGCGGCGCTGGTCGCGGTGAGTGCGGCGCTGGTCTGGCGGCGTGACGGCACCGACGGCGTTCTCGACATCCTGACCCACGATCTCTCGCTGTTCTCAGGCATCCTGCCGCGCGTGCTCGCCGGCTGCCTGCTCGGGGCCTTCATCTCGGAAATCCTGCCGCACGAAAAAGTCTCGCGCTCGCTCGGGCCGAAATCGGGCTTGATGGGCCTTCTGATCGGCACCGCCTTCGGCGCGATTCTGCCCGGCGGGCCCTTCACCGCCTATCCCGTGGCGAGCGCGTTGCTCGCGGTCGGCGCCGATTTCGGCGCCACCATCGCCATGGTCGTGAGCTGGACCCTGATCGGCTATGGCCGGGCGGTGGCCTGGGAAATTCCGATCATGGGCACCGATTTCACATTGTGGCGGATCCTGATCTCGCTGCCGTTGCCGGTGCTCGCCGGCGCGCTCGGGCGCTTCGTCTATGTCCGGCTCTATCCGAAGCGCGCCAGCGACGAGGACGCGGCATGAGCGCCGCGCTTCTGATCGACATCCTGCTGTGGGGCTCGGTGCTTGGCGTCGGGCTGATCGCCTTCCGCCGCGGCCCTCCGGTGTTCAAGGCCTCGTTGCGCGAAGGCTCGATGGACTTCATCAACATCGTGCCGCGGATTGCGCTCGGGGTGATCGGCTCCGGCTACATCGCTGCCATCATCCCGCAGCAGGTGATCACCGGCTGGCTCGGGCCGGACAGCGGCTGGCTCGGCGTTGCGACCGCCGTGGTCGCCGGCGCGGCGACGCCCGGCGGGCCCGTGATCGGCTTCTCCATCGGCACCGTGGCGCTGAAGTCGGGCGGCGGGGTGCCGCAGGTGGTGGCCTATGTCGTCGCCTGGGCCCTATTTGCCTTCCAGCGGGTGATCTTGTGGGAAATCCCGTTCATGCCGGCCCGTTTCGTCTGGTTCCGCTGTGCCGTGTCGGTGCCATTTCCCTTCGTGGCAGCCGCCATCGCGATGGTGATCGGCAAGCCGTGAGCCGGCGTGGACAGGCGTAATGTTATAATATAACGTCCCGGGCATGGTTCCCGCCGCGTCCCACGCCCATCATCACGACCATGCTCCCGGCCATTCCCATGCGCACGGGCATGGGCACGACCACAGTCACGCCCATGTCCACGATGCAGCCTCGCCGCATCCCGCCCAGGAGGCGCCGTGGTCGATCCTGCGCATGACCATGGCCGCGCGCCTCGCGGCCGCGCTCGCCGTCTGTGCCGTGCTCTGGGGCGTGGTCTTCCTGGCGATGAGGTGACGATGGCGGCGCTGCACTTTCACAACGTCACGCTCGGCTATGACCGGCATCCGGCCGTGCACCACCTCAACGGCGAGGTCGCGCGAGGTGCGCTGGTCGCCGTGATCGGCCCGAACGGCGCCGGCAAGTCGACCCTGCTGCGCGGCATCGTCGGCATCCTCAAGCCGCTCGACGGCAGCATCCATCTCGGCGGGCTCGACGCCAGGGACATCGCCTACCTGCCGCAGAGCGCGGAGATCGACCGCAGTTTCCCGATTTCGGTGTTCGATTTCGTCGGCACCGGGCTGTGGCGCGATGCCGGCTTGTTCGGCGGCATCGGCAGGGCCGCGCGGAAAAAGATTCTGCGCGCGATCGCGTCCGTTGGCCTCAATGGCTTCGAGAATCGCCCGATCGGCACGCTCTCCGGCGGCCAGATGCAGCGCGTGCTGTTCGCGCGCGTGTTGCTCCAGGACGCGAGCCTGATCGTGCTGGACGAGCCCTTCAACGCCATCGATGCCAAGACCACCGCCGATCTGCTCGCGCTGGTCAAGCAATGGCACGGCGAGGGCCGCACCGTGCTCGCGGCGCTGCACGACATGGAGATGGTGCGCAACCATTTCAGCGAGACGCTTGTGCTGGCGCGTGGCCCGGTCGCGTGGGGACCTACGGCGGACGTGCTGACGCCGGAAAACCTGCTGGTCGCGATGCGGATGTGCGAGGCCTTCGACGACAGCGCGGCGGCCTGCGCGGCTGACGATGCCCCTTCGCGGGCGGCCTGATATCCGATGCTCTACGACGCGCTGATCGGCCCGTTCACCGAATTCGAGTTCATGCGGCGCGCGCTCGCCGCCGTGATCGCGCTGGCGCTGGCCGGCGCGCCGATCGGCGTGTTCCTGATGCTGCGGCGGATGAGCCTCGTCGGCGACGCCATGGCGCACGCGATCCTGCCGGGCGCCGCAATCGGCTTCCTGCTCTCAGGCCTCAATCTGTTCGCGATGACGGCGGGCGGCCTGATCGCAGGCTTTGCGGTCGCGATCCTCGCTGGCGTGGTCGCGCGCTCGACCGGGCTGAAGGAGGACGCTTCGCTCGCGACCTTCTACCTGGCCTCGCTGGCGCTCGGCGTCAGCATCGTCTCGATCAAGGGCACCAATATCGACCTCTTACACGTGCTGTTCGGCAACATCCTCGCGATGGACGACCAGACCCTGCTGGTGGTCGCTTTCAACGCCACCGTGACGCTGCTCGTGCTCGCCGTGATCTACCGCCCGCTGGTCATCGAGAGCGTCGATCCCTTGTTCCTGCGCACGGTGAGCCGCGCCGGGGGACCTGCGCATCTCGCCTTCCTGGCGCTGGTCGTGATCAACCTCGTCAACGGATTCCAGGCGCTTGGAACGCTCTTGGCGGTCGGCCTGATGATCCTGCCGGCGGGCATCGCCCGGTTCTGGTCGCGCGATCTCACCGCCATGATCTGCATCGCCGTGATCGCCGCCGCTGTCTCCGGCTATGCCGGGCTCGTGCTGTCGTTCCAGACCCGCGTGCCGTCGGGCCCTGCGGTCATTCTCGTCGCGACAGTGCTCTACATCGTCTCCGTGCTGTTTGGGCGTGTCGGCGGCATCGTCCGGCAGATGTTTCCCGGCCGGCATCTGGAAGCGTGACGATGCGGCCTATCCTGCTTTGCGTGCTCCTGCTGATCACCTCGCCGCTCCAGGCGGCCGAGCGACTCAACGTCGTCGCGAGCTTCTCGATCCTCGCCGATTTCGTCCGCAATGTCGGCGGTGACAGGATCAATCTAACGACGCTGGTCGGGGCCGACAGCGACGTCCATGTCTACACGCCGGCGCCACGTGATGCGAAGCGCATCGCGGAGGCGAAGCTCGTCATCGTCAACGGTCTTGGGCTGGAGGGCTGGTTGCCGCGCCTCGTGCAGTCCTCCGGCAGCAAGGCAATTGTCGTCACCGCCAGTGCCGGCATCGTGCCGCTGAAGCTTGGCTCGGCCGCCGATCCGCACGCCTGGCAGTCCGTCCCCAACGCCAAGGTTTACGTGGCTGATATCGCCGATGCGCTGGCCGCGGCCGATCCTGACGAGGCCGACTTCTTTCGCGCCCAGGCCAAGGCCTATCTGGAAAAGCTCGAAACGCTCGACCGCGAGGTCCGCGAGGCCGTGGCTAAAATCCCAACCGAGCGGCGCAAGGTGATCTCCACCCACGATGCCTTCGGCTATTTCGCGACCGAATACGGTATCCAGTTTATCGCCCCCCTGGGCGTCTCCACCGAAACCGAGCCCAGCGCCCGGGACATCGCGGTCATCATCGGCCAGATCAAGGCCGCGAGGATCCCGGCGGTATTTCTCGAAAATATCAGCGACGACCGCCTGATCCGGCGGATCGCGGCCGAGACCGGGGCCAAGGTCGGCGGGACCCTGATTTCAGACGGTTTGACCGGCGAAAAGGGGCCCGCACCCACTTACATTGACATGGTCAGGCACAATATAAAGGCCCTGACCAGCGCGCTTGACCATTAGGGCAGGGGCCACCCCGCCTCGCGTCGCGCGGGACAAAGCCCGATCCGGAGTTGTTATGTCTGAAGCCTCCCAGAAGATTCCTGTAACTGTCCTGACCGGCTATCTCGGTGCCGGCAAGACCACGCTTTTGAACCGTATCCTGTCGGAAAACCACGGCAAGAAATACGCCGTCATCGTCAACGAATTCGGCGAGATCGGCATCGACAACGACCTCATCATCGGCGCCGATGAGGAAGTGTTCGAGATGAACAACGGCTGCATCTGCTGCACGGTGCGCGGCGACCTCGTTCGCATCATGGACGGCCTGATGAAGCGCAAGGGCAAGTTCGACGCCATCATCGTCGAGACCACCGGCCTTGCCGATCCGGCGCCCGTCGCCCAGACCTTCTTCGTCGACGAGGACGTGCAGAAGAACGCGCGGTTAGATGCGGTCGTCACGGTCGCCGACGCCAAATGGCTGTCCGACCGGCTCAAGGACGCGCCCGAGGCCAAGAACCAGATCGCCTTCGCCGACGTCATCGTGTTGAACAAGACCGACCTCGTCAGCAAGGGCGAGCTTGCCGAGGTCGAGGCCCGCATCCGCGGCATCAACCCCTATGCGAAGCTGCACCGCACCGAGCGCTGCTCGGTGGCCTTGGCCGACGTGCTCGACCGCGGCGCGTTCGATCTCGACCGCATCCTCGACATCGAGCCGGATTTCCTGGAGGCCGACGATCATGACCACGACCATGATCATCACCATCATCACGGCCACGACCATCACCATCATGATCACGGCCACGGCCTGAAGCACTATCACGACGAGGACATGCAGTCGCTGTCGCTCAAGACCGACAAGCCGCTCGATCCCAACGTGTTCATGCCCTGGCTGCAGAACCTGGTGCAGGTCGAGGGCGGCAAGATCCTGCGCTCCAAGGGCATCCTCGCCTTCCACGACGACGAGGACCGCTACGTCTTCCAGGGCGTCCATATGATGCTGGAGGGCAACCACCAGCGGAAGTGGAAGGAGGGTGAGCCGCGCGAGAGCCGCCTCGTCTTCATCGGCCGCGAATTGCCGGAAGAGGCCATTCGCGAGGGTTTTGAGAGCTGCATCGTCTCGTGATGAAAGAGTTTACGCCGGCCCCCGATTCCGCCTCGATCCTCTCCGTCACCGACCGCGTCAAGCCAGTTGCGCTCGGCATGGCCGTGACCTCGGTGCATTTCCTCGGCGACCGCGCCGCCTTCGTCGGCGGCGAGGAGAATGTCGCCTTCGTCGATGCCAAGGGGGAGATCACCAAAGTCGCCGTGCACAGTGGCGGCATTCTCTCCACCGCCTCCGACGGCAAGCGCATCGTGATGGGCGGCGACGACGGCAAGGTCGTCTCGCTCGACGCCAAGGGCGAGGTGACGCTGCTCGCGACCGACCCGAAGCGGCGCTGGATCGATGCGGTGGCGCTGCACACCGACGGCGCGTTCGCATGGTCGGCCGGCAAGACCGCCACCGTGAAGAGCGGCAAGAACGAGGAGAAGTCGCTCGAGGTGCCCTCGACCGTCGGCGGACTTGCCTTCGCGCCGAAGGGCCTGCGGCTCGCCATCGCGCATTACAACGGCGCGACGCTGTGGTTTCCGAACATGGAGGGGTCGGCCGAATTCCTGCCCTGGGCCGGTTCGCATCACGCCGTCACCTTCAGTCCCGATAACAAATTCCTCGTCACCGCGATGCACGAGCCGGCACTGCACGGCTGGCGGCTCGCCGACAACAGGCACATGCGCATGACCGGCTATCCCGGCCGTGTCCGCTCGATGTCCTGGAGCGCGGGCGGCAAGGGGCTGGCGACCTCGGGCGCCGACACCGTCATCATCTGGCCGTTCGGCAGCAAGGACGGTCCGATGGGCAAGGAGCCTGCGATGCTCGCGCCGCTGCAGGCGCGCGTCTCGGTCGTCGCCTGCCATCCGAAGAACGACATTCTCGCCGCCGGCTATAGCGACGGCACCGTGCTGATGGTACGTCTGGAAGACGGCGCGGAAATTCTGGTCCGCCGCAACGGCACGCCCCCCGTCGCCGCGATCGCGTGGAACGCGAAGGGCACGCTGCTGGCGTTTGCCGACGAAAATGGGGACGGCGGCCTGCTCGAGCTTTGATCTGTCATGGTTCCGGCCGTATAGGGGACCATGCGATTTCTCACGACCTTCCAGCTGGGCGATTTCGCCGATACGCTGATCAGCCTCATCGCGGCCTTCGTACTGGGCACGCTGATCGGCGCCGAGCGGCAATATCGCCAGCGCACGGCGGGCCTACGTACCAACGTGCTGGTCGCCGTGGGAGCGGCCGCCTTCGTCGATCTCGCGATGCAGCTGGACGGCGCCGACGGCGCGGTGCGGGTGATCTCCTATGTCGTCTCTGGCATCGGCTTCTTGGGCGCCGGCGTCATCATGAAGCAGGGCATGGACGTGCGCGGGCTCAACACCGCGGCGACGCTATGGGCCTCGGCCGCGGTCGGCTCCTGCGCCGGTGCCGACATGATCGCGCAGGCGGCCGCGCTGACGGTCTTCGTCATCGCCGGCAACACCATGCTGCGCCCGCTGGTCAACGCCATCAACCGCATCCCGCTGAACGAGAAGGCACTGGAGGCGACCTACTATTTCAAGCTCGCGGTCGCGGCCGATGCCTTGCCTGACATGCGCGACCGCCTCGTCGAGAAGCTTGAGGGTGCGAAATATCCCGTGGCGGGTATCGAGGTCGTCGAGATCGGCGAGGACATGCTGGAGATTGTCGCGAAGCTGGTCGCGAGCGCGGTCGACCCGAACGAGCTGAACGCGGTGGCGACCGATCTGCAGCATCTGCCCGGCGTGCGCCATGCCACCTGGGAAGCCAGCACGACGGAATAAACGCGTCGTTTTGGCGCGCAGGCGGTCGGTTCCCGGCTTGTTGGGGACGGAACTCCGGTGGGGCGATTTCGTTGATTCCGCGGACAAAGGCGGTGATCGACATGCCCGGCCAAAATGACAAGCGCAGACTGAAACTCGACCTGACCATCGCAGCCTCGCTGTTCGCAGCAGGACTCGTGGTGTCGGTGATATCGCTGGCGCAAATCCGCGCCGAGAGCCGGATGCAGATGGCGCAGGCGACGCAACCGCTTCAGGGAACGCCGTCCGACGAGCAGAGCAAAGTGCCAGCGGAGGCCAAGCCCGGCGGCGACCGGCCGACCACGCCGGCGCCCGAGCCCGCGCGGCCGGAGCCCCAGACGCAAGGCGCGGCGGGCGCGGCCAAGCCAGCACTGCCGCCGGCACCGGCCGAGAAAATCGCGCCGCCGATCGAGAAGAAGTAGGCGAACCGCCAGCTATCGCGTCATGGCCGGGCTTGTCCCGGCCATCCACGTCTTTGGCGCCTCTTGAAGGAAAGTGCGTGGATGCCCGGGACAAGCCCGGGCATGACGGTCGTGATTACCGCACCAGAATATTCTTGAACTGCCACGGATCGCTGGTGTCGATGTCTTCCGGGAACAGTCCCGGGCGATCCGTCAGCGGCGTCCAGTCGGTGTAGAAGCCCTTCACCGGGCCGAGATAGGGCAACTGGATTTCCAGGAGACGATCGAAATCCATCTCGTCGGCTTCGACGATGCCCTCGGTCGGGTTTTCCAGCGCCCACACCATGCCGCCGAGCACGGCGGAGGTCACTTGCAGGGCGGTGGCGTTCTGGTAGGGCGCGAGTTCGCGGGTCTCTTCGATGGAGAGCTGCGAGCCGTACCAGTACGCATTCTTGTCGTGGCCGAACAGCAGCACGCCGAGCTCGTCGATGCCGTCGACGATTTCGTCCTCTTCGAGAATGTGGTGCTTTTCCTGCATCTTGCCGGCACGGCCGAACAGCTCATGCAGCGACAGCACGGCATCGTCAGCCGGATGATAGGCATAGTGGCAGGTCGGCCGATAGATTGCGTTGCCCGATGGGTCACGCACCGTGAAGTAATCGGCGATCGAGATCGACTCGTTGTGGGTGACGAGGAAGCCGTATTGCGCGCCGCGGGTCGGGCACCAGGTGCGCACGCGCGTATTGGCGCCCGGCTGCATCAGATAGATGGCGGCGCCGCAGCCGGCCTCGTGGGTATGCGCATTCTCGGGCATCCATTTCTCGTGGGTCCCCCAGCCGAGCTCCGACGGCTGCATGCCCTCCGAGAGGAAGCCTTCCACCGACCAGGTGTTGACGAAGACGTCGGGCTCTTTCGGCTTCTTGGAGCACTGGGTGTCGCGCTCGGCGATGTGGATGCCCTTGATGCCGGCTTGCCGCATCAAATCCGCCCATTCGGCCTTGGTCTTCGGCTTGGGGGCATTGAGCTTCAGATCCGCGGCGACGTTGAGCAGTGCCTGCTTGACGAAGAAGGAGACCATGCCCGGATTGGCGCCGCAGCAGGAGACCGCCGTCGTCGAGCCCTTAGGCCGCGCCTTCTTGGCGGCCAGTGTCACTTCGCGAAGGGCGTAGTTGGAGCGCGCTTCCGGACCCTTCGATGAATCGAAATAGAAGCCGAGCCAGGGCTCGTTGACGGTGTCGATATAGAGAGCGCCAAGCTCGTTGCAGAGCTCCATGATGTCGGTGGAGCCGGTATCGACCGAGAGGTTGACGCAAAAGCCCTGGCCGCCGCCTTCGGTGAGCAGCGGAGACAGCAATTCGCGATAATTGTCCTTGGTCACGGCCTTCTGGATGAAGCGGACATTGTGCTTCTCGCAATGCGCCTTGCGACCCTCGTCCTTGGGATCGATCACGGTGACGCGCGACTTGTCGTAATCGAGATGCCGCTCGATCAGCGGCAGCGTGCCTTTGCCGATGGAGCCGAAGCCGACCATGACGATGGGACCAGTGATCTTCGCGTAGATCTGCGTGGGAGGGCTCATGGGACGGTTTCTCCGGAACGTGCTGGCTGGCAAAGGGTGGGTGGATCAGGCGCTGCGGCGCTTATCAGACGCTGCGGCGCTTGGCGGTGACTTCGATCTCGACCTTCATCTCGGTCTTGGCGAGGGCGCTGACGACCAGCAAGGTCGCGGCCGGCCTGATGTCGCCGAGAACCTCGCCGCAGACGGCGAAGTGGGCATCGATGTAGCTCGGGTCAGTGACGTAGTAGGTCGCACGGACGATATCGGCCATCTCGAAACCGCCTTCCTTCAGGGCGGCTTCGATGGTCTTGAAGCAGTTGCGTGACTGGCTCGTGACGTCGGCCGGCATCGTCATCGTGCTGTAGTCATAGCCGGTGGTTCCCGCGACGAAGGCGAAATCGCCGTCGATCACGGCGCGGCTATAGCCGACGGTCTTCTCGAGCGGAGAGCCGGTGGAGATCAGACGACGGGGCATGGTCGTGGGCCTCGAGGGAAGGGGGAATTTCGTGGGGTTAAAGGGCGTTTCCGGCGCCTGCGCAACCCCAAAGGAACGGGCGGGACGCAGGCGCGGCCGGGCGTTACCGCTTAACGCGGCTTGGGTTTTCGCGACGAAGGCGATCCCTTAGGCCGCGTGCGCCACAGGTGCGCGAACCGACCTCCGTTTGGGCAGGGTCGCGCCGGTCGGGACGATCATCCCCTCGGCACCATTCAGCGCACCGTCGGCGAACTCGATCGCCAGCAGGCGGTCGCGCTCGAACGGGCCAGGCAGCGCGAGCTCAGTCGTCTTCTCCGCCGAGAAGCCGAAGCGGGCGTAATAGGGGGCATCGCCGAGCAGGATAACGGCTTCATGCCCGCGCGCCCGGGCGGCGGCCAGCGCTTGATGCATCAGCGCGGCGCCGATCCCGAGCTCGCGGCAGGCAGGGTCGACCGCCAGCGGTCCGAGGACCAAAGCGGGCCTGCCTCCGGCGCTGACGTGCCACAGCCGCACGGTTCCCACGAGCTTGCCCTCGCGCACAGCCGACAGGGCCAGGCCTGCGGCAGGTGCGCGTCCGTCGCGCAGGCGCTGGCAGGTGCGGCCATGGCGGTCCTCGCCAAAGCTGGCATCAAGCAGCGCCTCACGCATCGCGACGTCGGCAGCACGCTCCGCACGGATTGCGAACGGAGCGGCTTTCGAGGTGAGGGCGATCTGTGGCTTCCGAAAAGCAGTCATGGCGCGTCAGTCCCCGTTTGAACCGACGTGCGCGAAGCACGCCTGTTCAAGGCGTCGTCAGAAATCGGGATGTTGGGTAAGGAGCCGGCAAGCCGGCTCCCGGGTTGGTCAGGCCTCGAAAGAGAGGCGGATCAGATGTGGCAAATCAGATGTGATACGTCTTCAGCGGCGGGATGCCATTGAAGGCCACCGACGAGTAGGTCGACGTATAGGCCCCGGTGCCTTCGATCAGAACCTTGTCGCCGATCTCGAGCGTGACCGGGAGCGGATACGGGTTCTTCTCGTACAGCACGTCGGCGCTGTCGCAGGTGGGCCCAGCGAGCACGCACGGCGTCATGTCCGCGCCGTCGTGACGGGTGCGGATGGCGTAGCGGATCGACTCATCCATGGTCTCGGCGAGACCGCCGAACTTGCCGATGTCGAGATACACCCAGCGCACCTCGTCCTCGTCGCTCTTCTTCGAGATGAGCACGACCTCGGATTCGATGATGCCGGCATTGCCCACCATGCCGCGGCCCGGCTCGATGATGGTCTCCGGGATCTGGTTGCCGAAGTGCTTGCGCAGCGCGCGGAAGATCGAGCGGCCGTAGGTCACGACCGGCGGCACGTCCTTCAGGTACTTGGTCGGGAAGCCGCCGCCCATGTTGACCATGGTCAGGTTGATGCCGCGCTCGGCGCAGTCGCGAAACACCTGCGAGGCCATCGCCAGCGCGCGGTCCCACGCCTTCACCTTGCGCTGCTGCGAGCCGACATGGAACGAGATGCCGCACGGCTCCAGGCCCAGACGCTTGGCGGCGTCGAGCACCTCGACGGCCATTTCCGGGTCGCAGCCGAACTTGCGCGACAGCGGCCATTCGGCGCCGGCGCAGTCATAGAGGATGCGGCAGAACACCTTCGCGCCGGGAGCGGCACGGGCGACCTTCTCGACCTCGGCGGCGCAATCGACCGCGAACAGCCGGATGCCGAGCGCGAAGGCGCGCGCGATGTCGCGCTCCTTCTTGATCGTGTTGCCGAAAGAGATGCGGTCGGGCGTCGCACCCGCGGCCAGCGCCATCTCGATCTCGGCAACCGTCGCGGTGTCGAAGCAGGAGCCCATGGAGGCGAGCAGGGCCAGCACTTCCGGCGCCGGGTTCGCCTTGACGGCATAGAACACGCGGCTGTCGGGCAGCGCCTTGGCGAAGCTCTGATAATTGTCGCGCACGACCTCGAGGTCGACGACGAGGCACGGCTCGGTGTCGAGGCCATTCTTGCGGCGGTTGCGCAGGAATTCCTGGATTCGTTCGGTCATGGCACTCTCCCAAACGGCCCAGCGACGGGCCCGTTCAAAACATGACGTCGGATAAGAGTGCTCTGGCCGGATCGCGCGATGGAGGCGCGACGAAGCCAAAAGACTCAAACCAGACTGTGCTGCCGTGGATTGGTTGGGAGTGTTCCCGCCCGCACACCTGGCAATGAAGGACAAGCCTTTTCAGTAGCCCGCGCCGGCGTTGGACTGCCGGTAGAGACCAAAAAAGCCCGATCCGTCGTTGCTTTAAGTCGCGTCCCCCGTTGAGAGCGGGGTGCGCCGGTTCGCCTCCGGCTGCCAGTCACGGTTGCAAAGAGCGAAGTCACCTTCGACAAGGCACCTCTTGAGAGAGATGCTGGACGCTCCGGGTTTGCTTTCGTCTTCCGGCTAGGAGCCTTCCGACTTCCGCACTTCCGAAGAGCCCCTCGGCTTCTTCACCCCTTGGCGGCTGTCCGGCCTCTTGTCCGGATACCTACCGACTGACACACGACCACAGGCACGTGCGAAATTGGGCAAGTCCGCACATAAGTGTTTTGACTCGGCTTCGCAAGAATTTTTTTAGGCTGCGAACAGAATTGCCTAACATCTGCTTGCGCAGTGTTGCGCGCGCGACGCGGAAGATGAACGGGTGTTAAGCTTTCTGTGGCAGCGCGCGCGCTCTCGCGCCAGATGCGTCAGCCGCGCTTCGTGAAGGGCTCGACGCGTTGGGCTCCGCGGATGAACGCCGTCATCACCAGCACGCCGAGTGCGAACAGCACCGCTTGCAGGATGTGTGTGCCCTGGTCGCCGAGCCCGATCAGGATCGCGAGCGCCCAGCCGCCGGCGAACGCCGCGCCAAACACTTCGGCACCGATCAGGATGGCGGCGCTGATGACGGTGATGACGCTTGGCCAGACGATCCGGCGGGAAGACGAGGAAGGCGCGTTCATGAGCTTGAGGGGTCCGTGGTCTGTCGAGGGCCGCAATCTCCCCGAAAAGGCGGCCGGGAGCAAGGCCAAATGGCCCAAAAAAGCCCCATCGCGTGCTATAGCTGACCGCAACAATCGAGCCATGAAAATCGGGACGTGCGATGTCAGAACCCCGCCAAATTACGGCCTCCGAGGCCAATCCGCTGCTGAAGGCCTGGGTGACGCCGTTTGCGACCCCGCCCTTCGACGAGATCAAGCCGGAGCACTTCCTCCCGGCCTTCGAGCAGGCCTTCGCCGACCACTCCGCCGAGATCGCGGCCATCACCAACGATCCGGCTGCGCCCGACTTCGCCAACACCGTCACGGCGCTGGAGCGCTCCGGCAAGCTGCTGAGCAAGGTCGCGGCCGTGTTCTACGACCTCGTCTCGGCGCATTCCAATCCGGCCATCCTGGAGATCGACAAGGAGGTCTCCTTGCGGATGGCGCGGCACTGGAATCCGATCATGATGAATGCCGTGCTGTTTGGCCGCATCGCCCAGCTGCATGAGAACCGCGCCAATCTCGGTCTTTCGTCCGAGCAGCTCCGCCTCCTGGAGCGCACCTATACCCGCTTCCACCGCGCCGGCGCCGGCCTCTCCGAGGAGGCCAAGACCCGGATGGCCGAGATCAACGAGAAGCTCGCCCAGCTCGGCACCGGCTTCAGCCATCATCTGCTCGGCGACGAGCAGGACTGGGTCATGGAGCTTGGCGAGGCCGACCGCCAGGGCCTGCCGGAGAGCTTCGTCGCCGCCGCCAAGGCTGCGGCGGAAGAACGCGGCATGGCAGGCAAGGCCATCGTTACGCTGTCGCGTTCCTCGGTCGAACAGTTCCTGAAGAGCTCGGCCCGGCGCGACCTCCGCGAGAAGGTCTACAAGGCCTTCATCGCCCGCGGCGACAACGGCAATGCCAACGACAACAATCAAACCATCGTCGAGGTCCTGAAGCTGCGCGAGGAGAGCGCGAACCTGCTGGGCTATCCGACCTACGCCGCCTACCGGCTCGAGGATTCCATGGCCAAGACGCCGGATGCGGTGCGGAGTCTCCTGGAGCGGGTCTGGAAACCGGCGCGCGCCCGGGCGCTTGCCGACCGTGACGAGATGCAGACCCTGATCACGGCGGAGGGCGGCAACTTCAAGCTCGCCCCCTGGGATTGGCGCTTCTACGCCGAGAAGCTGCGCCTTCAGCGCGCCAATTTCGACGATGCCGCGATCAAGCCGTATCTGTCGCTCGACAACATGATCGCCGCCGCCTTCGACTGCGCCACGCGCCTGTTCGGCGTCACCTTCGAGGAGCGCAAGGACGTCCCAGTGTGGCATCCCGACGTCCGGGTCTGGGAGATGAAGGGCGGGGACGGCAAGCACAAGGCGCTGTTCTACGGTGACTACTTCGCCCGCCCGTCGAAGCGTTCCGGCGCCTGGATGACCTCGCTGCGCGACCAGCAGAAGCTCGATGGCGACGTCGCGCCGCTCGTCCTCAACATCTGCAACTTCGCCAAGGGCGCCGATGGCGAGCCCTGCCTGCTGTCGCCCGACGATGCCCGCACCCTGTTCCACGAGTTCGGCCACGGCCTGCACGGCATGCTATCCAACGTGACCTACCCGTCGCTGTCGGGCACCTCCGTGTTCACCGACTTCGTAGAGCTGCCGTCGCAGCTCTACGAGCACTGGCAGGAACGGCCCGAGGTGCTGCAGAAGTTCGCCCGTCACTACCAGACCGGCGAGCCGCTGCCGGACGACCTGCTGCAGCGCTTCCTGGCCGCGCGAAAATTCAACCAGGGCTTTGCCACGGTCGAGTTCGTCTCCTCGGCCCTGGTCGATCTCGAGTTCCACACCCAGCCGGCCGCCGCCGCGCAGGACGTCCGCGCTTTCGAAAAGCAGGAGCTGGAGAAGATCGGCATGCCCGAGGAGATCGCGCTGCGTCACCGCCCCACGCAGTTCGGTCACATCTTCACCGGCGACCATTATGCCGCCGGCTATTACAGCTACATGTGGTCGGAGGTGATGGACGCCGACGCCTTCGGCGCGTTCGAGGAGGCCGGCGACATCTTCGATCCCGCCGTCGCCAAGCGCCTGCACGATGACATCTACGCCTCGGGCGGATCGGTCGATCCGGAAGCCGCCTATGAGGCCTTCCGCGGGCGGCCGCCCGAGCCCGACGCGCTACTGCGCCGGCGCGGCCTGCTCGATGCCGCCAAGGCAGCCTGATGGGTATGCGCGCACTTTTCGGCCTGCTGTTCGTCGCAGGCCTCACGCTCGCGGCGGGTGCGGCGAACGCGCATCCGCACGTCTGGATCACCGCGACCAGCGAGCTGCTCTACGCCGAGGACGGCTCGATTACCGGCGTCCGCCATGCATGGACCTTCGATGACATGTTTTCGGCCTATGCGGTGCAGGGGCTCGAGAGCAAGACCAAGGGGGCCTATACGCGCGAGGAGCTCGGGCCGCTGGCGCAGACCAATGTCGAGTCGCTGAAGGAATATGCCTACTTCACCTTCGCGCGAGCCGACGGCAAGAAGGAGCGATTCCAGGAGCCGATCGACTACTTCCTCGACTACAAGGATACGGTCCTGACCCTGCACTTCACGCTGCCGCTGAAGAACCCGGTCAAGCCCAAGCAGCTGGTGCTCGAAGTGTTCGACCGCTCCTTCTTCATCGATTTCCAGATGGCCAAGGAAAGCCCGGTCAAGCTGGTCAGCGCGCCCGCCGGCTGCCAGATGAAGCTGGACCGTCCCAGCGACGGCACCGCGAGCGCGCAGAAGCTCAACGAGCAGACCTTCATGAGCGGCGAGAACACCAATTTCGGCATGATGTTCGCCAACAAGATCACGGTGGATTGCCCTTGATTGGTCGTCTTCAGTCTCCGCTCGCGCGCGGGCTGCTTGCCTGCGCCGCCGTCCTGCTGGCAATCAGCGTGGCCGATGCCGCGCTTCACGATGTCCTCGCGCAGAATCCGTTTGGTGCGCCTCGCCCGGCGCCGACTGCCGAGCCCGAAGCCAGCGGCATCATCGGCTGGCTGCTGGCAAAGCAGTCGGAATTCTATCGGCAGATGTCGTCTACGATCCGCGCCGCGAAATCCGACGGCTCGGCGGTGTGGACGCTGCTTTTCATCTCGTTCGCCTACGGCGTCTTCCACGCCGCCGGCCCCGGCCACGGCAAGGCGGTGATCGCCTCGTATCTCGTCGCCAACCGCGAGACCGCGCGGCGCGGCATCGCGTTGTCGTTTGCCTCGGCGCTGATGCAGTCGCTGGTGGCGATCCTCATCGTCGGCATCTCGGCCTGGGTCCTGAATGCGACCGCCAAGACCATGTGCAAGGCGGAAGGGGCGATCGAGATCGCGAGCTACGCATTGATCGCGCTGTTCGGGCTGCGCCTCGTCTGGGTCAAGGGCCGCACCTTCATCCGGGCGCTGCAGGCGGCCCAGCCGGTGCCGGCGATCGCCGGCGTGCCGCACCATCATGACCATCATCATGACGCCCACGATCATCACGATCATGATCACCATCACCACGACCAGGATCACGCGCTCACCCATGCCCCCGACGGGCATGGCCACGTCCATGACGAGCATTGCGGCCATTCCCACGGTCCCACGCCGAGAGAGCTCGCCGGGCCCGGCGGATGGCGGCGTGGCTTTGCCGCGATCCTCACCGTCGGCATCCGTCCCTGCTCCGGCGCCATCCTGGTGCTGGTGTTCGCGCTCGCCCAGGGCCTGTTCTGGGCCGGCATCGCCGCGACCTTCCTGATGGGGCTCGGCACCGCGATCACGGTCGCGGCCATCGCGGTCGTCGCCGTCTCCGCCAAGGACATCGCCGCGCGCCTCAGCGCCGGGCGCGACGGCGGCGGCGCGCTGTTCATGCGCGGCATCGAATTCGCGGCCGCGGGCGTCGTGCTGCTGTTCGGCGCGGGTCTCTTGTTCGGCTACATCGCGGCTGAGCGGACGACGTGTTTCTGAGGCACACTCGTGCCCCGGACGCAGCGCAGCGTCCCTTCGACGGTGCGCTGCAGAGCCGGGGCCCATCTCGCCATGTGGTAACTTGGCCTTTTGGGTCCGGCTCTGCGGAGCAGCGCAAGCGCGCTGCACCGCGTCCGGGACACGAGAGCTGCGTAGTCAGGACGGAGCGCAGCGCAATCCGGGACGGCATCAATCCATCACCGTCATCCTGAGGTGCTCGCCTTGCAACGCAAGGCGAGCCTCGAAGGGCGACGGGTTGAAGAGCACCATGCCGCCTCACACCGGCAAGAGCCGCTTCAAGGCCGGCATGAAGAAGATGCCGAGATTGATCGCAAAGCCGATGGTCCAGAGGATCGAGCGCAGCGTCGGGCGGTTGCCGAGATAGGTCAGCACATAGGCGAGGCGGACGATGAGGAAGAGGGCCGCAAGTTCGTCGATCAGCCGCTGCGGCGAATCTCTGTATTCGGCGAGCAGCACCGCGAAGGCGAAGAACGGGAAGGTCTCGATACCGTTCTGGTGCGCGCCGAGCGCGCGCTGCGAGAGCGGGTCCTCATAGAAGGCAGGGTCGCGCGGCCGGGAATTGTCGAAGCGGCGAAACCCGATCCATTTGATCGAGGCGATCGTCGACAGATAGAGCAGCAGCGCTCCAAAGACGCACCATTCCGCGAGTGTCATCGTCCTTCCCTAGCCTGGGTGCGACTCTAGCGAAACCGGCCTCATCTTGACAAGTTCGGACCAACGCGCGACCCACAGAGCCATGACCAGTGTCGTCCCCATCGAGGCCGCGAGACCGGCCGCCCAGTCAGCTTTGCCGCGCGTCGGCGTGCTCCTGATCAATCTCGGAACACCCGACACGGCCGATGCGCCGGGCGTGCGGGTCTATCTGAAGGAGTTCCTCAGTGACGCCCGCGTCATCGAGGACCAGGGGCTGATCTGGAAAGCCGTGCTGAACGGGATCATCCTGCGCAGCCGCCCCCGCACCAAGGCGCTCGACTACCAGAAGATCTGGAACACGGAGAAGAACGAGTCGCCGCTGAAGACCATCACGCGGTCGCAAGCCGACAAGCTCGCCGCCGCATTGCCGGACTGCGCCCACGTCGTGGTGGATTGGGCGATGCGCTACGGCAATCCCTCGATCAAGTCGGGCATCGATGCGCTGGTCGCGAAGGGATGCGAGCGCATCCTCGCCGTGCCGCTCTATCCGCAATACTCCGCCTCGACCTCGGCGACCGTCTGCGACGAAGTGTTCCGCGTGCTCGCCCGCCTGCGCAACCAGCCGACGCTGCGGGTGACGCCGCCTTATTATGAGGATGCGGCCTATATCGAGGCGCTCGCGAGCTCGATCGAGACGCATCTGGCGAGCCTGCCGTTCGCGCCCGAGCTGATCGTGGCGTCCTTCCATGGCATGCCGAAGTCCTATGTCGAGAAGGGCGATCCCTATCAGCAGCACTGCATCGCCACCACGGCGGCGCTGCGCCGCCGGCTCGGGATGGACGAGACCAAGCTGCTGCTGACCTTCCAGTCGCGTTTCGGCAATGCCGAGTGGCTCCAACCCTATACCGACAAGACCATGGAGCGGCTCGCGAAGGGGGGCGTGCGCCGCATCGCGGTGGTGACGCCGGGCTTTTCCGCCGACTGCCTGGAGACGTTGGAGGAGATCGCGCAGGAGAATGCCGAGATCTTCAAGCACAATGGCGGCGAGCAGTTTTCCGCCATTCCCTGCCTCAACGACAGCCAGCCCGGCATGGACGTGATCCGCACCCTGGTGCTGCGCGAGCTCCAGGGCTGGATATAATTTCGTGAACCGTCGCGAGCTCCTGACGCTTGGGATGATTGCGGCGTTGCCGGCCGCGGCACTGGCGCAGCAGCCGAATGCGACGCGCCGGCTCGGCGTGCTCTCGGTCACGGCTGCCGATGACGCGATCGGCCAGACGCGCAGCATGGTCCTGGTCGAGGCGCTCGCCGGCCTCGGCTGGAAGGAGCGCGACAACCTCAAGATCGACTGGCGGAGCGGTGGCGGCGACCGCGTCCGGATCGCGCAGCTTGCCGACGAGTTGATCGCGCTCAAGCCCGACATCCTGCTCGCGGTCGGCACGCCCTCGGTCGAGGAGCTGCGCCGGCGCACCACGACGATCCCGATCGTGTTCGCCGTCGTCACCGATCCCGTCAGCCAGGGCTTTGTCGAAAACCTCGCGCATCCCGGCGGCAACGTCACCGGCTTCACCGATTACGACGGTCCACTGGCCGGCAAATGGCTGGAGATGCTGACGCAGGTCACGCCGAAAGTGTCCCACGTTGCCGTCGTCTACAATCCCGCCACCGCGCCGTTCGCGCCCCTGATGCTGCGCACGATCGAGGATGCGGCACGGACCCTTCACGTGACGGTGGAGCCCGCGCCGGTAAATGACGCCGTCTCCATAGCAGCGCTGGCCTCGCGGAAGGTCGATGGGCTGCTCGTCCTGCCGGATTTCTTCACCATGGCCAATCGCGGGCACCTTTTGGCAACCATTGTGAAGGCGCGCGTGCCGGCTGTATTTTGGAGCCGTACTTTCGTCGACGAAGGTGGGTTGATGTCCTACAGCATCGACAGCACCGAGCAGCTCCGCCGCGCCGCCTCCTACGTCGACCGCATTCTGAAGGGAGCGCAGGCCGCCGACCTGCCGGTCCAGAACCCCACCAAGTTCGAGCTTGCGGTCAACCTCAAGACGGCGAAGTCACTCGGCGTCACACTTTCTCCAGCCTTGCTCGCCATCGCCAACGACGTCATCGAATAGAATTGGCGGTGGCCGGAAATCTTGAATGCTGCAAGTGTCCGATATGGACTGTCGTCATCTTTCTGGATGCTGGAAATCGTGAGCCATGACCGTCAAGATCGAAACCTATTATGATTTCAGATCGCCCTACGCTTATTTCGCGGATTACAGGGTCCGCAAGGCCGACTTCGGCTTGACGACCGGAGTTGAATGGGTCGGCCGGCCGATCTTCATCGACGTCATCCTCAATCTCCAATCTGGCCGCGAGCCATGGGCGCCCTATGTCGACACCCTCATCCCTCCCAAGCGCGCCTACCTGATGGCGGACATCCGCCGCATGGCCAGGTTTTACGGGGCGCCCCTCAAGCCATCGTGGAAGTGGCCCAATCGGCCCAACCAAATTCCCGCATTGTGCGTCGCGTCCCTGCTGTCGGGGCCGGTCGAGCAGGTTTTCCGCAGCGCCATCTTCGATGGTCTGTGGTACGAGCAGCGCGACATCTCCGCCCCTGCGGTGTTGAGGGAGGTCGTTGCCCGCGCCGGCGGCGATCCCGCCATCGTGGAGCGGGCCGGTGATCCCGCTGTTCGCGATGCCTTGACGGAACGGACGGTGGAAGCTTATGCGGCCGGAATATTCGGGACACCCACGTTCGTCTGGAATGGCGAGATCTTCTTCGGCGCGGATCGGCTCGACGTATTGGCTTGGAACGTGAACCGCATGGCCGCCGAACGGTAGCGAAATCCTTAACGATCGCCGCTAGGTCTGCGCCGAGGCGCTTTCAAGAGCCTGTCGCGAATACATATCGTGGCCATTCCCTGACTGGACGCCTTGTGCAGAATTGCGCCGATACCGACGTGAATTGCGACCGCTGAACCGATAGGCTTGCGCTCCCGACCAATGACAGCGCAGGAAAGGCCTTTTCCTGTCTTGGAGGAAATATGAGCGGTTTCGACATTTTCGCGATTGTTCTCGTCTTGCTGGTCATCGTCACGCTGGTGGCCGGCGTGAAGACGGTGCCGCAGGGCTATGACTGGACCATCGAGCGGTTCGGCAAATACACGCAGACGCTGAGCCCCGGCCTCAATTTGATCGTGCCCTATTTCGATCGCGTCGGACGCAAGATCAACATGATGGAGCAGGTGATCGACATTCCCGAGCAGGAGGTGATCACCAAGGACAACGCCACGGTGACGGTGGACGGCGTTGCCTTCTACCAGGTGTTCGACGCCGCGAAGGCAAGCTACGAGGTTTCCAACCTGACGCAGGCCATCACCGTGCTGACCATGACCAACATCCGCTCGGTGATGGGTGCGATGGATCTCGACCAGGTGCTGTCGCATCGCGACGAGATCAACGAGCGCCTGCTGCGCGTTGTCGATGCCGCGGTGTCGCCCTGGGGCCTGAAGGTCAATCGCATCGAGATCAAGGACATCGTGCCGCCGGCCGATCTCGTCGAAGCGATGGGACGGCAGATGAAGGCCGAACGCGTCAAGCGCGCCGACATTCTCGCCGCCGAAGGCCAGCGCCAGTCCGAAATCCTGCGCGCCGAGGGCGCCAAGCAGGGCCAGATCCTGCAGGCCGAAGGCCGCAAGGAAGCCGCGTTCCGCGACGCCGAGGCACGCGAGCGCTCGGCGGAGGCGGAAGCGAAGGCCACGCAGATGGTGAGCGAAGCCATTGCTAAGGGCGACGTCGCCGCGTTGAACTATTTCATCGCCGATAAATATATCAAGGCGTTCGGGCAGTTCGCGGAGGCGCCGAACCAGAAGATCATCATGCTGCCGATGGAAGCCACGAGTATGCTCGGTTCGCTCGCCGGCATCGGCGAGATCGCCAAGGCGACGTTCGGGGAGAGTGCGGCCTCCGCGGCCGCTGCCGCGCGCCGCTCCGGCTCGGTGCCGCCGACCGGCAGCACGCCGCCGGCGGTGCCGCCGCGGCAGGGATAGTCACCGGCGCATGACCCTTCGATTGGGCCTGCGCCAATGATAGAAGGTCGTGTCATGACCGACATGTTCGCATCGCTCGGCACCTGGAACTGGCTGATCTTCGGCTTCATCCTGATGGCGCTGGAGGTGCTGGCGCCGGTGTCTTCCTGTTCTGGCTCGGGCTCGCAGCGCTGCTAGTGGGGTTGATCTCGTTCGCCGTTGCCATGTCCTGGCAGCTGCAGCTGGTGATGTTCGCGCTGTTCGCCGCCGCCGCCGTGCCGGTGTGGCGGCGACTTGCCCGGCCGAAGCTCGATGCCAGCACCAGCCCGTTCCTCAACAAGCGCACCGAGGCCTTGCTCGGGCGCGAGTTCACCCTCGAGAAGCCGATCATCGACGGCAGCGGCACCGTGCGCATCGGCGACACCGTGTGGCGCGTGGCGGGCCCCGACACGCCCGCCGGAACGCGGGTGAAGGTGGTGCAGGTCGATGGCGCCAACCTGACGGTCGCGGCGGCGTAGTCGCTCTCACCCTCCAGGGGAGGGTAGGAGAAGCGCTACCTCTTCCACCGCTCCGCAAACCGGTGCAGCGGCATGACCATCTCGCACAAGTCCCGCCCGAGCGGCGTCAGCCCATAACCTCCTGCCTCGCCAAGCTCGACGAACCCGGCCTCGCGCAGCTCGGTGAGCCGCGCTTGCAGTACCGTGGGCGAGGCCTCGTCGCAGGCGGTGCGCAGCGCGCGGGAGGTGAGGGGCTCGCCGCGCAATTCCCACAATATTCGCAGGCTCCAGCGCCGGCCGAGCAGATCCAGCAGCGCCATGATCGGCCGTCCGGTGCGGGAGCCACGGACGCTGTGTGTCTTTGAGTCGGCCTGTTTCGCCATCGGCGGTCCCTTGCGTGATGCTACAAATAGTGTAGCGTAATGCTATGATAATAGTAGCAATGGAAGTGCCCCATGTCTTCCGCCACGCCTCAGACTTCGCCGCGCATTGCGCCGCTCACCCCGCCCTATCCCCCGGAGATCCAGGCGCAGTTCGACCGCATCATGCGCGGCGCGCCGCCGCTGGTGCTGTTCCGGGTGATGGCGGGGCACAGCCGCGCCTGGGACAAGTTTCGCGCCGGCGGCCTGCTCGATCCCGGCCCGCTGTCGCTGCGCCAGCGCGAGATCGTCATCGATCGCACCTGTGCGTTGAACAAGTGCGAATATGAATGGGGCGTGCATGTCGCGATCTTTGCCGGGCCAGCGCGGCTCAGCGAGGAAGAGGTCCGCGCCACCGTGCAAGGCGATGCTGCATCGTCATGTTGGTCACCGGCCGAGCAGGCGCTGATTGCGGCGGTCGACGCGCTGCACGCCCGTGCGACGCTTGACGACGCCGAGTTTGCCGCGCTGTCAGCGCATTATGACGAGGCACAGATCCTGGAGCTCATGCTGCTGTGCGGCTTCTATCGCACGGTGTCGTATCTGGCGAACGGGCTGCGGTTGCCGCTGGAGGAGACCGCGGCGCGGTTTCCGGTATAATTCTCTCCGCCGTCATTGCGAGCGCAGCGAAGCAATCCAGAATCCCTCCGCGGAAAGACTCTGGATTGCTTCGCTGCGCTCGCAATGACGGAGGGGTGCGCGCCCTACGCGACGCCTGCCCGCAGCAGATCGTGCAGATGCACGATGCCGACCACCTTGCCCGCCTCGGTCACGACCAGCGTCGTGATCTTGCGGGTGTTCAGCACCTCGATCATTTCGGTCGCGAGCATCGAGGGCGGCACCGTTTTCGGCTGCTTGGTCATGATGTCGTCGACCGATGCCGTCAGCAGGTCGGGCCGCATGTTGCGCCGCAAATCGCCGTCGGTGATGATGCCGACGGCCTCGCCCGCGTCGTTGACGATGCAGACGCAGCCGAGGCCCTTGGCCGACATCTCGACGACGGCGTCCGACATCTCGGTGCCCTCAGGCTTGACCGGGATTTCCGCGCCGGTACGCATGTAGTCGCGGACGAATTTCAGCATCGCACCCAGCTTGCCGCCGGGGTGGAAATGCGCGAACTCGAGCGCGGTGAAGCCGCGACTTTCGAGCAGCGCGATCGCGAGCGCATCGCCGATCGCCGCCTGCATCAGCGTCGACGTGGTCGGCGCCAGGTTGTGCGGACAGGCCTCGCGCGCCTTCGGCAGCTCGATCACGATGTCGGCGGCTTGTCCCAGCGACGACGAAGCGTTCGAGGTCACCGCGATCATGGGAATCGCGAAGCGCGCCGAATAGTTCACGAGGTTCTTCATCTCCGGCTGCTCGCCGGACCAGGACAGCGCCATGATGACGTCGTCCGCTGTGATCATGCCGAGGTCGCCATGGCCGGCCTCGGCGGCGTGCACGAAGAAGGCGGGCGTGCCGGTCGAGGCCAGCGTCGCCGCGATCTTGCGCCCCATATGGCCGGATTTTCCGAGTCCGGTGACGATGACGCGGCCCTTGGCGTTGCGGATCAGGTCGACCGCCTTGGCAAACGTCTCGCCAAGCGGACCGCGCAAGGCGGCTGCGAGCGCGTTGATGCCGCCGCTCTCCGTTTCCAGCGTGCGGAGCGCGGATTCGACGCTGTCGGGGATGGGGCCGGATGATGCGGTCATCAGCGGTTTCGAGCTCGGCATAATCTGGTCCAGGGAGGAGGGCGCGTTCGCCCGGTCGGCGCCTCCTTAGCACGCCGCAGCTCTGGAGGCGACGCGCCTGCCCGGGCCCTCAACGGGTCATTAACCATAATTGTTTTAACTCCATTAACGATGGTTCCCGCCGACCGGTGGGGACGATCGCGAAAGTGTTTGATTTCGTTGGAGTTATTCCATCGTGGGGTCGTCTCCAGGCACCGGCCGGAGCAAACGCGCGCACGTTCTGCGCGCGGCTTTGCCGTGCCTTGTCCCCTGCCTTGCGCTGACCACCCTCGGAAGCACCCCCGCGGCCGCCCAGAGCATCACGCCCGACCTGTTCAATCCCAATCGTGGCGGCTTCGCCTCGCCCGAGACGCTGCCGACCCGCCGCACGGCGGGCGTGCCGCAGGCGCCGTCGGATGCGTTGCCAGCGCTGCCCGATCCCAATGCCGATCCGCGCAAGGCCCGCGACAAGCCGGCGACCTCGCGCATCGGTCAGGTCCCGACCTATGGCCTTCCGGCCGCCACCGGCGCGAGCGGCTCCGGCTACGACTCGCTCAACCGCAAGCGACAGCAACCCAGGCTCTATCCCGGCCAGCCGAAGCCGAAGCGCGCGGCCGGTCCCGGCTCGCCGGCGCCGACCACAGCGCCGCCGCCGTCTACGCTCGGCCTGCCCAGAATCGCGCCGCCGCCATCTGCGTCCGTCAACAAGGCGCCGGTGCCGGCGGCGATGGCGGGCACCGTGCCCGGCCAGCCGCTGCGCCGCCGCCTCAAGGCGGATGACGATCCGTTTGGAGCCGTCGGCGACTACGCCGGCAGCTTCCTGATCAAGGGCGGGCTCGAGCTCTCCACCGGCTACGACACCAATCCGGCGCGTCTCAACAAGCCGGTCGGTTCGCCGGTCTATGTGGTCGCGCCCGATCTCCTTGTCGTGTCCGACTGGGAGCGCCACGCGCTGGTCGCCGACCTGCGCGGCTCGTTCTCCGGCTATACCAACAACATGCCGGCAACGATCGACGGTTCTCCCTCGCCGTCGCCGGTCGAGATCAATCGTCCTGACTTCACCGGCCATGTCGATGGCCGTCTCGACGTCGACCGCGACCTCAAGCTGACCTCCCAGTTGCGCCTGCGGCTCGCCACCGACAATCCCGGCAGCCCCAACGTGCAGGCCGGCCTGCAGAAATATCCTGTCTACGCCGCCTACGGCACAACGGTTGGCTTCGACCAGACCTTCAATCGCTTCCAGGTCGCCGCCGGCGCCACCGTCGATCGCACCGCCTACACGGATTCCAAACTCACCGACGGCTCGACGTTCAGCAACAATGATCGTGACTTCAACCAATATGGCGGCGTGGGGCGCTTCTCCTACGATCTCAAGCCGGGCCTGAAGCCGTTCGTCGAGGTCCAGGGTGACACCCGCGTCCACGACCAGGCCGCCGACCGCAACGGCTACTTCCGCGATTCAAACGGCGGCTACGCCAAGGTCGGATCGTCCTTCGAGTTCTCGCGCATTCTCACCGGCGAAATCTCGGTCGGCTATTCCGCGCGCAACTACACCGATCCGCGTCTCAGCCAGCTCTCGGGCTTCCTGACCTCGGGCTCGCTGATCTGGAATGCGAGCGGGCTCACCACGGTGAAGTTCTTCACCGACACGCAGATCGCCGAGACCACGGTCGCCGGCTCCTCCGGCGTTCTGGTGCGCACCTATTCGGCCGAAGTCGACCACGACTTCCGCCGCTGGCTGACCGCCGTCGGCAAATTCACCTACGGCACGCTCGACTACCAGGGCCAGAACCGCAACGACAAGACCTACTCTTTCGAAAGCAATTTGATCTACAAGTTCAACCGCAACATCTGGGTCAAGGGCACGCTGCGTCACGACATCCTGGATTCGAACCAGCCGGGCTCGAGCTCGCAGGGGACGGTGGTGATGGTGGGCGTGAGGCTGCAGAATTGAGAGCGGCGGCAAGCCGCGTTTGAGCGCATGCCGCTTCGTTGGCTCCGGCTCTCGCCACCCACTCCGCTGTCATGCCCCGGCTTGACCGGGGGCATCCAGTACGCCGCGGCCTATCCGTATACGTCTGACGTCTCTGGAATACTGGATCGCCCGCTCCAGTGCGCAATTGCGCACAAGGCGGGCGATGACACTGTTTGCTGATCAGGTGGCTCGCGCCTCGCTCAGCGCGGCAGATCCGTCTTCCCCATCAAAAACGTGTCGATCGACCGGGCACACAGCCGGCCCTCGCGGATCGCCCACACCACCAGCGACTGGCCGCGGCGCATGTCGCCGGCGGAGAACACGTTCGGACGGGAGGTCTGGTAGTCCAGCGTGTTGGCCTTGACGTTGCCGCGCGGGTCGAGCTCGACCGAGAGCAGCTTCAGGAGGCCCTCGTGCACGGGATGGACGAAGCCCATCGCGAGCAGGACGAGCTCGGCATCGAGCTCGAACTCGGTGCCGGCGATCGGCTTGAACTTGTCGTCGACGTGCACGCAGTGCAGCTTCTTGACCTTTCCGTTCTCGCCGGAGAACTTCTGGGTCAGCACGGCGTATTCGCGCACCGCGCCTTCGGCTTGGCTGGAGGACGTCCGCATCTTCAAGGGCCAGTTCGGCCAGGTCAGGCCCTTGTTCTCGCGCTCGGGCGGGGCGGGCATGATCTCGAGCTGGGTCACCGACAGCGCGCCCTGGCGCAGCGAGGTGCCGATGCAGTCAGACCCGGTGTCGCCGCCGCCGATGACGACGACGTGCTTGCCGCCCGCCAGGATCTCCTGGACGCCGCCGAGCGGCTCCTCGGAGACGCGGCGGTTCTGCTGCGGCAGGAAGTCCATGGCGTAGTGGATGCCTGACAGCTCGCGGCCGGGGATCGGCAGGTCGCGCGGGGCTTCCGCGCCGCCGGTCAGCGCGATCGCATCGTACTCGTTGAGCATCTCGCGCGGATCGACATTGCCGTCCGCGCCGACATGGCTGTTGTAGTGGAAGGTGACGCCTTCGCCTTCCATCTGCTTGACGCGACGGTCGATGACGCCCTTCTCCATCTTGAAGTCGGGGATGCCGTAGCGAAGCAGGCCGCCCGCCTTGGCGTACTTCTCGAACAGGTGCACGTCATGGCCGGCGCGGGCGAGCTGCTGCGCGCAGGCCATGCCGGCCGGACCCGAGCCGATCACCGCGACCTTCTTGCCGGTCTTGACCGCCGCCACTTCCGGCTTCAGCCAGCCATTGTCCCAGGCACGGTCGACGATCGCGCATTCGATGGTCTTGATGGTGACCGGGTTGTCGTCGATGTTGAGCGTGCAGGACGCTTCGCACGGCGCAGGACAAATGCGCCCCGTGAACTCCGGGAAATTGTTGGTCGAGTGCAGATTGCGCGAGGCTTCTTCCCAATTGCCCTGGTAGACGAGGTCGTTCCAGTCGGGGATCTGGTTGTTGACCGGGCAGCCGGGCGTGCCGGGCGCGACCGAGCCGGTACCGTGGCAATAGGGGATGCCGCAGTTCATGCAGCGCGCGGCCTGGTCGCGCACCTCTTTCTCGGAGAGGGGGACGACGAATTCCTTGTAATGCTTCACGCGTTCGGCGACCGGGGTGTACTTGCGGTCATGCCGTTCGATTTCGAGAAAACCCGTGATCTTGCCCATTAAACCCGAAGTCCCTGCCGCTTAAATTCGTTTGTTCTCTCACTCCTCATCCTGAGGAGCGGCGCGCTCTTCGCGCCGCGTCTCGAAGGATAGAGGCCCGGATGGTGGTCTCATGGTTCGAGACGGCGCTTCGCGCCTCCTCACCATGAGGCTTCTCTCTTACGCCCCGATCGCGATTTTCGGCTCGGCGTCCGCGTTGGCGGCCATTTCGCGCAGCGCGCGCCGGTACTCGACCGGCATCACCTTGCGGAATTTGGGCAGCCAGTCCTTCCAATTGGCAAGGATGTCGGCGGCACGCTTGGAGCCGGTGGCTTTGGCGTGGCGCGAGATCAGGACGTGCAGCCGCTCGACGTCGGAGGCGAGCAGGTTCTTGAACACGTCGACCCGGCCGTGCGCCTCGAGGTCACCGGCATGGTTGTAGGTGCCGGCGTTGATCAGCTCTTCGGACAGCACCGGCTCGAGTTCGACCATGCTGAGGTTGCACAGCTTGTCGAAGTCGCCGGTCTCGTCGAGCACATAGGCGATGCCGCCGGACATGCCGGCCGCGAAGTTGCGCCCGGTCTTGCCGAGCACGACCACGATGCCGCCGGTCATGTATTCGCAGCAATGATCGCCCGCGCCCTCGACCACGGCGATCGCGCCCGAGTTGCGCACGGCGAAACGCTCGCCGGCGATGCCGCGGAAATAGCACTCGCCTGCAATCGCGCCGTACATCACGGTGTTGCCGACGATGATGCTCTCTTCCGGCACGATGCTGCTGTTGGCCGGCGGCTTGACGATGATCTTGCCGCCCGAGAGGCCCTTGCCGACATAGTCGTTGCCTTCACCCTCGAGCTCGAAGGTGACGCCGTGGGCGAGCCAGGCGCCGAAGGCCTGACCGGCGGTGCCCGTGAGGCCGACATGGATGGTGTCGTGCGGCAGGCCGGCATGGCCGTAGATCTTGGCGACGGCACCGGACAGCATCGCGCCCGCGGAGCGGTTGGTGCTGTTGATCTTGGCCTCGATCTTCACCGGCGCGCCGCGGTCGAGTGCAGGCTTTGCCTGCTCGATCAGCGAGCGGTCGAGCACCGCCTCCAGGTGATGGTTCTGGCGCTCGGAGTGATAGATCTTCTGGCCCTTGTCTTCCTTCTGCTTGACGAACAGCTTGGAGAAGTCGAGCCCCTTGGCCTTCCAGTGCGCGACCAGCTTGGTCTGGTCGAGCAGCTGCACCTGGCCGATCATCTCGTTGAAGGTGCGGAAGCCGAGCGAGGCCATGATCTCGCGGACTTCCTCCGCGACGAAGAAGAAGTAGTTGATCACGTGCTCGGGCTGGCCGGTGAAGCGCTTGCGCAGGACGGGGTCCTGGGTCGCGACGCCGACCGGGCAGGTGTTGAGATGGCACTTGCGCATCATGATGCAGCCGGCCGCGATCAGCGGCGCGGTCGCAAAGCCGAACTCGTCGGCGCCGAGCAGCGCGCCGATCACGACGTCACGGCCGGTGCGGAAGCCGCCGTCGACCTGGACCACGATGCGGCTGCGCAGCCGCTCGCGCACCAGGGTCTGGTGGGTTTCGGCGAGGCCGATCTCCCAGGGGCTGCCGGCATGCTTGATCGAGGTCAGGGGCGAAGCACCGGTGCCGCCCTCGAAGCCCGCGATGGTGACATGGTCGGCGCGCGCCTTGGCGACGCCCGCAGCCACCGTGCCGACGCCGATCTCGGAGACGAGCTTGACCGAGACGTCGCCCGTCGGGTTGACGTTCTTGAGGTCGTAGATGAGCTGCGCCAGATCCTCGATCGAGTAGATGTCGTGGTGCGGCGGCGGCGAGATCAGGCCGACGCCCGGCGTCGAGTGCCGGACCTTGGCGATGGTTGCGTCGACCTTGTGGCCGGGCAGCTGGCCGCCTTCGCCGGGCTTGGCGCCCTGTGCCATCTTGATCTGCATCATGTCGGAGTTGACGAGATACTCCGTGGTGACGCCGAAGCGGCCCGAGGCGACCTGCTTGATTGCCGAGCGCATGGAATCGCCGTTCGGCATCGGCTTGAAGCGGTCGGCTTCCTCGCCGCCTTCACCGGTGTTCGACTTGCCGCCGATCCGGTTCATGGCGATCGCGAGCGTGGTGTGCGCCTCGCGCGAGATCGAGCCGAAGCTCATCGCGCCCGTGGCGAAGCGCCTGACGATGTCCTTGGCCGGCTCGACCTGGTCGAGCGGGATCGGCTTGCGCTTCTCTTCCTCCGCGTTCTTGATCCGGAACAGGCCGCGCAGCGTCAGCAGGCGCTCGGACTGCTCGTTGAGGGTCTTGGCGAAGGCGCGGTAGCGCTCCTGCGAATTGCCGCGCGCGGCGTGCTGCAGCAGCGACACCGACTCCGCGGTCCAGGCATGGTCCTCGCCGCGGCTGCGATAGGCATATTCGCCGCCGACATCGAGCGCGGTCTTGTAGACCAGTGCCTCGCCGAACGCGTCGGCATGACGGCGCACGGCTTCTTCAGCGATTTCGGCAAGGCCGACGCCCTCGACGCGGCTGTGGGTGCCGGCGAAGAACTTGGCGACGAAGTCGGCCTTGAGGCCGACGGCGTCGAAGATCTGCGCGCCGCAATAGGACTGGTAGGTCGAGATGCCCATCTTGGACATCACCTTGAGCAGGCCCTTGCCGATCGACTTGATGTAGCGCTTGACGATCTCGTAGTCGTCAAGCGAGCCGGGCAGGCGGTCCTTCATCGCGACGATGGTTTCGAACGCGAGGTAGGGATTGATCGCCTCCGCGCCGTAGCCGGCCAGGCAGGCGAAGTGATGCACCTCGCGCGGCTCGCCGGATTCGACGACGAGGCCGACCGAGGTACGCAGGCCCGTGCGGATCAGGTGATGATGCACCGAGGCACAAGCCAGCAGCGACGGGATCGGCACCCGGTCGGTACCGACCATGCGGTCGGACAGGATGATGATGTTGACGCCCTCGCGCACCGCGCTCTCGGCGCGTGCGCAGAGCTCGTCCAGTACCTGGTCCATGCCGGCCGCACCGAGACCGGCGTGGAAAGTGGTGTCCAGCGTGCGCGACTTGAAGTGGGTGTCGGCCACGTCCGAGATCGAGCGGACCTTTTCGAGGTCCGCGTCGGTCAGGATCGGCTGGCGCACTTCGAGACGCTTGGTGGTGGCCATGCCCTGCAGGTCGAACAGGTTCGGCCGCGGTCCGATGATGGAGACGAGGCTCATCACCAGCTCCTCGCGGATCGGGTCGATCGGCGGGTTGGTGACCTGCGCGAAGTTCTGCTTGAAGTAGGTGAACAGCGGCTTGGCCCTGTCCGATAGCGCCGAGATCGGCGTGTCGTTGCCCATCGAGCCCGCGGCCTCTTCGCCGGTGGCTGCCATCGGCGTCATCAGGATGGCGATGTCTTCCTGGCTGTAGCCGAACGCCTGCTGGCGATCCAAAAGCGACAAATTGGAGCGCACGCCTGTTGTCGGCACCTTCGGCAGCTCTTCCAGCACGATCTGGGTTCGCTCCAGCCACTCCTTGTAGGGGTGGCTCCGGGCGAGGTCGGCCTTGATCTCGTCGTCAGGAATGAGGCGACCCTGTTCGAGGTCGACCAGCAGCATCTTGCCGGGCTGCAAGCGCCACTTGGTGATGATCTGGTCCTCGGGAATCGTCAGCACGCCCATCTCGGACGCCATCACGATGCGGTCGTCCTTGGTGACGAGATAGCGCGCGGGCCGGAGGCCGTTGCGATCGAGCGTGGCGCCGATCTGGCGGCCGTCGGTAAAGGCGATCGCGGCGGGGCCGTCCCATGGCTCCATCAGCGCGGCGTGATATTCGTAGAAGGCGCGGCGCTTCTCGTCCATCAGCGGATTGCCGGCCCAGGCTTCCGGAATCATCATCATGACGGCATGCGGCAGCGAGTAGCCGCCCTGCACCAGGAATTCGAGCGCGTTGTCGAAGCAGGCGGTGTCCGACTGGCCTTCATAAGAAATGGGCCAGAGCCGGTTGATGTCCTTGCCGTACAGCTCGGAGCTCACCGAAGCCTGCCGCGCCGCCATCCAGTTGGTGTTGCCGCGCAGCGTGTTGATCTCGCCGTTATGCGCGATCATGCGGTAGGGATGCGCCAGCGACCAGGCCGGGAAGGTGTTGGTCGAAAAGCGCTGGTGAACGAGCGCGAGCGCGCTCTCAAAGTCCTTCTCGTGCAGATCGGGATAGTACTTGCCGAGCTGGTCGGCGAGGAACATGCCCTTGTAGATCACGGTGCGGCAGGACATCGAGCAGGGATAATAGCCTGCAAGCCCGCGGTCGCGGCGCTGGTAGATCGCCTGCGAGATCGACTTGCGCAGGATGTAGAGCCGGCGCTCGAACTCGTCCTCGGTCTTGGCGGTGCCGTTGCGGCCGATGAACACCTGCATGCAGGCGGGCTCGGTCGGCTTCACGGTGACGCCGAGCGAGGAATTGTCGGTCGGCACGTCGCGCCAGCCGAGCAGGGTCAGGCCCTCTTCCTTGATCTGGTCGGCGATGATGCTCTTGATGACGTTGCGCCAGGCGGTGTCGCGCGGCATGAACAGCGCGCCGATGGCGTACTCGCCGGGCGCCGGCAGCGCGAAGCCGATCTCCCCAGCCTTGCGGCTGAAGAAGGCGTGCGGGATCTGCACCAGAATGCCGGCGCCGTCACCGGCGCGCGGGTCGGCGCCGACGGCACCACGATGCTCGAGGTTGCAGAGGATGCTCAGCGCGTCCGCGACGATCGCGTGCGACTTCCGGCCCTTGATGTTGGCGATGAAGCCGACCCCGCAGGAATCCTTTTCGAGGGCGGGATCGTACAGGCCTTCGGCCTTGGGGCGCGAATTGTGCTCCTGAATCGGATCGGTCGTTTTCGAGGCGGCCGTCGCCGACAGCTGTTCTGCCACGATGCTTGCGCGCTCGAATTGCGACCCGTTCATTGTTCCTGTCCTCTCCATGCGGCAAGCTGCCTCACCGCCATCTTCGGCGCACCTTGGGCGTTCCGCGGCACCCGCCTCTGGGTTACCGCTCGTCCGTTAGCGAGCCGCATTTTCTTAAATTCAGGCCTAGGCGTTCTTCGTCCCCGAGAACGGCTTTGCCTGGTACCTTCCTGGGGCTCAAGAGCACCAGGATTCGCTGCAATCCCTGTGCCGGGACCGCAAGCAAAATTGAGACAGTCTTCCTGTCCTAACCATCACCTTGCCAAATTTTTGTCTAGCACACAAGCGTGCGGAAGTCCCGATTCCCGATAAGTCAATCAATCGCTTTCCAAAAGTTGCGCAGCCTCGCTTTTGGAGCAAACGCGCCCCGATCCGGCCCTGTGGACGCCGGAATCCCGAATGAAGCTTCGCCTCAGCCCTTCGAACGGAGCGCCACGCCGCAAGAAGCGAAAGAGCGCGAGGCGTTCGGGGGCCTGACAGGAGCGTATCGACCATGAAGTTTTTCACAGGATGTGTGGCTGCTGTCGCGCTGGCGCTGGCTGCAACCGCCGCTCGGGCACAAGTTCCGGCGAGCGGTATCGGGGGCGGGGGCTATGTCGCGGTGTCGGATTTCGACGGACCGCCGGGCGAAGCCGCGCCGCCGCCGCGTTACGGCTATGAGGAGCGCGGCCCGGCGCCTGCGCTGCTGCCGGCCACCGAGGTCTATGCGGTCCTGCGCGACAACGGCTTCTCGCCGCTCGGCATCCCGCGCCTGCGCGGCAGCGTCTACACCATCGCGGTGATCGATCGCCGAGGCGACGATGGCCGGCTCGTGATCGATGCCCGCGACGGCCGGATTGTCCGCTTCCTGCCGGTCGCCGATGCCTATGGCATGGCGCCCGTCTATGAGGAACGCGCGGTTGCGCCTTACGGGCCGCAAACCGCGCTGCCGCCGCCAACCATGGTCCGCAGCGGTCCGCCGCGCCCGCCGGCCGCGATTCCGCATGTGGCGAGCCGTAAGGTACCGTTGCCCAAAGCCGCTCCGTCGCGCGGCGAGACGCCGGTCGCCGCCAAGCCGGCGGAGACGGTGGTGCAGCGGGCTCAAGCACCGGCCCCGCAGCAAACCGCGGCCGCGCAGGCTAAGCCGGCCGAGGCTGCGGCGCAGGCCGCCGCGCCGACCGTCGGCCAAGCCAAGCCTGCCCCGACGATCCTGCCGACACAGGACATGCCGGCCGCGCAGGGGCTCGATTAGCGCTGCAAGTTTGGTGCGACGGCGCCAGCCAAATCAACGGTGTCGTCCCCGCGAAGGCGGGGACCCATACCGCGTGATTGATTGGTGGGGATGAGGTGCGAGTACCGGATCACCAATCTTCGCCAAACTCCGCCCTGTGGCTATGGGTCCCTGCGTTCGCAGGGACGACGATGGGGTGAGAGCTAAGCAAGACAAAAAGCGCCCGAAAATTTCGGGCGCTTCTGCGTGACGGCGGCTAAGCCTCAGCTCCGCGTATACCCCGCGGCTTCCAGGATCAGATTCGCCACCTCCTTCGGATGTGACACCAGCGAGAGATGGCCGGCATCGAGCTCGATCGTGGTAGCGTTCATGCGCTTGGCGAGGAAGCGTTCGAAATCCGGGTTGATGGTGTAGTCGTTCTTCGACACCGCGTACCAACTCGGCTTGCTGTGCCACGCCGCTTCCGTGGTGCGGCCGGCGAAGATCGAGGCGGCGGTCGGCCATTGCACGGCGTAGAGCTCCCTGGCCTGCTCGGGCTTCACGCCATTGGCAAAGTACTTCAGGAAGGCGTCTTCCGAGAGCTTGGTAGTGCCGTCGCGCTCGACGATGCCGGCTCGCGCGGGACCGGTCGGAAACTGCTTCGACAGCGCGACGAAATCCTCGTTCGCATCGGGCGCGCGTGCGGCGACATAGACGAGTCCGGTCACCTTTGGATCGGTGCCGACCTGGCTGATCACGGTGCCGCCCCAAGAATGCGCGGCCAGCACGGTGGGACCGTCCTGCTCGGCCAGCGCGCGCTTGGTGGCCTCGACGGAGTCGCTGAGCGACGACAGTGGATTCTGGACCGCGGTCACGTGCAGGCCCGCGGCCTGCAGGATCGGGATCACCTCGGACCAGCTCGAGCCGTCGGCCCAGGCGCCGTGCACCAGCACGACGTTCGTCGCCTTCACGGTCTGCCGTGTCTGTGCGTGGGCGAGGCTGAGAGGAGCCGCAAGCAGGCTCGCGGCGACGAAAAGGCTGCGCCAGAGTGACATGATCTTTCTCCGTCTTGTTCTTGGGTTCGATGTCCAAAGGACGGAGCGCGCAGCGGCGACGTTACGCGTCCCCACTGCTCTGTGATGCAGCGCAAAATAAAAACGCCCCGGGGCACCGGGGCGTTTTCGTAACCTGGAAGTTGCGCGTGATTTACGCGGCGGCTTGCGCGGCCGAGTTCTCGATCACCTGCGCCTTCGGCGCGCCGGTGTTGATCGAGATCTGGCGCGGCTTCTTCGCCTCGGGAATCTCACGGACGAGGTCGACGTGAAGCAGCCCATTCTCGAGCGAGGCGTCCTTCACCTGCACGAAGTCGGCGAGCTGGAAGGCGCGCTCGAAGGCACGCGCGGCGATGCCGCGGTAAAGCACCTCGTTCTTGCTGTTCTCGTTGGCGACCTTTTCGCCCTTGATCGTCAGCGTGTTTTCCTTCGCGACGATGGAGAGCTCATCCTTGGCGAAACCCGAAACCGCAACGGTGATGCGGTAGGCGTTCTCGCCGGTACGCTCGATGTTGTAGGGGGGATAACCGGGGCTGCCGCCGTCCGAACCGGCCTGGTCGAGCAGGCTGAAGAGGCGGTCGAAGCCGACGGTGGAACGATAGAACGGGGTGAGATCGTAGCTACGCATGGTCAAGTCCTCCATTGAGCGACTGTTGGTAACCCGCCCGCCAATCGGGCCGGGCTTTCAGCTGTGTGCAGCCTGATGTTCCGGTTCCGAAACACTGGTAGCGGCCTGCACGAAGGTGATATGGGTGGAACGAGACGGCGTTCAAGAGGGCGGCATTGGCGCCTTTTCGGCGCTTTGGCCCCTTGATTTGCAGCACTTCGCGCCCAAGCACCTCCAATCATGACGCTGGTCTCGATCCCGTCCAATCCCGTGCCCGAAAACGTCGTCAGCGGCACCATCAAGACCCCCGATGGCGCCGAGCTGCGCTTTGCGCGCTGGGCGCCGCCGGCGAACCGCAAGGGCACGGTCTGCGTCTTCACCGGGCGCAGCGAGCAGATCGAGAAGTATTTCGAGACCGTGCGCGACCTGCGCGACCGCGGCTTTGCGGTGGCGATGATCGACTGGCGCGGGCAGGGCCATTCCTCGCGGCGCCTGCGCGACCCGCGCAAGGGCTATGTGCGCGATTTCTCCGATTTCGAGGTCGACGTCGAGGCCTTCGTGCAGCAGGTGGTGCTGCCGGATTGTCCGCCGCCGTTCTTCGCGCTGGCCCACTCCATGGGAGGCACGGTGCTGCTGCGGGTGGCGCATGCGGGCAAGCGCTGGTTCGACCGCATGGTGCTGTCGGCACCGATGATCGACCTGCCCGGCCGCACCACCTCGTTTCCGGTGCGGGCGTTGCTGAAGACGATGCGCCTGCTCGGGCAGGGCGGCCGCTATGTCCCCGGCGGCAGCGACCGCCTCACCGGGCTCGATCCCTTCATCAATAATCCCGTGACCAGCGATCCGGTCCGCTATGCCCGCAATGCCGCGATCCTGGAGGAGGACCCGACGCTCGGACTGGCGTCACCGACCGTCGCCTGGGCCGATACCGCCTTCCGCGCGATGCACACGTTCAAGCGAACGAACTACCCCTCCGAGATTCGCCAGCCGATCCTGATGCTGGCGGCCTCCAACGACACCGTGGTCTCGACCGCAGCGATCGAGGAGTTCGCCTATCATCTGCGCGCCGGATCCCATCTGGTGATTGCCGGCGCCAAGCACGAGATCCTGCAGGAGCAGGATCGCTACCGCTCACAGTTCTGGGCCGCCTTCGACGCCTTCGTGCCGGGCACGCCGCTGTTCAAGTGAGGACTTGGGCGAGGCATCGTGCTGCAAGCTCGTCATGCCCGGCCATGACGGCGACGAAGAGCGTTGGTCGCACTACAGCGTCTTCAGATACTCGATCAAATCGTAGCGCTCGGCATCGTCCTTGAACATGCGGCCGATCACGCCGGGGCGTTTCGGCTCGCCGTCCTTGCGCTCGAAGGAATGGCCGAGCACGCTGTTGCCCTGGATCGGCTTGCCGTCAGATCCCATTGCAGAGAACTCGGTTTCACCCGTCTTGCACTTTTCGTCCGCGGTGACCGCAAAGCCGACGGTCACGGGATCATAGTCGCGGTGGCCCATGCAGAATTTGGCCGGGCGCTCGCTCGCCGGCTTCAGCAGCCAATACAGCGACGGCACCGAACCGTTGTGCAGGTAAGGCGCGGTGGCCCAGATGCCGTTCAGCGGCCGCGCGCGATAGCGCGGATCGGGCGCCGGATTGAGGCAGTTCTTGCGCGCCAGATTCCACAATTTCCCCCGCTCCGCCTCTGGGACCTTCTCGTCGTCCATCCATTTGCGCGCGACGAGGTCGACCACCGTCATCAGGCCGAGCGCATAGACCATCTCGTTGGGCGATTTGCTCGCGGTCGGGATCTCGCATTGCCACCATGTCTGGAGGTCGGCCGTATTCACTTTCAGGAAGCCGGGCACGTCGACGACCCTGTTGCCGAGCACGAGGGATTGTTCGGGATCCGTCTTGATCTCGTCGAGGGGGATCGTCACCGCGTTCAGGACCTTGCTGTCGCCGTTCGGCTCCCAGTGCTTCGATGACCAGAACGCGGGGGTGTCGACGGCGGGCAGGTGGCATCCGGAGCACATCTCCGTATAGATGGCTCGGCCGCGCTCGACGCGATCGGGCTTCAGCCTCCAGGCGTCGCCGAGGATCTGCGAGGGCCATTTCGGCGCGAGCAGGCCGCCGAATTTCGGACCGGCGGAAGGATCCGCCGGCTTGAATGGATCGGGACCTCTCAGCATGTCCTCGATCCAACCGAGCGTCCTGATGTTCACCGAGGAGCGCCACAGCCTGTCCTCCGGATAAGCGTCGGACAGGTTGAGCAGGGCCGTCACGCCAAGGGCTTCGCCGGCGTTGCGGATCAGCGGCTGCTCGATCGAGGCGTCGTACTGGGCGAACTTGAACCACGGCACCGTCCAGATCGCGGGGTAGCTGACCGGGGCGTCCTGGGCGTGCAGGTTCTTTTCGAATCCCTTGACCCCGCTCAGCGCCAGATCCTGCGAGAATACCTGGTTGCCGATGCGGTTGAGGGCATCGAGACGCCCGAACCCTTCCTCGGTGTCCTTCTGCTGCTTGCCGTCCCAGGTCTTCTTGCCTTCAACCGTTTTTTGCTGCGTTTGAGCCCAGTCGATCAGGAATGTGCCGATTGCGCTGAGCTTCTGCTTGAGCGCCGCGCGGTCCGTCTTGCTGGAATCGGGGCCGAGCACGCGATCGGCAAAGCGGTCGAAGCGGAACGGGACGTAGAGCGTGTAGGCGATCGACAGCCCGGTGGAGAGCTCCAGCTTCTTCAGGTCGGTCATGGCCGGGCCGCCGTCGAAGCGGACGTCCACGCCCTGGTAATGGATCTGGCCGGTGTGGCAGGCCGCGCAGGTCAGTCCGATCTTGTCCTCCTCGCGACGGCCGGTCGCGGGATCCGCGACGCCGGTCATCCGCGCGAAGCCGACCGGCAGGCCGTCGACATTCTCCGCCGGCGTCCACCTGGCCGACCAGTCCGGCACCTGCGTCGTCTCGTAGACATTGGCGTAGCCGAAGCGGCGCAACGTCGTCGTGTCGGTCTGGATCGATTGCGGGCTCGGGATGAAGCCGAAGCTTTCGAGATAGGTGCTGTCCTTCATCATGCCCGGCTTCGAGAACAAGTGCAGGCGTGGCTGCTCCAGGGCCATGAACCACTCATAGGGCACCGGGAAGGTCGCGGTGCCCTGGCTGGCATGATGGAACCAGTGCCGGTCCTTCAGCGACCAGTTTTGCTCGAGCCAGAAGGCGGCCTTCGTCTCCGGGACCGCAGGCAAAGGCGGCGGAAGAAAATTCACGAGGATGCCCTTTTGGGGCAGCATGGCGCGGACCTGGTTGGGAAACTCGGCGATGGCCACCAGGGCGACGAGGCCAAGGCCGATGACGAGCGCCGTCAGCGCGACCGCCCAGCGAAAGCGGAGCTGGCAGGCCGACAGCAGCGGCTGCGACAATATCCGCTGATTGATGCGGTCGGGGAATCGGCGCTCGTTGAACAGCGTGCCAACGTCAGCCACGCTGAGATAACGCTCTTCGTCCCCCTTGCCCTTGCCGATGATCTTCAAGAGGATGGGCCATTCGAACTTCATCAGCAGCGGGTAGTACCAGCGGGCGGCGCTGCCGGCGCGCTTGAGGTTGTCGCGCATGAAGGACTTGATTTCCGCAGCGTTGAGGCCGGGCTCGCTGCTGCCGGTGTTCGGGTCGGTGTAGGTCCGGCCAAAGCTCGCGAGCCGCGCGATCTCGTCCTCGTTGACCTTGCCGTCGACGCCGAGGATGCGCGAGCCGGCGCCGCGCTTGTCGAGCGGACCGCCGCGCAGCGCGTCGAGCTGCGCGCCCGACCAGATGCTCTTCAGGATGTGCTTGAAGCCGTTGGCGATGAGCGCAACGCCGCGGACCTGGATGCGGGCCGAGACCTTCTTCAGCCCCGTTTCGCCGGTCGCATTCGCGATGGTCTGCGACAGCGTGTTGAGAGGGACGGTGCCGCCCTCGACGAAACCTTCGCCGACGAGGCCGCGCAGGAACGGGCATGGATTGTTCGGCGAGACCGGGATCGAGGGATCGAAGGGAGGCTTCGAGGCGGGGTGATGCATGGCCCAAATCCTGAAAACAGCGAATCGTGAAATGGCGCGCCGATCAAGCGTGGAAAGTCCTAACAAACCGACAGCAAGCTATACTACTTGGGCGTGTGGCGAAGTGTGGCCGAATTCACTGTCCTGTCAACCAAAGCAGGCGTGTTTTGGCAACGAAGTGCGAGAACGCCCCTGGGGCGGCGGCCCGCCGGTCAGGACTCGGCGGCGCGTTTGACGTCGCTCTGCACCAGGGTCAGCTTGCCGAGCGGCACGCCGGCCTTCAGCAGCCCTTCGCGGTAGTGAGCGAGATGCTCGGGGTTCTTCCAGTGGAAGTTGCGCAGGTGGCGGTCGACGTTGAGGGTCGGGTAGTTGCTCATCAGCACGCGGGCGGCTTCGCTCGCCTCGTCGCTTCGTCCCAATTGCGCCAACGCAGCGGCGCGGATCGCCAGCGCCTGCATGTGGTTGGGATTGATGTAGAGCTGCTCGCGCGCCCATGACAAGGTCGCGTCATATTGGCGCAATAGATAGTGGCTGAAGGCGTTCAGTGCCGCCCATTGGTAGCGCGGGTCGCTGTTGTCGCGCTGCGCGGCCATCGAGAACAGCTCGATCGCCTCGCGGTGCTCGCCGATGACGAAATGGCAGATGCCGAGCACGCCGCGGGCGCCATTGTCGTAGGGGTTGAGCGCGACGGCGCGCTTGGCGGCGTCCATCGCGGCCTCGTAATGGCCCTCCATCGCATGCGCCCACGACAGGATCGAGAACGCGAAGGACGAGCGCGGGTCGAGCCGGACGCTGGTTTCGGCGAGGTTCATCGCCTCGGCCCACATCTCGCGCGTGCCCTTGACCCAGCCGAACTGGATGCTCTGGATCTGGATCGTGGCGAGATAGGCGTGCGCGATCGACAGTTTGGGATCGAGCCGGATGGCTTCGCGGAACAGCTCGACGGCGACGGCGAGGTCTTCCTTGGTCTGGCGGTAATAGTGCGACAGTCCCTTGAGGAAACGGTCCCATGCGGTCACGTCGGTTGACAGGCGTGCCGGCGCCGAGGCCTCGGCCCGGACGATTTCGGTGGCGATGGCGGCAGACAGGTTGGTGGTGATCTCGTCCTGCATCGCGAACAAATCGCCGATGTCGCGATCGTAACGCCCGGTCCAGAGCTGCTCGCCGGTCTCCGGCGCGATCAGCTCGGCGGTGACGCGGATCTTGGCGCCGGCGCGCCGCACCGAGCCCTGGATCAAGTAGGTGGCGTCGATCTCGCGCGCGATCAGGCGCGTGCTGGTGTTCTTGCCCTTGAAAGTGAAGGTCGAGTTGCGGCTCAGCACGCGATAGAAGGATTGCAGCGACAGCGCGTGGATCAGATCCTCGGTGAGGCCGTCCGAGAAATATTCGTCCTGGGCGTCGCTGAGATTGGCGAAGGGCAGCACGCCGACGATTGCGGTGCGGTACTGCTGCGAGAGGGTGGATGCCTCCCGAAGCTCGGGGGCGAGCGCCGGCGTGCCCTCGGGCGTCCAGGTAAAGACCCCGATCGGATCCTTGATGTTCTTGAAGCGATGGTTGCCGGCATCGGTCAGCGGCACCGTGAGATGCTTGCTCGCCTCGCGGAAGGCCTTGGCCGAGATGGCGAAGCCGCCGGGGTTCGCCACCGATTCGAGACGGACGGCAATGTTGACATCGTCACCGAAGACCTCGTCCTCGTCGGCGATGACGTCGCCCATGTGGATGCCGAGGCGGAACTGCATGGCGCGGTCGGCGGGCAGGTGGTGGTTGCGCTCCGCCATCAACATCTGCATCGCGATCGCGGCCTCGGTGGCGCCGACGATGGAGGCGAATTCCAGCAGGAAGCCGTCGCCGGTGTTCTTCACGACGCGGCCGCCGTGATTGAGGATGATGGGGTGGATCGCGGCGCGATGAGCCTTGAAGGCGGCATGGGTGCCGGCCTCGTCGCTGCCCATCATGCGCGAATAGCCGGCGACATCGGCGCAGACGATGGCAGCCAGACGTCTTTCCATATTCTCGCAGCTCCAAGGGAGGACAGACCGGCCACGGCGTGGCAGTCGCCTCGAATTCCGCATTTCAAGAACCCTACCTTTATAGAGCAGATGCGGCCGAGCGATAGTAGGCTCCGCATTGCAAATTCGAGGTAAATCCTACGCAATCCCGGTGGTGGACGGGGCGGGACGAACGGACTAAGCCCGTGCTCCGGAGCCGGAGGTGAGGCACGTCACATATGCTGGGCATTCACGAAATCTGGCTGTTCATCCTATCGGGAGTGCTGCTTAACGTCACGCCCGGACCTGATTCCGTCTACGTCATCGGCCGCAGCATGCAGATGGGCTGGCGGGGCGGCGCTGCGGCCGCATTCGGCATCAGTTGCGGCTGTTTCGTCCATGTCGCGGCCGCGGCGATCGGCCTTTCGGCCCTGCTGATGGCCTCCTCGACCGCCTTCTCGATCCTGAAGCTGGTGGGCGCGGCCTATCTCGTCCTGACCGGGCTTCAGATGCTGTGGTCACGCCCGGTGCTGGCAGCGGCAATCGACGAGCCGGTGCGCAGCTCGCTGCGGCGGGTTTTCCTCCAGGGCGTCTTCACCAACGCGCTCAATCCCAAGGTCGCGCTGTTCTTCCTGGCTTTCCTGCCGCAATTCGTCGCAGCCGACTCAGCCCACAAGCCGCTCGCCTTCCTGACGCTCGGCCTGATCTTCATCTTCACGGGAACGCTGTGGTGCCTGGTGCTGGCGGCGTTCGCGGCGAAAGCCGCCCACCGGCTGCGCGAATCCGAGGGCGCAATCGCCTGGGTCAACCGCGCGCTCGGCGGCCTCTTCATCTATCTCGGTATCCGCGTCGCCATGCTGGAGACGCGGTAACTCGTTCGAACGAATGAGGGAAGCTGCGTAGGGTGGGTTACGCCCAGCGTCTGCGCTGCGCGCAACCGCAGTTCTAACCCACCCTACGATCTGTGTTTACGCAAATTCCTTCAGCAGCGCGCTGCCGGCGAGATAAAGACCGAGCAGGATCATCGCGATCAGGAACCAGCGACGGAACGCTTCGGCCGGCATCCGCGCCCGCACCGACTGGCCGATGAGCATGCCGGCAAAGGCCATGGCGAGGCCCACGGCGCCCGGCACGGCATTGGTTGGCGTCAACAGCCCAACGGTGGTGAGGTTGAAGGCGAGCGCCAGCGTTGCCGTGGTGAAGAACACGCCGAGCGCCTGCACCAGCTCGTCCTTCTCCATGCCGATCGCCTGCATGAAGGGCATCGAGGGGATCACCTGCACCCCGGTCGAGGCCGAGATCATGCCGGTGACGACACCGACCACACCGCCGACCCATTTCTCGTTTTGAGACGCAACGTGGAATTGGAACTTGTTCAGCCCGATCACCGCGTAGACGACAAGCAGGACGCCGAGCACGATCGTGCCATAGCGCGCATGCGGGCCGGTTAGCGCGCCGGCATTGAGCCAGCAGCCGATCACGGTGCCGATCATCAGCGGCCACAGCCGCCGCAGGATGTCGCGCAAATACGGGCCGCCGAAGGTCTGCCAGATGTTGGTGACGATGGCGGGCACTATCACGATGGCAATCGCGCGGCTCGGCGCCATGCTCACCGCGAGCAGGCCCATGGACACGGTCGGCAGGCCGAGGCCGACCACGCCTTTGACGAATCCGGCGATCAGGAAGACGGCGGCGATGAGAATGAGAAGCGGGTCGATCATATCAGGTACATTGACCGAAGCCGCGCCGGCGCACAATCTGGAGGTTACGGAGCAAGCCTTCGTTTGAAACGAAGGCTAGAGCATGATCCGGACCCAAAGGGGCCATGTTAGCGCAAAGTGCGCAGCGGTTTTCCGACAAGATCATGCTCCAAGGATGAGAAAGAGACCCGCCATGCGCTTCGACCTTGTCGACCTCCAGCTCTTCATCGCGGTCGCCGACCAGCGCAGCATCACCCGCGGCGCGGAACGGTCGCATCTGGCCCTGGCCTCGGCCAGCGCGCGCATCAAGGGACTCGAGGACGCGCTCGGCGTCGCGCTGCTCAAGCGTGGCCGCCGCGGCGTCGAGTTGACCGCGGCCGGCGAGAGCCTGCTCGATCATGCGCGGCTCGTGATCCACCAGATCGACGCGATGCGCGGCGATCTCGCCGGCTTTGCCTCTGGCGTGCGCGCCAGCGTGCATTTCCTCGCCAATACCTCGGGCCTGTCCGAGCATCTGCCCAAGGCGCTGGCCGGCTTCCTGCGCGAGCATCGGGACGTCGCCGTCGACATCGAGGAGCGCGAGAGCACCGACATCGCGGCGGCGATCACTGCGGGCGCCGCGGATCTCGGCTTTGCCGCCGAGCACGCGCTGTCCGATCATATCGAGCGTTTCGTGTTCAGCGAGGATCGCCTGACGTTGGTCACATCGCGCCGCGGCCCGTTCGCCGGACGGCGGCAGATCGACTTCCAGGAGGCGGGAGCCTGCGACTTCGTCGGGCTGACCAGCGCCACCGCGCTTCAGATGCACATTTCCAAGCACGCCGCTCGGCTCGGCATGCGTCCGCATGTTCGCGCGCGCCTGCGCGATTTCGACGCGATCTGCCAGATGGTCGCGGCCGACGTCGGCGTCGCCCTGGTCCCCGAATCCGCCGCCCGCCGCTGCGCCAAGCTGATGCCGCTCTCGGTCGTTCGACTACGCGACGCCTTCGCCAACCGTCGCCTCGTGATCTGCGCGCGCAGCTTCAAGGCGCTGCCAAGGCCGGCGAAGATGCTGGTGGAGCATCTGCGGGCGGAGGCAGTGTGAGTGTGTTGATGTGAGCCGACGCTGTGGCCGCGTTGTGAGAGGTCGGCTCTTACCCGCTAGAGAACTCTACTTCGCCGTCTCCACCCCGGCGTCCTTGATCACCTTCGCCCACTTCGCGGTCTCGTCGGCGATGAATTGGCGAAAATGCTCCGGCTCGTCGCCGACCAGTGTCGCGCCTTGGGCTGCGAGCTTCTCCTTCACTGTGGGATCCGCCATGGCTTTGGTCACGATGCCATGCAGCGCGGTGACGATCTCCTTCGGCGTGCCCTTCGGCGCCACCATGCCGTACCAGTTCTCGATGTGGAGGCCGGCAAAACCCGCTTCCGCGGTGGTCGGCACCTCAGGCGCGGTCGGGGCGCGGGCGGCCGAGCCGACCGCAATGGGGCGCAAGGCACCCGCCTTGACCTGCGGCAGCAGCACCGGAAGGTCGAGGAACGTCATCTGCACCTGCTGGCCCAGCAGGTCGTTCACCGCCGGCGCGGCACCGCGATAGGGGACGTGCACGATGTCGATCTTGGCCGTCAGCTTGAACAATTCGCCGGCCAGATGCGGCAGGCTGCCGGGGCCGGAGGAGGCGAAGTTGAGCTTTCCCGGCTGCGCCTTGGCGAGCGCGATCAACTCGCCGATGTCTTTCGCGGGCACGTTGGTCGCGACCACGAGCATTTCCGGCACGGTGGCGACCAGCGTCACCGGCGTGAGATCGGTCAGCGTGTCGTAGGCGACTTTCTCCATGCTCGGACTGATCGCGAGCGCGCCGGCTGAGGAGATCGCGACGGTGTAGCCGTCGGGCGGGGCCTTGGCGACGGCGTCGGTGCCGAGCACGCCGCCCTGGCCGCCGCGATTGTCGATCAGGACCGGCTGGCCCGCGAGCTCCGACATGCGCTGGCCGATCACACGCGCGATGATGTCGTTCGGCCCGCCGGCCGGGAACGGCACGATCAGCTTGATCGGTTTTGCCGGAAAATTCTGCGCCGCCACCGCTGACGGCAGCAGCAGGAATAAACCAAGGAGAAGCCTGCGTGAGATGGTCATGCAAGCCTCCCGCTCGCGTTTGTTATGGGTTGAGCAGCCTCAAGGCTTCTTCGTGAACCCTGGCGTCGCCGGCCGCGATGATGCGGCCGCCGCCCTGGGCCGGCTTGCCTTCCCAGGTGGTGACGACGCCGCCCGCACCGGTCACGATCGGGATCAGCGCCGCGATATCATAAGACTTCAGCTCGGTCTCGACCACGAGGTCGACGTGACCTGCGGCCAGCATGCAGTAGGAGTAGCAGTCGCCGCCATAGCGCGACAGCCGTGCGCCCTTTTCGATGCGGCCGAAGATGGCACGATCGCTCTCGTTCATCAGCAAGGGGCTCGTGGTGTAGGACGTCGCTTCCGCGAGCGAGGCGCAGCGGCGGACCTGGAGCCGGCGCTCGCCGGAGGGGCCCTTGTAATTGGCCGAGCCGTTGTCGCCGGAGAAGCGCTCGCCGATGAAGGGCTGGTGCATCATGCCGAACACCGGCGCGCCCTTATGCAGCAGCGCGATCAGGGTCCCCCAGATCGGAAAGCCGCCGATGAAGGATTTGGTGCCGTCGATGGGATCGAGCACCCAGACATAGTCAGCGTCCTCGCGCTCGTTGCCGAATTCCTCGCCGACGATGCCGTGCTGGGGGAAGTTGGCCTTGATCAGCCGCCGCATCACCGCCTCTGCGGCGCGGTCGGCTTCGGTGACCGGATCGAAATCCTTGGTCTTGCTCTTGTCGTCGATCGACAGCGAGGTGCGGAAGAACGGCAGGATGGTTTCGCCGGAGGCGGTGGCGAGCCGTCCGATGAAGGCGGAGAAGTCGATCACCGTCACAGGCCAGGTCCTCAAAGCGAAAGTTGGATGAAGCTCGCCTCCTGCCTAGCTCAATTCGCCTCCCGCGTGCAGCGCTGTCTTGATTTGCACCCTGGTATTTTGGATGCCGAAGCGAGCCTGCCTCCTCTCAGTCATCTCCTGGCCAAATATCGATCATGGCGTTGAAAACTTAGTTCCGACCCTGCCTCGTTCGTATGCAAACATCTATCAACCCATTGAATTTCCTTATCAAAGAAACTGAATCTGGGTTTCCGTGGAAGCAACCGAGCCATGTGCATATTGCATGGGAAACGGCTCAAAAGGCCTTGCACTTTGTGCGGCGCGGTCGCATATTGTTGCGGTGCGGTAGCGCTTGGCGTTACCGCTGCCCTCCTTGGGCGTTTCCTCCCTAGACTTGGGCCGCTTGCGTCATTCGCGAGCGGCCCTTTTTTCTTGGGGGCCTTTCGCTTTCGTTTCCATGTGAAAAGCGAGGCGAAGCGAAGACGCGTTCGCGCCAATGCAGACGACGATCTTACGAAGAGAAGCCGGCGTCTATTCCGCCGCCGCCTGGAACGGGCCGAGATCGCCGAACGGAATCGTGGTCGCCAGCACGTCGGCGAGAACGCCGAAATCGGTCGCCACTTGCGCAAAGCGTGGACTGCGCTCGCGCCGCCGCTCGTCCATGTAAATTGCGCGGTTGAGCTCGAGCTGCACCGCGTGCAGGCCGCTCGCGGGATTGCCGTAATGCTCGGTGATGAAGCCGCCGGCATAGGGCTTGTTGCGGCCGATCGAATAGCCGAGTCCGGTCATGGTCTCCTCGACCCGGTCGGGCAGAAGCGGCGTGCAGCTCGTGCCGTAGCGGTCGCCGATCACGACGTCGGGCCGGCGCGGCTCGTCGCGGGACACGCCGACTGACGGCATCGAGTGGCAATCGACCAGCACCACGGTGCCGAACATCTGGTGCACCTTGTTGATCAGCCGGCGCAACGCGCGATGGTAAGGCTTGTACAGCGTCTCGATCCGGCCCAGCGCATCGTCGACCAGGATGCGGTCGCGGTAAATCTCCTGGCCGTCGCCGACCACGCGCGGAATGGTGCCGAGGCCGCCGGCGACCCGCATCGAGCGGGTGTTTGCGAAGCTCGGCAGGCGGCCGGTGAACATGCGCGGGTCAAGCTCATAGGGCTCGCGATTGACGTCGACATAGGAGCGGGGAAAGTTGACCCTGACGGTCGGAAAGCCGCGCTCGCTCAAGTGGCCGATCAGCTCGTCCATGAAGGAATCTTCGGACCGACGCAGCGTCGTGAGGTCGATCCTGGACGCCGCGAGGAATTCGTCCGGATAGGTCGAGCCGGAATGGGGCGAGTTGAAGATGACCGGCGCGCGCCATTGCGCGGGCTCCACGATCTCGAAGGCTGGCGACGTCTTGCCGTCAAACCGGGTCATCTTCTCAGGCTTCGTCCCTTCACGCCGGGATCTGGCAGGGCGCCAGACCGCATTGATTCGGCCGATCGATGCGGCTCTTATGTGTCGTCATTGTCCGGAATCGCAACCATTCTGCCAAGCGAAAAGATGTATTGGTTCATTGGAACACGTCTTAACCGTGCGGGCAGGGAGGCGTGGATGCGCCCGCGCGGCTCGATTGATTCGGGCTGCTTTCCGGTTCACAACAGTGCGGCAGCGCAGCCGTCTCAGGGTAAAGATTTTCACCCCAAATTTACCCTCTGTCGGGCTTAGTGACCTCTGCTGATATCCTCTGGGGATGCGACGATTCCTGCCATGCCAAAGATCCTGCTCGCCGAAGACGACAACGACATGCGCCGTTTCCTGGTCAAGGCGCTGGAAAACGCCGGTTTTCAGGTCTCGTCCCATGACAACGGCATGGCCGCCTATCAGCGGTTGCGGGAAGAGCCGTTCGAGATGCTGCTCACCGACATCGTGATGCCGGAGATGGACGGCATCGAGCTCGCCCGCCGGGCCTCGGAACTCGACCCCGACATCAAGATCATGTTCATCACCGGCTTTGCCGCGGTTGCCCTGAACTCGGATTCGGACGCCCCCAAGAATGCCAAGGTGCTGTCCAAGCCCGTGCACCTGCGCGAATTGGTCAGCGAAGTGAACAAGATGCTGGCGGCCTAAATCGGCCCCGTTCCGTCCTTGCGCCGGGTCCCCTGAGCCGTTATAGGGACCCCACCCGACCTAAGTGGACTATTAGGGCACGTAGCTCAGCGGGAGAGCACTACCTTGACATGGTAGGGGTCACAGGTTCGATCCCTGTCGTGCCCACCATCCTTCGCTCGCGAAGCGAGTGAAGGATGTCACGCCGAAGCCCAAAGGGCGCAGGCGGACTTGTTGCCGCGAGCTTCGGCTGGGCAGGCCATCGTCTTCGCTCGCGATAGCGAGAGAAGGATGCCGCGCCGAAGCCCAACGGGCGCGGGTGGGCTGCGCCGCGAGCTTCGGCTAGGCAAGCCACAACCCATCTCAACAACAAGCGTGTCCGGCGTAGCTCGAAGAGCGAAGACGGACTGGCGCATTCTTACTCCGCTCCTTGGAACACGCCCTGTCGGTCCGGCATTGTTCCGTCATGCCGAAGTCCTCCACAAAACCCTTCAAGCGCGGCGACCACGTCAGCTGGAATTCCGAGGCCGGCCGCGTGCGCGGCCATATCCTGCGCGTTCACACCGAGGACGTCGACTACAAGGGCTACATCCACCACGCCAGCCCGGACGATCCGCAATACGAAATCCGGAGCGACAAGACCGACCACGTTGCCCTGCACAAGCGCCGCGCATTGCGGTTGTTGAAGAGCTGACGGCCCCGGGAGCCGAGTTGCGTCCATGGCTCATCCGTTCTTCACCATCGGCCATGCCACACGCTCGATCGAGGAGTTCGCCCGATTGTTGCAGGATAGCTCCGTCACCTTCGTGGCCGACGTGCGCACCGTGCCCCGCTCCCGCACCAACCCGCAGTACAATCGCGAGACCCTCCCCAAGTCGCTCGCAACCGCTTCGATCGGTTATGAGCACATTGCCTCGCTCGGCGGCCTACGCAGCCGCAAGCGCGAGGTGCCGCGCGAGACCAATGCATTCTGGCAGAACGGCAGCTTCCACAATTACGCCGACCACGCCATGGGCGCGGCTTTTCATGAAGGGCTCGCGCATTTGCGCGCCGTCGGGCAGGTGCAGCGCTGCGCCATCATGTGCGCGGAGACATTGTGGTGGCGATGCCACCGGCGGATCATCACCGACTATTTGCTCGCGGCCGGCGAGACGGTGTTTCACATTCTCGGGCCCGGGCAAGTCAAACAGGCCGAAATGAATCCGGCGGCGCGGGGCGTGGCCGGCGGCCGCCTGGCCTACCCGGCCGAGGGTTAGCCAACCGTCGCCGGCGAGGTTATGCTTGCGCTCCATCCCGGCTACGATGCTGCCTCAGACAAGAGGTCGCCCATGAGCATATCCGTCATCGAGCAAGCAAAAATCCAGGCGCAGGTGCTGGTGCCGCTGGTCAAGGCGCTGCAGGCCGAGCTCGGCGAGGTGCGCGCCAACGCGCTGGTGCGCAAGGCGCTCGGCGATCTCTATCGCGGCTTCGGCGAGGAGTTTTGGAAAGCCAAGAACGATAGCGATCTCGGCAAGGCCGTATCGTCGGCCTTCAGGACCTATGCCCGCGACGATGCGCTCGCCTATGACGTGATCGAACAGTCGCATGACGCCTTCGCGTTCGACGTTACGCGCTGCGCCTATGCCGAGTTTTACAAGGCGCTCGGCGAGCCGGAGCTCGGCTTCCTGCTGGTCTGTACTGCGGACTTTGCGACCGCGGAAGGCTTTGGCTCCGGCGTCAGACTCACGCGCACGCAGACGATCATGCAAGGCGCCGATCATTGCGACTTCCGCTACCGGCGCGACAATGGCGGGACGCCATGAAGGCAATGATCCGGGCGATCGGCCTCGCCGTGGCATTGCCGTCGCTGATCGTAACCAACGAATGTCCGGGGGCGATATTCAATATCCAATGACGCAAATCGACGAAAAGGCCCCCGAAGTGCGCGTTCGACAGCAATGACGAACACGCGAAGGAGCATCGCCGATCACAATCTACCCTACCAGATACTTCTTCACCGCCGCCTCGTCCCATTCGATCCCGTTGCCCGGCTCCTCGCCCGGCAGCGCAAAGCCGTCCTTGATCTTGAGGCGCGTTGCCAGCACGGCATCAGCCCAGTCGACATATTCCAGCCAATGCGCAGTCGGCGTCACGCAGAGCAGGTGGGCGCTGACTTCCGAGAACAGATGCGTGGACATCTCGATGCCGGCGGCGTGCGCCAGTGACGCCGCACGCAGCCAACCGGTGACGCCGCCGATGCGCTGCACGTCGGGCATCACGTAGTCGCAGGCTTCCGCCGAGAGCGCGGTCTGCATCGCGAAGGCGCTGTCAAAATTCTCGCCGATCTGGATCGGCGTGCGCAGCGCATCGGCAATGCGGGCGCAGCCGGCATGATCGTCATGGCGGATCGGCTCCTCGATCCAGGTCAACCCTTCGTCGTCGAGCATCTCGCCGCGGCGGATGGCCTCGGTCACCGTGAGCGCCTGGTTGTAGTCGCACATCAGCGTGACCTGATCGCCGACGGCTTTTCGCACCGCGCGAACGACGGCGAGATCCTCTCGCGCATCGGGGCGGCCGACGCGGATCTTGGCGGCCCGAAACCCTTCGGCCAGCAGCTTGTGGGCCTCCTCGACCGCGGCGCCCGCCGGCATGATGCCGAGCCCCTTCGAATTGTAAGCCCTGACCGGCTTCGGCGCGCCGCCGAGCAGCCGCGCCAGCGGCAGGCCCTTGCTGCGCGCGAGCGCATCCCAGGCCGCCATGTCGATGCCGGATTGCGCCAGCCGCTGCAGGCCGGCCAGGCCCAGCAGCGTGAAGCGCTGGGTCAGCTTGCGCTCGATCTCGAACGGCAGCAGTTCGTCACCGGCAAGCAGCTCTGACATTTCCGCGACCATCGACGTCAGCGGTTTCAGGACCGACGGCGTGATCGAGAACAAATAGGCATGCCCACGGGCGCCCTGGTCGGTCTCGCAGTCGATCAGCACCAGCGGTGCCTTGGCGACCGCGCCCGTCGATGTCTGGAGCGGCAGGTTCATCGGCACGATCACGGGCCGCGCGTTGAAGCGCTTGATGCGAATGGTCTCGGTCATGGGATCTCCCGGCGGGGTGAATGCAGCTTGATGCCGATCTTAAACATTCGTCATGAAACGAAAAGCCGCCTGCCGCGACCACCATAAAATGGGGTTGCGCGGGCGCGCGTTTATCGGCCTTGTGTTGCACATATTGGACCGCAAATTCCCCGAGTTTGCGACAAAACCGCCCACGACGGAGCCACAGCGTGAAACAAGAGATCTCCGAAGAGCAGCGCAAGAGCGGCATCCTGACCGGTGCCGCGGTCGCCTTCCTCCTGCTCGCTTTGCCGCTCGCGGTGTGGCTGGATCTGACCGAGCTCAGCAAGACGGCGTTGCGCCGGCAGGCGGTCGATCTCAACTCGGTGATCACGAGCGTGCGCAGCTACTACGCTTCCAACGTGGTCGGGCGAATCCTTGCCAATCCCGACGGCACGACCCAGGTGGTTCACAATTACGAATCCGTCTCCGGCGCGATCCCGATTCCCGCGACGCTGTCGCTGGAGCTCGGACGGGTGATCGGCGCGCAGCAGGAGAACATCACCTACCGCTTTGTCTCGGACTTCCCGTTCCAGAACCGCGCAACGCACCAGCTCGACAAGTTCGAAAAGGACGCGCTCGATGCGCTTCGCAACGATCCCGAGCAGAAGATTGTCGACACCGAGACCTCGCTGTTCTCAGACAAGGTTCGCCTGGTCGCGCCCGTCGCGATGGGTCCGGCTTGCGTGAGTTGCCACAACAGCCACCCCGAGAGCCCGAAGAAGGACTGGAAGGTCGGCGACGTCAGAGGCATCCAGGAGGTGATCATCGCACAGCCGATCGCCGCCAACATCTTTTCGTTCAAGTTCCTGCTGGCCTATTTCCTGATCGCCGCCGGCAGCGGGCTGGCGTTCCTGTCGCTGCAGCGCCGGCAGGCCGGCCGCATCAAGACCATGAACAGGGAGCTCGAATCCGCCAACGACTTCCTGGCCTCGCTGTCGATGAAGATCTCGCGCTACATCCCGCCGCAGGTCTACAAGAGCATCTTCTCCGGCCAGAAGGACGTCACCATCCACACCGAGCGCAAGAAGCTCACCATCTTCTTCTCCGACATCCAGAATTTCACGGCCACCGCCGAACGGCTGCAGCCGGAGCAGCTGACCCAGCTCCTCAACGAATATTTTACGGAGATGTCGGCGATCGCCCATGACTATGGCGGCACCATCGACAAGTTCATCGGCGACGCCATGCTGATCTTCTTCGGCGATCCCGAGACCAGGGGCGATCGCGCCGATGCGCAGGCCTGTCTGCAGATGGCCTGGCGCATGCAGCAGCGTCTTGCCGAGCTCAATGCGAAATGGCGGGCGTCCGGCATCGAGCAACCGTTCCGCTCGCGCATGGGCATCAACTCGGGCTATTGCAATGTCGGAAATTTCGGCAGCTCCGACCGCATGGACTACACCATCATCGGCGCCGAGGCGAACCTCGCCGCGCGCCTGCAGTCGATCGCCGAGCCCGGCGGCATCGTGTTGAGCTACGAGACCTTCGCGCTCGTCAGCGACATCGTCCGCGCCCACGCTTTGCCGGCGATCACGATGAAGGGCATCAGCCGCGAGGTGATTCCCTATTCGGTCGACGCGCTCAACGACGGGACGGCAGAGCGAAGCGGCATCATCACCGAGCGCGCGCCGGGGCTCGAGCTCTATCTCGATCCCGCGGTGGTGAAGTCAGGCGACGCCGCACGGGTACGCGCGCTGCTGGAGAGCGCGTTGGCCTCGCTGAAGCCGGCGTGAGGGTGGCGAGCTTTTGATTGGGCTCGGATGGTGCCAAGGGACCGGTGTGCTCCCTCTGCCGCTTGCGGGCGAGGGTAGGGGTGAGGGCTCCCTCTTCTTGGGGAGTCTCGATTGCGGATGCACCCTCTCCCCAGCTCTCCCCCGCAAGCGGGGGAGGGAGCACACCTGCTCCGTCGATGCACTGCGGTGCTGACCACACGCGCAAGCCGGCAATACGTTACATGGGTTACCTCACCGCGCCGCGCCTTCCGTGAAGGCGGTCTCGATCACATCCCCAAAAGGTTGCCACGACCGCCCGTCGAACTGGACGAGCCGCATCTGCTTGATCGGCAGATAGTTGCTCGGCGAGGTATTCATTCTGATGTTGGGCAGCGCGACGGAGGGGTTGTACCCCCTCAACGAGGCCGCCTGACGCATGATGTTCTCGCGTGACAGGTCGTCGCCGCACTGCTTCAGCACCTGCGTCAACGCCTCGGCCGCGGCGTAGCCGTAGACCGCGGCGTTGTTGTTGTTGCTTTCGACCTGATGGTACTTGTCCATGAAGGCGAACCATTCCTTCATGGCGGGATCGTCTTTCCAGGCGGGGTCGCTCGGGTCCTTCAGGAAGGTCGCCGAGATCACGCCGGCCGAATTCTCCAGGCCCGCGGGCGCCATCGCATTGGCAATCGAGGCGGAGGCATCGTTGACGATGAAGACCGGGCGCCAGTTGAGCGAAGCCGCCAGCTTGATCACCTTGGAGGCCGTCGACGGCACGCCGAGAAAGACGAAGATATCGGCGCCGGCGCGCTTGAGGATCGAGACGTGGCCGTCGAGGTGCTCGTCGCCGATGTCAAAGGCAATGTCGACGAGGACATGGCGGTTCAAGTCGCCCAGTCCGTCCTGGATCCCCTTGTAGAGCATGCGTCCGAACTGGTCGTTCTGCCAGAGCACGACGATCTTCTTCCTGGGGTAATAGGCTTGAATGTAGTTGGCATAGATGCGCCCCTCCGACCGGATCGACGGCTGCCAGCCCATGGTCCAGGGGAACGCCCTGGCCTGGCTCAGCTCCTCGTCGCCGGAGGCGACGAAAAGCTGCGGGACCTTCTTCTCGTTCAGATACCAGCGCGCGGCGAGATTGCCGGGCGTGCCGAACGATCCGAACATCAGGTGCACGTCGTCCTTCTCGACCAGATTGCGCGTCAGCTCCAGGGCGGTCGACGGATCGGAATTGTCGTCGCGCGTGATGAAGCGGATCTTGCGGCCGTTGATGCCGCCGCGCGCGTTGATCATGTCGAAATAAGCGGCTTCCGCCTGACCGATCGCGCCGAATTCAGAAAGCGCTCCCGAATACGGCATGACATTGCCGATGCGGATCTCCTTGTCGCTCGCCGGCTGTTCGGCGTGTTGCTGCGACATCGCCCCCAGCGAGGCGAAAGCGACGATCGAAACGAACAGCACTCTTCCGGTGACGCGCATGCTCGACACCTTGTCGTTGGCCCCGAACGAGGTCGGCTCAATCCGCACCAAGGCCGATTGATGTAGGTCAGGCGTTTGGCGATCGTGTGGCTTGGCCAGGCATTTCAGACGCGCGCATGTAGGGGGCGAATGAAATGGCAGGTGTGTTGACGGGCTGTTGCGGCACTCTGCGTGTGTAGCCCTCCTCTGATCGGGAGAATCCCCGTGTGGTACCCCCTCTCCCTAACCCTCCCCCGCAAGGGGGGAGGGACATACCAAGCGCGTGGTAGGAGACTCGACTTATCAAGACGCTTTCGATGAGCCGCAGTGCAACCGCGCACGCCGCTGGGCTCCCTCCCCCCTTGCGGGCGAGGGCGGGGGAGAGGGGTAGGCCCAGCAAATGGTGTGAGTTGTCGATAGCGGAGCTACGCCCCGGCTACGGCAATCCTCGCGCTTCGAGCTGATGCACCAGCAGCAGCGTCGGCTCGGCGAGGCTGTCGCCGGAGCCGTCGAGACCGAAGGCGCTCGCGATGCCCTCGCGGCTGCGTAGCAATGCGCTGCGCGGGCAATGGCCGGCGCCGCAAAGCGTCTTCTTCAAGGTTTCGCCTTGTGCCACGAGGGCTGCGGAATCGTCCGCAGCCCAGGCCAGTACGATCGGCACATCGACGTTGAGGATACCGGGGAACACCGAGCGCTTGTTGTATTGGCTGACATCGCTGCCGAGATAGGCCTTCTCGCTGTCGCTCGCGTCCTTGCCCGCGCGGTAGATGCCGGACACCAGCACGATTGCGGCGACATCGGCGCGATCGGACTGCAATTCGGGATGCGCCAGCAGGGTCGCGACATGGAAGGCGCCGGCGCCGTAGCCGACCGCGACGATCTCGCGGGCGTCACCGTTGAACAGGTCGATATTGCCGTGAACCCAGGACAGCGCCGCCGCCACGTCGGTCGCCCCCGTCGGCCAGGTCGCCGCGGGGGCCAGGCGATAACTGACACGCACGCCGATCATGTCGTTGCGCGCGGCAAAGCACATCGCCTGGTCCTGGATCTGGCGCGACAAGTCCGGCGCGGCACGGTCGCCGGTAAATGTGTCGCCGGTGACGAACAGCAGCACCGGCCGCGGCGTGTCCGCCTTGGTGGCGCTGCTGGCGACATCGAGCACGTTGGCTTCGCTCTCGCCGTAGCGCAGGCCGCGCGAGAAGGTGACCTGCTCGCATAACCGCGCGGTGCCGCCGGCACTGGTGTCGGAATCGGTGAGGCCCGCTTGCACGAGATCGGAGGGCGGCGAGAGCCGGCTCGGCAAAGGTCCGTGCGCGGAGGCCGTGGTCATGGTCAGAAGCAGCAAGATTGTCGGATAATTCTTCATGGTGATGCCGGCCTTCGGGGGCCCATATTGGCCCGCTGATGTGGCCTGTCTTTTCAATTCGCCTCATTAGTCAGCCGGCCTTGAGGCGAATTCGCGGCACCTCTCGCCGATCTGCGGCCGGCGCGGAACGGGCGGCCGGTCCGGCGCGCAGCCGCGTTTGGAACGCAAGCAGGGGCCCCGGGGCCGGCTGCGCGCCGCCGCCGCTTTGTCTCGATGCGTCAAGCCGTTGCCCGGCGCCGCCGAGGCTCGAGCCGGAAATGGCCTTCTACTGTGCATGGGGTTGTTTTCGAAAGTCTGTTTTGGACGGCTTGTCAGGTCGGCGTCATCGTCCGAAACGTGATGGAGTAACGGCGTGCCTCGACCGGCGGGATGCTGTGCTCCCATTGCGAGCGCGCCTCGCCTTGCATCATGTAGAGCGAGCGCGGCTGCGCCTCGAGCGTATGGCGCTGCCATTTGTCGCCGCTCCGGCGGCGGAAGCGAAACTTGCAGGCCGAGCCCAGCGACAGGCCGAGGATCTCCTTGAAATGCGGCTTGTCGCGGTGCCAGCCAATGCCGACGCCGATGTCGTATTCGGTACAGAGCACCTGGCGGACGCTGGCTTCCGGCAGCCCGGCCCATGCCTCGGTCTGGCGCGCGATCGGCAGGAGCCAGTCCGGGATCGGCTCCGCCTCGGCCAGCCGCTGCAGCGAATAGTCATAGCGGTAGCCGAACGACGCCACCCGGCGGTTGCCCTCGAACGCCCCGAACTGGAAGCGTCGGAGCGGCAATGCTGCGATGCGGCCGATCAGCGCCCGCTCGACGGCGGCTTCGATAAAATTGTCGACAGAGCGAAGCCCGGAAGGTCCTGCTTCCGGCTCAGTGAATAATCCGAGCTGCGTCATTCCTCGCATTTCCGTGACGGAACCTTTTGCCGGCTCAAGCGACTTACATATGACGCGGGAAGTAACGTGCGAGAGGCTGTCATGGCACATAAGCATACCGCCGATCCGGCAGAGATCATGCGGGCGACCGGCCATCCCGAGCTGGAATATGCCGCCGGCTGGACCATCGCTGGTCTGGTCACCATCGGCGCCATCGTCGCCGCCTGGGTCTTCGCGATCTAGGCATGATCCGGAAAAGTGTGAAGCGGTTTTCCGAATAGATCATGCCCGACCAAGAAACTGAGGGGTGAAGCAGCGCCTTTTCGCCGGACATGCCGATGGCGCGGTCGAGGCTGCCGCTGGCCTCGATCGAGCTCGCTGGAAACCGGCTCCTGAGGTCGGCGATCACGGGCGCGAGCTCGGTGCACTCGTTCTGCGGCAGGCTCTCGGCGTGGGCGAGCTCGCGTAAGCGCTGCGCCATTGCCTCCAGGCGCTGCGTGTCGGACACGATGTTGGCGATGAACGTGTTCTGCTCGGTCGGCGTCAGGCCCTCGGATTTGCCTTGAACCGAATCCTGCAACAGAGGCGATCGGCTACCGTCCGTCGCAAATGTCCTATTCCGCCTGCTCCAGCGCCGCCGGCATTTTCGCCACCGACATCAATGACCGTGCGACCTGGTTGAGCAGCAGGTCCGCATTCTCTTCCTCGGCGAGGGATTTGGAGAGCAGGGCGACGATGGCGCTATGCCGGAGCTGCTGCGCCAGGCTACGAGCCGGACATCTCGTAATGTTCGACGCGCTGGGCCGCTGAGATCAGCGCGAGGTCGGCGGCTGCGTCCTCCTTCTCCTCAGCTTCCTTCATGACCTCCTGGCCTTCCTCGATCAGGCCCATCATGCCCTTGCAGGGCTTGGCGCGAGCATTCTCGCCGAGCAGTTCGAAGCATTCGTTGATGCGCTCGACCTGATTTTCGGTCTCGGCCAGATGCTGCTCGAACAATTCACGCAACTGATCGAAGCGAGCGGACTGCGCCATCTTGGGCAGCGCCTTGGTCAGCTGCTTCTCGGCATGGAGAATGTCACGCAGCTCATGGAGCAGGAGATCGGTCAGACCGGCCTCGTCGACGGGCGGAGAACTCTCCGCGACGATCGATGTGGCGGTGCCGGGGATCGGCGGACTGGATGGCTCGCGCTCTGGGGGAAACGATGCGCGTCAACCAGTGCTCGGAATGTTCGTCTAGCCACGCTCGAGATGCGGATCGCTCCTCTACGCCGCCCGCGCGATCAATCCGTCGATCATCGCGCGCACGAGGCCTGCGATTTCCTTGCGCAGCGCCGGCAACGGCACGGCAACCAGCTTCTGTTCCAGTCCGAGCGCCACCATGCCATGCACCGCCGAGAACAGGCTGCGCGCCGTGATGCCGAGCTCCTCGCGGCTGCGCTTTGGAAACAGCGCGGCCAGCGGTTGGTAGATGTGGCGGAACAGCTGCATCTGATCCTGGACGGACCAGTCGGGGACGACCTTGTCGGCCTCCATGCGGTGCTCGAACAGCGCGCGCCAGAGCTGGAGATTTTCGGCCGCGAAATCGCAATAGGCGAGGGCGATGCGGACCAGCGTCTCTTGCGGTGATGGCTCGCCCGCGTCTTCCGCGGCGCCAAGCGCCTCGTCGAGGCGAAGCAGCGTGCGCGAGCCCACACGCAGGATCAGCTCGTCCATGTCAGCCACGAGATTGTAGACCGCGCCGTTGGCGCAGCCGATCTCGCGGGCGAGATCGCGGGTTTTCACCCCCGACAATCCACGGTCAGCGATCATCCGCTCCGCCGCCAGGACCAAGTCGGCGCGAAGTTTATCTCGCCGTTCCAATGCTTTAGGCATCTATTCGTCAGATTCCTGAGCGACGCTCAAAATATTCTTGAACGATGTTCAAGTTTCCTGCTACAAAGTGTTTGTGAGCAGCGCTCATAACAGGGAGCAACAGATGTTCAAGACCGTCGTGACACTTTTCCGCGGCAGCGTAGCCGCCGCCGGCGAGGAGCTGGAGGACCGGACAGCCCTCCTCATTCTCGACCAGCAGATGCGCGATGCCGCCGCCGCCGTCGAGCGCAGCAAACGAACGCTGGCGCTGGCGATTGCGCAGGACCAGCAGGAGGGCCGCAAGCTGGAGGCGACCGTTGCCCGCATTGCCGATCTCGAAACCCGCGCGGTTGCGGCGCTCGACGGCGGCCGTGACGATCTCGCCAGGGAGGCCGCCGAAGCCATCGCAGGCCTGGAGGCCGACCGCGATGCCGCGATGACGGCCCGCGCGCTGTTCGCGACCGAGATCGCCCGGCTGAAGCGGCACGTCGCCAACGCTCAGGCCCGCATCACCGAGCTCGATCGCGGCCGCCGCGTCGCTCGTGCCTCGGAGGCGGTGCGCTCGCTTCGGCGTAGCGGCATCGAGGCGGCGCGTCCCTATGAATCTACGCTGCCGGAGGCGGAGAGCACTTTGCGGCGTCTGCGCGATCGGCAGATGGAAGCTCAGGCGGCCGACGATGCGCTGGTCGAGCTCGATGCGGCCACCGGTCCGCTCGCGACCGCCGAGAGACTTGCCGAGCAGGGCTTTGGCCCGCGGCTGAAGACGACCGCGGACGACGTGCTGGCGCGGCTGAAGTCCAGGCGCACGCCCACGACCTGATCCCGAATCCCATCATCATTGAACCAACAGGAGACCATCATGAACCAGAACGGCCAACCCCACAGCAGTGCCTGGGTCACCTTCACTTACGCGTCCTTCGCAGCTTCCGCCTTCCTCCTCGCCATCGGCATCTTCTTCTTGCCGATCGACTTCTGGATGAAGGGCTATCTCACCATGGGTATCGTCATGCTGGTCCAGACCTGCATCACCCTGACCAAGACGGTGCGCGACAATCACGAGAGCAGCCGGCTGGTCAATCGCATCGAGGACGCGAAGGCCGAGCGGCTCTTGATGGAGGTGTCCAAGGCCGCTTGAAAAAACGCCTTGAGCCGATCCGGACGAGAGAGAGCCTCGGAGCAACACGCGCCGCGGCTCTCGCGTCGCAACCATCCGGAATGACGTCTTGATGGCCGCAATCCGCATCGCGCATTGTGCTTCGGCCGCAGGTGCGATATGGCTCTCGCGCTTTTAGAGGCGGAGACGAGCTTTGTCGAAACAATCGCTGCGTGAGGAGGCCGAGCGCCTGATCCGCGAATCGATGGAAAAGAAATCCATCGTCGTCAAGCAGGGCACGACCCGCATCGAGGCTGTCTGCGGCAAGTGCGGCGCCCCGAACCGGGTCCAGGCGGAGAAGGGCCAGAGCCGCGTCAAGTTCGCCTGCAAGAATTGCGGGCACAAGCAAGAGACGCTGTAGGCTTCTTACCTCTCCCGTAAGAACGGGGCGAGGGAGTGATAGAGCGGTGCAAGCCTACTCCCCCTCCACAAACTTCCTGAACGCGTCCGCGTAATCCGGATGCCAGCGCGACAGCGGCGGACGGTTCTCGACGATGTCGCCGGCGGCCCACAGCATGCGCTTCTCGTCGAGCGCGCGCGGCACGTCGTTGTCCGGGCACAGGATGTAGAAATCGCCGGCCTCCAGGCGCGCCTGCATGAAATCGACCGTCTGCTCCGGCGTCCAGGCGCCGGCCGGCTTCTCGGTGCGGCCCTTCGCGGTGAGGCCGGTGAAGACGAAGCCGGGGATCAGCAGGTGCGCCGTGACGCGACAGTCCTTCGTGTTGCGCAGCTCGTGCTGGAGCGCCTCGGTGAATGCTTTCACGCCGGCCTTGGAGACGTTGTAGGCGGGATCGCCCGGCGGCGTGGTGATGCCCTGCTTGGAGCCGGTGTTGATGATGAGGCCGCATTTGCCGCGCGCGATCATGTTGGGCGCGAAGATGCGCGAGCCGTTGATGATGCCCCACATGTTGACGGCGATGATGCGCTGCCAGTGATCGGGCTCGCCGAACAGCGTGCTGCCCGGCTGGATGCCGGCATTGTTCATGAGGACGTCGGTGCCGCCGAACCGCTCGCGCACCGCGCGCTCCAGTTCCGCCAGGCTCTCGGCGTTGCTGACATCGACCGCGAAGGTCATCACGTCTACGGCAGACGTGACGGATGACAATTTTGTTGCAGCCTCTGCCAACCGGGGTTCGTCGACGTCAGCGATACACACCTTCATTCCAGCGCGCGCAAATGCGGTGGCGGCGGCAAATCCGATGCCGGATGCGCCGCCTGTGATCACGGCAACATTGTCTTTGGCGATCGCGGCATGTGGCATGGTGCGTCTCCGCAGGAGGGGCTTCGCGCGAGCTATAACATGGCGGCTGCGCGACCCTGCACAAGTCGGCATGGGAGGTCTTCGTTCCACGCTGCCTTTACGCCTTTCCGGCCCCGCTGTATCCTTCGACATAACGATCCCGCCCAGATCGAACCAATCAATCACCTGACAGGGAGTGCAGCCATGGCTGTGTCGCAGGCTATTCCGATCACGCGCCATCCGTTCGCGAACGGGTCCTACAAGCAGATGCTGATCGACGGGAAATGGGTCGATGCAGCCTCGGGCAAGCGCTTCGAGACCCGCAATCCCGCAACGGGCGAGCTGCTCGCAACTGTCGCCGAAGGTGACAAGGAAGACATCGATCGTGCGGTTGCCGCCGCCCGCCGCGCCTTCGAAGGACCCTGGAGCAAGGTCAAGCCGTTCGAGCGGCAGAACCTACTCCTCAGGCTTGCCGACCTCGTCGAGAAGAATTTTGACGAATTGTCGCAGCTCGACACGCTGGACATGGGCGCGCCGCTCAGCCGCACCCGGGCCTATCGCCTGCGTGCCGTCGGCATGCTGCGCTATTACGCCGGCCAGACCACCGCGATCCACGGCGAGACCATCGAGAACTCGCTGCCGGGCGAAATCTTCTCCTACACGCTGAAGGAGCCGATCGGCGTCGTCGGCGCCATCATTCCCTGGAACGGGCCGCTCACCGCGACGATCTGGAAGATCGGTCCCGCGATCGCGACCGGCTGCACCGTCGTGCTCAAGCCCGCCGAAGAGGCGCCGCTGACCTCGCTGCGCATCGCCGAGCTGGCGATGGAGGCGGGCATTCCGCCCGGCGTCGTCAACGTCGTGCCCGGCTATGGCGAGACCGCCGGCGCCGCGCTCGCCTCGCATCATGACGTCGACAAGGTCGCGTTCACGGGCTCCCATGTCACCGGGCAATCGATCATCCGCGCCTCCGCCAGCAATCTGAAGCGCGTATCGCTCGAGCTCGGCGGCAAGTCGCCGGACATCGTGTTCGCGGACGCCGATCTCGATGCCGCCGTGCCCGGCGCCGCGATGGCGGTGTTTGCCAATTCCGGGCAGATCTGCAGCGCCGGCACGCGTCTGTTCGTCGAGCAGTCGATCTACGAGGAGTTCGTCGGTCGCGTTGCCGAGTTCGGCAAGAAGCTGCAGGTCGGCAACGGCCTCGATCCCAATGTGCAGATCGGCCCGCTGGTTTCCGAGCAGCAGCTCGAACGCGTCACCGGCTATCTCGACATCGGCCAGAAGGAAGGCGCACGCGCGCTCGCCGGCGGCGGCCGCGTCACCGAGGGTGCGCTGTCGAAGGGCTTCTTCGTCTCGCCGACGGTATTTGCCGGCGTCCAGGACAACATGCGCATCGCGCAGGAGGAGATCTTTGGCCCCGTCATCTCGGCGATCGCGTTCAAGGACATGGAAGAGCTCGTCAAGCGCGCCAACAACACCACCTTCGGCCTCGGTTCGGGGCTGTGGACGCGCGACGTCAGCAAGGCGCATGCGGTCGCAAAATCGCTGCGCGCCGGTTCGGTGTGGGTGAACTGCTACCAGGCGATGGATCCGGCCGTGCCCTTCGGCGGCTACAAGATGAGCGGCTACGGCCGCGAGTCCGGCAAGCAGCATGTCGAGGAATATCTCAACGTGAAGGCCGTCTGGATCAAGACGGCGTAAGGCCTGTCCTTCTTGGCCTCTCCCCGCCTGCGGGGAGAGGCCGGAATGCGCGCGAAGCGCGGATTCCGGGTGAGGGGCAGTCTCCGCGGACTGCGCTCGCACCGAAATTGCCGAGATAGCCCCTCACCCCAACCCTCTCCCCGTAAGAACGGGGAGAGGGAGAACGAGCGCCGGCCTTTCAGGCTGCCATTTCCCTTCTATCCACATCCTTTCATAGACATCCGGGGACCACATGAAATTCGAAGCGTTGTTTAGACCGTTGCAGGTCGGTCCGTACAAGCTTGCGCATCGCGTCGCGATGGCGCCGCTGACGCGCATGCGGGCCGAGCGCGAGAGCTTTTCGCCGCGACCGCTCAACGCTGAATATTACGCCCAGCGCGCCACGCCCGGCGGCCTGATCATCGCCGAAGCCTCGCCGGTGCTGTCGCACGGCCGCGGCAATCCGGCGACGCCCGGCATCTATTCGCAGGCGCAGATCGACGGCTGGCGCAAGGTGGTCGACGCGGTGCACGCAAAGGGCGGCATCATCTTCCTCCAGCTCTGGCATGTCGGCCGCGTCTCGCATTCCTCCTTCCATGGCGGTGAGCTGCCGGTTTCGGCCTCGGCGATCCCGATCAAGGGGGAGGGGATGAAGGCGATGACGGCCGACGGCAGGATCTCGGACTATGAGACGCCGCGCGCGCTGGAGACCGAGGAGATCAAGAATATCGTCGAGGCGTTCCGGCAAGGCGCGAAGAATGCGCTCGCCGCCGGTTTCGACGGTGTCGAGATCCACGGCGCCAACGGCTACCTGCTCGAGCAATTCCTGCAGTCGCGCAGCAACCAGCGCACCGATCAATATGGCGGCTCGATCGAGAACCGCGCGCGGCTGCTGCTCGAAGTCACGCAGGCGGCGATCGAGGTCTGGGGCGCGAACCGCGTCGGCGTGCGGCTCTCGCCCCACGGCATCGCCAATGATTCCGGCGAGCCGGATCCGATGCCGCTCTACACCTACGTCGTGAAGGCGCTGGACAAGCTCGGTCTCGCTTATCTGCACTTCATCGAGCCACGCTCCAGCGGCGCCGGCCGTGCCGACGTCCATTGGGAGAACGTGCCATCGGCGATGGTGCTGTTCCGTCCGCTCTACAGCGGCGTGCTGATGACCGCCGGCGGCTTCACCGGCGAGACCGCGAACGCGGCGATCGCCGACGGCCACGCCGACGTCATCGCCTTCGGCCGCATCTTCATCTCCAACCCCGATCTGCCGCACCGCCTCGCGCACGATTATCCGATCACGCCGTACAACCGTGCGACGTTCTATGGCGGCGAGGAAAAGGGGTATACGGATTATCCGGTGTATGACGAGTTGACGCCGGCTTAGCTACGGGGCTCTTGTGTCGCTCCGCCGGCCATCTCAAACTCCGTCATTGCGAGCGCAGCGAAGCAATGACGACGGAGAGACACCAATGGCCAAAGCCGCCGCCGCCGCAGGGATCGCCGCCGGCCAATGCCTCTGCGGCAAGGTCACCTTCGAGATCGACGTCCCCGCGCGCTGGGCCTGGCATGATCACTCCGCGGCCAGTCGCCGCGCCCATGGCGCGGCCTACGCTACCTACGTTGGAAGCTGGAAGAAGCGCTTCCGCATCACCTCCGGCAAGACCGCGCTCACGCGCTATGAGGACAAGGCGACCAAGACCGCGCGCAGCTTCTGCTCGCATTGCGGCACGCCGATCGCCTATGAGCGTCCGCGCGGGCCCCATATGGTCAACATCCCCCGCGCGCTGTTTCGGGAACGCACCGGCCGGCAGCCGCTCTACCACATCGCGATCGAAGAGCTGCAGGAATGGGCCTATACCGGCGAGCCGCTGGTGCCGCTGAAGGGCTTTCCCGGCGTGGTCTGGCAGCGCTCGAAAAGGAAGAAGCGCGCGGGCGGCGAGGACCCGTTCGAGCTGGGGCGGGAGGAAATCTAGCCCGCCATTTGCTCCGCTCGTGCCCCGGACGCAGCGCGGCGCGAAGTGCCGCACTGCCGAGCCGGGGCCCATGCGTCAGCGAGCTCGGTGCGGATTCTAAGTCCCGGCTCTGCGTCGCAACGTTGCACGTTGCGCCGCGTCCGGGACACGAGACCGTCACACGCAACGCAGCCATGACCGCGCTTCCTTGCGCGCTCCCTTCGACTTCGGCCATCATGCCTTCAGTCCTTGCGGTAACGTCCGCTCCTGGAGGAAAGATGAAGAACAAGATCACCGGCCGCTCCGCCTTTCTTGCGCTGCTCAAGGACGAGGGCATCACGCATCTGTTCGGCAATCCCGGCACCACCGAGCTGCCGATCATGCATGCGCTGAAAGACCATCCTGACCTCACCTACGTGATGGCGATGCAGGAGAGCCTGGTGGTCGCGATCGCCGACGGTTATAGCCGCGCCTCCGGCAAGCTCGTCGCCTGCAACGTCCACGTCGCGCCCGGCCTCGGCAACGCCATGGGCTCGCTCTACAACGCCCAGTTCACGGGCACGCCGATGATCCTGACGGCCGGCCAGCAGGAACAGGGCCACGGGCTGATGGAGCCGGTGCTGTATGGGCCGCTCGTGCGCATGGCCGAGCCGCTGGTGAAATGGGCGGTCGAGGTGACGCGGCTGGAGGATTTGCCGCGCATCGTGCGCCGCGCCGCCAAGGTCGCGACCACGCCGCCGACCGGGCCGGTGTTCATTTCGCTGCCCGGCGACATCCTGAACAGCGAGGCCGGAATCGACCTCGGCCGCTCCACCCGCATCGACGCTCGCGTGAAACCGTCGGACGAAGCCTTGAAGGTTTTTGCCGCGCGGCTCCTCAGGGCGGAGCGCCCTGCCATTGTGACCATGGACGAGGTGGTGAAGAGCGACGCACTGAGGGAAGCCGCCGAGCTCGCCGAGCTGCTCGGTGCGGCCGCTTACCAGTCTTCGACGCCGTATGGATCGCACTTCCTCTCGGAGAGCCCGAGCTTCGTCGGCACACTGGCGCGCGTGCAGAAGGTCGCGCGCGATATGCTGGCGCCCTATGACCTCTTGATTGCGCTCGGCGGCGATCCCTTGCGGATGTCGGTCTATAGCGAGATCGATGCGCTGCCGGATGGACTCGGCATCGTGCAGATCGGTCTCGTCGATTGGGAGATCGCCAAGAATTACGGCGCCGAGATCGCGCTGAAGGCGGATCTGAAGGAAACGCTGCGCGCGCTGATCCCGGTGCTGAAGGAGATGGGCGGCCCGACGCTCGCGGGCCGCGCGAGGCAACGCCTCGTCGAGCTCGCGCCGAAGAACTGGACCGCACGCCGCGCGGCGCTGGTCGAGCAGATCGGCAAGAGCGCAGGCCGCGCGCCGATCGATCCGGACTTTTTGGTGCTGCAGATGATCGAGGCGATGCCCGACAGCGCCATCCTGATCGACGAAGGCCTCACCTCCAGCCGCCAGATCACGGCGCTGCGGCCGCATCGTGACCGCTATGGCTATCACGGCCTTGCTTCCGGCGGCATCGGCTGGGGCCTGCCGGCCTCCGTCGGCGCCAGCATCGCCAATCCGGATCGTCCGGTCGTCTGCTTCTCGGGCGATGGTAGCGCGATGTATTCGATCCAGTCGCTGTGGACGGCGGCGCATCACAAGCTGCCGCTCAACGTCGTCATCGCCAACAATGGCGGTTACCGCATCATCAAGCAGCGCCTGCTCGCCTTCCACGGCGACGACAATTACGTTGGCATGGACTTCGTCGATCCCCCCGTGGATTTTGCCGGCGTCGCGAAGGCGCTGGGCTGCGAGGCGATCAGGATCAGCGACCCCCGCGAGCTGAAGGCGACGCTGGCGTCGGCGTTCAATCGGCCCGGCACCAAGCTGATCGAGGTGATGGTGGACGGGAAGGTGTAGCCCCGCTGTCGTCCCGGCGAACGCCGGGACCCATACCGCGTGATCTATCGATCGTGGATGGTGCTAATCCCGAACGACCAGCCTTCGCCAAACTGCTCCCTGGGGTTATGGGTCCCGGCGTTCGCCGGGACGACACCGAAGGTGTGGCGCGCTACTACCCCTCCCTCCCCACGCGATACCCGGCCGCCGGATGTGGCGCGTCGAGCCTTGCCCGGCCACCGCCGAACAGCTTCTCCCGCAGCGTGCCCTTGGCATATTCCGACTTATAGCGCCCGCGCTTGGTCAGCTCCGGCACCAGCATGTCGGCGATGTCCTCGAAATCGCCGGGCGAGATCGCGAACGCGACGTTGAGGCCATCGACGTCGGTCTTCTCGAACCAGTCCTCGATCTTGTCAGCGACGCTTTCGGGCGTGCCGACCACGACCGGGCCGGCGCCGCCGATCCCGACATGCTCGATGACGTCGCGCACGGTCCAGACGCGGTCCGGATCGCCTCGCGTGACGTTGTCGAGCGCGCTGCGCCCGGCATCGTTCTGGACGTGACGCACTTGCTGGTCGAGCTCGTAGCCGGAGAAATCGATGCCGGTCCATCCCGACATCAGCGCGAGCGCCCCTTCCGGATTGATGTGCGAGCGGTAGTCGGCGTATTTCGCCGCCGCTTCGGCCTCGGTGTTGCCGAGGATGATCGTCATCATGTTGAACATCAGGATCTCCGCCGGGTTGCGGCCGAGTGCGGCGGCCTCCTGGCGGATCGCCGCCACGCGCGGCGCGATGATCTTGGCTGATGGTCCGGACATGAACACGCATTCGGCATGCTTGGCCGCGAACTGCCGGCCGCGCGGCGAGGTGCCGGCCTGGTACAGCACAGGCGTGCGCTGGGGCGAGGGCTCGCTAAGATGGATGGTGTTGTTGATGCGGTAGTTCGCGCCTTCATGATTGACGCGATGAACCTTGCTGGGATCGGTGAAGATGCCTCGTGCCCGGTCGCGCAGCACGGCGTCATCTTCCCAGCTGCCTTCCCACAGCTTGTAGACGACCTCCATATATTCGTCGGCGATGTCGTAGCGGTCGTCGTGGCCGGTCTGCTTGTCCTTGCCGGCGCCACGCGCGGCGCTGTCGAGATAGCCGGTGACGACGTTCCAGCCGATCCGTCCCTCGGTGAGGTGATCGAGCGTCGACATCCGTCGCGCGAACGGATAGGGCGGCTCGAAGGACAAATTGCTGGTGACACCGAAGCCGAGATTTTGCGTCACTGCGGCCATCGCCGAGAGCAATAGCAGCGGCTCGTTCGACGGCGTCTGTGCTGCGTTGCGCAAGGCTGCGTCAGGGCTGTTGCCATAGACGTCGTAGACCCCGAGCACGTCGGCCAGGAACAGCCCGTCGAAACGGCCGCGCTCCAGCGTCTTGGCGAGATCGATCCAGTAGGGCAGGCGATTATATTCAGCGGTGCGGTCGCGCGGATGGGTCCACAGGCCCGGTGATTGGTGTGCGACGCAATTCATCGCAAAGGCGTTGAGCCTGATCTCTTTGGCCATGCTGGTCCCCTGGCGCTCTGTACTGAGCGCTCTTCGAATGGTAGACGTGCGCCCGAACTTGACGTCCGACTTGGTGTCCTATTTGGCGAAGTTCTTGCATATCGCTTGCGCTTGGCAAGACCAAAATCAGCGGCGCTGCTGCGCCTGGCAAGCCAATCTCAAGGATGCAAGGACGAAATCCCAAGAGAACTACAAGAGAAGTACAAGAGAACTGCAAGAGAAGTACAAGAACTATCCAACTTCCTGCCACTTTCGAAGGCCAACCCGTGTCGGGTAAGGTCCTTCGTCTCAAAGTCCCGAAAAGCAAGTCATGACCAGAGCCGACGCCATCGCCCGCGCCCGTGAGGATTTTAGGTCCGGCGCATTCCTCGCCGAGCTCGACCGTCGCGTCGCCTTCAAGACCGAGAGCCAGAACCCATCCCGTGGCGCCGAGCTGCGTGGCTATCTGGAACAGGAGATGCAGCCGGCTTTCGCCGCGCTCGACTTCACCAGCCGCATCGTCGAATCCCCCAGCGGCAAGGCACCGTTCCTGTTCGCCGAGCATCACGAGAGCGCGTCCGCACCCACCGTGCTGGTCTATGGTCATGGCGACGTCGTCGACGGCATGGAAGGTGAGTGGCGCGACGGACGCGATCCCTGGCGCACCACGGTTGCGGGCAGGCGGCTCTACGGCCGCGGCACCGCCGACAACAAGGGTCAGCACAGCATCAACATGGCGGCACTCCGCGCGGTGCGCGATGCCCGCGGCGGCAAGCTCGGCTTCAACGCCAAATTCATCGTCGAGATGGGCGAGGAGATCGGCTCGCCCGACCTCGGCAAGGTCTGCGACCTCAATCGCGACGCGCTCAAGGCGGATCTGTTCATGGCCTCCGATGGACCGCGCCTGTCCGCCGACCGTCCGACGTTGTTCCTCGGCTGCCGCGGCGGCATCCGCATTCATCTGGACGTGAACCTGCGCGACGGCGGCCACCATTCCGGCAATTGGGGCGGCGTGCTGGCCAATCCGGCGACCATTCTGGTCAATGCGATCTCGACGCTGGTCGATGGCCACGGCCGCATCCAGCTCGACGCGCTGAAGCCGCCGCGGCTCACCAACCAGATCCGCTCCTATCTCGCCGACGTGCAGGTGACGCCGGGGGCAGACGAGCCCGCGCTGGCCGAGAACTGGGGCGAGGAGGGTCTTTCGGCCGCAGAACGGCTCTACGCCTGGAATACGCTGGAAGTGCTGGCGATGTCGTCGGGCAATATCGAGAAGCCGGCCAACGCCATTCCGGGCCACGCTAATGCCGTGCTGCAACTGCGTTTCGTGGTCGGGACGAAGATTGAGGGCCTGATCGAGGCCATCCGCGCGCATCTGGTCGCAAAGGGTTTTCCGATGGTCGAGGTGCGGGCGGCGCAGAGTTTTGCTGCATCGCGCACAGACTTCGACAGTCCGTGGATCAAATGGGCGGCGGATTCGGTGCAGGAGACCACCGGCAAGGCGCCGGCGGTGCTGCCGAATTTCGGTGGCTCGTTGCCCAACGACGTCTTCTCCGAGATTCTGGGCCTGCCGACGATCTGGGTCCCGCACTCCTATCCCGGCTGCTCCCAGCATGCGCCCAATGAGCACATTCTGCTGCCATTGACGGAAGAAGCCTTGACGGTGATGGCCGGGCTGTTCTGGGATCTCGGCCAGTTGCCAAGGCCTCTAACAAGACCCCTCAGTTGAGCCGTTAACCTGAGCCGCGATCCAGCCAAAAGTCACATTCTAATCCAAGCCGTTTTGTGCTTGCATCCCGCCCGCATCATCCTGAAAGGGGACAAAAAAGTGAAACATTTCCGTAGCATTGGGCTCGCGCTCGCCGCGACCTTCGCCGTCAGCCAGGCCGGGGCCCAGGAGCTGACCGGCACGCTGAAGAACATCAAGGACACCGGCGCGATCACGCTGGGCTTCCGCGATTCCTCGATCCCGTTCTCCTATCTCGACGACAACCAGAAGCCCGTCGGGTTCGCGATGGACATCTGCTACAAGATCGTCGACGCCGTGAAGAAGGAGCTCAAGCTCGACAAACTCGAGGTCAAGCTCAATCCGGTGACCTCGGCGACCCGCATCCCGCTGATGGCCAACGGCACCATCGACTTGGAATGCGGCTCGACCACCAACAACGCCGAGCGCCAGAAGCAGGTCGCCTTCACCAACACCCACTATCTGACCGCCAGCCGCTACGTCTTCAAGAAGTCCAGCGGCCTGAAGTCGATCGATGATCTCAAGGGCAAGACGGTGGTCTCGACCGCGGGAACCACCAACATCAAGCAGCTCACCGAGGCCAACGTCGCGAAGAGCCTCGGCGCCAATATCATCCCCGCCAAGGATCACGCCGAAGCCTTCCTGATGGTCGAGACCGACCGCGCGGTCGCCTTCGTCATGGACGACATCCTGCTCGCGAGCCTCGTCGCCGGCTCGAAGTCGCCGGGCGATTACGTAATCTCCAAGGACGCCTTCTCCAAACCCGAGCCTTACGGCATCATGCTGCGCAAGGACGACGCTGCCTTCAAGAAGGTGGTCGATGCCGCGACCGCTGCGCTTTACACCTCCGGAGAGGCCCAGAAGATCTACGACAAGTGGTTCACGCAGAAGATCCCGCCGAAGGGACTGAACCTCAACACCCCGATCTCGCCCGAACTGAAGAACGAGTTCGCCAAGCCGACGGACTCGCCGAATCCGGACGACTATAAGTAGGAAAAACCTCGATCTTTCGATCGGGATCATGTCCGGCCACTCTTGACACAGGGGTGGCCGGACATTTGCATAGGCGCCGGGACAACCATGACTGGCGCGTTCGCGCGGGGGACACGTGAACTACAACTGGAACTGGGGAATCTTTTTCCAGCCGAACCCGATGGGGACCGGCACCTATCTCGACATGCTGCTGTCGGGCCTGGTGCTGACCCTCAAGACCGCGGCGCTGGCCTGGATCATTGCGCTGATCACCGGATCGCTCGTCGGCGTGATGCGCACGCTGCCGTCGAAGGGGGCGAACTGGTTCGGCTTTGCCTATGTCGAATTCTTCCGCAACATGCCGCTGCTGGTGCAGCTCTTCCTGTGGTTCTTCGTGCTGCCGGAATTGCTGCCAAAAGCCGCCGGCATCTGGCTGAAGCAGCTGCCCAACGCGCCGTTCTGGACGGCGGCGATCGGCGTTGGTTTCTTCATGTCGGCGCGCGTCGCCGTGCAACTGCAGGCCGGCATCGGCTCGCTGCCGCGCGGGCAGAAGATGGCCGCAACGGCGCTGGGCCTGACCACCGCGCAGGGCTATCGCTACGTTCTGCTGCCGATGGCGTTCCGCATCATCCTGCCGCCGCTGACCTCCGAGTTCCTGAACACCATCAAGAATACGGCGGTCGCGATCACCATCGGCCTGCTCGAGCTGACCGGGCAGGCGCGCTCGATGCAGGAATTCTCGTTCCAGGTGTTCGAGGCCTTCACCGCCGCGACCATCCTCTACCTCCTCGTCAACGCCGTCGTCGTGACCGCGATGCGCTTCCTCGAGCGTTGGGTCGCGATCCCCGGCTACATCACGGGGAAATAGGCGATGTTCGGTAATCTCGATTTCGACGTCATCCGCCGCGCGCTGCCTTATCTGTTCTACGAGGGCATGACGTTCACGCTGACGCTGACCGGCCTCGCAGCCCTCGGCGGCCTCGTCTTCGGCACGGCGCTCGCCCTGATGCGGCTCTCCGGCTTCAAGATCCTTGGCCGGATCGCAGGCGTCTATGTCGACTTCATGCGCTCGCTGCCGCTGGTGCTGGTCATCTTCTGGTTCTACTTCCTGGTGCCCTATATCGGGCAATGGCTGACCGGCGCCTCGCGTCCCATCAGCGTCGGCGCGTTCGCATCCTCGCTCATTACCTTCATCATGTTCGAGGCCGCGTATTTCTCCGAGATCATGCGCGCCGGCATCCAGTCGATCTCGCGCGGCCAGCCGGCCGCAGCCAGCGCCCTGGGGCTGACCTACGCCCAGACCATGCGCTACGTCGTGCTGCCGCAGGCCTTCCGTAACATGCTGCCGGTTCTGATCACGCAGACCATCGTTCTGTTCCAGGACACGTCGCTGGTCTACGTCTTGTCGATCACGGACTTCCTCGGAGCCGCGAGCAAGGTCGCACAGCGCGATGGGCGCCTCGTCGAAATGTACCTGTTCGCAGCCGTGGTCTACTTCACCATTTCCTGTATCGCGTCCTTCGGCGTCCGCCGGCTGCAGGCGCGCATCGCCATCATTCGCTAGGGCTAGAAGCTCATGATCGAAATCAGCCACGTCAACAAATGGTACACGCCGAGCTTCCAGGTGCTGACCGATTGCACCACCAGCGTCACCAAGGGCGAGGTCGTGGTGGTCTGCGGCCCCTCGGGCTCGGGCAAGTCGACGCTGATCAAATGCGTCAACGCGCTGGAGCCGTTCCAGAGCGGTGACATCCTGGTCGACGGCACCAAGGTCAACGATCCCAAGACCAATCTGCCGAAGCTGCGGTCACGCGTCGGCATGGTGTTCCAGCATTTCGAGCTGTTTCCGCACCTCAAGATCATCGACAATCTCTGCCTGGCGCAGGAGAAAGTGCTCGGGCGGCCGCATGACAAATCGGTCACCAAGGGCATGCAGCTCTTGGAGCGCGTCGGCCTCAAGGAGCAGGCGCAGAAATTCCCCGCGCAGCTCTCCGGCGGCCAGCAGCAGCGCGTTGCGATCGCCCGCGCGCTCGCCATGGATCCGATCGTCATGCTGTTCGACGAGCCGACCTCGGCGCTCGATCCTGAAATGGTCAGCGAGGTGCTCGACGTCATGGTCGATCTCGCCCGCGAAGGCATGACCATGATGGTCGTCACCCACGAGATGGGCTTTGCCCGCAAGGTGGCCAACCGCGTGATCTTCATGGACCGCGGCGAGATCGTCGAGGACGCCCCGAAGGACGACTTCTTCGGCAAGCCCCGCAGCGACCGCGCGCAGAAGTTCTTGTCGAAGATCCTGTCGCATTAGCCGGTCGTCATCCCGGGGCGCGCGTAGCGCGAGCTATGGTGCGCAATTGCGCACCTGAGGATCCATCAGGCGGCGTACGCGGGGCGAAATGGATTCCGGGCTCATTCGCTGCGCGAATGCCCCGGAATGACGGATCGAGGGTTTATCGCGCTCGCTAAATCTCCTATACCGAGGGGCAATTCCCCCATTCCGCCAGGAGACCCGCCTTGGATCCGATCGCCTACGTCAACGGCTCATTCGTCCCGCTCTCGGACGCCAAAATCTCGGTCCTCGATCGCGGCTTCCTGTTCGCCGACGGCATCTACGAGGTCTCGGCCGTGCTCGACGGCAAGCTGGTCGACAACGCCTCGCATCTGGCGCGGCTTGAGCGCTCGGTCGGCGAGATCAAGCTGAAGCTACCCGAGACGGTCGAGCGCATCACCGAGCTGCAGAAGGAGCTGATCGCACGCAATAAGCTTGCGAACGGCCTCGTCTATCTCCAGGTGACGCGCGGCGCCGACAAGGGCCGCGACTTTCCGTTTCCCAAGGCCGACGTGAAATCCAGCCTGGTGATGTTCACTTCGGAGAAGGACATCATCAACGCCCCGGTGGCAAAGACCGGCATCAACGTCATCACGGTACCCGACATCCGCTGGGAGCGGCGCGACATCAAGAGCGTGGCCTTGCTGGCGCAGGTGCTGGCCAAACAGGCCGCGGCGGAAGCCGGTGCTGGCGAGGCCTGGATGCTGCAAGATGGCTTCGTCACCGAAGGTGGTTCTTCGTCGGCGTTCATCTTGACCAAGGACGACGTCATCGTCACGCGCAAGAACTCCAACGCGATCCTGCCCGGCTGTACCCGCAAGGCCGTGATCGCGCTTGCTGAGGAACGCCAACTCCGCGTCGAGGAACGCTCCTTCACGGTCGCCGAGGCGCTCGCTGCCAAGGAAGCCTTCATCACCAGCGCGTCCTCGTTCGTGCAGCCGGTGGTGGCAATCGACGGCAACAAGATCGGCGATGGCAGGCCCGGCCCGATGGCAACCCGGCTTCGCGAGATCTACGTGGAGTTCGCCAAGGCAACGGCGGTCTGAGCCACACGCTCAGCTCTCGTAGGGTGGGCAAAGCGAAGCGTGCTCACGTCTTCTCTCGCTGTCATCGCCCGGCTTGACCGGGCGATCCAGTATTCCAGAGGCGTTTGTTGCTGAACCGAGAGACCGCGGCGTACTGGATGCCCCGGTCGAGCCGGGGCATGACAGCCGAGATTGTGGAGGCGGTGCCGTGTGCATCGCGCCGTTGCCACTCCTCACGCCACCGACGCCTTCACCTTCACCGGATGAACCGCACGGAACGCGATCGCGATCCTGTTCCAGGCGTTGATGGCGCCGATCAGCATGGTCAGGTTCACCGTCTCTTCCTCGGAGAACTGCGCGCGGACCTGCTCGTAGACATCGTCGGGCGCGTGGGTCTGCGAAATCAGCGTCACCGATTCCGTCCAGGCCAGCGCCGCGCGTTCGCGGTCGGAATAGAGCGGGGATTCGCGCCAGGCATTGAGCAGGTAGATGCGCTGCTCGGTCTCGCCGCGCTTGCGGGCGTCCTCGGTGTGCATGTTGATGCAGAAGGCGCAGCCGTTGATCTGCGACGCCCGGATCTTGACGAGCTCGATCAGCGATTTCTCGAGTCCGGTGGACTGGATCTGCTGCTCCAGCGCCATCAGCGCCTTCATCGTATCGGGGGCGGCCTGGTAGAAATTCATGCGGGGCTTCATGGTCGTTCTCCTTGCTGGCTGGGCTGACGTCAGTGGGCACCGCCGGCCGAGGTCTGGCCGGGCTTCTTCAGGAACAGGACCGCGGTGAGCGCGACGATCAGCGCCATACCGAGCAGATAGAAAGTGTCGCTGAAGGCGAGGATATACGCCTGCTTCTGCACGGTATGGCCGATCGCGACATAGGCACGATGCGCGGCGTCTGCACGGTCGAGAACGCCGTGATTGACGAAATATTGCGTCAATTGTTCCAGCCGGGTGCGGGTGGCCTGCTCGAACGCCGAGACCGACTGCATCAGCACGTTGGAATGATACTGCTCGCGCTTGGTCAGGACCGTTTGCAGCAGCGCGATGCCGACGGCGCCGCCGAGATTGCGCATCATGTTGAACAGTCCGGAGGCCGAGCCCGCGTTCTCCGGCTCGATGCCCGCGGTTGCGACCGCGGACAACGGCGCCATCACCAGCGCCTGGCCGATCGCGCGGACGACGTTGGGCCACAGCAGCTGATCGGCGGCGTAGTCGTTGGTCATATAGACGTTCAGGAAGTTGGATGCCGCGAACAGCACGAAGCCGACGCCGATCACGAGTCGTGCATCGAATTTCTGCATCAGACGCGGCACCAATGGGATCAGCACGAGTTGCGGCAATCCGGTCCAGGCCAGCACCATGCCGATCTGCTCGGCGTTGTAGCCCTGGATGCGCGACAGATATTGCGGCAGGATGAAGACCGAGCCGTATAGCGCGATGCCGAGCAGGAAGTTCGCGAGCATGCCGAAGCCGAAATTGCGGCGGACGAGCAGGCGCAGATTGAGCAGCGGCTTCTTCACCGTCAGCTCGATGATCAGGAAGGCGGTCAGTGCAACGGCCGCGATCACACTGAGCTTGACGATGAACGGCGAGCCGAACCAGTCGTCCTTGTTGCCTTCCTCCAGCACGGTTTGCAGCGCCGACAGCCCGATCGTCATGGTGACGATGCCGGCCCAGTCGCCCTCGCGCAGGAGCGACAGCTTCATCGGCTTCGCCTCGAGTGCATACCAAAGCATGCCGATCATGACCGCGCCGGGGACGAGGTTGACGTAGAAGATGTACTCCCAGCCGAGATTCTCGGTGAGATAGCCGCCGATGGTCGGGCCGATCGCGGGGGCGAACGTCGCGGACAGCGCGAACAGCGCAAGACCGACCGGCTGCTTTCCGCGTGGCAGCAGCGTAATGATCAACGTGAACGCCATCGGAATCAGAACGCCGCCGGTGAATCCCTGCACGGCCCGCAGCACGATCATCTGCGGCAGGTCCTGTGCCAGCGCGCAGGCCGCCGACAGCAACAGGAACAGGGTCGCATTGGTGAGAAGGTAGATCCGGATCGAGAATACCTGTGCGAGCCAGCCGGAGAGCGGGATCACCACGATCTCGGCGATCAGATAGGAGGTCGAGATCCAGCCGCCGTCGTCGATGCCAGCCCCAATCGCACCCTGGATGTCCGCGAGCGAGGCGTTGACGATCTGGATGTTCAGCACCGCCATGAAGGCGCCGAGTGTGGCGCCGATCACCGCGATCCAGGTTTTGGCGGACACCGCCGGCGCCGCGGGCGCAGCAGGGGCGGAGAAGCCGGCAGCGGCGTTGACGGTCGGTTGGAGCGTGCTCATGGCTTCAGCCCCCGTTGGCGCGGGAGGTGTTGTCGGCGAGGCGCTTTTCCGTCTCGCGCTCGGCCAGCATCGCCTGCTTGGTGTCGACGGTCGGCACGACCGACATGCCGGGGCGCAGCAGGCCGGTGAGGCTGTGGTCGTCGAGCACGATCTTCACAGGAACGCGCTGCACGATCTTGGTGAAATTGCCGGTGGCGTTATCCGGCGGGAGCAGCGCGAATTCGAGTCCGCTTGCCGGCGACAGGCTGTCGACATGGCCGCGCAGCGTCTTGTTGCGGAAGCTGTCGACGTGCAGCTCGACCGGCTGGCCGGGGCGCACATGCGTGAGCTGGGTCTCCTTGAAGTTCGCAACGACATAGACCGCATCGAGCGGCACCACCGCCATCAACTGCGTGCCGGCCTGGACGTATTGGCCGATCCGCAAGCTCCGGGCGCCGACCGTGCCGTCGACCGGCGCGGTGATCTCGGTATAGGACAGGTTCAGCGCCGCCTGCTGCGCGACCGTGCGGGCGCGTTCGAGCTGGGCTGTTGCCTGCGCGCGCTGGGTGGTGAGCACGTCGATCTTGCGCTGCGCGGCGACGAGGCCGGACTTGGCGTGCTGCAACTGCGCGCTGCTCGCACGCAGCGCCGCGTCGGTCTGCTGCGCGCGCTGGATCGTGCCGGAGCCCGACTTCATCAAATCGTCGTAGCGGGCGCGCTCCTCCTGCGCGAATTTCAGATTGGCGTCCGCCGCGGTTACGTCGGCCGTGCTCTGCGCGATGACCGGCTGCTGCAGTTCGAGCTGGGCGTCGATATTGCGCACCGACGCTTCGGAGGCGGCGACGTCGGCCCTCGCCTGGTCGAGCGCCGTCTTGAAGTCGCGGTCGTCGATCTTGGCCAGCGTCTGGCCTGCCCTGACCTTCTCGTTGTCGCCGACGAGCACCTTCGCGACATAGCCGGAAACCTTGGGCGCGATGATCGTGGAGTCCGCCTTCACATAGGCGTCGTCGGTGGATTCGAGGTAGCGGCCCGTCCTCCAATATTCGTAGCCGTAGTGGCCGGCGGTCGTGATCGCGAGCGCCAAGGCGAGGCCGAGCGCCACTCGCTGAATCGCCTGACGGGACGGGCGGAGGGTGATTTTCTTATTAGTTTCAGCGACATAAGAGGCGTTTGACATGGGTATCCTCGGATATTCCTACGTCCGTCCGGCGGCACGTATGTGATGCCGGTAAAATGCGCTGTCCCGCGCCTTGTGATAATCCGGTAAAAAGTGGAAGCATTATCCAGTAATAGCGGATAATCGGGGCTTCAGATCATGGATCGCTTCACCAGTCTCACCGCCTTCGTCCGGGTCGTCGAAAACGGTGGCTTCTCGGCCGCCGCTCGCCGGCTCGACATGTCGACCACCATGGTGAGCAACCACGTCCAGGCGCTGGAGGACCGCCTCGGCGTGCGGTTGCTGAACCGCACCACGCGAAAGGTAAGTCTCACCGAGGTCGGCCAGGCCTATTACGATCGCGCCACGCAAATCCTTGCCGATCTCGGGCAAGCCGACGACATCGCGAGCGAATTGCAGTCCTTGCCTCGCGGTACGCTGCGCATCCATGTCGCCACGCACATGGTACCGTTTGTTGCGCCTGTCGTGGCGCAACTGCTGTCGACTTATCCGGAGCTCAAGGTGGATTTGCGCATGGGGGAGGCTGATGTCGACCTCATCGAGGAAGGGTATGACGTAGCCCTGCGAATGACTCAGCCGCGGGATTCCAGCCTGATCGTGCGAAGCCTTGCCACCTGGCGCCACGTGCTGTGCTGCTCGCACGATTATCTCGAAAGGCACGGCCGCGTGCAGACGCTCGACGAGCTCTCCGGGCATAATTGCGGTCGGCACTTGAACTATCCATTTGGTGACGAATGGCGCTTTCTCGATCGCAAAGGCACGCCGGCCTCCGTGCGCATCTCGGGCAGCTTCGTGACAAATAGCGGGGAAGCGCTGCGGAAAGTCGCGCTAGCGGGGGGCGCCGTATGCCTGATGGCTGGGTTTCTCGTTCAGGACGATCTCGAATCGGGTCGGCTCGTACGGCTATTGCCGGACTATCGGACCGTCGAGCTGTCCATGAACGCGGTCTACCCGCATCGCCACCATCTGTCCGCAAAAGTCAGGACTTTCATCGACATGCTCGTCGATCACAGCGCTGAGCAGCAGAAGCTGATCAATCCCTATTCGTGAGAGGGCTGCTGTCAGGCGGCCCTGGCTGTGACCGGCCTTGCCAGAAGGGATTCGACCTCCGTCTTCACCGATGCGATCGCGGCCTCTTTCACCGGGCCATAGCCGCGGATCTCCATCGGCGCCTTTGCAATCGCAACGAGAGCCGGAAGACACGCCGCATCGAGCTCGCCCAATATCCGTTCGATCAGGCCTTCATACCACGCGATCAGTTCGCGCTCGGTGCGCCGTTCCCGGGTGTAGCCGAACGGATCGAACGGCGTTCCGCGGAGCCCCTTCAAGCGCGCGAGCATGGCGAGCGGCATCTGGATCCACTGGCCGAAAGCGCGTTTGCGCGGACGTCCTCGTGCGTCGCGCTCCGAGGGAAGGAATGGCGGGGCGAGGTGATATTGGACGCTGAAGCCATCCTCGAATTCGCGCTTCAGCTCGTCGAGGAAGCCGCTTTGCATGTGCAGGCGTGCGACCTCGTATTCGTCCTTATAGGCCATCAGCTTGAACAGGGCGCGTGCGACGGCCTCGGTCAGAGCCGCGCTGTTCAGGGCAGCCTCGGCACTGCGAACCCTGGCGATTGTCCTTCGGTAGCGTGCCGCATAGGTGCTGTCCTGATAGGCGGTGAGAAAGTCGGCGCGACGGTCGATAATCTGGTCGAGCGTCTCGACCTCCGGCGCTTCCGGCACCTTCGGCAGGAAGTCGGGATCGGAAGCCGCAATCCGCCCCCAGGCAAACGCCTGCTTGTTGCGTTCGACCGCGACGCCGTTGAGCTCGATCGCGCGCAACAGCTCCTGCAACGAAATCGGGACCAGCCCGCGCTGCCAGGCAAAGCCGAGCATGATGATGTTGGCATAGACGGCATCGCCGAGCAGCCGTTCGGCCAGCGCGTTGGCATTGATCGTGCCGAGATCGTGCTCGCCGATGACCCGGCCAATCGCGCGCAGGCGGGCGGCGGAGGCGAGATCGGCGTCGCGGAAGCGAACGACGTCGCCGGTCGGCATCTCCGCGGTATTGACCGCGGCGCGCGTGCCACGGCGGTAGGTGCCGGACGCCTTTGCCGAAGAGCTGACGACCAGATCGCAACCGATCAGCGCATCGGCCGCGCCCTGGTCGATGCGCACCTGGTGCAGGGCCTCGGGCCTTGATGCGATCCGGATATAGCTCAGCACGGGTCCGAACTTCTGCGCAAAGCCGGTGAAGTCCAGCACCGAGACGCCGCGGCGTTCGAGATGTGCGGCCATGCCGATCAGTGCACCGACCGTGATCACGCCGGTGCCGCCGACGCCGGTCACGAGCAGATCGTAGGGCCGGTCGAGCGATACCGAGGAGGGCAGGGCAAGCGCGGCCGCGTGGCCGACGGCGCCGATCTGGCTTGCGGCCTTCTTCCGGCGCGTTGCACCTTCGACGGTGACGAAGCTCGGGCAGAAACCGTTGAGACAGGAAAAATCCTTGTTGCAGGTCGACAGATTGATCTGCCGCTTGCGACCGAACGGCGTCTCCTTCGGCTCGACGCTGAGGCAGTTGGATTCCACCGAGCAGTCGCCGCAGCCTTCGCAGACGAGATCGTTGATGTAGGCGAAGCGCTTGGGGTCGGCCATCTGCCCGCGCTTGCGGCGGCGCCGCTTCTCCGTGGCGCAGGTCTGCTGATAGATCAGGACCGAGACGCCGGGGATATCGCGCAGCTCGCGCTGCACGGCATCCATCTCCTCGCGCGGATGGATGGTGACGCCGGCTGGCAGGTCGGCGGGCGAGAACTGTGCGGGATCATCCGACACCAGCGCGATGCGCGCCACACCTTCGGCGCGGACGCTGTGCGCGATGGCATGGACGCTGATGGGACCGTCGACCGGCTGGCCACCTGTCATCGCCACGGCATCGTTGAACAGGATCTTGTAGGTGATGTTGGCCCTGGCCGCGATCGCCTGCCGGATCGCCATCGAGCCGGAATGGTAGTAGGTGCCTTCGCCGAGGTTCTGGAAGATGTGCTTGCGGCCGGTGAATCTCGACGAAGCTGCCCAGTTCACGCCTTCACCGCCCATCTGGATCAGCGACGAGGTCTCCCGGTCCATCCAGCTTGCCATGAAATGGCAGCCGATGCCGGCCAGCGCCTTCGATCCCTCGGGCACCTTGGTCGACGTGTTGTGCGGGCAACCCGAGCAGAAATAGGGCGTGCGCGTTGCGCCCGGGACGTTGATGGTGCGTGCGGCCTCCGGCATCAGGGCGGCTGCGCGCGCGGCGAGATTGAGACCGGGAAACATCGGATCGAGCCGGCGCGCCAGTACGCCCGCCAGAGCACGCGGCGACAATTCACCGATCCAGGAGATCAGCCTTGCCCCGGTTTCGTCGTGCTTGCCGACCATGCGCTCGGGCTTGCTGCCGGGATAGTCGTAAAAATACTCCTTGAACTGGCTCTCGATGATGCCGCGCTTCTCCTCGACCACGAGGATCTCGCGCTTGCCTTTCACGAAGGCCATGGCGTCGTGCAGCGCCAGCGGCCAGACCATGCCGACCTTGTAGACGTCGATGCCGATGCGGCGGCAGGCGGCCTCGTCGAGGCCCATCAATCGCAGCGCCTCCATCAGATCGAGATGAGCCTTGCCCGTGGTGACGATGCCGTAGGTGGCGTCCGGAATGTCGTAGACGTGACGGTCGATCGGATTGGCCTTGGCGAAGGCGTAGACCGCGTGCTTCTTCGCCTCCAGCCGCTCCTCGATCTGCGGACCCGGCAAATCGGGCCAGCGATAGTGCAGGCCGCCGGCCGGAGGCGTGAAGTCCGGCGTGCGGAAGGCGCGCGGCGGCCGCAGCGCGACGGAGGCGCCTGACTCCACGATCTCCGAGATCGCCTTGAAGCCGACCCACATGCCGGAGAAGCGGCTCAACGCGTAGCCATACTCGCCGAACTCCAGATACTCGCTGACGCTGGCCGGATGCAGCGTCGGCATGAACCAGCTCATGAAGGCAACGTCGGACTGGTGCGGCATCGAGGAAGAGACGCAGCCGTGGTCGTCGCCCGCGACGACCAGCACGCCGCCGTGCGGCGAGGAGCCGTAGGCATTACCGTGCTTGAGCGCATCGCCGGAACGATCGACGCCGGGTCCCTTGCCGTACCAGAGCCCGAAGACGCCATCGACCTCGCGATCGCCTTGCGTCTCGACCTGCTGCGAGCCGAGCACCGCGGTCGCCGCGAGATCCTCGTTGACGGCCGGCAGGAACTCGATGCGGTCCCGCGTCAGCCGGTCCTGGATGCGCCACAGCTCGAGATCGATGCCGCCGAGCGGCGAGCCGCGATAGCCGGAGATGAAGCCGGCGGTGTTGAGGCCGGCCGCACGGTCGCGCCTGACCTGGTCGAGCGCGATGCGGACGATGGCCTGCGTGCCCGTGAGGAAGACGCGGCCCTCCTCGCGGTCATAGCGGTCGGAAAGCTCGTAAGCATCGAGTGATGGGATGGCGTCCATGGCAGACCTCGCCCGGCACCCTGCCGAATGGTGGAAGGGTATGCCCGGGGTGCTGGTAGTTCTTACCTATGTATTCGATTGGAAGCCGATTTCTGGTAAGGTTTTGCGCGATGCGGCGAAATTTGGTAGATTTGACTGAATTGTGAGATCCCATGATCGAAGACCAGGACACCCGGATTCTCGCCCACCTTCAGAAGGACGGCCGAGCCACTAACCAGCAACTGGCGGACGAGGTCGGCATGTCCACCTCCGCCTGCTGGCGACGGGTGCGCGCGCTGGAGGAGGCTGGCGTCATTCAGGGCTATGCGGCTTTGGTCGCGCGCGAACAGGCGGGCTTTGCGATGTCGGCCATCCTCCACGTCTCGCTGGAGCGGCACGACGCCAAGTTCGTTGACGAATTCGTCGCGCGTGTGATCAAGCGGCGCGAGGTGCTGGAGTGCTTTGCGACCACGGGTGATGCTGACTATCATCTGCGCGTCGTCGTGAAGGACATGGCGGCCTACAATCGCTTCCTCGACGAGTTCATGTTTCGCATCCCCGGCATCCGCTATGTCCGCAGCAACGTGGTGTTGAAGGAGATCAAGGCGAGCGTGGCGCTGCCGTTTTGAGACACGGGAAGTGCCGTAGGGTGGGTTAGCCGAAGGCGTAACCCACCATCGATGTCTCCGCGGAAAGCTGACGAGGTGGTTACGCCAAGCAGATGCGCTTCGCGCATCTCCAGGGCTAACCCACCCTACGGCACGGGTGCTGAGGCTGCTACCGCCCCTCCCGCACAAACCTGTTGCGCAATGTCCCGACGCCCGTGATCTCGATCTCCACGACATCGCCGTGCTTGATATCGGGCGATGCGCCGTCCGTGCCCATCCAGATCACGTCGCCGGGCCATAGAGTAAAATACTTCGTCAGCTCGACCAGGAACGGCACCACGCCGAAAATCATGTCGCCGGTCGCGAAGCGGTTGGTCTCCTTGCCGTTGACCCGGACGATTGTTTCCATCTTGTCGAGGTCGGCCTCGGTCTCGATCCATGGACCCATCGGCTTGAACGTGTCGGCGTTCTTCGAACGCCACAGACTGCGGTCTGCCTTCTGCCAACTTCGCTCGCTGACGTCGTTGCCGATGGTGTAGCCGAACACGCAATCCATCGCGTTCTCTTTGGTGAGATGCTTCACCTTCTTGCCGATGACGACGACAAGCTCGCCCTCGTAATGGATCTTCTCCGTCGCAAAGGACGGGATCATGACGTCCTCGACATGTGCGATCAGCGCGTTCTGGGCGCGGTAGCCGATCTCGGGACGGTCGGGCACGGCCGGCACCTCGCCGCGCTTGTCGGCGGCTTCCTTCAGGTGCTTCAGATAGTTCAGGCCGACGCAATAGAAGGTGCGGGGGATCAGCGGCAGCTCGAACTTTACGTGCGACAGCGAATGCGCGCGCGAGGTGCGCTGCCATTCGCTGAAGGGATCGCCATCGACCGCGATGACCTGATCGCCCTCGACGAGCCCCCACGAGGTCTTGCCCGCGGCGGTAAATTTCAGCCAGCGCATGGTCTGTCCTCGTTATTCCGCGGCATCGCGCGGCTGCACCTTCCAGGCGCCGGCCGCCGGCCGCTTGAGCCCGAGATTCTCCCGCAGCGTCTTGCCGCGATAGTCCCTCTGGAACAGGCCGCGGCGTTGCAGTTCCGGCACGATATGCCGGACGAAATCGGTGTAGGAGCCGGGCACGTAGGTTGCGGCGATGACAAAGCCGTCGCAGCCACGCTCGACGAACATTTCCTCCAGCTTGTCCGCGATCTCCTTGGGGCCGCCGACCATGGCGTCCTGGACCTGGCCGCGGCCGGAGAAGGTGACGAAGTCACGCGCGCTCGGGTTGCTCTTGCCCGAATTCTTCAGCACGCCATCGCGGATGCCCAGGATACCTTGCATGCTCTTCAGCTCGTCCGTCGTCAGCGGCTCGTCGAGATCCTTGGAGGCGAAGTCGTAGTTGAGCGCTTCGGCAAGCAGCGACAGCGCGTCGATCTGCAGCGGCAGCTTGTTGATTAGGGCCATCTTGTCCTCGGCCTCGGTCTTGGTCGCGGCGCAGACCGGCGTCGTCAGATTGCAGAGGAGCATCTGGTCGGGATCGCGGCCGGCTTTGGCGGCCTCGTTGCGTACGGCCGCGTAGCCCTCCTTGGCCCCGGCGAGATTGCGCGCGGCCGTGAAGATCACCTCGCCCCATCGCCCCGCAAAGCGCTGGCCGCGGCCCGAGGCGCCGGCCTGGATGATCACGGGATGGCCCTGTTGCGAGCGCGGTACGGTGAACGGCCCGCGCGACTTGAATGCCGGTCCCTTGTGATCGAGCCGCTTCACTTTGCTCGGATCGGCAAAGCGGCCGCTTTGCTTGTCCATGATGAGCGCGCCGTCCTCCCAGGTGTCCCAGTGACCGAGCACGACCTCCATGAACTCGTCGGCGCGGTCGTAGCGGGAATCGTGCTCGGGATGCGAATCCCGGCCCATGTTGAGGGCTTCGCCGTCGTTGAGCGAGGTCACGACGTTCCAGCCCGCGCGTCCGCCTGACATCAGATCGAGCGTTGCGAAGCGGCGCGCGACGTCGAAGGGTTCGTAATAGGTGGTCGAGCAGGTCGCACCAAGTCCGAGCTTCTCGGTGACCATGCCCATCGTGGTCAGCACGATCAGCGGATCCATCTTCACGCAGCGGATGCCGTATTCGACGGTATGGGCGTGGTCGTTGCCATAGCGGTCCGGCATCGCCAGGCGATCGTCGAAGAAGGCCATATGGAACTTGCCGGCTTCGAGAATTCTGGCGATCTCCTGATAATAGTCCGCCGACATCGAATCCTCGCGCGAGTCCGGATGCCGCCAGGAACTCGGCAAGTTGGTGCAGTTCTGCGCCTGGAGGAAGCCGACCAGGACCATCTGTCGCGTCATGCTGCTGTTCTCCATTCCGTCAGGCCAGATCGAGCACGGTGTCGAGCCGGTATTCCCGCGCCAGCGCGCGCAGTTTTTCCCAGGTGGCATCCTCGATCTCGATGCCGTCGCGCAGGCGCTGTTGCTCGCGCAGGCCCTCGATCTCCCCGGGATAGTAGACGCCTTTGCTGCCCTCGGACGGCGGCGTCGATTTCAGATAATGCGCGAACTCGGCGACCTCGCGCTTGAACTCCTTCAGCGGGCGGAACGCGGCGACGTTGAACGCCGCCATGAAGCAGCCGTCATTGTGTCGCCCCGTCGGTTCGACGCCGAAGCCGAGACCGGTGAGCAAGCCGCACAGCACCTCGACCATGGCGGCGTGGCCGCTACCCTTGTAGCCCTCGGTGCCGCCGAGCGGCAGCAGCGCGCCGCCCTTGCGATATTGCGTGGGATCGGTGGTGTGCCGTCCCTCGGCGTCGATGATCCATCCCGTTGGGATTTCCTCGCCCCGCGCAACCGCAAGCTGGATCTTGCCGGCCGCGACCGCCGAGGTCGCCATATCCAGATAGAACGGCGCGTCGAGATCGGACGGCACCGCGATCGAGATCGGGTTGGTGCCGAGCCGCGCCTCCTTGCCCCCGAACGGCGCCACGTGCTTCGGCGAGCGGCCGGAATCCGCCGTCGCGATCCCGATCATGCCCTCGCGCATCGCCATCAGCGGATAGGCGGCGAGCCGGCCCACATGGCTCTGCCGGAACACCGTGCACGCCGCGACGTTCGCCGTCTTCGCCTTCTCGATCGTCAGCGCCATCGCCTTGGCGTTGACGTGGAAGCCAAAACCCCAATGGCCGTCGATCACGGTCGTGGTCGGCGATTCCTGGACGATGGTCCATTTGGCGCCGGGAACGATATGGCCGGCCTTGATGCGGTCGATATAGGTGGGAACGGCGATGATGCCGTGGGAATCGTGGCCGGCGAGATTGGCGTTGACGCAGCCGACCGCAACGGCGTCGGCCTCTTCCTCGGTGGCTCCGGCGGCGCGGAGCAGGGCGGCGCTGACGCGCGTGAGGCGATCGGCCTTGACGATCGGCATGGCGTTCCCCGAGGTTCGTGCCCTTGGCGGGCGCTGGTTGTTAAAGCCATCGTCTCAAAGCGCGGCGGCGATATCAATCTCCCGTAAACCAATACAGGGCTGCAAATTCGTAAAGAGAACGCGCCTTTGGTCGAAGGCCCGTGCCGCACGACGGTATTTCCGGCAGTTTGCCGCACCTCGTTCGCAGCTCGTTCACTTTGATCGACGGTTTGCAGCGCGCAATAACGACCACTTAGGCGATGGCCATTCATAAAGTCACCCGGGAGAAACAGGCAGAATGCCCGGGAGCTGAGATCGTGCCGACGACACTCGCGCGCACCTTTGCGGCGTTGAGCGCCATCAACGAAGCGATCCTCTACGCGAAATCGCCGGACGAGCTGTACCAGAAGGTCTGCGACGCCGGGTTTTCGAGCGGGGACTTCTTGGCGGTCGCCGTGTTCCTGGTCGAACCGGACGGCCGGCGGCTGTGCTTTGCGGCCGGCTGCGGCGACGACATTCCGCGACTGAGCTCGATCCTGATCACGACGGAAGCCGGCACCCCCGAGGGCTCGGGCGTCGGAGGCGAGGCGTTTCGCGAGCACAAGCTGTGCATCAGCAACGATTATCTGAACGATCCGCGCTCGCTGGCGTGGCGCGAGGGCGCGGCTTCGGCTGATATCGGTGCGGCCGCGGCCCTGCCGCTGCTTTGCAACGGCAAGTGTGTCGGCGTGCTGTTGGTGACCCGCAGCGAGCCCAATTCGCTGGACGACCAGATGGTCTCGCTGTTCGAGCGGATGTCGGCCAACATTTCCTACGCCCTGGACAATTTCGCGCGCGCAACCGCGCAACAGCGCAGCGAACGGGCGACGCGGCGGCTTAACCGCATGTTCGGGGCCATCAGCGCCACCAACGAGGCAATCCTGCGCGCCAAGACCGAGCAGGAGCTGTATCAGCTCGTCTGCGATGCCTCCGTTCACGGGGGCAAATCCCTCTCGACCTTCATTTTGCTGAAGGAGCCGGATTCCGATTGGCTGAAGCCTGTTGCGGGTACCGGCCAGAACCTGGAACTGGTTGCTCGAACCCGGTACTCGGTCGATCCGGCAAATCCGTATGGCCGCGGAATTTCAGGTGAGGTATTCCGCTCGCAGAAACCGTGCTTGGAAGACGATCTGCCCCGCCGCACCAAGGGGACGGCGTGGGAGCAAGCCAACATCAATTCCGGCGTTGCCGCCTGCGTCGCCGCTCCTCTGATCAAGCATGGTCAGAGCGTCGGCGTCATGCTGTCCTTCATCAGCCGGTCCTGGGCCAAGGACGAAGAAGTCGTCGCGCTGATGCTGCGGATCGCCGAAAACGTCTGCTTTGCTCTCGACAATTTCGATCGCGAGTCCCAGAACGCCAAAATTGCGGCGGAGGAAGAGCGGCTGGCGCGCATGTACGCCGCGCTGAGCGCCACCAACGAAGCGATCATCCGGGCGACATCGCGTGCCGAGCTGTTCGATCTCGTCTGCGAAGCGTCCGTGCAGGGCGGCAAGTTCGGCTCGGCCACGATCGCGCTCACAGAGCCAGCCTCCGAGCTGCTGCGCGTCGTCGCCTCCGCAGGACCCAATTCCGATGAAGTGCGCAGGCTCAAATTTGCAACGACGGACAGGGTGCCGGAAGGACGAGGCCTGACCGGCATCTGCTTCCGCACCAGAAAGCCGTGCTTGACCAACGACCTGCTGACCGATGATCGCCTCAAGCCGTGGCATGACAGCGCGCGCCGCACCGGCGTCAAATCCTCCGCTGCGCTGCCGTTGCTCAACGGCGATCGCACCGAGGGCGTGTTCCTGTTCAATTCCCTCGAGATAGGCGCGTTCACGCCCGAGCTGATCGAGCTGCTGGAACGTCTTGCCCGCAACGTGTCCTTCGCCATCGGAAATCTCGACCGCGCCGAGGAGAAGGCGAGGGCCGACAAGCAGCGAGACCGGCTGAGCGGCATGTTCGCGGCGTTGAGCGCCACCAACGAAGCCATCATGCGCGCCGAGACTCGCGAGGAGCTGTTCGACGTCGCATGTCAGGCGGCCGTGCTGGGTGGCATGTTCGCCTCGGCGACGATTGGAATCATCGACGAGACATGCGAGTTGGTTCGGGTCGTCGCCGTGAAGGGACGGCTCCAGGAGCGAATGGTCGGGCGCACCTGTGCGATTTCCCCAGACCATCCCGAAGGCCAGGGAATCATCGGAACTTCGGTGCGGACGTGCCGGCCGAGCGTCATCAACGACTATATGCACGACCCCCGCTCGGCACACTGGCACTCCAAGGCCGTCGAGGACGGAACCCGCGCGGCTGCCAGCTTCCCGCTTCTGCGCGACGGCCAGAAGCCGATCGGCATCCTGCTGTTCCTTGCGCCGGCGGAGGATACATTCACGCCGGATCTGGTCGAGCTGCTGGCTCGTCTTGCCGAAAACGTCTCGTTCGCGCTCGACAATTTCGAGCGTGCCGAGGAAAAGGCGCGCACCGAGGCGCAGAAGGAGCGGTTGAGGCGCATGTTCGCGGCCCTGAGCGCGACCAACGAGGCGATCATGCGAGCGAAGTCGCGCGCCGAGTTGTTCGACCTGGTATGCCTTGCGGCCTCGAACGGCGCCAAGTTCACCTCGACCACCATCGCCCTGGCCAAGGCCGACAGCGATCAGCTGGAAATCGTGGCCAGCGCAGGCCCGTCCTCCGACACCACGCGCAACGTCCGTCTCTCCATCGATCCCGAGCGGCCCGAAGGGCGCGGGATGAGCGGCACGGCGTTCCGCACGCGCCAGCCTTGCATCAGCAACGACTATCTCAACGACCAGCGCGTGAGTGCCTTCCATGCCATCGTCCGCAACGACGGGGCGCGCTCAGGCGCGGCGTTTCCGCTCATCGTGCACGACCAGGCCGTCGGCGTCATGATCTACATGTCGACCGAACCGGCGACCTTCACGGCCGAGTTCGTCGAGCTGTTGCAGCGTCTCGCCGACAACGTGTCCTTTGCGGTGGAGAACTTCGATCGCGCCGACGCCAAGAACGAGGCGGACGAACGGATCGAGTACCTCGCCTCGCATGACAGCCTGACGGACCTTCCGAACCGCGAGACCTTCAACGGGCTCTTGCGCGAGGCGATCGACGCGGCAGAGCGTCACGATCACCGTTTTGCGGTGCTGTTCATCGATCTCGACCGCTTCAAGGTCATCAACGATTCGCTGGGGCACGAGGCCGGCGACCTGCTTCTGCTCGAAGTGGCGAAACGCTTACGTGGCGCGCTGCGGGAAAGCGACGTGGTGGCGCGGCTCGGCGGCGACGAGTTCGTGGTGATCCTCGATCAGTGCGGCGAGATCGACGACGTTCAGCGCATCGCGACCGGGCTCCTGGCCGCACTCGCCCAGCCCATGGAACTGGCCGGGCACGAGTGCCACACCACGGCTTCGATCGGCATCGCGATGTATCCGGCCAATGGCTCCGACGCGCAGACGCTGACCAAGAACGCCGACATGGCGATGTATCTCGCCAAGGAAGACGGCAAGAACGGCTATCGCTTCTTCTCCAAGGAAGTGACGACGCAGTCGATCGAAAGGCTGTCGTTGGAGAGCGCGCTGCGCCGGGCGCTGGAGCGCGGGCAGCTCTCGCTGAACTACCAGCCCAAGGTGGAGATGGAGACCGGCCAGATCACCGGCGTGGAAGCATTGCTGCGCTGGACGCATCCCGATCTCGGCAGCGTCTCGCCGGCGCAGTTCATTCCGCTGGCGGAGGAAACCGGGCTGATCGTGCCGATCGGCCGCTGGGTGCTCAACGAGGCCTGCGCGCAGGCCATGGCCTGGCAGCGCCGCGGCCTATTGCCGGTGTCGATGGCGGTCAATTTGTCGCCGCGGCAGTTCGCCGACGAGCATCTGTTGCAGGACGTCGACGAGGCGCTGGCGGCCAGCGGCATGTCGCCGGTGCTGCTCCAGCTCGAAGTCACCGAGAGCATGATGATGCGCAATGTCGGTCGCGCGCTCAAGGTGCTCGACGCCATCCAGAGCCGCGGCATTCGCCTCGCGATCGACGATTTCGGCACCGGTTATTCGTCGATGTCGCTGATGAAGCACTTCCCGATCGACACCATCAAGATCGACCGCTCTTTCGTGCGGGACCTGCCGCAGGATTCGGAGGATCAGGCGATCGCACAGGCGATCATCAGCATGGGCAAGGCGCTCGGCATGACCGTCGTCGCCGAAGGCGTCGAGAACGCCGAGCAGGAGGCGTTCCTGCGCGCCCATGGCTGCGACGAGATGCAGGGCTTCCTCATCTCAAAGCCCCTGCCGGCGCGGCAGATGGCCGAACTGCTGCGGCCGATGACACTGCCCGTTGCGCCGCCGCTCCAGCCGGAGCAGGACCTTGCCGCAACCGAAGCCGCAGCGTTACGGCTGAAACGCGCTGTCGTCTGACGGCAGCGGGTGCAGTTCGCGAGTCTCGTCATCCTTGCTTTTCGCCTTGCGCGGAAAATCCTCAGGCCAAGACACCGAGGTCTGGTCCTCGAACAGCGCGAGAAGCAGGCGCGCGCCCTCGGCAAAGGTCGATCCGTCTTCGAGGCCGAGCGTATGCGACCACGTACCGGGCATCGGCTGGCGCACGTCGAGCACTGCGATCGCGGGTCCCCACCACCAGGCCGGCGCCGGCGAGCGCTCTTCCTCGGGCACGGCGAGCCAACAGGCGAACTCGTCCACCACGCGCTCGAATTGCAGGCTTGCGGCCTGATGCATTCGCTCCGTGCTCCTTGCCGCCAGAAAGCAGGCCGATGCGCACACTCGGTCGTGGTCTTGAAGCTTTGCAGAACGGCGTCTCTCGGAGGCCGTATGCCGCTTCCATCGGCGGCCATACCACAAACACGCGACGGCCAGAAACGCGGCCGACGCGGTTGTCATAGTCTCTTCATTCTCTTTAGCGGCGGCAGGTGCCCACCGGCAAGGAGCAATATGGCTGGCTAACGTGGCCTGAACGGATGCGCCTTCTGGTGCCAGGCCCAGGCGGTGCGGATCACCGTTGCCAGGTCGGAATGACGCGGCACGAAGTTCAGCACCTTTCTCGCAGCAGAAGGATCCGCGACCAGATAGGTGGGATCGCCGGCGCGGCGCGGCTTGACGGTATGCGGTACTTCGCGCCCGGTCTCCTGCCGGATGGCGTCGAGGATCTGGCGCACCGAGAACCCGGAGCCGGTGCCGAGATTGAAGCTGCCGCCGGCATGCCCGCCTTCCAGAAGCTTCAGGGCCGCGACATGCGCCGCCGCAAGATCAGTGACGTGAATGTAGTCGCGGATCGCGGTTCCGTCGGGCGTGTCGTAATCGTCGCCGAACACTGCGAAGTCGACGTGGCCCTGCAACGCCATCATGGCGCGGGGAATGAGATGGGTTTCATTGTCGCGCAGTTCGCCGATGCCGCCGGCCGGATCGGCACCGCTGGCGTTGAAATAACGCAGGCAGAACGCGCCGAAGCCATAGGCTGAACGGTAATCGGCGAGCATCCGCTCGATCATCCATTTCGATGCGCCGTAGGGGTTGATCGGCGCGCAGGGAAAATCTTCCGGCAGTTCCTTGGAATCGGCATTGCCGTAGACCGCGCCGGTCGAGGAGAACACGATGCGATGGCAGCCTGCGTTGCGCATCGCCTGTAGCAGCGACAGCGTGCCTTGCACGTTGTTGATGTAATATTTCTGCGGGTCGGTCATGGACTCCCCGACAAGGCTCGCCGCCGCGAAATGCATCACTGCAGTGATGTTGTGATCGGCGAAGGCGCGTGCCAGCACCGGGCCGTCGAGCAGATCGCCGGTGACCAGCGGGCCGGCGACGAAACTGCGATGACCCGTCGAGAGATTGTCATACACGACGGGCTGATAGCCGGCGGCGGTCAATGCGCGGCAGGCATGCGAGCCAATATAGCCCGCGCCCCCGGTGACGAGGACGGTCGGTCGGTCGGTCATATCGTCTTGTGCTCTTCTCTTAGCGGAGGGGTCGGTTGCGGCTGAAGAGAAGATAGAGCGCGCGGGGGTTGGTGGTCAAATAGCGCCAGAGCAGGCGGCGTGGCTCGAGCAAGGTGCGCCAGGCCCATTCGAGCCCGATTTTTTGCATCCATTGCGGCGCGCGGGAACGACTGCCTGACAAGAAGTTGAAGAGGCCGCCGGATGTCTTGATAACGCCAACATTGGTGAGATGCGGCGTGAACTCCTCGACGAATGCCTGCTCATTGGGCACGCCGAGCGCAACCCACAGATAATCCGGCGCAAGCGCGTTGATCTCCTCGACCTTCGCGCGTAGCGCTTCGCCACGCAGATAACCGTGGCTGTGCCCGACGATCTTGAGGTTCGGATACATCTTCTGGACGTTTTCGACCGCTGCGATGTTCTCGGCCTCGCTGGCGCCGAACATGTAGAAGGTGCGGCCCAGCGCCTCCGCCTTGCGCGCGACGACGTGGAACAGGTCCGTGGTTGCAACGCGTTCCGGCAGCGGAAACCAGGATTGCAGCTTCGAGGCGGCGACCAGCGGCTGGCCGTCGGCGTTGATCAGATCGGCGGCACGGAACAGGCGCTCGGTCTGCGGTTCGGTCGAGCAGCGCGCCAGCACCTCGCCATTGGCCGAGGTCAGGAACAGCGGACGGCCGATGCGACTGTCGGGATCGGTCGCCTCGATCATGAAATCGGCGGTCTCTTCCAGGTCGAGCGCGGCCATGCGAAGCCCGCCGACGGTGATCCGTGGCACGTCGGCAGTTGCTGCCCGTCCGTCGAGGTTGACGCGGCGCTCAAGCATATTGTCTGCCTCGCTGGCGCGTTTCGACTGCGGGGGTGAGCTCGTCGAGCACGACGCCGACGAGCTTGCGCTCGGCGCGGCCGAGCGCGGCCAGGATTTCTTCGAGACTGTCGTTGATGTCGAGGCTGGTCGGCAGCACGGCCACCAGCGCGTCGGTGTCATCGAGCAGCTTGCGGCTGCCGGCAGGAAGCGGCATCGCAGGGCCGTCGAGGATGACGAGGTCGTAGCCGCCTGCGGCGCGCGCCTGCGCGATCGCCTTGCGGATCGCGTCGGCGGCCTTGCCGGCATCGCCCTCGCCGGCCGGCAGCACCGAAATGCCGTTGACCGTCTTGATCTCGCGTGCGGCCTTGCTGCCGATCGAGAGCCAGCCGAGCCTGCTCGGTTCGTTCCTGCCGGGACGGCTGACCTTGTTCGAGAGCGCGTGGGCCTGATGGTCGGCGTCGATCATCAGCACGCGGGCGCCATCGCGCGCAGCCGCGAGCGCGAAGTTCAGCGCGCTCACGCTGCGCCCGGCGGTCTCGCCAGCGCCGACGAGCGCAATGACGGGCATTGTCTTGTCGCCGGCACGCCGGGCCGCGGCAGCGCGCATGTCGCGCCAGGCGTTGAGCAGCTTCGTCAGGGGAAAGCCGGGCCGCAATGTCGGCCAGCCCAGCCGGGTGAGATCGCCGCCGCCGCCGGTGGTGAGAATGGCGCCGAGCGTGTGAATGACGTCGGCCTCCTGAAGGCGGGCGATCAGCGGCTTTTCGATCAACGAATTTTCGACCATCGCGGGTTGCAGCGGCGGCGCGGCAAGTTCGGGCGGGATCTGCGCGACCTCGGCGGCCCGCGACGGCTGCTCGGGCCGCGAAGCTTCCTGCGCCCGCGAAACCTCGGGCGCGCGCGTTGTCTCCGGCACCGGCTTGCGTTCACGGCGGGCTGGCGCGGGCACCGGCGCGGTTGCGCCGGCGAACAGAAGCTCGGCCGCGACGAACCAGCTCGAGGCCGCAAGCGCGCCAAAGATGAAGCCGATCATGGCGAACAGGCTCATCGCCGGCGGGAACGAGCGCCGCTGCGGCACGGTCGCTTCGCCGATGACGCGGGCCGCGGAGGTGTTCAGGCTCTCCTGCTCCTCGGTTTCGCGCGAGCGCTTGAGGAAGGATTGGTAGACGTCGCGGCTGGCATCGGCTTCGCGCTCCAGCTCGCGCAGGCGCACGGCGGCCTGGCTGAGCTGGACGCTCTGCCGCTTCTGCGCTTCCAGCGCCCGGTTGAGCGAAGCTTCGAAGTCGCGGGCGCGCGTCAAGTCGTTCTTGGCGGACTGGGCGAAGCGGTCGATCTCTTCGTTGATGGTGCGCTTGAGGTCCTCGACCTGCTTTTCGGTCTGGCGCAGCGCCGGATGGCGCGGGCCGAGCTCGCCGGCCTGCTCAGCATACTTCTTGCGTGCATCGGCATATTGCGCGCGCAGGTTCGCAATGGTCGGCGATTGCAACGCTTCTGGTATAGCGCCGGCATCGGCAGCGGTACGGCGGCTCGCCTCGATCTGGTCGAGCCGCGCCTGGGCATCCATCGTCGCCGCGCGCGCCGCGGAAAGCCGCTGGTTGCTGGCGGAGAGCTGCTGGTCGCTGATCAGCGCATCCTGGGTGCCGACGAAATTGTTCTGGGCCTTGTAGGTGGCGAGCGCGGTCTCGGCGTTGCGCAGCCGCTCGCGCAGCTCCTTGAGGCGGCCGGAGAGATCGTTGGTGGCGCGCCGTGCGGCCGAAGCCTGGGAGTTGCGGGATTCGGCGAGGTAGGCATTGGTCAGCGTGTTGGCGAGCATCGCCGCCTTCGCCGGATCCGTCGACCAGACCTCGATGTCGACGATGAAGCTCTTCTCGGTCTTGCGGATCGTGATGTGCCTGTTCAGCGCCTCCAGCGCCGCAAGCTGCACCTCATTGTTGGCCGCAGCGGAGGGCGCGGGAGGCTGAAGGCCGATCAGGCCGAGCAGCGACGACATCAGGCTCCTGCCGTCGCCGCCGCCGAATTCCGGATCCTTGTCGAGACCCGCCTGCTGGATCACCTTGAGCAGGACGCTGTTGGCGGTGATCAGGCGCGCCTGGCTCTCCACCACCATGGACATGCCGGAGACGTCCTGCGCGCGCGGCGTCAGCTCGCGATCGACAAGCTGAAGCTCGCGCGGATCGACATAGAGCTGGGCGGTGGCGGTGTAGCGAGGCGTCAGGCTCTTGCCAATCGTGACGGCAAGCGTTGCGCCGAGCAGGGCAGCCGCGGCAATCGCGATCTTGCGCCGCCAGAGCAAATTGGCGAGCTCCAACACGTTGAAGCCGGCCTGAGACCTCTGTTGCGGGAGCTCGGACCTCGCCCGATCGATCGGCTGGTTGTAGTCAAGCATGATCCCCAGCTTTCATTCCAAATGCCGCAGGCTGAGGGGTTAGTCTTCGCTCGACGCCATGCACCCGGGATATAGGTGCCCAATCAACGCAACAGGGAAAATTAACCATACTCATTGAGAGACTATTCACCGAAATGGCAAACAAAGCGTTTAAGCGCTTGCCACGCCACCGTGCGTCCTCGTGACGCTCGGGTCGAGCGGGCTCCCTGGAGATTAACGGTTCGTTACCGCGCACGGCTCGGATGCGAGGCTCCGCTTGTCCTGTGATGAGCCGCGCGCGCGCCATGATGGTCAGCTCTTCCGCAGGATGACGTGATAGTCGCCGCGGCGGACGTCGATGTCGCGCGGAAGCACGGCGTTCAGCACGGTCGCGCCGGCGTCCACGAGGGCCGCGAACAGCGGCTTGCGCCGGCGCATCTCGGGATAGCGCGGACTCTCGACCTCACGGCGGTAGATCATCTCGAGACCGTTGGCGGTCGCGAATGCTTCCAGCCGGGACAGCGTCACCAGCGGGTGAAAGAAGGTCGGGAATGGCGGCTCGCCGGGCAGACCGGCATCCTTGATGCCGCGAATGTGCCGATAGAACCAGACGTGAAACCAGTGCGGCGAATATTTGGTGACGATTCCGGACAGCGAGCGGGGATTGGGAGCGCCGATCAGGATCATGCCGCCGCGCTTGAGCGCATCGCGGAAATTCAGCAGCGCGGCGTCGACATGGGGCAGATGCTCGATCACATTGTAGCAGATCACGAGATCGAAAGTCTCGCGCCCGAAACGGTAGGTCTGCACGTCGCCGAGGATCGCTTCGTCCGCGTAAGTGTTGTTGCGGACCTGGTCCTCGTCGATGTCGACGACGGTGACCTTGCTGCGGCCGAGCAATTCCGGCGGCAGGACGCTGCACGAGCCGCCGCCGGCTTCGTAGATGGCGAGTTGGCCTTTCGGCAATTCACGGCGCAGCACCTCGTGCACGGCCAGCAGGCTGTCGCGGGCTTCGCCGGGGACGAGATCGTGCAGCGCCTGCACGGGTGCGGCGCCCGCGGGGATCCGGATCGCCGTGGCTGTCGCGAAATCGATCGTGGCTGGCTTGTTCATATTTTCTGACCGCGCTTGTTCTAATCAAATTTACAGGAAAAGACTCGCTTGCCCGAAGAGCAAATCCGATGCCGCGCCGTCTCACCGATAGCAGTGCTTACGGTCGGGTTAATGCGCACACGCATTAACTACGGCATTGTTCATGTTGGGTCGGTTGCTGCCGCATGGACCGCGATTTGCAGTATCACGCGCAGATGATTTCGCGGGAGAAACAGGCGAAAGCGGTTAAACGCATGATATCGGTTCAGCGGGGCCGGGAGATCGGCGCGAGGCGCAGGCGCGCGCCTTGGCCGGGCCGCTCATTTTGGGACGCATCTGTCTCGCTTCGATGTGCCGTCGCGGGATGCGTGACTGAAGCAGGGCTTTTTCAACATATCTCGGACATCTAGAACCACATGACATTGATCCCGACAGACCTGTCCGCCACGCGCATCTCCGATGCCCTGGGCAATCCCAACCGGGAGATCGCGGCGAGCTCCCGCGTCATCGACCTGTCGGTCGGCATCGTCGTCTGCATTCCCTGCTTCCGCCGTCCGCAACACCTGCGGCTGACGCTGGAATCGCTGGCGAACCAGCGTACCCCGCGCTCCTTTGCGGTCGTCATGGTCGAGAACGATACTGCACGGCGCGAAAGTGCGCCGGTCGCCGCGGAGTTTCTGGCCGCCGGCAGGCTGCAGGGTGTCTGCCTTGTCGAAAAACGGCAGGGCAATTGCCAGGCGATCAACGCTGCCTTCGAGACGGCGCAGGCGCTGTTTCCCGCCGCGACCCGCTTCCTGATGATCGACGACGACGAGATCGCATCGAGCGACTGGCTCGAGCTGATGGTCCGCACCGCGGAGGCGACCGGCGCCGACGTGGTCGGCGGGCCGGTGCTGCCGGTGTTCGAGGACGACAGCAAGCCGTGGCTGTCGCGTCATCCGGCCTTCCGTCCCGCCTACGACTATTCCGGCGCGGTGCCGCTGATCTATGGCTGCGGCAATTGCCTGATCACACGCTCCACCTTCGAGCGGTTCGATCGTCCCGCGTTCGACCTGCGTTTCAATTTCCTCGGCGGCGGCGATTGCGACTTCTTCGTGCGATGCCGCGATGCCGGCATGATCTTCCACTGGACGGCGGAGGCCGTCATTACCGAGACCGTGCCGCAAAGCCGAACCAGTTTTGGCTGGATCGCAAGGCGCGGTCTGCGCATCGGCGCGATCAATTATCGGGTGCAGTCGAAGGCTGCTCAGAGCGCAGGCGGCCGCGCGTGGGTGTTTGCGCAAATGCTCGGACGGCTGCCGCTGTCGCTGGTTCGGTCCGCTCGCCTGCTGGCGACGTCGAAGGCCGTCGTCGCCATGCATCCGGCGCTGGTGGCGCTCGGCTCCATGCTCGCGGCGTTCGGCTTCGCGCCGAAGCCCTATGAGGCCTCCAAGATCGTGTCGTGACGGCTAGATGCCGAAGCGGGCGAGGGCGGTCCTTGCCGTGGCGCGCGGCAGCGCCTTGAGTGAGCGCCGCCCGACCATCCCGAGATAGCCGAAGGCCTGGCGATATCGGCCGAAGCGAACCGCCTGCATCGCCGAATAGGTGATGAGATGAAGTTCGGCGGCAAGGCGCAGCCGGGGTGCCGTGCCCTCCGGCAATCTCGCCATGATCAGCCCGTCGTCGAACACCCGCGCGATGGCCGGGAAGAAGTCCTTCGGTGTCCGGACCGCGGCGTTCATGGTGTTGGCGGTGTGCAGACGATAATCGAGCAGCAGCTTTGGCGCGAATTCGAATTCGCCGGTCGCGGCGAGGCGGCACCAGCAATGCCAGTCCTCGCAATACCGGAGGGAGGTGTCGAAGCCGCCGATGGCGCGGAAGGCCTCCGCCCGTGCGAGCGCGATCCCGCCATTGACGATGAAATTGCCAGCCGCGAGCCGCGTCAGCACATCGCCCGACGGCTTGCGGCGTCCCTTCAACAGGCCACGCCGGCCGATCTGGCGTCCGTCGCTGTCGATCGTGTTGTAGTCGCCGTAGACGAGAACCGCACGCGGAGCGCCGCGTGCCGCCGCCAGGAGCGCAGCCACAGCGCCGGAACGCAGGCGGTCGTCGGCATCGAGGAAGAGCAGCCACTCGCTGCTCGCATGACGTGCGCCGAGATTGCGCGCCGCCGACACGCCCGCGGACTGATTGTGGATCAGGCGCAGCCGCGGGTCGTGCACGGCGCGGACGATTGCCAATGTATCGTCCGTCGAGCCGTCGTCCACGACGATCACTTCGGCGACATCGCCTTGGGCCAGTGCGGTCGCGATGGTTTCCCTGACATAAGCCGCGGCGTTCTTGGCGGGAATGATGACGGAGACCAACGCGACCGAATTCACCGGCAGCGGCAGGCGCGCTGCCGACGTTGCGCGAGAGGCGGCCGGCAAGTCGAGGACGTCTTCGGCGGTGATCAAGCTGTGGCTCGTTTTAATGATCTGTTAACCAGGGCGCATCAGGCGGGTTGCCGACGTTGGCGATCGCAACCTCGGCGGCCTGCAGATGATACTCACATTGCGGTGGAATGGCTGTCGGGAAGGCATGCGCGGCGCTGGTTTCGTAGAATAGCGTTAAGCCGCTGGCATTAAGCCTGTGGCAAATTCGGAAGAGTGCGGCAGCCGGTCCCATGCGAGAATGCGCATTAGGCCGCCGCGGATGGATCCAGTGCCCGCAAAGACGTTCGAACACGACCCCGATGCGATGGTCCTCAACCTCTTTTACGAGGACAAGGACGATCGATGGTTTCCCGGCGACCGGCATCTGCGGCGCATGGCGCGCCGTATGCTGCTCGGCGAGCCGCGCATGAGCGGTCAGCTTCGCGTGTTCCTCAATCTCTGTGACGGGCTAGACCGGCTCGGCATCCGCTATCGTGTCAACGATTACGGCTACATCGCGCAGCATCCCGACGAGCTCGCCTGCATCATCGGCCGCACCTTTCTGCTCGACAAGTTTTCGTGGAAAAACCCGATCCTGCTCGGTGTCGCCGCCCATAATCATCCGCTCGACGATCCCGATCTGTTCAAGCGTCTGCCGGTGAAGAAGGTCGTGGTGCCCGGCCCCTGGTACGCCGACATGTATCGGCCGTACTGGCCCGACACCGAAGCCTGGCCAATCGGCATCGATACGGATCTGTGGGCGCCGTCGCACGCCTCTCAAAAGACGGTCGATGTGCTGATCTACGACAAAGTCCATTGGGACCGCGAGCGCTATGCGCCGGAGTTGATCGAGCCGGTCCGTGCCCGGCTCGTCAAGGAGGGGCGCTCGTTCACGGAGCTGCGCTACGGCAGCTACAAGGAGGAAGACTATCAGGCCGCGCTGGCGGCCGCGCGCGCGATGATCTTCCTGTGCCAGAACGAAAGCCAGGGCATCGCCTATCAGCAGGCCTTGTCTTGCGGCGTGCCTGTTTTCGCCTGGGATCCGGGCGGGCCGTGGCGAGATCCCGACTACTATCCGCACCGCGTCCAGTTCGCGCCCGTGTCGTCGGTGCCGTATTGGGACGAGCGCTGCGGCGCCAAGTTCGTCGACATCGCGGGGTTCGAAGCGGGGTGGCAAGGCTTCTGGGACGGCTGCGCCGCGGGCGCGTTCGACCCGCGCGGCTATATCCTGGACAATCTCACGCTCGAGCAACGGGCGCTGCAATATTACGAGATTGCACGGAGCATCGTGCGGCAGCCGGCGGCGCACAGCTCCGGCACGCCGGTTGACGGACGCGCACCAGGGGCGAGCCAGAACCTGGAGCTTCACCGCCGTCACCGGATGTCTTGAGCCGTGGACCGCAGCATGGACCGCAGCGCCGCCGACATGACCGACCTCGAGGCCCGATCGTTGGGCCAGATGCTGCGTGATGGCCTAAAGAAGCTGAATGCCGCGCAGGCGGCGCGCTGCCTTGTCGCCGTCGCGTCGCTGCTGCTGGTGCTGGTGACGCTCGATCCCTTCCCGGATCTGCGCAATCCCGACGTCACCACCGTCGTCGGCGGGCGAATGGCACTGGCCTATATCTCTTGGGCTTTCCTCGCTGCAGTCGCGGTGCTGTTCGTCGCTGGCACGGATGCGCCTGCGCTGAAGACCCTGGTGACGCCGCTTCATCTCTGTCTCGTGGGATGGCTGCTGATCAACATCGTGCTGTCCGAGAGCCGCGGCGTGTCGATGCAGCGCTTCGTGCTCCTCGTCAGCATGACGTCGCTCGCCGTCCTGCTGCCATTGCTGCCGCCGACGCAGCGCAGCTTCAACCTGTGCCTGGGGGCCGCTGCGCTGGTGCTGCTCGCGCTGTGCTATCTCGGTGTCGTCCTCGCGCCGCAATATTCGATCCACACCGCGCTCGATATCGCCGAGCCGCAGCTCGCCGGCGACTGGCGCGGCAGTTTTGGCCATAAGAACGTCGCCTCGCCCGTGATGACGATTCTGGTCTATGTCGGCATCTATCTGTCCGCCGTCGGCTCCTTCGTGATGGGACCGGCTATCGCCGTGCTGGCCGGCCTCTTCCTGATCTTCACCGGCGGCAAGACCTCGTCGGTGCTGTGCCTTGCGATCTACGCGCTCGCCTCGCTGACCTATGTCACGCCACACCTGTGGCTGAAGCGGATCATCTGCTTCGTGCCGCTGATCGTGATGAACCTGCTGACGGTCGGCAGTGTCCTGAGCCCGGCGCTCGGGGCCATGACGCGTCTGCTTCCGCTCGATCCCACCTTCACGGGCCGTTCCGACATCTGGGAGTTCGCGCTTGCGGCCGTCGCCGAGAAGCCGATCATCGGTCACGGCTATGCGGCCTTCTGGGACGACGTCACGGCACGGCAGACCGCCCAGGGTGCTGAATGGGCGACCTCGGCGGCGCACAGCCACAACAGCTATCTCGACCTCGCGGTCACCATCGGCCTGCCAGGGCTGCTGCTCGTGATCCCAGTCTTCGTGCTCGCCCCGCTCGGAAATTTCCAGTCCGCCCAGACACACAATCGCAGTGGTGCGCTGGCAAAGCTGTTCCTGACCGTGTGGTTGTTCGGCCTTTATTATGGAGCGACCGAGACCTTCCTGCTGGAGCGACAAAATCCGATCTGGTTCATGTTCGCTCTGGCCGCGGCCGGTCTGCACTTCCTGGCGAGGTTCCAATGCGTTGCGCAAGCGGAACCGAAGCCATGACGTTGCTCGGCGTCGAGCGATTGGATGGCCTCGCGTCCGGCGCATCGAGAATCGCGATCGATGTCGTGCGTGACTGGCGCCAGGCCGCTTTGCGCCTGAACACCGGGCATCGCACCGCCTTTCAGCATGGCTGCTGGCTCGGCCCCTGGTACCGGGCGTTCCATGACGTCGCGCCGTTGATTGCCATGATCTCCGATGCCGCCACCGGCAAGGAGATCGCGATGGTGCCGATGATCAGCCATGCAGGCGCGGCATCCGCATCGTCGAATTCGCCGATCTCGACGTCTCCGACAACAACGCGCCGATCCTGGCGTCCGATGCCACGCTGGATACGGGGGCGGCGCATGCAATCAGCAGGGCGTTGGTCGAGGCGTTGCGCGCCTTGCCGGACCGCTTCGATCTGCTCCGCCTCAGGAAGATGCCGACCCAGGTCGGCGGCAAGCCGAACCCGCTGGCGTCGCTCGGGCGGATCGGGTCCTCCTCGCTCAACGGCAATCTCGTGCTGATGGGCGACGACTACGAGGACTATCAGGCATCGATCAAGCGCACGCAGATGCCGCGTTCCTGGCGCGTCTTCAGCTGGCACCAAGGCGCACGATTCGAGATCGCCACGGACGTCACGCGCGCGCACGAGCTGCTGGACGTGATGGATGTCCAGCAGCAGGCGCGTATGCGAACGCTCGGCTCGCGGTTCGTCCTCAACGACGAGACTCACGCGCGATTTTATCGCGAGGTTGCCTGCCAGGGCCTTGCGGAAGGCTAGCCGTCGTTTCGGCATTGGTCTGCGACGAGGCTATCGTCGGCACGTCGTTCGGCGTCAGGCAAGGCACGACTTATTACCTGCTGCGCATCAGTCACGCCGGCGATTCATGGTCGAGCTGCTCTCCCGGGCGACTCATCATCGAGCGCACGATGGCGGCGCTGCATACAAAGGGCGTGCGCCGTTTCGACCTCAGCATCGGCAATCAAGACTACAAGCGCCGCTTCGGCGCCGAGAGGGTGCCGCTGACTGATGTCAGCGTTGCGCTGTCCTGGCGCGGCCTGCCCTTTGCCCTGCGCGACCACGCCGCGCAGGGCCTGCGCCGCTATCCCCAGGCTGCCGCCCTTGTTGCGCGGGCCCTGGGCAAAGGGGCGCGTTGAAGCGGCATTCCCGGACGGGAATGCCGCGAACGTATCGGCTGCAGATCAGCCGTGGAGTTTTTTGGCGGTCTCCGCGATCTGGCGTCCCTGATAGCGCGCGCCGGCGAGCTCGTTGGCGCTGGGCTGGCGGCTGCCGTCGCCGCCGGTGATCGTGGTGGCGCCGTAGGGCGCGCCGCCGGTGATCTCGTCGAGCTTCATCTGACCGGCGAAGCCGTAATTCATGCCGACCACGACCATGCCGAAATGCAGGAGGTTGGTGATGATCGAGAACAGCGTCGTCTCCTGGCCGCCGTGCTGGGTCGCGGTCGAGGTGAAGGCGCCGCCGACCTTGCCGTGCAGCGCGCCCTTGGCCCAGAGCCCGCCGGCCTGATCGAGGAAGTTCGCCATCTGCGAGGCCATCCGGCCGAAGCGCGTGCCGGTGCCGACGATGATCGCGTCGTAATTGACGAGGTCCGCGATCTCAGCGATCGGGGCGGCCTGAGCGAGCTTGTAATGCGAGGCTTTCGCGACCTCGGCCGGCACCAGCTCCGGCACCCGCTTGATGTCGACAGTCGCGCCGGCCTCGCGCGCGCCTTCAGCGACGGCGTTCGCCATCGCTTCGATATGGCCATAGGCGGAATAATAGAGGACGAGAACTTTGGTCATGGTGGTCTCCGTTGATTGGATTTGATTGCTGGCTGTTGGGTGTTACGCCGCGTCGACGAGCACGAGCTCGGAGTCTTCGAGCGCCGTGATCGTCAGCCGCTCCTCGTCGCGGATCGCGGCGCCGTCACGGGCGTTGACGCGCACGCCGTTGATCTCGACGGCGCCCGCCGCGGGCACCAGATAGAGGTGCCGCGACGTCTGCGGCGCGTACTCCGCGCTCTCGCCCGCCTTCAGCGTCGTCGCGAGCACCCGCGCATCGGCGCGGATCGGCAACGCGTCGGTGTCACCCTCAAGGCCGCTCGCAATGGTGACGAGCTTGCCGGAGCGGTTCGCCTTCGGAAACGGCTTCGAGCCCCAGGTCGGCTGTCCGCCGCGCACCGTCGGCTCGATCCAGATCTGGAAGATCCGCGTCTTCGTCGGCTCCAGATTGTACTCGGAGTGGCGGATGCCGCTGCCGGCGCTCATCACCTGGACGTCGCCCGCTTCGGTGCGGCCCTCGTTGCCGAGGCTGTCCTGATGGGTGATCGCACCCTCGCGCACATAGGTGATGATTTCCATGTTGGCGTGGGGATGGGCGGGAAAGCCCGTGTTCGGCGCGATCTCGTCGTCGTTCCACACCCGCAGGGCGCCATGACCCATGTTGTTCGGGTCATAATGGCTGGCGAAGGAGAAATGATGCTTGGCCTTGAGCCAACCGTGGTCGGCGCCGCCGAGCTTTGCGAAAGGTCTGAGTTCGATCATGCGTAGATCCTCTGGTGAACGTATGGGCAATTCGACTGCGATTGATCCCTTGGATAAGTCCTCGCCCATGGTATAGAAATAGAAACTGTTGAAATTCATTGTTTCCAAAAATACCAAAAATGGATCCGCCCCATGGCAAAACTCCCGGATTTCGAGGCCCTCGCGATTTTCGCAAAAGTCGTGGAATTACGGTCGTTTGCGGGGGCCGCGAGCGAGCTGGCGACGTCCAAGGCGACGGTGTCCAAGGCGGTCACGCGGCTGGAGGAGCGGCTCGGCGCGCGCCTGTTCAACCGCACCTCGCGCCGGCTTGCGCTGACCGATGCCGGGCACAAGCTCGCCGAGCGCGCGACGCGTCTTCTGGCCGACGGCGAAGCGGCGGAGAACGAGGCGCTGGCGCAATCGGTGGCGCCGCGCGGCCTGGTGCGGCTCGCCGTGCCCATGACGTTCGGCATCAAGGCGGTGGCGCCGCTGCTGCCGGAATTCTTCGAGACCTATCCTGAAGTTTCGGTCGATCTGCACCTCAGCGATGCGACCGTCGACCTGATCGGTGAAGGCTTCGACATGGCGGTGCGGATCGCGCGGCTGCCCGACTCTTCGCTGATCGCGCGGCGGCTCTTCACCATGCCGCGCTTCACCGTGGCCGCACCGTCTTATCTGAAGCGCCATGGCCGGCCGACGCATCCGATGCATCTGGCCGAGCACAAATGCTTCAGCTACGCCTACATGTCGACGCCCAACATCTGGCACTACACCAATTCGGCCGGTGAGCAGGCCAGCGTGCGGCCCGGTGGCCAGCTCCGCGTCAACAATGGCGAAGCCGTGATGCCGGCGCTGGTCGCGGGCCTCGGCATCGCCGAGCTGCCCGAATTCATCGTCGGCGAAGCGATCTCGTCGGGCGCCGTCGAAGTGATCCTGAAGGACTGGAAGCAGGCCGAAGGCGCCGTGCATCTCGTGACGCCGCCCGGCGGCCCGCGCCCCGCCCGCGTCGAAGCCCTCGGCGATTTCCTCGCGGCCAAGCTGCCGGGTACCTGCAAGCGGCGGACGCGTGTGAAGGTCAAGGGGTCGTAGGAGAGCGAGCAGCTTCGACACCCCGTCATTGCGAGCGGAGCGAAGCAATCCAGAGTGTCTCCGCGGAGAGATTCTGGATTGGACCTCCCCTAAATCGGTGGACACCTATAGCTTAGGCAGCGAGAGGTGTCAGATGGCAAAACGGCAACGTCGGTCCTATTCGGACGAGTACAAGCGGCAGGCGGTTGATCTGGTTTTGTCGAGCGGTCGGTCGGCGAAGTCAGTATCGAAGGAGCTCGGGCTTGACGGCTCCGTGCTCAGCCGATGGGTGAAGGAGCCGGGCACGGTGAGAGCCGGCGGCAGCGCCGTGGCGCCCACATCGCAGGCGGCGGTGCCGTCGGCGGACCAGGCTGACGTGATTGCGCGGTTGCAGCGGGAAAACGAACAGCTGCGGATGGAGCGCGACATTTTAAAAAAGTCGATCGCGATCTTTGCTGGACCCCGGACATGAGGTTCCGCTTCATCGAAGATCGCCGCGCGGACTATCCGGTCCAAACCATGTGCCGTGTGCTCGGCGTCTCGCCCGCAGGCTACTATGCTTGGCGCTCGCGGCCGGAAAGCCCCCGGGCCGCGGCCAATCGAGAGTTGTTGGAGGACATCAAGCGGGTCCATCGCGACAGTCATGGCCGCTATGGCAGCCCGCGCATCCATGTCGAACTCAAAGCCCAGGGACATCATGCCAGCCGTGGCCGGATCGAGCGGCAGATGCGCGACCATGGCGTTCGGGCCATCTCGGTCGGGCCGCGACGATGCCGCACCACCGACAGCGGGCATGGCTTCCCGATCGCGCCCAACCTGCTCGGCCGAAACTTCGCGGCCGCCATGCGCAATCAGGTCTGGCTCGCCGACATCACCTATGTCTGGACCGGCCAGGGATGGCTGTACCTGGCCGCCATCATGGATCTGTACAGCCGTCGTATCGTGGGCTGGGCGATGGACGAACATCTGCGCGCCGAATTGCCGCTCGCCGCATTAAGGATGGCGATCAAGGGACAAAAGCCCGGTGCTGGCCTGATCCATCACTCCGATCGCGGCATCCAATATGCTTCAACCGACTACCGCCAAGCGCTGCAAGCCGCCGGCTTCCGGCCTTCGATGAGCCGCAGAGCCGACTGCTACGACAATGCCCCGATGGAAAGCTTCTTCCACACGCTCAAGACCGAACTGATCCATCACCGTCAATATGCAACCCGCAATGAAGCAGAGCGCGACATCTTCTCCTACATCGAGGGCTTCTACAATCATCACCGCAGACACTCGGCTATCGGCTATATCAGCCCGGTCGAGATGGAGCTAAAATCGGCTTGAACCCTGTCCACTTTTTTGGGGGAAGATCACTCTCTCCTCGCGTCATTGCGAGGAGCTCTTGCGACGAAGCAATCCGGACTATTTCCGCAGATACATTCCTGGATTGCTTCGCTGCGCTCGCAATGACGAGTGGGGTTCGCGCTTTCCACACTCTCGCTGTCGTCGCCCGGCTTGACCGAGCGATCCAGTACTTCGTGACAGCAGTGATTGAATCGAGACGCCGCGGCGTACTGGATTCCCCGCCTTCGCGAGGAATGACAGCGGTGGCGCGGCGCCACTTCGCCTGTGCATTCTCACACCCTCGCAATCGTTCCCCCCTCACCCGCCGTTCCATCAATCCAAAAACGGCATCGATCGATACTGCCTTGAACTTGGACACTCTGCCGCGCGCGCCTCTAGGAGTCGCCTTGAGGAAATGTTCGAGTTAAGGAGGCGCCTGATGAGCGCAGTGGTGTCCGCAGCGGACGTGAGGAGGTCTCGCGTCAGGCTGCTCATCGTGACCATGTTGTTCCTGGTCACGACAGTGAATTATGCCGACCGCGCCACGCTTTCGATCGCAGGTTCCGCGCTCTCCAAGGAGCTGCATCTCGATCCCGTCGCCATGGGCTGGATCTTCTCGGCGTTCGGCTGGTCCTATGTCGTGGCGCAGGTGCCAGGCGGCTGGCTGCTCGACCGCTACGGCTCGCGCCTCGTCTATGCTTTCAGCATCATCATCTGGTCGCTGTTCACGCTGATGCAGGGCTGGGTCGGCTTCCTCAGCGCCGGCACTGCCGTCGTCGTGCTGTTCGCGCTCCGCCTCCTGGTCGGCGTCGCGGAAGCGCCGTCCTTTCCTGCCAATGCCCGCATCGTCGCGGCCTGGTTTCCGGGCAACGAGCGCGGCACTGCCTCGGCCTTCTTCAACTCCGGCCAGTATTTCGCGACCGTGATCTTCGCGCCGCTGATGGGCTGGATCGCGCACGCCTACGGCTGGCGCTTCGTGTTCTTCGTGATGGGCGCGCTCGGCATCGTCATGGGTCTCGTCTGGCTCAAGACCATCTACGGCCCGAAGGAGCATCCTTCGATCAATGAGGCCGAGTTCGACTACATCAGGGAAGGCGGCGCGCTGGTCGATCTCGACGCGCCCAAGAACGATCTGCCGCGCGGGCGCGCGCCCGAGGCCGGCTCCGGATGGGACCACATCCGCCAGTTGCTCTCCAACCGCATGATGCTCGGCGTCTATCTCGGTCAGTACTGCATCAACACGCTGACCTATTTCTTCCTGACCTGGTTTCCGGTCTATCTCGTCAAGGAGCGCGGCCTGTCGATCCTGCAAGCCGGCTTTGTCGCAACCCTGCCGGCGCTGTGCGGCTTCATCGGCGGCGTGCTCGGCGGCATCATTTCGGACGCGATCCTGCGCAGGACCGGCTCACTGACCATGGCGCGCAAGATCCCGATCGTCGGCGGCATGCTGTTGTCGATGTCGATCATCGCCTGCAACTATGTCGACGGACAGGCGCTGGTGGTCGGCTTCATGGCGCTCGCCTTCTTCGGCAAGGGCATCGGTGCGCTCGGCTGGGCGGTGGTCTCCGACACCTCGCCGAAGGAGGCCGGCGGCGTTTCCGGCGGCCTGTTCAACACCTTCGGCAACCTCTCCTCGATCACCACCCCGATCGTGATCGGCTACATCCTGGCCGCGACCGGCTCGTTCAACGGCGCGCTGCTGTTCGTCGGCCTCAACGCGCTGGTGGCGGCGTTCGCCTACCTCGTCATCGTCGGCAAGATCGAGCGGGTGACGCTCAAACGTTCCTCCTGAGGGCTCCCATGGGAGCTTGACCAGGCAACTCAACGGCGGCCCTCAAGAGCCGCCGTCTTTGTTTTGGGGGTGATCGATGCTAGAAGTGCCGGGGAAACGCCTTATTCATCTAAGGCATGTATCGATGTTCGACCTCAACCAGCTCCGCTGTTTCGTCACGGTAGCGGAGGAATTGCATTTCGGCCGCGCCGCCGCGCGGCTGAACATGACTCAGCCGCCGTTGTCCCGGCAGATCCAGGTGCTCGAGCACATCATCGATGCGCCGCTCTTGGAACGCACCAGCCGCTCGGTCCGCCTCACCCCTGCCGGGCGCAGCTTCCTGCCCGAGGCGCGGCGCATCCTCAAGCTTGCGGAAAGCGCCTCGCAAGTCGCCCGCCGCATCGCGCTCGGCAAGATCGGCTCGTTGAAGATCGGCTTCACGGCAGCCGCCGCTTACGGCTTCCTGCCCGAGCTCGTCGCCGCCTGCCGCGCCAAGCTGCCCGAGGTCGATTTCTCGCTGAAGGAGATGGTGTCGGGCGACCAGTTCGAGGCGCTAACCTCGGGCCAGATCGACGCCGGCCTGCTGCGGCCGCCGATCGCGCGGCCCGAGCTCGCCAGCCGCCGCGTCGTCGCCGAGCCCCTGCTCGCCGCGATCCCGAAGAAGCACCCGCTGGCGAATGCCGACAGCATCACCATCAAGGATTTCGACGACCAGCCCTTCGTGATGTATTCGCCCTATGAGAGCCGCTACTTTCACGATCTGCTGGTGGCGCAATTCACCCGCGCCGACGTGCTGCCGCGCTATGTCCAGCATCTCAGCCAGATCCACTCGATCCTGGCGATGGTCCGCGCCGGCCTCGGCCTTGCCATCGTGCCGGCCGCGGCTGCGGGCCTGAAGATCTCCGACGTGCGGCTGCGGCCGCTGAAGCTGAGGGGCCGCGTGCCGGTCGAGCTGTTCATGGTCTGGCGCCGCGACGACGAGAATCCGCTGCTCTCGGCGCTGGTCAAAATCGCCGGTGAATTGTCCTCCGCGGAGGTGGCGGAGGATTGATGCTCAATCCGCATCGGTCGATATAGGCTTTGGCTTGGACCCGCATCGAACGGTCTCTTAAACCACGGCGCATGGACGCGCAGGCCGAAAGGCCAGCGTCCTCCACAACACGCACCAAGGGAACAGCGCCCGTGAGCAAGATGACCCCACAGGAGATGGCCAAGAAGATCGGATCCGGCCTTCTGTCCTTTCCCGTCACGCCGTTTAAGGCTGACTATTCCTTCGACGAGGCTACTTACCGCGCCAACATGGACTGGCTGTGCGGCTACGACGTCGCCGGCCTGTTCGCTGCCGGCGGCACCGGCGAGTTCTTCTCGCTGACGCCGACCGAGGTTCCGCAAGTCGTGAAGGTTGCCGTCGAGGAGACCAAGGGCCGCGTGCCGGTGCTCGCCGGCACCGGTTACGGCACGGCCATTGCCCGCGAGATCGCAATCGGTGCGGAAAAGGCCGGCGCCGACGGGCTGTTGCTGCTGCCGCCCTATCTCACCCATTCCGAGCAGGACGGCCTTGCCGCCCATGTCGAGGCGGTCTGCGCCGCCGTGAAGATCGGCGTCATCGTCTACAACCGCGACAACGCCATCCTCCAGCCCGATACGCTCGCCCGCCTTGCCGAGCGCTGCCCGAACCTCGTCGGCTACAAGGATGGCATCGGCGACATCGAGCTGATGACCCGCGTCTACACCAAGCTCGGCGACCGCCTCACCTATGTCGGCGGCCTGCCGACAGCGGAGACCTTCGCCCTGCCCTATCTCGACATGGGCGTGACGACCTATTCCTCCGCCGTGTTCAACTTCGTGCCGGAATTCGCCACCAATTTCTACGCGGCCGTGCGCAAGCGCGACCATGCGACGATCCAGGCCGGGCTGAAGGATTTCATCCTGCCGCTGATCGCGATCCGCAACCGCAAAAAGGGCTACGCGGTCTCGATCATCAAGGCCGGCATGAAAGTGATCGGCCGCGATTCCGGCCCCGTCCGTCCGCCGCTCACCGACCTCACCGAGCAGGAGATCGCGGAAGTAACCGCGCTGGTGAAGCAGCTGCCCGCCATGCGATCGTCACAACAGGCTGCTGAATAATAGACACAACAGGAGGAGCGTGCGATGGCCGAGACGAACATCTCCGGTGCACCGATCGTCACATCGATGCAGGTGATCCCGGTCGCAGGCCGCGACAGCATGCTCCTCAACCTCAGCGGCGCGCATGCGCCGTTCTTCACCCGCAACATCGTCATCCTCACCGACAATGCCGGCCACACCGGCGTCGGCGAGGTGCCGGGCGGGCAGAAGATCTGGCAGACGCTGCAGGACGCCAGGGATCTCGTGATCGGCAAGACCGTCGGCGCGATGAACAACATCCTCGCCGACATCCGCACCGCCTTTGCCGATCGCGATGCCGGCGGCCGCGGCAAGCAGACGTTTGATCTTCGCGTCATGATCCACGCCGTCACCGCCGTGGAATCCGCTCTGCTCGATCTGCTCGGCCAGCATCTCGGGCTGCCGGTCGCCGCGCTGCTCGGCGAAGGCCAGCAGCGCAGCAGCGTCGAGACACTCGGCTATCTCTTCTTCGTCGGCGATCGGCGCAAGTCCCGCCTGTCCTACGTGGAAGGCGAGGCCGGCAAAGCGGAATGGTTCAACCTGCGCCACCAGGAAGCGATGACGCCGGAGACCGTGGTGCGGCTCGCCGAAGCCACCCACGACCATTACGGCTTCGCCGACTTCAAGCTGAAGGGCGGCGTGCTGCGCGGCGAGCAGGAGATCGAGGCCGTCACCGCCATCGCAAGACGCTTCCCGAACGCCCGCGTGACGCTCGACCCCAACGGCGCCTGGTCGCTGGATGAAGCCGTCGGCCTCTGCAAGAACATGCACGGCATCCTCGCCTATGCCGAGGACCCCTGCGGCGCCGAGGCCGGTTTCTCGGGCCGCGAGATCATGGCCGAGTTCCGCCGTGCCACGGGACTGCCCACGGCAACCAACATGATTGCGACCGATTGGCGCCAGCTGTCCCACGCGCTGCGCCTGGGTGCGGTGGACATTCCGCTGGCCGATCCCCATTTCTGGACCATGCAGGGGTCGGTGCGCGTCGCCCAGACCTGCCGCGACAACGGCCTGACCTGGGGCTCGCACTCCAACAACCATTTCGACATTTCGCTGGCCATGTTCACCCATGTCGGCGCCGCCGCACCCGGCAAGGTCACCGCGATCGACACTCACTGGATCTGGCAGGACGGCCAGGCGCTGACCAGGGAGCCGCTCCAGATCAAGGCCGGCAAGATTGCGGTCCCGGACCGGCCGGGCCTGGGTATCGAAATCGACAGGGCCGCTATCGACGCAGCGCATGAACTCTACAAGCAGCATGGACTTGGCGCCCGGGATGACGCTATTGCCATGCAGGATCTGATCTCCGGCTGGACCTTCGACGACAAGCGTCCCTGCCTGGTACGGTAAAACACTCTGGAGGAAATGATGACTGCGATCCTTAAAAACTTCATCGGCGGCGAATGGGTCGACGGCTCCGGCGTCACCAGGAACATCAACCCCTCCAACACCAACGACGTCGTCGGCGAATATGCCAAGGCCGACAAGGCGCAGACCGAGAAGGCGATCGCCGCCGCCAAGGCCGCCTTCCCCGCCTGGGCGCAGTCGACGCCGCAGGCGCGCTTCGACGCGCTCAACAAGATTTCGCTCGAAATTCTCGCCCGCAAGGAAGAGCTCGGCCGCCTGCTCGCCCGCGAGGAAGGCAAGACCCTGCCGGAAGGCATCGGCGAAGTCGCCCGCGCCGGCCAGATCTTTGCGTTCTTCGCCGGCGAGGCGCTGCGGCTGATCGGCGAGAAGGGCGCCTCCGTCCGTCCCGGCCTCGACGTCGAGCTCACGCGTGAGCCCGTTGGCGTCGTCGGCATGATCACGCCCTGGAATTTCCCGATCGCGATCCCCGCCTGGAAGATCGCGCCGGCGCTCTGCTACGGCAACACCGTGGTGTTCAAGCCGGCTGAGCTGGTGCCCGGCTCCGGGCACGCGCTCGCCGAAATCATCACCCGCTCCGGCATTCCCGCCGGCGTCTTCAATCTCGTGGTCGGCTCCGGGTCGGTGGTCGGCCAGACCCTGCTCGAGCACCCGGATGTCGCCGCGATCTCCTTCACGGGCTCGGTGCAGACCGGCCGCAAGATCGCGCAGGCCTGCGTGCTCTCGAACCCGATGAAGAAGTTCCAGCTCGAGATGGGCGGCAAGAACCCGCTGGTCGTGCTCGACGACGCCGACCTCAAGACCGCGGTCGAGGTCGCCGTCAACGGCTCCTATTTCTCGACCGGCCAGCGCTGCACCGCCTCCTCACGCCTGATCGTCACCGAAGGCATCCACGACCGCTTCGTCGCGGCGATGGCCGAGCGCCTGAACGGACTGTCGGTCGACGACGCGCTCAAGGCCGGCGTGCATATCGGCCCCGTGGTCGACCAGAGCCAGCTCGACCAAGACCTGCGCTACATCAAGATCGGTCAGGACGAGGGCGCCAAGCTCGCCTTCGGCGGCGAACTGCTCAAGCGCGAGAACCCCGGCCACTACCTGCAGCCGGCGCTGTTCACCGAGGCCAACAACAACATGCGCATCGCGCGCGAGGAGATCTTCGGCCCGGTCGCCGCCGTCATCCGCGCCAAGAATTACGAAGAGGCCCTCGCCATCTCCAATGATACCGAGTTCGGCCTCGCCTCCGGCATCTGCACCACCAGCCTGAAATACGCCTCGCACTACAAGCGCAACAGCGAGTCCGGCATGGTGATGGTCAATCTGCCGACCGCCGGCGTCGACTATCACGTGCCGTTCGGCGGCCGGAAGGGCTCGAGCTACGGCGCCCGCGAACAGGGCTCCTACGCGCGCGAGTTCTACACGACGGTGAAGACGGCTTATACGTTCCCGGGCTGACGGAGATCGTAGGGTGGGTTAGCCCGCGGCTGCGCAAAGCGCAGTCCGCTGGCGTAACCCACCTCTTCTGCCTCCGCGGACAGAGACCTTGGCGGGTTACGCTGAGTGATTGCGCTTCGCGCAATCACAGGGCTAACCCACCCTACACTTCGGAGTCCTCCCATGGACCAAGACGTCGCAGCGAAAGAGCAGCCCCGCTACATCAAGCTCAACGAGCGCGACAATGTCGCGATCGTGGTCAATGATTTCGGGCTTCCTGCCGGCTCCCGCTTCGCCAGCGGACTGACGCTGCGCGCCTTCGTGCCGCAGGGGCACAAGACAGCGTTGGTCGATATCGCGGAAGGCGCGCCGATCATCCGCTACGGCGAGATCATCGGCTACGCGCTGTCGCCGATCCTGGCCGGCGAATGGGTGGACGAGGCGCGCATTCGCATGCCGGAGGCCCCCGACCTCGACAAGCTCGAGATCTCCACCGCCGTCCCTGCCCCGCTGCCGCCGCTCGAAGGCTTCACCTTCGAAGGCTACTGCAATCCGGACGGCTCGGTCGGCACCAAGAACATCCTCGGCATCTCCTCCTCGGTGCAATGCGTCAAGGGCACGATGGAATATGCGGTCAAGCGCATCCGCGCCGAGCTGTTGCCGAAGTACCCGAACGTCGATGACGTCGTTCCGCTCACCCACGCCTATGGCTGCGGCGTCGCCATCACCGCGCCCGATGCGGTGGTGCCGATCCGCACGCTGCAGAACCTCGCGCTCAATCCGAATTTCGGCGGCGAAATCCTCGTCGTCGGCCTCGGCTGCGAGAAGCTCGCGCCCGAGCGGCTGGTGCCGGAGGGCGTCAGCGATGCCATCGTGCGGATGCAGGACGAAGCCTTTGACGGCTTCGGCGCGATCGTCGATGCCATCATGACCCAGGCCGAAGCCAGGCTGAAGGTGCTCAACACCCGCAAGCGCGAGACCTGCCCGGCCTCCGATCTCGTCATCGGGCTGCAATGCGGCGGCAGCGACGCCTTCTCCGGCGTCACCGCCAATCCCGCCGTCGGCTTCGCCGCGGACCTCCTGGTGCGCGCCGGCGCCACCGTGATGTTCTCCGAAGTCACCGAAGTACGCGACGCCATCCAGTTGCTCACGCGACGCGCGATCAACGAGGACGTCGGCCGCGCGCTGGTGCGCGAGATGGCCTGGTACGATTCCTATCTGGCCCGTGGCGGCGCCGATCGCAGCGCCAACACCACGCCCGGCAACAAGAAGGGCGGCCTCGCCAACATCGTCGAGAAGTCGCTCGGCTCGATCGTCAAGTCCGGCTCGAGCGCCATCACCGGCGTGCTCTCGCCCGGCGAGAAGGCGACGCAGAAGGGCATGCTGTTCGCGGCAACGCCGGCCTCCGACTTCATCTGCGGCACGTTGCAGCTCGCCTCCGGCATGACGCTGCAAGTGTTCACCACCGGCCGCGGCACGCCCTATGGTCTTGCGGCGGCGCCCGTCATCAAGGTCGCGACCCGCAGCGAGCTCGCACGGCGCTGGAAAGACCTGATCGATTTCGATTCAGGCAGCATCGCCACCGGCGAGAAGACCATCGAGGAATGCGGCTGGGACCTGTTCCGCCTGATCCTCGACGTCGCGAGCGGCCGCACCAAGCCATGGTCGGACCGCTGGGGCATCCACAACGATCTCACCCTGTTCAATCCGGCGCCAGTGACCTGAGAGTCATTGGCCGTCGATCAGGTGCATGTCGCCCAGCGTGACGGGCAGGCTGCGCGTGATGAGGTCCGCGATCGCCGCACGCAATCGCTCGCTCCAAGCCGCACCGTCAAACGTCGCGTCGACCGGCCCGCTCGGGCCGGCGAGCCGCAGGGTCCCGGTGTTGTCGAGCGGCGCGGCCGCCCGCTTCTCGATCACGTCGAACGACTTACCGTCGATGACGCGGACTTCGTACAGCGCGTGGATCAGGCCGTAATCCGCCAGCAGCGTCCGGTATTCGGCGAGCCCGACGCCCTCGACGTTGCGACCGTTGCCGAGTTTCGATCTTGCTGGGGTGATGACGATGTACGCATCCAGCCCCTGCGGGGCGACATCGCTGCGAACCAATTCCTTGAACGGATCGCTGCGCAGCAGGTTGACGGGCGCAACAGCCGAATCCCTGATGGCCGCGAACGCTGCGCGCCTGTAAGTCACCGGCAGCACGCGATAGCGTCCGCTCAGCAGCTTCGTCGCCTGCTGGACGATCAGTTCGTCCAGTCCCCATGCGCTGATTGAGGCGCTTTGCGCGGCGTTGCCGAGCCCGGTCAGGCCGGCCCGCGCCAGGCTCATCTCCTCGCCGATGGCGGAGATGATGCCGACGGTCTTGATCGCCTGCAGCCGGCTCGCGCGCGTCTCGAACGCTGCGGCAGCGCCGAGGGCGATGCAAGCGACCGCAAGGCCAACCCATAGAAATGCAATGCGGCGCATGGCGACCTAGCGAATCCTGAAGTCGAACGAATAGGACGCACCGATGCCGACGGTGGTCTGGTTCGACGACCCCCGCAGCTTTACCAGCGGGCTGTCCGCGGCATCGCCGAGCAGCTTCTCGTATTCGACATAGGCATGGACCTCCCATTGCGGATTGATGCGGTAGGAGATCTGGCTGCCGAAGCCGACCGAGTGCGCACCGCCCCTGGCATCATACATCGGCAACCCTGATGCCAGCGCCTGCGCTGCATCGACGCCGAAATACGGCGCGGTGGCCTTGGTGCTCTTCCAGGTGAAGCGCGGGCCGGCCGAGATCGTCAGCCTTTGAATCAGCGGGACGATGACGTCGGCAGAGACGTCGGCCACGGTGCCGGTATGGCCGCCCACACCTTGGCGCAACTCGCTGCGCAGGCGCAGCCAATCCACCGGATAATATTCGACGAAGCCGCCGAGCTCGTAGGCCGCCTTGACGTCGCCGAGGCCGGTCAGCTCGGCATATTTGTCGCTCTTGCGCGAGGAGACGTATTTGAACGCAGGGCCCGCGCGAAAATTGCCGACGTCGAGCAGCGCGATGCTGGCGCTGTCGCGCGGACCGCGAAACTGGTCGATCGATCCGGCGCGGCGGATGGTGAAGATCGGGATCGGGAGAAACTTGCCGTTCTTCGATCCGACGAAGTCAGGCGTGTATTCGCCGCCGATGCCGACCATGACGGTCCAGTTGCCGGACGGCGACGGCAGCATCGGCAGCTCGAATGGCGGGGCCGGCAGCGTGAACGCGGCCTGCGCCGATGCGGATTGCGCTGTCGCCATGATCGCACCGAGTGCGGCAAGGCAGGCGGTCGTCCACCGCGCATTCACCGTGAGGCGGAGAGCGGCTTCGTCAATATGCTTCATTGCAGGGCCCCGGACCGGCCTTGCTGGCCGAGTCGACTGATGTGGTTGGAGCCCAGCATGTGGTCCGGCAAAATTGCCCCAAGATTGCAACGGCCGACCACCCCTACGACATTCCGCGCGCGGGTCCGCCGCCGGATCAACATTGCCCGAACATTGCCGGGACGGGTCCACGCGCACAAGTTTTGAACGCGCGTGCCGTTCAACCCCTCCGTTCCTGCCTTTTATTCGCCAAGCTCGCTGCCTTAAACGGAACTCGCGCACGAACCGAACCGCCGGACTTCGGCCAGAGAGCGTCAACGTCGGGGCTTGTTGCCCCGGGAGAGTCAAGGACGACCCGGGTGCGCTCGCTCGTGATCGAAGACGAACCGCAAATCGGCGCCTATGTCAGCCGCCTGCTCGGACAATTGCATGGCGTCGTCGACCTCGTCGGCTCGATTGCCGACGCCCGCCAGGCGTTGGACAATTTCAAGTATGATCTTGCGATCGTCGACCGGATGCTGCCCGACGGCGATGCGCTCGAGGTGGTCACCGCACTGAGCCAGTCGCCGGACCGCCCAGCGATCATCATGCTGACGTCCAAGGACACCAAGGAGGACGTCGTCGATGGCCTCAACGGCGGTGCCGACGACTATCTCGGCAAGCCGTTCGAGCCGCAGGAGCTGCTTGCGCGGGTGCGTGCCGTGCTGCGTCGCCCCCGGCTGCTCGCGCCTGCCGTGCTGTCGCTCGGCAATGTCGAGCTGCATCTCGGCAGCAACGAAGTCCTGGTCGCCGACAGGAAGATCCTGCTGCGGCGGCGCGAGGCGTTGATCCTGGGCGCACTGCTGATGCGGCGCGACCGCGTCATCACCCGCGCCGCCCTGATCGAGGAAATCTACGGCTTCGACGACGAGATCGAATCCAACACGCTCGAAGCGCAGGTCTCGCGCCTGAGGAAGAAGCTGGCCGCATTCGGCGGCGACGTCGAGATCCGCAGCATGCGCGGCATCGGCTACATCCTGCGGATGGCAACGCCGCAATGAGGTCGATCGCCCGGACGTTTGCGCTGTCGCTCGGCATCGCCGCAACGGCGATTTTCCTGATCATGCTCGGCCTCTTCATGTGGCGCTATCCGATGGAGGAGCGCGAGTTCAGGGCTTGCCGGGTCGTCGTTGCCGTTCTCGACCGCGCCACCGATATCGAAGGGCAGAACCTCACGGTGCGCCCGACCCGCGCCCTCGAAGAGCTGAAGGCGGACAGCCCGAACCTCTGGTACGTCGTGTCCGCAGGCGACATGGTCAGCGAGTACGGCAGCGAGCGCCGCCCCGCCCTCCCCTTCGCATTTCCCTATCACGGGCCAATCGGCTCCTCCGTCTTCAACACGCTCGACCAGAAGAGCACCTTCTGCCTCGCCGTCGTGCAAAGGGGCTCGTTGCAGCTCACGATGATGGTCGGCGAGCCTCAGGTCCGGTTCGGCCGGATCGCAAGAAACTTTCTCATCCGCAGTGTCTTTTCGATCATGCTGCTGGCGCTGGCCTTTGCCGCGACCGTTGCCGTCGGCGCGGCGCTGGCCGCGCGTTTCGTCTCACGCGGCATCGAACGCGTCGCGCTTCGCGCGCTCGCGATCGACCCCGCGGCGCCGCAGGGTCTGATCTCCCTGTCCGAGGTCCCTCGCGAGTTGAAGCCGCTGGTCGATGCGCTGAACCGCGCCTTCGGCGAGATCGACGCCTATATCCGGATGCAGCGCCGCTTTCTCGGCAATGCCGCCCATCAGCTCCGCACGCCGCTGACCCTGCTGCGCGCGAAGGTCGAGGACGTGCCCGATCCGGTTCTGAAGGCCGAGCTGGTGCGCGACGTCCGCCGCCTGACGTCGCTGGTCTCAGCCATGCTTGATCTGGCGCGGCTGCAAAACCATGCGATCGAGAAGCGGCCGATCGATCTCGGCGACATCGCCCGGGACGTGTTGGCCGATTTCGGTCCCTCCGCGCTCGACGCCGGCATCGAGCTTTCGCTCGAGCAGGCCGGGCAAGGCCCGTTCATGGTGCAAGGCGTGGACGCAGCGGTGCGCAGCGCGCTCGCCAATCTGGTCGGCAATGCACTCATCCACGCCCATGGCGCACGACGCATCACGGCCACGTTGAGCCGCGAGGGCATCTCGATCGACGATGACGGCGCAGGCCTGCCCGATGGCGTGGAGCACGGGCTGATCGAGCCGTTTCGGACCGGCAATACCGCAGGCGACGGCGCCGGCCTTTCGATCGTCCGCGAGATCATGGCCGCCCATGGCGGCGAACTGCTCATCTCCTCCGCGCCCGGTCGCGGTACGACGATGAGCCTGCACTTCCCCGTAACCACCGCGCCGACCAGATCTTTGCAACTGGATCTGCAGGCCCGCTAGCTGCGGGCCGCGCCGATCATCCGCGAAACCGTCCGGAAACATTGACGCGAAAAACTTCGTCATCGTTTCATTCTGTCGCATCACGCAATCAATGGATTCGCGTCCCGACACACGAATGTTCGCACACGAGCGAACCTCTTCCCGCACCGTCACGACCAAACCTCCGATTGACATCTTCAACGGAGATTTTCCAATGCGTATTCTCACAATGATTGCCGTCACCAGCGCCATGATTGCGAGTTCGACCGGCGCGTTCGCCGGTGAGCTTCCTTCTTACGAAGTGAAGTCGTTGCCGATCTCGGCGACCCAGGTGCAGGTGCTCGGCGGTGCCGGCGTCGAGGAGCAGCCGGCCGCGCCCACCATGATCGTCGCCGGCATGCCCGCCTCGCCCGCACAGGTTTCGGTGTTGACGCCGCGCGTCAAGCGGCTTGCGAGCGCGGGTTCGGAGAGCGAAGCGCGCTAAGCCTTTCGCATCGTCTGCGGCGCCTGCATCTGGTGCGGGCGCCGTCGGCGTTTTCAGGTCATGCTGCCCGGCATGAAGCAGCGCACGCGCGGATGACCGTCGATATAGTGCTTCCACACCATGGTGCGACCGATCTTGTTCGGCACGGTGATCAAGGCACCCTCGGGCACCACGACCCATTCGTCGTCGATACGGACGCGGTAGCGGCCGCGATCGGACTCCCAATCGACGTCGGCAATGACGTAGCCGTCGGCGTCGGTGCAGCACTGACCGAATTCGCTATGCAGGCTTTCGAACCAGGGTTTCAACGGTGAGTTGGCGTAGCGCCCGTCGTCGCGCGCCTGTGCCGAGAATGTCAGAAGCGCCGTCACGCCCAGCAGCGTCCCTGCGCACAATGATGAAAATTTCATCTCGTCGTCCCGCGATCAAAATGATCCGTGCGGGGGGACGACAATGCCATCCGTTGTCCGCGCCTTGAATCAGGCGCGGCACCGGCGACTCGTTCCCCAGCAGCTGACGACAACTATGCAAATCCGCTGCCAGCGCGCATTCCGGGGAACTACTGCCGCAAGGCGTAAAGCCATGCGTCTTTCGACGGATGCGGCCTAGGATCAAAATCCGGGGCCGAGAAGACGATGCTTCAGAAATACCGAAACAAGCCTATTGCTTCGCCGGTGCCATCATCGTGCCGCCACCCCTCTTCGGCGCGGGTGCCGGCGGCTTGGTGGCCGCGGCCTGCGCGGGCAGATATTTTGCCACGATGGCGGGATCGACCTGGGCGATGTTGGCGTCAGGCAGGCGCGTCCAGCTCTCGTCCTTGCCGAGCAGCGAAATGCCGAGATAGCCGCGCAGGGTCAGGGTCTGGCCGTCGGGACTGACCTTCATGTTGGCCTTCCAGATCTGGCCATCGCGCGGATTGAGCACGTTGCCGCCTTCGTACTTCAAGCCTTCGCGCTTCATGTTGCGGACGAAGGAGATGCCGAGCACCGGCGCGTTCTTGCGGTCATCGGTGCACTTGCTGCAGACCTCGTTCGGATCGTCGCCGGGGCGCGGGAAGGTCTTTGCGATCACGCCTTCGAAGATGCCGTTGTGGTCGACGAAGAGAAACCATCCGACCGTCTTGCCGTCTTCGACCTTCTGCCACAGGCCCGCCGCCGTGGGCTCGGCGGTCTGCGCCGCAGACGGCGTCACCGTCGCGAGCGACAATGCGAGCGCGAGGAGGGGGAGCAGCCGAAAGCTGGAGAAATTCCGCATTAGATCACCTTGTTATTCCACGACCGGAATGGCCGCAGACTACGGCGATTTCGCGAACGGTTCCAGCACCAGAAACATGGGGCATCCCTTCCCGCCCCGTTGCGTCAGTTGACACCCAGCTTCTTTTGCAGGCTGGAGGACGAGGTCGTGTACTGGAACACGAGCCGTTTCTCCGGATAGACGTAACGATGGGCTTTTTGCGACATCAGCGCGCCCTCGTGAAAGCCGCACAGGATCAGCTTGATCTTGCCGGGATAGGTGTTGATGTCGCCGATCGCGAAGATGCCTGGCACGTTGGTCTCGAACGCGGATGTCTCGACCGGCACCAGATTGTTCTCCAGCGCAATGCCCCAGTTCGCGACCGGACCGAGCTTCATGGTCAGTCCGAAGAACGGCAGCATGGTGTCGCAGGAGATTTCAGTGATGCTGTTGTCGTTGCCCTTGATGGTGGCGCCGGTGAGCTTGCCTTCGTCGCCGGAGAGCGCGGTGACCTGACCGAGCCGCAGATCCATCTTGCCGCCAGCAACCAATGCGCGCATCTGCTCGACGCTGTGGGGCGCGGCGCGAAACTCGTCGCGCCGGTGTAGCAGCGTGATGCGCTTGGCAATCGGATGCAGGTTGAGCGTCCAGTCGAGCGCGGAATCGCCGCCGCCGACGACCAGCACGTTCTTGTCGCGGAACGTTTCCATCTTGCGCACGGCGTAGTGGACCGAGGTGCCTTCATAGGCCTCGATGCCCGGCACCGGCGGACGCTTGGGCTGGAACGAGCCGCCGCCGGCCGCGATTACCAACACCTTGCACTCGAACACCTTGCCCGCATCCGTGGTGCAGCGAAACATGGGATCGCCGATCTTCTCCACGGTCTCGACCATCTCGCCGAGATGGAAGGTCGGATGGAACGGCTTGATCTGCTCCATCAGCGCGTCGGTGAGGCCCTGCCCCGAAACGTGCGGGATGCCGGGAATGTCGTAGATCGGCTTTTCCGGATAGAGCTCGGCGCACTGGCCGCCGACCTTGTCGAGGATGTCGACGAAATGCGCCTTCATGTCGAGAAGGCCAAGCTCGAAGGCGGCGAACAGACCGCAGGGGCCGGCGCCAATAATCAGCACATCGGTTTTGATCGCGTCGCTCATGTCGTCTCTTTGTCTGTCGTTACCGTTGGACGGTGCCCTTTGGGCCGAGGTGACCCTGCCTGTCTAGCCAACGGGGATGGATCAGGGAAGGCATAAAAGCGGGAGCGCCCCGCAGCCGCGCCCACTTGCCGGAGCAGGATAACTGAGCTGTAACGAGCAAGGATATGACGGAGATCAATCGGTGAACGCACCAAGTCGCCTCGATACGACGCCGCGCCTGGAGGACTTTCCCTACCGCTTCAGCGACAACGTCCGCTTCGGCGATCTCGATCCCAACCAGCACGTCAACAACGCGGTCTACGCCACCTATTTCGAGACCGGCCGCGTCACGCTGATGAAGCTGCCGGAATACGGCCTGACGCCGCCGGGCCTCGCCTGGATCATGGTGCGGCTCGACATGCATTTTCGCGCCGAGTTGCGCTGGCCGGGCACGATCGAACTCGGCCTCGGCGTCGTGAAGCTGGGACGCACGTCCGTGACCTTCGAGCAGGTCGTGTTCTCGGAAGGAAAATGCATCGCCTCGGCAACGTCGGTCGGCGTCTTGCTCGACGAGGCGACGCGCCGGCCGGCACCGCTGACCGCGGAAGTGATCGAGAAATTCAGACCCTGGCACAAGCGCGGCATCGAGGTCGCGCCGCCGAGCAGTTAGTCTTGTCGAGGGACGATCAGGCCTGACGTTCCGGCGTCGTCACGACGAGACCATCGAGATCGTCGCTGACCTTGATTTGGCAGGACAGGCGCGAATTCGGGCGCACATCGAAGCCGAAATCGAGCATGTCCTCTTCCATCGGCGTCGGGCTGCCGACCTTCTCGCGCCAGGCTTCGTCGACATACACGTGGCAGGTCGCGCAGGCGCAGGCGCCACCGCATTCGGCCTCGACGCCGGGAATGCTGTTGCGGATCGCGGCTTCCATCACGGTTGCGCCGTTCTCGATTTCCACCGTGCGGGTTTCGCCCTTGTGGTCGACAAAGTGAATCTTGGCCATGTGTGCTCGTGCTGCCGCGGTGCTGGGAATGAAGGAGGGTCCGGGCTGTCCTATAACGGGTCGATCAGCCCGGCGCCATAGGGTTTTGCTGCGAAGTGAATCCCGCTTTGCGGCAAGAAAATGCGTCAAAACAAGAGACTAGAGTCCGGCTCGGCCGCGTGGCCTCAGGACTTCAGGATCGTCTCGATGGCGGCGCGGGCCTCGGTCACCGCTTCCTTCAGCGCGGCGAAGGCGTGGCGCTCGTTATGACCGACCTGGATCGCGGTCTCCAGGCTTGCTGCGGCATCGGCCACTGCAAGAGCGCCGATCCCGCGGGCCGATCCCTTGAGCTTGTGGGCGAGCGCGCCGGCCTCGGCCGGCAATCCCGCCATCGCCGCCATCAGGCGGACCGCCTGCTCGGCGAACATGGCCAGCACCTCCTGCTCCAGCGCGGCATCGCCGAGCGTCATCCGGGAGAGATGGTCGAGGTCGAGCGGGCTGTCGATGGGTGCAAGCGGGGGCGAGGGCATCCAGTCCATCCGTTGCAGTTCAGGCGTCATGGCGAAAGGCCCCGGCATCGCGCGACGGTTCCGCCGATCCGGCGGTGAGTTCACCTCACCCAAGCATGGAAATGGTTAACGAAATGTTTGGGGTCGGGGACGCAGTTCTGCCAGTTTATTGACGAAAAGTTGCCGCAATCGGCCGAGTTCCGTGGAGAATTTCATTTATTGCTAAGGCGTTACGGCGCGATCCTGTTAACGATGATTAAGATTGTCTTAATCGCGGGCATTTCATTCGCGACGCTCTGCCAATAGGATGTTGCAGAAATTGGCGGACAAGCCGTCCGGGTGGGGACGGCTCGGCGATCCGCGCAAGCGGCATGATCCGGTCTGTGGGCTTGCGTAGCGCGCAGGGCTCGCGGGGGGACGCGTACAAGTAACGAGGGCTCGGACTGAACATGGCGAACACTCCGAAAAAGGTCAAAGACCCCACAGAAGTTGCGCTTTCTGCGATCCAGGAAGCCCTGAACATCAGCGACACGGCCGCGGACACCAGCCGCAACGCCTCGATGCGCAACGAGACGGCGCCGTCGGTGGCACCGCCCCCGATCTTCGACGAACCGAGCTTCGAGCCGCGCCCTGCCGCCAACGAACGGTCGACCGTGTTCGACCCGGTCGAGGAGCCGCGCGCTTCGCGTCGCGCCGCCAACGACGACCGCGAGACCATCGGCCAGCTGCTGCAGGCGCTTCAGAAGGGCCGCCCTGCCCGCAGCGTCTATACCTTCGCCACCATCTTCGCCGGCGTCTGGCTCGCCGCCTGCGCCGCGCTGACGTTCGGCTTCCTGCCCTCGATCCAGGCCGCCATGGGCCAGAGCGGCGGCGTGCTCGTCATTGCCGGCCTGATCGCGATGTTCTTCGCGCCGATCATGCTGTTCTACTTCCTCGCGAGCCTGGTCTGGCGCGGCCAGGAAATGCGCATGATCGCGCAGGCGATGGCGCAGGTCGCGATCCGCTTCTCCGAGCCCGAGGGCTCGGCCTCCGATTCCATGGTCACCGTCGGCCAGGCCATCCGCCGCGAAGTCGCGGCGATGGGCGACGGCATCGAGCGCGCGATCGCGCGCGCCGGCGAGCTCGAGACGCTGGTCGCCAACGAGGTCGCCGCGCTGGAGCGCGCCTATTCCGACAACGAGGTGCGCATCCGCTCCCTGCTCCAGGACATCGCGCATCAACGCGACAATCTGGTCGGCCAGGCCGAGCAGGTCCGCAGCGCCATCTCCGGCGTGCAGATCGATTTGCGCCACGACATCGCGCTGATCTCGGACGCGATCGCCTCGCGCGTCGACGAGGTCGCCAAGTCCATCACCGGCGCGCTCGAGGAGCGCGGCGCCCACATCACCAGCGCGCTGAGCAATGCCGGCGACAACATGATCCTGGCGCTCGGCGAACGCGGCGGCGACCTGCTCGACCGCCTCGAGGAGGCCAGCAACGAGACCACGCGCGCCGTGCTCGACGCCAGCGAGCGGCTGACCACCAGTCTCAACTTCAAGACCGGCCACGTCCACGACGAGTTCGTCGACCTCGCCGACCGCGTCCACGAGATGCTGAACGAGCGCATCGACCGCATCACCGGCGAATTCGAACAGCGCTCCGCTGCGATCGTCGACGGCATCTCCGAGCGCACCGAGCAGGTGCACGACAGCTTGAAGAATTCCTCGGACTCGCTGCTGCTGGAGCTCGAACTGCGCTCCAACGACCTTTCCGCCAAGATCGACGACGCCGGCAACCGCCTCGCCGGCCAGATCATGACGAGCGGCGACAAGGCGAGCGAGGCGCTCGACGCCACCGTCAACACCCTCGTGGCCAAGGTCGTCAGCCAGACCGAGACCGCCCACGACTCGCTGTCGCTGCAGATGAGCGCGTTCGACGAGCTGGTCAGGAACCAGGGCACCGAGCTGGTCGAGAAGTTCGCCCGCGACTCCGGCACGCTGGGCGCCCTGATCACGCGCCACATCTCCGAGTTCGACCGCACCGTGAAGACCTTCGGCGGCGAGATCGTCGAGCGCATGGGCCAACGCACGCAGGACATCCACGAGTCGCTGAAGACCTATGTCGACAATTTCGACACCCGCTTCACCGCCAACGGCGGCGAGATCACCGCGATCCTCGACCAGCGCCTGGTGCAGTTCGAGACCACCATCGGCGAACGCGTCAGCAATTTCGACGCCTCTCTGAACGGCAAGATCGCCGGCCTCGACTCCACGATCGAAAACCACATCAAGACTTTCGACGAGCAGATCGGCGGCCGCGTCACCGCGCTCGAACAATCGTTCGACACCCGTGCGCAGTCGATGACTGAGACGATCGACGGGCGCATCAACACGCTCGCCTCGTCGCTGACCGACGGCGCCGCGCAGGCGATCCAGTCAATCGACCGCCGCCTCACCCACCTAACGGCGTCGCTGACCGACGGCGCGTCCCAGACCATCCAGTCAATCGACACGAGGCTGACCCATCTCACGACGACGCTCACCGGCGGCGCGTCGCAGGCGCTCGAGTCCATCGATAACCGCCTCACCTACCTGACCACCACGGTGACCAACGGCGCCTCGCAGGCCGTACAGTCGATCGACACGCGTCTGACGCTACTCACCTCAACGCTCACGGACGGCACCGCGCAGGCGATCGAAGCGGTCGACCGCCGCATCACCGGCGTCGCCGAGATCATCGACGGCCGCAGCATGCATCTGACCGACACGGTCACCGCGCGGTTCCAGGATATCCAGCAGGCCATCGAGACCAAGGTCGGCTCGGTCGCGAGCGACATCGACGTCCGCGTGGCGCAGTTCGAGGATCTGCTCGGCTCGCGCGTCGAGGCCGTTGCCGGCCGCATCGAAAGCAGCGGTCGCCAGGCCAGCGAGGACATGATGTCCCGCGCCGAGATGATCTCGACCGCGATCCGCTCGCATGTCGAGGACGCCGAGCGCTCGCTCACCAACCTCGTCGTCAACACCAGCGAGACGATCCAGACCGGTGCGCGCACCGCCCAGCAGTCTCTGATGACGGTCTCCTCCGACGTCAACGCCCAGCTCAAGATGACCTCCGCCGAGGTCGAGCGCGCGCTGACCGCGGCCGGCACCGGTTCTGCAAACTCGATCCTGAGCAGCGCCCGCGAGGCGCAGTCGACGCTGGTCGCAGCGTCGGGCGAAGCCTCCAACCAGATCAAGGGGCTCGCGGCCGACGTCGAGCGCACGCTGTCGGCGGCAGGCTCGGCCACCGCGGCCTCGATCCTGGCCGGCGCCCGCGAGGTGCAGACCACCCTCGTCACGGCGTCCTCGGATGCGGCCAACCACGTCAAGACGCTCACCGCCGACGTGCAGCGCTCGCTGTCGCTGGCCGGCACGACCACGGCGGAATCGATCACCGCCGGCGCCCGCGACGCGCAGAGCACGCTGATCGCGGCCTCGGCCGAGACTGCCAACCAGATCAAGGCGCTGTCCTCGGACGTGCAGCGCTCGCTCAGCATGGCCGGCACCTCGACGGCCGAAACCATCATGGGCGGCGCCCGCGAAGCCCAGAGCACGCTGGTCACGGCATCCTCGGATGCGGCGAGCCAGGTCAAGTCGCTCGCGGCCGAAGTGCATCGTTCGCTCTCGCAGGTCGGTCAGTCGACCGCCGAGACGATCACCACCAGCGCCCGCGACGCCCAGAGCACCCTGCTCGCGGTCTCGGCCGAGCAGACCAGCCAGGTCCGTTCGCTCGCGGCAGAGATGCAGCGCGCGCTGGCGACCGCCGGCGGCGCCACCATCGAGGCGCTCACCAGCGGCGTGCGCGAGGCCCAGGGCTCGCTGATCTCCGCCTCGACCGACGCGGCGAGCCAGATCAAGTCGCTGACCACGGACATCGAGCGCACGCTGACCGCAGTCGGCGCCGACACCGCCTCGACCATCCTCAACAGCGCCCGTGAGGCCCAGACCTCGCTGACCTCGACCTCGGCGGACGCCGCCAGCCAGATCCGCACGATCTCGACCGAGATCGAGCGCACGCTGAGCGCGGCCACCGCGAACGCGACCAACGACATCCAGACCAGCGCGCTCAACGCCCAGAACGCGCTGATCTCGGCCTCCAACGAGGCGAGCTCGCGGGTCAAGTCGAGCTCGGCCGACGTCGAGCGTTCGGTGCTCGCCGCCAGCTCCAGCTTCGGCCAGGCCATGACCGGCAAGACCGACGAGATCGTCACCTACGTGCAGCAGCAGGCCGACCGTCTGTCGAACATGATCGACGCCAAGCGTGGCGCGCTGGTCGACGCGATCGGCTCGAAGACCAGCCAGCTCACGCTCGACATCGACCGCGTCACCTCGGACGCGCTGAAGTCGATCGAGACGCGCGGCCAGGCCTTCTCGCAGACCATGATGGGCAACGGCTCGGAAGTCGCCCGCACCATCAACGCGGCGAGCGAGATCGCCACCAGCGCGGTCGGCAAGTCGCTCAAGGATCTCGAGCAGGCCTCGCGTTCCGCGATCGACCAGTCGCGCCAGGTCTCGGTCGCGGCCGTCACCGAGATGCAGGAGACCAGCAAGATCCTGCGCACCGACACGGTCGCGCTGTTCGAGCGTCTGCGCGAAGGCAACATCCTGCTCCAGGAGGTGCTGACCGGTGCGCACGACAACCTCAACTCGCTCGAACGGGCGCTGGTGACGCGCGTCGCCGACTTCGTCTCGGCGATGAACGACGTCACCTCGCGCAACGGCGCGGCGACGCAGAACCTGGAAGAGCAGCTCAACGTCTTCAACAGCAAGACCACGAAGGCGCTGCAGGATCTCGGCGAGCTGTCGACCCAGTTCGACGCGCACGGCAAGGCACTGGTCGACGCCGCGCAGGTCGTCGAGCAGAGCAACAAGAATACCACCGCCTCGCTCGCCGAACGCAAGCAGGCGCTGGAATCGCTGGTCACCACGATCGACCTGCGTACCGCCGATCTCGACCAGCGGCTGTCGCGCTTCACCGGCCTGCTCGACGAATCGCTGGCCGCGGCCGAAGAGCGTGCCCGCGACATCGCCCGCGTCGTCGCCGAGACCGCCGGCGCAGGCTCCGCCGCGATCACCCGCCAGTTCGAGGCGGTGCGCGTGGCGTCCGAGGAGGAGCACCGCCAGACCATCGAGGCGATGCACGACATCTACCGCCAGACCACCGACGAGGCGGATGCGATGTTCAAGCAGTCGACCGAGAAGTTCACCAACCTCGTCTCCAGCATGAAGCAGATGGCCTTCGAGATGCACAACGAGCTCGAAGCCACCCGCAACGAGCTGCGTCGCGGCGTGCTCGAGATGCCGCAGGAGGCCGCCGAGAGCACGGCGCAGATGCGCAAGGTGATCGTCGACCAGATCGAGGCCCTCGCCGAGCTCAACCGCATCGTGGCCCAGCACGGCCGCGGCCTCGACGTCTCCACGGCGGGCCGCGCTTCCGTCGCCGTCCAGCGCCAGGATGAGCCGATGATGGCCGTTGCGGGCGCTCGCGCCGCCGAGACCCGCATGCGAGACACCGGCAGCGCGTCGACGCTGCCGCCGCCGGACCTCGGCATGCCGGCGCCCTCGCGCCGCACCGAGGCGCCGCCGGTCGCGCCCGCGGGCAGCGACCAGGGCCGTGACGGCTGGCTGTCGGACCTGCTCAACCGGACTGACGCCAATCAGGGCGCCCCGACCGGCCGCGAGGCCCCGCGCGGCCGCGCCGCCCCCGCGCCGCAGCCGCAGGCCCCGCAGGCAAGCGCCAATCCGCTGGAATCGCTGTCGCTCGACATCGGCCGGCTGATGGACCGCAACCTCGCCGCCGAGATGTGGGACCGCTACCAGCGCGGCGAGAACAAGGCGTTCACCAAGCGCCTCTACACGCCCGCCGGCCAGAAGGCCTTCGACGAGGTCGCCCGCAAGTACCGCACCGACCGCAACTTCAAGGCCACGGTCGACCGCTACGTCGCCGAGTTCGAGCGCCTGCTCGACGAAGTCGCCCGCGACGGCCGCGGCCCGCAGGAGCTGCGCAGCCACCTGACCTCGGAGACGGGTCTCGTGTACACGCTGCTGGCGCATGCGGCGGGACGGCTGGGGTGAGCAGCTCGCGATTGGCGAGTGGCGAATAGCGAATGAAAAACGGAGCTCCTTGCGGGGCTCCGTTTTTGTTTTGCGTCATTCTCGCTCCCGTGCCCCGGACGCAGCGCAGCGCCCCCCGGCGATGCGAAGCATCGTCCGGTGCGGTGCGCTGCAGAGCCGGGGCCCATGTCGCGGCGGCGTACGGTGTGGCCTTCTGGGTCCCGGCTCTGCGCAGCAACGCAAGAGCGTTGCAGCGCGTCCGGGACACAAGAGTGATTACGTTGCGGCGGCTACACTCTCGTCATTGCGAGGAGCCCTTGCGACGAAGCAATCCAGACTGCTTCCTGGGAGACAGTCTGGATTGCTTCGCTGCGCTCGCAATGACGAGGTGACAGCGGCGCGAACTTACTCGCCTCTTACTCCTACCGCCGGCCGCTCGCGGCGGACGTCGGCTTCGGCGGCTCGGGCGGCGGAGGCGGTGCGCTGCTGTTACTGGCGCCGAACAGCACGCGGGTCGGGTTGCGGTCGAAATTGTTCACGGCGCGGCTGATGTCGCCGAGGGTACGGCGGCCGTCGGCCATCAGCGCGCCGGAGCGCTTGTCGAAATCGTCGGCGAGCTCGCGGATCGACTTCACCGCCTGGAACAGCTCGCCGCCGTCCTTGCCGCCGGCGAGCGTGTTGAGGCCGAGCATGAGGTTGTCGGCCTTGAGCATGACGCCGTCGACCTTGGCCATCACGCCGTCGATCTTCTCGGAATTGCGCGCGAGCGAATTGGTGAAGGTCTCGAGATTCTTCAGCGAGTTCTTCACGGACTCCTGATTGTCGGCGACGATCTTGTTGATGTTCTGCAGCGTGCCGCGGATCGCCTCGGTGACGTCCTGCAGCTTGTTGGGATCGGCGGTGAGCGTCGGGATGCCGTCCTGGTCGAGTGGCGGCGAGGCCGCCGCTTCGTCGCCGCCCTTGAGCGAGATGGCGGCAACCCCGGTGAGGCCCTGGAATTCGAGGCCGACCAGGGTGTCCTTGCGGATCGGGGCGTTGTTCTCGATCATGGCCAGTGCGACAACCCGCCGCGGGTTGTCCAGCTTCACCGAGACCACCTCACCCACCCGGATACCGTTGAAGTTGACGCTGCCGCCGTTGCGCAGGCCCGCCGCCGGGCCCTCGAACACGACGCGCAAGGGGCTGCGCTGCTTGGTGGTGTGCAGCGACTGAAACCACAGCACGAAGCCGATCGCCGCGGCAATCACCGCCAGCGTGAACGATCCGATCAACACGTAGTTCGCCCGCGTTTCCATCAGGTGCTCCGGCTACTCATCCCAGCTACTCAAGCCATGACCGCGCGGGCGCGCTTGCCATGGAAATACTGCCTCAACCAGGGATGCTGCGAGGCCTGCATGTCGGCGATCGACCCTGCCGCAATGATCTTACCGTTCCCTAAAACGGCGATGCGGTCGCATGCGGTGTAAAGGCTGTCGAGATCGTGGGTTACCATGAAAACCGTCAGCCCCAAAGTGCGCTGGAGCGTCCTGACCAGCTCGTCGAAGTCGCCGGCGCCGATCGGATCGAGGCCCGAGGTCGGCTCGTCCAGGAAGACGAGGTCCGGATCGAGCGCCAGCGCGCGCGCCAGCGCCACGCGCTTGATCATGCCGCCGGAGAGTTCGGACGGGAAGCGCTCGGCAACCTCGGGCTTGAGGCCGACCATGGTGAGCTTGGCCATGGTGATCTCGTCCATCAGCCGCTGCGAGACCCGCAAATATTCGCGCATCGGAAACTGGATGTTCTGCCGTACGGTCAGCGAGGAGAACAGCGCGCCCTGCTGGAACAAGACGCCCCAGCGCCGCTCGACGTTGCGGCGCTGCGAGGTGTTGGAGGAATCCAGGTCGACGCCGAACACCTCGATGGAGCCTGCGACCTTCGGCACCAGGCCGATGATGGTGCGCGTCAGCACCGACTTGCCCGCGCCGGACGGACCGACGAAGCCAAGGATCTCGCCGCGCTTGACGTCGAGGTTGAGGCCGTCGAGCACGCGTGTCGAGCCGAACTGCACGGTGATGTCGCGGACGCGGATGATGGGATTTTGAGTTTCGCTTTGAGCTTCTCTTGCCATCGTCACATCCCGATCGAGGCGAAGAAGATGGCGAAGATGCCGTCCATGACGATGACGAAGAAGATGCCCTTCACCACCGAGGCCGTGGTGTGCTGTCCCAGCGATTCCGCGCTGCCCTGCACCGCGAGGCCTTCGACGCAGGCGACGATGCCGATCACGGCGGCCATTACGGGCGCCTTGACGATGCCGACAATGAAATGATCGATCGAGATGGCATCGCGCAGGCGCAGCAGGAAGGCCTCGGGCTCGACCCCGCCATAGAGCCAGGCCACGAGCCCGCCGCCATAGAGCGCGGCCATCGCGCCGAGGAAAGCCAGGATCGGCAGCGCCAGCACGAGGGCCATCATACGCGGCAGCACCAAAACCTCGATCGGATCGAAGCCCATGGTGCGCAGTGCGTCGATCTCCTCGCGCATCTTCATCGAGCCGAGCTCGGCGGTGTAGGCGCTGCCGGAGCGTCCTGCGACCATGATCGCGACCAGGAGCACGCCGATCTCGCGCAGCACCAGCACGCCGAGCATGTCGACCACGAAGATGTCGGCGCCGAATCTCCGGAAATGGAAGATGCCTTGCTGAGCGATGATGCAGCCGATCAGGAAGGTGATCAACACGATGATCGGCACCGCGCGCCAACACACCTGCTCCATGTGATGCACGGTCGAGGTCAGGCGGAACGAGCGCGGATGGATCAGGATGCGAAATCCGGCCGCGAGCACGGCGCCGAGCATGTCGATGAGGCCCGCGACCGTGCCGGCCACGCCGGCCACGCTCCGGCCGATCTGCTCTAGCATGCCGGTGATGGTGATCGGGCTGCTGTCGACCACCGCCGTCGCCCTGACCCGCCGCACCTCGTCCACGAGGCTGGAATAATTGGCCGACAGCCCCGCGATCTGCGCCTCGACCGGCCCTTTGGTCAGACTGCGGCGCAGCCGCTCGATCAGCCAGGCGCCGAACGTGTCGAGCTTGGCGATTTCGGAGACGTCGATGAAGATGCTTTGCGGGGTGCCGGCGAGCTTCTCGGCGTCGGCCACCATCCGCTCCAGGACCGGCGCAAAGCTCGCGGTCCAGGTCCCAGTGGCGCAAAGTGCCAGCGCGTTGCCCTTGGCAATCCGTTCCAGCTTCGGATCGCTGTTCAAGATGTCCGCTCCCGTGCCGGGGCGGAGAAAATCAGAGAGTTGCGCACTCGCCCTTACCCAGAGAAGGTATCCCCAAGTGGTTAATGTTAGTTGCTAGAGGTAACTAGCAGGTTCAGATTTCGCCAGAGTTCAAAATGACTTCCATGAAATTTGCTGCCCTGGCGGCGCGAATCGAGCGCTTCCCGATCGCGGGCAGCTTTACCATCAGCCGCGGGGCCAAAACCGAGGCCGTGACGGTTATCGCGGAGGTAAGCCGGGACGGGCTGACCGGCCGCGGCGAGTGCGTGCCCTATCCCCGCTATGGCGAGACGCCGGAGGCGACGCTCGCGGCCATCCAGGCCATGCGGCAGGCCGTCGCCGACGGTATCTCGCGGCAGGCCTTGCAGGCCGCCATGGCGCCCGGTGCGGCCCGCAACGCCCTGGATTGTGCCCTGATCGACCTGGAGGCCAAGGCGGCCGGCCAGCGGGCCTGGAACCTGCTCCAGCGCCCGGTGCCGGGCGAGCGGACCACCGCCTACACGATCTCGTTAGGGCCCCCCGAGGACATGGCCGCCGCGACCGCCAAAGCGGCCCACCGGCCGCTGCTCAAGATCAAGCTCGGCGGCGACGGCGATGGGATGCGGATCGCGGCGGTGCGCAAGGCCGCGCCCGAATCCGAGCTGATCGTCGACGCCAACGAGGCCTGGACCGAGGCCAATCTGGAAGCCAACCTCGCCGCCTGCGCCGCCGTCGGCGTCACCCTGGTGGAGCAGCCGCTGCCGGCCGGCAAGGACGAGGCGCTGGCGCGGATCAAACGGCCGCTCGCCGTCTGCGCCGACGAGAGCGTGCATACGCGCAGCTCCCTTGCCTCCCTAGGCGACCGCTACGACGCCGTGAACATCAAGCTCGACAAGACCGGCGGCCTCACCGAGGCGCTGGCAATGGCCGATGCGGCGCAGGCGCTCGGCTTCGAGATCATGATCGGCTGCATGGTCGCGAGCTCGCTGTCGATGGCGCCGGCCATGCTGGTGACGCCGCAGGCGCGCTTCGTCGATCTCGACGGCCCGCTGTTGCTGGCGCGCGACCGCGACCATGGGCTGCGTTACGATGACAGCCTGGTCTATCCGCCGGACGTCTCGCTCTGGGGCTGAGCCATGAGCCGGTGCCGCGCCGACCAGATCGCCAGCGCGCCGCCAGCGGCCATCGCCGCCATGACGTAATACAGGCCGTCGCCGATGCGGGCGTAGATCGCGCCTGACGCGATCGATGTCGTGGCGCCCAAGAGGCCGTTGCACGCGGCATAATAGCCCTGCCCTCGCGCGATCTGATGCGGCGGCACGCGCTGCACCAGCAGGTTCATCGTGCCGACGATGGTCATGCCGAAGGTGAGGCCGTGGCCGAGCTGCACGATCGCGAGCAGTGCGAGCGGCGGCTCATTGGCGGTGACGATCCAGCGCACCACGGCGCTCAAGCCTCCGATCGCGATCATGGTGGACGGATGCAACGAGAAGCGCGGCGACAGCGCGAACACAACGATCTCCGCGATCACGCCCAGCGTCCACAGCCCCGCGATCGTCAGCCCACTGATTCCATGGAGCTGCCAGTTGATGGCCGAGAAGGTGTAATAGGCGACGTGGCTGCCTTGGATCAGCGCCGCCGAGACGATGACCGCCCAGAAGCCGGCATCGCGCAGCAGCGCCTTGCCGGCATGCCTCTCCGTCGTTTTGCGCCTGATGTCGTCGAGCGGCTGAAGCAGCAGGCTGGCTGCGACCGCAACGACGGCCCATGCGACGATGATCCAGATCAGGTCGCGCGCGGCGATGACGTCGACGAGATAGCCGCAGGCGAGCGAGCCGGCGGCGAAGGCCGCCGAGCCCCACAGTCGCAACGGTCCGTAGTCGAGCCCGTAACGGGCGACGCCGCGCAGCGCATAGGCATCGGTCAGCGGCATCGTCGGCGTCCACATCATGCAGGTCAGCGCGTAAATCAGGAACAGCGCCAGCGGCTGCTGCTGCAGGCCGACCGCCGTAAAGCCGATCGCTGTCGCCAGCACCGACACCATGATGGCGGCGCGGATGGCGTGTCGCTTTTCGGCAAAGGCGGTCACTTGCGGCAGCGTGGTGAAGCGCGTGATCGCCGGCAGCGCGTTGATGAGCCCGATCCAGGCCGCGTCGATGCCGTTTCCCTTCAGCCACACCGGGAAGAACGGCAGATGCGTGCCCGAAACCGCGAAGACGGCCGAATAGAACAGGGCGAGGCTGACGGCGAATCGCCGCTTCCTGGATGCCGCGATGGGGATTTGTGATTCGGAGGGCATCAAACCAATTGCGATTCGGTCGATATCGTGGTGATCGTTACAATAACGCGCAGTGATTTGCGCGACGAGATCGCCATGGCCAACGAAGCATTCGCCCTCTCGCCCATGTCTGCCCGCGCGGCGGAGCCGAACGAGCAGGATTACGACGCGATCCGCGAAGCCTTCATGGAGACGGCGCGCGGCCGCTGGTTCCTCGGCGAGTACGCCAAGCGCAACCGCAATGCCGACACCCGCATGGTGCTCGACGCGGTCGCGAAGATCGAAGAAACCCTTGCGGCGCAGCGACAACCGGTCGTCGAGGACCGCCTGCCCGAGGCGCTTGTCGAGATCCGCCGCGCGATCCGCGAGGCCGAGACGATTGCGCTTGCGGCGTTCGACCCCGCGGCGATCGAGGCGAGCCTCGCGCCGATCCCGCGCGGGGTACGCATCATCAAGGAGATCTCCTGGCGCTGGCGCGAGATCGGCGCCGACGGGCGAATCTGCGACCTCATTGATTCGCAGCTCGCCTCGATCGAGGCCGCCTGCGGACAGGCCTCCACCATCGATCCCCGTGTCGAGCTCAAGATCGCCTTCGACCTGCTGAAGGATCGGGTCGACCAGACCGAGGGCGGCGCAAAGCAGCAGGTGGCAGCTCCGGTGCAGGAAGCCCCGTCATCCGCCGCCGAAGCGCCTGTCGAGACCGCGCCGGCGGCGATGGCCAGCGAGGCACCCGTGGCTTTTACGGAGCCGCTACAGGACGTCGCAGCAAGTGCCCAGCCCGAAGTGGCAGCGGCCAGCGTCGCCGAAGCGTTCGCCGCTGCCGAGCAGGCACTGGACACGGCCGTCGCGCCGGAGATTTCGACTGAAAATCAGACCGCCGTCGAAAACGCCGCGCTCGGTCAGGTCGCGCTGGAAAATGTCGCGCCTGCAGATCCGGCGGCTGAAGACGCCTCGTTTGAAGAGCCGGGGACTGAACCTACCGCCTTCGCGGAAGTCGCCGACGCGTTCGCACTCGATGCGGCCGCGCAAGCCGAGGACGACGCCGTGCTCGAAGCCATCGCGCTCGAGATGGCTGCGCCCGATCCGGAGTTCGACGAGATCATCGCGCCGGTCGAGATGGAAGCGGCTGTTCCGGAGCCGATGCCCGCGGAGCCCGCAGCGCCTTTCGCCGCCGAGCTTGCCGAGCCGATCGCAACAGAGCCAGTCGCCGCCCCGGTTGCGGAAGAGCACCCGGCGGACGCGCCGATCGCGATGGACTCGCTCGCGCGCCTCACCGACGCCATCGCGGAGGCCGCCGCCGAAGTGATGGAGCAGCAGGCCCCGGCGATGGCGGCCAGTGCCACCTTCGCCGCGGCGCCAGCCACGACGCTGACCGCGCCCTCGCCTCTGTCCGCGTCCTCGTCCGAGCCCTCGCTCGGGGCCACCATCCTCGCCAGCGGCATTCTGCAAAAGCCCCGCGCGCCCGCCAACGATCCCCTCGCGCCGATCCGCCGCATGACCCAGGCCGAGAAGATCGCGTTCTTCTCGTAAGGGGAGCTGCGTACTCACTTTCGTGTCCCGGACAAGCGAAGCGCAGATCCGGGACCTAGGAGCCACGAGTTCTACTGCAACATGGGCCCCGGCTCTGCAGCGCACCGCTGACCGGACGATGCTTCGCATCGCCGGGTTAGCGCTGCGCTGCGTCCGGGGCACGAGGCGAGTATTGATGCGCGCGCTCTTCCCGCATCGTCATTGCAAGCGCAGCGAAGCAATCCAGAGTTCTTTCCGCGGAGGGATTCTGGATTGCTTCGCTGCGCTCGCAATGACGGGAACACGCTGCGCTCGCAATGACGCGTACGCGCTGTCAGCGCCTCATCACCCGCAATTCCACACCGCCCCGATCGGCGTGCGCGTCCAGCACGGGCCAAAACTGCCGCCATTGTAGCGGCCGCCGTTGAAGCCCGGGCGGCCGAAATAGTGCCACTCGCCGTCCCAGCGGTAATATTGCGGAACCGGATCGATGTACCAGTGGCGCCGGTCGGCGCGCGACACTCGGCGCATCGCATCCTTCTGCTTGTAGAGCGGAATGCTGTTGCTCAGCGGCTGGCGATAGCCCGGCAGGAAGCCGTAGCCTTGCCAGGCCTGCTTGGGGCGCTTTTGAGTTGACGCAGCGGACGCGACAACCGGCAGCAGCGACAGGACGATGGCAACAATTAGACACACAATGCGCGACATGAATCGACAATAGTCGGTCGGTTGCGCGGAGGCCATTCAAATTCGGGTGCAGGTTCTGCGCAACCTCGCGCAGAATGATTCCGCCTAACCGATCACGCCCTTCCTGATCAGGAAGCAGCCGTACCCCCTGCTGTCGCCGACCTGCACCACGCCAAAGCCCGCCGCTGCCGCGCGATAGAAATCCGCCCGCGAGAGCTTGCCGGGACTGACGGGACCGCCGCCGGCGCGTTCGATCTCGGCCAGCACCGCGCGCTGCACGTCGGGCACGCGATCGGGATCGTCGACCGGTGTCATCACGCGCACCGGATCGGGATCGAAATCGTCGAGCGGGTAGACCGACATGATGGCGCGGACGGCCGTCTCCATCGTCATGCCCGGCAGCTGGATCAGGCGCTGCGACGATGTAGAGCGGGCGATGTGCGTGGCCGGGTGGTTGGCGTCGACGACCACGAGATCGTCGCCGTGGCCCATGGAAGCCAGCAGCCAGAGCAGATCGGGCGTCAGGATCGGATCGATCGATTTCAGCATGTGACGGCGGTTCCTCTCATCGATCGCTAACCATAGCACGTTCCAAGCGTGATTCAGATCACGGAGGGATCATGGTGACAGCGATCACGGACTTCAAACTCGAACGCGGCCAGCCTTCGCCGCAACCAAACTCGCATCGAGATCAGTGCCAAAGGAGCACGCCATGTTCCGCCTGAAGCCTTTGCTGATGACGGCCGGCCTTGTGGGAAGCCTGTTCGGCTTCGCCTGCGGCCCCGTTTCCGCGCAAGTTGCCCCGGTCCAGCCTCCCCCCACCGCACTGCAAGGCCCGGAGCAGCGGGTTGCGCTGGTGATCGGCAATGCGAAGTACCAGAATGCGCCGCAGCTTGCGAACCCCGACGATGATGCGCAGTCGATGGCGCAGTTCCTGAACTCCGCCGGCTTCGACGTGGTCGCAGCGACCGACCTGACCCAGAACGACATGCTGCGCGTGGTGCAGGACTTTTCCGCCAAGGTCGCTTCGCGCGGTCCGAACACGGTGGCGATGGTCTATTACGCCGGTCACGGCGTGCAGCTCGCCGGTGAGAACTATCTCGTTCCGGTCGATGCGAAGGTCTCCAATCCGACCGAGCTCGTCAACAATTCGGTGCGGCTCGTCGACGTGATGTCGACGCTGGAGACCATCCCGAGCCGCATGCGCATCGTCATCCTCGATGCCTGCCGCAACAACCCGTTCCCGCAAGTCAACGACGCCGGCCGCGGCCTTGCCATCGTCGATGCGCCGAACGGCTCGATCGTCGGCTACTCGACTGCGCCGGGCGCCGAGGCGCTCGACGGCACGGGCGGCCACAGCCCCTACACGCAAGCCTTCCTGAACGTCGCGCGCGAGCCGAACGTGCCGATCGAGCAGCTGTTCAAGCGCGTCCGCCTGCAGGTGAACCAGACCACCAGCGGCGCGCAGATCCCGTGGGAGAGCTCGTCGCTGACGAGTGACTTCACCTTCTTCGGTGACACCGTGGTCGCCGCCAACCGCGCGCCGGTCAGGGCACCCGTCGTGCAGACGGCCTCCAATCTGCCGAACCGTTCGACGCGCCAGGCCTATGACTACGTCGTGTCCGAGGGCCGGCCGGAGTACTATCAGGAGTTCATCCAGATGTATCCGCAGGACCCGCTGTGCGACCACATCCGCTGGCTGCTGTCGAACCTCCTGCTCTCGCAGGCCTGGCACAACGCCGTGCTCGTGAACTCGCCGCTCGGCTACAAGACCTTCTATGACAGCTACGGCAACAGCCCCTATGCGCAAATGGCGCTGAAGCTCCAGGCGCAGCCGAAGCAGATTCCCCTGATGCAGGCGACCAAGTTCCTGGCTCCGCAAAACATTGCTCCGACCTTCAAGATCGGCAATCTCGGTCAGCCCAAATACATGCCGCTGATGCAGCAGGGCAATGGCGGCGGCCAGATCACCGGCAACCTGCCGGTCGTGCAGAAGCCGGTCGACGGCAATGTCATCGGCAAGCTCGGCAATGGCGGCCAGATCGTCAACCTGCCCTCGGGCAACAACAACCAGCCGAACCAGCAGAACGGCACGCCGTCGCAGATCCCGGGCAAGATCATCATCCTGCCCGCGCCGACCAACACGACCAACAATGGCGGCACCGGCAAGATCGTCACCTTGCCTGCGACCAACACCGCACCGAACGGCAGCAACGCCAACGGCAAGCCGGGCAAGATCGTGAGCATGCCGGTGAATGTCGGCAAGGGCGGCGCGACTGTCGGCGTGAAGCCCGTTCAGACGCAGAACAATCCGATCCGCGTCAACAACGGCAACACCGGCATCGTCAAGCTCAACGACAACCCGGTGAACAAGGTGCAGGTGCAGAACACCCGTCCGCAGCTCAACACGACGCCGAGCCGCACGTTCAACAGCAACAACAACTTCCGCCAGTCGATGAACCAGGCGCCGAGCACGGGTGGCGGCGACACTCGCCGAAGCTTCATGCACTGATCGCGCGAAGTGCGCCCCCTCTCCCGCTTGCGGGAGAGGGTTGCGGAGAGGGTCTCTCCACAACGGGACAATCCCCAAGGGGAAAAAGCCCTCACCCGGCACTGCGTGTCGACCTCTCCCGCAAGCGAGAGAGGTTGCACCGAGCAAGCGGATAGTTCGAAGCCAACGGACACAAAGAAAGGGGCAGAGCGGCGACGCTCTGCCCCTTCTTCATCTCACGCCTTGTCATTCCGGGATGCGCCGTGAGGCGCAGGCCAGGGATCCATTGTGCGGCAGAGACGGTGGGGAAATGGATTCCGGGCTCACGCTTCGCGTGCCCCGGAATGACGGCTAGGCCACCAACTCGGCGAACAGATCCGCGTCCACATTGCCACCGGAGAGCACGATGACCACGTTCTTGCCCGCGACGTCGAGGCGGCCCGCGAGCAGTGCGGCGAGGCCCACTGCGCCGCCCGGCTCGACCACCAGCTTCAGCTCGCGATAGGCGAACGCGACGGCGGCTCCCACTTCAGCATCAGACGCCGTGACGCCGCGCGCCAAAAGCTTGCTGTTGATCGCAAAGGTCATCTCGCCCGGGATCAGGGCCATCAGCGCGTCGCAGATGGTGCGGCCTGCAGGCGGGTGCGGCTCGCGATGGCCCGCGCTCAGCGAAATGCCGTGATCGTCGAACGCCTCGGGCTCGGCCACCACGATCTCGGCCAGGGGATAGCGTGCCTTCACCGCGGTCGCGACGCCCGCGATCAGGCCGCCGCCGGAGGCCGGCGCCACCACGATGTCGGGGCTTAGACCAAGCGTTGCCATGTCTTCCGCGATCTCGCGGCCGGCGGTGCCCTGCCCTGCGATCACGAAGGGATCGTCGTAAGGTCTGACCAGCGTCGCGCCGCGCTTCTCGGCGATGCCGCGCGAGATCGCCTCGCGGTCGTCCTTGTCACGATCATAGAGCACGACCTCGGCGCCGTATGATTTGGTGCGCTCGCGCTTGGACAGCGGCGCATCCGCAGGCATCACGATGGTCGCCTGCATGTCGAGGATTTTTGCCGCCGCCGCCACGCCCTGGGCGTGGTTGCCGGAGGAGAACGCGACGACGCCACCGGCGCGCTTGTCCTGCGGGATCGAGAACACCTTGTTGAAGGCGCCGCGGAACTTGAAGGAGCCGGTGCGCTGGAGCATCTCCGGCTTCAGGAACACCTTCGCGCCAACCCGCTCGTTGAGCACCGGAAAGGATAACAGCGGGGTGCGGATGGCGTAGGGCGCGATCACGCGCGCTGCGGCATCGATGTCGGCCGGGCCGATCGGGAGAAGCTGTTCGGTCATGACCGACCTTATCGCGGCCATTGAGCCGCGGGCAAGACACCTCCGCGCGAGGAAATCGTCCTTTAGGCGACGAAGCGCGACTGTTCCGTGCCGTCCCGGCCCGGCAGCACAGCCCCCACCGCCTGGATACTGTCAACAAAAGCCCTCGCCGAGGCTTCCCAGGTGTAGTTGGCGGCGAATTCGACACAGTCCTGCCGGGAGATATCGAGCGCCGCGAAGCAGGCGCTGCGCAGATCGTGATCGAGGGCGCCGACCGGGGCGTCGCCGATCACGTCGCGGGGGCCCTTCACCGGAAAGGCCGCGACCGGCAGGCCGCTCGCCAGCGCCTCCAGCAGGACCAGGCCGAACGTGTCGGTCTTGCTCGGGAATACGAACACATCGGCAGCCGCATAGATCTCCGCCAGCGCCTCGCCGTGCTTCTCGCCGAGGAAGATCGCATCGGGATAGGCCTCTTCCAGCGAGGCACGCGCTGGACCGTCACCCACGATCACCTTGGTGCCGGGCAGATCGAGATCGAGGAAGGCTTCGAGATTCTTCTCCACCGCGACGCGGCCGACCGACAGGAACACCGGTGCCGGCAGGCAGAGGTCGATGGCGCGCGGATGGAACACATGGGTGTCGACACCGCGCGGCCACAGCACGACATTGTCGAACCCGCGCTCGGTCAGTTCGCGGGCGAGCGCAGGGGTGGCCGCCATCACGGCGCGGCTGGGGGCATGGAAGCGGCGCAGCGCCCGCCAGATCAGCGAGCCCGGCACCGGCACGCGGGCGCGGACATATTCGGGAAAGCGGGTGTGGAAACTGGTCGTGAACGGCAGCCTGCGCTGGCGGCAATAGCGGCGGACCATCAAGCCGATCGGCCCCTCCGTCGCAATGTGGATGCTGTCGGGACGTGCCTCCTCGATCAGCTTTGCGATTCTGGCGGGCCTTGGCATTGCGAGGCGCACATCGCGATAGCTCGGCATCGCGAAGGTGCGGAACGATTGCGGCGTCAGGAACACAAATTCGACGCCGAGCCCCTCGGCAGCATCAGCGAGCTTGGTCAGCGTCCGAACCACACCATTGACTTGCGGGTGCCAGCCGTCGGTCGCGACCAGGATGCGCATCAGGCGGCCTCTGTTATGCAGCTCTGGCTGCAACCTGCGGGACGGCTGCCGGCTTCTGCAGATGATCCGCCCAGGTGATGATCTCGAAATGGCCGTCGTCGTGCTCGACGAGCGCGGTGCAGCTCTCGACCCAGTCGCCGCAATTCATGTAGCGAATGCCGCCCTCGTCGCGAATCACGGCGTAGTGGATGTGGCCGCAGATCACGCCGTCGGCGTCGTGCCGCCGCGCCTCGGCAGCAAGCGCCTGCTCGAATGCGCCGATATAATTGACCGCGTTCTTGACCTTCTGCTTGGCCCATTGCGACAGCGACCAATAGGGCACCTTGAACAGGCGGCGGAAGAAGTTGACCAAACGATTCATCTGGATCGCGAAATCGTAGGCCTTGTCGCCGAGATGGGCGAGCCAGCGCGCGTTCTGCACCACGAGATCGAAGATGTCGCCGTGGATGACGAGATAGCGCTTACCGTCGACGCCGGTGTGGACGGTATTCTCGACCACGTCGATGCCGCCGAAATGGGTGCCGTAATAGTTGCGCAGGAACTCGTCGTGATTGCCGGGGATGTAGATGACCTTGGCGCCCTTGCGCGCCTTGCGCAGCAGCTTCTGCACGAGGTCGTTGTGCGATTGCGGCCAGAGCCAGCTCGATTTCAGCGCCCAGCCATCGACGATGTCGCCGACGAGATAGATCGTGTCGGCGTCATGGTAGCGCAGGAAGTCGAGCAGAAGATCGGCTTGAGAACCGCGGGCTCCGAGATGAACGTCGGAGATGAACAACGTGCGAAAGCGCCGCTCCGGGCTCTCGTCACTCACATCGTAACTTCCCATGCGCCAGCCTGTAACAATGTCCCGTGACAGGGGGATGACCGATTGGACCCTCGAGGCACGCTCAGATACGAATCACACCTAGCCTCGCCCTTCCTGCGAATATCAGCCGCATGCGACAATCAGGCGACATGGCGCCGCAGGAGGGCTCTCGCCCCCCAGGAGGGCAGGCCCACGGCGGATGGCGCTTTGCGCCACCTGAGCGGCGAGATCGCTAGGGAAGGCCGTCAGTAGAACCTGTGAAAATGATGGATCGGGCCGTGGCCGTGTCCGATGCTGAAACGGTCGGCGGCGGCGATCGCCGCGCTGATCCAGGCCTTGGCGTTGCGCACGGCGCTTGCCAGATCCTCGCCCTTGGCCAGCCCCGCCGCGACCGCCGAGGATAGCGAGCAGCCGGTGCCATGGGTGTTGCGGGTCGCCACGCGCGGCGCGGTGAGCGCGAGCATGTTGTCGGCATCGACGAGATAGTCGATACTTTCGGCGCCCTCGCCGTGGCCGCCCTTGATCAGGACCGCACGGCAGCCGAGGGTCAGCAGGCGCCGTCCCTGGCTTTCGATCTCCGTCGCGCTCGCCGCGACCGGCTCGTCGAGCAGAGCCGCGGCCTCCGGCAGATTCGGCGTGATCACCGACGCCAGCGGTATCAGTTTTGTGCGCAGGGCATTGACGGCTTCCGCGGCGAGCAGACGATCCCCTGACGTCGCAACCATCACGGGATCGAGCACGACGTGCCGCGGCGACCAGCGCGACAGCGCGGCCGCGATCGCGTCGATGCTGCCGACCTGGGGCACCATGCCGATCTTCACCGCGCCGATCTCGAGATCGGAGAACACCGCATCGATCTGCTCGGTGACGAATTGCGCCGGCACCGCGTGGATGCCGCTGACGCCGCGCGTGTTCTGCGCGGTCAAGGCCGTGATGACGGACGCGCCGTAGACGCCGAGCGCGGCAAAGGTCTTCAAGTCGGCCTGGATGCCGGCGCCGCCGCTCGAATCGGAACCGGCGATGGTGAGTGCGACCGGGGTCGTCATCGCCGGGCACGTTTGCTGGATACGGACGCCATGGCCTGTCCTAGCGCGGCCGTGGAACACCGGCAAGCCGCCGGCGGCAGCCGGCCTGATTCGCGCCGTGGCGCCCAGCCCGAATCAGGCGGACACGGCGGGCCCCAGCGCCCGCAACGATACGGGCTTGAAAATGCAACCTCGCCGCGCCCTTGATATAGTCGCGAACTGCTTCGCCGATGCGTGAGACGTCAGTGGCGGAACTGCCTGGCGACACCGCTGTCCCGGGCCGCCCCGGCCCGGGGACCGCCTGGAATGGAATGCTGGGGTGGAACGATGTGGGCCTTCTTCGAACGTCTCCTCGACTCGTCCATGCTTTCGCCGCACGGCATCTGCCTGTTGTGGGAACCCGAGCTGATCTGGCTTCACGTCGTCTCCGACGCCTGCATCGCGGCCGCCTATTTTTCGATTCCCTTTGCCCTCGCAATTCTGGTCACCAGGCGGCGCGACCTCAAATTCGGCTGGGTCTACTGGGCCTTCGCGATCTTCATCATGGCCTGCGGCCTGACTCATGTGCTGTCGATCTACACGCTCTGGGTCCCAGTCTATGGCATCGAGGGCATCGTCAAGGCGGCGACCGCGGTGGCATCGGTGGTCACGGCGGGCGCGCTCTGGCCGCTGCTGCCGAAGATCCTGACGATCCCCTCGCCGTTCGAGCTGCGCCAAGTCCAGGCCGCGCTCGAGGAAGAGGAAATCAAGAGCCGCGACGCCACGCTGCTGCTCCAGCAGGTCAGCGACGCGCAGCGTGCGATGCGCGAGAGCGTGACGCGCCTCACCGCCATCGTCGAGACCGCAGTCGACGGCGTCATCCTGTTCGATGCGCAGGATCGCGTCCTGCTGTTCAATCCGGCCTGCGAGCGCTTGTTCGGCTACTCTGCCGACGAGGTGATGGGCCGGAACGTCAGGATGCTGATGCCCGAGGCGGGCGCTGTGCCCGACAGCCCTGCGAGGCATTTCGCGACTGCCGGCGAGGCCACCGGCCTGCGCAAGGACGGATCGACCTTTCCGATGGACGTGTCGGTCGGCCAGGCGCGGCAGGATGGCGAATTGATCTTCGTCGGCATCGTCCACGACCTGACGGCGCGCAAGCTGACCGAGCGGCAGCTTCAGCAGGCGCAGAAGATGGAGACGGTCGGCCAGCTCTCCGGCGGCATCGCTCACGACTTCAACAATCTGTTGACCGTCATCATCGGCAACGCCGAGCATTTGAGCGAGCAGCTCAAGGCGAGGCCCGATCTGCGGCGCTTCGCCGACGACATCTCGCAGTCGGGCGAGCGCGGCGCCGAGCTGACGCAGCGGCTGCTCGCATTCAGCCGCCGCCAGTTGCTGCAGCCGCAGACGATTGACTGCCGGGGCCTGCTCGAGTCCATGTTCAAGCTGCTCAAGCGCACCTTGCGCGAGGACATCGAGATCACGACCGCCTCCGGGCCCGGCACGATCCTGGCCTTCGCAGATCGGGCCCAGCTCGAATCCGCCGTGCTGAACCTTGCGCTCAACGCCCAGGATGCCATGCCGGCCGGAGGTCACCTGACCCTGAGCACGGAGTCGACGAAGCTCGACGACGATTATCGCGCCGTGCACCCCGAAGTCGCCTCCGGCAGTTACGCGTTGATCTCGATCACCGACGACGGCGAAGGCATGACGCCGGAAGTCGCGCAGCGCGCCTTCGAGCCGTTCTTCACCACCAAGGAAGTCGGCAAAGGCTCGGGTCTCGGCCTCAGCATGGTCTATGGCTTCGCCAAGCAATCCAATGGCCACGTCTCGATCTACAGCGACACAGGCCTTGGGACGACGGTCCGGATCTACCTGCCGCGCGCGGACACCGGACAATCACAGGCCGACCTTTCCGACGGCGAGGACGCAGCGCCGCGGGGATACGAGACGATCCTGATCGCCGAGGACGATCCGTTCGTTCGCTCCTCCGTCATTCGACGGGTCGAAGCCCTCGGCTATCGCGTCGTCGCCGCGGTCAACGGCAAGGAGGCCTTGCAGCAGCTGCGCACCGACCCCAGCATCGACATGCTGTTCACCGACATCGTGATGCCCGGCGGCATGAGCGGCTGGGAGCTCGCCGATCAGGCGCGGCAGATTCGCCCCTCGCTGCCGGTCCTGTTCACCTCGGGCTACGCACTGGAGACCCTGGTCGAGCAGGGCCGCGCCCACCCGCAGGCGATCGTGCTGACCAAGCCCTATCGCAAGGCCGAGCTCGCCCAGCGGCTCAGAGACGCATTCGCCGCGGCGCCCGTGGCGACCTAGAGTCGCCGGACCCGGCATCTGGCGGCCAGCAAGTCCGCTTGCTAAATCGTGCCGGTTTTGGCCTATTAGCCGCCAGATACGCTTTCGGAGTGCCCGCAATGGTCCCTTTTTTCGTCCAGATCAAATGCAAGCTCGGCCAGTCCTACACGGTGGCCAATGCGCTTGCCGAAGCCGAGATCGCCTCCGAGATCTACTCCACGGCCGGCCAATACGACCTCCTCGTGAAGTTCTACGTCGACAAGGACACCGACATCGGCCATTTCGTCAACGAGAAGGTGCAGGTGCTGCCGGGCATCCAGGACACCCTCACCATCATCACCTTCAAGGCGTTTGGCGCCAGCTAGCCCGCAGCTAACCAGCTTCCTTGCCGGCTTCCTTGCGTTTGGGTCGTGGCGGACCGTCCACCGGCGGCAGCGACTTGAGGTACTCCGCCATCGCCGCAATATCCTCGTCGGACAATTGCGAGGTATTCTTGATCACGCGCGTCATCGCGCCGCCGACGCTGTCGCCGTCGGGCAATTCGCCGTTCCTGAGGAAATAGGCAATGTCCTTCGTGCTCCACTCGCCGAGGCGCTTCTGGGTGATGTTGGGCACCCAGCCCTCACCTTCCGGATTGGGCCCGCCGGCAAAGCGCTGGCTCGAGATGATGCCGCCCAGCGCGTTGCGCGGGCTATGGCATTCGGCGCAATGGCCAAAGCTGTTGACGAGATAGGCGCCGCGATTGAATTGCGGTGACTTGCTGCCGTCGGCAATGAGCGGCTTGTCGTCCAGAAACAGGAATTTCCAAATGCCGACATTGCGCCGGACATTGAAGGGAAAGCGCATGTCATGGTCGCGCACCTTGCCGGTCACGGGCGGCAGCGTCTTCAAGTAGGCGAAGAGATCCAGCACGTCCTCGCGCCTGGCGTGCCGATAGGACGGATAGGGAAAGGCGGGAAAATAATGCTGCCCACCCGGCGACACGCCGTGCATCACTGCGTTGACGAAGTCGGCCTCCGTCCATTTGCCGATGCCGTCGTTCGGATCGGGCGAGATGTTCGGCGCGTAGAACGTTCCGAACGGCGACTTGATCGCGACGCCGCCACCGAGCCTGCTACGATCGGGCTGGTCGGGCGAGGCGTGGCAGGACGCGCAGCCGCCGGCGTTGAACATTGCTTCGCCATTGGCAAGGTTGGCCACATGGCCCGGCGCGTTGCCGGCGGCCGCCACCACCGGCGCGCTGAACCACCAATAGACGCCCGCGGCAGCGAGCGCCGCGAGCAGCCCTACGAGAATTGTTCGTTGCAACATGCAGATCCATTCACCCGTCGCGGCAAATCTAAGACCGATGTCGTCGCGGCTCCAGCCACGAAGAATTTAGCCCGCTCCGGCCGGAAACGGGAATAAACTGAAATTCCGGCTGTTGGAAGTTTGGCAGCCCGAACGGGTTCAGCAGGGAGAACGTCATGAACAAGACCGTCATTGCCGCCTTAGCGCTCGGTGCCGTTACCTTCGCGGGCCCGGCCAGCGCTGAAAAGCTCAAGGCAACGCTCGACGGCAAGTCCGAGGTGCCGGCAACGAGCAGCAGCGGCACCGGAACCGCCGATCTGAACTATGATGCCGCCAGCAAGAAGCTGTCCTGGACCGTCACCTATTCCGGGCTCTCCGGACCCGCGACCGCCGCGCATTTCCACGGGCCTGCCGAGGCCGGCAAGAACGCCGGCGTCGCGGTCGCGATCCCGAATGCGACCGCAAGCCCGGTCAAGGGCGAAGCGACGCTGACGGACGCGCAGGCCGCCGATCTGCTCGGCGGCAAGCTCTACATCAACATCCATACCGCGGCCAATCCGGGCGGCGAGATCCGGGGTCAGGTGACGAAGTAAGCCGCAACGCTGCTTCGTGGCGCGAAGGCCGGGCGCAGGAGGGAGCGCCCGGCCTTTTCGTTTGGCGCCGCGCCTAGGCCGCGTTCAGCGCTTGCGCGAGGTCGGCGATCAAATCCGACGGATTCTCGATACCGATCGACAGCCGGATCGTGGAATCGAGCACGCCGATCTTTTGGCGGATGTCGGCAGGAACGCCGGAATGAGTCATGGTTGCGGGCAGGCTCGCGAGCGATTCCGTTCCGCCGAGACTCACCGCCAGCTTGAGGATTAGGAGCGCATTGAGAAATTTGACCGCCGCCTCCTTGCCGCCGACGATGTCGAACGAGAACGTGGAGCCCGCCCCGAGGCACTGCCGCGCGAATACCCGCCCCGAGGGCGAAGCCTCCTCGTGATGACCGAGGTAATGGACCTTGGCCACTTTGGGGTGATCGCGCAAATAATCCGCCACGAGGCGCGCGTTGCTGTTGGCCTTCTCCATGCGCAGGCTCAGTGTCTCGAGCGAGCGGTTGATCATCCAGCAGGAATGCGGGTCGAGCTGGGTGCCGATGGCGCCGCGCAGCGCCTTGATGCCTTTCATCATCGCTTTCGAGCCGAGGGCGGCGCCAGCGATCAGGTCGGAGTGGCCGCCGACATATTTCGTCAGCGAGTACAGCGACAGATCCGCGCCGTGCTCGATCGGCCGCTGAAACACCGGGCCGAGCAGCGTATTGTCGCACGCGATGATCGGCGTGTGCCCCTGCGCCTTTCCGATGGAATCGGCGATGCGGCGGATCATCGCGATATCGACCAGGCCGTTGGTCGGGTTGGCCGGAGTTTCGATCAGGATCATCGAGACGCGGCCTTTGGCCATGGCCTGCTCCGAGGCCTGCTTGACCGCGGCCTCGTCGATCCCGTCGGCGAAGCCGACGGCGCCGATCGACAGACGCGCCAGCGTGTTCGTCAGCAGCGTTTCCGTCCCGCCATAGAGCGGCTGGGAGTGCAGAATGACGTCGCCGGGACGGACGAAAGCCAGGATCGTGGTCGCAATGGCCGCCATGCCGGACGAGAACAGCGCGCAGCTCTCGGTGCGCTCATAGACCGCGAGCCTGTCCTCGACGATCTCGCTGTTGGGATGATTGAAGCGAGAATAAACCAGGCCCGCGCCCATGCCTTCCGGTGGCTCGCGCCGGCCGGCGACGTAATCGAAGAAGTCCTGCCCGTCCTCGGCGGTCTTGAACACGAAGGTGGAGGTCAGGAACACCGGAGGCTTGATGGCGCCTTCCGACAATTGCGGGTCATAGCCATAGGTCAGCATCAGCGTTTCAGGATGCAGCATGTGATTGCCGATGTGGGTCTTCGACGGGAACGGTTTTGCCATGGCCTGTCTCGCTGTTGATTGAAATCCTCGCCGCGCGTTGGAACTTCCTGATGTCATGACGCAATCGGGAAACAGATGCGCCGACTCGCATCAACGCTACGGCCGTTGGTGCGAACATAACCGCTCGGACGGCGATCCGTCAGACTTGCAAACGGAAAAAGGGCAGCTGCTTTCGCAACCGCCCTTTCGTGAGTCCGTGGAATCTATGGCCCGGACGGAGCGATTTGTCCGCCGAAGCTCAAGGAGCGAAGGCGGAAGCGACATCCGGGACAGACTATCAGCTTGGCTGGAATCCCCGGATATCGCTTCGCTCATCCGGGCTACGAGGCCTTTCTTCGGCCTCAGCTGTTCTTGACGCGGTAGGTCTCGTGGCAGCCGCCGCATTCCTTGCCGATGGCGGGCAGATTGGCCTTGAGCGAATCCAGGTCCTTGATCTTGCCCTTGGCCTCGCGAACGACCTTGGCGAAGCTTGCGATTTTCGCCTCGAAGCCGGCCTTGTCCTCCCAGATCTTCGGCGAGGTCGAGTAGTCACCGTCAAATTTCAGGCCCTTGGCGCCCGCCGGAAACAAGTTCGGCAGCTTCTTGGCGGTATCCTCGAACTGCGCCAGCGCGCTGTCCACCGTGGCCTGGTGGTAGGGCTTTTCGCCCTTGACCATCGCCGACATCGCGCCGGCGTTCTTGCCGTTGCCCTTCATGAGGGTCTGAGCTTCCTTGACGGAATCCTGTTCCGCCCAGACCGCGCCCATCCCGAGCAGCAGCACGCCCCCGACAACCAACACTCGCTTCATTCGCAAAATCCCTTTCCCTAATGCAGGATCGTGCCGACCCCTCCATGGGCCAACACCGATTGGCAGATTTCATTCCGTCCGGAGCGCGACGATAAATCGTCGCACTCTGGCTCATTTGGCAGAGCCCGCAAAACGCGTTCCGCGTTTGCTTGGACTTACAGGCTGTGACGGCGATGGTGCTCGCTGATCGCGATCCACACCCGCTCGGGCGTTGCCGGCATGTCGATGTGGTCGATCTTGTACTCGCGCCAGAGCGCATCGACGATGGCGTTGACGACGGCCGGACAGGAGCCGATCGCGCCGGCCTCGCCCGCCCCCTTCACGCCCATCGGATTGGTCTTGCAAGGGACGTTGTGGGTCTCGAACGCGAAGGCCGGCCCGTCCGCCGCCCGCGGCAGCGCATAGTCCATGTAGGTCGCGGTGATGAGCTGGCCGTCGGTCGCGCCATAGACCACCTGCTCCATCAGCGCCTGGCCGATGCCCTGCATTGCGCCGCCATGCACCTGGCCCGCCAGCAGCAGCGGATTGAGCGTCTTGCCGAAATCATCGACGATCACGTAGTTCACGATCTTGATGATGCCGGTGGCCGGATCGATCTCGACCTCCGCGACATGAGTGCCGTTGGGATAGGTGCCGTCGGCGCTGGCAAACGTTGCACTGCCATTCAGCTTCGACGGATCGACGCCCGGCCGCTTGGCGAGATCGGCGAACGAGATCGAACGGTCGGTGCCGGCGATGCGCACCACGCCTTCCGAAATCTCGAGGTCGCCGGCGCCGGCCTCCAGCGCCTGCGCCGCGATCTCCTTGAGCTTTTGCCCCAGCTCGCGCGTGGCGCGCTCGACGCTGACGCCGCCGGAGGGGATCGAAGCCGAGCCGCCGGTGCCGAGGCCCGTGGCGATCTCGTCGGTGTCGCCCTGGTGGATGTGGACGCGCTCGGGCGCGACGCCGAACTGCTCGGCGACGATCTGCGCATAGGCGGTCTGGTGGCCCTGCCCGCTCGACTGCGTGCCGATCAGGACGGTGACGTCGCCGTTGGGATCGAGCCGCACATTGGCGGTCTCCTCGCCCATGGTGCCGCAGACCTCGACATAGCTCGCCAGCCCAATGCCGCGGATCAGGCCGCCCTTCTTGGCCGCCTTGGCGCGCTTTCCAAATTCCTTCCACTCGGCGATCTCCATCGCGCGCTTGAGATGCGCGGCGAAGTCGCCGGAATCGTAGACCTTGCCGGTCGCGGTCTTGTACGGCAGCGCCTTCGGCGGAATGAAGTTCTTGCGGCGGATGGCATCCGGCGTCATGTCGAGTTTGCGCGCGCAGGCATCGACGAGGCGCTCGATGACATAGGCGGCCTCAGGCCGGCCCGCACCGCGATAGGCATCGACCGGCACGCTGTGGGTGAAGATGGTACGCACCCGGCAATGGAAGGCCTGGATATCGTAGAGCCCCGGCAGCATGCCGGCGCCGCCATGAGGAATATAGGGCCCGAAGGTCGACAGATAGGCGCCCATGTCGCCCATCAGGTCGCAATCCATCGCGAGGAATTTGCCGTCTTCAGCCAACGCCATCTTCGCGGTGGTGACGTTGTCGCGGCCCTGCGCGTCGCCCATGAAGTGCTCGGAGCGGTCGGCCGCCCACTTCACCGCCTTCTTCAACTTGCGCGCGGCGACCGCCATCAGGGCATATTCCCGGTACGGAAATAGCTTCGTGCCGAAGCCGCCGCCGACGTCGGGGCAGATCACCCGCATCTTGTCGGTGGGGATGTTGAGCACGTTCTGACACAGGATGTCGCGCAGGCGATGGCTGCCCTGGCTGCCGACCGTCAGCGTCAGATGATCGCGCTTGGCGTCGTATTCGCAGACTGCCGCACGCGTCTCCATGAAGCTCGCGACCACGCGCGGATTGACGATCGAGATTTCGGCCACCGCATGCGCCTTGGCGAAGGCAGCTTCGGTTGCTTTCTTGTCGCCGATCGAGACATCGAACAGCACGTTGCCGGCCTTGTCGGGCCAGACCTGCGGCGCGCCCTTCTTGACGGCGTTGACGACGCCGGTCACCGCCGGCAGCGGCGACCATTTAACGTCGATCGCCTCGATCGCATCGCGGGCCTGGTCGATGGTCTCGGCGACCACGAAGGCGATGGCATCGCCGACATGCCGCACCTCGTCCTTGGCCAGGATCGGGTAAGGCGGGCCGGTGAACGGATCGGTCTCGAGATTGAACAGGCAGGGCAGATTGCCGAGATCCTTCACATCGTCCGCGGTCAGGATCAGTGCGACGCCGGGGAGCGTGCGGGCACGATTCGCATCGATGGTGTATTTGGCATGCGCGTGCGGCGAACGCAGCATCAGGCAGCGGAGCGCGGCCTGCGGCGCGTAATCGTCGGTGTAGCGGCCCTTGCCGCGGATGAGCGCGTCATCCTCCTTGCGCAGCACGCTTTGGCCAACGCCGAACTTGATGGGAGCCGCCATTTTATCTTCCCGTTCTCATGGTTGTTTTGAGGGCATATTGCCGTGGAAAAACTGGCAAGGCAAACGGGTTTAGGTGGGCGTTGCCCATTGAGGTCGATGATTCGAAGCCACCGCCGACGGTTCTGGCGCAACCAGGTCGCGCAGTTGTGCCAAACGGCCTTAGGGGGTGAATTTTCTGACCATAAGGTACTTGTCATACGTGGCGTCACCTATGCGGACGGCAGCGGGATCCGTGCCGTAGACCTCGAACCCGTTGCGCTTGTAGGTCCTGATTGCAGCTTTGGCTTCGAGCAGGACCTCGAGATGTACCTGCTCGACGCAGGCCTCGGCATGGACAAGAAGCTCCTTGGTGAGTCGATCTCCGACCCCTTTACCTCGGCCGTCTTCCCTCACATAGACCGTGAAGATGTGACCCCTGTGCTGCAATCGACGCGCAGGCGAGACGTAGAAGCCCGCGACTCCGATCAAATTTCCCCGCCCAAAGGCGCCAAGGATGGTCCCACTCAGCCAACGGCGATAAGCCGCCATCATCGCCTCCCCGCCCTCCTCCTCTTCAGGAGAAAAGAACGTTTGAGGGTGCGTCCGAAGCGCCTCCGCGCGAATGTCGCGAAAGAGATCGAGGTCATCGACAGTCAATCGGCGGATGTCCACGTCCACCTGAGCACGGGCAGCATACGATATCATGATCGCGTCCTCTCCCTTGGGTCGGCGGGGATTGGTGGGGCTGTCACATCCCACCACGACCCCACAGAGTCCTCGCGCTGTCTCTCAACCTCTCGATGGCGCGCTCCGGCGCGACGCTGTCGATCTCGCCGCGCGTCAAGCCGATATCCATCAGCTCCCTGTCGCTGAGGTCGTGCAAGGTCACTTGCTGGCCCTGGCGCCGCTGAAGAAATACACGCCAGTACCGCCTGAGCAGGCTGAAGACGATGGAGAGGTCGAGGCCGCGCCTTGCGGCATCGACCTCAATTTCGGGTGAGATGTTCGTCTGTTGGGGTGGCATCGGATGCTCCTGCTGTTGAGCCGGCAGGGAGCGTGGCCAAAGAAAAGGCCCCGTCCGATGCCGGCGGGGCCTGGTGGAAAAGATGTCGCGTCGAATTCCTAGCGCACGACTCCTTCCACGCCCCAGCCGAAGCGGGTCATGTGGTTGAAGTTGATTTTGCGCGAGCATTTGATCATGAGGAAACCGATAGCACGGCGATCGCGCAAAATCAAGGGATGTACGCACGCCTGTTGCATCCTGGGGGCGAGCCGCTCGCGCTGGCGCCTTCGCCGCTGGAAGCTCGCGTGGCTGCGTACCAGCGAGGCCAGTCAGGCACGGTCCGGTCCGAGAAAGCTCGTCCCACCGCAAAGAACAGCACCAGCGGCAGATTGGCCCAGCTTCCCCGGAGCACAGAGGCCGTGCTTTGACGAATGTCATGGCGAGCTAACGGCTCTTCCGAGTGTTCCAGCATGTTGCCACTTTTAGGAGGACTTGCTGCGCGGGGCCCGATCGGCAACACTACTCGGATTTCAAGGAATTGTTTGAAGGGGTACTCTGATGCCCGAGACATTGGAAAGCCTATTGTGGTGTGCCGCGCTGGCGACGTGGCTGATGCTTTTCTTCGGGATCGCAGGTGAGCAGTTGAAGCCTCTCTCAAAACTCCTCGGCCATCTGCTCCAGGTTGCGTTCAAGCCTAGGGCGAAGTGACGCAATAGCGGACTGAAGGGCGCGGCTTGGCAGCTCCCGAACTGGCAGAGCTGCGCGCCGCGTTGATGGCGTGGACCGAGGCGCGCACATCGTGCGGCCCCACACTCTCTCGGCCCTGCGAGGGGGCGATGACGCTTGCGCCACCGCTCCCCGTAAGTTCTCAGGTAAGTTCAGGCTCAGGCAAGTTATTGGCTATCACGCAGAGAGAGGCTGAAACGAACAACGCCGCTAGCCCGCCAGCCTCCGATCGAGGGAGAACCGGCCTCCTCCGGTGACCAGGATCAACAGCGCGCCTCCCAATATCGAGATGTTCTTCAAGAAATTGTTATACTGCCCAATCTGTTGCGGACCGGCGGGATATTCCCAGTAACGATGTGCGATTGCGGTAGCCGAGACTACAAACAGGAAAGCCAAAATTGCGCAGTAGCGCGTGCCAATGCCAAGGACCAAACCCGCCGACAGCACTATTTCCACCACGACGGTGATCGTCGTGAACACTTGGGGCACTGGAAGGTTCAGCGACCGAAAATAGCCTACTGAGCCACTGAAGTTAGTAAGTGCTCCGTACGCGCTTCCAACGAAGACCCATGCAAGCAGGATGCGGCCGATCAGGATCAGCAGGTCGGCATTACTGGTGGCGAACTCGTCGATCCGAGGTGTGGGAGAGCGGAATGGCATGGTCACTGCCTCATTGCGTTGTTGCCTGAGGACGGCACCTGAATATCGAAGATCGTATCACGGTCGGCGAATCGAATGAAGGGCGCCCCCGCGGGGCATGATGCGGTCATGGCGGGTAACGCCTAGCCCCGCACCAGGGACACCAGCCAGCTGCGGCCGAACAGGACGAGGATCGCGAGCGCGTAGACGATCGTGCCGCCGGCGGCCAATAGGGCCAGCGTCACTTCGTCCCGGAATTGCATCGCGCCGAGCGAAGAACCGCTGACGCGCGCGATCAGCCAGAAGGCGGCGGCCAGGATCAATCCGGTCAGCAGGAATTTGGCGAGCGACAACAGCCAGGCGCGGTCCGGCACGAGGAAGCCTCGTCGCAGGGCGAAGAACAGCACCAGCAGCAGATTGGTCCAGACGCCGACGGCCGTTGCGAGCGCGAGGCCGATCTGCGCGAGCGATCCCATCAAGGCAACCTTCAGCGCGACGTTGACCGCGATACCGGTCAGCGACGCGCGCACAGGCGTTGCGGTGTCCTTACGGGCATAGAAGGTCGCGACCGCGCTGCGGATCAGCACGAAGGGGATCAGCCCGATGGCATAGGCCGCGAGTGTGCCGCCGGCGGCGACGGCATCGGCCTTGGAGAACGCGCCGCGGGCGAACAGCGCGCGCACGATCTCGTCGGGCACGGTGAGAAAGGCCGCGACGAACGGGATCGAGAACAACAGCGTAAAATCGAAGGCGCGGCGCTGCGCCTTCATCGCGCCGTCGTGGTCGTTGGCGGTGATCCGCCGCGACATCTCCGGCAGCAGAACCGTGCCGATGGCGATGCCGATCACGCCGATCGGGAGCTGGTTGAGCCGGTCGGCGTAATAGAGCGCCGACAGCGCGCCGGCGGGCAGGAAGGTCGCGATGATGGTGTCGGCGAACAGCGCGACCTGCGTGCCCATCGAGCCCAGCGTCGCCGGGCCCAGCGCCTTGAAGAAGCCGCGGATGTCCTCGTCGAGCTTGAGCGGCGCAAAGCGCGGCAGGCCGCCATGACGGGCGAGATCGCCGGCGAGCAGAAAATATTGCAGGAAGCCGGAGATCAGAACGCCCCAGGCCGCGGCGTGGCCCGCGGTCGGAAACCAAGCTGCGAGCGCCAGCGTCATCATCATCGCGACGTTGAGGAAGATCGACGCCGCCGCGGCGCTGGCGAAGCGCTGCATCACGTTGAGCATGCCGCCATAGAGCGTCACCAGCGTGATCAGCAGCAGATAGGGAAAGGTGATTCGGGTCAGCTCGATCGCGAGCCTGCGCTGCTCGGCATCTTCGGAAAAGCCCGGCGCCAAAATACTCATGGCCTGCGGCATGAACAGCCAGGCGACGATCAGGAGCACCACTTGCGAAGCCAGCAGCAGCGTGAAGATGCGGTCGGCGAACAGGTGCGCTGCAGCCTCCCCCTTCTCGCCGTGGACATGCGCATAAGCCGGCACCCAGGCGGCGTTGAAGGCGCCCTCGGCAAAAATCGCGCGGAAATGGTTGGGCAGCCGCAGCGCCACGAAAAAGGCGTCGGCCACGGGACCGGCGCCGAGGATCGCCGCCAGCATGATGTCGCGGGCAAACCCCGTCAGCCGCGAGAGCAGCGTGTAGCCACCAACCGTGAAGATGCGTCCGAGCATGCGTCTGTTTTAGAGCATGGCGCGATTAGGTCTAGGTGCAAGCGGCGATGGAGGTGCGCTCCCTCCCCGCTTGCGGGGGAGGGTTGGGGAGAGGGTACCTCCGCAACGGGACATCCCCAAGAGGACAGAACCCCCACCCGCCGCGCTTCGCGCGACGACCTCTCCCGCAAGGGGAGAGGGTAAGAGATCAGCCCGCAATCGCGCCTTGCACGGCGGCGATCACGCGCTCCTGATCGGCCTCGGTCAGATAGGCGTGCATCGGCAGGCTGATGACGTCCCGCGACAGGCTCTCGCACGCAGGCAGGCCGCCCTCGGCCACCGGATACTGCTTGTAGGCGGTCTGCTGGTGCATCGACTTGCCGTAATAGATCGCGGTCGGCACGCCCTGAGCCTTCAGCGCGGCGGCGAAGCCGTCGCGGTCGGTGCCTTTGGGCAGGCGGATCGTGTACTGCGCCCAGACCGAGGTATTGCCAGGCGCCAGACGCGGCACCGTGACCACGTTGCTGAGCCCGCGCGCGTAGCGTTCGGCGACCCTGTTGCGGGCGGCGATCTCGTCGTCAAAAATCTTCAGCTTCTCGATCAGGACTGCGGCCTGCATGGTGTCGAGCCGGCCGGTCAGGCCGAGGCGGACGTTGTCGTATTTGTCGACGCCCTGCCCGTGCACGCGGATGCTGCGCAGCGTCGCCCCGAGCTCGTCGTCATCGGTGAAGATCGCGCCGCCGTCGCCGAAGCAGCCGAGCGGTTTTGCCGGGAAGAAGCTGGTCGCGGTGGCGAGCCCGAGGGTGCCGAGCTTGCGGCCCTTGTAGCTCGCACCGAAGCCTTGCGCGGCGTCATCGAGCACGAACAGGCCCTCGGCCTTGGCGATCTCGGCGATGGAATCGTGATCGGCGGGCTGGCCGAACAGGTCGACGGGAATCACCGCGACGGGTCTCAGGCCGGCCTTGCGCGCAGTCGCGATGCCGCGCTTCAGCGAGTCCGGGCTCATGTTGAAGGTGGCCTCATCGACGTCGACATAAACCGGCGTCGCCCCGGTCCGCGCCACCGGCGAAGCCGTCGCGATGAAGGTGAAGGACGGACACAGCACGGCATCGCCGGGCCCGACATTCTTCGCCATCATCACCATCAGGATCGCATCGGTGCCGCTGGCGCAGCCGATGACATGCTTGGCGCCGGAATAGGCCGCAAGCTGCTTCTCGAGCTCGAACACCTCCGGGCCATTGACGAACTGACAATGGTCCATCACGCGCTTGACGGCGGCATCGAGCGAGGCGCCGAGCCGGCGGCGCTGCGAGGCGACGTCGATGAAGGGAATGGGTTCGGAACGCAGATGCTGGTTCATAGCCGGGTTCTCGGCGCCTTGCTGGTTTTGAGCGGTCGACATGGAAAGGGATCAGCCGGCGACGCGGCGCGGACCCTTGAGTGCGGGCGATTTGGCCGCGGGCCGTGACGGCGTCTCGAGGCACTGGGTGGCGATCTCGAGGCTGGCGACGCCTTCGTCGCCGGTGACCGCCGGCGTCTCGCCGTTGCGCACCGCCTTGAGGAACGCGATCAGCTCGGCGCGGAGCGGCTCGTCATGGCCGACCGGCAGATGCCGCATCGAGTAGCTGCCGTCGGGCTTGAAGCCGAAGCACTCGGTGACCTGGCGCGTCAAGAGATCGCCCATCACGTATTTGCCGCGGGTCGCGACCGTGACGCTGCGCGCCTTGAACGGCGTCAGCCAGTTGGTGTTGATGTGGGCGAGCACGCCGCTCTCGGTGCGGAACTGCAGCAACGCGATGTCCTCGCGCTCGGCGACCGCGCTCGACAGCTGCGGCTGCACCTCGACGATGTCGGATTCGGTGAACCAGCGGATCAGATCGATGTCGTGCACGGCGAGATCGATGACGACGCCGACATTGGACATACGCGGCGGGAACGGGCCGACGCGGGTGATCGCGATGGAGAGAATATCCTCGCCCGCGATCGCCTGCTTGACGGCGGCGACCGCCGGATTGAAGCGCTCGACATGGCCGACCATCAGCGTCACGCCCGCCTTGTGCGCGGCGGCGACGATCTCGCGGCCCTCTTCGACCGTGGATGCGATCGGCTTCTCGACCAGCACGTGGATGTTCTTGGCGATGCAGGCGAGCGCGACCTCGTGATGCAGATGGGTCGGCGCTGCGATGGTGACCGCATCGACGCCGGCGGCGATGAGCTGGTCGAGCGTCTCGAAGCTCGGGCAATTGGCAAGCTCCGTCGCGCGGGTGCGATGCGCGTGCGAAGGATCGACGACGCCGACGAGGTTCACCCCGGGCAGGCCACTGAGCACGCGCGCATGGTTGCTGCCCATCACGCCCGCGCCAATGACGCCGACGCGCAAGCCGGCCTTTGCCGGTGCAGATCCTTTGGAACTCATCTGAGCAAACCCCGATTCAACGCAAATCCCCGGCGCGCTTCTAGCACGGACGCCACATTTGTGGCGAATGCCGCCCTCGCGGCCCGGACACGATTTGATTCAAAAAGTTACACGTTGCCCGGACCTTAAGCGAAAAATATCGCCTGTTCGGCCCGGGTCGTGATTCGGAGTTTGGTGGTTACGACCTTTGATAGTCGTCTTCAATCCGGATGATGTCGTCTTCCCCGAGATAGGAGCCGGTCTGGACCTCGATCAGTTCCAGCTGGATCTTGCCCGGATTCTCCATCCGGTGGACGGCGCCCATGGGGATGTAGATCGACTCGTTCTCGTGCACGGTCTTCAAGGTCTCGTTGACGGTCACCTGCGCGGTGCCGCGGACCACGATCCAGTGCTCGGCGCGATGATGATGCTTCTGCAGCGACAGCCGCCCGCCCGGCCTCACCACGATGCGCTTGACCTGATGGCGTTCGCCATTGTCGACGGACTGGTAGCTGCCCCAGGGCCGGTGCACCTTGAGATGCTCCTCGGTGACCTTCGGCGCGACCGCCTTCAGCTTGGTCACGAGACGCTTCAGGCCGTTGGCATCCTTCTGGCGCGAGACCAGCACCGCATCCGCGGTTGCGACCACGACGAGATCGTCGACGCCTTCGAGCGCGACCAGCGCCTGGTCGGTGGTGACGTTGCAATTGCGGGAATCCTCGAACACCGCGGCGCCATGCGCGGCATTGCCCTGCGCGTCCTTCTCGGACAATTCCCACACCGCGTGCCAGGAGCCGACGTCGGACCAGCCACACGACACCGGCACGACGGCTGCGCGCGCGGTCTTCTCCATCACGGCATAGTCGATCGAGATCGCCTTCGCCGCGCCGAACGCTTCCGGCTCCAGCGTGACGAAGCCGAGATCGCGACCGGCATTGTTGACCGCATTGGTGACGGCCTCGACGCTTGCGGCATCGATCTTGCGATATTCGTCGAGCAAGACGCTCGCCGGGAACATGAAGTTGCCGCTGTTCCAGAGATAGCCCGAATTGACGTAGTCGGAGGCCTTCACCGCGTCCGGCTTCTCGACGAAGCGCGCGACGGCATGTACCTCGCCGGAGATCACCTCGCCCGGATTGATATAGCCGTATTCGGTCGCCGGCCGCTCCGGCTTGATGCCGAAGGTGACGATGCGCCCGGTACTCGCGGCCGCAAGTCCCTCGCGGCAGGCGGCGACGAAAGCGGCATTGTCCTGCACGACGTGGTCGGCGGCGAGCGCGAGCACGATGGCTTCGCTGGCGCGGTTCTGCGCGAACACCGCGCCGGCCGCGATCGCAGGCCCTGAATCGCGCCGCATCGGCTCGAGGATCACGTCGGCCTCGATGCCGATCTCGGCGAGCTGCTCCAGCACCATGAAGCGATAGGACGCGTTGGTGATGACGATCGGCCGGTCGAACAGCGAGGGATCGGAGACGCGCAGCAGCGTATCCTGGAAGGTCGAGCGCGTGCCGAACAGCGGCAGAAACTGCTTGGGCCGCACCTCGCGCGAAGCCGGCCACAGCCGCGTGCCGGCGCCGCCGCACATGATCAGGGGGATTATGCGTTTGTCCATCGTCATCTCAAACCTTGAAGTAGTCCCGATACCAGGTGACAAAATTGTAGACCCCATGCTCGATCGGCGTTGACGGTGCAAAGCCGGTGTCGCGCATCAAATCCTCGACATCCGCGAACGTTTCCAGCACATCTCCCGGCTGCATCGGCAGCAATTCTTTGATCGCCGTCCGGCCCAGCTCCCGCTCCAGAAGACCGACGACGTGCATCAGTTCCTCCGGATGGTGATTGCCGACATTGTAGAGCTTAAACGGCGCATTTGCGGCAGAAGGATCGTCCGCGGGCACACGATCGATCAGCCTGGATACGACACGGGTCACATCATCAATATAGGTGAAGTCGCGACGCATCCTGCCATGGTTGAAGAGCCGGATCGGCTTGCCGGCCATGATGGCGTTTACGAACAGAAACATGGCCATGTCGGGCCGTCCCCATGGCCCGTAGATGGTAAAGAAGCGCAGGCCCGTGACCGGCAGGCGATAGAGATGGCTGTAGGACTGCGCCATCACCTCGTTCGCCTTCTTGGTCGCGGCATAAAAGCTCACGGGATGATCGGTCCGGTCCGCAACCGCAAATGGCATTTTTGTGTTGGCGCCGTAAACGGAGGATGACGAAGCGTAGACGAGATGACGACAGCCGTTGTTGCGGCAGCCCTCGAGCACGTTGAGAAAGCCGACGAGATTGGAATCGGCGTAGGCATGCGGCTGCTCGATCGAGTAGCGCACGCCGGCCTGCGCCGCCAGATGCACGACTTTGGCAAAACGATGTTGCGCGAACAGTGCGGCCATCGTCTCGCGGTCGGCGAGATCAGCCTCGACGAAGGAGAAGCGGGAATCGTTCTGCAACAGCGCCAGGCGCGCCCGCTTCAAGGCCGGATCGTAATAGGCGTTGAGATTGTCGAGTCCGACGACGGTGCGGCCTTCGCCCAGGAGCTGCCGGGCGACGTGAAAGCCGATGAAGCCGGCCGCGCCGGTAACCAAAATCGCCTGATCTGTCATCCTGTTCCCTGGGGTCCAAGCCGGCCCTGTTTAGCCGCCACCTCGATCGGCTCGCAATAGGCCCGCCGCGCTTCATGAGGCCTCCTCTCAGCGTCCTTAACGAGGGCTATTGCAAGATCGGCGCCAAAACCATACCAAAGCGGCCGAATTCGGCGCCTCGCGTCGGGTTGCCTCAAATCTTCGCAAACCCTGTACATGCGGGCGAGATGCGCCGAATCCTGCTTTCTGCGGCCAAAATCCTGATTTCCGCGGCGCTGCTCTATCTGGCGCTGCGCAAGGTCGATCTATCCGAACTGTTTTCGCGCTTCACCGTGACCAGCCTGTTTTGGATCGGCGTGGCGATCGCGATCACGTTCCTGCAGATCTTCGTCGGCGTGCTGCGCTGGCGCGAGATCAGTGCCGTCTGCGGCGCGCCGCTCGAGCTCGGCCGCGCCATGCGCTACAACGTGATCGGCTCTTTCTTCAACCAGACCCTGCCGTCGGCGATCGGCGGCGATGCGGTCCGGCTGTGGCTCGTTGCGCGTGCCGGGGCCGGCTGGCGTGCGGCCACCTACTCGATCTTCGTCGACCGCGCGATCGGCCTGATCGCGCTCGCGGTGCTCATCGTCGCGAGCCTGCCCTGGAGCTACACCCTCATCACCGATCCGCGCGGGCGCTCGGCGCTGCTGCTCATCGACCTCCTGGCGCTCGCCGGCGGCGTCGGCTTCCTGATCTTCGGCGCGCTGAAATGGCGCTGGCTGAAGACCTGGTGGGCCACGCATCATCTTCACGCCTGCGCGGTGATCGCGAACCGCGTGATCTTCAGCCGTAGCCGCGGACCGATCATCGCGATCCTGTCGATCCTCGTTCACGTGCTCGCCGTCGTCATCGCCTGGTGCGTGGTGCAGTCGATTGCGGCCCCGGTTCGCTTCAGCGACGTCTTTCTGCTCGTGCCGCCCGTGATGCTGATCACGATGATGCCGATCTCGATCGCCGGCTGGGGCGTGCGTGAGGCCACGATGGGCCTGGCGTTCGGATTCGCGGGACTTGCCGCCAACGAAGGCGTCAACGTCTCCCTGCTGTACGGCGCCGTGTTCTTCATCGTCGGTGCTTTCGGCGGCCTGGTCTGGATCCTCAGTGCGGAAAAGGCAGCGCAAGGGGCGGCTCCGATCGGGGTGCCGGAGTGACGATGTTCGTCCCGGGCCTCGACGTTGCGGCCGGACTGATGCTGTTCGCGCTTGCGCCGGCCGTGCTGGCCGCACTGATCTCTGCCTGCATCACCTGGCAGAGCATGCCGCTGCTGCAACGTTACGCGCTGGCACGTCCCAACGCACGCTCGTCACACCGGATTCCGACGCCGCAAGGCGCGGGCATCGCGGTGATCGCAGCGACCCTGCTGGTGGCTGCGGCCTGGACTTACGGCGCGATTCCGCTGGCTCTGATCGGCTCTGCCGTCCTGATCGCTATGGTCGGTCTCGTCGACGACATCAGGCCCCTCCCCGTCCTGCTTCGCCTGGTGTTGCAGGCGGCAGCCGTGGCCGCCGTCGTCTTCACGGCACCGGAGACCGCGCGCATCGTGCCGGCGCTGCCGTTCGCGCTGGAGCGCGGCCTCATCCTGCTCGCCGGAATCTGGTTCGTGAACCTCGTCAACTTCATGGACGGGCTCGACCTGATGACGGTGGCGGAGGTGGTGCCGGTCACGGCCGCGCTCGGGCTGCTCGGATGGTTTGGCGACCTCTCGACGTCCGCCGGACTGCTCGCCACCGCGCTGTGCGGGGCCATGCTCGGCTTTGCGCCGTTCAACCGTCCAGCCGCAAGAGTCTTCCTCGGCGATGTCGGCAGCCTGCCGATCGGTCTGTTGCTCGGCTGGTGCCTGCTCGAGCTTGCCTGGCACGGGCAGCCCGCCGCGGCGCTGCTGCTGCCGGCCTATTACCTTGCGGATTCCACCGTCACGCTGTTTCGCCGCATCATCAGGCGCGAGCCGTTCTGGTCGGCCCACCGCACGCACTTCTATCAACGCGCAACTGACAACGGTTTTGCCGTCTCGCGCGTCGTCGGCGAGGCCTTCCTGCTCAACCTCTTGCTGGCGGCGTTGGCCATCGTCACCGTTCGCGCCGGCTCGATGACGATCACGATTGTGTCGTTGTTCGCAGGCGGGGCCGCCGTCGCTTTCGTGCTGCGGCGCTTTTCTCGCACTCAGTCGTCCTGAGACTCCACCGCCAGCCGCAGCCCCTCCTCGAGAGAGACCTGCGGCTGCCAGCCGGTCGCGATCGCCTTCGAGATGTCGAGCTCGAGCGAGCCGATCAGCCCGTCCTGCATGTCCTGACGGCCCATCATGCGCAGGACCGTGCCGAGCAGGCTTGGCGGTATGCCGAACAGCCGGGCGCTCTTGCCGGAGGCTCGCGCCAGGCACGCGATGAATTCAGGCGTCGAGACCCGCTCCCGGTCGGCCAGCAGGAAGATCTCGAAATTGCTCACCGCGTCAGGATGGCGGAGCCGATGCAGGACGAATGACGACAGGTTCTGCACGGCAAGAAAGTTGCGGCGATTGCGGATCGCCGCAAAGGGCAGCGGCAGCCCCAGCTTGACTGCACGCGCCAGCATTGGGAAATTGCCCTTCGCGTGCGCGCCGTAGATCAGCGGCGGCCTGATCACCGAGATTTTCATGTCGGTGTCGCGCGCGAGCGTCCTCAAGCCTGCCTCGGCCTCAGCCTTGGATGTGCCGTAAAGGCCACGCGGCGTCGGCAGATCGCTCTCGCTGAACGGCGAGCGGCCGTCATTGCTGCGGCCATGCACCAGGACGGTGCTGATGAAGATGAAATGACGCACGCCGGCCGTTGCCGCGTAGCGTGCCAGGCGCAGCGTGCCCTCGACATTGACCTTGCGGTAGAGCTCGGCCGCGTGCTCGTCGTTCTTGTGGTGCACGCGGGCGGCGAGATGGATCACCGCGTCGACGCCTTCAAGCGCGGCCTGCCAATTGGTTTCGGGGCCGATCGATTCGATCACGACCTCGCCGTCCGCCCCTTCCGGGCTGCGCACCGCGCGGCGGACCGACCAGCCCTCGCGCGTCAATGCGCGCACGACGTGACGGCCGATGAAGCCACTCGCCCCCGTCACCAGCGCGACCGGCTTTGTCTCGCTCATCGTTGCTCCGACAGAACAGCGCGCAACGACCCATCGATCGGCATGGTCAGGCCGCCGTCGATCCGAATTCGGGCACCGCATCCTTCAGGATGGTTCTGATGGTGGCGCGGTCGTCGCGCGCGATCGCCAGCTCGAGCGCAGCGATCCATTTGCGCAGAGTCTGCATCGGCGGCTCGTTCGGCTGCGCGGCCATGATGCCGGGGATGCCGATTTCGTGGGTCGGCTCCTCGGAGGCGAACAGGATCTCGTACAGCCGCTCGCCCGGCCGCATGCCCGTGAACACGATATCGATGTCATAACCGGGCTCGAGGCCCGAGAGGCGGATCATCCGCTCGGCGAGATCGACGATCTTCACCGGCTGCCCCATGTTGAGCACATAGACCGAAACATCCGGCCGCGATTGCCCGAGTGCGTGCGTTGCCGACGTGATGACGAGATCGCAAGCCTCGCGGATGGTCATGAAATAGCGGACCATATCGGGATGGGTGACGGTGACCGGGCCGCCGGCCTCGATCTGCGCCTTGAATTTCGGAACGACAGACCCGTTCGAGGCCAGCACATTGCCGAAGCGCACCGAGATCAGTCGCATCGGCGGCCTGGCGCCGCCGCTCGCTGCGGCAAGATCATGGTCGAGGGCCTGGCAATACATTTCGGCGAAGCGCTTGGTCAATCCAAGCATCGACACCGGCTCGATCGCCTTGTCGGTCGAGATCATCACCATCGCCTCGGCACCGGCGGCTAGCGCGGCATCGGCGACGTTGATCGAGCCGAAGATGTTGGTCTTGACCCCCTCGCTCCAGTCGCGCTCGAGGATCGGCACGTGCTTGAGCGCCGCGGCGTGAAACACGATGTCCGGCTTGAACTCGGCCATCAGGCGCATCATGCGTTCGCGGTCGCGGATGTCGGCAATCCGCCCTTCGATCGCAGCGCCGGAGCCGTGCGCGGCGAGGGTCTCCGTGACGGCGTAGAGCGCAGGCTCGGAATTCTCCACAACCAGCAGGCGCGCCGCACCGAAGGCGACCACACGCTCGCAGATCTCGGCCCCGATCGAGCCGCCGCCGCCGGTGACGATCACCGCCTTGCCCTTGATCAGCGCCTCGAGGCGCACATAGTCGATCTTCTCGCTCGGCCGCAACAGGAGGTCCTCGACCGCGACCGCAGTGAGCCGCGGCGCCTCGCCGCTCTCCAGCGAGGGCATGCGGCTCACGATCACGCCCAACTTGCGCGCTCGCATCAGGATTGATTCGGGATGGGCATCCGGCTCGAATGCCGACGGCGTCATCACGATGCGGGCGATGGCCTTGTTGCGCTTGGTGAAATCGGCAAGGACGTCCTCGACGTCGTCGATACCGCCCAGGACCGGCACGTTGCGGATGAGCTGGCCCAGATCGGCGCGCGAGGGCGACAATATGCCGACCGGCCAGATCCGCTTGATCGCCCCGCTCTCGATGCCGCGGAGCAGCACCTCGGCATCCGCAGTCCGGCCAATCAGCAGTGTCGGTGCAGCGTCCTCGGTGCGGGCATGACGCCGCACCCGCGTATAGCGGAAATAGCGGTAGGTCATCCGCAGCGCGCTGAGGAAGGCGATCTCGAGAAACCAGTACAGGATGATCGTCACCTTGCCGACGAAGAAGCTGCCGCGGACGTTGGGCGCGACGAAGATGTAGTCCAGCACGAGCAGAGCGAGCGTCAGCACGGTGGCGGCGCGGATGATGTTCAGCGCATCCGGCAGCGAGATGAAGCGCCACTTCGTCGTGGTCAGGTTGAAGAGGAAGAACACGACCACGCTGAGCGCAAGGAAGTAAGGCAGGATCTGGAACAGCACCGGCAGGCGCTGGAAGAAGCCATCGCCACCTTCGAATCGCACATAGAAGGCGGCAAAGAGTGCCGCCGTCGTCGCAAGCACGTCGTGCAGCGCGATCAGGAAATTGCGCGAGGTGAGATGCGTAAGACGCGTCATTCGCCGACCGATGAAAATCCAGTTACATGCAACCTGACCGCGCTGATAGCCCATCTGGACCAGACTTGCCAGCGGCGCGGACGCTCAGGAACCGGCTTCCCTCATCTTCGCCTCGGCCTGTTGTGCCCGGATCACCATGCCGCCGGCGACGCCGACGCCGATGACGTACATCCAGCCCTCGTGGAAGTCGAACAGATGCGAGTTGAACAGCGAGGTAAAGACGTTCTGCACCACGACCAGCAGCCCGATCCACTTGGCAAGACCGTCGCCGCGAAACAACAGCAGATGCAGGATCCAGATCGTGTAGAGAACGACGACGCCGATCAAGCCCCATTGCACGGCGACGTTCAGCGTCTGATTGTGCGGATTGCCGATCACTTCGGCGGATGCCTGGTTGTGGCCTTGAGGCGTCGCGACGCGCTCGAACAATCCGCGCGTCGAGCCGGTACCGTGCCCGACGATGGGTGCCTCCGCGAAGAATCCGAGCGATTTCCGCCAGAATTCGAGCCGCATGCCCATCGAGGTCGACTCGCCCCTTTCCACATAGCCCCTGTAGTCGCGGGTGAACCTCTCGGTCGTCTGACGCAGATGCGGCGAGACCTGCCAGGCCAGCACGCCGCCGGCGAGTAGAGCGGCGGAGATGATCGCGATGCTGCGCCATTTGAGGTGGAGCAGTGCGAACACGCCGAGCATGATTGGAATGGTGACGAGCGCGGTACGCGACACCACCACGAAAACCAGGTTGGCGAAGAAGCTCAGCGCCAGCGCCGTGAGCAGTCCAGCGAGCCAGTATCGCTTCTCGCGCAGCAGCGTCACGATCGGATAGGCCAGCGCGACCGCGCAAAGCGCGAACTCCTGACTCTGGTCGATGTAGTTCTTGACGAAGACGCCGCGCTCGGGCGGATCGGTCTTGAGCGCGAGGTTCGGGTAGAAGGCGACCAGCCAGGACATCACCGACAACAAGGCGCAGGACGCCAGGAAGGCGAAGAAGATCCAGTGGCCGCGCGGCGATCGCTCGAAATGATAGATCAGGACCGGCAGCACGAGCAGCTTCACGGTCGGATTGACCGCATAGAAGCGGGCGCCCCAGGTCGCGTCCGACCAGAGTGTCCCCACCAGCGCGAGCAGGACCAGCGCGATCGGCGCCGCACAGATCGGACGTTTCAAGGATTGCAGGAAGTCGCGGACGTCGAGGAACGGCACCATGCAGAGCAGCATCAGCGCGTTGAAGATCCCCGCAAGCGACGTCGACCAGGGCAACGAGGCCGCGGTCAGGACCGCGAATATATCGACGGTCTCGCGCCAGGCCGCCGGGCTGCGCAGACGGCGAAGCAACATTTCGCCGGTCGTCTCGCGTGCGAGCGCCGTCACTTGCCCCCTCCTCGGGCGCGATGCACCAGCGCCGTCGTGCTGAAGCCCTGGAGGATGTCGACCAGCACGACCACCCCGCCCGCTTCCTCGACGACCTCGTGGCCAACCACCTGCTCGCGGGTGTAGTCGCCGCCCTTCACCAGCACGCCGGGCTTGATCCGCCTGATCAGGTCGATCGGCGTGTCCTCTTCGAAAATGACGACGAGATCGACGGCCTCTAACGCGGCGAGCACCTCGGCACGCGCGCGCTCGTCCTGAACCGGCCGCTCGGCGCCCTTGAGGCGCCGCACCGAGGCATCGCTGTTGAGGCCGACGATCAGGCGGTCGCAGGCGGCGCGCGCCGCGGTCAGTACCTTGACGTGGCCGGGATGCAGGATGTCGAAACAGCCGTTGGTGAAGCCGACACGCAGGTCCTGCCGGCGCCATTCGGCGAGTTGGGCATCGAGAGTATCGGGCTCGAGCACGATCTTCTCCTCGGCCGCGAGAGTGGCATGCGGCAGGATCTTTCGGCGCAGCTCGGCCGCGCTCACGCTGGCGGTGCCTTGCTTGCCGACCGCGACGGCAGCGGCGGCGTTGGCCATGCGCAATGCCGTGTCCCAGTCCGCGCCGGCCGCGAGCGACACCGCGAGCGCGGCGGCGACGGTGTCACCGGCGCCGGAGACGTCGCGCACTTTCACCGGGAAAGCCGGAACGTGAACGGCCTCGCCGCCCCGCGGCACCAGCGTCATGCCATGTTCGCCCTGGGTGACCAGGATCGCCTCGCAATCGGCGAGCCGCATCACGTCCTCGCTGGCTTCGACGATGCTCTGCGGCGTGTCGGCGCGGCTGCGGGTCGCTTCCGAAAATTCCTTGCGGTTGGGCGTGAGCAGCGTGGCGCCGCGATAGATCGCCCAGTTTAGGCTCTTGGGATCGACGATCACGGGCTTGCCGAGCTTTCGCGCGGCGTCGATGGTGTGGCGGATGACGCGCGCCGTCAGCACGCCCTTGGCGTAGTCCGAAAGCAGCACGAGGTCTGCACGCGCGATCTGCGGCAGGATCGCCTCGATCAGCTTCGTCTCGATCTCATCGGATACAGGCGCCGTCTGTTCCCAATCCGCGCGCAGCATGTGCGTGGAAAAATGTTCGGAGACGAAGCGGACCTTTCGCGTGGTCGGCCGCGAGGGATCGCACACCAGCACGCTTTCGATCGCAGAGAGCTCGTCCAGCGCCGTCTCGAGCCGTGCACCGGCGTCGTCCTCGCCGACGAGGCCGACGAAGATGCAGCGCGCGCCGAGAGAAGCGACGTTGCGCGCGACGTTGCCGGCGCCGCCGATATGGATCTCGCTGCGCTGGGCCGTGATGACAGGCGTCGGCGCTTCCGGCGAAATCCGCGACACCTCGCCATAGACGAACTCGTCCAGCATGATATCGCCGATGCACAGCACCGTGCGGCCTGAGATGGCTTGCGCGAGGGCGTCGAAATCGAGAATGGGCGTCGGCATGGTCAAAGAGCCTCAGCGGAAGCGGTCGGGCCGGTCGAGGTAGTCCCCGACATAGGCCTTCACGGCATCCTCGAGCGTCGTGAAGCCGCCGTTATAGCCGGCGCGGCGGAGCCGATCGACCTCGCTCTGGGTGAAGTACTGGTAGGCCCCGCGGATCTGCTGGGGCATGTCGATGTATTCGATGTTGGGCTTGGTGCCGAGCGCCGCATAGGCAGCCAGCATCAGATCCTTGAAGCTGCGCGCCTTGCCGGTTCCGACGTTGAAGAGGCCGGACACGGATGGCGTCGCCAGGAGCCACATGACGACGCGCACGACGTCGTCGACATAGATGAAATCGCGGCGCTGATCGCCGTCGGCGATACCCTCGCGATGCGATTTGAACAATTGCACGACGCGGCCGGCCTTGACGTCGTCGAAGCGGCGCGCCAGCACGCTCATCATCGAACCCTTGTGGTATTCGTTGGGGCCGAACACGTTGAAGAATTTCAAGCCCACACATTGCGGCGGCAGCGGATCGCCGTTCGCGCCGCGCCCGGCGACCGCAAGATCGAACATGTGCTTGCTCCAGCCGTAGAGATTCATCGGCCGAAGCTTCTTCAATGCGGGAATCGAGGCGTCGTCGTCGAAACCTGTCTCGCCGTCGCCATAAGTCGCCGCCGAGGAGGCGTAGATGAACGGCACCGTGCCGGCCGTGCACCAGTCGAGGAGGCGCATCGACATGCGGAAATTGCTCTCGAACACCAGGTCGCCGTCGGTCGCGGTGGTCGCGGAAATCGCCCCGAGATGGATCACGGCATCGAGCTTGCGGCCTTTCAGCCAGTCCACCAGCTCGGCCGGCGGAACGATATCCACAAGCTGGCGCTTGGCGAGGTTTCGCCACTTGCCGTCGGTGCCCAGCAGATCGCACACCACCACGTCGCTGCGGCCCGCGTCATTGAGCGCGGCCACGACATTCGACCCGATAAAACCGGCCCCGCCGGTCACCAGCAACATTCCACCTACCTGCCCGATTTTTTACGTCCCGATCCTGCCCTAGCGCATGAGCCGCCAAAGTGTAAGCGGTTTTGGGATTGAGCGGTCTGCCGGCTTTACCTGCCGGCCGGGAGCGGCTACCGAACCGCCAAATCATTGCGGCCCCGTCTAACGAATGAACCAGAATTCACAGCTTAACGGAGATGCAGACCGGAGCGACACGCGCCCGATTCTGATCATTCCCTACATGTGGATCGGTGATTTCGTCCGGAATCACACCGTCGTGCGAGTCCTGAAAGAGCGCTGGCCGAATCGGCCGGTCGACCTCCTCACGACCTCGCTGTGCGCCCCTTTGGTCGACTACATGCCCGGCGTGCGCGCTGGGATCGTCTGGGACCTGCCGCGCGGCCGGCTCGCCGTGGGCCGCCAGCTGGCCTTGGCGAAGCTCCTGCGCGAGCAGAACTACGGCACCACCTTGGTGCTGCCGCGCACCTGGAAGGCTGCCATCGCCCCCGCCTTGGCCGGTATTCCTGAACGGGTCGGCTTCGTCGGCGAGTTCCGGTTCGGGCTGATCAACCGCTGGCGCTGGGGTGAAAAGAAGCTGCCCCGTTTCATCGACAAGAACGCCGCCCTGGCGCAGCCCGACGGCGCCCCCCTGCCCCCGGAATGGCCGGTGCCGCAATTACGGGTTCCGGCCGAGGACATCGTCCGCTGGCGGCAGACCAACGGCCTCAGCGGCGGGGCCGCGGTGGCGCTCGCTCCCGGCTCGGTCGGCGTCTCGAAACGCTGGACGTACTATCCGGAGGCCGCCCGCCTGCTGGCCGAGCGCGGGCTGGAAGTCTGGGTAGTCGGCGGCCCCGCGGAAAAGGGTCTGGCCCAGGAGATCGTCGCGGCGGGCGGCCCCGGCGTGCGGGACCTCACCAGCGACGATCTGCGCAACGGCGTGCTGGCCATGGCGGCCGCCGGCGTCGCCATCTCCAACGATTCCGGCCTGATGCATATCGCGGCCGCCCTGGGCACGCCCACCATGGGCATCTTCGGTCCGACCAGCCCCTATCTCTGGGCCCCCCTCAACGGCCTCGCCGCCACCCTGGTCCAGGGCAAGGAAGTGCTGTCCTGCCAGCCCTGCCAGAGCACGGTCTGCAATATGAACGACCACAGGTGTATGCGGAATATCGCGGCGAGCGAGGTGGTGGAGATTGCGCAGCGGGTGCTGGGGGAGGCTGGTGCGAAGGCGGAGAATTAAACACCGCTGGCGAACGCGGTCCGCAGCGCCGCGGCACCAGTACGATCAAGCATGCGCACGCGACAGCTCATATCGAGCAGTCAAAGCGCCAATTGGAATGCTCCATTCCTTGCTGATGATCCGGATCATGTCCAGCGTCAGTGGACGGATGCGATTCAAAATTTCGGATGCCCGATTGCGTCCGATCAGAGCCGCCAATTCTGTCTGCGATCGCCCCATGGATTCAATTGCGAAATGGAGAACGTCGATTGGATCGCCGTGAGTGGTCGCGAAGTGATTGTCCTCGTACTCCCTGATGAGCGAAGACAAGACTTCGAAGCGATCACCATCAGGCGTGCCTGGAGCGGGCTCGGCCTCGAAATAGCGGGATACTTCCCGGATAGCCCAATCGTAATCCTGTTCATTGCGAAGAGGCCTTACGTCCATCATCACACGGTCTCCGCGTCTATTCCGTCGTACTCTGCGTGCGTGCCGACAAACTTGATGAGAGCTGTTTTGAACTTGGAGGAGAAGTGAACCACAAGGCGATACTTGTTGCCGCCTACGTCGAAGATGGCCCTGTTGTCGCCAACAAAGTCGATGTTGTTTCCAAACGCTCTCTTCAGGTCTGCAGGGCAACTCCAGTCACCCTTGGAAACGATTTCGTGCCAGGTACCCAAGGGGGTCTCCGCTTGGGGGTATCGCTCCCAAAAGATCTTGAGCGCCTTTCCAGCTATTACGTTCACAGCCATAGCATGTTCCCACTTCGGGATCAACGCAAAATTCCCAATATGGGAACATGATTGTAACGCCAACGCAATCCGCAGAGGCGGTGCACCGGCCGCCAAGCCATTGATTTCGCTACGGCCGCCTACTGTGCATGGGGTTGTTTTCGCGGTTTTATTTTCGGCCCTCCCCGTGTTGCTCAGAGCAGCGGCCGATAAACCTCGCCGATCCGCGCCGCTTCCGCATCGAGGCTGAACTTTGCCAACACCCGCGCCCGCCCCCGCTCGCCCATCGCCGTCGCAAGCGTCACGTCGCGCATCAACGGCTCCAGCGCCGTCGCGAGCGCATCGACATCGCCCGTCGGGATCAGCAAGCCGCTTAAGCCATCCTCGACCACGAGTTCGGCCGCGCCGGCGCGCGCGGCGACGAGCGCGCTGCCCGCGGCCATCGCCTCGATCAGCGTCAGCCCAAAACCCTCGTTGCGTGACGTGAAGGCGTAGATCGTCAACCGCTGGTACCAGCGCTGCACCGCTTCGATCGGCAGCTCGCCGGTGATGACGATGCGCGATTGCAGGCCGGCGGCCTCGATCCGTTTTTTCAGATCGTTGGCAAAGGGCGTCTGCTCGGCCGTGACCTGACCGACGATGACAGCGGTGAAATCCGGATAGCGCGGCAGCAGGCGGCACATCGCATCGACGAACACATCAGTGCCCTTCTGCGCGCGCACGCGGCCGAAGCAGCCGATGGCATAGCGGCCCGGCAGCGCGGTTTCCGCGAAGGCCGCCGCGCGATCGATCGGCGGCGCGTAAACGTCGGTATCGACGCCGTGCGGAATCACGGTCGCCCTCACCTTCAGGAACGAGGCCGAGATGTCACTCGTCGCGATGATCGCGTCCATGCGCCGGATCAGCCAGCGCGTGATCCAGCTGTGATGCCGCTGCGCCGCCGAGGTGAACACGAGCTTCAGTGGCCAGCCGAGCGCACGCAGCGCGACACCGGCGATCATCTCGTTGTTGCGCCGCGCGTGCCAGATCAGCGGCGCCTTGCGACGCCATAACTTGAGAAAATCGGCAACGCCGAGGCGCGCGATGCCCGCCGGCGCGTCGGAGCCGAACCAGGCGGCGCGATACAATTTCGCCAGCCGCGGCGCCACCATCCGGTTGGTCGCGGTGACCCCGGAATAGCGCCTGTGCAGATTTGGCACGATCACTTCGAGATCGCCGGGGGAATGGGCCACGTCACGCTCCGTTTGACAGGCCCCCTATACGCAACATTAAGCATAGTGACCAGTTCGGCCGCACCGATACCCCCTCTTCACCACGCAAGCGCTAGCTTTGCGCGTTGATCGAAGACGGGTGAGATCATGACTGTGCTAGTCACCGGCGGTGCCGGCTATATCGGAAGTCACACGGTCCTCGCGCTGGCGGAAGCCGGCGAGGACGTCGTCGTGATCGACGATCTCTCGACCGGTTTCTCCGCCTATCTGCCTGAGGGCGTGCCGCTGTTCATCGGCGATGCCGGCGACGAGAACCTGCTCGAAGGCGTGATCGCCCAGCACAACATCGAAAGCATCATCCATTTCGCCGGCTCCGTCGTCGTGCCGGATTCGATGCGCGATCCGCTCGGCTACTACCGCAACAACTTCATGACCGCGCGCAACCTGCTCAACGTGGCGGTCAAGCGCGGCATCAATCGCTTCATCTTCTCCTCGACCGCCGCCGTCTATGGCAATCCGGACCAGGTCCCGGTGCCCGAGCACGCGCCGACGCGGCCGCTGTCGCCCTATGGCTCGTCGAAGCTGATGACCGAGATCATGCTGCACGACGTCGCCGCCGCCTACGGCATGCAATACGTGACCTTGCGCTATTTCAACGTCGCCGGCGCCGATCCGCAGGCCCGCATCGGCCTTGCCACCGTCGGCGCCACGCATCTGCTCAAGATCGCGGTCGAAGCCGCGACCGGCCAGCGCGCCAAGATCGACGTGTTCGGCACCGACTACCCGACCCCCGACGGCAGCTGCATCCGGGACTTCATCCACGTCACCGACCTCTCGCAGGCGCATCGCTCGGCCCTCGCTTATTTGCGCAATGGCGGCGCCTCGACGACGCTGAATTGCGGCTATGGCCGCGGCTATTCGGTGCTGGAGACCATCGATGCCGTACGCCGCGTGTCGGGCCGCAGCTTTGCCGTGCAATACGCGCCGCGCCGGCCGGGCGACATCATGACCATGGTCGCCGACACCAGCCGCATCCGCGGACTCTTGGACTGGAAGCCGCAATACGAGGACCTCGAGACCATCGCGGCCCACGCTTTGGCGTGGGAGGACAAGCTGTTCCGCGAGCGCCACGGCGAGCTTCGCCACGCCGCCTCGGCCTAGAATCATCCCAAGCGCAAGCCCTTAATTGGGCTTGAAAAACCCCGCTTGAGCGGGCACAGAGGCCCATCGATCCCTGACGCGCGGGCAGGCTTTGTCCTGCGCCGTCAATGGACACCGGATGGCCCAGTTTCCAAAGAAAATCACCGACGATCCCTATGCGGCAATGGCCCTCGTGCGCCGCCTGGTCACGGAACAGGGGATTGTCTACTGGCGGCGCTACCTCGTTGCCTTCGCGCTGATGGCGGTGGCCGCGGGCGCGACCGCATGCGCGACCTACGTGCTCGGCCAGGTCATCAACCAGGCCTATGTCGACAAGAACATCCCCGGCATTGCGATGTTCTCAGCGATCACGGTGATCCTGCTCTTCATCAAGGGCATGGCAACCTACGGCCACATGGTGATCCTGACCAAGATCTCGAACGCGATCCTTGCCACCAACCAGCGCCAGCTCTTCGCCAAGCTGATGCGTGAGAGCGTCGGCTTCTTTTCCGAGCGCCATTCCTCCGAATTCCTCGCGCGGCTGACGGCCGGCGCCAAGTCGATCACCGACGTGCTCAACATGCTGGTCAACGCCATCGGGCGCGACCTGTTGATGCTGCTCGCCATGATCGGCGTGATGGTGTGGCAGGATCCGCTGATGTCGTTCATCGGCCTCGTCGCGGTGCCGCCGGCGATGCTGGTGCTGCGCAAACTGGTCAAGCGCATCAAGGGCCTCGCCTACAACCAGTTCACCGGCACCGCCGACATCATGGAGACCATGCAGGAGTCGCTGCAAGGCATCCGCACGGTCAAGGCGTTCACGCTGGAAGAGACCATGCAGAATCGCATCGACGAGAACATCGCGATCGTCGAGCGCAACGCCAACAAGATGGCGCGCGTCGCCAACCGCTCCAACCCGCTGATGGAGATGCTGGGCGGCTTTGCGGTCGCGGGCTGCCTGATGTACGGCGGCTACAGCGTGGTCGCGCTCAACGCCACGCCCGGCGCGTTCTTCTCCTTCATGACCGCCTTCCTGATGGCGACCGAGCCGGCCAAGCGGCTGGCGCGGCTCAACATCGATTTGAACAGCCAGCTCGTCGGCGCCCGCATGCTCCTCGAAGTCGTCGACAGCCCGGCGAGCGAGCATTCCGACGACGACAAGCCGGCGCTGAAGCTCTCCGACGCGCGGATCGAGCTGCGTGACGTCAGCTTCGCCTACCGCGCCGGCGAGACCGTGCTCAACCGCATGAGTTTCGTGGCCGAGCCCGGCAAGGTCACCGCGCTGGTCGGCCCCTCCGGCGGCGGCAAATCGACCGTGCTGGCGCTGCTCTTGCGCTTCCATGAAGTGACGCAAGGCGACATCGTGATCGACAGCCAGTCGATCGGCGCGGTCTCGCGCAAATCGCTGCGCTCGCAGACCGCTTATGTCGGCCAGGACGTCTATCTGTTCCGCGACACCATCCGGAGCAACATCGCCTTCGGCAAAGCGGGCGCGGGCGAGGACGAGATCATCGAGGCGGCGAAGGCGGCCTGCGCGCATGATTTCATCATGGGCTTCCCGCTCGGCTACGACACGCCGGTCGGCGAGCACGGCACGCAGCTATCCGGCGGCCAGCGCCAGCGCATTGCGGTCGCGCGTGCATTGATCAAGAACGCGCCGATCATTCTGCTGGACGAAGCCACCGCGGCGCTGGATTCGGAGTCCGAGCGGCAGGTGCAGGAGGCGATCGAGCATCTTTGCCAGAATCGCACCACCATCGTGATCGCGCACCGTCTGCACACCATCATGCACGCAGATAGCATCCTGGTCGTCGAGGGTGGCGAGATCGTCGAGCAGGGCCGGCACGACGATCTGCTTCGCCGCGGCGGGCGTTATGCCTCGTTCTTCCGCCTGCAACACCACCACGATTCCGGCGCCCTGGCGCCGATCAGCGCAACCGCATAGAGTTCGTCCACCTCAAGAGCAGCGAGACCGCTTCATGAACGCCGCCTCCTACGTCATCCCGCTTCCGCCCCAGGCTTCGCTTCCCGTCGTGGGGGAAAGCGGCCGTTATCCGGTCCGCCGCATCTGGTGCGTCGGCCGCAACTATCTCGAGCACATCCGCGAGATGGGCAATGACGAGCGCGCTCCTCCGTTCTTCTTCGCCAAGCACGCCGACATGCTGGTGCCCGACGGCGCCACGATTCCCTATCCGCCGCTGACCAAGGATCTGCATCACGAGGTCGAGCTGATCGTGGCGATGAAGAGCGGCGGCCTCAACATCCCAGCCGACAAGGCACTCGATCACGTCTACGGCTACGCCGTGGGCATCGACCTGACCCGCCGCGACCTCCAGATCGCCTCGCGCAAGAAGGAGCGCCCCTGGGAGATCGGCAAGTCGTTCGACGGCTCCGCTCCGTGCTCCGCGATTCAGCCGGCCTCGAAGATCGGCCATCCCGCCAAGGGCAAGATCTGGCTCACCGTCAACGGCAAGGAAGCCCAGAAAGGCGACCTCACCGAGCTGATCTGGAATGTGCCCGAAATCATCTGGCAGCTGTCGCAGCAGGTGAAGCTCGCCGCCGGCGACATCATCATGACCGGCACTCCCGCCGGCGTGTCGCAGCTGCAGCCCGGCGATAAACTCGAGTGCGGCGTCGACGGTGTCGGCACGCTGAAGGTGAGCATCGGTCAGTCGGAATAAGGCTGAGCTCGAGATCACGGGAAGGCAAAAGCCCCGGGCGTCGCGTCCGGGGCTTTTTGCGGCTTCAAGTTCGCCGCTGATGCGCCCCCGCCGCGTTGATGTCCTTTCCGGTGTAATCGGTCATCATCGCAGTCGCGACCAGCGTCACGACCGCGCAAATCGCGATGTAGACCGCGATCGCGGTCGCCGAGTGGAACATGCCGTACAGCCAGGTGGCGATCAGGGGCGCGGGGCCGCCAGCGATCACGGACGCGAGCTGATAGCCGAGCGAGGAGCCGCTGTAGCGCAGGCGTCCGGTGAAGCTCTCGGCGATCAAGGCGGCTTGCGGTCCATACTGCATGTCATGCGGAATCAGCGACAGGATGATCGCGAGGAAGATGATGGTCAGCGACCCCGTATTGAGCATGGTGAAATAGACGAATCCGAAGATGCCCGTCACAGCAGCGCCGAGCATGTACATGTTCTTGCGGCCGATCTGATCGGAGATATGTCCGCACAGCGGGATCGACACGAACGACAGCACCGAGGCCGAGAGCACCGCGGTCAACAGGAAGTCGCGCGATACGTGCAGGGTGCCGATGCCATAGGAGAACACGAAGGCCGTGAAGATGTAGAACGGCGCCTGCTCCGACATGCGCGCAAACGCAGACAGTAGAATCTCCTTCGGGTATTCCCGGATCACCGTAAGCATCGGCGTGCGATCGACCTGACGTTCGGCCACGAGCTTGGAGAATACCGGGGTTTCGAGAATGCCGAGCCGGATATAGAGGCCGACGCCGACCAGCATGATGCTGAGCGCGAAGGGAATACGCCAGCCCCACGCCTGGAATTGATCGCCTGCCATCTGGCTGAACGCCAGCACCGCGAGATTGGCGAGGAAAAGCCCGCAGGGCACGCCGAACTGCGGCCATGATGCGATCAATCCACGGGATCGGTCGTTGTGGGCCCATTCCATCGACATCAGTACCGAGCCGCCCCACTCGCCGCCGACGCCGACGCCCTGAATGAACCGCAGCACGGTCAGGATCACGGCGCCCCAGATGCCGATGCTGGCATAGGTCGGCACCAGGGCCACCGCGGCGGTCGCCAGTCCCATTAAGAGCAGCGTCGCGATCAGCGTGGATTTACGTCCAATGCGATCGCCATAGTGGCCGAAGATTGCCGCGCCAACGGGCCGCGCGACGAATCCAACCGCATAGATCGCAAACGCCTCCAGCGTGCCGACCCAGGGGTCCGAGTGAGGAAAGAAGAGCTTTGCGAAAACCAGACCCGTGACGGTGCTGTAGAGAAAGAAGTCATACCATTCGATCGCAGTCCCGATCGTAGAGGCGATCACAGCGCGGCGAAGCTGGCGCTGATGCTCGGATGCAGTAAGTCGGGTGGCGTCGAGGTCAAGTGTTGCCATGGGAGCGCATCCTCGGATAGGCCCCCGCTTGCGTAGGTTTCACCTGTTATTGCTGAACAAACGATGCTGGGTTCCAAGGGTTCCAGCCAATGTGGGATGAGAGGCTAGAACTTTAGTCGGCCGATAAGCCCAGCGAGGAGGCACTACCAGGCCTTCACCGGCCGATTGGCGTGGCTAGTCTGCGGCACACCGCGATTGAGCGACATGTGCGAATGCACACACAGCCACCCATCGCCATGTCTCGAGAACACCATCGTCGCCCGGCCTGGGCGTGCAAACGTGCTGCCGTCTTGATGATAGCCCGTGCTCGTCCACGGCGCGATCACCGTCGCGCCGTCGGGCGATGCCAGGATCGAGGTCTGATCGAGTACGAAACGAAAGTCGGCCGTCTTCGGCCAGACATTGTCCCATTGCGTCGAGACCCACTGATCGAGACCGGAGATGACATCGTTATAGGTGCCGAAGGCCAGCACGTCCGGATGGAAGAGCGGTCGCGCCGAGGCGTAGTCGACCTCGCGGACATAGCCCGCGAAGGTGTCCAGCCAGGCGCGAAAGAACGCCACGACCTCCGTGTTCGCGGTCGGCAAGGATGCGATTCCGGGACCAGTCACCGCAGCGCCGACCACACGATGAGACCAAGGACCAGCGCCGTCAGCGAGTACTTCAGCGTGTAGTAGACGCGCCGGTTCCACTCCTTGACCTTGCGGCTGCCGAGATGGATCTCGTAGAGCTTGCCGAACACCTTGTTGAGGACACCGACATTCTCGCCCTCGACGTTCTGGGTCGCGGACGCCTTGACGATGTGATGGCTGACCCAGCGGTTGATCGCGGTCATGAAGCCGAACTTCATCGGACGCTCGACGTCGCAGAAAAGGATGATGCGGTTGACGTCGGTCGCATTCTCGGCGCTGTGGATGAAGGTCTCGTCGAACATGAAGGCTTCGCCGTCGCGCCAGACGCATTCGACGCCGTCGACCAGTATCCGGCACTTGTTCGAGTTCGGCGTGACCAGGCCGAGGTGATAGCGCAGCGAGCCCGCGAAGGGATCGCGGTGCGCGCCCAGCTTGCCGCCCGGCGGCAGCATCGCGAACATCGCGCCGTGCACGCTCGGGATCGACTTGAGCAGCTCCACCGTCTTCGGGCACAGCGTGTTCGCCGACGGCAGGAAGTCGTCGTACCATTTCAGGTAAAACCGTTTCCAGCCGCTCTTGAAGAACGAGTAGAAACCCCAGTCATTGTTCTTCGCAGCTGCGCGGATGAAACCTTCATCGAACAGGCGCACGGCCTCGTCGCGGATGGTTTCCCAATTCTCGCTCAGCGGCTTCAGCTCCGGAAACTGCTCGACCGAGATCACCGGCTTGTTTGGGACCGCCGAGCCCGCATACATCAGCACATTGTAAGGTGCCAGATAGGTCGAGTGGTCGCCGAGCTGGCGCGCAAAGCGCAGCCGCTGCTTGCCGCGAAAGTGAACGTAAATCGTCGATGCCGCCAGCACGTAAAGAATGACAAGTTGCGGCGCGAAAAGCTGTTTCAACATTTCCCCGTTCCCCAGTGAACCCAGCCGGGGAAGTCATCTACTCCGGCCGAACGGGTGCGACAAGATACTTCACCAGTGGGTTGCGTTCACACTGGGGAGAGTAGACGAGGGAACCTGGCGGCGGTCAATCCAGCCAAATCAGGCCCGGGACAGCGCCTGGAGACCCTTGAAGGTCAGGCGCTTGGGGTCGGTGACGCCGGCCAGATAGAGACGGCGGATGAAGGCGATGACGGCGTCGCGGTCGCAATCGGTCAGCGCGACGACGGCGTCGACTGCGATTCTCTGGGCTTCCATTGGGCTTACCTCGGCCTTGCAAGTAACCCCGGCCGAGACAGGCTAGGATTGATCCGTAAATCCGGCGTTAACCGTTCGGGCAGCATGGCCGATCCAGCCTAGCGGCCGAATACGTAAGACAACGCATGGCGCGATGGCGAGCGCCTGTATGTATCGACCGCCTCAGGCCTTCAACTGCCGCCGATATCGGCGACGGCCTGGGCTGATGGTGGCATGCTCAGCGATCATCTGACACCGTACAGGCTATTCGGCGCCGGACGTCGTGACCTTCCGCGTCAATGATTTCAGCAATTCAGCCTGCTGCAGCACCAGTTCACACTGCTTTCGCGCATGAGCACTCGACAACTCAATCCATTCCGAGAGCGTTTTCGCGCGGCTCAACTCACGAGCATACTGCAAAGTCGCTCCCGCATTCACTTTCATCAGTTCGAGTGCCACGGCGTGACACTCAGCCGCCGGTCCCTCTCGGAGGTCACTGTCCGGACTGGCTAAGTCCTTCGCGTAGTCCAACGTGGCGTGCATCCCGACCTTCATTGCCTCCAAGGCATGCGCCTGCATGTTTCTGGCAATTTCTACGGCGAGAGTCGTGGTGCTGTTGGAGTCCTGGAATTGCACGGAATGCGATGCCTCCTTCGCGGGCGGGAGCATCGCGACATTCACGTCGCTTGCCACTTGAACAGCCGTCTCGGTACGCGGCATCCGAGGGGCGTTCTCGGCAGGTATCTCGGCTGCCTGCCCGCTTGGCGGTCCATCGTCCCGGGGGACAGCAACTCGGTTGGCCGACATCTCCAGCAGGCTCTCGTCGATGGTACGGCCCAGCGCTGTCGTCAGCTCCACCAGCGAACGACGCCTGGCGCTTGCCGCCTCAGCAGGCTGTCTTGATCGCCGCTTGCCCATGACTATCCGACTCCACCAGAAGGTGCTCCGAGACCCAGCCCCAGAGGTCAATGATTTCGTCCGACGCTTTTCCTTCCGGCGCGAACTCGGTCACGCCCAACCCTACACCGAGTGCATCCTGATGGTCGTTGCGTTGCCCAACGAAGGGAAGTGCAAGCACGCCCAGCGAGCTGAGCGAGGTGGCAGCCTCGCTCAGCCGGCATCCCCGTGTGGGCGTCTGATTGAGAATGAAGGCAAAGCGGCGGTTCAGCCTGCGAATCGTGATCAGCGTAGGCACTGCGGCTTCGATATCAGCCGGGCTCGGGCGCGCCGGGATGAGAGAGAGGTCGGCACTAGCAATGGCGCGCATCGCCAAGTCATTGTTCGTGGCTGCTGTGTCAATGATTGCAAGCCAAACGCCCTCGGCCCGGAGGCGAGATATGATCGCCTCGATCTCAGCGGGATCGGCAACGCGCTCCACGCGAGGGTGAGGATTTTCGCGGCGCTCTTTCCATTTCGAGATCGTGCCTTGCATGTCCGCCTCGACAAGGGCGACACGCTCTCCTCCAGCCATGGCGGCCACGGCAAGCCCAACGGCCAGCGTACTCTTGCCGCTTCCGCCTTTTTGCGTGACCAGAGCAACCACGTGCATGTCCCGCGCTCCCATCGAATACCAGCGACGCGGAACTCAGGCGCTGTCGGAAGTAGATTGCATGCGACGATAAAATACTACTTCAAGTCGCGATTCACCTCAAGCGAGCAACGGGTTCCTCCGGCAACATACGGAGATCAGGAATACCGCATCACGCCGTCGTCGATCCGGCCGAAGCGCAGGGAGACGATGTCGAGCGCGTAGTTCTGGTACAGCCGCCAGGGCTGCTTCGAGCCCTGCTTGGGCATCTTGGCGACCGAGCGCTGCACATAGCCGGAGGTGAAATCCAGCGACGGCTGCGCAGTGATCTCGGGATCGTCGTTGTGCGGCATGCACTGACGGAAATTGTGCCGATCCATGTAGTTGATGAGACGGCAGATATATTCGCAGGTGAGATCGCATTTCAGCGTCCAGGACGCGTTGGTGTAGCCGAAGGCCGAGGCCATATTGGGCACGTCGGCATACATCATGCCCTTGTAGGTCAGCGTCTTGGCAAAATCGACGGCGCGGCCGTCGACACTGACCTCGAGGCCGCCGACGACCTGGAGCACCAGCCCGGTCGCCGTCACGATGATGTCGGCCGCAAGCTCGCTTCCGTCTTTCAGGCGGATGCCGTCATGCGTGAACGTATCGATCTCGTTGGTGACGACGCTGGCGCGCTGCTCGCGGATCGCCTTGAAGAGGTCGCCGTCGGGCACGAGGCACAGCCGCTGATCCCAGGGATTGTAGCGCGGCGTGAAATGGGTCGCGACGTCGTAATCGGGGCCGAGCGCCATTCGCACGCCACCGAGGATCAGCCTCTTCACCTTGTCCGGCCTGCGCCGGCTGAGCTGGAAGAAGAACATCCCCCACATCACGTTGCGCCAGCGGATCAAATGATAGGCCAGCCGCGCCGGCAGATTGCGGCGCAATTTGTTGGCGACGGGATCCTGCGCCGGCCGCGAGACCACATAGGTCGGCGAGCGCTGCAGCATGGTGACCTGCGCCGCCTTCTTGGCGAGCTCCGGCACGAGCGTCACCGCGGTCGCGCCCGAGCCGATCACGACGACGCGTTTTCCCGCATAATCGATGTCATCGGTCCATTTCTGCGGATGGACGATGCGGCCGGCGAAATCCGCCACACCCTTGAACTCCGGCGTGTAGCCCGCCTCGTATTTGTAATAGCCCGAGCACATGAACAGAAAATTGCAGGTGAGCCGCACGAGCTCGGTCGCACCCTCGCCCGAGATGCGCTCGACCTCGATGGTCCAGCGTGTCTCGCTCGTCGACCACGAAGCGCGCTTGACGCGATGGCCGAAGCGGATGTGCTTGTCAATGCCGTTCTCGCTGGCGGTCTCGCGCACATAGTTCAGGATCTGCGGCCCGTCGGCGATCGCTTTGGGGTCGGTCCACGGCTTGAAGGAATACCCGAGCGTGAACATGTCGCTGTCGGAGCGGATGCCGGGATAGCGAAACAGATCCCAGGTGCCGCCGATGCAGTCGCGCCCCTCCAGGATGACGTAGCTCTTGCCCGGGCATTTGGTCTGAAGATGATAGCCCGCGCCGATGCCTGATAGCCCGGCACCGACGATGAGGACGTCGAAATGTTCTTGTTGCATGGTTTCCTCCGCCGAGGAGGATTGTCCGCCCGCCGCTGCTGCCCGTCAATTGGCAATCAGCCGTGCAGCAACCGCAAAGCGAGTTGAATTCCGTGCGCCGAAACAACAAAGCCCCGGATCGCTCCGGGGCTTTGCGTCGAAGATCGATGGGATCGGCCGATCAGTAGCGGTAATGATCCGACTTGTACGGACCTTCCTGCTTCACGCCGATGTAGTCGGCCTGGTCCTTGCGCAGCTCGGTGAGCTTGACGCCGATCTTGGCGAGGTGCAGGCGGGCGACCTTCTCGTCGAGCGTCTTCGGCAGCACGTAGACCTTCTTCTCGTACTTGCCGTCCTTGTTGTTGGCGAACAGCTCGATCTGGGCCAGCGTCTGGTTTGTGAAAGACGCCGACATCACGAAGGACGGATGGCCCATCGCGTTGCCGAGGTTCACGAGGCGGCCCTCCGACAACATGATGATGCGGTGCTTGTCGGGGAATTCGATCTCGTCGACCTGCGGCTTGATGTTGGTCCACTTCAGGTTACGGAGCGCCGCGATCTGGATCTCGTTGTCGAAGTGGCCGATGTTGCAGACGATGGCGCGATCCTTCATCGCGCGCATGTGCTCGATGGTGATGATGTCCTTGTTGCCGGTCGCGGTGACGAAGATGTCGGCGCGGGGCGCGGCGTCTTCCATCGTCACGACCTCGTAGCCTTCCATCGCGGCCTGCAGCGCGCAGATCGGATCGACTTCCGACACCATGACGCGGCAGCCGGCCTGGCGCAGCGAGGCGGCCGAGCCCTTGCCGACGTCGCCGAAGCCGGCGACCATCGCGACCTTGCCCGACAGCATGACGTCGGTGCCGCGGCGGATGCCGTCGACCAGCGATTCACGGCAGCCATAGAGGTTGTCGAACTTCGACTTGGTGACGCTGTCGTTGACGTTGATGGCCGGCCACAGCAGCGTGCCCGCCTTCTGCATGTCGTAGAGACGATGCACGCCCGTCGTGGTCTCCTCGGACACGCCCTTGATGCTCTTGGCGATGCCGGCGAAGTAGCTCTTCGGCTTCTCCTTGAGCTGCTTCTTCAGAAGCGCGAAGAAGACTTCCTCTTCCTCGGAGCCGGGCTTGTCGAGGAAGGCGGCGTCGCCGTTCTCGGCGCGCAGGCCGAGATGGACGTACATGGTGGCGTCACCGCCGTCGTCGAGAATCATGTTCGGGTGACCGCCGCCATGCCAGTCGAACAGCTTTGCGGTGTAGTCCCAGTACTCGGTCAGCGTCTCGCCCTTGACGGCGAAGACGGGAATGCCGGCGGCCGCGATCGCGGCGGCCGCGTGGTCCTGCGTCGAATAGATGTTGCAGGAGACCCAGCGAATGTCGGCGCCGAGTGCTGCCAGCGTCTCGATCAGCACGCCGGTCTGGATCGTCATGTGCAGCGAGCCGGCGATGCGTGCGCCCTTCAGCGGCTGCTTCGGGCCGTACTCCTCGCGGGTGGCCATCAGGCCGGGCATCTCGGTCTCGGCCAGCGAGAGCTCCTTGCGGCCGAAATCGGCGAGCGAAATGTCCTTGACGATGTAATCGGTGAAGCCGGGCTTCGCGTTCATTGGGTGTTCCTGTTTGTTTAGCTCGTCATTCCGGGGCGCTCGTGAAACGCGCGAACCTGGAATCCAGCAGTTCGAGATTCCGGGGTCGCCGCTATTGCGGCGCCCCGGAATGACGCAAATGAATCAGAGCGCGCGCTTGAGCTGCTCGACGAGATCGGTCTTCTCCCAGGAGAAGCCGCCCTCATTGTCGGGCGTGCGGCCGAAATGGCCGTAGGCCGAGGTGCGCGCGTAGATCGGACGGTTGAGGTCGAGATGGCTGCGGATGCCGCGGGGCGTCAGATCCATCGCCTGCGCCGCCGCCTTCTCGAGCTGCTCCTCCGACACCTTACCGGTGCCGTGGGTGTCGATGTAGATCGAAAGCGGACGCGCCACGCCGATCGCGTAGGCGAGCTGCAGCGTGCAGCGGTCGGCAAGACCGGCGGCGACGATGTTCTTGGCGACGTAGCGCGCGGCGTAAGCCGCCGAACGGTCGACCTTGGTCGGATCCTTGCCGGAGAACGCGCCGCCGCCATGCGGGGCCGCACCACCATAGGTGTCGACGATGATCTTGCGGCCGGTCAGGCCGGTATCGCCATCGGGACCGCCGATGTAGAACTTGCCGGTCGGATTGATGTGCCAGATCGTCTTCGGCGTGATCCAGTCCTTCGGCAGCGCCTCGCGCACATAGGGCTCCACGATGTCGCGAATCTGCTTGGACGAGATGTCCTCGATCAGATGCTGGTGCGAAACCACGATCTCGCGCACGCCGACCGGCTTGCCGTTCTCGTACTGCACGGTGACCTGGCTCTTGGAGTCCGGACCGAGCACCTTCTCCTTGCCGGAGTGACGGGCTTCGGAGATCAGGCGCAGGATCTTGTGGGCATAGAAGATCGGCGCCGGCATCAGATCGGGCGTCTCGTTGGTGGCATAACCGAACATGATGCCCTGGTCGCCCGCGCCCTCTTCCTTGACTTCGCCCGGCTGAAGCGCATCGACGCCCTGGGCGATGTCGGCCGACTGCGGATGCAGCAGGATCTCGACGTCGCAGGTCTTCCAGTGGAAGCCTTCCTGCTCGTAGCCGATATCCTTGATCGCGCCGCGGACGACACCCTCGATCTGCTCGTTGGTCACCGACTTCGGACCGCGCGTCTCGCCGGCGATCACCACCTTGTTGGTGGTTGCGAGCGTCTCGCAGGCGGCGCGGATCTGCCAGGGGTCGATGCCGGCCTTCGGCCCTTCGCGGTAGAACAGATCGACGATCTCGTCGGAAATGCGGTCGCAGACCTTGTCCGGATGACCCTCGGACACGGACTCGCTGGTGAAGAGATAGGACGCGCGCATCAGTAACCCCTTGTTCCGCCGCTAAGCCGGCGGGCGTTTGCGATGTTTACCTGTGGAGATGTCAATCACGCCGGCGCGAGATGACGTAGGATTCGTCGAGAAACCAGAGCCCATTGTACTTTCGCAGCACGTCCCTGGCGGCATCCAGAGTGCGGCCGTTTTGAGTCATTTCTGTCAACCGGTCGTCCTCAATCTGAGCGACATACACCGCCGCATTCCACGCTGCAAAGGCCGTCGAGGTTCCGATCGTACCGGTCACCTCGTTGGGCAGCGCTTCCATATCATACCTGAAGATCGAGCGGTTATCCGCATATGCATTAAAATTTAAGTCGCGGCCCACCGATCCGAGTTCATACTTAACGGCGCGCAATAGCTCATGACGGCTCACCGCGAAAGGATTTTCTCCAGGCCAGATCGCCTGGATCATTTCCATGCCCGGATCCTGGCCGTGCGAGTGGATTCCGATCAGCCGCCCGCCCGGGCGAAGCGCCCGCGCCAGAGGTGCGATGATCCGCTTAGCCCGGAAGTTGACCGAGGACAGGGCACGATACGGCTGTGACGCGATGACGAGGTCGAAATTGGCTTCGGTCTGGCCCGGCCGCGGAATGGTCGAATCCAGCAGAAACCTGTGGTCCTCGCGATACAGCACCAGAACGACGGGCCGTTCGTACAGCGGCATGGCGGTGCGCGGGCTGATCGCGGCGCGCCAGTTCTGCTCCAGGAATGGCCGGAGCTCGGCGATCTGCTGCTCGAACTCGCCCGATGAGGCGCCCCGCAGCGGGACCTCGTGCCAGACCGTCGCAGCCGCCGCCGCCGGCGATGCCGGCGTGAGCCAGGGCGCCTCCGAATAGAACATGTTGGTGAAGACGAACACCGACGCCGGGTGCTCGAAAATGCGGTCCGGCACCTTCTCCAGCGTCAGGCGCAGATCCTCCAGACTGAGCTCCTTGCCGGCGACGTAGAACGGCATGTGAGGATAGCGCTGGTGCGTTGCGCGCAGCACCCGCGCCAGCACCGTGCCGTCGCCGACACCGGCGTCGAACAGGCGCAGCGCCGGTGGGCGCGGATGGATCGAGGCGAGCTCCAGCGCGACCCTGTCCGCGATCACCCGCTTTTCGCTGCAGGTGTGCACGAACAGCAGGTATTTCTGACGGTTCTCGAAGAAGCGGAAATTGCCGCGCGGGTCGCGCTTTTCGGGCGGCACCTGCAGTCCCCGCGGCGGCGGCACACCGCCGGCCATCGACGCCGCCATATAGGCCTGGATCCGCTCCAGCGTGTCGATGGTGATGCGTTTGCCCTCGCGCAGACGATGCACCAGCTTCCCATCGTTCACCGCGCGCCGGCCGAACGTCGATTCCGCCATGTCCGCCTTGCGGCAGAACTCCGTGATCTGGCTCAGGATTTCGTCGTTTTTCATAAGTGGGATGCGGTGGGCAGAACGATTGGGCCCACGCCTCCTAGCAAAATCTGCCCACCAAGGGAATACTGGCTCAAGACATTTCCCGTCCGTTTCCACCACCACCGGGCCATGAACCCCCGCACCAGCCTGAGCAACAAACAAGCGCTCTTCGCTGGATGGGGATTTTCGCCATGCGCCGTCTGCTCGTCGCGCTCAGCCTGCTCGCCGCAATTCTGTGGTCCGCGCCCGCGGCCGCGCAGGCGCGCAACCAGCTTGGGCCGCTCTGCACCACCGACACGACCCCGGCGGACAAGATGATCGATGCCTGCAACAAGATCATCGCGTTGAAGGTATTTCGGGGCGAGCAGCTTGCGACGATCCATTTCTGGCGCGCGGTGGGCTGGAACAAGAAGGGCGACTATTCGAAGGTCATCGCCGATGCCACCGAAGCGATCCGGCTGCAGCCGAGCCAGGCGGCCTACAATCTCAGGGGATCGGCCTATTACGACAAGGGCGACTACGAGATCGCGATCAATGATTTCGACGACGCACTGAAGCTCGGACCGCCCAGCGGCACCATCTTCCACAATCGCGGCAACGCCTGGCGCGGCAAGCACGACTACGCCAAGGCCATTGCCGACTACGACATGGCGATCAAGGCCGATCCGAAATCGGCATTCTCGTTCCAGAATCGCGGCATCTCGAAACAGGCGCTCGGTGATCTCGACGGTGCGCTCGCCGACATCAACCAGGCGATCCGGCTTGATCCTTCGCTGCCGCAGCCACTGATCAACCGCACCGCGATCTGGCGCGCCAAGGGCGATCTCGATCGTGCCATCGCCGATGGCAGCGAGGCGATCCGGCTCGCCAAGGAAAAGCCGCCGGCCAATATCATGACGCCGCCGAACAGCGTGCTGATCTCCGGCTACACAAATCGCGCGCTGGCCTACGAGGCCAAGGGCGATTACGCACGCGCCCGCGAGGACTATAATGCGACGCTGGCGATCATGGCGTCCGACGCCGGCAGCAAAGCCAACCAGGCCACCGCGAAGGTGCGGCTGTCTTTGGTGACGGACGCAAGCGCGCCGATCCCGCGCGATGCGCCCTCGCCCACAACGCCGCCGGCGACTGCTCCTTCCCCGCAGCAGACCGGCGCGACACCAGCCGCCTCGCCCGCTCCGGCCGCTCGCGGCGCGCGCATGGCGCTGATCATCGGCAACGGCGCCTATGCGCATGTCAAAGCGCTGCCCAATCCGGCCAACGACGCACGTTCCGTCGCCAGGAGCCTGCGCGACATCGGCTTCACGGTGTCGGAGGGCATCGACCTCGATCGCGCCGCGATGCAGAAGATGACGCGCGACTTCCTGCGCGAGGCGGCCCGGGCGCAGGTTGCGGTGGTCTATTATGCCGGCCATGGCGTCCAGGTCGACGGCCGCAACTATCTCATCCCCGTCGACGTTGCGCTCAAGCCGGGCGCAAACATGACGGACGCGATGATCGACATGGATACGATCATGGTGGGCCTCGACGACCAGGTGCGCACCAACATCCTGATCTTCGATGCTTGCCGCAACAATCCGATGGCGCAGCAGGTCGCGGCAGCCGGCACCAATCGCGGCATCGAAGGCGCCTCCGGTCTCGCAGCTCCAACGAGCCTCGGTAGCGGCGCGACACTGGGGGCAGGTACGCTGATCGCGTTCGCCACCGCGCCGGGCCAGGTCGCGCTCGACGGCGAGGGCGCAAATTCGCCTTTCTCCGCCGCGTTGTCCCGCCATATCGGCACGCCGGGGCTGGAGGTGCAGCAGATGCTGACGCGGGTGCGGGCCGAGGTGGTGTCGAGCACGAAGAACAAGCAGGTGCCGTGGTCGAACTCCTCGCTGCTGGGCGAGGTTTACCTGGCGGAGAAGTGAGATGGGCCTTGCGTCGTGACGTCAGGATCGCGGAGCTATCAGCCACATGCTCGGTGTCATCGCCCGACTTGATCGGGCGATCCAGTACTCCGTGACGGCTGCGGCCTATCGAGGGGCCGCGGCGTACTGGATTCCCCGCGCCTGCGCGGGGAATGACAGTGAGTGTGTGGAGAGGCCTCGCCTCTACCTACGCAACGGACAGTGCGAGGCTTAGTTACCCCACACTTCCTTCGCGATCTCGACAGCGAGGCTGAGCTTGGCCCACTGCTCTTCCTCGGAGAGGATATTGCCCTCTTCCGTCGAAGCGAAACCGCATTGCGGGGAGAGCGCGAGCTGCTCCAGCGGGGCGAACTTTGAGGCCTCCTCCAGGCGGCGCTTGATGTCGTCCTTCTTCTCGAGCTCACCGAACTTCGAGGTGATGACGCCGACCACGACGACCTTGTTGCCCTTGGGCAGGAAGCGCAGCGGCTCGAAGCCGCCGGCACGGTCAGAATCGTATTCGAGGAAGTAGCCGTCGTAATTGGTGCCGGCGAGCATGGTTTCGGCCACGGGCTCGTAGCCGCCTGAAGAAATCCAGGTCGAGCGGAAATTGCCGCGGCAGACATGGGTCGTCACCACCATGTCGGCGGGCTTCTCGGCCAACGCGTAGTTGATGATGCGCGCATAGATCTGCTGCAGGCCGTCCGGATTGTCGCCGCGCTCGCGGGCCTTCTGCAATTCCTCCTGCGAGCAGAGATAGGCCCACACGGTGTCGTCGAACTGGAGATAACGGCAGCCGGCATCGTAGAATGCCTTCACCGCCTTGCGATAGGTCCTGCCGAGATCCTCGTAGAAGGCGTCGAGATCGGGATAGACATCCTTCGAGATCGACTTGCGGCCGCCGCGGAAGTGCAGCACAGCGGGCGACGGAATCGTCATCTTGGCGGTGACGTGGGCCTGATCGGCGACCTTTTTCAGGAAACGGAAGTGGTCGAGCATCGGGTGGTTGTCGGGAAAGTCGAGCTTGCCGATCACGCGCACTGCGTCGTGACGGGTCTGCACGCCCGCGAACTGGATGCCGGTGTCGGGGTGAAACAGCTCGCAGCCGGTGAGCTTGGCCAGGAAGTCGAAATGCCACCAGGAGCGGCGGAATTCGCCGTCGGTCGCGAGCTTGAGCCCGATCGAGGCCTGCTTGTGCACGACCTTCTCGATCTCCATGTCCTCGATCTTGCGCAGATCAGCGGCCGAGATCTCGCCCTTCTCGAGCCGGGTGCGGGCTTCCTTGATCTTGGCCGGACGCAGGAGGCTGCCGACCTCGTCGGCGCGGAAGGGGGCTTTGGTTCGCTGCATGTGTTACTCCCGGATTATTCTTAATGGGCCGCCGCCCCGGCGACGCCGAGATGACGCTCCAGGACCGAGGGGTCGGCCTTCAGCGCGGCGCTCGGGGCGTCGTGGACGATCGTTCCGCGCTCCAATATCACAACGCGGTCGGCCAGCCCCAGAATCTTTTGGGCATTCTGCTCGACGATGATCGAGCAGATGCCGCCCGCCCGGGTGATGGTCCCGATCGCCTTCAAGAGCTCCTCGACGATAATGGGGGCAAGGCCCTCGGTCGGCTCGTCCAGGAGGAGCACTTTCGGGTTGAGGGTGAGCGCGCGGCCGATCGCCAGCATCTGCTGCTCGCCGCCGGAGAGCTGGTTGCCGAAATTGCTCCGCCGCTCCTTCAGCCGCGGGAACATCTCGTAGACCTTCTCGACCGTCCACGGGCCCGGCTGAGCCACCGCGGTCATGTTCTCCTCGACCGTGAGCGAGCGGAAGATGTTGCGCTCCTGCGGCACCCAGCCGATGCCGGCGCGGGCGCGCTGGTCGGGCCGAAGCAAGGTGACATCGGTCTCGGCAAGCGCAATGGAGCCAGAGAAGCGGCGGGTGACGCCGACGATGGAGTTGATCAGCGTGGTCTTGCCCGTGCCGTTGCGGCCGAGCAGGGCCAGCACCTGCCCCTCGGCGAGGCGCAAGGACATGTTGGGCAGCACCACCGCTTCGCCATATCCGGCGCGCAATGCCTCGATCGCGAGCAGGTCAGACATTGACCGCCTCCTCGCCGAGATAGACCGCCTTGACCTGCGGATCGCGCGCGACCTGCTCGGGCGGACCTTCGGTCAGCAGCGCCCCCGAGACCAGCACCGAGATCCGGTCGGCAAAGGAGAAGACGAGGTCCATGTCGTGCTCGATCAAGAGCACGGTGACATCGCGCGGCAGCGCGCCGACCACGGCGAGGATGTCGTGGCGTTCGCTCTCGGGCACGCCGGCGGCGGGTTCATCGAGCAACAGCACGCGCGGCTTGGCCGCGATCGCAACCGCGATCTCGAGCAGGCGCTGCTTGCCGTAAGGCAGCGTCACCGTCTGCTCGTTCATGACGTCGAGCAGATGGAACCGCGAGAGCAGATCGGCAATCTCGCCGTTGACGTCGCTGCGCGTGCCCATTCGCCGCCACCAATCGCCGCCATGGCCAAGACGTTCGGATACGGCAAGGCCGATGGTTTCGAGCGGGGTCAGGTCGGGATAGAGCTGGTTGATCTGGAAGGTGCGCGACAGGCCGCGCAGCACGCGCTTGTGCACGGGCAGATCGGTGATGTCCTGGCCTTCGAGCAGGATGCGGCCCGAATTCGGCTTGAGCACCCCGGTGAGCTGGTTGATGACCGTGGTCTTGCCGGCGCCGTTCGGGCCGATCAGCGCGTGGCGGGCCCCCTGCTCGATCCTCAAGGACAGATCGCGGGTGACGCGCAAGCCGCCAAACTGCTTTTCGAGATTCTGGGTTTCGAGCGCGATGGTCATGAATCGCTCTCCGGCACGGCGACGATGGCCTTGCGTCCCGCAACCTGCCTGATGACCAGGTTCGGCACGTACAGCACCCAGCGGTGCAGGCGCTGGCGGCCGACCAGCACGATCACGACCAGCACGAGGCCGATCCAGAACTGCCAGTACTGCGGGGTGATGGTGGAAAACAGCTCCTGGAGCATGCGGAACACCACCGCGCCGATCAGGCCGCCATAGAGATAGCCGGTGCCGCCAATGACGAGCACCAGCATCAGATCTGCCGAACGCTCGAAGGCGAAGACGTCGAGCGAGGCGATCGCCGTGGTCTGGGTGAACAGCGCGCCCGCGATGCCGGCATAGAAGGCCGCCAGCGTGTAGATGGCGATCAGGCGGCGGTTAACGGGAATGCCGATCGCCGCGGCGCGCAGCGGGTTGTTCTTGATCGCGCGCAGCGACAGGCCGAACGGCGAATGCACCACGCGGCGGGCGAACAGGAACAGCAGGAACAGGACAGTCAGCGAATAGAAGAAGCCGGTCCTGCCGAACATGTCGAACGGGATCACGCCGAAGATCGCCTGCATCTCGATGCCCTGCAGGCCGTCGGTGCCACCGGTGATGTTGGAGAAGCGCTCGGCGAGCGCTTCCAGCAGCAGCGCGATGCCGAGCGTCACCATCAACCGCGTGAGGTCGACGCCGCGGATCACGAGGAAGCTGGTGGCAAAGCCGAGCACCATCGCGGCCAGGCCTGCGACGATCAGCGCGAGCACGGGCTCGTTGATGATGCCATGAAGCGCGAGAAGTCCCGCCGCATAGGCGCCGACGCCGAAGAAGGCGGCGTGGCCGAGCGAGACGATGCCGGCATAGCCGAGGATGAGATCGAGCGACATCGTGAACAACGCGAGCCGAAGGATGTCGGTCATGATCAAATAGCGCGTGGGAAAGGCGAAGCCGCAGGCCAGCACGATCAGCCAGAAAACGACTTCGCCGTAGTGCCAGCGCGCCTGGCGCTGGGCGTGATATCCGACGTCGGAAGCGGCGTTCATCGGCACACTCAACGCGCGGCCGTGCGGCCGAACAGGCCGTTCGGTCGCCAGATCAGGATCACGATCATCATGGTGTAGATCACGAAGGGGCCCATCTTCGGCACGTAATATTTGCCGGCGACGTCGCCGATGCCGAGCAGGAGCGAGGCCAGGAACGGGCCTGTTATCGAGGAGGAGCCGCCGACGGTGACCACGATCAGGAAGTAGATCATGAACTTCAGCGGGAAGTACGGATCGAGGCCGAGGATCTCCGCGCTCAGCGCGCCGCCGAGACCGGCGAGCCCGCAACCAAAGGCAAAGGTGAAGGCGAACACCTGCGGCACGTTGATGCCGAGGCCGCTCGCGGCGCGGGGATCGTCGACGGCGGCGCGCAGGCGGCTGCCGAAGCGGGTCTTGGCCAGCACCATCTGTAGACCAATGGTGAGCAGGCCGCAGATCACGATGATCATCAGGCGGTAGCGGCCGATGCCGACGCCGAACAGGTCGAACTGTCCCTGAAGCGCCGCCGGCAGATTGATGAACACCCGGGATGATCCCTGGATGTAGTCGACGGCGGCGACCGACATGAAGGTCAGGCCGATGGTGAACAGCACCTGATCGAGATGGCTGCGCGCATAGAGGTGGCGGTAAAGCATCCGCTCGAGCGCGATGCCGATCGCGGCCGAGGAGACGAAAGCGAGCGGCAGTGCGGCAAAGAACGGCCAGCCCATTCGGTTGACCAGCACCATGCAGACATAGCCACCGGCCATGGCGAAGGCGCCGTGCGCGAGGTTGACGAAGTTCATCAGGCCGAGCGTGACCGCAAGCCCGCAGGCGAGTACGAACAGCAGCATGCCGTAGGCAACGCCATCGAACAGGTTGGTGAGGATTGAGGTCATCGTCTCAGCTTGCGTTGTCCGTCATGGCCGGGCTCGTCCCGGCCATCCACGTTCTTATCTGGGCTTTGCGTGGATGCCCGGGACAAGCCCGGGCATGACGCGGAGCGGCTGGCGAGATCCCGGATTCTGCGCCTCCGGGATGACGCGCTTTCGCGCGTCACTTCTTGGTCTTGCCGAGATCCTTGACCGCCTCGAAGGTTGCGAACTCGACATTGTAGAGCTCGCCGTCGACCTTCTCGACCTTGCGGATGTAGATGTTTTGCACGATGTCACGAGTCTCGGGATCGATCGAGATCGGGCCGCGCGGGCTCTCCCACTTCTGCCCCTTCATGGCTTCGACCAGCTTGGTGCCGTCGGTGTCACCGCCCGTCTTCTTCAACGCTTCGTAGATCAGGTGGATGCCGTCATAGCCGCTCACCGCCATGAAGCCCGGACGGTTGCCGAACGCCTTCTTGTAGGCGGCGACGAAATCCTTGTTCATCTGCGAGGGGTGCGCCGCGGAGTAGAGATGCGCGGTGACCGTGCCGAGCACGGCGTCGCCCATGTTGTTGAGCAGGTCGTCGTCGGTGACGTCGCCCGGTCCGATCACCTTGATGCCGGCCTTGTCCAGGCCACGCTCGGCATATTGCTTCATGAAGTTGCCGCCCTGGCCGGCCGGCACGAACACGAAGATCGCGTCGGGCTTGGCGTCCTTCATACGCTGCAGGAACGGCGCGAAGTCGGGATTGGCGAGCGGCGTCTTGACTTCTTCGACGACCTCGCCGCCGCCCGCGGTGAAGTGCTGCTTGAAGAAGTTGAGCGCGTCATTGCCCGGCGCATAATCCGAGGTCAGCGTCGCCACCTTCTTGATGCCGTTCTTCACCGCCCAGTCGCCGATGATGGTCGAGGACTGCGCCAGCGTGAAGCTGGTGCGTACGATGTAGGGCGAACGCTCGGTGATGATGGAGGTGCCGGCCGCCATCACGACTTCCGGGATCTTGGCTTGGGTTGCCAGCGGCGCGGCCGCGAGCGCGGCCGGCGTCACGCCGAAGCCGGCAATGAAGTTGACCTTGTCGTTGACGATCAGCTCCTGCGCGGCGGTCTTGGTCTTATCCGGGATCGCGGCATCGTCCTTGAGGATGATCTCAATCTTCTTGCCGGCGACGGTGTCGCCCTTCTGCTGCATGTAAAGCTTGATCGCGTTCTCGATCTGCTTGCCGGTCGAGGCCTGGCCGCCGGTCATCGGCAGGATCAGACCGACCTTGACGCTGTCCTCGGCCTTGGCGGGCGCGACGGCCGCAAGGCTTGCGATGGCGGCCGCTGCTGCAGCCCGCGAAAAAGTCTTGCGTTCGAACATCAAATGTCCCTCCCCTTCATTCCTGACTCTTGTGCCCTGGACCGAGTACCCGGCCCTTGCCTCAAACTTAGCCCACGCGCGAGCAATCATCGCAGGCCACATGGGCGTCTTTCGCGCCCTTCTTGTCAATCGGACGTTTGGCGACCGTTCGGCGCAAGCGGCGCATTCCGATGACCTACCGACCGAAAGCGGCGCAGTGGGTTACATTGGGGTTACCCGGTAACTCGCCGGCGCACCCTCATTTGTACGAATGTACAAATAAAATGGACTTGTCAACGAAAACCCCCGCCACCAACCACGCCATGTTGTCGCGAGCCTCGCATCGCAGTCTAGAAACGGCAGGGATCGCGGGGATGGAGGATTTCGTCTTTCGCTTGCAGGATTCGGACATCTGTGCGCTCTTGCCGGCCGCAACTCGGTAACAAATTACCTATCTCGAATAAGTCTATTTTACCTTGTTGAAGGCTAGTCTTCGTCCTGCCGGCCCGAGCCGGCGTCCAATGACCGAATGCGTGCGCGCCCACACAATGTCCAAGACTTTTCGTTCCGCCCTCGCCCTCGCTGTGATCGCTGCGGGACTGTCCGGCTGCGGGACGGTCAACGAGAAGCTCTCCGCCGGCATGGGCGACTACGTCCCGCAATGGGCCGGCGGCCTGCCGGCCGACGCCCCGCCGCGACCGGGCACGCCGCAATACGATGCCTACATGAAAGAACGCGAACGCAAGCGGCTGCTGCCGGCGGCGGATCGCGAGAAGGAAGAGCAGGCGCAGAAGGGCGCGACGGGTACCACGTCAGCCGGCGCGGTGCGCTGAAGGGCGAATAGGAAGTGGCGAATATGCTCTCATCCATTCGCAACTCGCCACTCCCCATTCGCTAATCCACGAACACCACGGTCTTGCGGCCGTTGAGAATGACGCGGTCGTCGAGATGGTAGCGGATCGCGCGGGCGAGCACGCGGCGTTCGATGTCGCGGCCCTTGCGGACGAGATCTTCCGGAGTGTCGCGATGACTGATGCGCTCGACGTCCTGGTCGATGATCGGGCCTTCGTCGAGATCGCGCGTGACGTAATGCGCCGTGGCGCCGATCAGCTTGACGCCGCGCTCATGGGCCTGGTGATAGGGTTTTGCGCCCTTGAAGCCCGGCAGGAACGAGTGATGGATGTTGATGCAGCGTCCCGAAAGCTTCGCCGACAGATCATCTGACAGGATCTGCATGTAGCGAGCGAGCACGACGAGATCGGTCTTCGTCTTGCCGACAAGGTCCATGATCTGCGCTTCCTGCTCGCGCTTGGTCTCCTTGGTGACCGGCAGGTGGTGGAACGGAATGCCGCCGAAATCGAGCCCGGCATAGACCTCGCGCGGATGGTTGGAGACGATAGCAGTCAGCGTCATCGGCAACTCGCCGGTACGCCAGCGATAGAGGATGTCGACCAGGCAGTGGTCGGACTTCGACACCAGCAGCATCACCTTGCGATGCGCGGCACGGTCGCGCATCTGCCATTCCATGCCGAACCGCTCGGCGATCGCCGCAAAGCCGGTCTGCAGCGCCGACAGTTCCACGGCAAGATCGGCCGCGGTGAACACCACCCGCATGAAGAAGTTCTTGGTCTCGATGTCGTCGAACTGCTGGGCGTCGAGAATGTTCTGTCCATTGTGAGCGAGGAACGTCGACACCGCCGAGACGATGCCGGGCCGATCCGGACAGGACAAGGTCAGAACATATTGATGATCGGGCATGTTGATGAACAGGCTTGGCTCTTGATGAAGGTTTGTGCAGCGGAACGATCCGCGATTTGCGCCCTGCTCTAGCACCGACCCCGCCCTTGCGCCAATCCCAAGACTGCCTCAACAAGACTTGCTTCAACATAATGCGCGGAGTCAGGATCAACGGACGATTGCGAATTCTCACCGGAGCATCCCCATGGCCGACCGCCTGAACGGCTACCGCATCCTGATCCTGGAAACGCGCGAGGAAGCGCAGTTTTCCAAGCTGCTGGCCGAGCAAGGCGCCGAGGTCGTGCAATGCCCGATGTTCACCATCCACGATGCGCCGGATCCGGCCCCGGTCGAGGCCTGGATCCGCCGCGCCATTGAGAAGCCGCTTGACGACCTCGTGTTGATGACCGGCGAAGGCCTGCGGAGGATCATGAAGCTCGCCCGCGCCCGCGGGGTCGACGCTGACCTTGTCGCGGTGCTCGCCAAGGCGCGGAAATTCACCCGCGGCCCAAAGCCCGGCAAGGCGCTCCGCGAGGTCGGTCTGGAGGCGCAGCAGACCACCGAGAAACCGACCACCGAAGGCGTCATCGAGATGCTGGGTAAGCTCGACCTTCGCGGCCGGCGCCTCGGCCTGCAGCTCTATCCGGACAAGGACCATAGCGCGCTGACCGGCGCGCTCACCGCGCAAGGCGCCGCAGTCGATACCGTGCTGCCCTATGCCTACGATTCCAGGGCAGCCGATGCCAACATCGTCGCGGCGATCGACGACATGGCCGCGGGACGGATCGATGCCCTCGCGCTGACCAATCTCGGCCAGGTCCGCCGCCTGATCGAGGCCGCGAAGGCGCATGGCAGCGAGGCCAAGCTGCGCGCCGGATTGGAGCGGACGCTGATTGCGTCGGTGGGCCCTGCTGTGTCAGGGGAGCTCGCCGCGCATGGCCTGCGCACGGACATCGCACCGGCGGAAGACCACTATTTCATGCGCCCGCTGATCTCGGCGATGGCGGCAGCGCTCGCCGAGAAACGGCCGAAGGTAGCGGGTTAATCACCACGCGACGATGCCTAGCTTGCCACCTGCGAGGCGGCCGACATCAATTCCTGAGGGCTCGGAGCCCCGAACATGCGCTGGCCACCGTCAGGAACCTCGGTAAAGCTCCAACGCACAATTCCCTCACGATCGAGCAGGAACTGGCCGAACAGCTGGCCCTGACCGGTTGCCGCCATCCGCTGGTCGGCCTCCGTCATCTCGTAGCCGTCCTTGTTGTTGAGGTACTCGGCAGCCGCCAACCGATTCATCGACCCCGGCGTTTCGCCGGGTATATCGACCTGCATGCTCATGACGACGTCCATACCCACCTTGCGCGGCCACTCGGTCTCCTTATTCGTGAACTCGAGAGTGGGCAGACCGAACGCGCGGTGCGAGACCCGCTCGGGGTCGGACGCGGCGAGCAGATTGGGCAATGGATGATAGCGGAAGTAAAGCCGCGCGCGCTCGATGGGCGTGTTCACGACCGTGAGACTTTCGACGCCCTTGTCGCGCAGGGCTGCGTCGAGTTGCGCCTGTGCCGCGATATGGCGCCGACAGAACGGGCAGTGCAGCCCTCGAAACAAGCCGATCAATATCGGACTATGTCCGCGAAAATCCTGGAGCGCGATCGTTCCATCGCGTGTGATGGCGTCCAGCACGATGTTCGGTGCGCGATCGCCAGGTTGAAGCGGTCCATCGGCATGAAGTTCTGACATGGTTGAACTCCTTCATATGACCTAGTCAAGAAATGGCAGCACGATCAGCCCGGCGGGATCAAGCCCGTGGCGGGCGCAGACATCATGGGCCAGCGCGAAATATCGGTCGGCCTCGGGCATGTCGCCTCGATCAAGGCTCAGCGTCGCGAGACCATCATAGCATGGAAAGAGCTGCTGCGGTTCGCCGGTTTCGTTCGCCACCTCGATTGCTTCATTGTAGCAGAGGGCGGCCAGATCCGGGCGGAAATGGCATTGATGGATCTGCCCAAGCACAATCAAGGGCACGGAGAGATGCTCGCGCTGATCGAGCGCACGGTCGATTTCGATTGCCCTTTCGGCAGCCGGCACTCCTTCCTCGGTACATCTGTCCGTGAAGGTGCAACAGGCAACGGCAAAATTGGCAAGCAGACGCGCCTGGAAGCCGAGATCCCCGATCCGACGCGCGACATCGAGTCCACGTCGGCAGACCTCCACGGCTTTCGCCGGGTCAACGATCGTGTAGAGCACGCCGAGATTGGTGTAGCCGCGGCACGCTACGTTAAGGAGCCCGGCCGCTTCGGCGGTCGCGACACTTTGCTCCACCTCACGGACCGCCTCCTCGTGTCGTCCAAGCCGCGCCAGCGCAACCCCCTTGGTGTTGAGGGCCTCGGCAATGGCCCGTGCCGCCTCGAGCCCGGCCTGCTCGTCCCCGTCCGCCGGTACTGAGCGTGCATAGCCGAGCGCCTCGTCTGCCCATTTTGCGGCTGCCACGTGATCGCCCGTCCGAAACGCGAGACGGCCGCGCTCCTGCAAGAGATGCGCCCACTCGATGGGCGCTGCGGTCCCTCCGAGCAATTTGGCCGCCTCGGCGTAATGCGTCTCTGCCTTGATCCGCTTGCCGGCGTCCCACAACAATCGGCCTAGCTTGCGAACAATCCGCGCTTCGCCGATCCGGTCCTGTCTGGCGCGATGCCCCTCCAACGCGCTCTGATAGTGCTCCTCGGCCGTGTTCCGGCGGCCAGCCGCACCACAGAGGTCCGCAATCCGCTCATACAGGACCAGACGTTCCGGCTCCGGTTCGCCGCCGGTCAACAGCACGGCGAGGGCCTGTTGGTAGAGACGGATGGCATCGTCATTGGCATAGCTAGCGCGTGCGCGATCGCCGGCCGCGCGCAGATAACGTGCGCCCTTCGGCTTGCTCGCGCTCAGACTAAAGTGATGTCCGAGCAGTATGAGATCTTCGAGGCGCTCGGGCTCGTTGCCATAGAGCCTCTCGAGCGCTCCACCAATCCGTCCATGAAGCTCGATCCGGCGCTGCAGAAGCAGGTTTTGATAGATCACGTCCTGAAGCATGGTTTGCGTGAAGCGATAGATCCGCAGCGAAATCGAGTTCGAGCCCGCGACCTCCTCGATGATCTCCGCGTCGCACAGACGTTCCAGCCCTGCTTCAACCCCAGCCGGTTCGGTTGCCGCCGCACCGAGAGCCGCCGCATCAAAACGCGGGCCGATCACCGCGGCCTCCTGTGCCAGCCGGCGTACCTGAGGTGGCAACCGGTCGAGGCGCGCCAGCAACAACGCCTGAATGCTTGCCGGAATATCGGCGGCGGCTTCATCCGACGTCATCCGCCACTGCGCGCCGTCGCGCTCCAGCGTGCCGGCTTCAATGAGGCCCCGTATGATCTCCTCGAGAAAAAGCGGATTGCCGCCGGCGCGGTCGAGGATTCGGCTGAACAGGCGTCCCGGTGGGTCACGCCAAACGCGACTGAAGTAGGCCGCGAGTAGCCTCTGTCCCTCGGCGTCGTCGAGCGGGGGCAGCCGAAGGGTCGTGTGACTGATCTTGCTCGAACCGAACTGGTCCAGTTCCAGCGTCGGCCGATGCGTAAACAGCAACATCAGCCGCGTCCGCTCCATTCTGTCCATCAGGAACCGCAACGCTTCGAGAGATACCGCATCCGCCCAATGCAGATCCTCGACGATGATCAGCAGCGGCGACAGTGCCAGGCGGCGTTCGAAGACGGTGCGGATCGCGAAGAATATCTGCCGGCGGAGCTGTTCGGGCTCGACATGCCTGAGCACGGCGTTGGGGTCGCCGAGGCCGAGTACGTGCAGGTAGAGGGGCATCAGTCGGTCGGCCTCGTCGGTCGTGAGGCCGAGCTCCGACAGCGCTTCGGCGACCTTCGCCTCCGCCTCTGCGGCGCCAGCCTTCTGCGCGATGCCGTAGGCGCTGCGCAACACGGCGGCGAGTGTGCCGTAGGATTGTTCACCGAGCGGCGAGCAAGCCACCCGCCGAATCGCCACGCGTGCAAATCGATCCTCGTCGCGGATACGGGCGGCGAATTCGCTGACCAGGCGCGTTTTCCCGATGCCGGCTTCACCGACCAGCCGCACCAGTTGAGCCGCGCCGCCGCATGCGAGATCAAGACAGCCGATGATGCGCGCAAGCTCGGCGTCGCGCCCGATCAACGGTGCATTGAGGCCCAGCGTGTCGAGGCCGCGTGCCGCGCGGGGCGTGTCGAGCGGCTCCTTCAGGCGGTGCACCAGCACGCTGCCCATCTTGCCCTTGAGCGAGACCTCGCCAAGCGAGTCATAGGAGAACGCATGCCGCGTCAGACGGTGGGTCAATGGCCCGACCAGCACCTCGCCCGGAGCCGCCATCGATTGTAGCCGCTGGGCGGTATTCACTGTATCGCCGGTCACCGAATAGGATTTGGCAACGCCCACACCGAGCCCGCCCGCGACGACGTGCCCGGTGTTGATGCCGACATGGAGCAGCAGCGGCGAACCCGCGTACGCCTTCGCGCGTTCGCTGAGACGCGCTGTCCGGCGGATCATGTCGAGGGCAGCGCGGACCGCCCGCTCCGGGTCGTCCTCGTGCGCTGCCGGGGCACCAAACAGAGCAAGCAGCGCATCGCCGATGAATTTATCCACGAAACCGCCAAAGCTTTGCACCGCGGCCGTCAACTCTTCGAACAGCTCGTTTTGAAGCGTCTGCATGACTTCGGGGTCGAGCCGCTCGCTCATCGCGGTGAAGCCGCTGAGGTCGGCAAACAGCACGGTGATGGTACGGCGGTTCGCCTCGCTGTCGATCTTGTCCGACTGAAATCCAAATGCGACCTGAGCCGCATCCGCTGGCACGAGCGGCGGAGAGGACGGCCGGATCGGAAGCGCCGTCAGGCTCGTCGGCGCCTGCCCGCCGCCCGGGGGGACCTCGGAGACGGAGGCGCCGCATTTCGGGCAATAGGCGAAATCCGGTGCGCATGGAAAGCCGCAGCCAGGGCACGGGTTCGGCTGCTTCGTGCCGCACTTCGGACAGAAGGCAAAGCCGCTCTGGACCTCGAAACCACAGCGAGAGCAGTTCATGGGTCAAGACCTCGCGGAAGCCGCGACGGCGCGATCTACCGGACCTGCCGAATGGGCCCAGGATGCAGACCAGAATGGGCTTTGCGCGCCGGAAGAGCAAGCGGGCTAATCTACCTCTCCGTATCGGCTGGCAGCGAAGCAATGCTGCGGCACCGGCTCACCGCACGTCGTCGGCAAGCATGGCGGCATGCGGTGGCGCCAATTGACAGGGGCATCGCCGGGGCTACCCTGCCGAACAGAAGAACAAAAATAAGGGCAGGGAATCGCCGTGAAACCCGTCATCGCATCTTGAGCACATCCGCGCGACCTTCAGCGCTCGCACCGTTCCGCATCCGCAACTATCGCTTCCAGTGGCCAGCCGATCTGCTCACCTCCTGGGCGTTCGAGGTGGAGACGCTGGTGCTCGGCTGGTACATCCTGGTCGAGACCGGCTCGGTGCTGCTGCTGACCGTGCTTGCCTCGCTCCAGTTCGTCGGAACGTTGGTCGCGCCGGTATTCGGCATGATCGGCGATCGCATGGGCCATCGCGATCTCCTGGTCGTGATGCGTCTTGCTTATACGGTGCTGTCGTCAACCATCATGGTCCTGGCACTGACCGGTCATCTGTCGCCGCTGAGTGTCATGATCATCGTTGCGATCATGGGCCTGATTCGTCCCTCCGATCTTGGCGTCCGGGGCGCGCTGCTCGCCGAGATCATGCCGGCCGAGCAGCTGGTGGGCGCCATCAGCGTTGCGCGCACCACCCAGGACAGCGCGCGCATCGCCGGCGCGTTGACCGGCGCCGGGCTGTTCGCGGTCCTCGGCATCGGCCTCGTCTATGTGGCGATCGCCTGCCTCTATTTCGCGGCCGCGCTTCTCATGCTCTGCCTGACCCGGCCCAAGAGAACCGTCATCACGAGCGATCTTCCGGCAAACAGCCATGCGGTGTCGCGACTGCTGGGCGACCTCAAGGAAGGGATCGTCTATGCCTGGAATGGCCCGGGAATGCGCGCCGCGCTCTGCGTCGCCTTCCTGGCCAATCTCACCGCATTTCCCTTCACGGGCGGACTGTTGCCCTACATCGCCCGCGAGATATTTCATACCGACCAGACCGGCCTCGGCTACCTCTCGGCGAGCTTCGCGGTCGGCTCGCTGACCGGCTCCATCACGCTCAGCCTCGTCAGCGGACTGCGCATTGCCCGGCTGCTGATCGGCGCGACGCTGGCCTGGTACGCCATGCTGCTGGTGTTCGTCGAAATCAGGACCATGCCGGTGGCGATGGCCTGCCTCGTTCTCGCCGGTATCGCCCAAAGCATGTCGATGATCTCGGCAGCCGTGATCCTGATGCGGACCGCCAGTGCGCACCTGCGCGGCCGCGTGATGGGTGTGCGCATGATGGTGATCTACGGCCTGCCGATCGGATTGCTCGCGGCCGGCAGCCTGATCGACGTCATCGGCTATTCCGCAACCGGCTCGCTCTATGCCGCCGCGGGCTTCATCGCGATGCTGGCTATCGCGATCCGCTGGCGCGCCGATCTATGGCCGGTGCACGCGCCCGCCAATGCGCGGTGAGGCCGCCTTATTCCCCGTAACCGCGCAGCCGGTCGATATCGAGGATGGTGACCCCGCCATATTCGAGCCGCAGCAGCCCCTCCTTCTCCAGCCGGTTCAGCGCCCGGTTGGCATTCTGGCGGGACATGCCGGAGAGCGCGCCGATCTCCTCCTGGGTGATCTCCAGATGCGCCGTCGATTCCGGATAGAGGATCGGGTTGAACAGCGAGGCGATGCTGCGGGCAAGGCGCGCGGTGGCATCCAGCGTGCGGTTGACCTCGAGCATGCCGATGAACTGGCCGAGCCGTTCGTTGAGCTGGCGCACCAGAAAGCGGTTGAAGCCGACGCTGTTCTCGAACAGCCACATGAATGCGCTGCGTTCCATCAATGCGACGCGGCTGTCGCGCAGCGCGACCACATCATAGCGGCGCGGCTCGTTCTTGAGCACGCTGCCCTCGCCGAACCAAGCCCCCGCGGTCAGGCCGGCCAGGCTGGTCTCCTTGCCGTCCCGCGAGATTCCGCCCATGCGGGCAAGACCGCCGACCATGCCGGCCCAATAGGCAAAGATATCGCCGCGCATGAACACGGTCTCGCCGGTGCCGTAGGACCGCTCCGTGATTCCGGCGCGCGCGACCTCGATCTCCGCTTGCGTGAGCTCGCGCGACCAGGCGGCGACGCGCTTCAGATGATCTTCTGAAATCATGATCTCGCGGCCAGCCGCACAGTTTCGTCACTCCACCTTCTGTTGCATTGCAACATGATTATTATGACCGCCATCCGACGAAAGATGAAGGCCGCTGCCGCCCGGCAAACTTTGTCGCAGAATTGTCAGCCGGGAGACATTTAAAAATAGCGCTTTCCCCTATTGAGGACCACCTCGGGCGATGCGGCTTTCGATCCCAAGCGGGAACGAGAGTGGCGCGGCTCCGGTCGAGACCATCTGCTGCATGGCCTCACCGGCACCACCGTACTAGGATCGCGCGACAGAACGGACGAAGAGCGCCGCTAAAGAGCGCCATCACCGGGAGGGATTCGTTTGGTGGCTACCAGTCTTGAAGTCCGCGGCGCGTCCTTGCGATTCGGCGGCGTCCGTGCGCTGACCGATGTCAGTTTCGCCATCAAGGACGGCGAGCTGTTCTCGATCATCGGTCCCAACGGCGCCGGCAAGACCTCGATCGTGAACTGTATTTCCGGTCGTTACAAGCCGACTGAAGGCCAGCTCTTCTATGGGGATCGCGACATCACCGGCCTGACGCCGAATGCCCGTGCCTCGCTCGGGATCGGCCGCACCTTCCAGAACCTGGCCCTGTTCCACCACATGAGCGTGCTCGACAACATCATGGTCGGCCGCCATCACCTCCTGAAGAACAATTTCCTGACGGGCTCGCTGTACTGGCTGACCGGCGCACGCAAGGAAGAACTCGAGCACCGCCGCAAGGTCGAGGAGATCATCGACTTCCTCGATCTGCAGTCGGTGCGGAAAGCGCAAGCCGGTACCCTCTCCTACGGTCTGCGCAAGCGCGTGGAGCTCGCCCGCGCCATGGCGCTGGAGCCGCGCCTCATCCTCCTCGACGAGCCGATGGCCGGAATGAATTTCGAGGAGAAGGAGGACATGGCCCGTTACATCGTCGATCTCAACGAGGAGTTCGGGATGACGGTGGTGATGATCGAGCACGACATGGGCGTTGTGATGGACATCTCCCATCGCGTCATGGTGCTGGATTTCGGCAAGAAGATCGCCGAGGGCGATCCTGCGGCGGTGCTCGCCGATCCTCACGTCAAGCGCGCCTATCTTGGTGAAGAAGACGAGGTGCTGGTCGATCCCGACGACAAGCCCGCTGCTCCGGAGTGCGCGGCATGATGGACTACGCAGCGCGCGTCGCGCAGGCCGATACCTATCCGAAGATGCTCCGGCTCAACGCAAAGGAGCACGGCAACGAAATCGCATTGCGCGAGAAGGATCTCGGGCTCTGGCGGCTGTTCACCTGGAGCGACTACCAGGCCCGCGTGCGCGACTTTGCGCTCGGTCTCGTCGAAATGGGCCTTGGTCGCGGCGACGTCGTCGGCATCATCGGCGATAACCGGCCGGACTGGGTCGCGGCGGAAGTGGCGGCGCACGCCATTGGCGGCCTCAGCCTCGGACTTTATCGCGACGTGCTCGACGAGGAGGCCTCCTATCTCCTCAACTATGGTGAGGCGCAGCTCGTCTTCGCGGAGGACGAGGAGCAGGTCGACAAGCTGCTCACCCTCGCCGACCGCGTGCCGAAGCTGAAGCACATCATCTATTCCGATCCGCGCGGAATGCGGAAATACGACGATCCCAGGCTGATGTCGGCGGAGACGTTTGCCGAGCTCGGCCGTGCCCGCGCCGCCCGCGAGCCGGAGCTTTACGACAGGCTGGTTGATGCCACCAAGGGCGAGGACGTCGCGATCCTCTGCACCACGTCGGGCACCACGTCCCATCCCAAGCTCGCGATGCTCGCCGCCGGCCGCGTGCTCGGTCACTGCGCGACCTATCTCGCCTTCGACCCCAAGGGCCCGGACGACGAATACGTCTCGGTGCTGCCGCTGCCGTGGATCATGGAGCAGGTTTACGTGCTCGGCAAAGGCCTCTTGTGCCGGATGAAGATCAACTTCGTCGAAGAGCCCGAGACGATGATGAACGATCTGCGCGAGATCGCGCCGACATTCGTGCTCTTCGCACCCCGCGTCTGGGAATCCATCGCCGCCGACGTCCGGGCCAAGGTGATGGACGCCACGCCTCTCAAGCAGCGCCTGTTCGACGTCGGCATGAAGAGCGGCCTCGCCGCGCTCGAACAGGGCAAACGCTCGGGCCTTGCCGACGCGATCCTGTTCCGCGCGCTGCGCGATCGCCTCGGCTTCACCCGGCTGCGCTCGGCCGCGACCGGCGGCGCGGCGCTCGGCCCTGAGACCTTCAAGTTCTTCCAGGCGATGGGCGTGCCGCTGCGCACGCTGTACGGCCAGACCGAGCTGTTAGGGGCCTACACGCTGCATCCCGAGGGTAAGGTCGATCCTGACACGACCGGCGTGCCGATGGCCGACAATGTCGAGATCCGCATCGATAATCCCGACGTCCACGGCGTCGGCGAGATCGTAGTGCGGCATCCCAACATGTTCCTCGGCTATTACAAGAATCCCGAGGCCAGCGTCGCCGACATCAGGGACGGCTGGATGTTGTCGGGCGATGCCGGCTATTTCAACGCCAACCAGCAGCTCGTTGTCATCGACCGCATCAAGGACCTCGCCGAGACCTCGCGCGGCGAGCGCTTCTCGCCGCAATTCATCGAGAACAAGCTGAAATTCTCGCCCTATATCGCCGAAGCCGTGGTGCTGGGCGCCGGCCGCGACGCGCTCGCGGCGATGATCTGCATCCGCTACTCCATCATCTCGAAATGGGCGGAGAAGAACCGCCTCTCCTTCACGACCTATAGCGATCTCGCCTCGCGGCCCGAGGTCTATGCGCTGCTTCGCAAGGAGGTCGAGACCGTCAACGCCACGCTGCCACCGGCGCAGCGCATCTCGCGCTTCCTCCTGCTCTACAAGGAACTCGATGCCGACGACGGCGAGCTCACCCGCACGAGAAAGGTGCGCCGCAGCGTCATCAACGAGAAATACGCCGGGATCATCGACGCCATCTACCGCGGCGATTCCGACATTCCCGTCGACACCGTGATCCGCTTCCAGGACGGCACCACGCAACGCGTGCGGACGACACTGCGGGTCGTGGATCTCGGCGGACATGGGCACATGGCGGAGGCTGCGGAGTGACACAAATAGTCGTCATGCGCGGGCTTGCCCCGCGCATCCATCCTCTTCCGAACAATCTTCCTTCCGCATCGATGGATTGCCGGGTCAAGCCCGGCAATGACGAGCCGAGCCACCCAACATGAACACCGCTTTTCTCATCCAGCTCCTGGTCAACGGCCTCGTGGTCGGCACGCTCTATGGCGTGGTCGCGATGTCGTTCGTGCTGATCTACAAGGCGACGCAGGTCGTCAATTTCGCGCAAGGTGAGCTGCTGCTGGTCGGCGCCTGGGTGTGTTGGGCCTTGCTTGCGAAATACCAGGTGCCGTTCTGGATCGGCATGCCGATGACGCTGGTGTTCATGTTCGTGTTCGGCATTGCGGTCCAGGTCCTGATCCTGCGGCCGATGATCGGCGAGCCCATCATCTCGGTGATCATGGTGACGATCGGCCTCTCCACCGTGCTGCAGGCAACGCTGAAATGGATGTTCGGCGTCAATCCGCAGCCGTTCCCGCGCGTGTTCGAGAGCCAGTCGGTCAGCCTGTTCGGGCTGCAGATCCAGACCGTCTATGTCATGAGCCTCGTAGTGTCGGTCGCCATGATGATCGGCATGGCCTGGTTCTTCCGTGCCTCCAAGTATGGTCTTGCGATGCGCGCCACCGCATTCAACCAGCAGGTCGCGCAATCGCTCGGCATTTCCGTCAAGAGCGTGTTCGCGATGGCCTGGGCGATCTCGGCGACGGTCTCGGCGGTCGCGGGCGTCGTCGTTGCGGTCGTGAACGGCGTGTCGTCGGGCCTTGCCGGCTACGGCATCAAGGTGTTCCCGGCGGCGATCCTCGGCGGGCTCGACTCCGTCGGCGGCGCCGTGCTCGGCGGCATCATCATTGGCCTGCTCGAGAACGTCGCCCAATATGTCGACAGCGAGTATCTGCACTGGGGCAATCTCTACGAGATCGCGCCGTTCTACGTCCTCATCATCGTGCTGATGATCAAGCCCTACGGGCTGTTCGGCACTCACGACATCGAGCGGATCTGACCCATGGCCGGCCCTGCCCTCATCCCTGCTGGTGATTTCCGCACCTCTTACGCGGCGGACACCACGATCTTCCCGACCGCGACCAGCCGCAACTTCGCCATCGCGGGCGTGTTGCTGCTGTGCTTCGCACCGCAATTCTTCAGCGGATACTGGCTCAGCATCCTGATCCAGATCGGCATCTTCTCGATCGCCGCGCTCGGCCTCAATATCCTGGTCGGGTTCACCGGCCAGATCTCGATCGGGCACGCCGCGTTCTTCCTGCTCGGCGCTTTCACCTCGGCCTACATCTCCAACAACGCACCGATCCCGGTGTTCTTCGCAATCCCGCTCGCTGGCGTCGTCACCGCGCTGGTCGGCCTGATCTTCGGCATCCCAGCGGCGCGGCTGAAGGGCCTCTATCTCGTCATCGCGACGCTGGCCGCGCAATACATCCTGCTCGACTTCTTCTCCCGCGCCGAATGGTTTTCGGGCGGCTCGGTGCCGGCGAGCGCGGAGCCGTTCGCGATCTTCGGCTACACGCTGCGCGGCGACAAACAGTATTTCTACGTCGTGCTGGCCTATGTGCTTCTCAGCTACATCCTCGTCACCAATCTGATGCGGACCCGCGACGGCCGCGCGCTGGTGGCGATCCGCGACCATTATCTCTCCGCCGAGATCATGGGCATCAACCTGACGAAGTACCGCACGCTGTCGTTCGGGCTCGCCGCCTTCTTCGCCGGCATCGCCGGTGCGCTCTACGCGCACTACCAGCTCGTGGTGTCGCAGGAAGGTTTCGGCATCGAGCGCTCGATCCTGTTCCTGGCCATGATCATCATCGGCGGCACCGGCTCTGTCATGGGAACGCTGATGGGCACCGCCTTCGTGGTGCTGCTGCCGGAATCCATGGAATTCATCAGCCTGTATTTGAAGGGCGGCGCGATCGACAAGGCGCTGTCGCTCAACACCAACATCACCTTCCTGCGCGAGATCGCGATCGGGGTGATCATCATCGCGTTCCTGATGTTCGAACCCGACGGGCTCGCGCATCGCTGGCGGCAGATCAAGGCGTATTGGAAACTCTACCCGTTCTCGCATTGAGCGCGGGCAACTTCACTTAAACAATAAACAGGAGGAACCGGCCCATGACGATGAAGTCCCTTTTGAGCACCGCATCGCTCGCGCTCGCGATCGCCGCATTTTCGGCCGGCGCGCAGGCGCAGATCGCGATCGGACACCTCGCCGATTATTCCGGCGGCACCTCCGACGTCGGCACACCCTTTGGCCAGGCCGTCGCCGACACCTTCGCCTGGGTCAACAAGAACGGCGGCGTCGGCGGCAAGCAGCTCAACGTCGACACCAACGACTATGGCTACCAGGTGCCGCGCGCGATCGCGCTCTACAAGAAATGGTCCGCGCCGGACAGCAAGGTCGCCGCGATCATGGGCTGGGGCACCGCCGACACCGAGGCGCTGACCGGCTTCCTCGCCCAGGACAAGATCCCCGACATGTCCGGCTCTTATGCCGCCGCACTCACCGATCCCGAAGGTGTCAGCGGCAAGGCCAAGCCCGCGCCCTACAATTTCTTCTATGGCCCGAGCTATTCGGACTCGCTGCGCGCGATGCTGATGTGGGCCGCCGAGGACTGGAAGGCTAAGGGCAAGTCCGGCAAGCCGAAATTCGTGCACATGGGTGCAAACCATCCCTATCCGAACGCGCCGAAGGCCGCCGGTGAAGCGATGGCGCAGGAGCTCGGCTTCGAGGTGCTGCCGCCGCTGGTGTTCGCGCTCACGCCGGGTGACTACAGCGCGCAGTGCCTGAGCCTGAAATCCTCGGGCGCCAACTACGCCTATCTCGGCAATACCGCCGCTTCGAACATCTCCGTGATGAAGGCCTGCAAGACTGCCGGCGTCGAAATCCAGTTCCTCGGCAACGTCTGGGGCATGGACGAGAACGCTGCCAAGACGGCCGGAGATGCCGCCAACGGCGTGATCTTCCCCTTGCGCACGGCGGTGAGCTGGGGCGGCGATGCGCCCGGCATGAAGACGGTGATGGAAATCTCCAAGATGTCCGACCCGACCGGCAAGGTCTATCGCCCCGTGCACTACGTCGCGGCTGTCTGCTCGGCGCTCTACATGAAGGAAGCGATCGATTGGGCTGCCAAGAACGGCGGCGCCACCGGTGAGAACGTCGCCAAGGGCTTCTATCAGAAGAAGGATTGGGTGCCCGCCGGAATGGAAGGCGTCTGCAATCCCTCGACCTGGACCGACAAGGACCATCGCGGCACCCTGAAGGTCGATCTCTATCGCACCAAGATCTCGGGCGCGACCGACGGCGACCTCAACGATCTCATGGCCAAGGGCACGATCAAGCTCGAGAAGGTCAAGACCGTCGAGCTGCCGCGCAAGCCGGACTTGCTGGGCTGGTAACGCAAACTCGGACGTCATGGCCGGGCTTGTCCCGGCCATCCACGTCTGACCTCACGGCACGAAGTACGTGGATGCCCGGGACAAGCCCGGGCATGACGAGCGTAGCAATTTGGTAGGCGCACCAATGACTGACACCCTCGAGGCATCTCGCACCAAGCCAACCGCCGTCGCGACGCCGCCCATCCTCGCGGTGCGCAACATCGAGGTCGTCTATGACGACGTCATCCTGGTGCTGCGCGGCCTCAGCTTAGAGGTGCCCAAGGGAGCGATCGTGGCGCTGCTGGGCGCCAACGGCGCCGGCAAGTCGACGACACTGAAGGCGATCTCGGGGCTACTCAAGACCGAGGACGGCGAGGTCACGCGTGGCGAAATCCTGTTCGAAGGCGAGCGGATCAACGGCATCGACCCCGACAAGATCGTCCGCCGCGGCATCTTCCAGGTGATGGAGGGACGGCGCATCGTCGCCGACATGACCTCGCTGGAGAACCTCAGGCTGGGCGCGTTCACGCGACGGGACCGCGAGGTCGATGCCGACCTCGACATGGTCTTCAGCTACTTCCCGCGCCTGAAGGAGCGCACCGGTCTCGCCGGCTATCTCTCCGGCGGCGAGCAGCAGATGCTCGCGATCGGCCGCGCGCTGATGGCCCGCCCGAAGATGATCCTGATGGACGAGCCCTCGATGGGCCTGTCGCCGCTGCTGGTGAAAGAGGTGTTCTCGATCATCCAGAAGATCAACCGCGACCTCGGCGTCACCATCCTCCTGGTCGAACAGAACGCGCGCGCCGCGCTGTCGGTGGCGAGCCACGGCTACATCATGGAGCAGGGCAAAGTCGTGCTCGACGGCAGCGCCGACGAATTGCGCGACAACGAGGACGTCAAGGAATTCTATCTCGGCGGCGCCGGCGACCAGCGCAAGAGCTTCAAGAACCTCAAGAGCTTCAAGCGGCGCAAGCGGTGGCTATAGCGTTTTCAAGCGAAGTGGGAACCGGTTCGCGTGAAGAAAACGCGTCAAAGCAAGATGGCTCTAACCCAACACCTGCTCCGCTTCCGTGACCGCGCAGAGAACATGATAGAACGACGACGCAGGAATGGTGTCGATCAGCGATTTGCCGTCGCGATCGAACTGGTCGTACCAGCCGCCCCTGACGGGATGGCTGAGATAATGCCGTTCGAGCCGCGCCAGCGCCGCGCGCGCTTCGTCGGGCGCGCCGGTCTCGCCGGATTCGGCCTGCGCAATCCACGCCTTTGCGATCTCTGTCTGCGGCCACAGCCGGCGCGAGTGACGGCGGATGTTGCCCCTGTCGTCCCCCTCGTCGATCAGGCAGCCCGTAGCCTCATCGCGATAGCGCAGCGCGGTCGCCAGGAGTTCGGCGCGCCGCTGCCCGGTCGGGCAGCCCGTGATGCGCTCGAACCCCTTCAGCAGCCAGACCCATTCCGCCTGATGGCCCGGCTCGACGCTGACCGGCTCGATCTTCGACCAGTCCTCCTCGAAATACTCCGTCAGGATACGCCTCTGCTTGTCGTAGAGATTGGCCAGGAACAGCGCGAAGAATTCGCCGGCGCGGTTCTGGAATGCCAGATCGTGGGTCGCGTCGAAACAGGCGATCATCGCCTCGAACAGATGCATGTGCGGGTTCTGCCGGCGCGGCAACGAGACCGGAAGACCTTCGTGCACGCCCCCATGCGGCGAACGGAGATGGCCGTCGAGGAAAGCGAGCAGCGCGTCGATTTCGGCTCGAACCTGCGCGTCCTGGTCGAGCGCGTAGACGGTCGCAAGAGCAAACAGGATGAAGGCGTGGTCGTAGGCATCGCGCCGGCCGTCCAGCACGGTCCCCTCCGGCGACAGCCGGTGCACGAAGCCCGGCCGACCGTCGGGCGCTTTGGCTTTGGCCAGCAGATGTTCCAGTCCCTTCAGCGCGATGGCACGCCCCTCAGGATACCAGCCCATCTGTGCCGCCTTGGCGTAGCAATAGATCTGGCGGGCCTGCACGAACACGCGCCGCGGCGTGGCTGTATCGGCGGTACCGTCGCGGTGCAGCCGGTCGATGAAGCCGCCCGTGGCCTGATCCCAGCCGACCGTCGACCACAGCGGCAGCGCCTCGTCGATCATGCGGCGCTTCAGGCGCGCGACGACGTCCGCAGCTTCATCCGCCGCAATGTTTCCCATGTCCGCCATCGGGTCCTCTCCAGGCCTTACCAATGGCGGTCTGATACCCATGCCGGTGGCGGCGCGCAACGGATGCCAACACGGAAAGAACAGCCATGACCGCCCATTACGACGCCCGCGAGACGCGTGACCCGACAGCCCGCGAGGCCGATCTGTTCTCTCGCCTGCCGGAGGTCCTGCGAGCCGCGATGGCCGCGCCGGCCTACGCCGAGCGGTTGAGCGGTCTTGATCCCGCCTCCGTGACCTCCAGGACCGCGCTGGCGGGCCTGCCGGTTTTGCGCAAATCGGAACTGCCCGATCTGCACAAGGCCTCTACGCCCTTCGGTGGCTTCGTGGCGGCGGCCCCCGGCTCATTTGCCCGCCTCTTCACCTCGCCCGGCCCCATCTTCGAGCCGGAGGGACGGCAGCCCGATCCCTGGCGCGGCGCAAGGGCGCTGTTCGCGGCCGGATTCCGGCCCGATGACATCGTCCTCAACACCTTCAGCTACCATCTCACCCCCGGCGGCTTCATCTTCGACGCGTCCGCGCGAGCGCTCGGCTGCGCCGTGATCCCGGCGGGGCCCGGCAATACCGAGCAGCAATTCGAGCTGATCGAGGCCTACCGCCCGGTTGGCTACAGTGGCACGCCGGACTTCCTCAAGATATTGCTCGATGCCGCAGCGAGTTCGGGCCGCGATGTCTCCTCGATCAAGCGCGCACTGGTTTCCGGCGCAGCGTTCCCGCCGTCGCTCCAGGCCGAGATCAAGGCGCGCGGCATCGACGCATACCAGGCCTTTGGCACCGCCGATCTCGGCCTCATTGCGTTCGAGACCGGGGCGCGCGAGGGCATGGTCGTGAACGAGGACCTGATCCTGGAAATCGTCAAGCCCGGCACCGGCGATCCCGTGGCGCCCGGGGACGTCGGCGAGATCGTGGTGACGTCGCTCGACCCGCATCATCCCTGGATCCGTCTTGCGCTCGGCGACCTCACCGCCGCTCTGCCAGGGCCAAGCAAATGCGGACGCACCAATATGCGCATTAAGGGCTGGATGGGCCGTGCCGACCAGACCACCAAGGTCAAGGGCATGTTCGTCCGTCCCGAGCAGATCGCCGAGATCGGCAAGCGTCATTCCTCGCTCGGAAGACTGCGCCTCGTCGTCACACGACAGGGCGAGACCGACGCAATGACGTTGAGAGCGGAAACGTCGACCGCGAGCGACGCGCTCCGCGAAGAGATCGCCGGTACTTTGCGCGCCGTGACGAAGCTCGGTGGCACCGTCGAACTGCTCAGCCCCGGCGTGCTGCCGAATGACGGCAAGGTGATCGCGGACGAACGGTAATCTTAGCTCGATTTCGACAGCGGGTAATTGCCGAGGTAGAGCACATCCCTCCGCAAAGCCTGGGCCGTGGAACGAGCTCGCGGCCTGACAGAGATGACAAGCAGAGCCCGTCTTCATGCTATGGCCGCTATACCGCCGGGACGTAGGAACCTTGCATCGTCGCTGCCGCTCCCGTATTACCAACCTTGCAACGATATGGCCGGAATCGGCCCTTTCTGGACCCCAAAACGTGCTTGAACGAACCCTCGTCACCATCGCCGAGACCGAAACCATTGAGGAAGCCTTCCGGCGCCTGAATGCCAACATGCTCGGGATCCTGTTCGCGCAGGATGCGAGCGGACGAATCGTCGGCGCGGTGACGGACGGCGACATCCGCAGGCGCATGCTGGCCGGCACCACGATCCAGGACCGGGTCGCGACCTGCATCAACCGCAACTTCGTCTGGGCGAGGGCCGGCGGTCCGCGCGAGCAGATCCTCAAATTGCTCGACCAGCGCGTGCACGTGGTGCCGATCCTCGATGGCGAAGGACGGCTCGTCGATGTGTTCAGCCGCGAGCTGTTCAACCTTTCCGAAGAGAGCGAAGTGTTCGCCCGCGCCCGCTCGCCGGTGCGGATCAGCTTCTCCGGCGGAGGCACCGACCTGACGCACTATTTCGTGGCGAATGACGGCGGTGCGGTCATCAACGCCACGATCAAGATGTACGCTCACGCGACGCTGCGACGCCGGAACGATTCCAGCATCCGGATCTATTCGCACGATTTCCGTCGCACGATCGAGGCCGACGATCTCGCAGAACTAGGAACGGACGGAGATCTTGCGCTGATCAAGTCCGTCGTGCGCCTGATCAAGCCGGCTTACGGGTTCGAGCTCGAAGTCTCCGCCGACTTCCCGGTCGGCTCCGGCCTCGGCGGCTCGGCGGTGGTCACCTCCGCCATCATCGGCTGCTTCAACGAATTCCGCGGCGACCAGTGGGACCGCCACGAGATCGCGGAGATGGCGTTCCAGGCCGAACGGCTGATGCTCAACATTCCCGGCGGCTGGCAGGACCAGTACGCCACCGTGTTCGGCGGCTTCAATCACATGGAGTTCTTTTCCGACCAGAACACCATCGTGCCGCTGCGGCTGGATCCCAACATCATCGCCGAGCTCGAGGAGAGCCTGGTGCTCTGCTACACTGGCTCGGGCCGAGATTCCGGCGCGATCCACCGAGACCAGAAGGCACAGCACGAGACCAGTGATGCCGTCGCCGCAGCTGCCAAGCAGAAGGAAGTGACGCGCGATATCCGGCGACACCTCCTGCGCGGCCAGCTCCTGGAATGCGGCCGACTGATCGACGAGGCTTGGCACGCCAAGCGGAAGCTGAGCTCGAAGATCTCGTCGGACGCGATCGATGCGATCTACGATTTCGCCAAGCAGCATGGCGCAGTCGGCGGCAAGCTGCTGGGCGCCGGCGGCGGCGGTTATTTCCTGTTCTTCGTACGCCCGTTCGAGCGCTACCAGCTGATCGCCGCGCTGGAACAACAGGGCCATAGCTGTTCACGCATCATGTTCGAAGAGAACGGGCTGCGGACGTGGAAATCGCGCTTTCCCGCGCGATTCGGCTGACACATATGAGACGAGAATGTTGATGACATCGCCCAAACAGCCCGCTCCGGTCCGCATCGGCAACCGTCTTCTGGGCGACGGTGAACCCTGCTATGTCATCGCCGAGATCGGCAACAACCACAATGGCGACTTCGACCGCGCCATTGCGCTGGTCGATGCCGCGGTCGCCGCGGGGGCCGATTGCGCCAAATTCCAGATGCGCAAGCTCGACGAGGTCTATCGTGCTTCGAGCCTGTCCGGCAAGGACGACGACCTCGCCGTCGAATATACGCTCGATCTGTTGCGGCGCTTCGAGCTTCCGACCGCGCAGCAGAAGAAGATCGCCGAGTACTGCGCGGCGAAGGGTATCCAGTATCTCTGCACGCCCTGGGACGCGAGCAGCGTCGCCGTGCTCGAAGGTTTCGGCGTACAGGCCTACAAGGTTGCCTCGGCCGACCTCACCAACCTGCCGCTGCTCGCGCGCCTCGCCGCGACCGGCAAGGCGCTGATCGTCTCGACCGGCATGAGCACGACGGAGGAGATCAGGGCCGCGGCGAAATTCCTCGACGAGCGCAACGCGAGTTACGTGCTGCTGCATTGCCAAAGCACCTATCCGGCCGCGCTCCACAACATCCATCTGCGTTTCATGGAGACGCTGCGCGAGATTCATCCGGTGGTCGGCTATTCCGGCCACGAGCGCGGCACTGCCGTCTCGACCGCCGCTGTCGCGCTCGGCGCCGTCGTCATCGAACGCCACATCACGCTCGACCGCGAGATGGAAGGTCCGGACCATGCCGCGAGCCTGGAGCCGGAGGAATTCAAGTCGCTGGTCTCCGGCATCCGCGAGGTGGAGGCGGCGCGCGGCGAGAAACGGGCCGAGCGCGCGCTGAGCCAGGGCGAGCTGATCAACCGCGAAAACCTCGCCAAGAGCCTGGTGGCCGCGCGTGACCTTTCGACCGGCACCGTCATCTCCGAAGCCGACATCGCGGTGAAGAGCCCGGGACAGGGCCTGTCGCCCCTGAAGATGCCGGCACTGCTCGGCCGCAAGCTGACGCGGAACATGGCGGCCGACGACTATTTCTTCCAGAGCGACCTGGATGAAGGCGTCGCCAAGGCACGGCGTTATCGCTTCGACCGCCCCTGGGGCGTGCCGGTGCGTTATCACGACACCGAGCGCTTCCTGGAGATCTGCGAACCCGACATCATCGAGTTCCATCTCAGCTACAGCGACATGGAGCGCGATCCCGCGGCCTATCTGTCCGGCACTTACGATCTCGGCTTCGTCGTGCACGCGCCCGAGCTGTTTGCCGGCTCCAAGCTGATGGACCTCGCAACGCCGGACGAGGCGCTGCGGCGCTATTCGCTGGAGCAGACCCAGGCGGTGATCGACATTACCCGCGGCCTGAAAAAGTACTTTCCCAAGACGAAGCGGCCGCCCATCGTCGCCAATATCGGTGGCTTCACCATGGACGAGCCGCTGCCGCCGGAGGAGAAAGCCGAGCGTTATCGCATCTTCGCGCAGAGCTTGACCGAGCTGGACATGGACGGTGTCGAGCTGACGCCGCAGACCATGGCGCCGTTCCCCTGGCATTTCGGCGGCCAGCGGCACCAGAACATCTTTATCTTTCCGGACGAGTCGGCGGCATTCTGCGCCAAGCATGATTTGCGCATGTGCGTCGACATCTCGCACACCAAACTCGCCGCCAATCATTTCGGCTTCGACTTCGCGCAAGGTCTCGCCCAACTCGGGCCGCACACCGCGCATCTGCATTTCGGCGACGCCAAGGGGCTGGACGGCGAAGGCCTCCAGATCGGGGAAGGCGAGATCGATTTCGACGAAATCGGACAGGTGCTGCGCAAGCATGCACCGACCGCATCGTTCATTCCGGAGATCTGGCAAGGCCACAAGAACATGGGCGAAGGCTTCTGGACCGCGCTCGAGCGCCTCGAGGGACACATCTGATGGCGCGCAAGACGCTGGCCGTGATCGCCGCGCGCGGCGGCTCGAAGGGCATCCCGCACAAGAACCTGCTCGATCTCTGCGGCAAGCCGCTGATCGCGTGGACTGTCGAGCAGGCACGCGCGGCGCGGGGCGTCGACGTGGTGGCGGTTTCTTCGGACAGCGACAACATCCTCGCCGCGGCCGAGGCCGCCGGAGCCGTTGGCGTGCGGCGCCCGGACGACATTTCGGGCGACCTCGCCTCCTCCGAATCCGCTTGGCTGCATGCACTCGAGGCGACCGACGAGCGGATGGGCCGGTTCGAGCGAATCGTCGCGCTCCAGGCTACCTCGCCGATCCGCGAACCCAGCGACATCGAGAACGCGCTTGCGACCTTCGATCACGATCATCTCGACAGCCTGCTCTCGGTCTGCGAGGTCGAGGATTATTTCAACTGGCGTATCGGCGCGAGTGGACCGGAACCGATCAACTACGATTATCACAACCGCCGCATGCGGCAGCAGATCGAGAAGCGCTACCTCGAGAACGGCTCTTTCTACGTCCTGATCCCATCCCTCCTGCGCGAGCAGAACAACCGCCTCGGCGGCAAGATCGGCTTCCACGTGATGGAGCGCCACAAGATGTTCCAGATCGACCGTCCCGAGGACGTCAAGCTTTGCGCCGCCATCATGCGAAGTTACGGCTATGCCTGACCCCAGCGCCTTCTCGCTCAAAGGCAAGATCGCGGTGGTCACCGGCGGCTCGCGGGGCATTGGTGCCGCCATCGCCACCGGTCTGCATGATGCGGGCGCTACGGTGTTCGGCCTCAGCCGATCCGGAACGGCACCGCAGGACGTGTCCGCCATTGCCTGCGATCTCTCCGACGACAAGGCGATCGAGGACGCGTTCCGCATGATCGCGGCGCAAGGCGGGCGTATCGACGCGCTGGTCAACGCCGCCGGCATCAGTCTCCCCGCAAAAAGCGATGAAAGCGAGCTTTCGCGCTTCCGCGCCACGGTCGCGACCGACCTCACCGGCGTTTATGCCACCATCCTTGCCGCCTACCCGCTCCTGAAGAAGGCGGGCTCGGCTGCGATCGTCAACGTCACCAGCATCAACTCGATCCGCGGCTTTCCCGGCAATCCCGGCTACGTTGCGGCGAAGGCGGGTCTTGCCGGGCTAACGCGCGCGCTCGCCGCCGACTATGCTCCCGACGGCATCCGCGTCAACGCACTTGCGCCGGGCTATGTCGCGACCGAGATGACCGCGAAAAGTTTTGCCGATCCCGTCATGCACGAAGACAGGCGGCGCCACACCATGCTCGGCCGGTGGGGACAGCCTGCCGACATGGTGGGAGCTGCCGTTTTCCTGACCTCGGAAGCTTCTGCCTATGTGACCGGCCAGGAGATCTTCGTCGACGGCGGCTGGATCGCCAAAGGCCTCGCCATCAGTTCGGATAACAAATCGTGACCGCAACGCTGCAACGCATCGGCTTCATGCAGGGCCGGCTCTCGGCCTTGGTCGACGGCAAGATCCAGGCGTTCCCCTGGGACGAATGGCAAAAGGAATTTTCACGCGCGAAGGAGCTCGGCCTGACGCGGATGGAATGGACCATCGATCAGGAACGGCTGCGCGAGAACCCGCTGACGACTGAGCCGGGGCAGCAGGAGATTCTGGCACTGTCGCGCGAAAACGGCGTGCGGATCCCGAGCCTGACCGGCGACTGCTTCATGCAGGCGCCGTTCTGGAAGGTCGATGCCGTCGTGCGCGACGCGCTCGTCGCCGACCTCGATCTGCTGATCGCCGCCTGTAGCCGCATCGGCATCGAGTTCGTTGTGATTCCGCTGGTCGACAACGGCAAGATCGAGCGCGAGAGCGAGAGCGATACGTTGAAGCGCGTGCTGCTCGCACGCTCCGAGCAGCTCGCAAAGCGGAACGTCAAGATCGTCTTCGAATCCGATCTGCCGCCAGGCGAGCTCGCCCGGTTCGTGGAGGCGTTTCCGGCCGAAATCTTCGGCATCAACTACGACAGCGGCAACAGCGCCTCTCTCGGCTACGACAGCGACGAGGAGATCGCCGCTTACGCGCCGCGCATCCTCAATGTGCACATCAAGGACCGCATCCGGGGCGGCACCACCGTCCCGCTCGGCACCGGCAACGCCGACCTTGCCAAGACGATCCGGCTGATCGAGCGCTCCGGCTACAAGGGGCAATACATTCTGCAAACAGCGCGCGCCGCCGATGGCGACCATGCCGGCGCGCTCGCCAGATATCGCGACATGACGGTCGGCTGGATCGAGGACGCCGTGCGATGAAGCTCGAGCTGAACGATCGCGTCGCACTCGTCACCGGCGCCAGCCGCGGGATTGGGCTTGCGATCGCGACGACGCTCGCTGCGGAAGGTGCCAAGATCGCGCTCGCCGCGCGCAGAGCCGACGCGCTTGATGCCGCCCGAGCTGCGATCGGCGGCACCACGTCGGCACACGTGGCCGACGTGACCGATCCGGCCGCCGCCGCGACCCTGACTCAGGAGGTCGAACGGCGCTGGGGGCGCCTCGACATCCTCGTCTGCAATGTCGGTAGCGGCGCTTCCGTACCGCCGGGGCAGGAAACCGCGGCGGAGTGGTCGCGGGTGATGGACCTCAATCTCTTCGCCACGACCAACATGATCGAAGCCGCCCGGCCGCTGATGGCGCGCGGCAGCGGCGACCGGGCGATCGTTTGCATCTCCTCGATCGCAGGCATGGCGGCGCTTGGCGCACCCGTCACCTACTATGCCGCAAAAGCCGCGTTGAACGCGACCGTGCGCGGTCTGGCCCGGCCGCTGGCGCTCGAAGGCATACGCATCAATGCGCTTGCACCGGGCAACATCCTGGCTGCGGAGGGCACCTGGGCGCGCAAGCTCGCGGAAAACAGAGCTGCGGTCGAGGAGATGCTTGTGCGCGAGGTGGCGCTGCGCCGGCTTGGTAAACCAGAAGAGGTCGCCGACCTCGTCGCATTCCTCGCCTCGCCCCGCGCGGCATTCGTCACCGGCAGCGTCGTTGTCGCCGACGGCGGCCAGTTGCGCAGTTGAACAGGAGCCTTCGCATGGCAAGCCCGTCTTCACGCTATGACCTGACCGGCCGCACCGCTCTCGTAACCGGCGCAGGCGGCCTGCTCGGGCGCCAGCATGTCGCCGCGCTTTCCGAGGCCGGCGCGCGCGTTGTCGTCACCGACGTCGGGCTTGGGCAGGCCGAGGCGGCCGTTGCCGCGCTCAAGCAGCACGCGCCGTCCGCCGACCTGATCGCCCTGGCGATCGACGTCACCACGCTCGACTCGGTGCGGGCTGCCGACGAGCAACTTTCCGGTCGAGGCGTCTCCGTCGACATCCTCGTCAACAACGCAGCGATCGACCCCAAGGTGACCTCCGCACCGGGCGTGATGCATTCTTCGCGCTTCGAAGCATTTCCGGTGCCGCAATGGCAGACGGAGATCGCCGTAGGCCTGACCGGCGCGATGCTGTGCGCGCAAGTGTTCGGCGGCGCGATGGCGGCGCGTGGCCGCGGCGTGATCCTGAACATCGCCTCCGATCTCGGCGTGATCGCGCCGGACCAGCGACTCTACCGACAGCCGAACGTCTCGCGAGAGGAAGAGCAGCCGGTGAAGCCGGTGACCTATTCTGTGATCAAGCACGGCTTGATCGGGTTGACGAAATATCTGGCGACGTACTGGGCCGATCACGGCGTGCGCGTCAACGCGATCTCGCCGGGGGGCGTCTTCAACAACCAGGATCCGGCTTTCGTCGAACGACTAACGCGCTTGATTCCGATGGGCCGCATGGCCGACGTGGACGAATACCGCGCGGCCGTGCAGTTCCTCTGCTCGGATGCCTCGAGCTACATGACGGGGCAGAATCTCGTGATGGATGGGGGGCGGAGCGTCTGGTAACCGCGCACGCCGTTGACGAGGCTGCGCTCGGCGCTCCTTCGACGTAACTCCAGAGAACGCTGCGGCCTCACCCGCTGCCGCCGTACGCCTCGCTCTTGCTTCCGACGGCAAGACCGCCAGACCAGGGCAGCACTGCTCCCTGCTCCGACCCTCGATTTCCTTGATCAATGCTGCAGGATACCGGCGAGATTCATGTGCGCGGGCCGTGAGTGCTCGATGCCCAGCAACGTCCGCCGATTGTCGTTCGTGCGCTGCAAGTGCAGGCTCGCGAGCGTCATTCCGGTGCAAGTGGTGACCGTGGTCCCGCGACCGCCGAACGGCTTGAGAAAATCGAACACGCGGCTGCCGAACATGTCGACGACCGACATCTCGCGCGCTCCGAGCGGCGGGATCTCCCCGAAGTCGCCCTCGATCTGCTCGCCGTCCTCGCGGATCAGCTTCGACGTCGGCCGCGCCGCATGAGCGTATTCAGGATCGGAGGAGTGATTTATCAGCAGTACGCTGCTGACGATGTCGTCAGTCGCAATGATCTTCGGATTGATCCCGGTGAAGCCGACATGCGCCTTGAGTCTGCCCTCGTTCAAGGGCCGGGCAAACGCGCCGGTGCGGTAGATCGCGACGTTGTCCTGATCGACATAGGTCATCGAATAGCTGGCAGGCGAGGAACGGAAGCCGTCCATGCGTCCGCGCGACATCACGGCGATGACGAGATAATCGTCCTGAGGCAGCTTGAGCGAGGCGAAAAGACGCGACAGCTCGATCTCGACGGAGGCACCCGGCGCGTAGTCCTTCGGAAACTCGTAGGTCGCCCGGTATTCTCCGTCGCGCGACAGGATGTGCAGCTTGAATCTCAGCTTCTTGCTGAAGCCCGAGGCGACCAGGCTGGCGAGCTCGGGAACGAGATCCTTGACCGTCTCACGAAAATTCTTGCGCAGGCTGCCGGCAACGAGGCTGCGGAGATACTTGATGTCGACCGGACGATACCAGGCGGGGATCGAGAAGCCCATGCGCGACTCGACACCCGCGAAAGTCGGGAACATGAATCTGGGCTCGTAAGGTTTCCAAGGACTGGATGAGAAACGAGTCACGAACGCGCCCCTAAAAATGATGCAAGCTGAACTTGCCGTTGGCAAATTCATAATAGCTGAACGGACTGGCGATGTTGGTGCCCTTGAACTCCAGGGCGAATCCTTCGGCCGCGCCAATCAACCGTTCAGCCTCGGGGAATAGGTCCAGGGTGCTGATGCGGGCTGCGCCCATCGGCGCGATTTCCGGCAGCGCACGCTCGCCCAATGCGGTGCCGTCCAGGGCCATGAGCCGGGCCGTCCCCACCGAGCCGCCTTCGGACGCCATGCAGGAGTTCACGAGCACCACACCGGACTCCTTCAGGAATCGCGTGAGGTAGGATTGCATCCAGGCAGAAGTCGGGAACGGCGCTGCCGCGACGGGCTCGCGCTCGTGCGACAACGTTATCGCCCCGTGCTGTGAGAAATATTGTGTGTAATAGCCGGTGGTCACCTTCCGCCCGGGACGAAGCTTGGTCTCGTGTTTCGGGACCAGCGCCATCGCAACCGTTCCCGAAATGCGCGGACACAGGTCCGACGTCTGCAATTGCAATTGCCCATTGACGCCGAGTTCCCTGTGGAAATATCCGGCAGCCTTGCCCGCTCCATCAAAGAACCAGACATGAGCATCCACCTCCGGATGATCCTTCATGAAGACCGAGAAGTAGTTGAATGCGCAGACTTCTGTCGTGACGATCTTGTCGTTGCGCAGGTAGAGCACAGCGGGCGGATAACCCCTTGCGACGGCCTCCCCAATCTCCAATTCACCAGGCATCTGGACGAAACTCAGCGGGAGGAAAAACACCGGCCAAAAGGCCGGCGAATATCGTACTAGGGCGCGTCTTGGTCTTCTAGCCCGCGTGCAAAAACCGACGCTTGATGCGACTGTTTACGCTTTGCCAAATGTGGAATCAACCGGTAAACGACCTCCACAGCTTGCGCTTGCAAGAGGCTAGAAATTGCCCTTGCGGCGGGCGATCGCATCAGACTGCAGAACGGCGAAACCAACGAGGGCTGTCTGCCACCACCCACGGGAGAATAGGCCGGCCCAGCGCCTGCGCGCGCTCCTCCATCATGATTGCGGCGAACAGCGCAGCAATTTTGACCCAATATGTCGGCGTTGCGACGAAGTTCAGCATGCCGCCGATGTACATCACGTAGATGCCGTACAGCACGTAGAAGGATAGAGCCGCCGTCAGATATCGTTCGGCGATGATTGACCGGATCATGACGGCGGAGAGGAGCGCAGTGAGCCAACCGGCCCCCAGCAGAAAGATCCAGCCAAAATTAGGACCAAACAGCTCGAAGAAAATTTCGGGAAACCCGCCTGCGAACTGAAAGCCACCCGTGATGTGTTCCGTCGTCCGCGGCTCGCCGATCGTCTCGGACATCAGGAGCTGCGGGGTCGTGTTTCGTCCTGCAACGATGGGGCGGTCGAACAGGAAATCGAAGACGTGGCGCGCGTCCCAGTCTCCGTTGACCAGAACGCGTTGATAGGACGCCCATCCTATCTCCGACGGCTGCACCAGAACGCGCTCGACAAAAGCGTCCAGCGCCGCCTGACCTTCGAACCCCCGGACCCTGGTCAGATTCCAATAGAGCGCGAATGCGATCATCGCGGTCGTCAGCGCAATGACGCCGGCGCCGGCCAGCAAGATGCGGCGGTCGGCAATCCGGGGCAGCAAGCTGAACAAACTTGCGCTCCCAAGATCTCGCGCCTGAACGATCAATACCGCGGAAAACGGTATGACAAAGAACGCACAAAATCGATAGAACGGCGAGAAGCGCCCGCCGACGAGAAACATGTAGAAGGTGAGGACGGCCAGCAAACCCACAAAGCGATAATCGTAGCGCTGGCGTCGCAATCGCTCGGCCACAAACATGGTGCCCCACCAGAAGCAGAGCATGTCGCCTCGCTCGACCACCAGGCGATGGAGGAAATTGGCCTGTTCGTTGAACGTCCAACGCTCGATCTTGGCAAACAGCGGAATGACGCCTCCCTGAATCAAGGCACCGAAAAGCAAGATCAAGAAGAGAACGGACGCGTAGAACGTGACGTCAGAAAGGGTCAGTTGAGATTGGGGCGCAGGCGGTCCGGGAGTTGGGGCCGCCCGCGCCCATTCATCGAGCGCTCTCGAGTTGAAGACCCAGAGGAAAGGAAGAAGCGTCAGAAAATACGCGATGGACTGGAACGCCGTCATGACGCCGGGTCCAATAAACATCTGAAGTTGGGACGAGAACACCGGCCCCACGAGGTCGATATAGAGCGACGAGACCGTCCGCCATGCAAAGGTGAACAGAAGGAAGGCAAGACAAACGAAAATCGTCGACCTGAACAGTCCCAGCCAGACGATCAATAGTAGTAAGGAGACTCCAGCCAGAAGACTCATTGCTCAAGTCCTACTCGAGACGAGCCGGCCGCCTCAGAACGAAGGTCAATAGACTGATGAAAAGAAGCATGCCCAAGCCCGCCAGGATAGCTCTTTGCACGAGATTGACTTCTCTCGGCCCTTCCGTCGCGGGAGACGATCCATCTTGTAGACCCGTCGTCCTCACGGTGCGTTCGAGATACGCCAGTAGAGCGATGCGCGTATCGACGTTGAGCATCCTGTCGACAGACGCCCCAGGGCTTTCCGTGAAGACAGGTCCGGTGAAGATCCCGTCGGGTCGAGCCGGCGTGATATCCATCTTGCTCTTCTTCAACGCATCGTCGAGCAGCGCTCTCGCCTCCTGCAACCGCGCGCGCACGGAACGCAACAACTCCATTCTCGGCTCGGACAATCGCTGGTGCGCGGCCTGAATCGCAAGAACAGCCTGTCGCAACAGGGTTACCGCCTCCTCCTTCGAAGCGGAACTCGCCTCCAGGCGGATCGACGAATCTCCAATAACGATCCCCCGCAATGAGGCTCCGGCGAACGCCCCCCGCGAGTCGGGAAGCGCTTTCTGAGCCTCGGCCAGAACAGTGCTTTCAAATTGAAGCGCTCCGATTCGTGTCACCAGATCACGGGCATTCTCTACGGGTTCAATCGCTGCCCCAGCGAGCCCGAGAATACTTTCAAGGGTGGGCATTGTGCCAATTGCGATCGTCGAAGTCGCAGTCCAGGATTGCACCTTCCGCCCCACGGCAAGGGAGCCAAGAGCAGCCAACAAGATCGCCCCGATCACAAGCGAAAGAACCCAATGTATCCGCACCGCTCGGACAGCGACGTGGAACCACCTCGCGAGCTGCAGAAACGCTGGAGCTCGCGGCGTACGCTCGGCCATCGGCATGTAATTCTCGATCCCCGGCAAATCCCCAAAATACGGATGGGGAACCCAATCATTATCATACTGAGCATTATCATACTGAGCTATCTACGGTTGATCAATCGGCCTAAAACAAAGGGCTCCCGAACAACAATCGTGACATGCCCGCAGCCCTCTGCCCGGCCATTTCGTTGAACGAGAACAACACGAATTCCTTGCTCGTTGCCTCCGGGCATCACTCAGCGTAAAGAGAGCACACAACAGCTCCTGTCGTGGCGAGTGGCACGCCATGGCCGGTGTTGGTGCGGGGTATCTGTCACTCAGCGTTGCGCGCTTCAAGCCTTATCGAGGATCGACCGACGCTGGGAGAAGTCCGGCCGCACAGCTAATCCAGCGAGAGGCCAGGATCTTGCGACAGACATTTGCTACTCACCTTCGAATAAGGTGCCGAGGGGGAAAGCCGTCATGCTGAGACAGGCCGTGATCCTCGTCGGCGGGCTGGGCACCCGGCTGGGTGAGCGAACCAAGCTGATCCCGAAGCCGATGCTCGACATCGGCGGGCGACCGTTTCTCGACACGCTGATCGACGAGCTGGTGCGCTATGGCGTGTTCGACGAAATCCTCCTGCTGGCGGGCCACAAGGCGGAGATCGTCGAGACACACTACGCCGGGGCCGCCAGGGAGGGCGCGCGAATCGTCGTGTCCCGTGAGACAGAGCCGCTCGGCACCGGCGGCGCGCTCGTTCATGCGCGCAATTTGCTGCACGATCGCTTCCTGCTGCTGAATGGAGATTCTCTGTTCGACTTCAACCTGCTCGATCTGATCGCCCGCGCCCGTGACGGTCGCGTTCACATGGCGTTGCGGGACGGCGTCGTCGGGGACCGCTACGGACGCGTCGTGCTCGATGGAGACATGGTGCGCGACTTCATCGCGCCGGGCGCGGGGGCGACGGGCCCGGTCAATGCCGGCATCTACGTTATCGACAAGTCCGTGCTCGACGAGATCGCAACGCTTCCCGCCTCGCTCGAGCAGGAGGTCTTCCCAGGCCTCGCCAAGTCCGGCGCGCTGCGCGGCACGGCCTATCGCGGCTACTTCATCGACATCGGCATTCCCGACGATTTCGCCCGCGCCGATCGCGAATTGCGCCGGCAACTGCAGCGGCCGGCTGTGTTCTTCGATCGCGACGGCGTGCTCAACCACGATTCAGGATACACTTACGAAACGCATAAGGTCGAATGGATCGAGGGGGCACGCGAGGCCGTGAAGGCCGTCAACGATGCCGGCTATTTTGCCTTCGTCATCACCAATCAATCCGGCGTCGCCCGCGGCTACTACGAAGAGCACCACGTCGCCACGTTGCACCGCTGGATGGCGGAGCAGATGGCAGAGATTGGCGCGCATATCGATGCTTTCGAATATTGCCCCGATCATCCCGACGGAACCGTCGCGCGCTACTGCCGCGTGAGCGACCGGCGCAAGCCGGCGCCGGGCATGATCACCGATCTGACCCGGCGCTTTCCGATCGACATGACGCGCAGCATGGTGATCGGGGACAAGGAAAGCGACATGGAAGCGGCGCGTGCGGCCGGCGTGGCGGGCCACCTGTTCGAAGGCGGAAATCTGGAGGCTTTCGTGAAACAGCGCCTGAAACCGGCCGGCAAGGCTTAGGCGCGCGACGAAAAACGCTGCATCCCCGGACATTTGGCAGCCTGCGAGCGTTGCTCTGTTGCGCGCGACCGTCAGTGTGCTATAGCGCCATCTTGTTGCGAATATTGGCTTAATCGCCATTTGGGGTCCGGCATGGCAGATCTGAGGGACGCCCGCGTCCTCGTTACCGGGAGCGACGGCTTCATCGGTTCGCATGTCGTCGAGGAGCTGGTGAAAGCCGGAGCCCGCGTCAAGGCGGTCGTCTATTACAACTCCTTCAACTCCTGGGGCTGGCTCGACACGATTCCGGCCGACATCATGTCGTCGGTTGAGGTGGTGGCTGGCGACATTCGCGACCCGCATTTCATGATCGCGGCCGCGAGCGGCTGCACCGACGTGCTGCACCTGGCGGCGCTGATCGCCATTCCCTTCTCCTATGTCGCACCCGATTCCTATGTCGAGACCAATGTGCGCGGCACCGTGAACGTGCTCCAGGCCGCGCGCATGGCCGGCGTACGGCGTTTCGTCCAGACCTCGACCAGCGAAGTCTACGGCACGGCACAGACGGTTCCGATCAAGGAGAGTCATCCGCTGGTCGGGCAGTCGCCCTACTCGGCCTCGAAGATCGCCTCCGACCAGATGGCGCTGTCGTTCCAGGCTTCCTTCGACATGCCCGTCGTGGTGATCCGTCCGTTCAACACTTTCGGCCCGCGGCAATCGGCGCGCGCAGTGATCCCGACGATCATCAGCCAGATCGCGACGGGCAAGCGGAAGATCCGCCTTGGGGCCGTCAGCCCGACCCGAGATTTCTCCTTCGTCACCGACACCGCACGCGGCCTGATCGCGGGCCTCACGGCGCCTGCGGAACAGGTCGTTGGCCAGACCATCAATCTCGGCAGCGGCTTTGAGATCTCGGTCGGCGCGACCGCGCAGATGATCGCCGATGTCATGGGGACCACGATCGAAATCGAGACCGACGAGGCGCGCCTGCGCCCCGCCAACAGCGAGGTCGAGCGACTCTGGGCCGACAATTCCAAGGCTCGCCAGCAGCTCGGCTGGAGCCCGCAGTTCGGCGGCATCGAGGGCATGCGACAGGGCATGGTCAAGACGGTGAACTGGTTTACCAATCCTGCAAACCTCAGCCGCTACAAGGCTGACGTGTACAATGTCTGAGGCAATGGTGGACCGTCCCGTGACAAGGTCAGGCTTCGACCAAAAAACGATCGTCGATGCCGTGCGGCGCGCCGTGGGGACGCCGAATGGCATTCTCGGCCTGCATGAACCAGTGTTCGCCGGCAACGAGATCGCCTATCTCGAAGAGTGCATCAAGAGCACTTTCGTCTCCTCGGTCGGCCCCTTCGTCGATCGGTTCGAGCGCATGCTCGAGGAGATCACCGGCGCCAGGCGCGCGGTCGCCGTCGTCAATGGCACGGCCGCGCTGCACGCCTGCTTCAGGCTGGCCGGCGTCGAGCCCGGCGAGGAGGTCATCTCACCGGCGCTCACCTTCATCGCGACGACGAATGCGATCGCTTATTGCGGCGCAACGCCTCATTTCGTCGACAGCTCGCTCGAAACGCTCGGCATGGACGCGCGCGCACTCGCGCTGCGGCTCGAGGCGATCGCGCAGAAGACTGCAACCGGCACCATCAACCGCGAGACCGGCCGCCGCATCGCGGCGATCTCGCCGATGCATACGTTTGGGCATCCTGTCGAACTCGACGAAATCGCCGCGATCGCGCAAAGCTGGGGTATTGCGCTGGTGGAGGATGCCGCGGAATCGCTGGGATCGACCTACAAGGGTCATGCCGTCGGATCACAGGCGCGGCTCGCGGCACTCAGCTTCAACGGCAACAAGATCGTCACCACGGGCGGCGGGGGCGCCATCCTGACCAATGACGAGGAGCTCGGCCGCCGCGCCAAGCATCTCACCACAACCGCGAAGCTGCCGCACAAATGGGCCTTCGTCCACGACGAGATCGGCTTCAACTACCGTCTGCCGAACTTGAACGCGGCGCTCGGCTGCGCCCAGCTGGAGCAGCTCGAGGGCTTCCTGGCAAGCAAGCGGAAGTTGGCTGCGGCCTATGAGCGCGTCTTTGCGGATGTGCCCGGCGTGCGTTTCTCGCGCGAGCCCACGGCCACGACGAGCAACTATTGGCTGAACGCCATCCTGCTCGACGAGGCGTATGCCGACAGGCGTGACGACCTTCTCGCCGCGCTCAACGACGCCGGCTTCGGCGCACGCCCGGCCTGGACCTTGATGCACAAGCTGCCAATGTTCGCGCAAAGCCCGCGCGGCGATCTTTCCACCGCCGAATCGATCGAACGCCGCCTGATCAACCTGCCCAGCAGCGCCAGCATCAGGGCCCGCGATGAATAGCGGCGCGCGAAATATCTGCTTCGTCACGGGCAGCCGCGCCGATTTCGGCCTGCTGGTCTGGCCGATGCGCGCGATCCGGGAAACGCCGGGACTGACACTTCAGCTCGTCGCCACCGGCATGCATCTCGCGCCGGAGTTCGGCTACACCTTCAACGCAATCGGCGACGAAGGATTTGAGGTCGACGCGCGCGTCGAGACACTGCTGAGCAGCGACACCGGCGCCGGCGTCGCGAAATCGGTCGGCCTCGGCGTCATCGGCTTTGCCGACACCTTCACACGGTTACAGCCGGATCTCGTCGTCGTGCTCGGCGACCGTTTCGAGATGTTCGCAGCCGCACAGGCCGCGATGTTCATGCGGCTGCCAATGGCGCATCTGTTCGGCGGAGACGTTACCGAGGGCGCGATCGATGAATCCACGCGCCATGCCATCAGCAAGATGTCGCACCTGCATTTCACCAGCAATCAGGACTCGACGCGGCGATTGATGCAGCTTGGCGAGCATCCGTCCCGTATCCACACCATCGGCTCGGTCGGCATCGACGCCATCAAGCATCTCGATCTGATGGACCGCGACGGCATCAGCCGCGCGATCGGAATGCCGCTCGGCGAACGCAATGCGCTCATCACATTCCACCCTGTCACGGTCGAAGCCGGGCGCTCGGTGGCCGAACTGGACGAATTGTTCGCGGCACTGTCGACGCTCGATCCCGCCTTTCGTTTCGTGTTCACGCTCGCCAATGCCGACGCCGAGGGCCGCGCCTTGAACGCCCGGATCGAGGCTTTCGCGGCAAGCCGGCCGAACACGATCGCGATTGCCTCGCTCGGACAGCTTCGCTATCTCAGCCTGATGAGCCAGGTAGACGTCGTGATCGGAAATTCCTCGAGCGGCGTGCTCGAAGCGCCCTCCTTCGGCGTTCCCACGGTCGATATCGGCGACCGTCAGAAGGGACGCGCGCGCGCGACGTCGGTGTTTCACGCAACGCCCGAGCGCGGCGCCATTGCCGCCGCCATCGCGGCGGGGCTCCAGCGCGGCCGTCAGGCTACCGTCAACCCTTACGGTGACGGCGAATCGAGCCGGCGATTTGCCGATATCATCGCCGGCATTCCGGATTTTCGGCAGCTGCTTTCAAAGGGCTTCTACGAACTTCCGCCAAGCGGGGCGCAGGCATGACAACGCATACGCTGATCATCGCGGAAGCGGGCGTCAATCATGACGGCAGCCTGGAGAAGGCGCTGGCGCTGGTCGACGCCGCCGCCGACGCCGGCGCCGACATCGTCAAGTTCCAGACCTTCAACGCGAAGGCACTGGCGGGCGGCGCGGCGAAGAAGGCCGATTATCAGCAGCGCACCACCGATGCCGCCGAGAGCCAGCTTGCCATGCTGGAACGACTTGAGCTGCCGCAGGCCGCGCATCACACGCTGATCGAACGTGCCACGGAGCGCGGCATCGAATTCCTGTCGACACCGTTCGACGACGCTTCGCTCGCCTTCTTGCTGTCGCTGAGACTGCCGCGCATCAAGATCGGATCGGGCGATCTCACCAATGCACCGCTGCTGCATGCGGCCGCGAAGGCCGGCGCGACGTTGATCCTGTCGACGGGCATGGCAACGCTCGGCGAGATCGAGGAGGCGCTCGGCGTCCTCGCGCACGGCTACGGCCCATCCGATGACCCACCCGGCATCACCGCCTTCCGCGCGGCGTGGCGCGATCCGGCCGCGCGCACGGCGCTCGCACAGCACGTGAGCCTGCTCCATTGCACGACCGAATATCCCTGTCCCGTCGGTGACGTGAATCTCGCGGCGATGGCGACGATGCGGTCTGCGTTCCAGCTTCCGGTCGGCTATTCCGATCACACCGATGGTTTCGAGGTTTCGGTGGCCGCCATCGCCCTCGGCGCGAGGATCATCGAAAAGCACCTGACGCTCGACCGCAAGGCACAAGGCCCCGATCACGCCGCCTCCCTGGAGCCTGACGATTTCAAGCGCATGGTGATCGCCATCCGCAACGTCGAACACGCGCTCGGTGACGGCGTGAAGACGCCAAAGGGTTCCGAGATGAGGAACGTCCCCGTGGCGCGCAAGAGCATCGTTGCGGCGCGCGCCCTGAAGGCTGGTGAGACCATCGGCCCCGCCGACATCACCGCCAAGCGCCCCGGCGCCGGCCGGCCGCCGATCGACTATTGGTCGCTGGTCGGAACGGCCGCGCCACGCGCACTCGAGCCGGACGATCCGGTCTAGCCTCGCGGTTTTGCCGGAACACCGCGCAGCACGGACCCTGGCGGGCATGGAGCCGTGACCACCGATCCCATCGCGACCAGCGTGTCGTCGCCGATCGCGATATGGTCCCTGACGCGGCTGCCGAGACCGATGAAGCAGTTCTCGCCGATCTTCGCACCTCCGCCGATCACGGTTCCCGGCGACAGATGCGTGCAGTCGCCGATCCGCACGTCATGCTCGACGACGACAGCGGAATTGATGATGCAGTGATCGCCGATCCGGCTTCGCGCATTGAGGATCGCGCCCGGCATGATGACGGCACCTGCGCCGATCATGGCTGACGGCGAGACGATCGCACGAGGGTGAACCACCGATGCCCAGCGTTTGACCTGCATGCGGCCGACGATCTGCCGGCGTGCGGGCCCCGCCTGCATCGCTCCGATTCCCACTACGAAGGCGGCATCCGGATACTCTGGCGCGACCTCGTCGGTTCCGAGATAGCTGACGTCGCCAAGCGTTCCGGGTTGGCGATCGAGGAAGCCGACGACCCTGAACTGGCCCGATAACCGTGCCGCCTCATAGACCATGAAGGCATGCTCGCCGCCGCCTATGATGATCAGATCGTCCATCGCGATTCCCTTACGCGGGGCGATCTTAACGGGGGACCGCGGGTCTTCAAACCATTGATTCGGACCGCGAAATGCTTGGGTTAACGGGCCTGTTCAGGGGATACCGTTGGGGTTGACGCGGCCTCTCGCAGCCGCGATATAGCAGGCTCAGCCCTGGGGCGGCCCCCGATATCTGGCGCATACGAGGCAGATTGCCATGAAATCCTGGCGTAAGGCCGTCGTTGGAACGCGCGCGACCGTGGGCGAGGCCATTGCTGCCATCGAGAGCGGAAGCATTCAGATTGCGCTCGTGCTCGACGACCAGAATCGCCTGCTCGGCGTGGTCACCGATGGTGATGTGAGGCGCGGGCTGCTGCGTGGTGTACCGCTCACCGGCCTTGCGACCGACATCATGAACCGTGCACCGGTGTCGGTTTCTGCGACGCTGCCGCGCGAGGAGCGCCTGCAGCTGATGCGGCAGAAGTCGATCAAGCAGCTGCCGCTTGTCGACGAGGGCGGCCATCTGGTCGTGGTCGAAACGCTCGATGAGCTGCTCGAACCGGCTCATTATCCGAACCCTGTCCTGATCATGGCGGGCGGCCTCGGCGAGCGCCTCGGCGCGCTGACGCGCGACGTGCCGAAGCCGATGCTCAATGTCGGCGGCCGACCGCTGCTCGAGACGATCGTCCGCAACGTCGTGCAGCAGGGTTTTGGCAACATCTTCATCTCGGTCAACTACAAGGCAGAGACGATCAAGGACCACTTTGCCGATGGCGCCGCCTTCGGCGCCAACATCCAGTACATCCACGAAACCGAACGGCTGGGGACTGCGGGTGCGCTCGGGCTCTTCAAGGCGCCGCCGACTCTGCCCATGATCGTCACCAACGGCGACATTCTCACGACGATCAACTACGGAGCTCTCCTCGACTTCCACAACGCGACGCCGGCGGAAGCGACGATGGCCGTGCGCGAGCACAAGGTCCACGTTCCCTATGGCGTGGTGTCCACGTCGGACGGTTTTCTCGATGCCATCCGCGAGAAGCCGACCGAGAGCTGGTTCGTCAGCGCCGGTATCTATGTGATCGGCCGCTCCGTCTTCAGCCATGTCACGCCCGGCGTCAGCATCGACATGCCGACCGTGCTGGAGCGCGTGATCGCCGACAAGGGAAGGGTCGCGGTCTATCCCATTCGGGAATACTGGCTCGACATCGGCCGCCTGGAAGATTTCGAGCAGGCTCATGCGGAGTTTCACGAGGTCTTCCCGTGACCTCGACAAAAGCCGTCGTGGTTGGCCTCGGCTCGATCGGCACAAGGCATGCGCGCATCCTGCGCGAGCTTGGCCTGGAGGTCGCGACCGTCAGCCGCCGCGAAGGCGGCGACTACGGGTCGATCACGCAGGCCATCGCGGCGGCGCATCCGGACTACGTGGTGATCGCTACCGAGACCGCGCGCCATGCGGCCAATCTGCAAGAGCTCGCGCAGGCCGGCTTCGATGGCAAAGTCCTAGTCGAAAAGCCGCTGTTCGCGACACCGGCCCCTCCCCCGAAATATCCGTTTGCCCATGTCAGCGTCGGATACAATCTGCGCTTTCATCCCGTCATGACGGCTCTGGCCGAAAAACTGCACGGGCGCGACGTGATCACAGTCGCAGCCTATGTCGGCCAGGACATCAGGGAGTGGCGACCCGGCCGTGATCATCGCGCGACCGCATCCGCCACGGTTGATTCCGGCGGCGGCGTGCTGCGGGATCTCAGCCACGAACTGGACTATCTCCTCTGGCTGTTCGGGCCGTGGCATCGCGTCGCAGCGCTCGGCGGCGCGTCCGGCGCGCGCGATATCGACGTCGACGACCACCTCGACCTGCTGCTCGATATGCAGCGGGCGCCATCGGTCCATGTCCACATGGACTATCTCGACCGCCAGGGCATCCGCCGCATCCGCGTCAATGTCGACGAGGACACCATCGAGGCCGACCTCGTCGGCAGCCGCCTCACGGTCAACGGCAAGACGACGGAGATCCCCAGCGAGCGCGACCAAAGCTATCGCGACATGCATGTCGCGGCGATGCGCGGCGCGAGCCCGGCTTGTTCACTGCCCGAGGCGCTCGGCGTCGTCCACCTGATCGACGCCAGCGAGCGCGCGCTGCGCACCAAGACCTGGGTGTCGCCATGAGTCTCCTCTGCACCATCTGCGCGCGGGGAGGCTCGAAAGGGGTCGTCGGCAAGAATGCGCGCGATCTCCTGGGCAAGCCCGTGCTCGCGTGGAGCATCGCGCAGGCGCGCGAGACCGGGCTGTTCGACGCGATCGCCTTCAGCAGCGATTCGGACCCGCTGCTCGACGCGGCCCTGAAGGCGGGCGCCGACATCGCGGTCAAGCGTCCGGACGCGATGGCGACCGACACCGCGCCGAAGCTGCCGGCGATCCGCCATTGTCTCGAGCAGGCCATTGCGCAAACGGGCAAGACGCCGGAGATCTTCGTCGATCTCGATGTCACCTCACCGCTGCGGCTGGCCTCCGACATCACCGGCGCTGTGGCACTGCTGCGCGAGAGCGGTGCGCGCAACGTCATCACGGGGGCTCCGGCGCGCCGTTCGCCCTATTTCAACCTGGTCGAGCAACGCACCGATGGCAGCGTCGGCCTCTCCAAATCCGCCAATCCTCCGATCACGCGCCGGCAGGACGCGCCGCGCTGCTTCGACATGAACGCGTCGATCTATGTCTGGCGCGTCGCGCCGTTCCTGGAGCAGCCGGCGGTCTTCTATCCCGACACGCGACTGTTCGAGATGCCGGAAGAGCGCTCGATCGACATCGATTCCGATCTCGATTTCGCGCTGGTGGAACTGTTGCTGCGCCAACGACTGTCGGCCTGAGGAGGCCCAAGCGATGACCACGAGCTTCAAGGCTCTGTTCGATCTTACCGGCCGCACGGCCGTCGTCACCGGCGGATGCGGCATCCTCGGGCGTCGCTTCGCCGAAGGCCTCGCCGAGTTCGGCGCCAATGTCGCGATCGTCGATCTCGATCAGGCTGCGACCGATGCGGCGGCCACCGACGTCACCTCACGCCACGCCGTCCGCGCCAGAGGCTATGGCTGCGACATCACCGAGCCCAGCTCCGTCCGCACCGCGGCCGATGCGATCGAGGCGGACCTCGGACCGGTCTCGATCCTGCTCAACAACGCCGCCAGCAAGACCCGCGACGTCGATGCCTTCTTTGCGCCCGTCGAGAAATTTTCCCAGGACACCTGGCGCGAGATCATGGCGGTCAATCTCGACGGCATGTTCAACGTCGCGCAGGTGTTCGGCGGCCGGATGGCCGAGCGCGGCTACGGCGCCATCGTGCAGACCGCCTCGATCTACGGGCTGATGGCGCCTGACCAGCGCATCTACGAAGGCTCAGAATATCTCGGCCGCGCCATCAACACGCCCGCGGTCTACACGGCGTCGAAGGCCGGCGTCATCGGCCTGACCAAGCATCTGGCGACCTACTGGGCGGCGAAGGGCGTTCGCGTCAATACCCTCACCCCGGGCGGGGTCGAGAGCGGCCAGAACGAGACCTTCAAGGCGCGCTATGGCGCTCGTATCCCACTTGGCCGCATGGCGCGCGCGGACGAGATGGTAGGGACCATGCTGTTCCTGGTGTCGGACGCCGCGTCCTACGTGACGGGGCAGAACATCGCCGTCGACGGCGGCCTGAGCGCCTGGTGAGCGGCCGGGCATGCTCAGACAGCTGATCCGCAATACGCTGATATCCAGCGCAGCCTTCGGGATCGCGGCGGTGCTCGGCCTCGTCGTTATACCCGTCATCATCCGCACTTGGGGCGTGACCGAGTTCGGCCTGATCGTGCTAGCCCGCATCCTGCTGCCGAGCGGCATGATGGGACTGCTCGATCTGGGCCTCTCCGAGGTCACGACGCAAGCGATCGCGCGGGCGCGGGAGCATCGCAATTGGCGGATCGCCGGCCAGCAGCTGGCGCTTCTGACCGTGATGGCGGGCTGCCTAGCAGGGCTTGTCGCGATCACCATCTGGATCAGTGCGCCTTACCTGACCATCGCACTCCGCGTCGATACCGCTCACGCCGACAGGTTCTCGGATATTTTGCGCTACACCGCACTTGCCAACCTCGTGCTGATCCCGGCGCTGGTCTGGGAGGGCATCGTCAAGGGCTTTGAGCGCTACAACGTCCTGCGGCTGGCCGAGGTGAGCTCCACAATAGCCTATGTCGCCTGCACGATCTGGGCCGCCAGTGCCGCGGCCTCGTTCGAGCTGGTCGCCTATATTTACCTCGCCAGCACCCTAATGCGCGCATGTCTGGTGTTCGTCGCGGCCTTCGTCGCGGTCGTGCGCAAAGTCAGACTTGCCATGTGGGACGCGCCGATCCGGCGCGAGCTATTTCACCGATGCGCACTGTTCGCCCAGGGCAAGCTGACGGGCGGCCTGGCGCTGCCGATCCAACCCTTCCTGGTCGGCCTCTTGTTCGGGCCAAAGGGCGTTGGGGTGTACGACACCTTGGTCAGGCTGCCCCGGGTAGCCAAGGTCGTCGTTGGCCTCCTGACGTCGGCCCTGCTGCCGGTGGCAAGCCGCCTCGACGAGCGCGGCAACGCTGCGGCGTTCCAGCGCCTCGGGGAATTTGGGCTGATTATCCTGCCGATGTTCACGGTTCCCCCGCTGGTGGCGGCCGCCGTGCTGTCCCGCGAGGTCATGCAGGTATGGATCGGCCCTCAGATGGCTCCTTACGCCTTCTGGATGGGCTTGAGCTTCCTGGTCCCGATCTGCGCTCAGTACCTCGCCTTCGGCAACGTCATGTTCCTGACCCGAACAGACGTGCAGTCGCGTCTGAACCGGCTCATGATCTATCAATTGGCGGTGTGGACCGCGGTGGCGCTTGCGACGCTGCACTTGTTCGATGAACGAGCGCTGATCCTTGGCCAAGTAGTGGGGAACGCCGTCATCCTGCCGTTGCAGGTCGGGGCCGTGAGCCGCGGGTTGCAGCTTGACTCCTACCGCCTCCTGAGAGCACTTCTCGCCCAGGCCGTCATTCTCGTGGTCCTGGGCCTGCTGCTGCTCAAGCTTGCAGACCATTTGGCAATCGACAGCTTCTGGGGACTCGGGCTTGCGATCGCCTCGTTCTGCGCGGTGAGTTGGGCCATCCAGTATTTTCTCGTTCTGGAAGACCGCCAGCGGGCGATCTTCGCGGAACTTGGCCAGCGTTTCGGCTGGGCGTCGACCTAGCTCGTCAATGTACACCAGTATGTCAGGAGATCGATGACCGCCTTGGCCAATACGAGGAGACGCGAACGGTGCGGATAGGCCTGGTGGTCGATCATCCCAAGCGTGACCTGCCGGGGGCAGTCATGCTCGGCTATCAGCTTGCCCGGCGCGGCGTCTCCGTCGCGCTGGTGCCGATGTACGAGCAGGCCGTCGATGTCCCGCGACTTGGGCTGGACGCACTGGTCGTCAACTATGCACGTCCCGTCAATCTCGACCTGATGCGCAGCTTTGCCAGGGCTGGCCTGGCGCTGTACGTGCTCGATACCGAAGGCGGCGTGCTCGCAGAAAAGGGCGGCAACTCGCCACCAGCGATGGCCGCCCACATCAAAGGCAGCGGCTACGCCGACATACTGGCAGGCTATTTCTTCTGGGGAAGCCGGCTGCACGACGCCTTCCGCGCGGCCGGAACCATGAAGCCGGAGCAGCTTCATCTCACCGGATGCCCGCGCTTCGATTTCGCAGCCCCGCGCTGGCGCGCGCTGCTCGACGGCGAGCAGCGAGGCTATCTGCTCGTCAACGCCAACTTTCCACTGGTCAATTCGCGCTTTACCGGCAAGCCGGGCGGCGAGCGCGAAGCGATGGTGCGGGCCGGCTGGGACGGCGCCTACGTCGATCGCTTCATCGCGGACCTGAAGCAGGTCTTTGCCACCTATCTCGTCGAAATCGACCGGCTCGCCGCCAAGCGGCCCGACCGCAACATTCTGGTGCGTCCGCACCCCTTCGAGAGCGAGGAGGTCTATCGCAATGCGCTCTCGCGCCACGCCAACGTCCTGATTGACGGCACCGGCAGCGTGCTCGACCGTATCCGCAATGCAGCAGCCGTCATTCATCTCAACTGCGGGACGGCCGTCGAATCGGTATTGCTCGGAAAGCTGCCGCTGCAGCTCGAATATCTGAACACGCCGACCACGGCAGGCCATGCCGCGTTGCCCGCGCGCGTGAGCCGGCAGGTCGCCTCGTTCGAAGAGCTGCTCGGCGCGATCGATCACATCGAGCGCGAGACTGAGACCTTCGACTTCGGCCGCGTTCACGCCGCCGATATCGAAGCCTTCTTCCATCTCAACGACGGGAAAGCCGCCGAACGTGTCGCCGATGTTCTGGTTGGCACGACGCGCTCGCGCCGGCCTTACCTCTCGCTGCTTGCAACGGTGAAGGGAACGCGTGCCAAGCCGAGCCTTGGTCAGATCGTCAAGGGCGCCACTAGCGCCGCGCTCGGCTCGGCGGTCACCGAGCGGCTACGCAGCCAGTTCAATCCGGCCCGGCGCGACAAGCGGATCGCGCCGCCCTTCGTCCAGACCCTGCTCCAGCGCATCGCCGCTCACGATCAGGCGAGCCCGTCTCAATTTACGGCAAGACGCGCGCATTGCGCGACGACGGGCCTGCCACTCGCGAGCATTGCGATCGAACACGCCCGATAGAGCCATGGCAACATCTGCAAAGACCGTTCTCATCACCACGCTTGCCGAATACCAGACCCGGTTCTGGATTCCGGTCGCGCAGCGATTGCGCGCGGCAGGCCATGACGTCGAGCTGCTTGCCTTCGACGATCGCAGCGCGGAGATGTCGACTTCGGAGGGCGTGCCGGTCACGAATATGTACCGCGAGGGCCTCACGACCGGCCCCTCGCCCGACGATCGCGGCGCATTCGACGCGCGCGTCGCGTCTTACGGGCTCGACGGGACCAATTTCCTGTTCAGCCATGAGCGCTTCACCTTCGGTATCCGCGATACCGCCGCGCTGCGGCGGCGCTTCATGATCTATGCCAATGCGATGGAGACGGTGCTCGACCGGCTGGAGAGGCAAGGCAAGCCTGCCGAGCTGGTGCAGGAGCTGGGCGGCTTTCTCTCGGTAATCGCGAGCTTCTACGCCGCCAAGCGCCGCAACATTCGCAACTGGTTCATCGAGCCTTCGTTCTTTCGCGGCCGCATGTACTTCACGCCCGACACTCTCGGCGCACCCGACGTGATGTCGGCGCCGGCGGACGCCGTGTCATCGGAGGTGCACGCCTATCTGGACGACACGCTGACGCAACGCGCGATCGTCATCCCCAAGAAGGACCAGCATCATTATTCGGCGGCCTTCAAGAAGGTCGTGAACCTTCGCAACGCCCGCCGCCTCAGCGAAAAGCTGTGGGACCAGTTCGCACTCGGCAAGCACCAGGAGTTCGGACACAATCTCCGTCACGCCCGCGTGCACGCTGCGATGGCGCTCAATGCGACACGGCTGCGCAAGCTCTACAAGCCGATCCCCGAGGCGCCCTTTGTCTACTATCCGTTCCACGTCCCGGCCGATATGGCGCTGACGCTGCGCTCGCCAGACTATCTCGACCAGGTCGCGACCGTCGACTTCCTGCTGCGGACGATCCCGGACTCGCATACGCTGGTGGTGAAAGAGCACCCTGCTCAGATCGGCGCGATCTCTGCCGACCGCCTGTTCGAGCTGGCGCGCCGGTTCGACAATTTCGTGCTGCTGCCGCCACAGACCAACAATTACACCGTGCTCAATCGCGCCGATGCGGTCATCTCCGTCAACAGCAAGTCGGGTGCCGAAGCGCTGCTGCTCGGCAAGCCGGTCGTGGTGATGGGCGATGCGTTCTACCGCTCCTGTCCGCTGGTCTATGCGGTCGATCGTCTGGCCGACGTACCCGCCCGGCTGCGCGAGGCGCTCTCCGCCGGGCCTTTCGATCCGGCCAAAGGCGCCCCCTATTTCGAGTCGGCCTGGAGCAGGTCTTATCCGGGCGAGCTCTATATCAGCGATCCCAAGCTGCTCGACACGTTTGCGGCCTCCTTGCGCGCGGCAATCGCCGAGCCGGCCCGCGTGAACTGAACGGACCCATCATGCCGCTCGTCTCGATCATCACACCGTCCTGGAACGTCGAAGGCCTGATCGAGGAGACGATCCGCTCGGTCCAAAGCCAGACATTCGCCGATTGGGAGCTCTTGATCGCGGACGACTGCTCGACCGACCGGACGCCAGCGATCATCGCTGCCATCGGCGAGCGCGATCCGCGGGTCAAGCTGATCCGGCAGGCCAGGAATGGCGGCCCGGCGCTGGCGCGCCAGGCCTCGATCGACGCCGCGCAAGGCCGCTATCTTGCCTTCCTCGACAGCGACGACCTGTGGCTGCCTGAGAAGTTGGAGCGGCAGCTTGCCTTCGCGCAGGAGAAGCAGGCCGCGCTCAGCTACACCGCCTTCCGCCGCATCAACGAGACCAACACCGTCACTGGACGGCTGATCGAAGTGCCGGCCTCGCTCACCTATGACCAGCTCCTGAAGAACACCGCGATCGCGACGCTGACCGCGATGGTGGACCGCGAGATCGCCGGCCCCATCGCGATGAAGAACGAGGGCTATGACGATTTCTGCCTGTGGCTCTCGATCCTCGCGCGCGGGCACACCGCCTCTGGCCTTAACGAGGATCTCGCGCGCTACCGCGTCAGGGGCTCCTCGGTCTCCAGCCGCCCGGTGCGCTCCGCCAAATGGGTCTGGCAAATCTACCGCAATGTCGAGCAGCTCTCCCTGATCAAATCGGCCTGGTGTTTTGCCCATTGGGGCGCGCGGGCTTGGCTGAAGCGGCGAGAATTCTAGCGGCCGGCGGCGGGCTGCGGTCCCTCCGTGCAAAAAACGAGAAAACAACCCCATACAAAGTAGGGGTATAATAATACCTCAAGCTCTCTATCGAGCAATTTGGCTATTGGCGAGCCCGGCGCTTGCCGATACCACTCAGCCCGCCGCTCCGCCGCGGACAATCTGGAACCGATCATGCCTTTTGAAAACTACAAGAACAGCCGCATCCTCGTCACCGGGGGCGCCGGGTTCATCGGATCGCACCTCTGCGAACGGCTGCTCGAGACCGGCGCCGAGGTGGTGTCCGCGGACAATTATTTCACGGGCAGCCGGCGCAACATCGCCCATCTGATCGCAAATCCGCTGTTCGAGGCGGTCAGGCACGACGTCACCTTCCCGCTCTATATCGAGGTCGACGCGATCTTCAACCTGGCCTGCCCGGCCTCGCCGATCCACTACCAGCGCGACCCCGTGCAGACCACCAAGACCTCGGTGCACGGCGCCATCAACATGTTGGGGCTCGCCAAGCGGCTCAAGGCGCGCATCTTCCAGGCCTCGACCAGCGAGGTCTATGGCGATCCGCTGATCCATCCGCAGACAGAGGATTACTGGGGCAACGTCAATCCGATCGGCATCCGCTCCTGCTACGACGAGGGCAAGCGCTGCGCCGAGACGCTGTTCTTCGACTATTGGCGCCAGCACGGCCTGCCGATCAAGGTCGCGCGCATCTTCAACACCTACGGCCCGCGCATGCAGCCAAATGACGGCCGCGTGGTGTCGTCCTTCATTGTCCAGGCGCTCAAGGGCGAACCGATCACGGTGTTCGGCGACGGCGGGCAGACCCGCTCGTTCTGCTATGTCGACGACCTCGTCGAGGCCATCATGCGCTTGATGGCGACTGCGGAAGACATCACCGGCCCGATCAATATCGGCAACAATTCCGAGTTCACGATCCGTGAACTCGCCGAGAAGGTCATCAAGCTTACGGGCTCGCGTTCCAAGCTGGTGTTCAAGCCGCTGCCGCAGGACGATCCGCGTCAGCGCCAGCCCGATCTCGCCAAGGCGAAGGCGGTGCTGAACTGGGAGCCAAAGGTGGCTCTCGAGGACGGGCTGAAGGAGACGATCGCCTATTTCAAGCACACGCTCGACATCGGCTGAGCTGCTGCGGGAACGTCCATCGTCCGCAGCGAGCGTCCGCAACAAGCGCGCCGCGCGGCATCATCAGCGATTTGCGCGTCCGCCTGGACCCGAGAGCCCCCTGTCCGCCCACCCAACGGGCACGCGCGTTCTGGCCTGCACCTGTTGCAGTGCATGAATATGTTGCCCGGTAGCCACGATGGCTGAAAATGCGGGGCAAAACCGGCAGCACCGAACGCAGATGGATCGCCATTCATTGCAGGTCGTTGCAGCGCCATGGGAACATGGCGTGGGTGTCGGGGCGACAGTACGCGCCCCGGTTGCATGTTCGCGATGATTTCTTTGCTAATTTGAGAAGATCTAGATGGCCGGACCGACAAAGGCAGGTGGGCGGATCGGGTACGGGCTGAGATCCATCGTGCGCCATTCCCTGGCGACACTCCTCGCCACCACCGCGCTCGGCGCTGTCACCGCGCATGCCGTGGACGGCACCTGGACCGGCGGCTCCTCGGACTGGACCAATCCGACCAACTGGTCGTCCAACCCGAGCGTGCCCAACGGGACCGCGACCTTCGCCAACGCCGGCAGCACGGCGGTCGACAACAACAACGGCGCCGTCAGCATCGGCACGATCCAGTTCGCGAACACCTCGCAGGCCTATACGTTCACGATCGGCAATCCGTTCATCGTCAACGGAACGGGCATCATCAACAACGACGCGGTCAATACCCAGAACTTCGAAGTCACCTCCGGCAACAATCTGGTGTTCCAGAACAGCAGCACCGCGAGCGGCGGCGCCGGAATCGTGATCATCACCAACGACGTCGGCGGCAACGTCAATTTCATCCAGACCGGCACGGCCGGAACGGCAAGGCTCATCAACAACGGCGTCGTCACGTTCGGGAATTCGGCCTCTGCCGGCAGCGCCACGATCACCACCAACAACGGCGCAACGACGAACTTCACCGGCGCGGCCACCGGCGGCAGCGCCAGATTCATCGCCAATGCCGGCGGCACCGTCGATATCTCAGGCCTAACTAGCGGCGGAATGACGGCCGGATCGATCGAAGGCGCCGGCAATTATGTTCTCGGCGCCAACACGCTCGCCACCGGCAGTCTCAACAACTCGACCCAGGTCGACGGCATCATCTCCGGCACCGGCGGCCTGACCAAGGTCGGCACGGGTACGCTGACGCTGGCCGGCACCAACACCTACACGGGCGCGACGACGATCTCGGCCGGAACACTGGCAATCTCGGGCTTTGGCAGTATTTCGTCATCCAGCGTCGTCACGGTGGACGCGATGTTCGACATCTCGGCGTCCGCCGTTCCGTTCAACGCAATCACGACGCTGGCTGGCAGCGCTTCTGGCGTCGTCAACATGGGTGGCAACGGGCTGGTGATCACCAATGGCTCGACCGCATTTGCCGGCGTGATCCAGGGCACTGGCGGGATCGAGGTGTTCGGCGGCACACAGACGCTCTCCGGCGTGAATACTTATTCGAATGCCACGCAGATCGATGCCGGAGCCACTTTGGCACTGAAAGGGGCCGGCTCGATCGCGAATTCGGCGTTCGTCTCGTTCAGCGCGGCGAACGCCACGCTCGACGTATCGCAGACCACCTCCGGCACATCCGTCCGCGGCCTTGGTTCGCCCGCTGGCAGCGGCATCGTCGCGTTGGGATCGAAGACGCTGACGATCACGTCCGGCAGCGTCTTCGGCGGCGTGATCCGGGACGGCGGCATTGCCGGTGGTAGCGGCGGCGGCATTGTCATCTCGGCCGGCGCCGTTCAGGCGCTCGGGGGCGTCAATACCTATACCGGAGCGACCACCATCCAAGCCCTTGGGGAGCTGGACCTCGTCAACTCGGGGGGGACCGACGGCAGCATCGCGACCTCGAGCAATGTCATTGCCAATGGCATCTTGGACATTACGGGCTTGAGCATTGGCACCTCGATCAAATCGCTGTCGGGCTCGGGCAACGTCAATCTCGGCGCCAACACGCTGACGATCACGAACGGCAACGGCACCTTCGCGGGTGTGATCGATGATGCCGGCGCGGGGGGCGGCCTTACACTGACGGGCGGCACGCAGAGGCTCACGGGCGCCAACACCTATACGGGCGCCACCAATGTGAATGGCGGCACGCTGGTGGTGGACGGCTCGATCCTGAACAGCCCGACCACCGTCAATGCCGGCGGCACGCTCGCCGGCAGCGGCACGATCGCGGGCGTCGCGGTCAACGGCGGTACGCTGGCGCCCGGCAGCACGACGAACCCGTTCGGCCCGATGACGATCGGCGGATCGCTGACCTTTACCCCCGCCTCGACCTATCTGGTGCAGGTCTCCTCGGCCCTTGCGAGCCTCACTCGGGTCACGGGCGCAGCCGGTCTCGGCGGCGCGGCGGTGAGCGTCAACTTCACATCGGGTACGATCAAGAAACAGTATACGATCCTGACCGCGGCCGGCACCCTGGCCGGCAGCACCTTCAACCCGAACGTCGCCTCCAACACGCCGACGCTCAACGCGACGCTGAGCTACGACCTCGATAACGTGTTCCTCAACGTCAACGTCAATTTCGCGCAAGGTGGCGGGCTCAACGTCAACCAACAGAACGTCGCGAACACACTGACCAACTTCTTCAACACCACCGGCGGTATTCCCTCGGCCTTCGCGACACTGTCGCCAGCGGGGCTGACCACCGCCTCGGGCGAGCTCGGCACCGGTATCATCCAGTCGGCGATCAATGCCGACGGCCAGTTCCTCAACCTGATGCTCGACCCGACCGTCGTCGGACGCAGCGGCGGCTTCGCCAAGGCGGGCAGCGTCGCACAGTTCGCCGAAAGCGATGAGGCAGCCGCCTACGCCGCGATGCGGCCGGCCACCGCGCGCGAGCGCGAGGCTTACGCGATGGCGACCAAGGCGCCGCTTTTTTCCTCGCAGCCAAGCAGCCGCTGGAGCGTCTGGGCGGCCGGCTATGGCGGTTCGGCCGAGGTCGGCGGCAACGCACTGGTCGGCTCGCAGGATCTGACGGCGCAGGCCTGGGGCGGCGCGGCCGGCGCGGACTACAGGATCTCGGTGGACACGCTGGGCGGCTTTGCGCTCGGCGGCGGCGGACTGAATTACTCGCTCGCCAATGCGATGGGTTCGGGCTCGGCCGACCTGTTCCAGGCCGGCGTCTATGGCCGACACAATTTCGGACCGGCCTACGTCTCGGCTGCGCTCGCCTATGGCTGGCACGACGTCACAACCAACCGCACCGTGACGCCCGGCGGCTTCGACCAGCTCCAAGGCCGTTTCAAGGCCGACACGTTCTCGGCGCGCTTCGAGGGCGGCTATCGCTTCACGACGCCGCTGATCGGCATCACGCCGTACGCTGCGGCGCAGGTGACGAATTTCAATCTTCCCAATTACTCCGAAGTCAGCCTTAACGGCGGCGGGCTGTTCGCCCTGAACTACGCTTCACAATCGCTGACTGATACCCGCTCCGAGCTCGGCCTGCGCACCGACAGGTCCTACGCCATGCAGAACGGCGTGCTGACGCTGCGTGGCCGCGCCGCCTGGGCGCACGACTACAATCCGAGCCGCGCCGTCACCGCGCTGTTCCAGACCTTGCCGGGCACCAGCTTCGTCGTCAACGGCGCCAAGGTCGATGCCGAGTCCGCGCTCGTGAGCGGCAGCGCCGAGATGAAATGGCTGAGCGGCTTGTCGATCGCCGCCACCTTCGACGGCGAGTTCTCAGGCAACGTCACCAGCTATTCCGGCAAGGGCGTGTTCAAGTACGCCTGGTGAGCTGACGCAGCCGCGGCCCAGCGCGGCAGCCGTCGTCGAGATCGCGCCGAACGACCGCCCAAACTGCGTCGATCGCCACGACCCACGCTGTCAGCTCAGCAGGAAACCGTGTTCGTGCAGGTTGTGAAGAAAGTCGGCCAGAATGTCGCTTACAGCCGTATCTGGGCATCCCGATTGTTGCGCCGACAGCTCTGCCGCCGTCTGCACATTCGCGGGTGCAGGCATGGGATCCGGCAATTCGGACGAGGTGGTCAGAGTGCCGCCCTGAGTGAAATTGAAGGCAAAGCCCTCCCCGGACGTTTCGAGCCCCGCAGTTGCGAGCGGCGCCGCGCCCACGGCGCCATCGCCATTGAGATCCTGCTGGAGCGTCGGCTCCAGCGCCTTCAGCGACGGATCGGTGTCCAGCACTTCGGGGGCCGCGGCAAGCGTCGTTACGAAATTGCCGCTGCTGTCCGTGCTCCAGACCGAGTAATGCCCGTTCGACGAATCCTTCCAGACCACGTCGTAGCCACCGCCCGACACCTGCTCGGCTCCGATCACGGACCAAGTGGTGTAATTGGCCGTGTTCACCACGGACCCCGCATATTTCAGCGTCGGTCCGGTGCCGGTCGAGATGTTGTCCAGATAGTAGTTGCCAGCGGACACCACCACGCTAGTCGACCCGAACGTCTCGATCGTGGCATTGCTGATGATGGATGCACCAATCGTGCCGTCGCCGTTGAGATCCTGCTGCAGCGTCGGCTCCAGCGCTTTCAGCGACGGATCAGTGCCCAGCACTTCGGGGGCCGCGGCAAGCGTCGTCACGAAATTGCCGGTGCTGTCGGTGCTCCAGACCGAGTAGTGCCCGTCCGATGAATCCTTCCAGACCACGTCGTAGCCACCGCCCGACACCTGCTCTGCACCAATCACGGACCACGTGGTGTAGTTGGCCGTGTTGACCGCAGCGCCTGCATATTTCAGCGTCGGCCCGGCGCCGGTCGAGATGTTGTTCAGGTAGTAGTTGCCGCCAGACACCACCACGCTGGTCGATCCGAGCGCTTCGACCGTAACGCCGCTGATGCCAATCGTCCCGTCGCCGTTGAGATCCTGCTGGAGCGTCGTCTCCAGCGCTTTCAGCGATGGATCAGTGCCCAGCACTTCAGGGGCTGCGGCGAGCGTCGTCACGAAATTGCCGGTGCTGTCCGTGCTCCAGACGGAGTAGTGCCCGTCCGATGAATCCTTCCAGACCACGTCGTAGCCACCGCTCGACACGTGCTCGGCAGCAATGACGGACCACGTGGTGTAATTGGCCGTGTTTACCGCGGCGCCTGCATATTTCAGCGTCGGCCCGGTGCCTGTCGAGATGTTGTCCAGATAGTAGTTGCTGCCAGACAGCACCACGCTGGTCGATCCGAACGCCTCGATCGTGACGTTGCTGTCGATCACACCGTTGCCGTTGAGATCCTGCTGCAGCGTCGATTCCAATGCTTTCAGGGACGGATCGGTCCCCAGCACTTCGGGAGCCGCAGCAAGCGTCGTCACGAAATTGCCAGCGCTGTCGGTGTTCCAGACAGAATAATGCCCGTCCGATGAATCCTTCCAGACCACATCGTAGCCGCCGCCTGAGACCTGCTCGGCCGCAATGACGGACCATGTCGTGTAATTGGCCGTGTTCACCGCAGCGCCTGCATATTTCAGCGTCGGTCCGATGCCGGTCGAGATGTTGTCCAGGTAGTAGTTGCCGCCAGAAACCACCACACTGGTCGATCCCGATGCCTCGATCGTGACGACTTTGAGGCCAATCGTCCCGTCGCCGTTGAGATCTTGCTGGAGGGTCGGCTCCAGCGCCTGCAGAGACGGATCGGTGCCCAGCACTTCTGGGGCCGAGGCAAGGGTCGTCAGGAAATTCCCGGCGCTGTTCGTGCTCCAGACCGAGTAATGCCCGTTCGACGAATCCTTCCAGACGACGTCGTAGCCACCGCCCGACACTTGCTCCGCGGCAATGACCGACCAGGTGGTGTAATTGGCCGTGTTCACCGCAGCGCCTGAATATTTCAGCGTAGGTCCGGTGCCAGTCGCGATGTTGTCCAGGTAATAGTTGCCGCCCGACTGGACCACGCTGGTCGATCCGAGCGTCTCGATCACGGTCGTCACCAGACTGGAGCTGGCAACCGCGACGCCCGCAAACTGGAAGTATTCGACGCCGGTGACGGTATCGGTGCCGTCAGGAGAACCGCTGCGCAGGTCGACCAAGGTGAAGGTCTGCGTCGTGGTGTTGTAGGTAATCGTGTAATTGCCTTGGCTGCCCGAGTACACCGCGGTGTCAGTGCCGGCGCCGCCGATGATGGTGTCGTTGCCAGCCCCGCCCGTGATCGTGTCGTTGCCGCCGCCGCCGTTCAGCGAATTGGCGATGGCGTTGCCGATGATGGTGTCGTTGCCGGATCCGCCGATGGCGTTGTCGATGTAGGAGCGCGCATCGCCGTTGTAGAGATAGGCGTTGTAGACGTTGCCCGAAGCGTAGTGGCCGTCGCCGAGATAGGCCAGCTGCGTCGAGGAGAACACCGACGATGCACCGGGGTTGAGGTTGATGCTCAGGTTCGTCGTGTAGTTCGACAGATTATAGGTATCGACGCCGCCGCCGTCCCAGATGGTTTCGTAGATCCGGTTGGCCGAGCCGCCAACGCCGCCGCCCGGCGCGGACTGCCCGACGCCGTTGACGAATTCCTGCCCCGTGGTCGGATTCCAAGTATAGACGGTGCTGCCGCTCTGGGTATTGAAGTTCGCCCCGTACATCGTCTGCAGCGCGAGGATATCGTTGGCCATGTAGGTCTGCGGATATCCGTACGCTTCGTTGGTGTAACCGGACGTGGTCGAAGCGCCGACATAGCTGCGATAGCTCATCACGGTGTATTCGCTGTCGTCGTGCGCAGTCGGCACGGCGACGTTGGCCGGGCCACCGGTTTCCTGGCTGTGCTTGAGGCCGACGGCATGGCCAAGCTCGTGCAGCGCAGTCGCGAAGTAATAATTGCCGAGCTTAGCCTGCGAATAATCGTACTGAGTCCCGAACCAGATATCGCCGCCCGACGCATAGTTGCCGGGATAGTAGGCGTAGGAGGTCGGGTTGGCCGCCGGCGACTGCGCGATCATGATGTCGGCGCCGTTCGTGCCTGCGTACTGGATGTTGGCGTTGGTGTAACCGTCGATCAACCCGATGGCGTAGTTGATCGCCGCCTGCATCTGGGTCGGCGCCGAGGCGAAGCCAGACGTGGTCGGCTCGCTGTAGCCGCCGGAATAGGGATAGGAATAGTCGCTGGAAGCATCGGGAAAGCTATAGGTGATCGCGCCGGTCCATTTGTAACCGGACAGCAGGCCGTCGATCTCGGCGTTGTTGGTGGCACTGACATTAACAGCGGTAGCCAAAGGGGAACTCCGAATCGGCGAGCCCCGTCCTATCCGAGGCGTTAACAGATGATTGTAGCTAGAGAGCTGAACGTTTGGTTTAAATGGGGCAAGACCATCAGGCCTCCAGCTATAATGTGCTGTTAGCCATTAAATCCCGTAGTCACACGGGACGCGCATAAGGGTTTCGTTCCCGGAACACCCGTGATTTGCAGGGTTTCATGAAACGACGTTCACTTCCGGCCGGTCTGTTTGGCGCCCTGATCGCGCTCGCCGGATTGCCCTATCACCCCCTCGGAGGACTGCCTGTCATGGTGGAGAAAGCCAAGGCCGACGACAGCGGTAAGGCGCCGCGCGCGCCTTCCATGCCGATGGCCCGCGATCCTGCCGCTGCGGTGGCGGAGGAATACGAAGCCGCCCGCCGGAAGGGAACGCGGGAGGCCCTTGAGCTCTTCATTGCGCGCCACGGCGATGATCCCTTGGCCGAGCAGGCGCGTGCCGAGTTGAAGCGCCTGTCGCGCTGATCTCGCAGGCACCGCATCAGGCATGGCATTTCGGCAGGCGGGATCGGCGTCGGGCCGGCTTGTCGCGCGATCTTTCGGCCCTATGGTAGGCCCGCAATCTGTCCCGGAGCCTTTCACGATGCCCTTTCCGCATGCCTCGGAAGCCCTGTCGCGCTTCACGGTACTCGATCTGACCCGGGTCCGCTCCGGGCCGACCTGCGTGCGGCAACTGGCGGACTGGGGGGCGAATGTCGTCAAGATCGACGCACTGACCGAGGACGCCGGCGGCGAGCAGCCGGGTGGGCCCCGGCGAGGTTCCGACTTCCAGAATCTGCACCGCAACAAGCGGGCCATGACGCTGAACCTGAAGGACGAGCGCGGGCTCGCCGTGTTCAAGCGCCTCGCCGCCAAGGCCGACGTCGTGGTCGAGAATTTCCGGCCCGACGTGAAGAAGAAGCTCGGCATCGACTATGACAGCCTCGCCAAGATCAATCCGCGCATCGTCTACGGCAGCATCTCCGGCTTCGGCCAGGATGGCCCCTATCACAAGCGGCCCGGTTTCGATCAGATCGCGCAAGGCATGGGCGGGCTGATGTCGATCACCGGAGCGCCGGGCGAAGGCCCGATGCGGGTCGGCATTCCCGTCGCCGACCTGACGGCCGGCCTGTTCTGCGCCATGGGCATCCTCACCGCCCTGCTCGAGCGCGAGGTGTCGGGCAAGGGCCAGTGGGTGCAGACGTCGCTGCTCCAGGCACAGATCTTCATGCTCGACTTCCAGGCCGCGCGCTGGCTGATGGAGAAGGAGGTCGCCAAGCAGGCCGGCAACAACCATCCGACCAGCATCCCGACCGGCGTGTTCAAGACCTCGGACGGCTACATCAACATCGCCACGACCGGTGGGCGGATCTGGGAACGCTGCGCGCAGGCGATCGGCGCACCTGAGCTCTATGCCCATCCCGACTATGCGACGGCCCCTGCCCGCTCCAAGAACCGCGACGCGCTCAACGCCGAGATCGAGAAGCGCACGGTAACGAAGTCGACCGAGACCTGGGTCCGCGAACTCAACGAGGCCGGCGTGCCCTGTGGGCCGATCTATGCCATCGACCAGATGTTCGAGGACGCCCAGGTCAAGCATCTCGGCATCGCGCAGGACGTGCCGAACGAGGAGGGCCGCCATATCCGCCTGGTCGGCCAGCCCGTGACGCTGTCACGCACGCCGAGCAGGATGGTGGCGCGGCCACCGGAATTCGGCGAACAGACCGACGAGGTCTTGAAGGAATTCGGCCTCAGTGCGGACGAGATTGCCAAGCTCAGGGACGCCAAGGTGGTGTGACCGTCACGCACCCGCCCTCCGACGACAAAGCCCGGCGCGAGCCGGGCTTTGCTTCTTGTTGACGCCTTCTGGATTTCAGTACTTCGCGACCACCGGAGCCGGGCTGAAAGCGTAGTTGAATCCAGCTCGCAAGACATGATCGTGGAACGAGACGCTGGTCGAATTGACGGTCCCGCCAAAATAGGTGGACGATCCCAAGTCTATGTAGAGATATTCGAGCTTGGCTGACCAGTTGCGGTTAAACTTCTTCTCGACACCGGCCCCTGCGGTCCAACCCCAGCGAGTCTTGCTCTCTGAAACCGCCGGACCGACGACCGTGATGGGCGCACCGATGGGCGTGTTGCTGTTTCCATCGAATAGCTGTGCGGTCAGCGTCGCCTGAGTGCCGAACTTGACCTCACCAACAGCCAAACCACCCGTCGCATAGAGCAACAGGCTCGGATCAGCCAAAAGCCCGGCTCGACCGCGGAAGGTCGCAAACCACGGGAAATCTGTGCTGCTGTTGGTCGAGCCGGAAAATCCAACCGAACCGATCCTGACCGCCAGAAGCGGATCAATCGAACGTCCACGCTCGCGGGTGCCCTGAATATCGGCCTCAACACCCAAAACCCATTTTGGATCGACCTGCCAGTTGTAGCCGACCTGAACGCCGCCAAGTCCTCCATCAACGTTCTGTCGGATGTTCACCCCAAGCGGTGAGGTCGGCAGGACCGAGGCATTCGACCGGCCCCAGCTATAGCCACCATTGGCGCCGGCGTAGAAGCCAGTCCAGCTCCAGATCGGATCGACCATGGCGGGGGCCTTCACGTACGGCTTCGATGCCAGATCAGCGGCCAATGCGCTGGTCGCGACCAGCGATGCCGCCACAATTCCCATCACAACCTGCTTCATGACAATGCCCCGTGAAAAACAAGAAAATCTACGTGGAGCATAAGCGCCAAGGCCGGCCCCGGCTGTCGCGCCACAGCAACATCGGGAAACAACCGCTAGGCTCCAGCGACCGGACTACGGCGACATGATAGAACTAAGACTTTGATCTAACTCAATCTTTTATTGCCAGCTTATCCCGCTGCCGCCAACCGACACGGCCGAGCAAGCCGTCGATCACGGGCCAGAACAGCAGCACGATCGCCAGCGTCGTGATCGAGCCGACCAAGCCGTTCGACCAGAACACCTTCAGAGTGCCGCCGGAGCCGATCATCGACAGGCGGAAGGCGTCCTCGGCGCGGTTGCCGAGCACGAGCGCGAGGGTAAACGGGGCCAAGGGAATGCCGATCTTCTTGAAGACGTAGCCGACGACACCAAAGCCGAGCATCAGCCAGATGTCGAACATCGCGTTCTGGATCGCGTAGGCGCCGATCGCGCAGGACACCACGATCATCGGCGCCACCGCAGCGAACGGCACACGCAGGATCGAGGCGAAGATCGGCACCGTCGTCAGCACCAGCACGAGGCCGACGACATTGCCGAGATACATCGAGGCGATCAGGCCCCAGACGAAGTCCTTGTGCTCGACGAACAGCAGCGGCCCCGGATTGAGCCCCCACACCATCAAGCCGCCAAGCAAGATCGCCGCGGTGCCGGAGCCGGGAATGCCGAGCGCCAGCATCGGCAGCAGCGCCGAGGTACCGGAGGCATGCGCGGCCGTCTCGGGCGCGAACACGCCCTCGATGCGGCCCTTGCCGAAACTCTCAGGCTCCTTGGCGAAGCGCTTGGCAAGGTTGTAGCCCATGAAGGAGGCCGCGATCGCGCCGCCCGGGGTGATGCCGAGCCAGCAGCCGATGAAGGAGGAGCGCAGCAGCGTCACCCAGTATTTCGGCAGATCCTTCCAGACGCTGAGCACGACGCGCAGCGAAATGCTCGCCGCATGTCCCCGCAGCGCCAGCCGCTCCTCCATTGTCAGCAGGATCTCGCTGATGCCGAACAGGCCGATGACGGCGACCAGGAAGTTGATGCCGCGCAGCAACTCCGGCGAGCCGAAGGTCATGCGCAAATTGCCCGACACGGTATCCATGCCGATACCGGCCAACAGCAGCCCCAGCGACATCGAGATCACCGTCTTGTGCTTGGCCTCGCGTCCCAATCCGACGAAGGAGCAGAAGGTGAGCAGATACACCGCGAAGAACTCGGGCGGACCGAATTTCAGCGCGAAGGACGAGATCATCGGCGCAAGGAAGGTGATCAGCAGCACCGCGACCAGCGAGCCGATGAAGGAGGAGGTGAACGCCGCGGTCAGCGCCTCCGCCGCCCGGCCCTGCTGCGCCATCGGATAGCCGTCGAAGGTGGTCGCGACGGACCAGGCTTCGCCGGGAATGTTGAACAGGATCGAGGTGATCGCACCGCCGAACAGCGCGCCCCAATAGATGCAGGACAGCATCACGATCGCCGAGGTCGGATCCATCGTGAAGGTGAGCGGCAACAGGATCGCGACGCCATTGGGACCGCCGAGGCCCGGCAGCACGCCGACGAAGATACCGAGCACCAGCCCGACCATCATCAGGACGAGCGTCTTCCACGTCAGCAGGACGGCAAAGCCGTGAAGCAGGAGACCGAAAGCTTCCATTGCAGGCCCGCCTAGTGGCCGAAGGCCGCTTCGAGCGGCCCTTTCGGCATGATGACGTCGAAGGCGATGTCGAAGGTGACGAACATGACAGCCGTGAACAGCAAGGCCGTGAGCAGCGACTTCCACAGCGCGATCTTGCCGACGAAGCGCATGAAGCCCGCGATCAGGAAGAAGCTCGCGACATAGAGGCCGAGGAACTGCGTCACCAGGCAGAACAGCAGCGTCGGCACGAACACCGCCATCACGCGGCGCGCCTGCGCGTGCGTGACGAAGGTCTCGGCCGCCTTGCGGTGCGCGATCAGCGCCACGACCAAGCCATAGAGGCTGCCGCCGCCGAGGATGACCGAGAGATAGAACGGAAAATAGCCGGGCTCGGGCCCGGTCGCGTCCCAGGACGCGCCGGTACGCCAATTGTCGTAGCCGAGCGTGACGGCGAGCGCGAGCAGCAGGAGGCAGACGAATATCTCGATCGTGCCGGAGGACACGACGGAGGGCGAGTCGTCTTCGGGCGCGGTCGGATCGTCGACGACGATTTCGAGATCGGTTTGCGACATGAGCTGATTTGCGAAAGCCTGCGTTACATCACCTCTCCCGCTTGTGGGAGAGGCCGGCGCGAAGCGCCGGGTGAGGGGACTCTCCGCGAGTCCATCTGTCACTACCTTCGGGAAGAGAGCCCTCACCCCAACCCTTTCCCCGCAAAACGGGGCGAGGGAGAAGAGGCAGACGACTACTTCGCGACGAAACCGGCTTCGGTCATCAGCGACTTGTTCAGCGCGTCATCCTCCTCGAGGAACTGCACCATGTCCTTGCCGGTGAGGAAGATCGGCTTCAAGGCCTGCTTCTCCATGTAGTCCTTGTACTCGGCGGTCTGCGTCACCTTGTGGAAGAGATCGACATAGAACGCCTGCTGCTCGGCCGTCACCTTGCCGGGCAGGAACATCGCGCGCAGCATCAGATATTGCACGTCGACGCCCTCCTCCTTGCAGGTGGGGATGTCGGCCCAGGACTGGGTGTCCGTCACCTTGCTGGTGTAGGAAATGCGCTCCTTGTCGAACACGCAGAGTGGACGCACCTGGCCGGCACGCCAGACTTCGAGATTTTCGGATGGATTGTTGACGTTGGCTTCGGTGTGGTTGCCGACCAACTGGGTCGCGGCCTCGCCGCCGGACTTGTAGGGCAGATAGGAGAACTTCGCGCCGGTCTTCTGCTCGAGGAAGACGGTCAGCACGTGGTCCTCGCGCTTGGAGCCGGTGCCGCCCATCTTGAACGGCGCGCTCGCGGCCTTGGCGGCCGCGACGAACTCCTTCACCGTCTTGGGGCCAGTGCTGTTGTCCCACAGCACGAACTGGTCGAGCGCGACCACCGAAACCGGGGTCAGCTCACGCCAGTTGAACGGGATCTTCGCCGACAGCGGCAGCATGTAGATCAGCGAATAGGCGATCAGCACCTTGTTCGGATCGCCCTCGCTGGACTTCATGTACATCAGCGCTTCCGCGCCCGAGGCGCCGCCCTTCAGCGAGACGACGATCGGCTGCTTCATCAGATTGTTCTTCTGGATCGCGGCCTGCATCATCCGCGCCATCTGGTCGGAGGCACCGCCCGCGCCTGCCGCCACCACGATCTCGACCGGCTTGGCCGGCTCCCAGCCGGCGAAGGCCGGCGTGCTCAACAACAGCGCCGTCGCAGCGCCGACGGCTTTCACTGGAATTCGCACGAGTTTCGTCCCCTGATGTTTTTTTGAGTTGTAGTGCGGAAAGATCTATCCCTGCATAGTGCGGACTAATACTGACGAGTTCAAGCAGAGGGGCGGTTCAGCGCGTATGACTTTCGACTGACGAAGCCGAAAACTCACCAGGCTTTACCTGCCCTTCCAGTTCGGCGAGCGCTTGTTGAGGAAGGCGTCCATGCCCTCGCGGAAATCTTCGCTCATATAGGCCTTCAGGATCAGGTCCTCGCCCTCTTCGCGCGACAGCGTGCGACGGATGCGGCGCACGGCTTCCTTGGTCGCCTCCAGCGTCAGCGGCGCGTGGCTGGCAACGAGCTTTGCGGTCTCGTCGGCGCGACGCTGCAGCGTCTCGACGTCGGGCACGACTTCGTTGAGCAGACCCAGCGCCAGCGCTTCCTGCGCCTCGACGAGGCGCGCCTTGAAGATCAAATCCTTGGTGCGGGCGGGTCCGACCAGCGCGACGACGCGGCTGATGTTGGACATCGACAGGCAGTTGCCGAGCGTGCGCGCGATCGGAAAGCCCATCCGCGTGGTCTCGGTGCCGATGCGCAGATCGCAGCAGGCGGCAATGCCGGCGCCACCGCCGGTACAGGCCCCCGCGATCGCCGCGATCACGGGCACGCGGCACTGCTCGAGCGTGCCGAGCACGCGGTCGATGCGCGCCTCGTAGTCGAGTGCGTCCTGCGCGGTCTTGAACGCACGGAACTGGGAAATGTCGGTGCCGGAGGCGAACGCCTTGTCGCCTGCGCCGGTCAGAATCAACGCCTTGATCGAACGGTCGGCGTTGATCTCCACGCAGATCTCCGCCATGCGGTCATACATGGCGAAGGTCATTGCGTTGCGCGCCTGGGGGCGGTTGAAGGTGATCCGCGCGATGCCGTCCGTGATGGAGTAGAGCAGGTCTTCGTTAGCATTCGGTGCGTTCATCGCGCTTTCACTTTCCAAGTTAGTTCAGGCCACCTGAGCTTTGGCCATCTGCACCGCGTCGCGCCCCTTCAGGACGTCCATGGCCGCCAACACACCGCCGCTCCGGTGCGGAATCTTTGCAAGATCGAGGCCCATCTCGACGCCGGCGAGCGTGCCCATCAGCATCAGATCGTTGAAATGGCCGATATGGCCGATGCGAAACACCTTGCCTTTGACCTTGTTCAGGCCGGTGCCGAGCGACATGTCGAAGTTTTCCAGCACCACCTTGCGGAACGCATCGGCGTCGTGACCCTCAGGCACGCGCACGCCGGTCAGCGCCGGCGAGTGCGCAGCCGGGTCGGAGCACTGCGTCTCCAGGCCCCAGACCTTGACCGCGGCACGCGTGGCCGCGCTGTGACGCTTGTGGCGGGTCCAGACGTTCTCCAGCCCCTCCTCTTCCAGCATCTTGACCGCTTCGCGCAGGCCGTAGAGCAGATTGGTGGCGGGCGTATAGGGGAAGGTGCCGAGCTTGTTGAAGCTGATGACTTCCTGCCAGTCCCAATAGGAGCGCATGCCGGGATTGGCCTTGGCGACAGCGAGCGCCTTTTCCGAGACGGCGTTGAAGCCGAGGCCGGGCGGCAGCATCAGGCCTTTCTGCGAGCCGGCGACCGAGACGTCGATGCCCCAGGCGTCGTGTTCATATTCCATCGAGCCGAGGCCGGAGATGGTGTCGACCATCAAGAGGGCCGGATGCTTGACCCGATCGAGCAGCTTGCGGACTTCGAGCGGCGGCGTCAGGCAGCCGGTCGAGGTCTCGTTGTGGACGACACAGACCGCCTTGATCGCATGCTGCTTGTCGGCGGCAAGGCGCTTCTCGATCTCGGCGAGGTCGGCACCATGGCGCCAGTCGCTCGGAATGAAGTCGACGTCGAGCTTGAACTTGTCGGCGATGCCGCGCCACAGCACGGCGAACTGGCCGGTCTCGCACATCAGCACCTTGTCGCCGGGCGAGAACACGTTGACCATCGCCGCTTCCCAGGCGCCGGTGCCGGACGAGGGGAAGATGATCACGGGCTGCTTGGTGCGGAACACCCGCTGCATCGCGGCGAGAACCGAGAAACCGAGCTCGGCAAACTCCGGACCGCGATGGTCCAGCGTCGGCATGTCCATCGCCCGCAGCACGCGGTCGGGCACGTTGGTCGGTCCTGGAATCTGTAGAAAATGCCTTCCAGTATGCACGGTCATCGGCGTCCTTCCCGGTCTAGCCTTGGTTTGGTGGGCGCCGAATAGCACCATTTGACCGGCTTGTCCTCTCTCGAAAGGGTCTGTCCATGCATGGCGGACCGGCCCGCCCTGGCCTGCCTTCCCTTCCATCGCGCCGCCTCTACGTGCCGACGATCTTCAGATGCGGCGAGGCATTGCCCTGCGGGCGCTGCTCCAGCAGCTTCATCGCGACGTCGACGCCGCCGGCGCGGTGCGGCACGCCGGCGACCGAGAGGCCCATTTCGACGCCCGTGAGCGCAGCGAGCAGCGTCAACGCGTTACATTCGCCGAGATGGCCGATGCGGAAGACTTTTCCGGCGACCTTCGACAGGCCCGAGCCGAGCGACATGTTGTAATTGTCGAGCACGACTTTCCGGAACTGGTCGGCGTCATGCCCCGGCGGCATCAGCACCGCGGTGAGCACCGGCGAGTACTCGGCCGGCTCCTGGCAAAGGATCTCGAGCCCCCAATGATCGACGGCGGCGCGCGTCGCCGCGGCAAGCCGCTGATGCCTAGCGAACACGTTGTCGAGCCCCTCTTCGAGCAGCATCGCGATCGCCTCGCGCAGGCCGTAGAGCAGATTGGTCGCCGGCGTGTACGGGAAGAAGCCTTTTGCGTTCGGCTTGAGCATCTCCTCCCAGTCGAAATAGGAGCGCGGCATCTTGTTGCTCTTCGCCGCAGCAAGCGCTTTCTCCGAGATCGCATTGAAGCCGAGGCCGGGCGGCAGCATAAAACCCTTCTGCGAGCAGCTGACGCTGACGTCGACCTTCCACTCGTCGTGGCGATAATCGACCGAGCCGAGCGAGGAGATGGTGTCGACCATCAGCAGCGCCGGATGGCCTGTGCGGTCGATCGCGGCACGGATCTCGGCGATGCGGCTGGTCGCGCCGGTCGAGGTCTCGTTGTGCACGACCATGACGGCCTTGATGGCGTGCGCCTTGTCTTCGACAAGTCTTGCCTCGACCACGGCCGGATCGGCGCCGCGGCGCCAGTCGCCGGGGACGAAGTCGACCTCGATGCCGAAGCGGCCCGCCATCTGCCGCCACAGCGTCGCGAAATGGCCGGTCTCGACCATCAGCACCTTGTCACCCGGCGACAGCGTGTTGACGATCGCAGCCTCCCAGGCCCCCGTCCCCGAGGAGGGGAAGATCACGACCGGACCCTTGGTCTTGAAAATCTGCCGGCTGCCTTCGAGTACGGTGCGGCCGAGCTCGCCGAACTCCGCGCTGCGGTGGTCGATGACCGGCATGTCCATGGCGCGCAGGACGCGCTCGGGGACCGGGCTCGGGCCCGGAATCTGGAGGAAATGACGTCCCTGATGCATGAAGACCTCCGTAGCGGCGGGTCCTGGTAAGACCTTGCCGCTATTTTGCATTCATTTTTTGTCACTTCAATCGAATTTTGGTATGCGATTGTGGACATCGACGCGATCGAACGGGCAAACTACTGTGCGGCAAATGAAATCCACGATTCCCGACACTGGGGTTCCGATCACCCCGCCCGCCGGCAATGGCGGCGACCGCCAGGAGGCCTCGCTGCACGGCGAGATCCTGCTGCGGCTGCGGGACTACGTGGTCGAGGGCAACATCCCGGACGGAGCCCGCGTTCCCGAGCGGCAACTCTGCGAGATGCTCGGCATCTCCCGCACGCCGCTGCGCGAAGCCCTGAAAGTGCTCGCCGCTGAGGGCCTGATCGAGCTCTTGCCCAACCGCGGCGCACGGGTGCGCCAGCTCAGCCAGCGCGACCTCGAGGAGCTGTTCGACGTCATGGCAGGACTGGAGAGCCTCGCCGGACGACTCGCTTGTGAGGCCATTACCGATGCGGAAATCGCCGCGATCGAGCAATTGCATTACGAGATGTACGGCCACTATCTGCACCGCGACATGCACGGCTATTTCCAGACCAACCAGCGCATCCACGAGAGCATCGTCGCAGCCGCGCGCAACGAGACGCTGAAGGCCGCCTACGCCAATTTCGCGGGGAGAATTCGCCGCGTCCGCTACTCCGCCAATTTCGCCCGCAAGCGACAGCGCTGGGCGGAGGCGATGCGCGAACACGAGGCCATCCTCGATGCGCTGCGCCGCCGCGCTACGAGCGAGCTCAGCGACATCCTGTTCCAGCACCTGCGAAACAAGCGGACTGCCGCGATCGAGCACCTGACCGAGCCCCAAGAGGATTCGCTGGCCTCGCCCTGAGGGCAGCCGGCTTGCTCATTTTGAATTCATAATATAATCGCTCAGGAAGAATAATGAATAACTCAGCAAGGCTGAGCCTTACTGGATCAGTCCGGGATCAGGGATGACAAACGCCTCCTCGTTCGAACGGCGCCTGCGGTCGGAACTGACCGGCGACGTCCTGTTCGACCCCTTCAGCCGCGGCCGTTACGCAACCGACGCCTCGTTTTACCAGATCGTGCCGGCTGGCGTGGTGGTGCCCAGGACCGTGGACGAGGCCTTGCGAGCGCTGGCGATTGCCCGCGACGAAGGGCTGAAGGTCACCCCGCGCGGCGGCGGCACCTCGCAATGCGGCCAGACCGTCAATGACGGGCTCGTGGTCGATCTCTCCAAGCACCTGAACCGGATCCTGTCGCTCGACGTCGAGGGCCGCACCTGCGTGGTTGAGCCCGGCATCGTGCTCGACGACCTCAACCGGCAACTGAAAAAGCACGGCCTGTGGTTTCCGGTCGACGTCTCCACGGCGTCGCGCGCCACCATCGGCGGCATGGCCGGCAACAATTCCTGCGGCGGCCGCAGCCTGCGCTACGGCACGATGCGCGACAACACACTGTCGATGGAGGCGTCCCTCGCCGACGGCACACTGAGCCGCTTCGGAGAGGTCTCGCGCGATCTCTCCGACGTCGAAGTGCCCGACAGCACCCGCGCCCTGTTCCGCGACATGCTCGACCTCGGGATGCGCGAAACCGAGGAGATCGCGGCGCGATTTCCCAAGGTGCAGCGCCGCGTCGGCGGCTACAATCTCGATGCGCTGGTGCCCCGCAACGCGCCGAACAACATGGCGCACCTCCTGGTCGGCTCGGAAGGCACCCTCGCCTTCACCACCAAGGTCGAGCTGAAACTGTGGCCGGTGATCCGCAACAAGGCGCTTGGCGTCTGCCATTTCGGCAGTTTCTACGAGGCGATGAATGCGGCCCAGCATCTCGTCAAGCTCAAGCCGATCGCGGTCGAACTGGTCGACCGCACCATGATCGCGCTCGGCCGCGACATCGCCATGTTCAGGCCGATCATCTCCGCAGCCATCAAGGGCGATCCGGATGCCGTGCTGGTCGTCGAGTTCGCCGAGGAGGACCAGGCCGATAACCTTGTACGCCTGAAGCAGCTCGGCGAGCTGATGGGCGACCTCGGCTTCGGCTGGACCAACGAACCGCGCAAATGGGGCGGCGTGGTCGAGATCACCGAGCCTGCCCTGCAGAGCGGCATCGCCGATTTCCGCGCCGCCGGCCTCAATGTCATGATGTCGATGAAGCAGGAAGGCAAGCCGGTCTCCTTCGTCGAGGATTGCGCGGTGCCGCTGCCGCACCTTGCCGACTATACCCAGCGGCTGAACGAGGTATTCGCCAAGCACGGCACCAGCGGCACGATGTATGCGCACGCCTCCGAGGGCTGCCTGCATGTGCGCCCGGTCCTGAATTTGAAGCTGGAGAAGGACGTGAAGGCGATGCGCGCCATCGCCGAGGAGGCCTTCGCGCTGGTGCGCGAGTACAAGGGCTCGCATTCCGGCGAGCATGGCGACGGCCTGGTGCGCTCGGAATTCCACGAGACCATGTTCGGCGAACGTCTCGTCGCCGACTTCAGGGCGGTGAAGCAACGCTTCGATCCCGACGGCGTGCTCAACCCCGGCAAGATCGTCGATGTCCCCAAGATGGACGACCGCTCGCTGTTTCGCTTCAAACCCGACTATCGCGTCGGCGAGCTGAAGACCAGGCTAGACTGGTCGGCTTATCCCGGCGCCGGCGGCGGCTTCCAGGGCGCGGTCGAGATGTGCAACAACAACGGCGCCTGCCGCAAGCTCGAGGGCGGCGTGATGTGCCCGTCCTACCGCGCCACGCGCAATGAAAAGGACGTCACCCGCGGACGCGCCAACACGCTGCGGCTCGCGATCTCCGGTCAGCTCGGCGCTGATGCGCTCAGCTCCGACGAGATGATGGAGACGCTGAAACTCTGCGTCTCCTGCAAGGCCTGCCGCCATGAGTGCCCGACCGGCGTCGACATGGCCAAAATGAAGATCGAGGTGCTGGCGGCACGTGCAGCGAACCACGGCCTGACGCTGCGCGATCGCCTGGTCGGGTATCTGCCGCGCTATGCCGGACTCGCATCACGCTTCGCGCCGCTGGCGAATTTGCGCAATCGCAGCCCGCTGCTGCGAAAGCTGTTCGAGCGCTTTGCCGGCATCAGCGCGCGCCGCGCTCTGCCCGGCTTTCGCAGCGACGTCTTCGTGCCGCCGGCAGAAGCGGTTGGACCCGCGGGCGGCCGCGAAGTCGTACTGTTTGCCGATACCTTCAATCGCATCTATGAGCGCGAGAATCTCGACGCCGCGCTGCGCGTGCTCGTAGCCGGCGGCTATCGCGTGCATCTGCCGAAGCCTGCAAGCGGCAGCCGCCCGTTATGCTGCGGCCGCACCTTCTTGTCCGCTGGTCTCGTCGATGAAGCCAGAACCGAACTCGATCGTCTCGTCAGTGCCTTTGCGCCCTTCGCCGCGCGCGGCGTGCCGATCGTCGGCCTGGAGCCGAGCTGCCTGCTGACGCTGCGCGACGAGCTCGCTTCGCTGCGCAAGGACGATGACGCCAAGGCGGTCGGCGCCCATGCCCTGACCTTCGAGGAATTTCTGGTGCGCGAGGCCGAGGCCGGCCGGCTGCAGCTGCCGCTCGGCAGCGTCGCGGACAAGGCAATGGTGCATGGCCATTGCCATCAAAAATCCTTCGGCGCCTTCAAGCCGGTCGAGCAGGTGCTGCGCCTCGTCCCCGGGCTCAAGGTCGAGACCATCGAATCGAGCTGTTGCGGCATGGCGGGCGCCTTCGGCTATGGCGCGGATACCTATGATGCCTCGATCGAGATGGCCGAGCTGTCGCTGCTGCCCGCCGTGCGGCGCGCCGACCAGACCACGTTGGTCGTCGCCGACGGCACTTCCTGCCGCCACCAGATTCGCGACGGCGCGGGACGCGAGGCGCTTCACGTCGCACGCGTGCTGGCGCTGAGCCTCGATCGCGCCGAAATCAATTCCACTTCCACCGCTGCAAAGGAACCCAGCCATGGCTGACCTCACGCTCGACATTGCCCGCAAGATTCTCGACGCCGCCTTCGCAAAATCCACCGAGTTGAAGCTGAAGCCGCTGGTCGTCACCATCCTCGACGCGCGCGGCGTGCTCAAGCTCGCCGCGGCGCAGGACGGCACCAGCCTGATGCGCGCTGAGATCGCGCACGGCAAGGCCTATGGCGCGCTGGCCATGGGCATGGGCTCGCGCGCGCTATTCCAGCGGGCGCAGGAGCAGGCCTATTTCATCGACGCCGTGAACACGATCGCCAAGGGCGCGCTGGTGCCGGTGCCCGGCGGCGTCTTGATCATGGACGGCACGACGCTGCTCGGCGCGGTGGGCATTTCCGGTGACACCTCCGACAATGACGAGGCCTGCGCGGTGGCGGGCATCCAGTCGGCGGGGCTGAAGGCGAATGCAGGTTAGGACCGATTCGCCGGTCGACGACAGGAGCCGCAGCGCTCTGGAGTACGAGTCTCGGTCTCACTCCGGCGGACTGCATCCAGCGGAAGGCTGGCGCGCGTCCTACACCGAGGGCATTCGACCTCCAGCCAAGCAAGCCCGCCGTTGAGGCATTGGCCGATCGTCGGGGACGGCTGGGCAGGGCCGCCGTAGCCCTGCATGCGGACCGACCAGGCTTCGGCCTCCGCCCGGTCAGCCTCCCGAATGGCCTGCTCGGCATGCTCGCGGGCTCCCTGAGCGCGGATCTTCGCCCCCATGATCCGGCCACCCCAGATGATCTCTCGCGACTTCGTGCCCATACCGGATAGATTCCGGCGAATGGGGAAGGAGGCAAGCCGCTAGCCCTAGAGATGCCCCGCGGCACCGTGCCCAAAGCTTGGTCAAGGACCAGCTGAGTCTTCGAAAATGTTTTTGAAATACCGAAATTCAACTTGCTCCGTCGGGCAAAACAAGGGTTCATAGGGCGCTGGCTCAACGATGAGGATCAGCGCAAATGGCGGATGAAATCGAGGCATCTTCGGAGCTGTCAAAGATTGCAAAGCTCAATGGAGACTTCAGGAGAAATTACGGTACGCTATTGGGCGCGTTCCTTTATCTGAGGTCGATCAGCGCGGCACGCGGCCGCTCATGGGTTTGGGGCGGTTTACTTGCGGCGGGAGTTGCGGCGGGAGTGACTTGGCTGCAGAAACAGCTGCTGCTCTGGTTATTCTCAACGTGAGGACTGAATGTCGCGACTTTGCCGGAGCCTATCGTAAATGGCACGCAATACAGAACTGAGCCGGCCGTGCCGGTAGTCAGCAAATTTGAGCTCTGACACTCGGAGCTTCCGGTCTTTCGTGAAGGGCAAATTCTTCGTGCCTAGCAAGAAGTAGTCCATGATGCTTGCGTTGGCTTCCTGCATTCGGATGAGAGAGCTTGGTCCGCCCTAGGGAACTTGAGCTTGCGAACATGCCATCGTCGGTGACGGCGGCCGTCAAGCGTACCATCTGCTACCGACCATGCGGTCGCGATCACAACCGTAAGCGCTCCATCGATCGTCAGAAGATTCAGTTCCGGAAGAAATGTCGCCTTTTCACCCCACCGCTGCAATTCGGCGATAGCCCAGGCGAGACGGGACTGTCATCTGGGTTATGAGGCTCTTGGGAATCGATCTGCACTGCTATCTTGGGCGGCACCAGCTGCGCGGCGATCGAGAAGATCTGGTGGTTGTAGGGATTCGGATTCGGGCAATGGTATAGCGTAGCCTTCGGCGGTCCTCCGTCGGCCCAGGCCTTGAGCGTCGGAAGTCGTGGCCTCCGCTCGAGGCCCCATCGCTTCGATTGCCTTCGGCGCGACAGCTGCGCCAGCAGGCTCCTTCCGCCGGCTCTTGATGAAGGACCAGAACCCCAGAATAAAGAAATGAAGGGCGCGAGCCGTTAGGCCTCACCGGCGACCCCGCGCGATTGCCCAAGAGAAGACTCCTCCATTGGCCACGAACCCGCAAAGCGACCTATGGGCAATTCTGTAGTCGCCTCAGATCAAGCGTCTTACGTAACAGCTTCGATACTTTTGGTGGCCGGCCAGTTCACGAGGTGAGACCATGGCCGCCGCGTCAAAGCTAGCACTTGATTTCCTACTGCGACGGGCGACAATGGCGTCGCGTTAGCTTCCGGTACCGAACTTCATATAAGACGGGGAAAACCCGCTTGGCCACGGCAATACCGTCGCTGCTCGGGAGGGACCGTTATGACGGTAGGGTTCATGCGCTGGCTCTGGCGCCGACACGATCCAGGCCGCCGGTCGCATCTCCGTTGCGATTGGCAACGATGTAATCGCGCCGCTGCCCTGCGAAGAATTCCCCAGTTTCGCGGCGAACTCGCCACCACGGCGCTGCAAGCGGAACATCAACAAATAATTATCGAGCCAACGTATTGCGCAGGCGACGGCGCGTCGCATGCGTCGAACCACGGAGGCGCGATAGACTGAAAGGGACTCGGAGCCGGCGTAAGACTGGCCGAAGGGCATCAGCTCAGACACACCGAGGGAGGAATCCATGACAACAGTTACCCGACGTAACGTCCTCAAGAGCGGTGCCGCGCTCGCGGGCGGCATGGCCGGCATTCTGGCCAGCGGCCGCGCGCCCGCTTTTGCACAGGGCACGACGGTGCACTGGCTGCGCTGGACCGACTTCGTTCCGGCGTCAGATCAGCTTCTGCGCAACGAAATCGCCAAGGAGGGCGAGAAGGCGCTCGGCATAAAGCTCAATATCGAGACCATCAACGCCAACGATATCCAGGCCCGCGTCACCTCGGCGATCCAGTCGGGGTCAGGCCCCGACGTCGTCTGCGTCCTCAACAATTGGGGGCAACTTTACGGCGAGAGCGTCATAGACGTCAGCAACATCGCTGAGGAACTCGGCAAGGGCCAGGGCGGCTTCTACGAAACGTCCCGCGCCGTCGCCAATGACGGCAAGAAATGGATTGCAGTGCCGTGGTGCATCGTCGGCCTGCAGATCGCGTACCGAAAGTCCTGGTTTGCCGAGATCGGCTACACCGATGGAAAATTTCCCCAGACGTGGGAAGAGTATCGCGAGGCCGGCAAGAAGCTGAAGGCAAAGGGAAGGCCCATCGGCCAAACGCTGGGCCACACCTTCGGCGATGCGCCCGCCTTCGCTTACCCCTACCTGTGGTCCTGGGGCGGCAAGGAGGTCGAGGCAGACGGCAAGACGGTTGCGCTGAATAGCCCGGCAACGGTCGAGGCGGTAAAATTCATGGTGGCCTTCTGGAAGGACGCCCACGATGAAGGCGGACTCGCGTGGGACGATTCCAACAACAACCGCGCTTTTCTGTCCGGGACATGCAGCGCCACGCTCAATGGCGCCTCGATCTACATCGAGGCCCTGCGCAAGCCGGATACCTACAAGACGGAGGCCGGCGGCCCGCTGAAGGACGACATCCTGCATGCCGCGCTGCCCAAGGGCCCCGGCGGACAGTTCAGCTATCACGTCCCGTTCTCGAACCTCCTGATGGGTTATTCGAAGAACCAGGATGCGGCGAAGAAATTCCTTGGCTGGATTCACTCCAAGGACGTCTACGACAAGTGGTTCGTCTCCCAGAAGGGCTTCTCGGTCGGCCCGACCACGGATTGGGAAAAGCACAAGCTGTGGGGCGACGACCCGATCATGCTGCCCTACAAGCAAGCCGCGCGCACAGGGCGCTTCGCTGGCTACGAGGGACCCTCTACGCGCAAGGCAGCCGAAGTCGTGACCAAGTACGTCATCGTTGATATGTACGCAAAGGCTGTCCAAGGCATGCCCCCCGAGGATGCCGTGAAATGGGCAGAGGCTGAGCTCAAGAAGGTCTACGTCTGAGGATAAGCCGCCCCCCCTCCCATTTTTCGAGGGGCGGCGGAATCTTCCGGCCGACGAGGATCGAACATGGCGATAAGCGCGGTTTCCGACACCACGCTCCGCGAGGCGCCCCCTCCCCGGCGACAGCGTTTGCTCGAGGACGAGCGCTGGCTGGCGTTCGTGCTGCTGGTGCCGACCATCGTACTGCTCGGCATGTTCATCGCCTATCCCTTCATGCGAGGGATATTGCTGTCGGTCACCAGCTCGCGCGTCGGTATTCCCGGCGACTTCGTCGGCCTCGCTAACTTCTTCAAGATCTTCAATGACGGGATCTTTCGCACCTCCGTTTACAACACCTTCCTCTATACGGGCGTGACCACCGTCTTCAAGCTGGCGCTCGGACTGTGGCTCGCCATGCTGCTCAACCGTAATTTCCGCGGCAAGGCTTTTACCCGTGCTTTCATCCTGCTGCCTTTCATTATCCCGACCGTGCTCTCGACTTTCGCCTGGAAGTGGATGTTCGACCCGACGTTCAGCGTTCTCAATTGGCTCCTCTACCATTTCGGCTTGATCACCGGTCGGATCAATTGGCTGGGCGATCCGGACCTCGCCATGATCTCGATTATCATCGTCAACATCTGGCGCGGGGTGCCGTTCTTCGCCATCAGCCTGCTCGCCGGCTTGCAGACCATCAGTCCCGAACTCAACGAGGCCGCCGCGATCGACGGCGCCAAGCCGTGGCAGCGGTTTTGGCACATCACCTGGCCGCTGCTGCTGCCCGTGACCATGGTCGTGGTGCTGTTCTCAGTGATTCAGACATTCGCCGACTTCCAGATCGTCTATGTGATGACGGGCGGCGGACCAGCCAACGCAACGCACCTGTTCGCCACCTACGCCTATCAGATCGCCATCGGCACCGGCCTCTTGAGCGAGGGCGCCGCCATCGCGCTCGCCATGTTTCCCATCCTGTTTCTCGTCGTCATCATCCAGCTTCTCTACATCCGCCGCGTGGAGGTCCGCTGAGCCATGATCGAAGGTGCAAGGTGGCGAAAGTGGGTGTTCTTCTACGTCCCCATGGCTCTGTTCCTGCTTTTCCTGCTGTTCCCGTTCTACTGGATGGTGATCACTTCGGTGCGGCCGGACGGCGAGCTGTACCGGCCCTGGAATTCGATCAACTACAATCCGTTCTGGACCTGGAAACCGACCTGGGACCATGTCAGGTACCTGTTCGAGGAGACGCTGTTCGCATCGTGGCTGTGGAACACGACGTTCATCGCGCTCGCGTCGACCGCTATCTCGCTCGTGTGCGGTGTGTTCGCCGGCTATGCTCTGTCGCGGCTGAACTTTCCATTTGCCGGCAGCCTGGGCACCGCCATCTTCATTACCTATCTGGTGCCTCAGACGCTGCTGTTCATTCCGCTGGCAGAGATCATACGCAACTATCGGCTGGGTGACACGCCTTGGTCACTGATTCTGACCTATCCGACCTTTCTTATTCCGTTCTGTACCTGGCTCATGATGGGCTACTTCAAGGCGGTACCCAAGGAGCTCGAGGAATGCGCGCGCATTGACGGTGCCTCGCGCTGGCAAGCTATGCTCTACATCGTCATCCCGGTGGCGATCCCGGGCATCCTCTCGGCCGGCATCTTCGCTTTCACGCTGTCGTGGAACGAGTTCATCTATGCGCTTGTCTTCCTATCCTCGCCTGAGCAAAAGACTGTGCCGGTCGGCGTCACATCGGAGCTGATCCGCGGCGACGTATTCTACTGGGGACCGCTGATGGCTGGGGCCCTGCTTGGATCGATACCGGTTGCTATCGCCTATTCGTTTTTCGTCGAGCACTACGTCGCAGGATTGACCGGATCGGTGAAAGGCTGACAGCACCACGGATCAAGGGGATTCGAAAGCGCGCATACAGACTGCGCATAGGCCGTTGGGAGGCAGGTGGAAGCGGATGGGCCAGGTCGTCCTCAAGGAGATCAACAAGTTCTTTGACGGCGTGCACGCTGTCAAAGACGTCAATCTGCAGATCCGCGACAAGGAGTTCATGGTGTTCGTCGGACCCTCCGGCTGTGGCAAGACGACGACGCTCAGGATGATCGCCGGGCTTGAAGCGATCAGTTCCGGCGACATTTCCATCGACGGCAACGTGGTCAATGGATTGGCGCCCATGGACCGCGACATCGCCATGGTGTTCCAGAACTACGCGCTGTACCCGCACATGAGCGTGTACGACAACATGGCGTTCGGCCTGAAGATGCGCAAATTCGAAAAGCCCGAGATTGACAAGCGGGTGCTGGAGGCGGCTGACATCCTCGGCATCGGCGATTTGCTAAAGCGCAGGCCACGCCAGCTCTCAGGCGGCCAGCGCCAGCGCGTAGCGTTAGGCCGCGCTATTGTGCGCCACCCCCGCGTGTTTCTGTTCGACGAGCCGCTGTCGAACCTCGATGCCAAGCTGCGGGTGCAGATGCGCGTTGAGCTGAAGAAGCTGCATCTGCGTCTCGGCACTACAGCCATTTACGTTACCCACGATCAGGTCGAAGCCATGACGCTGGGTGACCGGGTCGTCGTCATGAAAGACGGCGTGGTGCAGCAGGTGGGGGAGCCGCTCGAGCTGTACAATCAGCCCGCTAACAAGTTCGTCGCCGGCTTCATCGGCTCGCCGGCGATGAATTTCGCCGCTGTTACGGTGACCGAGGCGAACGGATCGCTGATCGCCGAGAACTCCGGCCTGCGCATCAAGCTGCCGGACGAGACCGCGCAGCGCCTGCGCGGTCATATCGGGCGCGAGGTCATGCTCGGCGTACGACCGGAGGACCTCACAGTGGCGGGTAGCGCTGATCTCGACCTCCCGTGCTTCGATGCGGTGATTGAGGTGGTCGAGCAACTCGGCTCGGAAATCCTGCTCGATATGAAGGTCGGCGAGAATATCATGGTGGCGAGCGTCGAGCCGACCGCGAGGGTGAGGGTGGGCGACAAGCTGCGCTTTGCCATGCGGCCTTCCAGGCTTCATGTTTTCAACGCGCAGACCGAGGCGGCCATCTAACGCCGGCAGTTGGACAATTCCACTTGCGACGGGAATTTGCTCAAAGCCAGTGACCTCCCTGTCTCCAGCTTCGATGACGCCAAGAGACAGCGAAGGCACTTGGCCTAACAATTCCCGAGTCCCTCTTGCTGCGTGCCAACGCGGCGATTGATGATGCCATTTGCCTGCGGTACCGGAGTCCGTTATTGGCCTCTCTGAGACATGCGGGCCCGGCCGAATGCCCGATTTGCCGAGAAGCGTGCAGCTCCATCCCGTAGATTGCAGACATGTGTCTTTCCAGTTGTGGAGATGGGGCTGGTTCTGAAACGGGCGCTTATGACTCTTTGGAAGTGGCGGGATAGGCGCGGCCCATTTTGGCGCGGGCCTTGTCTGTTGTGAACATCCATTTGACACGGGAGCGGGCGGCATTTCGCCTCCGTTCCCAGATGGCGATCTCGCGGCGCAGTCGCTTGGAATCGTCGATCCTGCGATCCAGGCACTGGCCGCGCAGGACGCCGATCTCAATCTCGACCATGTTGAGCCAGCTTGCGTGCTTGGGGGTGTAGTGGAACTCGAGCCGTCGCAAGATCCGACTGGCTTCGACGGGCGGGAACGCCTGGTACAGGGCACCGGCGGAGTGGGTCGATAAATTATCCTGAACGACTCGGATTATCTCGGCGTCGGGATAATGGATGTCGACGAGGTCGCGCATACACCGGGCGTAGTCTTCTGCCGCGCGCCACTCGGTGACTTTGACCTTGCGCCAGGGACGATGCACGTCGAGAAGCACGAAGAGATTGACCGTACCATTGCGACGATACTCGTAATCGTAACGTTCGAACTGACCCGACTTGGCCGGGATGGGCTGACGCGCCTCGCCAATGAGCTGCACCGGGCTTTCGTCGACGCACACCACCGGCCGCCTGGGGTGGGGCGCTTCGGCGTAGAGATCGAGAACCTCCTCCATGCGGGCGACGTACTCACCATCGACCTGCGGAATGCACCACATGTCCTTGCGCCAGGGCTTGAGGCCATTTTCGGCCAGGCGCCGCCGAACCGTCTCGTGCGACAGGCTCGTGTGCTCGGTGAGCTTGACCATCGCGCCCCCCAGCAGTTCGAGCGTCCAGCGGGCGCGGCCTTTCGGAGGGCTGGCGCAGGCGGTTGCCACCAGCAGCGCTTCCTCCTTGCCCGTGAGCTTGCGCTCCTCTCCGGGACGCGGCTCGTCGCTCAGCGCCCGTTCCAGATTGCCTTCCACGAAGCGGCGCTTGATCCGGTACACGGGCGAGCCGCCTACGCCGACGCTCCTTGCGATCTCATCGTCGCCGGCACCGGCATCGGCGGCCAGCAAGATCTGCGCTCGCTTGAGCTTGTGCGACGCATGCTTGCCGCTGCTGAGCAGCGCCCTGAGTTCCGTGCGCTCAATTTGGCTGAGATCGACCCGATAGCGTACATTCATGGCGTGCTTCCGTGTTCGAGGCACGCACCAACAACTGAATCGGATGGCCGACGTGAGTCCTTCGGCAAAACCCTTCACGCCCACGCAGGGGCAGTATCTGGCCTTTATCCACCTCTATCCGCGCCTGCACCGTAGACCCCGGCCGAAACCGACATGCAGGAATATTTCCGCGTCAGCCCGCCTTCGGTTCACCAGATGGTGCTCACGCGGAACGAGCCGGCCTCATTAGGAGGCAGCCCAGAACGCCTCGCAGCATCGAGGCCATCGTTAATCCCAAACTCCTGCCCGAGCTAATCTGATCGCCGGACGCAAACTGTCAAAATCACTGTGCAGAGACACTAGAAGCCGATGTTTCAGGTTGCTAGTCATGGCGTGCCTTCCGGCTTCGCAGCAGCGCGGTCAGATGCGCCGGCGGGCACCCGGCTCCTGCGGCGATCCCATGCCGCCGTGGGCATCGCGCCGGATCTCGACACGATCCTTATGCTTCGCCCGCCCTCGAAAAGATCGACGCAGGCGGCGTAGTTTGCGCCGGCAGTGGCCGCTCAGCGATCTTCGAGGGCCGCGACTGAACGCCCAGCTTTGCGTCGTATCGGCCGACCAGCGCCAGCAAGCGACGCCTGGTGAAGGGATCGGCCCGGTCGGCCAAAATCCGAATGCGCTGCAACTGTTCTCTGCAGAAGTCCTCGTCCATCACGCCCACCCCATACCCGCGCAAGCCCCCACCGAACATCATTGCGGCGGTTTCAGTTCGCTGGCGAGCCAGCCGACCGCATCCGTCTTCATCGGATCCACGACAAAAGAGACAGTTTCAGTGCGCTCGCAGGTCGAGCATTCGAAAGTGCGCTCTTCGGTTCCTCTTTGGCCGGGAGAGATGCGAGCCAACGCCATCCGGTGCGGGCATACCGGACACATCGGTCGTTCGTTGGTCGAGGCAGTCATCCCTGAAATCCTGGAGAAATGGATCATGATACTTTCCGAACCGAGAGTCTTTAGCTTTTGTGCTCCCGCCCGCGTGCCCGGAGGAACGAGTCCGGTCGACCCAGGTTGACTCCACAGGTCCGCGCGCAAATGCGTGGCCTGCGTGGCTCCGCCCCCAAGCCCCCAAAAGCCCCCCAAAGGCGGGGCTACGCTCATGCGAGTGCATCGGCTTCGAATATCGTCCCCTTTCGTGCAACATCGACCCGTGCGCCGTCAGAGGATGGAGTTGCCGCGTTTACGCGGGATGAGGTCAGTCGTGAGCGCCGCTTGTGGGTCAAAGGGCACGCCGATTCACACGTCAGGCTCTGTGCAGGATCTCGATGCAAGTGTGAAAACGCTTAGTCGGCGTCCAGAACCTCGACAACTTCATAGAGATGGGGATCGATTTGATCGGTCAAGTTGCCAAACGTGCGCCACTCCTTACGAAAGCCCGGCGATTGGTGGGCAGAATGCAGCTGTTCGCGATTTTGCCATTGGATGTAGTTGACGATGCGCCGACCGTCGAGGCTTCGATGCAAGCTGATCGATACAAAGCCCGGCTGACGCGCCATGAATCGTGCTCGATCAGCCATCAGCGAGAGAGCCTCTTTCTGCTTGGCCGGTTCGGCTTCGATGAAAGTGATCTGCGTGACCATCTGACTACCTGTTTGAATATGGGCCATGGAGCTACTCCTTCTGGGCTCAGGTTCCTCTCGAAACCCCTCCGCCTCCAATGATGCTCATTCCGAAGGTTTGAACTCCCGAGCCGTAGTAAGGGTTCAAAATCGGGTACCATCTCAATCCGTGGTCAGGTCTTCGCATTCGGTTATTGGCGTTTTTCGAGGAGCAACAACATGAAGCAACACATTCTCGAGGTCTTTTCTCCTGGGTCGATTGACTGGAGTTCGCTCGTGATCATCGGCAGCGCGATGCCACCCCGCGATCCTGATGAAGACGAAGATGACGATGAGGAAGATGAAGAGGACCGCGCCGACGAACCACCGGTCGTGCGCGAGCCAGACGAAGACTAGACTATCCGGTCGTTGGCAGTTGGCGTTATAGTATCTCGCATGAGTTGGGATGAGAGAGACTTAGCGCTGCTCAAAGAACTCTGGGCATTGGGACACAGCGCCGCACAGATCGCGCGCGCACTCGGGTGTAGCCGTAACGCAGTTTGCGGGAGGCTGACTCGATTGCACCTGAAGCGTGGTCACAAGCCGCCAGCAGCAAAGCCCAGAATAAGGCTAGTCCCGACGGCCGGCGTTGTCGGCCGCCTGTGCCGGCCCGATGGAAAAGGAGGTATCGAAACCGCTAGAGAGGCAGCAGCCTAATGAATTCAGCAGGCGCGAGCTTTACGCCATGCTAGCTGAGGCGGTCAGGAATACGGGCTAGGGGCTCATCGCGACATACAGCAAGACCAGGACGCGGCGCGGCCGTCTCCAACGGCCGATTCGCGCTCGCGATCACGCGTTGAGCGCGATCGACGAGGACGGCCGACGCGCCGAGATCGATGCCGAGATACATGATCCTCGCAAATCGTGGAGCCGATATGGACGACGGCTCCGCAACGTCGGATAGTTAATCAATCCAAGAAGCCTGATCTCGTCAAGGGAGACGCCGCATGCTGAAATCGATCGATCCGCTTTTGAATGCCGATGTTCTCTATGCGCTGCGGTCCATGGGGCATGGCGACGATCTCGTGCTCTGCGACACGAACTTTCCGGCCGACGCGGTCGCGCGCCAGACTGTGCTGGGGCGACTGCTGCGCATCGACAACGTCACCGCAAGCCGCGCCGCCCGCGCGATCCTGTCGGTACTGCCGCTCGACAGCTTCGTGGACAAGCCGGCCTCCCGCATGGAGATCGTCGGCCAGCCCAACGAAATTCCGCCTGTGCAGAGCGAGGTCCAGGCCGAAATCGATGCGGCGCAGGGCCGATCTTTTCCGATGGCCTCAGTCGAGCGCTTTGCATTCTACGAGCTTGCGAAGAGATCCTATTGCGTGGTCCAGACCGGAGAGCGGCGCTTCTATGGCTGCTTCATCTTCAAGAAGGGCGTCATCCCGCCTGATGCTGCTTGAGGTGAACACCTCACAAGCCGTCTGGACGACGGCACGGCTGCGCGAGGCGCCTGACATAAATACGACGTCGAGATGATGTCGCGCTTGCGGAACCTGCTCATTCACGATCACCGCGACGGTGATCGGCGCTGCACGGCATCAATCATCTTGCAGCGCGGCATCGCGAAGACTCTGCTCTGGTTCGCGCATCGACGGCACGCGCGACCTCAACTTCACGCGCATTCGTTGACTTTGATATGTGCCGCTGCATACTCGACACGGCCTCTGCCGCCATCGCCACGACGCGGAAGTCCGCCGAGCGTCATGTCATCGAGGTGCTCGGGCGAGGTGGACTTCACAAAGGAAGGTCACGCAAAGAAAGTCAAAAACGGGAGGGTATCGCGGTGAAACAGCACGATCACGATCAGCATTCCGCATTCCAGCCGAACCGGCGAACGGTGCTGAAAGGCGCGGCGAGCGCCGCAGCACTCGGCACCAGCGGAGCACTCGGCACGTTCTCGGAACTCGCATTGGCGCAAGCCAACCTACGCGCGCAGATCGCGCAAATTCCGGGTGTCGGCAAGGGTGCACCGACGGACGCCGATTGGCAGAAGGTCGGCGAACTCTGCCTCGGCCCGACCAAAGCGAGCATCAAGGAAGGCGAATTCAAGGGTGTCGAACTCTCGTTTATGGGACTCAACAATCAGAACCTGCATAATCTCCTGTTCCGCGGCTTCCTCAAGCCGTGGGAAGCTTATACGGGCGCGAAAATCTCCTGGATCGATCTCGCCCAGGCCGACTACAACCCACGGCTCCAGCAGGCGATCGCGACGGGCACGGTCGATTTCGACATCCTCGAGATGGGCGCGCCGTTCGAGGGCGATGTCTGTGGCAAGGGACTGGCATCGGAGATGCCGGACTGGGTCAAAAAGCAGATCGATATCGATGACTATGTCGAATATCTGAAGCCGCCGGTCGGAACCTGGAACGGCAAGACCTATCGCGTCACCATCGACGGCGACTGCCACAACTTCAACTACCGCACCGACGTCTTCTCCGACGCAGCCCTTGCCAAAGCCTGGAAGGACGCCGGCAATACGGGCGAATGGGGCGTGCCGAAAACCTGGCAGCAGGTCCAGGCGGTGACGAAATTCCTCAAAGGCAAGAAGATCAAGAACCAGAACGCGTTCGGCTATCTCGATGCGCCAAAGCCCTGGGGCGGCTTCGGCTTCTATTTCCTCGGCAGCCGCGCCTCTGCCTACGCCAAACATCCCGACGACAAGGCTTGGCTGTTCGACATCGATACGATGAAGCCGCGCATCAACAATCCGGCCTGGGTGCGCGCTATCCAGGACGTCATTGACGCGCTGCCGTTCGAGCCGGCCGACCAGCTCAACGCCGATCCGAACACCACCGGCTTCCAGCAATTTCTCGCCGGCATCGGCTCGATGATCCCCTGGTGGGGCGACATCGGCCAGGTCGCCAAGGCGAGTGACACCTCGATCATCGGCGATATCGTCGGCTTCGACATCCTGCCGGGATCGGACGATGTCTATAATTCCAAGACCGGACAGTGGGACAAGCTCGCGAGCGGTCCGAACCACGCGCCGAACTGCGCTTATCTCGGCTGGGGCGTCTATGTGATGGCCAGGGTCAATGGCGACGAGAAGAAGCACAAGGCCGCCTGGAGCGCGGCCGCGCATCTCGGCGGCAAGGATCTGTCGCTGTGGATGGTGATGTATCCGTCGGGCTTCCAGGCCCACCGCACCAGCCACTTCCAGTTCGACGAATGGGTGGCCGCGGGCTATGACCGCAAATACATCACCTCCTACCTCAACTCGCAGCTTGGCTCCTACAATCATCCGAACCGGGCGGTCGAGCCGCGCATCCCCGGCATCTTCCAGTACTACAGCATCGCGGAGGATGAGCTGACGAAGATTTTTGCCGGCAAGGTCGACGCGCAGACCGGCGCGAACAACATCGCCGCCGCCTGGGAGAAGCTGACCGACCAGATTGGCCGCGAGCGGCAGATCGGACTCTACAAGGCCTCGCTCGGCGTGTAGCCGCATGAGCATCACGAAGACCCTCGGCTGGCGACGCTCTCGCGGTGCCAGCCGAAAACTTGCCCGGCGGCCGGCCGGCATTCAGGATCGGCAGAGTTCGATTGCCATGCAGAATTCAGCTCCCGTGACCGACGACCTGCACCAACAGCTCGCGGTAGCGCGCGCACCGGCCAGGCGGAAGGCCGCCGGCCGCGCGCTTGTCGCGCTGGCGTCGCTCGGCTTCCTGCTCGTGCTCCTGGTCCAGATCCTGCACACGACCAGTGCGACCGCGTCCGGGTTCTCCGATTGGCGACCGATTCTCATCGCCTATCTCATCTGGGCCCTCGCCTTCGCCATCGCCCAAGTGCTGATCCGCGGCGAGCGCGGCCAGCGCGCGCTGTTCCTGCTGCCGGCGGTGTTCTTCACCATTGCGGTGGTGATCTTCCCGACCATCTTCGGGATCTATATCGCCTCGCTCGACTGGAATCTCAGCTCGGTCGAAGGCCCGCGCTTCAGCGGCTTCGGCAATCTCGTCGGGATGCTCAACGACACCTATTACTGGAACGCGCTGGGCAACATGATCTTCTACGCGGTCGCAGTCCTCGGCGAGTACGCGATCGCGTTCGGCCTCGCGCTGCTGCTTAGCGCCGAGATCCGCGCGCGTAAGTTCTTCCGTGTGGTGTTCCTGCTGCCGATGATGCTGAGCCCTGTCGCGGTGAGCTGGATGATCGGCAAGTCGCTCCTCGAATATCGCTTCGGGCCCGCTGCGGCGCTGGCGCGCTATCTTGGATGGGAGAACCCGGCGTTCTTCGCTTCGCCCTGGATGGCACGCTTGAGTATCCAGGCGATGGACGCCTGGGTGTCGATCCCCTTCATCATGATCATCCTGCTCGCCGGCCTCCAGGCCATGCCGCGGGAGGTACAGGAGGCCGCCAAGGTCGATGGCGCCAACGCCTGGCAGTCGTTCTGGCACGTCACCTTTCCGATCATGCTGCCGGTCAGCATCACCGTCCTCATCATCCGCATCATCTTCAAGCTGAAGCTTGCGGACATCGTAATCAACGTGACGGCCGGCGGGCCCGGGGGCGCCACCGACACCGTGTCGAGCTTCATCTATCGCGTGTACCGCGACCGCTCCAATGTCGGATACGGCACGGCACTCGCCATGGTCTATCTGGTGCTGATCATCGTCCTCCTGACGCTGCTCCTGCGCCTGTCCAAGCGTTGGACGCAGAGAGTCGTCTAGAACCAAGGAGTCCACGCGCGTGTCGATATCGACTTCGGCATTGAAGCCGGTCCGACGGCATCCCGCGGCACCGCGCGCCAAGCGGGCGCTTGGCCGCGTGCTGATCTATGCCGCGCTCCTGTTCTGGACGCTCATTTGCCTCTTCCCGATTTACTGGACGGTGACGACGTCGTTCAAATCGGCGGTCGACGTGACGCAGGCGCATCTGATCCCTTGGGTCGATTTCCAGCCGGACTGGAAGGGATGGCGCTCGCTCGGGCTTTCGCCAGACGCGCTGTTCGGCACCTCGACCGCCCGCGCGGAGTTCACGAGCCGGTTCGTCAACAGCATCATCACCTCGGTCGGCGCGTCCCTGCTCGCGTTGATCCTCGGTTCGCTTGCCGCTTATGGCCTCAGCCGCTTCCGCTACAAATTCGCCTGGATGCGCAACGACGACATCCTGTTCTTCTTCATGTCGCAACTGATCTTGCCGCCGGTCGTGCTCGCCCTGCCCTTCCTCGTGCTCTACAAGGCGCTCGCGCTGCTCGACACCCGCTTCGGCCTGATCCTGCTCTATACGCTTTCCGTCCTGCCCATCGTCATCTGGATCATGCGCGACCAGTTCAACGCGATTCCGATCGAGCTCGATGAAGCCGCGTTCGTCGATGGACTGTCGACCTGGGGCGCGTTCCTGCGCATCGTGCTGCCGCTTGCAGTGCCCGGGATGGTGGCCGCTTTCATCCTGTCGCTGGTGCTGTGCTGGAATGAGTATTTCTTCGCAGCCCTCCTCACCAGCACGGATGCGAAGACGCTGCCGGTGATGGTGGCGAGCCAGACCGGCTCGCAAGGCATCAACTGGTGGTCGATGGCAGCGCTGTCGACGGCGGCAATCGCCCCGCTCGTCCTGGTCGGCATCTTCCTCGAGCGCTACATTGTCAGCGGGCTGACGACAGGCGCGGGAAAGTAGCACGGTCCGGCAATTGTACCGAAGATGTGGCGACGGGCGCGCCGGCCACACGCAACGTTGCATACGATACTCGCCGCCCGGCGCGGACCGGACTAACCTCAGGGTTGCTGGGCCGGTCAGCCTACCGGCCGAACCGAACCGCGAGGACGCAAAGACGACGGGTGTGACCACGCTCATGTTTCACGACGAAGGATCCAAAACGATCGCGGATCTTATCGACGGCACGGTCGGCTGCCCAACGTGCCATGCCTATTTTGCTGCCGGGGCGACGGGGCTCATCGTGAAGCCCAAGCGGAAAATCCAGCTGTAGATCCCAGTCCTCCTCAAGGTGCGACACGGAGATCGCGAGAAGCGGAAGCTCGCGGGCTTATTTCGGGTGAAGTCGGCCGAGGCACCTTCGTGCAGCGGCGACGCCCCTCGCCCAACGGCGGAGCAGCTGGGCAGGGCAGCATCAATCTCGCACTCAATGTGCCGCCGTCGACCGGCGAGAGCGAGCTCATCGCATCCGTGATGTCCGAATTGCTGGACGATGGCGTGCTCGAGTCTCTGCTGGGCTACCTCCCACACCAGGGCGCGGCAGCTCACAGAGAGATATTTCTGGGGTGGCTTTCCGATCTCGGATTGAAGACGGACGTTCAGAACCTCTCTATAACTCACGGCGGTCAGCACGCGATCTCGATCGCACTCAATATGGTTTCCGCACCCGGTGAAGCGGTGCTTACCGAGCAATTTACTTATTCCGGAATGGTAGCGCTGTCGTCGCAGAACGGCTATCGCTTGCACGGCGTGCCGGGCGATGCCCACGGCCTGCTTCCCGAAGCGTTGGATCGCGCTTTCGGCGAAACCGGAGCGCGCGCGCTTTTCGCGACCCCTACCTTGCAGACGCCAACCGCGACGGTGATGTCGTCCGAGCGGCGCGAGCTGATCGCGAACGTGATCAAGAAGCACGGCGCTTTCCTGATCGAAGACGACGTCTATGCGTTCTTGTTCGAATCTCCCCCTATCCCGATCTCGATGCTGATCCCCGAGCGAAGCTTTTACGTGAGCAGCTTCGCGAAGTGCCTCGCACCTGGCCTGCGCATCGGCTCACTCGTCGCTCCGGAGCCTTTCCGCGATCGCGTCATCAATGCAATCCGCGCCACGGGGTGGATGGCGTCTCCCATAATGTCGGAGGTCGTTTCGCGGCTGATCCATAGCGGCGATCTCTCGAGACAGGTGCATGCCAAACGCGGGGCGGCGGCGCGCCGCAATGCGATTGCGGACCGTGTATTGGGCAACTGGCTCTCGCCGTTGTCGGCTGCCCCGGCTTCCATCGCTGGCTGCCTATTCCGGCCGGACGGACCCTGATCGCGTTGATAACGCAGGCCGCTCAGTCCGGTATCACCATCGCTCCACCGGGAGCGCTGCAGCAGGTCGATCGCGGCACCCTAGGCATCAGGATCTGTCTGGGACATCCGGAAACCGAAGAAAAGCTGGAGAAAGCCTTTTCCGAACTCAGGCTGATCCTTGAAAGTGCAGAGGCAATGTCGTTCGTATAACGGCGACCTCATACCGACCTTCAAAGCCCGGCGTAACAAGCGAGCATCCCGGCGAGCTTCGGCTCCACTGATCGCAAATCCGCCGCGGTCATCGATCCCGACGTGGCAGATGATTTCCTGCTTCAAATTGTTCGGACCGCTCCGAACGTGGCCGAGCGACTGCAATCCCGCCTCGCGCGAAACCGGCTTGCACTAAGGGGAGTGCGGGTACGTTATCGGTTGCGGCCTATTCAGGACCCCAACAGGTTTTACCTTGTCGGAATGGCTCGGTAGCAAACTCTCGACGAAGAGCAGCTCGTGTTTGAATGAGTTCTGAGAGTTGTCGGGGGTTCGAGTCCCTGGAGCGCTACCGCTTTTCCCCACAACGGCCAAGCCTACGATATCTCAGTAGAGTCGAGGAAGGGCGCGGTTGCTCGGGCCGTGCGGCCTCGCCCCGTTTCCCTTCCCCGCTCATCAAACCGGACGTGCGGATTTACCGCATCCGGCTTTCCGACTGGCTTCATCATGAGGCACGCAGCGGCGACATTCCACGCCCGCGCATTCCAAAGCTGCGCAAGGGTTCCTACTTTCCCGGCTTCCTGGAGCCGCGCCGGATGGCCGAGAAGGCGCTCACCGCGGTGGTGCAGGAGGCCTACGTGCAGGGCGTCTCGACCCGCTCGGTGGACGATCTGGTGCAGGCGATGGGCATGAGCGGCATCTCCAAGAGCCAGGTGAGCCGGCTGTGCGCCGAGATCGACGACAAGGTGAAGGCCTTCCTCGCCCGTCCGATCGAGGGCGACTGGCCGTATCTGTGGATCGACGCCACCTACGTGAAGGTGCGCCAGAACGGGCGCATCGTCTCGGTCGCGGTGATCATCCCGGTCGGCGTCAACAGCGATGGCCGGCGCGAGGTGCTCGGCATGGATATCGGCCCGTCCGAGGCCGAGACGTTCTGGACGGCGTTCCTGCGCAAGCTCGCCCGCCGCGGCCTGCGCGGCGTTAAGCTCGTCGTCTCCGACGCCCACGAAGGCATCAAGGCCACCGTGGCCAAGGTGCTCAACGCCAGTTGGCAGCGCTGGCGCGTGCACTTCATGCGCAACGCGCTGGCCCATGCCGGCAAGAGCGGCCGGCGCGTCGTCTCCGCCTTCATCGCCACCGCCTTTGCCCAGGACGATGCCGAGGCCGCACGAGCGCAGTGGCGCAAGGTCGCCGATCAGCTCCGTCCCAAGCTGCCCAAGCTCGCCGGCTTCCTCGACGAGGCCGAAACCGATGTGCTCGCCTACATGACCTTCCCGCCGCAACACCGGACCAAGCTGCACTCGACCAACCCGATCGAGCGTCTCAACGGCGAGATCAAGCGGCGCACCGAGGTGGTCGGCATCTTCCCCAACGAAGACGCCATCGTCCGCCTCGTCGGCGCGATCCTGCTCGAGCAAAACGATGAGTGGGCCGTCCAACGCGCCCGTTACATGACGCTGGAAACCATCGCACCAATGAGCGATGATCCAACCGTCAGTCTTCCGGCTATCGCCAGCTGACCGGCCCGGCTCTTGCCGGTGAACGTGATCCGCCGCCAGCTACACCACGCCACGGGACACGATCTCGGGGCGCACTCCAATCTTACGCATAGGGCAGTTCGTGAGCGCGTTGGGCGAGTGCAGATTACCCTCACAATGGCGAAAGTTGAAAGACCTCCAGCTGCAGGTCAGCGAAAGCGGCCTCTATCGTGGAAAATCGAAAACGACCAAAGGCACGTGGTGCCCTCGTCGCCTTCCTTCCGATCCAGATTGCAGGTTCAAATCGCGGAGGCGCAACCACCGATGCCGACATTCGGTTCAGGTTGCGATCTGACCGAGGCGTCCCCCTGCCCTTCGAATGACGGTGGCCATCCGCTAAGTTATTGATTTTACTGATAGCGACAGGCATTTGCGTCACCCTTTGCTCACGGTCGTTTCACCCAATTCATTGCGTGCCCCGTGGGGGATGGCTCCTGCCTCAGTCAAAAAGCACATCGGTACGCTGTGAGGTTAGAGCCCGTTGCCCGGAGCCCAGCTCGAGATCGCACGATGCGTCCACCTGCACAAAACGCGACCGCTGCTTCACGAGGGTCAATCGCACCCGTAACCGGAACACGGCGCCGGGACAGACCGGATGGCGAAACCGAACCGCACGGAGAGCCGCCGCACGACTCTGCGCGGCACCGGTGACTACATACGCCTCCTGCAAAAGAGCCGGCACGAGCGCCAGGAGCAATTGGCCGGGCACGATTGTCGTACCTTCGTCCAGCTCGCGCCTGGCACGCTCCGCATCGGTATGAACCCAGTTCCGATCACCCGTCATCGCGACGAAACGGTCGACCTCATCCTGCGTCACCGATCGCCAGCGGCCGGGAGCGAGTTCGGTGCCCACGAAGGCCGCAAGATCGATCGCCCGCGCAACGCGAAGTGCGGTCGCCTGCGTCGGAGTTTCGGGGTCTGGCGGCATTTGAATCATCGCGCCCCGTCCTTCTCCTCAGATCGTCGCAAGTAGGGCGCTGCCGAGCCCGCCCGCGGCCGCGATCGCCGCCAGCCCGATCGCGCCGGATGATTCCGATTGCATTTCATGCCACAGGCGCACGGCCAGGATCGCGCCCGATGCACCGATCGGATGTCCCCGTGCGAGTCCGCCGCCACCGCGGTTGAGGGCCAATTCCTGCACCCCGATGCCGTCGACGCAGACAATCGCCTGGGCGGCAAATGCCTCCATGACCTCGGCCACCGCAATCTGCGCCGGCGCGATCCGTTGCGCTGCAACGAGGCTGTTTGCCGCCGCAATCGGCGCCGCGCCGGGTATGGCCGGGTCGCCGCCGCGGCGGGTCGCCGATATGATCCGCAAGGGCCGCCTCGCGTTGAACCGTCGGGCCATCGCCTCGGAGACCACCAGCACGGCTGCTGCCGCGTCGGCTTCAACCGCCACCGTCGCGCGCGTCACGCCGAACGCAGTATCGCCCGCAAGTGGTGCAAGGCGTGTGCAGGTCGCCCCCGTCAGGGCGCGAGGAAAGGCATCGTGCGACAGGCCTGCGAGCGGCGTGATCTCCGCCGCGTCAGGCGGATTTTGCAGCGCCTTGCGATGGCTTGCGACGGCGAATTCATCCTGCCGTGCACGCGAAATGCCGAACCTTTCAGCCAGCGTCGCTGCGGCAGCAATCATGTCAGGATCCCGTTCCGGCCATGGCACGAACGGGGGACGGTCATAGGGTTGCGGCGCCTCGCCGGCGTGGCGCGGCCGCCGCGCGCGCAATGGCGCACGACTGAAACTTTCGACACCGCCGGCGATGACGGCGTCCGCACTTCCGCTCGCGATCCGCTCGGCGGCGAGCATGATCGCGTCGAGGCCACCGCAGCACTGGCTGTCGATGGTCAGCGCCGGGACGTGATCGGGAAGACCCGCCCGCAGCGCGGCGATCCGCGCCGGGTTTCCGCCACCATACAGCGCATTGCCGAAGATGACGTCGTCGATCGCCTCCGGCGCGATGCCAGTGTCGGCCAGCACGGCCCGAATTGGCGCCGCGCCAAGTTCGTCGGCCTCCAACGCCTTGAACGCGCCGCCTCGAGGGGCGACCGCCGTGCGGCGTGCGGCGACGAGATATGCGGCGCTCATTGCAGCAACTCGCAGGCGCCGGCGTCCCAGAGCTGGCGCAGCGCATGGAAATCGGTCTTGCCGGACGAGGTCATGGGCCAGTGCGAGGGCACGGCAAAACGGCGCGGGATCTTGTAGAGCGGCAGGCTCAGGCGAGCATGGCTTATCAGTTCGGAGGACGCCAGGCGCCCATCAGGGCCGAGCCTGAGTAGTGCCACCAGCCGCTCGCCCCGATGCTCGTCGATGGCACCGAGAACCCCTGCCGCGATAACGGCAGGATGTCCCTCAAGCACACGCTCGATCTCCTCCGGATGCACATTCTTGCCGGCCGTGATGATCATGCGGCTCGCACGGCCGACGAGCCGCAGGAAGCCGCGCTCATCGAGCATGCCGATGTCGCCGACCGACACCGCGTCGCCGTGACGTGGCAGTAGCGTTTCGCTTCCGCAGGCATACTCCATGAAGAGGAAAGGACTGGCGACGAACACCTGACCGGCCTCTCCAGGCGGAAGGCATCGCCCGAGATGGTCGCGGATGGTGAGGCTGACAGCTGCGAACGGACGCCCGACGGAGTCCGCTGGGACGTCCTCCTCGTCCTTCGCCACGGTAACGAAGCTCAACTCGGACGCGCCGTAGAACTCGGAAAAACGCGCCTCCGGAAATTGCCGTCGCAATTCGGCGAGCGCGCGACCTTGCCATTTGGCACCGGACGACAAAATCCACCTCACGCTTGCGAATGGCGGCAGGCCATCGCGCATGGCGGCTTCGATCATCATTTCAAGCTGGGTTGGGACGCCATAGATCACACTCGCCCCGTGCGATATGATCAGACGGTTGACGAGATTGGGCCGGAACTGCCGACAGAGAATGACGGTCGCTCCGACATAGAGCCCGTGCGCAAGGCCGTAGAGAAACAGCGAATGCGTCAGCGCACCCGGCGCAAGAACGATGTCGTCCGCGCCGATGTCGAATTCGCGGTCCCCCGCCCGAAAACTCTCGATCCACGATCGATGATGGCGGCGATATCCTTTCGGCGTCCCGGTCGATCCCGAAGTGAAACCGACATAGAACGGCATCAGTGGATCCGGCTCGGCCATTGCCGCGGACAGCGGACCGGCGCCGATGGCATCCGCGACGGACGCAAACGGGCCGTGAGGATCGACAACCGCCAGAACTTCCGTCTCGCCGGCCAATGTTGCATCGCCACTCACGACGATCCCGGGCGCCAGCGCCGTAAGCGCAAGCCGCGCGGTCTCCGTCGGCCAGGATGGATCGAGAATTTGCGCTTCCCGCCCTGCGCGGCAGGCGGCGAGAAACAGCAGCACGAGCGCCGGCCCGTTGGGCAGATGCAACGCAACGCCGCGGCCCGCCGGCACCACCTTCGCCAAATGTCCGGCGAGGCGATTCACCGCCTCATCGAGATCTCTCCAATTCACCGCATGGTTGTCGCAAACGACGGCCGGTCGGTCCGGCGTTTCGCGGGCATGCCACGACAGCGTTCCAGTGATGGTGGAGGTCTCGGTCATGAACGGCTGACGATTGCAGCCGGATAACTCCGGTGCGACGCCTCCGCCACAAACGCGGTGGCCAGCGCCTTCAAAAGATCGCCCGGCACGAACACGGCGGATGCAACCAGAGCCTGCTGCAAGTTCATCCTTGCCATCGCCATCAGGCCGAGAATACCAAAGGCATACTCCACCACGATGCCGCCCGTGATCGCGGCAACGAGCGCCGCTGGGAAAGCCGGCAAGGTCCTCAGCCGCGCCATCACAAGACCCGACATAAAGGCTGCGGGAACCCAGCCCAGCAGGAAGCCAACCGACGGCCCGAAAAGCACGCCAAGCCCACCGCGTCCGCCCGATAGCAGCGGCACTCCGAGCAGCACGACGAACAGAAACAACAGCACCGCCAGCGCGCCATGACGGGGGCCAAGGATAATCCCGGCCAGCATGACGCCGAGCGTCTGGGCCGTGATTGGCACACCCATGGCGATTGGCAAGACGATGCTAGGCACCATACCGAGCGCTGCGATGACGGCGGCAAGTAGGGCGATACGAACGATGGCGCGGGACTCCACGGGATTTTCTCCTACAACGGGGATGAGTGATGATCGGCGGCGGACCGGTCGAAGCCGCGCGCATCAAGCGCTTCCGCGACGCGGTCGGCAAGTTGCAGAATGTCGGCGACGAAAGCGGCTACCAGTCGCGGCGGAATGCGCCGGTGCGTGCGTGCCTTCCAGGCCTCCTCGCGCGCGCGCCACCGCGCCATCAGGACGGGCACAAAACGCAGGACGAGGGCCACGGCAAGCGCCATCTTGCGCGGATTGACGCCAAACGGGCGTAGCAGGCGGAACACTGGCGCCAGCACCTCCATCAGCGCACTCATCGTGGTGGTCATGCTGACGAGATCGGCGAGCAGAAGCATTGCCAGGAGCCGCATCGTAACGACGGCGCCGGCATTCCAACCAGCAGACGCAGCCTGCACACCGCCGACGACCACAAGCAGCGGCAGCAATGGCCGCAGCAACTTGAGGCGCGCGATACCGACCCGGCCGAAGCCGGCATAGACCATGGCGATCATCGCCAACACGCCCGCCAGAATCCGCCAGTCGCCGACCGGCAGCAAAAGCACACTCAGGAGGGCAAGGCCCACGAGCTTGACACCGGCCGGTACGCGGTGCAGCCAGGTCTGTGGCGCGAGGCCGTCGGTCATCATGACGTCAGGGCGTCCCCTGCCCCAACGATCGTTGCATGGGCCCGGTAGGCGGGCAGCACTTCGGCGGGTCGGCCATCGAGGCGGATGTGGCCCGCATCCAGCCAGATTATGCGATCGAACTCTGCGAGCAGCTCGAAATCATGAGACGCCATCACGACTCGCTGCGGAAGTGCCGTGATCCTGCGATACATCCGTAATCGTGTCGGCAAGTCGAGACTGGCGAAAGGCTCATCCATCAGCAGAATCGACGGGTCCGTTGCGAGCAGCGCCAGGATGCAGACAAGCTGCTTCTGGCCGCCGGACAGCTCGTTGACGTTGCGTTCCGCCCATTGGGCGCAGCCGTGCCGCTCCAGTAGCGCCATCGCCTGTTGGCGCGCCTGTGGCGCTGGCATTCCCCGCTCCGCCGGTCCAAAAGCGACCTCCTCGACGACGGTCGGAAAAATGAGCTGATGGTCGGGATTCTGAAACAGAAAGCCGACTTTTGCCGGAAGGTCTTTGCGATGCCGTACCGTATCGAGCCCCGCCACCTCGACGCGCCCGCTAGCCGGCAGGAGCAACCCGTTCATCAGCCGCAACATCGTGCTCTTGCCTGAACCATTGTCACCAATCAGGCCGATCCGGCGCTCAGCTAAGTAAAGCTCGGGAATGGCAAGAACCTGACGGTCCGCACGCCGAAACTGCACTTCTTCGAAGATGATCCCTTCAGCCGCCCGACGAAGGTGAGGACGGCGTGCGGGAGGCTCCTCGCGTCGGACAGCTTCAATCAAGAAGATTCTTTCGCCTCTGTCGCGCTACGGAGTTGGCTGAAGTATCACGTTGTCAATAAGCCTCGTCGAGCCGACATAGGCCGCCACGCACAGTGCCGCGGGGCGGTGCAGCGGACTTACGGCGGGTTTGAGCGTGTCGCCGTCGACGAGCTCAAGGTACTGCAGCCGATCGACCGTTTCCAAAGCCGTCTTAGCGATTGCAATCAGCTTATCCACGTTCCGCTCCCCCAAGCGGAACTCCTCCGCTGCGCCGAATAGTGCACGACTGATGGCGAGGGCCCGCCCTCGGTCTTCCCCGTTGAGATACCGGTTGCGGCTGCTCATTGCGAGACGGTCCGCTTCTCGGACGGTCGGCACGGTAACGATCTCGATCGGCAGATTCAGATCGATGGCCATCCGACGCACGACCGCGCACTGCTGAAAATCTTTTTGCCCGAAGAACGCGACGTCCGGCTGTACCATGTTGAAAAGCTTGCTTACGACTGTCGCGACCCCACGAAAATGTCCCGGCCTGAAAGCGCCGCAGAGTGGTTTCGCGAGCTCGCCTGGTTCAACGAAGGTCTCGAATTGAGCGGGATAGATTTCCTCCGCCCCAGGAGCGAACACGATCGCAACTCCGGCATCGCGGCACAGTTTCTCATCGCGCTGGAAGTCGCGCGGATACGTGCTGAGATCCTCGCTTGGTCCGAACTGAGTGGGATTGACGAAAATGCTGACCACGGTGACGTCGCATTGCGCCCGGCTGGCGTCGATCAGCGCCAGGTGGCCGTCGTGCAGATAGCCCATTGTCGGTACGAATCCGACACGTTTGTCGGCTCTGCGAGCCTCCGCGAGAGCGCGGCGAAGCTCGGCGACCGTCATGATTGTCTGCATTTTTACGCTTCACATCGGGTTCGGTTGGAGGGCGCCCAGTTTGCGATCGTTTCGCCTATACCTTCGGGAAGCCGGTAGGACTCTTGCGGTGCCGGGAATGTACCGTCGCGGACATCGGCAACCCATCGGGACAACGCCTCCTGCAGCACCCGGAAGCCGTCGGCGTAGGTACGAACGAATCTTGGGACGTGGCCTTCAATCAAGCCAAGCACGTCGTGGAAGACCAACACCTGCCCCGAGCAACCAGGACCTGCGCCAATCCCGACGGTAGGTATGGTCAGCGTTTCTGTCGCTCGCGCCGCGAGCTCGGCCGGAATGCCTTCCAGGACCAGAGCGAAGCAGCCGGCCTCTTGCAGGCGGTGGGCGTCGTCGAGCAGGCGCAAGGCGTCATCGGCCTTGCGGCCCTGCACTTTGAATCCACCCATTGCATTGACGCTCTGCGGGGTCAAGCCGAGATGACCCATCACCGGAATCTCGCACTCGACCAGGGCACGTATCATTTCGACGCGTTTGGCTCCGCCCTCGAGCTTTACTGCGTCGGCGCCCCGCTGCAAGAAGCCTCCGCCGTTGCGGATCGTGTCCTCTGTACTGAGGTGAAAGCTCAGAAATGGCATATCGGCCACGAGCAAGGCTCGAGGTTTCACACGCGCAACCGCCTCGAGATGGTGATTCATCATCGCGATGCTGACCGGAAGCGTATTGTCGAATCCGAGGCAGACGTTTCCGACGCTGTCTCCGACAAGGATCATATCCACGATGGGATCCGCAATACGTGCGGTGACCGCATCATAGGCGGTCGTCATCACGAGCCGCCGCCCCCCCTCTTTCCACCGTTGCAGCCCTGGAAGCGTGACTCGCTCGCCCGTGGCTTCTGAGGTGTGGCTCATTCTCGCCCCCTATCTCGTCAGCCGGCCTTAGTTCGATTCCGCGGATCGAAGTGGTATAGGTTTCACGTCGCCTGCCTCACCTAGTATCTCGAAACCACAACGCTCGGCACCATCACGTGACTAAATAAGTCATGCGATCAGAAATGTGATTGTCGCGATCGAAGGTAAGGATTCTTGGTCTCAGCCGAGCGATCTGCGACCCATCCACGTACGTCGAACTGCAGACGATGATCTGGTCGCCGACTTGGCAGGTGCGCGCGGCGGCGCCGTTGAGCACACAACAACACGAGCCGGGCGCGCCGAATATTACGTAGGTCGAAATTCGCGCCCCGGAGTTCTTGTTCCAGATCTCCACAAACTCCATCGGCAGAATCCCCGCCTCATGGCATTGATCCGGATCGAGCGTGATTGAACCGTGATAGTGAAGATTGGCCTCCGTAACGTGGATGCCATGCAGCTTTGCGGCCAGCACTTTTCTCATCTGAAGGTTCCGTTAAGCCTGGCTCGTGTCCCTAAAGCCGACGCTCTCCTATGGAGCACGAGATGAAACTGTCAACTGAGGGAGAGAAAAAGAAAAATATCTCTAAAAAGCAGCAGCCGGACGCGAAGGAACATCTAATGGTCGCGCGATCATCGCGTAAGAACTTCCCACCCTATCGTCATGGAAGGCGGAGTCGCCGCAAGCTGGGCACCGACGTTTCGAGTGCATTAAGTGTCCCACATGGTCAACCGAGGACTCCAGATCTTGTTGAATCTATGCCGGCCGTCGGACACCTCATGTTTACGAGTAGACAGCCATTTCGAAGCCCGTATAGATCGCCGGGCAACACTCATCGCGCACAGCCAGAGCCGCCATGATTCGTCACATCGTCTTCTTCACCGCGAACAGCAAAGCCCATATCGATCAGATAATCGACGGTTTGTCGGTTCTCACCACAATCCCGCATGCGCGCCGGCTCGAGGTCGCCCGCAACCGCAAGACTGACCAACTCGGGAACGACATCGACATCGTGGTTTATGGTGAATTCGACAATGAGGCTGAGCTCGCAGCTTACAAAGCGCACGAACTCTACCAGGAATCGATCAAGCGGGTGCGACCACTAAGGGAACTGCGCTTTGCGGCCGATTATAGTTTGGCTGATGTCGCGCCCTAAGTCAGATGCATGTCATAGGGCTGTCCTGGATCGAGCCGACTACGGCTATGCGATGTCTCGCGGATCGACCATACCTCACGTTCCTGGATAGCGCGGCAGACGACGCTCCGACTACCGGCAATATCATCGGCGATCTCCCACGTGTGAGGGGCGCTGTGGCCGACTTACACGCCGCGCAGCAGGAGAGTGACAGCAGTGCTACCACGAGCGATGTGCCGCCGGCAGGACCGTCCGGTCAGGCGGCTCGCATTGTGGTCAAGAATTGATCTACCGCCACACGCAGCATCTTCGACTGATTCTCCAACCCACGCGCGTTAGTGAGAACCTCGCCGGCCGCCGCACCGGTGGCGGCCGCTGCAGTGCTGACGCTGCCTATATGGAGTCTGATCTCGCTGGAGCCCGCGGCAACGGACTGGATGTTGCGCGCAATTTCGCTTGTCGCAGCACTCTGCTCTTCGATCGCGGAGGAAATGCTTAACGTGATATCACTCATCCTAGCGATCGTTTGCGCAATTCCGTTGATGGCGAGAACCGCGTCATTTGTAGTTGCTTGCATAGTCCCTACTTGCACGGCGATCTCTTCCGTAGCCTTTGCCGTCTGATTGGCAAGCGCTTTAACCTCGGCCGCCACCACAGCAAATCCGCGTCCGGCGTCGCCCGCGCGTGCCGCTTCGATAGTGGCGTTGAGGGCCAGGAGATTGGTCTGTGCGGCGATACTATGGATGAGTTGGACAACTTCGCCGATCTTTTCGGCCCCGTTTGACAGGACCTGCACCGTAGCGTTTGTGCGCTCGGCGTCACCAACGGCTTGGCGGGCGACTCCGGTCGACTGCAGCACCTGTTGCGATATCTCTCTTACCGATGCCGATAATTCCTCGGCGGCAACGGCTACCATTTCAACGTTCCCAGATGCTCTTTCTGACGCAGCGTCGACAGTGGACGCGCGCATACTGGCATCCCTTGCGGTTGTGGTCATGATATCCGCTGTGCCCTGCATATCGGCGGCTGAGGAGGCGACCGCACGAACGAAGCCATCTACGCTTTGCTCAAAATCATTCGCTATGCTCTCTAATGTGGCACGGCGCTCAGCAGCCGTGAGCCGTTGAGCTTCGGCCTCAACTTGCTCTAGCCTCCGAATACGAATTGCGTTGTCTTTGAACACTTGGACGGTGGCGGCCATCGCGCCAATCTCATCTTTCCGACCAACACCTGGAATGTCTTGCTCGAGCTTGCCGCTAGCGAGCTGCCCCATGCAAGTGCCTAACGCGGCCAATGGTTTAGTGATGCTGCGACCGAGGAACCAGGCGATGACACCCGAGACCAGTCCGATTACGATGATAGCCCCACCAAGGGACCACATGATCGGTTGTAGCTTGGCATCAAGATCATCTAGATACGCACCGGAACCGACAAACATGTCCCATCCAGGAATGCCCACCGCGTAGGACAGCTTCCTGATCGGCTCCTTTTCGCCAGGCCTCATGAACTCGTAACGCAACACAACATCGCCGTTCGCTGCCACGCCGTCGCGCAATTCGCGGATCAGCGCACGACCGTTTGTCTTGCCGTCGAGACGATTGACCCCGATTGTCTTCGGATCCTGAGAGGCTACCGCGACACCATCCATCGTATTTGCGAAAATATAGCCCGCACCCTTGTCATACGTCATCGTCTGAGCACGACGTGAGAATTCCGCGATTGCGGCCTCTTTGTTGAGTTGGCCCGCGTCAACTTGCTTCTGCAAGCCCAACGCAACGTTCTTGGCGATATCGACGATCGCGCGGGTCTGCTCGACCCGCGAATTGATCATTCCTTCTGCATCAAATAGCCCGCAAGCAGTCCAGCCGAGAAGAGGCCTAGCATCGAGACCGCCACCAGAATGCTGATCTTGGGAGTGATCGGCAGGTTATTGAGTAGTTTCAAGGAACGTCTCCAAGGCAATTACCGGTAGGCACGGCCGCATAGATTATTGCTCGTATACAAGTGATCGGTTTAGGTTTCGTTACAGCCGGTACAAATCGGACAACACTTGCGCGCCGGCGGGCCGGCGGCTTACCGCATTCAATAGCGGTGCTAGATAATCTCTCACAATGGCTATCGAACGCTCGCGCGTCGTCCGATCAACGTTACGGTACGACGAGGACGTCGATATCAGAGAGTGGCAGGCATCGTTGACCAACATCGGACGACGGAGTGCCAGCTCCTTTCCCTACGCACGCATCGACGAGATGAGCACGTCGACAGCCCTCATCTCGCCGATCAACCGTCCTTCCATCAGCGTCAAATGCTCGTCACCGAAGCAGCTTTCATCGTGGCATCCGTTTCCGTGCCGCCTTCAAAACCCTTCGCGGATAAATCCCGACCAAGGGTCTCGGGAAGCAGAAGAGAGGCGAGAATGAAGATAGCTGCAGCGGGAAGGGCCACCGCAACCATGCCGTTGAGCAGGCTTCCGCCGAAATTGGCGGCCGCAAGTGGCACAATCACAGGGGCTATGCTGCCGAGCCCGCGCCCTCCCATATAGAATGTAGACACCGCCGTCGCACGCAAGTTGACCGGATAGAGTTCAGAGATCCAGACACCGGTCACACCCAGCGCTACGTTGCCAATCCCGAAGCCGATGTAGAGCCAGAACATCGGCCATTCGGTTTTCGATCCGGCGTAGAGCTGGCTTCCCCACATGGCCATACCGACCAAAGACCCGACCCAAAACAGCGCGGGCACGAGGGCTCCGAAGCGGCGGCCAGCCCTGTCGTTGAAAAATCCGTTCGCGAGGTAGCAAATGCCGCTGACCACCGAGAGCAGAACGGCTGTCGTGCGAACGATATCCCCTGGTGTATGCATATCCCGCAGCAGCAGCGTCGGAATAAAGGAGACGACGCTGTAGTAGCAGAGCATGTAGCTCATCAGCCATACGAAGGCGATGACGGTCTGCCGTGCTAGCCCATTGCGGAAGAGATCCGCAAGGGGAAGTGTGCGAGCTTCTGCGGTGACCTGACCGGCCTTGCGTTGCGCCTCATACTCCAGCCAGATCTTGGATTCAGGCATGAAGAAACGAATGAAGATAATCAGCAGAATGGGCACGCCGCCAGTCAGCAGTCCGATACGCCAGCTCCACTCGTCGCTGAACGTCGCAATCAGCCAAATGCCAACGATTGACGCCGTGGATGACGCGATCACGGCACAGCCTTGAAGCGCCGCCGCCCCCAAACCTCGGCTGCCTTTTTTCCAGGCCTCGTTGAAGAGCACCATGCCCACGCCATACTCGCCGCCAAGACCGATGCCGGTGATCAACCGCAGCACGGCAAGCGACCAGTAATTCCATGCGAAGGCCGAAATGATCGCGGCAACCGAAAACAGCGCGATTGTGAGTTGAAGCGAGGTCTTTCGGCCAAGTCGATCACCGATGACGCCAAACAGCGCGCCGCCAATGGCCGATCCGAACAATGTCAAAGCCTGCAGTGAACCGATCTCGGCCAACGATAGCGCCATCGACCGTTGAATCGCGGGCAAAAGGAACGGAAAGATCAGAACGTCGTAGAAGTCGAGAATGTAGCCCAGCATTGCTGAGATCATAATCGAATACCGTTGCCTCGCCGTGTAATCTTCCGAAGTTCCGATATTTGTAGACATGTGGTGCGCTTCCCGTTGAAAGAACTGGACAAGTGATGGTCGTTACCGAAACGCTTTCCGCGTCATTGGGAGTCGCAAATGCGGCTCCGGGCACCGATTTTGATGCGCTGGGCCTAGCGGCCCGGCGCTCTCAATTCCGGATAAGCAAAGTCGCCTTTGTCGAGGATGTGGATATCGTCGAGCCACAGGCTGCAGCCACGAAGCGGGATGTCCAAATGACACGGCGTGTCATTCGTGCCGCCGAGCTCCGTGTTCGGACCCGTCGAGAACAGGACGTTCCCGTAGAAGGAAAGCGCATTCATGATGTGCTCCGACGTGAGATCCTGGGAGGCCGCGATGTGGTGCCAGGTGGCACGCTCGTTCGATCCCCAGCCGATATGCGAGATCGCCCAACCGCGCGGATCGCCGAAACTGTCGATATAGTTTTTGATGAGGAGCGCGTCGGTCCCCTCGCCCTTGAGATCGACGATGTAACCGTCCTTTACGGTCAACGTGACCGGCGACTGAATATAACGCTTGAACGCGCAGAGGATGTCACCTGGCATCAGCACCACCGTGCCGTTAACCTCGCCGTCGGTCGCCTGAGTGAAGGCGAAGCCTGACGGGAAGTGATCCCAGCGCCCAGGCTCATCCGTGTATCCGTATTCGGAAATGACCGGGTACTGCTTCAGGCCATAAGTTACGTCCGTTCCGCCCGGCGACGTGATCCGCATTTTGCTGGCTGACTGGAGAAGGGTTCGAGAGAGCTCGGTTCGCCGGCGCAGATCTTCAGTCGGGAACATCTTCTTGAGGATGTGGAACGGCTCCATCACGCGCAAGATGCGCGTACCTGCTTCCTGAATTTCGGCTTGCTCACGAGAGAATAGCAACCCGAGGAGATCGATCACCATATCCACGCGCTTGAGCGTATCGATCGCCGGCTGGTTGCCCGTGAGCGCATGCCGGCCCTGCAAGCCCGCGACCTTGCCCTGGCCGTACTTCGGTACATTCAGATGAAAGGTCGTTGCGCCCAGGGCCCGCGCGGCCAGCATGAAAGCCTGAGCGTATTCCTGCTGATCCTCGCCGCCGCTTAGGACGGCAACGACTTCGTCCTTCTTCACCTTGCAGAGCGCCAGCTCGGCCTTAAAGAGCTCGAGCATTTCAACATCAACGATTTGTCGGGACATCTTCACTGACCTCCTGTCTGCCGAACGTAGACGCGCGACCGTCGAACCGATCGCGTGGTCGCGCTAGAAGCTCTTCAACGATTGAAAGGAAACCCTCGGTATCATCGATTTGCATTTGGTGACCCGCGCTTTCCAGCGTCCTGGTCGCGATCGACGGCAGCAATCTGCGAAATTCTTCTTCATCTTCGGGCCGAATGACCCCTCCCCGTCCCGCAACGATCAATGCGGTCGGAACACTGAGATGGGCGAGGTCGAGGTGAATATCATCGTGATGAAAGCCCTTGTGGCTCTCGATGAGCGCTCGCTCGTCGCAGGTATGCATCCACTCGGCCCGGGTGCGGATGTGCTGCTCGGGCCACCGCGGAGCAGAGGGGCGCCGTAGCGCCACGTCGGCTTCTCCGCGCTTCGCGCTTTGCAGCAATTTGAGAAGCGGGTCGACCGGAATCGGATAGGCGCGACGTCCAGGACCGGAAACTGGCGGGTCGACCAGTATCAGTTGGTCCATGGACGATGGCCGCCAACGCGCAGCGCGGATCCCGATGCGGCCACCCATCGAGTGGCCCAGCAGCGTATAGGGGCCCATTCCGAGCGCTTCAGCGAACCCGATGAGGTCGGAAGCGCATGCGTCGAGCGAGTAGTCGAGATGCGGGCCGCTTTCGGAAAGGCCGCGACCGCGCACATCGAGCACGAAAACGTCGTGTCGGGAGCACAGGCGCTCTGCGATGAACGCCCATTGCGCCGCAGTCGTCGAGATGCCGGGGACAATGATGATCGCCGGCCCGGCTCCGCCGAACCGCAGGTAATGCTGCCGAATGCCGTTGGCTCGCACATTGGCGCCGTAAAGCAACCCGGATGTCGCGACACTGCTCACGTCTTGTGATCCTTGATGTGGTCATCCGACAGCGCGCGAAGCCGCTCGATGGCGGCCTCCGTCGGCATGACATCCGCGTATTTGCTGGCAATATCGAAGAGGTTGACGGCATGCGATGTGCGCGAGCGGTCGTAGACCGCATCGCTCGGCACGATTGATTTGAAGTTCATCGCGCACGCATCCACGACCGAAGCCCGCACGCAGCCGCTGGTCGTGCAGCCGGTCACCACCAGCGAGTCGACGCCGGCACCGATCAGATACGTCGCAAGCGGAGTGCCGAAGAACGCGCTTGCCTGCGTCTTCGGCAGGACCAACTCGCCGGACCCCGGAGCCACCTCGCGGACGAAGTCATAGCCCTCGGGCGGGATCCGCATGATACCCGGGATTTTCGCGGAGAATGCGCCCTGGTCCTGGCCTACCTTCGGTGCAACGTGCGGGAAGATCACCGGCCACTTTTTCTTGCGAAACAGCCACATCAATGCGGCGATGTGTGCGATGGCATGCCAACCGGGCTCGCCGCAGCTGGTGGGGTATTCCTTGATCGCCTCGCGGATCGGCATCGGCCGGCTGCCGACCGAACGGTACTGCACGTCGATGACCAGCAATGCCGGCCGTTTGCCGAATCCCGCCGCGCCACCCAGCCCGGCGAGGGCATAGGTCTCGCGCTCGTCCAGCGGTATCACATCGTCCCAGGGTTGCTTGCTGCCATTCACTGTTGCGCTCCAGCGTTCACAATCGTGAGCATGTCAGTGAAGCGGCACGGTGGTCGCGTCGTATTGGTAGATCCAATCGTATCGCGCAGCTGTCGCTTCCGGTGCCCATTGGGTCTTGATGTAACCACCCGCCGTCTCCGGCTTGCACAGCGCCTGGTTATGGAAAATCGGCAGCATGCCGGCCGCGGACTTCACGACCTTGGTGGTGCGATCGAGCCGCAGACCCTGATACGTCTTGAATGCCGCCGGGATATCATCGGGATTCTCCCCGAAGCAGCGGCCGAGGACGGATGCATCCTCCAGGGCCATGTTCACACCCTGCCCGAGGTAAGGCAGCATCGAATGGCAGGCGTCGCCGAGCAGGGTGACGCGTCCATTGGACCACGTACCCAGCGATGGACGCACGAACAGGCCCCATTTGTTCAGGGTATCCACGTTCTTGACCAACTCGACGATATCGGAATGCCACCCCTCGAAGTCCTTTAGGCAGTCCTCGATGGAGCCCTTCTCCGACCAGGACTCGAGCAGCCAATCGTCGTGGTCGACCTGACCTGAGAAGGTCATCATGACCGTATCCTGCCAACGCACAGGATAGGCCGTGACATGCGCGGTGGGCCCTATCCAGGTCGACACAACGGCGTCGCGCTGATGCGGTGCGAGGCGATCCACCGGCACGAGGCCACGCCAAGCGATGGCCTTCGTATAGTGGCTCTCGATGTTTCCAATCAGCCGGGTACGAACTTTTGAATGAGCACCGTCGGCGCCGATCAAAGCGCGTCCTGCGACTTCGGTTCCGTTGGCGAGCTTGACTCGAACCCCATGTTCGTTCTGGCTGAACCCGACGACATGCGCGTTCAGATGGACAGCGCCTGGCTTCAGGCGACGCACGCCGTCGACGAGAATTTTCAACAAGTGAGCACGCAGCAGCAGATAGGGCTGATTTCGCGCTGCGTCGGAGGTCCTATCGTAGAGGGACCAGGCCTCACCGGTGTTCCACAGCCGAATGTTGCGTCGCTCGGCCGCTATGCAGTTCTGTTCAACTTCTTCGGTCAAACCGAGTTCTTGAAGGACGCGGACACCGTTCATGGAAATCCAAAGACCCGCTCCGACCTCGCGCAACTCAGATGCTTGCTCGAATACGTCACAATCAATTCCGCGACGAAGCAGCGATAGCGCCATTGCCAGACCACCAATACCGGCGCCGGCAATGAGGACACTGGATTTGCCGACCTGTTCAATGCTCATGACATCTCTAAAAGTTGATTGCGCTGCTTACCGAAGGTTAGATGGCATTTTCGGAGGCCTGCTCGCTGGCAAGACTCTTCACAGCCTCGAATATCTTGGTGTATCCGGTGCAGCGGCAGAGGTTGCCGTGCAGGTAATGACGTATCTCTTCGTCAGTCGGGTGTGGCGTTGCTTTCAGAAGCGCTGTGACGGCCATTATGAAGCCAGGTGTGCAAAAGCCGCACTGGAGGCCGCCGTGAAGTACAAAGGCCTTCTGAACCCGCGATAGGCCATCCGGAGGCGTCACGCCTTCGATGGTCGTGATCTCACGCTGGTCGACATCGACAGCGAGCATGGTGCAGCTCGAAATTGGCTCGCCGTCGAGCAGAACTGTACAGGCGCCGCAAACCTCCATGTCACAGGAGCGCTTCGTTCCCTTGAGACCAAGCTTATCCCGGATAAGGTCGATCAGAAGCGTATGTGTTGGGACGTCGAGCGCGATCATCTGACCGTTCAGCCAGAATGAAATCGGAAGCATGTGGGTCATTTCACGCTCCCCCGCCGACGGAGATCGCTTCTTCGACGTTTCTCAGAAGCAGGACTCCTGCCAGATGTCGCTTGTAGTCCGCGCCACCATGCCGATCCTCATTGACTTCAAGCTCATCTAGCGCGGTCGTGAGCACAGCCTCGATGGCCGAACGGACTTCGCGGACAGGGAGGCCCCGAAGCGCGTCCTCGACCACCTTCAAAGGTTGAGGTCGCGACCCGAGCGCTCCGACCCGCACGCGGGCACCTTTGATGGTCGCTTTGCCAGCGTCGATGGACCAGGCCATCGCGACGTTCACGGAGGGCCTCTCTCCATGCTTGAACCGCCGATAGGTCACCGGGCCGTTCGGGCACGGAAAGACAATGAGTGTCAGCAACTCGTCCGGCTCTCGTATCGTTTCCAACTCACTCCGGATGAAGTCGTCAGCGGGAACGACGCGCGTACCGTCGCGGCCAATGAGCACGAGACGCGCATTAAGAGCCGCGAGCAAGGTCGGAGGATCGGCGTGCGGTTCTCCAAAGCAGAGATTTCCACCGATCGTGCCGACGCTGCGAACCCTGATGTTCGCCACATTGGCACAGAGCGACGACAGCGCTGGCACATGCTCACGAATGACGGGATCGCTGGCAATCTTGGCGTGCGTACACCGTGCTCCGATTTCGATATCATTCGCTTCGTTCAAACAAATGCGATTTAGGCCAAAAATCCCTTTGATATCGATAAGCCGGTCAGTGTGAATAACGCGCATCTTCATGGCCAGCAGCAACTCGGTGCCGCCGGAATAAAACATGCCGTCGCCGGATTCTCCGACCCCGCGTATGGCATCCTCGATTGTCGAGGGCCTGTCGAATTCAAAAGGAGAAGGCAGCATGATTAAGCCGCACCAAGCATTTCTTTGAGCCGCTTTTCAAACTCCTCGAAGTTCTGATCGACACGTCGCTTGATGACGCCGAACCCCATGGTCGCAAGTCGGCCCTGCACGTCGACCTTTGCATCTACAGCAAACGTCGAAGAGCTGGATCCCTCGGGCGTGACGGTCACGTCGAGGACCACCGCCAGCCTTGTTCCGGTAAGTTTGTCGCGGCCCGTGGCGCGTGTGCGCACATGCGACGGCTCCGTCATCGATTCGACAACAATGTCGGCCGGAACCTCGACCTTGAAGGGACCGATCTTCTGCTTGACGGTCGCTTTGTAGGTTGCGAGCCGCTCAATTTCCTCGACGTTCTCGCAACCAGGGATACAGCCGGATATGCGAGGGACGTCGAGCAGTGTGCTCCAAAGCTGGGTGGGCGACGCCGGCACGACCATCGACATATTGAATTCCATGAATTCAGCTCCTCTTCTGCAGGGCGCGCCAAACCTTTTCGGGCGTCATTGGCAGGTCGGTGATCCGAATGCCGTAGGTAGAGAAAAGCGCGTTCGCGATTGCTGGCGCGACCGGAAGGATTGCTCCCTCGCCCATCCCCTTGGCGCCGCCTGGTCCTGGGCCGTCGCCATTCTCGACAAGGATGGTGTCAAACACCGGCGGAACGTCAGATATGCGCGGTATCGAATAATCGATTGGGGTCGCATTAATGGGTTGACCATCCTCGAACTCCAGCGCCTCGTGGAGAGCGTGTCCGAAACCCATGACGGCGGCTCCCTCGTCCTGCCCTTCCGCGGCGACGCGATTGATCACGCGGCCAACGTCAGCCGCGCTGGCGTATCGAGGGACATGAATCTCACCAGTATCTTCATCGACAACGATTTCAGCGAGACCCGCCGACGTCTCCCAGAACAGAGGAGACTCTGCTAAGGCCCCCTTCTTCGAGCGTGGCGTGATCGCGCCACGGCCGATGACCTCTCCCGAGTCGACACCAAGCGCGCGATGAAAAATTTGATGAAAAGTGAGAACTTCTGATCCAGTCGAGATACCTCCCTCGACGAGCGATAAACTCTCTCGGGGAAGCTCCCATACGTCGGCGACCATTTCGAGGATCTGATCGGCCGCGTCGAGTGCGGCGTTCTCGACCGACAGGCCGACGACAACAGTCGATCGGCTCGCGCCAGTGCCCCAGTCGTAAGGCGCAACGGCCGTGTCGGTGCGTAACACGGTTACCGCGGAGGGCGGTTGCTTCAAGGTCTGCGCCGCTATACGAGCCATGGTCGCGTGCGCCCCTTGTCCAATTTCTATACTGGAGACTGAAACCAGGATCGAGCCATCGATCTTGAGACGCACGATCGCATTGCTGATCGGAGTGTTGGCCGGATCGGTCGCGGCGACAGCGAGCCCGCTTGCCCGACGATTGGATGACTGCGCCTTTGCGGCGAATGACTGGGTCACACGCCCCATCAACTCGCCCATATCCATGTCGAGGGCCCGCAAATCCGGGCGGATTCGTTCGCCGCGTGAAGCAAAGTTCAGCAAACGAAACTCCGCCGGATCCATGCCAATAGCGGAAGCCACATTGTCCATGTGTGATTCTTTGGCCCATACCGCTTGCGGCCCACCAATCGAGCGGAATGCAGCACCTGGGATGGTATTGGTGTAGACCGCAGACGCCTCGAGGCGCAGATTGGGCACAACGTAAGGGCCCATAATGCGATTTGCCGCTTTGGTGGCAACGGCCGAGCCGGTGTCAGAATATGCCCCGCCATCTAGAAGCAATTTGGCGCTCTTGGCCAGAATCCGCCCTTTCGCGTCCACAGCCGTTCGGATCGTGATGTCGGCACCCAGCCTTCGGCAGGTGAGCATTGACTCAATCATGGATTGAGCGATGCGGATCGGTCGCTGCACCTTCCATGATGCAGCCGCAACCAGAGGCTCGATCTTGACTGAAGCCTTGCCGCCAAATCCGCCGCCGACGAACGGAACGATCACGCGCACCTTGGCGAGCGGCAATTGGTAAAGACGCGACAGCACCTTTTGAACGGCGGTCGGCGTTTGCGCTCCGGCCCAGACCGTAAGAGAATCTCCACGAAAGTCCGCAATGACTGCATGCGGCTCCATCGCAAAGTGCGAAATGGCTGGGAACGTGAACCGGTCCTCGTGAATGTAGGCCGCAGCAGCTTCCGCAGCGTCAACGTCTCCGACGCTGTTCCGGTAAGTGTGGAACACGTTGCTGTTCTGAGTGGGCCGGGCACCGCCCTTGAAATAAAAATCTTCGAGGTTTTCGTGCCGCTCGTGGATGAGCGGCGCATTGTCCATGATCGCTTCCTGAATGGTCGTGGCGCGTGGAAGCTCGTCGTATTCGACGTTGACCAGCTCAGCGGCGTTTTCTGCGATTTCTATGGTCTCGGCGATCACCACCGCGACCGGCTCGCCCACATACCGCACCCGGTCGATGGCAATGATCGGTCGGTCCTTGAGCACAACCCCCCAACATCCGAAGGACGCGACATCGTCACCTGTAAGTACGTCCACAACACCATCCACCGATCGGGCAGCGCTCGTGTCGATCGAAACGATGCGGGCGTGGATGGCAGGCGAGCGAACCACAAACCCGTGCAGCATTCCCGGGATCGCCAAATCGGTCACGTATTCGGCGCGTCCCGTGACCTTTTCGATCAGGTCCGGTCGGACCGCACTCATGTTGTCAGTCGCCGACATACGCAAATCCGTTGGTATTTAGGTGCGTCGCCCCCTTAAGGCGGGAAGCCCAAGCCTCCCGAGAGCAATCTCAGGACATTACGATATATATCACTTGTATGCAAGTGCTGCACTTGTGTACGAGTCATGGAAATGTGCCCAATCTCGGGCCGATGGTCCGACGCAAGCCGCAACGGACCGGTCTAACCAAGCGTTTGCGCCAAATAGCTTCGCCCCTCAGCCGGAGCGGAATTCCAATTGCGAACGACGGACGCACCCAAAGGGTGCCCCCGCCGGCGCTCTCAACGCAGCAAATCGCGATAAAACCGGACGAAGTCGAACAACGATGGATTTCCAAGGTCAGGAAATGTAGACAATCGGCCGGCACCGAAGACATTCGGAGCTAAAGCCTGTCTCTTCTTGAGCTAAGGCAACCTACCGCAAGGAAGTAAAAGTGGTGCAACCCAAAACAAAGCCGCGCCCGGCGGAGAAAGTTAAAGAAGCTATAGATTCATACCGGTTGGATGACGCACCGGGCTTCTTATTGCGAGTCGCGCTCCGTACTCACACGTCGATCTTCGCCGCCAAGATGATTGAAGAATTAACGGGGCCCCAATTCTCGACGCTGGCGAAATTGAGGGAAGTAGGTCCTTGTTCGCAAAACCACTTAGGACGGCTAATTCATTACGACTCGGCGACCATCACCGGCGTAATCAATCGTCTGAAATCACGCGGCCTCATCAAGAGCTCAAAAGACCCTCTGGATCCGCGGCGACGCGAGATCGATTTGACCGAGAAGGGGAGACGGATAGCGGACGCAGCGATTGAAACTATCGGCGAGATTTCTGGCGAGACCTTCGCCCCCCTGACCCGAGATGAATTTCGAACGCTTACCGAAATCTTGAAGAAGATCATACAACGCTGATCAACCGGCTTCGAGCGACATAAGATTTAGCCAAGCGTCGAGAAAAGGGCCCGGCGATCGCGCCGGGCCAAGTAGAGGGAGGAAGCGAAAGATTGGAAACCTTTCGCAAACGCCGAATGCGGAATTCGATCGCAGAAACCCAACGAACGACTTCCAGCAGCAATACGATTGTACACATCAGACCGCATTTTGTGCTGAAGTCGGCACCTCTCAGCGCTATTTCCGGCATTTGACGCGTCGTATGATTTCGACAGCACCACAAAGAACGGGCGCGTGACTTGGAAGGCACCGGCTCCGCACGTCCGGAACAGCTCCTTTCATCGCCCGGCTCAGATCTCGCAATGCCCGCACCGCTGCATTTGCAATTCAGAGGTCCCAATCGCCGACGGTCCTGCCAAGGATGACTGCCGGGTCCGCTCGCGTTGATGAATGTCCATTCCTTGAAACTGCGCGCTGAAGAAATCGCGCCTATTTCCCGAGGGGCTGTCCTCGATCGTCTCTACCTAGCGCGCGGAGTATCTTTCTTCTGAAGCTCGACAGGTCGAACAGGAGCCTTGGCACTCTTTTGAGCGCAATCGCCTTGCCTTCGATTGCGAGATGCAGAACTCGCACCAATCTGCCAAGACCGAGTTCTACAAATGCGACCCGAACATGCGGATCGTTCGCAATCCAGAGTTGGTTGTCTACAATGACGATGGATGCCGCCAGATCAGGTCTTCTCTCCAGAACGAAGTCTCGACATGCCGCGGCAAATTCCTCCTCTTGAACGCTCAAAGGTACCTTGACGTCCCTCCGAGAATCTCCCGCCATATTCGGGTTCCATACGAACGACCGGCAGCGAGACACCTGATGCCGGCTCAGGTTTTGGATTTCTAGTGGCTCGCGCGCTTGGTCGGCCTCTTCGCACCCGGCAACACATCCGTGCAAACGCCTTCATACACTTCGGCAGCCAGGCCTATTGTCTCTCCGAACGTCGGATGTGGATGAATGGTCTTGCTGATATCAATTGCATCGGCGCCCATCTCGATCGCCAGACAGATTTCTCCGATCATGTCGCCAGCGTGCGGGCCAACGATCACACCGCCGATGATGCGGTGCGTCTCTTGGTCGATGATCAGCTTGGTCATGCCATAGGACGCGCCCGAGGCGACCGCTCTGCCCGAGGCGGCCCACGGAAACTTCGCGGATCTAACGCGCCTGCCTGAAGAGGCAGCCTCATGCTCCATGACGCCAACCCAGGCCACCTCGGGATCAGTGTAGGCAACGTTCGGGACGATCTTCGCGTCAAAGAAGCTCTTGAGCCCGGCAGCCACTTCGGCCGCAACATGCCCCTCGTGAACCGCCTTATGGGCGAGCATGGGGTTGCCCGCGACATCTCCGATCGCGAAAATATGAGGCAAATTCGTCCGCATTTGCCTGTCGACTGCAACGAAACCTTTTGCGTCGCATCTTACACCAATCTTCTCCAAGCCAAGACTTGCGCTGTTCGGCACTCTGCCTGCGGACTGCAGGACAAGATCGTAAGTTCGACGCCCCGGCTTTGCGCCTTCAATCTCGACCGATACGCCCTTACTATCGGCCGTGGCGCTCACTACACCCGCATTGAGATCAATATGTTGGAACCGATGAGCGTTCCTGCTTTGCCATATCTTCACAGCATCCGGATCAACGCCGGCGAGCATACTTGGCAATCGTTCAACGAGATCGATTTGAGCGCCAAGCGCGCTATAAATCGTGGCCATCTCGAGTCCGATGATGCCAGCCCCGACGACAAGCATTTGCTTCGGAATCGTCTTTAGCTGCAGGGCTCCGGTCGACGTGACGATCCGCTTGTCTTTCGGAAACACACTTAACTTATTCGCCGAGGAACCCGTGGCGATGATGCACTTCTCGAACTCAACATATTGAGACGCACCAGTATCGAGATCGATTGCCAAGCAATTCGACGCGACAAATCTGGCAACTCCGTTGATGATTCTAACGTCCCGCGCCCGCGCCATCTGACCGAGCCCGTCAGTCAGCTTCTTTATTGTTCCGTCCCTGAACGATCTGAGTGCATTCAGATCCAATTCCAGTGCGCCGAATCGCACTCCCTTCTCAGCGATCCTTTCGGCCTCTTCCTTGGCCGCCGCGATGTGGAGCAACGCTTTGGATGGAATACACCCGACGTTCAGGCATACGCCACCCAACGATTGGTATCGCTCAATCATCGCGACCCTGAGACCCAGATCCGCGGCGCGATATGCAGCAGAATATCCACCTGGTCCACCACCGATCACGGCGAGATCGAAGCGTTCCTCGCCTCCGCCAGATGCGGCCGAGCCATTCTGGGCTTCAGCCTTGGATGGCGCCCGGTCCGGCGCAATCGGTTGCGCTTTGGCAATGACGGTGCCTTGCGACACTTTATCGCCAACCTTCAGAAGCACCTCCTTGATAGGACCCGCGATCGGCGAAGGAATTTCCATCGTGGCCTTGTCAGATTCAACAACGATAAGCCCCTGCTCCTTGTCAACGATGTCACCGTCTTTGACGAGCACCTCCACAATCTGAACGTCCTTAAAGTCTCCAATGTCGGGGACCAATATATCGATCACGCGCTCCATGGGGGCCTCACAACGCGTATCGCCGCAGATCGTTCAGCAGAGTCGCGACGAAGCCCAAGAACCGCGCGGCAGCGACACCGTCGACCACCCGGTGATCCCACGAGAGCGTTATCGGAAGCATTTGACGCGGCTGAAATCCACTTCCGTCCCAGACTGCCTCGGTGACAGCGCGCCCCGCTCCCAGGATCGCCACTTCGGGAGCGTTGATGATTGGCGTGAACCCATGACCGCCGACGCCTCCCAGCGACGAGACCGAGATGCAGCCTCCCTGCATGTCCCCCGGGGATAACTGACCTCCAAGGGCCTTGTCCGCGAGCGCACGCATTTCGGAGGCGATCTCTATCAGTCCCTTCTTATCGCAATCTCTGATGACCGGAACCACCAAACCCTTGGGAGTGTCGACTGCAAATCCGATGTGAATGTACTTCTTGAGAATTAGGGCATCTTGATCAAAGGACGAATTGAAGCGGGGATATTTCTTCAGCGCAAGGGCTGCTGCCTTAATCAAGATCGACACCATCGTCAGCTTCGCTGAGGCCTCCCCCACCTCTCCATTGATATTCTTTCGGAACGCCTCCGCGTCGGTCACATCAGCTTTGTCGAAGTTTGTGACGTGCGGGATCGTGTTCCAGTTTCGTGAAAGATTTGCCCCTGTTATCTGCTGGATTCTCGAGAGAGGCACTCTTTCGATCGCGCCGAACTTTTCATAGTCTGCCTTTGGCAGCGCTGGAGCGATTGCAGATGGCGGCAACTGGGTCGACCCCATCACCTGCTTCACGTGGCTCGTAACATCATCGTGCAGCACCCTGCCCTTGGCTCCGCTTGGCACGACGAGGGCCAACGGCACGCCGAGTTCCCGCGCCAATGCGCGAACCGACGGTGATGCATGCGCCTGACTTACCTCGGGCCGTCCGCCCCGGTCCTCTAATCCACTTGGCTCAGGCCTTTCTCGTACCTTGATTGACGCGGCCCCTCCCTGCGCCACAGCACCGACATCCTTCTCTGATGAAGCCGGTTCCGCACTCATCTCTTGAGCAGGTGAGTCACCTGATGCCGATCCTGCTAGGATCATCAAGATTGATCCTTGAGATACCAAGCTACCGACCTCGATCATCAACTGCTTGACTTTTCCTGCCGCGGGAGACGGCACCTCCATCGTTGCTTTGTCAGATTCGATCGAGAGCAATGGTGTATCGATTACGACATCATCGCCAATCGCAACGTTGATTTCAACGATCGGCACGTCCTTGTAGTCCCCGATGTCCGGCAGGACGATTTCTATTGAATCAACCATGATTTCGCTTTGACCTGCGTTACCTTGACCAGGGGGAATTTGCGTCCGCCGGGACGTCATAGCGCGCGATGGCCTCGGCCACCCGGCTGCGATCGATCGCCCCCGACCGCGCCAGAGATGTCAGTGCAGCGATAGCGATCTGCGCGCGATCGACTTCAAAGAACGACCTTAGCGCGGAACGCTTATCGCTCCGTCCGAAACCGTCAGTACCGAGAACGGTGTACGGCGCCTCGAAATACGACGCTATGAGCTGCGGATAGGCACGCACGTAGTCGGAGGCCGCCACGACCGGCACGCTTCCTGAGAGACACTTTGAAACGTGGCTCTCCTTTGGCTTGGAGAGCGGGTTTAGACGGTTCTTGCGCTCAATTTCTCGAGCCTCCCGCGCAAGTTCTGCGAAGCTGGTGGCCGACCATACTTCGCAGGAGATCTGCCAATCCCTCTCCAGCATCTTTGCAGCCTCCAATGCCTCTGGAAGAATTGCGCCGGAACCGACGAGGCGCACCTTCGCAGGTCCATTTTCGCTCGAAACGATGCGATAGAGACCTTTTATGATGTCGTCGCGAACATCCACAGGCATGGTTGGCTGCGCGTAGTTCTCGTTCATCACCGTGAGATAGTAGAATTCATCACGCCCCTCTTCGAGCATGGCGTGCATTCCATGGTCCACGATGACGGCGACTTCGTAGGAAAACGCCGGGTCGTATGCTCGGCAGTTCGGGATCGTCGCTGCGATGACATGGCTAGAGCCGTCTTGATGCTGCAGTCCTTCGCCGCCGAGAGTGGTGCGGCCGGCGGTCGCGCCGATCAGGAAGCCCCGTGCGCGCTGATCCGCGGCCGCCCAGATAAGATCGCCGATCCGCTGAAATCCGAACATCGAATAGTAGATATAGAACGGTAGCAATGCGAAGTTATGGACGCTGTAAGACGTCGCCGCGGCCGTCCAGGAAGAAATCGCGCCCGCCTCTGTGATGCCTTCCTCGAGCAGTTGACCGTCCGCCGCCTCCTTGTAGTAGAGCATCGAGCCCGCGTCTTCCGGCTCATAGAGCTGCCCGACCGGTGAGTAGATCCCCACCTGCCTGAACAGGTTAGCCATACCGAACGTCCGCGCCTCGTCAGCAACGATTGGCACAATTCTGGGACCGAGCACTTTGTCCTTAAGCAGATTCGAGAACAGCCGAACCACCGCCATCGTCGTCGACGTCTCTTTGCCCTCGCCCTTGAGCGCGAACTCGGCATAGGACTGTAGGGCGGGGACGGCAACGGCCGCCGCCGTCCGCCTTCTGGTCGGCATGTAGCCGCAAAGTGCCTCACGCTTCGACCGTAGATACTGAAGCTCGGCGCTGTCGTTCGCGGGACGGAAGAACTCGAGACGTTCAACCTGTTCGTTGGTCAGTGGAAGAGAGAAGCGATCGCGGAACGCATAGAGCGCATCGATGTCGAGCTTTTTCGCCTGATGAGACGTCATGCGCGACTCCCCGGCGCCTCCCATTCCATACCCTTTCTTGGTTTTCGCCAGGATAACAGTCGGCCGCCCCTTGGTCGCCTTTGCTGCAGCGAAGGCGGCAAATAGCTTCCGAAAATCATGGCCGCCTCGCTTCAGCGCATCGATGTCAGTATCGGACATATGCGAGACAAGAGCCCGCACCTCCGGATCTTCACCGAAGAAGTTCGCGAGATTGTACGCTCCGTCCTTGGCACCGAGCGTCTGATACTTCCCATCAACCGTCGCAGCGAATTTGCGCAACAATGCGTGCTCTGTGTCGCGCGAGAAGATCTGATCCCACTCCGATCCCCACAGCACCTTAATCACATTCCAGCCTGCCCCTCGGAAGATCATCTCCAGTTCTTGGATGACCTGTCCGTTCCCGCGCACTGGACCGTCGAGCCGTTGAAGATTGCAATTGACGATAAACGTCAGATTGTCGAGGTTCTCACGCGCGGCCAAAGACAGGCCGGCGATCGACTCCGGCTCGTCCATTTCTCCGTCACCGAATACGCCCCACACGTGGCGGTCTTGGGTACGCGCCAAACCTCTGTTGTCGAGATACTTCATGAAACGCGCCTGGTAGATGGCGCTGATTGGTCCGATGCCCATCGAGCCTGTTGGCATCTGCCAGAAGTCTGGCATGAGCCAAGGATGCGGATATGAGGACAGGCCCGCCCCGGTGAGCTCTTGACGATAGTATCTTAAGTTTTCTTCTGACAGGCGCCCTTCGAGATACGCGCGCGCATACACGCCCGGCGAGGAATGCGGCTGGAAGTACACAATGTCGCCTTCCGCCTCCGGACTTGACGCGCGGAAGAAATGGTTGAAACCGACCTCAAATATTTCTGCCGCCGACGCATAGCTAGCGACATGGCCCCCGAGTTCCCCATAGGCCCTATTGGCCCGAACAACCATGGCGAGGGCGTTCCACCTGATAATCGCAGTGATCCGGGTCTCCATCTGGATGTCACCCGGATAGGGCGGCTGCGACTCGAGAGGTATCGAATTTCGATAAGGAGAGTAGGGAGGCACATCTGAAAGTACGCCGAGCTCCTTGGCTCGCTGATCCAGTGCCGAGAGAATAAAGCGTACACGTTCAGCACCCGCGCTTCGATGGAGAGATCCGAGGGATGCAAGCCAATCGGCCGTTTCGTTTTCGTCTTGGTCAAGCGATTGTCCACCGGCTGACTTGGTCGGGGCGTCGATGCGAATGGTCACTGTCGTCAGACTCCTTCGAACTCCCTCCTTGGTAGCATTGGGTGTCGTGGCATATCTCGCCGAAAACTCCGGCATTTCGGGCTGAACACGCGATCGAACGAGGCAGCTGTTGCGGATCTTGGCATTCTCTGCCGTGTCGCGTGCGAGAGGGCAAATGAGGTACCCGGAAAGCACACTTTGTCGCGGCTGGCTGGATCGCGCCGCACGGCTGCCCGCCCATCCGGCTCATGTCGCGGTTGGAAAAAGCAGAGCCGAGGGCTTAGACCCGCTTCGACCACATTACTTTTTCGTGACGATCATTTGGCAAAGGGCTATTGTCGCCCGCAGGCTCCCGAAGCGAGCTCCACTCGCGCCACCTGACGGATGGAACCGTATCCATTAACGAGTGAACTCAATGAGCACATCACCCGCATCTGAAATGGATCATAGCCTGGCCAGAATGAATTTGCCGGATCTTAGGCTCAATTACGACCCGATAGATCCGGATCAGTTCGATCGTCCAATCGTCTCGATGTGCATTGAGACTGGTGAACATGGTGACGAACTCCCGCTCCACTCGCACAAGAAGGGACAATTGGTCGTCGCCTCACATGGATCAGTCATGTGTCGTGCCCCTGGTGGGTTATGGATCGTTCCTCCGCAAGGAGCCGTGTGGATACCTCCTGGGGTCATGCATAGCAATTGCGTGTCAGACCATGGAAAGGTCTATCTGGTCTTTATCGATCCGCTGGCAAGTATGCTTCCAAACACTTGCTGCACATTCACGATATCGTCGCTCGTTCGCGAGTTGATACACCGGCTATCCGTATTTCCGCCACTTTATCCCGTTGAAGGACCGACGAGCCGACTCGGTCGAGTGTTGCTCGACGAATTAGTGCAGATGTCCACGGAACAGATGTACTTGCCAATTTCCACGGACAGCCGACTTCAACATCTCGCGGCATCACTGCTCAATGATCCCGGCGACCGTAGCACCATCGATGAACTCGCCGCCCGGTATGCAATGAGTGTGCGGACCTTCGCCCGCCTGGTCTTGAAGGAAACCGGAATGACATTCGGGCGCTGGCGGCAGCGGCTTCATATCTTGGTCGCATTGCAACGCTTGACGGCTGGATCGTCGGTGCAGGCCGTTTCGCTCGATCTGGGCTATGAGACGCCGAGCGCGTTCATCACTATGTTCAAGAAGACAATGGGAAAGAGCCCCCGCCGCTTCCTCGCCGAACGGTCGAGCTTCAGCAGCCAGCAGCCCTTCACTTAGCACGCATAGAAACACAGCCCCGGCATTGAACCGGGGCGGTGGTTCGTGGCGCCTTATCGTGAGCTGAAGGGCACCACCGGATATTCCAGGTCTGCTTCGGCAATTGCCCTCGGTGAAACCACGCGCGGCTTGCCTTTTTGCGCTTGAAGCAGAGCCACGGCGGAATTCAAGTTCTGACCGCTTGAGTCAAATTTGATCGTCCCAGACGACATCAAGACTGGCTGCATTTCCGTCAGCTTGAGGGCGCCGTGAATTGCCCCCGATTCCGACGAGCCAGCACGATTTACCGCGTCCCTAACGATCTGCACGGCCTCGAAGGCGCATGCCGCATTTGCGTCGAGCCATTCATTGGGGTAGTCGGCCGCGAACATCTCGAGAATTTTGTGCGCATCGGGCGCCTTCGGATTGTAGTAGAGCGCCGACGCCATCGCGCCGTCAGCGTACTTCCCAAGCGCGTCGTAATATGCCTTGTCGATAACGCCGTTCGAATTCGCCGAGTAGATCATTTTCGGGCTCCATCCCTGCTTTACACACTCACGTGTGATCATGATGGCGTCGTTGACCCGGGTGATCGGGAAAAGCATGTCAGCGCCGGTCGCTTTTGCCTTTGCGACTTCGACCGAGAGATCCTTGGCCTTCTCATCGTATGGAATGAACTCAGTGAGCTTGATCGGGAGATCGACCTCTTTCCAGGCCTGTGCTATGCTCGTGGCGCTCGACTGCCCCATCACGTTGTTGAGGTGGAGGACGACCGCGCTGGCTGGCGGACCGTTGAGGGTCGTCAACAGAGCTTTCAAATCGATCAGCGACTGACGAATGATCATCAGCGACGTCGGATAGTAACGGAAGACCTGAGTGAAGCCCTGCGAGGTCACTTGCGTCGCGCTGGCGATATGCACGACCATCGGGACCTTCGCTGCTTCGCAGGCCTGAAGCGCCGAGATGGTCGCGCCCGAGTCCCAGGCGCCGATGAGGACCGTACAACCCTGGCGGATCAGGTTCTCCGCAGCGATACGGCCATTTTCCGGCCGACTCTGCGTATCGGCGTGAATGACCTCAATCTCATCACCGTACTTCTGTCTGGCGAACTTCGCGCCGAGATCAATGCCGCGCACGCAAGCCTGTCCGGGGAACGCCAACACGCCGCTGCTGGGCATGATCGCGCCGATCTTAACCTTGACTTGGCCCACCGCCCTGACCGGCCACGATACAAGCCCTGCGGCGATGCCAAAACCGCTGCCGAGCACGGTCCGGCGAGTAAGCCCGTTTCCGATGCGATTCTTCATGTGAAGTCTCTTTCAGTTGACTACAATGGAAATTACGGCGATTTGGTCGGAAGCTTTAAGAATGACAGCGCGCTGCAACGCGAACACAACTGCGACACGCGCTCAGCAAGCTTGATGATCGCACGAAGCGGAAACGGATCAGATTATATTCCCACCTCGGTCTTGATCAGGTTCTCCTCACTATCGTCATAGAGCGAATCGATCAGTGACCGGTACCGCTCCATTATTTGCTTGCGGCGCTTTTTCCGCGTTGGCGTCATCACGCCATTCTCCGGAGAGAGCTCCTCCGGAAGTATTCGGAAGGCCTTGATCTGCTCGGCCCTCGCTAGCCGACCGTTTGCTTTGGCAATCTCGCCTTCAACCATCCGGACGACGATCTCTGACTCCGCCAGATCCGAATAGTGAGCAATGCGAACATCACGCGATTTGGCCCACTCCATCGTCGCGGTCGCATCTACTTCGATCAACGCGGTCAGATACTTCTTTCCTTCTCCGATCACCGCCGCTTCAGAGATAAAGGGACTGTGCCGGATTTCATTCTCGATCTGCGTGGGGCTGATCGATTTGCCGTTGGATGTGTTGATGATCTCCTTCTTTCGATCGACCAGCTTGAACAGGCCTGTCGGCCCAATCTCCACGATATCGCCGGTATAAAGCCAGCCATCGCGGAGGGCCGACTTCGTTTCCTCTGGCTTATTCCAGTACCCGACAAAGAGCCCGGGACCTTTGACGATCATTTCTCCGTCTTCAAGAACGGCAGTTTGCCAAGCCGCATCATGCACGGGGACGCCCACGGTTCCCGCTTCCGGCCATTCAGCCATCTGGACCAGGTTCGCTCCAACCAGCTCGGTCTGCCCGTAACATTCCTTTAGCTGCAGTCCCCACAGCTGCCACAGAGACATGAGTTCGGAAGGCATCGCAGCCGACGACGTATAGGTGACGGTGAGTTCTTCAAACCCGACCTCGGCAAGCAAGGGACGGAAAATCCGTTCCCGGCAGACGGCGAACAGGGCGGATATGAACGGGTTGGGCACACCGCCGGCCTGACGGTCGTCGAGCGCCTTGCGAGCGATCGTCATTGCGAATTGGTAGTCCTGCTTCTGCTTCTCAGACCCCGAATGAACCTTGCTGAGGATTTGGGTGGCAAACCTCTGATAGAACCTCGGCGGAGCCATGAAGTAGGTTGGCTTCACTTCCTTGATGGTCTGAGCGAAATCAGCGCTCGTCTCCCCGAAGTACGGGATCAGCCGAATCAGCAAAGGTAACGTCGTTGCCTGTGCGCGCGCAACCGTATGCGACATCGGAAGATGCACCACCACGCGATGAGCATCGGAACGCAACTTCGAACTGAATGTCGTTACAGAGTGTGCACCAGCGAGCAGCGAAAGGTGGGTCAACATCGCGCCCTTTGGAAACCCTGTCGTGCCGGATGTGTACCCTATGCTCGCCAGGTCACTAGCCTTTGCTTTCGCAACTTGCTCCCTAAGGAACACGTCCGCGTCAACCGAAGTCTCCCCACAGAAGACTTGGAGAGGAACGACATTCGCTGGGCCGCCCGCCCCCTTCCACTCTGGGTCGAGCACAATGATGTTTCTCAATTTCTCAGTCTGGCCTGACGCCAGGACAATATTGAGTTGAAGTTCGCTCCCGACAAAGACGAAGGATGCTCCGGAATCGCTGAGGTAGTAAGCAACTTCTTCTGGCGATGACGTAAAATAGACGCCGACCATAACCCCGCCGGCGCAGATCGTCGCCATGTCCGCAAGCAGCCATTCCTGAGACACGTCTCCCATGATGGCCGCACGGTCACCGTGCTTGAATCCGGCTTTTTGCAGAGCCGCGGCCAAATTGGCGACCAGATCTGAATACTGCTTCCAGGTTGTCGCAGTCCATTCGCCCCGGCGCTTCTGCTTGAATGCTATCTCGTCCGGCCGCGCCGCTCGTCGAGAGCTCAGAAGCTGCGGAATGGTGACATCCGCGAACTGAGCCCCCGACGTGATGTGTTCGACATCCATTTCACCGCTCCGCGAAACGCTTGCGCCTTTCGGCGAACGCGGCGACCGCATCCCTCCGCTCAGGCGATGCGAAAGTGATGGTCTCCAGAGCAGTCGACGTATCCAGCAATAGGTGCGAATATTGCTTGATGATCTTATTGACGCTGTATTTCGTCCAAATGATCGCTTCCCTCGGACCGCTCGCGAGCATCTCAGCGTATTCGATCGCGGCCTCCTTGACGTCTCTGTCGGAAATGACATCGTTGATCATTCCGATGGAAGCCGCCTTTTCCGCGGAAATGAATTCGCCGGTCATGAGATAGTGTTTCGCACGGGCAGGCCCCATCAGGAGAGGCCAGATCACAGCCCCTCCGTCGCCTGCGACGACACCCGCCGTGACATGCGTATCGGCGAACCGTGCCGTTGGACTTGCGAAGATGACATCGCAAAATAGCGCTAGCGTCGCGCCCAGACCGACAGCAACGCCGTTGACTGCAGCAACGATCGGGACTTCGACTTCCAGCATATTCCGAATCAGATGACGCCCACCTCGGGTCGGCGAAGGAATCGGGCTCTTGTCGAGCGTCTTCTGATCGCCACCGGAACAGAAGCCGCGCCCGGCGCCCGTCAGCACGATTGCGCGTGTCGCCTTGTCGTCGTCCAGCTCGACGAAGACGCGCTCCAGCTCGTGGTGCATATCCCAGTTGATCGCATTCAGGATTTCCGGGCGGTTCATCGTTATGACGGCAACACCGCTCGGCCGCCGCTCGACAATCAGATATTTGTAGCCCTGCTTCGACATTGGTCTGCTCCCGTGTTTTCCTGGAAACTTTACTTTTGCGGCCGCATGGCGCGAATCTGGCCGAGGATCTCCTCCGTCGGCCGCACGACATTGTTTCTGTCATTGAAGTGCGGGATGACGTAGCGCCCGACCATTTCAATCGCTTCCATGATCTTCTCGTGATTTACGGAGTCCAGATGCAGAAGGACCTCATCAATGCCCAATGCCTGGAACTTTTCGATCTGTCGAATGACGGTATCGGGGCTTCCGCAAACCGTAGTTGCCGAGTGATTGAGCAGATAGTCCCAGTCCTTCGCGGCGCGCTCCATGGCGGGTACGCTCTCGCTCATGTACGCGTAATCATCGGCAATCTTTGCCAAGCGCGGATAAGCGTCGGTCGAGATCTTCGCATAATTCATCAACGGCTCGGCGTAGTCTTCCTTCGCCTTCTGATCCGTAGGACCAATCCCGAAAAAGAGCGGAATGCCGATGCGTGGGCGCTCGAGCGGCCCAAGCTCGTCACGCTTCCAGGATCGACGATAGGAGTTGAGCAGCTTTTCCTGGACCTCCCATCCCTGGTAGATCGAATTGCTCATTACAGCGAGGCCTTCGGCGCCAGCCCAGCTGTGACTGCGTTCGCTCGTGGCAGCGATGCCGATGACCGGATGGGGCTTCTGCAGGGGCTTCGGGACAAGCATTCGCGGCGGAACCTGGTAGTACTTGCCCTCGAAGGTGAAGATGTCTTCGCGCATCGATTTCTTCAGAAGCGCGATCCCCTCCTCCATTTGAGCGAGCGTCTCACCCGGATCAACGTTGAACGCGCGCATCGCGATGGTGGTATTGGCTCGACCGGCGTAGAACTCCATGCGACCGTTCGAGAGAATGTCCGTCACCGCCAAGCGCTCCGCGGTCCGCAAGGCGTGATTGATCTTCTGCGGCATCAAAGTGACCGCCGGCCTCAGCTTGATGCGCGAGGTGACGGCAGCGAGATAGCCATAGACCACCTCTGGCGCCGAGCTCGAAATGCCGCCCAATGCGACGTGTTGTTCGGAGAGCGAGGCGCAATCGAACCCCACTTTTTCTGCGAGGCGCACCTCGTCCACCAGCTCATGGAGTCGGCGCGCATAACTCTGCCCGACCTGGGTTTCCTGCTCCGACCAAAACCCGAACGTAAGTGCCATCTTCTTAATCCTCAGGGAGTTTCGAGATGGCCTAACATTTCATAAGCACAGCAATATTTTCGTCCGAATGCAGGGTCTCGCTACGCAACTTTCCAAATTTTGTGCTGTACGCAGCCGAACCGCGTCATGTCTCAGGACATCGCCGTCCTTCGTCGCAACGACGTGGCGATTTACTTGGGGACAGTGCTCGAAGAGCGGGATGCGCTCGATACGAGCCGGTCTATTTGGCAAAGGACGCGACGAGGAGCTCGGTTATCGCCTCAAGACATCGCTCGCCAATTGCCGCAGTCGACCCATGCGGATCGCCAATGATGCCGTTGGCAGTGACCGATTTGACGCCGTTTCTCCACATGGATCGAAGTTGCTCTTCAGACAGCGCGCCAAGGTGCCCCGCCTCGAACCGATCCGGCCGCACGCTGTCGGGACGCAGATACAGCATGAGAGACGTCTCCGCTATGTCGGCATGCCCGCCGACCGCATCTGGGTTTGCGCCGGCCTCTTTGACGGCGCTTCGCCACCTGTCGATCCAGGCGATCGAATCGGAGAATGCGTCGATCTCGACGTCTTCGGGAATGGCCTGCTTCAATCGAGGAAGCATGTCGCGCAGGATTGGAAAATTACCGATGTGTCCCGAGAACAGCAGGATCCGCTTGAAGCCGTGCCGAGCGAGACTTGTGCAGTAGTCGAGGCAGATCGCTTCGAACGTTTCAGGACGAAGGGAGATGGTGCCGGGAAATACGAGATGGTGAGCTGAGCAGCCGACCTTGATTGTCGGTGCGATCAAAGCATTTCCAAGATGCCGTACCACCTTAGATGCGAGCGCATCAGCGTGGTCGGCATCCATGCAAAGAGGAAGATGCGGTCCATGTTGCTCGACGGCCCCGCACGGTACCAGGATCGTCGACGTCCCCCGCGCCAGGGCCGCCGACACCTGCTCGAAATTCATCAACTCCAGTCGAACTTCATCAGAAGAAGCGAACTCGGTCATCGATGCCTACTTTGCGTTTTTCGACAGAAATCGGGCCCGCGCATCTGCCGAACTGTCTCCCGTCAGGTAGGCCCCAAGATCCTCAATTGTCATCGCCTCAAGGGAGGCGTCGTCCATCTGTTCCGTCAGGTTCAGCGAGCGCTTGATGGCCGCAAATAGCCTTTGATCCTTTCCGCGAAGGTACTTACACTCTTCTAACGCCCGCGACGTCACGTCCGAAGTCGCTGTAATCTCGTCGATTGCTCCGATCTCGAGTGCTTTCCTTGCATCGACCAGCTCGCCCCAATATAGCAGCGCTCGCGCATCACGAAGTCCCAGTTTCTGCACTGCCTTCCGCATGCCTTTGGCCGCGGGCAAGAGACCATGGTTGATTTCCGGGAAACCGATCTTACACTCGCCATTCGCGATCACGTAATCGGCGTGCAGAAGAAATTCCAACGCGCCGCCGACAGCGTAACCTCGGACGGCACACACAAGCGGCGCCGGATATCGCTCCATCTCGCAAAGGAGCGCATGGAACGACCTCATACGAGGCCGGGATATCTCGATGCCCGTCACTTCCTTTATGTCGCCGCCTGCACTGAAGAACCGGGTACCCTGACCAGTCAAAACAATACCTGGCGGCATCGCCTGGCAGGCAAGCGCCCGAAAGGCATCCAGCAAGCGCTCAACTAGTTCGTTGTTCAACGCGTTTGCCGGTGGCCTATTCATAGTCAGTGTGACCAGGTCAAGTTGGCGATCGATTAAGAGGGCATCATTCTGTATCATGAGTAGAGCCTAGGTGACGTACCTCGGAATTGATTGCTGTACACCGCTTCATCGTCGGCAGGCATCAACACAAAAGGTTGCCCCGGCGGCACATTGCGGCATTATCTGCTTAGACGGCTTGCAATTCCGCTGGTCCGAGGGACCGTTAAGTAAGAGAGAGAGCACACAGTGCTCGGCGCAATTTGCGCCACAGCTCCGCTACATTCCGAGATATGCGCGTTGAATCTCGGAATTGTTGAGCAATTCTTGACTCGATCCGTGCAGTACGATTGAACCATTCTCCAGGACATAGCCGCGATTGCTCAAGGCAAGCGATTTCGCCACGTTCTGTTCGACCAGCAGCACTGTAATCCCTTGCTCGTGGAGCGATTTCACTACGCCAAACATCACGTCTGTCAGTGCAGGCGATAACCCAATCGACGGCTCGTCGAACATAACCATTTCGGGCTTCGACATGATCGCACGTCCGATCGCCAACATCTGCTGTTCGCCCCCGGATAGCGTCCCGGCCAGTTGCCGTCTACGCTCCCGTAGTCTCTCAAACAGTTGGTAGACGAACTCAAGCGTCTCGAACTGATAGGCCTTCGCGCGCTTCAGTGATCCGCCTAGCAGAAGATTTTCCTCGACAGAGAGGCTGCCGAAAATCTGTCGGCCCTCGGCGACCTGCGCTATACCGCGTTCGCATATCTCCCATGGGGGCAGCCCAGTAATATTGACGCCGTTCATTTTTACGGTGCCACTTGAAGATCGTACTATACCCGAGATCGATCTGATGAGCGACGTTTTCCCTGCACCATTCGCCCCAACGACGCAGATCAACTCTCCTTTGCGGATCTGCAGCGAGACGCCGTTTAATGCGCTCGATCCGTCGTAGGCAACAGAGAGCCCGTCAATCGATAAGAGCGCCGCGTCAAGCATGGAAGCCTGCCCCTAGATAGCTATCAAGAACCTTCTGATCGGCAACCACTTCTGCGGGACTTCCCTCCGCGATCTTGGCACCGTGATGAAGTACGACGACGTTCGACGCGACTTCCATCACGATCCGCATGACGTGTTCGACCAGGAGGATCGTCAGGCCGCCTTCGGCAAGTGTCTGCAGCACTCGGACGACACCCGCCGCTTCTGTCGGTCGAAGGCCCGCCATTACTTCATCCAGCAACAGCAGTTTTGGCCGGGTGGATAAGGCCTTCGCCGTCTCCAGCATTTTCCGATCCGGAAGCGTTAGCTGGTCCGTCCGCGCATTGGCCTTGCCGGCGAGTCCGACGCTTTCAAGGGATTCGTAGGCTTTCGATTTGGCTTCCATTACGCTTTTGGTCCAGCTGAAGGCGCCCACCATTGCGTTCTCGAGCACGGACATATCACGCATTGGTCGAACGATTTGAAATGTTCTTGCGATACCCATCCTGCAGACAATTTCCGGAGGGGTACTGTCGATCTGGCGTCCTTCGAAGAACACCTGCCCGCTGGTCGGGCTCAGGGAGCCGGCGACAAGGTTGAAACAGGTCGTCTTTCCCGCACCATTCGGCCCAATGAGCGCAGTAATACGTCCGGCCTCTAGCGTGAAGTTGACGTCCTTGACCGCAACCAATCCCCCAAACGATCGAGAGAGGTTCTTTACTTCCAATAAAGCCGTCATTCCTCGGCCTTCCTCAGATGCGGCAACCACAGTCGGGATGGCGCCTGAATTGCTTTGCAGAGACGCACGATCGCCGGCCAGATGCCATCTGGCAGAAACCAGACGACCAAAATGAGGACAATACCGTAAGCGATATTGTTCAGCCCCGGAATCCGAAGATTGTCGCCGATGGCACTCATCAAATGGTTCAGAGGGATCGCGGCAAGCGAGCCAATCAGAGGACCGAACGTCGTCCCCAGCCCACCGACCACAGGTCCGATCAGCACATCAACAGAGAGCCCCATACCCATGATCGAGTCCGGGAATATCGACCCTTGCACGAGTCCCAGAACCCCACCGCCGGCCGCGGCCGCTGCGGCGGATACAGAGATCACAAGAATCTTGTGCCGGAAAGTGCGGACGCCCAGCGCTCGTGCGGCCGGTTCATCGTCTCGCATCGCTCGCCACACGTATCCGAGGTAGGATCGTGAAATGAGTTCGGTTCCTATAATTCCCAGCGCGGCCAGTGCGAGCGCGACAAAGTAATAGAAGCGGGCTCCTCCCCGGAGCATTGAGAATTCGATCGCGCCAGTTGGCGCCGGAAAGAACAGCCCCTGCATTGCGCCAACGAATTCCCATCCACTGAACATGATCCTGGCAAACTCCGCAGCCGCAATCGTCAGCAGCGCGAAATAGATTCCGCGCACTTCGAAGCGGAAGCTCAACCAGGCCAATGCCGCACCGACTGATCCGGCAATGATCATTCCAAGGAAGAGGCCAATCCACGGCGAGATTCCGTACTTTACGTAGAGGACGCCAACCGAATAGGCACCTAGCCCGACAAAAAGCGCATGGCCAATCGATAGTTGGCCGCCGATGCCGAGCATCAAGTTCCAGGACTGCCCCAGGAAAGTGAATAGCAACACGATCGTCATCAGTGAGATAAAGTACGGATCTGCAGAAGAGCCCACGAACGCAAGAACGATGAAGACCATCGCTCCCGCGAGCCACCGCTTTATTTCAGGCCCGCCGTCAAATCTCTTTTGCACCGAAGAACCCTCTCGGACGGAAAATCAGGATGATGATGAGGAGCGCATAGGGAAGCGCCGTCTTCATCGACGGGGTGAACATTAGTGCCGCAATTGCCTCGGCAACGCCGATAACAAGGCCTCCCAGCAGCGCTCCGCTGAAGCTGCCGAGACCACCGACAATGACCGTCACGAAAGCAAGAAGCGTGAAGTCAACGGCGAGATAGGGTTGGGCATCAAACAGAGGAGATATCAGCGCCCCGGCTACACCGGCGCAGGCAGCACCAATTCCGAACGTCACCGCGTAGACCCGTGGAATGTTCAATCCAACGACAAGCCCTCCCAACCGGTTGTCTGCGGCCGCTCGCAACGCCCGGCCAAGCGAGGAAAACCGGAGGTATACTCCCAGCAGAGCGATAAGCACACCCGCGGTTATCGCCGCCTGCAATCTCGCCAGATCGAGCGTCACGAAGCCGAGTGATACAGTGCGAAACGATAGTAGAGAAGCGCTCGGACGCGGGTCAGGCCCGAAGGCGACCAGAAGGACGCCGCTGAAGAGCAGCGATAGACCGATGAATACAATGAATTGGTAATGATGGGGCCGGTTGACGAACCGCTTCACTATCAGGGCTTCCAGGAGGTACCCGAAAAAGAACATGACGACCGCAGCTATTGCCGCCGCTACGATGATCGGGGCGTCCCAAAGACGGACCGCCCAGTATCCGATATAGACCCCGAAGACGACCATCTCACCGTGAGCGAAGTTTACCACCCGCATCACGCCGAATATGATGGTCAACCCCAGCGCCACCAAGCCATAAACGAGACCAAGCAGAATGCCGCTCGCAAGAACGTTGAGCCAGAGTGACAACATTAGTGAGCAACGAGCGGTACGAGTGGACACCGCAGCCAAGACATTGGGATGCCCGAAGGCGCGGCTGGCGCCTCGCGTCCGTCGCTCCAAATCGAGATGACTTCGCTAATGGCTTTCCGCCTGGTCTCCTCAACGCTCATCGCCGCAACCTTGCTCCAGAATTGACCTTTATTGGCTACAAACATCGGTTCATTTTAGCGGTGTTAGTATCCGCTCCATGCCTCAAACACGTTCCCCGAACCAGTCGGAGTTCTAACGCTTCGGTACTGTGAATTCGCCATTCACATAGACAAGGGGGTCGCGATCGGCGTTTATCGCTTGTGCGACCACCTCACCGACGAAGATCGTATGACTGCCAGCATCGTGAGAGTCAGTCAGTCGGCAATCGAAGCTACAAATCGCATCGATCAAACTTGGCGATCCCGTAATCAGTTCGCGCCACAAACCGTCGGTAAAGCGTATGTCACCCTTGCTGCCGTCCTGTCCGGAGAACTTTCTTGCCAGCTCGGCGTGATCCGCCGCGAGAATATTCCAGCAGAATGATCCGCTCTGCTTTATCGTATCGTGACCGCCAGCCGACTTGTTCACGCAGACCAGCACGCTCGATGGCTCGGTCGACAATGAGCAGCCGGCCGTCAGCGTCAAACCGTGCCTGCCAGGATGCACCCCCGTAGTTACGATAGACACTGCACCCGGCACGTTGCGCATTGCGCTCCGGAATTCCTTGCTACTGAACGCGGAGATTTCTTGACTAGGCATGGGCGACACTCGGAAGTTCATGGTGATAGGTTTCCCCGATAAATCGAACCGAATCTAATTCATAAAGCGGGTTAGACGCCCTTCTTGACCACAGCCTGAAAGAACTGAATTGTGTTGCGTTGCGGATCTTTCAAATGGGCCACCCGGCCATGCGCCCCCATCTCCCGAACTTCACCGACGAGCTCAGCGCCCTCCGCCCGCGCTCGCTCAAGCGCAGCGTCCATATCCTCCACCTCGAATACAACCACAGCATTCCGAGACTGCTCGGACACGGATTCCGCAGGGCTTGCTAAGCAAAAGGCGGCCTTATCTCCTACGAACTGAATCCACTTGCCGCGGTCAGCAAAGCGGATCGTCAATCCAAGTGCTTCGTAAAAGCGGGCCAGTGCTTCAGGTTCCGGAGCGGTAAGATAGACGTGCTTAAGCTTCATCTTCTCACTCCCTATTTGGCGAGGACCGTTTATTCATGCCTCCGCCGCGGGCTTCAATTGTGTGATCATAGTTGCGCTGTCCCTTCGGCATTAATGTTCAAAGTCGTCACGCCTCGCATGACCAAGCAGCATTTTATGCTGTGGCCCACGGACGCAAGGCTCTTTTTTCGCTAGCCGGTACCGCGAGAGGAGATGATTTTGTTGCGGCTAGGGTCGAACTGCTCTGATCGAAGTGCGCAGACCTGAGGCAACTCTGCCGCGTATTCCGGCAGAGCTATGGACAAAGCGCTGGCACCGTAACTTCTACCCTGCGCCAGCTCTCGGATTCACCATTTCCGACGACCGACCCTACCCTTTGTCGGACTCGGTTGCATCTTTCTCAGCTCATCTCTCTCAGAGCATAATTCTTGAATTTTCGCCTGTATCTTGCCGATGAGCGCTTCCGTTGCGCCCACATCTATTCCTGCATGTCGCAGTCGAGACGCTTCCCTACGGTGACGTCCGACCTGAACGCGCATGTGATCTATCTCATGACGAATTCGATCTAGGGTCGACATGATTGCTGCCTGCTAGTCATATTCGGACGAGCGCTCGGGTGAGCTTGTATTCCGGCTATGCCGCCTCGCTGTGCCCGAGCCGGGCATTCAGCTTGCGGATCAGCTCCTCGGCCGCGTCCGCGATCACGGTGCCCGGCGGGAAGATCGCCTCTGCGCCGGCCGTGTAGAGCGCGTCGTAATCCTGCGGCGGCACCACGCCGCCGACGATGATCATGATGTCGTCGCGGCCGTGCTTCTTCAGCGCGGCCTTCAGCTCGGGCACCGCGGTGAGGTGGGCGGCGGCGAGCGAAGAGACGCCGAGGATGTGCACGTCGTTCTCGACCGCCTGGCGCGCGGCCTCATCGGCGGTCGCGAACAGCGGTCCGATGTCGACGTCGAAGCCGATATCGGCAAACGCCGAGGCGATCACCTTCTGGCCGCGGTCGTGGCCGTCCTGGCCGATCTTGGCGACCAGGATGCGCGGGCGGCGGCCTTCGGCTTCCTCGAAAGCGTCGATCAGCGCCTGAACCTTCTCGACCTGGTTGCCCATGCTGGACGCCTCCCGCTTGTAGACGCCGGTGATGGATTTGATTTCGGCGCGGTGGCGGCCGAACACCTTCTCCATCGCGTCGGAGATTTCGCCGACGGTCGCCTTGGCCCGCGCCGCGTCGATGGCGAGCGCCAGCAGATTGCCGTTGCCTTCGCCGGCCGAGCGCGTCAGCGCGGCCAGCGCGGCATCGACGTCCTTCTGGTTGCGCTCGGCTTTCAGCCGCGTCAGCTTGTCGATCTGCAAGCGCCGGACATTGGTGTTGTCGACCTTGAGGATGTCGATCGGGACCTCGTCGGTCGGTCTGTACTTGTTGACGCCGATCACGGCCTGCTTGCCGGCATCGATCCGCGCCTGCGTCTTGGCGGAAGCCTCCTCGATGCGCAGCTTCGGCAGGCCGGCCTCGATCGCCTTCGCCATGCCGCCGAGCTCCTCGACCTCCTGGATGTGGGCCCAGGCCTTCGCCGCGAGGTCCCGCGTCAGCCGCTCGACATAATACGAGCCGCCCCAGGGATCGATGATGCGGGTGGTGCCGCTCTCCTGCTGCAGGAACAGCTGGGTGTTGCGGGCGATGCGCGCCGAGAAATCGGTCGGAAGCGCCAGCGCCTCATCGAGCGCATTCGTGTGCAGCGACTGGGTGTGGCCTTGCGTCGCCGCCATCGCCTCGACGGTGGTGCGCATCACGTTGTTGAACACATCCTGCGCGGTCAGCGACCAGCCCGAGGTCTGGCTATGGGTGCGCAGCGACAGCGAGCGCGGGTCTTTCGGGTTGAAGGGCTTGAGCAGTTTCGCCCAGAGCAGACGCGCGGCGCGCAGCTTGGCAACTTCCATGAAGAAGTTCATGCCGATCGCCCAGAAGAACGAAAGGCGCGGCGCGAAGCGGTCGACGTCGAGGCCCGCGGCAAGGCCGGCGCGCAAATATTCGACGCCGTCGGCGAGCGTATAAGCGAGTTCGAGGTCCTGCGTCGCGCCGGCCTCCTGCATGTGATAGCCGGAGATCGAGATCGAATTGTATTTCGGCATCTTTTGCGAGGTGTACGCAAATATGTCCGAGATGATCCGCATCGAGGGCGCGGGCGGATAGATATAGGTGTTGCGCACCATGAACTCTTTTAAGATGTCGTTCTGAATGGTGCCCGACAGCTTCTCCGGCGGCACGCCCTGTTCCTCGGCCGCGGCGACGTAGAGTGCGAGGACCGGCAGCACCGCGCCGTTCATGGTCATGGACACGCTCATCTGGTCGAGCGGAATCCCTGCGAACAGCGTGCGCATGTCGTAGATGGAATCGATGGCAACGCCGGCCATGCCGACATCGCCGCCGACGCGCGGATGATCAGAGTCGTAGCCGCGGTGGGTCGCAAGATCGAAGGCGACCGAGAGGCCTTTCTGGCCCGCCGCGAGATTGCGGCGGTAGAACGCGTTGGAATCCTCCGCCGTGGAGAAGCCGGCATATTGCCTGACCGTCCAGGGCTGATTGACATACATGGTCGGGTAGGGGCCGCGCAGATAGGGCGCGATGCCCGGATAGGTCTCGAGGAAATCGAGCCCGGCAAGATCAGCCTCGCCATAGGCGGGCTTCACCAGGATTCCCTCCGGCGTCAGCCACGGCTCGGCGCTGCCGGCAGGCGCTGTGGTGGCGGCGCGCTCGAAGGCGACATCGGCGAAATCAGGAATGCGGCTCATGGCTTCAACCATATCATCAATCATGGTCCGGATGCTGATGGCTGACGATGGTCGCCATCTTCTCCGGTCCGTAATTCTGCTGCGTGGTCTGGCTCGGCAAATTGGCGATGCCGACGACCCAGCCGAGGCGGGATTCGGTGCCGAACTGCCGCGTCGGGATCACCCGGTCGGGGTGATCGAAGGCGCCGGTCATGATCTCGATCCGGTCGCCGTCGATGCGGCCGAAGCTCAGCGGCGTGCCGCAGGCGGCGCAAAAGCCGCGCTCGGCAATGCTGGAGGAGCGGAAGAACGACGGCTTCCCCTTGGTCCAGGCAAAGTCGGTCTTGTTGATGTCGGCAAAGGAGGCGAAGGGCGCGCCGGCCGCCTTCTGGCACATGCGGCAGTGGCAGATCGAGACCCGGTTCGGCGCCGTCATGATTGCGAAGCGCACCGCCCCGCATTGGCAGCCGCCGGTCAGAACGGGTTTGCTGGTGTCGGTCATGGCTGCTCCATCCGTCGGTAGGCGTCCTGCAGCGTGGCAAGCGCATCGCCTCCGGCGAAGACAAAACCCGTGACGCCGGCCGCCCGCAGCGTCGCCTCGGCCTCCGTCGGACGGCCCGCCAGATAGATATGTCGCGCGCCCGCGATTTGCAGGGCCTTGGCCGCAGCTTCGGCGTGTTCCGCATAGACCTTGTCGCTGGAACAGAGGCAGGCGAGCTCGGCGCCGGAGGCTTTGAAGGCGTCCGCCAGCTTGGTCGGATCGGCAAAGCTCTCGCTGTCCGTGGCCTCGATGCCGCCGGCCTCGAAGAAGCTCTTGGCAAAGGTCGCGCGCGCCGTGAAATCGGCTGGCGTGCCGAGATTGGCCAAAAACACTTTTGGCCGCGCGCCGCGCGACTTGAGCGCCTCGTCGGATTTGTCGCGCAGTGCCTCGAACGGTTCCGCAAGCCGGATCGGCAGCAGCGGATCGAACTTGTATTTCTGCTCGCCGTAAGGCGCGAGCGCGACCGGCGTCGCCTTCAGGACATTGGCTTCGCTCTCGTGCAGGTTCGGAAACTCGCTGGCGCCGGTCAGCACGTCGCGGCGTTTTGCGATGTTGGCGTCGCGCGCTTTTCGCGCGGCCGCGACCTTGCTCTGGAACAGGCCTTGCTGAAGCGCGGCGAAGGCGCCGCCGGCCCTCTCGCTCTCCTGGAACAGAGCCCAGGCGGCCTCGCAAAGCTGCGCGGTCAGCGTCTCGATGCCGCCGGCGCCCGCTGCGGGATCGCTGACCTTGGCGAAATTGCTTTCTTCCAGCAGCAAGAGCTGCGTGTTGCGCGCCACGCGCCGCGCGAACGGATCGGGCAGGCCGAGCGCCAGCGTATGCGGCAGCACCGTGATCGCGTTGGCGCCGGCGAGCCCGGCGCCGAACGTCGCGATGGTCGCGCGCAGCATGTTCACGTAAGGATCGCGCTGCGTCAGCATGCGCCAGGCCGTATCGGCAGCGATGAACAGCGGTTTCGGCGTCAGCCCGCACGCGCTTTCGATCCGCGCCCACAACAGCCGCAGCGCGCGAAATTTGGCCATGGTCAAGAACTGGTCGGCGTCCGCGGAAAGCCGCGCATAGACCATACCCTGCGCCTGCTCGAGGGGAATACCGGCGCCTTCGATGGCGCGCAGATAGGCGACGCCGCAGGCGAGCACGAAGGCGAGCTCCTGCACCTCGGAGCCGCCGGCATCGTGGATCACGCGCCCGTCGGCGGACGCGAACGGTCCCTTGAAGCCGAGCGTGGAGAGCCCCTTGATGGCACCGGTGACGGCGGGCGCGATTTCGTCCCAGGTATAGGGACTGTAGCCCCACACCGCGCCGGCCGCGAGCGGATCGAGCCCGAAGCGGATGTTGCACGCTGCGGGTTCGAGGCTTTGGGCCTTCACATATTCCGCGACATGGATCGCGGCCATCCGTGATTGCGGTCCGACCTCGAGCTCGATGCCAATGCCGGCATCGAGATGAATGTCCTTCAGGATCTTTGCAACCGCCTCCGCCGAAGGTTCCAGACCGAAGCCGCGCGCGCTATTGGCGCCGGCGAACACCAGCGCAAGCCCCGTCGCGCCGTTCTCCAGATCCTGCAACGCCTGAGCATTCGCGAGCGCTGCATCGGGATGGTCGATCCGCTGGATGATTTGCCAGGGCGCGGCGGCCGGCCGCCCCACCACGGGCGCAACGCCCTTGGCGCGCGGATAGAGCGGTTCGATCTTGATACCGTCATAGGTCTTGCCGACCAGCTTCTCGAACGGCGCGCCCTTCAGCACGCCGTCGACCAGCTTGCGCCAGTCTTCGACGGTCGCCTTGGGAAAATCCGCCGCCAGCGGCAGGTCGTCAGTCATGGAGGTCATGCGGCGAGGGGCTCCCAAACGTCTCGTTATTCGCAGGCGAAATTGCCACGGCGGACCGTCCCTGCAAACGGTTGTTTTTGGTTAACCGGTATCCGGAAGCCGCTCAATGCCTTGCGTCGAGACGCTGGCGAGCCCGTCACGCACACGAATGCCCGAGATCACGCGGTCGGGCGCGATTTCGGCCAGCGGCACCAGCACGAAAGCGCGCTCGAACAGGCGCGGATGCGGCAGGGTCAGGTCGGGCTTCTGCAAGGAGACGTCGTCATAGGCGATCATGTCGAGATCGAGCGTGCGCGGGCCCCAGCGCCGCGCCTTGTCCCTGATACGGCCGAATTTCTGCTCGACCTTCTGCAGCACGAACAAGAGCGCATGGGGATCGAGGCCGGTCTCGATCTCGATGCATGCATTGATGAAGGGAGCCTGATCCTCGTCGCCCCAGGGCGGCGTTGCGTAGTCGGAGGAGCGCGCGATCAGTGCGCCTTGCGCCATGCCGCAGATATGGGCGATCGCCTTGCGGAACGTCGCGCGGACATCGCCGACATTGCCGCCGAGCGCGATCAAGACGCTCGCCATCTTAAGGATGCCGCGAGCGCGTCAGCATGATGCCGACGTCGTCGAAGATCGCGGCGATCGGCGCATGCGGCTTGTGCACGGTGATCTTCACGGCGCGGATGCGCGGGAAGTGCGACAGGATGGCATCGGCCACCGCGCCGGCCGCACGCTCCAACAGCTTGTAATTGGTGTTCTTGAACGCCGCCGTCGTCGTCGCCACGACGTCGGCGTAGGACACCGTATCGGCCAGCCGGTCGCTGCGCGAGGGCTCCGACAGGTCGGTATAGAGTTCGAGATCGATGACGAAGCGCTGGCCGACTTCGGTCTCGTGATCCATCACGCCGTGGCGGGCATGGATCGACAGGCCGGTGACGAAGATCGTATCGGTCATTGCTTGCCCTCGATTGCATGCGCGACCCGCAAGGCCTGCAAGGTCTCGGCGACGTCATGGGTCCGGATGATCTTGGCACCGCGCTGCGCGGCGATCAGATGCGCGGCGATCGAGCCGGCGAGCCGCTCTTTCGGCTCCGACGGCGACACCGAGGCGATGAAGCGTTTGCGCGAGGCACCGACCAGGATTGGCAGGCCGAACATCTCGAATTCGCGTAACCGCGCCAGCGCGGTCATGCTCTGCTCGGCGGTCTTGCCGAAGCCGATGCCGGGATCGAGCACGATTCTGTCGCGCGCGATGCCGGCCTTGGCGGCGATATCGAGCGAGCGCAGGAAGAAGGTCTTCATGTCCGTGATGATGTCGATGGCGGGATCGGCGTCGTCGCGGTTGTGCATGACGATGACGGGGACGCCTCTTGCGGCCACCAGCGGCGCCATGGCGGCGTCGCGCTGCAGGCCCCAGACGTCGTTGGCGATTGCCGCGCCCTGATCGAGCGCGAAGGCCACCACCTCGGCCTTCATGCTGTCGATCGAGACCGGCACGCCGAGAGCCACCACGCCTGCCAGCACCGGCTTCAGCCGGGCGAGCTCGTCCTCCGCCGTGACCGGCCGGGCACCCTTGTAGGGCCGGGTGGACTCGGCCCCGATGTCGATGATGTCGACGCCGGCGTCAATCATCGCCCGCGCCCGTGCGAGCGCCTGCTCAGGCGCGATGAACTCGCCGCCGTCGGAGAAAGAGTCCGGGGTGACGTTGAGCACGCCCATCAAAGCCGGGATCGGCCGTCCCAGCAGGGTCCGCAGCACATCAGGCCCGGCCGAGCCGGCCGGCGGGACGGATGGGGAGGGCGAGGCGTTCATGGCGCCCGCTTTAGCGGGCGGGGAGGGGGAGTTCAAGGCGGGATGGGGGCGTGACCTGGGACAAACGCCGCGCGTTACGCCCCGTCTCTCGTGTCCCGGACGCGCTGCAATGCCCTTGGCGTTGCTGCGCAGAGCCGGGACCCATACCACGCAACAGCCTCGATCCCGGCTCTGCAGCGCATCGCTGAAGAAGCGCTGCGCTGCGTCCGGGGCACGAACGCGGCGGGACAGAACCGTCCTAATACGTGATCTTCGGTTGCAGCTTCTTCGCCTTGGCGATGATGTCGCCGACCGACTTCTCGGAAGGAAGGATGCGGAGCAGCTTCTTCTTCTCGTTGGCGTCGCGCATGCTTTGGGTGAGCCTTGCCGGATTCCGATAGGCGAGCTCGCGCACGGTGGTGACGCCGGCGGCGCGGACCAGGCCGACCTTGGCCCGGCCCATGCCGGGGATGCGCATGTAGTCGGACACGTTGGCCCATTCCAGCAGCAGCTGCTCGCTGATACCGGTTTTGGCGGAAAGCGCCTTGCGGCCCTTTACCGTGCCGGCCGCCTCGAGCAGCGCGTCGGTGGTGCGGATACCCTGCGCCTTCAACTTGTTGGCGGCAAAGACCGACAGGCCCTCAATCTCGGAGATCGGATATGTCATGATACTCGATATGAAATGCCAAAGCTTCAGGCGAACTGGCTGAGGCCCGGCGTCCCCGCAACGATCTTGCCCATCTGATCCGCTCCGATTTTGTCTCGGCCGTAGCGGAAAAGTTCACGGGCGATGTTTTGAATTTCGGACATGCCGAGCCCCAGGCCCATCAGGCGCGTGCCGACCGCCATCAGGCCGCCGCCCATCAGTCGCGACAGCCCGCCGCCGCTCCTGGATGCCTCGATCGCGGCTTCCGCTCCGGGGATCTGATCAATCAGGGCCTGCACGCTATCGGGAGGACCCTCGCTGCGGAGGAAGCCCAGGATGATGCCGACGGTCTTTGTAGCGACAGCACTGTCTATGCTGGCGTTTGTCGCCAGCCGCCCGATCAGTTCGTCCATAAGGCCCGCCCCTCAGCCGGTTGCATGCCGGAGTATTTCTTTCGAAAATGATCTTGAGCCGGTGTGATGTGAAATTCAAGCGATGAACGCAGGCGGCGTCGCGATTCATCTTCGAACGCGCGAAGAGTGTTGCAGCGGTGCAAGAGCGGAGATGGAATCGGCGAAAAATTGCCGCGTTGCGAACAGCTCGTTCCTACTTTCGGCTGATGTTGTCCGTCAGTTTCCGACAATGTCGCATGCTTGGAGCGTGTTGAACGGTTTCAATCGGCGCGCGACATGCGTTAAACTACGGAACTGGAGCGTTCGAGTTTCGACACGCGAAACCGGCAAGAAGAGATCAGAGAAAAGAATGACCGCACAGGACAGCAAGCTCGGCGATACCGACGACAAGATCTTCGTCGGCAAGGGAGACGAGCAGGCCTGGCTGACGCTGGCGCTCGCCAATCGCCACGGCCTCGTCACCGGTGCAACCGGAACCGGCAAGACCGTGACGCTGCAGGTGATGGCGGAAGGATTTGCGCGCGCCGGTGTTCCGGTCTTCGCCGCCGACATCAAGGGCGACCTCTCCGGCATCTCCGAGGTCGGCGTGCCCGCGGATTTCATCCTGAAGCGTGCCTTGGAAATGGGGCTGACGTTCCAGTCTGACCAGTTCTCGACGGTGTTCTGGGACGTATTCGGCGAGCAGGGCCATCCGGTGCGCGCGACCGTCACGGAAATGGGGCCGCTTCTGCTCGCTCGCATGCTCGATCTGAACGACGTGCAGGAGGGCGTGCTCAACGTCGCCTTCCGCGTCGCTGACGACGCCGGGCTGACCCTCATCGATATGAAGGATCTGCGCGCGCTGCTCGACGCCATCGTGCCCGATAGCGGGAAGAAAGCGGCGGACGCGGAGGAGGATCCGCTCGCCGCCATCCGCAAGGCCGCGCAGGGGTTCGGCAACGTCACCAAGGCCACCGTCGGCACCATCCAGCGCCAGCTCCTGGTACTGGAGAACCAGGGCGGCACCAAATTTTTCGGCGAGCCGGCGCTGACGCTGAAGGATTTCATGAAGACCGACCGCGACGGCCGCGGCATGGTCAATATCCTGGTCGCCGACAAGCTGCTCCAGAACCCCAGGCTTTACGCGACCTTCCTGCTCTGGATGTTGTCGGAGCTGTTCGAAGAGCTGCCCGAGGCCGGCGATCTGCCCAAGCCGAAGCTCGTGTTCTTCTTCGACGAGGCGCATCTGTTGTTCAATGACGCGCCCAAGGCGCTGATGGACAAGATCGAGCAGGTGGTCCGCCTGATCCGCTCCAAGGGAGTCGGCGTCTACTTCGTGACACAGAACCCGATCGACGTGCCCGACCGCGTGCTCGGACAATTGGGCAACCGGGTGCAGCACGCGCTGCGCGCCTTCACCCCGCGCGACCAGAAGGCAGTCGCGGCCGCAGCCCAGACCTTCCGGCCAAACCCGAAGCTCGACACCGAAAAGGTGATCATGGAGCTCGGCAAGGGCGAGGCGCTCGTGTCCTTCCTCGAGGGCAACGGCACACCGGCCATGGTGGAGCGGGTGATGATCCGTCCGCCGTCGGCCCGCATCGGGGCGATCACGCCGGACGAGCGCAAGGCGATCATGGCTGCAAGCCCGGTGAAGGGCAAATATGACACCGCGGTCGATGAAGAATCCGCCTACGAGATGATCCAGAAGCGCATCGCCGGCACGGCGGCGACGGCCGACGGCTCCGCGGGCGGAAGCGGCGGCGGCATTCTCGGCCAGATCGGCTCGATCGTCGGCACCGTGTTCGGTACCAACGTCAAGCGCGGCCGTTTGTCGACGGGCCAGGTCATCGCGCGGGACGTGACGCGATCAGTCACCAACCAGGTGATCGGCGGGATGGCGGCCAATATCGGCAAATCGCTCGGCGGCCAGCTCGGTGGCTCGATCGGCCGCACGCTGGTCCGCGGCGCGCTCGGCGGATTGCTGCGGCGCTAGGCAGCTCTTTCGCGGCCATCCTTCGAGACGCTCGCCTCGCGCAGACTTGCTACGCCGTGTCGTGACTGGCACAGGCGCGGTGGCGGCGTTAAAAGCGCAGACATATCAAGATCCAGCAATCAGGACCAACAACCATGGCCAATCCGCAGCTTCAATCCGTGCTCGATCACATCGACAAGGACTTCGACAACAGCCTGGAGCGTCTGTTTGCACTGCTCCGGATCAAGTCGATTTCCGCGGATCCGGCCTTTGCCGGGGATTGCAAGGCGGCGGCGGAACATCTCGCCAAGGACATCGCGAGCTTCGGCGTCGCCACTGAGGTGAGGCCGACCGCGGGCCATCCCGCCATCGTCGGCAAGACCGGGGCCGGCGGGCGGCCGCATGTGATCTTTTACGGCCATTACGATGTGCAGCCGGTCGATCCGCTCGATCTCTGGCACCGTCCGCCGTTCGAGCCTGCGGTGACCGACCACGCCGACGGCCGCAAGATCATCGTCGCGCGCGGCGCCGAGGACGACAAGGGCCAGGTGATGACCTTCGTCGAAGCCTGTCGCGCCTGGAAGAAGGTGACGGGCTCGCTGCCGATCGACGTCACCTTCCTGATCGAAGGCGAGGAGGAGGTCGGCTCGAAGAATTTCGTGCCCTTCATCGAGGCCAACAAGGATGAGTTCAGGGCCGACTACGTGCTGGTTTGCGACACCGGCATGTGGGACGGCAATACGCCGGCGATCACGACCTCGCTGCGCGGCCTGCTCTATGAAGAGCTGAAGATCACCGCCGCCAATCGCGACCTGCATTCCGGCGTGTTCGGCGGCAGCGCAATGAACCCGATCAGGGTGCTCACGAAAATCCTCGGCGGCCTGTTCGACGACGACAACCGCATCACCATTCCCGGCTTCTACGACGGCGTGAAGGATCTGCCGGCCGACATCCTTGAGCAATGGAAGAAGCTCGATTTCACGCCGGAGACGTTCCTGAAGCCGATCGGGCTGTCGATCCCTGCCGGCGAGAAGGGACGCCTGCTGATCGAGCAGGCCTCGTCGCGCCCGACCTGCGACGTCAACGGCATCTGGGGCGGTTATATCGGCGAGGGCTCCAAGACGGTGATCCCCTCGCATGCCTCGGCCAAAGTCTCGTTCCGCCTGGTCGAAGGGCAGGACCCGCAAAAGATCCGCAAAGCCTTCCGCGATTACGTCACGGCACGGCTTCCGGGCGACTGCAAGGTCGAGTTCGGCGACCATTCCGCCGCGCCCGCTGTCGCGCTCGACTGGAACATGAAGCCGCTCGCCGCCGCCAGCAAGGCGCTTACGGACGAATGGGGCAAGAAGACCGTGCTGATGGGCTCCGGCGCGTCTATCCCGATCGTCGCCGACTTCAAGCGCACGCTCGGCCTCGACTCGCTGCTGGTCGGCTTCGGCCTCGATGACGACAACATCCACTCGCCGAACGAGAAATACGACCTCCGCAGCTTCCAGAAAGGCATCCGCTCCTGGGCAAGGATCCTCGCCGCGCTGGCGGAGGTGAAATAGGCACGGGTACCGTAGGGTGGGCAAAGGCGATCTTGCGCCGTGCCCACCATCTCTCAGTGATTACGAAGACGTGGGCACGCTTCGCTTTGCCCACCCTACGAGACCTCGATCCGTCATTGCGAGCGTAGCGAAGCAATCCAGGAATCTTTCCGCGGAGACAGTCTGGATTGCTTCGTCGCCAGCGCAAATTGCTTCGCAATTTGTCGCAAGGGCTCCTCGCAATGACGAGCCGAGAGGCCGCCGCGCCAAATAAAAACGCCGCCCGGGATTGGGCGGCGTTTCATTCCAGAACGTGCAGAGGTAGTTCGACGAAGAAACTACCTCAAACTCTTGAAAATCTCAAGACCGATAGCCCGGAAGCTCGCGGTCGAGCTTGCGCAGCAAGGGCGGCCACACGAGGTTGGTGGCGCGCAGCTCGGCGCGATCGCGGTTGGCAAGCAGCTCGGTGTTCTTCTCGATCGCGGTTCCCTCGACCGGGTAGACCGGCGTGCCGAGTGCGCGCGTGCGCACCTGCATCGAGCAGGCGCGCTCGAGGTGGTACATGCGCTCGAAAGCGGAGGCGACCGAGCGGCCGACCGTCAGCGTGCCGTGATTGCGCAGCAGCATGTGATTGTGGTCGCCGAGGTCCTTCTGCAGCCGCGGTCGCTCGTCGTGGTCCAATGCGATGCCTTCATAGTCGTGATAGGCGAGGTCGTGGGTGACGAGCTGGGCGGTCTGGTTCAGCGGCAACAGACCTTCTGCGCTGCTCGACACCGCGGTGCCGTCGAGTGTGTGGAGATGCAGCACGCAGATCGCGTCCTCGCGGACCTCGTGGATCGCCGAATGAATGGTGAAGCCCGCGGGGTTGATGCTGTATTCGCTCTCGGAGAGCTGGTTGCCGTGCAAATCGACTTTGACGAGGCTCGAGGCCGTGATCTCGTCGAACATCAGCCCATAGGGGTTGATGAGGAAGTGATGCTCGGGACCGGGCACGCGCGCGGAGATGTGGGTGTCGACCAGATCGTCCCAGCCGTACAGCGCGACCAGACGATAGCAGGCGGCGAGATTGACCCGTTGCTGCCACTCGGCCTCCGTCATATCAGACGGCACTTCCTTCAGGCGCGCTTCCGCTGGCGACATGGCTGATCTCTCCGAACATCGTTGTTGCGGGGAGCGAGCGTAGTCGTGGTGGTGAGGGACGGCAAGGCGGCCAGAGCGGGGCTGTTCAGCGTAGCCCGCATGCTTGTCCGCCGTAGCTCGAAGAGCGAAGGCGGAAGCGCTACGGGAGAAAATCATTACGGCGCGGGGATCGACAGCAGGCTGGAAATGCTGCGGCCGCGGATGTCGTAGACGCGGGCGAACACCACGTCGTCGCGCTTGATCTCGACCATGACAGGCGCGGTCAGGCCCTTGCAGTAGAACTCGCCGAGCGTCATCGCGAAATCGGCTGCGTTGGAATCCCAGCCGATAGTGAAGTCGGGCCCAAGCGCGACCTGCGCAGGGCGCTGCGGACCGCACACCGCGACCTTCCATTTGCGGCTTGCCGGCGGCACCTCCTGGCGCTCGACGAGTTGCTCGCGCAATCCGTCGGAGGCCTGCTTCAGCGCAAGGCCCCAATAGTCCAGCATGAAGCGGTCGTCGGCGCCGCGCACGGTGCCGGCGATGTGGTTGAAGTGCGTGTATTGATAGGGATGCAGCCGGATCATCTCGGCGAGCGACAGCGCGAGGCCGAAGCAGAATGTCGCGAGCACGACCGGCTGCCAGGTGCGGTGATTGGCGCGCAGGCGCTCCATGACCCAGGCGAACGCGACGCCGCCGAGCACCGCCATCGGCGGAATCACGAACACGAAATGGCGGATGCCGTTGTACAGCGCCGGCCGCTTCACCATCGCGATCGCGAGCGGCAGAGTCGCAGCCAAGGTCAGCATCAGCAGGATGGTCTTGCGCCGCGCCGGCACGTCGCCTCGCGGCAGCATGGCGAAGGTGCTGACCACGGCGCCGGCCATCAGCACCAGCATCACCTCGGGCAGTTGCAGCGCGAACAGGGTCGGCAGATAGGACCAGGGCATGTCCGGCACCGACACGATGGCGCCGTCGAACATCTCCTTCCACGGCTTCTCGAAGAAGTGCGAGAAGTAGGTCAGCGCCTCGAAGGGATTGCCGGGCTCCATGATCGACCACGGCCAGATCAGGCCCATCACGAGGTAGCCGAACGCGAGGCCGGGCAGCAGCACGTAGACGACATGGGCAAAGCGGCGGACCGACTCGCGCAGCCCCTCGCTGCGCAGCTCCTCCAGGAACAGCGGCACGAAGCCGAGCATGGCGTAGACCAGCGCGAGCCCGCCGAGGATGCGGCAGCCGATCGAAAGGCCGGCACCCAAGCCGACGATCAGGATCGTGCGCGGCGACGGCTGCGGATATTCCTCGGCGAGCCGGACGAGGCCGAGCATCAGGATGATCATGGCCACCGCGAAGGGCGCGTCCTTCGGGTTCATGAACATGTGGCCGTAGAAGATCGGGCAGAGCGCGAGCAGCAGCAGCGCGGCGAGACCGGCGAGCGGCCCGCCGACGCGGCGGGCGAGGCGCCAGGTCACCGCCAGTCCGATCACGCCGACGATGGCTCCGACCAGGCGGCGCGTCTCGAACAATTCGAGCGGAATGACTTTGTGGAGAAGGGCCGCGACCATGTCGAAGCCGCCGCCATACATGTAGAGATTGGCGAAGGAGAGCGCCGCATTGTCCTTGAAGCCGGAACCGAACATCCGCAGCAGCAGGTCGGCATATTCGGCGTGGGTGTAGTCGTCCCAGCCAAGGCCGTAGTCGCGGAAAGTCAAGCCTGCAATGACGGCGACCGCAGCCAGCACCAGCATGGCGAGATCGTCGCAAGTCCGTTCGACCGAGCGCCGCTGAGGCGTGTCGATCGCGGAAGTCGTGATGGATGTCATGGCTATCGGTGCCCCGGAATCCCCTCTTGGCGCAGCTGGTGCGCGCGGGCCTCAACCCCGGACTTCCTATAGCGCAGTTCCATTACCAAGTAATTGGGCATTATGGCTAAATTCCTGATGCGACGCAGCAATTCCGGATCATTGACAGCAGTCTAGCAGTAGCGAGCGCTAGCTGAAGGGAATGTGAATAAGTCCCTGATTTCCTTCCCATTAGGAACGCTGCTTGCAATTGGCCGTTGGCGTGGAACAGCGTATGACGGTATCGTGGCGTGACGGGTCGCGTGTGGATGTGCGGCCGGGGGTGAGTTCGATGACCTTGGCATTGTTGATCGCGGGGATTTTCGCCGTTGTGGCGGGCCTCCTTTCGATCCTATTCGGCTTCTCCGTCAGGGAGTTCAGCCTCGGCAGCCCCCTCATAATCTCGGGCACGATCGCCGTCTGCTCCGGACTGTTACTGGCCGGCCTCTATGTCGTGGTCGCGGAACTGAAGGGCATCGCTCGCCGGCTGGCCGGTGCGCCGTCCGAGGTGCGGGTCAGGCCCGTGCTGCCGGGCCTCGCCGCATCAGGTGCTGCTGCGCCCGAGCCGATGCCTGCCTCGGTGGCCAGGATCGAGTCGGCGCCGCCACCGGCCGCAGGCCCGCCGCCGTGGCAGAGCGAAGCTGCCGCGCGCGAGCGGCCGCGTGTCGAGACGCCGCCGGAGCCGGAGGCTCCAACGCCGCCCGCGGCTCCGGAAGCGCCGCGCCGGCGCAACCTGTTGTTCGCCTCGACCTCGCGCAAGGAGCGGGAGCGCGCGGAGGCGAAGGCCACCGAGGGCGCGCCGCCGCAGCTACCTGCGGAGCCCAGTGAGGCCCTGGACACTCCGCCTGCAAGCTTTGACGATGCTTGGCCGAAGCCGGACCGTATGCGTCCGCCGGAGCCGCCGGCCGCCTTGCGCCGCCCGCCGCCGCGCTCGCCATCGACCTTTGCGGAGGCCGCTCCGCCGCCTGCACCCGAGCCGCCGCCGCCACCTGTCGAGCAGCCGCCCGTGACCGTGCTCAAATCCGGAATCGTCGACGGCATGGCCTATTCGCTCTATTCCGACGGCTCGATCGAAGCGCAGATGCCTGAGGGCATGATGCGCTTTGCTTCGATCGACGAGCTGCGCGCCCATCTCGACCAGCGCGGCTGAGGCGGCTGCGCCCAAGTAAAGCACCACCTCTCGTCTTTAATCAGTCGATCGTCGTCAGTTGTCGGATTTCAGCCGAACGTATTGTTGACACGGAATACTTCGCCGTCGTCTATCCCGTGAGGCGCAAGGTGGAGAGAGGGCGGGCCCATGTCGGATGCGGGGGCTAAGAATTTCATCGAGCTGACGGCGAGCATCGTGTCGGCCTATCTCAGCAACAATCCGACGCCGGCTGCGGAGATTCCGAACCTGATCAGCCAGGTGCATGGCGCGTTGGTGCGGGTGTCGTCAGGTCGCACCGAGGCCGCGCCGCTCGAACCGGCCAAGCCGGCGGTCTCGCTGAAGAAGTCGATCGCGCCCGATTATCTGGTCTGCCTGGAAGACGGCAAGCGCTTCAAATCGCTGAAGCGCCATCTGCGCACCCAGTACAACATGACGCCGGAACAATACCGCGAGAAATGGGGCCTGCCGGCCGACTATCCCATGGTCGCGCCGAACTATGCGGTGGCGCGCTCGCAGCTGGCAAAGCAGATGGGTCTCGGACAGCAGCAGCGGAAGCGGAAGTAGATCGGGTCACTGCTCTCGTAGGATGAGTTAGCGCAGCGTAACTCACCACTTCTGGTTCTGCGGATAGAGAAGCGGTGGGTTACGGCTTTCGCCTAACCCACCCAACGAAGCCTCTCACGTCGCTTCCGCGAGCGCCTCTTTCGCGTCGGTCTTGATGCGCTCGACCATCGAGCGCAGGCCGTTGGAGCGCTGCGGCGTCAGATGATCGCGAAAGCCGAATTCGTTGAACACGGCGATGGCGTCGGTATCGAGAATCTCCTGCGGCGTGCGGCCCGAATAGAGCGAGAGCACGATCGCGACCAGCCCGCGCACGATATGCGCGTCGCTGTCCCCGCGATATTTCAGGATCGGCACACCCTTGCTGCGGTCGACCAGCTTCTGGAGCCAAACCTGGCTGACACAGCCATTCACCTTGTTCTCGGCGGAGTGCTCGGCCTCCGGCATCGGTTCCAGGGTGCGGCCAAGCTCGATGACATACCGGTAGCGGTCGTCCCACTCGTCCAGAAGCTCGAAATTGTCCCTGATTTGGTCGATTGTCGTCATGCTGGCCCATCTTCCCGCTTCCCTCCAATATAGGGATGCGAGGCGCCGAAATCGATAGGGTTTGGGGCCTAATTCGCCGGCTGCGGGCCGCGCCATTCCAGCGCGAGGTCGTCCTGGCTCAGGGTGTCGCGCGGCGCTTCGCTCGCGGCAGTGTCGCCTTCGCCGGCCATCGCGATCGAGCCGGTGTGATCGGGCGCTTTCTTGTCGTTCTTGTCGTTCTTGTCGGTCTTGTCGTTCTTGTCGTTCTTGTCGGTCTTGTCGTTCTTCTCGTTGCCGATCTGCTCTTTCTTGTCGTTGATGATCTGGTAGATCTTGCGCGCGCCGTCCTGGGCGCGCTGGCCGATGATGGTCGCGGCCTGTCCGCCGACCTCGCAGGCCGCCGGCTGGCGCTTGCAGAACTGGGTCATATCGGAGACGGCCGCGGTCGCAGCCTGCACCGCGTCGGCGGCGCCGATCTGCGGCAGCTTGTCCGATTCGGGCGTCTTGTCCCGCGGCAGGAGCACCAGCACCAGCCCGAGCCAGAATGTGATGCGGAGCAGAAAGCGCATCTTTATCGACCTGTATGGTAGATCCCGTCCGCGGCGATGGTCCGCGCGCGTTTCGACCTAGCAACTCTCGATAAATCGCAAGTGATTGCCTTGAGCTTAATTCGCGGAAAATTTACGCAAAATTCTTCGGGATCGAAGGTGTCGTAAATTTTCGATTGACGCCGAGGTCCGTGATTCTGCCGGCGGGCAAATCCACCAATTCGAAACCATGAGCGGGAAGGTGAAACCCTGTGTTCACCATCCGCAGCGAAGACGTCGTCAAATCGTCTAAAAAGCCACGCGATGTCCCGGCGTCCGGTCGAGCATCCCGCCGCCTTAGCACTCGTTTAAGGTCGCTCTGACACGGTGGCTCAACGACAAGGAGGCGTTCCGGCGCGTCTTCTAAAGACGATTGAGCCGAAGCGCGAGACCCGTGACAGTTTTGAGTATCATCCGCGATTGTCTCGATGCACTGCTGCATCCCTCCGCGCGTTACGATGCGCTGATGCGAGCACGTCATCGTGCCTTCATGGCGCCTCGGCTGCTCGGCAGCCTGGCCGCCTTCGCCGCATTCCCGATCTATCTCGCCATGCGGGGCGCGCCGAGCGCGGTCGAGGTCGCCGCTTTCGCCTGGCTGATCGCGCCCATCCTGCTGTCCTGGTTCCTGTCGCGCACCGGCCGCTATGAAGGCGCGCATGTGCTGTCGTCGCTGGCGCTCGCCGGCCTGATCATGGCGGTCGCGGGCACCACGGGCGGCATCGAATCGTTCGCCGCGGTCTGGCTGGTCGTGGTTCCCCTCGAAGCCGCGCTGTCGGCCTCGCGCCGCGTCGCCGCCTTCGCCTCATTGCTCGCGCTGTCCTGTGCGGGACTCCTGATCCTCCTCAGTCAGCTCGACTGGCTGCCGCCGGCAGACACCAGCGCCGCGGAACGCGGCGTGCTGATGGCCTGCGGTGTCGTCTCGGCGACGCTCTATGCCGCGGGCCTCGCCTTCGGTGCGGAATCGCTCGCGCGCACCAGCGTTGCGCTGCTCTCGCGCGAAGAGGAGCGTTATCGCCTGCTCGCCCGCAACATGAGCGATGTGATCTCGCGGCATCAGCGCAACGGCGCGGTGCAGTTCATCTCGCCGGCGGCGGAGGCCATGCTCGGCATATCAGTGGCGGAGCTGCTCGGTCATGGCCTGTTCGACCGCGTCCATGTCGCCGATCGCCCGGCCTATCTCACCGCGCTGTCCGATGCCGCGCGCGGCGAGGTGCGCAGCGTCGAGTTCCGGCTGCGGCGTGAGCCCGACGGTTCGGAGCGCGGTCGGGCCGATTTTCTCTGGGTCGAGATGCGCTGCCGCCCGCTCGACCAGGATATGGGCCAGAATCCTCATAGCGACGCCACGCGCGAGGCCGAAGTCGTCGCCGTGATGCGCGACGTCACCGACCACAAGCTGTCCGAGCAGGCGCTCGAGCAGGCGCGCAGCGCCGCCGAAGCGGCCGATGCCGCCAAGACGCGCTTCCTCGCCACCATGAGCCACGAGCTGCGGACGCCGCTGAACGCCATCATCGGCTTCTCCGAGATGATCGCGCAGGAGCAGACCCTGATGCTCGGTGCGGCCCAGCGCCGGGAATATGCCCAGCTCATCAACGATTCCGGCCAGCATCTCTTGTCGGTCGTCAACGGCATCCTGGACATGTCGAAGATGGAGTCGGGCAATTTCGAGATCGCGTCCGAGCCGTTCGCGCCGCGCGCCTCGCTCCTGCATTGCTGCAATCTCCTGGCGCTGAAGGCACGGGAAAACGGCATCGACCTCATCACCGACGCGCCCCACGACCTGCCTGTCATGACCGGCGATCCCAGGGCCTTCAAGCAGATCGTGCTCAATCTCGTCGCCAACGCCATCAAGTTCACCGAGCGCGGCGGCCAGGTTTCCGTTTCCGCTGCGGTGACCGGCTCGCAGCTGATGCTGCGCATCAGCGACACCGGCGTCGGCATCGCGCCCGACGATCTCAAGCACATCGGCGCGCCGTTCTTCCAGGCGGGCAGGACCTATCAGCGCCGTCACGAAGGCACCGGTCTCGGCTTGTCGATCGTGAAGAGCCTTGTGGCGTTGCATCTCGGCGAATTGACGGTACAAAGCAAGCTAGGCGAGGGCACCGCCGTCACCGTCAGGCTGCCGCTGGTCTACACGCCGCTGCAAGCCAAGCCGGCCGAGAGCAAGATCGCGACGCTGACGCCGGTGCTGCGCCAGGAGCTTCAAGGCCAGGAGCTTCAAGACGAGGAGCTTCAAGACCAAGCTCACGACCTGTCTCAGGACCAACCCGCTCTGGTGAAGAAAAGTGCCTAAGAAGTCTGCCAAGGACGAAACCGCTCCGCGCCGCCGTGGTGCCAAGGCCGCGATTGTCGACGTCGAGACCGAGCGCAACCTCGTGATGCGCGCGCTGCTGCACAGCCCCAAGGACACGCTGGCCGGTCTCGTCGCCGTCGCTGCGATCGGCGCGATTGTTGCCAATGCGCTGTTCCTGCAGACTGGCCGGCATCCGGCGCCGATGTTCGGCACCGTGATCAACCTTCCCGCGCCGTCATCGGTGTCGCTGTCGAATCCCTTGCCGCGTCCGCGCCCGGTCGGCGCCGATACCTCGCCGCTGGAGCCGCGCGCGACCGAGTTCCGCGCCGAGCTCAAACCTGCCGAGAGGGCCGCCGAGAAGCCACCGGAGAAGCCCGTCGAAGCGACCGCATCGACGCGCTCGAACGATCCGATGACCAACCTGGTCAAGGCGACGACCTCGACGCCGCCGTCCGCCATGCGTCCGCCGGCGCCGATTCCCGTGCCGCAGAGCCCGGCCGCACGGCGTATCGCCGGCGTGCAGCGCGCGCTGTCCGAATATGGCTACGGCAATTTGAAGATCACGGGCACGATGAGCGGCGAGACCCAGTCCGCGATCCAGAAGTTCGAGCGCGAGCACAAGATGCAGGTCACCGGCCAGCTGTCCGATCGGCTGCTGCGCGAGCTCGGTGCGGCGATCGGCCATCCCGTCGAATAACGCGCGTCCCACTGTCATTGACGCGGATCAAATCCGGGCACCGCGCGCCGGCAGACCCTGGCGCGCCCCGCAGGCGCGATTTGCTTGGGATCAATGACGGCCGACAGCTTCGGGGACCATGATCACCCATCTTCAACGAAGAAGAGAGGGTGTCATGTTCAAGGTCTCGGTCCTGGTCTGGATCATGCTGGGTACGGTGCTGGCAGGCGTCAGCCTGATCGTGGTGCTGATGGTGCCGAGCTTCGCCGCGGACGCCATCAGGAACATCCCCTATGCGGTCGCTGTGGGATTTGCGCTTGCGATGCCGCTGTCATACCTCGTCGCACGCCAGATCCGCGGCGGGCAGGGCCTGCGCAACGTCTGAGGCGCGAGCTGAGGCTGGCGGCGCGCGTCACGCTGGCCTATCGTCCGACTCATGCGTTTGAAATCCAATATATGGGTCGCCGCTTATCTGCGCCGATGCCAGACCGAGGGCGTGTTCGGCGCGGTACGCCGTCGCGGTGCCGAGGAGGCGGGAGCGGTGTTCGTGAAGGTGTCGCTGCTCGACGGCCATGCGATGCTCTACGTGCCGGCGCCGCAGACCTCTTACGACGACGGCCGCCCCGTCGATCGCTTCTTCGTGCCGGTGGCGCCGCAACCTCTGCCGGAGCACACCGTCGAGGAACGGCTGACCAAGGAGATCCGCTTCGATCCGGACGCCTGGATCGTCGAGACCGAGGATCGCGCGGGACGGCATTTTCTGGAATTGGCGAAGACGTAACTGCTGCTCGTCGTGTCCCGAACCAGCGGCGACGCGTCAGCGTCGCCGTGCAGAGCCGGGACCCAGAAGGCGGCATCAACGGACGCGGTGAGATGGGCCCCCGGCTCTGCAGCGCACCGCACCGGACGATGCTTCGCGTCGCCGGCGCGCTGCGCCGCGTCCGGGGCACGCTGCAATGACAAGCTTGGGATACGTCTCGCTCAGCGTTGACGCGGCGCGCGAGCCAGTCACCGTTCCGACGATCCGTCGGTGCCGGTGCGGCGCGGCGGCATCGCACCCGGCTGCACGCCCGGCCGCGTCTGGCTTGCGCCGGCGCGGGCGCGCTGGCGTTCGCCGTCGTGCAGTGACGGCTGGTACTTCGCGCGGGTGACGGCGAGCGTCGAGCCGCGCCAGGCCGCCAGCATCACCAGCGCCGAGCGGTCGATGAGGCGGTCGTAGAGCCGCGACAGCCGGTACACCTCGTTCACGGAATTGCCGATCTCCGGCTTGAAGAACAGCAGGATGCGCTGGAACACCGGGCTCGGCATGTCGAGCGCGCGCGCGGCGACGGCGAGTGCTTCACCGCCGGCATCGTCGACGATCTGGGCTGCGACGCGCGAGGGCAGGATCAGGCTGTCGCCGAGCTCGAGGGCGAAGCTCTCGACGTCGCCTGCGATCGCCGCCATCTCCAGGATCTGGATCGCGCGCTTGGCGCGCACGGTCGGAATCCGCGGCGCGGCCTTCAGCGGGGTCTGCGCCAGATTGTGCAGGATCAGCGCGCGCTCGGATGGGCCGGCGCCGAAGAACATGTCGTGGATCTCGGCAGCGTCCTTCGGCTGCATCGCCATGTTGGCGGCCATGCGCAGCTCGGCGTCGCTCGGCGTGCGGGCTGGGGAGGGGGGGTGGGCGGGCGCCGGGATCTCGCGGGCGAGCGGAACCCTGCGGCCTTCCTGGGCTGCGACCAGCCCGAGCTTCTGCAGCACCGGGACGGGCGTCTGCGGATAGATCGCGAGCTTGGCCTTGATGGCCGCGCGCGTCGCGTCGTCGACCTGGTCGATCAGCCGCGTCGCAAGCTCGGTAAATTGACGCTGCTCGTCGTCGCTGTGGATGCGCGTCTGGACATAGAGGTCGGTCAGCACGCGCAGCAGCGTCGGCCGAACATCGACGCCTTCGCGACGGGAGAGGGACATCAGCCCGTCGAATCCGGGAAACAGCGACTTGGTCATGGAGAGATACGCGACCTGGAAGACATACTCGTCGCCAGCCTATCGCAGGCTCCTTTAAAGGCTCGTTAAGGAAAACGAGGCGTGAAGCCGAACGCTCGCTTTGTAGCGATCTCGTGCCTTAACGGGACGTCGCGGCCGGCCCGTGCGGCTACGGTCCGAATGGGTCGTTTACACCCCGTTAACCATGAACTGATCTTAATGAATGCATGTTGCAGGGGCGCGTTCGGTCGCGCGGCAATTGAAGAGAGCTGACATGGGGACCATCATTGAATTTCCGGCCGGTCGCCGGGTGGGCTCGTCGGGGGATGTCGCTCCGCGCGCGGACATGGGAACGATCCTGATCCTTCCCGTCATCCGTATCGAGCGCGAGGCAGATGAACCCAGCGGCGATCGCGGCCCTGAGCAGGGCACAGCGCCGGGGCGCCGTCGTCGCCGTCGCTGACATCCGGCTTCATGCAATGCCGGACAATATCCGCCAGATCCGGCCCGTCACATCGGCCGTCCTGCTCGCACTGCTGGCTGCGACGCTCGGTGCGTGCAGCGGCGGTGATTTCGGCCGCACCCGGGCCGACATGCGCAGCGACGACATGCATCGCTGGCTGGGCGCGGAGGTCACCTCCAGCGTCGGCCTGAAGCCCTCGCAATTCCAGCTCACCGACGAGGAGCGCCAGCTACGCGACCTCGCCTATCCCATGATCGAGCCGCCGCTGTCGCGCCCCGCATGGAAGAGCGTGTTCGGCGACTACAAGGCGATCCCCTCGCCCTGGCGGCAGAAGGTCGTGTTCGACCGCACCATGTACGGGCGCACGCTGATCGACGAGCCGCACCGCTCGCATTCCTCGCGCTATGCGCAGCTGATCGAGGACGTGCGCAACGACATCACCCGCTTCGAGCCGTTCTTCGCATCGGCGATCCGCGTCATCGATCTCGACCGGAAGCGCAATGCCAGCATGGCGCGCGTCTCCGCGCTCTCGCCGAGGGAGCAGGAGGATGCGGTCGCGCGCATGCAGGAGAACTCACTGATCGTGCAGTGGGTGCAGCAGTGCCTCGAGCAGCGCATCTCGTCCTATCGCTGGGCGCTGGAGCGCCTGGTGATCCAGGCGCCCGACGGCATGGCCGCCGATGCCGACCGCCTGATCGGTGAACTCGCCGCCCAGACCGCCAACCCGCCGGTCCAGGCCCAACCGCCCTACGGTCGCGCGGTCATCTCGAAGGGCTGAGCGTTTTGCGCGCGCCCGCCCGGCGCCCGGTTCGATCCGGCCCGCGTGGCTTCTGCAGCTTCCCGACAAAATCCTTCAGCGGATCCGCCAGCGGCGCCGATGCGAGGTAGGCAAGGCCGACCTCGCGCGTCACCTTGACCTCGATCTCGCGCACGGCGACGTCGGGATTGCCGCGCGCCACGCCTTCCGGAAGGATGGCGACGCCGACGCCGGCCGCGACCAGGGCGATGGCCCAGTCCTCCGATTGCGCGATCGCCGCGGTCTGGCGACGCTGCGCGGCGCGGCCGAAGAAAGCGCTTTGCTCGCAATGGCAGCGGTCGATCAGCGGTACGCCGGCGAGATCGGCGGTCCGAAGCTTGTCCTTCAGCGTCAGCGGATGCGACGGCGGCAGTGCGGCGACATATCGCTCGCTCCACAGCGCGACGAACTGCTCGTCCTTGCGCAGCATGCTCTTGGAGATGATCCGCGCATCGGCGGGCTCGTCGCTGCCGACAAGGCGGAGCGCGACGTCGCTGCGCGCCGTCAGCGGCTTCAGGAGCGCGATGGTCCGGGGCACGTCGAGCGTGCGCATCAGGCCGAGCGTGACATTGGTCTTCGTGCTCGGCTTCCTGAACAGGCTGCGCGCTGCGTCGGCCTCGTCGATGATGCGGCGGGCCAGCGTGTGAAACTGCTCGGCCGAGGCGGTCGGCGCCACGCCCTTCTTGTGGCGGATGAACAGGGTGGTGCCGAGCTCGGTCTCGAGACTGGTGATTGCGGTCGAGATCGACGGCTGCGATACGAAGCAGGCCCGCGCGGCGGCGGTCAGATTGCGTTCGCGGTAGACGGCGGCGAAGTAGCGGAGTTCGCGGATATCCATAGGAATGGCCTAGAGATAATATCAATACTCGATATTTTACCTATGGATTGGGTCATGGCAAGAACGTCCCGCTCATGAACCGGCAGGAACACGCGATGAAGATCCACCATCTCAACACCGGCACGATGTGCCCGCTCGGCCGCCGACTGGTGAACGGCAGCGGCGGCCTGTTCCAGCGCGCCCGCCTGGTCTGCCATTGCCTGCTGGTCGAGACCAATGACGGGCTGGCTCTGGTCGACACCGGCATCGGCCTCGGCGATATCGCTGCGCCCGAGCGGTTGGGACGTCGATGGCTGCGCCAGACCGCGCCAAGACTCGATCCCGCCGAGACGGCGGTCGAGCAGGTCAGGGCACTCGGTTATTCACCCAAAGACGTGCGTCACCTGTTGCTGACGCATCTCGACCGCGATCACGCCGGCGGCGTGCCCGACTTCCCCCACGCCGCGATCCACGTCCATCGCGCCGAATACGACATGGCGGTGCTGCGCAAGCCGGCGCCGCCGCAAGGGCGCTATGTCACGGGCCAGTGGAGCCACGGATCGCGCTGGCAATTCTATGGCGAAGCCGGCGAGGACTGGTTCGGCTTCAAAGGCGTGCGCGCGCTCGGCGACACGGAAGCGGACATCCTGATGATCCCGCTCGCCGGCCACACGCTCGGCCATTGCGGCATCGCGGTGCGCTCGGGCGAGACATGGCTGCTGCATGCCGGCGACAGCTACTTCCACCATGCCCAGCTCGACGCATCGCCGCGCGTGCCCTTGATGCTCGGCTATTTCCAGCGCCGCGGCGACATGGACAGAAGCATGCGGATCGCCAACCAGGCGCGGCTGCGCGCGCTCAAGCTGAGCCACGGCGACCGTGTGAGGATCGTCAACAGCCACGATCCCGCCGACTACGAGCGCTGCCGCTGCGGAGGGCATTGAGCGCGGGGCCGCTGACGTCAGCGCTGCCCGTCGTGCACGGAGATCTCCGATGCCTTGAGGCCGCCGATGCGCGCGTGGGGGCGGCCGCCGGTTGCCATCACGAGGCCGAAGGCGATCTCGTCGCGCCGTGGCGCATCCCACAACGTCATCTCCGCGGTGCCGAAATGGCTGCGGACATAGGCGGCGTGGATGTGGCCGAGTGGCACCATCAGGCGCGTGCCGGGTCCGCCGATGGTCTTTGCCGCCGGGACGATCGCTCTGGGCTGTCCCAGCATCTCGCGCATGCCGTGGCCGCCGGCTTCGTGCCAGACCGCGCCGTGCTCGAGCTCGCCGTCTTCGCCGACGATGATGCCCTTGCCATAGGCTTCGATCTGCGTCGCGCCGCCGAGCTGCGCGATCAGCCCGCTGGCGAGCTCGCGGCCGAGCTCACGTAAGGAGGCCTGAAATGGCATCAGGTCAGGCTCATAGCGGCCGGCGAAGGGATTGCGGATCACGGCAACGGCGGTGCCGACCAGAAGCGGCTTGTCCAGCCGGGGCCCGCGCTCATGCCAGATGGTCTCGACGCCGAGCGCGGTCTTGCGAATGTCGTAGGACATCAGCGGCCTTACGCCTCGTCCACGACGGGATTGCGGAGCACGCCGATATTCTCGATCTCGACCTCGACCACGTCGCCGGCTTTAAGGAAGATCGGAGGCTTGCGGGTGAAGCCGACGCCGGCCGGCGTACCTGTCGCGATGACGTCGCCGGGGACGAGGTCGAAAATGGTCGAGCAATATTCGATCAGCCGCGGGATCGAGAAGATCAGCATCGAGGTGTCGGAGGACTGCACGGTCGCGCCGTTGACGCGCGTCTCCAGCTTGAGCTTGGTGGGATCGCCGATCTCGTCCGGTGTGACCAGCCACGGACCGAACGGGCCGGTGCCGACGAAGTTCTTGCCCGAGGCGATCTGCTGGGCATGACGCTGCCAGTCGCGCACACTGACGTCGTTGTAGATCGAGTAGCCCGCGACGTGGCTCCAGGCATCGGCCTGGCTGATGTGGCGGCCGCCCTTGCCGATGACGACGGCGAGCTCGCCCTCCCAGTCGAAATTGTCCGAGACCTTCGGCCGGATTACCGGCGCGTTGTGCGCGACCTGTGAACGCCAGACCCGCAGGAAGATCGGCGGAAACTCCGTGATCTCGCGCTTCATGCCGAACGCCACGGCTTCATTGTGATGGTCGAGATAATTGCGCACGGCGCAGACGATCTTCTCGGGGCGCGGGATCACCGGCAGATATTTGACGTCGCTCAGCGCCAGCGTGGGCTTCTGCCCGCCGACGATCGCTTCGCGTTTCGCGTAGTCATCGCTGCCGAGAAAGTCCGCAAGCGTCGGGTACTGGGGCAGGGCACGGCCCAGATCCACCACGCCGTTTTCGACAACGGCGCCCCAGCTCTCGCGATTTCCGTCCAAGAACGACAGCAGCTTCATTGGTCTTGCCCCAAAGTTTCCATTTTCGATCTATCGTATTATTTTCGAAAATCTGGCGGGACGCAAGCCCGCCGCTCTGAAATTGCCGATGGCCTATTCGTTGTCGAGCAGGTGGGCGGCGTATTTCGCGACGTTGTCGGCCGTCGAGCGGATATGGCTCTCGGTCAGTTGCACGGCGAGATCCGCATTGCGCGAGATCGCGGCCTGCATGATCGCCTGATGCTCGCCAGCCTTGTCGCGCGGGCGCGGCCGGAAATTGGCCGAGAGATGCCGGTAGCGCTCGGCGCGGTCGAACAGCTCGGCGCGAATGGCAAGCAGCGTCGCCGAGCCGCAGGCGGAGACCAGCGCCTGGTGGAACTGGCGATGCGCGATCTTCCACTCGGGGTCGCGCAAGGGGTGCTCGGGATCGCGCTGCTCGATCCGCTTCAATCGGTGCAGCGTCGAGATCACCGCGATTTCCCAATCGTCATCGCCGCGCGCGATCGAGCGGCGGATCAATTCCACTTCGATCAGCACCCGCGCGTCAGTGACCTCCACCAGATCCTGGCGGCTGACCGGCGCGACGCGAAAGCCGCGCTGCTCCTGGGCGTCGATCAGCCCCTCCGCGGCGAGCGCGGTCAGCGCCTCGCGCAGCGTGGTGAAGCTCGCGCCGAACCGCTCGCGCAGCACATCGAATCGCAGCGGCTCGCCCGGCGGAAGTGCGCAGGCAATGATCTCCTCGCGCAGCCGATGGGTGATGTCGGCGGCGATCGTCTTGCCGAATTCCTTGCGGGGGCGAATGGCGCTGTCAGGCATGGTCCTGCCCATGAATCGATGGCTCAAGATGCCGCGCCAAGGACCATCTTGCAATAATTTTCGTAAACGATATGATTTTCGAAAATATGGTCTGGGGAGCGTGAAGACATGAGGGCAGTGCTGGTGCGTCAGCCGGGTGGGCCGGATGCACTTGAGGTGGTCGAGCTTCCGGTGCCCGAGCCGGGCGCAGGTCAGGTGCAGGTCCGGGCCGAGGCGTTCGGCGTCGGGCAGCCCGACGTGCTCATCCGGCGCGGCGTCTACAAATGGATGCCGCCATTGCCGGCCAATCCCGGCAACGACGTCGCCGGCCGCATCTCGGCGCTCGGGCCGGGTGTCGCGGGCTTTGCGATCGGCCAGAAGGTGCTGCTGAGCGCACGCGATCTCGCCCAGCGCGGCGGCTGTTATGCCGACTATGTGGTTGCACCGGCGGATGCCGTGCATGCGCTGCCTGACAATGTCGATCTGCAAGCCGCCGTGTGCCTGTCGAACTACCAGGTCGCCTATGCGCTGCTGCATGAGTGCCGCCATCCGCGCGCACCTGCAAGCGTGCTGGTGATCGGCGCCGCCGGCGGCGTCGGCACCGCGCTGGTGCAACTGGCAAAGCTCGCCGGGCTGATCGTGATCGGCACGGTCTCGACCGAGGAGAAGGCCGCCTTCGCCAAGGCGAATGGTGCCGATCATGTCATCTTCTACCGAAGCGAGGACGTGGTGGCGCGCACCCGCGAGCTGACGAAGGGCGAGGGCGTCGGCCTCGTGCTCGATCACGTCTGCGGGCCCGAGTTCACCGGCTATCTCGGCGCGCTCGGCAAATGGGGCACGCTGCTCTCGTACAACGCCTTTGCCGGATTGCCGGAAGAGAATTTGATGGCGGCGATGCGCAACCATCTCGACATCTGTCCGGCGGTGCGCTGCTTTTCCTTTCACATCTACGACCACGATCGCGAGGGGCGCCGTGCCCTGATGCGGAGCGTGATCGACGCCCTGAGCCGCAACGCGATCAAGCCGGCGATCTCGGCGGTGCTGACGCTCGACGAGGTCAGGCAGGCGCACACGTTGCTGGAGCAGGGCTCGGCGCTCGGCAAGATCATCATGATTCCATGAGGGGGTGAACCGCACGATGAGCACACAAGCACCCATTGCACGCTTCACCCGGCTGCGGCACGCCACCTTCACCTCGCCCGATCCGGAACGGCTGCTCGACTATTATCGCGGCGTGATCGGTCTCGGCCTCGTTGCCCGCGACGGACAGCGCCTGTTCCTCGCCAGCGATTCCGAGCAGCTCTCGCTGGTGATCGAGCCTGGCGAGGCCGCGCTGAGCAGCATCGCCTTTGAAATCGCCCCGGAGGTCCAGATCGACGCACTGGGCGCCGCGCTGAAGCAGGCGGATCTCCGACCCGAGCTGCACAGCGATTCCCTCCCTGGCGTGTCCCGTCTGCTGTCCTTTAGCGATCCTGAAGGCACGCGCTTCGAATTGATCCAGGGCTGGATGCCGACGCCCGCGCAGGAGCGGATCGGCGGGCTCGCCGTCGCCAAGCTCGGCCATGTCGCGCTCCACACGCCCGATCCCAAGGCGGCTTCGGAGTTCTACGCGAATGTCATGGGCCTGCGCGTCTCCGACTGGATCGAGGATCGCTTCGTGTTCATGCGCAGCGGCTTCGAGCATCACACGCTCAACTTCGCGCGCGCACCGGTGCGCGGTCTTCATCACTTCGCCTTCGAGCTGCGGGGGCCAGACCACATGCATCGCGCCTGCGATCATCTCGCGCGGCACAAGCTGCCCGTGCTCTGGGGGCCGGTGCGTCATGGCCCCGGGCACAACACCGCGATCTATCACCGCAATCCTGATGGACATCTGGTCGAGCTGTTTTGCGATCTCGACCGCATGACCGATGAAGCGCTCGGCTATTTCGAGCCGCGCCCATGGCATCGCGATCGTCCGCAGCGGCCAAAGGTCTGGGTCGGGCTGCCGCGCGACGTCTGGGGCATGCCGCCATCGCCTGAATGCACGGAGTTCGCGCGCTAGCGGATTTGAGTTGAACGGAAGATCGCCGCACGCGCGGCCAAAGACATAACGATCAAAGGGAGAAGCATCCATGCGAGGGATGAAGCGGCTTGCTGCGGCCATTTTTCTGCTCGGCGGTTTTCTTGGCAGTTGTCTGAGCGGCCCTGCATCGGCGGACAATTATCCGTCGCGTCCGATCCGCCTGCTGCATGGCTTTGCCGCCGGCGGCGCGGCCGACACGCTGTCGCGGATCATCGGCGACGGGCTATCGAAGAAGCTCGGGCAGCCGGTCGTCGTCGAGGCCAAGCCGGGCGCCGGCGGCAACATCGCGGCGGACGCGATCGCAAAAGCGGCACCCGACGGCTACACGCTCGGCCTCGTCACCGGTGCGCACGCGATTTCCGCGGCGACCTACAAGAGCCTGGCCTACCAGCCGGCCGAGAGCTTCGAGATGATCTCGACGCTGGTCTACTACGCGCTCGTCATCGCCGTGCGCAACGATTACCCCACAAAATCGCTGGGCGAGCTCGTTGCGATGGCCAAGGCGAAGCCGGGTTCACTCAGCTTCGGATCGGTTGGTTTCGGCAGCACCCATCACCTCGCGGGAGAATTGCTCAACGCCACCGCCGGCGTCGAGATCGTGCACGTGCCGTATCGCGGCGATTCGCAATCCGTCACCGCACTGCTCGGGGGAGACGTTCCTGTCATCGTCGGCACGCCCGTTTTGCTCGCCCCGCAAATCCAGAGCGGCGCGATCCGCGGCTTGGCAGTAACCTCGCCGACGCGCACCGCGTTGCTCCCCGATGTCCCGACGGTTCAGGAAGCCGGCATCAAGGGCTATGACGTGCGCACCTGGGCAGGCCTGCTGGCGCCCAAGGGAACGCCGCCCGCCATTATCGCTGCACTCAACGCGGCGACGCTGGACGCGCTCCGAGACCCCGAGCTCAGGCAGCGGCTGGAGACCGCCGTCGGCGGCGAGGTCCGCGGCAGCTCGCCGGAGGAGATGAAGAAGCTGATCGAGAGCGAAATCGCCAAATGGACCGGCGTGGTGGAGCGGGCGAAGATCCCGAAGATCTGAGCGCTCGACCGGGGCGCGCGATGATGACTTCGAATGTGCAAAAGTGGACATAACGACCTCCTTGCATGCGGTAGTGCAATTCCTAGGGAATCGATCGGGAGCGCCGCGCTAATCGCTCGACGACCGGCTTGAATGTCGGACTGCGGCGTGCGTCATTGACCGCCCGGGAGGAGAGCGTGGCCGCCAGAGCAATCAGCCATATCGCGCGGGTGCTGGTCGTCGGGGTCTGTCTGATCGCGGCTGCCCGGTCTGCGGCTCAGGAAGACAAGAAAACGGACGAGGACAAGCCTGCCGATCCCGATACGGGAGAAAGCACGGTCGAGGAGAAGACGCTCGGGCTGCTGCCGAACCCCTGGCAAAAGAACGGCGTGAAGTTTGCCGCGACCTATATCGGCGAGGTGCTCGGAAATCCCACCGGCGGCCTGAAGACGGGCGCGGTCTACGAGGGCCGGCTCAACCTTGCCGTCGATCTGGACTTCGAAAAACTGGTCGGCCTCGACAAGCTGACCTTTCACGCCAATATGTTTCAGATCCATGGCGACGGGCTGTCGCGATCGAATCTGCAGAATTTCTTCGTCGTCAGCGGTATCGAAGCGTTGCCCGCGACCCGGCTTTACGAAGCCTATTTCGAGAAGCAGTGGGGCGACAAGAAAGTCTCGCTCAAGTTCGGGCAGCTCGCGGCCGACAGCGAATTCTTCAATACCAAATATACCGATGTGTTCACCAACGCATCGATGGGCTGGCCGGCGATCACCTCGCTGGCGTTGCCGAGCGGTGGGCCATCGCCGCCTCTGGCGGCGATAGGCGCGCGCCTGCTTGTCAACTTCACGGATCAATTGTCCGTTCTCGGCGCGATTTTCGACGGCGATCAAGCCGGTCCGGGCCCGGGTGATCCGCAAGAGCGCAACCGCTACGGCGTGAATTTCCGCGTCAACGATCCGCCGCTTCTGCTGGGCCAGATCCAATATGCCTGGAACAACAAGAAGGGCGATCCGAATCTGGCTGGCCAGATCAAGATCGGCGGCTGGCGCCATTTCGGATCGTTCGAGGATCTGCGCTTCGCCTCCAACGGCGCTTCGCTCGCCGCGCCGGCGAGCAGCGGCGAGCCGCTGCTGCTTTCGGGCGATATCGGAGCCTGGGCGGTCCTCGAGCAGCAGATCTACCGGGTGCCGAACAGCGACGACCGCGGCATCGGCATTTTCGCGCGGGTGTCGGGCGCGCCGGCCGACCGCAACCTGGTGGACCTCTACGTGGATGGCGGCATCGAGCTCATCGGACTCAGCAATGCCCGTCCGGACGACAAGTTCGGCATCGCCGCCGGCTATGCGCATGTCTCGAAACGCGCCCAGGCGCTGGACGCCGACTACGGCAAGTACGTGGACCCCCGCTGGCCGCTGCGGAGCTTCGAGGGGCTGTTCACGGCGGTCTATCAATATCAGGTCAAGGACGGCTGGACCGTTCAGCCGAACTTCCAATACATCGTCCATCCCGGCGGCGGCGCGACGGCTCCGGCCGGACCACGGCCGGGAAGGCCATTACCAAGCGCGTCCGTGTTTGGATTGCGAACGACGCTGAAGTTCTAGTGCAGGCTGGTCGGCGGCCCCGGAAGTTGAGGGGGCCGCGTCGCGGGAGGGCGTTTCGCTCACGAATGCTTGACCGGGATCAATGACTGTTTTCGGCGTCCGAATATGCTAGTGAAGCTGTGTTCCAGCCGAAAGGTTAAGCTGATCTTGATGCGGTTCGTCCGTACCATCCTGGCATTCGCAATCGCCATATCTCTGGCGATGCTGCCGGTTGGCGTCTCCGCCTCTCATCTCGCCATGTCGCCGGACGACATGCAGGCGAGCATGCAGATGGGCGGCAACGCCGAGATGTCGATGGACGAATGCTGCCCCGACATGAAGGGACCGGCCTCCAACACAGGCGATTATAAATGTGGGATGGGCTTCTGCTGCGTCGGCGGGCTCGTTGCGCTCGATGACATCAGGCCCGTCGCGTTCGCGCATTTCACCTTAGCGGCGAGCAAGATCGCCATCCCTGAGGATCAGGTCGTCTCCGTCCTCGGTGGCAGTCCTCCCTTCCGACCTCCTCGAATCTGATCTCGTCAAGCCTTAAGACGCGAGCGGCACGCCTGCTTGCGACGACGACTGACGTGCGCGCTTTTCTGCGCCACGGCGAAAGATCAGATCATGAGGACAGGACAATGCTTTCCAGATTCAGCACAGCGGCGCTCGCCGCCACCCTTTCGCTTGCCGCTTCCGCCGCGATGGCGGGCGCCGGCGAATACGTCTTCGAGCCCGTCAATGCGCAGATGAAGAAGGGCGACGACGTCACGCTCTCGGTTCGCCTGACCAACAAGCAGACCGGCAAGCCGGTGGCGGACGCCGTCATCTTCAAGACCCGCGTCGACATGGCCCCCGACGGGATGGCCGAGATGGAATCGGCCGTGGCGCCGCTGCCGTCGAAGGAGCCGGGCGTCTACGCCTTCAGGACGGACCTGCCGATGGCCGGGCGTTACCAGGTCACGCTGTCGGCCAAGGTGCAGGGCGAGGCTGAGACCGTCACCGGCAAGGTGGTCGTCACGGCGACCAAGTGAGCGCGCGGACGCCGCTCGCGGCGTCCGGACTTCTCTTTCTCATTCAGATGGACGCGCGCCGGGCGCGCGAAGACACACCATGAAGACGCTGCGTCTCCTGACGATTCTCACACTCGGCGGTGGCCTCGCCTTGGGCGGGCACTGGTCCTCGAACGACGGGCGCTGGTCCGTTCACGCCGAGGTGACCCCGGCTGCGGCAGAGGCGAACCGGGCTCCGCTCTATTACCGCGATCCCGGCGGCGCGCCTCTGTGGTCCGCCGCTCCGAGGAAGGACGACCGCGGGCGCGACTATCTGCCGGTCTATGACGATCAGCCCGCCGCGGCGGCACCGAAGCCGGCGCAGGCGGAATCATCGCGAAAGATCCTCTACTACCGTAATCCCATGGGCCTGCCCGACACCTCGCCGGTGCCGAAGAAGGATCCGATGGGGATGAACTATATCCCCGTCTACGAGGGCGACGAGGTCGACGACGGCACGGTGAAGCTTTCGCCGGGCAAGATCCAGCGCGCCGGCGTGAGATCCGAGCCGGCCCGGCGTCGCGCCATCCGCGTCGCGGTCAAGGCGCCCGGCACGATCCAGCTCGACGAGCGGCGCGTCTCGGTGATCGCAATGCGCGCCGAAAGTTTCGTGCAGAAGGTCGCCGACGTCACCACCGGCACGCGCGTGAAGGCGGGCCAGCCGTTGATGGAGATTTACAGTTCGGCGGTCGCGTCCGCCGCCGCTGAATATCTCTCGACAATCACTTCTAAGACCACGGGCGGGATCGAGATCTACGGCCGCGGCTCGCGGCAACGGCTGGTCAATCTCGACGTCCCCGAGCAGGTCATCGCCGAGATGGAGAAGACCCGCGTCGCGCCCGTCACCATCCATTGGTCGGCGCCGCGCGACGGCATCGTGCTCGAGCGCAGCGCGATCGAAGGCATGCGCGCAAATCCGGGCGACGTGCTGTTCAAGATCGCGGACATCTCGCTGGTCTGGGCGCTGGTCGACGTCGCCGAGCGCGATCTCGGCAATATCGCGGTGGGGCAGGGCGTGGCGGTGCGCGCGCGGAGCTTTCCCGGCCGCATCTTCAGCGGCAAGATCGCAATCGTCTATCCGCAGGTGAACCGCGACACCCGGACGGTTCGCGTCCGGATCGAGCTCGCCAATCCCGATGCGGTGCTGCTGCCGGACATGTACGTCGATGCCGATATCGACACGGCTGATAGCGCGCCCGTCCTGGCGATCCAGGACAGCTCGGTGCTCGACACCGGCACGCGTCAGGCCGTCCTTGTCGACAAGGGCGAGGGGCGCTTCGAGCCGCGTGAGGTGAAGCTCGGTCGGCGCGGCGGCGGCCACATCGAGGTGCGGGACGGACTTGCGGAGGGCGAAGCGGTGGTCACATCCGCCAACTTCCTGATCGATGCGGAAAGCAATCTGAAGGCCGCGCTCAAAGGCTTCGCCGACGCGGCGCCTCAGGCTTCCGAACCTGGCCATGCGACGGGAGAGCACAAATGATCGCCCGCATCATCGCCTGGTCGGCGCGCAACCTGCTGCTGGTGCTGTTCGGCACCGGCTTTGCGGCCGCCGCCGGTCTCTATGCGCTGATCCATCTGCCGCTGGATGCGATCCCAGACCTCTCGGACACGCAGGTCATCGTCTACACCGAATATCCCGGCCAGGCGCCGCAGGTGATCGAGGACCAGGTCACCTACCCCTTGACCACGGCGATGCTGACCGTGCCGAAATCGAAGGTCGTGCGCGGCTTCTCGTTCTTCGGTGTGTCCTTCGTCTACGTGATCTTCGAGGACGGCACCGACATCTACTGGGCGCGCTCGCGCGTCCTGGAATTTTTGAACGGCGCTGCGTCGCGGCTTCCCGCCGGCGTCTCCCCGACCATCGGCCCCGATGCGACCGGCGTCGGCTGGGTCTATCAGTACGCGGTGATGTCGAAAGAACTGAACCTCGCCGACGTCAGGACGATCCAGGACTGGAATCTGAAGTTCGCGCTGGCCAAGGCCGAAGGCGTCGCCGAGGTCGCCAGCATCGGCGGCTTCGTCAAGCAGTACAACGTGGTGCTCGATCCGCAGCGGATGCGCGATCGCGGCATCAGCATGCAGAAGATCCGTGAAGCCATCCGCGCCAGCAACGCCGATGTCGGCGGCCGCACTGTCGAGCTCGCCGAGTTCGAATACGTTATCCGCGGCAAGGGCTACCTCAAGAGCATCAACGATCTCGGCAACATCGTGCTGAAGACCTCCGGCGGCACACCGGTGTTGCTCCGCGACGTCGCTCATGTCGAGCTCGGACCGGACGAACGCAGAGGCATCACCGAGCTGAACGGTGAAGGCGAGGTCGCAAGCGGCATCGTGCTGCAGCGCTTCGGCGTCAACGCTCTCGACGTCATCGAGAACGTCAAAAAGCGCTTCAAGGAGATCGCGAGCAGCCTGCCGAAGTCGGTCGAGATCGTCCCGGTCTACGACCGCTCCAGCCTGATCTACGCGGCCATCGACACGCTCAAGCACACGCTGTTCGAGGAGAGCATCGTCGTCGCGCTGGTCTGCATCGTGTTCCTGCTCCATGTCCGCAGCGCGCTGGTCGCGATCCTGATGCTACCGGTCGGCGTGCTGATGGCGTTCGGCGCCATGAAGCTGCTCGGCCTCGGCTCGAACATCATGAGCCTCGGCGGAATCGCGATTGCGATCGGCGCCATGGTGGATGCCGCGATCGTCATGATCGAGAACGCCCACAAGCATCTCGAACGCGCCAAGCCCGATCAGTCCCGCGTTCAGATCCTGATCGATGCCGCGTCCGAGGTCGGGCCTGCGCTGTTCTTCAGCCTGCTGATCATCACCGTGTCGTTCATGCCGATCTTCACGCTGGAATCGCAGGAGGGGCGGCTGTTCAGCCCGCTTGCCTTCACCAAGACGTTCTCAATGGCGGCTGCGGCTCTCTTGTCCGTCACTTTGGTGCCGGCGCTGATGGTGATCTTCGTCCGTGGCCGGATCGTGCCGGAGAGCAGGAATGTCATCAACCGCTTCCTGATCTGGGTCTACCGTCCGGTGATCAAGGGCGTGCTCCGCGCCAAGACGTTGGTGATCCTGGCCTCCCTCGCCATTCTCGCCGTCACGACATGGCCGGCCCGCCAGCTCGGCACCGAGTTCATGCCGACGCTGAACGAGGGGACGCTGCTCTACATGCCGACCACGCTGCCCGGCATCTCCGTCACCAAGGCGGCCGAGCTGATGCAGATTCAGGATCGCATCATCAAGTCGTTCCCCGAGGTCGCCTCCGTCTACGGCAAGGCGGGACGGGCCGCGACCGCGACCGACCCGGCGCCGACCGAAATGTTCGAGACGGTGGTCAACCTGAAGCCGAAGGAATCCTGGCGCCCCGGCCTCACCGTCGACAGCCTGATCGCGGAGATGGACAAGGCGCTGCAATTTCCCGGCGTCTCCAACGCCTGGACCATGCCGATCAAGGCACGCATCGACATGCTGTCGACCGGCATCCGCACGCCTGTCGGCGTCAAGGTCATGGGTACCGATCTCGTCGAGATCGACCGGCTGGCGCGGCAGGTCGAACGGGTGATCAAGACCGTCCCGGGCACGTCGTCGGCTTACGCCGAGCGCGGCATCGGCGGCTATTATCTCGAGATCGTCCCGGACCGTGAGGCGCTCGCCCGCTACGGCATTTTGATCCAGGACGTTCAGGACACCATCGCGGCAGCGCTCGGCGGCCAGACGGTGACGACGACCGTGGAGGGACGCCAGCGCTTCACGGTGAACATGCGCTATCCGCGCGACCTGCGCGACAATCCCAAGGCGATCGCCAGCGACATCCTGGTGCCGATGCCGGCGGGCGGCGCCGTGCCGCTCGGCGAGGTCGCGAAGGTCGAGCCGGCGCGCGGACCGACGTCGATTCGGACGGAGAACGGTCAGCTCGCGACCTACATCTATGTCGACATCCGCGATCGCGACATCGGCGGCTACGTCGCGGACGCGCAGCGCGCCGTGACGGAGAGCATCCAGTTTCCCGCCGGCACCTACGTCGTCTGGAGCGGCCAGTACGAATATCTCCAGCGGGCTGCCGCCCGCCTGAAGATCGTCGTGCCCGTGACGCTCACGATCATCTTCCTGCTGCTGTACCTGAACTTCAAGGCGCTGACCGAGACGTTGATCGTGATGCTGTCGTTGCCGTTCGCGCTGGTCGGCGGCATCTGGATGATGTGGTGGTTCGGCTTCAACCTGTCCGTCGCCGTCGCGGTCGGCTTCATCGCGCTCGCGGGCGTCGCCGCCGAGACCGGCGTCGTGATGCTGATCTATCTTGAGCAAGCTCTTGCAGAGATCAAGGCCAAGCGAAGCGCGGCCCATCGGGTTCTCACGCGCCAGGATCTGCACGATGCCATCATGGAGGGGGCCGTCGAGCGCGTCCGCCCGAAGATGATGACAGTGGTCGCCATCATGACGGGCCTGCTGCCGATCATGTGGAGTACCGGTGCGGGCTCGGAGATCATGCAGCGCATCGCACTGCCGATGATCGGCGGGATGATCTCGTCGACGCTGCTGACGCTGATCGTAATTCCGGCGATCTTCGGGCTGGTCAAAGGCTTCCGCTTGCCTCCCAAGGACGAAGACAAGGGACCATCGATCAAAGTGCCAGAGCCGATCAGTACGAGATCGCGGGTGCTGGAGCCTGCCGAATGAGGTGAGCCATGATGCACGACATGATGTCGGGAACGTTCGGGACGATGGGATTGATCACCGCACTGATCGTCATCGTTCTCGTATTGACGGCGGCGGCGCTGATCAAATATCTCTTCAAGGGAGATTGAAGATGCATCGCTTCTATCTTACCGGACTGGCTGTGATCCTGGCTTCCTCGCCCGTTCTTGCGCAGCAGGATGCCGTGACTCGCGGCCAGCGAGATTTCCGAGGTTGCATGCCGTGTCACTCGCTAGAGCCGGACCGGAACATGACCGGCCCGAGCCTCGCACAACTATGGGATCGAAAGGCCGGCAGCTTGGAAAGCTTCGAACGCTATTCCGATGCGCTCAAATCGTCTGGAATCATTTGGAACGAACGCTCGCTTGATGCCTGGCTCATGAACCCGGAGCGCATGGTGCCGGGCAACGAAATGCCATTCAACGGTATCAAGGATGATCGCGCCCGCGCCGATTTAATTGCGTTCCTGAAGCAGGCCACCAAACCGGGCGCGCAGCCGCAGTCCGCTGTCGAAGGTCGAATGGGAGGGATGACGGGCGGAATGATGGGGGGCGGCGGACGCGATCCCGATTTGAAAAGCCTGGAGGAGAGTATGCAGGTAGAAGCGATCACCTATTGTCACGACACCTATCGTGTCATCACCGCCGACGGCAAGACGCGCGCCTTCTGGGAGCGCAATCTGCGCCTGAAGACGGATTCGGGCAAAGATGGTCCACAAAGCGGCGCGCCCGCCCTGGTACCCGCCGGCATGATGGGCGACCGTGCGGACGTGATCTTTGCCGCACCTGAAGAGATCAGCAAGACTATTGAACGGCGATGCTAGGAGACGCGCATGGGCTTCTACAACGATGTCATTCTCCCGCGGCTTTGCGACCTTGCGATGCGGAACAAGGAACTTGCGCCCTACCGGGAGCGCGCGGCCCGTGCCGCACACGGCCGGGTGCTCGAGATCGGCATCGGGTCCGGCCGCAACCTGCCGTTCTACGGGACGACCGTGAAGCAAGTCGTGGGGCTTGAACCCGGCGCGAAGCTTATCGAGATGGCGCGACACGCTCCACATCCGGAAACTCCGGTCGAGTTTGTCGAAGCTTCGGCCGAGGCCATACCGATCGGGGACTGCAGCATCGATACGGTGGTGACGACCTGGACCATGTGCAGCATTCCGGACGTCGATCGCGCGATGACAGAGGCGCGCCGTGTGTTGAAACCGGGAGGGAAGCTCGTCTTCGTCGAGCACGGCCGCGCGCCCGAACCGCGCGTGCGCTGGTGGCAAGATCGCCTGACCCCCGCGTGGATGTGCATCTCGGGCGGCTGTCATCTCAATCGGGACATTGCAGACATCCTGAACCGGAACGGCTTTCGCATCGAGGAGATGCGCACCGGATACATGAATGGGCTGAAGCCCATGACCTTCATGTACGAGGGCCAGGCGAGTCCTCGTTGACACCTGTGGCAAGGAGATTCGAAGATGAAGAAACGCGCGCATTTGATGACGCGCCGGTCGCTTGTATGGCTTATGGCCGCGGCGGTCGTTGCCGGGCCTGCCGGCGCGGCGCAGGCCGAACAAGCCACCATCACGGTGCATAAGGATCCGAACTGCGGCTGCTGCGCCGGCTGGGTGCAGCATCTCCGAGACGCAGGATTTACCGTACGGGTGGAGGAGGCTGCCGATCTCGACGCGGTTCGGAGCCGTCTCGGCATTCCCCCGGACTTGGCCGCGTGTCACACCGCGGAGGTCGCAGGTTATCTCGTCGAGGGGCACGTGCCGGCTGCGGCCGTGCGGCGGCTTCTCTCGGAGCGTCCCATTGCGAAGGGGCTCGCCGTGCCGGGCATGCCGATCGGATCGCCCGGGATGGAAGGCGGCAAGCCGCAGCCCTACGCCGTCGTGCTGTTCGGTGCTGATGGACAAAGGCCATTCATGCGCTTCGTCGGCTCGCAGGCGATCGGTTGAGAGCTATCGACGAAGCATGTTCCCAGGCTCGGCGTCACGGAAACCGAGGCCACGGCCGGTGAACTCTTCGTGCCCCGCGCCGGCGATTTTGAGAAGACTCCCCGGATTGACAGCCCTTGGCACCGGCCCTCGCTGACGAGCCGGCCGTCGAAAGAGAGAAGGGCCCTGCAGGGCGACGCATTCGCCGTCCTGCAAGTCGAATGAGACAAAGATGTGCAGACGTTTGAGTGCGCGGACCGTCAGCATGTGTCAGTGCTTGCGCTGCAGCCGATCGGCAACTCGCGCGGCGATTTCCGCAGGCGCCTCGTTCGGGTAAGGATGCACCGAGCTGACATTGATCTCGCCGAGTACATAGCTGTCGGTGCCGTCGGGAAGGACCGGACCAAGCATGAAGTCGGCGTCCCAGATCATTGGTAGGTCACCTCGCGCGATATCTAGCAACGAGGTCAGCTGCGGCGTCCACTCCTCTTCCATTAAGCGACGCAGCCGCTGGAAGCGCGGGTCCGCGTTCGACGTGTAGAGCCGTGGTCCGGCCTCGGAACGTGCGACCGGCGAGTCAACCAAGGCCTTGACTTTGTGATGACCGAAGCCGGCGCAGCGATCACCTGCCATATAGCAGCGCACCACACCTTCGCTCAAGCGAGGCTGGAACGGCTGATCGACCACGCTGCCGTTTTCGAAATACTCCGCGCAACGGCGGACAAAATCATCCAGCGTCAGTTCCTCGGACCCATCCCTGGTCGCGTCGAGCACCTTTATCATCGGGGAAGCCGGCAGCCTCTCGACTTTCCAGACGCCTTGACCCCCGTTGCCCCGGTTGCGCTTGATTACCCGCGGACCGGTGGCGAGACGTGTCGGCAACTCGGCGCGCATGGCCGCGGCGGTTTGATATAAAGCCGTGTCGCATCCCCACCCCATCGAGCGGGTACGATAGAGGACCTCCTTGGTGCCCATCTTGAGAATGACGTCCGGATGAGCGCTGACCCACACGCCCCGTGCGGCGACGTCCCGTAGCAGCGCGTCGAGATCGGCGCGATCTCGACCGTCCTGAATTGGGTTAACCCAGACCAGCACGCCGTCCGCCGCGAGCAGTTGATGCCGCACCTCCTCGGTGAAACTTTCATCGTAGATCGCCGGCCACGCCTCGATGCCCAGAGCGGCGAGGGCTTCGAAGACGTGCACGAAGCGGCTGTTCCGCGGGTTCGCATCCTGGCGCGCCGCAGCGTCGCCTCGCGAAAGAATGGCCACGGAAGGTCGGGAAGAGGGCTGTCGTTCGGTATTCATGCGCAAGCTCCACGAATGGCGTGCTGCGCAGAGCTTGGACCGAGGCCTCACGGGGAGTCTGCTTTGTCCCCACTTGCGGAACAATAATCGGACCGTTCGCGAGTTTCAAGGCGGCGGTCGGCGCGTTCCGTTCCAATCGTGAACTCTTGGTGATGCTCGCTCGCGGTCGGTAGGCTCGCTCCGGCACATGCCGGTTGACAGCTTCCGGGCCTCGGGGTTTTATCTCTGGACCGGGGACGTGCGATCTCCCCGTGAGGCGACACGCCCAAGCATCGCGTCCTGATCACCAAGGGCGCAGCATGCCATCATTCACCCCCGATACATCCGACAGATTATCCCGGCCTCGGTACAGCGCCCGCGCCGACCGCATCGCTTGCGCGCGCGGCGTTGCGCCCTTTTGAGCACCGAGCCGGGATGTAGGGGCAGGATCGCGAGACGGACTTCGCCTGGGGCAGGGCATAACCAGGAGAACGATCATGCGACCAGGAACAACCTTCCGCACCGCTCTATTGCTTGCGATCGCGGGCGGGCTGTCGAGTGCCCAAGCCCTGACACAGGAGGAACTCGTCGCGAGGATCCAGGCGGCCGGTTACACCCAGGTCAGCGACATCAAGTCGACCGCCGAGGGCATCACTGCCAAGGCGCTAAAGAACGGCAAGGCGGTGACGCTCGTCGTCGACAGCAGCGGCCAGGTCAAGGAGCGAAACTAAGTCGGAGGAGTAGAACGATGAAAAGAATCATCTGGTCCGTGGCGGTCATTGGCGCCTGCCTCGTTGCATTTCGCGTTGGCCCCTTCATCCCGGCATATGCCCAAGATGCTGACTGGCAGAAGGTTGACGAGAATTTGGGGCGCAAGCCCGCCGTCTCGGACGACGTCCGCCGCTACGGCTTTCCCCGCACCGATCTCTCCGTGACCTTGGACGGGGTGACGATCAAGCCGTCGCTGGCGCTCGGCGGCTGGATCGCGTTCAAGCCTGCGCATGGCGGCGCCATGATCATGGGAGACCTCGTGCTCCTCGAGACCGAGATCAATCCCGTCATGGCCAAGATGATCGCGAGCGGTCTTGCGATCACCGCCGTGCACAATCATCTGCTGCGCGCCAGTCCGGCCACGTTCTACATGCACATCGCCGGGCACGGCGACCCCGTCAAGCTGGCCTCGGCGATCCATGATGCGCTCGCCGAAAGCAAGACCCCGCTGACGGTCGCGGCGCCATCGAACCCGGCACCGGCGATCGACCTCGATACGGCCAGGCTGGATCAGATCATCGGCGTCAAAGGGCAGGCCAACGGCGGCGTCTACCAGTTCAACGTCAAGCGGCGGGACCCGGTCACCGAAGACGGCATGCCGCTGACGCCGGTCGGCGCGATGGGCGTCGCGATCGCCATCAATTTCCAGCCGACCGGGGCAGGCAAGGCCGCCATCACCGGCGATTTCGTGCTGACCAGCGACGAGGTCAATCCGGTCATCGTGGCGCTGCGCACGCACGGCATCGAGGTGACGGCGCTGCACAGTCACATGCTGGATGAGCAGCCAAGGCTCTTCTTCATGCACTTCTGGGCCAATGACGACGCGATCAAGCTCGCGGGCGGCCTGCGTGCCGCGCTCGACAAGACCGCCAGCACGAAAAGCTGACGTCTGGGAGGGAGCTGCGCACGATGATGCGTCGATCCGGACGCGTCCTTGACCGGATCCTCGTCATCCAAAGCGGCGCTCCAACGTATCGACAGAGCAGGCATTCTCCTTGTTCGTGCCGCTGTCTTGCAGTGCAGCGCCACGGGCTGGGATGCTTTCTGAACTCATGCGCGGGCCGGGTGTTACCGTCTATCGAACTATGGAGGAGATTATGCGTGTTCTTGCGACGATAACGGCAGTTCTGCTGTCCTGCACTGTCGCCCCCGCGCTCGCCGCCGAAGCGGAGAAGGCCCCGGCCCAGTCGGACCCGGCCGCTGCTCCAGTACAGCCGGATCAAACGCCGCGCCAGGCCGAGCAGGCCCGCGAGCAGAGCAGAAAGGATGCCGAAGACGTTCAGATTGGGCGTGATTGGAAAGCGCAAGGTGGCGGTGAAGGCGGCCGCGCGGATCGAGCTGAGCCATCCGGACAGGAGCATCAGACCGTCGGTCGAGACTGGCGAGCTCATCCTGACGCTCGTGAGCCGCGGTGAGCCGACAGCCGACCCCGGAGAGTCCTGCGCATCCATTTGACAAATCCGCCAACTGCGCAATAGTTGTACGTACGGGGAAGCGATCTCCCCGTGAGGCGACATGCCCAAGAATCGCGTCCGGTTCCGATAAGGACGCTGCATGTCTGCCGTTTGCCGCCCCCAGCCCCAAGACGTTCTATCCGTGCTTCGCGCGTCGATGTCTCGTTGTCGGCTGCGGGATCGCCGTGCCGACGGCCTCCGCCGAGCCAGGCACGGCGTACGACCGAATGTGAAACTTCTCTTTGATCTCAATGGAGAACTGCCATGACGCACGTCATGAAGCCGCTGTCGTGCGACCCGAGTCGCATCCGCGGCATGTCGGAGCGGATGATTATCAGCCACTACGAGAACAACTATGGCGGTGCAGTCAAACGGCTGAATCTGATCGCAGAAAAGCTCGCCGAGATCGACTTTGTCACCGCGCCCGGCTTCTTAATCAACGGCTTGAAGCGCGAACAGCTCATCGCAACGAACTCGATGATCCTCCACGAAGTGTTCTTTGATGGTCTGGGGGACGAGAGCGATCCGGGAGCAAGTCTGAAGGAGGCCTTGGCACGCGACTTCGGTTCGTACGAGCGGTGGCGGTCGGAATTCATGGCGATGGGCAAGGCGCTCGGCGGTGGCTCCGGCTGGGTCTTGCTGACGTGGTCGCCGCGCGACCGCAAGCTCGTCAATCAGTGGGCGTCGGATCACTGTCACACCCTCGCCGGTGCAACGCCGATTCTGGCGCTCGATATGTACGAGCACTCCTATCACATCGATTATGGCGCCAAGGCCGGCAGCTATGTGGACGTTTTCATGACGGCGGTCAATTGGAGCGTCGTGCAGCGGGCTTACGAAGGGATGCGGGAATGAGGCGCGCTTCACACGACGCATTGCGTCTGATCGGTTGCGCGGCGCTGCTGGTCCTTACGATCGAGGCACGCGCAGGAGATCGGTTTCAGCCGCTGGACGGCAAACAGATCCGTGCACGTATGGTGGGCAAAGACATCACCGATGGAGCGCACTGGTCGCTCTATCTACGGCCAGACGGTTCGATCATAGGTTCAGAGTCCGGAGATTCCTGGACCGGTAGTTGGAAAATTCGCGATGAGAGGCTCTGCATGACGCAACCGAGCATCACGTCGCTTGTCTGCAACCAGGTCTGGATGTCGGGCGAAAATATCAGGATGCGCGCCGGCGGGGATGAAAAGACGTTCGAGGCTAAAGTCATGGCTCACCAACCGAACCGATGAAACGATTGCAGGTCCGGCCCGGCAAGCAGGCTGCTTTGGAGGGCACGACCAACATCAATCAAGATCGATGAAAGCTCCGGCGCCGGACAAAGTGCTACTCACGAAAGGAAAATCGAATGCGAAGCGCGGCACTGGGTTTATGCGTGCTGATTGGTCTGTTAGCTGCGAGCGCGACGGCGCAGGCTCAAACATCCTGCAGGGTATGCGCCGAACAGCAAAAAGCCTGCATGAAGAATTATGCAGGGCCAGCCTGCAAGACCGAGTATCAGATATGTCGCAAGTCCTGCAGGAAGTGAGGCCCATGGAGCTCGGAAGCTTGCGAGCGAGTTGTTTCATCTCGGCACTTGCTGCCGGCGCCGGGAGCCTGATCGCCATCCATGCTGGTCTTGCCACAGCCAAAGGTCTGCGTGCCCTTACCGGCGCAGAGATACGTGCGAGCTTCACCGGCAAGCAACTCACTGACGAAGTCCATTACCGTCTCGTCTATGACCCCGATGGCACGCTTCGAAGCTATGCGATGGGCGTGAAGAAGATCGGCAAATGGCATGTCGATAAGGACGAATTATGCCTCGATCTCGGAGAGACCGATGACGGCTGCTATCGGGTTACGCTGAGCGGCGAACGGATTGAGCTGACGCCGACGGGCATCGGCGGCCCGCTCGATGGCATTTTGCAGCCGGCATATCGCGGCGACGGGAGGTAGGCCGGACAGGCATCTGAATAACGGCTGGCGATTTCGGGGATACCGCGACCTCCCCGTGAGATGGGGTCCCATCCAAGTGCGCGCCACCTCGTTCCGAGGGACGACCCTATGGATACACTTGTCTTCACTGTCTTTGCTCTTGCCGCGCTCATCGGCGGTTTCGTCAGCGGCTTCTTGGGCTTCGCGATGGGCCTGGTGGTTTCTGGTGTCTGGCTGCACATCATCACGCCAATGCAGACCGCCACTCTGATTGCTGGATACGGTCTGCTCACCCAAGGCTACGGCATTTACAAGCTGCGACATGTCCTGGATCTGCGCAAGGCATGGCCGCTCGCGCTCGGAACCGTGATCGGCATTCCTATTGGCGTCGGAATTCTCGCCTATCTCAATCCGGTCCATCTAAGGTTCGGCGTGGGCATGTTGTTGTTGATATATGCGATCTACGGCCTCGCGCGGCCGGTATTCGCGCCGCTGAAGATCGGGACCGGTGCCGATATCGCGATCGGCATCTCGAACGGCATGCTTGGCGGCCTGACGGGGTTGGGCGGCGTCATCTCCACGATATCGTGCCAGTGGCGGGGTTGGCCGAAGGATGTGCAGCGAGCCGTCTTTCAGCCGGTGCTGTTCATCGCCTTCGTGGTCATCTCCCTGTCGCAGGCCGCAGCCGGCACGCTCACCAAGGAAACACTGATGCTGTACGCTATGGGTGTTCCTTTCATGGTCGCGGGCCTTTGGTCCGGCTTCAAACTGTTCGGCACGATCAAGGACGAGACATTCCGCAAGACTGTATTGGCATTGCTGCTGTTTGCGGGACTCTCGCTGATCGTGTCGATCCCGCCGTTTTCCTTCCGTTGACCATGAGGGCGTCATGCCGCTGAAGAGCTTGGGCTTCATTTCCATCCCGAACGGGCCCTTCTGGTATTCTCGGATGAGTGATGACGCGAAGACGGAGCGGGGCACGCCCCACGCCCACGGAGGAGCCGCATGTCGAGAAACTTGATGACCCGCACCGCCGCAATCCCAGCGTCCCGACCCTCTGCGCGGGCGAGGCTTGCCTTGACCTGCATGCTGGCTCTGTTCGTAGGAGGGAATGCCGTGGCCGAGACCGTGAATTTTGACAACGCTCCCGCCGGAATGCCGCCCGAAGGGTGGACCTTGACGATGACCGGCAAGGGAGCGCCGAAATGGACCGTCGAGGCCGACCTCACGGCGCCGAGCAAACCGAACGTTCTCAAGCAATCCGGACGAGCGACGTTTCCGGTGGCCATCAAGAGCGATACCTCCATCCGTGACGGCTTCGTGGAGGTCAAATTCAAGGCGGTTACCGGCTCTGAGGACCGCGCCGCGGGAGTGATCTGGCGCGCGAGGGATGCCGACAATTATTACGTTGTGCGGGCCAACGCGCTGGAGGCCAATGTCGTGCTCTACAAGATGGTGAGGGGCGTTCGAACCTCGCTGGAGATCGTCGGTCGCAAGGGCGGCTACGGTGTCGGCACGCCGGTGTCATCCGGGCAATGGCATGCGTTGCGCTGCGATTTCGCGGGAAGTCGGTTCAAGGTGACCTATGACGGAAAGCCGTTATTCGAAGTGGAGGACGCGACCATGACGGATCCCGGCATGATTGGCCTGTGGACCAAGGCGGACAGCGTCACGCTGTTCGATGATCTGGCATATGGCGCGGTCAAATAGGCGCTTGTCACCTTTGCCGGAGATTGTCATGAATGTTCGATGTTGGTCGGTCGCGACCGCTCTGCTGATCGCATCCATCGGTCCAATGCGGGCGGAAGAAGCCCTTGTCGCCTACAAACCACTTAGCCCGGAACTGGCGCTCGATCTTGCGCGCGCCGCGTTGGACAGCTGCCGTAGCCGTGGATATCAGGTCGCCGTCGCTGTCGTCGATCGCTCCGGCGTCACGCAAGTGATGCTGCGCGATCGCTTTGCAGGGCCCCACACGCCATTGACGGCATCCGGCAAAGCGTGGACCGCCGTGTCGTTCAAGACCAGCACGACCGAGCTGAATGCAATCAGCCAGCCCGGCATGATGCAGGCGGGCATTCGCGATCTTCCCGGAGCAGTCATCATAGGAGGAGGACTGATCGTCGAAACAGGCGGCTCTCTGGTCGGAGCGGTCGGCGTATCCGGCGCACCCGGCGGCGACGCGGACGAAGCCTGCGCGAAAGCCGGGATCGAGGCCATACGCGACAAGCTGGAGTTCTGAGACCGGACGTCAAGACTACGGCTGGACTGCTCATCAACGTCGGCGCGAGCTTGGCGCGCCGCCCTCGCAGGGCGAGGTGCGGCGCGCTTGGTCGATGGAAAATGAACAATCAACCAGTGTTGCCCAGTCGGCGGAGGCAGACTTTCGAGCTTCCGCAACGATCGTTCTCGATAAACCCATGTCCGCGAGCAACCGGTCATCCAGTTCGAGAAGCTCGCTGTATTGGCGGCGCCGCGTTATTCCGTTCAAGAGCGCGAGCGGCAATCTCCAGACCCATGCAAGATTTGGAGAAGGGCTGAAGGCTGCGCGGGATGTATCGGTTGAGGCAATGGTGCTGTCGCAAGACATGTTTCACCTCCGAAATGGAGCGAAACAACGCTTGGCTCGAGAGCTGGTCGGGCGGTTGTATGTGGCCCGAAACCAACCGCTATCATGCTCCTCCTTGGCGCACAAGCGATCCCTGGCAGTGCGTGACCTGAGACCGGATCGTGATGTCTGCGGCTGCTGAAAGTCGCCCAGTTGTGTGAACCGGCTCATACAATCGACCACAGGTTGCTCCTATCTTTTCGAACCGCGCCACAGAGCGATTGTTTTAGCGACTCTCCGTTTGCCTCCGAGAATGCCCTCTGGCGCCGCCGTCCCAGTGGAACGTGACACGGCCGGACCAAACATCTGGTTCGCTGCGGCATTAACGCCTCGAAAGGAGCTTTCCGATGCTGACCTTTCTTCAACACGATCCTTCCATTCCCGTCGACGTCCAGGACACGGATTTCACGCGCGATCTGCTCGGCAGATACGTGTGCAGCACATTCGACGAAGCGGTGAGCAACGGCGGCAGGCCGTTCGACGTCGTGGTGATCGGCGCCGGGATGTTCGGCGCGTATGCGGCCAACAGGATCTATCGCAAAGGTGCCGACCAGAACCTTCGGGTGCTCCTGCTCGACGCGGGAGGCTATCTTGCCCCGACGCATGTGCAGAACATGCCGCATCTTGGCCTGAATGCGCCAGATACCGCCTTGGTGACCCGCAATGATCAGGATCGGGGTGCGCGCAACGGTGTCTGGGGCATTCCTTGGCACAGCAACGAGCCGTTCACCGGCCTCGCTTACTGCCCCGGAGGACGCTCTCTATTCTGGGGCGGTTGGGCGCCCCGGCTCATGCCGGCCGACCTCGCGACGTGGCCCAATGACGTGCGCGCTTTTCTGATGGCGACCTATCCTGACGTGGAGCGCGAGATCGGCGTAGAGGACAAAGCTGACTATCTATCGGGTCGGCTCAACACGGTGCTCAATGCGCAGTTGCAGGCTGTCGCCTCGGGCACGAGCGCGATCATGCCTGACGTGACATTGGACGTCGTCGAGGAAGCTCCGATCGCGGTGCAGGCGAGCTCCCCGGGCCCTGGGCTGTTTTCGTTCGACAAGTTCAGCAGCGGACCCCTGCTGCTCGAAAGCATCCGGGACGATATCGCCAAGCGCTGGACCTTGAACGATAACTCGCGGCGGCGCTTCTTCCTCGTTCCACGGTGCCACGTGATACGGCTTCGCAACAGCGGAGGCAGAGTCACCGGGATCGATCTCACCTACAATGGTCAGTTCCGGTCGCTTTCCACTCCGTCCAATCTCAGTCCCGATTGCCAGGTCGTGGTCGCGGCGGGAACGATCGAATCGACGCGACTGGCCATCGAGTCGTTTCCGGTGGCGCGTGGTGCGTACAGCATGGGTGCCAATTTCATGGCGCATCTGCGCACGAATCTCACCGTGCGCGTCAAGCGCAGTGCGCTCGGGCTCGCCGCGGCCACAACCCTTGAGCAGGGCGGCGCGATCGTGCGTGGCGAGATCACCAACCCGGACGGAAGCAAACGGCGCTATCATTTGCAGGTACTGGCATCGGCCGAGAAGGGACAGAATCCGGAAGCGACGATGTGGACGATGGTGCCCGACATCGACCTCTTGCGAAACCTGCTGTCAAACGAGGACCCCGACTGGGTGGCCATCGTCTTCCGCGGCCTCGGAGAGATGGATGGCGACAGGACGGCCGGCCCCGGCAGCGCCACGAGTTTCGTAAATCTCACCAATGCGGCCGACCCGCTTCAAAATGATGGCATGAGCGCGCGTGCGTGGGTCAATTTCACGCCGACGTCGAATGACTATACGGCATGGGGCAAGCTCGCTGCCGCGGCCGTCAAGCTGGCGGAACGCTTCGGCAAGACCGCCGGCGACGTCGAGTACTTGTACAACGGCGGTTGGCAAAGCGCACCGCCACCTGATCCGTTTGCTGCCACTAAGGACCAGCTTGGCAACACCCATCATGAAGCGGGCACGCTGTGGATGGGCGACGATCCAACCACGTCGATTACGGCCCCCAACGGACAATTCCATCATATCTCGAACGCCTACGTCGCCGGCCCTGCCTTGTTCCCCACCGTCGGCTCGGCGAACCCCTCCTTGACGGGGCTTGCGCTCGCGCGTCGGACGAGCGCGGCGGTCGTTGCGGCATTGACGCCGGCACCTTCGGCACGTTCCAAGCCGCTATACGCCGGGAGCCTGGCAGACTGGCAGATGTCGGGAGGTGGAAGCTTCCTCCAGGTTTACGACATCCTCGAATCCGTCGGGGGGCCCGGCTTGCTCTGGTACACGCGCGAGAGCTTCTCCGATTTCGTGCTCGAGCTCGAATGGCAATACGCGAACCGCACCGACAATTCCGGTGTGTTCATCCGCGTGCCCAACTTGAACAGCTCGAATCCGAACGATTGGACGGCTGCAATCGACCAGAGCTACGAAATCCAGATCGATCCGCGTGGATACAACTCCGAAAAGAGCATGGAGAACGATCCCTTGCGCAGCACCGGCGCAATCTACAACGTCAATGCGCCGATCCGCACCGATGTTGCGAAAGGCCCGTGGCAGTGGAACACATTCGTCATCGAGGCTGTCGGCAGCCGCATCAAGGTGACGCTGAACGATGTGGTCGTGAACGACTTCACCGACCCCAGGCCCAGGTCTCTTCGCGGGCACATCGCGCTGCAAAACCATCACGATGGTTCGAAGGTGCAATTCCGCAACATTCGCATCAAAGCGGTGGTGCCGGGGGTCACTGAGTTGCCTCTCGCCAGGGTTGCCTAATCTCTTCGGGCCCCGTGCAACGCGGAGCGCTCATGGGCGCTCCGCGCCTGGTCGGCCGCCTTACTGGCGGGCCTCCAAAGCCGTCGGGGCTCTGGCTGCGCCCGCTTCATACCAGTCCCGGGTCGCCTTGACGATGCGGACGACGGACAGCATCACGGGGACCTCGACGAGCACGCCGACCACGGTCGCCAGCGCTGCGCCGGAGTTCAGGCCAAACAGGCTGATCGCGGCGGCGACCGCCAGCTCGAAGAAATTGCTCGCGCCGATCAGGGCGGCTGGAGCGGCGACGCACCAGGCCACGCCAAATCGTCGGCTCAGCCAGTACGCCAAGCCCGCATTGAGATAGACCTGGACGAGGATCGGCACGGCGAGCATGGCAATGACGAGCGGCTGCCTGACGATCTGCTCGCCCTGGAAGCCGAACAGCAGCACCAATGTGGCGAGGAGCGCAAACAGCGACAGCGGCTGCAGCGTGCGCATGACGCGGTCGAAGCCGGCCGTGCCGTTTCGCAGAAGAACCTTGCGCCACAGCTGTGCGACGATCACCGGAACCACGATGTAAAGCAGGACGGAGAGCAGCAGCGTGCCCCAGGGGACGCTGATCGAGGCCACTCCGAGCAGCAGTCCCACCAGCGGCGCGAACAGGAACACCATGATCACGTCGTTCAGGGCGACCTGGCTCAGCGTGTAGTGAGGCTCGCCCTCGCACAGGTTCGACCACACGAACACCATCGCGGTGCAGGGCGCGGCCGCCAGCAGAATCAAGCCGGCGATGTAGGACGAAATCTGGCCTGCCGGCAGCAGCGGTGCGAACAAATGACCGATGAAGAAGGGGCCGAGCAGCGCCATCGAGAACGGCTTCACGGCCCAATTGATGAAAAACGTGACGCCGACGCCGCGCCAATGTTTCCGCACCTCGCCCAGCGAGCCGAAGTCGATCTTCAGCAACATGGGCACGATCATGAGCCAGATCAGCACTGCGATCGGCAGATTGACCTTGGCGACCTCGGCGGCCGCGACCGCGCCGAAGAAACCGGGCAGGACGTGCCCCAGTGCGACGCCGACGACGATGCAAAGCGCAACCCACAGAGTGAGATATCGTTCGAAGATGCCCATCGTCAGGCCACGTCGCCTCGGTTGGACGTCGCGCCATCGGAGCGGCCGATCTCGCGCAGCCTGGTGCCGAGCGACAGTCGGTCGATGCTGCTGAGCGGCAGATTTACGAAGGCATCGATCCGATACTTGAGGTAGCGGAACGCAGTGACGAACGCTGCCTGCTTCTCCAGCTCAGAACCTTCGACAGCTGCAGGATCTTCGATACCCCAATGCGCCGTCGTCGGGTGGCCGGGCCAGACCGGACATGCTTCTCCGGCTGCGTTGTCGCAAACGGTGAATACGAAATCCATCACGGGCGCATCGGCGGCTGCGAATTCCAGCCAGCTCTTCGCGCGCATCCCGTCGACCGGGTAGTCCATGGACTGAAGCGTGCGCAGCGCGAGCGGATGCACCGCGCCCTTTGGCGTGCTTCCGGCGGAGAAGGCCCGAAAGCGGCCGGCGCCGTCTTTGCGAAGGATCGACTCGGCCAGGATGGATCGTGCCGAATTGCCGGTGCACAGAAACAGCACATTGTAGATATGGTCAGGCACGGCTTCGCTCCTTTCGTTTCGGCGAGCAGCAGGATTGCAGTGTCTCGACGACGGGATTGCAGACCTCCGGTCGTCCCCCGCAGCAATCGCGAAGCAGGAAGAGCGCGACGTCGCGGAATTCGTCGAGATTGGCGCGGTAGACGATCGAGCGGCTGTGCCGCTCGGAAGAGACGAGGCGCGCCCGGCTGAGGATCGCCAGATGCGCTGAGAGCGTGTTCTGCGGGACCTCAAGCAGGCGGGCGAGGTCGCCGGCGGCAAGGCCCTCGGGCTCGTGCCTGACCAGCGTCCGGAATGCTTCCAGACGGGTCGGTTGGGCCAGTGCAGCGAGGGCGAGAACAGCTTCTCTATTTTCCATATATCCAGATTTACGGAAATCACGGAAGAGCGTCAACCTGAAGCTCGTCGTCAGTCGCGCATTAATTCGAATATTCTAGAAATATGGTTTGACAGGGAGCGCGGACGGACGCAGCGTGGGTGTCATGAAGATCGCCGACGCAGCAGCACGTTTGGAGGCCCTGGGCAATCAAACCCGGCTCCAGATCTACCGGGCCCTGGTTCGGGCGGGGCACGCGGGCATGCCCGTCGGCCGCTTGCAGGAGAAGCTGAAGATCCCGGCGTCGACGCTGTCGCATCACATCAAGACCCTGGTTGCGGTCGGGCTCGTCAGCCAGGTCAGGGAATCGACGACGCTGATCTGCCACGCCAACTTCGATGCGATGCGCGGCCTCGTCGCCTTCCTGGCGGCGGAGTGTTGCGCCGACGAAGCTGGATGCAAGGGAGCGCAAACGGCGGCGTGATCCTTTTGTGAATTTATTCGATGATTCTAGAAATACAGGATAAGTCGGAATGAACGCCAAAATGAGCGCCAAGACGGTAGCCATCATCGGTGCAGGGCCGGTTGGCCTCGCTGCCGCCGCGCACGTGCTCGAACGCGGCATGTCTCCGATCGTGCTCGAGGCCGGGCCTGAAGCCGCCCACGCGATCCGCCAGTGGCAACATGTCCAGCTGTTCTCGCCATGGGAATACAATATCGACAAGGCGGCGGCGCGCCTGCTCGCGCCGACGGGATGGAATTCGCCGGACCCTCAATCCTATCCGACCGGCGGCGAGCTGATCGACCGATACCTGACGCCGCTCGCAACGCGCACGCCGCTGCGCGAGACGATCCGCACGTCGAGCCGGGTCGCGGCGATCAGCCGCGCCGGCTTCGACAAGGCGAAAACGAAGGGCAGGGAGCGGGCGCCGTTCGAGATCCGCTATCAGAATGGCAGGAGTCCCGAGGTGCTGCTGGCCGATGCCGTTATCGACGTATCGGGCACGTGGTTCTCCCCCAATCCCGCCGGCAGCAACGGCTTGCCCGCGATCGGCGAGCGCGAGCGCGCCGACCGCATCGCCTATGGCATGCCGGATGTGCGGGGCACCGACTGCGCCAGATATGCCGGCAGGATTGTTGCCGTGCTCGGTGCCGGCCATTCCGCGGTGGGGACGCTGATCGATCTCGCACAGCTCGCGGGCGAGGTGTCCGGCACGCAAGCGATCTGGCTGTTGCGCGGCGCCGATCCCGCAAAGTCATTCGGCGGCGGCCGCAATGACAAGCTTGCCGCGCGCGGCGAACTCGGCGCAGCCTTTGCCGCACTCGTGGCCGCCGGCAAGATCAGGGTTGAGAGCGAGTTCGGAGTCACTCACCTCTCGGAGTCCGAAGGTCGCCTCAGGATTTCCGGCGGCGGCGCGCGAAGCGTAATGGCCGATGAACTCGTCGTCTCCACCGGCTTTCGTCCCGATCTGTCGTTCCTGTCCGAGCTGAGGCTGCGCCTCGATCCGGCCATCGAGGCGCCTGTTGCGCTCGCGCCGCTGATCGATCCCAACGAGCATAGCTGCGGCACAGTCCGTCCCCACGGCGCGCGCGAGCTCGCGCACGACGAGCCGGGCTTCTATCTTGCCGGCATGAAGTCCTACGGCCGTGCACCGACCTTCCTGATGATGACCGGATACGAGCAGGTCCGTTCCATCGCGGCCGACATCGCCGGCGACAAGAAGGCTGCGGCGCGGGTCGAGCTCGTGCTGCCGGAGACTGGCGTCTGCACGCGCGGCGGCGTCGAGGCGGCGGGCGCGGGATGCTGCGGCGGTCCGGCGAAGGAAGAGACGTCAGCCTGCTGTGCCGCCGATGAAACGGCCAAGAAGGCAGGCCGCGCGGGGTGCGGCTGTTCATGACGCGCTAGGCAGCATCGGTGCTTGTCGCAACGACAGCCGCGCACGCGATCCTCACCCTGAGGGCCCGCCAAAGGCGGGCGTCTCGAAGGATAGCCACAGGGGAAATCGATCCCATATGCGATTGCCCCGCATCGGACGGGAGGCGAGCATTCGGAGTCTGGACGGGGGACCGCTGATCGCGGTGATGTGCATCGGCCAGCTTGGCAATCTGCTGCCGCACGTGACGCTGTCTGCGAATCTGGCGCAGCATCTGATGCCGGCGTGGGGACTGTCCGCCGCCGAAGGCGGGTTGATGGCGAGCGGTTATGCGTTCGGCTACATGCTGGCCGTGCCGGTGCTGACGACACTGACCGACCGCATCGATGCCCGGATCGTGCTGCTGTGCGGCTCCATCGTCAGCGGACTTGCAACCGCGGCCTTCGGCATCTTCGCCGACGGATTCTGGTCGGGCACCATCATCTGGTCGGTCGCAGGATTGGGCTTTGCCGGCGCCTACATGCCGGGGCTGAAGGCGCTGACCGACCGGTTGCCCGCCGGCGACACCTCGCGGGCGGTGACGCTGTACACGTCGAGCTTCTCGGTCGGCGTCGGCCTGTCGTTCCTGGTTGCGCAAGTCCTCGCCGATCGCTGGGGCTGGCGGACCGCGTTCTATGTCACCGGCGTCGGTCCGATCGCGATGGTGGTCGCGTGCCTTCTGATCGAGGGCCGTCGGCCGGCTGCGAAAGCGGGACGGCTGCTGAACTTCGCGCCCGTCTTCGCCAATCGCGAGGCGCTCGGCTACATCCTCGGCTACGGCGCGCACTGCTTCGAGCTCTACGGCATTCGCACCTGGCTGGTCGGATTCTGGACCTTCGTCGTTGCGCATCAGGGCGGGCCGTCCTGGATGACGCCGGTGCTGATGAGCTTCTGCTTCGCGGTGATCTCGATGCCGGCCAGCATTCTCGGCAACGAGGCCGCTCTGAAATTCGGGCGGCATCGCGCGATCACGGTCGTGATGATCGCTTCGGCTTGCGTCGCGCTCGTGATCGGCCTCAATGCAACGGCCCCGGCGTGGCTGCTGGCGCTGCTGCTGATGATCTATGGCCTGACGGTGCCGGCTGATTCAGGTGCGTTGACCGCCGGCATGTCGGCGGCGGCCGTCTCCGAGCATCGCGGCGCGACCCTGGCCCTGCACTCCACGGTCGGCTTCGGCTTGTCGGCGCTCGGCGCCTGGGGCACCGGCGTCGCGCTCGACACGGCGGGCGGACCGCAGAGTGCGAGCGGCTGGCTGCTGGTGTTCGTCGTGCTGGCAGCCGGTATCGCGCTGGGACCGTTGGCACTGCTGTGGGCGCGGAGGGATCATTCGGGCAAGCGGCGATCGTGAGCACGCTTGTTTCGACGGAGCGTTAGTCCGGCGCGGAATGACGAGGGCTCGCGCGCTTGTTGCATGAGCTTGAACCATCCGCCAGGCGTTGACGACCAAGAGCCGGGCATAAGATCGGCCGGCCGCGTCGGTTGGGAGCGCGATCGAAATGCCGATCGGGCAGAGATCATGTTCGACGTTCTCGTGAATTCCCTGGTTGTTCTGTCCTTTGGCTTTCCCGCCGTGCCATGGCTCTTTGGTCGGCGATGGGGAAGAAGAGGCGTCTGGCTCAGCACGGGACGTGCCAACGTCATCCTGCTCTGTCTTTTTCCCATCGTGTTTTGGGTTGGGTGCGGTGCCTGTGGGCAGGGCGCGCTAGCCATCTTCCTGCTGGTGCCGATCTGGATTGCTTCGGCATTGCTGACGGTCGCATCGGCGACGGTCGTCCACTTCAAATTCGCGCACTGACGCGGCTCAGGAAGAAGACCGAAGCCATATCGGATGTGCGGATCATCATGATGATTCAGGTTTCCACGTACAGGTTGAACGATCAACGCACGAGTTGCGGCCGATAATGGGTGCAAGACCAAAGCCAAGAGTCCGCGTCTGGGCTATAGCGGACTATCACGGCGATGCCCGCTCACGGCCGCTTGTGATCCATAAAGGTCACTTACACCTCAGTGACGCTCTAAGAACAAGGCCCGGTGACATGGTGGCAGCAAAGCCAGGTCATGCTATGCTATGTGCTGACCACTTAAGATAGGGCAGGCGAACATGCCAAGGCAACTGTCCATGGGATTGAGCGGCGAAGATGTCAAACATCTTCAAAACGCTCTTAATACGATAGCCCAGTATAATCAGCCCAAATTCGACACGGCGAACGCGCTTCTCAAGACAGACGGAATCTTCGGAGTTAGGACGAAGGCGCGGGTTGTCGAATTTCAGTCACGCAATAACATTGTCGGTGACGGCATCGTTGGCTCGATCACCATGAACTTGATCAACATAGCAATGGATGTGATCAAGAGACTCCCAGCGCCACCTCCGCCCGTCGGGATATACAAGCGAATGTTCGCAATAATTTACGCGGGCATGTTCCATGACAAGATCACATCGGACGGGCGAATAGCTACCAAAACCGGATATCCCAAAGCAGTAAATGGTGTGAATCTAACACCCGGCCTTCCATTCAGCCAGATCGGCGCTGTAGCTGGAGAGGAGGATTGCACTCACTTTATCTCCTGCTGCATCGGACGGCCGCCGGCCATGAAGGTCATGGGGACTCACATTGAGGGCGGCGGCCTACCACTACAGACAGCTCCGCACGTTAAGCAAGCTGGCGCCTATGGTCGAGACACGGTACCTGAAATGGTGCCGCATCTGGTTTCTGCGAAGCTGGCAACAGTGGTGGGGCCGCAGTTTCAGCCTAGAGATTTGCCACTTACAAAACATAATATTTTGACCAAGCTTCAGCCCGGCGATCTCATCGCATACGCCTCGAAAGACAAGCCCGCCAACTATGAGCATCTGGTAATTTTGGTCGGCCCGACTGCTATCGCTTGCCATACACGTTCTAGATTCGGGCCGGATTTTGATACTATTGGCTTTCCTTGGGTGACTTTGCTCCGGCTTCCATAGTCTATGTCCGGTGCCGTGGACTTCTGTGCCAGGAGCCGCCTGCGTACGCTCTGGTGCGCATAAGACAGCTTCGTGCCCAACCCAATCATCGGCCTTCCATCACGGCCGCTTGCTGACGTTGGTACCTGTTGGCCCATAACAGACCTCATCGCGTAAGCCGACGACCTTCAGCTTTTTGACCCGAAGCGGACCACGACGTCGGACGGCGAGATGATGTCGTCGGCGCGCGCATGCGCGATCAAGGTGTAACGCTCCGTGCATGCGGACCCATCGGAGAAGCCGCCTTTGCTTCGGACACGCGATCGGCCTCTTCGCGCACCGCGCGTTTGCGCAGGATTGCGGGGCCTGTCGAGACGAGCGCGCGACGGATTGTTGGAGGTCGGCTACCGAAACAACTTCGAGACGACGGCGATGATTTGCCGCGTGTTCTCGAACACCGTCGCGATCTCGTACGTTAAAACGAAAAATGCACAGTAGAACGCGCCCGGATAGCATTGGCTCAATGACAGTAACGGGCGGCTTAAAGGCGTCCTGATTTCGTCACGGCTCATGATATATGCAAATAGGCCCCCTAACACAGCGCCCGCAGCAACATCCGATGGATAGTGGTAGCCGAGGTAGATGCGGGGGATACCAACCACGACCAAACTGTACAGGATAGCGAGCCATCCCCATCGACCGTAAATAATCAGCAGACCCACGGCTAAAGCAAATACCATAGCAGCAGTATCACTCGGGAATGAGCTCCAGTTCCATAATGTCTCGCTGGAGACATAATAAGGCCGTGTGAAGCCGGTCGCGGCGTCATGAATGGGTCGTAACCGGAACGGCAATAGCGATCTGATGACTTTTGCCAGAACGAGTGACGTGATCGTCGCGGCAAGGGTTGAAATGACTAGCTCGCGACGCGTTTCTTGATTCCGGTAGGGTTGGAACCAGACTAACCATAGAATCGATGTTAGTAGCGCGCCTTTGAGTAATGGTAGATCGGCCAAAAAGCTGACTGACGCATCGAAGCTCGATGAGCGATGAGCGAAGCTGTTGATAAATCTTAGGAGAACGAGATCTAGGTTCATCGCCTGAACACCGCTAAGCTCGCATCAACAGCACAGCAGGGCTATGATCCAGCTACAATACGTGGGAATCTCTGCGCGAGAAAGCCCGGCAGCAGCCAGGAGTTTTTCTTCACCCCTAACCCAGCCGCCACGTCGAGGCTGGATCGTTCGCCGATAATCTTTGTGGTGCATTGACCGCATTACCGAGCGGGGGGCGATGGCTGCGCCGATCCTTTTGAGGCAAACACGCGACGTGATTGAGCCTCCCGAGTCTGGCGTTGGCCCATCGGCGAAGTCGCGCGCCGTTTGACGGAAGTCCGCTCAATGCGGCGCAGGAACCAGATTTGCTCAACCTGAGTTATTCGCATTTTGACCCAAAGCGGCCTATCCGATCGGATACATCAAAACCTGATGTTCCGGATGCTGGCACGAAGTGATCTCACGGCTTGCGCTATCTACGGCATCATCCCCTTGGCCTTGATGATGGCAGCCGCCTCCGGTGTCTTGAGATAGGTGATCAACGCCTGCGCAACGGCCGTCTCTTTGGTGTCCGTTGAAAGCGCCGCTGTGAATACCACATCCTGCTGCAAATCGCCGGGGAATGGCCCAACAACGTCGAGTCCCGGGGCGGTGGGCACGTTGATAAGGAAAACGCCAAGCTCTGCGTCGCCGTTGGCAACCGCCTCGACGACCTTGGCAGGTCCGGGCTGCGCCCTGATCTTAGCCTTCATCGCTTCACCAATGCCGAGACGTTCGAACGCCCGCAAAACCTGTGCACCGGCCGCGCTAGCGGGGATGGTGGCGACTGATTCCGCCTTGAGCAACGTCTGCTTCAGGGCATGCGGCGTGCTAATGTCGGGTTTGGAAGCACCGGAACGGACCGCGATCCCGAGCCCCACACGAGCAATGTCAGTTGTCGGCCCGGCTACGAACTGAGCTTGAGCGGCAGCGTCCTTGAATACTTCCCGAGGGACCACACCGAGGTCAAAGGGACCGCCAGTCGTGGCCAGCTTGATTAGTTCGGGGGTCGTACCGAACCGAACAATGAGCTTGTGGCCCGAGGCATGCTCGAACTTCGGTTTAAGCTCTCCCCAAATCGTCGTCATGGCGCCGCCGGCCAACACTCTGAGCTCGGCGGCCTGCGCATTGGTGAGCCACAACAGGATGATCGCCAACCCCAGCGTTGACGCGACTACATTGCCCGAGAGCTTCTTCATGATGCCCCCCGATTGCGGTTCCTGTTTCTGAATCATCGAGCCGTTTGGAACTGCCGATCAATGTTCATGGTTTTTCGTGCCGTAGCAAGACAGTCGCGCGGCCCCGGTCGTAATCGACCTGATGTCCGGTCGTGGCCCATCAGCGAAGTGCTCGCGCGCTCGCGTTGAGGTCCGCTCGGCGCAGGGAAGCGGACCAGATTTGCTCACACTGCGTTCTTCGCATTTCGACCCACAAGAGACATCAGCGCGCATGTGGTGCACCTATCGGATGATTGTTTGAGCCGATAGGATATTGGCTCTGAGCCGGGGGCGGACTATGAAGCGGCGAGATTTCATTGCGGCAATCGGTGGCGCGGCGGCGTTGCCGCTGGCCGCGCGGGCGCAGCAACCGGCGATGCCAGTGATCGGCTACCTCGGTATGGGCTCGTCCGACACGGAGGTGTTTCTGGCCGCGTTCCGTCAGGGACTGAGCGAAGCCGGTTACGCCGAGGGCCAGAACGTGACGATCGATTATCGCTGGGCGGAGGGTAACCCCGAGCGATTCCCCGCTCTCGCGGCCGAACTGGTTATGCTCAAGGTCCATGTCATCTTGACCACTGGAGGCACACTCGCCGCCATAGCCGCCAAGCGGGCGACGGCGACTATCCCCATCGTCTTCGCTGCTGTTGGTGATCCGGTAGCAGAGGGCCTCGTCGTCAGCTTGGCGCGGCCTGGCGGTAACGTCACAGGGTTTTCTATCACCCTTCCCGACCTTATCGGCAAGTTGCTGGAACTGGTCAAGGAAGCCGTGCCGGGGGCCAGTCGGGTCGCTCTTCTCTTTAAACCAGATACCATGCCCGACCGCGTCAGAGAGGCTAGACTAAAGGAGGCCGATGCCTCGGCGCGGGCGCTCGGGATGGAGCTTCAAGTTTTTGAGGCGCGGGAACGGGGGGACTTCGACGGGGTCTTCTCGGATATGTCCAGTGCGCGCGCGGGTGCTCTGGTCGTGTGGCCAACACCCGTATTCCAACTTGAGCGACGACGCCTCGCGGATCTCGCGGCAGAGCATCGGCTGCCGGCTGTCTTCCAGTCCAGGAACTATGTCGAGGCTGGCGGCCTCATGTCCTACGGACCGAATCTTCCTGATTTGAGTCGCCGCGCCGCGATCTACGTAGGCAAGATTCTCCAGGGAACGAAACCGTCTGACCTGCCCGTCGAGCAACCGACCAAGTTCGAACTGGTGATCAATTTGAAGACCGCTAAGGCGCTTGGCATCGTTGTCCCGGCCTCACTACTCGCCCGCGCCGACGAGGTGATCGAATAGACCCGGTCTATTTCCGGGTTTGGCCCGTGGCTGACTTCCACTCCCGGCCTCACACCGTCCGCTTCCGAGGACGAAGCTGAATTGCGCTCTGAAAGCTGCCGAGGGCGGCCCTTGACCGATAACGGCGTCGCTGTCTGCAATGTCAATGAGGCGGCGTAACCGGCCATGGCACCAGCCCTTCGGCCTTGAGAGCAGCAACCACAGCCGCGCGAGACCCTACTCGCTGCCGATGAGCTAGACTAGCACGGCGGGATAGGGCGACAGATCAAAATCCACCCAGGGTGCGACGCGCGATGGCTCGCCGGCCTATTTTGCTTCCGGCTCGCAGAGCCAGCTCATCTTGAACTTTCCAGACCGCAACCTCGTGATCGCGCTCGCATCCAGCTCTACCCTTCCCGGTGGGGCCGCGAGGTTCATAAACGAGGTTGTGTTATCGGCGGAGGCGGCGTTGCCGGCGGGAGCGGCGTGTGCCGGGCGCCTGGATCAGTGACGGGACCGAGCCGACATTGGCTTGCCGGCCGCTTTATGAGTCCAAGGCAAGCGCCCAATGATTTCAATGCCCCCGCTACTGTGCATGGGGTTGTTTTCGCGCTTTTCGTGATGAGGCCTGCCGAACCGGCCGAGCTTCACCGCCGTCCGCGCGGCGCCTCGGCCTTGGCCGGCGGCTCGGTCTGCGGCGCGCAGGTCGCGGCTTGAAGCGTTGCCTGCGCCTGCTGCATCAGCCCGGGCTCGGCGGCGAGCGCCTTCATCAAGATCAGGCCGGTGGTGGTCGGGGAATCGATGATCAGGCGGTCGGCCGCGGTGACCTCTTCGTCCTCGGGCAGCTCGTTGTGCTGCGCTTCCGTCATGAGGTCGAGCTCGATCACCTTGCGCCCCGCCGAGCGGTCGTTGATGGCGTAATAGGCGATCTCGTTGCGGGTGTAGAACGACACCGAGGTGTAGGCTTGGCTGACGGGCACGGTGAGCTTGATCGGTCCGCCCGAAAGGTCGTAGCGGCAGATCGCCAGTGCGAAGGCCGGGTCCATGAACGGCATCGGCGACGTGCTGGGATCGGCGAGGGGAAGCTGGGTGACGGCGTTCACCTTCGTCATCGGCGTCAGCCTGGAATAGGCGTCCTGCGTCGCGATCCGCGGCAGCGCCAGCACGCTGACGAGATGGACCACGAGGCCCAGAACGATGCCGGCAACGATTGTGAACAGCAGGCGTATCATGAGCAGCCCACCGTCGAGATCGAGGGCATCGGCGCATCGCGCTGGGTGCGGGTCGCCACGCCGACCGGGGTGTCGTAGAGGCGCAGCATCAGTGCGTAGCGCTCGATGCCGCCGGTCGGCAGCCAATTGCCGGCGCGCGAGCGCGAGGCGATCCGGATCTCGAACGAGCCGTCGGAGGACCGCACGATCTCCTGGCTGGTGAAGCCGTAGCGCGCCAGCGAGTTCGCGACGAGATGGCCCTTGCGATCGTAGAGCGTCAGCGTCCAGAACCGCGCCGGCGGCGTCACGCCGGAGACGATCACGTCGCAGCGGCCGTCGAGCGCCTTCTTCTTGTCGTCGGTGGTGGCGGTGAAGGCGACGCCGTCGCCGGTGCCGATCGGCAGCTCGCCGTTGCGCACGATGGTGGCGCGCGAATAGGGATCGACGTCGGCGGTGCCGGTGCGGGGGCGGGCGGTCCAGGCGCCGATGGTGAGCGCACCGATCTCGGTGCCGCGCGTCGTCGTCATCCAGGTCGCGCCGACGCCGACCACCGTCGCGAGCAGAAGGGCCGTCAATGTGATCAGGATCAGCCGCACGGGTTTCGATCAGTTCTTGCGCGGAGCGGAGGCGTTGGCATTCTCTTCCGCATAGTTCTGCGGGAAGGCGAGGGCGCTCGTCGCCGAGGACGGCTTGGCGTCGGCATCCGCCGATTTCTTCGCCGTCCTGGCCGCGTCATCCAGCAGCTTCTCGACCCGCACCAGGATGTCGGCGCCGCGCTTGGTCAGCACCGGCGGCGGACCCGGCTTGGTCTCCAGGATCTTCGGCGCCGCATTGGCCTGCGCGTTGGCTACATGCTGCGGCGGCAGCTTCTGGCCCATGCCGACGCCGGGGATCTCCCGGACCTCGACGCCCTGATGCGCCGCGACCATGATGTCGTGCCAGGTCTGCGCCGGCAGCGAGCCGCCGGTCATGCGGTTGGTCGGCGAATAGTCGTCGTTGCCGTACCAGACCGCGCAGGTGAAATTGCCGGTGTAGCCGACGAACCAGGCGTCGCGATACGCATTGGTCGTGCCGGTCTTGCCCGCGGTCGGAATGCCGTCGAGCGCCGCGCGGCGCGCTGTGCCCTCGCTGACGACGTGGCTCATCATGCCGGCCATGTCGGCGGCGATGTTCGGCGGAATGGCCTGCCGCGGCTTCGGGCCGTCGCGGTCCCAGCGCCAGACGAGGTCGCCGGCGCCGGTGCGCACCTCGAGCACCGAATGCGGCGTCACCGCCTTACCGCGGTTGGGGAAGGTTGCGTAGGCCACGGCGTGCTCGAGCACGGTGACCTCGTCCGAGCCGATCGGCAGCGACGGCGTGTCGGGCAGCGGCGCCTTGAGGCCGAAGCGGCGCGCGACCTCGACGATCTTGGCGCGGCCGATCTTGGCCGGGTTTGGCGCCTTCGGCTGCTCCTTCTGGCCGATCGCGATCGAGAGCTTCACCGGCACCACGTTGATCGAGCGCGTGATCGCCTGCGTCAACGTCACCGAGCCGGAATAGGAATGGCCATAGTTCTGCGGACACCAATTGCCGATGCAGACCGGGCCGTCGACCACGATCGAGTTCGGCGTGAAGCCGTGCAGGAGCGCGGTGGTGTAGACGTAAGGCTTGAACGAGGAACCGGGCTGGCGATAGGCGTCGGTGGCGCGGTTGAACTGGCTGGCGCCGTAATCGCGGCCGCCGACCATGGCGCGGATGCCGCCGTCGAGATCGGCGACGACGGTCGCGGCCTGGGTCGCGTGATAGTCGCGGCCGAACTGGCGCAGCTGGTTCTCGACCGCGTCCTCCGCCGCCTTCTGCACGTTGGTGTCGATGGCGAGCCGCACCACGAAGACGCGCTCGGTGTAGGACTTCGGGAAGGTGTCGACCAGCTTGCGCATCTCGTCGAAGGCATAGTCGAGATAATAGTTCGGCGAAGCCTCGTCGCGGCGGTCGACGGCGAACGCCGGATTGCGGCGGGCGCCGAACACCTGGCCCTCGGTCATGAAGCCGGCATCGACGAGGTTGTCGAGCACGACGTTGGCGCGGGCGCGCGCGGCGGGCAGGTTGATGTGGGGCGCGTACTTGGTCGGGGCCTTGAACAGGCCGGCCAGCATCGCAGCTTCCGCCAGCGTCACGTCGCGCGCGGATTTGTTGAAGTAGAAATGCGCCGCGCCGTCGACGCCGAAGGTGCCGCCGCCCATATAGGCGCGGTCCAGATACAGCTTGAGGATCTCGTTCTTGGTCAGGCGCCATTCCAGCCAGACCGCGAGGAAGGCCTCGTTGACCTTGCGCTCGATGGTTCGCTCGTTGCTCAGGAACAGGTTCTTGGCGAGCTGCTGGGTGATCGAGGAGCCGCCCTGGCGGACGCCGCCGGCCTGCGCGTTGGTGACGAGGGCGCGCGCGGTGCCGGCGATGTCGATGCCGAAATGCTCGTAGAAGCGGCGGTCCTCGGTCGCCAGCGTCGCCTTGATCAGCACGTCAGGAAAATCTTCCAGCGGGATCGAATCGTTGTGCTTGATGCCGCGGCTGCCGATCGGGTTGCCGTAGCGGTCGAGGAAGGTCACCGCCAGATCCGACTTCTTCAGCCAGTCCTCGTCCGCGGTCTCGCGGAAGGCGGGGATGGCGAGGGTGAGCATCACGACCAGGCCGCCGAGGCCCAGCGTCGCGGCCTCCGACAGCGGCTCGATGAACACCCAGCGCTTCCAGCGGCCGACATAGAACCGGTCCATGAAGGTCGAATAGCGCTCGTAGAGCTCGCGGATGCCCTTGGCCGAGGAGAACAGCGAGGAGTCGATGCGCGCATCGAGATCCAGGAAGAAATTCCGGACCTTCTGCTTCCAATGCGGTGGTATGATCTGGCGCACCTAGAACCCTTGAGGCTCGCTTCGAAAGCGTTCAAGCACCCGGCCGGGGCGGCATCGAGACGTCTTGGGGGAATGTTGCGGCAAACCCAAGGCGCCCGGCCAGCATCCGAGGGACTTGCTGTTCCTTCTAGCCGAGCGGGGCCCATAAACCAATGGTCACGCTCGCGATTTTGAACAACAGGCCTAATTGACCCCGGTTCATTACGGGCCTTGCGGGCGCGTTGCTTGCACCATCCCGGCCGCACGCCCTAGATGGCGTCGCCGTTACTCTTTCGAACCTTTGTTGAGGCGCATGACCGCAGCTCCCAAACGACCTTCCGGCCAGGAAGGATTCTTCTGGAAAACCAAGACGTTGGAAGAGATGTCGGGGGCCGAATGGGAAAGCCTGTGCGACGGCTGCGGCCGCTGCTGCCTGAACAAGCTCGAGGACGAGGACACCGGGCAGATCTATTTCACCCATGTCGGCTGCAAGCTGCTCGATGGCGCCAGCTGTGCCTGCAAGGACTATCCGAATCGTTCCGACAAGGTTCCAGATTGCGTCCGCCTGACGCCGGCCAATGTCCGCACCCTGAACTGGCTGCCGCCGAGCTGCGGCTACAAGCTCGTCGCCGAGGGGCGGGACCTCTATTGGTGGCATCCGCTGGTCTCCGGTGATCCCAACACGGTCCACGAAGCCGGCGTCTCCGTGCGCGGCCGGGTCGAAGGCAGCGAGGGGGAGATCCCGGACCAGGAGCTCGAGGACCACATCGTGCAATGGCCGGCCCTGCTGCCGAAACGGGCCCGCCTGAAGCGACGTCCGAAGGACTGAGGCGCGGCACGCAGCCGATCACGTGGTCGGGATGGCCCGGGGGCGGGATGCACCCATGCGCCGTGGTGCCTGCCCGGGACAAACTTTGCTGTCTAGATTGGGCTGCATAGAACGAATCCTTCGCGGCGTTGCGCCGCCCCACGACGTCCGAGCGAGATGAACAAGTTCGACCGGCAGAGCAGTTCTGCCGACATCCAGACTTTGCCCGACGATATCGCCGAGGAGCTGTCCCGGCTGCCGAGCGAGGTCATCAGCGTCGATGACGCCCCGTCCATCACGCCGCCGGCGCCGCTGTCACAGGACGAGGTCCGCACCATCGTCATCAGCCTGATGCTGACGATGTTCCTGGCGGCGCTCGACCAGACCATCGTGGCGACCGCGCTGCCGACCATCGGGCGCCAGTTCCAGGACGTCTCCAATCTCTCCTGGGTCATCACCGCCTATCTGCTCGCCTCGACCGCGGTCGCGCCGGTGTTCGGCACGCTCAGCGATATCTACGGCCGCCGCGCCATGATTATCACCTCGCTTAGCCTGTTCGTGGCGGGCTCGGTGCTGTGCGCGATCGCACCGAACATGCCGATGCTGATCCTGGCGCGCGGCCTTCAGGGCCTCGGCGGCGGCGGCATCATGCCCGTCGTGCAGACCGTGATCTCGGACGTCGTCTCCCCTCGCGAGCGCGGCCAGTATCAGGCCTATTTCTCCAGCGTCTGGATGGTCGGCGGCATTTTGGGCCCGGTGATCGGCGGCGTGTTCGCCGAGCATCTGCACTGGTCGATGATTTTCTGGATCAACCTGCCGCTCGCGGCTGCAGCGATCGTGATGCTGCTGCCGAAGATGAAGAAGATCCCGGTATTCCACCGCAAGCGCAAGGTCGACTGGCTCGGCGGTATTCTGCTGATGGCCTCGGCCGTCGTCTTCATGCTGGTGCTGACCTGGGGCGGCACGCACTATCCCTGGCTGTCGCCGACCGTGCTGGCGATGGTGGGCGGCGCTGTCGCGCTCGCGGTCAGCTTCGTGTGGCACGCCCGCCGGGCTGAGGAGCCGTTCCTGCCGCTCAAGCTGCTGACCGGATCGGTGGCGCCGTTCGCGCTGACCGCCGGCGGCTGCGGGCTCGGGGCGATCACCGGCCTCACCGTGCAACTGCCGCTTTATTACGAGCAGGTCTACCATTTGAGCGCAAGCGAGGCGGGTCTCGCGCTGATCCCGCTTGCGGCGGTCTCGACCATTGGCGCGGCCGTCGCCGGCCGCACCATGGCCCGTGCAAAACACTACAAGCGCGTCGCCATCATCGGCACATCCTGGGCCGCGCTGTGCGGCCTCGGCCTCACGCTCACCACCTTGCCGCTGTGGGGGCTCTTGATGCTGATGGCGACGTTCGCGCTCGGGCTCGGCACCACCTTCCCGGTCTGCGTGGTCTCGCTGCAAAACTCGGTCGCGCGCCCGCAGGTCGGCACCATCACCGGCGCGATGAACTTCTTCCGCTCGCTGATGTCCTCGTTCACGGTCGCCGCGTTCGCGGCGATCCTGCTCATCGCGCTCGGTATCGACGTTCCGCTCGCCGGCGAGCATCACGCCGCAGGTAGCGTGGCGATTCCCACTGAGGACATGCGGCACGCCTTCCGCTACGTGTTCGGCGCCGCCACCGCGCTGATGACCATTGCCGCGCTGTGCCTGATCGCGATGGAGGAGCGGCCGCTGGCCGGCCCCTCGGCGAAGCAACCCGTCGAGATGGCGGAGTAAGCTCAGCCCGCACGATCCGGGAAGCTGCTCTTGCGCGGCAGCATGATCGTGAATTCGGTAAACTTGCCCGGCTCCGTCGCGACGTCGATCGTGCCACCATGCTGCTTCACCACGATGTCGTGGCTCATCGACAGTCCGAGGCCGGTGCCTTCACCGGCCGGCTTGGTGGTGAAGAACGGATTGAACATCTTCTCCTTCACCTCGTCCGGGATTCCCGTGCCGTTGTCGCGAATGCGGATCTCGATGCGATCGCCGCGGTCGCGGGTCGCGGCGGTCACGACCGGCTCGTAACCGGCCGCCTCGCTCTCCGCCTTGCGCTTGGCGACCGCATGGAATCCGTTTCCGATCAGGTTCAGCAGCACCCGCGTGATCTCCTGCGGGAACACATCGGCTGAGCCGGCCGCCGGATCGAAGTCGCGTTCGAGCGTCACGTCGAACTGCGGCTTCTCGGCCCGCGCGCCGTGATAGGCAAGGTTGAGGCTTTCCTCGACCACCGCATTGATGTCGCTCATCCGATGCTCGCCGCCGCCCTCGCGCGAATGCAGCAGCATGTTCTTGACGATGGAATCGGCGCGCCGTCCGTGCTGCACGACCTTGCCGAGATTGTCCTTCAAGAGTCCCGCGAGCTCGTCGACCTCGGCGCGGACATCGTTCGCGAGGGTGACGGGCGCGAGCACCTCGTTCAGCTCGTCGGTCAATTCGGCGGAGAGCGATGCAAAATTGTTGACGAAGTTGAGCGGATTCTTGATCTCGTGCGCGATGCCGGCGGTGAGCTGGCCGAGCGAAGCAAGCTTCTCGGTCTGCACCAACCGGTCCTGCGCCGCCCGCAAATCGTCCAGCGATTTCGCAAGCTCCCGCGTACGGTCCTGCACCTCGTTGAACAGGCGCGTGTTCTCGATCGCGATCACGGCCTGGTCGGCAAAGGTCTTGAGCAGGTTGATCGCCTTGTCCGGGAACTGACCGGCTTGCGGCCGCGTCACGGCGATGGTGCCGATCGCAACGCCGTCGCGCAGCATCGGCGCCACGAGGATGCTGCGATAGCCCCGCGTCCGCGCCAGCTCCTTCATGGCCTCGGTGAGATCAGGCTCGTTCTGCATGTCGCTGCGGAAGGCATATTGTCCGCTTCTCGCCACCCGGCTGTGAATGCCCGATGACGACAGCGGCGCCGGGAAGGAACTGAGCAGATCGGCATTGCCCGCTTCATTGTCGGTGGTGAAGGCAGCCAGATGCAGCATGCCGTCCTTGAGGCGGGTTACGGTGGACGAATGTCCTCCGATCAACGCCTTGGCGCTGTCGGAGATGGCCTGGAACACCGGCGTGACGTCGGCGGGCGAAGCCGCGATAACCTTGAGGATATCGGCGGTCGCGGTCTGGCGCTCCAGCGCTTCCCGCGTCGCATTGAACAGGCTGACATTCTTGATCGCGATCACCGCCTGGTCGGCGAAGGTCTGCAGCAGGCGCACGTGATGCTCGGCGAAGGCACCAGTCGTACGGCGCGTCGCGATGATGAGGCCGATCGCTTCGCCCTCGCTCATCAAGGGCGCGAACAGCATGCTGCGGTAGCCGCGGGCACGCGCGATGTCGCGCGCGGCCGGCTCGAGCTCGGTGTCGGGCAGTTGCGCGGCGGCCCCTTTGGCCACCAGCTGGTAGGGTGGGAATTGCGCGAAGGGCACGGGGAACGAGGCCTGCAGCACACGATCGCCGGCCGGATCGGTCGGCGTGAATGCCGCAAGATGCGCGGCGCCGTCGACATAGCGCAGCACCGCCGTGGAGAAGCCGCCGATCAGCCGGTTGGCGTTGGCGGCAATGGCCTCGAACACCGGTTGCACGTCGGAGGGCGAGGCCGCCATCACCTTCAGGATGTCGGCCGTCGCGGTCTGGCGCTCCAGCGCCTCTTTCGTCTGGTTGAACAGGCGTGCATTCTCGATCGCGATCACGGCCTGGTCGGCGAAAGTCTGCAGCAACTGCACCAGGTCGGGCGCGAAGGCCCCGGGCTGGGCGCGCGTGACGCTGATCATGCCGACCGGCGTGCCGCGGTTCATCAGCGGCATGAATAGCACGCTGCGGAAGCCGCGCAGCCGCGCCAGCTCGCGGTTCAGCTCCGGAACGTCCTCGGCTTCGCTGTCGGGAAACTGGATCGTCTCGCCGCCGCGCACCAGCGCGAAGGTCGGAAACTCCGCGATCTTGCGGGGGAAGGAGGCCTTCAGCCCATCGTCCGCCTCCGGGCTGGTCGGCGTAAACGCCACGAGGTGCAGCTCGTCGCCGATGAACTGCAGCACCGTGGCGGAGAAGCCGTCGAGCAAGCGCTTGGAGCTGGACGCAATCGCGGCGAATACCGGACGGGCGTCGGAAGGCGAGGCCGCGATATTGCGCAGGATCTCGGCGCTGGCGCTCTGGCGATCCCGCGCAGTCGCCAGCTCGCTGCGTAGCCGCGCATTCTCGGCTGCAAGCTCGTTGGCGATATCGTTGGGACGGTCAGTCATTCGTAATCCAGTCCGATGCCGCGAGCCGCGCGGCATCGAGCCGGATTATCACATCCTCCGCGGTCGGAGCCAGCGTTCGGCTTGCCTCACGTGCCCGGCCGCGACACTTCCGTCTCCTTGCTGGTGATGAACTCCAGCAGCACCGGCACGCCTTCCTGCGTCTTCTGGATGCCGCGCTCGATCGCGGGGATGATGTCCTCCGGTCTCGTCACCCGCTCGCCGTAGCCGCCGAAGGCGCGCGCCATGGCGGCGTAGTCGCCGGAGATGTCGGTCGAGCGATATTTCTCGGTCGAGACCGGCATCACCTTCAATTCGATCGCCATCGAGAAATTGTTGAGCAGGATCGACATGATCGGGATGCGCTCGCGCACCGCGGTCTCGAAATCCATGCCCGTGAATCCAATGGCGGCATCGCCCCAGACATTGATGCAGAGCTTGTCGGGTTTCGCCAGTTTTGCGCCCATCGCAAGGCCCAAGCCGTAGCCGAGCTGCGTCGTCTTGCCCCAGCCGAGATAGGTGAGAGGTTTTGTCGATTTCCAGAACGGCGAGAGCTGGTCGCGCGGGCTGCCGGCATCATGCGTGATGATGGTGTTGTCGATGTCGACGGTGTGCTGCAGATCCCACAGCACGCGGTAGGGGCTCAAGGGTGCGTCATTGCTGGTGAGCTTCGGCATCCATTTCGCCAGCCACTCCTTGTGCGAGGCCGCGATCTCGGCCGCAACGGCTAAGGCATCGCGATCCGAGGTGACGGTCTTGCCGATCTCCTCCAGCAGCGCGTCGAGCACGAGGCCGGCATCGCCGACCAGGCCGATCTTGGCCTCCACGTCCTTGTTGAGATGATTGGGGTCGAGCGTGGAATGGATGATGGTCTTGCCCTTCGGCATGGCGATGCCGAAGTTCGTTTCCGTGAACGAGCAGCCGATGCCGAAGATGACGTCGGCCTCCGCGAGGAACTTCGGCACCGCGCGCGGCACAGCAAGGCCGCCGGAGCCGAGCGAGAGCGGATGCGTCTCCGGGAACGAGGATTTGCCACCGAGGCTGGTGGTGACGGGGATCGCCAGCCGCTCGGCGAGCCGCCTCAGTTGCGGCCAGGCCTGCGCGTAATGCACGCCCTGGCCGGCATAGATCACCGCACGCTTGGCGTTGATGAGCAGGCTGGCGGCCTCCGTCACATGCATAGGGTCGGCGCCGTAGCGCGTGCGCAGCACCGGCGTGTAGTCGAGCGGCTCCGGCACCTCCTCGTTCCACATGTCGGAGGGGATCTCGACGATCACGGGCCCGCCGCGGCCGTTCTTCAATTTGGTGAAGGCGCGGCGGAAGATGTTGGCGACCTCGGCCGCCAGGATGATCGGCTCGGACGATTTCGCGAACGGCTTCATCGCCTCGCTGGAATTGAAGTTCGGCTCGATATGCGACAGCCGGCGCTGATAGCCCATCGGCAGCACCAGCACGGGAACGGATTCGCCAAAGCACTGGGCGACGCCGCCCATCGCATTCTCCGCGCCGGGCCCATGCTGCATGCAGAACGTGCCGATGCTGCGTCCCGAGGTTACGCGCGAGATCGCGTCCGCCATGTGGATGCCGACGCGCTCCTGCCGCACCATCACCGGGCGGATCTCGGCTTTCGCCGCATGCTCGATCAGATGATTGACGGGATAGCCGCAGAGGATCTCGATCCCCTCGCGCCGCATGATTTCCGCAATGGCGGTGCCGAGCTTCATGGCGTCTCTCTCCCTTTAAGGCATGGCCGGTTGCTCCGGCGATTGGGGAGAGAGGATCAGGAAATGGCGAGATCGACAAGCGCCCGCGGTCGCGGCGATCGGAGGTCAGCCATGCGGCCGGCCGACTTGCGAGTGATTGCGTCGGCGCGTCACGCCTGGGCGCCGACGCCGCCAACGCAAGTCCGGAACCGCCTGTTTAGACCAGCGTGCCCGCGTGCAAGCTTGCATGGGCGAGCAGCGATTGAAGCACGACGTTGCTGCCGGGCCCTCCGTCCAGCACGTCGATGCCGCCGCCGCCGCTCAGGATGTCGTCGCCGATCCCGCCGAGCAGCGTATCGTTGCCGGCGCTTCCGATGAGGACGTCGTCGCCGACGCCGCCGTCGAAAACGAGGTGCGGCCCGCCGGGGCCGACGCCCGACGCCGTGATCACGTCATCACCGCCCAGACCGTTGATAGTGATGGTGTCGTTGAAGTCGAAATTCTCGATCACGACCTGGCTGGCCAGACCGTCGATCACCAGCGCGCCGTTGCTGTTGAGCGACAGCGTGATGACGTCGTCCCCGCCGGTGCCGTTGATTGTGATGTTGTCGACCGCGCCGTCGCCGCCGGGGGTGCCGGGGACGCCGCCGAGGTCGATCTTCACCTGCGTCACGTCGGTGCCGCTCATGTCGCCGACGGTGATCTTGTCGGCGCCGCCGCGGGCGTTGAACGCGATCGTCTCGACGCCGCCCGTGTCCATCGTGATGGAAGCGACGTCCCGCGTCAGCTCGGCACGGGAGCCGTTCGCGAAGATGTCGATGGTTTCGGCGATGTTGGCGCCGTTGAACAGCAGAGTGTCGCTGCCGGCCTGGCCCTCGATCGTGTCGTTGTCGTCGCCGGGATTCCAGACGAAGGTGTCGTTGCCTGCACCCATCAGGGCGACGTCGTTGCCGTCGCCGCCGTTGATGAGGTCGTCGCCCTGGCTGCCGCGGATGGTGTCGTTGCCGATGCCGCCGTTGATCGTCAGCTGCAGCACGCCGGCAGCGAGCCCGCTGGCGTCGATGGTGTCGTCGCCGGCAAGGCCATTGAGCGTCAGCTGATCGGTTGCGTCCATGGAGGTCAGGTGGGTCGCCGCATGCAGGCCGAACACCGTCACGCCGCCGGCATTGCCGCTGACGCCGAACGTGTCGGCGCCCTGGGTCGCGTCGACCGAGACGGTATCGACGGCGCCGTCGGGCGTTCCGGCCGGACCGGCGAGGTCGATGTTCACCCGCGTCACGTCGGTCCCGCTCAAATCGCCCACCGCGATATGGTCGGCGCCGCCCAACGCGTGGATATCGACGTGCTCGACCCCGTGCAGGTCCATCGTGATATTGGCAACGTCGCGCGTCAGCAGGGCGCGGTCGCCGTTCGCCACAACGGCCATGGTCTCGGCAATGTTGGCGCCGAAAAACTGCAGCGTGTCGACGCCGGTGCCGCCCTCGACGGTGTCGCTGCCGTCGCCGGGATTCCATTGAAAGACATCCGTGCCGGCACCCAGCAGGGCGACGTCGTTGCCGCGACCGCCGACGACGAAATCGTTGCCGTCGCCGCCGATCAGCGTGTCGGCGCCGCCGCTGCCGGTGATCGTGTCATTGCCGGCGCCGCCATCGATCGTCAGGTGCACGATCCCCGCGGCAAGCGCGGCCGCCGAGATCGTATCGTTGCCGGCGAGGCCTTCGACGAGAAGGGCATCGTTCGCGCCTTCCGCATTGGTGATGTTGACGGCGGCCGGCAGGCCCGTGACCGCGACGGACGTGCCCGAGCCGGAGATCTGAATCGCGTCGGCGCTGTTCGTGCCCACCAGCGTCACGGTATCGGCCGCGCCGTCACCGGCGCCGGCCGATCCGAGATCGATATTGACCTGTTTGACGTCGGTGCCCGCCAGATTGTTGACGACGATGTTGTCGTTGCCGCCGCGTGCATTGATGGTGATGGTTTCGATGCTGTCGAGGTCCATCGTGACGTTGCCGACGTTGCGGGTCAGCTGCGTGTGTCCGCCACTGGCGGCGGACAAGGTGATGTCCTCGCTGATGTTCGCGCCGTTGAAGAGGAGGGTATCTGTTCCGGCCTGCCCGTCGACCTTGTCGCTGCCGTCGCCGGGGTCCCACTGGAAGGTATCGTTGCCGGCGCCCAAGAGGGCGGTGTCGTTGCCCTGGTTGCCGTCGATGAAATCGTTGCCGTCGCCGCCCAGCAGGCGATCGGCGCCGTTGCCGCCGAGGATCGTGTCGTTGCCGGCGCCACCGTCGAGCGTCAGATTGATCAGCGCAGCGAGATTGCCGGTGGCAGTAATGACGTCGTCGCCGCCACCTGCATGGACCACGAGGTTTTCCGTGGTGCCGATGTCCAGCGAGAACGGTGCCGGATCGACCCGGTCGAAGCGCACGCGCGTGCCGTTGACCGTGATGGCGAAGATCTCGCTGCCGTTACCGCCGTTGACCTCGGCGGTGTCGATGCCTTCGCCGCCTTCCATCAGGTCGCTGTCGTCGCCGGGGTTCCAGATCATGCGGTCGTCGCCGGCCTCGCCGAACATCTGGTCGTCGCCGTCGCCGCCGACCAGCACGTCATTGCTGGAGCCGCCGAACAGCAGGTCGTTGCCGCCCTTGCCGAACAGCGTGTCGTTGCCGGACTGGCCGAATAGCATGTCGCCGCCGGATCCGCCGGTCAACGTATCGTTGCCGGCGCCACCGAACAGGTTCGCCGCTGGCATCGCGCCGTTGCTCTCGTCGATCGTGATGATGTCGTTGCCGTCCAGGCCGAGGGCCTGGATCAATTTGGTGTTGGCGACCGTGGCGGGGCCGCCCTTGACCGCGATCGCGCCGCCGTTGACGACGATTGTCCCGGCCGCATTCCGGCCCAACGTGACCGCGTTGTTGTTGCCGTCGCCAAAGACGGTGAGAATTCCGGCGGAAAAATTTGCTATGACAGCCATGTGCACTTCTCGCTCTGCGTGATCGAAATGGGCCGTGCGGCGGGATCGTGACGCTCTTCGCGATGCCGAGGCGAACGACAAACGATCTCGTCTGTAGGCCGGGACGCCAGTTCCGGCTTGAGGGAAGTCTTCGGACCGGCTCCTGTTTTTCTTGAGAACAGCTTGATTTTCGGGGGAGGCCGGTCTGAGCGCGACGCCTCGTCCTTCGAGACGACCGCTTTGCGGTCTCCTCAGGATGAGGCTCATCGGCGCCGGTGCCGTTGAAACTGCTGCCGCGCACACCGTCCTCATCCTGAGGAGCCCGCCTAAAGCGGGCGTCTCGAAGGATGGTTGCGGGCGATGGGCGAGACGAAGAGCCGAATGGGTCTTGTCCAAAGCGGGGTACACAATCCCTTGCGTTGCCCGACGTGCAAAACACGCCAGCGCTGGGTCGAGAGCCGCCGAAAAAAATATTCGTATTTACAGTAATTCGGTTTTGCCGTACAAGCCTGGACATCCCGCCTGCCACAAGGGGCGTTTCGCGATCGTCACGGGACGCGGGCCGGGATGCGGTGGCCGCGACGGCGTCGGCGCGCGATGTGGA
>NZ_LFJD01000004.1:5972428-6145629 GCF_006658635.1 Bradyrhizobium sp. UNPA324
GTAGGGTCGAAGATCCGCGGTTTCATCGGCAATCCGGACCACGCCGCGCTGGATAAGTCCAGCCGTCGTGCCTACTTGAAGGCTGCCTCCATCAGGCCATTTTTTTGCTGCGAACAGTCAGGCACATGCTATAAGCCCGGCCGCCCGCGGCATCGCGGCCGGTCTTGATGCAAATTCACGCGGGCGTGGCGGAACTGGTAGACGCGCTGGATTTAGGTTCCAGTGACGAAAGTTGTGGGGGTTCGAGTCCCTCCGCCCGCACCAAGCGCTTATCGCGTTTGCACGGATTACAAGGGTCTGATTCTGCGCGGATGCCCGTCCGCTGGGAGCGGATCCGATGAACCACCGGCGTCGAGGCGTTTGCCTTGCGCCGGATCGATTAATGACAGCGTCCCGACGCATGCGCGCCGGGACCGAACGAGAAGAAGATTGGACGCCATGCAGGTCACAGAGACCCTCTCGGAAGGTTTGAAGCACGAGTTCAAGATCAGCGTTCCCGCGTCCGATCTCGACGCCAAGGCCGGCGCCAAGCTCGTTGACCTCAAGGACAAGGTCCGCATCAACGGCTTCCGTCCCGGCAAGGTGCCGGTCTCGCATCTGAAGAAGGTCTACGGCCGCTCGGTGATGGCCGAGACCATCGACCAGACCATCCGCGACACCAACACGCAGCTGTTCTCCGAGCGCGGCTTTCGGCTCGCGACCGAGCCGAAGATCACCATGCCGAGCGAGCAGGCCGAGGTCGACGAGCTGTTGAGCGGCAAGACCGATCTGACCTACACGGTCGCGATCGAGGTGGTGCCGGCGATCGCGCTCGCCGACTTCAAGACCTTCGAGGTCGAGAAGCCGGTCGCCGACGTCACCGACGCCGACGTTGATGAGGCGATCAAGCGCATCGCCGATACCAACCGCACCTTTGCCGACAAGGGCGAGGGTGCCAAGGCCGCCTCGGGCGATCGCGTCACCATCAACTTCAAAGGCAGCATCAACGGCGAGGTCTTCGAAGGCGGCACCGGCGAAGGCATCCAGGTCGCCATCGGCTCCAACACCTTCATTCCCGGCTTCGAGGAGCAGCTGATCGGCATCGGCGCGGGCGAGACGCGAACGCTGAAAGTGTCGTTCCCGAAGAACTACATGAACGAGAAGCTCGCCGGCCAGCCGGCCGAGTTCGAGACCACCGCGACGCTGATCGAGGCGCCGCAGGATCTCGCGATCGACGACGAGTTCGCCAAGACGCTCGGCCTGGAATCGCTGGACAAGCTGAAGGAAGCCGCGCGCGAGCGTCTGGTTGCCGAGTTCGCGACCGCGACGCGCCAGCGCGTCAAGCGCGCGCTGCTTGACCGCCTCGACGAAGCGCATCGCTTCGAGGCGCCGCCCTCGCTGGTCGATGAAGAGTTCAATCTGATGTGGAACTCGGTCAAGGCCGAGATGGCCTCCGCCGGCAAGACCTTCGCCGACGAGGACACCACCGAGGACAAGGCCCAGGAAGAGTACCGCAAGATCGCCGACCGCCGCGTGCGGCTTGGCCTCGTGCTCTCGGAGATCGGCGAGAAGAACAAGATCACCGTGACCGACGACGAGGTCGGCCGCGCCGTGATCGAGCGCGCGCGCTCGATGCCGGGCCGCGAGAAGGAGGTCTGGGACTATTACCGCAGCAACGCCCAGGCATTGGCCCAGCTCCGTGCACCGATCTATGAGGACAAGGTCGTCGACTTCATCCTCGAGCTTGCGCACGTGACCGAGAAGAAGGTCTCGCGCGAGGACCTCTACAAGGACGACGAGGCGGAAAAGACCGCAGCCTAAAGGCTTTGAGAGAGCCATCTATTAAGGATGATCGGCGAAGAGGCCCAGCTAGCCAGATGGCCGGCTGGGCCTCTTCGTACGAATCAGCTTCAACTGCCCGACGGATTAAGCCTTAATGCGCTCCGCACTTGTCAGAAGCGAATTGGGCTATATCTGTCGGTACGCCTTCTACCTCTGCCAAGTTCCTGCATCACAGGACGTCCATTCGCCCCTCCGGCAAATCCAGCCAAACTGGCCAGCCTGCCCGGCGATGTCCGTCTCCGAAAACCCTAGGTGACTCATGCGCGATCCGGTTGAAACCTACATGAACCTCGTGCCCATGGTGGTCGAGCAGACCAACCGTGGCGAGCGCGCCTACGACATCTTCTCGCGCCTCCTGAAGGAGCGCATCATCTTCGTGACCGGCCCGGTCGAGGACGGCATGTCGACGCTGATCGTCGCGCAGCTGTTGTTCCTCGAGGCGGAAAATCCGAAGAAAGAAATCTCGATGTACATCAACTCGCCGGGTGGCGTGGTGACGTCGGGCCTTGCGATCTACGACACCATGCAGTTCATCCGCCCGCCGGTTTCGACGCTGTGCACGGGCCAGGCCGCCTCGATGGGCTCGCTGCTGCTCTGCGCCGGCGAGAAGGACATGCGGTTCTCGCTGCCGAACGCGCGCATCATGGTGCACCAGCCCTCCGGCGGCTTCCAGGGCCAGGCGACCGACATCATGCTGCACGCCCAGGAAATCCTGAACCTGAAGAAGCGGCTCAACGAGATCTACGTGAAGCATACCGGCCAGACCTACAAGTCGATCGAGGATGCGCTGGAACGCGACAAGTTCCTGACCGCGAACGACGCCAAGGAGTTCGGGCTGGTTGACAAGGTCATCGACAAGCGCGCTGAGGAAGCCGCACCGGCGAAGACCCAGTAACACTACCGGGGTGGGCGGCGATCCCTCGGCGCCCTATGGGGATCGCCTGTCGCCATCAGGTGGCGTTCACGCTATGGACGCGTATGCGCGTTGCAAAACGCAGTTTTCCGCCCTGCGACAGGCAGAAAGTTCCGCTTTCGTGCTTGTTTTTCGTGGCAATCCAGCAACGCCGTAGTGATTTCGGTCACTGCAGCCGTGCCAAGACCGGAAATCACGGTATTGTCACGGGTAGCCGGCGACCCTCGATTAGCGAATTCTTGATAGTCGGGTGACAGCATGGTTGGCTACGATTGATCGGCTATGATCGCGGAGAATCGAGCGACCGTGATTCGCACGGGATATAACGCGTAGGGTCTTTTTTGGTACGGAATTTGCTCTACTTAAGCTTCATACCGACCATCGTGTCGGAATGGAGCGATCGAGCGGAACGGGATCGAACCGCGGACGGAGACATGAATGAGTAAGGTCGGCACGAGCGACTCCAAGAACACGCTGTATTGCTCGTTCTGCGGCAAGAGCCAGCACGAAGTCCGCAAACTGATCGCGGGTCCCACGGTCTTCATCTGCGACGAGTGCGTCGAGCTCTGCATGGACATCATCCGCGAGGAGAACAAATCCTCGTTGGTCAAGTCGCGCGACGGGATTCCGACGCCGAAGGAAATCTGCAAGGTCCTGGACGACTACGTGATCGGCCAGAGCCATGCGAAGAAGGTCCTCTCGGTCGCGGTGCACAATCACTACAAGCGCCTCAACCACCAGACCAAGCACAACGACGTCGAGCTCGCGAAGTCGAACATCCTGCTGATCGGTCCGACCGGTTCGGGCAAGACGCTGCTCGCGCAGACGCTCGCCCGCATCCTGGACGTGCCGTTCACCATGGCGGATGCGACCACGCTGACCGAAGCCGGCTATGTCGGCGAGGACGTCGAGAACATCATCCTGAAGCTGCTCCAGGCCGCCGATTACAACGTCGAGCGCGCCCAGCGCGGCATCGTCTACATCGACGAAATCGACAAGATCAGCCGCAAGTCCGACAATCCCTCGATCACGCGCGACGTGTCGGGTGAGGGCGTGCAGCAGGCGCTGCTGAAGATCATGGAAGGCACGGTGGCTTCGGTCCCGCCGCAGGGCGGCCGCAAGCATCCGCAGCAGGAATTCCTGCAGGTGGATACCACCAACATCCTGTTCATCTGCGGCGGCGCGTTCGCTGGCCTCGAGAAGATCATCTCGGCGCGTGGCCGGTCCACCTCGATCGGTTTCGCCGCCCAGGTGATGGCGCCGGAAGACCGCCGGACCGGCGAGATTTTCCGTCACGTCGAGCCTGAGGATCTCTTGAAGTACGGGCTCATCCCCGAATTCGTCGGTCGTCTGCCCGTCGTGGCGACGCTCGAGGATCTGGACGAGACCTCGCTGAAGAAGATCCTGACTGAACCGAAGAACGCGCTGGTGAAACAGTACCAGCGGCTGTTCGAGATGGAGAACATCGAGCTGACCTTCGCCGACGAGGCGCTTGGCGCGGTCGCCCGCAAGGCGATCGAGCGCAAGACCGGCGCGCGTGGTCTGCGTTCGATCCTCGAAGCGATCCTGCTCGAGACCATGTTCGACCTGCCGGGCCTCGAAGGTGTGGAAGAAGTCGTGATTTCCCGCGAAGTTGCGGAAGGCACGGCGCGTCCCCTCTACATCTACGCGGATCGGTCGGGGCGCGCGGTGGGAGGCCACGCTATAGCGTACTAACTCGACCGGGCCAAACGACCGACGCCTACAAGATCCGATACGTTACTTGTTCTTACTCCCTTGTTTGCTAACTGCGCCGGGGCCCGGATCGACGTCAACGCACCTAAAACGCTAAATAGTGCGATAAAGTACTATGATAGGAGTGAAACATGGGTGAGATCATTCGATGTGCACCAAAGTTGGAGCGAGAGCGAGCCCGCGTTGTTCGAAAAGCTCGAGCGATCTATGACAGCCTCTTCCCGCCGTCTGAATGCGCCCGCGACCGGCCGGACAATGCATACGCAAACCACATGGGCGTGGGCGCGGACATCGATCGCGGCGATAGGGACGTATCATGATCGCGATCATTGCCGTACTCTGCAGTTTGTCTTCTCCAGCAAATTGCCACGAGCAGACCGTCACCACCTCGAATTTCGCTGACATCTCTATGCAGTCCTGCCTGATGGGCGCACCGCAGCTCGCCGACTGGATGAATCAGCATCCGACCGAGCGCCTCGCGGCATGGCGCTGCGTGCTCGGTAAAAAGGATGACAGGGGTGCTTAGGATCCCCCGGGCCCAATTTGTTCTTCAAATAGGTTCCGCGACTCCGCTCGATCAGCGAGGAGTCAATTGCTTCGATCCCGGCGGGCATGATGAAATCGCCAAGACCGGGATTAGATACGCGCGGCCGAGCTCAACCAAGGCGGTCATGATCCGTTTTCTGGTCGGAGCGAAGTAATCCGTAGGCGGCAGCAAGCGGTCACGTCAGCAACAGACGTCGATCGCCACCTGTGCGCCCGCTGTGGGACTTTGGCCAACTGCGCCCTAAGCGAACTACGAGTCTGGCGGGACAAGAAGGTCAACAGTTTCAAATCGGCCTGCCAAGGCGATTTCGAGCCTGGTTTGAAGCTAATTACGAGTCCCCGCGCCGTCCCGACATCGACGAATTCCGAGTCCCGTCCGACGGTCAGTGCGACCGGTCCTAGTTCGAAGCGGACATTCGCCCGGATCAACGAGTCGCAGATGGGCCATAATCGGTCGAAAACAAATCTAACGGTGTGAGCGCGCCCGGCTCTCACCAATGACAACGTCTGCGACGACGGCGCTCATGACCAGAGCACCGCCGACAAGAGCGCGAGAGGTGGGTAACTCCCGAAACGCCAACCAAATCCAAAAGGGCATGAGTGGCGTCTCCAAAGTAGCGATTAATGAGGCTTGCCCGGATGGTAACAGCCGTGAGCCGAGAACAAAAAAGGTGAGGCCCATAGCAACTTGGAAGAATCCGAACATCGCGAGAATAAAAATTTCGGCTCCGGTCACGTTGACGATGTCATGCGCGAACGGGAAACTTACGACGCTGCCCAAAAAGTTTGACAGGGCCGCCGCGACCACCATGGAGGTTTGTTTGTATCGCCGAATGGCGACGGTCATAGCTGAGACCGCAAGGACCATGAGGCAAGCCAAGGCAATTCCGCGGACATCGGAGGCTGCTTGCGCATTGCCGACGGTGATTGCTACTCCGCAGAAAGCCGCAAGAGCTGCTACTAAGGTCCGCAACGGAGCGGCTTCCCGAAACCACGCCCAGGCCATGGCCGCAGCAACAAATGGTTGAGTAGCGATGATGACTGCCACGTTTGTCGCGCTTGTCACCTGCAAGGCAGGAATGAACGCCACCATGGCCAGCGTCGACAACGATGCGACGAGCCAGCCGCCCCTTCCCATCGTGATCAAATCACGAAGGCCAACTTGCCCTTGAGCCAATGTCAGAAAAACCAAGATTAGGCTGCCTCCGAAGAGCCCTCGCCAGAACAATATGGTCCACGAGTCGATGGGAAGGAGCCGGGTGAAGAACGGCGCCGTACTCCAGGCAATGGCGGCAGCCATCACAAGGGCGATACCCAAGCGGTAGCCTGAACGAGCATCTGACATGCGTGAGAAATCCTACCGGGCACGATGGCGGGCGCTTTGATCCTATCGTGCTATTGATCTCGCTGACCAGTAGAGTCCGTCTTTTTTCAACACGCGACTTGTACTCTACGTCGGCTCCTGGGCGGGACCGGACGTTGGGAACGCCACGACGATCTTGCGGACTCGCAATTGGCTTAAATCGACTCGTTTCTGCACTTTTAGTGCACACCAACTCCAGTGACGACATTGATTGCCTACGACGCCACGACGATGTCTTGGCCTGGGGCAGAACGATTTTCGAGCTAATGATGTCTGTGCCGCCGGTAGCTATCTCCACGGGTTAACTTCCTTCGACGGTCGCGGGACGGTCATATTGCTTCTAGACGTCGCAAGAGCTGCAGGCTCTTTCGTAAACACGCCCGTGGAACCTCGCACCGTCGCGATTGAGGCGTCGCAGGTAAATTCTTCGGCATGGACCGCTTCCGCCCAGGACGAAAGACCTTCGCTCCTCTTAAGTCCTAACGGGTTGTTTGATGAGCGCGGTACGCGCCTCGTCATTGGTGTCGAGGCAGTAGACAGCGAGCAGCGTCGCGCCCGAACTCACATCAGCGTAGATGAAAGCCGGCTGCGTGCGGGGTGTCGGTCGCGGAGGCCGCGTTGGGCGCATCATTGATGCTTGCAGCGATCAGCGACTTGCAACGAATATAAGAAATGGCCGCCTCGAGATTCTTCGGGACGGGTTACGCTTCGCTACATCGGCATAGATGGGGCGGCCATCGATAAGGCTGCGGCACGCGGGCGGTCGAGATAATGGTTCGGACTTCGCGGGCTTTCTACCTTGGGTACCAACCGGTCTTTTTTTGCGGAGCCGGGACTTATGCCCCGATGGGCCTCACACCGTACTTTTGATAGTAGGTGCTCCTGATTTCATCCTGAGTTCGAGGAGGGCGGGCGAAGACATGGGCTGGAGATAGCAACGGGCTGATTGAGGTGGTTTCGATTTTGACAACGTGATCGACAGGATACTCTAGGCCATTCGTCGCCCGAACCCAGTCGGCGATCATCAAGGACTCGCCATCTTCTGGCGGCAGTATCAACGCACGGCCCGTGAAGCGGTAGCCGCGCCTCTGGAAGATGTCGACTACGTTAATTTCGACAGCGGGACTGCGCTTCAAGTTCAATATCGTCCGAGGCGAGGCGATGTCGGCGAAGTAAAGAACGCCGTTTCTCACCGTCAAAGACGCCTTCGGGGAAAGATTTGGCGTTCCATCCTCGTTGACTGTCGCCACAAACGACAATATCGCCTGTTTGATGATTGCCTCCATGTCGGCAGTGATTTCAATCATAGATACCGTCTCCTTGTTTTTGGCGAGCCATTCTAGCCAGCTGTCACTTGTAGCCCGCGTTGCACCGCCGGCCGCGCGAGGCCACGGGTAAGCCACGCCTGCACATGAAGAAAGCGATCGAAGCCGACGAGATCGCGTGCTTCGTAGAAGCCGATCAAATTGCGCACCCAGCCGAGCAGTGAAATGTCTGCGATGCTGTAGTCGGCCCCCATCACCCAGTCCCGGCACGCGAGCCGTTGGTCCAGAACACCGAGCAGCCGCGCTGATTCGGTCGCGTAGCGGTCGCGCGGGCGTTTGTCTTCATAGGCCTTACCGGCGAATTTGTTGAAGAACCCGACCTGGCCGAACATCGGCCCGACTCCACCCATCTGCCACATCACCCATTGGATCGTTTCATATCGGGTGTTTGGATCAGCCGAGATGAATTGTCCGGTCTTGTCGGCAAGGTAGAGAAGAATCGCGCCCGATTCGAACAGCGCGAGCGGTGTTCCGCTAGGCCCATCAGGGTCGTAGATTGCGGGAATCTTTCCGTTGGGGTTGAGCGCGAGAAAGGCCGGGTCTTGGGTTTCGTTCGCCATGATGTCGATCCGGTGCGGTTCGTAAGGAAGGCTCGTTTCCTCAAGCATGATGCCGACCTTCACTCCGTTGGGCGTGGGAGTGGAAAAGAGTTGCAGCCGATCGGGATACTGCGCCGGCCAGCGCGCAAAAATTGGATGATCGACGGTCACTTTCTTCCTCCTAGATAAGCAGGCCGCGCAGGGCCGGGGCAAGGACGAATCCTCCGCCAAGATGCGAACCGAGCTTGCCCACTCGGTGCATCCAGAAAGCGGGCAACGGTACGGCCGCGGTATGGCATGGGTATCCGGGCACGACCTTGGAAATCAGCTGAGAGACGATGGGATGGATGGACACTGCCTGCCGCACGCATAGGCCCGCGGGGAAAGCGCCGACAATCCGTGTGGGAGGGGAGAACCGCTCGCCTTCGCTGCTTCCTCACGGACGAACTCGTATGATCGTTTTCCCGCTCATCCGCCGCGTCGGATTGAAAGCGGCGACAGCTTCGTCAAGGGGCGCGATGTTGCCGATGTTTGTACGCAGTCGTCCGTCCCGTACCCGCTGGACGATCTCCCCCAGTTGCGCGCGATCGGACACCAGAACAAAGTCGATCGCCACGCCGTCGGCGGGCCGCGCTTCGGTCGGCCCGGCGATGGTCACCAACGTTCCTCCGGTTCGAACCAGGCCGGCGGACCGCTTACCGATCTCGCCCCCGATGACGTCGAAAACCAGATGGACTCCGCCGGCGCCTTCGAGATCGTCGTTTTCGAGGTCGACGAACTCCTGCGCGCCGAAGTCGAGCGCTTTCTGACGGTCGGCGGCACGTCCCGTGCCGATGACGTAGGCACCGGCCTCTCGTGCGAGCTGCGTCACCATCGAGCCGACCGCGCCGGCCGCGCCGTGCACGAGAACGCTCTGCCCCGCCTGAAGGCGACCGTGCACGAACAGTCCCTGCCAAGCAGTCAGGCCCGGCATCGCCACGGCCGCCCCCACCGAGAACTCGACGTCGCCTGGCAGCGGTGCGAGATTGCGTGCCTCCACCGCCACATACTCGGCCAAGGTGCCGCTGCGATACGAGTCCGAGAGACCGAACACCCGTTGTCCTACCGACAGTCCGGTCGTGCCATAACCGAGAGCGGTGACAATACCTGCCAGCTCCTGGCCGGGAATCGTTGGCGACCGGTCACGGTCGAGACGATCGGTCCAGGTCGAAGGCCACGTCAGCTCGCCCGAGGTGAATCCAGACGCATGAACCTGAACGACGACGTCATTTATCGCTGCCTGCGGCTCGGGTCGCTCCACCAGCTTCATCCCCGCCGTTCCCGCAGCCTGGTCCGTCACAACGATCGCTTTCATGAGAATGATCTCCTCTGTCATTTGTCTCATTGCTGGGTATGTTGCGGCGATAATCTGCGCTTCAATCCGGATAAAGCGGCGCCCAGAATAGCGACGAGTCTCATGACACTGTTCCCTGTACTGGTGAACCGCTAGCGCTCGAGCCGTCGGACGTGCTCTTCCCGGTCCTGTCGATGTGCGGATTGCGCGCACCGAGAAGGGTGAATAGGGTGGCGACGACGGCAAGTCCGCCGTATCCGAGCGTGATCTGCGGAAGCGAGAACAGACTGGAAAGTTGCCCGGAGATGAGGCTCGGGAAGGCGGCGCCGCTGTAGCAGAGAAGGTAGATCGCGCTGAAGATTGGTGCCCGTTCGGCGAGCGTGCTCCCGTGCAGCAAGCCGCGTGTGGCGGCGCTGATGGCAATGCCCTGGCCGGCACCGGCAACCATGGTCGCGGTGATGAACAACGCCAGTGCGCCGGCTAAGATTGCAGTGCTGATGCCGATCATTCCGGCCACGAAGGTGATCATACCGACGCGTTGGGCTACCGCGGATGTGAACCAGCCACCAATGGGAGCGCCGAGAACGCTGGGAGTCATATAGGCAGCGAACACTAGCCCGAGGATCAACGGGCTGCGGGTGTGGAGTTCATCTTGTACAAGCGCAGGCATGAACGCTTGGTAGAAGCCCCCGCTGGCCCAAGTAGCCAGAAACACCGCCGCCGCGACAGGGAGCAGATGCCTGACCCGCGCCGGTACGCTGACCTGGGGTAACAGCGATCGCCAAGCGCCCGGAGTCGGAGTTGCTGTTTCCGGACTGATTGCGACGAGTGCAACAGACAGTAATAGGAAGCAAACGCAGACGAGATAGATGAGTTCGCGCGGCCAGGGGCCGAACTCAACAAGCGCGCCGGATGCTATGGCGCCGATAGCGACGCCGAGCATCGGTCCTTGACTAGTGACAACGGACGCCAACCATTCCGGTCTGCTGGGTGCCGCATCGACGATGTAGGAGGTCAGACTGCTGCCAGCCAACCCGGTGCCGAGGCCGACGAGGAGCCGACCGGCCAGCAGAGTGTCGATGTCGTGCACATTCAGCAACAGCAGACACCCCAGCAGGAGAAGTCCGAGGCTAGTGATCGCAGTGACCCGGCGGCCAAGATGATTGGACAGCCGTCCCAGTACCAACAGTGCGGTTATGGTGCCGACGGCGTACGCGACGACGGCCATCGAAATACCGGCGTTAGTGAACCCGTCTTCTGTCCGGTAGGTGTTGTAAAGGGGGATCGGAGCGGCCGCAGCGGCGAATGAGACCACCAAGGAAACTACCGCTGATAAAAATGCCAGCGGGAGCATTTCGCTCCGGTGAGACTGGCTGATCACTGGTGGCAAGTTCTGCATCGAGTGGCGAATCGGTCGTCCTCCAAAGAATTCGGGCAGCAGGTCCGAGTTCTCCGGTTTGTTTGCTTCACTAGGTGGCGGTGATATCGGTGCCAAGCTGACGGGTGCCTCCATCGCTGAGAGCCGCCACAGCTGTCCTTTGGTTATTGTCGATCAGGTACTGCCATCGTCGATCCGCGCGGCGTACGACGCCGCTCGCTAAGCCTTCAACGTAATTGCGACTTAGACCGTTGCCATCAATTGACCGATCCAGCCCGATCAGCGCGAAATCGCCGGCAACGTACACATGACGCGCGCTGGCCTTGAGCGGCAAACCGTACTTGAGATCGCACTCGGGTCGAGCGGCGATTTCGGTGGTAGTAGTTCGTCCGTCACTCGTAATGAAGACGGGCTTTGGGTCATACATTGGCATCATCGCGCCGACCTTCGGAGTGAAAACGCTCGAGCAGCGAATGTTTTCGGGTTTGGAAGCGAGCGGATTGGGTCCGGACATCAAGGGTTTCCTGCTCGTGTTGGCTGAAACGGTTGTCCTGGTCGTTATTCGACTGAGTGGCTGTCAAGGTCGCAGCGCGGCTCGAAAGTTTCCAATAGCCAGTACTTATGGTTTCCATAGCGGGGGGAATTGTGCGGCGACAGTCCTCAATCCCGTTGTTAGATCAAGGCAAGTTGCTTAGCTGCGGCTGTGTCATCTACGTTAACCGAAAGCGTTGATCTTCGGCCGGCGTGGAGCGGTGCTTCTGTGTCCTCCGTCCGATCTGCAGCTACCGGTCGCCCCCGATTGACCAAGCAGAATTTTTGCTGACCTCCAAAAATCAAAGGCCAAGGCTGACTCCCACGGCAGTCGACACGCAACCATCTCCTCCTTGTTTGGAGCCTCCGACGCGCACTGGCTTCGTCTCCTATCGGTGACGCCGTATCACTGAGGGGCTTCCTTCGAGTTTCATGATCATCTGCTCCTGTAATTTCTTCAGCGACAGGGATGTTCGCCACGCAGTGAACACGGCTGACGCCGCGCTGCGCAATGCCAAGCAGATCTATGGGCACCCCGATTGCACCGAATGCGGCCGCTGCGCGCACACCGTGAGGACGATTATCGACGAGGCGTACAGGGAGCGTTCACTAGCCCGTCAGACTTGCCGCCCGCATGGTGGGACCAAGGATGAATGAGTCCAAACTCGCGTCGAAAATAGCCTAGGTTCCCTTAATTTACCGGACAGCGCCTCTCGGTTTCACGACCAGAGAATGCCTGTTTGCTTGTTCTTCGTCAGAATCGTTCTAAACTTGCGAGAGTCAAGAACGAGCCTCAAGTCTTGGAGTTCACCATGCAGGGCGACCCGAAAGTCATCGAGTATCTCAACAAGGCACTGCGTCACGAGCTCACGGCAATTAATCAGTACTGGCTGCACTACCGCTTCCTGAATAATTGGGGTCTCCTAGAGATGGCTAAGGTCTGGCGCAAGGAGTCCATCGAGGAGATGGAGCACGCTGACAAGCTCACCGACCGCATCATCTTCTTCGATGGTTTGCCAAACATGCAGGTGCTCGATCCCCTGCGCATCGGCCAGAACGTCAAGGAGATTATCGAGTGCGATCTCGCCGCGGAGATGAGCGCGCGTGCCCTATATGAGGAAGCGGCGACCTATTGCCACAGCGTAAAGGACTATGTTACGCGCGACCTCTTCGAGAAGCTGATGAGCGATGAGGAACATCACATCGACTTCCTCGAAACCCAGCTCGATCTAATCGGCCGCATCGGCCTCGAGTTCTACACCCAGAAGCATGTCGGCGGGCTCAAGATCGAAGAGCACTGAATTGTTGCGCCGTCCACGACAATCGATCGTGGCAACCGTGCGCTTTGCGACCACGACGTTCCAGCGCCGCGGATGCCGGTGCATGGAGGGCCGTAGTTTCGCCCACTGGCAAATGACGGGTTTTCAATGATTCTGATTGCCGACCGGGTCCGTACGACGAATGGCCCGAGGTATTCTGTCCATCCTCTCGTCAGAATTGAAACCACTTCAATTTCACGGCTTCTTTTTCCCACTCATGTCTTTGCTGATCCGCGTTGGGAGCCGGGAAGAGATCAGGAACACGTACGTGGGAAATACGAGCTGACCTCCGGGCCGTAGTAACAAGAAGCGCGCTCGGCGCAATACGATATGCTGCGTGGCAATTCAGGTTCTCGAGGTCGTATGTCTGAAGTCGACTGGTTGAGTCATCTCCTGCAGATCATCACCGTGACCGGTCAACTCGAGGTCCGCTGCGCCTACGGCGCACCATGGCGTATCATCTGGCCCAGGGCGGCGGCGAACGAGATCCCCTATCATGTCATCGTCAAGGGCCGTGCCATTTTCGAGGACCCGGATTCGAAAACGGTGCAGGAGCTTGGGAGCGGGGATATCGTACTGCTGCCTCACGGTTCGTCGCACATCCTGCACGACGGCAGCGGCAAAACGCCGGTCCGCACGCATGAAAGCAGGGGCTCCGCAGGATGGATGTTGAGCGAGAACAATGGACCGGGCGAGCAACTCGATCTGCTGTGCGGACGATTTTTCGTCGTGCCACCCCATGATCGATTAGTCCGCAACTACCTGCCAGCAAATCTGGTCGTGCGGGCTGCGAAAAACCATGGAGAAGAGGACATTGCGTCGGCATCGGGTCAACTTTCCGGATTGGTCGGCCTGATGCGAATGGAGTCCGCTGGCGACAGAGCGGGAGGACGCGCCATTCTGAACGCGCTGTCTTCGGTCCTGTTCACTCTGGTTCTCCGCGCCGCGAGCGAAGCCGGCAAATCCACCGAAGGCTTGTTGGCCCTTGCCGGCAATCCGAGATTGGCAGCGGCCATTGCGGCGATGTTCGCGGATCCGGCGCGACCTTGGAAACTTCCCGATCTGGCCGATCTATGCGGCATGTCCCGCGCAACATTCATGCGCCAGTTTCAGGACAAGCTCGGTCGCTCCGCCCTCGACCTGTTGACCGATCTTCGCATGAGCATGGCCGCCAACGAGCTCAAGAAGCCGACGATCAGCACGGAAGCCGTGGCCGAGACGGTCGGCTATCAATCCGTTTCGGCGTTCCGGCGGGTGTTTGCGGAAAGAATGGGGATGACGCCAGGGGAATGGCGCCGACTGGCGCATAACGGCGAGTAGCCTACCGGTCACGCCTACTCGAGAATGATCCTTTCGAGCATGAATTTGAACCAATAGAGGCTCGAAATGATCAATGCCATCAGTAAGTTGGGCCTCCGTAATCACTTGATGAGGAGTCACCCAATGCACGACACCGCTACAACCGCTGCCCACCGCGAAACCTCCCGCTGGCTCGCGGGGCCGCTGCCGACCAACGCCGTGATCGAAACTATTCTGAGCCGTAGTGCTGCGAAGTATTACGACGCGACGGCCGTCCTCAGCGACGATCAGATCCGCGAACTCGTGCGGATCGGCACGTCAGCGCCGACATCCTTCCATCTGCAGAACTGGCGCTTCATCGCCGTGCGCTCACCCGAAGCAAAGGCACGGCTGCTTCCGATTGCCTGGAATCAGCCCGCAATCACCGAAGCAGCCGTGACCTTGATCATCGTCGGCCAATTGGCCGATGCCAGCACGGTCCCTGAGCGCCTGGCTCCGGTCGTGGAAGCCGGGATCATGCCGGCACATCTGGTGCCGGAATGGGAGGGGCCTGCCCGCGGCTTGTACGACAATCATCCGCAGCGCCAGCGCGACGAGGCCGTGCGCTCCGCGAGCTTCGGCGCCGCAGCTATCATCTATGCGGCCCGCTCGCTAGGCCTGGGTTCGACACCGATGATCGGTTTCGATTCAGAAGCCGTGCACAAAGAGTTCGGCCTGGCCGAACACGAAATCCCGGTCATGCTGTTGACCGTCGGGCCGGAGCGGGCCGGCAACTGGCCGCAGAAGCCGCGTCTGCCCGTGGCCGACGTGCTGCACTTCGCCTAACCACCCCCGAAGCCAATCATTCAAGGAGAAAGATCATGCCCAGAGCTCCCGCTCTGACGCCGGAACACGTGCCGGCCGATTCGAAACCGACCCTCGATATGTTCACCAAGAACATCGGGTTCACGCCAAACATGATGGCGACCTTCGCGCAAAGTCCGATCGCGTTCAACGCATGGGCCGCTCTGCTCGCCTCCTTGAGCAAGGCGCTCGACGTCAAGACGCGCGACAGCATCGGCCTTGCGGTCTCCGAAGTGAACGGCTGCGACTACTGCCTGACGGTGCACAGCTTCACGGCGGAGCATTTGGCCAAGCTGCCGGCCGAAGACATTGTTCTCGCCCGAAAGGGTCATGCCAGGGATCCAAAGCGGGATGCCGCCGTCCAGCTTGCACGCAAGATCATCGAGGCCCGTGGCCACGTCACAGACGCCGATCTGCAGGCCGTCCGCGATGTGGGCTACACGGACGCGAACATCATGGAGATCGTCGCGCTTGTGGCCATGTACTCGCTGACGAACTTCTTCAACAACGTGTTCAATCCCGACAAGGACTTCCCCGCAGTCGCACCGGCCGGCTCGATCTGAGCCTGCCAGTGGTATCAACCGCCTCCAAGGAGCTATGGAGGCGGTTGATGCAACTTTCTAGCCATTTGGATCGGTCGCATGAATATCCTCCACATTGATAGCAGTCCTCGCCCGAAATCGCATAGCCGTGAGCTTTCGGCCGCGATCGTCAAAAAGCTTCTTCAAGTTGCGCCCGATGCGAGCATCAGGCGGCGCGATCTTGGAGCTGATCCTCTGCCTCACGCCACGGCGGACTACGCGGATACGCTGTCATCGCCAGCCACGCTGGCGGCACCGTTGAAGGGCGCTCTGGACTTTGCCGAAACGCTCATTCGGGAAGTCGAGGCGGCCGATGTGATTGTCATTGGAACGCCGATGCACAACTTCACTATCCCTTCGGTTCTCAAAGCGTGGATCGATCAGGTCCTACGCGTGGGCCGCACGATGGAGTCAACGCCCGCCGGGAAGGTGGGAATGATCCCGGATCGTCCGGTCTTCATCGGCGTCGCTTCCGGCGGCGTCTTTACCGGGCAGCGAGGAAATCAACCCGATTTTCTCACGCCCTATCTGACGCTGGCACTGAACTCTATTGGGTTAAAGACGCTGCAATTCCTTCCGCTGCAGGCCACCGCGTTTATCGAAGAGGGCCAAGCTACGCTAGCGAGCGAGAAGGTAATTGACGCTATCGACTTGACAGTCGTGCGAGAGCTTCGAGACGTAGCTGCTTGATCAGCCGTGCTCGCGAGGATCGCCAGGCTGTATCGCAATGCTCTCCGTGCTCCGGACAAAGTCGCACCGGCGGCATTCTGAGGGAGCGCCCGTTTAACCTACGGCCCCCGCGGGAATATCAAACATGAGGTCTTCCGATGATTAGTACGCTTCCGCAAATCGGCGACAGGATCACCGACAAATCAGCATCGCCCGATGAAAGCACCGTTCGCGAATGGATCGGAGCAGATGGCTTCGAATACTGGGCCAAGCTGCGGACCTGGATCGATGAATCCTACCCAGAAGTTTTCGCGCCGGATTGGCTCTACGGTGGAAAGAACCGCGGTTGGTCCCTGCGTTACAAGAAGACCAAGGCGTTCTGCCACCTGGTGCCGGAATTCCGACGAGTTTCAGCTGTAGTGGTCATGGGTAGAGCAGAGCGAGAAAAGTTTGAGGAGCGGCGCTATCTTTGGCACCCGCAATTGATCAAACTCTACGATGGCGCGAAAACATACATCGACGGAAAATGGCTAACGATTGCCGTCGCATCGGCAGATGATCTGCATGATGTGACGAAACTTCTGACGATGAAGCGACCGCAAAAGTCGGGCGGTTGAACAGGAGTCTCTCGGTGAGTCTAACCTACCGGCGCGACAGTTGCAGTCGCTGACAGCGAGAAGGTCCGTCTGTTCTACAAAACGGGCGTGAAGCCTGGGTGTGACGCCGACCAAAGTAGTTCCTCTAGCAGAAGATCCTATCGCTATCCTGGATCACGGCTCATTGAGGTAAAGCGGACAAAGCCCCGGAGAAATGAAAACCCCGCCGTCGCCGGCTGGATTTGTTTGATTCTACTTTGCCCGGCTTAGGGACCAACTTATAGGGGACCAACTATGCCCGTCTGCAGCACCGAGCAAAGTACGTCCCCTAGTGGCCTCCGCAAATCGTTGAAATCCCAAAGGGCGAGTCCCGCACATCGGCAAGCTAACCGTTCCTTGCCGAGTAAAGTAGGTACTCAAAAATCAACAGCCGCTGACGGTGACAAAGCAGCCGTATAATCGATGTTTGCTGCGATTCCGAGGGACTGGTCGAGCTGAGCCCCTGCTTGGCTCGCTCCTTACATCGAGGCTCTTCTTGCACCGCCGGCGGTGCCGTTCTGGCGACCTGACGACTAACGGCTTCGCCGCCGCAGGGCTTTTTCATGTATGGAACCAAGCGACCGGTCGACCGTTGGGCGCTATTGGCCAGCGGAGACGACGCGCCCTCGCGTCAACACAGCTTGACTCCTCGTTCGGCCTTTCGTCGCAAGGGAAACGTCATGGCCGATGCCGTAAATCAAATTCCCGACCGCGTTCCGATCAATCTCATCGTCAACGGCAACAGGCGCACGCTCGACCTCGTGCCTTGGACCACGCTCCTGGACGCGTTGCGTGACCATCTCGCGCTGACCGGCACCAAGAAGGGCTGCGATCACGGCCAGTGCGGCGCCTGCACCGTGCTTGTGGATGGCCGGCGCGTCAATGCCTGCCTGACGCTCGCCGTCATGACCGACGGCGCGGAGATCACGACCGTCGAAGGTCTTGCCAGCGATGGCGCGCTGCATCCCCTGCAACAAGCCTTCATCGACCATGACGCCTTCCAGTGCGGCTATTGCACGCCGGGACAGATTTGCTCGGCGGCCGGCCTACTGGCCGAAGGCCACGCGGGGGATGCCGACGAGATCCGCGAGCTGATGAGCGGAAATCTCTGCCGCTGCGGCGCCTATCCGAACATCGTCGCTGCCATCCAGCAGGCAATGGGCCGCCCATGATCAACTTCCAGTATTCCCGCGCCACCGGCGTCGCCGATGCGATCCTCCTGCTCACCGCCCATCCAGGCGCCAAGCTCATTGCCGGCGGCACCAACCTGATCGATTTGATGAAGGAGAATGTCGAACAGCCCTCCCGGGTGATCGACATTTCCCGCCTGCCGCTCCGCAAGATCGAAGAGACGACCGACGGAGGGCTGCGTATCGGTGCCTTGGTGCCGAATTCGGACCTCGCTTACGATCCACTCATCGAGCAGCGCTATCCGCTGCTTGCCAGCGCCATCCTGGCTGGAGCCTCGGCGCAATTGCGCAACATGGCCTCCGTCGGCGGGAATTTGATGCAACGAACGCGTTGCGCCTATTTCTATGACACGGCCACGCCCTGCAATAAGAGGAGTCCCGGCAGCGGCTGCTCGGCGATCGACGGGCTCAACCGCAACCATGCTATCCTCGGCACCAGCGCCTCCTGCATCGCCACCAATCCGTCCGACATGAGCGTGGCGTTGGCGGCGCTTGGCGCACTCGTGCACATCGAAGGTCCATCCGGCGAGCGCACGATGGCGCTGACCGATTTCCATCGGCTGCCTGGCGACACGCCGCATGTCGACACCAATCTCGGCGCCGGCGAGATCATCACGGGAATAGAACTTCCGCCGCGGGGCTTTGCCCATAATTACAGCTATCTGAAAGTCCGCGACCGCCTGTCTTATGCCTTCGCCCTGGTCTCGGTCGCTGCCGCGCTCGAATTGGACGGCAACGCGATCAGAGAAGCGCGCGTGGCAGTCGGCGGCGTTGCCCACAAGCCCTGGCGCAGCCTTGAAGCCGAAACGGCCTTGCGCGGCCAAGTGGCAACCGAGGATCATTTTTCCCGCGCTGCGGATCTCTTGCTGCAGGGCGCCAGGACATGCTCGCATAATGGCTTCAAGATCGAGCTCGCCCGCCGTGCCATCGTGCGAACACTGACGCAGGCCGCAAGCGCCACACCGCAGTCCCAGGCTCACAAGAAGATCGCATGAGGGGCCGATGAACGCCTATGTCGGAACGCCAACCTCGCGCGTCGATGGCCGCGCCAAGGTCACCGGGGCCGCCAAATATGCCGGCGAATTTTCTGCCGACGGACTCGCCCATGGCTTCGTCGTCACGGCTACCATTCCGCGCGGGCGCATTGCGCGTCTCGACACCAGCGAGGCGCTGAGGGTGAAGGGCGTGCTCGACGTGCTCACGCATGCGCATCGGCCGCCGCTCGCCGACAAGGACGAGGCCTGGAAGGATGAAGTGGCGCCGGACGAAGGCTCGCCATTCCGTCCGCTCTACGACGAGAGCATCAAGTTCAACGGCCAGCCGATCGCGTTGGTCGTGGCGGACGACTTGGAAATCGCCAAATTCGCCGCGACCTTGGTGCATGTCGAATATCAGGAGCAGGAGTTTGCGACCGACCTCGAAGCCCGGCGCGGCAAGGCCGCCGAGGTCAAGCAACCGAGCAAGCCCCGCGGCGATGCCGTCACGGCGCTTGCCAGCGCACCCGTACAGCACGAGGCGGACTACTTCGTTCCGACCGAGCATCACAACCCGATGGAGCTGTATGCAACCACGGCGGTTTGGGACGGCGGCGGCAGGCTCACAGTCTACGACAAGACGCAAGGCGTCCAGAACGTTCAGAAGTTTCTCTGCGGCGTGTTCGGCAAGAATCCGGAAGACATCCGCGTGCTCTCGCCATATGTCGGCGGCGCCTTCGGCTCCGGCCTGCGGCCCCAATACCAGGTGGTGCTGGCAACGCTTGCCGCGCTGGCGCTGAAGCGGCCCGTTCGCGTGGTGCTGACGCGGCAGCAGATGTACGGGCTCGGCTACCGCCCGGCGACGATCGAGCACGTCGGGCTCGGCGCCAAGTCCGACGGCACGCTCGAGGCAGTCACGCACGAGGCCACAGCCGTCACCTCGCGCTATGAGGATTTCGCGCGCAACGACGCCGGCTGGGCGGAGCAGCTCTACAAGAGCCCGAACAGCCGCTATTCCCACAAGCTCGTCCGCCTCGATGTCTCCACCCCCTGCGATATGCGCGCACCGGGCGCAGCTTCAGGCGTCTGCGCGCTTGAATGCGCCATGGATGAATTGGCCGTCGCGCTCAATCTCGACCCCGTCGAACTGCGGCTGAAGTGCTACTCGGACCGCGACCAGAGTGAAGACCTGCCCTACACCAGCAAGCAGCTGCGCGAATGCTACGCTCGCGGCGCAGAAGCCTTTGGCTGGAGCAGGCGCAATCCCGCGCCGCGCTCGATGCGCGACGGCAAGGACCTGGTTGGTTGGGGCATGGCAACGGGTGTGTGGGAGGCGCTCCAGATGCCCGTGGCAGCCCGCATCGTGCTGACTGCCAATGGCCATGCCGAGGTGTCTTGCGCGGCATCCGACATCGGCACCGGTACCTACACCATCGTGGCGCAAGTGGCGGCCGATGCGCTTGGGCTGCCGATCGAGAACATTAGTGTCAAGCTCGCCGACTCGACCTTGCCACAAGCCCCCGTCGAGGGCGGTTCCTGGATGGCTGCGTCGAGTGCGCATGCGGTTCTTGGAGCGGCCGAGGACGTTCGCCAGGAGCTCGCGCGTCTTGCCATTGCGATGCCCGACTCGTCACTCGCTGATATCGATGCGGCCGACGTCATCCTTGCCGACGGCACGATAGCCAAGGATGGCGACAAGAGCCGTGCGGTCTCGATCGCGGATGCGATGCGCTCCGGCAAGCTTGAGCGGATTGAGAAGCAGAAGCTCAACCAATTCGCGGAGGACAAGTCGCATGCCCGCAACACCCATTCCGCCGTGTTTGCCGAGGTGAAAGTCGACGAGCAGCTCGGCGTCATCCGCGTCACGCGTGTCGTAAGCGCCGTCGCGGCCGGGCGGATCCTCAACACCAAGACCGGTCGCAGCCAGATCATGGGCAGCGTGGCCTGGGGGATCGGGATGGCCCTGCACGAGGAGACCGTGACGGATCACCGCTTCGGCCGGATCATGAACGCGAATATCGCTGAGTACCACATCCCGGTGAATGCCGACATTCACGACATCGAGGTGATCTTCGTCGAGGAGCGCGACGACCGTATCAACAGGCTGGGCGTCAAGGGGCTTGGCGAGATCGGCATCGTCGGCGTCCCCGCCGCAATCGCGAACGCCGTTTATCACGCCACCGGCAAGCGCATCCGCCGCTTCCCGATCACGCTGGACAAGCTGCTCGACTGACGCGCAAGTAGCATACCCTCACGCAAGGAAGCGAACCCCTTCGAGAGCTGAACATCCTTTCTGTCCACAGGGCAAGCAGTTGGCGCATGAGCACTTAGTCCGTGACATAAGGTATCACCGAGCGTTTGATGGTGAGACGCATCTGACGGGTGGCCAGTAGCGCCTCCACAGCTCTGCTGCGGCCCCAGGGAGGACAGACGATGATTTCGTGACCTGCAATCCCGCAGTGCCAATATGTCCGGCCATCGGAGGAACGATATGTCGTGGCCCGAGACTACGTCGAGGGCATCTCGACGATGAAATCAAGGGGCGGCACCGCGAGTTTCCGCTCCAAACCCAGACCGAATTGCCATCATTGACCTGCCACCATTATGGTGGCAGTTATGGAAAAGAGGAAGCCGACCTACGATCTTGCTGCCATCAAGGCCGCGATCGGGACGGTGGACACACTTTCCATCACCACCTCGGCGCTACGCGACGCGGCGGCCCTGGCTTCGATCGCGCCGGCATTGCCAAGGTTGTCCGGAGCACCAACCAGGGTATGTTTTACAAGTCGATGACGACGCACGCGGACCACCGCGTCTGGCAGGATGTCTACCACGTTTCTCTTGAGGACGGCCTAATGCTCTACGTGAAATTTCAGGCGAACGTGGTGACCGAATTTACTGTTGTGTCGTTTAAGGAGAAGTGATCATGGCAAGGAAGGCAGGAAATCTCCCGAAGACGATGCCCTCGCCCGAAACGGGCGAGACCCTGACTCGTGGCTCGCGTCCGTTCAAGGTGGCCTACAAGGGGCATACCCTGACCGTCGACCTGCCCGGATACTACCCGAAGGGAAAAGGTGAGGGCGTGCACGTCGGTAACGACATGGACGTCGTCGACCGTGCGCTACGCGCGTTGAAGGAAAAGGTCGACGGCATCCCAGCACCGGATACGATTCGTAAGGTTCGGACCAAGCTCCGGCTGTCGCAGCGGAAGGCGGGCACGTTGTTCCGGGTCGGACCGAAGGCATTCGATAAATACGAGCGGGGCCTGGTCGAGCCGAGTGGCCCGACCGTCCAACTCATCACAATCCTCGATCGCCACCCCGAGCTCGTCAAGGAGCTCGAAGAAGCCTGAGGACCGGCGGGTCGCGCGGCAGCCACGTCTGGCCCGCACGGGCATAGTTGGTTGCCTGCAAGTTGGTCCCTAATCCGGTCGCAGTAGGTCCCCTGGCCTGAAACACACAAAACCCCGCCGGTGAGGCCGGGGTTTATCAGTCCCGGAGGATTGGAAATGAGGCGCTCGGTCAGGCCCTTCTGCGGTCGCGCGGGCCGGGTGCGCAGGGACGCCGCCAAAACGGGTCGGGGAAGGAAGAGCGCACACGCTTTGGCGTTTTAAACGCTATAACGTGTGGTGGTGGCGCGCGCGACATGCATCATCCTGATGGATGGGGCGACGAGATCCGATACATACCAGGCGACTGTTGGCGCGCAACTTGCGACGTCTACGTCTACGACGCGAATGGTCGCAGCACGACCTGGCCGAGGAAGCAGGCGTGCGTCAGGCGCTGGTCAGCGCGTTAGAAGTCACCACCGCAAATCCGACCTTGGAATCGTTGGACAGGATTTCGGAGGCGCTCGGTGTCGAGGTCGCCGCGCTTTTGGCCGCACCGAAGGCAAGGAAGCGGCGCAAGGCCGGTGGTGCCGGGCCCGGCTCCCGACGTCCGCGCCCGAATCCTTGACCATGCCGGGCCGGAGGAATCCGGGAGCGACCGCGGCGCCATGCGGCGGAAGATGACCGCCAGCGTCGATCACGGGGGCGCGTGGCGTAGGACCGGGGTAGCCGCTTCATCTAGCCCGCGGTCCGCCTCGCTTCCGGTAGTTCAAAGTTATTCCGTGAGCGCTGGCGACGGCTTCGGAAAAATTTCTATCGCCCAACGGACGACCGGTGCGCGTTGCGGCTCTAAGATGATCTGCTGCATCACGGGACATTCCGACCGCGACGAAGGATTCTATTGTTCCGATGCGGCACGCCAAGGGCTCTGAAGCAATGATATCGTCAGAACGGGTTCGGTACGCTTCGAAACTCGACCAAGGCCAGAGTTCGGCACGCTCACACAGACCTGCACGGACGGGGTTGAGCAGGACGTAGCGCACCGCCTCCAGAAGGTGCCGTTCGTCGAGCGCTGCGGAATAAAACCGGCTCTGCCACAGGTGGCCTTTGCGGTCTTGGTGCTCGTTCGTCCTCCGTGCGAAGCGGCGCGCAGTCTCTCCCACGGCTTTGGCTAGAGTTCGGTCCGTTGACGGGTGAGTACGAGGTGAACGTGATTTGGCATGAGGCAATAGGCCCAGACCCCGACCTCATTACGTTCCGTCTCCGCCCGAAGGATGCGTAGATAGTCCAGATAGTCTTCAGCCTCAAAAAAGATGCGTTGCCGATCCTGACTACGGTGAGTGACGTGGTGGGGATGTCCGGCGGCAACAAGTCGGGCTGTTCGCGGCATGGGGAATGGGTCTAGATCTAAGCTGTCCCTATTTTTCTGAGTTCGATTCTTAAGTCTAGTCCACCGCCGCTTGGCCGGGCGGGCTTTGGGTGGCGTCGTCTAAGGTGTCCCCATTTTCTTCATTTTCTTTGCCCGCACGTTTCGTGATGGCTCTTTCGGGGCCGCTCCATCCCGTTGTATCTGCTGTCGCCGAATTACCGCAGGTAATTCAACACAAATGCATGGTCAGAACGATCTAATGTTCGGCTATCCCTTTGCAACAACGCAAGAAATTGGAGTCATTGGCACTCGAACTAACTTTTGAAATAGGTCGTCAGCGCAGGCGTGCCGGATGCCTATCGGATGCCGCCCCAGCGCGATCAGCTTGACGACCGCCAGATCGCCGACCTGCTGACCTTCGTGCGGGCCTCCTGGGGTCGCGCAGGAACGCCTGTCCGGATCGACGACGTCAGTCAGTTGCGCGAGCACACGGGACCCGCGAGCAGCCAGCCCATCGTGCTGCAGATGCGCTAACGACGATCGGGGGGGCCGCCGTTCCGATCGATTTTGGCCGATCTTCGGCGCACATGATCGACCACTCGAAGGAGTTCCGCACGGAGTCGGTCCAGTGCATGTTGGCGTGCACTGGGCCGTACTAGGCTTGATCGGTCCAGCACCTTCAGCCCTGGCTCAGCCAGCCTAGGGCTGGGGTGCTATCGGAATGAAAAACGCCGCCCGCTTAAATGTATCGCGGGCGGCGGCTTTCCAGCCCCGGGCGGGGGTGATGCAAAGCCCGGTAAGGATTAGTCTGCACGACCTATGCCAAGGTTTTATGTCTCACGAAGGGACACCTGCCGAGGCGGATTTCCGAACCAACTCAACAGCGAATGGTGTCGCCTCTACCAACTTCCAGAACGCGAGCGCAACAAGCCGTGGAAGTTCAAGCATCTTACCGTCAATCACGTCTATTACCCACTAGCTAATAGCAACGGCAACATCCTTGAGCTAACCAAGCCGCAACGCGCCGCCAGCGGTCAGGAGCGGCGTAAAAGGCTGCACCAGTTCCTCTCCGATATCGGCGTGAAAGCGCTGCGCCAGCATCTGGGCCAGCTTCTAGGTATTGCTCAGGTATCGCGCGATCAGAACGAATATGAAGGGCACGTTCGCCGGATTTTCGGAACGCAATACGAAATGGTTATATGAAAGAGGCCGCCAACTGATGGGGTGGATGGCCCCCTCTCGCGGCATCGAGTGCCATAATGGGGCCTTGAAAAGGCGTGGTCCCAGTATGACCTGGCCGACGAGGCGCGCGTGCGCCAGGCGTTGATCAGCGCGCTTGAGGTCGGAAAGGCAAATCCCGCCCTGCTGTCGCTGGACAGGATTGCCATTGCTCTCGGCATTCAGGTCGCGGAGCTGATCTTGCCACCGGGAAAGGTGCTGACGAATGCGCCGGCCGCCGAGGAGGGGCCACGCTCCGAGGAGCGGCGTGGGAAAGTGACGCCGAAGCGCCGCGCCCGCGGAGCCGGTCCGAAAATGCCTCCGAGTGCCTGCCAATCTGAGTCGTCCACTTGAGAGCGGCTCCGGCAGAATCATAATCATCTAGGCATCGTAACCGTCCCATTTCCTTTTCTTCAAGCCAGCCTGAGCCTATGGAGTTGCGTCTGGAGCCTAATCGCTGCCGCAGCTCGGCTAGCGAAAAAGGATCGCGAATCTCGGCGAGGAGGCCGAGATTTTCCTCCGCGATCTTCGGAAGGCTGAGTTAGGCTCGTGCCGCGCCTCGCCGTTGTCGGTGTTCTCGGTTAACGCTGGTAGAGGGACGAGGTAACGCAAGCACGGCTGTGGGCTATGGCTCATGGCAGCAGAGTGTCGCCAAACCTTGCTGTAGCGAGGCGGGTAGTGCGAGCCCTCGGCATCCTCTCGTCGGAACCTTGTGTGTTATCGGCCGAGGCAATCTTGCACTTGACTCTCGAACGACTCGAGCAGTTGTCCCGTTCCGTAGCCCTGCTCCTGATTGAGCAACGAATCCTTTGGGGCCGGTACGCACGGCGAAGCGGGCCGATCCTGTTTTGTATCCTAGCCAGCCGACGAAGTGTCACCCGCTATGCCATCGAAATGCGCCGGTTGATTCCGCCGCACTTTCTCATCAATGGGCGGCCGAATCCTTCAGTTTCTGGTTTGCTCAATGGCCATCAGCTTGGAAGCTACAATCCTGGCGTTGGTCGGCCGCGGTAATCGAATGCTTGGTATTCTTGTTATGTTTTCAGCCTGTGCGGCGCGGCCGAGGCGAGCCTAGTCGACCGTGTTTTGGAGCGAATGAGTGGAGAGTATCCCTGGTCCCGCCGAAGGTGGATGGACGAGGAGGCCTGCCAGTGCACACAGGGAGCTGAGACAGATACACGGGTGTCCCGGCGATCGCATTAGCTCAGAATTGGATCGGAAACTCGCATCTGTGACCCAAGATCGAACTCAACGAGATTTCGGGGAGTGATCGCGGGTCAAATTTCCCTTATTCATCAATGTACACAGCAGTACCCAATTGTTCTCTAACCGGGTGCGTTTTGAAAACATTTGGGGCTTACTTTGTACGAAGAAAGTTGCGAGCACTGAAGCGATGTTCTGCTGCTCAATAGTCGCGCTCTTGCCTAGCGGCAAGTCTGCTCCGCCGGGCCAATCTGAGCACGCGACAGAACTGCGACTACAACACGACGAGCTATCTTGGCAGGGACATGTGGCGATGTCGATACATTGTTGTCGCTCGCCGAATCCTTGGCGCGATGTACCGCACTGACCTCTTTCCACAACAAATCTAACCCTTATGGTCCGGTCCACAGGGATGCCTCCGGCCAAGGATTTGTAATTTCCGCAGTCCCGGCCGCGCTGCGTGGCGGATCTCGTCGTCAACAGGATGATGCACTACGGGTTGGTTGCAGACTGCAATCCGCGGCCTCGACGCCGTGCCGCGGCATTGGCATCTTGTCAAGGATTCAAGGGATAGGTCCAGGTCGGCACTTCCAGCAAGTTGATCATCAAGGGGCCCTTCGCGGCTGAGCCGATCATTCGCGCGCAGAGGTCCTGTTCGTCACGCGCGAGATCAATGGTATGCGTGAGGAAGCACCTGTGCGTGCAGTCGCTCCGGATCGCGGGGCTGGAAGGATCAGCGGTTCGGACAGAAATCGCGTCGTGTCATTCTCAGGTCGGCGATGGGCGCTGATGATTCTCTTCCCGACGATGTGACCACGCTGCAGGCGATGCTGCGCGCCGAGCGGGTGGCCCGGTTGGCCGCGGAGGCGGAAGCCCAGGCGGGGACATTGCTGATCGAGAAGCTCAAACTCACGATCAAGAAGCTCCGGCACGAGCAGTTCGGACAGTCCTCCGAGCGAGGCGCATTGCTGAACCAACTCGAACTACAGCTCGCCGACCTGGAGGAGAACGCGGCGCAAGCTGAGACCGCGGCGCAGATGGCAGCCGAGAAGATTGCGGTGCCATCGATCGAGCGCCGCAGGCCAGCCCGCCGGCCGCTGCCGGAGCATCTGCCGCGGGAGCGCATTGTCTATCCGGTGCCGACCACCTGCCCATGCTGCGGCGACGGCCGATTGCGCAAGATTGGCGAGGACGTGACCGAGACGTTGGAGCTCATTCCGCGCCAGTGGAAGGTGATCCAGCAAGTGCGCGAGAAGCTCGTCTGCCGGGCCTGCGAAGCGATCACCCAGCCGCCGGCCCCCTCGCATCCGATTGCGCGTGGGCGTGCAGGGCCCAAGCTGCTGGCCCATGTTCTGTTCGCCAAGTACGGCCTCCACCTGCCGTTCAATTGTCAGAGCGACGTCTACCGGTGCGTGAAGGCATTGACCTCGGCGTGTCGACGCTCGCGGACTGGGTGGGCGCCTCTGCCGCAACCCTGATGCCGCTGGTTGACGCGATCCGGAGCCATGTCTTCGCGGCCGAACGCATCCATGCGAACGACCACAGTGCCGGTCCTGGCCAAGGGGAAGACCCGCACCGATCGCCTCTGGACCTATGTGCGCGACGACCGCCCGTTTGGCGGCCCCGAACCGCCGGTGGCCGCGTTCCTCTACTCGCCCGATCGCGGCGGTGTGCATCCGGAGCAGCATCTGGCAGGATATGCCGGACTGATGCAGGCCGATGCCTACGCCGGTTTCGGCAAGCTCTATCAAGCAAACCGCAAAGAAGGTCCGATCACCGAGGCCGCGTGCTGGGCACACGGCAGGCGCAAGTTCTTTGATCTCGCACAGCTCAGCCAAGCGCCGATTGCGGTCGAGGAGGTCAAGCACATCGATGTCCTGTTCACCATCGAACGCGAGATCAACGGTCTCGCGCCGCAGGAGCGTTTGCGTGTGCGCCAGGAGCGTAGCCGCCCATTGTTTACCGAACTGCAAAGCTGGCTGCGCGAGCAGCGCGCCAAGCTCTCCAGTAACAGCAACACGACCAAGGCTATCAATTATTGCCTCAGTTGCTGGGACGCTTTCGCCCGCTTCCTCGATGACGGGCGCCTATGCATGTCGAACAACGCTGCCGAACGCCAGCTACGGGCCGTCGCCGTAGGAAGAAAGAATTGAACCTTCGCAGGTTCCGATGAGGGCGGCGCGTCGCGCCGCTGCGATCTAAGTCTCATCGCTACTGCCAAGCTCAACAACATCGATCCGCAAGCTTGGCTCGCCGATGGCCTAGCCCGCTTGCCGGATCACTCTGCCAAGCGCATCACGAACTCTTCCCCTGGAACTGGCGTCCGCCGAACGTCGCTCACGCTGCTTGAGCCCAATCAACTGTCCGGCAAAGATGAAAAGCATACTTTCAAGCAAGCTTTCAGAGATGCGTCGTCTCCATGACTCGCACGACGGCGGTGAATCTTGGTCGCAGTGCGATGCCGCTTGATCCGCCGCAGCACACCGAGCAGGTCAAAACTCAAGGTCGACGTCTTTCGCGACCAGGCCTTTGCGACGGATGAGTCTCGTGCCGAAGTCGTCTTCGAGCGCCACCTCCGCTAGCGCGTACTCGATAAGCTCGGCGTCGGACGATATGCCGGATTTTTTCTTCGCAGCTGCAACCAGATCTTGGCAAACGCGGCCGCCGATCCGACGGTTTTCGCCATCAAGCAGACCAAGTTTCCGTGCCGTTTCCAAGACCGTTCGCCGCCTGACGTTCGGCTGTACCGGTATGTTTGGAATGTCGCGGGTCGACTTCAAAATGATAAATCTCCTGCGTGGAAAATAGAGATTTGGCCAACGGGTTCAACGTCATTATGGCCCAGAAGACGTCAATCTTTCCCGGCCTGATCAAAAATGCCGAACCCACGGGTTCAAGGATGAGCTTGCGGGATCAAAGAACTCCGATGGAGACACGATCACAGCTATCCGGCTCCGATTAACCCGCACTTGACTCCAGGGAACCACTAACCCCGGACTGAACATCAAAACCATCTTGTGGCAAACACAGGCCAAACGGAAACGACAGATCCAGCCAGGGTCTTCACCGGATGCGTACGATTTGCCGTACGCTTGATCCGGTGGCTGGCACAGATGCGGGACTCCAAAATGAGCTAGGCAAGCGCGTTGATCAGTGGGCTGGAAAGCCAGCGATGGACGTCGCGCCGGTGCAAAGCGACTTGGCCGCCTTTGCCCAACAGCTTGGCGATGGTTGGAAACAGGGTGAGCAGCGGGGCATTCATCGGCGCCGCTATGTGCGGCGCAAACATGTGCCACGTCGGCCATCGATGCGCGATCCATACATTCCCATGATCGAGGAATGCCTCGCCGCGGCTCCGCACTTGTCCGCGGTCGATGTTTTCTCCCGGCTGGCAGCGCATGCGCCCGATCAGTTCAGCGGCCATCAGCGGCGTACGGTGCAGCGGTTGGTGAAGAATTGGCGATCAAAGGCCGCTCGACAGCTCATCAGCAGCACAGAAACCATACAATCGGTCCAGCTTCGTGCCTCGGTGTCTAATCCCACGGGTTGCTTCGCCGAATTACTGCAAGCCGCTCGCTTGCTACGACGCTCTGGGAGCACGCTACGCGAGCGGCTTGCTCGGACCCGGGGCGTCCAATTCGGGCGACAGCCGGGGACGCTTCGGTAACATTGTCATCTGAGGCAATATGAGGGGGCACTTCCGGATGGCGTTTGACAGGCTCGCTCCTTGTCCTCCCGGGTCTAAGCTTTCGGATAGGACGGCTTGGGAGGAAGTCCATCCCACTTTTTCGTCTGGCGCAAAACGGCCCGGCTCAATCCGCCGCTGAAAATTCACGACCCGGCCAGCTTGTCGGGCGCGCCCGTCACGTGTCCCGGTATGTCCACCAACTCCGTGCCTGAAATGACCCAAGCTGCTCTCACATTTCCTCCCTCGCCACCAAGATGGCGGAGCATCGGGAGAGGCAGATCGTCGACCCAGGTGTGACCGTGCTTACGCAAGATCTCCAAGACAGCGGGCCAGATACCCTCCCGGCGCATGTTGATATTAATCTGTGAGAGAATGGAGCAGCTCGCACGCGGATGGTGCTTGGAGCATGGGCCCGCGCCGGATTTGAGCGATAGGAAGATGGCATCGTAGTGATGCCTCCCCTGCGCGAATCGTTTGTTAATGGGTCGCCAGCAGGGACGTAAGACCTGCAGCAAATCTGCCCAAGTTGCATCGTCTATAGCGTGACGCTCCGGTTCGCTCAAAATTTGCATGTTTATGTCTTTGGGCAGAGGAACGCGGTACTTGCAAGTCCTAGGAGGAATTTCAATGTGAAACCGTCGCAGAAGGCTGGACGCGATCGGACCTTGTGAAAAAAATTTTGATAGGTCGAGCGTCATCGTGAGCCGCGCGCCGTAGTCGTGATCGTTGGGATGAAGGCGCCCGCTGAGCAGTTGTCGGGTCACTTCCACGATGTAAAGATCATTGTGATCCGTTGAGTGATAAGTCTCAGGATCACGCAAGCGCTCAAGAAGCTTTCGGCAACGTCCAAGTTGCGACTTTCGAAGCGTATCAGACGATTCCGCAGGCGAAATGGTTTTGGCTGTCTTAATACGTCTCTCCAAGGTCGTAATTTGTGCTTCGACCTCTTGAACGGCCTCGTCATAGACTTCTCGCGTCGTGTCGATCTTTCCTTTAGCCTTGAGGAGCAGCGACTTCAGATTGGCCTTCTGCAAGTCAAGCTCCCGGCCAAGCTCATCGAGCGATCCGAGGAGATCACGGCCAGCCGATTCGTTCAGCCTGCGAAGCTCTTCCGCATAAACTGCGATTGCACTGTCATCTGATATTTCGGCTTCTAACTTGGATAAAATCTCGGCGGTGGCCCGCTCAGCGTCAATTTGGAAAGAATTTCTGCAAAAGCCTCTGCTGTTGGCTATACATCGCAGGATCACTCGCCCCTTGTACTTACCGTGGTAGTATGGCTGTCCGCATACCCCGCAGGTGATCACGCCGGTTAACAGCCGGCGGCCAGAACCGTCGCTCGAATAGCGCTGCGGCTTCGTTTCGCGCGAGCTTCTGTTGGATGTGGAATTCTCATTGAGTCCCCTCGTGGCGTCGATCCGAGCGTACACGACCGTACCGCGGGCTTCGATTTTTTGTTGATTTCGTTCAAACAGTGCGCGTTCCTCCGCCGTCTTAAAGATGGCGAGCTCAGGAACTTCTACGAGAATCCATTCATCTTTCGGACGGAACGTCTGCATGACCGCTTGGGAGTTGTGGTCCCTCCAATTCCGCGTTTTGTTGTGCCAAAACTCGCCGAGGTACTCACGGCAACGTAGGATCCCGCTCCCCCAACGTGGGTTACGCAGAAGGTGAACGAGTAGCCATTCGCTGGCGGGACTTGGGGGACGATAGCGCTCAATCCCTTTCGCCCACATCTCATTAAGATATCTCACAATATGCGATTTGGCATATCCCTCATCGTACATCCGATGGATTTCGAGAATAGTCTTTGCTTTCTCCTCATCGATACAAACTATCGGACCGCCCGGATAATTGCGGTGAAAGCCCCAGCTGGGCCGTTTTGTGATCTTATGGCGATGAGTGGAATTTACCTTTGTGCCTCCGGAAGATCGGCGCGCTAAGGTCCTCGTCTCCTGTGACGCTATCAAGGCTTCAAGGGTGGCCTCCATTTCCGTCATCGGCTTGCCGCGTCGCATGTCGACGATGCAGATGTTCTGCTGGGCTAAGCCTTCGTGGATGACTTTGAGATTACCTCCGCGAAAAAGACGACTTGCTTCATCGATCAACAGTAGATCTGCGTTGCCCTGCCGCAGTTCAATCAAACATGACATCAACCCGGGCCGATTTATCAGAGAATAGCCCCGAGTGTCGGGATCGGAGAAGAACCGGAGGATTTCGACTTTTCTATCTTTTGCCCACAAAATGATAGGTTCAGCCTGGCGAATAAGGCTGCTGCTCTCATCGAAAATGCCTTGGGAATTGCGCAGATAAGCAAACGCACGTAACGGTATATTGCCAATCGCTTCTGCCCCTGGAGCGATGAAATTGGCTGGGCGATTGTGCATCAGGCCGTCTAGAAGCTTCTTGCGCTCATGAAACGGCAGATCCAGTTTCCGCGTAACGCTCTCATCAAAGAGCGTGTCCAGCTCTGATTTGGCGAGCAGTTGCATTTCGGTGCACACCTAACCCATTGATTGAGTTGACAAAACCCTCAGCTGACCAAAGGGCGCCATCTAAGGTTAACAACTGAGCAAAGGCCGAATTATTGTTGGATGCAACGATTATACAGATAATCGTTACATGCAACTATTATGTTGGCGGTTTGGAATTTTGGTGCGATCGATCATCTTGAAGTTGATCAGAACGAGGACCGATGGCGGGCCGTCCACCACACGAAAACTGGATTTCCCGCGCGCGCAGGGCGCGGGCGCTCTTGGATGGGGTCCGAGAAGGCGAGCGGGAAGCTGCACTCCAGGACGTCGCCGGCTCAGAGCACATCAATACTCTCCGGCGATCTTTGAGAGCTCTCGATCTCATTGAAGAATGGACGCAGCATAAAGCACCCTTTGAACGTTTCGCGGCAGTGCCCCAATCCATCATGGAAGTTCTAGCCCGTTGGGCGGCATTTGATGACGAGGGCGCTTGGGACGCCTTCCTGTCTTGGGAAAACGCTCGAACGCCTGTCGAACTCCTTACGGAAAAGATGCAGGAGGCCCGATCGAATAGGGGAGTGACCGCCGGCCGATTGATAGAAGTCCGATACCGCAACAGCCTAGAACCGTACGTCAATGAACTGTTGTCGCAGGCGCTGAATTCGGATGTGCTGGTCACCGCGGTGGAAAAGAATGCAAAGGAAATTGGCGAGCCGCCCGTAGATTTCCGATTTCTTTTCGCGCCATCAGGGCAAGACGAGGGGGTACGTGTCGCAGCAATGTTTATTGTCGGTCCGTATCGTAGCCCCACACTATATGCAAAGAACGCGTTCGGCTGGCTGCAAAAGGCGTTTGCGCTGGCCTGGATATATGATGAAGTCATTTTGGTGATGCCTGAGCAGGGGCCATTTTCGAAATATAAGAAGTGGGTTGAGGACTTCCGACGCAAGTCTGAGAATCGCTCCGCTGCGCGCCTCCCTCGAGTGTCGGTTGTGCTCAGCCCGGTTGACGCTTCGGAGAAATAGGCATCAAAACTGGCTTCTGCTTCGCTAGACGTCTTTTCTTCCGGCGGCAGTGTGACGAAGCGGCCGTTTCTTCCTTGATAGCGGCAGCAGTCTCGATGGTGCGCCGGGCCTCCGCCTTGAACTGAGCTGCGGCGAGTCTCTTCACGAATATGACGAATTCCTCGCGTGACAGCAGGTCTCGTGGCGTAATCTTTCGCATATCGCGTCTCAGATGATCCAAGTGAACTCCAGCTGGCATTTACTGCCCTGTAAACAGGTGCTCAGCTATTCGGCGGTGACTATCGTGCGGCTTCATTAGTCACTTGTACGGCCAAGGACTATTTCTTGCTTTTCAAGAAATGGTCCCTAGTTCGCCGCCTCCATTCCGGGTTGCCGCACCGTCAAAAGGATGCGAGGCTGAAGAATTTCGCCATACGTGAGCGCCGCGATGGATCAAGGTATTCTCATGAACCGATGCCTTCGATTAGCTCGTCCAGGCGGTCCTGTTCTTCGTCAGAAAGTAGGTGCACGGGGTTGCCCTCGCGAGCCTGCCACGAAACGTACGTCCCCATGTGGCCGTCCGGCGATAGCGCCGCGTCGAGATACTTGATGCCGCGATTGCGCTTGAAAGCTGTCAGTTTCCAACCCTCGATCGTGAACTGACCAAAGGAATGGAAGACCTCAGCCCAAGGGTGCTCGAGCTCGATATGGCTCTCCCCGGCTATCGCGCGGCGCAATAGGGCCATCGCTTCATGAACACCCACCTCGTCCGCTCGAAGCGGCGGGATTTCGCGCGGTGGAGGAGGATGCCGGAGCGCTTCCGCGTGAATCGCGAGCATGCGCGTGGTCGCTTCCTCGCGCTCAATCTTGCCTGCATTGCTGGCGCGGAGAACCTCGATCGCTTGATCGAAGGCGGCTTCGAATGCGTCTGGGTCAATGAGCCGACGGTGCGCATCGCGGTAGAGCTTGCTGACGACATCGGTAGGCCAGGTCGGCCTCGCCGAAGGCGCTGGCGCGGGGAGCCCTGGCGCGCCGATGATGCGCGACCACACCGATGTGAGCATCGTCGTCAAGGTTCCGAGAAGGATGGCTCGCCTGGCGAACTTCATCATGATCCCCGTTCTCAGCCATGTTTCGATCACTCGAACGATTTCCGCATTGCCGGCGAGCTATCGGATTCCCGATCGCGTACGACGGCGTCGCGTTCGTGCAGCACCTGTGGCGTGGCGGCTCGGTCGCTGCAAGCAATGTCGTCGTCATTCGTCAATCCATGGTGCTTCGCGCTCCAGCAAACGGCAGGCCTGCTGCAAGGCCATTTCGATATCGGCCTTCGAGAGGAATGGGTAATGGTTGCGCACGATCTCGCTGGCCGACATGCCGGCCAGCATCGAGAAGATCGGCGCTGGCGGAACGCGCGTTCCACGGAAGACCGGCTTTCCGGTCAGGACACCCTGTCGGCGCACGACGACGTGCTCCGGCTCCGGTACTGGCGCCTTTCCGCGGATCGTATCGATAATGGCAAGGCGCGCGAGAAACTGGAGGTTCGACTCGCCGGGTTTCCTGTTCGCCGTTTGGACACTACTCATCATCCCCGGTGTGGCAAGATAGACTTCGCAACCCAGCACCTTGGAGACGTCCGCTTTTGCACCGAGCATCTCAATCAGGCTTCCGTCGATAGTGAGAAGAAGGGCTCCGTTGAGCACCTGTGCGTCGAGCAACCTCATAACTAGAACCTCACATCCAGTGATTGGTGGCGGATCTTGTGATCAGTCGACCCATGGTGCTTCGCGCTCCAGCAGACGGCACGCCTGCTGCAATGCCAGTTCGATGTCGGCCTTTGAGACCGAGGGGCAATCGTTACGGATGATCTCGCTGGCCCACAGGTCGGCCAGCATCGAGAAGATCGGCCCGGGCGGCACGCGGGTTCCTCGAAAGACGGGATAGCCCCTCATCACGCCGCGTCGCCTGACGATGACCGGTTCCTCGATCGTTGCTCTGGTGCCGTGATCCTGTCCACGCGGCAGATACGCCTCGATGCAGGCGGCCTCGAGAGTGACCCGAGCAATCAGGACGAGTGGCGACTCGTCGCTCATTGGCGGCGGTTCGAGCGAGAACTTTAGGTGCTGTCCGCGAGCAAATACGGTGGTTCGCCCATCGGGATCGACAAACACCCAGACGAGATGCCTTGAGCCAAGGCCAATATCCCCAGAAGCCCTGATGAAGATCGTTCCCATCGCTCAAACTCGGTGATTGACCGCGTAACCGTTGGCCGCGAAGTGCAGGGCATCGCTGCGGTGACGGCGCTCAGCTTTGTCGACAACACTGCAGACATCGACGGCGCAGGCGCGGGCGAACTGCTCCCGGAGCGGGAAAGGGACTCGTTGAATATCGACGAACAGCAATGCGTAGACAGGCAATGGCTCGCCGGTTGCCGGGCCAATGCACGCGGCCAGTCGTCCGGTCAGAAATTCCCCCTTATGGAGCAGCAAGATCGGATGCCGCCAGCGCGACCGTCCATAGTGGTCGGCCAGCGCGAGATAGGCAAACAAGCATCGAGGCCGGTCCGCCGGGACCGCAGTTAGTAACGGGGCAGCTGCGCCAAGAATTGTCTCGCGACGGGTGATCAGAACTGTCATCAGAGCCCCACGACTCCATCTTCGGTGTTGTTGCCGACCGGCTCGCCGAGTCGGTAGACCCGATTCCAGGTGCGGGCCCATTTCCGGTTGCGGTCAAGCCAGATCAGTTGCGACGTGTGGATGCTCTTGTCGTGGCCGAGCAGGGGATGGTTGACGACGCTTCCACTCAGAACCATGCACAACGAATGGCTTGCATCGCTGAATTGCCTGACGACCGCCTGCCAGTTCTCGAGCAGCGGCGCGCAGGCAAGCTGCTCCGGCGACGGTTGCACGCCGGTCAGATAGGACTCGAAGTCGCGCCTCAACATCGCCTCGTTATCCTTCTCTTCGCTCGCCATGTTCCCGATTTCCCAATCGAGTTGCCAAAGTTTCACTTCCACAGGACAGCACCGCACCACGGCCAGCCGATCGAGGCGATCCTTCGCTCCAGCCCACGTTTGCACACGAGGTTCGCTCGCCAGTTTTCAAGCAGCGGCGCATGCGCCAGTTCAATCGGACCAGGTGCCTCGTCTTTAAAATAGTCCTTGGTGTCGGACTTAGGCCAGCGGCACAAGCTGGTCCTGTGCAGGCGGCATCTAGTGCCTCACCGCGGTGGCATTGCGCGCCTCGACCGTCGCCGCCACGATCTTCTGCAGCTTGCGGACACTGAACCCGGCCCTTTCCCATGCACGCCCGATCACCTCAAGTTCGTCCTCGGCGAGCGGCCAAACGAACCCGGGCTCGCCGGACTCAATGGCAAGCTCCCGCAGAACGTTAGCCGCAAGAAGCGGCAGATCGGCAAGCCGGGGCGCCAGCACCTTGACGATACGGAAGCGGTCCTGCAGAGGCGCCGGCAGGTTCACGATGGCATTGGCGGTCGCGATGTACGAGATCCATGAGAGGTCAAGCTCGGCGTCCAGCGAGACGTCCCTGTATCTGGCCGCGGTCTCGCGCTCCAAAAACGGCAGCAGCGCGTCCCACAAACGTCCATTGCGCGACGATGTGCCGGCCTTCTCGATCTCGTCGATCATCACGATCGGGTTCGCGATGCGCATTTGGTTGACCGCGCGCGCCGGTGCCGACGGGATCGTGTTGCCCCAGCCTTTTGGCGATCCGCCGAACATGTTGTCCGATGCGCCGGATCCGTCGTAGCGGTACACGCCGACCCCGAGGAGATCGCCGATTCTGCGGACAAGCCGCGACTTGCCGGTGCCGGCAGGGCCTGTCAGCAGGATGGGCGCTGGACGAATGGGCGCGCCCTCGCGCAGGTCGCGTAGTACGAGGTCGATGGCGTTGGTGGCGTGCGGGTACTCCGCCATCAACTTTGCTCGCATCGCGGCGATATCGCGGGCGAGCCGCAAAGGCAACCTTGCATCCACCAGATCCTTGAACTCGGAGTGGTAGTTGTTGAGCTTTGTAGCCTTGTCTTTGGGCATGACGACGATCTCGAGCGCTGCTGTCGCGTCTTGTTGCTCGCCTCGGTTCTGCTCGCGCGGTGCCGGCAACCCTTCTGAGCTGTCGTCCTGGTAAAACAGTTCGAGGCAAGTAGTCCAGAAGACGCTGCTGTCGCTATCCTTGAAATCGCCTCTTGCGGCGCGCCACCAGACGGCTAGGCGCTGCAAAGCGTGATTCCTCGTGATGCTGGCAACTGGCCAATCCCAGAGGTGCTCGACGGCGTAGCCAAGCTGCGGCAGTACGATCTCGAACGTTTGCGGCTTGACAGGATCAGCCGCTAACATCAGCGCCGCGAGCGCCTCCTCGCCGTGGCCCGCCGCGAACAAGAGGTCGGCGAACCTCTGGCAGGCCGCTTTGCAGCGGTCCTTTTCTCCCGACCAGAAATCGGCAGCAACCTGATCGCGCGATAGATTTTTGACCTCGCCAATGCGCGACCAGAAGAGCTGGGCCGCGGGCGGCCAGCCGCTCTGCCACAGCAGTTCGACCGGCAAGGGCACCGAGGAGCTGCTGGTTATCTCCTGGGTCATCCTCAGTCCTCCCCGCGTGGATGTCGCGCTCGGATAAGATCGCTTCTGCAATCCGGCGCGCACAGTCGCTTCGATGTCGACCATTGCCAGCCTTCCTTAGATTTCGATGACAAAGTTCGGATCGAAGCGCGGGTTGTCCCAGTCGCGCTGCTGCGGTGGCCAAGGTCCATAACCCTTGGCGTTCGAGACCACGCGCGTCATACCGATCATGATGTCCTCGGACTCGTGGGTATGCCCGTAGATCCAGAGATCAGCGGGCTTGAGCGCGCCGCATCCCTCGTCGGACGCTGGTCGCATCAGCGCGGTCAGGTCGCTGCGGTATGCCGCATTCAGGATCTCGTCCGGCTTTGGCGGATCGGACAGCGTCACAGTGGGTCCGGGATGCGGGGCGTGGTGGGAGACCACGACCAGCTTGCCGGACCGCTCCTTGCGCATCTCGCCCTCGAAGAACAGGCGCGCGGCAAGATGGCGGGCATAGGCATGGTGCGGCTGAAAGCGCCGCTCGTAACGCGCCGTCCTGATCTTCCTGAAATCGTTCATCCTTTCAGCCGCCACGCTCATCGCGCGATGCTGATCGCCGAGCAGATCGAAGTCGGTCCATGTCGTTGCGCCGGCGAACGTCACGTGCTCGATCCGGACGGTCTCGTACTGCAGCACATGAATGTTCGTGCCGGCTGCCGCAGCCTTCGCCTTGTCAACCGTCCTGAACTCGTCGGCTCCATAGAATTCGTGGTTGCCGACGACGTAGATCACCGGCCGATACGTTACGCGTTCGCGCAGCCACTTCACCCCGCGCTCCGCACGCGGAATAAGGTCGCCGGCGACCACCAGCACATCGAACCGCGGCCGCGCATCGCCGGACGGCAGGTCCCAGCCGCGGGTCAGCTCGACATGCAGATCTGACAGGATCCACAACAACACGGTTCAGTCCTCGTCGGTTGGATGATCGTCCAGCGGCTCGGCCTGGCGCAGCCCCTGGACGATCCGGTCGATGAGCTCGTCCGGCATCTCGTCGATGCCAAGAGCGAACTGCACGTTGGGCGAGCCGCAGCGCGGGCATTCGTGCCGCCTCGGATCGTAGGTGAACTCGCCTTCCCGGGCGCAGGCGCGGCAGCGAAATCTGGCCATCGCTATTCCTCCGCCGGGGTCCACCAGAAGCCGTCCTCGCAGACCGCCCACTCGCGTGCGGCATCGATCCAGAGGATCTCTCCGGTGACGCATACCGTTCCGTGGCTCTTCCCGACCAGGCTCGTCGATGGTCCCGTGCCCGTCTCGATGCCCATCAAGATCGTGGCCGGGCTGTAGAACTCTTCGTCATCCGGATAGCGGATCAGATCGATGCCGAACCCCGCGCGCCGCAGCGTCCGTTGGGAGATATCCCGGTCGATCTCGTCCGGATATCCCGGGCGCCAGCCGGTGCGGCACCGATCAGCGAGGGCTTCGATCTTGAGACTGGCGGTCTCAGCATGAATGATGGCCGGCACCACCCGTTCAAGGATCTGCCACGTCGTCTCGGCGCCCGCGACGTCGGTCCGGAACCGGAATTTGCGATCCCGGTCGAACACCGTCAGGTCGCCGTCGGCGGATACGTAGACAGACCGCGCGCGCTCGCCGTCCTCCACGATGGTAATGACCTTCATATTCACAGCCTCCATGACGCTTCGCGTCCTAAGCGAACGTCCCTTCGTTACCGCAGGTGCGGCGGTGAAACCGGGCCACCGCTATTCCTCCGCTTTTTTCGACGGTGTTGAGTTCTCGTTGTCCTTCGGCGCATTGAGCAATGGATCGCCCTCAGGCACTTCGTCCCGCGAAATGATGAACTGCACGTCGATTGAATCGCAGAGCGGGCATGTGTAGCGCTCTGGGTCGTAGACCCATGTGCCTTCCTGGTGGCAGGTGCGGCAGCGAAACCGGGCCATCGCTATTCCTTATCTATCTTTGTGTTGCGGCGCGATGGAGTGGTGTCGACATCCACCGGCGGCCCGACGAAGCTGTCGGTCTTTCGGTCATAGTGGCGCAGTATGCAAACGGGCGGCTCGGTTGGCGCCACCACGCGCACGATGTGGAGGCGCTTATTGGCGCGCGTCTCCAAGATAGGTCGGCCCTCGGCGTGCTTCTCGCAGCGGACTATCACTTCCTCGGAAGCGTGATACTTCTCACCTTCCGCGCCGCAGAGTTCGCACGTGCTGCTGCTGCGGGCCGCGGCGAGCGCGAGCGCCTCTTCGATGCTGGCCCTGGTCTCCTCCGAGACATTGCCTTCCCAGCCGATGCGCAGGATCCCGAACTTCTGCTTGATGCGGACGAACTCGAAGGTCTCGTTGTCCCGCAGGGCCTCTTCGAGGCGGCCGCACAGCCGCTCCAGCACGTCCTGCCAACCCTCCTGACACAGCGGGTAGCCGAAAGTGTCCTTCGGTTCGTCCTGCATGAAGTCGAACAGCCGCGGGTGCGCCTGCATGAATTCGATCCGCCAGCTCTGAGCGATCTGCGCCATCTCACTCCTCCTCGTCCGGCGGCGGGTCGACGAAGTTGTCGTTCTCGCGGTCGTAACGACGCGGCTCATAACCGGAGCCATCGCACCTCGGCATGCGAACGATATGCATTCTATTGCTCTCGGATTCGTCCGCGAGAGGCGTGCCTCTGGCGTGAGCGGCACAACGCGCCATGCAGACGCCATCATCCAGATAGAGCCGCCCCGGTTCCCCGCAGAGCTCGCAGGTGCAGGCGCTCCGTGCTTCGGCGAGTGCGATAGCCTCGTGAATTCTGCATATGGTCGCGGGCATCACCTGGCCGCGCCAGGATACTCTTAGGCGGCCGACTGCTTCCCTGATTCGATCGAGGTGGATCCGCTCGTCGTCTCCGAGCGCCGCCTCGAGCCTGACGCACAAGCGCTGAATCAGATCGTGCCAGCCGCCCTCGCAGCGAGGATACCCGAGTGCAGCCCCGGGATTCCCAGCCGGCGGACAGAATAGGCCGCGGTGCGCCTCGATGAGCTCAATCTGCCAGTCCTTGACGATGCCCGCCATCTCACTCCTCCTCGATTCCAAGCGAGGCGGGGTCGACGTCGATAAAGACGTCGTTCTCGCGATCGTAGCGACGGCAGCGCACCACGCGCCGGTCGCCAACGTACCGTTCCTCGATGAGGACGTTCTCGAATCCGGGGCGGATCTCTTCGGGGCGGCGCCCCTCGGCGTGCGCGGTGCAGCGCGTCGTCAGCCAGCCTGGGCCGTACAGCCGGCCGGGCTCGCCGCAGACCTCGCAGGAGCAGGCGCTGCGGGCTTCCGCCAGGTCGATGGCTTCCTCGACCTTGGCGTCGGCGTCCGGAGACAGGGCGCCATGCCAACAGAATCGCAGCGTGCCGAACTTTTCCTTGATTTGCGTGGCTTGAAACGTCCCGCCCTCGGCCTGGACCGCCGTCCGGATCCGGCCGCAGCACCGCTCCAGGAGGTCGCGCCAGCCGTTGCCGACCTCGGGCCAGCCCTGCGCCAAGGGCGGATTGCCGACCGGGTGGAAGATATCGGGATAAGCGTCAACCAGCTTGGCCCGCCAATCGTTGGAATTGACCATCGAAGTGTCTCGTGACGAAAAGAGTTGTGCCTGTCGACGAGCCGGCGAACGACATCGATCCGGTGATCGCTACCGGAGTGCGGACCCGGCTCTTTCGTGCAGCCGTCGAGGTGTCTCTCTAACGCTCACGCACCACGCTGCGCGGCCCTAAGGGGCCGTCGTGGATCTCGATTTCCACCAGCCCTTCGCACGCCAACGCACACACGGCGGCGAAGATGTCGCAGCACGGGCGGGCGCGCTCCTCGATTTCAAGTATCGTTTGCGGGCCGTCTTCGGCGAGCGCCGCTGCGATCTTCAGTCGGTCCTTGATAGATACGTGGAAGCGCGCGTTGGACCAGACTTCTCGCACGTTGGAGTAGATCGGCTCGCGTCTGATGTCCTCGGCATCGCGTTCCAGAAGGCGCAACCCTTCCGACGTCAGCACCTCGCTGAGTCGCTCGTAGTCAGCTGCGGATCTCCGCGGCCGCCTTTCGCAGACGACGAGCAGAAAATCTCCGTCAATCCTTTGCAGCACCACGCTCATCAGCGTGGGCGGCGTACCATATGGGTTCGGAGCCTTCCGATACTGAAGCGCGCGTACCTGCGCATCAAGGCTCGCCTCCTGGAGCGCGTCACGGAGCAGGAGGCTTTCAATAGGAATTGCGACCTTGCATTTGGGGCCGGAGAAGGTGGTCGATGTTGCCTTGCGAAGGGGTTGGTTGCCATGCATGACACGATGTCCTGAACGCGTTGCGGGAGCAGGCGGCGACGCTCCGGACGGTGATGATCGATGAACATGAGCGCGTTCCTTCCATAGGTGAATTCGAAAAGACCGATTTCGGCGGACCGCGCCGGACAAGCGAAGCCGAGTACGAGCGAGGTCTGGTTGCCCAGGACGAGCGCTTTCGATGTGCTGAATGCGAGGCGAACTTGTGAGTGCGTCAGTTCAACAACAGTGCTGTTCTGCCGGGTCGCATGCTGTAGGACCCAAATGTCAAGAGGCCAACTCGGAGGTTTGGTCGATGACACGTTAAAGCGTGTCACAAAATTGCGCCAAAGATATGGCGGTCAGCCACCACAGCGGAAAATCGTGCGAACCGCAATGTTGGGCGACGCCGACGGATCTCTGCGGCGTGGTGGCAGGGGCCGTAGCGTGTGGCGGCGCCACTCGCGCACACCACTCCAGTAGCAACCGTCCTCGTTCTCATAGACGCCGCCCGCGTTCGGCCGACAGTCCGTTCCAATCCCCAAGCTTCAACACGATAATCCGAGGTTTGACTGATCTGGGTCTAGCCAATCCAACGCGATTCCGAAAACGATCTTTCCTCCCGGTTCCACTGGCGCATACGATGACACGCTATAAAGTGTCGACGATCTGACTGATCGATCAGCTAAATTTCGACTATCCTGATGATCGTGTTGAGATCGTGGTGATCCAGCGATCGTGCAGCTCGGATTATCGCGTGATATTCTCTAGGTTGGTGCAGCCGCCTTCTCCCGCTTTGTGTGATCGAGGATCTAGCTATGCCAAAGCCGGTTCAAATCGACGCCGACCTGTACGCGCGCGCGGCCACTGCGGCATCGCGCGAAGGAAAACACGTCGAGACTTACATAAACGAGCTGCTCCAAATGCAGCTGAGAGATGTGGAGAGAATGCACGAGATTGTTAGGGATCTCGATGAGATCGCTGGAGACGATGCCGAAGAGGCGTGGATTCTCCGCGGAAACTCTACACGGGCAAAAGGCTCAGGCTCGTGAGGCCTCCAACACGACAATCCGGATAGCCCAAATTTCCGCGCCAAATGGGCGGTGGCTCAGGAATGCCCGGATCCGACCCGCGGATCGCCGCCGTCCGCCGCGAACAGACCGGCAAGATCAACGTCCAGCGCAATTGCAATTCTAACAAGGGAATCCAGCGTTACGTTGGCCTCGCCGAGCTCGATCTGGCTCACTAGCGCCTGCCGGATCCCGGCTCGTTCGGCCAGATCCCGCTGGCTCAAGTTCGATAACTGCCGCCGCTCCTTGACCCTGCGGGCAAGGGTGGCACGCAGCTGCGATTGAGTCTCAAGGAAGGATTCAGATATCGGCAAAAACGTCCACTCCCGGAATCCTTGGCTTGGTGGAGACCGACAGTCTGCCACCATAGGTGACGTGGCGCCACGTTTTCCGAATGAGAAACAGGCGCGTTTGGACAGGCCAATTGATGCTAGACGAAATCTCTGGGAATTTAGGGTGCCTTGACGGTCATGGGCCCGCGGAGCTCAGACGAATCGTTGCGCCTGGTAAGTGCCCATTGGGCCGTGGAAACGGACCATGAAAAGCTGAGGAAGATCGGCGCTGCCACGCTTGCCCGCCCCGGCAGACTCAATCTAAACAGCAATCAGTCAGCAAACTTCGTACGTAAAACGGAGACGGCAAAGTTGAACCGAAATCTGCCCACCAGCGGTTATGCAATCATCATCGATGGTCTTGTGAAGACCGAGTTCGCGACGAGAGATGGGGTGGAGATGGGGGTGCGGGATCTGAAGCGGCGATTTCCGATGTTACAGGTCAGGATCTACGATGCAGCGGCTCGCGCTGATCGGGAAGTGAGCGCCTCTTCGCGGGGGGAGCGCGTTTTGTACGCAGAATAGTCCTTTGGCGTTCTGCTGGGAACAAATCCGGACGCATCAAAAAGAGCCACTTCGGAGCTTGATTGGATCGGAATACGGGCTGCTCTTTAGCCATGGCCTCGTGGGAGAATGAGTTACTCAGCTGCCTCCGAGAATTTTTGTCGTTTCGACTCTCGCTTGAGCCAGCGCTCCTCGCCATAGCGGGCCCGGTAAATCGAATCCTTCAGCGCATCGGCATTCAACAGGCCAGGATCTGCCGCGATCGCCGCCTGGGTTTGAGTTTCCAACCAATTTGTCCAAAAGGTCATGATTTGCTTCTTCTTTTGAAGCAGCGGGTCCAACGCGTAGCTCTCCGCGGTTACATCTCCTGCGGGCGCGCCCTCGGAGTGATCCAAGATCAGCTTGATTTCTCCGAGCGAGAGGCCGAATTCCCGCTCACCGTGACTTGCAAATCCTCTGCGCCAGCCGTGCGGGCTCATGTCCACACCGGGCATGAACTGCAAGGCATGATTGACAAAGCTTGGATCGGCGTAAGGGTTTTTGGTTTTCTTCCCTGGCTTAGCGCGAACTGGAAAGTAATAGGGGTATTCACCCAAATCGAGTTCGTCGAGCTGCCTAATCGTTTTCGCGCCAGCGCCAGTTAAGACCACGATATGGGGTAGGTGGGCTCGTCGTTTATTCGAGCGCTTGCGCATAAATGGAGGGATGCTCCAGACCATATCGGCATCTGGATCGTTCCAATCGGCCATGACCAGAAAGTCCATCTGGTAACAGCCGATGATTGCGCGGCGGCGCTGGAGAGAAAAAGCAAGCAGCTGAACGGCCAGCGAAGCTCGTTCGCCGAGGGCGCCGGATCTTGCAATCGCTACCGCCCGCCCCATCGCCATGGGGGACGGTACGTCTCTGCGGCGGTCCTCGCGATCCTTATCGAACAGCTGAATTACCGACAAGGCCGGTCTAGAGATCATCGGCTGGGGCCGTTCCGGAGGTTTCACGCGAAGGAGGAAGTTCGGGGTGACAGAAGTTTGTCTCCGTCGCGTGTCATCGCCTAGGAAGGACCACATTGAGCCCAGGATTCTGAGCACATGTAAGCCTTGGGAGTACGCTCGCTTGCAGATGTCGGCGACGCACTCGGCAATTTCCTCGCGGCTGATGGCGGCTACTTGTTTGCCGTTGAAGCGAGATAGCTCCGCCACGCGGGAGTGTCGCTTGCTACGGTCCAGTCGTCTCCGGCCTCCGAGCGTTCGCGCATAGTCGTCATACGTGTCCGGCGAGCGACAGTCCATGATATGATCCATGAACTTGTCTACGGCCTCGATCCAATCCCATGAGCGCACTGGTCGCTCGCCGCTGACGCGAACCTGGTGGGCGATCGAGATGCCGGTCATGAATTCAGTTACGAGCTTCTCCGGATCACTCCCTCGACGGCACCAAGCTCGAACTTCGCTGGCTCTCTCTCGTGCGATTTCCGGCGCTACTTCCGAATTGCCGATGATCCACCTGCGCTGTTTGCCAAACAGCCGGGCACGAACGGTCCACGTTGCGGCTTCATCGGTAATCCGGAATTGCAGGCCACGACACTTTGCGTCGGTGAGTTCGGTCCGCTTTCCTTTCTCGTGATCGCGAATCTTTTCCTTGACCTTCTTGGCGGTGATTTCTTCCGCCCTTTTTTCCTTCTTTCTCTTGCTTGCTGTAGTCATCATCGGGGGTCACACCGCCCCGGAGCCGGGGTCACGCTGGGTCACGCAAAACGCGAAATCGCTGATGCCTCAAAACATCAATAGCGACGAGGAAAAATGCAAGGGAATCCTTGTAAATAATTGATAGCATTGGGCAGTGTTTTCAAAAACACTGCCCAATAATCGCCCCGCGACAGGCCCAACACGCTGGGTCACGCTGACTCTTAATCAGCGGGTCCCAGGTTCGAGCCCTGGTGCGCCCACCATCCCAAGCCCCTGCTGATGCAGGGCTTTTCGTTTCCGGGTAGAGAACAAGGCGCGTCTCGTGCGACGCTTTCTGGTCGGAGGCAGCATGACCACTCTTGCGCGCATTTTCCTTTGTTGTTGTATCTTCGCCAATTCGATACAGCGCGCAGACCCTAGAGCAAAGGTCGGTCACGTCCTCGTCGTAGAATAGGATATTCGGGCGAGCAAAGCGGACGATCTATTCCAGCGGTCGCCGCAGGATGGCGTTTGCTGCAGAACCAGAAACTGGACGATGGGGCCTCAGTCTGGATTCTCTCCATCGATTCGAACCCGACCTCTCGCAGGCGGACTCCTCAAGTGCAGGGAGATCTCCCGGCCGCCGGCAGCAGCAATTACAGGGTCATTCGATCAAGCAGGTGAGCGCGCCAGACATGCAAGCGCTGCCATCGCATGCAGGAAACCGACCAGGACGATCAAATTAGCCGCAAGCTCATGCCATTCATTGATGCTGTAGCGAGTAGCGGGATCGCCCGTCCCGGACTGCTCTACGGACCAGACGCAACTGAATCGCCAGATCGCATCCCGCATCTTGCTCCGTCGCGCGGCAAGTTCGGGATCTCCGTACTGGCCAGAATCTCAAGCAATTCTGCGGATGCCTGCTTCTGAACAAGCCGGGTAAGTGATCCCAAATGCTGGAGTTCGTGAAAAACTCCGGCGCCGATCGTGACCGCGCCGGAGGACAAGCTTCGCGTCGCTGGCCCGCATGTCGCTCAGATTCGCACCGTGCCGCCGAGACCGGGGCCCTCGCGTTTGCGGTCAGAAAATTGGCGCACATGTGATTTAATATAAGGAGGCCTAGTTAACAGGCCCGAACGGAGAGAAGTCGCGCGATTCATTATGTCCGTATTATTTCGGTAATCCAAATGGATTGTTGGTTAATTTAGCATGCCATTGTAAGAAAAAGATTTTTTATCGACGCGTCGTCAAATCCGGCGTTATCGGTCGACGTTTTTAAACTAATCTGATTATTAAATATTGACTAAGAATAATATTTAATGAAGAGTTTGCAAGGTGGCGAGGCGGTCATCGCCCCCAGCCGCTGAAGTTTGCCAAGGGTGTCTGAAGCTTCATCTCGAGAGAAAGGTTTTTCCTATGTTGCAGTATTACATCAAGACCACCGACGCCTTGAAGCGCTTGCGTGCCGACCAGAATGGCGTGGTGTCGTTCGAGTACATCATCGTCGCGGTTTGCATCATCGGTGCAGTGTCAGCTGTGTTCGGCGTTGGAGCTGGCGGTGCGATCGGAACGGCGCTGACGGGCGGGATCACGGCGATCACCACCGCTTTTACTGCGGCAGTTTGATCCGGCCATCTGACGCCAGAGGGGGGCATCGGAATGTGTCCCCCTCGAATGTTCTCTCTCCATTTTGAGTGTGCCTTCCACCTCCTCGAGGCATGCATGGGCTGGGTTTCTTACATCCCCTCGATACTGGAAATCCTGTTGCTGCTGTATGTCGCAATGCTCGATGTCGCGACCCGTTTGATCCGAAATGACGTCTGTCTCGTGCTGGCGCTGTTCGGGATCGCCGGTCAGCTTGGCAGCCCGGTGCAACTTGCCCAATCCCTCATCGCCGCGACGATCCTGTTCGTGCTGCTGCTCGCGCTTTACCGGCGTGGAGGGATTGGCGGGGGCGACGTCAAGTTGCTGGTAACTTTGGCCATTGGCCTGACGCCGACGGGCCTGATCCAATTGTTGACCGTAACCTCGCTGGCGGGGGGCGTTCTTGCCCTGCTGCATCTAATGATGCGCGTCCTGCCATATCCGAAGCTGGCGCCAGTCGGATCGTCGCTCGCACGCCGCGTCTACGCGATCGAGCGTTGGCGCCATGTGCGACATGCGCCCTTACCTTACGGCGTCGCCATAGCGTGCGGTGGCATCTGGACCATCTTGAGCAGAGGATTTTGACATGTCATCCGCGTTGCGCCTCTCAATCATCCTGGTGCTTTTGCTCGCAACCACCGCGTTCGGGCTGATTGCCTACAACATGAACCTGCCGAAGCAGGTTCCGGTAACGGTTACAGAGCAGGGGCCGGCACCTCCTTCGACTGTCGGGTATTTTGTTGCGGCACGTCCGCTGTCGAAAGGTACATTGGCTCGCGAAGAAGATTTCACGGTGCGCTCGGTGTCGCCTGAACGCCTTCCTGCAGGGGCGATCCTAGAAACACCTGACTCGAAGGCCGGACTTCCCGGCTCTCTGATTCGCAAGTTCGTTGAAGCTGGCAGTCCGATCACCTTGCAGGACGTATTGCGACCTCGAGATCGTGGTTTCCTAGCCAGCGTCTTGGCACCGGATAGCCGTGCAATCAGCATCAAGGTGGATGAGGAGTCCGGCGTATCGGGGCTGATCAGGCCAGGTGATCATGTTGATGTCTTGCTGACCCAGGTGTTCGAGAAGGCAGATCCCGCGCGTCGAGCCCTGAGCGAAACCGTTCTAGGCAACGTTCGAGTCATCGCGATTGACCAGGAGATTATGCAGGGCGGCCGAACCGTAAGCTCGGTGGCGGGCTCGGTTGCCGGCAAGCAAACGCAGACTGTGTCGTTGGAGCTTGCGCCAGACCAGGTCAAGAAGATCACAGTCGCAAGGCAGCTCGGAACGCTCTCCCTGGCGGTACGGGCAGCAGTCGAGCAGTGGGACACGGCGGACACTGGTGCCATGTCCAGCTGCGATGTGTCGCCGGAAATCGCCCGCCAGAATGCAATTGCCGGCCGGACTGCAGCGGTCGTCGTTCATTCTGGTGGTCAGACAAAGCAATACTCGGTCAGGAAACAGGATTCAGCCGACGGCGACACTCTGATCAACTGCGACGGGTCGGAAGTTTCCCGCCGCGGCGGGACGATGGTGGTCCAGGCAGGCAAGTTGCTGGAGAAACGTTGATGAGCGTTAACATAGCGGCCCTCAGTTCGCCTGAAGAAGCGACCTCTGTTGTCGCGCGCAATCGAATCGTCTGCTTCGTAAATGACGAGCTGAGTGCTGCGGCTCTACGCAAGGGCCTCGAAGGCAGCAACTTATCGATCAAGCGTGGCACGATCCGTAATGCCATACGGATGCTCGAAACCGATACCGAGCTGCTCGCGCTGGTGACTGACATCAGCGGCATCGATGATCCATTTGCCGAACTGGAGAAGTTGGCCGGCGTCTGCCCGCCCGATGTCCGGGTGGCCCTGATCGGTGAAAGCAGGGAGATCACCTTCTACCGCGCGCTTATGGAGCTCGGCTTGACCGAGTACCTGCCGAGGCCGATCACGCGGGACATGGTGCTGGACCAGCTGCGCCCAAAGCTGCTTGGTGACCGTGCGCCGGGTCCGACCGACCGAGGCGGGCATGTGATCTCGATCTGTGGCGCGCAGGGCGGTGCCGGCGCAACGAGTATCGCCATCAATCTCGCACTGCAACTGGCTGAGACCACCAAGGCCAAGGTCGCGCTGCTCGACCTTCATCTTCAAGGCGGCGAAACAGCCGTGATGTTGGGTGTTCAGCCCGGACCAGGCCTGCGCATCGCTTTGGAGAACCCAATGCGGGCGGACACGTTGTTCCTCGAGCGCGCCGCAATTGCAGTCAACGAACGAGTTTGCCTGATTTCCGCCGATGAGGACCTGGATGCTCAGCTCGACATCACCGAAGCGGGCGTGAGGCACGTCCTTGGTCTGCTCCGCCAACGATTCAATTACATCGTTGTCGATGTCCCGGTCCCGTTTCCGCCATCCATCCATCCGGTGATCTCTCTTTCTCGGCACGTGTTGGTGCTGCTGGAGGCCGAGGTGACCGGACTTCGCAATGCTCATGCATTGCGGACCGCCGTCACCAACATTGCCGGCAGGGATCGGGTCTTTACCTTGCTAAACCGTGCAAATCGCCCCGGCGGCCTTCCCAGGGCCGCGGTGGTAAAGGCGCTGGGGACTGAGCCAGACATGGTTGTACCCGATCTCGGGAAGGGGATGACCCAGGCGGTCAATCTCGGAATCCCAGCGCTGAAGCACGTATCAGGATTGCGGCGCCACCTCGCGCCGATCGTACGGGAGATCACCGGGCTCGGCGTCGAGCGCAAGGGAAGGCTGAGGAGGCTGCTCGGATTATGAGAAGGTTTGGTAGGCGCGAAGACGAAACGTCGGTTCGCTTGCCTGCAATGATGCCGGGCCTGGCTGCTGCGGTGCCGAGCGTGCCTGCATCAATGTCAAGGCGCGAGGACCCCTTGATTGAGCGGCCAGTGATGCCGGCTTCACTGCGCGAACGCGTCATCGAGCAGATTGAGCCATCGTTGGCCGCAACTGTCTCGCGTGACGTCCTTCGGCGGCAGATCGAGGAAATCATCCATGGCATCGCCAACGAGGAGCGGCTCGAACTATCGGGTCGCGAGCAGCTTCAACTGGCGGATGAGATTGCTGACGACATGACCGGCTACGGGCCGCTGCGCCCGCTTCTGCTCGATCAATCAATCAACGATATCATGATCAACGGACCGAGCAGCGTTTATGTCGAACGGGCCGGCAAGCTGGAGCGGATCGCGGTGCGCTTCCGCGACAATGATCACATTGCATCGGTAGCCCAGAAAATTGCCGCGCAAGTTGGGCGGCGCATCGATGAATCCAGTCCAATGGTGGATTGCCGCTTGCCCGATGGCAGCCGGGTCAACATCATCTTCCCGCCGCTGGCGATCCATAGCCCCTGCATCTCGATCCGAAAATTTCCAAGCCGCCGTTTGGATGTCGCCGCAATGGTCGAAAACGGCTCGATGACCGAAGCCATCGGACAATTACTGGAGATCGCCGCCCGGTGTCGGCTCAATGTTCTGGTCTCCGGCGGCACCGGGTCCGGCAAGACGACGCTGCTCAACGCCATGAGCCAGTTCATCGATCACAGCGAACGCGTTGTCACCATCGAGGATGCGGCAGAGTTGCAGCTTCAGCAGCCGCACGTGATCAGCCTGGAGACCCGGCCTCCCAGCCTCGAAGGCACGGGGCAGGTGACACAACGCGATCTCCTCTGGAATGCGCTGCGCATGCGTCCCGACCGGATCGTCGTGGGTGAGGTGCGCGGCGCTGAAGCGTTTGACATGCTGCAGGCAATGAACACCGGCCATGATGGTTCGATCTCCACGGTCCATGCCAATAGCGCCCGCGATGCCCTGACCCGCATCGAGAACATGGTGCAGATGGGGCAGGTGAATCTTCCGTCGCGAGCCATCCGAGCTCAGATCGTCGCTGCGCTGGATCTCATCGTGCAAGTCGAGCGCATGCGCGATGGACAACGTCGCATTGTCCAGATCAGCGAGGTGATGGGGTTAGAAGCGGATGTGATCACCACCAATGACATCGCAGCCTTCGAGTACCAGGACGAGGATGAACATGGGCGGATCTCGGGCACCTACAGGGCCACCCTTGCAGTCCCGAAATTCAAAAGCCGTCTTGTCTATTTCGGGCTTGATCGTGCCTGGGCCGAGGCCGTGAGGCAAATATGATACCTGAGTCCGTGATCGTCGCTGTTCTGGTGCTTGCGATCTGCGCAGCCGTTTGTTCGTTGTGGCTCGACGGCCGGGAGCGACGCATGCATCGCCGGCTGGCTGTAGCTCTACCGGCCTCCCATCCGGCGAGCCTGCCATCCATTCGCCGGTCGGAGACCGGCTCCAGGTCCCTGCTTCTCCATCGCTTAGCCAATTACAGGGCCGGGATGATTCACGCCTTTCATCCGGCGTATGTGCTGCTTGCCTCAGCGATCGCGGTAGCCGCAGTCTTTTATGCCAATCACCTGCTGGGATTGTCCGTATCCTACGGGGCTGTCGCGGCAGCAATTGCCGCCATCGTCGTCGTGCGAGGTCTGTTTGGATGGCAGCAACGCCGCTTTGCCAGTCAACTTTTCCGGCAGCTGCCCGACGCGATCCAGCTGGTAACGAGTACGGTTCGATCGGGTCTGCCTGTGCACGAGGCATTTCGCACCATCGCGCGCGAGATGCCGCAACCAACGTCTGGGCAGTTTGCCATCGTATGCAGCGAAGTGAATCTGGGAAGACCTCCGGAGGAAGCCGTCGAAGCCGTCTATCGGCGGACGCAAGTGGCAGAATATGCGATGTTTGCGGTGACACTTGCGGTCCAGTTGAAGTCGGGCGGTAGCTTGGCCGAAACCTTGCAGACGCTGGGCGACACAGTGAGTCAGCGTGTTGCGCTGGCTGCTCGCGCCAAGGCGTTGGCAGGAGAAGTGATCTTTTCCTCGCGCGCACTCACAATCTCGCCCCTGATTGCCGGAGCATTGCTGTACGCCGCCAATCCGCAGAATGTCGATCTGCTGTTCTCTGATCCGACTGGAAACAAGCTTCTGGCTTACGCGATAGTCTCGGTGCTTATCGGGCATCTGGTGATAAGTTGGATGGTCAGGCGGGAGACGGAGCTATGACTTTTGGTCTCGGTCTGGTGGCCCTGGCAGTAGCAGCCGGGACTGCGGCCTGCATGTTGACCATCCGCGAACTGCACGTCCGTGCATTGGACACGCGGGTGTCAAACGCCGTGATGGGTATCCCTTACCGGTCAGCCCCCTTCAAAGACCTCACCGGTTGGTTTTCATGGCTGGGCACGCGATATCGGCGCTTCTACGCCGAGGAGAATCTGGAAGAACTACGAACGATCCTCCACTCATCTGGTTTCAATCATCATCGAACCTTGCCGATCTGGATCGGCATCAAGGTCGTCAGCATGTTCGCTTTCCCGGTCATTGCGCTGTTTCTGGCGCAACTTTCGGGAGGGGGGGCTGCCGACGTGCTGGTCTTCACGCTGATGGGTGTGGTGGTCGGAATCTTGGGTCCGCGATTGGTTCTGTCGATGATGAAGCGGCGCTTTGATGCTGCCATTCGGCTAGGCACGCCGGATATGATCGATTTGCTGATCGTATGCAGCGAAGCGGGAATGGGCCTGGAAAGCGGGCTGGGGCGTGTCGCCGAAGAAATGAAGTCGACCAATCCTGCCATGGCCTGGGTGCTGCACCGTCTCCTTGATGATCTCCGGATACTGCCAAGTCGCGTCGACGCATTCGAGAACTTGGCGTCCACTTCGGATGGTCTTCGCCGGTTTGGCACAATGATCAGCCAGAGCCTGCAATACGGAACGCCGTTGGGCCAGGCGCTTCGCAGTATCGCGCTCGACCTGCGGCGGGAGCGCATCACCAAGCTGGAAGAAAGAGCGCACAAGTTGGGCGCCAAGCTGACCATTCCGATGGTTCTGTTCCTGCTCCCAGCCATGTTCGTCATCATGGGAGGAAGTCCCGTTCTGCATCTCGTGCGTTCGTTCGCAAGCTTCGGTAAGTAGCCATGAGCACAATTGCCCTCTCTAAGAGCGGATCTTACGATCGAATGATGCGGCTGCTTGGCAGCTTGTGGTTCGTGTTGCTGGCACTTTGCGTCGCCGTCAGAATTGGGGCGTCGCTGACCGATTCATGGCCCTCGCTGTTGTCGAGTTTTTGCCTTGGCATCTTCTACGTGCTCCTGGCGCTGTTGATCATGACGCGCTCGCCGGCAAAGGCGCATGCAGACGGGCTGCTTCCAAGAATAGCTGCCTTCGTCGGCAGCTATCTGCCATGGACGATCAGCTTTCTCGGCAAAACCGACGATACGCTGCCCAACCTGGCATCGACGGCTTGTGTGCTGGTCGGTACGATCATGATGCTTGTCACGATCCGACATCTGGGTCGTTCGTTCAGCCTGGTGCCACAGGCGCGCTCGGTGGTGCAGACCGGTCCGTATCGATGGATCAAGCACCCGCTCTATGTCGCAGAAGAAATCGTGGTGCTGGGCGTCGTGCTGCAATACCTGACACCGGTTACGGTGATCGTACTGGTCCTGCATATAGGCATTCAGGTCTGCCGAATACTTTACGAAGAAGACCTGCTTCGGCGCAATTTCCCTGAGTATTCGAGTTACGAAGCATCACGTTGGCGGGTGATCCCTTACGTTTGGTGAGCGGCTATGCGTGGCCGGATTGTCGTGGACATGATTCAAATCGCTGCGGCTAGGGCGGCGCGATCGCACATGGTATGCCCCCGTCGACGCACGCGCGCGTATCGGAGAGTGTCCTTCATCGCCGATCAGCGCGGCGCCGTCGCGTTCGAGACAGTCATAGTTTACATTTTCTTGGTGACGAGCCTGCTGATGCCGCTCGCCGACGTTGCCGCCGCGGGCTTCCGGTTTATTTCCGCATGGACGGCCCTGCGCTCCTTCGGGCAGTATATTCAGTACAAGAATCCGCCCGACCCGGCGAATCCGGGGACCTGGGTGGCAGCGCTGCAGACAACGGTCGCAGGGTATACCATCGGCAACATCCAGGTTATGTGCGGAAGCACTGTCTGCAACTCCGGCAATCTTGGTGCGACTCCCAAATACTTTACGTTTTCGACAACTGTCACTTTGGCCCCGATTGTGTTGACGTCGGTGCTGTGCCCCAACAATTGTACGTACACGCTGCCTTACTCTGAACGTTTCCAGTAGGTGTTTTCATGCGTAATCTGCTCCGTTCCAGACGAGGCTCGGCCGCATTCGCGACAGTCGTCGCACTGGTGCCTCTCATCGGCGTGGTCGCACTCGGGGCCGAGGCCGGATCGTGGTACGTCACCAGGCAGCACGCGCAGAATGCGGCAGATGCGGCGGCCTACTCGGGCGCCTTGCGGCTTGCATGCGCGAATGCCGGTGTGCTCTGCGATACATCGGTCGATTATCACGCAAAGGAATTCGCAGCACAGAATGGGTTCTGCAACTCCGGCGACACGGCCTATCCGGGCACCAACTGTGTGACGAGCCTTCCAACAGGAATCTCGCGGGCCGTGCAGATTGATGTCGGCAGCTACAGTGCCGGCGCGTTCACTACGCCGGCTGCAGGAGGCGGCAACGCCGTTCGGGCCAGGGTCAGTCAGCAACAGCCGGCCTACTTGTCGGCAGTGCTGGGTTTGACGACCATCAACATCCCCGCCCAAGCCATCGCTCTGGTCGAATTGCCGAGCAAAGTGTGCGCCTTGGCGCTTGGACCTGATCCAAACGGCGGCGGAGGGGCACTTAAAATTGCGGGTAACGTCAGCAACAACGGAGCGGGTTGCCCGGTGATGTCGGATGCGAGTGTTCAATTTGCCAGCACCGCCACTTTCACGGGTTCGGGATGGGCCGTCTTGGGTGCAACGGGCTGTAGTCCAGCCAGCACCTGCGCCAATCCCGGCGTCACGCACAATTATTTCATGCCGTACGCCAACAATCCGCTTAGCAAACTGGACAGCGAATCGTTCAACAGCTTGACGTCGAGCGGGAAACCAAACGATCTGCCATGCAGCGGTACGTTGACGCCCAATACCCCGCCGAGCAGCACTAACCTGTACCGCAACCTAACGTGCACGACCGGAAACGCAGTAGATCTTACTCCGGGCACGTACTTCTTCTACAATGGGACAATAAAGTTCAATGGCGGAACCATCACCTGCAATGCCTGTACACGCTGGCCACCGGCGGGCACTGGTTTAGGCGTAACGCTCGTATTGCTCGGGGATTCGAGCATTTCCATCTCTGGCGGTGCGGCCGTTAATCTGTCCGCGCCTTACACCAACAGTTTCTCTTCGGATCTGAACGGCGTTCTGATTGATGATCAGGCACCGAGCAAGAGCAGTAATCAGGTGACCATCACCGGTGGTGCGGTTAAACTTGGTGGTGCGATGTATTTCCCGCACGTCGACGTTACGTGGAACGGAGCGACAGAAAGTACTAATACGACGTGTTCACAAGTGATCGCCAAAACACTCACCATGGGTGGTGGCGGCTACCTGAGCACGGATGGATGCAATCCGGTCACCGTCCCTTACACCCAAGTCGTCCGCTTGGTGCAGTGATGAGAAAGCTCGATCAGCGGGGCACCGCATCGTTCGAATTCATCCTCGTCTTCGTGTCCCTTTTCATGTTGATCTTCGCCATCTTCGATCTCGGACGCTATGCGATCACAATGCAGTCCTTGCGGAAGCTTGCGAGCGCCGGGGCTCGGGCGGTCATGATCAGCTGCTACACGCCTGCCTTGCTTCAAAGTCCGCCCCAGTCGCCGTCAAGCTGCACGGGCGATCCCATGTCCACGACCGACAAGCAGAACGCGGCGCCGTTCCTGTATTTCGGCGGTCTCACGCCGACGTTGAGCGTGGCATCCAGCGCCAGCAATTTGACCGTGACCGCTTCTCAAGCAGGCTTCACCATGCTGATGCCGATATGGGGCACGGCACTCAATGCGCCGATCGCGTCGACGCAAATTCCCTTCTAGCGCACTCCCGAGCATCAGCCGATGAACACCCGACCGGCCCCTGGCGATGCCGATCACGATGACGGCGGATGCGAAGCCAAGACACGCCATCACACCAAGTGCCAGCGTGCGGGCACCATTGGCGTAGGCTCGAATATGGCAATATACCTTACATATATTGGACCCACGTCGCACCAGGGTGGCGCGGATCGACATGGCCAACCCTTGGACATCGAACTGCGCCAGAGCAATCTGCACCTGGCCAAGCGCATCTCCAAAGACTGCGAGCCAGCGCCGTTCGATGGTGGGCGACGACGGAACCTCGCGCCCAAGCTGGCTAGTCCTGAACAGAGTTGCAGAGAGAATGATGCTCGCTGGCAACATTGGAAAGTTTTCTTTGCGGCTTGTGGCTGTGCGGTAAGCGTCTCGTCTTGCAAGCAGGCAGCATGAAGGACGATGATCTTGGAAATACGAAGTAACGAATTGTAGTGGGACAGCTTGTAAGCTCTGCGACGTCGTGCGCAGAGGGGAACTGTTGGGGATATCGAGCACGTAGATTTGCGGGAATGCCGCGGATCGCAACGGGGGGACTCGAATGGGTGGCGGTCGCATTTCGGGTAAGAAGGCAAGGGGGGTTCTCGCCTTCAGCGTGATGGGTCTTGGCGCGGCGCTCGCCTCCTTTGCGTCCGCTGACCGCGCGACGGCTGCAGACCGGCGGGGCTCCTCGGGCGGCGTCTTCGTCAGCGAGATGAGCGACGTCCAGCGGGTCAAGGTGGTCGTCAACAAGTCGCGCACCTTCAAGGTCGATACGGCCTTCTCGACCATCGTGGCCGGCTCGCCGGATATCGTCGACGTGAAGTCGCTCAGCGATCACCTGATCTACGTCCAGGGCAAGCAGACGGGCACCACCAACGTCATCCTGTTCGACTCGTCGATGAAGCAGATCGGGATCCTCGACGTCGAGGTCGTGATCGACACGGGCAATTTGCAGCAGAACATCCGGTCCAGCACCGGCGGCCAGGGTATCCGCGTGTCGGCTTCCGAGGGCCAGGTGGTGCTCAGCGGAACTGCGGCCGACGCGGTTACGGCCGAGCGCGCCATGGCGATCGCCACCAGCACGGTTGCGAAAGGCGGCGTCGTCGTCAATGCGATGAGCGTTGCGGCGCCGCAGCAGGTGATGCTGGAGGTGCGCTTTCTCGAGGTCACCCGGGACGCGGGCCGCGACCTCGGTGTGAACCTGTACGCCGCGAACGCCAATGGGACCAATGTCGGGAATACGGGGCGTGGTGGTGCAACTGCCGCAACGGGCCGACGGCCGATCGGTGGTATTAATACGGTCCAAAATCCCATTGGTAATACCGGCGGCACACCTGTTGGTGCTTCGCCTACCGGCAGTCTTCCGATACTCGGAACGGCGGGAACGCTCTTGGGAACCGCGGGCGGCATAGCTCCGGCACCTTTCGGAAGCCTGTTGACCAGCATTGTCAGGACCAGCGGCGGCGGCTCGGTAGACTTATTGATCTCGGCGCTGGAAACCAAAGGATTGGCCCGCAGGTTGGCGGAGCCAAATCTGACCACGCTTTCCGGCGATGCGGCTCGCTTCCTTGCAGGCGGTGAATTTCCGGTGCCGATACCAAACACGACGACGAACGGTTTTCCCACCGTGACGATCGACTACAAGAAGTTCGGTGTCGAGCTGGCCTTCGTCCCCACCGTGCTCTCGCGCGGCGTGATCAACCTTCGGGTGGAGCCGTCGGTCAGCGAGCTCGATTTCGCCAATGCGGTAACGATTCAGGGGACGACCGTTCCAGCATTGACCCGCCGCGATGCGCGAACGACGGTGGAATTGCGGGACGGCCAGAGTTTTGCCATCGCCGGCTTGCTGCAGACCCGCAACCGTCAGGACGTTTCGCAATTGCCCTGGATCGGCTCGGTACCCGTGCTTGGAGCCTTGTTCAGCAGCAAGTCGTACCAGCAGGAGGAAACCGATCTCGTCATCATCGTGACGCCGCGCCTGGTCGCACCGGCCGCGCCCGGTCAGCAATTGGCGTCGCCGCTCGATTCCCGCCTTCCGGCCAACGATGTCGATTTCTTCCTCAACGGCCAGATGGAAGTCCGCAAACGTTACAATGACTACGTCAATTCCGGAGGCGAGGTCAAAGGACCCTATGGGCACATCATCGCTCCTGAGGTTACTGCGACCATTCCGGCACCGGCCGCTGCGAACCAGCCGGTCGTGAAAACGCTCAACTGAGAAGGAAGCGGGAGATGACCATGAGGTATCTGGCTCTGTTCGCACCGCTCCTGCTCGGGGGATGTTACGGGCTCGCCGGTCATGACGAGGTGGACCGCTACTTCCAGCGTTCCGACACCATCACGATGAGTGCCGGCAATGCCAAGGAGGTCAACGCCGCTACCCACACCATCCATCCCTGGCCGCGTAACGTCGGTGATCGCAGGATCGCGTACGACGCTCGGCGCGTGGGGGCAGCCGTGACACGCTATGGCAACACGCAACGGCCGGTAGATCAGCTTCCCGATATCGGAAATGCGACCGAGGCGATGGGCCAGCGGCCTCCCGTTACGCAGAATGTCAACGTCACCGGGTTGGGGGCAGGATCGACTGCCGGAGTCTCGGTGCCGGTCGGCGGGGCAGGCGGAGGCGGCAGGTAATGACTTTTCGTGGGCGGTTTTGTTGTTTGCAAACGGCGCAGTGAATGCTGCGCCGTGCGGGGGACGAAGGGGTTATGCGGCGCATCATCTTCATGCTGACCTGTTGCTGGCTGGGGATAGGCCTTGCGGGGTGTGATCAGACACTGAGGGATGCCGCCGTCGTGGCTCCGGTCGAGCCGCCTGGCGGGGACCCAGTGCAGGAGCCGACCGACGTCAAATATTATCCCTCGGACGAGCCGGTACGGCTGGGCCTGGAGCATTTCAACCGCGGCAATTACGGGATTGCACAACGCTACTTCAAGGACGGCGTGGAGAAATCGCCCAAGGACGTGACCGCTTGGGTCGGGCTGGCTGCGAGTTATGATCGGATACGACGTTTCGACCTGGCTGACCAGGCCTATGCCCAGGCGATCCGGCTGGGCGGCGAAACCGTGCAAGTCCTGAATGACCAGGGATATTCGTACATGCTGCGCGGCAATCTGAGTGCGGCGCGGCGAAAGTTTGAGAAGGCCTATTCGCTCGATCCAGGCAACCCGGTTATCGCCAATAACCTCGAGCTTCTCAATGGCAGCCGGCGTTTCATTGAAAGGCCGCCCAACAATCAGCCGTAGGAAGAATCGATCACGGATCGGTCCCGAGATCGGAGAGCCATAGCTGACGGTTTAGGGCATCGAGAGGCCTGAAGCGTGCCCGTGGTCAAGCCTAGTTCGGCCCTAGCACAGCGTCAGCCCGACGGCTGTCTCGTTTGACGATGATGATCGCGCCGTTGCGGATTGCAAATCTGGCCCCGATCAATTTGGGCACCTTCTCAGTGAGAGGAGAAGGAAGGGGGATGGTTGGGCCAATGATGGGATCACCCACGTTCATGGGCGTACTTGCCGGATCCGCTGACTGAGCTGGCTTGATGTAGTCTCGTATGATCCGAATCTCGTCGGCCGAGAGATTCAGGGCTGCTTCTTGTGCCAGATTGTCTCCGGACTTGTTGTCTCCGGACTTGGCCCACCCGGTGTTCGCTTTCTCGAGCTGCCTGGCCTTCTCGGCCTGATCGATGCGCGCCAATCGTTCCTTCAGCGATAGCACTTCGCGTTGCAAGTAAGCGATCTCCGATTTCGTTGACCTGAACTGCATCACGACGGCAGCGGCTCCGGCGCACATGGCAAGCAGCATGAGGCTCAGGAGCGCGATGACGGCGCCGATCGCATTCCGGCCTCGATGCTGCATTTTCCTGTCCGGAAGCTCGTGTTCCAGGTGCTTGCGCCACAATGTACCGAAACGCCGGAATGTGGCAGCGATGTCCGGGAATACGCTGCCTTTCCCTGAGCGGATCTCCGACGCCGATTCAGCAGCAGATCCGAATCCATGCAGGGAAGAAGGCTCATCGACAGAGGTCGCGCGAAAAACAAGAAAGCCCTGATCATCCCTCCAGCTTTTCGCGTCGATGGTACGAGATGATTCCTGTCTCAACTCCCTCAGCGCGTTCAATGCTGATCGCCCGGTGTCGGTGATCTGCAAACCATCACCATCAGGAGTCACAAGTCCCGCTCTGAGAAGATCGATATCATCGAGAGCTTCTTCGTCCGGCTGTGACTCGCCTTCAATGCGTATGTCCCGCTCTATTTCCTCAAAGCTCGCACGTCCTCGCGGGCGCGTGGCGAGCAGAGCAAGAACTGCATAATTGGGCTTCACGGAGCTATCGCGGGTCCCTAGCGGCAGCTGGATTGGATCTCCATGCTGCCGAAAACGAGCTTACCTCGAGACTGGCGATTAGCAGCTACCCTGCAGCCTGAGTCAAGTCGCTGCCGGCCGTCACATGGACTTAGAATCGCGTTCATGAGCGCGGCCATGCATCAAGGCGAGGGCGTGCAAAGCGGACAACTTGCTCTGCTCGCCGCCGTCGGACATCAAACCGAGCGTTTAACTTCCGTCTTCAATAAACGTTCGACTACGACGGAAAATCGCGTGGCCTTCGTCTCTTTGGCCGACCGGAACGATGTAGACCCCGGACCTCCTGCTGTTGAAAGAGCTCTCCGCAGAGTTGGCGCAACCATTGGCTTGCCGGGTCGTGATGGAAACGGGCGTGCCAATATTGCTTCACCGTAAAGCCGGCGATCGCGAGTGGGCAGTCGAGCACGCGCAGTCCGTAATAGTGAGCCAACGTTTCGCCGATGTGCCTTGGAAGTGTGGCGATCAGGTCCGTCGTCCCGACGATTGCGGGTAAGCCCAAAAAGCCCGGTAGCTCAAGCGCAACGTCAAGGACCATCCGCTGCTCCCGTAGCGCGTCCCCGAGCAACTGATGTCCGGTGCCGGAGCGAATGAGGACGTGGGCCTCACGCCTGAAATCCTTTGCGGTGATGCGGTCGCGGATTCGGGCATGGTTTGCGTTCGCCAAGCAGACCCAATCCTGCGGAAAGAGCACCTGCTGGAAGTGCCCAGCGTCGAGGTCCGAGATGTAGCCGAGCGCCAGATCGGCCTCGCCAGACTGCAGCATTCGCGGGGTATCGCCGCCGATCTGCGCCGCCTCAATGCGGATACCCGGCGCAACCCGACGAACGTAGGCGAGGATGGCCGGAAGCAGCGTGATGTGGCTCGCATCCGTCATGCAGATCACGAAGCGGCGCTTTGCGGTCGCCGGGTCAAACTCGGGGCGAAGCTCCGCCAGACGACGTAGCATCTCCAACGCCTGTCTGGCCGTGCCGATGAGAGCCTCGGCGCGCGGAGTCGGCAGCATTCCCTCCGCTGACCTGATGAAGAGCGGATCGTCCAGTTCCTTTCGCAGGCGCGCCAGCCAGATCGAAATGGTCGGCTGACTTTGACCGAGCTTCTCGGCTGCTTTGGTGACACTGCCCGTGGAGAACAGTGCGTCAAAGAGCCGAAGCAGGCGCGGCTCCAGCAGGTTCGTCTCGGCGAGATCCCGGTGCTTCATTGCGATCTGCAATAATGGATATAAGAATCATAGCATATCCAAATACTGGGCAGACTGCTACCACGCTTCGGACGGCCGAAATGGGCCAGGGAGAAGCGTTCGGATGAGGATCTGCTTTATCGGAGCGGGAGCCCTCGGCTCGACCATCGGTGGCACCTTAGCGCGCGGTGGGGCCGAAGTCTGGCTGATCGATCCGTTCCAGGCTCACGTCGACGCGATCAATGCTGGCGGTCTCCGGATGCTCGAAGGTGACGCCGAGACGGTTGTGAAGGTCTCCGCCAGCGCCTCCGCGGCCCACGTCGGCATCGTGGCGGACCTCATCATCGTCCTCGTCAAATCCTACCACACGCGGGATGCGATCCGGGCGGCAGCGCCGATCATCGGGCCGCAGACGGTTGTGATGTCGCTTCAAAACGGTCTTGGTCACGAGGACATCCTTTCGGAGGAAGTTGGTCGTGACCGGGTCATGGCAGGCAAGACCTACGTTGGCGGCGTGCTGCTCGGCCCCGGTCACGTTCGCTCGGGGGTCATCGGCAAGGAAACTATCATCGGCGAACTTGATGGACGCTTGACGGAGCGCGCGCAGCGAATTTCCGAGACTTTCAATCGTGCCGGCATTCTCACGCTGCTCAGCGACAACATCTTGGGCACGATGTGGGACAAGTTGTTCATCAACGTCGCCGGAGGAGGAATTACCGCCGTTACCGGACTGACTTATGGAGGCCTCTATTCGCTAACTATCCTGGAAGATTGCGCGCTGGCCGCCATCTCAGAGAGCATCGCGGTCGCGCAGGCTGCCGGCGTGAAGATCTCGATTGCCGATCCGCGCCTCGCCTGGACGATGGCGTCTGCTGGACTGCCGCCCGAGTTCAAGACGTCGATGTTGCAGAGCTTGCAGTCCGGCAATCTGACCGAGGTCGATTACATTCACGGCTCCGTCGTGCGTTGGGGCGCCAAGCTCAACGTGCCGACCCCCGTCAACTCTACCCTCGTCGCGTTGGTCAAAGGGCTCGAATACGCCCGCAGCGATTATCCAGGAAAGGCCTGAGACGATGTCGTTGCCTCGTGCCTATGTCGAACACGTCGCGATCCGCGTGCCGGACGTTGATCGTCACGTCGACTTCTTTCGTGAGGTGCTCGGTCTTGCCATTCGCGACGAGCAACCCGCCGATGGTGCGCGCCCACGTCAGGTATGGGTGCTCGGAAGCGTGCAGCTCATCGAAGATCGGACTTTTGTCGGACCCGAGGGGCGTCTCGCCCATCTCGGCATCATGGTCGACGATTATGAAGGTGTGCTCGCCCGTGCCACTTCCTGGGGCGCCAAGGCGTTGCCTGCCGGGCCGAACTGGCTCGAGCTGCCGAGCGGGCTCAACGTCGAAATCTTGCAAGCCAGTGCAGGTGCCGTGGAAGCGGCCCTGGCGATCAATCCCCGTTCCTAGAGGAAGACGCGACATGACCGATGAGCGCTACTGGGACGATGCCAAGATCGGTGACGAGTGCGTCACCCCGTCAGTGAGGGTCACCGAAGCGATGGTGAATACCTATGCCGAACTGACAGGTGATTTTACGCCTGTGCACGTCGACGAGGAATACGCCAAGACCACACCATTCGGCACGCGCGTCGCGCACGGGCTGTTTGGTCTGTCGCTGGCTGACGGATTGAAGACTCGAGCCGACTACCGCTTCCTTCCGGGAATGTCGCTGGGCTGGACGTGGGATTTCAAGCTGCCGATCAAGCTCGGCGATACCGTGCATGTGAAGTTTCGCGTTGGTTCAATGCGCTCCACGAAGCGGGAAGGGTGGGGCATCGTGGTGCTGCCCTCGGAGCTCATCAATCAGCGCGGCGAAGTGGTGCAGGCTGGTGAGCATCGACTGATGATTCCGATGCGCCCGAAGGCCAACGCCGCAGGAAAGCAGGCATGACCGCGCAAGATCTACCGCTTAAAGGCATTCGGGTCATCGACTACAGCCATTTCCTGGCAGGCCCGTTCATGGGCCGCTGCCTCGCCGCGATGGGCGCGGACGTCATCAAGGTGGAGCGTCCGAAGGCGGGCGATGCGGGCCGGGCCCACGGCTATTTCAAGGACGGACAATCCGGCTACTTCCTGCAGCAGAACATGGGAAAGCAGGGATTGTGCATCGACCTTCGCGACACGCGTGGTCTCGACATGATGATGAAGCTGGTCGACACGGCCGATGTCTTCATCGAGAACTATCGCCCCGGCGCACTCGAACGCCTCGGGCTCGGTTACAAGGCGCTATCGGCGCGGAATCCAAGGCTGGTTTACTGCTCGGTCTCCGCCTATGGCCACACCGGCCCCTATGCAGACCGTCCGGGCTTCGGCCTGATCGCAGAGGCGATGTCTGGCGCCCTGGCGCAACTGGGCTCCCCCGGTGAAGCGCCGCCGCTGCTGCGGATGCCTCTGGCCGACATGTATACCGGCATTCACGGTGTGGCCGCCATCAATGCGGCGCTGGTCGGCCGCGCGTCGTCCGGGCGCGGCCAGCATATCGATCTGGCGCTGTACGACTGCATGGTCTCGATGCACGACTATGCCGTTCAGCGCTACTTCCTCTCCGGGGGTAGCGACCTGCCGAAGCAGACCGGCAGCGGACAACCGGACTCGACTGTCTACGGCGTTTTTCCGGCCAGGGACGGCAATCTCGTCATCGCTGCCCAAGTCGATGATGCATGGCGGCGATTGGCGAGCCTGATCGGGGGAGACACGTTGGCATCCGACGAACGCTTCGCCAAGCCTGCTGCGCGCAACGCCCATTATGCCGAAGCCATGGAGATTGTGCGCAACTGGACGCTGTCGCAGCCGTCTCGGGATGCCTGTCTTGCGGCACTTGAAGAAGCTGGTGTGCCGTCGGCTCCCGTGCAGACCATCGAAGAGGTCGTGAAGGATCCGCAGATCCACGCGCGCGGCATGCTGGTCGAGCAGGAGCATCCGGTGCTCGGCAAGGTAACCCTGCCGGACCTGCCGTTCCGGTTCTCCGATTGCGACACCACGGTACGCGCTCCGGCTCCACTGCTCGGTCAGGATAATCGCCGCGTTGCCGTCTCACTGGGACTGTCGGCCGAAACCATCGACGCGATGGTGCGCGATGGCGTGCTCTACAACGAACCCGCCGTGAGGGAGTGAGCGATGACTGACCGCTATGCCGTCATAGGCAATCCGATCGGGTTCACGAAATCCCCCTTCATCCACGGGACGTTCGCCAAAGTGACCGGACAGGACCTCTCCTATGAAGCGATCGAGGGCCCGATTGGCGGCTTTGCTGCACGGGTCGATCAATTCCGCGCTGAGGGCGCCAAGGGGTTGAACATCACCGCCCCGTTCAAACTTGATGCTTTCGCCTACGCAAACGAGCTTTCGGAGAGCGCCAGACGCGCTGGCGCCGCAAACTGCCTGAAGTTCGAGGGCGATCGGATCATTGCCGAGAATTTCGACGGGATCGGTCTCCTGCGTGACATTACTCTCAATCTCGGCGTCAAAGTGGCCGGCCGGCGCGTCCTGATGCTCGGCGCCGGAGGAGCAGCGCGTGGCGCGCTGCTTCCGTTCCTGCGCCAGGACCCATCCGAACTGGTTCTCGTCAATCGAACGCTGTCGAAAGCGGTGGCCTTGGCCGAAGAGTTTGCCGGCCGTGGTCCCCTGATTGTCAGTGGTTATGCTGAACTGGCCGATCTTGCCGAGGGTTATGACGTCGTGATCAACGCGACCTCGGCCAGCCTGCGAGGTGAAATGCCGCCGCTTCCAGGCAATGTCTTCCGCGGTGCGGAACTGGCGTACGAACTTGCCTACGGCAAAGGATTGACTCCCTTTCTGCAAGCGGCTCGCGCGGAGGGCGTAGCCAAGCTCGCCGACGGCGTCGGCATGCTGGTCGAGCAAGCGGCGGAAGCGTTTTCCTGGTGGCGTGGCGTTCGACCGAGCACGGCCCAGGTCATCGCCGAACTGACCGTTCCATTGAGCTGACGGGCCATGCCGAACATGCATCCGAACTCCAGCTTTCTCGTCGGTCTGATTGGCAGCGGCATCGCGGCGTCCCGCACGCCGCCCATGCACGAAGCGGCCGCTGACGCCGCTGGAATCCGGTATCTCTACAAGAAGATCGACCTGACCGAGTTGAAACTCGGCGTCGAAGCCTTGCCCGAATTGCTCACGGCGGCAAAGCGGATGGGCTTTGACGGCTTGAACGTGACCCATCCCTGCAAGCAGGCGATTCTCCCGCTTTTGGACGCGCTCTCGTTGGATGCAGAGGCGCTTGGTGCGGTGAACACCGTAGTCATCAGGAATGGCCGAACGAAGGGCCATAACACGGATTGGTTCGGCTTCGCCGAGAATTTTCGCCGCAACATGCAAGGTGCCCCGCTCGGCCGCGTCGTGCAGTTCGGCGCGGGCGGCGCAGGCGCGGCGGTGGCTTTCGCGCTGATGAAGCTCGGCGTGCAGGAACTGACCATCATCGATGTTGACTCGGCGAAGGCGGAAAGCGTGGCCGACAGTTTGTCCTCTCGATTCGAAAAAGGACGCCTAAAGGTCGGCCAGGATGTCGCAGCGGTGGTGGCTGCCGCGGACGGAATTGTCAACGCGACGCCGATCGGCATGGACAAGTATCCAGGGACGCCGCTGCCGACGGCCCTGCTGCGTGCCGATCTGTGGGTCGCCGAGATCGTCTACTTCCCGCTGGAAACCGCCCTGCTGCGCGCGGCGCGCGCCCTCGGCTGTCGCACCGTCGATGGTAGTGGCATGGCGATCTTCCAGGGCACGGAGGCATTCCGCTTGTTCACGGGCATCTCACCTGATCCCGACGTCTTCTTCGCGACTTTCGCGTCCCAGGGAGGATGACACCCCGGCCGATGGGCGAGCGGCACGCACAACGCCCGAGAGGAAACGAAAGATGGGCTACACGCTCGATTTCTCGGTGGTTTGGCATGCGATGCCCGCACTGCTGTGGGGTTGCGTGGGCACGTTGGGCCTGGCGCTCGCCGGCATGACGCTCGCGATGATTATCGGTGTCGCCGGCGTCGCGACGCGCGATGCGAAAGCGGCTTGGTTGCGCGCTCTCGTGATCGGCTTCGTCGAGATCGTGCGTAACACGCCTTTCCTGGTGCAGATCTTTTTTCTGTTCTTCGCCCTGCCGCTCGTCGGATTGAAGCTCAATCCGACAGCCACTGCCATTATCGCACTCGGTGTCAATGGCGGCGCCTATGCCATCGAGATCATCCGCGGCGGCGTCCAGTCTATTCACAAAGGACAGGTGGAGGCCGGCTACGCGCTCGGACTGCACAAAGGACAGGTATTCCGGTTCATTGTGCTCAAGCCCGCACTTCGCGCGATCTACCCCTCGCTTACGGCTCAATTCATCATGCTGACGCTCACCTCGTCGATCTGTTCGGCTGTGTCCGCCTACGAACTGACATCGGTCGCGCAGCGCATCGAAAGCGACACCTTCCGCAGCTTCGAGGTCTATTTCTCCGTCACCTTCCTCTATCTCGCGATCTCCTGGCTGCTGATGCTTGGCTTCGCGGTCATCTCTCACCGCTTCTTCGCATATCCGACACGCTGAGGGCGAGATCATGGTACCGCATTTTGGCCTTCCGGAGTTCGGTTTCCTGCTGCGTGGCCTGCAATGGACCGTGCTGCTTACGCTGGTCGCATTCGCAGGTGGCTGCACGGCGGGGCTCGCTATCGCATTGCTGCGCACCTGTGGCCACAAGGGAGTGGAATGGATCACCCGCATCTACATCGGGATATTCCAGGGCACTCCGCTGCTGCTGCAGCTTTTCGTCGTGTATTACGGGTTGGCGCTAACGGGGTTGAAGCTCGACGCCTTCGTCGCGGTGGCGATCGGTTTCACCGTGAATGCATCCGCCTTTCTTGGTGAGATTTGGCGCGGCGCGATACAGGCCGTGCCGCGCGGCCAGACCGAAGCGGCGATGGCGCTTGGACTGCACTATTCGTCCCGCATGCGCGATATCGTGCTGCCACAGGCGATCCGCATCTCGCTTCCGGCGACCATCGGCTATCTCGTGCAGCTTATCAAGGGCACCTCGCTCGCCGCCATCGTCGGGTTCATCGAACTCGCCCGCGCCGGTCAAATCGTTTCGAACCAGACCTTCCAGCCGTTGCTCGTTTTCGGCGTGGTCGGCGCAATGTACTTCGTCCTCTGCTGGCCACTCTCATGGTGGGGCAGTCGGATGGAGGCCAGGCTCGCCCTGGCCAGTCAAAGGTAGGAACGGCGCACCTGCTCAAAATATACAGCCATCACCAGGAGGAGATATTCATGTTGTTTTCACCCAATCGTCGCCAACTCGGGGTCGCGCTATTGGCATTGGCAGCTATCGCCATCGCAGGCGAATCGCAGGCGGGCACTCTGGAAGACGTGAAGAAGAAGGGCGTCGTCGTCATCGGCATTCAGGGCGATAATCCGCCTTGGGGCTATGTCGATAGCTCAGGAAGGCAAGATGGCATCGATGCCGACATGGGTCGCGCCTTCGCTGAATATCTCGGCGTCAAGGCCGAGTTCGTCCCGCTGGCGGTGGCCAATCGTATTCCGGCGCTGACCACAGGCCGCGTCGACATTCTGTTCGCAACCATGGCCATGCTGCCCGAGCGCGCAAAGGCGGTGCAGTATTCCAAGCCGTATGTTGCCAATGAGATCACGCTTGTCGCTGCCCAGGCGACCCCGATCAACAGCAATGCCGACATGGGCAAGTACGTTATCGGCGTTCCGAGGTCCTCCACGCAGGATACGCAGGTCACCAACAGTGCTCCAGCAGGCACCGAAATCCGCAGATTTGATGATGATGCGGCCACGATCCAGGCGCTGCTCTCCGGTCAGGTGCAGGCCGTCGGCGCAAACAGCTTCTACCCGCAGCGTCTGAACGCCGCAAAGCCGGAACTTGGGTTCGAGCCCAAGCTTCACTTCACCGCGCTGTACAACGGGGCCTGCACCCGCCTAGGAGAGAAGGAGTGGAACGAGACGGCCAACAAGTTCATCGACCAGATCAAGTCTAACGGCAAATTGGCCGGCTTCTACGCCAAATGGATGAAGGCGCCCGTGCCGACCTTCCCCGACTCGGTGCCCGGCGTTCCGTTCACAGTTCAATAATGAGGGCGAGCGGCCGACGCAATGCGCGTCGGCCGTCGTCCGATAGTGGAGGCCGAATCCATGCAGGATCATATCCTGATCGAGATGATGGGTGTGCAGAAGTGGTACGGCGGGTACCAAGCTCTCCGCAACGTCGATCTCACCGTGCGCAGGGGCGAAAAGATCGTGCTCTGCGGCCCGTCTGGCTCAGGCAAGTCGACGCTGATCCGCTGTATCAACCGGCTGGAGGCGATCCAGCAGGGCAGTATCGTGGTGAACGGTCATCGGCTGGACGACAGCATCAAGGCAATCGATGTCGTACGCCAGGACGTCGGCATGGTCTTTCAGAGCTTCAACCTTTTTCCGCATATGACGGTCTTGCAGAACTGTACACTCGCGCCGATTCGCGCGCGCCGCATCAGCAAGACCGAGGCGGAAGCGACCGCGCGAAAATACCTCGAGCGCGTCCGCATCGGTGACCAGGCTGAGAAGTATCCGGCTCAGCTTTCCGGCGGTCAGCAACAGCGTGTCGCGATTGCGCGTGCGCTCTGCATGCAGCCCAAGGTGATGCTATTTGATGAACCGACGTCAGCTCTCGATCCCGAAATGGTCAAGGAGGTGCTTGATACGATGATAGGCCTCGCCAACGACGGCATGACCATGATTTGCGTCACCCACGAGATGGGCTTTGCCCGCCAGGTTGCCGATCGTGTGATCTTCATGGCTGAAGGCCAGATCATCGAAGAAGGCGCGCCCGACGCCTTCTTCCGCAATCCACAGCACGTCCGCACCAGGCAGTTCCTTGGCGAAATCCTCGCCCATCACTGAACGGAGTACTTCCATGAGTCGTCTTGTTTATGTCCTCAATGGGCCCAATCTAAATTTGCTTGGCAAGCGTCAGCCTCACATCTACGGTCACGAGACACTTGCGGACGTCGAGCGGGAATGTCGGGCGCTGGCCAAGGAGCTTGGCCTGGAGATCCGCTTTCATCAAACCAACAGGGAATACGAGCTGATCGACTGGATCCACGAGGCGCGCGAGACGGCTGCCGGTATCGTAATGAATCCCGCGGCTTTCACCCATACGTCGGTCGCCATCCTGGATGCTTTGAACACGTTCGAGGGGACGGTGATCGAGGTGCATATTTCCAACGTGCACAAGCGCGAGGAATTCCGCCACCACTCGTTTGTTTCGAAACGAGCCGATGGAGTTATCGCAGGCTTCGGCACTCAGGGTTATCTGCTCGGCTTGCGTCGTGTGGCCAGGCTGCTTGACGAGAAGGGATAACATCGCATGAGTGCACCCGTCCGCCTGTCGGCGATGGAAGCGGGCCTCATCGGCAAATGACACATCGAACACATTCTCGTCCGGCCGGAGGCCGTGCCTTTTATTCGCGGCATCAGGCCACGAGCAGCCGAGGCATCACTAGCGAAGATATGCTTAACGGCGTAAGCTGCCGAGACCTGCCCTTCAGAGGCGGGGGTATTGTCGGGAGGACGCCAGTATGTTGCGCGCCATAGGATTGTCGTTTGCAGCCGCCATGCTGCTCGGTACGAGCTTTAGCACTGGGCACGCGAAGCCCCTCATGATCGTCGGCCTCGATGAAAAACTGCTGTGGGACGAAAGCGGCAAGCCCATTCTGTCCGCACCTGGCAAGGACCAGATTCTGATCGTCGATCTCGCTTCTCCTGAAACTCCCAAGATCATCGCTGCTCTGCCGCTCAAGAACTCGGTGGTCGGACCGCCCGTGAATGTGGCGATCGATCCCAGCGGGACAGTGGCGCTGGTCGCCGACTCCGTCGATGTCGTCAAGGACGGCGAAGCGCTGAAACAGGTACCCGACAACAAGATCTACGTCGTCGACCTGCAGGCCAGTCCGCCGAAGCTGGCAGCTACGCTTACTGGCGGGAAGCAGCCTTCCGGGCTCAGCTTCAGTCCAGATGGCAAGATGGCACTGGTCGCCAATCGCGGCGATAATTCAATCAGCGTCCTCTCCGTGAACGGCACAGACGTCAAGATCACGGACACCGTTGCAATGCCGGACAGTCCGTCGCACGTGACGTTCACCCCGGATGGCAAGCGAGCCTTGGTCGCCCGATTTCCTGCTCACAAAATCTCCATGATGGACATCGCGGGCGACAAAGTGACGTACAACAAGATCGACCTGCCGGCCGGCCAGTGGCCCTACAATGTCGCGGCAGTACCCGGGGGGAAACTCGCCCTGACGTCCGACAATGGCAACGCAGGTGCCTCCGATGGAAGTGTGGATACCACGAGCGTCATCGATTTGGAGGTCAATCCGCCGCGCATCATCGATCGCGTTGTGGTGGGCGACGGCCCAGAGGGACTTGCAATCAGCCCCAAGGGCGACGTCGCGGTTGCTGTGATTCTGCGCGGTTCCAATATGAAGAACGCGTATTTCTACGAAAAGAATGGCAGCATTTCGGTGCTCAAGATCGACGGCAAGAAAGTGAGCAAGACCGGAGACATCGAGGTCGGCGGCTTGCCCGAGGCGGCAGTCTTCACGCCCGACGGCAAGTATCTTCTTGTCGGCAACTACCTCACGCAGGACTTCTCTATCCTGAAGGTCGATGCCAGCAATGTCACGGATACCGGCAAGCGCTTCCAGGTGCCCGGACATCCCGCCTCGGCGAGAATGGGACCGTAAAGGTCTTGGTCCATTCGAGTCCGTCAGAGGCCGCTTCACTGCGGGCATTTGTTGTGTCGTTGACAACAGTAGTCAGCCGGGCGGTAGCTTTGAGTTGGCCAGTGCGATCGACGCGCGAGCGCATCATGTGCATCGATGCGTCGGTAACCGCTTCGGGTCAATCGCGCTGCAGAACCTAGCGGATCGCCACTTCCGATGTACCCAAGAAGCCGACCTGACCTCAAGGAGGCCAATCGACAGGAACGGGCCAAAAGGCGACGATCCGCGCTCAATCTGGACCGCTCGCTCTCGCTCAACCGGATCTTCAAGGCGCGCAACGTCGACATCGGACGGGCGACCTTGGAGCAGGCCTGGGCCTGGGGCTTCTCGGGCGTGGCGGCGAGGATCAGGCGCAGCCTGGGACCTGCTACAAATGCCTTGCTTCTATTTGCCTCGCCGCGCTGAATCCGGGGGTCTAACGCGGACGGTGATTTTGTCCGATACGATTGGCGGATCGAAAGGATAGTGCTTGGCATCCCCTAGCACCAGTTGGAGCGTATGAGTACCGGGCGGAAGCTCAAGGAAGGTCTCAGTCTGTCCTGCTCCAAAATGGAGATGCGATTTATCCTGAAGAATGGGCTCCTTTGCATCAATGGGGTCGCTGACATCAACCAGCAAATGATGATGACCCGCGTTCTGGTAATCGTCGCCCGCATGCGTCACGCCCATGTTGCGCAACCCGAACCGAACCCAGAACCCGGCTCGGATTTTCTGACCATCATGCGGGGTAATGAAGTAGAGCTTTGCGTCCTTGGGGGCCGTCTTGCCCTGTGAATGTGCGACAGCCGGAAGCAATGCGAGTATCGCCGATAACGCAACGCAGCGAACGATTCCCATTGGGCCTACTCCAGCAACTAAGGATCGAGCGCAATACGGAAGCCGTGAGTCGGGTAACGAACATTAGTGTCGTAACCATCTCGATTTGCAGGCCGTACATATCTTGAATCATTTTTCCAGGATCCCGAGCGCAGAACGTGCGAAGTGCAGTCAGGACTGCTCCATGCCGATCCATCGCCGGGCGCACCCTGATACGTCTTATGCCAGCAATCCTCAACCCACTGATCGACGCCACCACCCATGTCGTAGAGTCCGAACGGATTAGGTTTGTAGTTCCCCACTTTCGCCGGCTGCTCAGCCGCCATATCACCGCAATCCTTGCATCCAGCCATTCGCGGCTGGAGCTTGTCGCCCCACCAATATTTAGTTTGCGTTCCACCGCGCGCGGCATATTCCCATTCAGCTTCGCTCGGGAGGCGATAAGGCTTCTTCGTCACCCGCGCGAGCCAGGCGACATATTGCTGCGCGTCGGTCCAGCTCACATTGCTCATCGGCGCATCGTCAAGGCCGCTGCCGGAGAAGGCGCATGCCTGGGCGGCTGCGCAAGTGTTCCACTCCTGAACCGTCACTGGGTACTTGCCTATTGAGAACGGCCTTAGCGTGACCTGGTGAATAGGCCTTTCGGTCGGATCATCATTGCTTCCCATTACGAAACTGCCGCCGCGAACGGCGACCATCTCGGGTTCGCGAACAGGCGTCGCGGATTGACTCGGCGCTGGAGATGGCGAAGGTGACGAAGACGATGAGGGGGATGGTTGCGCAATCTTCGTCGGTTCGCGCAAGGGAGGCTGCGGCGGAATAACCGGAGGAATGGTTGGCATGGCGACCTGCTCGGTCATTTTATCATGCGGTAAGACCAGCAGATACCACAGCACGCCGCCGGCAATGACCAGCAGCGTGATACTCAGGAGAAAAATCAGAGCGTTCTCTCGGCGGCCGCGCGTCCTGCCGACCGCTTCGGCATCCGGTAGCACGCGATAAACGCGCACGGGATCCGTGATGTTCTTGACTTTGCGATCTCCAAGTGACTCGTAGCTGCACACGACCTTGTGCTTGATCTGCTCGTAGATCGCACCTGAGATGTAGACGTGACCGGGATCGGCTAGACCCTCGATGCGTGTGGCGATGTTAACACCGTCTCCGTAAACGTCGTCTGGTTCTACAATGACGTCCCCGAGATTAACGCCAATTCTGTACTCGATGCGGGAGTGCTTCGGGAGCGAAGCGTTGCGACCGATGAGATTTTGCTGGATGACGATGCTGCAACGAACAGCTTCAACCGGGCTATCGAAAATGGCGATGAAGCCATCGCCCGTTGTTTTTACGAGACTTCCGTGATGCTCCGCGATACTGGGCTGGATGAGGTCCCGCTCTATCCGTTTCACGCGGACATGCGTTCCTTCCTCATCGGCCTGCATCATGCGACTGTAGGATGCGATATCGCCGACGATGATAGCTGCAAGGCGACGTGGCCCGACGCCCAGTGGCGGCGACTCATCCTGAGTTCCGGATTTGAAGTTGCGAATTTCGCCCATAGCGGGGATCCACAAGCTTTCAACGCGAGCTCAGCTTACGACTGCAAAATGCAGCCGTCTGTGAAAGCTATCACATTGGCCAATTGAGACAATAACGAAAGCATTGGGTTCCGCGAGGCGACGTTTCCTCGCAATTGAACCTTTTGTCCTTGGCGTCGACCAAGCCCGACACGATATTCAAACCTGAGCCTCGTGCTTCCCTGCAAGGCCGCAAATTCGAGACGCGCCCGTGACACCACGGCGCAAGCATCGTTTAAATGCGAAGTCGCCATCTGCCGGAACGGCGCGCTCGCAAGCAGCTTGTCAGAGCTCTACCGGCCTACGCAGCGGCAGCGGCCCAGGACCCCAATCGTTCACCAACTGGGCTCGGGGGTACCGGCATTGAAACGCCTTGCCCACGTTCAGGGCCGCCGGCTGCTTTGGATTGGCGACGCACCGTTAGGCCAACGGTTGTGCGGACTGCCTTCAACCCGCGGCGCGAGGATTGACAACCGTGTAGCCGCGCAATGATCGCGGGTGCATCCTCGTCGCGTGTCCGCCTGAGTTGGCGTCATACGCCATCCAAATATCGCCTCCGAGATGCTGTTCTAGAACGAAGACGTGCCCGCGCCGCGCCGCGACCATTCCGGGCGCGGGCGGCGTGCGAGGGAAACGTAGCCAATTGGCCGCAAGATTTAATTCAGGCACGACACGACCAAACACGCGCAGGGCTGCGCCACAACCACAGAATGAAGACGGGCAGCCGGCCGGCCGGCCGCCGACAATCCGGCTGTCCGCACGGGCACTCCCGGCCGCTACGCTGTTGGACGTGGCTAATGTGAGTTGTTGTGGGCGATGCTCCTGCAGTGAGTAGCGTAAAATTCGTTCGCGGCGCGCCTGCGTAAACGAGAAGTCACATGGCATGATGACATTGCATTCGGGCACTTGGCTGATGCGGTAAGGTCTTGCTTCTGAACAGATTGTACTGATGACAACGAAGAAACACGCAGAAAATACTTGCTTAAACATTGCAGGACTCCGAGGTGAGATCCTGCCCCGTCCCAAGCAACGAACAATTTTTGGGCTGAAAAGAGGCTAAAAGGACGGCAATTCCGCTACACTCTTGTCGATCCTCACGGCCAGACGTTGCGACTCAATCGATTAACCCGCTGAGGGAGTGCGCGTTGAATCTTTCCATTGATCCAGTCTACTGCGGGTCAAGAGCATCGTTCGCTCTGAGGCGAGCCGTCGCCCGGTTTGCTCCTGACGCAGGCATCGTTAGGGCTTAACCGCCGAGAACTCACCTCGAGCAATTCGAATTCGGGCTGTCCGATCAAGCGCACTTCAGTGGGCCGAAGCCGCGTGCGAGCTCACTCGATCGTCGTCTGCGCGGGAATGCAGCGCGCATCCCTACTAAGCTCTGACAGGCATAGAACCGCTGCAGCCACGATTACCGGATACGAAGGCACGCGGGAGCCTTCAAAGTCGATAAAACTCGACCGCTCGTTGTTTCAGCGAAACCCTAGTTGCAAAGCCTGCGTGCAGCCACGCCATAGACTGCGTGTGACCTTTGCGCGAACTCTCGTTTCCCCACCAGGCACTGAACTTGTAGGCTGATGGTGGTAATGGTCTACGGAGAATTTCTTCGATCTCTGAGAAGGTTAGCCGGATCGTCTGCGCACCCATGCGACGCTGCAACTCCTTCCGCAGTGGGTCGTAAACGGAGACACTCAGCTCGTTAGCAGTCACGGGCATGTTCAAATCCAGGGCAAGCTCCAGCTCAGGCTCAGTGATCCGCTCAAGCCGTGATCCGAAATTGCCCTTGAAGTGATCCCGCGGCTAAAGCATCTAAAGCCAGTAGAAATCGTTCTGAACATTTTCGCTGCAAGCAATTGAATTGCCCTTAGTTCGAATATCCGATGATTCAACGGGACGCGAAGAACAGCGATCAGAATTCGCGCGCTTGGTCGACTACAGCGACTATAACGCAGTGAATTTAGATCACTGCACTTTTTGCCCGAGGTCTCTTAGCAGCGTGTGGAGAAAGTCGCTGGCATGGTCGTATTGAGCGTTCCCGTGCGTGTGTTGACCAAGGAACGGATCCATTAACCGACCGATAGTCTCGGAGCCGAGTAGCTCAGTTCTGCGCGGCCACTGCAGCAGTAGAGGATCGGGTACGTCTTCTTCAGATCCGAACAGCCTTAAGAGGCAATGTTCACTCCGAGGCTTATGGTCGTGATGAGCCTTTGCTGCATAGAAAGCGAGCAGTCCACGGAAGGCATCACGGGAAACAAAAGGTTTTCCCATCGGAACTTCCCTGAATAAAATCAATAAACGCAAGTCTGAAGCCAATATGCGGGAAAAGCTAGCAAAAAATTTGAGTTCGCGCGTGTCCTCATAAAATGGTGCTGATTGCGATTAATCCGGAAGTCAGCGCTCATTACCTGTCTTGTCAAAACCCTCGAACGGGCGCGCTTTCGGCGGTCTTCTCGCTGATTTAATCGGGCGGCGAGGGGATTTATTTGGCTGGATAGCCACGCAGAGCTCGAATGGCAGACCGCATTGGCAAGGATAACACCTCGGCCCCGTCGCGAGCCGGGAACAAATGGCATATTTGACGATTGCTTCCGTGCTCTGGCGTCCACCGCCCCTGAAGCCGGAGCACACCACGGCCTCAGCCGCCCAAGCTGAGGCCGCTCTTTTGCATGCCATCTTCCGATCCCTTGCGATCCGCTGCCTATGGTCAAGACCGCGCTAGATCGACCGAAAAATAGCCAAGAAGCTTGGAAGACAAGTGGGGGCGATTGCACCGCGCGCAGCTTGGGGCTTCTACTCAGAAGATGATCAAGTGCGATGCCGATGGCGGGAGTGCGGCCCCGGCACGGCACACTGGAGGGAGAGACATTGCCCGGGGCCGCCCCGCGGATCCAACGTGGACCAGCATTCGAGCAACCGGGAGTTCGGGGGGATCGTTCCTAAGTGGTAATCAGCCGTTGAAGCGCTAGTTTCGTGACTTGGGCGTCCCCCGGACGCCCAATGTCCGCCGAAACGTCGCAATCCAATTTTCGGCCACATCGTGCTCATCCTCGACGTTGCATGCGTAGCTTCGGGGCCACCGGCGCGCTTGCGCTCACCACTACGCGCGTCGATCTGATCGAGCATGTGGTCGGCCAAACGGTGCGCCTTCCAGTAATTCAGCTGGTCGGTCATAGAGAGGGTTCAGTCAATTAGAGTGAACGGGAGACGTTGAAGCGCCTTCAACGAGCAGGCGGTCCACATAATTACCTTCTGCAGGGGAAAGCTTCAGAAGATCGAGGTCTGGCCAACGGTGCGCCCATGTCTTTGCGCAGGATTGTCTTTCAGCCACTTGCAAACCACGTGTCTCAACGCCACGCTCTCTGGCAAGCTAAACGGCTCTAGAGTGCTGCCGGGCTCAAAATATACGTCCCGGCAGCGATCCATTCTCAACTCAGCACTGAAATCCCAGTTCATTCTAGTTGTGCAATATCTTCGTCATGGGGCTTTTGGCGCGGCCGCCGTCACGCCGGCGCGCTCTCACTCTTCAGGGCCGGGCGAGCTTGGAGCGCATCCCAATCAGCAGCGTATAGGCAAGCCTGCGCCAAATCATGTTTACGAGAACTAGCATAGTGGCATCCCGCGTTTTGAGGGTACCAGCGTCGTCCCGCTTTGTTTCAGGGTCATTTCGTGGAGGGACGAAATGGCTTCACGCCCCCCTTCCTCGGCAGAGGGCAGCCGGGGGACCCCCGCATCACGCCATGAAGGCCGTCGTCGGGGCGACTTCATTTTCGTGACGGGAAGATTTGATCAGCCGCCTTCGCAGCATCGACGTCAACGAAGCGACCGATGTTTCGGATCACCAACCCGCTGCGATCGAACTGGCGGAATAGAGAATGGCGGAATTATCAAAACTTGGCGTCGCAAGGAGGGGCAGGGCGCGCCAGAAGGCTGGCGGAGAACAGAAAATAGGTTTGCGCATCCACGCCGGTTATCAATCCGGCCAGCATAGTAATCAGAAACGCACCGACTGGGGAAATCCCGCGCGTACCATACCCTTGCTTCTCAGCGCCTTCGCGCGCCCGACGAGGACACTGACCGCCGTCTTTCGCCGGAGCGCCGTGCTTCCGCCCTTCGTACTCTCTCCCGGAGCCGCCTCAATTGAGCCAGCAGGCTAACGAGTTCGATCCTCGTGTCACGCAGAACAGCCAGGCTGCAAAACCCACTACTCACTACAACACCCTCAACAGGCCCTCGGCGAATCCGTGACGGAAAGCTGATGATATCCTGATAAGGTCTAAGCAATGGATTCTAGAGCCGTCCGTTCGCTTTACGACGATACCCGGAAAATAGTTTGGGTGTTCTAATGCGTTGCAACACAAATACCTGAATCTGGAGGATGGGAATTTGAACGCACTCTCAGAAACGACCTTCAGAAACGGCCTCGGCATTTGCAGCAGCACGAAGGAAATCCGTCGTCCGAACGGTTGGCTCGTCGACCCAGGCTTCGCGGGCGAACCAGTTGTGATTGGCCTCACAGATTGGGCAACGAGTATTGCCGAAAAAGACGACACTCCGCTGGAAAGTCTCGCGATCGGACTTGATGCCAGTTGGGATCCCGCGACCCGTTTGCGGACACTTGATCATGATCATACCCATGCGCGCCTCCCTTAAAGGTATCGGTTGATAAAAAGGGCCGGTCGGCCGGAGTGCGCTCTCGTCGGTGCGGGTTACTTGGGGGGCATCGCACCTGGGGTCGTTGTTTGAGCAACGGGCAGATTGCTCATGAGGACGCTTCTCCAACCGACCGGATCTCCTGCTTGGCGAATTCTCGGGATACTGCCTACTTTGGCTGCTTCGACCTCAACCAAGAGCTTCTGGGAGGTCCCTCACAATTAATATGTACAAATCCCTGTGGCTTCGTGCCGAATGTTCCGCTCGCAACGAAACCCTTTATCTTCCTGTCAACGTTCAAATCAGCGGACCGGATCACTGGCTTCACTCCCTCATTAACTTCATTATATCCTACTTTTTGATTTAATGTACAAACTAAAATTTGGATCCTCGGTCCGATTTGTGACTCTCCGCTGATTGTTTTGCGGTTCTTGAGGGCACGAGATACTCTCACCAAGAATATCCGGCCCTCGCAGCACTTCAGCCGTGATTTGGCTTGGTAGCGGAGGGTTGGGCGTTAAATATGAAATAATTTTTGATTTTACGGTCGACCTGTAAATCTCGTTGTTAATTGCTGCCGATCACGTAAACTGACCCGTCCAGGTCTCGTTTCGGCTGGAGGAGACGATGTGGGAATTAAGTCTTAACGAATGCAACCACACCTTGAATGAGCCACACTTGGCTCAGATGCGCGCGGAATTGGTGAGCATTGGCGAGAAGGAGCGCATTCTAAGAGAGCGCAGTGCCGATCGCGAAGCATATCGGTACCTATTGGATGCTCATCGCTTGATCGCGAGGGCGAGCCATCTTCCAGAGCAGGTGTTGAACATTTCTCCGCCGGGAGGAGACAAGAACGGTCAGCTCGCGGCATGACCGGCCGGCTTTCCTTTTCAAACCGCGCCCGGTCGGGTGGCGTGTTCGGCTGAAGGGGAAATACAGCGCCGCAGTCCGCGCTAGAGAATCTCGCAGGCGACGGCAGTCCGTTGTGAAGCGCGGCAATGGCGCTTCCCGGACGCTGTCGCCACCTCGTCTGTAAAGGGCGAGGCAGATTTGTTCACAATGGTTGAAGCCGTGCTGGAAAGATCGTCGGCACAGATGGTGTTGAGACCGGCTCCGGACGTGGCGTTTGCGCTGCTGGACGGCCGATCAATGCTGTTCAGTGAAGCAGGGCAGAAGATCTTTGAACTCGACCGAGTAGGAGCATTCATTTGGTGTAAGTTGATGCAAGGCGCCTCTCTGGAAGAGATTTATCAAGAGCTTGGGGCGCTAGACATTGACGAGGACACGGCACGCCAATTCACGCGACAGCTCATAGATGTCTGGATCGATCGAGCGCTGCTCCAAGTCGATTGGCGAATGTCGATCGATTGCGCCTTCTCGGCGATTTTAGGTCGGCACAGAATAAGCGTCCGGGCCGCAAATCGGGACCTCCTGAGACGGCTGCTGTCGCCATTTTGTATTTCGGACCAGGGCGGCGGGAGCGACGGGGACATTGCGATCGAGGCAATGATGCTGGACGAGCAAGTGTTCTTGCGCGGGGAGGATTGCAGCATCTTCAGATGTGAAGTCGAAGCGCTGGCTCCTACGATCAAAGCGCACATCACCGAGCGGCTCATTCGCAGCAATCGTTGGGTCTTCTCCCTTCATGCCGCTTCCCTCGTGAAAGACGGTATGGGCCTGTTGTTGTGCGGCCAACCGGGAGCTGGAAAGTCTACCCTCACACTGCAGCTGGTGGACGCCGGACTCCGGTATGCCGGAGATGACGTTGCGCTGGTTGGTGCTGACGGAGCGATCTGCGGCATCCCGTTTGCTCTCACCTTGAAGGAGGGATCGTGGGACTTGCTCGCGCGATTGCATGGTGACCGGTACGACACGACGCATCGCCGCTCCGACGGCATTTCCGTGCGCTACGTGCCCATTCCGGATGCGCACAACCAAAGCCTTTCCGCAAGGTGGCTTATCTTCTTGAACCGCGTCGAGAGCGGTCCGGCCGAATTGACCGCGATAGACCAGTTGGATTCGATGAGGCGGCTCATCGATAACGCATTTGCTGCTGACGGAACACTGTCGCGGGCCGGCTTCTTCGCTTTGAAGCGGATAGTCACCGGCGCGCGATCCCTTCAATTGACCTTCTCCGAAGCCGTGGAGGCTCGGCGCATGCTTGTGGATCTATGCAATGGCAAGGCATAGCACGGCGCTGACGAGCCTCTGCAATTGCTTGCAAGGCCTGCCACCTGCCGATGTCGAGTGGACGTCGGTGATCGGGCTTGCAAATCAGACTCTGACGACGCCGGCGCTCATCGATTTTGTCGATAAATTTGCATCGATCCTGCCGGAGGACGTCGGTGAATATATTCGACAGATCCACCGCCGAAACGTACTGCGCAACAATCGGCTCTTCGTTCAACTCGAAGAAGCCGTCGTTGCCATGAACGGCCACGGCATTACGCCGATCCTGCTCAAGGGGGCATCGACGCTGGCGACCGCGCCCGAGGCGCGAAAAGGCGTTAGGTTAATGTCCGACCTCGATATCATGATCATGCCAGATGAGGCTAGAACGGCGGTCGCCGCTCTATGTGCAATTGGTTACGATATTCATGACCAGGCCCCTCCCGAAAGCCAGAGATGGCATGTCGAGCTGAATCGCTCACAGGATGTCGGGGCCATCGACCTACAGCGGGCAGCTCCAGGTCCCGCGTACCTCTATCAGAGCTTCGGGCATGCGCTGAGCCATTGCGTCCCTGCGACGTTGGGGCGGGGACGCGTATATATTCCCACGCCTATCTATCGCGCGCTCATGTTGATCATCCATGATCAGTTTCAAGACTATGGTTATTGGCTCGGCGATCTCGACCTGCGGCACCTTGTTGAACTGCGCGATCTAAACAATTCTGCCGAGGGCCTCGATTGGAGGGAACTTACCTCTCTTGTCTCGGGCGAATTGATGAAGAACGCGGTTGAAACCCAGCTGCTCGCTCTTGCTGAGTTGCTTGGCGTCGAGATTCCGGAAGAGTTTCGCTCTCGGCTGATTCCCCGTCTGCAGTTCGTGCGACAGTTGATGCAAGCGCGCTTTCCGGTCACACGTGTGCCCTTCCTCGCAATGATGGTGCTGGATCTCGGAAATTACCGGAAGGTGGCAAATGACACCATTCAACCCGCCACGCACCGGCGTGGGTTGTGGTCCTTGCCGAGGATGGGAACCCTGCAGTTTCTGTTAAAGGCGGCCGTCGCGGTGCGCGCAGGGAAGACCTGAACGACAAGCGGCTTCGCCAGTGCGGCAGATTCGCTGGGCCGACGCTTCAATGGCCGCGTTCGGAGTGAGCTGGTGCCTTCCATCCGTGGGCTAACGACATCGCGCATGCCGGCATTTGTAGTGGCAGGGTTATGAATGCTCGTGACCACCAGCATTCCGGTTGGAGGCTTCCCCGTTGTCGTGAATTCTGAACTCGTCCAGCGTGTGCCCCGATTGTAGCGCGGCGACCAGCCAGCGCGGCTGTTTGCCACGCCCAGACCAGGTCTCTGTCGGCTTGAGGGGGTTGAAGTACTTCGGTACGACCTTTGGGTATTTGCGGCGAGGCGGTTGGCTTGGGCCCGTGTCGGTTGCCCCGCCTTCCGCCCCTCCGAATTGATCCGGTTGATTGAGTTGCGCCAGGCGCTTCTCCAACTCACGCTTTTCGGCCGTGATCTTTTCAGCAAGAATCTTTGTTAGCTCCTCGTGGAGGAGCCAAAGCTCTTCAAAATCCATGGCCTCGAGATCCTGCCTGCGCATAGCATTCTCGTCACCGTTCGACCGCCGCCTCCCTACCTTCATCTCACGTGAATACCGATTTTCGAGTGAACAACATGGCAGGGCAAGGCTGGTCATTCAAATTGACGCGAGAATAAATAAATAATATATTATTTAATATATATTGCGAGGATTATTTTCACCGCTCTATTGATGGACGAAAAACCTTGCTGCAAGCTCGAAAAGAAGCATTCGATGTTGTCGGCTGCCCGCTGGTACGTCTTCAAGCGGCAGTGAGTGAGTTTATAGCTCCTTCGGGTGCAGGGACCGACATCCAGGCTTTGAAGCTACAAATCCACCTGCGAAAGCTCGCTTTGAGAGACATCGCAGTCATAAGCTCGCGTTTGCAGCGGGCCGATGGTCGAACTTCAGGAGGATTGCCAGCGAAGCGCGGCCTGGCGCACCGGTCATATTCGCCAGGAATGCGGCGTGGCAGATTGATCAGGCGCCCCGTTTAATCAGCCATTTTCGCTTGAGGTGGGAGGGCGGTGCACGTAAGGCGCGTGTTCCCAGTTCGGCTGCTATTAAATTCAGCTGATAATTCATTTTTCAGTCTTGATTGGAACCGGCGACGCAGCTATGTGGAGGCCGCACTTGCCGTTCGGTTCCACATATTTTTTGGGTACAACCCGACACTGTGCTCTTGATTATCGGGACGGGGACGATATTAAATGGGCGCAACTACAGGATGCTAGCATGTCGACCAAGAAGCTCGAACTAGAAGCGCTGTCCATTGATGACCTATGGTCGCTTCATGAGGAAATTAGCGGCATTTTGTCGGATCGGATCAGGGCGGAAAAGCAGGAGCTGGAGAAGCGCCTGGCGGTTCTCGGCGGCGGGGCGGCTATGTTAGCCGAAGCAGGCGGGGCGGGCGTCTCTCCGACCGGCAAGCAGAGGCGCAAATATCCGCGCGTATTGCCGAAATATCGTAACCCGCAGACTTCCGAAACCTGGTCAGGCCGTGGCAAGCGACCGCGTTGGCTGGTCGCTGCCATGAAGTCCGGTCGCCGGATCGAGGATTTCCGTATCGGGGAAGCGGCTCCGAAGCTTCGGCAGCGGGCATGAGGACAAGTTGCGCCAGCGGCTGGGCAACTTGGTGTGTGGCGATCTGGTCTAGTAAGCGTTGCGCCCGCGCAATACTTCCATAGGAGTTCGCAACAGGATTGCGAGATCCAGCCCAAGACTCCAATTGTCGATGTACCAGAGATCGTACTGTACTCGAGCTTCGATCATCGGCGCCGTGGGTGTTGCGCCGCGGCAGCCGTGGACCTGGGCCCATCCGGTCAACCCCGGCCTGACCCTCCGGCGAAAGGCGTAGTTTCGCACGAGCTTGTCAAACTGTCCGTCGTGCGCCAAGGCATGCGGACGCGGGCCCACCAGCGACATGCTGCCCTCAAGAACATTTAGCAGTTGCGGCAGTTCGTCAAAGCTCGTCCGACGCAGCCATTTGCCTACGCGGGTGACACGTTGGTCGAGTGGGGTGGCCTGAGCGATTACGCTACCGTCCTCGAGCACATGCATGGTCCGAAATTTGCGGATCAAGAATGTCCGACCATTGAAGCCACAGCGTTGTTGTCGGAAGAATACGGGGCCAGGAGAATCCAGCTTGATTGCGACTGCAGCCAGCGCAAGCAGTGGTGCAGATAGCGCCAGCGCCAGCCCCGCCCCGACAACATCAATGGTTCGCTTGGTCGCGCACTCAAGGTAGGTAAGGGGACCGCGCTGCAATTCAACGCAAACAGCACTTCCCAGACTTCGCGTAGGATGTCGAAGCAATTCGGATGTCGTGCCGACGGGCACGAACATGATCGGGAACGGCAACACCCGCAGATCGGCGACAAGTGCTCGAAGCTCGGGCCATCGCTCCGGACTGGCCTCGACGACCACTTGGTCGAGCGGGGCGTTGCGAATATAGTCGATTAGGCGAGAGGCGAGCCGCTTTCGACCGGCAGGCCCGAAGCCAATCGGCGGCAGGCTGAAGCGTCCCTTGATGCAATAACCGTGCATAGCCAAGGCCTCTGGCAGGCCGGCGTTTTTCGAAAGCGGTTGGTCGCTGATTAGAACGATATTGGTGCTAGCGAATTTTCGTTCGCTCAGACCTCTTACCAGCAGCGTCCTGACCCCCCATCGCTCGGCCACAAGTAACGCCAGGCCGAGGATGGCGAAGACTGGGGCTGTCTCCTGAGATGCGCCGGGGCGGATTGCAAAGCCGTACGCGGCCCAAATCAAGAGCGACAATGACGCCCAGGTCGCGCAGACGGCCCGAACCTGGTTCTTGAGCATGAAGAGCTCAATTGGGCGATAGAGGCCCTGAGCCTTCAGCGCTGACGCCACACAGGCTGCGCTGACCAGTGCCAAGCCAAATGCGTTGCCCTGTTCCCCCCCGGTCGGCCCGTTCTGGAACCGGTCCATAAACGTAACGACGACGCTCGCAAGCAAAATCGTCACGATATCGGCACAGAGCGCAACGTGTTCGATCCGGTCATAACGCAGGGGCCATTTGTGCCGGGATACCAACGGCTCAAGGCTGACACGAGCCGTATCGTTTTGATCGGGGAAGTGTCGGTTCACGAAGTTCATGGCGAGGTACTCGAAACAGGTATTTAATATATTATTAACTGATTGAATATATCAAGTTAAAATAACGATCATTTATATCGCGCGCCGCATCGCTTGGGTTCGAATCTAGCGCATGTGCTCCGTCGTCCGCATGTCGAGCGGAAACCCTTTGGTGTTATCGCGCTGTCCCGCGGCCCGATACTCGGTTCGGCGGAGGGAGGTCCGTTCCGGTGGATGGAACCCGAACTTCCTTGCTCATGCTCTGAAGGGCAGCTGAATCCCGCTCGGTGGTCAGTTTGTCCACCAAGCCCTTCCCGTCCGCCGACGCCGATTGATAGGCGGCGTTAAGAGCGGGGCGGAGACTGGGCTGTTTGGCAAGGACAATCCTGACGTCACGCTGCACCAGTTCACGCAGCTCAACCTCGCTTGCGGCCGAGACCTCGCCGAGAGCGACAGTGAGTCTCAGCGGAAACAAGGCCAACTCGTTTGGTGCTGTGTAGTACGAAAGTTTCAGCAAGGCCGCGACATCATATTCGGCTGATCTCTGCTCTCTCGAGAGAGCCGCAAGCATAAGCCAAAGATCACCTCGTAGCGGCGAGTACTGCAGTGCCTGCGCCAATGCGGTCGGCGTGGCCGGGGCGACTTTGATCTCCGGCCTCGACGCTGCCGCTTCATTGGCGTTGAGCTGCGGCGCAGGTGCGAGCCCCCCGGGACGCAAGTCGCCGTCAGCGCGAAGTGAGCTCGGAAGGAGCGCCCTTAGAATGACTTGGCGTGCCGCTTGGCTGGCGGCCGCTTCGATCGGCAAACCACCCGGATTCCGTTGCTGAGCGAGCAGCCAGACCGTTTGCGCGATCAGGGCGACTGCGAAGCAGCCCAATCCAATACGCATCGTCGCCGTGCCAATCTCATAAGTGCGTGTTGGAGCACATGTCGGACCTCGACTATCCGGTTCACTTACAGGTCGCGTTGATTGCGACGGCAAGGCGGCAGTGCCTGTATCACGTTGGCTTTGAGCGACCGCCAGTCCGAACATGGCGACGGCGAGCAGCGATGCGCCGAACTCGAGAATGCCGTCCTCGACCAAGGCCAGCATGGCTAGTGCAGCCGCAGCGCCGGAACCAATGGCCGCGTAGACGTAGTCACGCCTTCGCCGCAGAGAGCATCTGAGCAAAGCCGCGGCGCCAAGTACCGCAACCGTCAACACGCCATACAGAAAGGGGCGGCCCATTTCGATTGCGATGGCAGCGGCAGCCGTCAGGCGCTCTGGCGACACCGGCGCGCCGATATCGCGATGGATCGGCAGCAGTGCCACGTACGTTCCTGCACCGGTCCCGGCTTGGCGGGTGTTTTGCAGCATTCGTTCAGTCGCCGTCGGGGGATGCGCGGATAAGGCGATCGTGAGATCGGTATTCTGCCTCACCGGCAGCAGGGTGAACGCCGCCAGAAAGAGAATTGCAGCCGTCGCAAGCACGCTAGCCATTCCCCAAGGCCCATAGAACCAGTTCTGGATCGCGAATGCGGCGAGAACGATTCCCACTCCGAGCAGTGCAGCTATGGCAGTTCTCGTCGAGTCCTCCCTGGCAAGGATCGCCGACAGGCAGAGCAACGTCGCCAGGAGTGCGAACGACAGGGTCGTCGCCAGCTGAAATGAGATTTTCTTGGCCCGGCGGCGTTCCTCGAACGCACGGGCCGTCATCGCCGCAGACAGCACCAGGCCGAGCACTGCCGGTACTGCACCGGCCACGACCGGCAAGGGAGTATCGCCGGGCGAGAGAAAGTCCGCTCCCATCGCCTGTCGCATTAGCAAGTACGCACTGACGATCGTTGCGAACGAGACTAGCATGGTGAGGAGCTGCCAAGCACGCTGTCTATCCAGCGCGACAACGGTCGCGACGAGCGCGAGGGCAACAGCCGTACTGTAATGCACGAATGCCCGCATGGTTGCGCCGATGTCCACCGTGAGCCGTTCAGCAAGGGGGATGTTCAAGGCGGCAGATGCGGTGGCCCATATCGGATTGCCGGAGCCGTGGATAGGAATTGGGACAAGTTGAATAGTCATGTAGATCGCCGGTACAACGAGAATGACGAGGGGAAAGAGCAGTAACCGCCGTACCAGGCGAACGATTGCGGAGGATGAGGTGAAAACTGCGGTTGCAAGCACCGCGATCGCGAGAAGTGCAGAGCATAGAACTCGCGCTTGTGGGATCTCGGGCATTGCAAAACCCACGGCAACGGACACCAGGAGTGCCACCATCAGGAACCTGTCGAGCATACAACGTCACCTCAGGGGTTGGCGTTTCTCCGAAGGCTCGGGCACAGCAGACTCTTCGACGACAAATCAGCAGGTCGTATGGCGACAGGCCGCTCAGGAGCTCGAAAGACCATAGCGTATATAGTGACTGTCATCGTAATAATCGCTTCGGTGGGTGTCGTATCGCGCCATCGCCTTGATGTCAGTCTTGTTCAGTACTGCGCCGATCAGCGAGTCCGAGATCGTCGGGGCGGTGTGCAGTGCATGCTGCACGACGTCGATCTTGGTGCGTCCCCACTCGACGACGAGAACGTAACAATCGATCAGGGGAGCTGTTACCCGTACGTCGACAAGCGGACTCAGCGGCGGAAGATCGACAATGACGTAGTCATAGCTTTGTCGCAGGCGATCAAAGAGTTTGCATATCGACCCGTCGGACAGAAGTTCGCTTGAGTGAAGCACTCGGCCGCGCTGAACGGCCGGAAGGACGGCAAGAGTCGTGTTCGGATCCCGCCATACGACCTCATCGAGTGAGCGATCGCCTTTCATGACTTCAATAATGCCATCCAAAGCCTTGGGGACGAGACGGGCCGAGAGCGATGGATTCCGCAGATCGCAGTCGACTATGATCACCTTCTTCCCGCTGTGCCCGATAAGTTGCGCCACGGAAGCGGCAATCGTGGTCTTGCCCTCATTTGGGAGGGCCGAAGTTACGCCAATCACCTGGTTGGGGGTCTTCGCCGGGCTATGGTCGATCGCAATCTTAATCGATCGGATGGCCTCAGTGTACCGAGAGAGAGGCATGCCCACGACGGCGCGATGGATGTCCGGAGCGCTCGAAAGTATTCGTTGGTTCGAGTCTTCCTGCGTCTGTTGCGGCCGAGCTGCCGACCTCTGCTGCCTGGGCAAACTCAGGATCGGCACGAGGGATAGGCACGGCAGGTCCAGCGCTGCCTCAAGCTGGGAAGACGTGCGGAAAACGCGATCCATTACGTCCCGCACGAAACCGAGGAGCAGTCCCAGCGCGAGCCCTCCCAGAAGTCCGACGCTCAGCACCACCTTGGCTTTCGGTTTGCTCTTGGTTTGAGCGGCAGAAGCGGGGAAGATGACCCGGGTTTCCGAGATCGGGAAGCTTTCCTGCTGGGCCGAGCCCATGTACTGCTGAAGGAAAGTGTCGTACAGACCCCGTAAGCTCTTGGCCCGACTCTCAAGATCTCTTATCGTGAGCTCTGCCGAGTTTGTGAGGCGCGACTGCGCAATGGCCACAGAGAGACGTTTTTCGATCTCCTGCTGCCGCTGCTTTGCAAGTTCGGCTTCGCTGCGGCTGATCTCGGAGAGTCTCTTAACCTCGTCCAGAATGGAGACGCGAAACTCACGCAGCCTGTTTCGGATGTTGACAACCGCCAGATGATCTCGACCGACGCGGGCGGATAACTCGGCCTCGCGCCTGGCAAGTTCGAGATATTGCTGGCGTAGCGACGTAATGATCGGACTGTTCATCGCGTCGGAGCCTATGGCATCCAGATTGCCGATCGAGGATGGTTTGGCCGGATCGACGGCAAGGAGAGCTTCGTAACGCGACAGCTTGGCCGTGGCTTCTGAACTCTGTGCGCGCGCGGTAGCCAGCCGCGTGTTGAGTTCGGTGATCTGCTGCTCGTCGATCGGCTTTCCTCCGGACGAAACGATGTTGTTTTGAGATTTATAAGCCTCGACTGCACGTTCAGCGGTCAGCGCCTCCTCACCGAGGTTTCGCAGTCGTTCCCGCAGCCAGCTCGTTGCAGTTCGAGTGGCTTCAAATTTCGCCTCGAGCTGGTCGTTGATGTAGGCTTTGGCAATTGCGTTCGCGATGTCCGCCGCCAGCGCTGGGTCGCTCGAGGTGAACGCGATTTCAATAACGTGACTGTAGCCAACTCGGCCGGCAGATAGGCGATCCAGAAAGTTCGCAATTGTGGCTTCCGAGGGCTGCTCTGGCGGAGTAGGTTGCGCACCTTGTGATGGAGCGGACCTCCACCTTCGAAGCAGGCCCAGTAACCAGGATTGCAGCGGCCGTACCTCCTTGAAGTCAGGGTGATCGGCTAACGTCAACTGCTTGATCACAGCCGCAGCAGTCGCCTGCGACTTGATGATCTGCAGCTGCGTTTCGATTTGGGTAACGTCGACGGTTGGTTCGGATAGAAGCGATTGCTTCTGGAGGAACTGCGCCCTTGGATTTTCGAACAGGACCTGAACCTGCGCTGTATAGGCCGGCGAGACCAATCGTAAGTATATGAGGCTGGCGGCACTTGCGAGGAGAGTGGCGAAAATGATGACGAGGTACTGTCGCCGTATAAACACGAGCGCCAATTTAATGAGCTCGCCGATGCCCGCGGCGTTTTGTCGATCCGGCTGCATTTGTGCGGCGGAGGGGAGACGTGCCCCGTCGGTCTGGAGCGTATTGGTCTGAAGCATCGGACAATTCTCTCGACTGTCGACAATCGCGCGGGAGCAGCCCGTGGCCACGTATTGGCGCCACGGGCTGATTTAAAATAATATATCAGATAAAATTTGTATTGCCAATTAAATCCGGCTCAGGCATTAATTGCCGAATAATTAATTTGAATGACGGAAGGGCGTGGCGTCCGATTAACTCCTGACATTTGTCGCGACCAGAGCGAGGCCGAACTGGTTCGGCCGGAGTGCTCGATGCGCGGTGCATTGAGAGGATCAGGTCGACCGCCCGGGCGATAGCGCTGCGTATCGGAGCGTGCAGTCATGCTGGAAGTGCGAAGTTTGGCGATTCCGGACGTCAAGATAGTCCGATCGAAGCGCTTTTCCGATATGCGGGGCTATTTCTGCGAGACGTTTCGCCGCTCTGCCTTTGCCGAAGAAGGAATTTCTCACGACTTTATCCAGGACAATCAGTCCTGCTCGGAGCGGGTGGGGACGGTTCGCGGATTGCACTTCCAGAGGCCTCCGTTCGCACAGGCCAAGCTCGTCCGTGTGTTAAGGGGCGCGATCCTTGATGTGGTGCTCGATCTTCGGAGGCGATCGCCGACATTCGGCAAGCACGTTTCGGTGAAACTGGATAGCGAGAGTGACGAGCAGCTGCTCGTTCCAAAAGGGTTCGCTCACGGCTTCTGTACGCTCGAGCCTCAAACCACGGTCTTTTATAAGGTCGATGAGGTCTATTCGCCGGACCACGATGGCGGCGTCTATTGGGCGGATCCGGAGTTGGCGATCGAGTGGCCGGTTAAGGCCTCGGAGGCGCAACTGTCGCCGAAGGATCGAGCGCTTCCGTCCTTCAATCAACTCGCTTCAGTGTTTGAATAGAGGGCGTGTCATGCGTGTCCTGGTGACGGGTGGAGCGGGATTTATCGGGTCTGCGGTCTGTCGCCAATTGGTCTTGGAAGCTGAGGCCTCGGTGGTCAATGTCGACAAGTTGACCTATGCGGCCAATTTGGCCTCGCTGGCATCAATCGACGGCACCAGCCGTTATCGATTTGAGCAGCACGACATCTGCGATCACGAGGCGGTCACTCGTCTATTCTACGAATGGGAGCCGAGCGCAGTCATCCACTTGGCGGCGGAGAGCCACGTCGATCGATCGATTACCGGCTCGGCAGCGTTCATCAGCACCAACATCGTCGGCACCTATACTCTGCTGGAAGCAGCCAGGCGATATTACGACGGGCTTTCGAGCCAGAAACAGAGACAGTTCAGGTTCATTCACGTGTCGACGGACGAGGTCTACGGTTCATTGGGGCCGGTCGACTGCTTCCGGGAAGATACCCCTTACCGGCCGAGTTCACCCTATTCGGCGAGCAAGGCCGCCTCGGACCACCTCGCGCTCGCCTGGCATAGGACCTATGGCTTGCCGGTGATCGTGTCGAACTGTTCGAACAATTACGGACCGTTCCAATTCCCGGAAAAGCTCATTCCTCTGACGATTCTCAACGCGATTGAGTACAAGTCGCTGCCCGTCTATGGCGACGGCAGCAATGTGCGCGATTGGCTTCATGTCGACGATCACGCAGCCGGCCTGATCCGGCTGCTATTCGAGGGCAGAGCCGGCGAGAAGTACAATTTCGGAGGCGATAGCGAACGCTCGAACCTGGAAGTCGTCACCCGGATCTGTGACGTGCTTGATCGTTTACGTCCGGGGCCGGCAGCCAGGCGATCGTTGATCTCGTTTGTGTCGGATCGCCCGGGACACGACGCGCGCTACGCGATCGATGCGTCCAAAGCTCGCAGCGAGCTGGGATGGAAGCCGACCCGAAGCTTCGAACAAGGTCTCGCCGACACGGTGGAATGGTATCTGGCCAGCGGCACCTGGTGGGCGCGGGCTCGCAATATGGTCTACGACGGTTCGCGTCTTGGCCTCCCAGCCACCCGACACTGAGGTTGCCAATGATCGAACAACCGATCCTGATTGCTGGTCGAAGTGGCCAATTGGGCAGTTGCCTTCATGATCTCGCTGCGCTTAGCGGCGTGTCTGCGGTCGCGCTCGGACGTGAGGAGCTCGATCTTGAGGTCCGCGAGGGGGTCGACAGAACGATCGCCTCGATCGCCCCCTGCATGATCATCAATGCCGCGGCCTATACGGCTGTGGATCAAGCTGAATCCGAGGCCGGAAAAGCCTTCAGTATCAACCGCGATGGTGCGGCTGCGTTAGCGGATGTCGCATGGCAGAGAAACATTCCATTTGTGCATGTGTCGACCGATTATGTCTTTGACGGTGCTAAACGCGAGGCTTACGACGAGGCCGACGTGCCAGCGCCGTTGAACACATATGGTGCATCAAAATTGGCCGGCGAGGCGGCCGTATTGGCGGCGCACCCTCTCGCGACCGTCGTCAGATCGTCTTGGATCTACAGCTCAACAGGCACCAACTTCGTTCGCACAATGTTGCGGCTGGCCGAAACGCATCCAATGGTAAGGGTCGTCTGCGACCAACACGGAAGCCCGACGTCGGCGGCGGAGCTGGCCGCAGCGCTCCTGAAGATTGCGAAGCGGTCGCTTGCCGATGATCGCCGCATCGCGGCAGGCATCTTTCATGTGGCCGGCCAGGGGACAACAAGCTGGCACGGCTTTGCCGAAGCAATCTTCGATGGCTTGTCCCGTCGTGGAGTGCGGCCGCCGGCGCTGGAAGCGATCACGACAGAGCAGTATCCCTGCGCCGCGCGCAGGCCTCTGAACTCGCGCCTGGATTCATCTAAAGCGGAGCGCGTGTTCGGAATTCGATTGCCGGCCTGGCGCCACTCTCTCGAAAGCTGTCTCGACCAACTTGTCGGAAAAGGAGACACCGATGCTGAAGGGAATCGTCCTGGCTGGCGGCAGCGGAACTCGGCTCTACCCGATCACGCATGTGGTCAGCAAGCAGTTGCTGCCCATCTATGACAAGCCGATGATTTACTACCCGCTGTCGACGCTGATGCTGGCAGGAATCCGCGACATCCTGGTGATCACGACCCCGGCGGACCGGTCTCAATTTGAGCGATTGCTCGGGAATGGAAGCCAGTGGGGAATTCGGCTCAGCTATGCGGAACAGCCTCGTCCCGGCGGCTTGGCGGAAGCGTTCATCGTAGGTGCCGATTTCATCGGAACCGATCGGGTCGCAATGGTGCTCGGAGACAATATCTTCTTCGGCGGCGGCTTGCGCGAACTACTCGCAAGGGCCGCAGCCCGCGAGGAGGGGGCAACCGTGTTCGCGTATCACGTACGTGACCCCGAACGATACGGCGTGGTCACGTTCGACGACATGGGCCGCCCACTTCGAATCGAGGAGAAACCGAAAGAGCCGACATCGAACTGGGCCATCACCGGTCTCTATTTCTTCGACAACCGGGTCGTGCGATATGCCCGCCGTGTCGAGCCGTCGCCGCGGGGAGAGCTCGAGATCACCGATCTGCAAATGCGCTATCTCGCGGCCGGCGCTCTCCACGTCGAGCGCATGGGACGGGGATTCGCATGGTTGGATACGGGCACGGTCGAGTCGCTTATCGATGCAGGGACCTTCGTACAGACGCTCGAAAAGCGGCAGGGCATGAAAGTGGCGTGTCTCGAGGAGGTCGCCTTCCGGCAGGGATTCATCAATGAACATCAGCTCCGCGGACTGATTCAGCCGCTGGAGAAGAGCGGATACGGCAGGTATCTCAATGAAATCCTGCGGTTGCCTGAGGCTCGTTCCGGCGCCGCAATCGAGGTCTGATCTGCGATTTAAATTTGCTTTCATTTAATTAATTGACCGATATCGCTCTTTTAAATTAAATACTAAACTTGCGAAATTTGAGGCTGGCCATGTTAAATCAGAAGGCGAGCGTCCTTTATCGAGCAGCAAGGCTTCTCCTCGCGGAAGAGGGTGATTTCGCCCAGATAAATGCGGGCTTGCCGGATGCGCCGCCCTGGAAAGCGACCTGGAGCAGAGACGCTGCTTGGTTGTGGGGGACGGCAGGCACGCTGACGCGCCCCGACGGCATCGGCTCGCTGCTGTCTTCCGGCGCCGATCCGCAAGCGTTGGTCGCGCCATCTCGTTCGCGCGCCGGTGCGACGCATTGGATCAATTCGAGCGGCGGCTATTGGAATATGGCCGCGAACTGGAGTGCGGGCATTCCAAACGCCGCGTCGGGCGCCGTCATCGACGCGCCAGGATCCTATGTTGTCACGACCAGAGCCAATGTCGATGTAGGCAGTTTGTTCGTTGATGCAGGCGTGACGATCGCGCTCGGGCGGGAATCGTCGTTCGTCGTGGAAACTGACGCCATCAACAACGGGAGCATCAAGCTCGGATCGTCTGGCGGCCATGGAGCTGCCACAGCGGATTTTAAAGGCGATGTCCGCGGGTCGGGCGCCTTCGCGATCTCGGACAGATCGTCGCTGGAGATCGGAGGCGCGGTCTCCGGGCAGTTCGTGAACGGTTCGTTTGACGGAATAACCGTCTCGTTCGAGACGGAAGTCGGCACCCTGATCCTCGATCACTCCGCCCAATTCCACGGCCTGATCGGAAGTTCGTCGCAGGATCGAGCGCTTTCGGATGGCAACCTGATTGACCTCAAGGATTTCGCCTTCACGGCGACGATGTCAGCGTCGGTTCACTACGACCAGAGCTCAAACATCAGCACGGTCGATTTCAGCAACGGGGCCGGCAATGTCACCCTGTTGTTTTCCGGGAACGACCCAAATTGGACCTTTGCAAGCGATGGACTGGGCGGCACCATCGTTGCGGATCCGGTGACGAACCCGATCGTGCTGGAGAATCAGAAGCAAGGCACATCGCCAAGCATTTGGCAGATCAGCCCTGGCGCGGACTCGACGAAAATCCAGGGATTCACGACGGCGATAAGTACCAATATCGGGGGCACCGTTCAATTCAAGATCAACAACCAGACGGGCAATCCGAATTATCGAATCGATATCTACCGGCTGGGATATTACGGCGGCAACGGCGCCAGACTAATTACGACCGTACAGCATCAGGCCGCAACTTCGGTGGTGCAACCGGCGCCATTGAAGAACGCATCGACTGGCCTCGTCGACGCCGGCAACTGGAGCGTGACCGACTCTTGGAGCATGCCGATTGACGCCGTTTCCGGCGTGTACATCGCCAACGTCATCGACGGAACGCAGATTTTCCAGATTCCGTTCGTCATCCGCAACGATGCGTCGCACAGCGCTGTGGTGTTTCAGACGTCCGATCAGACGTGGCAGGCTTACAATCCCTGGGGCGGAGCCGATCTTTACGCCGGCAACGGACCGGGCATCAACGGTTCGGCCTATGCCGTAAGCTACAACCGCCCCATTACGACACGGGACGGCGGCCTATACGGCACCTCCAACGACATGGTTTTTTCGGCGGAGTATCCGGCGATCTACTGGCTCGAGCAGAACGGATACGACGTCTCCTACATCTCCGGTATCGATGCCGCGACCAACGGATCGCTACTGCTCAACCATCAAGTCTATATGGATGTCGGCCACGATGAATATTGGACCGACAGCCAGTTCTCCAACGTCCAGGCGGCCGGCCATGCCGGCGTCAATCTGATGTTTCTCAGTGGCAACGAAGTGTACTGGCAAACGAGACTTGCGCCCAGCATCGATGCCAGCCAGACGGCCAACCGCACCCTGATCACGTACAAGGACACCCATGCCAATCAGCTGATCGATCCAACTGGAACGGCGACTGCCACTTTCATGGACGCGCGCTTCGCGTCGACCGGAGGCCTGTCGGGAACCCCCTCCAATGCCCTCACCGGCCAGGTATTTCAGGTGGACTCCGATCGCACGGATATTATCCGGATTCCGTACGACATGACGAAACTGCGCTTCTGGCGCAATACGTCCGTTGCCAACACGCCGGTGGGCCAAACCGCCTCGCTGGTACAGAACCTGCTCGGGTACGAGTGGGATTCTTCGCCGGATAACGGCTTCCGCCCGGCTGGACTGGTCAGTGTGTCGTCTTCGACGCTGCAGATCACCGGCCAGTATCTCCTAGACTACGGCAACACCACCGGCAACGGAACAGCAACTCACAATCTGGTCGAGTTTCGTGACCCGGTCAGCGGTGCCCTTGTTTTCGGGACCGGTACGGTGTTCTGGTCATGGGGCCTCGCCTCCGATCACGACCAGGTGACAGGGTCTGCAACGCCAATCGATCCGAATGTCCAGCAAGCGACGGTCAATGTGCTCGCCGATATGGGCGTGCAGCCCGGGACGTTGCAAGCGAGTCTGGTCATTGCTTCCCAATCGACTGATCGCACTGCTCCGACATCCACCATCACGAACGTCTCGGCCAGCAGCATCTCGGAGGGCCAGTCGGTTACCGTCACAGGATCGGCGAGCGATGTGGGCGGTGTCATCGGCGGCGTTGAAGTCTCGACGGACAGCGGGAAGACGTGGCATCCCGCCAGCAGCAGGGTCGGCATCTCGAATGTGACGTGGTCGTATACATTCTCCGCTGGCGCTTCCGGCCAGTACACCATAAAGAGCAGGGCGGTGGACGACAGCCTCAACCTCGAGACGGCTGGCTCGGGCGCTGCTTACACCGTCACGCCTTCGTCGAACCTGACGATCTTCAATTCGACCGATACGCCGGCCGTAATCACAAACAACGACGCCGGCGCCGTAGAGTTGGGCATGAAATTCGTCGCCGCCGAGTCCGGCGACATCACCGGCATCCGGTTCTACAAAGGGCCGCAGAACACAGGGACGCATCTGGGCGATCTCTGGACCACGAACGGCGTACTCCTTGCGAGCGCCACGTTCACCAGCGAAACCGCGAGCGGTTGGCAACAGGTGAACTTCGCGACACCGGTCCATGTGCAGGCCGGGGTCACCTACATCGCCTCCTATCACACGAATACCGGTCAGTACTCTACGACCGACTTCTATTTCGACAATGCCGGCCATACGCACGGTCCACTGACGGCGACAGGGAGCGGCCTCAACGGTGTCTATGCCTACGGTCCCGGACCGCTTTTCCCGAACACCGTTTCGATTGTGAAGGCTCAAAATTATTGGGTCGATGTCGTCTTCAGAAATACCAGCCAGCAGCCGCAGGCCAACAATGACAGTGGTTTTAGCGTAACTGAAAACGGTGTTCTGACTATTCCGGCATCGGCGCTGCTCGCCAATGATACGGATCCGGCCGGCCTGTCGTTTTCGATCACCGGCGTGAGCAGCCCGATCAACGGGAGCGTAAGCTACAACGCTCAGACCCAGACAGTGACGTTCACTCCGACCGCGAATTACGCGGGACCGGCGCAATTCTCCTATACGATCACTGACACGAGCGAGGCCACCGGAACCGGCCAGGTTCTCCTCAACGTCAACTATCCCGTCTCCGCGCAAAGCCTGTTCGGTACCAACGATGCGCCGAGCGTGGCCAATTCGGGCGATACGAGCTCCGTCGAGGTCGGAGTCAAGTTCTCCGCGTCTGTGAGCGGGACGATAACCGGCCTCCGCTTCTACAAGGGATCGTCGAATACCGGAACCCATGTCGCGCATCTCTGGAGCTCGACGGGAACGGTCCTTGCTACGGCGACCTTCACGAACGAGACGGCCAGCGGCTGGCAGCAGGTCAGTTTCGCGAGCCCGATCGCGATTTCCGCGGGAACGACTTACGTTGCTTCCTATCACACTGGAGGTAATTATTCCGACACTCAGAACTACTTCACGAGCTCAGTTACGAACGGCCAGTTAAGCGCACCAGCGGCCGGGAATGGAGTGTACGCCTACGGAACCAGCGCATCATTCCCGACCAACGTCTACAAATCGACCAACTACTACGTTGACGTGGTCTTCAACGGATCCGCCGGTACGAACACGCCGCCGACCGCCGTTGCCGACACTGGCGACGCCACCGAGAAGGGCGGGGTCAATAACGGCACCGGCGGCTCGCCCGCCACGGGCAACGTACTGACCAACGACACCGATCCGGACGCCGGCGACACCAAGACCGTGACTGCAGTCAGCTTCGGCTCGACTTCCGGCACGCTCGGCTCGGCGCTGAACGGAGCGCACGGAAGCCTCGTGCTCAACGCTTCAGGCGTCTTCACCTATACGGTCAACGAGACAGATCCCGCCGTGCAGGCCCTGCGACTCGCGACCAACACGCTGAGGGACGTCTTCAATTACACGATGCGTGATACCGCCGGAGCGACATCGTCGACCACGCTCACGATCACCATTCATGGCGCGAACGATGCGCCGGTACTGGCGGTCCAGACCGGCAACCAAACTGCGACGGTGGGGTCGGCGTTCTCGCTAACGCTGCCAGCGGGCACCTTCACCGATGTCGATTCCGGCGATTCACTCACTTACGCTGCGACAGCGGCCGACGGGTCGGCACTTCCCGCCTGGCTGACCTTTAACGCGTCAACCCGAACCTTTAGCGGTACGCCATCGTCAACCGATGTCGGCACGCTGGGTGTGAAGACAACTGTAACGGATCTCGGCAGCCTCACTGCAAGCGAAACGTTCAATATTGTCGTGACGACGACTGCGAACACTCCGCCAACTGCGGTCGCCGACACGGGCGACGCGACCGAGAAGGGCGGTGTCAATAACGGCTCCGGCGGCTCACCCGCCACGGGAAACGTCCTGACCAATGACACCGACCCGGACGCGGGCGACACCAAGACTGTGACTGCGGTTAGCTTCGGCTCGACTTCCGGAACGCTGGACTCGGCGCTAAATGGAGCGCACGGAAGCCTCGTGCTCAATGCTTCAGGCGCTTTCACCTATACCGTCAATGAAACCGATTCCGCAGTCCAGGCCCTGCGGCTTTCGACCAATACACTGACGGACGTCTTCAACTACACGATGCGTGATGCCGCCGGCGCGACATCGTCGACCACGCTCACGATCACCATTCACGGCGCGAACGATGCGCCGGTGCTGGCGGTCCAGACCGGCAATCAAACCGCAACAGCTGGGTCGGCGTTCTCCCTGACATTGCCGGCCGGCACATTCACCGACGTCGATTCTGGCGATTCACTCACCTACACGGCAACCGCGGCCGATGGCTCGCCACTTCCTGCCTGGCTGACCTTCAACGCCTCGACCCGGACCTTCAGCGGCACACCGACGTCGGCTGATGTCGGCACGCTCGGCGTGAAGGCCGTCGCGACTGATCTCGGCGGCCTCGCGGCCAGCGAGACGTTCAATGTAACTGTAAGCACGGCTCCCACGACGGTTAGTCTGTTCTCGAGCTCCGACACACCGGCGACACTGTCCGACCCCGATGCCTCGCAGGTCAATCTCGGTGTGCGATTCTCGTCTTCGGCGGCCGGTACGATCACCGGAATCAAGTACTATAAGAGCGCCAATGACACAGGCACCCATACCGCCTCGTTGTGGAGCAGCACGGGAACGCTATTGGCGAGCGCGACGTTCACGAATGAAACCACCAGCGGATGGCAGACGGTCACATTCAGCAGTCCCGTGTCCATTTCGGCCGGCACCACTTATGTCGCGAGCTTCCATAGCAATGGCCACTATAGCGATACCACGAACTACTTCACGACGGCCCATACTAATGGACCGCTCACGGCTCCTTCCAGCAACAATGGTGTCTACACCTACGGTTCGAGCAATCTGTTCCCGACCAGCACCTACAACGCTACCAATTATTGGGTGGACGTGGTGTTCAGCAGCTCGAGCAGCGGCACCAACCAGTCACCGATAGCGAGCAACGATAGCGGCTTCAACGCGACCCAAGGGGTTCCGCTGAGCATCTCCAGTGCCTCGCTGCTTGCAAACGATACCGATCCGAATGGCGACCCGTTGACGATTACAGGGGTCAGTGGAGCCGTCAATGGCACCGCCAGTTTCAACACCCAGAACAATACGGTGACGTTCACATCGGCGAGCAATTACACCGGGCCGGCCTCGTTCAACTACGCGATCTCGGACGGGCGGGGCGGCACGGCGAGCGCAAGTGTGGCCGTGACCGTTCACGCGCCGTCAGCAAGCACTGTAAGCCTGTTCAGCTCGAATCCAACGCCCAGCGTGGTGACGGTGAATGATCCGAATTCGGTTGAGCTCGGTATGAAGTTCCAGGTGTCCACCACTGGCGACATCATGGGACTGCGCTTCTACAAAGGACCATCCAATACCGGCACTCACGTCGCCGATCTTTGGAGCAGTAGCGGGACCCTGTTGGCGACCGCCACATTCACCAATGAGACGGCGAGCGGCTGGCAACAGGTCAATTTTGCGACGCCGGTCACCATCACGGCGGGCACGACCTATCTCGCCTCCTACCACAGTGCAGGAAATTACTCTGACGATCCGAATCTCTTTGCCAGCTCGGTAACCAACGGACCATTGACAGCCCCGTCATCCGCGTCCAGCGGCGGGAACGGCGTCTATGCATACGGATCCGGGAGCCTCTTCCCCACCAACACCTTCAACGCGACGAGCTACGCGGTTGACGTTCTCTTCAGGCCTCAGCTCGCAGCATAGGAGAACCGCAATGCATGCCGAGATCTATACAGACGGGGTTGACGAGGTCACGATTGGCGGGTCGATCGTTAGGGTGGACCTGATCAGTCTCTCGCCCACGGAACGTGACGCCAACAACGCGCCCAAGAAAGTCTTTTGCCAAAGGCTGATCTTCTCAGCGGAGGCGTTCGCGAACTCCGTGGAGGTGATGCAGAACGCGCTTCAGGGTCTGGTCGACTCTGGAGTCGTCCAGCGCTCTCGGCCGAGAGCGTCGATTGTCGCGCCACAGGCGAGCGCGCAAGTCGAGCCCGTCTCGCCAGTTTCGGACAACTCACGATCTCCAAATGTCTCAGCCAACTTCCGTTGAAATTGGCAGCTGTGAACCGGCGCCGCCTCTGTCGGAGGACGAGCCGCGTCGGGCTGCTCAAACCGCACTTGAATGCCTGTCGAAGGTCGCCGCCCATCACGGTATCGATCTGCCGTCCGACCGCCTGCGGCATGCCTATGCTGTCGACGAGACCGGCATCTCGATCGATCTCTTGCTGCGCATGGCTCATGAGGCGAGCCTTCGCGCCTGCACGGCGCAGCTCGATTGGAAGGCCATATGCCAGCTCGGCGAAGCCTATCCGGCCCTTGTTCAGCTCTCGAACCTGAACTGGGTGGTCGTGCTCGGAGCCGGGCCGGAATGCGACGCGGTAACGGTGTTCGATCCACTGGCCGAGCGGAACTCTGAGCACCTGCTAATCGATGCGGACCGCTTTTGCGCCAAGTGGTCCGGAAAGGTCGTTCTGTTCAAGCGCCAGAGTTCTCCATCGCGGGACCAGAGGCCCTTTGGGCTGCGCTGGTTCATACCCGAAATGCTGCGGGAGTGGCGGCTCTTTTCCGACGTCGCAATTGCTGCGGTGTTCCTCTATGCGCTGGGGTTGGCGCTTCCGATCTTCTTTCAGCTCGTCATCGACAAGGTCCTTGTCCACGAGAGCCTCACGACACTCTACGTGCTCTCGGGTGGCGCGATCCTAGCACTCTGCTTCGACGCCATCTTCAGCTTCTTGCGACGCTACCTGCTGCTCTATGCCACGAACAAGATCGACATCCGGGTCGCGACCAGGACGTTTCGGCATCTCTTGGGACTTCCGATAACCTTCTTCGAGCGCATCTCGGCCGGCGTCTTGGTGAAGCACATGCAGCAGGCCGGACGAATCCGCGAGTTCCTGACCGGCCGTCTGTTCCTGACGGCCCTAGACGCGTTGTCGCTGGTCGTCGTCCTGCCGATCCTCGCGCTCTACAGCATCAAACTGACGTGTGTTGTTCTGGCCTTCACGGCCGTTAGTGCGAGTGTGATCGCCATCTTGATGGGACCGTTCCGCCGGCGGCTCTACCAGCTGTATCAGGCCGAAGCCAGTCGCCAGGCCTTGATGGTCGAGACCGTGCATGGCATGCGCACCGTGAAGTCGCTGGCCATGGAGCCAAGCCAGAACAGGGCGTGGGACGATCGCTGCGCGCAATCGGTCTCGATGCGATTTGGCGTCGAAAAGATCTCGGCGGGCGCTCAGGCGCTGACCGGGTTCCTCGAGAAGATGATGACGCTTGGTATCGTGGCCTTGGGTGCGCTCGACGTCTTCGGCGGCGAGATGACGATCGGCGCACTGGTCGCCTTCAACATGCTGGCGGGACGGGTTTCGGGGCCGCTGGTGCAGATGGTGACCATGGTGCACGAATATCAAGAGATCGCGCTGGCCGTTAAGATGCTCGGCGAGGTCATGAACAGGGAGCTGGAACGGGACGGCCATCGCGAGGGCCTGCGGCCCGATTTCGCCGGGCAGATCGAGTTTGAAAACGTCACGTTTCGCTATGGCGAGGGACCGCCGGCGCTGGACGAGGTGTCGTTCTCGATCCCTTCCGGCTCGATCTTCGGAATTGTCGGCCGGAGCGGTTCGGGCAAGACGACGCTGACGCGGCTTATCGCGGGAATGTACCCGGTGCAGCGGGGATTGGTGCGCATCGACGGTCACGATTCGCGTGAGATCGACCTCGCCCACCTGCGGCGGAATCTCGGGATCGTGCTCCAGGACAATTTCCTGTTCCGGGGTACAGTGCGCGAAAATATCGCCTGCGTGAGGCGCGACGCCCCGTTCGAGGAGGTCGTCCGGGCGGCTCAGCTCGCCGGTGCCGACGAATTTATCGAGCGGCTGCCGAGAGGGTTCGATACCGTGCTCGAGGAGCAGGCATCAAACCTGTCCGGGGGGCAAAAGCAGCGGCTCGCCATCGCGCGGGCCTTGATCGTCAACCCGCGTATCCTGATTCTCGATGAAGCCACGAGCGCGCTGGATTCCGAGAGCGAGACGATCATTCGGCGCAATCTGCGGCGAATCGCGGAGGGACGAACCGTCATTATCGTATCGCACCGGCTTTCGATGCTGTCGGACGCAAGCCAGATTTTGGTGATCGACCGTGGCCGGATCGTCGATGTGGATCGTCATGACGCGCTGCTCTCGAAATGCACCTTCTACAGGCATCTCTGGAACCAGCAAACGAGGCAGGTCGCATGACCGCGGCTGAAAAGACCAGAGCTGAAGCAGCCCCGGGCAGATCCGGGCCTCCGTCCGATCGACGGACGAGACGCCGGCTCTTGAACTCCGGGCCGACAGGGGCTCGCGTTGTCGCGCGATTTCAGTCCGACGCAGCCGAGATCGAGCAATTGACGCCACCGCGGCTGGGACGGATCACGCTCTATTGTGTCGGCGCCCTGATCGCTGCGGCGGTCACATTCGCATGCGTATCTCGCGTTGATATGATTGTGACTGCCCAGGGTAAGTTGATCACGACGAATCCCAACCTGGTCGTACAGCCGCTGGAAACGTCGGTCATTCGGGAGATTCGGGTCAAGGCCGGCGATATCGTGAATCACGGCGACGTGCTTGCGGTTCTCGATCCGACGTTCTCTCAGGCCGATCTTGCCCAACTGCGCGGCCGCCTGGCAGGCCTCGACGCCTCCATCGATCGGCTGCGAGCCGAGTTGGACGGCACGGATTATGGCGTCGATGAGACGGCGAATGCCGACCAAGCTCTGCAGAGAAAGGTATTCCTGCAGAGGAGGGCGGCTTACGACCTTCAGATCCAGAACTACGACGCGCAGATTGCGTCCGCACAGGCCAATCTCAAAACGGCGCAGAACGAGGAACTGGTCCTGGCTGAGCGGCTGGATACGATGCAGTCCATTGAAGCCATGCGGAATGCGTTGATGGCCAAAGAGGTCGGTTCAAGATTGAATTTCCTGCTGTCACGCGATGCGCGGTTGGAGGTCGAAAGCAACCTGGCGCGAGTTCGTGGCAGCATCGTCGACAACACGCATCGTCTGGACAAGGCCCGTGCAGACCAGAAGGTGTTCGCCGCCGAGTTTCGCCGCACTGCCTATCAGGAACTTGTAGAGACCTTGCCAAAGCGCGATGGCACTGCCGAGGAGCTCAAGAAGGCGGAGCTCCGCCGGCAACTGATCGTGCTGACTGCACCGGCGGATGCGGTGGTACTCGACATTGCCAATCGGACGGTAGGTTCGGTGGTCCGCGAGGCCGAGACGTTGTTTGTGCTGGTCCCGCGCGACGAGGCGCTCCGTGCGGAGGTCAACGTCGAGGGAAGGGATATCGGGCAGGTGGCGGTCGGGCAAGTCGTCCGAGTCAAGTTTGAGGCATTTCCATTTCAGAAGTACGGCACTGCGACTGGCGAGGTCGGCGTCATCAGCCGGGACTCATTCTCGCCAGACGCGAAAGCCGAAGGTGCGCGCCGGTCGTCAGCTCCCTATTATCGCGTACTGATCGATCTACGGGACGCGCACCTTCGGCTGCCGGCTGAACGAGTTCATTTGATACCCGGCATGGCGGTCACTGCCGAGATGAAGGTTGGACAGCGGACAGTGATTTCATATTTCCTCTATCCCCTGCTTCGCGGCTTGGATGAAAGCATCCGGGAGTACTGAGCCGGATTTACCATGGTGGACCGTCGATGATGATCAGTCCGAATTCTAGGGTGAAGCTCATAGTGCCCGCTCCAGTGCAGGAGCTGTCGCCAAACTCGCCTCTGGTGAACTACGCCCTTAGGGGGCTGGAACGCTGCTGGTTGCCGAAGGAGCGCCGTTGGTCCCACATTTATCACCTCGACGGGCGCGCCTCGCCAAACGAGTCGATAGCGCAGAGCGACGTGTTCTATACCCTCAATGTCCTGCTTGGAATGTCGCGGGTCGCGCACCTTCCAGCTGATATTGATCTTCCAGAGATATTCCATCGGAACGCCACGGATCTCACCGCGTTTCCCGTGCGCAAATATGCGTTCGGCATGGCTTTGTGGGCCGCCGCCGAACTCCGCCTTCCCATTCCGGATCGGGTAAGGTTCGCGCTGAAAGCGATTCTTTCGGATGAGTCGCAGTGGCGGGCGTTTCGGGCCCAGGACTTGGGTATGCTGCTGACGGGAGTCATCGCGCAGGCCAGGGCAGGCGAGAGGGAGTGGCTATGCTTCGCCGGCCCGCTCTACCGTTTCCTGAAGGAGCGTTTCCATAGCGAGTCTGGATTGTTTTTCGATGCGCCGGCCGGCTTCCGTCGGCGCTTTGCATCTTTTGCGACGCAAACCTACCTTTCAATCGCCTGCTATCAATATGGCGAATTCACTGGAGATGTGTCCGCGCTCGTCATGGCCGACGCCTGTGTGTGCAATTTAATTGCGCTTCAGGGACCCCAGGGAGAATGGCCGTGGTTTTTCGATGCGATGAGTGGCCGCGTCCTCGATTTCTACGAAGTCTATTCGGTCCATCAGTATGGAATGGCGCCGGCCTTGCTGGAATGGGCCGAGCGTTTTGGACGACGGGGAGCGCGGGATGCCCTGGTCAAAGGATTCAACTGGGTGCTTGGCCACAACCAATTGGGCCGCACCATGCTCGTGCCGGAACTTAGCCTGACGATCCGTTCGCAGGTTCGCAAGAATGAACTGAAGACCAGGGCTCCGCGGATGTTGCGCGCGCTCGGGAACGCCTGGTTCGGAAACGGAGAGGCGCTGATCGATCCGGCTCGCGTCGGAGTCCGGCTCGAGTGCCGCAGCTACGAACTCGGCTGGATATTGTGGTCATTCGGCCGCCGTACCGACTTGCGGGATCTGACCGACTACCCGGCGTTCCGCGACACTTGATTCTGGCTTAGCGGTTCCAAGCCACTGCATGGCGACGGCCCAGGTGCGAAAGCATCGTCATGGCACGATGGGCGCGGACGGCACACAGAACTGCGATAGCCTTGAGACGGGCGTCGCTACCGTGAAGGCGGTCACTGGTTAGCACCGTCACAGCGTCTGGCGCTGGCGACGCGAGAACGAGCAAAGCTCGCGCAATCCAGCGCAACCGCCACACCGGCTTACCTTGCGCCATATTGCGATAATGCGCGATTTGCCGGTCCCACTTTGCATACAACTCCTCTAGAGAGCTTCGGGCCGGATGGAAGGCGATCATGTCGGGGATATACCGAAATCGCAGTCCAGCGCGTAGTGCGCGCTGTCCCCATTCCATGTCTTCCGCCACGTCGATGCCGGCGAATGGACCGACGCGATCGAAGTCGCGACGAAACACCGCCATATTGCCCGTTCCGGAATAGCCGTGGCGTTCAATGTAGAGTTTGAATCGATAAGCGAAGACGCTCTCATAAGCCGCAATGGCGCTAAGACTCGCATTTTCCGCCTGCCAGATGCGAACGTCGCCCCCGAAGATCGTGTCGGCCGGCGACGAGCGCGACGCCCGCAATACGCTGTTGAGCCAATCTGGATGCGCTCTGCAATCGGCATCGATGAAGGCAAGCATCTCTCCCCTTGCGACAGCCGCGCCGGCGTTTCGAGCGGGGCCGGGACCGGGATCCGATTCGTACGTCAACCTCACTTTGGGATGAGCGGCAACGACGTCGATCGGGGGCATCGCCGAGCCGTTGTCCACCACGATGACCTCGAACAGGTCCCGGGACAGGGTCTGTGCATCCAGGCTTCGCAAGCAGGCTTCCAGAGCCGCCGCCTGGTTGAGATGGGGAATAATTACCGAAATCATTTCATCGGTCCCTATTTAATTGCCATTTGGAACTTTGCGTATCCGCGGCGCGGCAGCGCTCATTTTTCGCCTGATTGAAGCAATGCATTTAATCCTTGCAATTAAATATTTGCCATTTATTATCGTTATTATAATCTTAAATACAACTTAGGCAAAGTTGCATTTTGGGAGGTCGATTCAAATGCGTGCATCGTTCTTGGCGTGCCCCATCGACCTCCTGACAATGGCGGAGACCGTAGAGTTGGCGCGCGGCGCCATGCGCAGCCGCGGCCGCCTGCAGCACGTGGCGCTAAACGTCGCCAAATTCGTCAAGATGCGATCCGATCCTGTGCTCGCGGCCGATGTCGCCAACAGTGATATTGTCGGCATAGACGGCATGGGGATTCTCTGGGGCGCTCGAGCAGTGGGGCTTCCGGCGAGGGCGCGAGTCGCCGGCGTCGATCTCCTGGCCGAACTGCTCGCAGTATGTGCGCGGGAAGGCTTCAAACCGTATTTCCTGGGAGCTACCCAGGCCGTACTGCATTCGGCAATGCAACGCGCGCGCGAGAGGCATCCCTCACTTGCCTTCGCGGGCTGGCATGACGGCTACTTCAAACCCGAGCAGGAGAGTGACGTCGTTCGGGACATTCGCTCTAGCGGGGCCGACTGTCTCTTCATCGGCATGCCGACACCGCGGAAGGAACGCTTTCTGGCCGCTCACCGCGATGATCTCGGCGTACCCTTCATCATGGGCGTGGGCGGCGCGTTCGATATTCTTGCAGGTACGGTTCGACGCGCGCCTGCACTGGTTCAGAGGCTGGGCCTCGAGTGGTTGTACCGGATCTATCAAGAACCCGGGCGGATGTGGTGGCGATACGCCACGACGAACACGCTGTTTGCGAGCATCCTGGCGCAAGCGCTCGTCAAGCAAGCGATTCAGCATACGCTTGGCGCGCCGGGCTCCGTCCCTCCGGGCGCGAGCCGGATCGGAGGGTGAGACGTGCACAAGCATTTCTTTGTCCTCTTGGGGACTCGGCCCGAAGCAATCAAGCTCTTTCCGGTCATCAACCGACTCAAGGCCGAGAATAGCAAGGACATTTCCCTGACGATCTGTGCGACAGCACAGCATCGGCAGCTGCTTGATCAGGTCCTCAAGCTCGCCAAAGTGGTTCCGGATTTTGATCTGAACGTCATGACGGCCAATCAGACGCTGGATCATCTCACCGCTCGGCTGCTCGGAGAGGTCGGTGAGCTCCTCGAGAAAGTGAAGCCTACCAGGGTTATCGTCCAAGGCGACACAGCGACTGCCATGGCTGGCGCACTTGCGTCCTATTACCACCGGATACCGGTGTCTCACATCGAGGCCGGGCTGCGCAGTGGGGACATCTTTTCTCCTTGGCCGGAGGAGGTGAACCGCAAGATCGTCGGCTCAATCGCAGATCAACATTTTGCCCCAACAGAGCGCGCTGCGCGCGCGCTGCGCTCGGAAAACGTCTCGGATGATCGAATCCACGTCACTGGAAACACGGTGGTTGATGCTCTCATCCTCGCAAAAGCCATGGTCGAATCCGATCCGGGGCTCTCGGGCCGCTGGGACGGCATCAAGAAGCGCCACGGCAACCGGCGCATCATCCTGGTGACCTGCCACCGGCGGGAGAATTTCGGCGGCGGTGTGATCAACATCGTCAACGCCTTGGAAACGATCCTGTGCAGGGAAGACGTTGCCATGGTGCTGCCCGTGCATCCGAATCCGAATGTTCGCGACTTGTTTGCGTCCCGGTTGTCGGATCACCCGAGGGTCGTCCTCACTTCCCCCCAGGAATACACGGACTTCGTGAGCCTGCTCTCGCTGTCGCATCTGGTCTTGACGGATTCAGGTGGCGTCCAGGAGGAGGCCCCCACTTTCGGAAAGCCAGTCCTGGTGATGCGCGATACGACCGAGCGTCCCGAGGGGGTGGAAGCCGGGACGGCGCGTCTCGTCGGCGCGAACTACGACAAAATCGTTGCGGAGACATTTCGCCTGCTCGACGACGACGAGACTTATGCGGCCATGGCCCGTTCGCATAACCCGTTCGGTGACGGGCACGCGAGCGAGCGTATCGTGAAGGTGCTTCTCAATGCCTGAGTTCCAGAAGATCAATGTCGTTGGACTCGGTTATATCGGGCTGCCGACCGCGGCCCTCATTGCAAGCCGAGGAATGCAGGTGGTCGGTGTCGACACCAACGAGCGCATCGTCGATACCGTTGCATCCGGAAGAATTCACATCGCCGAGCCCGATCTCGATGGTCTCGTTTCCAAGGTCGTGTCGAGCGGCGCCCTGACGACATCCACCAAGCCGCAGCCGGCCGACGTCTTCATTATCGCGGTGCCGACGCCGATCGATCGCGAGAACCGTCCGGACTTGTCAAGTGTGAACGCCGCTGTCGACCAAATCGTCGACATCATTGCGCCCGGCAATCTCGTCATCCTCGAATCGACGTCGCCGATCGGCACCACCGAGGCGATCGCCAAGCGGATCATCGACCGCAGGCCAGATTTGCACATAGGCGTCAACGGCAAGGAAGACGCGGCGATTTACATCGCCTACTGCCCAGAACGCGTGTTGCCGGGCCGGATCCTGACCGAGCTCATCAACAACGACAGATGCATTGGGGGCATCACACCAACTTGTACGCGCCGTGCTCAACGATTCTACAAGATGTTCGTTCGCGGGGCCTGCGTCGGGACTACGGCGCGCACGGCCGAGTTGGTCAAGCTGACGGAAAACGCATTCCGCGACACCAACATAGCCTTTGCGAACGAACTCTCGCTGATTTGCGACAGGTTCGACATCAATGTCTGGGAAGTTATCGACATCGCCAACCGCCACCCCCGCGTCAACGTATTGCGGCCGGGACCTGGAGTAGGCGGGCACTGCATTGCGGTCGATCCCTGGTTCATCATCGACTCCGCGCCGGACCTCGCCCGGGTGATGCGGACCAGCCGCGAAGTCAACAACACCAAAACGCAGAAGATCATCGAACGTACCGAGGCGCTGATCGACGATCATCCCTACGCAAGCATCGCCTGCTGTGGATTGACGTTCAAGGCCAATGTCGACGATTTGCGCGAAAGTCCCGCCATGGAAATAGCCACGCATCTTGCGGCAAAGTATGGAGAACGGGTCAAGATCGTTGAGCCGAACCTTCGTCGTTTGCCGCCCCAGTTGGCCGATCATCGTGTCGCTTTCGTGAACATCGAGGAGGCTCTGCGCAGCTGCGAAATCGCGGTTCTCCTCGTCGATCATGACGAGTTCAAGATGGTACCCCTGTCGGAGCGTCGACATCTCGACGTCATAGATACGCGAGGCATCTGGCAGGACATGCCGGCACGGACCTAGTGCCCGGCGTGAGCTGATCGTCTGCGACGGAATGATTGGAAGCGTATTCTCTGGATGCATCGAGGTTAGCATGCGAGACAGTCAATTGGGGATCGGCGTTGTGGGCTACGGTTATTGGGGTCCCAATATCGTTCGCAATTTCTCGATCAATCCCGCCACCCGCGTCGTCGGCGTGAGCGACCTGAACCCAGGAAGGCTCGGCGCGGTAAAGCAGCTTTACCCGGGAGTGGAAACGACCAGTCGTTACGAAGATCTGCTGAAGGACGCCAGCATCGATGCAATCGCTATCGCGACGCCGGTGCATACGCATTACGAACTGGCACTTGCGGCGTTGAGGGCCGGAAAGCATGTACTGGTCGAAAAGCCGCTTGCGACGAGCTCCGAGCTCGTCACCCGCTTGATCGAGGAGGCGGATCGACGCGGGTTGACGCTGATGGTCGATCATACCTTCCTCTACACGCCGGCGGTCCAGAGAATCCGGGAGCTGCTGCTGAGTCGGGAAATTGGAGACATCTACTACTACGACAGCACGCGAGCGAGTCTCGGGTTGTTTCAAAAAGACGTAAATGTAATCTGGGACCTGGCGGTGCACGATATCTCGATTATCCACCATATCCTCGATAAGGACCCGATCGCCGTCTCGGCGACCGGGTCGTGCCACGTCGTCGGCTCGCCAGAGAATATGGCGCACATCACGCTGTTTTTTGCCGACGCGTGCGTCGCTCACGTCAGCGTCAATTGGCTCTCGCCCGTCAAGGTGCGCCAAACGTTTATCGGCGGCAGCAGGAAGATGATTGTCTACGACGATCTCGAGCCGACGGAGAAGATCAAGGTCTATGACAAGGGAATCACACTTGATGGGTCTCCCGAGGATGCGCATCAGTTCCGGATTGGCTACCGCGCCGGCGACATGTGGGCTCCGCATATCTCGCCAACGGAGGCACTGCAGACGGAGGTGGAGCATTTTGTCGATTGCGTACGCACCGGTGGCCAGCCGATTTCCAGCGGCGTCTCGGGACTTCGCGTGGTCGAAGTCTTGGAAGCGGCCTCGTGCTCGATCGCAAAACAGGGGGCGCCGGTATTGCTGCGAGAGCCTCACGGAATCCGGCAGCGCGCGAGAGCGATAGCATGAGGCGTGCGGCGACCTAGCTGACCCAATCGACATGGCAGACAGTGCAATGAGGTCCGTGCAGCGCTCGATCCTGTTCTCCGCGCTCGATCGTTACATCGGCCTGCTGCTGGTCTTTGTCGCGACCGCCGTGCTTGCCCGTTTGCTGTCGCCGGAGGAGTTTGGCATCTATGCCGTGGTTAACGCCATCACATCCATCATTGCCGCCTGTTTCCAGGAGTTTGCAGGCGCAAGCTATCTGATTCAGAAGCGCGAGTTGTCGCGTGCGAGCGTACAGACTACGTTCACGATTACCCTCGTGATCTCGGCGGCCACCGCCATCATGCTGTTCGTGTTTGCGCAGCCCATCGCGCATCTCTTCGAGCTGGACCGCTTGCGCCTAGGCATCGAGATTTCCGCGCTGAATTTTCTCTTGCTGCCGTTCTCCGGAACCATAGCCGCGTTATTCCGGCGTGAGATGCAGTTTGGAACACTGGCAATCTGTAACCTTGCCGCAAGTACGACGATCGCTGTCGTTTCGATCGCTCTCGCGATGGCCCACTTCAGCTACATGGCACCGCTCTGGGGGGCGGTGGCTGGCAACGCGGTGTTGGCCGTGATGTTGCTCATATGGCGGAAAGATTTTGGTGCAATGCGTCCGTCCCTGGTCGATTGCCGGGAGATCGTCGGCTTTGGCCTCTATTCGGGCGCGGTGAGTGTTGTAAATGTGTTCTATGGCCTGGCACCGCAGCTGTTCCTAGCCAGAGTGCTCGACTTCACGGCCGTCGGTCTCTACAGCCGAGCCACTGCATCGACGCAGATATTCGACAAGCTGGTCACGCAGGTCATAAGTCCGGTCGTCATGCCCGCGGTTGTCGCGCAACGTAAAGCAGGGGGCGATCTCAAGGCCGTCTATCTGGAGGCCATTCAGTTGCTCTCCGCGGTGCAGTGGCCGTTCCTGGCCTTTATGGCAATCATGGCCCGACCAATCATTCTGATCTGGCTCGGTCCGACGTGGCTGGAGGTCGTCCCGCTCGTGCAGCTGCTCTGTATTGGCAATCTTGCGCTTTTCGCCGCCTGCCTGACCTACCCGGTGTTTGTTGCGGTCGGAAGGGTGCAGGATGCGCTGATCTCGTCCTTGATCTCGTTGCCCCCCTCGCTTCTGGTGATCTTCGGCGCATCATTTCTGGGCGTGCACGCCGTTGCGGCATCCGCGCTGGTGACGTTGCCATTTCAAGCAGCAGTGGCGTTTCATTTTCTTGGACGACATCTCGACCTTGGGATCCGCGAACTTGTACGCACCCTGCTCAGAAGCGGGGCCGTAACGGCTCTTGTGATTGCCGGCGTATCCATCTGTGCGGCGCTGACGGACGCTCAAGGACTTATGTCGCTTGCGCGCTTGGCGTCAGCCTTCTCCGTCGCTGTGCTTTGTTGGGGGCTGGGACTGGCGATAACCGGGCACCCGCTCTTGCAGCAGTTTCACTACGCCGCAGCCGGCTTGGCGAGAATGGTGCCGGGGCTGTGGCGTTCGCGGACGGCATCATAGCGGTTTCGGTGACATCATTCGGAGTTCGTACATGCCCATCGGAAAAGACGTCGAGCTTGGTCGCAGTGTTCGCATTCCTCACCCGGAGCTGGTCAATCTGTACGGCTGCACCGTTGGTGACGAGAGCGGGATCGGAACGTTCGTCGAAATTCAGGCGGGGGCAAAGATAGGTGCGCGCTGCAAGATATCCTCGCATAGCTTCATCTGCGAGGGCGTCACGATCGAGGACGAGGTGTTTATCGGTCATGGCGTGATGTTTACAAATGACAAGCATCCGAGGGCAACGACGGCGGCGGGCCGTCCTCAGCAAGCTTCGGATTGGACGCTGCAGCGCACTCACGTCAAGAGGGGCGCTTCCATCGGCTCCAACGCTACCATCTTGTGCGGTGTAACAATCGGTGCGGGGGCATTCGTCGGCGCGGGCTCGGTTGTGACGAAGGATGTTCCAGCGGGCGCCACCGTCGCGGGAGTGCCGGCTCGGACCCTGTTCCGAGCGGGCGCTATGGCCACAGCCGATCATGCCTTCGTCAGCGACGCCTCGCAGGTCAAATCAAATTAATCACCATTTAAATTCTGAAAAAATAGCCTTGATTTAAAAATATAATTCGAGTTAATTATTTATATACGGTTGACCAATTTCAAGGTGTTGAATCTTGATACCTTTCCTGGATCTGAAAACCCAATATCTTCAAATCAAGCCGGAAATCGACGCCGCGGTGGCAAGAGTCGTCCGCAGCGGGCATTTTGTGCTCGGGCCGGAGGTGGCAGCCTTCGAGGGTCGCTTTGCGGAATATTGCCGGACTTCGCATTGTCTCGCAGTGAATAGTGGGACCTCTGCGCTCCACCTTGCGCTGCTGGCAGCGGGCATCGGACCCGGTGATGAAGTCATCACAGTGTCGATGACCTTTGTGGCGACAACCGCCGCCATTCTCTACAGCGGCGCCAAACCGGTTTTTGTCGACGTTGACCCGGTCACCTGGACGATGGATCCCGGTCTGATCGAAGCTGCGATAACACCTCGAACCAGAGCCATCCTGCCGGTTCACCTCCATGGATTGATGGCCGACATGGATTCCATCATGTCGATTGCGCGGCGTTACGGCCTGGTCGTCATTGAAGATGCCGCGCAGGCGCATGGCGCGGAATACCGGGGACGCCGCGCCGGCTCGATCGGAGATATGGGATGCTTCAGCTTCTACCCGGGCAAGAATCTCGGGGCGTTCGGCGAGGGTGGCGCCGTCGTAACCGATCGGCCTGAATTCGCACGCCGAGTGTCGCTGCTGCGAGACTGGGGGCAGGAGGCGAAATACGACCACGTCATTGCCGGATACAATTATCGCATGGACGAGATCCAGGGCGCGGTACTGAATGTCAAGTTGGACTACATCGAGCGTTGGACCGAGGCCCGCCGATCGTTGGCAGAAAGATACAACGAACTGCTTTCCGCGCTCCCATCCGCGTGTCCGCGGCCGCCCTCGCACTCGCGCCACGTGTATCATGTCTATTCGGTCAGATTGCAGCGGCGTGACGATGCGCTCACATTGTTGCGGGAGGCCGGCATCGGAGCAGGAATTCACTATCCCATTCCGGTGCACCTGCAGAAAGCCTACGCAGAACTCGGTTATCAGGCCGGCGATCTTCCGGTAACCGAGATGCTTGCGAACGAATTTCTCTCCCTTCCCATTTATCCGGAGTTGCTGCCGGACCAGGCGACCGCAGTTGTCTCCACTTTGAGGAACGCCGGGGCATTGCGATCCAGCGAAGCCGTCAGCAACCAAACGCAGCCGTCACAAAGCTTCACAACAAGGTCCTGCAAGAGGAGGGCGTCTTGATTGAGCTCAAGGGAAAGCGCGTTCTTGTCACGGGCGGGGCAGGGTTCATCGGCTCCCACATCGTTGATCTGCTCTGCGAAGAGGGGTGCATCGAGATCGTTGCCCTCGACAACATGGTCAGGGGCCGGCCGGAAAATCTCCGGCGCGCGCTCGGGCGTGGACCGGTGAGACTGGTTCACGGCGACATACGCGATCGCAAGCTGATGGAAGCCCTGGTGAAGGCCGCCGATATCGTCTTTCACCAGGCCGCTCTCCGCATCACTCATTGCGCGGCAGAGCCGCGTCTGGCCAAGGAGGTCATGGTGGACGCCACCTATGACCTCCTGGAGCTGTGCATCAAGCACGACATCGAGAAGATCATCGCGGCCTCCTCGGCATCCGTCTATGGCATGGCAGAGGAGTTTCCGACAACTGAGCGACAGAATCCGTACAACAACCGGACCCTCTACGGAGCCGCCAAGGCGTTCAACGAAGGGCTTTTGCGGGCCTTCAACGACGTATGCGGCCTCGACTACGTGGCATTCCGATATTTCAACGTCTACGGTAGCCGGATGGACATACACGGACGCTACACCGAAGTTTTGATCCGCTGGATGGAGCGGCTCGAGGCCGGATTACCGCCCGTTATCTTTGGCGACGGCCGTCAGACCATGGATTTCGTTCACGTCCGCGACGTCGCGCGCGCCAACATCCTTGCGGCCAGGGCAAAGGTCACCGATGAAGTCTTTAATGTCGGAAGCGGTACTGAGACCAGCCTGACGCAACTGGCTACGGTGCTTGCGCGGGTGATGGGACACCGCAGCCTGACACCCGAATTTGCGCCCGAGCGCTCGGTCAATCCGGTACCGCGACGGCTGGCATCGACGGGAAAGGCCGAGCGACTGCTGGGGTTCCGCACCACTGTTTCGCTCGAACAGGGGCTCGCCGACCTCGTGAAATGGTGGCGATCAGAACGCGATCACGCATCGGACCGTCAGCGGCAGGTGGCAGCATCGTGATCCCGATCGCAGCGCCGCTGCTCGCGGACGAAGAGGCCGATGCTGCTCGCGCGGTCGTGCTGTCAGGCTGGGTATCGCAAGGTCCGCAGGTGGCTGCGTTTGAGGACGAGTTCGCCGCACTTGTCGGCGCCCAGCACGCCTGCGCGGTCGCGAATTGCACGACCGCCCTGCAGCTCGCCTTGGCTGCCCTGGGGATCGGCAGGGGCGATGAGGTGATCACGGTCAGCCATTCCTTCATAGCAACGGCGAACGTGATCCGATATCAGGGCGCCACCCCTGTTTTTGTCGATATCGAGCCCGAGACATACAATTTGGATTGCGCTCGGTTGGCCGAAGCCATCACCGAGCGCACGCGCGCCATCATCGCGGTCCATCAGATGGGCATGCCGTGCGACATGGCCGCGCTCATGGCTGTGGCGCGTCGCCACGGGATCGCTGTGATCGAGGATGCGGCCTGTGCGGCGGGATCGCAGATCTGCATGAACGGGAAGTGGGAAGCGATCGGCAAGCCGCACGGAGACATTGCCTGCTTTTCCTTTCATCCCCGAAAGGTGATCACGACAGGTGAAGGGGGAATGCTCACCACCTCCGATGCCGAGCTCGATCGCAAGTTCAGGCTTCTGCGTCAACACGGGATGAGCGTTCCGGACATCGTGCGTCACGGGTCGCAGCGCGTCATTTTCGAGGAGTACCTCCTCGTCGGCTACAATTATCGAATGACGGATATGCAGGCTGCGATCGGACGCAAACAGCTCGAGCGGCTTCCGCAGTTAATTGCGCAGCGACGCGCGCTGGCATCCCGCTACGCTGAACTGCTCGGCAATATTGAGGGATTGCGGCTGCCGTTCGAGCCGGCGTGGGCGCGATCGAACTGGCAGAGTTACTGCGTACGCTTGCCCGATCGCCTGGATCAGCGGGCGATGATGCAATCGCTGCTCGACCAGGGCATCGCTACGCGCAGGGGCATCATGTGCTCGCATCGCGAGCCGCCCTATGCCGGCACGGTGTCGCGCCATGATCTGCGGCAGTCCGAAATCGCTCAGGATCACGCGATCCTGCTTCCACTCTATGCGCAGATGGATAGCGCAGACCAGGACCGTATCGTGGATGCGGTCAAGCGTGAACTTGCCCGCTGAAATCGCGGTGCTGCCGTGGCGGGTCAAGAATCGGTTTGCCGGGATACCTTGCGAAGCGAATCCGGCGCGGCTCCGTCTGATCGAGGGGCGATGGCTGTTGCGGACAGCACCGCAGAGATTCGCGCCCGATGGTTGTCGTCTTCGGTGGAAGCCAAACCCATCCAACGCTGATATTTTCGCTGCACCTTATAGCTGGCAAGCCTGGCCGCGCATCGGCCGGCATCTGCCAATCGTTGGCTGGTTGAGGACTTGCTGCGCAGGGCATGCAGATAGGTTTGCTCTATCGTTTTCGCCGCGTGCGCGAGGCTGAAGCGGTGCTCCACCAGTCGCCGGCCGAATCCGCCGAGTTCCTGACGGAGCGACGCGGAAGCGAGAATGGTCTCGAGAGCCGATCGGAGTGCGCTGGCGCCGGCTCCGCGCGAGCCCTTGCCCAATCCATACCAGCCTTGTTGCAGGAAGGTCGATGCACTCTCGGGCGTCAACAGCTCGCTGAACCCGTCCTCGCCAACGACCACCAGCGGCTTACCAAAAGCCATACCGCGCAGCGCCGAACCGCCCTGGCCAATGATCACGTCCGCGGCGGCATAGCCAGGCCGCGGATCGGACATCTCTCCCACCAATACGACGACGTTCCGGCCGACCAGCGAGTTCGTTCTGGCCGCGCGCGCTTCGACGCTAGGGCGCGCGGGTCCATCACCAATGATCAGCAGCCGCACCGGCGGACCGCCAAGCGCTATTTCGCCAACGGCGTCGCACGCGGATAGCAGACCCTCCAGTTTAAGGTCCGGCACAAGCCGGCAGACCATCGCAATGACGACTTCGTCCGGACCAATATTCCGGGCCGCGCGAAAGTTCGCTCCATTCACGAGGGGATGGTCGGAGCTCGTATCGACTGGCGGCTCGAGCAAGGTGACATCCTGATGTCCTGCAGCGATCGCAGCACGACGGATCATCTCCGTTCCCACGGTCAGAGGAAGGCTGCGCGGCAGGAAGGAAGGGACTGACATCGACATGACGGTTCCCACCACGGCAGCTCTGGTCGATAGCCCAACGCTCAGAAAAGCCTCGACAATGGGGGGCCATTCATGACCGTGCACCACGTCAACCGCGCCTTCGTTAACGATGCTGCGGAGCATCTGGCTGACGCGAGGCGAGGGCCGGGCCCGATGCCGGGGAATTTCAATGTGCCTGAGACCCGTCTCCCTTACCCTGTCCAGAAGCGGCCCGGTCTCCGACGCGACGGTGACATCATGACCGAGGGCCCGAACCGCCTCGGCAAGCTGGATTGCGTTGAGCTGCGACCCTCCCATTTCCATGGAATGGGGATAGACCAGCACCTTCATGCGATGGGATTCTCCGAGTGTCTCGCCTAACGGTGAGGCCGGCTTTGGGCTTTGGAATATACCGTTATATAATTGAAAATTAAATCATAATAATCTCGACTGCGCCAATTTTATTATATACTCTGCGCATACATTAAATTGGGCTAAATGCCTCCACTGGGATCGCGCGATGAACCAGCATGCTGCCCGGCATATAACGAGCCAAGACGATCGTAGCGTGCCTCGCATGCTGGTCGCGATTGCAAGCCATGGAACCTCGAATGATCGCTATCTCGAGCGGGTCATCAGAGAATATAGGTCCATGGCATTCGCGGTGGATATCGTCGTGCTGTCGAACATCGATAAACGGGCCATATTGGGAATTGACTGCATTGTCGGCACGCCAACCAGAAATCCATGGTCGCTGCCGTTTGCGCACAAGAAGCTGTTCGCCGAGCGTCGTGACCAGTACGACCTGTTCATCTACTCGGAGGACGACATTCTGGTCACCGAGCGGAACATCAGTGCCTGGCTCGAGGTGATGCGGGTCCTGCCCGAGAACGAAATCGCTGGTTTTCTGCGGATTGAGTACGGAGAAGATGGCCAGCGGAATTATCCGGACGTTCACGCCCATTTCCACTGGGATGCCACATCAGTCAGGCGGCGAGGAGACTATGTCCTAGCGCACTTTACCAATGAGCACGCCGCCTGCTTCATCTTGACGCGCGAGCAGCTCCGCGGCGCTCTGCAGTCGGGGCGTTTCGATGTCGCTCCGCACGAAGGCAAATACGATCTGCTCTGCACCGCGGCAACTGATCCCTATACGCAATGCGGGTTCACGAAATTGATTCCCGTATCGCATCTTGAGGAATTCACCGTCCACCACATGTCCAACAAATACGTGGGAAGGATGGGGGCGACCTCCGAGGAGTTCGACAGGCAGACAGTCGCCTTGCTGCAGATCGCCGAGCAGACGGGCCGTCCTCCATCGCTCCTCGCGAGCGAGACCAAGCTGCCGCGTGCTGCCTATTCGAAGGACTACTACGAACCAGCGATGCCGCAGGTCCTCGAGTGCATTCCCTACGCCTCGCGCAGCGTGCTGTCGGTCGGTTGCGGTTCGGGTGCCACGGAAAGCTGGCTGATCCAAAAGGGAATCTCCGTGACGGCAATTCCCCTCGATCCTGTCATCTGTCGCAGCGCCGCCGAGAAGGGGGTCGAGATCATCGAGGGCGATCTCCGGGCGGCCAGAAGGCGCCTTGAAGGCCGGCAGTTCGACTGCATCCTGTTGCTGAACATGCTTCATCTGTTCCCGAAGCCGGTGGACGTTCTATCGTCGTTCGGCGATCTGCTAGCGGGGGACGCCCCGATCATCATCCAGAGCCCGAACATGTCGGGTCTGCCCGCGATCTGGAGACAATTGCGCAACCGCCGCATCGAGGTGGCCCGAACGTTTGAGGTCGCAAGCGCTCATTTCAGCCACAGGGGCAACGTCGAAAGGTGGTGCAGGAAGGCTGGTTTGAGCTCTGTGCGAACTGTGGGGGTGCCCCACCGACGTGCGGCGGCATTTGAGGGCATTGCGCCGGCGATCGCAAAGCTCGCTCTCTCTTCGGACATGATCTGCATTGCCAGGAGAGAGCAGTGAACCAACTGCAGCAGAGTGCCTACTGGCGAGATCAAAGGGCCGCACTGTTTGTCGCACCGATACCATCTTGCGGAGGCCTCCGAACTTGACCCGAACGCGTCTCGAGGCGATCGGCGCCGCGGCACCCTATGACTGGGCGCCGTCAGATCCGCGAGAAGCTTTGGCAGTCTCGCGCCACCAGTTCGCCGCTTGGTTCGTCCTTGCCGGCTTGATCATTCCAGCCTGGGAAGCGCAGGTCTCGATCGCTGGTGCAAAGTTCACGGTGGGACGTCTGGCCGTGACGCTGTTGGTTGGGCCCGCACTCGTGCTGCTCACGCGCCGGGGGCGGCACGCGGTTGTTTGCGATCTTTTTGCCTTCCTGACCGCCGCCTGGATGCTTGGGGCGGCAGCATCGACAGCAGGCTTCGGATCCTTGTCCTCGCCTGCAGCAGAGAGCCTGCAGTTTCTCTTCAGCTATATCGTTGCCAGGGGCTATTTTTTCTCTCCGGCTGCGCTCGACACCTTCGTACGAGCTTTAAAGATCCTGACGGTTGCGGTCGTTCTTGTCGGGGCGGTTGAATACGTCTCCGGACGCTGGATCGCGCACGAAGCTGCGGCGGCGATCTTTGGCACAACGCCGTTGGGTGCAGTAACCCGGAGCGGTGTCATCCGCGCGACCTCAACTCTCGATCATCCTATCCTGTTCGGCGTGTTCTGCGCGCTCGTCAATCCGATAGTCTTGCTTTCCGAACGAGCGGTGGGTCGAAAAATTCTGCTCTCGGGGGTCTGCCTCGCGGGGTGCGTTCTCTCGCAGTCTTCGGCCGCGTTGATGGCCTATGTTTTGGGAGTGGCGGCTTATTCCTACGATCGCCTTATGCGGCGGCTCCCTGGACGATGGATGATTTTCTGGACAGTCCTGGGCGTCGCGATCGGCGCTCTCATTACCCTCGCCGAGCACCCAATCGGTTGGTTGATTTCGCACCTCACGCTGGACCCCGTAACAGGCTATTATCGCATCCTGATTTGGGATGCGGCTTTCGAACGAATTGGGCAAAGTCCCCTGACGGGATACTCGTTTCAGCTATTCGACGAAAATATCCTTGATTCGACCGTCGATTGCGTTTGGCTCGTCGAGGCGCTCCGGTTCGGCTTACCGGCGATGGCATGTCTGCTCGCGACGAATTTAATGGCGATCTGGCCTGTCAGGAGACACAGTGGGCTGGAGTTTGATGATTTTTGTGAGCGGATGAACTTGGCTTTCACAATGGTCATCCTGTTATTCTTCTTCACCGGCATCACTGTCCATTTCTGGAACTATATCTGGATCTTCTGGGGACTATGCATCGGTATAAAGGCATCGCTGCGCGAAATCCTTTGTTATTAATGACGGTGCGATGCGTGGCGATAGAGGTCGTCCACGTGGGTTCTGGTTAGAAACCACGTGAAAGTCATGCCTGGCCGGGCAAGACCTTGCGTAAGAATACGACGGTCCTCGAAATAGGGCTCGTAGTGGAACTGCCGCAAGAAATCGATCAGTTCACGTACGGGGAATGCACACATCAGTGCTGGCGTGCATCGGCGCAGCGTCTCCTGAGCGCCCTTCAGTATTTCGAGCTCGGCGCCTTGCGCGTGGAGCTTGATCAGCATCGGGAGCATGCGGAAGGAATCGAGTGTCCTGCATTGCACCGCGTGCTCCGCGACTGTCAGCCTGGATTCATCGAAGCGAAACATCCGGCCGCGATCGCGTAGCCATTGCGTGGCTTCCTCCCGGCTGGTAGCGGCCATGCCATCGCAGTCCCATCTCCCGTATTGCGGGATAAAGAAGATCAATTGGCCGGTGCGCTGCCCCAGAGCGCAATCGTGAATCGTGACCCTGCGGTCGCCCTGATATCGCAAGACCAGGCGAGCGGCCGATCGAGGCTCCGGTTCGAAGGCGACCACCTCGCAATCGGGTCGCAGTCGCCTGAACGCAGCGATGCTTTGCCCTCGGTTGGCACCCACGTCGACAATTAACCCGCCATCATTTCCGATCAGGGAAAGACCGCCGAATTCAGGTTTCGAGACGTAGCGCGCAACGACGTCCTTGACGGCGAATCTAACCTGCGCTGCACCCGGAACGTGGGCATAAAGAAAGCGTGCGAACGCCTTCGCATTCTTTGGCCCCCATTCCATCGTCATGCTCACTCACGACCCCTTCAATGATGACCGGATGGCGCGATCTAGATTAAATCTATATTTAATTGTAATTGCAATTTAAATGCGTGTCGGGCAAAATAATATATTATGAAAGTCCAGGTCAGCGCAGGGGGGTTATAGTTGGTTCCGGGCCGGATTGGACTGATAGATAAGATCATTTCGCGGTTTCCGACCGGTGCCGGCGCGTGCCGGCCAGCGGGCCTGCTTGCGGAACCTCCAGGCACGGGGCGCTTCTTGCAATGCAGCATTCCGATTGCCGGCTGTGACTGATGTCAGATCGGGCGCCCGGTTATATCGTCCACATTGCCGCGCCAGACCGGCCTGTTTTTGCTGAATGCCGCATACCCCCAACGCCCCCTGCCCATTCGGTTGTTCGCGAAGGAAACGCTCGAGATTGGTCCGTTGCCTTGCCTTCCATCCGAATAGACGGTGTAGCCGCCGCCGATCAGGCGGTTGTTCTCGACGACGATGCTGGAGACAGCGTTGAACGCATTGTCGATCATGACAGCCGACGTCTGGGCGTGGCGGTTAACGATCGTGTTGTGACGGATGCTAATGTCATGTCCGCCGTCGATCTGCACCCCGTCGTAGTGCGGGGCGCCTGGAGCGGCGAGATCATGCACGTAATTGTCTTCGAACAGGAGGGGAGCGGTGACATTGATGCCATTCTCGACGCCATGGATATTGCACCGACGGACCGTTCCGTACCCGTTGATGCCATTCGAGCCCTGGGCACCGTCGAGGCCGAGACCGTCGATCTCGCAGTCCTGGATGATTGGCGGCACGCTCAAATTCTCCGCCACGTTCACGACGGCGGAGGCTGCCGCCGTGATCCTGCAGTTCTCGAGTGTGACCGCGCCGTGGTTGATCTGGACGGCTCCTGATATGTCGAGTCCGCGAATGAGCTGTCCGGAGCTGCTCGTGGCGACGGGGCCCGAGGGACGCAGGTTCGTCTTCTCGGAAAAGCCCGTACTGGTCTCGTCCGGATATCTCACGCCAGCCCTGCGCGTGTCGGCGGCGGCCGCTCCTCTCTCGGAAGAGCCACCACGGCTTGCGTCTGCCCAGAATGTGTCGATGGGATCGCGTTGGCTCCTCTGCGGGGCATCGATCGCAGCTACGATTATGAGGAAGGCGCGTCGCGAGAGCAGCAACATGGCCGAATCCTTCTCAACGGCCCCACGATCCCAAAGACCTCGGAAAAACTGGTCGGCTGACGACATCCCATTGCGGTCGTGATGAGGCAGCGTAGTTTCGCGTTTGACTGCAGTCAATCAACCAAGAGGGACATTCATGTGCAATTCGTTGCAGTCGAGCCTCGACGAACGCTCCGGCTCCCTCAGTTCGACGTGCCAGTTTGATGTTGCTGTCTTGATAGTTGGCTTCCGCAATCCAGAGGACATCCGGAATTGCTTCATAGCTCTCGCTCGCACCGAACATTATCCGGCGTTCGACGTATTCATTTGCGAGAACGGCGGACGAGAAGCTTACGACGAACTCGTCGAGGCATTGATTTGTTTGCCGTGCTTGTACGCGGAATGTGATCCTGCAGACGCAGGTCACATCGCTCCCTTCACGGATGTACGACGGCTGCGGTTCAAGAGAAGAGCTTCGAATGTCTGGATAGGCTGTGCCAAGGACAACCTTGGCTACGCGGGAGGGGTCAATGCGTGGCTGAAACCCCTTAAGTCGGTTTCCGGATGGAAGGGAATATGGATACTTAATCCGGATACCGAGCCGAGGCCGAATGCGTTAGCGGCCCTTGTCGAGCGGGCAGAGAAAGGTGGAAAGGCGATGGTCGGAAGCACCATCCTGGAAGCCGGAAGTGAGGGCCTCATCCGCTTTCGTGGAGGGCTGCACTGGCAGACGTTCGCGGCGAGAGGGACGGCGATCGGGTTGCATGACAAGCTCGGAGATCCGTTCGATCTTCGCGCAATCGAGGAGGCTCTCGATGCTCTATCCGGCGCGTCGACATACGCAACGCGGCAATGCGTTGAGCGGATCGGCTTCATGGAAGACAGCTACTTCCTCTTTTTCGAGGATCTGGACTGGGGCGCGCGGGCAAAAGAACTCGGTTTGGGATATGCGAGCGATTCGATCGTGGCGCACAGGGGTGGAACGACCACGGGATCGAGCGGCACCTTGGCTGGGCTATCCCAGCTGTCCGTCTACCTGGAGCATCGAAATGCGATCCATTTTGTCCGGAAGCATCGTCCGTGGACGTTGCCGATCCGCGTGGTCCTTTCGCTACTTCACGCTCTTCGCTTCTTGATGCACGGTGCACCGCGTAATTCCGTGGCGACGCTGGAGGGCTTGTTCGCTGGCCTTCGGGGCGAGAGAGGGCAACCGGCTTGGCATCGATGAACCCGCCTATGGCTTGCGCTTCGGCGGGCGCGGTTGCACCCCTGATCTCGGCCCAGCCGAGAGCACGCCACCAATTTGAGTTCGTGATCTGCCATACAGAAGTATGGGCGAAGAATACGATCGTGTTAGTCGTGTTAAAATATGGCGCCCCAATTGCGATGATTTCATAGACGTGTTGCAGCCGTACTAATGTGGGAAAATAAATCCCGAAGCGCACTCGGGGATCGATCCGAGATTGAAATGCCCGTGCGTCTAAGAACTTAGAACACGCATTCTCATTGCCGAAGTTCGCATCTTTCAACGATCTGCATTTTCGATTGGCGCGAAATTAATTCGAATAATATGCGCAGATAAAATAGCTGTAGTTTTGCCTGTTGCTCGAATCGGGCGTCCGTTGCAAAGAAATGACCTTGGCGAGGCCGTTGTCTCGTCCAAAAAAAGCCGTGCCAAATCGGCCATTACGCTTTCCGCAAATGGGGGCCCACTCCAGCTTGGCGAGTGGGATTGAATGCTTCGGATATTGCGGATCGCAATTATTCGAAGCCATTAATGCTGAAACACACAGGAGACTTCGATTTGGCGACGACAACAACGGGATGGCCGGATTCATCGAACACGGGGGTGCCGGCAGGCGTGACTCTTACGCCATCGGGCGACCTGGTCATCACTCAGCCGGGGACTGTGATCTCCGGTCTGAATATCACCGGGACGGTTTATATCGACGCTGCCAATGTGACGATCGAAAACTGCAAAATCACTGCGGCAAGCTTTGCGGTCGTGCAAATCGCGCAAGGCGTGACGGGAGCCGTTGTCCAGAACTGCGAAATCAATGGCGTCGGCAGCAACAACGACGGCTCAAACGGCATTAGCGGTCAGGGCACATTCATCGGCAACAACATCTACAACGTCGAGAACGGCATCAATGTACAGGGCAGCTCGATCATCAAGGACAACTACATCCATGACCTGAACGCCTCCGGGGCGCCGCACTATGACGGCATCCAGATTGATGGCGGCGTATCAAATGTGACCATCAGTCACAACACCGTCATCAACGACTACAGCCAGACCTCGGCGGTCATGGTCGACAACTACTTCGGCCCGATTTCGAATGTTAGTGTCGACAACAACCTGCTCGTTGGGGGCGGGTTCACGGTCTATTCCGACGCTCAGTTCAACGGCGGCTCGATTACCGGCGTGTCCTTCACCAACAATCACATGGGATCGGGTTATTGGGGTGTAACGGATTTCAACTTGAATTCCCCGACCTATACCGGGAACGTCAATGATGGCGGGACCCTCGCTGCGACGCTGAATACGTCGGCGAATAGCGGCACGACGACAACGACGAGCACGGCCCCAAGCGCGCCTGCCATCACGTCATGGTCCCCTGATACCGGCGTTCCGAGCGATGGAATCACCGATGCCAACAAGGTCACCCTGCACGGGACTGCCGCGGCCGGCAGCACGGTGAAGATCTATGACGGCACGACCCAGATCGGTTCGGCGACTGCGACCTCCACCGGCAGCTGGGACTACATCACGGCGATCCTGACCGATGCGAAGCACACGCTAACGGCCACCGCGACCAACGCGTCGGGCCAGATCAGCGCCGCATCGGCTGCGCTCACCGTCACCGTCGACACCAAGGCGCCGTCTGCGCCGACGATCACCAGCGACACGGTCAACAGCGCCAATCAGGTGGTGGCGTCCGGGACCGCCGAGGCCAACAGCACGATCAACGTGTATGACGGCACGACTCAGGTCGGTACCGCTTCGACGAACGCTTCCGGGGCATGGACGGTGACGACGGCTGCTCTGGCGGTCGGCACGCATGCTCTGACAGCCACGGCGACCGATGTTGCGGGCAACGTGAGCGCCGCGTCAGCGCCTTTTGATCCGGTCATCGGATCCTCTGGCTCATCTGGGTCCGGTACGTCGGGCACGGGCACGTCGGGCACGGGCACCACGCCGCCCGCCGCGCCGAAGATCGCCTCGTTCTCAAACGATACCGGCACTGCCGGTGATCACATCACCAGCGACAATACGCTGACCCTGGCGGGGAGTGCGGTCGCCAACAGCACGGTCAAGGTGTTCGACGGCACCACCCAGCTCGGCACGGCCACGGCGGACGCGAACGGAGCGTGGCACTACACCACCGCCGCGCTACCGGACGGCAAGCACAGCTTCACTGCGACGGACACGGTCTCTGGCGTCACCAGCAAGGCATCGACTGCGCTGGATGTCACGGTGGATACCGCTGCCCCCGATGCTCCGGTGCTGTTGAGCGATCCGACCACGCATAACCGCGCCACGGTCTCCGGGACGGCGGAAGCCGGCAGCTTGATCAAGCTCTACGAGGGCACGACCCTGCTCGGCACGACGACCGTTGCAAGTGACGGTGGCTGGAGCGTGACGACCCCGAATCTCAAGCATGGGTCACACACCTTCACCGCGACGGCGACCGACGCCGCCGGCAACACCAGCGCCTTGTCGCAGCCGATCGATCCGCCGATCGGCTCGCACAGTGGTGGCGGCACCAAGGACGCCTCAACCGTCGAAGTCACTAATGTACGCCAGCATTGGGATCACACCGCGACGATCAAGGGCACGGCCGATCCCAGCAGCGAGATCAAGCTGTATGACGGCACGACCTCGGTCGGTTCGGCCACGGCGAGTGCCGACGGCAAGTGGAGCTTCCAGACGTCCGATCTGTCGGGCAAGGGCCACGCCTTTACCGCGGAGCAGGTCGACACCACAGGCCACGTGGTCGGAACCAGCTCGGGCGAGGCGATCATCGGCTCGGGCCGCAGCGACACGTTGACCGGCACCACCGGCAACGACGTCATGGTGGGCAAGGCGGGGGCGGATACGTTCCAGTTCGCGTCGAACTTCGGCCAGGACGTGATCAAGGACTTCGCTGTCCGTGGACCTGCTCACGACACGATCGAGTTCAGCAAAAGCGTGTTCGACAGCTTTGCGAGCGTTCTCTCCCATGCGGCCCAGTCGGGCCACGACGTCGTCATCGCGACGGGGAGCGACACCCTCACGCTGAAGAACACGCAGCTCGACAAGCTGAACAGCCACGATTTCCACTTCGCGTAGGGGACGGGTCGGCCACCAACTGGTACTCAACAGCTGTCTCGGGGGATCTCTTCGGGGGATCCCCCGACATAGGCATGACTAAAGGGCAGGTGCCATGACTGACGTTGGACGGCGGGGGATGATCCCCCCGCCCGTGAATCTTTATCGAATCTCGATTATGCATTTGTCTGGGCTATGGTCGGCCGGGCGCCGGCTGGCGGACGATGCCGAACTGCCGACGTCGCGGCTCGTCGGCTGGGCAAGACGCGTAGTTGAAGCCCTTCGGCAACGGATCTTCGTCGGCCGTTTCCGGCCGACGGAGGACTATGAGGAGCCGCACTCGGAAATGTCGGCATTTCTGCGGTCTTGCCGCCGGATATTCTGGGCGCTCGCGGCCTTCAGCGGGATGAGCAATCTCCTCATGCTCACCGGCTCGTTCTTCATGCTGCAAGTGTATGACCGGGTGCTGCCGGGGCGCAGCATACCGACACTGATCGCGTTGATGGTTCTGGCCACAGTCCTCTACCTCTTTCAGGGTGGGCTCGACTTCGTCAGGAGCAGGATCAGCGCGCGGGTCGGCCGGTATTTTGATGAACGGCTCGGCATTCGCATATTCGACGCGCTTGTTCGCCTGCCTTTGAAGACCAGGGCCGATGGCGACGGCTTGCAGCCGGTGCGAGATCTTGACCAGGTCCGCAGCTTCCTGTCGAGCGGCGGGCCGACGGCGCTCTTCGATCTGCCGTGGATGCCGATCTATCTCGGCGTTTGCTTTCTCTTTCACTTTTGGATCGGCGTCGCCGCGCTGACCGGCGCGCTGGTGCTCGTCGGCATTACGATGCTCACGGAGACCCGGACGCGGGGGCCGGCAAAGGCATCCTCTCGTCTCGCAGTCTCGCGAACGGCATTGGCGCTCGAGGGCCGACGAAATGCCGAAGTTCTGCAGGCCATGGGCATGCGGCAGCAGGCGGCGTTGCGGTGGCGGGATGTCAACGCGAAGTATCTCGCGGCCCATGAGCGCGCCAGTGATGTCGCAAACAGCCTCGGAGGCGCCTCCAAGATCTTCCGAGCGATCCTGCAATCGCTGGTTCTTGCCGTTGGCGCAGTCCTTGTCATCAACCAGGAATCGACGGCCGGCATCATCATTGCCGGATCGATCCTCAGCGCGCGGGCGTTGGCGCCCGTCGAACTGGCCATTGCGAACTGGAAAGGGTTCGTCGCCGCGCGGCAGTCGGGACAACGGCTCGATGCTTTGCTGAAGCTTCTGCCCAGCGAGGAAGAGCGGCTGGCATTGCCTCCTCCAGTTGAAGCTCTCACCGTCGAGCATCTCTATATTGGCGCTCCGAACTCGGAGAGGCCCACCGTCAATGAAGTGTCGTTCCAGCTGCAGAGCGGGCAGGCGGTCGGAATCATTGGGCCGAGCGGATCCGGAAAATCGACGCTCGTACGAGCGCTGGTGGGTGTATGGCCGTGCATTCGAGGCCGGATACGGCTGGACAACGCCGCGCTTGAGCACTGGTCTTCTGACGCCCTCGGCAAGCACATCGGTTACCTGCCTCAGGATGTCGAATTGTTCGACGGCAGCATTGCGATGAACATCGCGCGGTTCGATCCGCAGGCGACCGCCGCCGCTGTTCTGGAGGCCGCGCATGCCGCGGGCGCGCACGATCTCATCCTTTCGCTTCCCGAGGGCTACGGCACGAAAATCGGCGAGGGAGGATTGGCGCTGTCGGCGGGGCAGCGGCAGCGTATCGGGCTCGCACGTGCCTTCTACGGCAAACCGTTCCTGGTGGTGCTCGACGAGCCCTCCTCAAATCTCGACGCCGAGGGCGAGGAGGCGCTGACAGAGGCGATCCTGAACGTGCGTCGCCGCGGCGGGATTGTCGTCGTTGTTGCCCATCGTCCGAAGGCGCTTGAAGCCGTCGACCATGTCTTGTGCCTCGGTGAGGGCAGGGTTCAGTCCTTCGGAAAGAGAGAGGAGGTCCTCAGGAAGGTCTTGCGGAATCCCGTGCCGCTCAAGGTGGTCGCGGAAGCTCAAGGAGGCAACCGATGAGCGGCCAGGTGGAGCCGGCGATGCAATCCATCCAGCGCTACATGATCGTCGGTATGATCATGTTGGGTCTGGTTACTTTTGGGATCGGCGGCTGGGCAACGACGAGCCAATTGTCGGGCGCGGTGATCGCTCAGGGCGTGGTCGTGGTGGATTCCAGCGTCAAGAAGGTTCAGCACGCCACTGGTGGAATCGTGGGAGAGTTGCGCGTGCGCCAGGGCGACCGGGTCAATGCAGGCGACGTCTTGATCCGCCTCGACGAGACGCAGACGCTCGCGAATGCGACGATCGTCACCAATAGCATCGATGAGCTGCTGGCGCGGCAGGCGCGTCTCGAGGCCGAGCGCGATGGTGCCGAGCAGGTCGTGTTTCCAAAATTGCTGCTCGACCGGGCCAAGGAGAGCAACTCCGAAGCGAGCCGCGCGATCACTGCGGAGCGGAAGCTGTTCGACCTTCGCCGTCAAGCGAGGAGCGGCCAGAAAGCGCAGTTGCAGGAGAAAAGCGCGCAGCTGGAAAACGAGATCAAGGGCTATACGGGGCAGACCGAGGCCAAGCAGAAGGAAGTCGAATTCATCCGCCAGGAGCTGGAGGGCGTGCGCAGCCTCTGGCAGAAGAATCTGGTGCCGATCACGCGGCTCAATTCCCTCGAGCGTGACTCCGCGCGTATTGAAGGCGAGCGCAGCCAGTTGGCCGGCATGATCGCGCAGTCGAAGGGCAAGATCTCCGAAATTGGACTCCAGGTCATTCAGATCGACCAGGACCTGCGAACGGAGGTCGGCAAGGACCTGATCGAAACGCGCTCGAAACTCTCCGAGCTAGGCGAGCGCAAGACAGCAGCGGTCGATCAGTTAAATCGCGTTGATATCAGGGCGCCACAATCTGGTCGGGTCCACGAGCTCAGCGTCCACACGGTCGGAGGTGTGATCTCTCCCGGAGAGCAAATCATGCTGATCGTCCCTGATGCTGACTCGCTTGCGGTCGAGGTCAAGATCGCACCGAAGGATATCGACCAAGTCTATATGGGGCAGACGGCGACGATGCGCTTTGCTGCGTTCAACCAAAAAACCACGCCCGAAATCGACGGCGAGGTCAGCATGGTCTCGGCAGATATCACGCAGGATCAGCGCGCCGGCACGAGTTACTATACCGGCCGCGTCCTGCTGAAGCCGGAAGAGCTGGCGAAGCTCGGCTCGGCCAAGCTGCTGCCAGGCATGCCGGTCGAGGTCTTCATTAAGACGGCAGGTCGGACCGCGCTTTCATACTTGCTCAAGCCGCTGCAGGATCAGGCGGGGCGAGCGTTCAAGGAGCGCTGAGTTGGTGCAAGATGGCAGCAGCGCTCGATTGCATGTGTTCTGGACCGGCGCCCTTTCCCTGGGCGTCGGCGTCGCGACCAGCTCCGGAAAGCACGGCCGGGCGGTCACAAGCGCCGGAAGCGGACGTGCCGGTCCAACGAGCAGGCGTCTCAATCCGGACCGGCGTCTGCGGCCTGATTTGAAGTATCCGCCGCAGCATCCTGGTTATCGGTACGCCGTGAGAAATCGGGTGGAGCGAACGTGATGAGACCGCCCACCTCGCGGTGAACCGCAGTAAATCGCGCGCCTTTTGATTGGGCGACCGCGCTGCACGGCTGTTTCCTCCAGGAGGGACGACGGGGTGTTCGAACGATCGTCCGCTCAATACGTCCGTTCGCTTGGTATGCAGGCTCATTGCGACGACGAAGCCGAGTATTGAAGCTTCAGCTCCGAGAATGACGAGTAGCTCGACCGGCATTTGAGATAGGTCCTGCCCGAGAAAGCCTATTGGACTGTTTGGCTCCCGTGAATATTTAAATCAACACAAAAATATATCGGGGACAAATTAATTGTCCGTCGCGTGGTGCGGGGCCAGCGTCGCGCCGTGCTGCAGCGGCTTTCTCCGAGCGCCCATCGACCTGTCTCGGCTCCATCCCTCCTATTCGTTCCCACCTGTCCTTGCAGGGCCCTCAAGGCGTCGCGGTCGTATCTTTTGCAACCGGCTGCCTATTTAATATTTATTGCCATTTAAATAAACTGGATTTACAAATAAATCATTAAATAGTGTTTTGGATGGTCAGGCGGCTCGCCGGCTGGCGTACGGAGGGGGCGGTATGCAGCGAACCTCGGGTCCGGTCATCGCCGCCGCCATAGCGATCGTGATCGGGGGCGTTCAGTTGGCGCGTGCGGCATTGCTGGTCATGCCAAGGGCTCCCCGAGCGGACCTTGCACACATCGAGCCGGGGCGTCCCGCTCTTCCGCCCCTCACTTATACGGTGTTTTGCCTGCGCTATGAGGCCGAATGTCGCCCACGACGCTTCTTCCGCGGCGGACCGATCCGGTTGACTGAGAAGCGATGGGCGGACCTGTGGGACATCAACCGTTCCGTCAATCTGGCGATCGAGCCGGTTCGCAACGAACTCGGTATCGCGGGCGAGGCTTGGACACTCAACCCCGCACGTGGCGACTGCAACGATTACGCGGTGAGCAAGCGCCATGAGCTGCTTCGGCGCGGATGGCCCGCGCGTGTCCTGCTATTGAGCGAAGTCGTCGTCAGTTCCGGCGAACATCATCTGGTACTCCTCGTGCGTACCAAGAGCGGCGATCTCGTCCTCGACAATCTCACGCCACAGATCAAGCCGTGGCTGCGGACGCCCTATCGCTGGGTTCGCGTGCAAAGCCCGGGGCGCGACGGGCTGTGGGTCACGATTGGACGAGAAGGGGTGTGAGGCACTAGCGCTAAAGCCTCGATCCGCCTTTGGCAAGAACGGTTGCGCTCACTCGTGAGCGTATTCGAGCTGCTCGAGCGAGGCGAGCCTCTCTTCAAGCGCGACGATCCGGCGAAGAAGATCGAGCCGAGATAGACCCAGGGTGGCGCGCGTCGATCCGATGACGGCAGCGGCAGGACATGGTTGCTCGGAATTGGGAGGAAGGACGCTGAGCATGCGCAGGACGCCGTCACCGGTCAGCACATCCACCCAGCCTTCGGAAGGTGACCGTCCTACGATCCGGCCTGGTACGCGGCCGATATAGCAGGGAGCATCACGCCGCGGCGAGGCGTTGGTGATGACGAGCCGCTGCCCGTCAAGGTGGGTGAAGGCACCGGGAAATGGCGGCGTCAAGCCGCGGATCAGCCGATCAATGGCGTCGGTAGGCTGCCGCCAATCTATTTCTCCATCTTCCGCAACACGGGCACAGCCATAGGAGACATGGTCGGAATCTTGGGACGTGCCTTGGTAGCCGGTGATCGCACGTACAACGACCCCGCCGAGCTCACGTTCCTGAATAGCGTTAAGCCGCTCGTAGAGCGCGGTGACCGTGTCGTTCGCGCCGATCGGGATCGCCTGCTGAAACAGCAGATTGCCACCGTCAAGCTCCGGGATCACGAGATGAATGCTGATGCCGGCAGTCGTCTCGCCATTGATGATCGCCCAGTTGACGTTGGCGCGACCGCGATAATGCGGCAGAAGAGAATAGTGAACGTTGACGAAGCGACACAATGTGAGAATGTGCGGCGGAATGATCCGATCGAACGAAGAAATCACAACGGCCGCCGGGCGTGCGTCCGCGATTGCTTTCTGCAGTTGGGCCAATTCCTTGAGCTCCGCGACTGGGATGCCGCGGTTGTTCGCAAATGACCTCAGTGCGCCCGCGTCGGGCTGGTCCGGCTTCCGGAAGATCTGGACCACGCGGCACCGCGCCGCCAACGAGCGAAGCGCCGTGAAGCCGGTCGGTCCGTCCGCGAGGAGCACGACGTCGGGCTGCAGTGGCTCCGTCATGTCACCGCCGGCCATGGTACGAGCTGGGCGAAGCCATCCCGTGTAACGGCACCGCCGCGGGAAACCCATTCGGCCGCGCGCAAGCCGCCAGTCTGCAGCCGTACGATCGGCTCGGGACCAATCTCCGACAGCAGAATGCCCATATGGCCCTGTCCGACCGATTGCGTGGGCCAGACCGCGAGGCCATTGGCGGCCAACGCTGCCCGATCGATGTCGCCCCAGAACTGCACGGCTACGGTGCCGGGTGGGGCGCAAGCGGCCAGATGCGCGGCCTCCGCCTCGCCGACGCGCGGCATGTCTGCAGGCTGCAAGGCGACAACGAAGGCGTCCCATGCGCCGGGAAGGACCGCCGCAACGTTGTTGAACGTCTCGACGTTCGCCCCCAGGCTCGCCAGCCCGTTGTGCAGCGGGGAGAGGAAGTCATTGTCGCAGAGTAAGCCGATTCTGTTGCCAAAGACCGCCAGACCACAGTCGTGCAGCTGCTTGACGGCAAGCGGGCCAAGGAATGAGAAGACATCGACGGCGGGGTGCCGCTCGTTGACGCCGACCACTGGGATCTTGCGCCGGGCACACGCTTCGATATCCAGGTCCTCACGACGAAATTCCCAAGCCTCGAACATCAAGGCAATCACGGCGTCGTCGCGCAGCTGGGCGATCAGCCCAGCCGTGAGAGGACGAAGGTGGCCACTATTGGTCACGATGTCGACGTTATGAAGTACCTCAGGACTGACCTTCTCCAGAAACTCGATGCGATCAGCGACCCCAAGAGGGGCCGCGAGCTCCAAAGTCTCCCGTTTGGCATCGGACACGGTCCCATGGCGGCCAGATTTGGTGAACGCGTAGACGTGCTTGGCTCCGGCCATTGCAGCAAGGACCGGGGTCACGGCATACGCGCCGGTCGCGGCTTCGGTCAGCACAGTCATTCCCGACATGTCCAGTCCCGTTTCAGCGAGCGCGCGCTTCATCAGCATTCGCAGTCGAATGGGCGAGAAGCCTGGACTGCGAAGTGCGCTCGCATTCGCATCGACAGATCGCAGTTGCGCGACTGAGGTCTTGGTCGCGGTCATTGATGGGTCTCGCTGTTGTCGCTGAACGATGCCGGCTTCATGGTGTTCTCGACCGGTGCGCGCTGGATATCCAGTCGCGCGCAGACCGAAGCATGTTATAGAGCGGATCGGGTATGAGCGCGCGCAGGTGATCAGGCCAACTCATTCGCTCGATCCATTGATCTTCGCCGGGGCGCGCGGCCCAATACCGCACGCGGCGCTCGCCCGATGCCGCAACGCGGCGCGTCGTCGTGTAGTAATAGGATGCGACCGATAGGCGCATTCGACCAGGCGGGCAGCTGACCGGATCCGGAAGGCCGTGGAGGGTGGCGCCGTGCGTCTCCCAGAGGATCATGGTGTTGAACCGCGGGAAGATACGGCATCCAAGCGCTGACATGTCCGCAGGCCACAATTCCAGGCTGCCGCCGTAAGCTTCGGGCCAATCCCGATTGAGATAGATGAGCAAATTGACCCGGTGGAACAGCCCGGTCGTCGGGTGAACCTCGAAATCGCGGTGAATCTTCGTGAAGCCGCCCGGAGGCGTTCGATGCACCCCCGCAAATTTGTGCGTCGGATCGGAATGGAGATCGTGAACGCCGGTGACTGCCGAAATGAATTCTCGGAAGCGGGCACTGTCCACCAGGTTCAGCAGATGCTGGGTGGCCGGCCCCAATCCATCCGATACCTCTTGCTTCACCAGGCGATCGGTGTTCGTGGTAATCAGATGGGTCTCTTGGAGGGCAGCGCATTCGGCCGCGACCATATCCAACAGCTTCTCGGGAAAGGCGTCATTGACGACAATGTGTGGCCAGGGTTTTGCACCTACGTATTCGGCGCGCAGGGTGCTGGCTCGGGCAAAGAGGCCGCCCAACGAGTGAAGCTGGAGATCAGCATGCAATTCCGCAGATTCCCGCAGTGCCTGGGACATTATCCGGCCCGCCAACTGGCTCTAAATTAAATTTAATATTATCGCTCCAAAAATTAAATGTCAAAATAAATAGCTCAACGAACTTGCAGGTTCCTGCAGTTTGGCGCGACAACAATGAATCTGCTGTTCCACCCCCGGTCGAAATCTGGTGCCGCAAAATTAAAAGTCCGAAATTATCATATTTAATTTGAAGGGTGGCAATTGCAGCATTACCTTGAACGAGGGCTGGATTAGCAGGACGAGCCAATGACCCATCTCGATGAAGGCGATGATCGTCGTGAATTCTTGAAGAGCTGCGGAAAATTTGCCGCCGTTACCCCGCCGACCATGACGCTGTTGCTCTCCACCTCGCTGACCTCAGCCGCGATAGCCAGTTCAGGCGGCCGCATTGTGCGCGGCAACAATGGTTTCGGCAATGACGGCGGTGACGGCAGCCCTAACGGGAAAGAGGATCGTGACCGCTAATTCTGCGGTCCAACGGGCAGCCGCAGGTATATAGGCCGCCGCAGCGGGGCCGGGGTTCAGCCGGCCCGGCGGCGCCTTGGTGCGGACGATCGATCGATAAGGAGATCATTTAGCTTCTTCCCGGCTCGAAGTTGAGCTTTCAGCCATCGGGGCTGCTTGCCGCGACCGGACCAAGTCTCGGAGGGATTCTTCGGGTTCTTATATTTCGGCAGCACGGGGGGGTAGGGGCGGCGAGGACGTTCCTGGTCCTCGGTCGCAGCGGCCGTCCCCTCAATCTTGCGCAGCCGCTCTTCAAGCTTGGCCTTCTCCGCGGTCATCCGCCGACCAAGAACGGTCGTGACCTCATCGTAGAGTCGCCACAGCTCGGCTGTGGGCATGGATGCCCAATCCTCGTTCTCCATGGAAGCCGTCCCCAATTACCTCCGAACCGAAACAGGAGGGGGATTATCAGGTCAAACCGGGGTCCGGCAAGCAAGATCCACTCGCGCGCCTGCAGCGATCTGCAACGTGGTGGTCGGAGTTACGGGCTGAGCCCGTACATTCGAACAAGTGGCCGCCTCCCAAGCGCCCTCCGCCTGTGGGCTCGTGGTCGCCTAGGCGCGAGCAATCGCTGCTCGGCCTTCAACACGCGGCTACGTAGGTTCTGCAATTCAGTAAATTGAACGATGAGGGCTTGATGAGTTTGACGCAATACAGCCGAAGAATACATGTGAACACCTACTCATTGCCAACGATGCCTCCTGCGACCCGTTCATTGAAGGTGCTGAATTGAGGAAGATACACCTCCAACGTGGGTGAGCAGCTTTCATCGGTGCTAGACGAGCTGCGAACAGACGCAGCAGCTATTTTCGGAGTTATTTGCCCAGCTTTGCTTTGATGAATAGTATTACTTTTCTCCCTTTCAGAAGCGAGGGGTCTCCCAATCGCCTCGCTTTTGCTAAAACTGCGTCGAATGTTAGATTTGAATCGTGAAGGTCCCAATATATCATTCGTAATAACGACGCGAACGAGGTTAATTGGATGTGACCATAATGCTAGGCGACCAATCGGCACGGCGATGACATTTTCTGAGCGAATCTCTCGATCTAATCTGCCCAAAGTCGACTAAGGCGCGGTTCTTGCATTCGGGATTTCCGGACCTCAATTTTGCGGGAAGCACCGCATTCTTACGGTGCTGCGCGCATTCGCTGCCCAAGTTACGGTAGCGCGACGTTGCCGGACAGTCCAAGACTTGACGGCGCGGCGTTATAGTCGAGCGGACTGGTTTTCCTCGCGTATTTGAAAAGAGAGTCTTGGATTAAACGGCTGCACGGGGGTGTCAGCAATAGGCAGGGGCAACATGCGCCGCATCAGAATTGTCATTGCGGATCGACATCCGATCGTCTTGCAAGGCATCAGGAGCGTTCTTGCGATGCATCGTGATTTTACGGTCGTTGCGTCGTGCAGCGATGGTGCAAGCTGCATCGAGGCAATCCAATTCCTTGTGCCGGACGTCGCGCTTGTCGATGCTGCACTGCCAGACGTCAGTCGACAGCAGATTCTTGCTCCTGCAAACGCTGTAAATCCAGGGATGCCGATAATCTTCTTCGCCGGGACCACGCGCGACCGTGACTTACAACGGCTGGCCTTGGACGGCGCCTGCATCGTCCTTCCGAAAGACGCAATTCCGGAGATGCTGGTCGCGACCCTGCGGGAGGCTGCGCAGGGCCAAACAGCGGTCTCGCCGAGCGCCGGGCAGGCCAGCGAGGAGCCCCGCGCCGGTGACCAGGCCCTGACACAACTCACGGACCGGGAGCGTCAGATCGTGCGGCTCGTGTCGGAGGGTCTATCGAATAAAGCGATCGGGCGTCGGTTGAACCTTGCCGATGGTACGATCAAGGTCCACCTCCATCACATCTTCCAGAAGCTGGATATCAGCAATCGCACACTGCTTGCGGCATTGGCGATTTCGCGAAGCGAGCTGCATGCAGCGTTACGTGAGCCGAAGCCTCCCGATCTGTTACAGCAGGATCTGCTCGGGGAGTAACGGGGCGGCTCGCGCTTCCGGAGCGTGCGCCAAGCGGCGGGCTATCGCGGCGCCAGATGCTCAATTGTGCTGCGGCAGGCCCCCTCGGCCTCGGCTAACGTTCGAAAGGGCGAACCGCCAATCTTGATTGCGGCCTGGTTCTTGTAGAGCGGACGCCAGCTCGCCAGGTAGCCGGTGCGGCCGTGAAAGCCCGGACCTCCGGGGCTTCCAAAACTGATCACGAACGAGAAGCCGGCGCTGCTCGCGCTCCAGATCTCCATCTCGCCCAGGGACCGGTGGAATTGCAGCGGCATCGCAATGATCCATTATAGTCGAAGCTGCGTTCAATTGCATTAAATGCAGAATAACTATATTAAATGCTGAGCGCAACCCGAAATCGCGCGCGAGCGACAGGAGTGCCCGGAAGTCGAGGGGCGAGCCCGGAAATTACCGGCGATCTGACTGCGGCGCACGTTCAGCAACGTCATTTAGGTAAAGAAAATTACTGGTTGAAATGGTGTTTAATATATAATATCATGGATTGAATTTTTAAATCGAGGAGTGCGAATCGTGACCCGGGACGGCAACGAAGACGATGACCGGCGAGCGTTTTTAAAGACCTGCGGAAGATTTGCGGCCGTGACACCCCCAGTGATGACCGTGCTTCTATCCACGTCTCTGACCTCAAGAGCCATTGCAAGTTCGGGCGGCCTGCGTGGAGTGACGCAGAACGAGCGGGGGCCGTCGATCTTCGAGAACGATCGGCCGTCCGCGGCGGGGCCGGGGAGTTCCAGCGGCGGAAGTTCCAGCGGCGGGTCATCAGGAGGTGGGGGAGCGCCTGGCGGCGGCTCCGCTGGATCATCTCGCGTCGCAGCGACATCCGGCGGTGATGGCGGATCCGGTGGTGGCGGCGGATCCGGTGGTGGAGGCAATGCCAAAGGGCCTTTCGCAACCGGTGGCGGCTCTGGAATTCCCAGCGCCGATGGTGGGGTCGATTGCGCCGACGAAGAGAACGAGGAAAGGCGCAAGGCCGACTGCCCCGGAGCTAGTACTCGGATTTCCAGTGTAACCGGATCGGGCCGGTAGGAGTCTTTCTCAGCAGTGTATGCGTCCCTGGGCGGCTGTACGGCGAGGCAAGGCTGGGCTCCTGATCCGGAGTGCCAAACGGATCAGGAGGCGCGTCATGAATAGCCCCGTTCAAGCCGGCGATCCCAGGGCTCTGCTTCGAGAGCGTCTCGAAGCGCTTGTCTCCCAACTGGCGGAGCTTGAGAAGCTGCGGGTAAGTCGAGAGGAAGAATCGTCAGCGCGAGCTGCGCGAGGCGGGTAGGTCGCATAACCCAGCTCGGTCCGTGAGCGGTCGTTGTAGCTTCGCAGAGGCAAAGCTCGTGCCTGCGCTGCGTGGTCTCAATAGGTCCGGTTGTTGTAACGAGCGCCGCAAGGCGAATGGATGACGGGCTTGATGTCCATAGTTTGGCTTCGGCCCAGAGCCAGTCCAAAGCTTGCAAAGTTCTTGAGCTCGCTTCCGCGCAGGATTGGGCGATCGTAACGACGGTATCTTGCGCACCTGTTGCGGAATTGCAAAGGTACGCACGATTGGGTTCGCAAAAACAAACTGGCTCTATGAGCTGGTGCCGGCTCTTCGGCTGCTAGGCAAGGGGAAGGCGCCCCGCGCCGGCGCCCCATGAACTAGTCCGGTCGCGCCCCGTGAAACTATCCGATCAATTTCGCGACTCATGACTTTGTAGCACTCGCATGCCAACGCTTCGAGCCGCGGCCGATCAATCTCGAGCTGACCGCGCCGATGGGATTTCAGCGCTCTTGATGCGCGCAGTGTGCTTACGACATGAGTGACTGTGGTGCGCCGGACGCCCAGTAATTCCGATAATGTTTCCTGGGTCAGCGGGAGCGCATCGCCGCCATTCGCTCGATCGTGAAGGTGAAGCAGCGTACGCGCTAGGCGGGCCTCGACAGAATGCAGTGCATTGCAAGCAGCCACCTGCTGGAGTTGGATCAACAACGACATCATGAAGACCTGCACCATGGATGCGATTGCAGGGCTGCGATGTTGCGCTGCCAGAAATTGCGCGCGAGAGATCTGCAGCGCGGTCCCTGATATGCGAACGACCGCCGTCGCGGGCGAGGCGGGTGCGCCTAACGATGACGTCAAGCCCACGGCCCCCTCGTGCCCGATTATCGCCGTGGCAACTGTCTGCCCGTTAGGCAGCTCCGTGATAGCGGCGATCGCGCCGCTGAGCGGGAAACAGAGATGTTCGATCCGATCGCCCGCTCGGACGAGCACGGAATCGCGTTCGATCACAACTTTCCGCAGATGAGGCGCAAGCAAAGCAAGATCCGCTGGCGGCAACGCTGTTAGCAAGAGATTACCGACACTGGTTGCGTGGTCCATCATGGGATTTTCTCCCGACGGATACTCGGCACTAGAACTCAGGCCGGAGAGCGGACCTGCTCTGCAGAGGCCAGCCCAGCGGCAATCCAACCGACCACCACAGATATGGTTCCCGTAATCGATGGCGCGCATGCGTAGCCTGAGAATCATATGGCGCGGCGGAGATCCTGTGCCTATCGCGCGCCATTGAGCAGGGTACTGACAAGGACAAGCGCTCGCTGGAGTTGGCTCAGTCAGTCTGCGGCGATAGTTACTGAAACCATGGACGCTCCAAAGCGTCGAAATTTTCCTGCGGATTTAAGAGCAAGGATTTTGACGGACCAGCTATCGGCATTTGAGCGTCGACGTCGCCGACTTGTCGTTGCCAATCAGCGTGTTCCGGTCGCTTGAACAATCGAGTGGGAGTGGGGTGATCAGGTGCTGTTGCGCGTTTTAGTGGAGTCTTTGGTGAGAAGTCTCATTTGCTCCCACATCCTGGGACCTGAGTTGTGGGGCGCGACTTAGCCTCGATGAACGTCGGCATTCCACTGCGGTTCGCTGACGGCGTACTGCGGCGAATTGCAGCATGCAAAATGGGGCCTGCTGGAAGCTCTTGCTTGGGAGGAACGGCGGCTGTCGGCGCAAACGGGCGTTCAGCTTCAGTGACGATGGCCCCAACCCGACGTTTCAACATGACTTTTCGCGCGAGAAGCCGGAATTGCGACCAGCATTGGCTGCCGAATAAAGGCTCTGTTGGCTCCAATGGATGAATCACGGCTGGAAACGCCAGCTCGACCCAGCGTGCGGGAAGCGAGCTTCTTCGAGCAGTTTCCGGCGCTTGGCACGCTGGCGAGGTGCTTGCGACATTGAGCTGAATCAAGCTGAGGCCGCCGGCTTCCCATTACCGTTCACATTGCGCTCGACGGTGATGGGAGAAGCAGAGTGGAGTCCGATCAAGTTTCACGGAAGCACGGCATCGCAATGGCTGCCATCCTGGCGGGTGGCATGCTGCTGGCCATGCTGCAGTTCGGGCTCTCGACGTACAATTCAGTCGAAACCATTCCCTACAGCCAGTTCGAGCAGTTGCTCGCACAGGACAAGATTGCCCAGGTGTCCGTCGGCTCGGATACGATTCAAGGAAAATTGAAGGAGCCGCTTCCGAGCGGAAAGTCCGCGTTCGTGACCGCGCGGGTTGATATGGCTCTGGCTGAGAAGCTCGCGGCAAAGGGCGCGAGCGTGACCGGCGTCCCCGGCAATGGCGTGTTGCAGACCTTGCTGTCCTGGATCTTTCCGGTCATCGCCTTCTTCGTGATCTGGCTCTGGATCGGCCGCAGTATGGGAGGCGGCCAGGGCCTGGGCGGGCTGATGGCGATCGGCAAATCCCGCGCAAAAGTGTATGTCGAAAAGGACATCAAGGTCACCTTCGCCGATGTCGCGGGCGTGGACGAGGCGAAGTTCGAGCTCCAGGAAGTGGTGTCGTTCCTCAGGGATCCCAAGAGCTATGGTCGCTTGGGGGCGCACGTCCCTAAGGGTATCCTGCTCGTCGGACCGCCGGGAACGGGAAAGACCCTGCTGGCCCGCGCGGTGGCAGGAGAGGCCGGCGTTCCATTCTTCTCGATCTCCGGCTCGGAATTCGTGGAGATGTTCGTGGGTGTCGGCGCAGCGCGGGTTCGGGATCTGTTTGAGCAGGCCCGCAAGGCCGCACCCTGCATCATCTTTGTCGACGAGCTCGACGCGCTGGGACGCAGCCGCGGGCCGCTGTCATTCGGGGGCTACGACGAGAAGGAGCAGACCCTCAACCAGCTCCTGTCCGAGCTTGACGGCTTCGACCCGAGCGCCGGCGTCATTCTGCTGGCGGCCACCAACCGGCCGGAGATCCTGGATCCCGCGCTGCTGCGCGCAGGCCGGTTTGACCGGCAGGTCCTGGTTGACCGGCCCGACAAGAGGGGGCGCGTTGCGATTCTCAAGGTGCACGCCCCCAAGATTCGGATGCGTAACGACGTCGATCTCGACAAGGTGGCGGGTCTCACGACCGGATTTACCGGGGCTGACCTTGCAAACCTCATCAACGAAGCGGCGATCGCGGCGACGAGACGGAGCCGAGACGAGGTCACGTTCGATGATTTCGCCACGGCGATCGAGCGGATCGTGGCCGGCATCGAGAAGAAGAGCAGGGTGCTGAGCAAGGACGAACGGCGCAGGGTTGCCTATCATGAGATGGGCCATGCGCTCGTCGCGGCCAGCCTGCCCGGCGTCGACCCCGTGCAGAAGGTCTCGATCATTCCGCGCGGGATCGGTGCGCTGGGGTATACCATCCAGCGACCGACCGAGGACAGGTTCCTGCTGACGGTCGAGGAGCTGAAGAACCGCATCGCGGTGCTGATGGGCGGACGGGCATCGGAGCGTCTGATCTTTGACGGGGCGATCTCGACGGGCGCCGCCGATGATCTTCAACGTGCGACCGAAGTCGCCATCGAAATGGTGACCAAGTACGGCATGGACGAGACGGTGGGGCAACGCACCTATGCACCTAAGCCGCAGGCGTTTCTCGGGGCGGCCCAGGACAAGATCGCCGGGGCTGCCGAGGCAACCGGCCGTGAGATCGATCTCGCCGTACGCAACCTGATCGAGGAGGGTGATCGCCGCGCCCGCGACATCCTGCGGCAAAGGCGAGCGGACCTCGATGCCGGAGTTGACCTGTTGATCGCAAATGAGACGGTCACGTCCGAGCAGTTTGCGCCATTGCTCGGCAAGCGCAGCGGAGAAGGCGAGCCGGTTGCCGCGTGACAGCGGTGGGTGCTGGTGGCGCTCAGTTTGCTCGATTACTTCAGCGATATACCGACCTGGCGGACTCCCAGGGCGTCGCCTGCGGAGACCTGTTGAATGTTACCGCCGCAGAGGCGGACGGGGAGAAGATCGCCGACATCGGATGGCGTGCAATAGCATGAAGTCGCTGTCATGATATCGCAAGGATGGGTTGAAGCCGGGCCCTTGAACCAAGTTCCTTCATTTGATCCGGCTCAAGATTTTGACCCGCCTGTTTATTAGAATGCAGTTCCCCAAGTGGCCGCGGTTCCTCCCGCGCCTTGGCAAGCCTCCTTGGGGATGGATGACGTCAAAGAGCCGCGTGGAACGCGGGAAAGAGTTCATGCCCACATACTATTTCGACATGAAGGACGGCGTACCCCTCCGGGACAGATCCGGACTGGAGCTTGTGAGCGATGGCGCCGCCATCGCGCACAGCAAGAATCTCGCCGAGCAGGCGCGTCGAGAGACACCGAAAGGCCATCCCGACCTCCGGATCGTCGTCATCGACGAGAGCGGGCGCGAAGTCCACCGCGAGCAGATTTATCCAGACGCGACCTGACCATTGGCCAGCGCGCTCGGTGAACCTAGTCTTTGATAGACCTCACCGATCTGAAATCGCCAGCCGCTTCGCGATGGTCGCCGAGACCAGATAGGCCGCGGCGATGGCGACGATCATCGCAAGCAGTCCCGGAGACAACGCGGTAAAGCCGAACGCGGCTCTCCACGGGCCGAGCGCAAGCGCCACGCCGGCAAGCAGGGCGCCGAAGGACGTGGCGATCAAGATGTTGTGCGGGCGGTTCGCCCGCCATGGCCATTTGCGAGACCGGATCACGAAGATCACCAGAATCTGGGTCGCGATCGATTCCACGAACCAGCCGGTTTGAAAGAGTGCGGCATCCGCATCGAACAGCTTGAGGAGAACGGCGAAGGTAATCGCGTCGAACAGGGACGACACCATTCCCATGATGATGGTGAAGCGAAGGATGCCTGCCATGTCCCAGGATTCGGGCCGCGCAATGTCTTCGCGATCGACGTCATCGAAGGGGATACCGATTTCGGAGAGATCGTAGATCAGATTGTTCAGCAAGATCTGCAGTGGCAGCAGCGGCAGGAATGGAAGAACGACCGAGGCCAGGGCCATCGAAAGCATGTTGCCGAAATTCGAGCTCGTTCCCATTCGAACATATTTCAGGATGTTGGCAAACGTCCTGCGGCCTTCGCGCACGCCGGCCGCAAGCACGGAAAGGTCGGGCGCCAGCAAGATCATGTCGGCGGCCGCGCGGGCGACCTCGGTCGCGCCCGTGACGGATATGCCGACATGCGCGGCGTGGAGCGCCGGGGCGTCATTGACGCCGTCTCCCATGAAACCGACGACGTGATTGCGGTGTCGGAGCGCGGCAATGATCCGCCGCTTCTGATCTGGATCGATCCGGGCAAACAGATCGATGTCATCGACCCGGGCGATGAGCGCGGCATCGGTGAGTTCAGAGATCTGGGCGCCGGTCATGATCCGGTCCGACCTGAGACCGACAGATTGCGCAACGTGCGCGACCACGGCGCCATGATCACCCGAGAGAATCCTCATCGTCACTCCGAGTGAGCCGAGAGCCTCGATGGCCGAGGCGGCATCCTGCTTGGGCGGATCGGCGAAGACGCAAAAGCCGATCATGGTCAAATTGGTCTCGTCGCTGACGGAAATGGTCTGCTGCCCGGCCGGAATGGACCTGATGGCGACGGCAAGGAGCCGGAATCCGTCGCGGGCGTAGCGCGCCTGGATGTCGGCCATCTTCTGTTGCCAGGCGGAGTCGAGCGGATGAGCCAGACCATCGATCTCCACGGCCACGCAGCGCGACAGGACGGATTCCGGGGCGCCCTTGGCGATGAGCGTGTGTTCGCCGTTGCGTTGGGCCAGGACGGACAAGCACCGCCGCTCGAAGTCGAACGGGACTTCCGCCAGCCGAACCCAGCCGTCGAGGCCGTTATGGTTCGCCGACAGGATCGCGTCGTCGAGAGGGCTTCTGACGCCGGCCTGGAACGTGCTGTTCAGGCGCGCCAAGCTCAGGACGCGATCGCAGCTCCGATCCTGGGGATCGACATGCGCCTCCAGTGTGATCCTGGCCTCCGTAAGCGTGCCGGTCTTATCGACACAAAGCGTGTCCATCGCGCCCAGATCGTGAATCGCGGACAACCGCTTGACGATGACTTTTCGCTTCGCCATGCGCAGGGCGCCTCGGGCGAGGGTCACCGTCATCACCATCGGCAGCAGTTCCGGCGTCAAGCCGACAGCGAGCGCGACCGCGAAGAGGAAGGATTCCATTGCGTTATGTTGTGCGACGAGATGAGCCATCAGCACAAAGAGAGTGAGAAAAAGGGTCAGTCGAAGGATCAGAAATCCGAGCCTGCGGACGCCTTGTTCGAGAGCCGTTGGTGGCGCGCTGGCGGCCATTGCCGAGGCGATCGCGCCAAAGCGCGTCCGGCCCCCAGTCGTCACGACCAACATCCTGCCACTTCCGCCGACGGTACTGGTTCCCGCGAACAGGGCGTTCGTGGCGTCCGCCGGCAATGAAGCGGAGCAGGGGCCGTCCGTCTTGAAGGCCGGAAAGGGCTCGCCCGTCATCAGGGCTTCATTGACCTGCAGATCCTGCGCATCGAGGACGATGCCGTCGGCCGGTATCAAATCGCCGATACGGAGCTTCACGACGTCTCCCGGGACGAGAGCCGTCACCGAAATCGTCGCATCCTTGCCGTCCCTGACAACGTCAGCCTGGATGGCGACCGATTCCCGCAACGCTTCGGCGGTGAGCTCGGCGCGATGCTCCTGGACGATATCGAGCGTGATGGACAGGGACAGCACGGTTGCGATGATGGCAAAGCTGCCGATGTCGCCGCTCAACCCGGATACGAGCGCCGCCGCCAGCAGCATGGCAATCAGCGGATTCCAGAGACGTTGGCCGAGCTTGCGCAGGGCTGACCGGCCTTGGGAGGCGTCGACGCGGTTTGCGCCGACGATCGCCAGCCGTCGGTCGGCTTCGATGTGCGACAGGCCGTCCGGGCCGGAGTCGAGCGCGCGGTAGAGGTCGTCCTTTGGCATTTGCCAGAACGTCGCGGCCAAAGCCTTGGCTGGGCTCGATTGTTCGATCATGGATGGGCTCGGCGGTCGCTGACACTTGGGCGAGGCCAAGGTACGGGGCTGCTCGACTTCCGGATTGATGCAACGCAATCCAGTCCCCGGTTGTCATGATCACGCTGTCACGAGGCAGACACTGAAAGCAACGATCATCCCGAGCGGCCTGGCCGCATCAATGCTTCCGGCTGTTTCCCGGCGGCGAAAATATCTGATTGGCGGGGGGCTGCCCGCCGGTCGGAACGCCGATGGCAATGAAGCCGCGGCCCATCGAGCTGTGACAGGCGTTGCAGCCGTCGGTCAGGACGCGCATGGAAGCGGCGAACTTGCGATCGTCGCCCGCCGCGATCGCGTCGGCGATCGACAGCAGTGGCTCCTTCATCGTGGTCACGTTGCTGACGGGAACCGCCGGGTAGAAAATGGCTGCTTCGGCCAGGCTGTTGGTCAACTGCCGCAACTCGTAAGCGGCGAGGTCCCAGTTCTTCGCCTTGCCTGCATACCATAGCTTGAGATGCTCAAGCTGCGCCATGCCCATGACCTCGACGAGGCGAGGCGCCTCCTGTTTCGCGCTCGCGGACGGCGGAAAGTCGGACTGAGCAATCGCGGATGTGATCGCGCCCACCGAAATCGCGAGAACCACGCACCAATTCTTCAGCGTCATCCGACCATTCCCTGCTGATTGAACGTCTTGAATATCAGCGCCGCGGGCCGTGCTCTTGCGCTGAATCAATCCTCCCACGCTACCCGAGGTGTTGCATATGGAGCGTTTTCCTTGCGGCCATCCTTCGAGACGCCCGCCGTTGGCGGGCCCTCAGGATGAGGACCGCGTGCGCTGCACTAGTTCTGGCGAGCACCGATGCCGCTGAGCCTCATCCTGAGGAGACCGCTGAAAGCGGTCGTCTCGAAGGACGAGGCTCGCGCTCAGCTCGCGCAAATGCCACATATGATAGCCCTTCCGCGCTCCCCGGCATCGTTCGTTTCCCATTGTCGTGAATGGCGCCGGAGTTTGCGCCTCGACAAAGTGGCTGTGACTGCAGCCGCTTACCGTTCTCGAGTGCAGACATGGGATGTCGTGCGCAGGCGATGGGAAGCAGGCCGTGATCGGAACCAGCCTCTGTAGATGGGCCATGAGTTACTTCGCGGTCGCAATCGCGTGGCTGCTGCTCGCGGAAGTGCTGATCGTCGCAGGATTCGGTTTTCCGAATCACGACATCGGCGGCCCGGACACGCTCGTCATCGTTCACTTGATTAGCATCGGCTGGTTGAGCACGGTGCTGTGCGGCGCGCTGTTCCAGTTCGTGCCGGTGCTGGCCGCAAGGTCGCTCTATGCGGAGCGCTGGACGCTGCCGGCTCTTGCGCTGCTGACGCTGGGGCTGACTGTCCTGCTCGCAGGCTTTCTGGGTTTGGGCGGGCACATCAGCGGGCCGCCCTGGCTGCTTCCCGTCGGAGCTGGCCTGCTGATTGCCGGTTTCGCCCTGGTCGTTGCCAATCTCGGCATGACGCTCTGGTCGGCCCGCCCACTGCCGGGGCCTGCTCGGTTCGTCGCGGGCGGGCTTGCCTGCATCTGTGTCACGGCGGCATTCGGCGGCATGTTCTCGCTGGTGCTGTCCGGAACCGGTGTCGGTGCGCAATGGCCGGACCTGCTGGTCTCGGGCGTTCCGATCCACGCGATTGCGGGCCTTGGCGGCTGGCTGACATTCACGGCCATGGGCGTCAGCTATCGCCTGCTCGCCATGTTCATGCTCGCGCCCGACGGCGATGTGCGGCTCGGCCGGCTCGCCTGGCTTGCCGGCATCATCGCGCTGGCGATCGGACTTGTTGGTGGCGTGCTCGCACTCTGGCGCATGACGGGGCTCAATCTCGCGCTTCTGCTCGCAGCCGCCGCGGCGCTGCTGTCGCTGGCTGCCTACGGCCGTGACGTGCTCGGCTTGTACAGAACCCGCAAACGTCGCGCGCTCGAGCTGAACACGCGCATGAGCCTCGTTGCGCTGGCGAGCCTCGTCGCCGCCGCAATCCTTGGCGCCGCGTTTGTCGCGACCGGCTCGTTCCCGTCCCATGTCGGGGCGCTGGTCTTTCTCGTCGCGTTCGGTTGGCTCACTGGCCTCGTGCTCGCCAATCTCTACAAGATCGTCCCGTTCCTGACCTGGCTCGAGACTTACGGTCCGGTGATGGGCAGAGTGCCGACGCCCCGCGTACAGGATCTCGTTGCCGAGCGCCGCGCGTTGAAGTGGTTCGTGCTGTTCTTTGCCGGAAGCTGGGCGGCAACGTTGATGCTCCTGATCGAGGCGCCCCTCGGCTTCCGCGTCGCTGTCGCGGTCGTGATGGTTGCGACGCTCGGTCTGAGCGAGGAGTTCATCAGGGCCCGGCGGCTTGCGGATGTGGCGGAGCCGCTACGCCTGCCTACGGGAGCAGCTGCGCCCCATCTCCTGATCTCGCGGAACTGAAAGGAGACTGCAATGACCGAATTCATCGACGTCGACGTCCGGCCGATCCTGCGTGCAGGCGGCGAGCCGTTCTCGATCATCATGGCCGCGCTCGAGCGGCTCGTGCCCGGGGAGGGGCTGCGGCTGTACGCCCCCTTCAAGCCGGTCCCTCTGTTCGACGTCATGGCGCGAAGGGGCTTTGCCCATCGGGAAGCCGAGCTCGAAGGCGGCGAATGGGAAATCCGCTTCATGCCGAACGATGGTTCGGTCGAAGCCGCTGAGCCGACCTCCGCTGCCTTGAGCGACGGCGATTGGCCGGAGCCGGTGCTGCATCTGGACAACCGCGACCTCGATCCGCCCGAGCCGATGGTTCGCATTCTGGCTGCCTTGGAGCGGCTCGCGCCTGGGCAGACACTCTGCGCCTTACTCAGTCGTGAGCCGGTCTTCCTGTTTCCGGAGTTGACCAAACGCGGCCATCACTGGCGCGGCGGCTTCACGTCGCAGAAGGATGCCTATCAACTGACGGTGAGGGTGCGCGAATGACGATCGACGATGGTGATCTCGTGGACCAGATAAGGCAGGCGCTGAAGGTCGTGATCGACCCGGAACTCGGGCACAACATCGTCGACCTCGGCTTCATCTATGATGTGTCGGTCGACGACGGCGCCGCGCACATCACCATGACGGCGACGACACGCGGTTGCCCCGCCGCGTCCTTTCTGAAGGAGGGGGTCGCCAACAGCGCGTGCCTCGTTCCAGGCGTGGAATCGGTCGACGTCACCATGACGTTCGAGCCGCCCTGGCAGCCCTCGATGATCTCGCCGGGCGTCAGGTCGTCGCTCGGCTTTGCCGAGGTGAATTGATCCGGGCGAGCGCGGTGACCGACGCCTCGGCGGCTAAAGCAGCATGGCTTCAGGTTGAATCGATGCCGCGGGGTGTTCACCTCTCCCGCTTGCGGGAGAGGTCGGCGCGCTCCGGGCGATGCGAAGCATCGTCCCGCGCGCCGGGAGAGGGCTTTCTCCTCTTGGGGATTGTCCCACTGAGGATACACCCTCTCCTAGCCCTCTCCCGCAAGCGGGAGAGGGAGCGCACCTCCGTCGTTGCGGCGATCAAGTCTCATCCATCATTGCTTTAACCGCCCTCAGAGCCCTGGCCGGACCAGACCTTTGCGGGTGCGCGAAGCTTCGTCAGGTCGAGCAGGTTGATCGCCCGGGCGGCGATCTGGTCGATCACCTCATCCAGCGACTGTGGCCTCAGATAGAAGGCCGGCATCGGCGGGGCAATGATGGCGCCGATCTCGGTCGCCTGCAGCATGCTGCGCAAATGGCCGAGATGCAGCGGGCTCTCGCGGACCAGCAACACCAGCCGGCGTCGCTCCTTGAGCTGTACGTCGGCCGCGCGCGTCAGGAGGTTGTCGAGCTGCCCCCAGGCGATGGCCGAGAGCGTACGGATCGAGCACGGCGCCACGATCATGCCCGCGACCGGATACGAGCCGCTGGCGATCGCGGCGCCGATGTCCGAATGAAGATGGTGGCGGAAGGCGAGCGCGCGCAGCCGCGCGAGCGCGTCGCTCCCCACTTCTTCGCTCAGTGTACGCTCAGCCGCAGGCGAGACCACGAGGTGCACCGCGTAGTGCGGATTGTCGGCCAGCACTTCGACGATGCGCATGCCGATCGCGGCGCCCGAGGCGCCGCTGATGCCGACGATGATGCCTTGCCGCCCGCTCATGTGAGGACCGGTGCGCGTGCGGGCATGCCGGAAAGGCCGAGGCTTGACCACATCGCATCGACACGTGCGACCACGGCGGGATCCATCGTCAGCGGAACGCCCCATTCGCGATCCGTCTCCGGCGGAATCTTTGTGGTGGCGTCGATGCCGAGCTTGCCGCCGAGTCCCGATTTCGGCGAGGCGAAGTCGAGATAGTCGATCGGCGTGTCGGTGAGGGTCACGAGGTCGCGCGAAGAGTCGCTGCGCGTCGAGACGGCCCACATCACGGCCTGCCAATCGCGGACGTCGATGTCGTCGTCGACCACGATCAGGAGTTTGGTGTAGCTGAACTGCGGCAGCATCGACCACAGGCCCAGCATCAGCCGCCGCGCCTGTCCGGGATAGCGCTTCTTGATCGCCGCGACCGCGATGCGGTAGGAGCAGGCCTCCGGCGGCAGCCAGCAGTCGGTCACCTCGGGGAATTGCTGTCGGATCAGCGGCACGAACAGACGGTTGAGCGCCTCGCCGATCCGCGACGGCTCGTCCGGCGGCCGGCCTGTGAAGGTCGAGAGGTAGACGGGCTGCCGCCTGTTGGTGATCGCCGTCACGCGCATCACGGGGAATTGCTCGACGGAATTATAGTACCCGGTGTGATCGCCATACGGACCCTCGGGCGCGGTTTCGGTCGCGGAGACGAAGCCCTCGATGACGATTTCGGCCTCCGCCGGGATCGCGAGCGGGACGGTGAGGCAGGGCGCGAGGTCGGGCCGTTCGCCGCGCAGAATTCCGGCGAAGCGCAGCTCCGACATTGTCTCGGGCAGCGGCAGCACCGCGGCCAGGGTGGTGGCTGGATCGGCTCCGATGACGATCGCGACCGGCATTTCGCGCCCGATCGCCTTCCATTGCTGATGATGCTTGGCGCCGCCACGATGCGCGAGCCAGCGGATGATGGCGCGGTCGCGACCGAGCACCTGCATGCGGTAGACGCCGACGTTTTCCTCCTGGTCGGCCGTCGCGGAGTCCGGCGGCACGGTGATCACGAGTGGCCAGGTGATCAGCGGCGCCGGTTCGCCGGGCCAGCAGATCTGGACCGGCAATCTCGCGAGATCGATGTCCGGCCCCATCGTGACGCAATCCTGCACCGGTGCCGCCGCGCGCGTGCGCGGGCGCGTCGCCAGCGCGGCGCGGGCGAGCGGGAGCTTGTCGAAGGCGTCCCTGATGCTGTTCGGCGGTCGCGGCGCGCGGAGCTCGGCCATGAGCTCGCCAAGCTCTCCGAGGCGATCGGGTGCGATCCCCATTCCCCATGCGATCCGCTCGATCGTTCCGAACAGATTGGTGAGGAGCGGCATCTCCGAGGGACGGCCATCGGCTCTGACGGGCTGCTCGAACAATAATGCCGGTCCGTGTGCCTCAAGCACACGCCGATGGATTTCCGTGATCTCGTGGACGACGGAGACCTTCTCGCGAATGCGTCGCAACTGCCCCCGGCTTTCGATGAAGCGCAGAAAGTCGGTCAAGTCGCGAAAGCGCGGCACATCACGTTGCAACTGGATAGGCTCCCAAAAAATCACAGCTAGCCGGCCTGTTTTTGGTCTTCATTGTTCCGGCTCAAATACAGCGGTGTGCAATCCGTCCAGATGTGTCGCCATGAATGATCCGTCCGCCGTATCGCCCGGCCCATTGCCGACGATTCCGCCGCTTGTCGCACTTGCCATGCGTCCTCTGCCTCTGCTGCCGTTGCAGCTCGTTCTCGGCGGTGTCCTGCAGCGGATCCACCGGCGCAACCCTGCCATATTCGACCGGCTGGGCGCGCACGCGCGCGCGCGGTTCGGTATCAAGCCGATTGATCTACCGTTTGCCTTCGTGGTCGAGGCGAAGCCGCCGCGCGTGTCCGTCGTGCGCGAGCTGACGCCAGGGCTGGACGCGCGGATCTCGGCCTCGCTCGCCAATCTCCTGGCTCTGCTCGAAGGCAGGGTCGATGGCGATGCCTTGATGTTCTCGCGCGAGCTCGTCATCGAGGGCGATGTCGAGGCGGTGCTGGCGCTGCGCAATACGATCGACGACGCCCAGCTCGATCTTGCCACTGAACTGTCCTCGCTGTTCGGCCCGCTGGGCGCGCCGGCGAGGCGCGCCTTCGAGGCCGCGCGTGGACACGTGATCGGCTCATCGGGGCAAGGCGAGCAATCGAGATGATGGAACTGATCTGTCCCGCCGGGACGCCGGCGGCGCTGAAGAGCGCCATTGATGCCGGCGCCGACGCGATCTATTGCGGCTTCAACGATGAGACCAACGCGCGCAACTTTCCCGGGCTGAATTTCAGCCGCGACGAACTGCGCAAGGGGATCGCGCTGGCGCATGACCGCGGCGCGAAGATCCTGGTGGCCATCAACACCTTTCCGCGCGCCTCCGCCGTCGACATCTGGCATCGTGCGGTGGACGATGCCGTGAATGCCGGAGCCGATGCGCTGATCCTTGCCGACATCGGATTGATGGATTACACGGCGCGGCGCCATCCGAGCCAGCGTTTGCACGTCTCGGTTCAGGCCGCGGCCGCGAATCCGGATGCCATCGCCTTCTATGCCGAAAATTTCGGGGCGCGGCGCGTCGTGCTGCCGCGCGTCCTCAGCGTGCCTGAAATCGCCGAGATCACCCGGGAGTCGGCCTGCGAGACCGAGGTCTTCGTGTTCGGCGGCCTCTGCGTGATGGCCGAGGGGCGCTGTTCGCTGTCGTCCTATGCGACCGGCAAATCGCCGAACATGCAAGGCGTCTGCTCCCCTCCGAGCCATGTGACCTACGAACAGACGGCGGAGGGGACGAAGTCCAGTCTGGGCGGCTTCACTATCAACCGGTTCGGGGTGAGCGAGCCCGCCGGCTATCCGACGCTGTGCAAGGGCCGCTTCTCGACCGCGCAGGGCGCCGGCTACATTTTCGAGGACCCCGTCAGCCTGGACGCCACGACGCTGCTTAGGGGTTTGCGCGATGCCGGAGTCACCGCGCTCAAGATCGAGGGCCGTCAGCGCGGCCGCGCCTATGTCGAAAGCGTCGTGCGCCATTTCCGTCATGCGCTCGCGGCGCTCGAGAGCGGGAGCGAGGCGGACATTGCGAGCCTGAAGCCGTTCACCGAAGGGCAGGCCTCCACGCTCGGCGCCTATCGCAAGACCTGGCGTTAATCGTTTCGAATGTGTGAGGTCCGGAAGATGCAACTCAGCCTCGGTCCAGTTCTGTACAATTGGGCGCCGGAACGCTGGCGCGACTTCTATTTCCGTATCGCCGACGAAGCGCCGGTCGACGTCGTATCCGTCGGCGAGATCGTCTGCTCGAAACGATCGCCGTTCTTCGCAGACCACATCCCGGCCGTCGTCGAACGACTGCAGAGGGCGGGCAAGCAGGTGCTGCTGGGCTCGCTGATCCTGGTCTCGCTGCGGCGCGAACGCCGCCAGACCGAAGAGCTCGCAGCAGCCGAAGGCGTGCTGGTCGAGGTGAATGATCTGACCTGTCTCAGGGCGCTCGCAGGCCGGCCGCACGCCATCGGGCCCTTCGTCAACATCTACAACGAGGCGAGCGCGGCCTTTCACGTCGCACAGGGGGCGCGGCGAATCTGTCTACCTCCGGAGCTGCCGCTGACCTCGGTGGCGGCGATCGCGAAGGCTGTTCCCATCGTCACGACCGAGGTGTTCGCGTTCGGCAGAGTGCCGCTCGCCATCTCGGCCCGTTGTTATCATGCGCGCCTTCACAAGCTGGCCAAAGACAATTGCCGCTTCGTCTGTGAGAAGGATCCGGATGGTCTGCTGCTGAACACGCTGGAGCAGCAGGATTTCCTCACCGTCAACGGCGTGCAGACCCTGTCTCACACCTGCGCCAATCTGCTGGGCGAGATCGGCCTATTGCGCGAGAGCAATGTCGGCTCGCTGCGCCTGTCGCCACAGGATTGCGACATGGTCGCCATCGTCAGGACCTTTCGCGACGTGCTCGACGGTCGTGACGATGTCGATAGCGGCAATCACCGACTTGCGGCGGCCTATCCTGGTGTGCCGTTCTCGAATGGGTTCCTGTGGGCCGAGCCAGGTCACCTCTATCGCCAGGCCCGATCAGGCGATGCGCAAGGCTCGGTGTCGCAGATCGGGGCCGTCTAACCCGGATAGAGTTACGGCAGTGTCCGGACAATCCCAGGAACAGTTTCGGCGGCGCTCCGTTAGCGCAGCGAGCTTCCCGGGAGTTGTCCATGACCGATTATCCAAAGCCTCCCTTTCCGCCGCAGCAGCAACCGATGCCCGGTTCGACGCGGGCGATGCAGCCTCGGCCGGATCACGGCGAGGAGAGTTACAAGGGCGCCGGGCGCCTGGCCGGAAAAAGGGCGCTGATCACCGGAGGCGACAGCGGCATCGGCCGTGCGGTCGCGATCGCCTATGCGCGTGAAGGTGCCGACATCGTCGTCTCTTATTTGAACGAGGACGAGGATGCAGCCGAGGTCAAGGCGCTGGTGGAGCGGGAGGGACGCAAGGTCGTCCTCATTCCCGGCGACATCAGTAATCCCGATCACTGCCGGTCCATCGTGCGTCGCACCGTCGAAGAGTTCGGCGGCATCGATATCCTCGTCAACAATGCGGCGCATCAGGCCACGTTCAAGGACATCGGGGACATCAGCGACGAGGAATGGCAGCGCACGTTCGAGACCAACATCCACGCCATGTTCTATCTGACCAAGGCCGCGGTCCCTCATATGCGGCCGGGCGCTGCGATCATCAACACGGCGTCGGTGAACTCGGACATGCCAAACCCGAGCCTGCTGGCTTACGCCACGACCAAAGGGGCCATCCAGAATTTTACCGGCGGGCTTGCGCAGATGCTGGCCGAGAAGGGCATTCGGGTCAACGCCGTTGCCCCCGGTCCGATCTGGACGCCGCTCATACCCTCGACCATGTCGGAGGAAAGGGTCAAGAACTTCGGCAAGCAGGTCCCGATGCAGCGCGCCGGCCAGCCGGCCGAACTTGCAACCGCCTATGTCATGCTGGCCGATCCGCGCTCGAGCTACACCTCGGGGGCTACGCTCGCCGTCACCGGCGGCAAGCCGTTCATCTGATCGAACGTGCCTAGAGCGTGGTGAGATCCGAGCGCGCGCCTCTCCTTCGAGACGACCGCTTTGCGGCCTCCTCAGGATGAGGCTAAGCAGCATTCGTGACTTGTCGAAACGAGCGCCACGCCACTCAGTCCTCATCCTGAGGGCCCGCCAACGGCGGGCGTCTCGAAGGATGGCCACAGGCGTGATCGCTCCATACGCGACAGCCCTGCGGCGCGCAGGGACGATGCTTCGCATTCTGCACTAGCACGAGGATCGTGGCAGCGCCGGAGGCCGGGCCGCCAGTCTTGGTCGGCAGATCGATCAGGCGGCGTTGGAGGCCTTGGCGTTGACGCCCTTGCGAAGCGCCACGGTGTTCAGCTTGGTGTTGGCGGCCTTCTCTTCGTTCAAATTGGTGGTGAGGAAGCGCACGATGTCGTCGTGGCCGAGCTCTTCGGCCCAGGCGATCAGCGTGCCGTAGCGGCACATTTCATAGTGCTCCACAGCCTGCGCGTTGGCCACGATCGCGGCATCGAGCACGGCCTTGTCCTCGATCTCGCCGGCGGTCGCGTCGGTTTCCTCGATGAGGCCGTCGATGGCAGGACATTGCGTGCCGCTGGGCTCCTTGCCGAGCTTGGCGAACACCTTGTTGAGCCGTTCGACCTGCTTATTGGTCTCGTCCAGATGCGCTTTCAGGCCGGCGGCGAGATCCCGGTTGGTCGCCTTGTCGATCATCTTGGGCAGCGCTTTCAGGATCTGCTGCTCCGCGTAATAGATGTCCTGCAGGCCGTGCAGCAGCAGGTCTTCCATCGATTTGATATCCTTGGTGAAGAATCCCATAAACGACGCCTCCTTTTCACAATGATGGCAGTGGAACGCTGCGCGGCCGCAGCTGTTCCATTCCCGTGTGCAGACCAGGAGAGCCGAATGAACGATGGAATCGATCATCTTGCGGGCCTGCTCGGACGGGCCGCGATGGACGTGTGGGGCGACATGCCTCGCGACATCCAGGAAGCGCTGTTCGAGACTGCCATGAAGGGACGCGAGACCGAGCGCGAGGAGCTCGCTCGGCTGCTGCACGAGCGGCATCCGCGCACGCTTCATCCGGCCCGACCGGGATGATGCAGGGAAGCGGAACGATCGCGCGAGCTCATGATTGGTAAACTGACTGGTGCGTCGCCGAATGGCTCGAATGAAGCCGCGGCAGGCGCATCGCCAACCGTTGTCGAATCTGTGAGTTGATCGTGACTGAGGTGAACATCGGAAAATGGTACGACCCGATCTCGGAACGATGGATCGTGCCGCGCCAAGCGCACACCATCGCCGGATATGGTCAGTCCGGCGGCGAGAAGGTGCCGGAGGGGCGCCAGAAGGGCGAGGTGCAGCGGATCTGGCAGCTGCTGGTCGATTGCTGCGCGCGTGGATGATGCCGTTCCAAAGTCGGGCGCGCCCCGTGACCATGCATTGTGTCATCGCGCGATGACTGACTGCGAAGGCAACGGCGATTGGAGATGATGAGACCCTCTCGCGTCGTCGACGCAGCAAGCAGCGAATCCTTTGGTCGCACTATTGCATGGCAGCAATGGCGGTCATCTCGAGCTTGACGCCCGGACCGAGATCGGCCACGCCGATTGCGGCGCGAGCCGGCAGATCAACTTCTGCGAAGTGCGCTTTCCAGACCGCGTTGAACTCTGCCTTCTCCTTCAGATCTATCATGTAGATCGTCACCTGCAAGACGTTGGCTGGATCGGATCCGAGGGTCTTCAACAGCTGCGTCAATTGGGTGAGCACGTCCTTGGCCTGGCCCGACATATCGAGGCTGGTGTCCTCCGGGACGATGCCTCCGATGTAAAGCACGCCATTGTGCTCGACCACTTCGTGAAGCAGACCTTCGTACGGCAAATCGCGTTTGATCATGAGGGGTCCGTTGTCGCTATGAGAGAGCGGCATATCGCACATTTCTAGCGCTTTGTCTGCGAATCGCCGCCTGATCCGGCGATGGTTGCCATCCCTTGCGTGCGCACGACAGCCCGGCGTTTCTGTCGGCGCTGATCTCGGCGACATCCCGGCGCAGATCGGTATACTGCCGCCACGTGCCGGAACAAGGAACACACGATGGACGATACGATTGGCTTCCCGGACCCCGGTCTTGACCTGTCCGACGGCTTCAGGCCGCACACCTCGCATTGGGGCGTGTTTTCGGCGCGTCAGGGCGCGGCTGGCCTCGAGGTCAGGGCCTATGCGGGCGATCCCGATCCGAACGGCATCATCGACAATTTCCCCGGCGCGCTGCGCCACCAGGCCCGCATCGCTCAGCCGGCGATCCGCCGCGGCTGGCTCGAGCGCGGGCCGGGCCCCGACAATCGCCGCGGCCGCGACGAGTTCGTCCCGGTCAGCTGGGAGAAGGCGCTCGACTTGCTCGGCGACGAGCTCGGCCGCATCCGCGATACGCGCGGGCCGGGCGCCGTGTTCGGTGGGTCCTATGGCTGGTCGAGCGCGGGGCGTTTTCATCACGCCCAGAGCCAGGTGCATCGCTTCCTCAACATCGCGATGGGCGGCTACGTGCGCTCGGTGAATACCTACTCTTCGGGGGCGTCCTCGGTGCTGCTGCCGCAGATTCTGGCGGGCTACGAGGACATCACCAAGCGCAACGTCACCTGGGAGCAGATCGCGGCCGAGACCGAGATCGTGCTGGCCTTCGGCGGCATGGCGCTGAAGAACTCCATGGTGGCCGGCGGCTCGATCAGCAAGCACGTCGAGCGCTGCGCCATGGCGACGGCGCGCCGGCGAGGCTGCGAATTCGTCCTGGTCAGCCCGCTGCGTGACGACCTGCCGGTGGAAGCCGGCGCGGAATGGATGAGCTGCGTGCCCGGCACCGACACCGCGCTGATGCTCGGCATCGTCCACACGCTGGTCAGCGAAGGTCTGCACGACCAGGCCTTCCTCGATCGCTACACCGAGGGCTGGCCGGTCTTCCTGCGCTATCTCATGGGCGAAAGCGATGGCCAGCCCAAGCACGCCGACTGGGCCGCCGCGATCTCAGGCGTTGATGCCGGGACCATTCGAAAGCTGGCGCGACGGCTCGCCGGAAAGCGCGCGCTGATCACCGTCTCGCATTCGCTGCAGCGCGCCGAGCATGGCGAGCAACCGGTGTGGATGGGCATGGTGCTGGCGGCAGCCCTCGGCCAGATCGGCCTTCCCGGCGGCGGCTACGCCTATTCGTTAGGTGCGATCGGCTATTACGGCCGCCGCGTCAACGACGTGCCGGGGCCGACGCTCGGGCAGGGCCGCAACGGCGTCGCCGATTTCATTCCGGTGGCGCGCATCGCCGACATGCTGCTGGGTCCCGGCACGACCTATCGCTACAATGGCGAGACGCGCACCTATCCGGACATCCGCCTGGTCTATTGGGCCGGCGGCAATCCCTTCCATCATCACCAGGACATCAACCGCCTGCGCAAGGCCTTTGCGCAACTCGACACGTTCGTCGTGCACGAGCTGGCCTGGACCGCCACGGCGCGGCATGCCGACATCGTACTGCCCGCGACAATGACGCTCGAGCGTGAGGACATCGGCTATTCCACCAACGATCCCCTCATGGTCGCCATGCACCAGATCGCCGAACCGTTCGGGCTTGCACGCGACGATTACGATATCTTCGCCGATCTCGCCGAGCGCTTAGGGGCTCGCGAGCCCTTCACCGAGGGACGCACGTCGCGGCAATGGCTGGAGCATCTCTACGAGCCGACCCGCGCCTCGCTCGCGAAGCGTGGTCTGGAGGCCCCGAGTTTCGACGAATTCTGGGCGCGCGGCAGCCTGGTTGTGCCGCAGCAGCCCGATGACGGCGGCCGGCTGCGTCGCTTCCGTGAGGATCCCGTCAACCACGCCCTGCCGACGCCGAGCGGGCGCATCGAGATTTTCTCGGCCAAGATCGCGGCCCATGGCGATGCGGATTGTCCGGGACATCCGGTCTGGCTGGAGAAGACCGACATGCCGAAGCCGGGCTCGCCCTGCTTCCTCGTCGCCAACCAGCCGGTGACGCGCCTGCACAGCCAGCTCGATTTCGGCGGCCATTCGCTTGCCGCCAAGCATCGCGGCCGCGAGGTCGCGCGAATGAACCCGGTTGATGCGGACGCGCGCGGCATCAGGGATGGCGACATCATCCGCCTGTTCAACGCGCGCGGCGCCTGCCTTGCCGCGGTCCACGTCACCGACGGCATCGCGCCTGGCGTCGTGCAGCTTCCGACCGGCGCCTGGTACGATCCGATGGATCCCGAAGACGAGGCGCCGCTCTGCGTTCACGGCAATCCCAACGTGCTCACCCGCGACGTCGGCACCTCGTCCCTGGCGCAGGGCTGCACCGGTCAGCTGACGACGATCGAGGTGGAGAAGTTCACCGGCAATCTGCCGCCGATCCGCACGTTCGATCCGGCGTAGGGAGCGGCAGTATTGCGCCTTGCCCCGGACGCAGCGCAGCGCTGCGCTGCAGAGCCGGGGTCCATCTCTCCGCACTGGATGCAGTCGCCTTCTGGGTCCCGGCTCTGCGCCGCAACGCTCGCGCGCTGCGGCTTGACCGGGGACATGTAGGGCTGGATCTGACGCGACAACGCGCATCGCGCGCTAGGAAGAAGGGGCCGTCCTGTGTGGGCGCAGGACGGCCCCGAGAGGCTCGCAGGGCCGGGAGGAGGAGGGCGCGAGCCGGGCAGATCGATCATGCGGCAGCGCTGGCGATCCAGTTTCTCTCCGGAGAAGGACGGTGCGGTGGAGGCGCCCCGACCGCGCGCCGTTCGCCCTTGCTGGCGAGGCGCCAGCGCGCCGGGGACTCGCCGCTGATGCGCTTGAAGACGGTCGAAAAATGCGCCTGTGTGCTGAAGCCGACGGCCAGCGCGATCTCCGCCAATGGACGCTCTGTGGTCGCGAGCAGCGTCTTCGCATGCTCGGTCCGGCGACGGAGCAGATATTCGCGAGGACGGTAGCCGGTCGCGGCGCGGAACTGTGCCGCAAAATGCATCCTGGACAGGCCGGCGACATTGGCGAGCTCCGCCAGGCTGATGCAACGGCCGAAATGATCCGCGATATATTGCTCGACGCGCCGCAGCCGCCATTTCGGCAAGGCATTGACCCTGACGCGCGACAACGCCATTCCCGCACGTTGGCTTTCACGGGCGATGACCGGTGTTGGGCGAAGCACCTCGTGATCCCGCGCGCCGGCCGGACCGTCGGTATGCGCCGTCTGCAAATTGTTCGACATCGCTCATCCTCTCCTGGCTTTGCCGCGGTTTGCGACGCCCGGCAAACGCGCAAACCAATGCTTTCCATGGTCGGACGATAGGCGTGAGCCGGCCAGGACGCCCGTTAGGGGTGATGAGGTTCTGTTAGATTTTGTGCGACTGCGTCGGATGCGGCAGCTCGCCGCAGCAGCGCGCGGTGGCTGCTCGCAACACCGATCCACCCTCGAAGTCATCGCGCTATTCGAAGACGGCATCGAAAATCTCGACATCCATGAGCACGGGTTTGGCGATCACGGTTCCATCTGGCCGCAAGGTCTGGATGCGTCGAAGCGTTGGCACGACGATGCCGCCAAAACTGTCATGGGCCCAGGAGGAGTGCGCGATCTTCATCCCGAACAACTCGTGATCCGTGCGCCGCTGCAGGGCGCTCTCGTCGAAATAGAAGATCTGTTCGGGCGCGAGCGTGACGATGTGCGAGGGGAATCGCGCCCGCAGGCGCCGCCACGTTTCGGTACCCTCTCGCCAAGGCGGCAGCTCTTCCACCATGACGTCCTGATGGGCGAGCAGGAACGGGTTTGTCAGGTAGTTCCAGATCGCCGCGCCGCAGAAGAAAACGAGCTGCAGTTCGTCCGCAAGGGCAGGCGAGCTGAGTTCGCGGAATGTGAGGCTCGGGCTCCGCCAGGTTCGCAGGACTTCACCATCGAGGCTCTCGATGGTGACCGCGTCCGGCTGAAAGGAGCCGGAGTACGCGCCGCCGGTAATGCCGGTGAAGCGGACCGACTGCGTCCGGATCGTGCCCTCCGCGGTCACGTCCTTGAACTCGCTGGCATGTCCGGCAGTGGATAACAGCGACCCGCCAACGGAAAGGTGAAGCGTGAACCGGTTCAAGCTATTCCAGCGGGCCATTCCGCCGCTGGCATCGATCACATCATCAAGAAGCGCCATGTCCCGCCATATCCACCGTCCAGTGCCTTCACCATGGCGGGGCGTACGGGGCTTGGCGTGTTAGAAGTTGTTAGGACTTGCGAGCGGGCCCGTGACGTTACCTCATTGAGGATGCTCTCAATTCCGGGCGAAGCCAGGACGATTTGCGAAACTGGCACAGCCGACGCAGAATTGATCCGGCTGCCGGCCTCGCGCGTTGCCGATCCGGTCGAGATCGGGAACACTGAGGCCGTCCGGGCTTTGGTAGCGAGCGGACATCAATGACAATACCGAGCTCCCGCCCTGTGATCGCGAGCGGCAGGTTGAGGGCGGGCCGCTTAATGAACTGGGAGCACATCAGATGACGACAGAGCGCGCAGTTTTGGCCGGGGGCTGCTTCTGGGGCATGCAGGATCTGATCCGCAAGCAGCCGGGCGTGATCTCCACCCGCGTCGGCTACACCGGAGGGCACGTCAAGAACGCGACCTATCGCAATCACGAAGGACACGCCGAGGCGATCGAGATCATGTTCGATCCCGCAAGGACCAGCTTCCGGACCATGCTGGAGTTCTTCTTCCAGATCCACGATCCCACCACGCTCAATCGCCAGGGCAATGATCTCGGCACGAGCTATCGCTCCGCGATCTTCTATACCAGCGAAGAGCAGAAGCGGATCGCCGAAGACACCATCGCCGACGTCGAGGCGTCGGGCCTTTGGCCGGGCAAGGTGGTGACGGAGCTCGCCCCCGCTCGCGAATTCTGGGAGGCCGAGCCTGAGCATCAGGACTATCTCGAACGCTATCCGGACGGCTACACCTGCCACTTCATCCGGCCCGGCTGGAAGCTGCCGCGCCGCGCGGCCGCGGTGGGAGGGTAGATCGGGTCGCGGCCTGTCAGCCGCGCAATTGCGCTATCAGCTCGCGGGCCATGCGCATATCGGAGATATCGGATCCTTCGGCGAAGGATCCGGTGGCATCCTTCAGAACCGCCAGGGCGTCCGCGCGCTGGCCTGCGCCGATCAAGAGCCGCGAGAGACTAGTTGCACAGCGCAGCTGCCAGAAGCGGGCGCCCTGCCGGACGGCAATGTCGATCGCCTCGCGAAAGCGCGCCTCGGCGTCCCCCGAATGCCGCGCGCTTCTGAGCATCAATTCTCCCTTGATGCGGATCAGCTCCGGCAGATACCAGAGTTCCTGCCGGTCGTTGCAGCGGGCGAGGGCGTCCTCGATCACGTCGAGGCCACGGTCCACCTGGCCGGCCTCCAGGAAGCACGCGGCGAGCTCGCCGAGCAGCGGGAGAAAGCGCGGCAGGAAGCGCGCGTCGCCGGCGCGATTGAGCTCTTCGCGCAGCAACGGCAGGCCCGTCGCGACGTCGCCGCGCCTGGCCATGACTGCGGCGTTGAATGTCCGTGCCCAGAGGCCCCACAGCCGGATCGCATGGCGTTCGGTGTGCTCGAGCAGCTCGGTGCCGTGGCGCTCGGCGGCATCGAAATCGCCGGACCAGAATGCGATCGGGCAGGCGGCCTGTCCCAGCACGCTGCAGAATGTCAGCGCATGGCCGTTGGCACGGCCTTCCTCGATGTTGTTGGCGGCGAGCGCCTGGGCCTGATCGGCGAAGCCCTGCAGCCACAGGATCCGGGCCCGGAAATATTGCGTCGATATCCTGAGATCGAGCGGGAAGATTTTGGGCTTCTCGACCAACACATGCAGCGAGGCGTTCACCCGGTCGATCCGCTGGCGCGCCTCGTTCTGGTCCCCCAGATAATGCAGCGCGACGGCCATCAACCGGTCGCCCAGCATGAGATCGGTCTGATCCGATGAATTCGCCGCGGCGTTGGCAAAACGGTCGGCGAGCGCGCGGGCCTTGCCGAATTGCCCGTTGTTGAACTGGTCGATGCACAAGCCCCAGAGCGCGCGCAGCCGGAAATCCTTGTCGTCGAGGCTCTCGGCGAGCTCGAGCGTCGTCTCGAGGATCGGGCGCGCCTCGCGCGCGCGGCCCTCGCCATACATCAGCGACCAGCCGAGTGCCGAGAGCAACTGCATGCGGATGCGGTCGTCGTCGCGGTCGTCTCCGAGTGCCGCCAGCGCCGCTTTACAGCGCTCGCGGCATTCGGCGAACAGCGAAAGACGCACCCACAGCGTCACCGCAGTCGCCGTCAGCGCGATGCCGAGCCTCGCATCGCCGTCGGGCGTGAAGGCCCAGTCCAGCGCTGCGCGCACATTGTCCAGCTCGCCACCATAGGTGCTCAGCCATTCGGGAAGCGGCGTCGAATTGTCGGCCCCCGCGCGCTCGAAGAAGTCGCAAAAATGCTCGGCATGGCGCCGCGCGAACTGCCCGACTTCACCGAGCTCACGCAGCTTGCCGAGTGCGTAGGTGCGCGTGGTGTCGAGCAGGCGATAGCGCAGCGTCCGCGAACCGGATGGCGAGATCAGCGATTTGGCGACCAGGCTGTCGATCGCCGCCAGCGTCTCCGAGGTGCCAAGACCGTCGCCGGACGCGACCGCGGCGGCGGCCTCGGGCGCGAACGGCCCGGCGAACACCGACAATCGTCGCAAGGTGGCGCTTTCCGCCGGAGGCAGCAGGTCGTAGCTCCAGTCGAGGGCGGCGGCGAGCGTCTGGTGCCGCGGAACGGCCGTGCGCCGCCCGCGCCATTGCAGCGAAAAGCGGCTGTCGAGCAGGGAGGCCGTGCCGGCGATGCCATAGGCATTGACACGGCCCGCCGCGAGCTCGATCGCCAGCGCAATGCCGTCGAGGCGCCGGCAGATGTTGGCGACGAGTGGTGCCTCTTCGGCGCTGAGCTGGAACGGTCCGGAGCTCTGCGCGATGCGCTCGACGAAGAGCTGGGCGGCGGGATAGGCGAGGACCTCGGCGACGTCGAGGTCCTCGCGCTCGGGCGGACAATCCAGCGGAAACAGCCGGAAAATCCGTTCGCCTTCGCTGCGGAACGACTCGCGGCTGGTTGCGAGAACACGAAGCTGCGGTGCCTCGCGAACGAGGCGCTCCACGATCGGAGCCAGCGTGTCCAGCACATGCTCGCAACTGTCGAAGATCAGCAGGGCCGGTCCGGTCTTCAGAAATGTCAGGAACGCCGGGGTCGGATCCTCCGAGCTGACGGTCAGTCCGAGGACGGAGGCGATGGTGGTCGTGACATGGCTGGCGTCGCGTAGCGGACCGAAATCGACGAAGAAGACGCGGCCGCCGAAATCCGCCGAGCGGCGATGCCCGACCGTGACGGCGACGGCGGTCTTGCCGATGCCGCCTGGACCGACCACGGTCATGAAGCGATGGAGCGTCAGGTCGTGCGAGATCTTCTCGACGATCTCCTCGCGGCCGATCATCTTCGCGAGTGGAGCGGGCAGGGAGCGGGGAGGGGCGATTTCGACGGAGGCTGGCGCGACCTGCGGCGCCGCTTGAGCGAACGGGGCGACGAAGCAATAGCCACGGCCCGGCACGTTGAGGACATAGCGGGCCGACTTGCCGGTATCGCCGAGCACCTTGCGCAACGCTGCGACATGAAAGCGCAGGCTGCCCTCGTCGACATTCACGTCGGCCCAGATGCGCTTGACCAGCTCTCGCTTGTCGACGACTTCCCCGGCGCGCCCGGCAAGCAGGATGAGAATATCGAGCGCGCGGCCGCCGACATGAAGCGGCTCCCCCTCCTTCTCCAGGAGCCGGGACTTTGGAAACAGCCGAAATGGCCCGAATGAAATGACCGAGTCTTGAGTGTTGTGAGCTGGCACGTGCCATTGCCCCCGCGACGGGAGTCAAAAGGTATTTTATTCTGGTCTAGCAGAACGAGGCGTCCGGTAAACTGGCCGAAAGCCGCATGGCTGACAGACCTGCGTGGATGGCTTGGGCCGGCTGCGGCCAGAGAAATACCCCTTGAGACGGAAAGGGTTAGGTCGCCATGGTCTGAGGCGCCTTCCTTGTGACGATGCGCGCCGACAGCGTGACGAGGCCCATCAGCGCAGCGAGCAGCCAGAACGCCGTTGGCAATCCGGCAAGACGTGCGACAAAGCCGACGCCGGCAGGGCCAATCAGGATTCCTGCATAGCCTGCGGTCGTGATCGCCGCGACCGCGAGGCCCGTCGGCATCATTGTTTGCCGGGCCGCCCGGCGGAAAAGCACCGGCACGAGGTTGGACGCGCCGAGCCCGATCAGCAGGAATCCGGCGATGGCGACTGCCGCAACCGGCGCCGTGAGCAGGACCGCAAAACCCGCGATCGCAATTAGGCTGCCCCACAGCAATGTCGCGCGGTCCCCGATGCGCGCAACGACGGCGTCGCCGCCGAGCCGGCCCGCGGTCATCGCGATCGAGAACACGATGTAGCCGGCTCCGCCCTGCGCCTCGGTGACGAGACCCGCGCCGATCACGAGCAGCGCGCCCCAATCGAGCATCGCGCCCTCGACCAGGAAGGTGATGGCGCCGAGCAGGGCGAGCAGCAGCACCGATCCGTGCGGCAGCACGAACAGCGGACCGTCCTGCGCCTGCACGTTGCGGAGCAGGAGCGGCCAAGTCACGAGCATCGCGATCAGCATCAGGGCGGAGCAGATCAGCGTGCAGGCGAGCGTGCCGAATTGCAGCGAGAGCAGCGCCGTCATCAGCGCGGATCCGGCAAAGCCCCCGATGCTGAACAGCGCGTGGAAGCCGGACATCAGCGGGCGTCTCGCGGCGCGCTCCACCTCCACGGCATGGATGTTCATGGCGACGTCGATCGAGCCGAGCGCCGCGCCGAATGCGAACAGTGCCAGCGCCAGCGTTGCGGGCGAGCTTGCGATCGCGAGCAGGGGCAGGACCAGCGCCAGACCGAACCCGCCCGCTAGGATGATCGGCCTGCTGCCGTAGCGCGCGCTCACGATTCCCGTCAGCAGCATCGCGACGACGGAGCCGATACCGAGGCTGAGCAGGAGCAGTCCGAGCACGCCGTCATCGACGCCGAGCCGCGCCTTCGCGAACGGCACCAGCGGCGCCCAGCACGCGATGCCGAAGCCCGCGACGAGGAAGGCAAGCCGGGTCGCAAGGCGGGTCGAGGGCCGGTCGGCAGAAGACATGGAATCTCCGGGGGAAGCAGGGCAGGACGGCCGACAAGCCCGACAAATGCCGCAGCTTTATGTCCGAGGCGATTCTGCATTGTCGCGGGCAGCCCGCGCAAGCCGCAAGCGGACGCGCAGGCCCTTTGGCGCATTGTCGAGCAGCTCGAGCGTTCCGTCATGCGCGGTCACGATCGCCTGCGCGATCGAGAGGCCGAGACCAAATCCGGCCGTCTCGTCCATGGTGCGGGCTTCCTCGCCACGCACAAAGGGCTCCAGCATCGCCGCCTTGCTTTCGTCGGGAATGCCGGGCCCGTCGTCGGAGACGTCGATGACGAGCCGGTCCTCGACCGTCAGCAGCGCGACGTCGATTTGGGTTCCGAAGCGCGTTGCGTTCTCGACGAGGTTGGTGACCGCGCGGGTGATTTCGTCGGGCCGCAGGATGAAGGCGGCCTTGTCGGGGCCGGAATAGGTCACGGCAAATCCTGAATCCGAAAACTGCTCGCAAACCATTTGCAGCAGCGCCGCGACGTCCACCAGCGTCGGCTTGACCGGGCTTTCGCTGCGCAGGAGCGACAGCACCGATTCCAGCATCGACTGCATCTGGTCGAGGTCGCGCACGGTCTGCGTGCGTTGTGCCGGATCCTCGATATATTCCGAACGCAGCCGCAGACGCGTGATCGGCGTGCGCAGATCATGGCTGATGGCCGCCAGCATGCGGGTTCTGTCGTTCATCAGCGTGGTGATGCGATCGCGCATCCGGTTGAGCGCTCTCGCCGCGGACCTGATCTCCTCCGGTCCGGTCTCGGGCAGCGGCGCGGAGGACCGGCTCAGGCTGAAGTCCTCCGCCGCGCGCGCGAAGGCCGACAAGGGCGAGGAGAGCGCGCGGCCGGCCCAGACGCCGAGCAGCGTCAGGCTCGCCACGAGGAACAGCAGCGTCGAGGTCCAGAGGCCGCTGACGAAGGCCGGCATCTTGGGCGATCCGATCGTGGCTTCGAGCACCTCGTCGCCCGGAAGGTAGAACCAGACGCGCTCGTCGCCCGCGCCGCTGCCGCGAACGAGCTCGGCCCTGACCCCGAGCGCGGAAGGGATGGTCAGGGATGTTCGCATCGACTGCGGCGTGGGGGAGGCCGAGCCGCCTCCTCGCAATTGGAGCTTGAGCGCTGGAAAGGTTCGGCTGACGCTGTCGAGGACGAGCGCGCGCTCGGCTTTCGGCGTGTTGGCGACGATCCGCACGATCAGTTCGATCTGCTCCAGCGGCGTGTCCGCCAGCAGCTTTGGCTGGTTGAGGAGAAAATACCCGGCAATCAGGACATGGATCAGAATCAGCGATCCCAGGATCAAGGCGGCGATCTGGCCGCTGATCCGCCTGAAGCTGAACAGCGCGACGATATCGGCGGCGCGGCTCATGCTTCCTCCACCACCGGCGTGAAGACGTAACCGCCGATGCGGACGGTCTTGATCACGGAAGTGCCTTCCGTCCGGTCGAGCTTGCGGCGCAGCCGGCTGACCAGCACGTCGATGCTGCGGCCAAAGCCTCCGCCGGGACGACCGCGCGTCATGCTCAGCAGGTTGTCGCGGGTGAGAACGCGTCCTGCCCGCTCGCAGAAGGCCTGCAGCAGATCGAACTCGGCACTGGTCAGCGGCACCTGCGCGCCCTGCGGGTCGCGCAACTCGCGCAGGCGGAGATCGATGGTCCAGCCCTGGAATTTGAGACGCGCAGGGGCGGAGCCGGCGGCGAGGCCGCTCGATCGCCGGCGCAGCACCGCATTGATCCTGGCGAGAAGCTCGCGCGGGTTGAACGGCTTTGCCAGATAGTCGTCGGCGCCCATCTCGAGACCGAGGATCCGGTCGAGATCCTCGCCCTTCGCGGTGAGGATGATGACTGGTGTCGTGGCGTCCATCCGCAGGCGGCGGCAGAGGCTGAGGCCGTCCTCCCCCGGCAGCATCAGGTCGAGGACGATCAGGTCGACCCGTTCGTGGGAGAGATGGCGGTCCATCTCTTTGCCGTTCGCGACCGCGTCGACCGAGAAGTTGTGATCGTGCAGATAACGCGAGATGAGTTCGCGGGTCGGCTTGTCGTCCTCGACGATCAGGACGTTCGGGCTGCCGTTGGTCATGATTGAAATCGCATCGGGGGCGCCGATCGTTGGTCGATTTGCGGACGAATTTCCCGTACGAAGCACGATGGTCATGGCAATCCTAGGGTCAGTCGCGGCTCAGCGCCACCACGGGGTCGAGGAACGCGGCGCGGCGGGCGGGGAAGAAGCCGAAGGCGACCCCGATCCCGGTCGAGGTCAGGAACGCAGCCCCGATCGAGAACGTCGAATAGCTGACCTCGAACCCCGGCACGGCCAGGTTGATGGCGAAGCCGAGCAGCACCGCGACAAGAATGCCGGCGATGCCGCCGATGGACGAAATCAGGGTCGCCTCCACCAGGAACTGCTGGAGGATGTCGCTGCGTCTGGCGCCAACCGCCATGCGCACGCCGATCTCGCTGATCCGTTCCGACACGGAGACCAGCATGATGTTCATGACGCCAATACCGCCGACGACCAGCGAGATCACCGCGATCGCCGCCACCAGGAATGCCAGCGTCTGCGTCGTGCTGGTGATGGTGCGGCGGATGTCGTCGGTGTTGAGGATGACGAAATCCCTGGTGTTATGCCGCTGCGTCAGCAACGTCGTCACCGCGTCCTGCGCCAGATTGGTCGAGACATCGTCGCTGATCCGCAGCAGGATACTGCGCAGCGAACGATCGCCCGTGAACTGGGCCTGCACGGTGGTGTAAGGCAGGTAGACCGACAGGTTCTGGTTCGAGCCGAAGCCGCCCTGCTGCTGGGCGATCACGCCGACGATGCGGCACGGCACCTTGCCGAGCCAGATCACGCGCCCGATCCCGGAGGTCTGGTCGTCGGCGAAGAACGTCTTGCGGGTATTGTCGTCGATGACGGCCTGCCGCTCGATGTTGCGGATCGCGTCGGTGTCGAACAGGCGGCCCTTCGCGAGCTTGGCACCCTTGACCTGGAAATAGCTCTGACCGACGCCGTTCACCAGCACGTTGGACTCGTTGCCGCGATATCGCACCGTCGTGCTGGTCGAAACCGTCGGGGTGACCCCTGCAATGAAGGCCTGCCGGTCGAGCGCGCGGGCGTCGTCCAGCACCAGCGTCTTGATCTTGCTCGCCCGCGCGTCGCCGAAATCCTTGCCTGGAAACACCTCGATCGTGTTGGTGCCGAGGCTCGAAATGTCGGACAGCACCTTGCGCTGGGACGCGTTGCCGAGCGCCACCACGGACGACACCGCAGCGATGCCGATGATGATGCCGAGCATGGTGAGGAAGGCGCGCAGCCGGTGCGCGGCCATCGCCACCAGCGCCATCCGCGAGGCCTCGCGCAGGCGCCGCAAGGCGCCGGACCAGCCGGGGACGTCGTCCCACGGCTTCCGGGATACGGCGACAGGCGGCTCCGGAGCGTCCGTCGTCCCGGTGCGGCGATCGGAGACGATGTTACCGTCCCGCAGCTCGATGATGCGCTCGGCCCGTGCGGCGACGTCGGCATCGTGGGTGACGATGATGATCGTCCGCCCCTCGCGGTGCAACTCCTTCAGGATCTTCAGGACCTCCTCGCCGCTGCGCCGGTCGAGCGCGCCGGTGGGCTCGTCCGCGAGGATGACCTCGGCGCCGTTGATCAGCGCACGTGCGATCGAGACACGTTGCTGCTGGCCGCCCGAAAGCTGGTTCGGGCGATGGCCGCGCCGCTCGTTGACGCCGAGTCTTGCGAGCAACTGCTCGGCGCGCGCGCGGCGATCGCGGGCCTTCATCCCGGCATAGATCGCGGGGATCTCGACATTCTCGCCGGCCGAGAGGTCGCCGAGCAGATGATAGCGCTGGAAGATGAAACCGAAATGCTCGCGGCGCAGCGCTGCCAGCGCATCAGCATCGAGCTCGGAGACGTTCTGGCCGGCGACGCGATAGGCGCCGGATGTCGGGCGGTCGAGACACCCGAGGACATTGAGCAGCGTCGATTTGCCCGATCCGGACGAGCCGATGATCGCCACCATCTCGCCGGGCTGGATGCTCAGCGAGACATCGTCGAGCGCGATCACGCTGACGTCGCCGGCCGCGAACTCCCGCCGAACGTTTTCGAGTGCGATGATCGGATCGACCATGTCAGGGACCTCCGGGCGGCCCATCTGGCATGCCGCGCGATGCGGTCTGCTCGTTGGCCTCTCCGGTGACGACCCGCTCGCCCTCGTCAAGGCCGGACCTGATCTCGACTGTAGTGCGGTCATTGAGGCCGGTCTTGACCTCGCGCTCGCGCACGTCACCCGACGCGTCGAGGATGCGGACGGTGCTGCGGCCATCCGATTTGCGCATGACGGCGAGGGCGGGAACCACCTTCACGCGTTTCGCTTCGCCAGTGACGATGTGAACCTCGGCGGTCATGTAGGTTCGTAGCGAAAGCTGCTTGTTCGGGACGTTGAAGACGCCGATGTAATAGATCGCCGTGCTGGTCGAGCTCGACGAACTCGTGCTCGACGTCGAGCTGGTGGTGGTCGAGGAGAAGCTGGCGTCGCTCTTGATCGACTCGGGTGCCGGCTCGATCTGTTCCAGCCGGGCTTCATAGCGATGGTCCTGGTCGCCGAGGATGGTGAAGTAGAGCGATTGCCCCGGCTTGACCTTGACGATGTCGGCCTCGGAGATCTCCGCCCGTACCGTCATGGTCTCGAGTTGGCCGAGCACGACGATGGTCGGCGCGGACTGGACCGCGTTGACCGTCTGCCCTTCCTGCACCACGGTGGCAAGCACCGTGCCGTCGATCGGCGCGGTAATGCGGGTATAATCGAGGTTCACGCGCGCGGTCTCGACGCTGGCTTCCGCCCCCGCGATCAAGGCTTCGAGGGCGGCGATCTGGGCGCGGGTCTGCCGCACGGTCGCATCGGCGCTGTCGAAATCGCTGCGCGAGGTGGCGCGTTGCGCCAATGTCGCCTGCTGGCGCGCGAGGTTCGCCTCGGCCAGAACCAGGGTGGCCTCCTTCTCGACTTTCTGCGCACGGTAGTTCTTCAGCGACGCCTCGGAGTTGCGCAGATCGTTCTGCTTGGTGACGGGGTCGATCTGGGCGATGACGTCGCCGGCCTTGACCGCATCGCCGACGCGGACGTTGAGGGCGGTGATCCGGCCCGACACCTGTGCGCCGACCGCGGTCAGTCGGGCCGGCTTCAGCGTGCCGCTTGCGAGCACCTCCTCGCGCAGATCGCTGACGGCGACCGGCGCCGTGATGTAGGACTGCGCCTTGCTCGACGTTCCCGGAAAGCGCGTGGCCGCGACCACGCCGGTGGCCACGACGGCAATAATCGCCGCGGCGATCTTCAGGCGTTTGGCGGTGATGATCTCGGTCACTTCTGCGCCTCTCGCAAGTGAGGTCCCGTGTTGGTGTCCACGATGATCGGCCTCGACACGTCGACCGGATCGGACCAGCCGCCGCCGAGCGCCTTTGCCAGCGCAACGTAATCCTTGGCCGCCGACACCTTGCTCTGGATCAGCGAATCCTCGGCGGAATAAAGCGAACGTTCGGCGTCCAGGACGTCGATGAAGCTGGCGCTGCCGGTCTCGAACAGCGAGCGCGACAGCCGGGCGGCTTCGCGGTAGTTCTTGGTCGCTTCCGACAGCTTGGTGGCACGCACGCGTTCGCGCGAGAGCGAGACCAGGGCGTTCTCGACGTCTTCGAGTGCGGTGAGCAGGGTCGAATGGAATGTGGCGAACGCCTGGTCGCGTTGCGCCTCCGCAATCCTGACGGTGGCCAGGCGCTTGCCCGCGTCGAACACCGGCACGGTGATCGAGGGCCCCACCGACCAGCTCAGGCTCGAATATTTGGCGAGATCGCCGGCACGTATCGCGGAGGTGCCGACCGAACCGGTCAATGACACCGCCGGATAGCGGTCGGCCTCCGCTTGGCCGATCTTGGCGGTCGCCTGCGCCAGCTTGCGCTCGGCACTTGCAACATCGGGGCGGCTCATCAGGAGATCGGCGGGCAGTCCCGTGGGCAGGGGCATGCGCGGCGCCGGCACGGGCGCGGACCGTGCTAGCAACGAGGCGACGCCGTCGGGCGGCCGCCCGAGCAGGATTGCGAGCCGGTGAATGTCGGCCGCGAGCGCCGCCTGATAGGTCGGAACGTTGGCTTCCGTGCTCGCGGCTTGCGCAGTGGCTTTGGCGAGATCGACCGCGTTGCCGCTGCCGGCTTCGTATTTGCTGCGGGTGAGCTTTTCGGTGTCGCGCTGCGAGACCGCGGTCCGCTGCGCCAGCGCGATCCGCGCCTGATAGCCGCGCGCCTCCACGTAATAGGCGGCGACGTCGCCGATCAGCGTGACGAGGCTGTTGCGCAGATCCTCCTCGGCGGATTGCGTGCTGCGCAGCGCCGCCTCGATGCCCCGCTGCGTGCCGCCGAACAGGTCGAGCTCCCAGCTCGAATCGAAGCTGGCCTGGTGAAGCGAGTAGGGCGCGCTGTCGACGAGGACGGACGAGGAGCCGGCGCTGGTCTTGTTGTTCGTCACCGAGGCCGTGCCGCTCACTGACGGAAACAGACCTGCCGCCGTCTGTTGCAGCGTGGCGCGCGCCTCGCGCACGACGGCTTTTGCCTTCGCGACGTCGGGATTGGCTTCGACGGCCTCTTCGATCAGTCGGTTGAGCAGGGGATCGCGCAAGCGCAGCCACCAGCGATCAAGCCTGCCGGCGTCCCGATGCGGGGCGGTGCTGGTGCTCCAGTGCGAGGGCAAGGCGAGCCTGGGCGGGCCGGCATAATCCGGGCCGACCGCGCAGCCAGCCAAGGCGCTGCCCAGCATCAGCGCGGCGCAGGCCCATCCGGCGCGCGACATGGGGCTGCGCAACGGCGCGGGCTTTGGACGATGAGCCTCCTTGGCAGATGGCAGGGGACTTGCGACGAACACGTAGGGCGGCATCAAATCGGCTGAAATCCATAGACCTCGGTCCGGGGGAGATTCGCTGGTCCTCTGGGAAGGGTGAGGCGACCGCCACTAGCCGGCCGATCGTGGCCTTTCGGCAGCCGGAATGTTGCTGAATGTAAACAGGTGTTGCCGGACGTCTCGGCGCGGCCGAAGAGCAGATGCTTGGTAGCCCGTACCCGGATGGGCGGAGCGACATCCGGGGGCGCTCGCTCGACATCTCGCGCTGTCCCGGATGTCGCTGCGCTCATCCGGGCTACAGCACCTTGCTGTGTCGCTCCGCTGTCAACCCACCTGTACAAAAAGATTCCACTTTACCGAAATTCGGTTTTAGCGTATGTGTCGACCATCCCGGTTCACCAAGAGGGGCGATCATGTGTCGTCACGTTCGCGAGCCGGGCTTGCGGTGGACGCGGCAGCGTCGGCACGAGATGGG
>NZ_LFJD01000004.1:6145639-6650291 GCF_006658635.1 Bradyrhizobium sp. UNPA324
GAGCTCCTCGCAATGACGGCGGAGGGTGCGCGCCTCGTCCCACGTCCCTGCAGCCGCTTGACTTACCCATAACTCTGTGGTTATGAATTAACCCATAACTCCCAGGTTATGGATTTCCCATGTCGCCCGCCCCCGATCTCCTGTTCAGGACGCTCGCCGACCCCACGAGGCGGGCGATCTTCGAGCGGCTGTGCCGTGAGGGCGAGCAGACGGTCGGGGCGCTGACGGTGCGATCCGGCGTTTCGCAGCCGGCGGTCTCCAAGCATCTCGGCGCGCTGAAGCAGGCCGGCCTCGTGCGCGACCGCCATGAGGGACGCCAGACCCATTACAGCGCGCAGCCCGGCGCGCTCGATCCGCTGATCGACTGGACCAGCCAGATGGCTTCCTTCTGGCAGAGGCGGTTCGACGCACTCGACGATCTCCTGAAGAGGATGGACCAATGACTGAGACCTCGAGCCAGACGCGCGCCGTCATCGTCGAGCGCGAATTTGCTTTTCCCGCCGAGCGGCTCTGGCGCGCGCTGACGCAGCCGCATCTGATCGAGGAATGGCTGATGAAGAATGACTTCAAGCCATCCGTCGGCCATCGCTTCAATCTGCGCGGCGAATGGGGCGGCGTGCTGGACTGCGAGGTGCTCACCATCGAGCCGCAGAAGACGCTCGCCTACACCTGGAATTTCTCGCATGAGGACGCGGCCTTCGACCTCAGAAGCGTCGTGACCTTCACGCTCACGCCGACCAGCGCGGGCACGCATCTGCGCGTCGAGCAGGCGGGCTTCAGCCCGACGCAGAAGCAGGCTTTTGGCGGCGCACATGCCGGCTGGAAGCAGTTCTTCAACAAGCTGGACGAGGTGCTGGCGCGGGCGGGCTAGATTCCCCGCCGCAGCCTGACAATTATCCGATGAGTTCAAGGGAGGTTTCATTGAACGGGAATATGTGGATTCGGCAGATCCATCGCTGGCTATCCATCGCCTTCACCCTCGCGGTGATCGCCAATATCGTCGCCATGACCATGCAGCTCCAGGCCGCGTGGATCGGTTTTCTGGCGCTCGTGCCGCTGATCCCACTGCTCGCGACCGGGCTCTATCTGTTCGCACTGCCTTATCTCGGCCAGCGTCGTGACGCGCGCGGTGAGGCCAGGTCGTGAAGAAGGCGGTGGCGGCGAAGACGAGCAGCGCGAAGGAAACGGGCGCGGCTTCAGCCTCGAAACTGATCGACGGCAGGATCAAGGAACTCGCCGACTGGCGCGGCCAGATGCTTGCGCGGATCCGCGCCCTGATCAAGCAGGCCGATCCCGATGTCGTCGAGGAGTGGAAATGGCGCGGCGTTCCCGTCTGGGAGCACGACGGCATCATCTGCACCGGCGAGACCTACAAGGAAGTGGTGAAGCTGACCTTTGCCAAGGGCGCGGCACTCGACGACCCCTCAGGCCTGTTCAATTCCAGCCTCGACGGCAACGTGCGACGCGCGATCGATATTCGCGAGGGCGAAAAGATCGACGAGAAGGCGTTGAAGGCGCTGATCCGCGCGGCGGTGGAGCTGAATGCGAGCAAGGCGAAGAAGAAGCCGGCGAAGCGATCGGGATAGAAGCGCCAGGCGTTCACGTTGATCACTTTTGCCAACCGCGGCTGGCTGCAACCTCTCCCGCTTGCGGGAGAGGTCGGCGCGTTTCGGGCGATGCGAAGCATCGTCCCGCGCGCCGGCAGAGGGCTCTCTCCTCTGGGGGAGTCCCACTGCGGAGACACCCTCTCCCAGCCCTCCCCCGCAAGTGGGGAGGGGGCGCACCTTCATCGGAGCGCGAACTGAGGCTCACCCATCATGGGCCAAGCGTAGACGACAGCCTCACGCCACAGCGGCCGGGATCGGGCGCGGGCTCACGACGTATTCGCGCAGGACCTTGTCGTTGGCGTCGACCTCGATCAGCGCGACGTCGTAGGTCCAGAGATCGGCGAGGTGCTGTAGCACTCGCTTGGCATCGGTCTCGTTGAGCTGCGAGCCCTTGATGACGTGGTGATGCAGAATCAGGCGGCGGTCGCCGGAGAGATCGACGTCGACCACCTCGATATTGGCGTCGATGTAGCCGACATCATGCTGCCGTGCCAGTTCGCGGCGGACTCGGCGGAAGCCGCGGTCGTCGTGGATGGCGTCAACCCGGATGCCGGCGCGCTCCTCGGGATCGTCGTGCAGGTGGAACATGCGGAAGTGCCGCATCAATTTGGGACTCAGGAACTGCGCGATGAAGCTTTCATCGCGATAATTGGCCCAGACGTCGCGCAGCACGCCCATCACGTCATTCTTGCCGGCGATGTCGGGGAACCATTCGCGGTCCTCGTCCCCCGGCCTGGTGACGATACGCTCGATGTCCTGCATCACGGCAAAGCCGAGCGCGTAGGGGTTGAAGCCGGAGAAGCGCGGATCGTCGAACTCGGGCTGAAACACCACATTGGTGTGCGAGCCCAGGAATTCGAGGAAGTTGCCGTCGGTGATGCGACCCTGCTGATGCAGCTGGGTCATGATGCGATAATGGACGTAGGTCGCCGTCCCCTCGTTCATCACCTTGGTCTGGCTCTGCGGGTAGAAATATTGCGCGATGTGGCGGACGATGCGGAGCAGCTCGCGCTGCCACGGCGCCAGGCGCGGCGCGCTCTTCTCCAGGAAGTAGAGCAAATTCTCCTGCGGCAGCCCGAGCAGCTTGCGGCGGCGTTCGATGCTGAGCGCAGACCGGCTCTTCGATGCCCCCTTGGGCACGGTGCGCCAGAGGTCGTTGAAGACCTCTTCCTCGTGCTGGCGGCGGCGCCCTGCCCGCTTCTCCTCGGCGCGCAGATCGAGCTTCTTCTTGCCGGGATAGCGATCGATGCCGTGCGACATCAGCGCGTGCGCGGCATCCAGCGTGCGCTCGACCTCGATGCGGCCGTAGCGCTCCTCGCATTGCATGACGTAGTTCTTGGCGAAGTCGAGATAATCCAGGATACCGTCGGCGTCGGTCCACTGCTTGAACAGATAATTGTTCTTGAAGAAGTGGTTGTGGCCGAAGGCGGCGTGCGCGATCACCAGGGTCTGCATCGTCGCCGTGTTCTCCTCCATCAGATAGGAGATGCAGGGCGAGGAGTTGATCACGATCTCATAGGCGAGCCCCATCAGGCCCTTGCGATAAGAGGCCTCGTGGAACGCGAAATGCTTGCCGAACGACCAGTGCTTGTAGAACAGCGGCATGCCGACCGACGAATACGCATCCAGCATCTGCTCGGCGGTGATCACCTCGATCTGGTTCGGATAGACGTCGAGCCCGAGATCCTTCAGCGCCACCTCCTCGCAGGCATCGGTGATGCGCTGCAAGGTGTGGAAATCCCAATCCGCGCCTTCGAACAATCGTTCCGTCATGGAGCGGCTTTCTCCTGGGCAGTTTCGCGACGCTGAAACAAATCGTGGAACACCGGAAAGATCTCGCTGCGTTCCGAGACCTTGCGCATCGAGAGCGGTGCGCCGCTGTTGCGCAGGCGCTCATAGAGTGTCCAGAGCGAGGAGTCGGAGAGATCGAAGGCGCTGCCGCCGGACTCCCCGACCTCGAGATAGGCAAAGAACTGGCAGATCGGCAGGATCTTGTCGGTCAGCAGCATGCCCGTCAGTTCGCCGTCGGAATAGGAATTGTCGCCATCGGAGGCCTGCGCGGCGTAGATATTCCAGTCCGACGGATTGAAGCGCTCGCGCACGATCTCGTGCATCGCCTGGAGCGCGCTGGAGACCAGCGTGCCGCCCGAGGCCGGGCCGTAGAAGAAAGTCTGCTCGTCGACCTCCTCGGCGCGGTCGGTGTGGCGGATGAAGACGATCTCGACGTGCTTGTAGCGGCGCTTCAGGAACACGTAGAGCAGCATGTAGAAGCGCTTGGCGAGATCCTTCATGTGCTCGGACATCGAGCCCGAGACGTCCATCAGGCAGAACATCACCGCCTGCGCCACCGGCCGCGGCACCGTCTCGAAGCGACGGTAGCGGATGTCGAGCGGGTCGATGAAGGGAATGCGCTTGGACTTCGCCTTGAGCTTTTCGAGCTGGGCGAGCAGCACCTCACGCTCGTCCTCGTCGGTGCAGGCGGCGACCGCAGCTTCCAGCTCTTCGATCTCCTCCTTGCGGGGACGCTTGAGCGCGATGCGGCGCGCCAGCGCGAGCTTCACCGTCCGGCTCACCGAGATGTTGGCGGGCGAGCCCGAGGTGGTGTAGCCGGCGCGCTGGATGCCCTCGCTCTCGGTCTGCGCGATCTTGCGCTTGGCGAGATCAGGCAGCTCGAGATCGTCCAGGAACAGATCGACGAATTCGTCGCGGGAGAGCACGAAGCGGAACGCGTCCTCGCTGTCGCCTTCGCCCGGGCCGGAATCCTTGGCGCTGCCCTGGCCGGAGCGCTGGAGATAGTCGCCCTCGACGAACTTCTTGTTGCCGGGCAGCACCATGTCGCGCGTCCCGCCTTCGCGGCGAAAGCGCGGCTCGTGCATGCCGTCGAGCGGGATCGTGACCTCGCCGCCCTCCAGGACGTCCTTGATGTCGCGTTCCTGCGAGGTCTTCTTGACGGCGCCCTGCACCAGGGATTTGGCCCGACGCAAGAACCGCTGGCGGTTCTCAAGACTCTTGCCGCCTGGATTCAGGCGCCTGTCAATAATGTGAATGGGCACTTTACCATTCGCCTCCCATCCGCCTCAACCGGCCTGCTTCACGCGCATATACCATTCGACGAGCCGGCGAACCTGACGCTCGGTGTAGCCACGCTCCACCATGCGTGCGACGAACTCGCCGTGCTTCTTCTCCGTCTCGCCGTCCTTCTTCGACCCGAAGGAGATGACCGGAAGCAGATCCTCGACTTGCGAGAATATCCTCTTTTCGATCACGTCGCGAATCTTCTCGTAGGAGGTCCAGGTCGGATTTTTGCCACCATTCTGGGCCCGCGACCGTAACGAGAATTTGACGACCTCGTTGCGGAAGTCCTTGGGGTTGGCGATGCCGGCCGGCTTCTCGATTTTCGTCAGCTCTTGGTTCAAAAGCTCGCGATCGAGCAGCTGGCCGGTGTCGGGATCCTTGAAGTCCTGGTCCTCGATCCAGGCGTCGGCATAGTCGACGTAGCGATCGAACAGGTTCTGGCCGTAATCCGAGTAGGATTCCAGATAGGCCTTCTGGATCTCGTTGCCGATGAACTCGGCATAGCGCGGGGCGAGATCCGCCTTGATGAATTCGAGATAACGTTTCTCGGTCTCCTCCGGAAGTTGCTCGCGGCGGATCGCCTGCTCCAGCGCGTACATCAGATGCACGGCGTCGGCGGCGACCTCCTGCGGATCGTGGTTGAAGGTCGCAGCCAGGATCTTGAAGGCGAAGCGGGTGGAGACGCCGTCCATGCCTTCGTCGACGCCGGCGGCATCGCGATATTCCTGGACGCTGCGCGCCTTCGGGTCGGATTCCTTCAGGCTCTCGCCGTCGTAGACCCGCATCTTGCCGAACAGGGTCGAGTTCTCGTGCTTGCGCAGGCGCGACATCACCGAGAACCGCGCCAGCGTCTCCAGCGTCGAGGGCGCGCAAGGCGCCGAGGCGAGCTCGGAGCCCTGGATCAGCTTCTCGTAGATCTTCTGCTCTTCGGTGACGCGCAGGCAGTACGGCACCTTGATCACGCAGATGCGGTCGATGAAGGCTTCGTTGTTCTTGTTCGCCTTGAAGCTCGCCCACTCGGCTTCGTTGGAGTGCGCCAGGATCACGCCGGTGAACGGGATCGCCCCGATGTTCTCGGTGCCGATGTAATTGCCTTCCTGCGTCGCGGTCAGCAGCGGGTGCAGCATCTTGATCGGCGCCTTGAACATCTCGACGAACTCGAGCACGCCCTGGTTGGCGCGGTTGAGGCCGCCGGAATAGCTGTAGGCGTCGGGATCGTTCTGCGCGTAGGTCTCGAGCTTGCGGATGTCGACCTTGCCGACCAGCGAGGAGATATCCTGGTTGTTCTCGTCACCGGGCTCGGTCTTGGAGACTGCGATCTGGCGCAGCCGCGACGGCTGAATCTTGGCGACGCGGAATTGAGAGATATCGCCGCCGAAGGCTTCGAGCCGCTTGTAGCACCACGGGCTCATCAGCCCGGTGAGACGCCGGCGCGGAATGCCGTACTTCTCTTCCAGCATCGGTCCGAGGTTATCTGGATCGAACAGACTGAGCGGGCTTTCGAACACGGGCGAGAGTTCATCGCCGGCCTTAAGCACGTAGATCGGATGCACTTCCATCAGCGACTTCAGCCGCTCGGCGAGCGAAGACTTGCCGCCGCCGACCGGTCCGAGCAGGTAGAGGATCTGCTTGCGCTCCTCCAGGCCCTGCGCCGCATGACGGAAGAAACCAACGATTCGCTCGATGGTTTCTTCCATGCCGTAGAAGCCGGCGAAGGCCGGATAGGTCCGGATCGTGCGGTTCAAAAAAATACGGCCAAGGCGTGGGTCCTTGGCCGTGTCAATCGTCTGAGGTTCACCGATCGCTGCTAGCAGTCGTTCGGCCGCGTTCGCGTATTTCATGGGATCGCTTCGACACGATTCCAGATATTCCGCCATCGACATGTCGTGCTGGCTTCTCGCCTCGAACGACCGAGCGAAAGCGTTGAATAGAGAATCGTTGTACATGATCCCTCTCCGCGTGAGTTCCGCTACAAGCTGAAACGAAAGCAGTTACCGGACCGTTCCTCAGGCCGTTCGAATCAGCGTGAGCACATGACCATCATTGGACACCCTGGTGCCGACACGACGCAACGCACAACGTAGGCACTCGTTGAGTTACGAACAGGCACATGCCTGTAATTTGTGCGAATCTCTGTCTATATTGGCTCATTTCCAGGAAATGTCACTTGGTCGCAACATCCGGGCATTACCGGAGATGCGTTCATCCGGCGTTGCAGCATAGCGATCCGGGAGCGGCGATCTTATGACGCTTGTACGGCGAAGCCTCGAGCGCCGCGTTGGGGGCCGCGTTCATCTTCCTGCTGCAATGCGGTGCGCGGCGTGCTGGTCGCGTGCGCGTCGCGGCAAGCACGCAGGTGCCGCTGCAAGTCCGCACTCTTCAGCGGAAATTCCCGCAATCGAATCCCACGGCAGAAATTCATCGCCGATGCGGGGATCGCGGATGCCGAAGGGATTGACGACGACCACGGGGCCCCGCGCGGTGGGGAGCATCCAGATCAGCCGGACACCACGACGCCGGCATATCCCATTCGGCCGACGACTTTCTACGCAACAACCGCTACCGCCGCCCGGATCGCCATGATCGCGACGGAGTTACACTGGAGGGTATGACGCCTGTACCCTTGATTGGTTCCCTCCCGGGTGCATGTACGCTAGAGGATAGCGCGGCAGGACCGGCGCGGAAACCCCTCGCCCGCAGGCTTGGAGATAAATAAGCATCATGAATCCCGTCAAAGAACTGGAAAAGCACGGACAAGCCGTCTGGCTGGACTTCCTGGCCCGCGGCTTCATCGCCAAGGGCGACCTGAAGCGGCTGATCGACACCGACGGCGTCAAGGGCGTCACCTCCAATCCCTCGATCTTCGAGAAGGCGATCGGCAGCTCGGACGAATACGATGCTCCGATCGGCAAGGCGCTGAAGCGCGGCGACCGGACCGTGGCCGATTTGTTCGAGGCCGTCGCGGTCGAGGACATCCAGAATGCCGCCGACGTGCTCCGCCCGGTCTATGACCGTCTCAAGGGAGGCGACGGCTATGTCAGCCTGGAGGTCTCGCCTTATCTCGCCATGGACACATCAGGCACGATCACTGAAGCACGGCGGCTCTGGAAGGATGTTGGTCGCAAGAACCTGATGGTGAAGGTGCCGGCGACGCCGGAAGGCCTGCCGGCGATCGAGACGCTGATCGGTGACGGCATCAGCATCAACATCACGCTGCTGTTCTCCAGGGCGGTCTACCTCCAGGTGGCGGAAGCCTACATCGCCGGTCTCGAAAAATACGTCGCCGGCGGCGACGACCCCTCGCATGTCGCGAGCGTGGCGAGCTTCTTCGTCAGCCGCATCGATTCCGTGGTCGACAAGCAGCTCGACGAAAAGATCGCCCGCGCCAACGACCCATCCGAAAAGGAGCGGCTCGCCGCGCTGAAAGGCAAGGTCGCGATCGCCAACGCCAAGGTTGCCTACCAGGACTACAAGCGCCTGTTCTCGGGTCCCCGCTGGGACAAGCTCGCCGCCAAGGGCGCCAAGCCGCAGCGCATGCTGTGGGCCTCGACCGGCACCAAGAACAAGGATTACAGCGACGTCCTCTATGTCGAGGAGCTGATCGGCCCCGACACCATCAATACGATGCCGCCGGCGACGCTGGAGGCGTTCCGCGACCACGGCAAGCTGCGGGACAGCCTGGAGGAGAACGTCGACGACGCTCGCCGTGTGCTGGAAGAGCTGGAGCGCTCCGGCATCTCGCTCGACGCCATCACCGAGGACCTCGTCAAGGACGGCGTCAAGCTGTTCGCCGACGCCGCCGACAAGCTCTACGGCGCCGTCGCCCACAAGCGCGCCACCGTGCTCGCACCCGCGCTGGATCGGCAGCTTCTCTCGCTCGGCGACGGCCTCGGCAAGGCGGTGGCCAAGAGCACAGAGGAATGGCGGGCGTCCGCCAAGATCCGCAGGCTGTGGCGGCGCGACAAGTCGGTCTGGACCGGTGCCGACGAGGACAAATGGCTCGGCTGGCTGGACAGCGCGACCAAGGCCGACATTGCCGATTACGAGGATTATGCCGGCCGCGTGAAGGGCCAGAAATTCTCCGACGCCGTCGTGCTCGGCATGGGCGGATCGAGCCTCGGCCCCGAGGTGCTGGCCGAGACGTTCGGGAAGAAGCCCGGCTTCCCGAAGCTGCATGTGCTGGATTCCACCGATCCGGCGCAGGTGCGCGCAATGGAGGCGAAGATCGACATCGCGAGCACAGTGTTCATCGTCTCGAGCAAGTCCGGCGGCACCACCGAGCCGAACGCGATGAAGGACTATTTCCATGAGCAGGTTGCCAAGGCGGTCGGTGCGAAGGTGAAGACCGGCCACCGCTTCATCGCGGTGACCGATCCCGGCTCGTCGCTGGAGAAGGCGGCCAAGAGCCTCCACTACGCCCGCATCTTCCATGGCGAACCATCGATCGGCGGCCGCTATTCGGTGCTGTCGCCGTTCGGCCTAGTGCCGGCGGCAACCGCCGGCATCGACGTCAAGACCTTCGTCAAGCATGCGCTCTCCATGGCCCGCTCCTGCGGGCCGGACGTGCCGCCGAGCGAAAACCCCGGCGTGCAGCTCGGCCTTGCCATGGGGCTCGCCGGCCTCGAAGGCCGCGACAAGGTGACGATCCTGGCGTCGGAGAAGATTGCCGATTTCGGCGCCTGGGCCGAACAGCTCATCGCGGAATCGACGGGTAAGGAAGGCAAGGGCCTGATCCCGATCGAGGGCGAGCCGCTGGGCGATCCCTCGGTCTACGGCAACGACCGGTTCTTTATCGACATCCGCATCGAAGGCGAAGCCGACGCCGCCCACGATTCCAAGCTCGCCGCGATCGAGGCTGCCGGCCATCCCGTGGTGCGCATCGTCATGAAGTCGATCGACCATCTCGGCCAGGAATTCTTCCGCTTCGAGATGGCAACCGCTGTGGCGGGCTCCATCCTCGGCATCAACCCGTTCGACCAGCCGGACGTGGAGGCGGCCAAGATCAAGACCCGCGAGCTGACGGCCTCGTTCGAGAAGACCGGCGCGCTGCCCAAAGAGCAACCGGTCGTCAGCACCGACGAGGCCGATCTCTACACCGACGAGGCCAACGCCACGGCGTTGCGCGCCGCCGGCGCCAACGGCGACCTCACCTCCTGGCTCAAGGCCCATCTCTCCCGGTCGGGCCATGGCGACTATGTCGCCCTGCTCGGCTACATCGCGCGCGACAAGGCGACGATCGATGCATTCCAGGCCATGCGGCTCGAGGTGCGCGAGAAGCGGCATGTTGCGACCTGCGCCGAGTTCGGACCGCGCTTCCTGCACTCGACCGGACAGGCCTACAAGGGCGGCCCCGACAGCGGCGTGTTCCTCCAGATCACCGCCGACGATGCCAAGGACCTCAAGGTGCCGGGCCAGAAGGCCAGCTTCGGCGTGATCAAGGCGGCACAGGCGCGCGGCGATTTCGACGTGCTCACCGAACGCGGCCGGCGCGCCCTGCGCGTGCACCTGAAGGGCGGGCTCAAGAAGGGTCTTGCTGCACTCAACGCGGCGCTCAACGACGCGCTGAACTAAGGAAGATTGCCAATGCAACTCGGCATGATCGGCCTCGGCCGGATGGGCGGCAACATCGTTCGCCGCCTGATGCGCCAGGGACATTCCACCGTGGTCTACGACAAGGACGCCAAGGCCGTAGCTGGCCTTGCCGCCGACGGCGCGGTCGGCTCCGCGACGCTCGAGGACTTCATCTCGAAACTCGAGCGGCCGCGCACCGCCTGGGTGATGCTGCCGGCCGGCCACATCACCGAGACGACGATCGACACGATCGCCGGCGTGATGCAGGAAGGCGACGTCATCATCGACGGCGGCAACACCTTCTGGCAGGACGACGTCCGCCGCGGCAAAGCGCTGAAGGCCCGCGGCATCCACTATGTCGACGTCGGCACCTCAGGCGGCGTCTGGGGCCTCGACCGCGGCTATTGCATGATGATCGGTGGCGAGAAGCAGGTGGTCGACCGGCTCGATCCGATCTTCGCCGCGCTCGCCCCCGGCGCCGGCGACATTCCGCGCACGGAGGGACGCGAGGGCCGCGATCCCCGCATTGAGCAGGGCTACATCCATGCCGGCCCCGTCGGCGCCGGCCACTTCGTCAAGATGATCCACAACGGCATCGAATACGGCCTGATGCAGGCCTATGCCGAAGGGTTCGACATCCTCAAGAACGCCAACATCGAGGCCCTGCCGGCGGATCATCGCTACGATTTCGATCTCGCCGACATCGCGGAAGTGTGGCGACGCGGCAGCGTGATCCCGTCATGGCTGCTCGACCTCACCTCGACCGCGCTCGCCGACAGCCCGCAGCTGTCGGAATATTCCGGCTTCGTCGAGGATTCCGGCGAAGGACGCTGGACCGTGAATGCCGCGATCGACGAGGCCGTACCGGCCGAGGTCCTGACCGCCGCGCTCTACACACGTTTCCGTTCCCGCAAGGAACACACCTTCGCCGAAAAAATTCTCTCGGCGATGCGTGCGGGGTTCGGCGGCCACAAGGAGCCGAAGCAGCCGGATGCTTCGAAGCCAAAGTAAGACGTAACAAGCGAAGGCCAACCGTTCGTGACAAAAGACCCGCAAGCCAAGCCCAAGCCGGAAAATTGCGCCTTCGTCATTTTTGGTGTCACCGGTGATCTTACTCACCGCCTCGTGATGCCGTCGCTCTACAATCTCGCTGCCGAGCATTTGCTGCCGGAAAAGTTTTGCGTCGTCGGCGTGGCCCGCAAGGGCCAATCGGATAATGAGCTGCGCGACAGCCTGATGAAGGGCTTGCGCCAGTTCGCGACGCGGCCCGTGGACGACGACATCGCCAAGAAGCTGCTGGAATGCGTGACCTTCGTCGAAGCCGACGCAAAGGACCCGCCCTCGTTCGATCGCCTGCGCGAGCATCTGGATTCGCTGGAATGCGCGCAAGGCACCGGCGGCAATCGCCTGTTTTATCTGGCGACCCCGCCAGCCGCGTTCGCACCGACCGCGCGCGAGCTCGGCCGCACCGGCATGATGAAGGAGAACGGCGTCTGGCGCCGGCTGGTGATCGAAAAGCCGTTCGGCACCGATCTCGTCACGGCGCGCGCGCTGAACGCCGAGCTCTTGAAGATCATGGACGAGCACCAAGTCTACCGGATCGATCACTATCTCGGCAAGGAGACGGTGCAGAACATCCTGGTGCTGCGCTTTGCCAACGGCATGTTCGAGCCGATCTGGAATCGCAACCACATCGACCACATCCAGATCACGGTGGAGGAGAAGCTCGGCGTCGGACATCGTGGCGGCTTCTACGATGCGACCGGCGCGCTGCGCGACATGGTGCCGAACCATCTATTCCAGCTGATGTCGCTGGTCGCGATGGAGCCGCCGGCGCGTTTCGATGCGCATTCCGTGCGCTCCGAGAAGGCCGAAGTGCTCACCTCGATTCAGCAGCCGAGCCTGGAGGAAGCCTTAAGGAATTCGGTGCGCGCGCAATATCTCGCGGGGCACATCGGCGACGAGGAGATCCCGGACTATCGCAAGACCGAGGACGTCAAGCCCGGCAGCACCACCGAGACTTACGTCGCACTGAAACTCATGATCGACAATTGGCGCTGGGCCGGCGTGCCGTTCTACTTACGCACCGGCAAGGCACTGGCCCACAAGCGCACGGAAGTTGCGATCAAATTCAAGCAGGCCCCGCTCTCGATGTTCTCGGGCACGACGATCGACCGCCTGTCGCAGAACTTCCTGACCATCGGCATCGCGCCGACCGAGACCATCGAGCTTCAGTTCAACGCCAAGATCCCGGGGCCGAGCGTCACCATCGACGGTGTCGAGATGAAGTTTCGCTACGGCGACTATTTCCGGGCCGATCCCTCGACCGGCTATGAAACGTTGATCTACGACTGCATGATCGGCGACAACATCCTGTTCCAGCGCGCAGATGGCATCGAGGCCGGATGGCAGGCGGTGCAGCCGTTCCTGGACGCCTGGAAAGGCGCGGGCACCAACGGCATCGAGACCTATGAAGCCGGCAGCGACGGCCCGAAATGCGCCGACGAGCTGCTGCGGCGCGACGGGCGAAGCTGGCGGAAGTTTTCGTGATGGCCGTGGCGGGCCAGCCGAAGCTGATCGTCGAGGCCGACGCCGAAGCTCTGGCGCGGGCCGCGGCCGAACGGGTGATGGCACGGATCGCGGCCAATCCAGGCCGCATCGCGATCTGCCTCACCGGCGGCTCCAGCCCGAAGAAGCTCTATCAATTGCTCGGCAGCGAGGCTTGGCGCGGCAGGATTCCGTGGGAGCGCGTGCACTGGTTCATCGGCGACGAGCGCTTTGTCCCCGAGAGCGATCCCCTCAACAACATGGCGGTCGCGCGCGCGACGTTTCTCGATGGCAATGCAGCCTCGAGCCACATTCACCCGATTCCGACCGGGACTGAAACTCCCGAGGAGAGCGCCGAAGCCTATGCGCGCGAGCTGCATGCCTTCTACGGCTCTGAAAGCCTCGATCCGTCGCGGCCGCTGTTCGACATGGTCCTGATGGGCGCGGGACCGGACGGCCACACCGCTTCGCTGTTTCCCGGCTTCCCGGAGATCGAGGAGACCGAGCGCTGGGTCGTTGGAGTGCCCAAGGCCAATGTCGCGCCTTTCGTGCCGCGGGTCTCGCTCACCCTGCCCGCTTTGGCGTCCTGCCGCGAAATGCTGTTCGAGATCGCCGGGCACGACAAGCAACCGATCTTGACGCGCCTCCTCAATGGCGAGACTCTGCCGGCGTTACGCGCGCGCTCGAAGGGTGAGACCGTCTGGCTGGTAGACCAAGCCGCGCTTCCGGAGGGCATTCGTGGCTGGCGTTGAAGCACCTTGTGCATTGATCGTGATGGGCGTGTCGGGGTCGGGTAAGAGCACGATCGCGGAAGCCCTCGGCCAGCGGCTCGGCTGGCGCTTCGAGGACGGCGACAGCTTTCATCCCGCCAGCAATGTCGCGAAGATGCGGACCGGCCATCCGCTCACCGACGAGGACCGCTGGCCCTGGCTCAACGCCATCGCCGACGAGATCGGGCGCGTCTGCGGACGTGGCGAGCACATCATCATCGCCTGCTCGGCGCTGAAGCACACCTATCGTGACGTACTGCTGCGCGGGCGCGACGATGTCCGCTTCGTCTTCCTGAAAGGCACCAAGGAGCTGATCGCCGAGCGGCTCGCTCACCGCAAAGGCCATTTCATGCCGCCCGGGCTGCTGACGAGCCAGTTCGACACGCTGGAGCCGCCGGAGGCGGGAGAGCACGTCATCACCGTTTCGATCGACGAAACCGTCGAGGCGATCGTGGACGGCATCGTGCGGCAGCTGAAGCTCGGCAGGGCGAAGCGCTGAGGCAAAAACGTTAGGTCCTGTCATGACGCAAATCTCACTCGTGGTGTCCGACGTCGACGGCACGCTGCTGACCAAGGACAAAACCCTGACCGAGCGTGCCAGAACTGCCGTGCAGCGGCTGCACAAGGCCGGCATCGGCTTCACCATCACGTCCAGCCGTCCCGCGATCGGCATGCGCTTCTTGATCGAGCCGCTGGCGCTCTGGCTTCCCGTCGGTCCGTTCAACGGCTCCTCGATCGTCGACCCCGAGATGCGGCCGGTTGAGCAGCATCTGATCCCCGCGAGCGCGGCCGAGCAGTCCTTGCAGATCCTTCGCGCGTTCGGCGCCGACATCTGGCTCTTCACCGCCGACAAATGGCTGATCGACAACCCAAGCGGAAGATACGTCGCGCATGAGCAGCACACGATCCGATCCGACCCGACCATCGTGACGGATTTCTCGCCCTACCTCGCAAGCGCCTGCAAGATCGTCGGCGCCAGCGCCGACGCCGCCCGCCTCGAGGCTTGCGAAAAGGCGATGCAGCAGGCGCTCGGCAGCGAAGCCACTGCGGTGCGTTCGCAAACCTATTATCTCGACATCACCCCGCCGGGTTTCAACAAGGGCACGTTCGTCGAGGCGATGGCCAAGCGCCTCGACATTGCGACCAGTGCCGTCGCCACCATCGGCGACATGCAGAACGACCTTTCGATGTTCGCCGTCAGCGGTGTCTCGATCGCCATGGGCAACGCCGCCGACAACGTCAAGGACCAGGCCACTCACGTCACCGCGACCAATGAGCAGGACGGTTTTGCCGAGGCGATGGAGATGATCCTGAAGCGAAATGGGGTGGGCTGAGCTGGGCCGCGGGCTCTCTTAACCTCTCTCGCTTGCGGGAGAGGTCGCCGCGCAGCGGCGGGTGAGAGCTCTCGTCGCGCAGGGACGTCCTCAGTTATTATCAACAATCCCTGCGCGGAGACACCCTCTCCCCAACCCTCCGCCGCAAGCGGGGGAGGGGGCGCACCTCCGCTCTGGATACAGTCGCGACTAGCCATGTTGACTACTTCGACCGCTGCATCGCCGGCTTCTCGCTCTTCTGCCTTGCCGCCGACAGATTGTGCGCGGTGTTGATCAGCGCGATGTGGGTCAGCGCCTGCGGGAAATTTCCGGTCTGGCGCCGGGCGACTGTATCGTATTCCTCGGCCAGCAGACCGACGTCGTTCGCGATGCCGGCCACACGGTCGAGCAAGCGTTGCGCCTTGTCGAGATCGCCCGACAGCACGTGGGCATCGGCCAGCCACAATGTGCAGGCCAGGAACGCGCCTTCGAGCGGCTGCTGTCCCGCGGGCAATTCACGCGGATCGTGCCTCAGCACGAAGCCGTCGCGTATCAGGCGTGTCTCGACCGCCGCGATGGTTCCGCGAATACGCGGATCTTGTGGCGGCAGAAAACCGACGGCCGGCAGCAGCAGCACGCTGGCATCGAGCAGTTTCGAGCCATAGGATTCGACAAAGGCATTTTCCTCGGCGTCAAATCCCCTGTTGCAGACATCGCGATGAATCGCCTCACGCAAGGTACGCCAGTGCAACAGCGGCGCCTTGAAGCCGAAGGTCTCGGCGCTCTTGATGCCGCGGTCGAAGGCGACCCAGGTCATCACCTTGGAGAAGACGTAGTGCTTGGGCTGGCCGCGGCGCTCCCAGATGCCGTGATCGGGCCGGTCCCAGACCTCGGCGAGATGGTTGAGCACGGCGCATTCCAGCGCCCATGTCGTTTCATCGTCGAGCTTGAGCTTGGCCATGCGCGACTGATGGAAGGCGTCGATCAATTCGCCATAGACGTCGAGCTGAAGCTGCGCATGCGCGGCATTGCCGACGCGCACCGGCTTGGCGCCTTCATAGCCGTCGAGCCAGCCGGCCTCCCATTCCAGCAGCCGCCGCTGGCCCCAGATGCCGTACATGATCTGCATGTTCGCCGGTGAGCCGGCGGCGGCGCGCAGCAGCCAATTGTGCCACGCCAGGGCTTCCTCGGTGTAGCCCGAATTCATCAGCGCCAGCAGCGTGAAGGTGGCATCGCGCAGCCAGCAGAAGCGGTAGTCCCAATTCCTGCTGCCGCCGAGCCTCTCCGGCAATGAGGTGGTGGGCGCCGCGACGATGCCACCGGTAGGGCCGAACGTCAGCGCCTTCAGCGTGATCAGTGAGCGCATGATGGGGTCGTGATAGTCCCCGTCGCGGGTGCAATGGCGGCACCAATCCAGCCAGAATGTCTCGGTCTGCTTGAGCGCAATTTCCGGATCGATCGGCTTGGGCGGCGGCAGATGCGAGGGACCATAGGTCAGCACGAAGGGTACGGTCTCGCCGTCCCTCACCTCGAAGTCGGAGACCGTGGTAAGATCCTCGCCGCGGGTCTTCACCGGCGTGCGCAGCACCGTCATGTCCTGGCCGGCGATTGCCATCAGGGAATGGTCGATGCGCCGCACCCAGGGAATGTCGGTGCCGAAGCCGAAGCGGATCACGAGCTCCATCCGCATCTTCACCGTGCCCTTGATGCCGCGCACCAGCCGCACGATGTCGGACGCCTTGCCGCGCGGCGGCATGAAGTCGATCAGCGCAATCGTGCCGCCCTTCGTCTCGAAACGCGTTTCGAGGATGAGGGTGTCGCCGAGATAACGTCGCGATGTCTTCGTGACGTCCTCGCTAGGAGCGATCAGCCAGCGCCCGTTCTTGTTGGTGCCGAGGATGGCGGCAAAGCAGGCGTCGGAATCGAAGGCCGGCCAGCACAGCCAATCGATCGAGCCGTTGCGCCCCACCAGCGCAGCGGTCTCGCAATCGCCGATCAGCGCATAGTCCTCGATCCTCTGAGACAATGTCGTGCGAGCCTGAGATGCCCCGGCCGATCAACTCCCGCCGTTCAATGAACGTTCCCGCGTTGCCGCTCGCAAGGCCGTGAGGTCAACCTTGGCGGCGATCTTGTCGAGCGCGACGGGAAGACGCTGGCGCCAGTTTGGATGCTCATCGATCGTGCCGGGAATGTTGGGCTGGTCGATCACGCCGAGCAGATCCTCCATCGACACCGCGAGCAATCGCGACGGCGTGCGGGACAGGAAGGCGAGCACCGAATAGAGGTCGTTGGCCTTGATGCCGTTCTGGCGCAAAATCTCGTCGAGCCGGCCGAGCGCATCCCAGCGCGCCTGATCGTTCTCGCCGGGGTCGAGCCCGAGCGAGCGCTTCATCTTGAGGTCGCCGAAGGAGCGCCAGCCGGCATAGGTCGACAGATCATGCGTGTTCAGCGTGACCAGCGCATTGGGCCGGTAATGATCGACGTTGCGGAAATGGCCGGCTTCGTCCCGCTCGAACATCATGACGAGATAGGACCAGATGCCGAAATCCTGCATCATCTCACGGAAGCCTTCCGGCACGGTGCCGAGGTCCTCGCCGATCACGATGCATTTGTGGGCCGCGCTCTCGCGTGCCACGACGCCGAGCAGCGCCTCGAACGGCATCTGCACATAGGCGCCGTTGTCCGGCTTGAAGCCGCGCGGCACCAGATAGAGCCGCTTCAGGCCGAGCACGTGATCGAGCCTGATCGCGCCGGCGTGGCGCATCGAGGCCGCGAGCATGTCGGCGAATGGCACGAAGGATTGCGCTTCCAGGCCGCCGGCATTGAAGCCCGCAAGACCCCAGTCCTGGCCGATGGTGTTGAGCACGTCGGGCGGCGCGCCGACGGCGAGATGGCGGGAGATCGCCATCTGCTCGTTCCAGGCATCGAAGCCGTTGGACTGCACGCCGACGGCGACGTCGAGATAGAGCCCGACCCGCATGCCGAGCTGGCCGGCGAGCTCCTTGGCGGCATGCAGCTGGCTGTCCGCCGTCCATTGCGCGAATTCGACGAATTCGACCTCGCGCTTGTTGGGTCCATTGCGCAGCTCGGCGCACTTGGCCTCGTCCGGTTGCCGCCATTCCGCCGGCCATTCCCACCACGGCGCGGCGAAGCGATGGCGCAGCACCTCGAAGCAGGCAAAGCGCGACAACAACGGTGCGCGGGCGGCGCGGAAGCTGTCGAACGCCTTGCGGCGCGCTTCGCTCGCGCTCCTCACGAAGCTGTTGAACGCGGCGCGCAAGGCCAGCCATTTCAACGCCGCCATGTCGGCGTAATGCACGCGATCTCCTTCCCGCAGACGGGCGGCGGTCGCGGCCGCGTCGGGCACGAGATCGGCCGAGAATTCGGGAATGGCCTCGACGTCGATATAGAGCGGATTGAGGAACAGCCGGCTGTTCGGCGAATACGGACTGCAATCGGACGGGTGATCGTCGAACAGAACGTGCAGCGGATTGAGCCCGACGCCGTCGGCCCCGAGTTGCTTGGCGAGCCGGACAAGATCGGCGAGGTCGGTGAAGTCGCCGATGCCCCAATTGCGGTCCGAACGGACGCTGTAGAGCTGCACCGCGAGCAGCCAGCCGCGGTCGAAATCGCCGCCGAAGGCCCGCTCGGGCGCCACGATCATCGGCACCTCTTCCGTCACACCTTCGGCATCGGTCAGCGTCAACCGGTGATAACCGAGCGGCAGGCCGGCAGGCCAGGCGATCACGGGCTCGCGTGTCTCGCCTTGGGCGATCCTTTTGCCGTTTGCGGTCAATTTCCATTGCAGCGGCGGCGCGCCGATGGCCGCCAATTCCGTGCGCGGATGTCCGAGCGCGCGAACCACAATCGGCCCGTTGACGAAGCGGTAAACCCGCTTCTCCGGCAGGGCGTCGAGGATGGACTTCAGGGCCACGGGGTCGGTGACCCGCAGCTTTCCGAGCGCGTCAATGAATTCGGATTGAACGCCCTTGATCCGGGCTTGGGCTAAGAGATCCATACGGCACGCAGCTTGCAGGCCACCCTTTTGCCGGGGGCATCGATTTTAATGAGGCAGCGGAGGACGTTAGTCTGGGTCAACTCACAAACCCTGCCTGCCGTTCCCAGGGGGAACTAATGACACACAAACGGCTTTCTATATAGGTATCAAGCGTAGGTTCCCGACAAGGGAAACGGGCCCCTGCTTTCTTGTCAATGGCATCACCGTGAACAAGACAATTCAAACTGTCGAAAGTGCCGCAGCCGGCAGCGCTTTCCTCATCGAAGACGTCTATCCCGCGATCGATTGCGGCCGCTTCGCCGTGAAGCGGATCGCAGGCGACCGCGTCGAGGTGTGGGCCGATGTTTACCGCGATGGCGACGCCGTGGTCGGGGCCGCGCTGCTCTGGCGTCCCGAGCAGGACCGGGACTGGCGGCGTGAGCCGATGATCCATCACAGCAATGACCGCTGGTCCGGCGCTTTCACGCCCGCGGAGCCCGGCCAATATGTCTATGCGATCGAGGCCTGGACCGACGAGTTCGCCACTTGGTCCCACGCGGTCGCGCGCAAGCAGCGAACCGGCGCCGATGTCAGCCTCGACGCCATCGAGGGTGCCGGCCTCCTGACCAAGGCGCATGGGGCGCGGCAGGCCGCCGCGGCAATCATTGTCAGACAATGCGAGGATTATCTTCAAACCGGCGATGTCACCTCGCTGCTTGCGACCGAGCTCGGCGATGCCATGGCCGAGAGTCAGTCCCGGCCCGACCTGACCCGCTCACAATCCTTCCCGCTGACCGTCGACCGCGACAGAGCGCGGTTTGGCGCCTGGTACCAGCTGATGCCGCGCAGCCAGAGCCGGATCCCCGGCCGGCACGGCACGCTCCGCGACTGCATCGCGCGCGTGCCCGACATCGCGGCGATGGGTTTTGACGTGCTCTATTTCACACCGATCCACCCGATCGGCCGCAGCCGCCGCAAAGGCCGCAACAATGCGCCGGCGGCAACCGAAGGCGAACCCGGCTCGCCCTACGCGATCGGAGCCACCGAGGGCGGCCACGATGCGCTGCATCCCGAGCTCGGCACCATCGAGGACTTTCGCGCCCTGGTCGCGACCTGTCTCGAGTACGACCTCGAGCTCGCGCTCGACTTCGCCGTGCAATGCTCGCCGGACCATCCCTGGCTGACGCAGCATCCGGAATGGTTCAAATGGCGGCCGGACCGCTCGGTGCGGACGGCGGTGGGCCCCTATTCGGACATCGTGATTCCCGATTTCGCCTCGGTCGACCGCACCGGCCTGTGGAACGCCTTTCGCGACGCCATGCTGTTCTGGATCGATCAGGGCGTCACCATATTCGCCATCGACAATCACGACACCGCACCGCTTGCCTTCTGGGACTGGCTGATCCGCGACATCCGCCGCCGGCATCCGCAAGTGATTCTGTTCTCCAAGACGTTTGCGCGGCCAAAGCTGATGAAGGGCCTCGCCAAGCTCGGCTTTGCGCAGTCCTTCACCTATTTCGCCTGGCGCACCTCGAAATGGGAGCTGGAGCAATATCTCGGCGAGCTGACGCGCTATCCCGAGCGCGACTTCTATCGTCCGAACCTGTTCGTCAACACGCCCGACCTGCTGCCCTATCATCTCCAGAGCGGAGAAGCCTGGGCGTTCAAGTCGCGCGTTGCGCTGGCGGCGACGTTGTCGGGCAGCTACGGCGTTTACAGCGGGTTCGAGCTACTCGAACACGCGGCGGTGCCCGGCCGCGAGGAATATCTCGATTCCGAGAAGTACCAGATCAAGCAGCGCGACTGGGACCAGCCCGGCAACATCAAGTCCTACATTGCCGAACTCAACCGCATCCGCAACGACAATGCCGCGCTCCAGCAAACGGCGAATTTGCGGTTTCTGGGTGTCGAAGACAGCGAGACCATTGCCTTCGTCAAGGAGGCGGCTGAGCCCGCCAACACCGTTGTCGTCGTGATCGCAGTCTCGGGCAAGTGGCGCGAATGCTGGCTGCCGCTCGGCGACGTCACCGTTGACGCCGGCGGGCAGCGACACCATGTGACGACACTCGAAGATCTCCTCACCGGCGAACAGTCCCGCATCGAATGGGGCGGGATCAGGTTGCGTATCGACCCCGACCGCGATCCGGCGCTCTTGTTCCGCTGCCTGGCGTAAAGGGGCACGCCATGAACGTTCTATCTTCCGTGGACACCAAGAAGGCCGAGGCTGCCGAGATCGTGGACGAGCTCTGGTACAAGGACGCCATCATCTATCAGCTGCACGTCAAGGCTTTCGCCGACAGCAACAATGACGGCATCGGCGACTTCGCCGGACTGACCGAGAAGCTGCCCTATCTGCAGGAGCTCGGCGTCACCGCGCTGTGGCTGTTGCCGTTCTATCCCTCGCCCGGCCGCGACGACGGCTACGACATCGCCGACTACGGCTCCGTCAATCCCGATTTCGGGACCATGAAGGACTTCAAGCGCTTCATCCAGGAAGCGCAGAAGCGGGGCTTGCGCGTCATCACCGAGCTCGTCGTCAACCACACCTCGGACCAGCACAAATGGTTCAAGCGCGCGCGCCGCAGCCATCCCGGCTCGAGCGCCCGCAACTGGTATGTCTGGAGCGACACCGACCAGAAATACCAGGGCACGCGCATCATCTTCACCGACACGGAAAAGTCGAACTGGACCTGGGATCACGAGGCCGGCGCGTTCTACTGGCACCGGTTCTTCTCGCACCAGCCGGACCTCAATTTCGACAATCCGCGTGTGGTTAGTGCGCTCATCCAGGTGATGAAGCGCTGGCTCGACGCCGGCGTCGACGGCTTCCGGCTGGATGCCATTCCCTATCTCTGCGAACGCGAGGGCACCTCGAACGAGAATCTTCCCGAGACGCATGCGATCATCAAGCGGCTGCGCCAGGAGCTCGATTCCTACTCCAAGGGCAAGCTGCTGCTGGCCGAGGCCAATCAATGGCCGGAGGACGTGCAGGAATATTTCGGCCGTGGCGACGAGTGCCACATGGCCTATCACTTCCCGCTGATGCCGCGCATCTACATGGCGATCGCACAGGAGGATCGCTTTCCGATCACCGATATCTTGCGTCAGACGCCGGACATTCCGGCGAGCTGCCAATGGGCGCTGTTCCTGCGCAATCATGACGAGCTGACGCTGGAGATGGTGACCGACGTCGAACGCGACTATCTCTGGACCACCTACGCCAACGATCCCCGCGCCCGCATCAATGTCGGCATCCGCAGGCGCCTTGCGCCGCTGATGGACAATGACCGGCGCAAGATCGAGTTGATGAACTCGCTGCTGCTGTCCTTCCCCGGCACACCGATCATCTATTACGGCGACGAGATCGGGATGGGCGACAACATCTATCTCGGCGACCGCAACGGCGTGCGCACGCCGATGCAATGGAGCCCGGACCGCAACGGCGGCTTCTCGCGCTGCGACCCGGCGCGGCTCTACGCGCCGCTGATCATGGACCCGGTCTACGGCTACGAATCGGTCAACGTGGAGGCGCAGTCGCGCAGCCTGTCGTCGCTGCTCAGCGCCACCAAGCGGCTGATCTCAGTCCGCAAGTCGACGCTCGCCTTCGGCCGCGGCACCATGACCTTCATCCGCCCGGCCAACCGCGCCGTGCTCGCCTATGTCCGGCAATATCGCGACGAGGTGATCCTCTGCGTCGCCAATTTGTCGCGCGCCGCGCAAGCCACCGAGCTCGATTTGTCGCCCTGGAAGGACCGCATCCCGCAGGAGATGCTCGGCCGCACCCGCTTCCCGGCGATCGGCGAACTTCCCTACATGATCACGCTGGGGCCCTACGGCTTCTACTGGTTCCAGCTTCAGGAGCGCGACAAGTCCGAGCCGGTGACGCCGCGCGCGGTGCCGGAATTCGAGACGCTGGTGGTGCCGGTGAATTCCAACTGGGTGTCGCTGGCCCGCGAGCGCGGCGTCTTCGAGCGCGACGTGCTGCCGGGATTCCTGTCACGGACGCGGTGGTATCCCGAGCACAATCCCAAGCAGATCAAGACCATGCTGACTTCGGCCGTGCCGTTCTGCGACATCGGCGACAACAGGCCCTGGATCGCGTTCTTCGAGGGGACGGACCAGGACGCCGCGTCGCGCTACGTGCTGCCCATGCAGATCGAATGGGTCCGCTTCGACCGCGAGCGCTTCAACCCGAAGGCGCTCGCCGCCGTGCGCCAAGGCGCGCGCGAGGGCACGCTGCTCGACGTCGCGACCGACCAGATCTTCATCGGCCTGTTCCTGCGCAACCTGTCGCAGAACTTGGTCGTGGAGGAGAACAATCTGCGGCTCGAGTTCAACGCGACCAGCCGGTTCGCCGATTACACCATCAAGGAGCCCGAGCGCATCCGCGCGATCGAGCAGTCGAACAGCACCGCTCTGGTCGACAACCAGTACGTCGCCAAGATCTACCGCCGTCTCGAAAGCGGTGTCAGCCCCGAGATCGAGATCGGCCATTATCTCACCGAGGTCGCGCGCTTCCCCAACACGCCGGCGCTGCTCGGCAGCGTCGAGCTGGTCGAGGGCGATCAGCGCAGCGCGCTCGGCGTGCTGCACGCCTATGTCGAGAACCAGGGCGACGGCTGGACCGTGACCACGGGCTATCTCGATCGCTATATCGACGACCAACGCGTCGTGCCGATCGACGAAGCGCTGCGCGAGACCCAGGAGCAAGCGCTTTATCTGCACTTCGTCGCGCAAATCGGCCGGCGGCTCGGTGAACTGCATGTCGCTCTGGCCGCGGCAGAGCCGGCCGATCTCGCTCCGGAGCCGATCGACTCCGCATACGTCAAGCGGCTTGTATCCGACCTCAAGGCGCGCGCCGAGCGGGTTTTCGAAAGGCTGGCCGACAGCCGCGAGGGCCTACGGGAGGCGGACCGGCCGCTGGTCGATCGGCTCACGGAGGCGCGTGCGCTCCTCTCCGACCATCTGAATGGGCTCTTGCCATCCGAGATTGGTGGGTTGAACATCCGTCATCATGGCGACTTCCGGCTCGGGCAAACTCTGATCGTGAAGGACGATATCTTCATCATCGACTTCGACGGTGATCCGCGTGTGCCCTTGGCTGCCAAGCGGCGCAAGGCGCCTGCCGCCCGTGATGTCGCTGGCCTGATCCATTCGATTCATGTTTCGGTCAATGCCGCCCTCAATCGCGCACTCACGGGTGCCTCCGAGGAGCAGGACCGGCTCGCGACCGCGCTCGGCGAATGGCGCGAGCGCGCCACCGCAACCTTCCTGTCCGCCTACCGCGAAGCCATGACCGATCAGCGGCTGTGGCCGGAAGATCGGCAATCCAACAAGGGACTGCTACGGTTCTTCCTGCTTGATCAAGCCTTCAATGACGTAGAGTACGAGCTGTCCCACCGGCCTGAGGGGCTGCATGCGCCGCTGACCGGACTGCTTCGCATTCTGTCCAGTACCGAGAGCGAAGCCCATGCCTAAACTGCCTGCCGAGGCCTATGCGATCATCGAGGGCCGCCATTCCGACCCCTTCCACTATCTCGGGCTGCATCCCGAGGGTGGTAAAAGCGTGGTGCGCGCGTTTCTGCCCGAGGCCTCTAATGTCGAGGCGGTCGGCGAACATGGCGAAGTCGCGCCGCTCGACCGCGTGCACGATGCCGGGCTGTTCATCGGCGCCCTGTCCAACGGCTCGAAGCGTTACCAGTTGCGCGCGAAATTCGGCAACAGTGTCGTCGAATTCGAGGACGCCTACCGCTTTCCGCCGATCCTGACCGATTTCGACCTCTATCTGCTCGGCGAAGGCACTCACCAACGGCTCTATGACAAGCTCGGCGCCCATCCGATGCGGCTCGAGGGCATCGACGGCATCGGCTTCGTGGTGCTGGCGCCGAATGCACGGCGCGTTTCCGTGGTCGGCGATTTCAATTTCTGGGACGGGCGGCGTCATCCCATGCGGGTGCGCGGCGCCGGTTATTGGGAATTGTTCATCCCGCATGCCAAGGCTGGCGATCACTACAAGTTCGAGATCATCGGACCGCACGGCCATCTGTTGCCGCTGAAATCCGACCCGATGGCCTTCGCCAGCGAAATGCGTCCGAAGACGGCCTCGATCGTGTTCGACGAGGCGCACCTGCCGCGGCCGCACCCGGCGCCAGATGGCATCAACGCGCTGTCGGCACCGATGTCGATCTACGAGGTCCATCTCGGCTCCTGGCGGCGCAAGAACGGCGATGAATGGCTGACCTATCGCGAGCTGGCCGAGCAGTTGCCCGCCTACGCCCGCGACATGGGCTTCACCCATCTGGAATTCCTGCCCGTGAGCGAGCATCCTTTCGATGGCTCGTGGGGTTATCAGCCGACCGGCCTCTATGCGCCGACCAGCCGCTTCGGGACCCCTGAGGATTTCGCCGCCCTCGTCGATGCCTGCCACCGCGAGGGCGTCGGCGTGCTGCTCGATTGGGTGCCGGGTCACTTCCCCGACGATCCGCACGGGCTCGGCAGCTTCGACGGCACCGCGCTGTACGAGCACGCCAACCCGCTCCAGGGCCGCCACCTCGACTGGGGCACGCTGATCTACAATTACGGCCGCACCGAAGTGACGAACTTCCTAGTTTCGAACGCGCTGTTCTGGATGGAACGCTATGCCATCGACGGGCTGCGTGTCGACGCCGTCGCGTCCATGCTCTATCTCGATTACAGCCGGCCACCCGGCGCGTGGATCCCGAACCAGTATGGCGGCCGCGAAAACATCGAGGCGATCAACTTCCTGCGCCGCTTCAACACCGAGGTGTTCGCCCGCTTCCCGCAGGCGACCACGGCCGCCGAAGAGTCCACGGCCTGGCCGCAGGTCTCGCGCCCGGTCGAATTCGGCGGGCTCGGCTTCGGCTACAAGTGGAACATGGGCTGGATGCACGACACGCTGAACTACATCAGCAAGGATCCGATCCACCGCAAATACCATCACGGCGAGATTCTGTTCGGCTTGCACTACGCGTTCTCGGAAAACTTCATCCTGCCGCTGTCCCATGACGAGGTCGTGCACGGCAAGCGCTCGATTCTCGGCCGCATGCCTGGTGACGAGTGGCAGCGCTTTGCGAATTTGCGCGCCTATTACAGCTTCATGTTCGGCCATCCAGGCAAGAAGCTGTTGTTCATGGGCGCGGAAATCGCGCAGAGCAGCGAATGGAATCACGACCAGTCGCTAGATTGGCACCTGCTCGAATACAAATCCCATTCCGGCATCCAGGCGCTGATCCGCGACCTCAACCGGCTCTATCGCGCGGTGCCGGCGCTGCACCAGATGGACTGCGACCAGGCCGGCTTCGAATGGCTGATCACGGATGACGCCAACCGCAACGTGTTCGCCTGGCTGCGCAAGGGATTTGACGAGCACGCGCGGTGTCTCGTCATCATCAACTTCTCTCCCAACGTCTACCGCAACTATCGCGTTCGCGTGCCCTTTGCCGGCAAGTGGAAGGAAGTGTTCAATTCGGACTCCGCCCATTATGGCGGCAGCAATGTCGGGAACATCGGCGAGGTTCATGCCGTTGAAGGCAAGGCGCCCGAGCTCCGCCTCACCATTCCGCCGCTCGCCGCGATCTTCCTCGTTCCGGAAAGCTGACACATGCGCCTGACTGCTGGATCGCCCGCACGCCTCGGCGCAAGCTGGGACGGACGCGGCACCAATTTCGCGCTGTTCTCCGCCAACGCACAGAAGGTCGAGCTCTGCCTGTTCGATGCGCAAGGCCGCCGCGAGCTCGAGCGCATCGAGCTGCCTGAAAAGACCGAGGATGTCTGGCACGGCTATCTCAACGACGTCTCGCCCGGGCAGCTCTACGGTTATCGCGTGCACGGTCCATATGAGCCCGAGCAGGGCCATCGCTTCAACGCCAACAAGCTGCTGCTCGATCCCTATGCAAAGCGGCTCGCCGGACGGCTGGTCTGGAGCGATGCGCACTTTGCCTACCGCACCGGGAGCCCGCGCGAGGATCTGTCCTTTGACCGGCGCGACAACGCGCGAGGCATGCCCAAGGCCGTCGTGGTCGACGAGACCTTCAACTGGGGCCGCCGCGAGATCCGTCCCAACATCCCATGGGAAGACACGATCATCTACGAGGCTCACGTCAAGGGTTTGACGCAGAAGCGCGACGACGTGCCGCCGAATTTGCGCGGCACCTATGGCGGGCTGTCCTCGCCGGCGGTGATCGAGCATCTGAAGAAGCTTGGCGTCACCACGGTCGAGCTGCTGCCGGTGCACAGCTTCGTCGACGACCGCATCCTGGTGGAGAAGAAGCTCGCCAATTACTGGGGCTACAACACGCTGTCCTTCTTTGCGCCCGAGTCGCGCTACGCCCAGGATAATGCGCTCGATTCCTTCCGCACCACGGTGGCGCGCCTGCACGATGCCGGCATCGAGGTGATGCTGGACGTCGTCTACAATCACACCGCCGAGGGCAATCATCTCGGCCCGACGCTGTGCTACCGCGGCATCGACAACGCCTCCTATTACTGGCTGAACCGCGAGAACCCGCGCTTTTACGACGACTTCACCGGCTGCGGCTCGTCGGTGGACCTGACCCATCCGCGCGTGCTGCAGATGGTGATGGATTCACTTCGCTACTGGGTCGAGGTCTGCCATGTCGACGGCTTCCGCTTCGATCTCGCCACCACGCTGGCGCGCGGCCCCAACGGCTTCGATCGCGGCATCTCGTTCCTGACGGCGATCCGGCAGGATCCGGTGCTGGCGACCGTCAAGCTCGTCGCCGAGCCCTGGGATCTCGGCCTCGGCGGCTACCAGGTCGGCGCATTCCCCTCGCAATGGTCGGAATGGAATGATCGCTATCGTAGCGCCATGCGCCGCTACTGGAGCGGCGAAGGCAGCCTGATCGGCGACATCTCCAGCCGGATGACAGCGTCGTCCGACCTGTTCAACCACGACGGACGGCGGCCGCGCGCCAGCATCAACCACATCACCGTCCACGACGGCTTCACGCTCGCCGACCTCTTCAGCTACAACGAGAAGCACAACGAGGCCAACGGCGAGGACAACCGCGACGGCTCCAACGACAACCACAGCAACAATTGCGGTGTGGAGGGGCCGACCGACGATCCTCAAATCCTTGGCCTGCGCCGCCAGCTTCGCAAGAACGTGCTGGCCTGCCTGATGCTGGCGCAGGGCGTTCCGCTGATCCTCGCCGGCGACGAGGTCGGCAACTCTCAATCGGGCAACAACAACGCCTATTGCCAGGACAACGAGATCGGCTGGGTCGGCTGGGACAATCTGGGCAAGGAGGGCGACGACATGGTCGATTTCGTCGCCCATCTCGCCGACATCCGCCGCCGGTTCTCGCAGCTTCGCAGCCATCGCTGGCTCGACGGTCGCCCCGCGGACGGTGTTTCCTACGGCGCATTGTGGCTGACGCCTGCCGGCGACGAGATGACGGAGAACGACTGGAAATTCCCGGAGGGAAGATTCCTCTCCTATGTGATGGGGCCGATGGAACCGGGTGGGGCCGCGATCTTTATCGTACTGAACGCCGCCCCCGAAGAGATCGCATTCAAATTGCCCAAAATGACCGAATACAAGAGCTGGCAGCAGATCCTGAACACGACGGATGCCAAGCTGAATACGATCGACTTCCCGCCCGGAAGCGACAGCAAGGCGCCGCCGCGCTCCGTGCTCGCCTTCGCGGGGGCGCTATGAGGCCATCCTTCGGGGCGAAGCCGACGAAGGACGGCGTGTCGTTCCGCCTGTGGGCGCCTGCCGCGCGCCGTGTCGACCTCTTGCTCGACCGAAGACACGCGATGCAGCGCCGGCAGGATGGCTGGTATGTGGCCGACATTGCCGGCCTCTCCGCCGGCAGCCCCTACAAGTTCAGGATCGACGACGAGATCGACGTGCCGGATCCGGCTTCGGCTTTCCAGCCCGAGGATGTGTTCGGCCCGAGCGAGGTGATCGATCACGACGCCATTTCATGGCGGGCGCGCGATTGGCGCGGCCGCCCCTGGGAAGAGACGGTGCTGATCGAGACCCATGTCGGCACCTTCACGCCGAAGGGCACTTACCGCGCCATGATCGACAAGCTCGATCATCTCGCCGCAACCGGCATCACCGCGCTGGAGCTGATGCCGCTGGCCGATTTCGCTGGACGCCGCGGCTGGGGCTATGACGGCGTGCTGTGGTATGCGCCCGATAGCGCCTATGGCCGCCCGGAAGATCTGAAGACCCTGATCGACGAGGCGCATCTGCGCGGGCTGATGGTCTTCCTCGACGTCGTCTACAATCATTTCGGCCCCGAGGGGAATTACCTCGGCCGTTATGCGCCGGCCTTCTTCACCGATGCGCACACGCCCTGGGGTAGCGCGATCGATTATCGCGTGCCGCAGGTGCGCGCGTTCGCGGTCGAGAATGCGCTGTCCTGGCTCAGCGACTATCGTTTCGACGGATTGCGGCTGGATGCCGCCAATCACATCATGGCGGTGCCCGGCGAGCAGTCGATGCTGCAGGATCTCAGCGTCGCCGCCGGCGAGCTCGCCAAGGCGACAGGACGCCACATCCATCTCGTGCTGGAGAACGGCGACAATCGCGCCAGCCTGCTCGACGCCGCGCAGGAGCCGCCGAACGGCAAATACCGCGGACAGTGGAACGACGATTATCACCACGTCTGGCACGTGATGCTGACCGGCGAGCTCGCCGGATACTACGCGGATTATCAGACGCCGCGCCTCGATCTAGCGCGCGCGCTGGCATCCGGCTTCGTCTACCAGGGCGAGGTTTCGGAGTTCTGGGGCAAGAAACCGCGCGGCGAACCGAGCGGTCAGTTGCCGCCGGCGACCTTCGTCAATTTCCTGCAAAACCACGACCAGATCGGCAACCGTCCGCTCGGCGACCGGCTCGAAAGCCTGGCATCGCCGCAGCAGATCGAAGCTGCACTTGCGGTGACCCTGCTGGCGCCGATGGTGCCGATGCTGTTTCAGGGCGAGGAATGGGGCTCGACGGTGCCCTTCCCGTTCTTCTGCGATTTCCAAGGCGGGCTCGCCGACGCCGTCCGCAACGGACGCAAGCAGGAATATGCCTGGGCCTACGAGAAGTACGGCGATGAAGTGCCCGACCCGCTCGATCCCGCAACGCTGCAATCAGCGGTGCTCGATTGGACCGGCCGCACGCCGCTGCAGGACGCACGGCTCGCGCTGGTGCGCGAACTGCTCGCGCTCCGCCGCAAGGAGATCATGCCGCGGCTGAGGGGCGCGAGCTTCGGCGAGACCGAGGCAGCCGACAACGGCCTGCTCACCGCCCATTGGCGGTTGGGCGACGGCACGGCGCTGCGCCTGACCGCCAATCTCTCCGACCACGAGATCATGCCCAATGTCAGCGCGGGGACGCCAATCTGGGGTGGCGAGACCGGCGACCGGCTTCCGCCCTGGTCGGTGGTCTGGCGCCTCGGAGGTTAGGATGCCTCCCGACATTCCGCTCGCGACCTACCGGCTCCAGCTCACCGCGGATTTCGACTTCGACAAGGCCGCCGCCGTGGTGCCTTACCTCAAGGCGCTGGGGATCACGCATCTCTACGCTTCGCCGGTGATGAAGGCGCGCAAGGGCTCGACCCATGGCTACGACACCGTCGATCACAGCCAGTTCAATCCGGATCTCGGCGGCGAAGCCGGCTTCACACGGCTGAGCGACTCGCTCGCGGCGCACGATCTCGGCCTCATCATCGATTTCGTGCCGAACCACGTCGGCGTGCATTTCGCCGACAATCCCTGGTGGCTCGACGTGCTCGAATGGGGCCAGGCCTCACCGCACGCGATCTCCTTCGACATCGACTGGGACCTGCTGCCCTACCGCGCCCGCGGCGGCGTGCTGCTGCCGATCCTCGGCAAGTCCTATGGCGAAGCACTGGAGAACGGAGAAATCGAGCTGCGCTACGATCCGGATCAGGGCAGCTTCTCCGCCTGGTATTTCGAGCATCGCTTGCCGATCGCGCCAGAGCGCTATGGCGAGATATTGCGCATGACCGTGAAGGAAGCCGATGCCGCCGAGACGGAGGCCGGCCAACGCCTGCTCTCGCTTGTGGCGCGCTACACCGGACTGCGCCGCCCCAGCCGCAAGGAAGCCCCCGCGTTCAAGACCGAGCTCAGGGAGATCGCAGGTGGCGCTGAGATCATCGCACGCGGTCTTGCCGCTTATCGCGCCGACAAGGATCGCCCCGCGCAGACGCTGGCGCTCCATCATCTCCTCGAGCGGCAGAATTACAAGCTCGGCCATTGGCGGCTCGCCTCCAGCGATATCAACTATCGCCGCTTCTTCGACGTCAACGGGCTTGCGGGTCTGCGCGTCGAGGACGCGAGCACCTTCGCGGCCACGCACCGACTGGTGAAGCAGCTCATCGCCAACGGCAAGCTGCAGGGCATCCGGCTCGATCACATCGACGGCCTGCGCGATCCAGCGCAATATTGCCAGCGCCTGCGCCGCCTGGTGCGCGACGCGCAGGGCAACACCAAGCCGTTCTACACGGTGATCGAGAAGATCCTGTGCGAGCACGAACGCCTGCCGCACTTCGCCGGCGTTCAGGGCACCACCGGCTATGAATGGATGAACGTCGTCACCCAGGTGCTGGTCGACGCCAAGGGATTAGCGGCGCTGGACGAGACCTGGCGGCAGATCAGCAACCGGCCGCCGCGGCTTGCGCCTTACGTCAAGGACGCCAAGCGGCGCGTGCTGGAGACGCTGCTCACCAGCGAATTCACCGTGCTGACGCGCCTGCTCGCGCGCATCGCCAACGGGCATTACTCGACCCGGGATTTCTCCGCCGACAGCCTGCGGCAGGCGCTGGAGCTCTATGTGCTGCATTTCCCGGTGTACCGCACTTATCTGACCAACAGCGGGCCGACGGCCCCCGACCGCAAGCTGATCGACGACACCATCGCGCGAGCCCGCGCGGAATGGTTCGCCGCGGACGACGGCATCTTCGACTTCCTGCGCGACGCCCTGACCATGGATCTGCTCAAGCCCGGCCGCCCTCCGCACAGCGCCCCGCGCGTGCGCCGCTTTGCGCTGAAGGTGCAACAATTCACCGGGCCGATGATGGCGAAGTCGCTGGAGGACACCGCGTTCTATCAATTCCACCGACTGCTCGCGCTGAACGAGGTCGGCGGCGATCCCGCCAGCACCGGCCTCACCGTTCCCGCTTTCCACGAGACCATGCAGGCCCGGGCCAAGGAATGGCCGCAAGGAATGACGGCAACCGCCACGCATGACACCAAGCGCGGCGAGGATGCCCGCGCGCGGATCGCGGCGCTCAGCGAGATTCCCGGCGAATGGACCAGCGCGGTTTCTCGCTGGAAGGTATTGAACGCGCCGCACCTCACGCTCCAGGGCAATTTCCGCGCGCCATCGGCGACATTCGAATACATGCTGTATCAGGCGCTGCTCGGCGCCTGGCCGCTGGTGGAGACGATCGATGCCGGCTTCGTCGAGCGCATCCAGGCCTACGCGTTGAAGGCGGCGCGCGAAGGCAAGGAAGAGACCAGCTGGCTCAACCCGCATGAAGCCTATGAGAACGGCGTCAAGAGCTTCATCGACAAGATCCTCGATCCCGTACAGTCCGGCGAATTCCTGGAGGCGCTGCAAACGCTGGCCCGCCGCGTCGCACTGCTCGGCATGTTGAGTTCGCTGAGCCAGCTCACCCTCAAGGCGACGCTGCCCGGCGTGCCCGACTTCTACCAGGGCACCGAGTTCTGGGACCTGTCGCTGGTCGACCCCGATAACCGCCGCCCGGTGGATTTCGGCGGCCGGCATACGGCGCTGAAATCGCTGGCCGATCCGGACTGGAACGGCTTGATCAAGAGCTGGCCGGACGGCCTGATCAAGCTGGCCTGGACACGGCGTCTTCTCAAGCTGCGCAACGAGCTCGCCGACGTCTTCGCTCAAGGCGACTACCAGCCGCTGGCGGTGCACGGCACACATGCCGACCATGTCATTGCCTTCGCCCGTCGCCACGGCCGTGCTGCGGCGATCGTCGTGGCCGGGCGTCACTTCGCGCCGTTCACGCAAGCTGGCCGGGAATGGCCCGCGCCGGAGGGCTTTGACGCCACCATCGACCTGACCGGCTACACCACGCCCGGCCTTGCCGGTGGCGTTTTGCCGCTCGCGCAGGCCTTCCGTGATTGTCCCGCGTTCGTCATCGAAGCCCGCACGGCAAGCGCCATCAGGCCCGCGCGGCCGCGCGTACGCGCCTGAGATTACTTTCCGTGGTCCTTGGTCAGCAGCAGCTGCCCGCGCTTCTTGATCGTGGCCTGCGCCATCTCGGCGAAGCGCTGCAACAGCCAGGGCAGCACCACCTCGACCCGAACTTGATCGTCGCCGACATCGACCTGGCCCGTCGCGACCTGCCCGAGCGCGCGAATGCGAAAGGCCATGTTGTCGCCGGTCCAGCGCTCCTCCTCGACCTGCATCACGGGAATGCTGGCCGCCGCGCAGCCCAGTCCGGTCTTGAGCCGGCGCACCGCCTCCTCGCGGCCGAGACGATGCGGAATGGAAACGACAAGCGGTGCTGACATGGCCCCTGCCCTATATGACTGATCCTCACATAGTGATGCCGGCTGCGCGCATAAAGGTTCCATGCATGTTGATCCGCCAGCCGTGTTTCAATGCGGGAACTTTACAATCTGCGGCAAGTTGCCCCCCGCACAACGGGACAGGTTGCAACGACCCTTTCAACGAAGGGCTGGAGGAGATTCGCATGTCAATCGGTACGATCATTCTGATCATTCTCGTCATCGCCCTGCTTGGCGGCTTCAGCGGCATCGGCGGCGGCCCGTTCTACGGCACCGGCTATTATGGCGGCGGCGGCCTCGGACTCATCATCGTCATCCTGCTGATCCTGCTTCTGCTCGGGCGAATTTAGGACGAGGGCTTGTAGGGTGGTTAGCCGCAAGGCGTAACCCACCTCTTTGCTCCACTTAGGCGAACGAGGTGGGTTACGCTCAGCTACGGCGTTTCGCGTCGTCGCTGAGCTAACCCACTCTACTTCTTCCCCGCCAGTTTCTTCATCGCCGCCTTGATCGACGCGGCGGCATCATCATAACCCTCCCACGCTTTCGATCTCGCGAGCAAGCCCGGCACGGTCCGCAGCGTATAGCGCTTCGGGTCGAGATCGCTCTTCACCTGCGCCCAGGTCAGCGGCATCGAGACCGTGGCACCTGCGCGCGCCCGCGGCGACAGCGGCGCCACCGCCGTCGACATCCGGTCGTTGCGGAGATAGTCGAGGAAGATCTTTCCCTCGCGTAGCTTCTTCGACATGTTGAGCAGATAGCGCTCGGGATCGTCGTCGGCCATCCACTGGCAGACGCCCTGCGCAAAGGCCTTGGCCTCCTTCCAGCTCACCTTGTCGCGCGCGCCGTGAAGCAGCGGCACCACCACATGCAGGCCCTTGCCGCCGGTGGTCTTGCAGAAGCTCTCCATGCCGATGTCGGCCAGCCGCTGCCGCATCTCCTTGGCCGCCTCGACCACGTCGGCAAACGCGACATCCGGCGCCGGGTCGAGATCGAACACCAGCCGGCCCGGCGTATCATAGGCAAAGGGCGCGCAATTCCAGGGATGCAGCTCGACGCCGCCGATCTGCGCCACGGCCGCGAGCCCTTCGATCCGATCGATCTGCAGATACGGCTTGCGGTCGCCGGAGACCCGCGCCAGCTCCAGAAGGTTCGACGTCCCCTGCATGGCATGACGCTGGAAGAAGCATTCGCCCTTGATGCCCTCGGGAGCGCGGATCAGCGAGCATGGCCGCCCCTTGAGATGCACGATCATCCACTCGCCGACGGCTTCGAGATAGCGCGCGAGATCGAGCTTGGTGACCGGAGCGCCATCGCCGTCGTCCGGCCATAGCTCCTTGTCCGGCTTGGAGATGACGACACCCATCACCTCCGCGGTGCCGGCGTCCTTGGACCGCTTGGCTGTCTTGGCAGCTCGCTTCCCGGCTATAGGTTTGGCAAGCTCGGTATCGACAGGCGTCTCCGCCTCCACCTCCTCGGCCGGCTTGTCCTGCCGCAGCCCCTTGAACGCGGCCTGGCGGATATTGCCGTCGGCGGTGAACCCGGCGAACTCGATCTCGGCGACGAGCTCCGGCTTCAGCCAGTGCACCTCGCGCGTCTTCTTCGGAGCATTCTTGCCGCCGAAGGGGCTTTCCTTGGCCGCCATCGCTTTCAACGACGGCATGATGCGCTTGACCTTGTCGGCGCCGAAGCCGGTGCCGACCATGCCGACGAAGGCGAGATGATCGCCGCGCTGCACGCCGGCCATCAGCGAGCGGAATTTGCCGTTGGTGGTCTTGTAGCCGCCGATCACCACTTCGTGGCCGGCGCGACATTTCGACTTGACCCAGCTCTCGGTGCGCCCCGAACGATACGGCGCATCCAGCTTCTTCGACACGACGCCTTCGAGCTCGAGCTTGCAGGCCGATTGCAGCACGGCATCGCCGCCGCTCTCGAAATGCTCGACATAGCGGATCTGGGTCGACTTCCGCTTGCGGGCTTCCAGCAGCTGCTTCAGCTGCGCCTTGCGCTCGCCGAGCGGCAGCCGCCGGTAATCCCGGCCCTCCGCGAATAGCAGGTCGAAGGCAAAGAAGATCAGCTCTTCGGTCTTGCCATCGGATAGCGCAGCCTGAAGCGAGGAGAAATTCGGTGCACCATTGTGGTCGAGCGCAACGATCTCGCCGTCGATCATCACGTCCGGCAGCGCGGCCGCCTCCTTGGCGATGGCGCCGAACTTGCCGGTCCAGTCGAGACCCTTGCGCGTCTTCAGCACCACCTCGCCGTCCTCGACCCGGAGCTGCACGCGGTAGCCATCGAACTTGATCTCGTGGCACCAGCCCTCTCCAGCCGGCGGCCGCTCGACCAGCGTGCAGAGTTGCGGCGCCACGAAGTCCGGCATCTCCGCGACCTTCTTCGCGCTGGTGGCTGTCGTGGCTTTCTTCTTCGCCGCCTTGGTCTTGGGGATCTTGTCGGCCTTCAACGCCGTGCGCGGTGCCGGCTTGACCGTACGACCCTTCGCTTCCTCGGCACGGTTGGATTGCCAGACGGCGTCAGCTTTGGCCTTGGCGCCCTTCGCCAGCATGAACGGCTTTGGCGCGCGGCCCTTGCCTTCGGCGATCTGCTCCATCGCACGGCCGGAGGCGACCGACTTGTCCTCGTCGAGAATGTCGTTGTCCTTGCCCTCGCGGACATATTCGTCGCGATGCTTGATCAGCAGCCAGTTGGTGCGCTTTTCGCCACCGCGGTTGCGCATCCGCACCAGCACCCAGCTGCCGTGCAGCTTGTCGCCGTGCAGGGTGAACTTCAGATCGCCCTTCCTAAAGCCGGCTTCCGGATCGTCCGATTCCCAGGTGCCGCGGTCCCACAGCATCACGGTGCCGCCGCCATACTGTCCTTCCGGAATCGTGCCTTCGAAATCGCCGTAATCGAGCGGATGATCCTCCACCTCGACCGCCAGGCGCTTGTCATGGGGATCGAGCGAGGGCCCCTTCGTTACGGCCCAGGACTTGAACACGCCGTCGAATTCCAGCCGGAGGTCGTAGTGCAACCGTGACGCATCGTGTTTCTGGATCACGAAGCGCCGCTGCTTCGATGGCGCTACCGCGGTCTTGCCCGATGGCTCGGGTGTCTTCTCGAAGTCACGCTTCTGTCGGTAAGTGGAGAGTTTTTGCAGCACGACCGGTCCCGCTTCTCTTTCGGGGATTCAAGCCTAACACGGCCAAAGTCCCATCCGGAACCAAAACCCTGTGGCAGGGTTGGGGTTCCAAAATACCTTGAAAACGCTGGAGAATGGAATGGCCCCGCGCGCCTATTGGAAGGGAACGTTGAAGCTGTCGCTGGTCAGTTGCCCGGTCGTGCTTTATCCGGCGACCACGGCGGCCGAGAAGACGCGGTTTCACCTGATCAACCGCGAGACCGGCAACCGGCTCAAGCAGCAGATGATCGATTCCGAGACCGGCGCCGTCGTCGAGAGTGACCAGAAGGGCCGCGGCTACGAACTACGCAAGGGCAAATATGTCGAGATCGAGCCGGAGGAGCTCGAGGCGGTCCAGATCGAGAGCAACCACACCATCGACATCGAGAGCTTCGTGCCGAGCGAGGAGATCGACCAGCGCTACCTCAACCATCCCTATTACATCGCGCCCGACGGCAAGGCCGCGGTCGACGCCTTCGCGGTGATCCGCGACGCCATGAAGGACCAGGACCGCGTCGCGCTCGCCAAGATCGTGCTCACCAACCGCGAGCATATCATCGCGATCGAACCGCTCGGCAAGGGCCTGCTCGGCACCACGCTACGCTTTCCTTACGAGCTGCGCGAGGAGGACCAGTTCTTCGACGACATCAAGAGCCCGAAGATCACCAAGGACATGGTCGAGCTCGCCGGCCACATCCTGCGGACAAAGGCGGCGCATTTCGATCCCGGCAAGTTCAAGGACGACTATGAAACGGCGCTGAAGGCGCTGGTGAAGCGCAAGGCCAGCGGCAAGACAATCGAGCTGCCGGAGCCCGAGGAGCGGCCGAGCAATGTCGTCAGCCTGATGGACGCGTTGAAGCAGAGCCTGAAAGGGCGTGGCGGGAAGAAGGCGGCAGCGAAGTCGCACGCGCGGCGTGCGACCGGGCGGCAGCGCGTGGCGAGGAAAACGCACCGGTCGACGGCGCGGCACAGGAAGGCGGGGTAGCAACCCCACCGTCATTCCGGGCGCCTCGAAGAGGCGAACCCCGGAATCTCGAGGTTCCGGGTTCGATGCTTCGCATCGCCCCGGAATGACAGTGGGGATCAATCCCCCGCTTTCAACCGGTACCCGATCCCCGTCTCGGTCAGCACGTATTGCGGTCGCTCCGGATCGGCCTCGATTTTCTGGCGGAGCTGGCGGACATAGACGCGTAAGTATTGCGCGTCGGTCAATTCGTCCCAGAGCTCCTTGAGCAGGAACCGGTGCGTGAGCACCTTGCCGGCGTGCTGCACCAGCACGCGCAGAAGATCGTATTCCTTTGGCGACAGCTTCACCTCGCGCTCGCCGACCTTGACGATGCGGCGCACGAGATCGACCGAGAGATCTCCGGTGCGGAACACCGGACGCTCGCCCTTGACCTGGAGCTGGTGGCGCAGCGCGGCGCGCAGGCGGGCCAAAAGCTCGTCCATACCGAACGGCTTGGTCAGATAATCGTCGGCGCCGAGATCGAGCGCCTGCACCTTGCCGGCTTCGTCGCCGCGGCTCGACAGCACCACGATCGGCACCCCCTCGTTGCGGGCGCGGATGGTGCGCAGCAATTCGTGCCCCTGAATGTCGGGCAGGCCGAGATCGAGAATGATCAGCGCCGGCGCTTCCTCAAGCTTCTCCAGCGCGATCTTGCCGTTCGACGCTTCCAGGATTTCGTAGCCTTGCGTCGTCAGCCCCATCCGCAGCAATTTGCGGATCGGCGGCTCGTCGTCGATGACCAGGACCTTGATCGGCGCAGCGTTCATGCGGCGGTATCCAATGTGCGGCTCTCTGCCGGAACGGGAAGACGGACGGTGAGGACAGCGCCGCGCCGGTCGCTGCGGTTGGCGGCCGAGATCGTACCGCGCATCGCCTCGACGAAGCCGCGGGAGATGGCGAGGCCGAGCCCGGTGCCGGGGCGGACATGATCGCCCTTCTGCACGCGGTAGAACTTGTCGAACACGCTCTCGAGCTCCTCAGGCGGAATCCCGGCTCCCTCGTCCACGATCTCAAGCAGGACATGATCGCCGTCGCGCCGGCTGCGGATCGAGACCGTCGTGTCGGGCGGCGAATATTTGGCGGCGTTGTCGAGCAGGTTGAACAGCACCTGCTCGAACAACACGGCATCGAGCTGGAGCATCGGCAGATCGGCGGCCAGCACCAGCTCGACCCTGTGGCCGCCAAGGATTTTGCTAGCGCGCCGCAGCGCGCTGCCCACGATCTCGCCGAGATCGTGCAGCGCCGTGTTGGGGACGATGGCGCCGGATTCGAGCTTGGTCATGTCGAGCAGATTGGCGATGAAGCGGTTGAGCCGTTCGGATTCGTCGATGACGGTGGCGAGCAGGTCGCGCTTCTCCGTGTCGGCCAAGGCCGGGGCGAGATCGCGCAGGGTCGAGGCTGCTCCCAGCACCGAGGCGAGCGGCGTCTTCAAATCGTGCGAGATCGAGGTCAGCAGCGCCGAACGCAGCCGCTCGGATTCGACGGTGCGCTTGACGCGGTCCATGTCCTCGACCAGCAGCACGCGCTCGATCGCCAGCGCGCCCTGGTCGACCAGCGCGTCGAGCAGCCGGCGCTGGTCCGGCGTCAGCAGCGGCCCGGTGCGATCATCGTCGATGCCGATCACCCCGATCGGGCCGCGGCCGGTACGCATCGGCAGGAACAGCCGCTTTGCGCCCGGCAGCGTATCCGAGCCACGGCCGGCGGGGCGGTCATTGCTCCAGGCCCAGTTGGCCGCGGCGAGATCGGCCTGGTCGAGATCGTCTTCGGGCGGGTAGCCGGATTTCACCGTGAGCAAGCCTTCTTCCGGTAGCAGAAGCACGACGCGGACCTTCAGCATCAACGCGATCTGGTAGGCCGTCGCCCACAGCACGTCGTCGAGCGTCGCGGTGCCGGCGAGCTTGCGGCTGAAAGCGTAGAGCTGCTCGGACATCCTGATCCGGCCGATGGCGGCGTCGGCCTGGATACGCACGCGCGCGGCGACGTTGGAGACGAGCATGGCCACCACCATGAACAAGAAGAACGCGGCGACGTTGGTCGGATCGGTGATCGTGAAAGTGTAGATCGGGGGGATGAAGAAGAAATTGTAGCAGAGCGACGCCGCGACCGTCGCCAGCAGCGATGGCCACAGGCCATAGCGCACCGCAACTGCCACGACCGAGGTCAGCAGCACGAGATCGACGTTCTCGATGCCGAAATAGGGCCGGATCAACTCGGCGGCACCAAGCCCGATCAGCACGATCCCGAGAGTTTTGACATAGGGCAGCGGATTGAACGGCTCGGATCGCGCAGCGGTCTGTATCGCCGTCTTGGCCGCATCCTCGGCCGGCGGTTCGTCGCCGGGGATGACGTGAACGCTGATATTGCCCGCGCGGCGAACCAGATCATGCACGACCGAGCCGCGCGTCAATTCGAACCAGCGCGAGCGGGTCGACTTGCCGATCACGATCTGGGTGACGTTGTTGCCTTGGGCGAAATTGACGACGTCGTCGGCGATGCGACGGCCGACCGCGGGAATGGTCAGCGCCTCGCCGCCGAGCGATTCCGCGAGCCGCAGCGTATCGGCCAATCGATCGCGCTGCTCATCGGTCAATTGGAGCGAGCGCCGCGTCTCGATCGAGAGCGCGGTGAACGGCGCATGCAGCCGGTCGGCCAGCCGCTTGGTGTAGCGCACGAGGCCGGCCGCGCGCGGATCCTCGCTGACGCAGACCAGGATGCGCTCGCCCGCGGCCCAGGGTCCGGGAATCGCATTCGCCTGCATGTGGGTGAGCAGTTGCTCGTCGACCCGCTCGGCGGTGCGCCGCAAGGCGAGCTCGCGCAAAGCGGTGAGATTGCCCGGTGAGAAATAGTGCTCCAGCGCCCGCTCGGCCTGCCTCGGCACATAGACCTTGCCCTCCTTCAGGCGCTGAATCAGATCGTCGGGCGTGAGGTCGATCAGCTCGATCGCATCGGCGCGATCGAACACGGAATCGGGCACCGTCTCGCGCACCCGGACATGGGTGATCTGGGCGACGACGTCGTTCAGGCTCTCGATGTGCTGGATGTTGACCGCGGTGTAGACGTCGATGCCGTGGGACAGCAGTTCCTCGACATCGAGATAACGCTTGGGATGGCGGCTGCCGGCGGCGTTGGTGTGAGCGAGCTCGTCGACCAGCGCGATTTGCGGCCGCCGCGCGATCACGGCGTCGAGATCCATCTCCTCGACGATCTGGCCCCGGTAATCGAGCCTCTTGCGCGGGACCATTTCGAGCCCGCGCATCAGCGCCTCGGTCTCGGCGCGGCCGTGGGTCTCGACGAAGCCGACCACGACATCGATACCGGCCTTGCGCTTGGCGTGGGCGCTTTGCAGCATCTCATAGGTCTTGCCAACGCCGGGCGCGGCGCCGACGAAGATCTTCAGCTTGCCGCTGACGCTCTCCTCCCGGCGTGCTGCCTCCAGCAGCGCCTCCGGGGACGGACGTTGTTCGGTATCGCGGCGCTCTCGGACCATGCTCCCAATATAATCATCTGTGCATTGCGGGCCTAGCCTGCTACTTCGCCGCCGCCCGATCGAGCGCGAGATTCAGTGCCAATACGTTAACCCTGGGTTCGCCGAGCAAGCCGAGCAGCCGACCCTCGGTGTTCGCAGCAACGAGCTGCTTGACCGCTTCCTCCGGCAGATTCCGCGCCTTCGCCACCCGCGGCACCTGGAATTGCGCGGCTTCGGGCGAAATATTCGGATCGAGGCCGCTGGCCGAGGTCGTCACGAGGTCGACCGGAACGTCGGCGTTCGGGTTTTCGGCCTTGAGCTTGTCGACGTCCTCCTTCAGCCGGTCGGCCAGAGCCTTGCTGGTCGGGCCGAGATTGGAGCCGCCCGAATTGGCGGCGTTGTAGGGCGCCGGCACCGTCTTGGTCGACTCGCTCGGGTCCGGCGCTGATGTCGCCGACGGGCGGCCGTGGAAGTACTTGTCATCCTTGAATTCCTGCCCGATCAGGGCGGAGCCGACGACCTTGCCGTCCTTCCCGATCAGGCTGCCCTGCGCCTGCACGGGAAAGAGCGCTTCGGCGATGGCCGTCATCGCCAGCGGATAGGCGAGCCCGGTGATGGCTGTGAGCACCAGCAGGAGGACGATGGCGGGGCGAATTTCTCTGAACATGTTGGGTCTCCTATGTCTTCCGTCATTGCGAGCGAGGAAGCCAGACCATCACCCTGAGGAGCCGCGCCTGCACGGCGTCTCGAAGGGCGAGGCCACCAGCCGGGCCTTCATCCTTCGAGACGCGCGTTCCACGCTCCTCAGGATGAGGGTCTGGCAGGATCGCCTCGTCGCTCGCGTTGACATGTTAAGCCAGGTGCAAGGCGACAACGACGAGGTCGATCGCCTTGATGCCGATGAAGGGAATGACGATGCCGCCGAGCCCGTAGATCAGGAGGTTGCGCCGGAGCAGTGCGCCGGCACCGACCGCGCGGTAGGCGACGCCCTTCAGCGCCAGCGGGATCAGAGCGATGATGACAAGCGCGTTGAAGATGATCGCCGACAGGATGGCGCTTTGCGGGCTCGACAGGTTCATGACGTTGAGCACGTTGAGCTGGGGGTAGAACGCCAGAAACATCGCGGGAATGATCGCAAAGTATTTTGCGACGTCGTTGGCGATCGAGAAGGTCGTCAGCGCACCGCGCGTCATCAAGAGCTGTTTTCCGATCTCGACGACCTCGATCAGCTTGGTCGGGTTGGAGTCGAGGTCCACCATATTGCCGGCCTCGCGGGCGGCTTGCGTTCCGGTGTTCATGGCGACACCGACGTCGGCCTGTGCCAGCGCAGGCGCGTCGTTGGTGCCGTCGCCGCACATCGCCACCAGCTTGCCCTTGGCCTGCTCGTCGCGGATCAGCTTGAGCTTGTCCTCGGGAGTGGCCTGCGCCAGAAAATCGTCGACGCCGGCTTCCGCCGCGATCGCGGCCGCCGTCATCGGGTTGTCGCCGGTGATCATGATGGTGCGGATGCCCATGCGGCGCAGCTCTGCGAAGCGCTCGCGAATGCCGCCCTTGACGATGTCCTTGAGCTGGACGATCCCGAGCAGCTTGCCGTCCCTGGCGACAGCCAGCGGCGTGCCGCCGGACTTCGACACGTCGTCCGCAATGGCCTGGATCTCGCGGCCAAGCTCGGAAAGCGCGGCAGGCTGCATCGCCCGCGCGGTGTTGCCGGAAGCGACAGCGGCCGGAGCGCCCCCGCCGATGTAGTTCAGCATGGCATCGACCGCACCTTTGCGCACCGACGAGCCGCCGGCATCGACGCCGCTCATACGGGTCTGCGCCGTGAATGGGATGAAGGTCGCCCCGAGCTCGGCCATGTCACGGCCGCGGATGCCGTGTTTCTCCTTCGCCAGCACGACGATGGAGCGGCCTTCCGGCGTCTCGTCGGCGAGCGAGGCGAGCTGGGCGGCATCGGCGAGCTCCTGCTCGGTCACCCCGCGCACCGGGCGGAACGCGGTGGCCTGCCGGTTGCCGAGGGTGATGGTGCCGGTCTTGTCGAGCAGCAGAGTGTCGACGTCACCGGCGGCCTCGACGGCGCGGCCGGACATCGCCAGCACGTTGAAACGCACCAGACGGTCCATGCCGGCGATGCCGATTGCGGACAACAGCGCGCCGATCGTCGTCGGGATCAGCGTCACGAACAGCGCGACCAGCACAATCACCGAGATCGAGCCGCCGGCATAGACGGCGTAGCTCGGGATGGTGACGGTGGCGAACACGAAGATGATGGTGAGGCCGGCGAGCAGGATGTTGAGCGCGATCTCGTTCGGCGTCTTCTGCCGCTCGGCGCCCTCGACCAGCTTGATCATGCGGTCGATGAAGGTCGAGCCCTGGGCCGCGGTGATGCGGACGCGAATCCAGTCGGACAGCACCTGCGTGCCTCCGGTCACCGCGGAACGGTCACCGCCGGACTCGCGGATGACGGGGGCGGACTCGCCGGTGATGGCCGCCTCGTTGACCGAAGCGACGCCCTCGACCACCTCACCGTCCGAGGGAATCGTGTCGCCTGCCTCGACCAGCACGAGATCGCCGACCGTCAGGCTCGTGCCGGGCACGAGCTTGTAGTCGCGGCCCGCGCCGCTCAGGAGCTTGGCCTGGCTCTCGGTACGGGTCTTGCGCAGCGTCTCGGCTTGCGCCTTGCCGCGGCCTTCGGCCACCGCCTCGGCGAAATTGGCGAACAGCACCGTGAACCAGAGCCAGACGATGATCTGGAAGGTGAAACCGAGGCCAGCGCCGCCGGTGACGAGGTCGCGCAGGAAGATCACGGTGGTCAGCGCAGCGACGATCTCGACCACGAACATCACGGGGTTCTTGATCATCAGCCGCGGATCGAGCTTGGTGAAGGAAGCGCGGATCGCCGGCATCACGATCTTGGGATCGAGCATTGCCGAGACGGCAGCACGTTTTTGCAGTTTGGTCGTATCCATGGAGGCCACTCCAGACAATCAGAACAGGTTGCCGGCGTTCATCGCCAGATGCTCGACGATCGGGCCGAGGGCGAGTGCCGGGAAGAAGGTCAGGCCGCCTATGATCAGGATGACGCCGACGACTAGGCCGATGAACAGGCCTCCGGTGGTCGGGAACGTACCCAGGGACGGCGGGATCGACTTCTTGGCGGCGAGCGATCCCGCGATCGCCATGGCCGGGACGATCATGAAGAAACGGCCGACGAACATCGCGCTGGCGAGGGTCAGGTTGTAGAAGAAGGTGTTGCCGGTGAGGCCCGCGAAGGCGGAGCCGTTGTTGCCGGCCGCCGAAGTGTAGGCGTAGAGCACTTCGGTGAAGCCGTGCGGTCCGGCATTGGCCATGGAGGCGACCGCCGCCGGGTAGACCACAGCGACGGCGGTCCAGCCGAGGATCATCAGCGGCAGAACCAGGATGGCCAGCATCGCCATCTTGACTTCGCGCGCCTCGATCTTCTTGCCGACATATTCCGGGGTGCGCCCGACCATCAAGCCTGCGACGAAGATCGCGAGGATGACGAACAGCAGCATGCCGTACATGCCGGCGCCGACGCCGCCGACGATGATCTCGCCGAGCTCGATGTTGATCAGCGGGATCATGCCGCCGAGCGCGGTGAAGCTGTCATGCATGGCGTTGACGGCGCCGCACGAGGCAGCGGTGGTGATCACTGCGAACAGCGAGGACGCGACGATGCCGAAGCGGACCTCCTTGCCTTCCATGTTGCCGCCGCTCAGGCCCAGCGCCTGGAGCGTCGAGGTGCCGTTCGCTTCGGCCCAGTAGGTGACGGCGACGCCGGCCAGAAACAGCACGCCCATGACGGAGAGGATAGCCCAGCCCTGGCGCTGGTTGCCGACCATGCGGCCGAACACGTTGGTGAGCGCGGCGCCAAGCGCGAAGATCGACAGCATCTGCACGAAATTCGACAGCGCAGTGGGATTTTCGAAGGGATGCGCGGCGTTGGCGTTGAAGAATCCGCCGCCATTGGTGCCCAGCATCTTGATCGCGACCTGGGAGGCGACCGGGCCGACCGCGATGGTCTGCTTGGCGCCTTCGAGCGTGGTCGCCTCGACATAGTCCCCGAGCGTCTGCGGCATGCCTTGCCAGACCAGGAACAGCGTATAGACGACGCAAATCGGCAGCAGTACGTAGAGCGTGCAGCGCGTGACGTCGACCCAGAAATTGCCGACAGTGCGCATCGAGGCGCGCGAGAAACCTCGGATCAGTGCCATCGCCAGAGCGATGCCGGTTGCGGCTGACAGGAAGTTCTGGTGCGTCAGGCCGACCATCTGGGTCAGATAGGACAGCGTGCTTTCGCCGCCGTAGTTCTGCCAGTTGGTGTTAGTGATGAACGACATTGCCGTGTTGAAGGAGAGATCTTCCGCAACGGCGCCCTGCCCGGCCGGATTGAACGGCAGCGCGGCCTGGAGCCGCATCACGCCGTAGATGACGAGGAAGCCGCCGACGTGGAACAGCAGCACGGCGATTGTGTAGGTCAGCCAGTGCTGCTCGCGCCTCTCGTCGACGCCGGATATCCGATAGATGCCGGCCTCGATGGGGCGCAGCAGCGGCGACAGGAAGGTCCGTTCGCCGCCAAACACCCGCGTCATGTACCAGCCGAGCGGCTTGGTCAGCGCAACGATGACGACGCCGAACAGAATGATCTGGAACCAACCGATCATAGTCATGGAATTAACCCTTCAGGCTTGGTGCCCGGCGCAAGAGCGGCAGAAGCACCGTCAGCAAGCAGGCGACGAGCACGGCGTCGGCCAGCAGCAATTCGACAAGCAGCAGCACCGGTCAGAACCGCTCGGGCCGCAGCAGCGCGTAGGTGAGATACATCAGCAGGCCGAACGAGACGGCACCGGCGAGCGCATAATCGAAGATCATGGTCCGCTCCGTCACAGCCGTTCGCAGGCGTAGGTGTAGCCGATCGCAAGCGCGAAGAAGCCGAAGCCCAGCGCCAGCATCAGAATGTCCATCATGGGATAGCTCCTCGTTGCGTCCCTTAAGTCCGACGCAACTTTCTCTCGATGACCCGCCCGTAAGGAAGTGGAACGCATTTCCACGGATAACAGCCGGGACTATTGACCGTGCTGAAGTGCCAGCGCCGGCATAGGTTTTCGAGACGAGGGCCACGGCGATGTTATAGGAATCTCATAAAGGCTCGCGGCGATGCTCGCGAGGCAACCACGCTGTCGTCCCTGATCGGCGCGCGCTGAGGCGCGCTTGTCCGGGACGACAGCGGCTGATGACGCACCCCTCACTTTCCTCCACCCCAACACTTATGAAATCCCTATATCTCTCGTCCGATCCTCCTCTCGTTTTCAAATGCCTTTGAGGCCATCCTGGCGATGCCGGCCGACTGACCGACGCCATCTCCAGGAGGCCTGACATGACCGCCATTCTTCGACGCCTCGACCCGCCTTCCCTCAGACAGCAGCTTCGCGCAGCCCCGGGGATGACACGCCCGTTGATGTTCGACGTCATCGACAAGGCTTGCCGACGCGTCCACTCGCTCGGCCAGAGCGAACGCACCTCACGCCTCATGCGCCTGATCGATGCCGAAGGCTGGGCCGACGCGGCGCTGGCCCTGCTGGAGCTCGAACTGCCGATGTGGCAGGTCCGGCGCATCGCCTATGACGAGGGCGAGTGGCATTGTGCGCTGTCGCGCCAGCGCGAACTGCCGGAGTGGCTGGATGCCGCGGTCGAAGCGCACCACGCCGACCTCGCGCTGGCTCTGCTGTCGGCCCTCGTCGAGGTCCGAGCATTGGCAGTAGACGCGACGCGGCCGAGCGTGCCTTCCGTTCGCCCCCTGCCGGATCCGCTTTACGAGCCGCTCGCCTGCGACAATTTCGGCTAGGGCCACCTGAAAGGATTCCAGAAATGCCGACGTTGACACATGGCTTTGAACAATTGCTGCGCTGGACCGAACGCGAGCCACGCCTATCGAAGCCGCGCAGGGCCCAGCTCAAGCGCCTCGCGCTGCATGGGCTGACCGTGCTCTCGATGGGCAGCGTGCTCACGGCCCTGATCGCGCTGAGAGCCGCCATCTATCTCTGGCATCTCCACGCCTAAAGGGGACTGGCCCGCATGCCGCTCTTCAAGGGAAATCTCGAGCAGGTGGTCACCGTGACCATCCTGACCATGACGCTGGGCCTGATCTGGGGCGCGATCCTGACGCTCGTGATCACGCTGGTGGCGCGCGGGCTGGGCGCCTAGCTCCTCGCTTCCCTCTCGATCAGCCGCGCCAATTCCGCCGCCGCGACCTCGATCGGCCGGCCGCTGCGCTCGACGCGGGCCTGGATCAGGGCGCCCTGGAGCGCCGACCTGCAGAGCACGGCAAGCGATGCGCGCAGCGATCGACCGTGAATTGACCAGGGCTGCCTACGCCGCAAGCAACCGCGCCCGCAGCGCAGTGGCGATGCCCGGTTGAGGCCACCTGCCCCCTCCGAAAAGCCCCGCCGATCTGGCGCAATTCTGGGGAAACGTGTAGAGCGGTTTCATGAGCACAGGCAAAGTCAACGTCGTCGTCCACCCCCTGGTCCAGCACAAGCTCTCCCTGATGCGGGAGAAGGACCGCTCGACCAAGAGCTTTCGCGAGATCCTGAACGAGATCGGGATGCTGCTCGCTTACGAGGTGACGCGCGATTTGCCGCTGGAGCTGGTCGAGATCGAGACGCCGATCGCGCCGATGCAGGCGCCCAAGATCGCCGGCAAGAAGCTCACGCTGGCGCCGATCCTGCGCGCCGGCGTCGGCTTCCTCGACGGCATGCTGGCGCTGATGCCCTCGGCGCGCATCGCCCATATCGGGCTCTACCGCGACCCCGACACATTGCAAGCCGTGGAATATTACTTCAAGGCGCCGCAGGACCTGTCCGACCGCACCGTGATCCTGATGGACCCGATGCTGGCGACCGGCAACTCGGCCTGTGCCGGCGCCTCCCTGCTCAAGGCCCGCGGCGCCCGCGACATCCGCTTCGTCTGCCTTCTGGCGGCGCCTGAGGGCATCGCGCAATTCCAGACCGAGCATCCCGACGTGCCGATCTGGACCGCCGCGATCGACGAGCGGCTCAACGACCACGGCTACATCGTGCCGGGCCTGGGCGATGCCGGCGACCGGATGTTCGGCACCAAGTAGACAGGTCTGCACGATCGGGTTACTCCGCTAGCCATGAGTGCCAACGCGTTTTCCCTGCAATCGCTGCTCCGGACAGAGGCCGCCGCCGATCCCGCCTTCGTATTCGACGGCACGCCGGTCTCGCGCGCGGAATTCGAGAGAAAGATCGAGCAGACCGCCGCCTGGCTCGCGGCGCAAGGCATCGGCCAGGGCGACGTGGTCGCGGTCTGGCTGGTCAACCGGATCGAATGGATCGCCCTGCTGTTCGCCGCCGCCCGATGTGGTGCGATCGTCGCCGCCGTCAATACGCGCTACCGCAGTGCCGAAGTCGCGCATCTGCTTCGTTTGTCCGGCGCCAGGCTGATGGTGGTCGAGGCCGCATTCCGCTCGATCGATTTTGCGGCGATCCTCGACGGCATCGCCAAGCACGAAGTCCCCGCACTGCAACGGCTCGCGGTGGTCGGCGCGGATGCGATCCCGGCGCACTGGCCCTGCGTGCGCTTCGACGCCTTCGACAGGTTCTATCCTCCCGCCCCGCCGGCCCAGGACGACATCGACCTGCCGGTGCTGCTCTACACGACCTCGGGCACCACCAAGGGGCCGAAGCTCGTGGCGCATTCGCAGCGGACGCTGACCACGCACGCCACCTCCGTCGCCCGAGCGCTGCAACTTGATCCGGATCGTCATTCGCTGCTGGCCATGCTGCCGTTCTGCGGCACCTTTGGCATGACGAGCCTGCTTGGCTTCGTCGCGGCGGGTGCGACCGTTCATGTGCTCGACGCCTTCGAGGCGGCACCGGCGCTGAATATCCTCAGCGAGCACAGGATCACGCACGCCTTCGGCTCCGACGAGATGTTCCGACGCATTCTCGCCCTCACCGATGCGCCGCGCCCGTTCCCGCATCTGGAAGTCTGCGGCTTCGCCGCGTTCCAGCCCGGCTGGCGCGAGCTGGCCGCGGAAGCCGAGGCGCGCGGCCTGCCGCTGTTCGGCCTCTATGGGTCGAGCGAGGTCCAAGCCCTGTTCGCGATCGCGCAGCCTGCCGATGCCTTCGCCGATCGTATCGAGGGCGGCGGCTGGCCGATGTCACCTGACGCAAGAGTGCGCGTCCGCGACACCGAGACCGGCGAGCTTGCAGCCAGTGGCGTCTCCGGCGAGATCGAGATCAGCGCGCCGTCACGCTTCCTCGGGTATTTCCACAACCCGGATGCAACGCGCGATGCGATCACTGCGGACGGGTTCTTCCGCACCGGCGATATCGGCCGGCTGCGCGGCGACGGTTCCTTCGTCTACGAGACCCGCGCGGGCGATGCCATGCGGCTCGGCGGTTTCCTCGTCGCGCCCGGCGAGATCGAGGACGAGCTCAAATCCTATGCCGGCGTAGCCGACGCCCAGGTGGTTGCGGTCGACCTGAACGGCCAGACGCGCTGCGTGGCGTTCGTGATTCCGGCAAGGGAGCCGCCGATGCAGGAGACGCTGATCGCGCATCTGCGCGAGCGGCTCGCCGGCTACAAGGTCCCGGCACGAATCTATCTCGTGGACGCCTTTCCCGTCACCGATAGCGCCAACGGCGTGAAGATCCAGCGCGCAAGGCTGCGCGCGATGGCGACGGAGCGGATCGCCGCCGAAATAGCCTGATCTATTTCAGGTAGCTCGCGAGATTGATGCTCAGGATCTTGGCGAGGGCCGAGTAGGACGCGGTGAGCTGCGCCTGGTAAGTCGAGAGCTGTGCCGTGATGGCGGCGACGTCGACGCCGGTGAGGTCATTCGACAGCGTTTCGGCATAGCTCTTGTAGTCGGTCTGGCGGGCGCTCGCCGTCTCGATCGAGGATGCCGCGTTCGAGAGCCTCGCTTGCACCGCCGCGGTGTCGTCGAGTGCCGTGCCGGCAAGATCGAGCGCGCTGGAAATGTCCGAGGACGACAGCGTGGTGCTGTTCGCGACGAACTTCAATACGCGCATCACCTCCTCGAACGCCGAATTGTCGGCGGTGACGCCGTACGATACCGTCTCGTCCGAGGCAACGCGGACGGAGGCGATCTCGTCGTCTCCCTTGTAGTAGCTGGTGTCGGCCGCGGTGGTGGATCCCACGCCGGACGAGAAGCTGGTCAGATCGACCGGCGCCGTATCGGTCTTGCCGCCGGCAAAGACGTACTGGCCGTCATATTGCGTGTTCATCAGCGAGCCCATCTCCTGCAGCATCTGCTGGGCGGTGGTAATCACCGAATTGGTCTCGGTCGAGCTGCCGGTCGAGGCCGCGCTGAGCTGGGACCGGAGCTGCGTGAGAATGTCGGTCATCGAGCCGATGGCCGAATACATCACCTGGATCTTGCTGTCGGCGAGCGTCGCGGCATCGACATAGGACTGCGCGCGCGTGACCGAGACCTGCAAGTTGACGACATGCTGCGCGTCCGAGCCGTAACCGCCGAAATCGGTCGCGATCACGCCCGTCGATTCCTGGATCTGCTTGTTGGCCATGACCGACTCCACGCGCATCGCGTCGGCGATCATCCTGTTCGACTGCGCGAAGGTGGCGACCCGCATCGCGACCATGAGCGTGCCTCCGGCCGTTACGACTGAACGGCGGACAACAGCGCCGAATACATGGTGTTGATGGCCTGGATCAGCGCGGACGCCGCCGTGTACTTGTTCTGAAGCGTGCTGAGCTTGGCGGATTCCTCGTCGAGGTTGACGCCGGATTGCGAGGACAACGAACTGGCATAGGTCGACTGCGCGGTTTCCTTCGCCGTGTAGGTGGCAGACGCATGCGACGCCTTGCTGGCCACGTCCGACACGATGGTCGAGGCATAGTCGGCCAGGGAGCCGGTGGTGGCCGCAAGGCCGCCGGTGGATGCGAAGGTCCGAGACCCCGTCAGCGCATCGTAGAAAGCGTTGACCACTGCGGCCGAGCCGGACGACAGCACGCTGCTGCCAACGGCCAGGGTCGACGAGGAATCCAGCGTCGCGAGCTGGATCTCGTTCGTCCCGGACAGGATCTTGGCGTTGACCGCGATATCCGCCGCGCTCGTTCCGGTCACGAGATCATTGAGACCGAAATAGTCCGAAAACCCTTCGCCCAAAGCTCCGACCGAGCTCGTCATCTCGTTGACGGCGACACCATTGCCCGAGCCGGTCGCCGCGATCGAGAGATGGCCATCTGCGTCGACCGATGCCGACAATCCGGAAATGCCGTTGATGGCGGTGACGAGATCGCCGACCGTGGAATAGGACGACAGGTCGAGATCGCCGTATGAGACCAGATTGCCGCTCTGGTCAGTGACGGCGATGCGCACCGTTCCGGTGGCGGACAGCGCCGTGCCGCTGCTGACGCTGGTCGTCCCGGTGAGGCTCGTCGGCGCCGGCACCGCGGACGCGCTGTTCGAGACGCTGTTCATCACTGATGCGAGCTGCTGGGCCAGCTGGTCGAGCTGGGACTGCGCGTCCGGCAGCGTCTCGTCGCGGAGCGTAATGAGCGCACCGATGTCTCCGCCCGATATCTGCGAGGTGATGTCGACGCCGTTCACTGTGATCGCGCTGAAGCCGCCGCTCGACGAGGAACCGGCAGTGTACGTCGTCGACGCCGTCACATTGGAAGCGGCCGTATAGCTGATCGTATGCGCGGAGCTGTCGACCAGCGCCTGGCCGGACTTGGTGTAGATCTGGATATCGCCGTTCGATGCGGTGAAGTAGTTGATGTTCATCTTCGAGGCGAGGTCCTGCAGCGCGGTGTTGCGCTGGTCCTCGAGGTCCGCGGTCGACTGGCCCGCCGCCGCCGTCTGCTTGATCTGGGCGTTCAGATCCGAGATCTGCTGCAGGTCGGTATTGACGTCGTCGACCGCGGACGAGATGTCTTGGTCGGCGTCGGCGCGCAGCTTCTGGATGCCGCTCGACGTCTCCCGCAATTGGCTTGCGACATCGTCGAGTGCGCTGACGACGTTGGACTGCAGCGAGGCGCTGCTCGGCGAGCTCGCCAGCGACGACACCGCCGATTCGAGCGAGGCGATATTGTTGGCGAGCGAGGTGCCGGTTGACGAACTGTCACTGCTGCTGGTCGAGCCATAGAGGTTTCCGAGCGAAGTCAGGTAGGTATTCGTGGTATCGGCCGATCCGAGCTCTGAGGTCGCGGCGATCAGCGATTTCAGCAGCAGCTTGTCGACGGTCGAGGTGATGCCCGTCACCGTGACGCCGGTGCCGACGCCGTTGGTCACGCTGCTCGACTGGTTCGCGGTCTTCGCGGTATAGCCCCTCGTGTCGGCATTCGAGATGTTCGACGACGTCACGCTGATCTGCACGGACGTGGCCGATAGCCCGCTGAAGGCGATGGATCGCGCGATATCGAGTGACACGGCTGGCTCCTCGGCTCGTCAGGCGCTGCGGCTGGTGCCGCTGGAAACCGCGCGAGCGGCAAGCCGGCCGGAGGCGCCATAGGGCGACACCGCCGCGATCTGCTCGCGGATCGCCTGCATGACGGCCTCGATCCGGCGGTTGCTGGCCTCGATCGCTGCCCGCAGGCGCAGCAGGTTCTCGTCCATCGCGGCGCGCAGATTCAGAATCCGCTCCAGCAGCTGTTCGCGCAGGATCCGGTCCCTGACGTTCAGGCTCGTGTTGCCCGCCGCGCATTCGGCCACCGTGCGCTCGAACATCTCCGCCAGGCGGTTCTTCTCGTCGACCTGTTTCAGGCGCGAGGCGGGCAGGCCCTTGGCGAGCTCTGCATTCTCCGCCGCGACCAGCGCGGTCAGCGTATCGATCAGCGTGATCAGCGACTCGATCCGCGCATCGCTCGTCCCGGTGACTTGGCTCTTGGCCGGATTCTTGGCCTGATTCTTGGCTTTGCTCTTGGTCTGGGCTGCGGTCATCGTCATCGCCTTCTTCTAATTATGCGGTTTGCCGCGGCCGGCCTGTGAGCTGCGCAAATAGGCGCCGATCGCGGTCGTCCTGGCGGTTGCCTGCTTCATCTGCCCTTCGATCTCCGCGCATTCGCGCAGGAGGCCGCGGCGGACCATCTCGAAATCGTCGATTAGCGCGAGCAGCTGCTTGCGGTCGCTACTCCCAACCGTTGCGGCTCGCGCCACCAACCGCCGCAACCGGCGCAGCCACGCTTCTCCGGCAGCGCTCGCGCTTTCACCGTGCATCGATCACCTCATGGCCGAGATCAGGGTGTCGTACATCTTGTTGACGGTGGAGATGACCTGGGACGCTGCGGAATAGGCCTGCTGCGCCGAGATCATGCTCGAGAACTGGCTGGAGGTGTCGGTGGTCGAGGACTCCAGCTCGCTGCCGTAGATCGTGCCCGCGCCATTCTCGCCGGAGGCCTGTAACGCAGCGTTGCCTGACGTCACTGTCGCCGAATAAATGCCGTTGCTGGACGGGGCCAGCCCGTTGGGATCGGCGAAGGTCGCGACCGCGATCTTGTAGATCGCGATCGTCTGGCCGTTGGAATAGGTGGCGTCGACGACGCCGTTCTTGCCGATCGAGATGCTGGACAGCTTGCCATAGGATAGACCGTCCGAATCGATGCTGGTGACGTTGACCGACGGTGTGGTCTCACCAGAGGCGTATTGGGTCAGGCCGTCGGTCCCTCCGACGGTGCCGAGATCGAGTGTGATCGCGCTGTCGGCGGCGCCGTCGGTCCAGCCGGTCACGGCAACGGTCGCGGGATCCGGGCTCGTGCTGGCGAGCGATCCGTCGCTGTTGAAGGTGATGTCGATCGTGCCCGAAGCCGTGCCGGTCGCAGTCGTCGTGTCCGAGGCCGACGTCGGATTGGCGAAACTGGCACTCCAGGTGTTGGTGCCGGTCTTGCTCCACGTGATCTGCATCGTGTTCGCGGCACCGAGCGAATCGTAGACCGTCATCGAGCTGGTATAGGTATCGCCGGTCGCGGCATCCGACGGCAGGTTCGCCGCGATCGTGGTCTTGGTGGTGGCGCTGCCGCTGGTCGAGGCGACCTGAGTGTTGATCGCTTCGAGATTGCTCGCCGATTCACTGCCGACGACGTTGCCGTCCGCGTCGGTACGCCAGCCCTCGAGGTAGTAACCGTTGTTCTCGATATAGCCGGCATTGTTGATCGTGAAGGCGCCGTTGCGGCTATAGGCGACGGTGCCGCCCGACGTGGCGTCGGTCACCACGAAGAAGCCCGAGCCCTGGATCGCGACATCGGTGGCGTTGGAGGTTGCCGCGAGCAGACCCTGCTGGGTGATGTTGGCGCGGCCCGAAACTGTGACGCCGCCCGAGGCGTAAGATGTCGTGTTGCTGGAGGCCGTCACCAGCGCGTCGAACATCCCCGAGGTCGTCTTGTAGCCGGTCGTATCGGAGTTGGCGATGTTGTCGCTGATCATCGACAAGGACTGGCTCTGGGCGCTCAGCGCCGAGATCGCCGAGGACAATGCACCGGTGAGACTCATGATGAAACTCCAAGGAAATCGGGACGAGAGATCAGGACGTGACGCCGAGGATGTTGGCGGCGCTGACGGAGACGCCGTTCACCGTCAGCGAGGGCGTGGAGGTCGAGGTGTCGATGCCGGTCACCGTGCCGGTGACGGTCGTGTAATTGAGGACCGAGTTGCCGGCGGAATCGGTCGCGGTCACCGAGATGGTGTACTGGCCGCCATCCGAGAGCTGGTTGCCGCTGGAGTCCTTGCCGTCCCAGGTGAAGCTGTTGGAGCCGGAATTTCCGGTGCCGGTGCCGGTGTAGACAACGTTGCCGGAGGAATCCGAGATGCTGACCGAGACGTTCGAGGCGGCCGATGACAGCGAGTAGCCGAAGGTCGCCGAGCCGTTGCTCAAGGTTGACGTATCGGTCTTCGCCTCGACAGTGTGGCCGATATAGTTCACCGAGTTGAGCGTCACGAGGCTCGAGAACGAACCCGCGAGCGAAGTGAGACTGGAGTTGATTGACTGCTGGGAGGTGAAATTGGCGTAGGAGGTGAGCTGATTGACGAGGTCGGTCGTCGAAGTCGCATTCAGCGGATCCTGGTTCTGAAGCTCGTTGACCAGCAGGTTCAGGAAGTCGCTGGACGTCAGTGTCGACGAGGACGACGTGCTCGACGATGACGTCATCGTCGCAGTCGTCGCGGAACTCGTGGCGGAAACGGTCATCAGAAACTCCGGCTTCCCTGCGCTGCCGGCGACTTGATGTTGGTCGGCGCGCTTGAAATCTGTGTGCTGATGAAACGGCTGGACGCGCGGATTCAGGCGGCGATTCGCGCGCGCGAGAACGGCTTTCGACACGGCAAAATCTGCCGCGTGCACCTACGACAAGAGCAATGATGTGAAGCTGGTTTGAAGCCGCGGCGGCAGTGCACTCCCCTCGCCCCGCAAGCGCAGGGCAATCGCACATGGCGCTCAGCGCGACATGAGCGCGCGCCTCGTCCTTCGAGACGACCGCTTCGCGGTCTCATCAGGAGGAGGCTCAGCAGCATTGGTCCTCGCTGATACTGGCGCCGCGCACCCGGTCCCCATCCTGAGGGCCCGCCAACGGCGGGCGTCTCGAAGGATGGCCACAGGCGAGATCGCTCCCATGTGCGATTGCCCCGCCGCAAGCGGGGCGAGGCGAAGGAAGCAACGATCTCGGTAAGAGCCGTCAGCTCTCGGCCGTCTCGCCTTCCGTGCGGGGCTCGGCGGCCTCGCCCTTCATTTTGGCGGCAGCGGCGACGATGCGGTCGGCAAGGCCAGCGGGTGCGCGGACCGGCGGCGATGCGAGCGCACGGCGCAAGGTGCGCGCCTCGTCCAGCACGGCCTGCGCGGCGGGCGAGCATGCCAGCAGCTCTTCGGCGGGCGCACGCCGATCGTCGGGCCAGAGCGAGAGATCCTCGCCCAGCCGGTCGATCAGTTCCTCAAACTCGGTGACGTCCATCGTCTGCCGGTCCCGCCTTGGTCCGGCCCGTCATAAAGCATTGCGCGTGCGTCGGAAACCGGTTTCGGACCCGCTTTGGCGCCAAAAGGGCCCGGACCACTACGGAAACCAACGAAACGGACGGAAGACGTCGTCGGCCGCCCTCCCCGCATCGGAGAGAAACCACCGCCTCAGCCCCTGCGCGCCGAATCGGCCCGCGCAGCCATCCCGCCACGCGCCGTCGTGTCGACGAATTCCCAGGCCTCCCGAAGCTCGGCGAGCCCTGCGATGATACGCCCGAAACTCGCACGCGCATGCGGGCGGCCGAACGCCTTGAGGCTTGCCAGGATCATCGCGTTGTAGGTCTGGAACACCTGTTCCGCCACCGCGCCGCCCTTGGCGAAGTCGAGATTGTGGCTCAGCCCGCGCAGGATTGCGGTCGCCCTCATCAGGTGTTCGTGCCCTTCCTCGAAGCGGCGCGCTTCCTGCGCGGCCAGCGACTTATGGAGAAAGGTGATCGCTCCGCCGAGCAGCATCGAAATCGCCTTGAGTGGCGGCACGCTCGTTGCCGCGCCCCGATAGGCCTGGTTGGCCATGTACGCCATCTGTTTATGCATCATCGATCACTCTGTCTCACACGATCAATTGCTCGAGGAGCTGTTCAGCAGTGCCTTGAGGTAGGTCAGCGTGCTGTTGGCGCTCTCGATCGCCGCCTGGTACTTTGCATATTGGGTCTGGAGCTGCGACTGCAGCGTCGCGGCCGCACTGTTGATGTCGTCGACCTTCTGCTGAAGATCGTCATCGCGCGTCGTCAGATTGGTGATCAGCGTCTGCAGCACGCCGGTCGAGGACGAGTAATCCTTCGCGATCTGGTAGAGCTGCGTCGCAATGCCCGAGGTCGATGTCACGGTGATCGATTGGGAGGTCGACCCGCTGTAGGTGAAGGCCATGCCGGCGTAGATCGAACCGGCGGCGCCGATGATCGTGGTACCGCTGACCGTGAACAGCGTCGAATCGCCGCCGACCGATGCCGAGGCGAGGTTGCCGTCGGAATCGACCGTCAGATCCAGGGTGAAGGATTGCGGCGACGTCCCCGTGTTGACGACGCTGAGCTGGCTCGACGAGGTCGTCGTCTGTGCCGACAACAGCTTGGTCACGCCGCTCAGATTCGTGCTCAGGATGTCCGACAGTGTCGAGGTGTCGAGCTCCAGCTCGTTGCTCTCGTTGAACGACAGACCGAGATCGGCCATGGTCATGCCGCCGACCGTGCTGTTCAGGGCATTCTGGAGCGCATCCATGATGTTGCGCATCGTTCCGTCGCCAAACAAGACCGCGCTCGAATCCGCCGTGCCGTCGGTTGCGGTCGCCTGCTGGGCGACGACCTCGTCGCGAAAGGCGTTGTAATTGGTGACGAACGTCTCCAGAGCCGATTGGATCTGGCTGGTATCGGTCTCGATGCTGATGTTCAGCGACGTTCCGTCCGGCGTCGCCTGGAGCAGGCTGAAGGTGACCCCGGTCAGCACGTCGGTGACGTCGTTGGTATCGCGGGTCATCGAGATGCCGTCGAGCGTAAATTCGGCCGACTGCGCCTCCTGGATGACGTCGGAGAAGCTTCCCGAGCTGTCGGTCACACCCAGTTGGTTCATGATGTCGTCGCCGGACGTGCTGGAATAGCTGATATCGGCCGCATCCTCGGTGCCGGTCAACACCATCTGGTACGAGGTGCTGGACACCTGCACGATGGAGGCCTGGACATTGGTCGTCGAGGTCTGGGCGTTGATGGCATCGACGACGTCCTGGAGCGACATCGTGCTGGTGACGGTGATGTCGGACGTAGTACCGCCCTCCAGACCAATCGAAAACGTGCCGGAATAGCCGAGCTCGTCGGTCTGACTCGATTGCGAAGTGCTGGCTACCTTCTGCGCGGCGGCGAGCTGGCTGATCGTCAGAGTGTGGTCGCCGGTCGCAGCGCCGCTCTTGATCGTCATGGAGAGCGCCGAGGAGGCGCTGACGTCCCCGGTCGAGCTGATGCTCGCGGCACGCGTGGCAAACGCGCTGGTGGACAACGAGTTGACCACTGCGGTCGACAGCGACGCCAACCCCGAATACAGCGTCTTCAGATCGCTCTGGAGCGTCTGATAGGCCGAGATCTTGGCCTCGTTGTTCGTGATCGTGGTCGAGATCGTATCCGCCTGCGCGGTCTTCGCGTCGACGGCTGACTGGATCAGCGCCGACCAGTCGATGCTGCTCGAATTGGTGGTCCCGCTCGTGGTGACGGACACACCCGAACTTGTGCTGCTGGTGCTCGAACTGACGGAAGCCACTTTGCGTATCGGTCCCTGGTAAGAAGCGGGCCGGCATCACGCCGGCCCGCCCGTCTCGTCATCAGCCCAGCAGCTTGAGCAGGTACTGGGGCATCTGGTTCGCCGCGGCCAGCGCCGACACGGCGGCCTGGGTCTTCACTTCCGCGGAGGAGAGCTTGGACTGCTCGGCCGCGATGTCGACGTCCTTGATCGCCGAGTTGGCCGATTGCAGGTTCTCGGTCTGGGTCGAGATCGAGTCCGCGCTGAAGTTGAAGCGGGATTCCTGGGCACCGATGCTGGCGCGGGCGGCGGAGACGGTGTCGATCGCCGTATCAAGCGTAGTCAGCGCCGAGGTCGCGTCCGACAGCGAGCTGACGTCGAGCGAGGACACGCCGAGCGAGGAGGCCGTCAGGCTCGTGAGCGTGATGGTGATGGTATCCGAGCCCGAGGAGCCGACCAGCACCGAGACGCCGGAGGCGAACACGCTGGAGCCGTCGAGCAGGCTCTGGCTGGAGTAACGGGTGCCGGACGCGATCGAATCGATTTCGCTCGTGAGCTGCGTGAATTCCGAGTTGATATAGGCCCGGCTGGAGTCGGTCGTGGTGCCCGACGCCGATTCCGAGGCCAGCGACTTCATGCGGGCGAGAATGTCGGAGATGTTCGAGGCGCCGCCGTCGGCGGTCTGCAGGATCGCGGTGGCCTGCGAGGCGTTGGTCGCGGCCTGCTGCAGCGTGGTGACGTCCGAGGAGATGCGGGTGGAAATCGCAAGACCGGCGGCGTCGTCGGAAGCCGACGTGATGCGCGAACCGCTCGACAGCTTCGAGAGCGAAGAGGTCTCCTGCGATGAGTTGATGTTGAGGTAACGAACCGCGGCATTGGCGGCGGTATTGGTGTTGATTGCGGGCATTGAAAGCTCCTGTGCTGATGGGCATGGCGTGCCGCATCGTTGAAATCGACTTACGACGACGCGGACCGCAGCCCCGTCCGTTCGCTCAAACGACGGAGTGCACGGAGATCAGGCGCGAAAGCTTTCGCTGGCGCGATTTTATGGTTAGCAGTCGGTAAACGCGGTGCGGATGTCGCGCTCGTGCTTGCGCAGGAGCTGGCGAAGCTGCTGGCGTCCGCGCTTGAGCAGCGACTCGACGGCGGCCACCGTCGTGTCCATCACCTGAGCGATCTTGCCGTTGCTCATGTTCTCATGGTACGAGAAGATCACCGCGATGCGCTGCTGCTCGGGCAGGCGCTGCATCGCCAGTTCCAGCATGTCGTTCAGCTCGTTACGCTCGATGATCTCGACCGCGCCGGGCTGGCCGTCGGCGACCTCCGGCACGGTGTCGACGTTTTCGTTGCGCGGCTTGCGGCGCAGATCGATGCAGCGATTGGAGATGACACGGTACAGCCAGGTCGAGAACTTGGCGCGGCCATGCTGCCAGCGTCCGCGATGGCTCCAGATCTTGAGCATGGTGTCCTGCACCACGTCCTCGGCGTCCGCCGCGTTGCCGGCGATGCGCAGCGCAATTGCATAGGCGCGATCGATGTGGCGCTCGACAAGCATACGGAAGGCAACCTCGTCGCCGGTCGCGAGCTTGTCGAGCAGCTCGCTGTCTTCATCATAGACGACGTCGTCGGCGACAGGCGCGCCGTCCGGCGCGAGCGGCACTGAGGGCATCATCGGCACCGCCGCTTCGGCCGACACCGTTGTCGCAATCCCGGCCTCGGCGGGCGCCATGACATCAGCAGCGTAACTCATCCCGCAACCTCCAACCCGCAATGCCGGGGGCGCACATGCCACACGGCTTCCAGGCGTTGAACGGGCCAATGAAGCGATCCAGGCGAAGATTTTTTGTTGTTTTTCAAGATGTTAGCCGGTCAATTTTGCCGAGTGGCGGGCAACAACTGCCGACCGCGCGCGAACTTCGCGCATCGATCCTGCAATCATCACATCGTCTCGCGCCATGGCGGATCATCCATCCTGAACAGATGCATGTGGGAGAAAACGCAGACATTACTCGGCACTAGGTGATCGAACGCGACGCGCGCGTGGCGCATCAAGAAGCGATTGTTTCCGAGCGTGACTGAACGAGAGACGACTTCCGCACTCGGCAATTTTTTCCGAATCACCTTTTTCGAACCTAGCGATTTTTTTGAATCTGTCAGTCGCGACGAACGCGATTTTGAATCGCGCGTGAAGTTTTTTTTGCATTTGTGGCGCCTGACCCGACGCATGCGCACGTTAATCATCCCAGTGGGCGGGGAATTGCAGCATGAAGTTAGCTACGGTCGGCGCGGAGCGCCGCGCGCAAATTGTTTCTGCTTGGTCGTTCGATGTTTTCGATACATTTCTGTTGCGCGCATGCACGACGCCGGACGGCGTATTTGAAAGGACTTACGAGCTATCCGGCATTTCACGACCTTGTCCGAATGTTTCCGCGAGTTTCGTTCAACATCGCATCCAGGCCGAATCGCGTGCGCGCCGGACTGCGAAGGAGAAACGCGGCGCGAGCGAAGTGCGCATCGACGAGATCTATTCCTGTTTTCCATTCAAGCTGTTCGGTCTGTCACGAACCGACCTGAATGATCTGGTCGAAGCCGAGTTCACCGCCGAGGTCGAGCTTTGCCGCGTCAACCCGGACATGCTCAAGCAATATCTGGACATGAAACGCGCCGGCCATCGCGTCGGATTCATCTCGGACACCTATTGGGACTCCGGCCGGCTGGCCCGGCTGCTGCGGGCTTGCCGTCCCGGGCTGACCTGGGACTTCCTCTATGCGTCCTGCGACCATGGCAGCGGCAAGAGCGAAGCGTTGTTCGCCACCTACGTCTCCGAGCAGGGCATTGACGCCGGTGCTTCCTTTCACGTCGGCGACAATGAGAAGGCCGACATCAAGGGGGCGAGGCGCCACGGCATTCATCCCCGCTATTATCCGCAGGCGACTGCGCAGCTCGCCTCGAAGTTTCAGCGCGAGACGGCGCTGTTCGAGCTGCTGTGCGGTGGCGCGCCGTCAAGGCTCGATCATGGCGCACGAACGCTGCGGCGCATGGTCGCCGCGCGCAGCGCCAAGAGGTCGCAAGCCTTCCACCTCGGGCTGACCGTGCTCGGCCCGGCGATGGCCGCGTTCGACGCCTTCGTGACGCGGCGCTGCGAGGAGATTGCGGGTCCCGGCCGGAAGGTCGCGCTCGGCTTTCTCGGCCGCGACGGTTTCCTGTCGCACCGGATCCGGCAGGAGCTACGTGACGCCACATCGGCCTATCTCGAGATCAACCGCCGCGTCAGCCTGATCGCCTCGGCCGATACGATGCAGCCACTCGTCGATCTGCTCGGCAAGGTACTCAAGATCGACGCGCCGACCTTCCACGACATGGTGAAGATCATGCCGGCGAAAGTCGCCGCATTCTTTGCCGGCTTTCCGGACGGGATTGCCTCCGGCGCAGAGCTAGCCGAGGCGCTTCCCGGATTGATCGATCCGGCTGAGATCGTCGCGCTCGCCGCGGGCTTGCGCGCCAGGCTGCTCGCCTATCTCCGCCAGACCATCCCCGGCTTCGACGACTGCACCGACCTCGTCATCGCCGATCTCGGCTATTCCGGCAGCGTGCAGAAGGCGCTGCGCCGCATCTTCGACCTCGAAGGCATCGAGATCCGCCTCCACGGCGCTTATCTGATGTCGCTCGACGACGCCTTCGACGACCTCGCCGAGCAGGACAGCGCGGCGGGCTTCATTTCCGACCTCGTCGTCACGCCTCACGTCAAGCGCATGCTGATCCGCAATGTCGCGTTGCTGGAGCAGGCCTGCTGCTCAGCGGACGGCTCGGTGTGCGATTACGACGGCGGCGCGGTGCTGCGCGAAATCAATCCGCGTCCTCCGGAGCAGGTGGCGATTGCCGCGGAGATCCAGGCCGGCGCACTGGCTTTCGCAGGCAGCGCGGACGGTGTCGCCCGCGACTACGACCTCGATCCCTATGCCGCACCCGATGTCGCGGCGAGCTGGTGCGCGGCGACGCTGGGCCGGCTTCTGCTGCTGCCTGACGATGACGAGCTCGCGCTGCTCGGCACGTTGAAACACGACGTCAATCTCGGCACTCACGCGCTCGCGCCGCTGCTCGATGGGCCGTTCGTGCGCAACCAGATCACCGCCCGCGGCCTCTCGGCAGCCTGCACGGCCGCCGCGCCGCCAATGTGGCTCGCGGGCAGTTTCGCCGGCCTGTCGCCATCCTATAATTATCTCTACGTGCTGTTCGGCGCCAACCGCCTGCCTGCTGACGTCTTTGAGGAACGGCCCGCCGGCCCAGTCCAGGTCGGACTGTTCCGCGCCGACGGCGGCGCAGCGCTGGAGGGGGTGACCGTTCACCGCACCGGGCTTGGCGAGCTGCGTCTGCGCATTCCCCTGTCGCGTCGCATGGCGATCACCATGATCGCACTGCCGCTGGCGAAATTTGCGCCCGAGGGCCTGCTTCACGGCGTAACCCTGCAGCGGGGCGACGACGTTCGTGATGCCGCCGAGAGCCAGGAGGTTGTCGCCATCGCGACTGACGGGCTGATCTACGCCGGCGTGCAGCGGAATGGCGGCCACTATCGCGCCGAGACTGAAGACGGTTGCCTGCTGATCCCGGTCAGCCCGATGACGCAGGAGATCGCGGTCTACTCCGTCGCGATCACCCCGGCTCCAAATAGTGCGCCTGATCGCGCCGCCCCGGCCGTTGAAATCCCAGGGCTTACGAGGGGGCATGGAATTGCGGGACGCGACGCAGGCGAATCTTGACCAGTTGCTGCAAGCCGGCGGCATCAAGCTCGGCCGGGCCCAGCACGACCGCCTGGGCTGGCTGGTCGGCCAGTACGGCGCGCCGACGCTCGATGGCGTCCCGGACGGGCGGCACGACGGCGTCATCATTCTCAAGGAGCCACTGAGCGGCGCGGCGGCCGAGCTGTTCTACCGTTCGCTCAATCCAGCCTGCGCCGTCGTCATTCCCAGAAGCGAGAACCCCGGCTTCGATTTCCTCAAGTCCAAGCTGACCGAGTTCGGCACCGTTGGCCCCTGCGGAGCCGACGGCCCGCACGAGATGTGGTGGGGCGGCATCGGCTGGTCGAGATTCTTCGCCGCCGCCGATACCTCCCCCCTCCGGCCGCGGATCGTCTCCTGCCATCCGCGCGGCGGCGACGAGGCCGCGCCGCGCCGCCTCCGCCATTCGCTCGAACGCCTGCAGCTCGACTGTCATATCGAACCGATCGACACCCAGCTAGACGACCGCCTGCTCTGCTTCGAGAAAGCGGAGTTCATGGTGCGGATGTGGAACAAGTATCGCGAGCCGCTGCTGTTCGTCGATGCCGGTGCGACCTTGCGCGGCGCGCCGCTGCTTCCCGCCTTCCTCGGCTGCGACGTCGCCCTGCACAAGTGGAATCGCTGGGAGATGTCGGCGCGCACGCTCTATCTCGGCCGCTCCGCCCATGCGGAACGGCTGCTTCACGCTTGGCAGCAACTTGCGGCCGCCTATCCCGCGGTCTGGGAGGGCTATTTGCTGGATCAGGCCTGGAGCCTGACCTCGTCGCAGGTGCCGCTCGATACCGTATGGCTGCCGCGCACCTATCACGCACTGCAAGGCGACCTCGGAGCCTCGCGCGCCACGATCCTGCATGACCAGCAGACGACGACGCTGGAGCTCGGTCCCGATCCCGGCTTTGCCGGCATCCTGCGCGCGGCCCGCCGCGCCGGCCGCACCGGCGCCCGCGACGCCTTCATGGTGATGACCTCGAAGGCCGAGACCAGAGGCGGCATCGCCGTGATCCTGCGCGACGTCTCGGCCAGCGACGCGGGTGCGGTCGCCGCGACCGTCGAGGCCGTGACCGGCGCCTATGCCGCCGATTGCGGCGGATACGGCCGGCTCGAGCTGTCGCTCTGCGCCTGGCAGGACGACGTCGGCGTCGCGCGTGAAGCCGCCGGTCTGGCGCGATACCGCATCCTGGAGATCGCTCCGGGGCAGCGCATCGCCAACGACTTCTTCGCCGCACACGCGTCCGAGGATGCGGTCATGACCGCACGCCAACTTTTCCCCTGAGGGATATCAGAGATGCTCAAGACCATCATCCTGCTCACCGACACCGTGCAACAGCAGCAGCCGCTGGCCAATCTGCTCCGCGAGCATAATCGCGACCTCGCCTTCTGCTCGGCGCTCCGCGCATCGGACCTCGGCGCCATCGACCTAAACGTGCTGAGCGAGGCGCGGCTGGTATCTTTCGCCGCCGACGTCGCCGTGCCCGAGAAATTCCTGCTCAAGCTCGGCTATGGTGCCTACAAATTCTACGCCGCGCCGACGCAATATCCGGGCCTGCCGTCCGCGCCCGACGAGAGCGATGACGATCCGCGCTGCTACTCCGTGATCGCGCAGTCGATGACGATCTGGCCGGATTTCAAGAAGGTCGTTGGCCTCGAGACCGTCACGATCCCTGTTGGCACCGTTCCTGCCGAGCGCGAGCGGCTGGTGTTCTCACGCCTCGCTCACCTGTTCTGGGGCATGTCGCACATGATCGCCGGCGAGGCGACGGATCTTCCGGGGATCATCGGATCCAGCGAGAGCCAGCGTCCGACGCTCGCGATGATGAATTGAGCTAGCGGCGGTGAGCGAGATTCATCGCGATCTTTCCCGGGCGCCGAGCCTAATATGATTTGGCGAGCCCCAGCACCTTTTCGGCGATGAAGCTGAGCGCGAGCTGCGGGCTGACCGGCGCGATGCGTGGGATCAGCACTTCGCGCAAATAACGCTCGACGTGAAACTCCTTGGCATAGCCGAAGCCGCCATGGGTCATCACGGCCTGCTCGCAAGCCGAGAAACCGGCCTCGCCCGCAAGGTACTTTGCGGCGTTGGCCGCGGCGCCGCAGGGCATGCCCTTGTCGTATTGCCAGGCCGCCGACATCACCATCAGCCAGGCCGCCTCGAGCTCGACCCAGTTCACCGCGAGCGGATGCTGGATGCCCTGGTTCTTGCCGATCGGGCGATTGAACACGATTCGCGTCTTGGCGTATTCGGTCGCGCGCGCCAACGCCAGCTTGCCGAGGCCGACCGCCTCGGCCGCGATCAGGATACGTTCGGGGTTCATGCCTTCGAGGATGTACTGAAAACCCTTGCCTTCCTCGCCGATCCGATCCTCCATCGGGATCTCGAAATCTTCGAAGAACAGCTCGTTGGAATCGACGATCTTGCGGCCCATCTTCTCGATCTCGTGGACCTTGATCCTGTTGCGGTCGAAATCGGTGTAGAACAGGCTGAGGCCGTGGGTCGGCGAGCGCACTTCCTCCAGCGGCGTGGTGCGTGCGAGCAGCAGGATCTTGTGCGCGACCTGCGCGGTCGAGATCCACACCTTCTGGCCGTTGACGACGTAACGGTCGTTCTTGGCGACCGCGCGGGTCTTGAGCTGCGTGGTGTTGAGGCCGGTATTGGGCTCGGTGACGGCAAAGCAGGCCTTCTCGCGGCCCTCGACCATCGGCGGCAGCATGCGCTTGCGCTGCTCCTCGGTGCCGAACACGACGACGGGGTTGAGGCCGAACACGTTGATGTGCACCGCGGAAGCGCCGGACATGCCGGCGCCGGATTCCGCGATCGTGCGCATCATGATCGCAGCTTCGGTAATGCCGAGCCCCGAGCCGCCATATTCCTCTGGCACGCAGATGCCGAGCCAGCCGGCATCCGCCAGCGCCTTGTGGAAGTCGTGCGGGAAGCCGCCGTCGTGGTCCTTCTTCAGCCAATAGGCATCGGGAAAGCCTTCGCAGATCTTGGCGATGGCATCGCGAATGGCTTCCTGCTGATCGGTGAGCGCGAAATCCATGATCTTGATCCCCTTCTTGGGAGCCGCGACCGCGCCATCTCCCGTCTCTCGCGTTCCCCCCGCAAGGGCCGTGGCCGCTTGTTGCGCCGCGACGTGCCCTCGCCTGCGTTCTTTAGCTCGAAAACCCCGGGTACAGATACGTGAATTTGTCCATCAACTGTGTCTACGATGCATAGGCTCATGCGGCATGACGCCAGGAGCGCGCCCGTTATTTCGCAGGGAGGAAACCGCGATGGCCGGACTTTATTTCGAAGACTTCTCCGTGGGCCAGGAGTTCAGGCATCCGCTGACCCGGACCGTCACGAGATGGACAACACCCATGTTCAGCCTGCTGACGCTCAACCCGCAGCCGCTGCATATCGACGCCCATTTCGCCGAAAAGACCGAGTTCGGCCAGCGCATTTTCAACAGCCTTTACACCCTCGGCATCATGATCGGCATGACGGTCTATGATACGACCTTGGGCACCACCGTCGCCAATCTCGGCATGACCGACGTCACGTTTCCAAAACCGGTCTTCCATGGCGATACCTTGCGGGCGACGACGAAGGTGCTTTCGTTGAGGGAATCCAAATCGCGCCCGAGAGCGGGCATCGTCGAGTTCGAGCACCATGCCTTGAACCAGAATGACGAGATCGTCGGCAAATGCCGCCGCATGGCGATGATGCACAAGAGGCCGGTCTGATGCGTTCGATGTTGTTCGTGCCGGGCGATTCCCCGCGCAAATTCGAGAAGGCGAGCGAAGGCAAGGCCGACGCTCTGATCATCGACCTCGAAGACTCCGTCGTCGCCGAGAAGAAGCCGGAAGCCCGCACCCTGACGCTGGCGATGCTGAGGAAGCGTTCCGGCCCGCACCAGCTCTATGTTCGCGTCAACGCGCTCGATACCGGCATGACGCTGGCCGATCTCGCCGCGGTGCTGCCTGGCAGGCCCGACGGCATCGTGCTGCCGAAATCGCAGGGTGGCGACGACGTGCGCCTGGTCGCGACCTGGCTCGAAGCTCTGGAAGCTGCATCCGGTATCGCGGTCGGCACGACCCGCATCGTCTGCGTCGCGACGGAGACGGCAAGCTCGATCTTCGGCCTCGGCAGCTACAAGGGCTGCTCCCCTCGCCTCGCCGGGTTGATGTGGGGCGCGGAAGACCTCTCGGCTTCGCTCGGCGCCACCGCAAAAGCCTCAGGTGGCGTGTTCCACAGCCCCTATCGTCTCGCACGCGATCTCTGCCTGATGGCAGCGGCCGCGGCCGAGGTCGCGCCGATCGACACCGTCTATACCGACATCGACAACCTCGCCGGCCTCGAGCAGGAGACACGCGCCGCGCGGCGCGACGGTTTTTCGGCGAAGGCGCTGATCCATCCCAAGCATGTCGACATCGTCAATGCGGCGTTCGAGCCGACGGACGCCGAACGGGCCTGGGCGGAGAAGGTGATTGCGGCGTTCGCCAGCAATCCGAATTCCGGCACGCTGCGGCTCGACGGCCAGATGATCGACAGGCCGCATCTCCGCGCCGCGAAGAAGATCCTCGGCCAGCCCTAGTTCGGGGCGCAAGCCCGCCACGTCGACCGGCTGCGGCCGAAGGCGACCGCTCGAAGCCGCGGTCTCAGTCGAAGCCCTGAACGGGCGGCGTCGAGCTCTGCGCCGGCACGGCGGGCGCAGCTTGAACCGGCGGCGGAGCCGGATTGGCGGCTGCTCTCACTTGACCGTTGGCTACCATCGCCTCGCGCGTGCCTGGCGGGCTCCTGGTCGCGGCCGCGCGGCGCGGCGGCCGCCGGTGTCCGGCCGACTGCGACCCTCTCATGCCCCAGGATCGGGCGATCGAAGGTCCGGCGGTGTAGCCGATCAAGGCTCCGGCGACCGCCCCAACCGGTCCCAGCACGACCGCGCCGGATACCGCGCCGAGCGCTGCATCACCGGCGCGCTCCTGCGCAACCGCGCTCACGGGCACACAGGCCAGCATTGCGACAGCAGTAATCAGAGCTTTGGTCATCGGAGCGCCTCCCTCGCGGGAATTCACTCGTTCTCAATTATGGCCGCACGAGGTTCGCTTGCCGGCCAACAAAAGGCAATCGGCGGGTGGAACTCCGCCGTCGCAGGGCTTCCGCCGCCAACCGGCGGTTGCAGCGGCAGCTTGCAGCTACACGATCTTGATCGACATGTCCGGCAGGCCCTCGAGCTTGCACAGCAGCACGTCGCCCTTGACGACGGGACCGACATTTTCCGGCGTACCGGAATAGATGATGTCGCCGGCTTTCAGTTCGAACGCTTCCGACAGCTTTGCGATCTGCTCGGCCACGCTCCAGATCATTTTGCTGAGATCCGAGTTCTGCTTGACCGTTCCGTTGACGGCCAGCGAGATCGCGCCCTTCTCGAAATGGCCGGTCTTGCTGGCCGGATGGATTGGGCCGAGCACCGCGGCGTGGTCAAAACTCTTGCCGATCTCCCAGGGCTTCTTCTCCGCCGCCATGCCGTTCTGCAGATCGCGCCGGGTCATGTCGAGGCCGAGCGCGTAGCCATAGACGTGGTCGAGCGCCTTATCGACCGTGATATTGGTACCGCCGGATTTCAGCGCGGCGACCAGCTCGACCTCGTGATGATAGTTCTTGGTCAGCGACGGATAGGGATGATCGGCGACCTCGCCGATCGCGACGTTCTGAATCGCGTCGGTCGGCTTCTGGAAGAAGAACGGCGGCTCGCGGTTCGGATCCGAGCCGCGCTCGATCGCATGTGCCGCATAGTTGCGCCCGATGCAGTAGATACGCCGGACCTGGAACACCTCTTTCTCGCCGACGATGGGGACGGTCACCATCGGCACCGGAAAGATCGGCTTGGGCCCGGCCTGCGCTGGGGCCGGAACGACGTCCGCCATGGTTGCCGCGGTCGCGACCGCTGCGGTTGCAAGCAGATCGCGTCGCGTCGGTGAGGTCCGTTTCATTGCAGGGGCTCCCCTCCTTGTCGTTGGGCCGCGTCAAGCGCGCCGCTCCGGCTGATAGTCGATCTTCAGCGTGCCCGCAACAGGGATGGCCGGGTGCGAGCTTCGAACATCTTGACAGCGGTTTCGCGTTGAATATTTCTTTCACCGAGAAAGCACTTTCTCACCCTCGAAAAATCAAAGGACCCAACGCGACCGTCTGGAGAGACGACGATGCTCGATGAGAATTTGGCCCGCATACGTGCGCACCGCAACAACATTCACCGCTATCGACGGCTGCTGAAGACAAGGCTGTCGCAGCTGGAGCGCAATTTCATCGAGAGACGCCTGGCAGAAGAGAAGTCGGCGCTCGATGCGCTGACCGCGGCGACTTTCCCTGTCGGCTTCCGCGCCTCAGGACTGCCGGCCGATGCGATCGGGTTGGCGCGATGAACAGTCAGCGGGACCTGCTCATTCGCGGCAGCGAAAAGGTGATCGGCCACTACGAGCTGCTGCTTGCAAGCGCGAAGACCGAGCATGAGCGCGAGCTTTATCGGCAGCGCATCGAGCGCGAGCGTCGGCTGATCCGCGACCTGCAAGGCGGGCCGGATGACCGCGCCGCCTGAGCAGGGGAGAGCATGCGGTCTATGACCGCTGCAGGGGCGAGCCACTTTCCTTTTGGCGGACTGCGATCTAGAGCGGAGTAGCTTTAGGTTGAATCGATTGCCGCGGGCTCGTTCACCTGTCCCGCTTGCGGGAGAGGTCGGCGCGTCCCGGGCGATGCGAAGCATCGTCCCGCGCGCCGGGAGAGGGCTTTCTCCTCTTGGAGATTGTCCCATTGAGGAGACACCCTCTCCCCAGCCCTCTCCCGCAAGCGGGAGAGGGAGTGCACCTCCGTCATCGCGGCAATCAAGCCTCATCCCATCATGCTTTAACGAACGAGGCGATTGGGGCCTGCAAGCGCGCTCGGTTCAGTCGCCGGCGCCACGCGCACGGTGGCGGTGAGTGGCGCACCGTTGCGCAGCAGAGTGAGCCTCACCTCCTCGCCGACGCGTGCAAGGCCGATCGTGTTGCGGAGCTGGGCGGCGGTGCGGATCGGGCGCTCGTCGGCTGCGGTCACGATATCGCCCTTGCGCAGGCCGGCCTTCTCGGCGGGCGAGTCCGCCACGATCTCGGCGATGACGGCGCCTTGGTTCAGTCCCTTGTTGATCGACGGATGCAGGTCCTTCAGCGAGACGCCGATGCGACCGCGCTCGACGCGGCCGCTCACGACGATCTGCTCCATCACCTTGCGCGCCATGTTGACCGGAATGGCAAAGCCGATGCCGACATTGCCGCCCGCAGGCGAGATGATCGCCGAGTTGATACCGACCAGCTCGCCGCGCAGGCTCACCAGCGCTCCGCCGGAATTGCCTGGATTGATCGCGGCATCGGTCTGGATGAAATCCTCGTAGCCCTGCTTGCCGAGACCGGTGCGGCCCAGCGCGCTGACGAGGCCGGAGGTCACGGTCTGGCCGAGGCCGAAGGGATTGCCGATCGCAAGCACGAAATCGCCGACGTCGAGCGCATCGCTGTCGCCGAAGGGAAGCGCCTTGAGGCCCGCCGGGTTCTGGATCTGAAGCACTGCAACGTCGGTCGGCGGATCGCGCCCGACCACCTTGGCGGAAAACTGCCGGCCGTCCTTGGTCGTGATCTGGACCGCGGAAGTGCCTTCGACCACGTGATTGTTGGTCAGCACATAACCGCGCTCGGCATCGACGATCACGCCGGAGCCGGTCGCGCTGACCTCCTTTTCGATCTGCCGGGGAACGTCGAAGAACTCGCGGAACAGCGGGTCGCGATAGAGCGGATTGTCCTCGCGCACGCGGCCGTGCACGGAAATGTTGACCACGGCGGGTGTCACCCGGCCCACCAGCGGCGCCAGTGTCGGCACCGAGCCGCCGGTCTTCATGTCGGGGATTTGGCCGGCAGCAGGCTGTAACGCCGTGAGCGTCAGCACCAGCATCGCCAGCAAGAGCGGACGCACAGCATTCATCTTTCTTCCTGCCGCATTGTATGGATATCGGAGAACGGGGTGGCTTCACTCGTCGCGTGACGCGAGGATCCAGCCTTGCATGGCGAGGAGCGGAGCGGCGCAGGCCGCCGAGGCCTGGCCGAGCAGCACGAGTCCCAGAACGGTCTGCGTGAGGATCATGGGCTTCGCCCCTCGGCGGCGGCCCAGGGCCGCCGCAGCCGCATCGGCACGCCGCCGCCGCGCGGCGGATCGTCGTTGTCATTGTCGCCGTCGAGCTTGCGCAGGGCGGCCAGGATGTCGGCGAGCCGGACCGTGTGGCTCATTCCGGGGATCTCACGCAGAGCGGGACAGGACTCGACCGCGTACATGTCGGATGCCCAGGACGACAGGATGATCCGCTTCTCCGGCGGAGAGAGGTCGGCCGCATTCAGAACGTCGGCGGGCGAGTCGTAATGGGCCGCGGGATGAAACAGCGGATTGAGAGTGCCGGTGTTGGTATTGACGTTGGTCATTGGTGAACCTCCCCTCATGCTCCTTTCCAAGGGACGGGCTTGTTGACGTTTGGACGGCGGCGGCCATCGCCGCCGTCCCGCTTTCACTCATTGCGTGTTGATCGCGATGCGCTTGACGCCTTCGCGCGCCTTCTCGGATTTCGGCAGCGACACGGTCAGGACGCCGTTCTTGAACGATGCCTCGGCCTTGTCCTCCTCGACGCCCTCCAGCGGGATCTGACGTTCGAAAGCGCCGTAATAACGCTCGGTGAAGTATCTGCCTTCGCCGTTGCGCTCCGCCTTCTTCTCGCCGCGGAGAGTCAGCACGCCATTGGCAATCTCGACCTGGACGTCCTTCTCGGTGAGGCCGGGAAGCTCGGCCGAGACGGTCAGCGTCTTGTCGGTCTCGCTGAGCTCGACCCTCGGCCAGCCGAATCGGCCTTCCATCAGCGGCGACAGGCTGGTCCCGCCGAAGCCGCGGAAGACGTCGTCGAACAGACGGTTCATCTCGCGGTGAAGGGTCAGGAAGGGATCGAAATTGTCGCGCGCAGGGCTAAGCTCCTGTTTCCCTGACCAGGGAATGAGATCACGAAAAGCCATGGTTCTCTCCTCCATGCATCGGGGAAGCGCGGCCCACGTGTGGCGCGCCGCGCTCCACCATCTCGCTTGCTCGGAAGCTTAAGCCGCTTTCTTCTGCTCGATCTGCGAGGCCGCAGGCGCGGCACCCGCGATCGGGATCCGACGCGGCTTCATCGCTTCCGGAACCTCGCGGACCAGGTCGATGATCAACAGTCCGTCCTGTAACGAAGCCTGCTTCACCTGGACATAGTCGGCAAGGTTGAACACACGCCGGAACGGCCGTGCGGCGATGCCCTGGTACAGATATTCCCGCGCGGCGGTCTCGGGTTTCCTGCCCTCGATCGTGAGCGCGTTCTGTTCGGCCATCACCGTGATGTCGCTGGCGCCGAAGCCTGCCACCGCAAGGCTGATCCGGTAATGGTCCTCGCCGGAGCGTTCGATGTTATAGGGGGGATAATTGTCCTCGGTTGCCTGGCGCAGCGTGCTGTCGACGAGGTCGGCCAGGTGATCGAAGCCGATGGTGGAACGCCACAGGGGCGCGAAGTCGAAACTGGTCCTCATAACCAAGTCCTCCTGAGAGCAAGATGGATACGAAGGAGCGCAGGACGGGGTCTCAGACGGGGTCGGAAGACCGGCCCGGCGCCCGCACCGGACCCGATCTGGCGTCCGGCACACCGCTCTCGCGGCGAAAAACGACTTAGAAAATGGAAAGTTGGTTTCAAGAGGCCAGCCAGAAAAAATTTTGCGGCCGCCGGACCTCTCCCAGGGGTAGCCTTCCGAACCAAGAGTTTCGACGATCCCCGGCCATTTAGCTGTGTCGCACCAGGCGTAGAAATAGCCTTGCCCCGTCGAACAGGATGGGAACTCGTTCGGCAGGGCCTTCGTTGGCAGGCACCCGTGCCATGCAGACATTCCGGAGAATTGGCTTCGCGCTGCTCTTCGGCGCGACGTCGCTGGGGGCCGGCGATGGCGCGGACATGATCACGCCTGCACGCATGAAGGTATCAGGCACGATCGACGCCCGCTTCCAGTCCTACAATGTCGAGATGGTCGAGGTGACCGGCGGCGGGTTCTGGAAGCCCTACGCGCAGAAGGACATGCGTCGTGATCGCTACGCTTATCGGCCACCGGTTGATCTCTCCAACCAGCGGCTGCGCCGGCTCGCCGCGGCGCTGGGGCCCGCCTACATGCGCGTCAGCGGCACCTGGGCGAATGCGACGTTTTTCGCCGACAATGACGCTGCGGAATCCGCGCCACCCGCCGGCTTCAACGGCGTGCTCACCCGCGCGCAATGGCGCGGCGTCGTCGATTTTGCCCGTGCGGTCGATGCGGAGATCGTGACGTCCTTTGCCGTCAGTCCCGGCAGCCGTGGCCCGGACGGCGCGTGGAGGCCGGCCCAGGCGCAGCGTCTCATTGACGACACCCGCCAGCTGGGCGGCCGCATCGCCGCCGCCGAGTTCATGAACGAGCCGACCCTCGCGGCCATCAACGGCCCCCCGCCGGGATATGACGCCATGGCCTATGGCCGCGACTTCAATATCTTTCGCGACTGGATACGGCGCTCGGCACCGGAGACCCTCATCGCCGGTCCGGGCTCCGCAAGCGAGTCCGCGTCCTCATCCAGCGGCATTCGCACGCGCGACCTGCTCGCCGCGACGGGGCCTGGGCTCGATCGCGTCTCCTATCATCACTACAACACGCTCTCGGCTCGCTGCGGCACGCACGACGATCCGGTGCAGGCGCTGTCCGAAGACTGGCTGTCGCGGACCGACGCCACGCTGAACATCTATCGCAGATTGCGCGACGCATTCGAGCCGGGCAAGCCGATCTGGCTGACGGAGACGGCGAATGCCGCCTGCGGCGGCAACATGTGGGATGCGACCTTCCTCGACACGTTCCGCTATCTCGATCAACTCGGCCGTCTTGCCAAGGCCGGCGTGCAGGTCGTCATGCACAACACGCTCGCGGCGAGCGACTACGGCTTGCTTGACGAAAGGACCTTTCGCCCGCGGCCAAATTACTGGGGCGCCCTGCTCTGGCGCCGATTGATGGGATCGACCGTGCTCGATCCAGACGTGGCCTCGACAGCCGGCCTCCACGTCTATGCACATTGCCATGCCGCGACAAAGGGTGCGGCATCCGTGCTTCTCATCAACACGTCGCGACACAAGTCACGTTCCGTAACGCTGGCCGTTTCGGCCGCGCGCTACACGCTTCGAGCGGATCATCTGCAAGACGTCAGCGTGCAGTTGAACGGCAAGAGGCTCTCGCTGTCGGACGACGACGACCTGCCCCGCTTCGAAGCGCGCGCGACGGCGGCAGGTCGGGTCCGCCTGCCGCCAGCGAGCATCACCTTCCTGGTGATGCCCGGCGCTGCCGCTTGCCGTTGAGGTGGGCAGGACTCGAGGCCGTCGCGCGCCGCTTTTCCGGCGCCTCGGCGTCACGGCGATCCTGATGATCGGCGGGGTTGAAGAAGTTCCGCCTCTCCTCGCCCAACCAGTTCGTCATTGACAAACTTATTTGTATATATCTAATTTACCTCCAGTGCGATCGGCCGCGCCGTGCGGCCCATAAAAGAGAGGAAACAACGATGAGAGGGCTTCTGGCCTGCGCCATGCTCGCGGCCATGACGTCGGCGGCCATGACGACAGCGGCGACCGCGCAAGTCTCCGACGACGCGGTGCGGATCGGCGTGCTGACGGACCTGTCGAGCTGGGGCCGGGACAACTCAGGACCGGGCTCGGTCGAGGCCGCGAAGATGGCGGTGGAGGAGTTCGGGCCGACCGTGCTCGGCAAGCCGATCGAGATCATCAGTGCCGACCACCAGATGAAGACCGATGTCGGCGTGCAGATCGTGCGCGGCTGGTTCGACAACGGCAAGGTCGACGCCGTCGTCGACATCCCCAATTCCGGCATCGCGATCGCCGTGCACAACATGGTGCGCGAGCGCAATAAGATTGCCCTGCTGTCCGGCCCCGGCGCGAGCTCGCTGACCGACGAGCTGTGCAGTCCGAACACCGTGCACTTCACCTACGACACCTACGCGCTGTCCAAGGTGACGGCCTCCGCCGTGATCAAGGAAGGCGGCAAGTCCTGGTACTTCATCACGGCCGATTATGCTTTCGGCCAGCAGCTCGAGAAGGACGCAACCCGCTTCATCAACGAGATGGGCGGCAGGGTGCTCGGCGGCGTCAAGCATCCGACCAATACCGCGGACTTCTCCTCCTTCGCGTTGCAGGCGCAGAGCTCGAAATCCGACGTCGTCGCCTTCGCCAATGCCGGCCAGGACACCGACAACGCGATCAAGCAGTCCGGCGAGTTCGGCCTGGTGCAGGGCGGCCAGAAGCTGGTCGGCCTGCTGATGTTCGACACCGACGTGCACGCGGTCGGCCTCAAAGCCGCGCAGGGCACCTATATGACGACGGCGTCGTACTGGAATATGGACGAGGCGACGCGCGCTTGGTCCAAGAAGTTCTATGAGCGCACCAAGGTGATGCCGACCATGATCCATACCGGCGTCTACGGCTCGGTTCTGCATTACCTGAAAGGCATCAAGGCCGCCGGCAGCGACGATCCCGCCAAGGTAATGGCCAAGATGCGCGAGCTGCCGATCGAGGATATCTTCGTCCATGGCGGCAAGTTGCGCGAGGACGGCCGCGTCATCCGCGACATGTACCTCGCCAAGGTCAAATCGCCCGAGCAATCGAAGGAACCATGGGACTATCTGGACATCGTCAAGACCGTGAAGGGCGAAGACGCCTTCCGCCCGGTCTCCGAGTCCAAATGTCCGCTGCTCAAAAAGTGAGGTTCAGATGACCGGCAACGAGCATAGCGCAAGCGAAACCTACGAGTGCGATGTGCTCGTGGCCGGATCGGGCTGCTCCGGCATGTCGGCCGCGATCACCGCCCGCTCCCGCGGCCTCGACGTGCTGATCGTCGAGAAGGAGCCGCGCTTCGGCGGCACCACCGCCCGCTCCGGCGGCTGGCTCTGGATTCCCGGCACCTCGCTGGCGAAGGCCTATGGCATTGCGGAAACGCCGGAGCAAGCCCGCACTTACCTGCGGCACGAGGCCGGCAACAATTACGATGCGGCACGCGTTGATGCATTTCTGTCGGCCGGCCCCGAGGCGGTCGACTTCTTCACCACCAAGACGGCGCTGCGCTTCGACATGCCGCTGGTGTTTCCGGACTATCACGCGGAGGCGCCGGGCGGCGCACAGGGCGGCCGTTCCATGGTGACGCGTCCGTTCGACGGCCGCGAGCTCGGCGACCTCATCAAGACGCTGGGCATGCCGCTGCCCGAGCTCACCGTGTTCGGCATGATGCTGGGAAGTGGCAAGGAGATCATCCATTTCATGCGCGTGACGAAGTCGCTGACCTCGGCGGTCTACGTCGCCAAGCGGCTGTCGCGGCACCTGATGGACGTGCTGCGCTATGGCCGCGGCATGACACTGACCAACGGCAATGCGCTCGCCGGGCGCCTCGCCAAATCCGCGCTCGATCTCAAAATTCCGATGTGGCTGTCCTCGCCAATGCGCGAGCTAACGGTCGAGAACGGCACCGTGACCGGCGCGATCGTTTCGCGCGAGGGACGCGACGTGCGTGTCCGCGCGCGCCAGGGCGTCGTGCTCGCCTGCGGCGGCTTTCCCCATGACGCGGAACGGCGCAAGAAGATGTTCCCGCACGCGCCGACCGGCAACGAGCATTATTCGCCGGGGCCCACCGGCAACACCGGCGACGGGCTGCGTCTCGCAGAATCCGCCGGCGGGCGAGTCGAGGATCGCCTGCCCAACGCGGCGGCCTGGGTGCCGGTGTCGCTCACCACGCGCAAGGACGGATCGAAGGGCGTGATGCCGCATTTCATCGACCGCGCCAAGCCGGGCGTGATCGCGGTAATGCGCGACGGCAAGCGCTTTGCCAATGAAGGCAATTCCTATCACGACTTCGTCCAGGCCATGGTCAAGGCGGCCAGGCCTGGCGACGAGATCGCCGCGTTCCTGGTCTGCGATCACACGACGCTGCGCAAATACGGCCTCGGCTGCGTGCCGCCCTTCCCGATGCCGCTGGGTCATCACCTCCAGACCGGCTATCTCATGCGCGGCGATACGCTGGAGGCGTTGGCGGCGAAGGCCGGCATCGATGCCAAGGCCTTCGTCGAGACCGTCAAACAGTTCAATGCGACGGCGCCGCAGGGCCACGACGCCGCCTTCGGCAAGGGCTCGAAGGCCTATAACCGCTACCAGGGCGACGCGATGCACGGGCCCAATCCCTGCATCGCGCCGATCGAGAACGGCCCGTTCTATGCCATCAAGATGGTGATCGGCGATCTCGGCACCTATGCCGGCATCGTCACCGACGCGAACGCGCGGGCGCTCGACGCCGAGGGCCGGGTGATTCCTGGGCTCTATGCCGCCGGCAACGACATGGCGAGCATCATGGGCGGAAATTATCCCGGTGCCGGCATCACGCTTGGGCCGGCACTGACCTTCGGCTACATTGCCGGCCGTCATCTCGCCGACAGCGCCGCCAAGCGCGACGCGGCGTAAGCCAGACGCCAGGAGGCGCATGAAGAGGGAAAGCCGCGGCATCCAGTCGATCGAGGTCGGCGGAGAACTGCTCCGGGCCCTCGCCCGGTGCGGCGAGCCGATGATGCTGCGCGACCTCGCGCGCGAGGCCGGCATGGCGCCGGCCAAGGCGCATCCCTACCTCGCCAGCTTCTCGCGCATCGGCCTGATCGAGCAGGACGAGACCACCGGCCGCTACGAGATCGGCGCACTGGCCTTGGAGCTCGGCCTGATCAGCCTCCGCCGCCTCTCCGGCGTGCGCATCGCAAGGCCGAAGATCGCCGCGCTGGCGAGCCAGATCGGACATGCAGTCTCACTCGCGGTGTGGGGCACGCAAGGGCCGACCGTGGTCCAGCTCGAAGAGCCGGCCCAGCCGGTTCACATCGTCATGCGCGTCGGCTCCGTGATGGCGCTGCTGGAGACGGCGACCGGCCGGGCGTTCGCAGCGTTCCTGCCGGAGAAGACGATTGCCGCCGCGCTCGAGAGCGGCCTCGACCGTCATGGCGTCGGTTACAATCCCAAGCGCGCGGTGAAGGGCGCCAAGGTCGCGGAGATGCTGACCGAGGTGCGCAAGCAGGGCCTTGCCCGCGCCCTCGGCGATCCCCTGCCCGGCGTCAATGCCTTCTCCGCCCCGGTGTTCGACCATTCCGGCCATGTCGCGCTGGTCATCACTGCGATGGGGCCTGAGGGCACGTTCGACGCGCGCTGGGACAGCCCGATCGCGCATGCGCTGCGGGATTGTGCCGGCGGCATCTCGAAGCGGCTCGGTCACGGGATCAATGTTGCGGCGGAGTGAGAGGAATACTGCTCGCCTCACAACGACTGTCATTTCCCGCGAAAGCGCGCGAAAGCGGGGAATCCAGTACGCCGCAGCCCATCGGTTCTAGCACTGCTGTCTCGGAGTACTGGATCGCCCGGTCAAGCCGGGCGACGACAGCGAGTGTGGGGCGACCTCCTCCTACTTCTCCTTCACCGGCACCGTGTAGTTCAGGACGAGCCTTCCGCCATCCGGATAGATCGTCTGCCCGGTGATGTAGGAGGCATCGTCGCTGGCGAGGAACGCGACAACGGAGGCCACCTCGCTCGGCTCGCCGCCCCTGCCCGCCGGCGTGCGTGACATCACCGTCTTGCGGGCGTCCTCCGAGGTGTAGATCGACGACGCCACCATGTCGGTCAAAATCGTGCCCGGCCCGACCGCGACGACGCGAATGTTGTGCGGGGCGAGCGCGACTGCGGCGACCGAGGTGAGCTGCTTCATGCCGCCCTTGGACATCGCGTAGGTGGCAAGCGCCGGGATCGCCAGCAGCGCATTCACTGACGACATGTTGATGATGACGCCGCCGTCACCTTGCGCGATCATCTGCCTGGCGGCCGCCTGCACGCCGAAGAACGCGCCCTTCAGGTTGATGCCGATGATCTCGTCGAATTCCTCTTCGGTGATGTCGAGGATGTCGCGGTTGCGGGCGACGCCGGCATTGTTGACCATGATGTCGAGCCGGCCGAACTCCTTCACGGCGGTGGCGACGAGCAGGTCAACATCAGTGCGCTTGGCGACATTGCCGACGACGGCGCGCAAGGTATCCGGCCGGCCCAGCTCGGCGGCCGTCGCGGCAAGGCCCTCGGCATCGATGTCGGAGATCACGACCTTGACGCCGTCGTCCAAAAGTCTCTTCGCACAGGCTTTTCCGATGCCGCGTGCGGCGCCGGTGATGGCGGCGACCTTACCAGATAATTTCATGGGTTCGCTCCAGGACTTGTGACGGTCTCGCGGACGCGCTCACGCAAAGACGCGCGGGCGCAGTCCGGCGTGAAACCAGGTGATCATGGAATAGATGTCATAAACCGGCAACCCGACCTCGGCTTGAAGCGCCGCCGCATAAGGCGGCATGTTGGTGCATTCGAGCACGATGGCGCCGACATCGGGATTTTTGGCGACGAGCTGCTTGCCGGCCTCGACCACGTCACGCTCGGCCTGTGCGACGTCCATGTCGTCCTTCTCGGCCTTGATCAGGACGCGAAAGAACTCCTTGCCGTTCTCGGTGCCGACCAGCGGCGTGTCGAGCGGCACCCCGGCGCCTTCGAGATGGGCCGGCGTCAGGGTCGAGCCCGACACCGTGACGAGACCGACGCGCTTGCCCGGCGGCAGGGTCGCCTGCACCCACGGCACCTGCATCAGCGACGAGGTCGCGACGGGAACGCCGACCGCGGCCGCGATCTCCTTCTGGAACAGCGAGAGAAAGCCGCAATTGGTGGTGATGGCCTCGGCCCCTAACCGCACCAGATCTTTGGCCGCATCGATGAAGTCGGGCAGCAGGCCGGCCGCGCCCTTCAGCACCACCTTCTCCGGCGAGGCCCCGCTCACCACGCGATAGAGCACGGGAAAGGGCCAGGTCGTGCCGTTGCCCATGTCGCCGGGAATGCGGGGGAAGCGCGCCTCCAGCATCAAGATGCCGAGCGGCGCGCCATAGATGGCCTTGCCGCCACGGGCGATTCGGGATGACGCGTTGGCTGAAATGGTCATGTTGCGACCTCAGAGAAAACGATCGGGCGCGAAGGGAAGAAGCGGAATTTCCGGTTGCTTGCCGCTGAGGAGCTGCGCGACAAGGCGGCCGGTCCGGGCCGAACCGACCAGGCCGACATGGCCATGGCCGAAAGCATAGACGATATCGCGCGAGGCGCGCGCATAGCCGATGCAGGGTCGTCCATCCGGCATGCTTGGCCGATGGCCGAACCAGGTTTTTATGCGCGAGGCCGGAATGTCCTTCGGCAGCTTGGGAAACATGCTGATGAGATGGTCGCGCAGGATCTCCGCGCGTTTCCAGTTCGGCGCGGCCTGAAGGCCCGCGATTTCGACCGTGCCGGCCGCGCGCAGGCCCCTGTTGGTCCAGTTCACCACCATCTTGGCATCGGACGCCATCATCGAGCTGCGCGGGCCCGATTCCGGATTCTCGATCATGACGTGATAGCCGCGCTCGGTCTCCAGCGGCAGGGGATCGCCGAGCGATGCGGTGAGCTGCTTCGAGCGGGCGCCAGCCGCGACGACGGCCGCATCGCAAGCGATCTCGCCGGTCTCGGTGACGACGGCCACGAGCTTGTTGCCGGACAGCTTCAGACCGGTCGCCTTGGCCCGCACATGCTTGGCGCCGCTCGCGATCGCATGATTGGCGAGCGCTGCGACATAAGCGCCGGGATCGCGGCAGCGGCCAGCCTCCTCCACCACCACGCCGAAGGTGTAGCGCGGGTGCAGATCAGGCTCGCGCTGACGCATCTCGTCGGCGGAAAGCTCCAGCCATTCGACACCGACCTTCTTGCGCAGGCGCCACCCGAGGTCGTTGTCGAAATTGCCGCGCGACGGAAACACGTGCATGACGCCGTTACGCTCGATCAATTCCGGAACGCCGGCTTCTTCGGCAAGCTTCCGGTGCAGCAGCGGCGCGTCCTTCAACAGATCACGCAGCGCAAAGGCCGTCGTCTCGACCCGCGCCGCGGTCCAGCCGGAGAGCAGATATCTGATCAGCCAGGGCAGCGCCTTCGGCAAATACGACCAGCGGATCGCAAGTGGGCCGAACGGGTCCATCAGATAGCCCGGCACCTTCTTCCAGATGCCAGGCTCGGCCGGTGGGATCACCGAGTGCGACGACAGCCAACCGGCATTGCCGTAGCTCGCTGCCTGTTCGCCGCCGGGCTCGCCCGGATCGATCAGCGTGACGCGATGGCCCTCGCGCAGCGCCTCGATGGCGCTGATCACCCCGACCGCGCCGGCGCCGATGATCGCAACGTGGCGACCGCCCGCCATCGCCTTATGCCTTCACCGCGGGCGTAAAATCCTTGCCGACCGAGATCGCTCTGGGATCGATGATGCAGTGGAGGATCGACGGCTTGCCCGAGGCCAGCGCCCGCTCGAACGCCGGCGCGAATTCTTCGGTGCGCTCGACCCGCTCGCCATGACCGCCGAACGCCTTCGCATACATCGCAAAGTCAGGGTTCTTGAGCTGGGTGCCGACGACGCGGCCGGGATAGTCGCGCTCCTGGTGCATACGGATGGTGCCGTATTGCGAATTGTCGACGACAATCACGACCAGCGGCGCGTCATACTGTACGGCCGTCGCGAACTCCTGGCCGTTCATCAGGAAACAGCCATCGCCGGCAAAGGCGACGACGATTCGATCTGGATATTGCCGTTTCGCAAGCACCGCCGCCGGCACGCCGTAGCCCATCGAGCCCGAGGTCGGCGCCAGCTGCGCCGCAAAACTGTGGAAGCGGTGATGGCGGTGAATCCAGCCGGCATAATTGCCGGCGCCGTTGCAGACGATGGCGTCCTTCGGCAGCCGGTCGCGCAGCCAGGTCATGACTTGCCCGTATTGGAACGTGCCCGGCAGCTCGCGCGCCTTGTCGGTCCAGGCAAGGTAATCGGCATGCGCCTTGGCGGCCTCGCCCTTCCAGGCCACTGCGCCCGCGGGCTTCAGCGTCTCGACGGCGGCAGCGAAGGCGGCAGGCGACGCCTGGATCGCCAGCTCCGGCTGATAGACGCGGCCGAGCTCTTCCGAGCCTGGATGCACATGAATCAGCTTCTGCTTCGGCGAGGGAATGTCGAACAGCGTGTAGGACGAGGACGGCATTTCCGACATGCGGCCGCCGATCAGGAGAATGACGTCGGCGTTATCGATGCGCGCCTTCAGGCCCGGGCTCGGCCCGATGCCGAGATCGCCGGCATAATGCGAGTGATCGGCATCGATCAGCGAGGCCCGGCGGAACGAGGTCGCGACCGGCAGGTCGAACCGCTCCGCAAAGCGCGCGATGCCCTTGGTCGCCTCGTCGGTCCAGCGCGAGCCGCCGAGGATGACCAGCGGCGCCCTGGCGCCCGCGAGCATGGCACCGAGCTTTTCGAGATCGGCCGGCCCAGGCCAGCTCACCGCAGGCTCGACGCGCAGGGCATCGGCAACGGCCGCGGTCTCGGTCAGCATGTTCTCCGGCAGCGCGATCACCACCGGACCGGGGCGGCCCTGCATGGCGACGCGGAAGGCGCGCGCCACCAACTCGGGAATGCGGTCGGGGCGGTCGATCTCGACCGCCCATTTCGCCATGGAGCCGAACACCGCCTTGTAATCGAGCTCCTGGAACGCCTCGCGCTCGCGCATGCCGGTATCGACCTGACCGACGAACAGGATCATCGGCGTCGAATCCTGCATGGCGATATGGACGCCGTGGCTGGCATTGGTGGCGCCAGGACCGCGGGTGACGAAGCAGATTCCGGGCCGCCCGGTGAGCTTGCCATAGGCCTCCGCCATCATCGCCGCGCCGCCCTCGGCGCGGCAGATCATGACGTCGATCGGACTGTCATGCAGCGCATCGAGCGCGGCCAGATAGCTCTCGCCCGGCACGCAGGTGACGCGCTCGACGCCTTGCGCGACGAGCTGATCGATCAGGATCTGGCCGCCGGTGCGGGTGTTGCGGATGGTCATGTCGGCTCCCTCAAGGCTTTGGCGATGCGCTACTATTCGGGAACTGCGTAAGACAGGCCGGGAGAGCGCGCAAGCTCGAAAGCCGATCATAGCCTGCGCAGGCGGCATGCCGATCCCTGCTCCTTGCACGACCACCCGTTCGCGATGACGTGACAGCAATGACGGTGTATGAGCTGACAAGATGGTCCTTCAAATGACGCTGTCATTCCCCGCCTAGTGCGCAATTGCGCACGGGGGCGAGGAATCCAGTACGCCGCAGCCTTGATTCAAATGGCCTCAGATTACTGGATCGCCCGGTCGAGCCGGGCGATGACAGCGCGTGTGTGGCTGCAGACACGCCTTCGCATCCTCGCGGCGCTTTCCGCCCGAGTTTTGCGCTTCGCGTCACGCCCTCAGAATGAAAGGGCGCAGGGAAGGCCGAGCGCCGGCTGGCACCCTCGGTCCGCCGTGCAATCAGATGCACACGCATAGGCACAACGGATCAACAGGTGAAGCCGAAACGTCCGGCCTTCCCTGCGCGATGTTTGACAGCGTATGGCGCGCTCTCCCCGGAGACGAGTTCCTGCTTGCCTCCGTCACCTCGCGGATTGGCGGCGCGCTTTGCCCGGTCGGGCTCGGCGCACCTCCGCAAGGCTTGGCTGTAGCGACGACAGCCAGGACCACGCGATTTGGCCGTACGCACCAGCGCCGCTCGTCCGCACGAAGCAGGACCTCACGGGGTTGATCCCGCCCTGCTCCCGCCTCTCGTGCACGACGCCGCCTGCGTCCACCGCTCCCCGATCCGCGGCTCGTGACGACGTACGACCGCCCCTTTCGCCGGATCAGGATGAGCGACACATACGCCGAAACCGAATTTCGGTAAAGCGGAATATTTTGGCGCTTGCGGATTGACAAAGGCCGACACAGGCGCGTTGCCCGCTAGGCAAGCCTTTGCGACGGCTACCGAGCTTGGACGTTTTCGTCTATGGTCCGGCCGAACCCCAACGTCGAGGACATCGGAAATGCAGACCATCGGCCTGATCGGCGGCATGAGCTGGGAGAGCACGGCGCTCTATTACAAGCTGATCAACGAGCGCGTCCGCGAACGCATGGGCAAACTGCATTCCGCTCCGCTGTTGTTATATTCCTACGACTTCGAAGAGATCAAGCAGATGCAGTACGCGGGCCGCTGGAGCGAGGCGGCGGCCAGCCTGGCCGAGGTCGCGCGGCGCCTCGAAAGTGCCGGCGCACGGGCGATCGTGCTGTGCACGAACACGATGCACAAGCTGGCGCCCGACATCGTCTCCAGCGTGACCATTCCATTCATCCACCTTGGTGACGCGACGGCGCAGCGGATTCGGGCGAAAGGTTACCGGCGCGTGGGGCTGCTCGGCACCAGGTTCACGATGGAGGAGGACTTTTACGTCGATCGGCTGCGCGCGCATGATCTCGACGTGCTGATTCCTCCCACCGAGGCGCGCGCCGACGTCAACCGCATCATTTACGACGAGCTGTGCCTCGGAATCGTCGCCGATCCTTCGCGTCGCCGCTATCAGGACGTGATGGCCGCGCTCGTCGCCGCCGGCGCGGAATGCATCATCCTCGGCTGCACCGAGATCACGATGCTGGTCGGCCCCGATGACACGTCGGTCGAGACGTTCGACACCACGGCCATTCACGCGGAAACGGCTGCGGATTTCGCGATCGGACGATCCTGATCAAGGGCCATACGCGCCCCTCCGGACCGCGACAGGCGGGCCCCGCCTCGCGCGCGATTATGGTTCTGATTGCCGTAAGCTTGGTTTGGGATTGTGGTATACGAACTCGTACGCCTGTAAAATACACGTTGGGTCATCGCCGGAAGCGGCCCAATTTGCCTTCACCTCCAGGATGATCCGTGGAAATTGGCGGGAGAAACAATAGTGCTCGAGCGCATGCCGCCCCCATCCAAGCGCATCAACGACCCTGAGCGCACCAAGCGCGACATCCTCGAAGTGGCGATGGCCGAATTCGCCTCGGAAGGCTATTCCGGCGCGCGCGTCGATGCGATCGCGGCGCGGACGCGCACTTCGAAGCGCATGATCTACTACTATTTCGGCGGCAAGGAGCAGCTCTACCTCGCGGTGCTCGAGGAGGCCTATCGCAGCATCCGCGCGCTGGAAGACCAGCTCGACATCGCGAGCTGCGACGCGCGCGAAGGGTTGCGTCGGCTGATCGAAGCGACCTTCGACCACGACGAGCGCAACCCGAACTTCATCCGCCTGGTCTCAATCGAGAACATCCATCACGGCAAGCACCTGAAGCAGAATCTGCTGCTGCGCCAGCTCAACGCCAGCGTGATCGCAACCCTCGACGCCATCCTCAGGCGCGGCCGCGAGGAAGGCGTCTTCCGCGACGACGTCGATGCCATCGACCTGCACCTCGCCATCTCTTCCTACTGCTTCTTCCGCGTCGCCAACCGCCACACCTTTGGCGCGCTGTTCGATCGCGACCTGAGCGAGCCCAGGATGCTGGCGAAGAGCCGGACGCAGATCGTGGAGATGATCCTGGCGTGGCTGGCGCCGAAGGTCTAGCTGGCGCTCAAGTCGGGCGACGACGCCGAAAGCGGAGCGGCGCTCCCCTCACCCGCCCTTCTTCTGCCGCGCGCTCGCCAGCAGCACCAGCATGAACGAGGCCGCCGTCATCAGCGTCGAGATCGCGGCGATGGTCGGGTCGATCTCGTCGCGCAGCGCGGTGAACATGCGCTTGGTCAGCGGCTGGTACTGGCCGCCCGAGATGAACAGCGCGACAATGGTCTCGTCCATCGCCGAGATGAAGGCGAAGATGCCGCCGGCGACTACGCTGGACTTGATCTGCGGCAGCGTCACCGCAAAGAAGCTGCGAAGGCGGTTCATGCCGAGGCTGCGCGCCACCATCTCCTGCGCCGGATCGAAGCTCTGTAAGCCCGCCAGCACCGAGATGACGACGTAAGGCAATCCCAGCATCACATTCGCCAGCACGAGGCCGGGCATGGTGGCGACCAGACCGACCTTGGCATAGACGAAGAAGATGCCGACCGCGGTGATGATGATCGGCACCACCAGCGGCAGCAGCAGCGCCATATGGATCACGCGCATGATCCGCAGCTTCGACTGGCTGATAGCGTAGGCAGCGGCCACCCCACACGGCGTTGCGATCACCACGGTCAGGACTGCGACGGTCAGCGTCACCCGCGTCGCCTGCATCCAGGCCGGGTTGGCGAAATATTGCTGATACCAGCGCAGCGAGAAGGACGGCGGCGGGAAGGTGAGGAAGCGCGCGCTGGAGAACGAGATCGGCACGATGATCAGAATGGGGAGGATTAGATAGACCAGCACCAGCGCGCTGATCGCATAGAGGACGATGCGTGCGGCCGCGGAGCGCATCATTTCTGCCCCAACGCGCGATCGAGCGAGATGAAACGGCTGACGACGACGAAGATCGCGAGGACGCTGAGGAGCAGCACCACTGCGACGGCGCTCGCGGCCCCGAACTGGTTGTAAAGCTCGACATTGCGGCTCACCAGCATCGACACCATCACGGTGCGGCCGCCGCCCAGCAATTCCGGCGTGATGTAGAAGCCGAGGCAGAGCACGAACACCATGGTACAGCCCGCCAGCACGCCCGGCAGCGACAGCGGCAGGAACACGCGGACAAAGGTCAGCGACGGGCTTGCGCCCAGGCTGGCGCCGGCCTGCATCAGCTCGTTCGGGATCTTCTGCATGGTCGCATAAAGCGGCAGCACCATGAAGGGCAGCAGGATGTGCACCGTCGCGACGACCGTGCCGAAGGTGTTGTGGACCAGCGCGAGCGGCTCGGAGATCCATTCGAGATTGCGCAGGAGCTGATTGATCACGCCGCTGCGCTGAAGCAGCACCAGCCAGGCATAGGCGCGCACCAGCACGCTGGTCCAGAACGGCAGCACGACGAGCGACAGGATGAGGATGCTCCATCCTTTCGGCACCGAGTTGGCAAGATAAGCCACGGGATAACCGAGCAGCAGCGCGATCCCCGTGACCGCGAGGCTGATCTCGAAGGTCAGCGCGAAGCTGCGCCAGTAGACGTCTTCCGTGAACACGCGGCGATAATTCTCCAGCGTGAAGCCGTCATGGTAGATCGACTGCCAGGCGAGCCAGCCGACCGGCAGCACGATCAGCGCCAGAATCACCAGCAGCGCCGGCGACACCAACGCCAGCATCAGGCCGTGCTCGCGGCGCCGATGCTTTTGGGAGGGATCTGGCACTGATGTCGTCAGCATAAGCTCGCTCATCTCGGGTGCTGCACCTCTCCCGCTTGCGGGAGAGGTCGGATCGCGAAAGCGGTCCGGGTGAGGGTTCTATCCTCTTGGGGATTCTTTCTCGCGGAGACACCCTCTCCCCAACCCTCCCCCGCAAGCGGGGGAGGGAGCGCAGCGTCGGCAGTGGTGCGACTCGCGCTCATCACGACTATACTTACTTCTGCATGAAGGACGCCCAGCGCTTCTCGGCGGCTTCTCCGGCAGGCGAGGACCACCAGGCGTAGGACATCAGCGCCTGCTTGGCCGCGTTCGCCGGCTCGCTCGGCAATTGCGCCGCACGCTCAGGCTTGATCACGTTGGTCTCGAACGCCTTGGGATTGCCCGGACCGTAATCGATGTGCAGCGGCAGATTGGCCTGGTGCACGGGATCGACGGCCTCGTTGAGGAATTTGACCGCGGTGGCGAGATTGGGCGCGCCCTTGAGGATGCAGAGCGAAGTGCTCTGCAGGATGCCCTGGTTGTAGGTGAAGGCGACCTTGGCACCTTCCTTGGCGACGGCGCTGACGCGGCCGTTCCAGGCCATCTCCATGTCGACCTCGCCGTCATTGAGCAGCTGCGCCGACTGGGCGCCCGAGGTCCACCACACCGTGATGTGCGGCTTGATCTCCTCGAGCTTCCTGAAGGCGCGGTCGACGTCGAGCGGGTAGAGCTTGTCCGGCGCGACGCCGTCGGCCATCAACGCCGCCTCGAGCGTGGCGATCGGATGGTTGCGCAACGCGCGGCGGCCCGGGAATTTCTTCACGTCCCAGAAATCCGCCCAGCTGTTCGGTGCATCCTTCGGGAACGTCTTCTGGCTGAAGGCGAGCACGCTGGAATAGAATTCGTAGGAGACGGAGTAAGGACTGCGATACGCCTCCGGCATCGCCGCAGCGTTGGGGATCTTCGAGAAGTCGAGCTTCTCGATCAGTCCCTGCTCCCCGCCGCGCAGGCAATACCCGGTCGGGGTGTCGACTACGTCCCAGATCGGCTTGCCGCTGCCGACTTGCGTCTTGATCGCCGGCCAGGCGTCGGGAATCGAATCCTGGTTGATAGTGATGCCGAGCTTCTTGGCGGAGGGATCGAGGATCGCCACCGTCTGCGCCTGCTGATAGGCCCCGCCTTGCGAGACGAAGGTGATCTGCTCGGCGGCATCAGCCGCGGTGCCGCTGAGGGCGATTGCACCCACCAGAGCGCAACCGAATCCGATATTTCGTATCGCCGTCATTCTCGCCTCCTCCAATAGAGATCTCACCGACCGATCGCATCGAGAAACTGGTACCAGCCGGCGACCATGCGCACGGCGGGCTCACGCAGCGGATAGAACGGAATCGTCTTCATGCGCCTGATATCGAGCAGGCCCACATCGGGACTTTCGCCGCGCACGAAAGCGGCGAGATAGCGGCCCATCAGGCTCGACATCGCAACACCCGCGCCGTTGTAGCCCAGCGAGACCAGGGTGCGGTCGTCGAGCCGGCCGATATGCGGCACCGAATCCAGTGTCATCGCGACCAGGCCCGACCATTTGTATTCGAGCGGGACGTCCGCCAAATCAGGGAAGATGCCGACCATCGCCTTGCGCAAAGCGTCGAACGCGACTTGCGAATCCTGCTTGCCGAAGGCGCCGCGTCCGCCGAAGATCACGCGGTTATCGACCATGCGGAACCAGCGCATCATGCGCTTGGTTTCGGTATAAGTGCGCCCCGTCGGCATCAGCCGACCTGCGAGATTGCGCGGCAGCTGCCTAGTCGCGACCATGGCGCTGCGGAACGGGATCAGCGTGCGTTGCATGTGCGCGGTGGCGCCGGTGAGGTCGGAATAGCTGTTGGTGGCGATGATCACCTGTTTTGCTCGCACGGCTCCCCGTGGCGTCTCGGCGACGATTCCGTCCTTCTCACGCCGCAGCCTGATGACGGGCGACTGCTGGAAGATGGAGACGCCGCGACGCGCGACGCCGTCGGCGAGGCCGCGCAGATAGTTCAGCGGATGAATACCGCCGGAACCGGGATTGAGCACGCCGCCGACGAAGATGTCCGAACCGGTCTCGTCACGCACCCCGTTCTTGTCGAGGATGCGAACCTCGGCAGAACCCATCTCGCGCGTCATCCAGTTGGCTTCGTCGATCGCGGACCGGAGCGTCGTCTCGTTATGCGCGGCCTTGACCTGGCCGGTGCGGGTCAATGCCGCGCTGGCGATGTCGAATTCGGAGACGAGCTCCTCGACCATATCAGTCGATTCATGCGCGATCTCGTACATGCGCCGTGCCATGGCGCGGCCATGTGCGGCATCGACCTCGCGAAACGACAGGCGGAACTTTGCGGTGATCACGCCGCCGTTGCGGCCGCTCGCACCCCAGCCGGGACGGTTGGCCTCGAGCACGATTGGCGACAGGCCGCTCTTGGCGATGTGGTGCGCCGCGGACAAGCCGGTATATCCAGCACCGACGATCACCACATCCGCCTGGTGCTCGCCCGACAGCACGGGAAAATCGCGCGCCGGCGCCGCCGTGGCTTCCCACAGCGAGTTGGCCGAGGGCAGCGCGCTCCAGTCCCGTGTCATGCCCGTGCTCATGGATCTAGGCTTCCGGCCCCGATGGCCGCGTCCGCGAGCGCCTTCAACGTCGGAAAATGGAAATCCGGCTTGGTCAGCGTCTCCACCGCCGGCGTGCCGCCGAAGCCGGCGATGCCCTGGCGACGTTCGATCCAGCACACCTTGTAGCCGAGCTTCCGCGCGACCCCGACGTCGTGGTACTGGCTCTGCGCGACATGCAAAATGTCGGACTGCTTGTAGCCGAAAGCGGACTGGCGCCCCCTGTTGTAGGCGAAGAATTCAGGATTGGGTTTCGCAACGCCGGTGTCGTCGGCACACACCGTGTCGTCGAAGGGATCGCCGAGCGCGTGGGCATAGCAGGACAGCGCGACGCGGTCTGCATTGGTCATCGCCACCAAGCGGAATTTCGTGCGCAGGCGCTTGAGCGCCTCGACCGAATCCGAGAACGGTCCCCAGCGCAGCACGGCAAGCTGGAACATTTCGCAGGACGCATCATCCGATGGCAGCCCGAGCTCCTTGGCAAGGTGGCGATAGACGTGGAACATCGCCTCGCTGGAGCGCCCGTAATGCTTGTCCCGGCCGCGCTTGTAGGGCTCGAAGATCTGATCGTCGCTGAGCTCGGCCGCCGTCTTGCCCGCGATCCTGCGCACCGCGGAGAGCACGCCGGTCTCGAAATCGATCAATGTGCCGACGACGTCGAAGGTGAGAACCTTGAAATTGCTGAACGAGGCTGGGGACGACATTTCGCTTCTTCTCTCGGTTGGACAAGACTTGAGTTCAGTCCACCCTGGGCACGACGATGGTGTCCTCGGGGTGAAGGGTGACGGTGAGGCTGCCGCCGAGCGGCGGAATGCGGCCGTAGGCCTGGTGATAGGCCGGCTGGCGCAGGCTGAGCGCAATGCCGCTTTCGAGCGCCAGGAAGATGCGCAGGCTCTCGCCCTGGTAGACGATGTCGGTGACCGTGCCGGTCAGCCGGTTGCAGGCGGCGTCCTGCGCGCCGTCGTCGATCAGGAGTTTTTCGCTGTGCACGGCGAGCATCAGGGCAGCGCCTGTGGGAATGGCGCGGCCGCTGCGCAGCAGCGCATTGCCGAGCGCGACGCTAGAGGCATCGACGCGGCGAACGGGGAGCATCGTCGCTTCGCCAATGAAGCTCGCGACGAAGGAATCGGCGGGATGATCGTGCAGGCGCTCGGGTTCATCGATCTGAATCAGCCGGCCGTCCTTCATCACCGCGACGCGGTCGCTCATGGTCAAAGCTTCGCGCTGGTCATGGGTGACATAGATGATGGTGGCGCCGATGCGCCGGTGCAGCGCGCGCAGCTCGATCTGCATGGATTCGCGCAGCTGCTTGTCGAGCGCGGACAGCGGCTCGTCCATCAGGATCAGCCGCGGCTCGAAGATCATGGCGCGCGCGAGCGCCACGCGCTGGCGCTGGCCGCCGGAGAGCTGCGCAATGCCGCGCTCCTCGTAGCCGGCGAGCCCGACCATGCCGAGCGCTGCGCGCACCTTGTCGGCCCAGCTCGCCTTCGGCAGGCGGCGGGCGCGCAAGGGGAAGGCGACGTTCTCACCGACGCTCATATGCGGGAACAGCGCGTAGTTCTGGAACACGACGCCGATGTCGCGCTTGTGCGGCGGCATGTAGGTGACGTCGCGGCCGCCGAACAGGATCGTGCCTGACGACGGCAGGGTGAAGCCGCCCAAAATTCCGAGCAGCGTGGTCTTGCCCGAGCCGGAGGGACCGAGCAGCGAGACGAACTCGCCGGCGCCGACATTGAGGGAGACGTCGTCGAGGGCGCGGACGGGGCCATAGGCCTTGCTCGCGGATCTGATCTCGACGCTTTCCGCTCGTTTGTCCAACGATCGACCTCGCCCATCCCTGCAACGGCGTGCCTCACTGCGCGCCATAAGCCTGCTTTATAGACAGGGAATGTGAGCACTCTTGATCGAAGCGTGCGCCGCACCAAATCTTCTCTCGTGAGCCCTATCTTCAGGCAGTGATGGCAATGACAACAGACTTGGCAAAACTCGGCAATTGCCAAATTCTCACGCGGCTCATAACATGGGGTTATGCCCGAGCTGCGCCGGATGCTGCCTTCCAGTAACGCCCTGTTCGTCTTTGACGCGGCGGCGCGCAATGGCAGCTTCACGGCCGCGGCCGCCGAATTGAACGTCACGCAGCCGGCGGTGAGCCGGATGCTCGGACAATTCGAGGAGCATCTCGGCGTTCGCCTGTTCGACCGGACCGCGGGGCGCGCGGTGCTCACCGAGGAAGGCGAGCTCTTGTATCGCCGCGTGCTCGACGGCTTTCGCAGCATCGAGAGCGGTCTCGTCGAGATCGAGCGGCGCCGCAAGGGTACCGAGACGGTGACGCTGTCGGTCTCGTCAGCCTTCACCACGCATTGGCTGATGCCGCGCATCGACAAGCTTCAGAAGCAATTTCCGCAGGTCGATCTGCGCTTCCAGCTCATCTCCGGCGCGTTGCGCGGGCCGGTGGAGAATGTCGACCTCGGCATGCGCTTTCGCGATCGCGAGGAGCCGTCGTCGGGCGGCACACTCGTGATGAGGGAAGTCATGCTGCCGATGTGCAGCCCCAGCTATCTCGGCGAAACCGATCCCACCGAGGGCAACACCATCATCCGCCTTGCCGAGACGCCGGGCGACTGGGCCGCGGATTACGCATCGCTCCTCACAGGGCGCCGCGGCGCGGCCAAGGCGCTGAGCTTCACCGACTACGCCGTCGTGGTGCAGGCCGCCCTGCTCGGCCAGGGCATCGCGCTCGGCTGGTTGACGGTCACCTCGCACTGGTTATTGACCGGCGCTCTGGTGCCGGCCTCCGACCGGTTGACCACCACGCGCCGGGTCTGCGAATTCCTGCCGCCGCGCAATCGCTTGATGCGCCCCATCGCCGCCGAGATCCGCGACTGGATCATCGCGCAGATGACAAGCGAGATCGCCGCGATCGACCGGCTCTATCCGAAGCTCGGCGCAATGGAAGCGTGCTACTAGGCAGGCGGTGTTGGGTGAGGCACCCTCCCTCCACGTCATTGCGAGCGCAGCGAAGCAATCCAGAGTCTATCCGCGGAGGGATTCTGGATTGCTTCGCTGCGCTCGCAATGCCGATGTGGAGAGAGCTTTGGCCCTACCGATGCTCGATCGCCCGGATCGCGCCACGCAGCTCGGCGAGACCGCGCAGACGGCCGATGGCGGTGTAGCCGGGGTTGGTGCGCTTGGTGGCGGCGAGGTCGTCGAGCATGCGGTGGCCGTGATCGGGACGGAAGACGATCCTCTTGTCCGACGACCGCCGGGCGTTCTCCTTCAAGAGCGCCTTCAGCACCGCGACCATGTCGACGTCGCCGTCGAGATGATCGGACTCGTAGAACGACAGCCCGTCCGCCTCGCGCTTGGTGGCGCGCAGGTGGGCAAAGGCAATGCGCGGGCCGAAGCGCTCGGCCATTTCAGGCAAATTGTTCTCGGGTCGCACGCCGAGCGAGCCCGTGCACAGGCAGATGCCGTTGGCCTTCGACGGCACCGCATCGAACAGCGCCTGATAATCGTCGGCTGAGGAGGCGATGCGCGGCAGACCGAACAGCGGTCGCGGCGGATCGTCCGGATGCAGGGTCAGCGACACCCCGAGCTGCTCGGCCACCGGCGTCACGCGCGCCAGAAACTCGGCGAGATGCTGCCGCAGGATCTTTGGCGTGATGTCGCGATAAGTCTCCAGCCGATCGCGGAATTGCGGGATGGTCATCGGCTCGGTGGTCGAGCCCGGCAGCGCGCTGGCGATCACCATGACCAGATAGTCGATATCGGCCTGGCTCATCTGGTCGAACAGCTTCTTGGCGCGCGCCTGCTGCTCGGGCGAGTATTCCTGCACGGCCGCAGGACGCTTGAGGATGTGCAGCTCAAAGGCGGCAAAGCGCTCCTGGTCGAAGCGCATGGCGCGGGCGCCGTTCGGCAGCTCCCATTCGAGATCGGTGCGGCACCAATCGACCACCGGCATGAAGTTATAGCAGATGATCTTGATGCCGGCGCTCGCGACCGCCTCCAGGCTCGCGATCCACGCCTCGGTGGACTTCGTCGCCTTAGCCCCCAGGCGCTTGACGTCGTCGGGGATCGGAATCGATTCCACCACCGACCAGGTCAATCGCGAGCGGCCGGGTCGACCGCGCTCGATGAAGTTCTTGCGCTCCTCGACCGCCTTGCGCGTCCAGGCCTCCCCAATCGGCACCTGATGCAGCGCCGAGACGATGTCACTCGCCCCGGCCTGCCTGACGTCGTCCAGCGACACGGGATCGTCGGGCCCGTACCAGCGCCATCCCTCCAGCATCATAGGCATTGTCTCCGATCAGTCCGCGGTCAGCACGACCTTGACGCTCTGCGAGCGGTCGAGCGCCAGCCGCAGCGCATCGGGCGCGGTCGACAACGGCCGCTCGGTGGTGACCAGCGACAGCACGTCGACGCTGCCATTGGAGATCAGTTCCACGGCGGTTGCGAATTCGAAGCCGAAGCGGAACGAGCCGCGCAGGTCGATCTCCTTCGCCATCACCGCATTCGACGGCGTCGGGATCTGGCCACCCGGCAAATTGCCGATCTGCACCACGATGCCACCGCGCCTGACGATGCCGATCGCGCTGGCAAGGCCTGCGGCGGTTCCGGAGACCTCGAATGCAACGTCGTATGGGCGCGAGGCCGCCTGCGCCTTGAGCCCTTCCTCGCCGCCGGAGATATTCTCGACGTGCGAAGCGCCAAGCCGGGTTGCAAAGGCGAGCGGCGCCGGCGCGATGTCGGCGACCGTGATGTCGGTCATGCCGGCGCGGCGCGCGGCGAGCATGGTCAGAAGCCCGATCGGGCCGGCACCGAAGATGATGCCGCGCTTGCCCTCGATATTGCCGGCGCGCGCGACCGCGTGCAGGCAGACGGCGAGCGGCTCGGCCAGCGCCGCGGCCTGGTAGGAGACGTGATCGGGAATCTTCACGCACTGCGCCGGGATCGCGTCGAAATAATTGGCAAAACCGCCCTGCATGTGCGGCGTCTTCGACGCAGAGCCCATGAAGTAGATGTTCTCGCAGAGGTTCGGCCGGCCCTCGCGGCAGGCGACGCAATGGCCGCACCAGCGCGACGGGTTGATCGCGACGCGGTCACCGACCTTCAGATTGGCTGCGGCGCCTGCGATTTCCACGACCTCGCCCGAGATCTCGTGGCCGAGCACCAGCGGCGACTTCACCACGAAATCGCCGGTGCGGGCATGGCGGAAATAGTGCATGTCCGATCCGCAGATGCCGCCGGCGCCGAAGCGGATGCGCACCATGCCGTCTGCGAGCTTGTCGAGCGGATGCTCGATCATGCGCAGATCTTCGGGACCGAACAGGGTTGCGGCAAGAGCGATCGAGGTCATTTGGAGAGTCCCATGTATTTTGGCAGCCAGAGGGTCAGTTCGGGAATGTAGGTGATCGCGATCAGCGCCAGCATTAGCGGCACCAGCCAGGGCAGGATCGCCACCGTCGTGCGCTCGACCGAGAGTCTTGCCACGCGGGCGAGCACGAACAGCACCATGCCGAGCGGCGGATGCAACAGGCCGATCATCAGGTTCAGCGTCATGATCAGGCCGAAGTGAATGGGATCGATGCCGAGCTTGAGCACGATCGGCAGCAGGATCGGCACCAGAATGGTGATCGCTGCTGTGGTGTCGATGAAGCAGCCGACGAACAGGATCAGGACGTTGGCGAGTGCCAGGAACACCCATTTGTTGTGGGTGACGCTGAGCATCCAGTCCGAGAGCGTCTGCGCGGCCTGCGACACCGTGAGCAGCCAGGCGAAGATCGAGGCGGCGGTGACGATGAACAGCACCGAGGCCGTGGTCTCGATCGTGTCGAACGTCGCTTTCGCCACCGTTTGCAGCGTCATGGTGCGGTAGCGGACGAGGCCGAGGAACAGCGACCAGATCACGGCGGCAACCGCAGCTTCCGTCGGCGTGAACCAGCCGAGCGTCATGCCGCCGATCAGGATCACCGGCGCCATCAGCGCCATCACCGCCGAGAAGTCGAAGTACCAGTCGATCACCAGCAGCGTGCCGAGACCGATGACCACAGACACGTTGACCGAGAGGCCGGCCATCACCATCAGCCAGATCGCGAGCGGGAACGAGAGCACGACGACGATCTCGAGGCCGGCCGAGCTGAGCTGCGGCCAGGAGAATGGCGTGTCGCTGCCCCATTTGTTCTTGTGCGCGAAATAGGTCACGGTGGCCATCATGAACAGCGTCAGGACAACGCCAGGAATGACGCCGCCGAGAAACAGCGCGCCGATCGAGACGTTCGCCATCATGCCGTAGATCACGAAAGGCAGCGACGGCGGGATGATGGGGCCGAGCGTCGCCGAAGCCGCGGTGACGCCGACCGAGAACTCGGTCGAGTAGCCGTGGTCCTTCATCGCCTTGATTTCGATGGTGCCGAGGCCGGCGGCGTCCGCGATCGCGGTGCCGGACATGCCCGAGAAGATCACCGAGCCGATGATGTTGACGTGGCCGAGGCCGCCGCGCATCCACCCCACCAGTGCGACGGCGAATTTATAGATGCGCCCGGTGACGCCGGCGATGTTCATGAGGTTGCCGGCGAGAATGAAGAACGGCACGGCGAGCAGCGGAAAGCTCTCGACGCCGGCGATCATGCGCTGCGCCAGCGTCACGTCGGGCGTCACGCCGCTGACCAGGATGTAGAGCAGCGACGAGGCGGCCATGGCGACCGCCACGGGAACGCCGAGCAGCATCAGGACGAGGAAACCTCCGAGCAACAGCAGCATGATGTCAAATCTCCGATCCGTCGTAGGCACCGGGACGTTCGAGGACCGAGTAACCCTGCCGCCAGTGCTGCAGTGCCGCCTGCAACGAGCGCACGAACATCAGCACGAAACCGAGCAGCACGGCGTAATAGACGTAGTTCTTGGGGAAGTTGATCGTGGTCATCTGCTCGTCGCCGATGATCTGGATGTAGACCCAGACCAGCTTGGTGGCGTACCCGAAGAAGGCGATGCGGATCAGGTCGATCATTGTCGACAGCGCGCGCCCCGCGGGCCGCGGCAGATAGCGGTAGACGAGGTCGACCTGGATGTGCCGCGACAGCCGCACGCACATCGAGGCGCCGATGAAGACCACCCCGATCAGGCAATAGGTCGCGATCTCCTCGGTCCAGGCATAGCTGTCGTTGAGCACGTAGCGGGTGAAGAACTGGAGGAAGACGGCGAGCGCCATCACCCAGAAGATCGCAAGCGCCACCCAGTCCTCGAACGCGTAGATGCCGAGATCGACCTTCGGCGTCGCCTCCTCCTCGAAGGTATGGGCGATCTCGTCCGCGGTGATCTGCCGGTGTATTTCGGCGGTGGACATGGGGTTACCTCTCTCCAATCGTCGTTCCGGGGCGACGCATCAACGTCGAACCCGGAATGACGCCTTTGTTCTGCTATCTACGCTTGCTCCGCTCCTCATCCTGAGGAGCTTGCGAAGCAAGCGTCTCGAAGGATGGCCCCGGGCGAGATCGGGGCCTTCATGGTGCGAGACGCGCTTCGCGCTCCTCACCATGAGGGTCTTACTTACTTGACGGCCTGGATCTTTTCCCAGTCGGCCTTGCGATAACCGAAGGTCTCGAACGCGACGTTCTTCAGCACGGTGTCGCGGAACTCGTTCTTGTCGACCTCGGTCACGGTCAGGCCCTTCTCCTTGAAGAAGGCGACGAGCTTGGCTTCGTTCTGCTTGATCTCGCCGGTGGCCTTGGCGGCGGCTTCCTGCGCCACGTCGGTGAAGATCTTCTTGTCCTCGTCAGAGAGCTTCTTCCACAGCGCGCCGGCGATCACGGTATTGAGGTGATCGACGATATGGCCGGTCAGCACGATGTGCTTCTGCACCTCGTAGAACTTCTTGGCCTCGATCGTGGTCAGCGGGTTTTCCTGCGCCTCGACGGTGCCGTTCTGGAGCGCGAGATAGACTTCGGCGAATGCGATCGGCGCGGTGTTGGCGCCGCAGGCGCGCGGCATCGCCAGGTACGCCGGCACGTCGGGCACGCGCATCTTCAGGCCCTTCATGTCGGCGCAGGTCTTGATCGGCTTGTTCGACGAAGTCTGGCGCACGCCGTAATAGGTCACCGCGACGATGTGGTGGCCGCTCTTGTCCTCATAGCCCTTGGCGAGCTCCTTGAAGATGTCGCTCTTGGTGTAGGCGAGCAGATGATCGGCATCGCGGAACGTATAGGGATAGTAGGTCACCCCGATCGGCGGGAAGCTCTTGGCCGCGAAGCTCGAGCCGGAGATGATGATGTCGACCGAGCCGAGCGACAGGCCCTGGTTGATGTCGGCCTCCTTGCCGAGCTGGGAGGCCGGATAGACGTCGATCTGGTAGCGCCCGTTGGTGCGCTTGCCGATCTCCTGCGCAGCCCAGACCGAAGCGGTGTGGAACGGCTCCGAGGTCTCGTAGACATGGGCCCATTTCAGCTTGGTCTGCGCCATGCCGGCGCTGGTCGCAGCCAGCAGCGTAGCGGCGGAGATCACTGCTGCAATCGTCATCTTCTTCAACATCGACTTTTCCTCCATCATTCAAGTCTGCTTCTTGTTCGCCCGCCCCGGCACGGATGCGGACCGCACAATCTCATCACCGCCGCGCGCGACCGCTCCCGGCCCGCTTCTTCGGTGGCCGCTTTGGTGCCGTCTTCGCCGGGGATCGCGCGGTCCGGCTCCGCCCGGAAGAGGATCCTGCCGCTTTCTCGGCGCCGAAATTCTGCGCGAAGCGCTCCTGGGAGCGCGCCAGATGCTTTCGCATCGCCTCGCGCGCGGCGTCCGGATCATGCGCCGCGATCGCCTCGCGCACGGCGCGATGCTCGTCGAGCGCGGTGCGCCAGGTGCCAGGGCTCTCGAAATAATGCGCAAGCTGCGCGAAATAGGGGTTGAGGCGCTGGTCGAACAGCTCGCCGACCACGCGCACCAGAACGGCATTGCCGAGGCTTCCGGCGATCGCGACGTGGAAGGCGCGGTCGTGAACCATGGAGGCTTCGCCGGGATGCTCGACCTGCTCCATCGCGAGGAGGGAGGCGTCGATGCGGGCGATGTCGTCCCTCGTCGCCACGCGTGCGGCCTGTTCGGCGATCGCGCTTTCCAGGAATTCACGAGCGCGCAGCAGCTCGAACGGCCCCTCGATGACGGACGCGGCTGCGGGCGCGGCGATTGCGGCGGGCTCGATCACATAGATGCCGGACCCGACGCGGATGCGCAGGCGGCCCTCGACCTCGAGCGCGATCAGGGCTTCGCGCACGGTCGGCCTGGACACCTTGAGCTGCTCGGCGAGCTCGCGCTCGGTCGGCAAGCGACTGCCGACCGCGTACTCGCCGCTGTCGATCAGGCTTCGCAATTGATCGGCGACCTGGCGATAGAGCCGTCTCGCCTCCACAGCTTCCAGCGGCACGCTGGTCCTCCCGAAAGGGTCGCGCGGGAGCAATTCAGTCCGCGGCCCGCCAATTTTGGAAAATTGGTCTTACCAATTGACCGAAGCATTGACCTGATACGGGCGCCATGTCAAGCAGCGGCAAAGCAAAGGGGGAGACGTCCATGCGCCCAGGTTCAGCGCGTCTTGGCGGCGCCAATCTCGACCGGTTGCCGTCGGCCGTCCGCCGCCCGGCCTATGACCGTTCGCGCGTCACGCCCGGTATCGTGCATCTCGGTCTCGGCGCGTTTCATCGCGCGCATCAGGCCGTCGTCATCGACGATTGCCTTGCCGCAGGCAGCTCCTCCTGGGGCATCGTCGGGGCCAGCCTGCGCAGCCCGGACACGCGCGCCGCCCTCGCCCCGCAGGATCATCTCTACACACTTGCCGTACGCGCCGCCGAAGGCACCGAACATCGCGTGATCGGCGCACTGCTCGACAGTGTCGTCGCGCGTGAGAAGCCGGCGGCTCTGGTCGAGCGGATGGCCGATCCCGCCACCCGCATCGTCTCGCTCACCGTCACCGAGAAAGGCTATTGCCATACGCCGCAGACCGGCGATCTCGACGAGCGTCATCCTGATGTCGTGCATGATCTCAACAATTTCGACGCGCCGCGCTCGGCGCCGGGCTTCATCGTCGCGGCGCTGGCGCGCCGGCGCGCGCAGGGGTTGCCGCCGTTCACCGTGCTGTGCTGCGACAACCTCGCCGCCAATGGCCACACCGTGCAGCGCATCGTGACGCAGTTCGCCGCGCTGCGCTCCAAGGATCTCGGCAAGTGGATCGCGGACAATGCCGCCTTCCCCTCGACCATGGTCGACCGCATCGTGCCTGAAACGACGGATGCCGACCGCGACGCGGTGTCGAACGCCCTCGGCCTACGCGACGCCTGGCCCGTGATGACCGAGCCGTTCACGCAATGGGTGGTCGAGGACCGCTTCACGGCGGGCCGACCCGATCTTGCCGCCGCGGGCGTCGAGCTCGTTTCCGACGTCAAGCCGTTCGAGCTGATGAAGCTGCGGCTGCTCAACGCCAGCCATTCGGCGCTGGCCTATCTCGGCTATCTCGCAGGCTTTGAGACCATCGCCGACACCATGCGGGACCCGCATTTCGCTCGCCTCGCAGCAAAGGTGATGGAGGAGGCCGCGGTGACGCTGACGATGCCCGCAGGCACGGATCTCGCCGCCTATCGCGCTTCGCTGTTGAAGCGCTATTCCAATCCGGCGCTGCATCACCGCACCTGGCAGATCGCGATGGACGGCTCGCAAAAGCTGCCGCAGCGCCTGCTTGGCGCGATGCAGGATCGCCTCGCGCGGCGGCTGCCGATCGCAACGCATGCGCTCGCGGTGGCCGGCTGGATGCGCTACGTCAGCGCAACAGACGAACAGGGCCGCGCCATCGACGTGCGCGATCCCCTTGCCGGCGAGTTCGCCGCGCTGGCGCGCGAGGCGGGACCTGTTGCCGAGCGGCTCGCGCCCGCTCTGCTCGGCGTCGGACAAGTGTTCGGACCGCTGGGTGCCGAGCCACGCCTGCGCGAGGCCGTGACCGCGGCCCTCGGCCGTCTCTACAAGGATGGCGCGCGGCGGGCGGTGGAGTCGCTCGTGTCGGCTTGACCACAGAGCGGGCAATGCTGCACTGCGGTCCAAATCGAACACGAAGTCGAACGGAAGTCGCGCTTGATTTTTGCCTGTCCTTGCCCCACCCGAGAGCGATGGCAAAGGACAGTAAGATCATCGCCGCAAACGCGGCCTTCTACGCCGCTTTTTCAGCAGGCGACTTCGCCGGCATGGAACAGATATGGGCCAATGACGACGGCATTTCCTGCATCCATCCGGGCTGGCCGGCGATCGTCGGGCGCGCCACGGTGATCGGAAGCTGGCGCGACATCCTGCAGAATCCGGAGCGGCCGCAGATCGTCTGCGCCGAGCCGCAGGCGATCGTGGACGGCGACAGCGCCCGCGTGCTCTGCATCGAGATCGTCGACGGCACCGCTCTGGCCGCGGCGAACCATTTCCGCCGCGTCGGCAACGACTGGCGCCTGGTGCATCACCAGTCGAGCCCGATCGCGCAGATTGTCGAGCAGGTTGAGGACGATAGGACGAGCCACCGCGTCCACTGACCGCGGCGAACGGGCGGGCGTGTTCTACTGTGCATGGGGTTGTTTTTCGGTTTCTTGTTTGGCGAGCCCGAGTTCCGACAGATCATCCAGCACGAACCGTGCCGCGCTGAAATCCTCGTCGCGGAAAAACATGCTCCGGGTGATCAGAACCGGAATGCCGGCGCGTGAGGCGGCGATCAACCCGTTGGCGGAATCCTCGATGGCAACGCAGTCGGCCGCGTCCAGCTTCAGCCGCGCCAGCGTTTCCTGATAGACGTCCGGCGCGGGTTTCTTGTGCCTGACGTCGTCACCGGCGACGATGGCGTCGAACCCGAAAGCCCAGCGCGCTCCCAGCGTCTGCGACAGCAGCGCAGCAATGTTGCCGTGCGAGGTCGTGGTCGCGATCGCAAGCCGCTGGCCTCGCGCCTTCGCCGCGGCGAGCAACTCGATCACGCCCGGCCGCAACTCGCAGCAGCCAGTTTCGACCAGCTCGGCATAATGCGCGGTCTTGATGCGGTGAAGCGCGGCGATGTCCTCGTCCGGCAGCGGCGGGGTGATCCCGAGCCCGGCGTGGTAGGCGCGCATGCGCTCCTTGCCGCCGGTCACCCGTAGCAGGTCCTTGTAGACGGCGCGGTCCCATCGCCAGTCGAGGCCGCGGCGCGCGAAGGCATGGTTGAAGGCCTGCCGATGCAGCTCCTCGGTCTCGGCCAGGGTGCCGTCGACGTCGAAGATCAGCGCGGCCGCGCGCCGGATCAGGTCGGTCGCGTCCGCCGGCCCCAAGGCGAGCGCTTTTGCCTGCATGATTGGTGCCTCCCTGTGCCGGGCGAACATCGCCCGAGGCGGAAGGCGAGACAAATCGCAATATCTTTTGCCGGACCCAAAAATCTCTTATGAGCGAAAGGCGCGCGACGACGCGGACGGAACTTCGAGCTTTCAGGGAGACGCATGCGCCTCTTCATTCTTGGCCTCGGCTACAGCGCCCGGCATTTCGTCTGCAAACACGGCGGCAGCTTCTCGCATCTCGCCGGCACCGTGCGCGATCCCGCGCAGCGGGGCGACCTTGCCGGCATCGACGTGGACGCCTTTTCGGGCGGCCCTCCGTCGCGCGAGACGGTCGAACAAACCCGCGATGCCGATGTGCTTCTGGTGTCGATCCCGCCCGGCAGCTCCGGCGATCCCGCCATCGCGGCGTTCGGCGACGTGCTGGCGGCGCGCCGCCGCAAGGTCGTCTATCTCTCCACCATCGGCGTCTATGGCGATCACGACGGCGGCTGGGTGGACGAGAGCACCCCGTCGCAGGCAACGCTCGACCGCGCGCGCATGCGGATTGCGGCCGAGCAAGCCTGGATGGACATTGCGCGCGGCGATGCCGCGATCCTGCGGCTTGCCGGCATCTACGGCCCCGGCCGGAATGCGCTGGCGACGCTGCGCGCGGGAAAGGCGCGGCGCATCATCAAGCCCGGCCAGGTCTTCAACCGCATCCATGTCGACGACATTGCGAGTGCGATCATGGCCGCCATTCGCCACGAAAGCGGCGGCACCTGGAACGTCTGCGATGACGAGCCCGCGCCGCCGCAGGACGTGATCGTCTATGCGGCGAAGCTGATGGGCGCGCCGCCGCCGCCCGAGGAGGATTTCGCCACCGCCGAGATGTCGGCGATGGCGCGCAGCTTCTATGCCAGCAGCGCCCGTGTCTCCAACGCGAAATTGAAGCGCGAGCTCGGCGTCACGCTTGTCCACCCAACCTATCGGCACGGCCTCGATGCGCTGTGGCGCGCGGGCGAAGGACGCTAGGGTTCCGGCATCCCGGCGCGTTCCAGACATGCCCCGCCCGCGCTTGACTTCGCGTCGGTGCGGACATGATCTAGGCATCGCGCGAGCCACCGCATAACGAGCTCGCCTGGGAGGACGCAATGAACAAGACGATCGCCATGATCGCGACGGCGGCTGCCGTCGTCGCATTCGGCACGGCCAGCGCCGCGCCACTGCCCGAAGCCAATCCCGACGACGTCGGCTTTTCCAAACAGGGCCTGGCGCGCCTCGACAATTTCTTCGCGCGCGAGATCGCCACCAAGCGTGTGCCCGGCGCGGTGGTCGCCATCGCGCGGGACGGCAAGCTGGTGCACTACAAGGCCTACGGCCTGCTCGATCCGGAGAAGGGCACGCCGATGCCGGTCGACGCGATCTTCGCGCTGGCCTCGATGACCAAGCCGATGGCGGCGGTCGCGGGACTGACCTTGATGGAGCAGGGACGGCTGCCGCTCCAGGCCAAGCTGTCCAATTACTATCCCGGCTTTGCCGACATGAAGGTCGGCGTGACCGAGGCCGACGGTTCGCTCAAACTGGAGCCGCAGGCCTCGCCGATCTTCATCCACGATCTCTACCGGCACACGTCGGGATTGATGTATGGCGGCCGTCCCGACAGTTCGAGCCCGGTGGCGCGGCAATACCCCGATGGCGTCGCGCCGGCGATCGAGGGCGACACCCAGGCCTTCATCGACCGCATCACAAAGCTTCCGCTGGCGCACCAGCCCTCGACCGAGTTCGAATACGGCTTCTCGATCGACGTGCTCGGCGCGGTCATCGAGAAGGTGAGCGAGCAGAAGCTCGGCGACTACCTCGCCGCCAATGTCTGGCAGCCGCTCGGCATGAAGGACGCGACCTTCCACCCGACCGACGCGCAGCGCCCTCGCCTCGCCCGCCCGTTCGCCAACGATCCGCTGACGGGCAAACCGCAAGCCATCAAGCTTTTGGACAATCCGACCAAGTTCGACTGCGGCGGCGCCTGCTCGTTCGCGACGATCGGCGACTACCTCCGCTTCGGGCAGATGCTGCTCAACGGCGGCGAGCTCGACGGCCAGCGCATCCTCTCGCCGAGGACCGTGCATCACATGACGACCAACCATCTCGGTCCCGAGATCAAGAACAATGTGGCCAATGTCGAGCCGCATCGCGCCGGCTTCGGCTTTGGCCTTGCAGTCGCGGTTCGCACCAGCGAGGGGCTGTCTTCGGTCCCCGGCAATCCCGGCGAGTTTACCTGGAACGGTGCCTACGGAACGCAGTTCTTCTGCGATCCGAAGGAACGTCTCGTGGTCGTGGTCGGAACGGCGGCACCCGGCGAGCTCAGGAAATATTATCGCGAGCAGGTACAAGACATCGTCTACGGCGCGATGACGAAGTGAGACCTGCGGTATTTTACAGAGAAAGGGCGGCGCCAAGGCCGCCCTTGAACTTCAGCATCAGCTCAACACGCCGTATTTCTTGAACCAGGCCTGCGCCTGCTTCCAGGCATCTTCCGCGGCGTCCTTGCGGTAGCTGCCGCGATAATCGGCATGGAAGCCGTGCGGCGCTTCCGGATAAATCTTGAACTCGGCCGTCTTCTTGTTCTGCTCGAGCGCCGCCTTCATCTGCTCGACCTGTGCGACGGGAATGCCGGTATCGGCGGCGCCGTAGAGGCCGAGCACCGGCGCCTTCATCTCGGGCGCGAGCTGCATCGGGCTCTTCGGCCACAGCGGATTGGCGGGATCGACCACGGGTCCGTAGAAGGCAACGCCGGCCTTGAGGGTGCCGCTATGGGCGGCATATTCCCAAACCGTGCGGCCGCCCCGGCAGAAGCCGATGATGCCGAGCTTGGCCGTGTCACCGCCCTGCGATCCCGCCCATGCCACCGTCGCGTCGAGATCGGACAGCAGCTCCGCGTCCGGCTTGGCATTGACGATCGGCAAGAGGTCCTTGAGCTCGGTGATCTTGGTCAGGTCGACGCCCTTGCGGAAGTAATAGTCTGGCGCGATGGCGAAGGCGCCTAGCTTGGCGAGGCGCCGCGTCACGTCCTTGATGTATTCATGCAGGCCGAAAATCTCCATCGCCACGACGATCACCGGCGCCCTGGTGTTGCCGGCAGGGCGGGCGAAATAGGCGGGCATTTCCTCGGAGCCGACCTTGATCTTGGCGTCGCCAACCTGGAGACCATTGGTGTCAGTCGTGATCACCTCGGCCCGCACGGGCCCGGCCGCAAGCGTGTAGCCGGCCGCCACCGCCGCAGTGGCGCTCATGAAGCCGCGGCGCGAGACCGGGGCGACTTTCGTCAACCCGACGACGTCGGATGTCATGGTGGTTTCGAAGCTCATCGGTCTATCCCTCCCTGCCGCTTATGCTGATGCCCCGGGCGACGCATTCGCCAATACTTGCCGGCGAAACGCAAATCACCAGCCTGCGAGCAACCGCGCTTTCAGGCCGGCCCCCGGAGGGCGAAGACGCTGCAGGTGATGAGGTCGTAGAGCTCGAGCATGTTGCCCAACAGAGGCTGCCAATGCTCCACGTGTGACGCTGAACGGCGCTGCTTGCTCGATTTCCAGCGACGCGCTGACATTCCCTGGATCGCTCGCGTGCGGACTTAACCGTCTAGCTGCGCCGCATCGCAACATCCATTAACCGAGAAAGATGGTTCTCTCCCGGCCGATCCCACCGCCGGGCGCCGCAGGCGATGCACATGTTTGCGCATTCGACACGCTCGCCCGCAACAAATGGACGCCGCAATGGCCACAATGACAATCATATTGCTCACGCATCGCGCACGACCGTCAGATCACGGGCGAGCCGCCGTCATTTGATTGAAATTTTCAGATGAATCGAGCCGTGCGATTTACTCGAACTTTCTTTGTGACGCCTAGTTCCACGTCCGGAAGTTCCATCTCCGGCAACGGAGCTTCTTCCCCGCGCGAGGCTCGCCGTTCGGCAACGGACGAAGGGCCAAGTGGGGACTTCATTCCCGTCCCTCAGATTGCGCTACCCAAGGCTCAATTGAATAAAGCTTTATCCGACCTGGAACCGAAATGAATTTGGCTCGTGAATCGATTGAACTGTTGGAGCAGGTCGCACGAATCCTGTGGTTCGAAGGCACCAAGCACGGCTTGCGCGACCGCGAGTGGATGGCGCTGCGATTCCTCTCCCGCGCCAACCGCTTCTCCCGGACGCCTTCGGCGCTCGCAAGTTACGTCGGCACCACGCGTGGCACCGCATCGTTCATCATCGGGGAGCTCGAGCGGCTCGGTTATCTCGAGCGGAAACGCTCGGCCACCGACAAGCGCTCGGTGATGCTGAGCGTGACGCAGCAGGGCAAGAAGTTCCTGGTGCGCGACCCCGTCAACGTTCTGGTCGAGGCGATTGCCGTGCTCGACGACGAGGTCAAGATCCGCTTCCGCGACACGTTCCGGCACGTGCTGGATCAGTCGGACACAGCCGAGCAGCGGCACCACACCGACGTTTGCAAGCGATGCATCTTCCTCCGGGAAGAGCGCACCGCCACGGACAGCAAGGCGACGGCCGAGTTCAGCTGCCGCCTGTTTCGCTCGCCGATCGCGGAGGCGGAGGTCGATCTGCTATGCACCAGCTTCGAGCATCATCGCCAATAGAAGGCGGCGTTCGATCAGGGCGTCGCCTTGCGTGACGAATAGACGACGCCCCCGCTTGTCTCCACCACCAGACGCCCATTCTCGTTCCTGATCTCCTCGATGCGGCCGAGACCTGGCACCTGCTGTCCCAGCACGGCTTCGATGACGCCGTTCGGACTCTGCAGGATGGCAATTCCTTCATAGGCCTGGCGAACCGACCAGCCCTTGATCACCTTGCGCGGCGCCGACGTGCGCTCGGACGGAGACACCGAGCCGGTGAACTCCGGCGCTGCGACCGAGGCCATCATCTGCCCTTGCGGTGACGAGGGCTGTGATTGCACCATTGCCGGTGCCGGCGCCTGGACTTGCGCCTGAGCTTGTCCTTGGGCGAGCTTGTCGAGCTTTACCGTCGAGGACGAGCTCACCCGCTCGATGCGATCCAGGTTCTCGGCGAACCTGCCGAACCGGTCGTTGGTCGCCTTGCTCGATTGATCGACCGCGGTGCGGAGGCCATCGAGATTTTCCGACACGCCCGACACCTGCTTGCGCAGCTGTGCGACGGTCTCGCGCAGGATCCTGATCTCCGTATTGGCCGCAACGTTGTTCTGCGCGGGCTGGGTGGTGAGATAGGCGATCACGCCGGTGCAGGCGCAGACCACAAGTATGGCGGCGACCGCCAATGTTGCGAGCGGCGCAACCCATGCCGGACGGGGCGGCGGGGGCTTGGCCACGATCACGGCCGGCTTGATCACGGTCGGCGTGGGCTTGGGTATCGCCATCTTGTCGAGACGCGCCTTGGCGCGAATGCGTTTGAGGCCCTCGAGCGCCTCCTTCGCGAGAGCTTCGTCGCTGGCCGCGGCCGACACACGCTTTGCGCCCGCAGCAGGCTTGGTCGCTCGCGCCGTATTGTCCTTTATATCGCGCGGCTCGGGAGTCGGCTTCACCGTCGCGGAGACATCAGCGGTCGCGTTGGGACGAGCTTGTCCATCGGACAACATGTGAGAATGCTCCGTTCGGTTCGATCTGTCGAACGGCGAGGTTATTTGCCGAAGCTTGCCTGAAACGTGCGCGTCGAAAGATTTTCATCATGCGCGATGCGACGACGGGCGGTACGAACGCGCCATGTACGTGGCGAGAGTGCGACTCGAAAGACACACACTCGCCAAGATTTCGCCAAGCTGGAGTCTCGCCGCTACACCCGAGTCGAATTGCCGCATGTGGAAACAGGCGGTCCAGAGTCAATCCCGGGTTGAAACCCCTTCCACATGCATGGCCGCGGCACTGCCCGAAAGAGCTGTAATCGTACGGGGATACGGAACCTTAGAACCATCACGGTGCAGAACTAGTTTAATTTCTAAATCAACTGATGCGATTGAATACATCAAGCAGCAACCGGAAACAAACCAACAGTATCAAGCACACGTAGCAATCGCTTTATTACGCACGCTTGATCGGGAATCGGCAATTGTTACGGTCCTAGTCAAGTGATTCTCGCCAGTTGGCGAGGAGATCGACACAGTTTCGGTGGCGTTCGGACGCAATGAGCAACTTGGCGCAACTGTTCTAGGTCGTTTCTCAATCCGCTCCGCGAGGTGATCCGCAAGACACCCGCCGGGCCTCACACAGTAAGCGTTCAGTATCGAGTGGAAGTACCAGGCCTGCGAGACGCAGGCACTGAATGCGTAGGGCTGCCCGCGAATATCGAAACCATAACAACGGTTCGCGGGAAGGAATGTCGTCAAACAGCATCGTTGCCGAGCCGGGCATCACACCACCAACCGGCCGCGACGAATGCGAAACAGGGGCGAAAGACTGATGTATATTATCGTTGATGATCGCGAGAGCGTCGCGAACAGCTACGTCGGAGGGCTCGTCCGCGAAGGCGTATCGTCGATCGGATTCTCCTCCGGGGAATTCTGGGACTGGCTGCAATCCGCGAGCGAATCGGATCTGGCAGCGGTCGATGCCTTCATCCTCGGGGATTGCGATGCCCGCGGAAGCCTGCCGCGGGCCATGCGCAAACGCTCATCGGCTCCCATTATCGCCGTGAGCAGCCAGAAAATGCTCAAGAACACGCTCGAGCTGTTCGAATCTGGCGTCGACGATGTCGTGCACGTGCCGGTTCACCTCCGCGAAATCCTCGCCCGGACGGCCGCGATCGCGCGCCGCCGGGTGGGCGAACTGCCAAGGCCTTGCGAGACCAGGATCCAGGTCTTCTTCAACGGCCGCGACCCCGAGATCGCGGGCCACGCCCTCACCCTGCCCCGCCGCGAACTGCGCATTCTCGAATATATGGTCAGCAACCACGGCAAGTGGATCACCAAGACGCAGATATTCAACGCGGTCTACGGCATCTTCGAGTCCACTTTCGACGAAAGCGTGATCGAGAGTCACGTCAGCAAGCTGCGCAAGAAGCTCCGCGACCGCCTCGGCTTCGACGCGATCGTGGCCCGGCGCTACGTCGGATACCGCCTCGACATCCCCGCCGGCGAAACCCTTGACGAACCGATGCAGGAGCTCGACGAGGTCGGCATCCTCCTGAACCGAGCGCATGCCGTCTCGGCCGCGTACCCGGCCGGCAACTGACGCGGCAGAAGCCTGCTGTGAAACCGACAACGGCCTCCGCGAAGCACCTTCGCGGAGGCCGTTGCACTTTTGGGGGCGGAGACGACGGGATGAGCCCTGCTGAGCCGCGATGAAGGTGCGTTCCCTCCCCCTTGTGGGGCAGGGCAATCCCATGTGGGAGCGATCTCGCCTGTGGCCATCCTCGAGACGCCCGCCGGTGGCGGGCCCTCAGGATGAGGACCGGGTGCGCGGCGCCAGTTTCAGCGAGCACCAACGCTGCTTGGCCTCATGCTGAGGTGCTATCGGCCGAGCACGACTCGACGTCAAGCCGTCGCATCCTACGGCTTCTGCTGGAATTCTTCCTTGGAGACGTAGTTGAAATCCTCGACCAGGACGTCCTGGACGACGTCAGCCTGCATCCGCTCGTTGACGCGCTGCTTGATCGCCGTCGTCAGGATGGAGAGGTCGTAACGGGCGAGCTTCCTGAAGTCGAGACGGTCGTCGGCGTAGATCCTGCGAAAGGCCTCGTCGACGACGAACGGCTCCGGCGGAACGTTGAGCTGGTGCATGGTCCGCGCCTCGACGGTGTAGACGAAGCGCGCGACGATATAGCCCTGCACATTGCCGTTCTCGACCATGGGCACGCTCAGTGCCCGCGTCTTCTGGTATTGCAGCCCGTCGAGATATTCGTCCTTCGCCGGCAGAAGGCTGCCGTTTTCCTTCCAATAGGCCACGGCATAGCTCGTGCCCGCAGTGAGGATGCATACCCAGAGTCCGGCCAGCACCAGTCTGATCATTTTCCGTCCTGCGCTGCGCGACCGGTATAGGTGCCGTCCGACTCGGCCTCCTTGATCGCCTTGACGATGATGCCGGCGACCTCGCGCACCGCGTCATAGTGCATTTCGAGGATCGAGCGATTCCGCTCGAGTTTTTCGCGCAGCCGCTGGATCTCCGCGGTGACCTCGACTTCGCCGCCGAGATGCATCCGCGCCCGCATCAGGCGGACGAATTCGAGCATGCTCCGGCTCTTGCGTGCGCTGAAGTCGTCGAAATCGATCTTCTTGCCCGTGGCGAGCGCGGCCGTCTCCTCTTCGACGATGCTCTCGAGCCGGCGGATCGCAGACAGCAGGCCGCGCACCTCGTCCGATCTCACCGCATCGGCGCCGTCGACCACGGCCTCGCTGCTCACGATTGGCAGCAACACGGGAAGCAGCGCATCGCCTGCCGCTGCGTCCGTCGTGATCACCTCGGTGTCCGCGACCGGCTGTTCGATCGCCATGGCCGCCGCGCCCTCTTGTACCTGCATAGAAACCTCACCCCTCAACTTCTGTCACCCATTCGCGGACCATCATCCTGCCTTGTCCGCAACGTTCGGTGCCGCTGGATGCGCAGCAGCGAGCCGATCGGCGATGCCGATGCCCTTGCCCTTTGCCAGCTGGTTGCCAAGCTGCTCCGCCAGCATCGACTTCCAGACCCCGCCAGCCGTGCCCTTGCCGAAGACCTCCTCCGACTCCTTCGGCAGCATCGTCTCGACGAAGGTCTGGAGGATGAAAGCTTCGAACTTCCGATAGACCTCGCCGGATGCCGGCGCCTTGATCACCCGAACCGGCGCGCCGTTCACCGCGCTCGACTGCGCCTCGGACAGGTGCGTCGCGGATTGGTCGGCTGCCACTGCTGCGGCTTTGCCGACCTCTGCATCCATCGTGGCGGCGAAGTCGGCGCCGGAAGATTTCAGTGCATCGAGTTTCGCGGTCGCTGCGCGCTGCGTCACGGGATCGGCGGCCCCGAGGACGTCGAGTACGAGGTCTGGCGTCGCTGTCACGATCATGTCTTGTTCCGGTTGGCTGGCCGTGGCGTCCACGCGCGCACGGCAGGGCTTAGTCCCGTCATCTCCTCGAGAACCCGCTTCTCCGCGTCGCGGAGCTTGTCGGCCAGTGCCGCCTTCGCGACCTCCTCGAGCTGCTTCACGCGGCGGTTCTCCGCGCGAACCTGGTCGAGCTGCTGGGCGGCCTGCGCCTCGACCGCGCGCGCACCGACGCTCGTCCTGTTGAGGCGCCGCGCGATCGATTCGCTCGACGAGCCCGCCGGCGGCTTGCCGTCGTTCAAGGCTCCCACCAGCCATTCCTGCTCGTGCTGCAGGCTGCGCTCCTGCTGCCGCAACTGCGCAAGCTGCCATTCGGACAGCCGGAGCTGGAGCTTCATCAGCGAGACCATCCGGCCGAGCTTGTCCGCGCGCGAGGTCATGCCAGTTACTCCGCCAGCCAGGACGAGACGCCGAGCATGAATTGCGTCAGCAGTTCGTCGCTGGTGAGGTAGAGCAGCAGGAAGCCGCCGAACAGCACGAAGGGCACGGAGATGAAATAGACCGGAATTGCCGGTGTCAGCTTGTTGATCAGGCCGACCGCCAGGTTGACGATCACCGAATAGACGATGAAAGGGCTGGTGATCCGCAGCGTCAGCACGAACGCCTCGGACAAGCGGCCGACCAGCTGGTCGAGCGCCATGCCGCCGCCGAGCCTGTCGCCGGGATGCCAGACGTCGTAGGAGTTCATCAGCCCGCGCAGGACCTGCCAATGCTGGTCGGTCATGAAGAACAGCGTGGTGACCGATACCATGATCAGCGGCACCAGCGCCGGCGCCGGATCGCTGTCGGCAACCGGCGTCCCCGGGATGTTGCTGAGGCCAATCGCGCTCGCCATCACGGTCGCCATAGTCTGGAGCGCGAGGAAGAACACCCGCCCGCCGAGCCCAATGACGCTGCCGACCAGCAGCTCGGAGCAGATCAGGAGTGCCAGCGTCAGCGGCGCGGCGTTGTCCGTGAGAGGTTTCAGAACCGCGATCAGGATCGGCGCCAGCGCGAACGTCGTGACCAGCGCGACGAACAGGCGGACCTGGGCCGGAACGTTGACGCTGGAATAGCCGGGCACCAGCATCAGGCAAGCGCCGATGCGGCAGAACACGATGAACGTCACCAGCACGCTGTCGGCGAGACCGCTGATCACGAGATGGCTCCGAGTGCCCTGATCTCCGCGCTGCGCGCGACCTCGACATGCGACAGCACCGGCAATGTCGGGAACACCCGTTCCAGAATCATCCGGACATAGGGGCGCGCTTCGGGCGTCACCGCCAGCACCACGCTGGTGCCGCTTTCGGTGAATTTGCGGATCGCAGCGCTGGCTTCGGTTGCGAATTGCTCGATCAGGCGCGGATCGGCGTCGAATTCGACGACGTCGCCCTTGGCGTCGCGCTTCAGGCTCTGATGGAACGCGAGGTCCCAGCGGTTGCCGAGACGCACGACGTTGAGCACGCCGTTGTCGGAGAGATCGCCGCAGATCTGCTGGGCAAGCCGCGTCCGCACGTGCTCGGCGACCTGCTCGGAGCGCCGCACATGGGGCGCGATCTCGGCGATCGCCTCGAGGATGAGGTGGAGGTTGCGAATGGAGACCCGCTCGGCCAGCAGGATCTTCAGGATCGCCAGCAGGCCCGAATAGGAGATCTGCGACGGGCAGAGATCCTCGACCAGGCGCTTGTACTCGGGATCGAGCCGGTCGAGCAGCGCGCGCATGTCCTTGTAGGACAAGAGCTGGGCGAGGTTCGCCCTGATCACTTCGCTCAAATGCGTGAGCAGCACCGACAGATTGTCGACCGGCTTGCAGCCCTGCCGCTTGATCTCGTCGGTGAAGGCTTCCGTCACCCACAGCGCCTTCATGCCGAAGGCGGGCTCGACCACCTCTTCGCCCGGCACGTCGGGCTTGCCGTCCTTGTCGACCAGCACGAGCACCTCGCCGAGCCTGAGCTCGCCATGGGCGACGCGGGTGTCGTGGATCCGGATCTGGTAGCCCTTGGGATCGATCGAGAGATTGTCGGTGAGCTTGATCTCGGGAATGACGAAGCCGTACTGCTTGGCGTACTTCTTGCGGATCTTGGCCACGCGGTGCGCAAGCTCGGTGCGCGAGCCCAGCAGATGGACCGAAAGGTGGCCGCCGAGCGCCAGCTCGATCTCGGCGGTCTTGAGCTGCTCCTTGACGGATTCCTTGGCCTCGGTCTGGGCGCGCTCGTCGGCCTTGAGGGCCGCCTCCTTGCGCTCCCGGGCCGCCTGCCGCCTCGGCAGCGTATAGCCGACGAAGGCCATGACACCGCCGAGCAGCACGAAGGGTGCCATCGGCAGGCCCGGCATCAGGGCGAGCACGAACATCATCAGCGCGGCGGCCGACACCGCGCGCGGATAGCCGCCGAGCTGCCGCAGCACCGCCTGCTCCGCCGACCCCCTGGTGCCGCCCTTGGAGACCAGCAGGCCCGCCGACAGCGACACGATCAGCGCCGGCATCTGCGACACCAGACCATCGCCGACGGAGAGCTTGGTATAGACGTCCGCGGCACGCGTCAGGGTCAGTCCGTGATGGGTGACACCGATGACGATGCCGCCGAAGATGTTGATCGCGGTGATGATGAGGCCGGCGATGGCGTCGCCGCGGACGAATTTCGAGGCGCCGTCCATGGCGCCGAAGAAGGCGCTCTCCTCTTCGAGCTCGCGGCGGCGGCGCTGGGCTTCCTTGTCGTCGATCAGGCCGGCGGACAGGTCCGCGTCGATCGCCATCTGCTTGCCGGGAATGGCGTCCAGGGTAAAACGGGCGCCGACTTCGGCGATACGCGTCGCGCCCTTGGTGATCACGACGAAGTTCACGGTGACCAGGATGGCGAAGATGATCAGACCGATGACGAAGTCGCCGCCCATGACGAACTTCGAGAAGCCGGCGACGACGTAGCCGGCGGCCTGTTCGCCCTCCCCGCCCCGCGACAGGATTAGGCGCGTCGTCGCGATATTCAGCGCCAGGCGCAGGATCGTCGCGATCAGCAGCACGGTCGGGAAGGCCGAGAAGTCGAGCGGTCTCTGAATCCACAGTGCGACCATCAGGATCAGCGCCGACAGCGCGATCGAGAACGCAAGGCCGAGGTCGATCAGGATCGGGGGAATCGGCAGGAACAGAATCGTGAGCATGGTCACGATGCCGGCCGCGAAAAAGGCGTCGGCCCCGAGGCGGCGCGGGCTGGGCAGGCTAGCAGCTAACGTATCGGCCATGGGTCACCGGCGGAGGAGTCCGGTTCGCAATCTGCCGCGCAAAGCTTACGCGAGGGTGGTGGCAGGTCGCCGCCAGGATCAGAAGCCGTGCTCGATCCGCGAATAGACCATCTCGGTGAAAGTGGAGAGATGCGCGCCGATGAAGGAGCCGGAGACGGCAACGACCAGCAGAATGACGATGATCTTCGGAACGAAGGTCAGCGTCACCTCCTGGATCTGGGTCAGGGCCTGGATCAGCGCGATCACGGTGCCGACCAGCATCGCGGCGCCGACCGCGGGCCCGGAGGCGACGATGATGGTCCAGATCGCCGCCTGGACGATATCGAGAGCGTCGCGTTCGTTCATGATTGGCTGATCGTGAGCCCGGGCCCGACCGCGACCTTGGTGCCGTCCTGAAGGGTCGCGATGGAGCCATCGCTGTTGATGGCGACCGAAGCGACCTTGCCGCTGAAGCTGGCACCGGTGGAGTCGGTGAAGCTGACGGTCTTCCCGATCAGGCTGTTGGCCTGCGACAAGGACTGCGACGACAGCAGCGCGTCCAGCTTCGAATTCGTCTGCATCGCCTGCTCGACCGTCGAGAGCTGGGCGAACTGGCTCATATATTGCGAGGTGTCCATCGGATTGGTCGGATCCTGGTTCTTCATCTCGGCGATCAGGAGCTGAAGAAACGTATTGTAGTCGACGCCGTTGCTCGACGTCGTCGTGGTCTGGCCAGTCGAGTTGGACGACTTGCTTGTGCTGTCGGTCGCGCTGGTGACGTTCATGTGACTCTCCGCTGTCAGGCAGCCTCGAAGGGGGAAACGGTGGCGGCGCCGGCCAGGATCGCTTGCTCCACCGGGAACAGGGCCCGGATCCGCTTGAGCGCCTCGAAGTAACGCGTCGCCTGGACCAGCTCGTCGACCGCGCCGAGTCCCTCCAGCATCTCGCGGCTCTCGCACACGGCACACAGGGCCGCGTGATGCTGCGCGTAGAGCGCGGCGGCGTCGCGGATGTCGGTCGGATTCATCAGCATGAGCTGGACGATGAAATAGAGCTGCCGCAACGCCGTGGTGGCATCGGAGGCTTGCATGACCTGCCCTTCGAGCAGGAACATCACGTCGTTGACGAGCTCGACGGAGACCTTGCGGTCCACGCGAAGCACCGCGCCGTTGATGTAGATGCGTTCGCCCGCCCGCAAGGAGACTTTCATCAAAGAGCGTCTCGGATCAGGCGGTTGATTTCAATGAGCTGCATCACGTCGTTCGATCTCTCCTCGCGAAGGCGATCGGCTTCCTTGACGACCCACAGGCCGATCGAGATGATGTCGGCGCGCAGCTTGTCCGGCAGCCCGTTTTCCGGGTGCGCGAGGTCCTCGATGAAGATCGTCCACAACCGCCGCACATAGAGCAGGCTCTCGACCAGATCCTCGAGGCTGAAGCGCCCCTTCTGGAGCCGTTCGAGCCGATCGATGCCGAGGCTGAGCGCCTGCCGCTCGCGACCCCGCGCCTCAAAGCCACTCTCGTCGACGACCGCTTCATAGGCTTCAAACGTCATCAGAACCACTCTAAACAGGAGACCGGACAGCAAGACAAAGGTTACGAGCCTTCACGAAGGAGCCTTCTCAGAGATAGTTGATCAGGCTGATCTTCTGGAGCTGCGAGGTGAGCGCCAGCGCGGTCTGGATCTGGGTCTGCAGGGTGTTGACCCGGACCGAGGCTTCGGTCGGGTCGACCGCCTCCAGCTTGACGATCTGATTGTTCAGAATGTCCTGCTGCGTCTTGAGCTTTTCAGTGGCGCCGGTAACCCGCTGCTGGACTGTGCCGACGCTGCCGCCGAGCGCAGCGAGGTCGGTGATGGCATTACCGACGAGGCCAATGGCCTTGTCCACGACGACCTGGAACGTATCCTGGCTCAGGTTCGCGTTCCCGAGATCCGCCATCATGGTGTAGGCCTCGGCCAGCTTGCGGAAGCCGGTCTGGTTGGCGCTCACGGACGTATCGGCGATCTCGGTCGTCGAGATGCGGCTTTGCATGACCTGGTCGGTGGCCGTTGACCAATTGGTGTTCCAAGCCGGGCTCGCGAATTCGGCGTCAAAGGTGGTGTTGAGGAAGGTCTGCATTTGTGCCGGGCTAATGCTGCTCACGCTGGCTGAGGATTGCGAGAAGCCGAAGGCCGCAAAGAAATCCGCATCGACCTGGTTCTTGCTGGCCGAGCCGGCCGTGTAGGCCGTGATCGGCTGGTTCTGCGTATTGATGCCCGAGAACAGATACGAGCCGTTGTAGGACACGTTCAGCGCGCCGATCAGATCCTGGAGGTTGGAGGACGCAGGCGGCAGGATGATCCGCCCGCCGCCGTCGGTACTGCGGGCCGCGATCAGGTCCTTGAGGAAAGACGTTGCGGTCGTGTTGAGCTGGGTGATGCGGTTCTGCGTCGTGTCCAGGCGCCCCGAGACGAGCGCGTTGGTATCAACGAGCTGATCGGCGAAGCTGAAGTCCGCCCGCAACGTGACGTCGCTTCCCGTTGTGGCACCAAGCTCGAGGCCGACATCGGCGAAGCGGCCGGTGGTGGCTTCCTTCGAGGCCTTGGCCAGCGCGGCCTGATTGTTCGTGATCGAGGACCTCAAGCCCGAGGACAGCATCAGGGTCGAGATGTAGTTCGCGCTCATCATGGCTCAATTCCCTACGGCAGCCAGCAGGCTCTGCAACATTTGGTCGACGGTCGAGATGATCTTGGACGATGCCGAATAGGTGCGCTCGACCTGAAGCATCAAGGACATCTCGTCGTCCATATTGACGCCGCTGACATTCGACAGCGCCGCGGTGCTGCGCTCGAGCATCGTTTTCTGGTAGCTCACGTTGGAGTCCGCGGTCTTGCGCTGGTTTTCGATCCAGCTCGTCGACGACGAAGCGAAGTCGACCAGACTGCCGTTCGGCTTGCCTTGCGTGGTTGCATCGAACGGCTGCGCCGCGTCCATGCCGCCGATGAGCTGCTGCAGCCGGGCCGAGTAGCCGCCGTTGCCGGCGGCGTTGTACTGGTATGCGACATTGCCGCTGATCGCGCCGTCGCGCAGCAGGTTCGGGTTGCCGCCCTGGGCCGGATCGACCGACGCCGCAACACTGATCAGGCCGGCAAGGCCGACCGAGACGGTGGCGCTCGCCGGCATCGCCGGCGCGCCGGGATAGGTGAACAGACCGGGAACGTCGGGCAGCGCCGCGGCGGTCTGATCGCTCTCCCTGAAGGTATTGATCAGGCCGCGCGCGATTTCATCGAGCTGGTCCTGATACGTGACCGTGGCCTTGTCGCGCAGGTCAGCGAGGCCCGCGAGCTTGCCGGTCTTGATCGGCATCACCGAATTGGCGCCCGTAACAGGCACGCCGTCGATATAGACCGCGTTGCCCGTGGTGCCGGCCGTGTAGTTGTTGGTCGCCGCGAAGCTGACCGAGCGCGCCGTCTTGTCGAACAGGACGACGCCGCTGTCGGTGTAGAGCGCAGCATCGCCGTTGGCGCGGATCGACATCGAGACGCCGACTTCCTGCGACATCTTCGAAACGATGGTGTCGCGCTGGTCGAGATAGTCGGTGATGTCGTCGCCGGCGATCGTTCCCTTCACGATCGCGGTGTTGACCTTATCGAATTGGGTGAGCAGCTGATTGATGTTGGCGACCGAGGTCGCCATGTCGGCGTCCGCGCCCGCGCGCACCGTCTGCACGGTCCTGGTCGCCTCGTTGAGCGAGGTCGCCATGTCCTTTGCGGACGTCACCGCGGCCTGCGCCAGCGTGGCGTTGTCCGGAGCGTTCGCATATTGCTGCAGTGCCTGCTTCAGCGCATTGAGCCGCGCCGTCGGCGACTGGCCGAGTTCCGGATCGTCCACCGTGGCCGATGCGATCTTCTGCAGACCATCGTAGATCGCATTCTGCTTGGCCGACGACGAAGTCGCGATCAAGACGTTGTTGTAGAGACCCGAGCTTGCGGCGCGCTGGATCGCCGCGACATAGACGCCGGCATTGGGCAGGTTGTCCAGCACGGCGATCTTGCGCGAATAGCCGACGGCGCCGGCACCGGCGATGTTGCGCGAGATCGTCGACGACTGGATGCCCGACGCCATGAGCGAGGCGCGAGCGGAGTCGAGAGCGGCGGTAAGGGACATGATCTGCTCTTGGCCGGGATGCGTGCCGAACGACTCAGCGCTTTAGGTTGACGACGACGTCGAGCAGGTCGGCGCCGGTCTGGAACGATTTCGAGTTTGCGGTGAAGCCGCGCTGCGCCTCGATCATCCCGGTGAGTTCGTCCGCGAGATCGACATTGGAATCCTCCAGCGCACCCGACTGAACGGTGCCGCGCCCGCCAGCAGCAGTATTCCCGACCTGCGCGTTTCCGGAATTCATACTGATGGAATAGACGTTGCCAGCTTCGGGCGTGAGATTGTCGGGACTCGGAACGTCGGCAAGCATGATCGTGTAGAGGGGCGTTTGCTGCCCATTCTTGAGGATGGCGGTCAGCACGCCCTGGGAGTTAACGTCGACCTTCTCGATGGCAGAGGGAACGCTGCCGTTGACCGTCGCCTTGAAGTCGAAGCTGGAAGCGACCTGCGTCACGGCCGACATATCGATCGTAAAGGCTGAGCCACCGGGAACAGTCACAGTGAGCGATGTTGGACCGGTCATTGCGCCCTTTCCGGCTGCCGTCGTGTCGAAGGTGAACGTGCCAAGACCACCCGCAAGCGGGGCACCCGCTGCCGAATCGTAGACCTGGATCTGCCAAGTGTCCGTACCGGCAATCGATCCGGTCTTAGCCATATAGACGTCGAGCTTCTTGGCGTTGCCGATGTTGTCGTAGGCCACGATCGAACTCTTCGACGAATATGACGTCGGACTGGGAGGTAGAGATGCCGGCGGGACGATGGCCGCGCTGGGATCAAGATTGCCGGTCACAGTTGCCAGCGTCGACGGCACAGGCACCTGCGACACTTGTGAGACGTTCACGATCTGAAGTCCCGTCAGATTGTTCTGCGAGAAATTGGTTACGAGTCCCTGCTTGCCCAAAAGGTAGAAGCCGGCCGCATTGACCAGATTGCCCTGGCTGTCCGGCACGAACGAGCCGGCTCGCGTCAGGTACTGCTGCGTGTTGTTGGCATTCGACACCACGAAGAAGCCGTTGCCCTGGACGGCGAGGTCCGTCGTCGACGTCGTGAACTGCGTATGACCGGCGTCACTGATGGCATAGCGGACCGTGGTCTCGACCGCGCCCGAATCGTAATTGCCGGAGCCGCTCTTCAGGATCAGCGAGGAGAATTCGGTGGAAGCCCGCTTGTAGCCGGTCGTGTTGACGTTGGCGATGTTGTCCGAGACCGTCGACAGCTTGTTGGACTGCGCGCTCATCCCGGAAACGCCGGTGCGCATAACACCATACAGGCTCATGAAAGGGGCTCCTTTGGTAGGTTGCAGCTACAATGAGAGGTCTTGCTTGCGCGGGGCTGATGATTGGGAACGATGCACAACTTGTCGTCGTGCCGCCGGTTGTTGCTTCAGCTCGTCAACTCAAGTTGCTTTCGGCTGGCAGAAGGAGCGAGCATTGTCGGTCCAGGCGCCGAAACCGCTCGAGACGAGGTGCGCGACGATGTGGCAGACATAGCGCTTCTGGGCCGGCTGGTTGTTGGGACCGGCATTGTAGCGGGCGACCGCCATGGTCCAGCTGCCCTCGCGCTGCTTCAGCTCCTTGAGGAAACGCGCGGCATAATCGACGTTTCTGGCGGGGTCGAACATTGCCCGCACCGAGGCGAACTTGTCGCCGTGATAATAGTGGTTGATCTGCATGCAGCCGAGGTCGATCAACTTGATTCCCTTGGCTCGCATCGCCTCGAAATTCGCCATCGCGTCGTTGATGTCCTTGGCGAACACGGTCTGGCCGTCGGCGCCGAGAGCGTAGGGATGGAGCGCGCCGCGCCGTCCGGTCTCGGTGAGGCCGACCGCATAGAGAATGCCGAGTGGAATCCCGTGCTGCTGGGCCGCGCGCGCCATCTCGCGCTCGCAGGAGCGCGCGTGGTCGGTCGCCGCAGCCGCGGCGCCGGCGTTACAGATAAACAGGGCCGCGACGATTTGGCTGGCCCACGTCCTGGTCATGACGCGTCTCCTGGTTGGACTGGCGCTCCTGCCGGGCCTGTCTCGCGCCGCCGTCGGACTGCCCCGACGACGTGCCGGAGCCGTCGAACGTTCCTTGCGACTGCGACGAGGGCTGTTGCTGGCTCGGGAGCTGCGGCTGCGACTGGCCGGAGCCGCTTTGGAATCCGTCCAGCGAGCCGTGCTGGACCGGTGCGACGTCGGCGACATAGCCCGCCGACTGCATGAGATCGCGGATCTGGTCGCGCTGCTGGTCCAGCATCTGACTGGTATCCTTGCGCTCGGCCGCGAGATGGACGGCGACTTCGGTGCCGACGAGGCGCAGACGCACGGTGACGTTGCCGAGCGCCGGCGGCTCCAGATTGATGGTCAGGATCTTGAGCGGCTGATCCGGCGCATTGGTCTGGGACGCCGCAAGATCAGGCGCTGCGGACGCCGTCGGACCAGCGGAGTCCTTCAGCTCGGCGACGACCGCATTGGCGACCTGCTGCGGGGCGTTGAATTGCGCCGGCGGCAGATGGGTCTCCTGCTGGACCACGGTGACCTTGGTCGTCTCGGGCAGTGCGTCACGGCCCGAGGCCTTGGCAGCGCGCTCGACATTGGCCGTGACCGCCTCGAAGCCCGGCGTCGCGGGCATTGGGCTCGACGGCTCACCGCCTTGTGTCGGCAGCGGCACGGCCGTCGCTTGCGACGCCGCAGCCAGCGAGCGCGCGGCGGTCGGAGCGACACCGGACGGGGCGGTATCGCCTGTCGCCGCCTTCGCGCCCTGAACGTCGCGCTTGGTCGCGGAGGACCGCTCGTCGCGCGCCGGCGCGGTCCTGTCGGCGGATTGCAATTGCATCTGCGGCTTCACGGCAGGCGCGGCAGCGATCTCCTGTCCGACACCCACGGCGATGCCCGACTGGTCCTGAACCTCCGCCCTGGCGACATGATCGACCGGATGTTGTTTCTCCGACGGCTTGTCGACCTTCTTGTCGGAAGCCCCCTCTGTGGGCTCTGCTCGCTCCGGCGCATCCATGAGCTCGTGCGCCGTCGCGTCCTTCGGCTTCGCCTTCCCGGTCGGATGAGCCAGACGCGTGCGCAGTGGCCCGGCCTTATCGGTCGTATCGCTGCCGTCGTCGTTCAGAGCCTGCTTGGCGAGGTTCGAGACGGTATGCAGCAGATCGTTGAACGACGAGCTTGTCTGCGATTTGGCGCCGGCGCTCTTTGCCGCACGCGATGTCCCGCGCATATTGAGAGTCTCGGCGAGGCCTGAAAAAAGCTGTCCGGATGTTCCACTGAGCTTGGTCATGGACGGCGGTCCCTGGTGAGGAGTTCGAGTTCGCCCAGCTGCTTCTGCGCGCGCGCAAGCGTCACGGTCGATGACGCCAGATCGAGACGCGCCGGCGTTGCCGGAGGCTTGTCGGCCGCGGCGGCGGATCCGCCCGGGAACGGCTTGCGAACATCGAGCGCGAGCTGCAACGTGGCATTCAGAAGCGGGACGTCGCGCTCGGGCAGCTTCGACCGGTCGAGTGCCTTCAACTCGGCGAGACCGCCGTCATATTCGTCGGTGAGCGCTCGCGAGGCGCCGCGGAAGAAATGCGCCCGCTCGCGATCCGCGGAGGCGTCGGCGCTGAGCGTCAGCGCCCGCTCGCCGGCAAGCCGCGTCACGGCCAGCTGCCCACGCACCATCGCCGTGCGCGCGATCACGAGATAGAGCTTGAGGCGGCTCGCGCCATCGATCTTCTCCAGCATGGCAGCGATCCGCGCAAAGCGGCGCTCGTCGAGCGCCAGGCTCGATTGCGTCAGGCCGGTGGAGAAGCGCTGCCAGAAATCTCCGGCATAGATCGAGTTGCGGTAGTGGCGGAGATAGGCCAGCGTCAGGAACTCGAACTTGTCGAAGTCTTCCGCCTGCCCGACCAGCAGGATCTCGCGCCGCAGCGCCGCCTCCTCCACCAGCGTTCCGGGCAGAAGCAGGCGCGCGTCGTCCAGCCGCTCGATCGCGAGCGATGCCTCGGTACGCGCGAACAACGCGCCCTGGACCAGCGCGACCTGTCCACCGAGGCCCGAGGACAGCGTCCGCGGCTTGACCTCCTTGAGCAGCTCCCGCGCTTCCTCCTGACGACCCTCGACATAGGCGAGCGCGCCGTTGAACAGCCGCTCGTCGACGTTCATCTTGTCGCGCGGCAGCTTGCGGACGATTTGCGGCGCGCCGCCGCTGAGCAGGTAGATCACCACGGCCTGGCTGTTCTGCGGATTGCTCCACACGGTGGGATCGGCGGCGAGAAACCTCTCTCCGATCTGCCGGATCAGCGCGATGTGGCTGCCATGCGCGGCGGTATCACCATTGGCGATGCCGTCCTGTACCGCCTGCAGCGCGCGGACCAGTTCATAGGGCTCGCCCGGCTGGCGCGCGGGCTGAGCCCGTACGTTCGCCACCGTGAACGGCAGGAGCAGCAGAGCGGCGCAAAGGAGCGGCCTGATCAAGGGCGCTTCTCACGGATGAGGATTTCGATCCGGCGGTTCTGCGCGGCCGCGGGATCGTTCGGAAGCTTCGGCCGCCGATCGGCGTAACCTTCGACATGCTCGATCCGCTGCGCGTCGACGCCGGAGCGAACCAGCATGTAATAGGCCATCTGGGCGCGGGCGGTCGACAGCCGCCAATTGTCGTAAGTCTCCGAACGATACGGCCGATTGTCGGTATGGCCGCGGACAATGATCATGCCTTGGCGTTTCGTCAGCAACGGCCCGATCTTGTCGATCACGCGGATGAGCTCGGGCCGCGGCTCGGCCGAGCCGACCGCGAACATGCCGAAGCTCGCATCGTCGGTCAGGCTGATCAGGATGCCTTCCTCGACCTGACGCACTTCGGCCGCCGGTCCTGCGCCCGCCTTGATGTCCGACAGCGCGTCCGCGATCGCGGACTGAAGCTGCTTGACGGTCGGCTGCTGGGTCTGGGCCGTATCGCGCGGGTCGCTCTCCCTCGCCGCATCGCTCTGACGCGCCTGCGCGGCGGCGTTGGGTTGAGCGGTCGTTTGAGCGCTGCCCTCGCGGGGCGACTGCGCCGGCGCCGGCGGCAGCAAAGGTGACAGGTTTGCGGATGAGGCGTCCGCGCTCGGAGCTACGCTTCCGCCGGCATCGTCCGCCCTGGCACGACTTGCCTGCGGCTCGCTCTGATTTGTCGCGGGCGCGCTGTCGCGCGCGGAGGCATTCGGCTTGGGCTCACTCTCGATCATGCGATCGGCGTCCTTGGAGGCTTGCGGCGCCAGCTTCCAATAGCCGGGGTCAAAGGGGTCGCGGTAGGCGTCGCCGCCCTTGAGGCCATCCTCTTCGGCGGACGTCAGCGCGCCGGCGCGCCGCTGCCCCGAGGACTGGTTCGCGCTGCTCGCGATCTCGGCGAGAGTCGCATAGGGATCGCGGAACAGCACCTTCTCTTCAAAGGAGGCCGGCTTCTCGTTCGTCGGCGAGTCACCGCGACGTTCTTCGTTCGAGCCAGCCGGCTGACGCTTGCCGTCCTGACCTTCGAACGACGTCGGCTCCTTCTTGGAGAGATTCTTGAGGCCCTTCGGCGCGGGGGCATTTTCCGCGAGCTGGATCGGGTTGAAATAGCTCGCGACCACCTGCTTCTGGTCCTGGTTGAGCGCGTTGATCAGCCACATGACCAGGAAGAACGCCATCATCGCGGTCATGAAGTCCGCATAGGCGATCTTCCAGACACCGCCGTGATGCGCCTCCTCAGCGAAGGCGCTGCGCCGGCGAACGATCACGAGCTCATGCTTGACCTCTTCCATGGCGGGTTACCGGCGCGCTTCCTTCAGTCGTTCGCTCCAGGCCGAGATCTGCGTCTCGATCACGGTCTGGTCCGCCACGACACGAACCTCGAGAGCCTCAGCTGCCTCGTACTCGATGCCAATTCGCCTGGAAGCTGCGAGCTGCGTCCTCACGAGGTCGAGCAGCTCGCTCGGGCCGGTGACCTTGAACGCTGGCGCGGACGAGCTGCCGGTCAGCGCCGCAATCTGCTCGACCAGCGATCCGATCGCCTTGTCGCGGACCGCGTCAGCGAGGAATGGCAGCAATATCCGCGCAACGGAGCTCGCGATGTTGGTCTCGATCTCGCGGCAGGCGGCCTCGAAGCCGCTGACGATTGCGACCGCCTGCTGGTCCGACCATTTGGCGCGCTCCTCGCCGAGCCGGATCGCGCTGCGGACGCGCTCCTCGGCGAGCTTGGCATCGCCTTCCGCAACGCCCGCCGCATGGCCGCGCCGGTAGGCGTCGTCCAGCAGATTGGTAGCCGGGGCTTCCGCCTTCGGCGCCGGCGGCGGTGACTGCGGCACCGGCTGCGGCACCGGCTGCGGCTGAGTCTGAAGCTGCGGCTGAGGTTCTCGCGCCGCCTCCTTCGGCCTGGTCAAAAGATCCTGGATCCTGGGCGGTGGAGGCGGTGGTGACTTGGCCCGGCCGTTCGCATCGAACTGCGTCAGGAGCTTTCCGATTGCCGCGTTCATGCCGCCTCCTCGCGTCGCATCCAGTCTTTAAGGATCGCTGCCGCCTGCGCCTGATCGAGCCGAACGATCTGCTCCAGCCGCTTCTGCGGCGTCCGCTGCATCTTGCCTTCGAGGTCCTCGACGAGGTTGAGCTCGGGGTCCTGACTTTCGGCGAGCGCAAGGGCGGCGGCAGATTCGAGCTCAGCGGCCTCGGCGGCCTCCACCTGCTCCTGCGCCGCGCGATGGGTCAGAATGCCGTTGACCGCCGGCCGCAGCCCGAACCAGACCAGCATCGAAGCAACGGCCAGGATCGTCACCGCGTTGATGACGCTGCCGAGCTGCTTGTTGATCATCTCGACGAAGCTGATCGGGGGCACCGGCGCCAGTTCGCGCGAGCCCTCGATGAAGTCGACCGCCGTCACCTGGATCTGGTCGCCGCGCGCCTTGTCCAGCCCGCCGGCCGTCGCCGCGAGCTGGCTGATCTCGGCGAGCTTGCTGTCGACGATGGCCTGGTTGGTCTTGTCGCCGAGATCGGCGACCAGCCGCGCGCGATTGACCAGGACGGCGATGAAGAGCTTCTTCACCGAATAGCCGTCGCTCACCGTCGTCGTAGTCTTGGACGAGACCTCGAAATTGGTGACGTCCTCGCGGCGGGTCTTGTCTTCGCTGGAGTTCTTGCCGCCGCCGGCGTTCACCTGCTGATCGGGAAGGTTCTGCTGCACGGTCGTCGGCGTCGAGCGGTCGGCGTTCTGTGACGATTCCTTCTCGCGCACGTTCCGCACCGAACGCTCGGCACGGCTCTCCGGATCGTAGACGGTCTCGTTGATCTGTTTCTTGTCGGTGGAGAGCTGCGGCGCGACGCTGACCTCGAAATTGTCGAGGCCCAGATACGGCGTCAGCGCCTTGCGGATGTTCTCCTGCACCATGCCGCCGACCGTCTTCTGAAGGCTCGCCATCTTGGTCGGCGCGGCGCTCGCCTCGTCCTCTTCGGCGAGCAGCATCGAACCGTCGGCATCCAGCACCGTCACCTTGTCGCGATTCATGCCTGGAATGGCCGCGGCGACGAGATGACGGATCGACTGCGCCGTGCGCGCCTCGATCGCGCCGTCGGTGCGCAACACGACCGATGCCGAAGGCGGCTGCTGCGTCGCGCGGAACGAGCCGCGCACCGGCAACACGATATGCACCCGGGCTGCCTTGACGCCCTTCATCAATTGCACCGTGCGCGCGATCTCGCCTTCCAGCGCCCGGAGCTTGGTGACCTCCTGCATGAAGGATGTCAGGCCGAGCGAACCGATCTTGTCGAACAGTTCGTAGCCGGAATTGGCGCTGGTCGGCAGCCCCTTCTCGGCGAGCAGCATCCGCGCCTGCATGGTCTGGCTCGGACGCACCGAGAGCGCGTCGCCGGCTGTATTGATGTCGAAAGTGATGTTCTGCTCGCGCAGCGCCGCGCCCATGCGCGTCACGTCCTCGCGGGTGAGGCCGGTATAGAGCGTCTCGAATTCGGGCCGGCTCAGATAGTACGCGCCGCCGACGACGGTGACGAGAACGGCAAAGCCGATCAATCCCAAGGCCATCAGGCGTCGCGGCCCAAGCTCCAGCAGATTGTTGAGCAGTTGCTGTACCTGCGCACGACTGAGCATATGACCTCGTACCAATGCGAACATGGAGGACACTCCGCTGCCAACCTTGTCTGAAGGTTGCGCGAGGACACGATTGTGTCAGTTCGCAGGCACGGCGTTGCAATTTTAAAACGAGATTGGGCGGCGACGCGATCAGCTTGGCTGCAATAGGCCGATCGGGCACATGGCCACGCGATCGGCTGCGGGTGTTGCGAGAAGTCTGAACTCAGGCGGTCGAATTGCGGGCACGTCTTGTGCCGTCACATCCGCCGCTCACGCGGGGACCGTGCTCCCTGAGGGAGCACGGTCGTTTTCGAAAGCGCCGCTTAGCCGCCGCGGAACAGCGACAGGATGCTCTGGCTGTTCTGGTTGGCGATCGAGAGCGCCTGAACGCCGAGCTGCTGCTGGGTCTGGAGCGCCTGCAGGCGGGTCGATTCCGCATTCATGTCGGCGTCGACGAGCTGGCCGACACCGCGGTCCACCGAGTCCATCAGGGTCTTGACGAACTCGGTGTTGGTCGAGATGCGGTTTTTGACGGCGCCGAGACCGGCAGCGGCCGAGGCCACCGAGTTGATCGCAGTGGTGACCTGCGAGATGTACCCATCGAGCGTGGTCTGGTCGGCCGCCGAATCGGTCAGCGCCGAGATGTTGATCGTGTCGACCGACGCGCTGCCGCTCACCGTGTCGAGGATGCCGCTCGTGCTCGAGGTGTAGAGCGAGTAGTTGGCGATCGTGAGCGTTATGGACCCGATCGTGGGCGTGCCGCCGACGCGCGAGAACGACGACACCAGGTTGAAGGTCGCCGGGGTGGAAGCGTTGGTGCTCAGCCAGTTCACGCCGTTGAAGGTTGCCGCATTGGCCGTGCCCTTCATCTGCTGCTGGATCTGAGTGATGTCCGCCTGGATCTTGGTGCGGTCGATACCGGCGGTCTTGGCTTCAACCAGGAGCGCCTGGAGCTTGGTCAGGCCGCCGGTCTTATCGCCGACAACCGCGGTCAGAGCGGTATATTCGGTGTCGACGGTCGCGGCCGACAGACCGAGCGAATCGGAGACGGCGGAGAGCGCGGCATTATCGGCCCGCATCGACGTCGCGATCGACCAATAGGCAGCGTTGTCCGACGCAGTGGCCACGCGCTGGCCGGTAGAGATCCGGTTCTGCGTGGTGGCGAGCTGCGAGCTGACGTTGCGCAGGGTCTGCAGCGCAGTCATTGCAGCGGAGTTGGTAAGGAGGCTAGAGCCCATTTTGATGTCCCTTTAGAGATTGAATGAGATTGGGGACATACCGGACTTGCACCGGTACGAGAGGGCGGCGTCATGCCTTTGGGCCGCGCAAAAGCGGATGGAGGGCCCAACCTGTCGTAGCGGAGAGGTTAGCGGCCGAAGCTTGCGCGAGGCTTGTGGCGCTGTGCCCCGGCTGCAACAGGGCGGCCCGAAATGACGACGTGCGCGCGGCGTCACGCCAAATGGAAGGGCCGCGCTTCGCAGAAGCGCGGCCCTCCTCAGATCGTTTTGCGGCTTAGCGGAACAGCGACAGGATGCTCTGGCTGCCGTTGTTGGCGATCGAGAGTGCCTGAACGCCGAGTTGCTGCTGGACCTGGAGAGCCGCCAGACGAGTGGACTCCTGGTTCATGTCGGCGTCGACGAGCTGGCCGATACCGCGATCCACCGAGTCCATCAGCGACTTCACGAAGTCCGTGTTGGTGGAGATGCGGTTCTTGACCGCGCCGAGGTTGGCGGCGGCGGAAGCCACCGAGTTGATCGCACCGGTGACCTGCGCGATGTAACCATCGAGCGTGGTCTGGTCGGCCGCCGAGTCGGTCAGCGCGCTGATGTTGATCGTGTCGACCGACGCGCTGCCGCTCACCGTGTCCAGAATGCCGCCCGTGCTCGCGGTGTAGAGCGAGTAGTTGGCAACGGTCAGGGTGATGGAACCCGTGGTCGGCGTGCCACCGACGCGAGAGTACGACGACACCAGGTTGACCGTCGCCGGCGTCGAGGCGTTGGTGCTCAGCCAGTTCACGCCATTGAACGTCGCCGCGTTGGCCGTGCCCTTCATCTGCTGCTGGATCTGGGTGATGTCCGCCTGGATCTTGGTGCGGTCGATACCGGCCGTCTTGGCTTCGACCAGCAACGACTGGAGCTTGGTCAGGCCGCCGGTGCTGTTGCCGACGACCGAGGTCAGAGCGGTATATTCGGTGTCGACGGTCGCGGCCGACAGACCGAGCGAGTCGGAGACGGCGGAGAGTGCGGCGTTGTCGGCGCGCATCGAGGTCGCGATCGACCAGTAGGCGGCGTTATCCGAGGCGGTGGCCACGCGCTGGCCGGTGGAGATCCGGTTCTGCGTGGTGGAGAGCTGCGAGCTGACAGACCGGAGGGTCTGGAGCGCGGTCATGGCGGTCGAGTTCGTAAGCAGGCTTGACATTGCGAATGTCCCTTTATGTACGCGTTACATTTTCATCAGGGGACATACCGGGCTTGCACCGGTACGACAGGGCGGCATCATGCCTTTGGACTGATGTGGGTGAGGTCCAACCCGCCGTGACGCATTGCTAGCACGTCGAATCTTGCCGCCGGATTAAGGCCGGCTTGAATTCCCAAGCAATATCATATGGTTAATATTACTTTCCGCTAACCATAACGAGTCGACCGATGATCGCCGCGGTTACGAGAACGAGCGCACCAGTCCGGAGGCGAGCAGATTCCAGCCGTCGATCAGCACGAAGAACAGCATCTTGAACGGCAGCGCGAGGATCGTCGGCGGCATCATCATCATGCCCATCGACATGGTCAGCGTCGCCACGATCATGTCGATCACCAGAAACGGCAGGATGATGAGGAATCCGATCTCGAACGAACGCCTCAGCTCGGAGATCATGAAAGCCGGAATGATGACGCGCAAATCGACACGCTTGTCGTCGAACTTCTTGCGGAAGCTCTCCGCGGCGAGCGACTCGAAGGTCTGCAGATCCTTGTCGCGGACATGGGCCAGCATGAACTCGCGGAACGGATCCGTGATCTTCAGATAGGCCTGCTCTTCCGAGATCTCGTTCTTCATCAGCGGCTGGACGCCGGTCTCCCAGGCGCGATCGAAGGTCGGCGCCATCACGTAGAAGGTCATGAACAGCGCGAGGCTGATCAGCACCAGATTGGCCGGCGTGGTCTGCAGGCCGAGCCCGGCGCGCAGGAACGAGAGTGCCACCGCAAATCGCGTGAAGCTCGTCACCATGATGAGCAGTCCCGGCGCCACCGACAGCACCGTGATCAGGGCCATCAGCTGGATGATCCGGCCGCTGGTCGAGCCGTTTCCGGGCGGCAGCAGCGAGTTGAGATCAGGAATCTGGGCGAGCGCCACTTCGGGCAGCACGACCATGATCAACGCGAGCAGCAGGACTTTCACTCTCACTGGATCACCAACGTCTCAATGATCAATTCGCGGACCTTGCCCGACGAGCGGATGGCGGCGCGCTCGGTCAGGTCGTCGCGCAGATGCTGGAGCCCGCGCGATCCCTCGAACTGCGCCACCGAGGCGGACCGCAAGTAAGTCACGATATCCTCGCTGATGTGGGCGGCCAGGATGCCGGCGTCCTCGTCGCTCATGCTCTCGGTCACCATGGAGGCTTCGATGCGGGCCCAATTGTTGGCGGGCGCGGCGAGATTGGTCACGATCGGAGACAATTTCCTGAGCCGCGCGCTGCCGGCGTAGCTCGACGCAAGCGGCGGCGGGGTCGCGCTCTTCTTCGCGTCGGCGACGCGCTCGGCGGTCGCAAACAGATGCAGGCCGGCCAGCGCTCCCGCGCCGATCGCGACAAGGGTCAGCACCACGATGGCCGCAATCAGGCGCATGACGTCCCCTGCCCTCGCCCGGTCCTGCCGGCACGGCCTTCAGAATGGTGCCACGGCGTCATAGATCCGATGTCCCCATCCAGGCTGCTGCACGTCGGACAGATTTCCGCGACCACCATAGGAGACGCGCGCCTCGGCGATCTTCTCGTAGGAAATCGTGTTGGTGCGAGAGATGTCGCGCGGGCGTACGATGCCGCCGACGTTGAGCACGCGCATCTCGGTGTTGACGCGAAACTCCTGCGAGCCGCTGATCATCATGTTGCCGTTCGGCAGCACGTCGGTGACGATGGCGGCGATCGACAGCTTGATGTCCTCGGTGCGGTCGATCTGGCCGTTGCCCTTGATCTGGGTGTTGGTGCTGAGGTTGGCGTTGGTGGAGCCCTTGTCCTGCCATCCAGCGACGTCCATCAGCCAGTCGAGCCCGAACTTGACCTGCGAGTCGCGGGAGCGGCCGGTCTTGTTGTCGAGCTTGGCCTTGTCCTGCATCGAGATGATCACGGTCACGACGTCGCCGGTGCGCCGGGCGCGGGGATCGCGGTAGAGATCGGTGCCGTCGTCCCAGGTCGAGCGATAGCTGACGGGCGTGCGCATGCGCGGCGTCACCGGGATCGGATCGGCCTGGGTCCTCAAGCCGCTGCCGACCGGCGACATCTGCGGGCCGGTGAGGATTTCGGCCGGGTCATGCAAGCACCCCGCCAGCAGCACGGACGCCAGGACGAGCGGGAGGATGCGGATCGGCGTCTTCATCTATTTGGTCTTTCCGTCATCCACGCGGCGCATTCCGCCCAGCAGGTCGGCAAGGTGTGCCGCGCGTGCCGTCTCCATCTCGTTGAAGATTGCGCTCGAGCTCCTCGGGCTGAGCTTGGCGAGCACGGCGGCGGCGGTCTCATCCGCCATGCCGGCGATCTGGGTCGCCGCGGCTTCGGGCTTCATGCGCGAATAGATCTCGACAACGCTCGCTTCGGCCTTCTTCAGGAAGTCGTCGCGGAGTTCCATCCACTTTTCATATTCGGCGCGCTTGGCCTCGACCTCGGCAATCCGCTCGCGGAGCAGGGTCTCGGCCTTCTGCAATTCCTTGAGCTGCCAGGCCAGCCTCGCATCAACGGCGGGATCGGCGACGTTGCTGCAGAACAGCGCGACCTCGTTGTCCGCGGACGCCGCGGCCTGCGGCGGCGCGGGTTTCGGCGGCGCCGTGACGCTGCCGGGCTTGACCAGTCGGGCCGGTGCAGGCGTGGGTGCGGGCGCAGCCGCTTGCGCAGGCGCAGGCGTTTCGGACGCAGGCACCGCGCCGGTGGTCGCGGGGCCCTGATCTTCGGCGGCCCATGCGGCCGCCCGGATCGAGGCATTGTCGCTTGGCGGGGCCGTGAGCGGCTGCGGCTTCTGCGGCCCGGCCGCGCGGGCGCGCGCGAAGGAGAGCAGGTTCAGCGGCTTCGAGGGCCTGGCCTCGTCCAGGGCGAGCACGGGCGATGCGCCCGCGAGCATCGATGCCGCGACCAGCAGGAGGAGTTTGGCTTTGTGATCCAGCTTCAGCATCGGGCCGCGCGCGATTCTCGCTTCAGACCTCAGCATTGAGCGACCAAGCTTGCACGACGCTTATGCATCATTGCACGATGACATCGGCCTGGAGCGCGCCGGCGGTCTTGATGGCCTGAAGGATCGCGATGATGCCGGACGGCTTCAGGCCGATCTGGTTCAGCCCGCGCACCAGGCGCTGCAGATCGACCCCGCTGAGGATCGCCACCTGCGACCCGGCCTCGTTGGCCTCGACCATTGTCTGCGGGACGACCACCGTCTGGCCTCGCGAGAACGGCGCCGGCTGCGACACCACGGGCATCTCCGTGACACGGACCGTCAGATTGCCGTGCGTCACGGCAACGGTCGATATCCGCACGTCGCGCCCGATCACCACCGTGCCGGTGCGCTCGTTGATCACCACCCGCGCCGGCGTGTCCGGCTCGACCGTCAGCTCGCCGATCTCGGCAAGGAATCGGACCGGGCCGATGTGGCGCGGTTTCGACAGCACGATGGTGCGATAGTCGCGCTCGAAGGCGATCTGCGCGCGGTAGCGTCCGCCGGCGTATCGGTTGATGGCGTCGAGGATGCGCGTTGCGGTGACAAAGTCGGGGTTCTTCAGCTCAAGCACCAGGAACTCCATCTCATGGAGACTTCCCTGCACCGCGCGTTCGACGAGCGCCCCGTTCGGGATGCGCCCGGCCGTCGGCGTGCCCTGGCTGACGTTCTGCGCCTGGCCACCAACGTTGTAACCGGCGACGGTGATCGCGCCCTGCGCCACCGCGTAGACGGCGCCGTCCGCCGCGCGCAGCGACGTCATGACCAGCGTGCCGCCGAGCAGCGAGGTCGCATCGCCGAGCGACGACACCGTGACGTCCATGCGCTCGCCGGGCCCGATCGAGGGCGGCAAGTCCGCAGTCACCATCACGGCCGCGACGTTGCGCGTGCGCAGCGTCGTCGGACGCGTGGGGTTGGTGGTGCTCGTGGTCTCGTTCCTGACGTTGATGCCCATGTTCTCGAGCATCGATTGCAGGGACTGCTCCGTGAAGGGAGCGTTGCGAAGCGTGTCGCCGGTGCCGTTGAGGCCGATGACGAGGCCGTATCCGACGATCTGGTTTTCGCGCAGCCCCTTGATGTCCGCGATGTCCTTGATGCGGACGGCGGCATGGGCGCTGACGGCCGAAAGCAGCAGGACGAGCGCAAGCAGGAGCCTGGTCATGAGCCGTCCACGACCTTGACGGTGCCGTCCGGCTGGACGACGCCCCTGATAACCACCCCGGTATCGGTATTGCGCACCGGGATGAGCGCGCCGGCCGCGCCGGACTGCATCGCCGAGCCGTAGGTGACGATGGACAGCCCGCTGTCTTCCACCACGACCTTGACCATGGCGCCGCGGGCGACCGTCCAGGGATCTTCCACCGCATTGCTGGGAATGGGCTGGCCCGGCAACAGCGCGCGCCGCGCCATGCGGCCGACCAGGACCTGGCGCCCTTCGATGAACATGGCAACGCCGAGCAGGTTCGGCGCGAAGGCGCGTTCGGTGATCATGTCGTCCCGGATCAGCTCGCCGGCGCGGATCGAAACCGCCGGCACGGGAAGCCGCTTCTCCTCGGCGCCAGCGAGGCGCACTGAAGCCAGAATCAGCAGCACGGCGGCCAACCCGCGCATGATCAGGCCCAGCCTGTTCAACATAGATACACCGGACCTAGCGCATGCCCTTCGAGACCGTCTGGGCCATTTCATCCGAGGCCTGGATGACCTTGGCATTCATTTCGTAGGCGCGCTGCGCCGAGATCAGCTCGGTGATTTCCTTGACCGGATCGACGTTCGAGGCTTCGAGATATTTCTGGTTGATCTTGCCGTAGCCGGCATCGCCCGGCAGCCCGACGACAGGCGTGCCCGACGCCGTGGTCTCCTTGTAGAGATTGCTGCCCAGCGGTTCGAGGCCCGCTTCGTTGGCGAAATTGGCAAGGTTGAGCTGGCCGATCTGCCGTGGGTTCACTTCCGTGTCGAGCTTGGCAAACATCTGGCCCGTGGCGTTGACCGTGACCTCGACCGTCCCCTGCGGCACCGTGATCGCCGGATCCAGCAGGTAGCCGTCGATCGTGACGAGTTGTCCGTTGGCATTGGTGTTGAACGAACCCGCGCGGGTGTATTGCACCTCGTTGTTGGGACCGAGCACCTGAAACCAGCCGCGGCCGTTGATCGCGAGGTCGTAAGGGTTGCCGGTCTGCGTCAGCGCGCCCTGGATGTGCAGCTTGCGGATCGCCGCCGACTTGACGCCGAGGCCGAGGTTGGCGCCTTCCGGAATCGGCGAGGAGCCGTTGACGTTGGCAACGCCCTGCATGCGGTCCATCTGGTAGAACAGATCGGTGAATTCCGCACGCGCCCGCTTGTACGACGTCGAGTTGATGTTGGCGATGTTGTTCGCGATGACTTCGATGTTGGTCTGCTGGGCGTTCATGCCCGTGGCCGCAATGGCAAGCGATTTCACTTAACCCACTCCTTCAGATCAAATCGACATCCGGACGACTTCTTGGTAGGCCTGCACGACCTTGTCGCGAACCGCGACCGCCGTCTGCAGGGCCTGCTCCGCCGACATCAGCGCTTCGACGACGCGCCGCGTCGATTCCTTGCCCTGCATCGCCGAGATCGACGCCGCCTCGCCCGCCTTCAGCGTCCCGATCGCATCGGTCGTCACCTGTTTCATCACCGATTCGAAGCCGACATCGTCTCCGGACTGGATTGCCGTCGTCGCGGCGGGCGAGATCGCCTGCGTCTCGGTCGCGCGGGACGCCGCCTGCCCTGCGGCGACCGCCGTGGATGAAATCGCCTCAAGCATTGTCAGCTCCTCAGGAGGTCGATGGTCATGCCGAGCATCGACCTGACCTGTTTCACGACCTGGAGATTGGCTTCATAGGACCGGTTGACTTCGCGCATGTCGGCCATCTCGATCATCATGTTGACGTTCGGCATCTTGACGTAGCCGGCCTTGTCGGCGGCGGGATGTCCGGGATCGTACTCGACGCGGTAAGGCGTGGTGTCGACGCCGATCTCCTTGACCTTCGCGAGCTGCGAGCCCGAGGCACGGTCCATCGCGGCATCGAAGGTGATCGTCTTGCGCTGATAGGGATCGGCGCCGGCCGTGCGCCCCGTCGAGGTCGCGTTGGCGAGGTTTTCCGAGACGATGCGCATCCGCGTCGATTGCGCTTCGAGCCCGGAGCTCGCGACCGTCAGGGAAGCGCTCAGTGAGTCCAGCATGTCAGTTCACCTCAGGCCTTTGCGCTCGACAGGACCATGCGGTGGAACGACCGCACGATCGCCGAATTCATCGAATAGTCGCGGTTGACGTCGCTGCCCTTGATCATTTCCTGCTCGAGGCTGACGGAGTTGCCGGAGTGAACCACGTCCCAGCTGTCCTTCTTCGCGGTTGCGCGCGTATCGGTCTCGGCCGCGGACAATTGCAGATGCGAGGGCGACGTCGTGGCGAGCCTCACCGGCATGCCGTCGAGCACCTTGTTGAAGGGCTCGACGTCGCGTGCCCTGAAGCCCGGCGTATTGGCGTTGGCAACGTTGGTGGCGATGGTCGACTGGCGGAGCTCGAGGTAGCGCGCCTGCGACGATGCGAGTTCGAAGAGATAAAGCGGTCCCACGACAGCCCCGTTCTGGTCCATTCGGGAGAAGCCTAGGGCGTTAAGCTTTCGTCAAGCTGTTGGGCCGGACGTTGCTCGGAATTCTACTGGACCTTCTCGGTGCGCGGCGCCTGCTTCGACTGGAGGAAGTAGATGATCTCGGCGACCGGCCGGAAGAACTCAGCCGGAATCACCTGATCGACCTGGACGGCCTCGTAGAGTGCGCGCGCCAGCGCCTTGTTCTCGATCACCGGGATCCGATTCTGTTCGGCGACCTCGCGGATCTTCAGCGCGATCACGTCCATGCCCTTGGCCACCACGAGGGGCGCGGGATTTTCCTCGCGGTTGTAGCGCAGCGCGATCGCGAAGTGCGTCGGGTTCGCGATCACCAGCGTCGCGCGCGCGGCGGAGGCAATCATCCGCTGCCGCGAGCGGTCGCGCGCCAGCGAGCGCAGGCGGGCCTTGATCAGCGGATCGCCCTCGGCCTGCTTGTGCTCGTCCTTGATCTCCTGCTTGGTCATGCGCAGCTCGCGCCGCCAGTGGAAGCGCGCCCAGGCGAGATCGATCGCGACCAGGATGATGGTCGCGATACAGATCGCCGAGACGATCCGCATCGCGATGTTGAGGATCATCTCCGGCAGCGCAACCGGATCGGTGTACATGGCCTCGAACGCCTTCGCCTCCGACGAGCGCAGCACGAAGACGACCACGGAGGTCACCGCGGCCAGCTTGAACAGCGACTTGGCGAACTCGACCAGTCCGCGCGTTCCGAAGATCCGGCTCCAGCCATCGACCGGAGAGATGCGCGACAATTCCGGCTTGATGCGCTCCAGCACGAAGCGCGGCGCATTCTGCAGCAGCGAGGAGGCGAGCCCGAATACCATGAGGACGACGACCAGCGGCACCAGAAAACGCAGCGCCTGGAGACCGACCACGGTGAGCAGGTTCTGCGCGTCCGCGCCGGTGGACAGCGGGAAACCTTCGGGATCGTCCAGCAGGCTCGTCAACGTCGGCGTCAATTGCTGCACGCCCTGACCGATCAGGAACGCCTGAATGACCATCAGCGCGGCCATCGAGGCGAAAATAGAGGCCTCCCGAGAGACCGGGATCTTGCCCTGTTCGAGCGCATCACGGACTTTCTTCTCGGTCGGTTCTTCTGTTTTGCTCTCCTGATCGGATGTTTCTGCCATGCCCGTTCAGCGGTCAGCGGAAGACCAGCTCATCCTCCTGCTCGGGGTTGAGCTCGATTTCGCCCTTTTCCGCGAGTTCGAGCGCGAGATCGGTGATCACGCGCCGCGCCTCCAGCACGTCGCGCTGGTTCGAGGGCTCGCCGATGGCGAGCTCGTGCTCGACGACGCGGCGCACGCGCGATGCGACCGAGGACAGGATCAGTTCGCGGAAATGCTTGTCGGTTCCCTTCAGTGCGATGACGATGCGATCGGTCGGCACCTGGTCGAAGATCATGGTGCGCGCCTTCGGCGTCAGGTTGACGACGTCGTCGAAGGTGAACAGCAGCTCCTTCAGAACCTCGGCCGACTTCGGCCGCTTTTCCGACAGGCTCTTCAGCATGTCCTCGATGTGGCCGCGCTCCATCTTGTTGATGATGTCGGCGACGCGGGCGTAAGTATCGGCGCCGAGATTGCGGGCGAAGTTCAGCGTCAGATCCTCGTGCAGCGTCTTCTCGAGCACCCTCATGGCGTCGTCGGCGATCGGCTTGAGGCTCAGCACGCGCCGCATCAATTCGTTGCGCAGGCTCGAGGGCAGCTGGCTCATCACCTTGGCGGCGCAGGCCGGCTTGACCTTGGACAGGATCAGCGCCGCGGTCTGCGGATGCTCCTTGGACAGATAGCTCGCGAGCGAGTTTTCAGAGACCGACGAGACGCGGTCCCACACCGACCGGCTCGAATTGCCGAGCAGGTCCGACATGATCTGCGAGACCTGATCGGCCGGAAGCACGTCACCGAGCACGGCCTCGAGACCGCCCAGCGTGCCGAGGATGTTGGCGCCCATCGAGAACTGCTGGGCGAACTCCTCCACGATCCCCTCGAGCTCCTGCGCCGTGATCGGCCGCAGCTCCGCTGCGGCCTTGGTGACGATGCGGATCTCCTGCGGCTCGAACTGCTGAAGCACGCTTGCGGCCGCCTGCCGGCCCATGGCCAGGAGGAGCGCCGCGACCTTTTCCGTTCCCCCCAGCGTGGCAACGCCTCGCTGCTTGATGGGGGCGATGCCGACCTGTGCCGCCATGGTCAGCTATCACCCTGCCCCAGCGGTCCGACGATCTCCGTGAGCGAGACGCCGAAGCGGGAATTGTCCTCTTCGACGACGACCACCTCGCCGCGGGCGACGATGCGGCCGTTGACGACGACGTCGACGGGCTCGCCGACCCGGTGGTCGAGCGGAACCACCGCGCCGCGGCCGAGCTTCATCAGGTTCGCCACCGGAATGGTCGCTGATCCCAGCACCACCTGCATGGTGACCGGAATACGCAGGATGGCATCGACATTGGCGAACTTGCCGCTCTCCTCCGCCGTGCGCGCGGCGATCTCCGCCAGCCGCTCCAGCGGAGTCGTGTCGGTATGCCCCTCGTCGGAGGCAGGTGCTCGCGTGGCAGAGTCATAGTCGAAGGATTGCGCCATCTGGTATCGCCTCTTGGTATTTCCGCTCCCGGAGCGCCTCGACGTTCCGATCGTATTGGTCTTGCCGGCTCCGGCTTCAGTGCTTGTTCACTTCGGTGCCGCCCGCGGTCGCGGCCGGCGCAAGCCCGGTGCGGGCGTCGAGCGCCGCGATCGCCTCATGGGCCTGATCGATCTTGGTGGTCAGCACGTTGGCGAGCCGCCCGAGATTTGCGGTGGAATCATGCGCCGCGGTGATGACCGTGTCGAAGGCGCCCGCCGTCTCGTGGACGATGGTGGAGAACTCGCCCTGGTAGCTGCGCAGCCGCGCCAGCTCGCGGTGCATCCGGGTCACCCGCATGCTGGTGAAGGCGAGCGCAATCAGCAGCACGGCATCAACGAGATAGGATATCATCGACGAACTCCCGTTTCTGATCCACAGGATCGGCCACCTGCATGGCGTAGTAGCCATCAAGCTGACCGATCTGACACCAGAACAGCACCTGACCGTTGCTCTCGAGCCGGGCCAGCGTGCGCGGCGTGGCCTCCAGCTCAAGCACCTGCCCGACCTTGAAGTTCACGACGTCCTCGAGCGAGATCATCTTCTCGTCGAGCACCGCGCTCAGCGTCACCTCGGTCCTGTGGACCTCGCTCTCCATCTGCTCGCGCCAACGCGGATCGGAAGCGCGGCCGTCGCTGACGACGACGTGGGCGAGCTTCTGCCGAAGCGGATTGAGCGCGGAGTGCGGAATGATGAGGAACATCTGGCCGCCGCGGTACAGCGCCTGCAACATGATGTTCGCGCAGATCGACATGTTGCCGCTCCGCCCGATCGCCAGCGAGGCCATCGCGGTTTCGACCCGTTCCACGCGGAAGGTGACGTTGGAGGTGCCGGCGAAGGCCGATTGCAGCGCCTTGGCGAAACGCTCGAACAGCGCCTGGACCAGCCGGATCTCGATGTTCGAGAACGAGCGCTCGACGTCGAGCGGCGGCTCGGCACCGTCGGAGCCGAACATCGCCTCGACCATCGTGAACACGAAATCGCGGTCGAGCATGATGATGATGCGCGAATCCCACTGCTCGGCGTAGAGCACGGCGGCGACCGCGTTGGCCTCGTAGTCCTTGACGATGTCGCCGACGCGGTCGTTGGTGATGCCGTTGACCGAGAAATAGCAGGGCGTTCCCGCCATCGGCTGCAGGCTGTCGGTGCACGATGCCGCCATGCGATCGAAGATCACATTGAGCATCGGCATGCGTTCGACCGATATGCCGGCGGCGTCCAGCAGGTAGTTCGGCAGCTGCTTGCGCTGATCGACTTCGACGTCTCCCATCATCATGCGCGGGCAGCCTTGGGTTCGGGTTCGGTGACGACGGCCTTGGGACCTGCGATCGTCTCGTTCTCAACGACGTCGATCGACGGGCGCTCGCTGCTCGCGATCATCTTGCGGCCGTGCTCGACGGCGATCTGCGGCATCGCGCCGTTCATGAAGGCCAGCAGCGTCTGTTTGACGATGATGTAGGGCCGGCACTTCTTCTCGCGCGTCGTCTTGATCTTGATCGCGAAGGGCGAAAGGACGCCGTAGGACAGGAAAATGCCGGCGAAGGTTCCGACCAGGGCCGCGCCGATGAAGCCGCCCAGCAGCTTCGGCGACTGGTCGAGCGCGCCCATCGCCTTGATGACGCCGAGCACCGCAGCGACGATGCCGAGCGCCGGCAGCGCCTCGGACACCGTCACCAGCGCATGGTAAGGCGTCAGCTTGCTCTTCACGATGGTGTGGATCTCCTCGTCCATCAGCGCTTCGATCTCATGCGTGCGCGCATTGCCCATGATGATGAGGCGGACATAGTCGCAGATGAACTGGAGCAGCGAGGGATCTCCGAGCACGCTCGGAAACGCCTTGAAGATCTCGGAGGACGCGGGATCGTCGATATGCGCTTCCACCTCGTTGCGGCCCTTGCCCCTGAGCTCGCGCATCAGGGCATGGAGCGCCCCGAGCAGGTCGAGATAGTAGCGCTCACTCGGCACCGCGCCGGTGATGGCCTGCATGCAGGCGACCCCGGTGTCCACGACCGTCTTCCACGGATTGGCTACGATGAAGGTGCCGACCGCGGTGCCCATGATGATCACGAACTCCCAGGGCTGCATGAGCACGGCCAGGTGCCCGCCCATGGCGGCAAATCCGCCGAGCAGCGCCGCTACCGTGATGAAAACCCCCACGAAACTGCCCAACACGCCGCTCCATCGCCGATCCCATCGGGAATATCTAGTCGGCGAGCCTTGCGCGAAGCTGGCTTCCCGCATCGCCAGCCTCGCGCAAGCAATTGGCGGCAGCTTGAGGCGGCGTCGCAACGGCGGCCAGAGAGGCGCGTGTCATGCTATCCACCATCGCGGACTACACCAGACTGACCAAGGACATGGGCAAGTCGCTGACGCAGGTCGCGACACAGCCGGATGTCAGCCGCGAGACCGACTACTTCCTGAGCCATATCGGCAACGTGAAGACGATCGACGACTTCCTGAAGGACTATCGCCTCTATTCCTATGCGATGAAGGCCTACGGCCTCAGCGACATGACCTATGCCAAGGCGTTCATGCGCAAGGTGCTGACCGAGGGTGTCGCGAACAAGGATACCTTCGCCAACAAGCTGACCGACGCCCGTTACCGCGAATTCGCCACCGCCTTCAATTTCGCCGCTCTCGGCAGCAACGCGACCAAGACCACCCAGGCCACGACCGGGACGGCGACCCACTATGTCACGCAGACCATGGAGCAGAAGGCCGGCGACCAGAACGAGGGTCTGCGGCTGGCGCTCTATTTCACCCGCAAGGCCTCCACGATCAGGACCGCCTACCAGGTCCTCGCGGACAAGGCGCTGACGCAGGTGGTTCAGACCGCGCTCGGTCTGCCGTCGACGATCAGCGCGGGCAACATCGACGCTCAGGCCAAGCTGATCACGAACAAGGTCGAGCTCACCGATTTCCAGGACCCGGCCAAGGTCACCAAGTTCGTGCAGCGCTTTGCGGCGATGTGGGACGCGACCCAGGCCCAGAGCGACACCTCGACCAATCCCGCGCTGGTCCTGATCGGCGGCGCGTCGGCGTCGGCCAGCATGGATAGCGACATGCTGTCGAAACTTCAGTCCATCCGGTTCGGAAAGTAGCACATGCAATCGGCCCTCTATGTGGGATTGTCGGCCCAGGTCGCTCTCGAAAAGCGCCTGCAGACGATCGCCAACAACGTCGCCAACGTCAACACGGCGGCGTTCCGCACCGACGTAGTGAAGTTCGAAACCGTGCTGTCCAAGGCGGGTCCGAACCCGGTCGCCTTCTCTTCGCCCGGCGACAACATCATCTCGCGCGAGATGGGCAACATCACCGAGAGCGGCAACCCGCTCGACGTCGCCGTGGTCGGACAGGGCTGGATCGCCTTCGCCGGCCCGAACGGCACGGTCTATACCCGCGACGGCCGCCTCCAGATCGCCCCCAACGGCGATCTTCAGACCGTGAGCGGCTTCCCTGTCGTCGATTCCGGCGGCGCGCAGATCACGCTCGACCCCAACGGCGGACAGATCTCGATTGCGCGCAACGGTGCGATCACCCAGGACAACAACGAGATCGGTACCATCGGCCTGTTCAACATTCCCGCTGACGCCAATCTGGAACGCTACGGCAATTCCGGCGTGACGCCGGACCGGCCCGCGACCGCGATCGCGGATTTCTCGCGCGACGGCTTCAAGCAGGGCTATGTCGAGGGCTCCGGGGCCAATCCCATGATGGAATTGACCAAGCTGATAGCGGCCTCGCGCGCCTTCGACGGCACCAATTCGATGATCGAGGGCACCGAGAGCTCGCTTCAGAACGCCATTCGGACGCTGGGCGAACCCGGCAAGTAGAGCGCGCCTCGCGCGCATTGAGATTGAGGTTGGACGGTTTCCTTGAACGCTCTTCGGCAACTCGAGTGGGCGCTGCTGGAGCTTCAGCAGAGCACTCCCCTGGCAAGCGTCAGCGGCGCGATCTCCGAGATCGCGCCGACGCATTTCCGTGTCTCCGGCCTGTCGCGCTTCGTCAGGCTCGGCGAGCTCATCGGCGTCAACTCGGCCGGTAAGCCCCAGATCGGCGAGGTGGTGCGGATCGACAGCGACGGCATCGTTGCCAAGCCGTTCGACCGGCACTTCGCCGGCGGCCTCGGGTCGGTCGCCTACCGGATGCCGCCCTTGTCCTTTGCGCCCGATCCGAGCTGGAAGGGCCGCGTCATCAACGCCCTCGGCGCGCCACTCGACGGACAGGGGCCCCTCACCCCGGGCTCCCTGACGGTCTCGGCAGAGGCCGACCCGCCGTCGGCCATGAAGCGCGCACGCGTGCACAAGCCGCTGCGCACCGGCGTGCGCGTCATCGACCTGTTCGCGCCGATCTGCGCCGGCCAGCGCGTCGGCATCTTTGCCGGCTCCGGCGTCGGCAAATCGACGCTGCTGGCGATGCTCGCCCGCAGCCAGGGTTTCGACACCGTCGTGCTGGCCCTGGTCGGCGAGCGCGGCCGCGAGGTGCGCGAGTTCATCGAGGACGTGCTGGGCAACGATCGTCAGCGCGCTGTCACCATCGTGTCGACCGGAGACGAAAGCCCGATGATGCGGCGGCTGGCGCCGAAGACGGCCATGGCGGTCGCCGAATATTTCCGCGACCGGGGCGAATCGGTGCTGCTCATGGTCGATTCGATCACCCGCTTCGCCCACGCTGCCCGCGAGGTCGCGCTCGCCGCAGGCGAACCCGCGGTCGCGCGCGGCTACGCACCGACGGTCTTCACCGATCTGCCGCGCCTGTTGGAGCGCGCCGGCCCAGGCGAGGAAGGCTCCGGCACCATCACCGGGATCTTCTCCGTGCTGGTCGATGGCGACGATCACAACGAGCCGATCGCCGACACCATCCGCAGCACGCTCGATGGACATATCGTGCTCTCCAGGCACATCGCCGACCAGGCGCGCTATCCGGCCGTCGACGTTCTGGCCTCGGTGTCCCGGCTCGCCCATAACGTCTGGGACCCCGAGGAGCGCGAACTGGTGAGCAAGCTGCGCGCCATGATCGCCAAATACGAGGACACGCGCGACCTTCGCCTGATGGGCGGTTACCAGTCGGGACGTGATTCGGGCCTCGACCAGGCGGTCGACATGGTCCCGAGAATCTACAGCGCGATGCGGCAGGACGCTTCGGCTCCCCCGAGCGCCGATCCGTTCCGCGAGCTCCGGGACATGCTCAAGGGCGACTAACAGGTCGAGAACGCGGGGCGCGGGCGACATGCGCCCGCTTGCCCGATGCTCGCACCTGAAGCATCGGCGTCGGCGTCGGCGATTGCGGCCGCAATGACGGTCAACAACCGACGCGTGCAATTCCTGCAAGTTCTCTCGAGCGATTCCGCCGACGCGCCATACAAGTTGTGGATGACATGCCGATACGCAAAGTCGGCCTGCACAAGCTTCAATCAATTTGCGCAGAAACACAGACAGCAAGATGAGATGCGATCAAAGTGCCGCGGCGCCGAATGCATATCGTTTGCCACCCAACGTATTGCGTTCACTATCATGTGTCCTGAAGAGCAAGATTGTCTTGAACGTTACATTCGCCTGCGACGACGTCTTGGACGCGTGAGGGTCTCTACTTGATTTTGTTGAGAAGCTCATTCATCGTTTCCGACGGAATATAAGAAACGTCTGCGTGTGACTTGAACTCAGGGGCTTCGGTTGAACTATTCCGATCCATCGTCTGCTGGCGACGGCAAACCGGGCTCCCGTGCAACCACGACACCGTTGGCACGCCAACGGCGCAGTGACTCACTCCGGAGCACGCGAGTCTCACGGATAAAGATCGGGCGCGCTGCAATTCGTTCATTCGAAGGAGAGCTCGACACGACGTGCGCGGCGGACGGTTGCAATCGCTTGGTGTGCTTCGGAGCCTTCGCGGACCACAGCGCAAAGCGGCTTCGGGACGGCGCAGACGAAGTTCCGGGGACGGGGTAGATTCATGCCATTGGCGCGCGAGGCCGTCGAGCTGCTGGTTCAAGCGGCGAGGGCTTGGTATTTCGAAGGCAATCAGCATGGACTGCGCGACCGGGAATGGATGGCGCTGCGCTTTCTCGGCCGCGCCAACAGGTTTTCGCGTACGCCGTCTGCGCTTGCCGGCTTCATCGGCGCCACCAGAGCGACTGCATCGCAGATCGTGAAAACGCTGGAGAGCAAGTCCTTTCTGGTGAGGAAGCCGTCGCAGGAGGACAAGCGTTCCGTCGTCCTGCACGTCACCGCCCAGGGCGAGAAGTGCCTGAGCCAGCACGACCCGATCAATCACGTGGTGAATGCGGTCACCGCGCTCGGCAACGACGAATGCGTCAGGCTGCGCGACTCGCTCCGCGAAGTCCTCAATCACCTCGACGCGGCCCATCAGCGGCTCGATGCCAGCGTCTGCCGTGACTGCATGTTTCTCGCCGAACGCGGCCCGGCCACCTCCAAGGGACGCGCAAGCAGCGAATTCATGTGCCGGCTGTATCGCGCTCCGATCTCGCTCGAGGAAACCGAGCTGCTGTGCACCAGTTTCGAGCGCACCCGCGACCGCCCGAAGATCGAAGAGCATCTCGACCGCGCGCGGATAGCGAGTCAGGGCTGAGGCGCGCGCAATTTCCAGGCGAGCCTATTCCTGAATACGCACGGGCTCTCCACATCATCATTGCGAGCGCAGCGAAGCAATCCGGAATCCCTCTGCGGCAAGACTCTGGATTGCTTCGCTGCGCTCGCAATGACGGCGTATGAGGCGGCAGCTTGCTCTCCAAGTGCCGCCGTCATTCCCCGCGAAAGCGGGGAATCCTATACGCCGCGGGTAGCGGCTCGATCACAGCCGTCTCGGAGTACTGGATCGCCCGCCATCAACCCCGACGATGACACCGCGCGTGTGGCCACGGGCGCGCCTTCGCGAACCGGGGTGAGAGTCCCACGCGATAAATCCGAATTTCGGTTAAATGGGATACTTTGCCGTTGCGGGTTGACGGCCCGAGGGACACTTGCGACTGACGTCCCTATGCGCTCACCCGGGCTACGGAACCACGGGTCGCCGAGCCGCTCGCAACATCCGCGCACAAAAAAACACCCGGCGGTTGCCCGCCGGGTGCTCGTCGAAAGACTTCGACAGATCTTACCAGTTGCGCTGAGCGCGGAGCAGCAGGGTGATGCTGTCCTGGTCCTTCAGCTCGTACAGAGCGGCCGGCTTGGCCGTCGTGCCGGCACCGGCGTAACCAACCGTGCCCGAGTACTTCTGGTCGAGGTGGGTCCAGTTCACGTCACCCGAGAAGGTCAGGTTCTTGACCGGGGTCCAGCGGGTGATCAGGCCGATCTGGGCGACCGCGAAGTCAGGATTGCAGCCGGTGACACCGGCGAGACCGCCGAACACGCCGCCTGCACCGCCAGCGCCGCAGAGCGCGGTCTTGGCGACCGAGCCGTACTGCGCCTGAGCGTAGGCACCGTAGAGCGCGGTGTTCCAGTAGGGATCCCAGTTGTGGGTGTAAGCACCGCGGAAGCCCCAGGTCTTCACCGTCTCCTGCTGGCCGCCCGTGATGAACACGGTGTCCGGAGCGGAGGCGAAGCCGACGCTCTGGTAGGCAACGCCGGAGCTGCCGAACATCGAGTAGCTGCTGCCCGCCAGGTTCTGGAAGTTGTAGCGGGTCGCACCGTCGGTGTAGACGCCCTGGATGTTGATCACGTCACCCGCACCAGTCGGGATGTTCTTGATCGACAGAGCGAGCTGAACCGCCCAGCCCCATTTGTCGTCGGGGTGACCGGTGGTCTCGGTGGCGCCGTAATAGGCCACGTGGTTGTCATGCGCAGCGACCGACGCCTGGAACATGCCCCAAGCCTGGTCGACGCGGACCATACCGACGAGGTTCGGCGAACGCGAACCGCCGATGGCGTTGGAGCCGTAGGTGCCGCCGATCATGCTGCCAGCGCTGGCGCCGGTCAGATTCATGTTGCCGGCCTGATAGTAGGCCGTCGCGTCTTCAGCCGAGAAGGCCGCCGTCACGCCCTGACCGAAGTCAGCGGTGTAGGTGAACTGGTTGACACCGGTGACCGTGCCGGAACCGCCGACGAGGCTGTCGATGTTGTTGCCGGGATAGTTGGTCCAGGGCGCGTCGAACTGCGACACGGCCTTACCCATGGTGAAGCCAGCGAACTGGATGAAGGCGTAGTACACGCCGAGCGAACCGCCCGAGGTACCGCCGTCAGTTGGGTTGATGGTGGTGGTGCCAGCCGTCGTAGCGCTGTAACCAGTCGTACCCGTTCCAGAACCCGTGCCGACATAGCTGCCGGTGGTCCAGGAGAACGTCGCATCGAAGAACGTGCGGACGACGCCGTATTCGGTGGCCGTGCGCGTGTCGATGTTGAGGTCTTCACGAGCGCGAGCGGTGTAGTAGTTGCTCAGGCGATTGTGCGCACCGGCGGGAGCCCCGTTGGCAATACCGTAAACGCTGTTCGTGCCCAGCGCGACTTCAGCGCGCAGATAACCACCCAGCTTGATGCAGGTGTCAGTGCCCGGGATGTAGTAGAAACCCGCGCCGTAGAGCGAGCAGATCCGCACGTATTCGACCGCTTTGGCCTTTACGGGAAGATCAGCTGCCTGCGCTCCGCCCACGGCGATCAGACCCGCCGCTGAGCCGAGCAAAAGGCTCTTAACCAACTTCATGTTAAACCTCCAAGTTGCTCTTCAGGGAAGGTCACTGACCGGACGGCCAATTCCCCAACCCCCTCTAAATCACCGCTTTGGTCCCCTTCGCGCCTTCGGACACACCCGCATGAACGCGAGGGACTTAAGCGAATGACCTAAACGGGACGACCTCGGGATGCCCCCCTCCGTCGCTCAGTCACAATTACCGAACGTCCTTGCACACACAACAACAGAACGCTTCGAAACGGGCCCATGAAGCTTGTTTTCCGATGGGTGTTGCACAAATAACACGCAGATGTGATCGCGGTGCGCTCGCAACATATTGTTTTTGCTGGCCTTTTTGAAGCGGTTCCGTTTGCCGCCAAAACTCCTCACCTGAGGCAGAGGGAACGGGCGCTCGCCGCCGCGGCGCTGAGGAGGCTCGAATCGTAGAATCAGACCGGGGCTTGAGGCGGGAGGTGCAAACAGCCCGGACGGACCGCCGATCCGCCTCTCAAACGGCTGCGGCAATCCGGCCGCGCCACGGCGGCGGCGCCTCTATATAGAGGGCCTGCTTGAGATGGCGCCCGGCAACAAACCGCCTGGTTTCGAAAATCGCTGGGAATATTCGAGCGAAAACACACGCTTCCAAATTGACCGGCCCGAGTAATTAGATGCATAAGGCTCGCACCGGAGAGGTGGCCGAGTGGCTGAAGGCAACGCTTTGCTAAAGCGTCATACGGTCTCAAGCTGTATCGAGGGTTCGAATCCCTCCCTCTCCGCCACCCAGCGGCAGAATCAATCAAGATCTGTGCGTTCGTTCGCCTGAAAGCGACGCTAAGGCCCGTGCGAGAGCCTGGCGCAAGGATCAGCGCGCCGCATTCAGCCGATTCGCCCTGACCTTATATGTGGGCGTCCGCGTCTAGCGGTGGAACCGCCAGATCCGCCAATGCGAGGGCGAAATCAGCACGGCCTCGTCGGCCCAGACGTTGAACCAGACGCCGGACCTGCGCCGGCACGGGAACGACCAGGGCAGAATTCCCGTCTTGTGCAGGCGGCCGAGTTCCAGGTCGCACTCATCGGGAGCGATCTGAATCGGCAGCCATCGTCCATTCGTGTCGGGATCGCTCATGCCGCTCGGGTCTTATGTGGCGGCACGACGAAGAAACTTGATTCAGCGCAACCAGGCCCACCCGTGCGAACACGGGTATGGATGCGATTCTCAGCTCAATGGGCGGAAACCCACGCCCGCGCCTCGCGCTGTGCGACCGAGATCTCGACATCCGACATCTGCCCGGCAACCTCCTGGCGCAGCGCCACGGCGTCCTTGCGGCCCTTCAGCGCGGCGAGATTGAACCATTTATGTGCGGCGACGAGATCGACGAGGCCGGAGCGGCCGCTCGCCCAATAGATGCCGCGCTCGAACAGCACGTCGGATAGCGCGCTCGCGTCGATCGGCGTAGCCGTCTCCATATCGAAAGTACCCTGAAACATAACGCATCCCCTTTGTTCTTATGCCGCCTCGTTCCCCCGAGCGCGGCTCCCGTCCAACTCTGATGTGCATGCCCCTTTTTCGGGATCGTGCACTGTTCAACTCATCCCCGAGTCTTCCTGCCGTTTGCCGGCTTGTTGGAGGCGATGATGGCGGGCAAATTTGAATGGCAGTTTAAGTATCGCGATGAAGCAGACGTAAACGCGCACGCGCGGTGGCGACGCGAAGAATTAGAAAAGTTCCTGATTTGCAGGCACTTCTGCGATTCACCAGATTCTGTTTACCCCGGGATTTTCGCAGAACGATAACCATCGCGCGCGGTGGGCGGCGCGCCTGGTGCTGCGGCGCTGCTCGTTGTCGTCACCCGCGCCCCGGCGACGCCAAGGCTACGCGGGGCATGCGGTCCGGGACCGCCGAAGCTTCAGCGAAGGCGGCAGACGGGCGACCCAATATTCCAGAGACGGCCATCATCTCCCCGAGACGCCGCGGCGTACTGGATCGCCCGGTCGGAGCCGGGCGATGACATCGCGAATGGAGAAGCGGCGCGCAAACAGGCCGCAGCCCTCGCCTGCCCCAAGGCAGAGCAACGAGGTCGGCGCGGCCACGTCGCGGTCAGATCAGCAATGTCGGGGATAAGGAATGCCGGCAATACCCCGGCCTCAGGAGAACGAGGGCGTCGGCGAACACGTCAGGACCAGATTCCACGATGGCCCGAAGGCCGCTTGTGAAATTGCGGAGCCCCTTTTCGGAGAACCGCACCGAACGAAGAAAACTCGTTTCTTCTGCCGGACCGTCAAAGCGAACGATCCGACCGTTGACCTGATGTCTCGCCGACACCCTCTATCGTCGATCAGAACCTTCAGGAGGCGCTGATGACGTGCCGGCTGCTGGAGCCGGCAACTTCAGAAGTCGAAGTTACTTCTTCTTCTTCGCGACCTTGCGGGTCTTCTTCGCAGTCTTCTTCACTGCGCTCTTCGCCTTCTTCGCCTTCTTCGCTTTCTTGGCCATGTTGCCCTCCGATGTGTGAGATGGCTTTAATCGCTGCGTGCAGTCGGGGATCGAATGCACTCATCCCGAATACACCAACACAACGAAAAAAACAGCGTCTCGCTTAAAGAAGTGTTGACGACGCAACACGCGTGCGCTTGGCGAGCGCGATGCAAGCGCACTGCATGACGCGCACGATCGAGTGCAGAGAGTGCCCGCAACCTCGCTGTTCGCGCCATATGCGATTGCAGAAAAACACTATGCAGCAAGTATTTTTCTGTACGCGCGCATTGCGCACGATGATCGCGGCGACGTGCATTGCCAATCCCGCGACCACCTCGCAAGGGCGCTTTGCGGACTCTGAGTCGCGACTTTTGGCAACGAAAATATTTTCATGCTTAACGGCGCAAGCGCTCCTCGAAGCGAGCGCGAGCCGCCGTTTTGCGCGAATCGCGTCACGGCGATTCGGCCGTCACATCGCAGGCGATCGGGATGAAGTGTGCCGCCGAGGATGCGTGCGAACGTCGTGTCGAGGAATGAAAGCGAGGTGACGAAACGTGTCCGTCACCTCGTTCGAACGCGTGAGGTCAGATGCCGAGCTTGGACTTGAGCAGGTCGTTGACGCTCTGCGGGTTGGCCTTGCCGCCGGACGCCTTCATCACTTGGCCGACGAACCAGCCGAGCGACTGCGGCTTGTCCTTGACCTGCGCGGCCTTGTCGGGATTGGCCGCGATGATGTCGTCGACAACCTTTTCGATCGCCGAAAGGTCCGTGACCTGCTTCATGCCGCGGCTTTCGACCAGCGCGCGGGGATCGCCGCCTTCCTGCCAGACGATCTCGAACAGATCCTTGGCGATCTTGCCGGAGATCGTGCCCTCGCCGATCAGGTCGATGATCGCAGCCAACTGCTCGGCGGTGACGGGAGAGCCCGTAATATCCCGGCCTTCCTTGTTGAGACGGCCGAACAGCTCGTTGATCACCCAGTTTGCCGCCATCTTGCCGTCGCGCGCACGGTTGGCGAGCTTGTCGAGCACGGTCTCGTAAAACATTGCGCTCTCGCGCTCGGCAACCAGCACGCTCGCATCATAGGCCGACAGACCGAAGTCGGCGACGAAGCGCATCTTCTTCTGATCCGGCAGCTCGGGCAGCTTCGCCTTGAGCTCGTCGACGAATGCCTGATCGAACTCCAGCGGCAGCAGGTCGGGATCGGGGAAGTAGCGGTAGTCATGCGCCTCTTCCTTGGACCGCATCGAGCGCGTCTCGCCCTTGTTCGGATCGAACCGGCGCGTCTCCTGCTCGATCTGCCCGCCATCCTCCAGGATCTCGATCTGGCGCCGCGCTTCATACTCGATCGCCTGGCCGATGAAGGTGATCGAGTTCATGTTCTTGATTTCGCAGCGGGTGCCGAGCGGCCCGCCGGGCTTGCGCACGGACACATTGACGTCGGCGCGCAAGGACCCCTTCTCCATGTCGCCGTCGCAGGTGCCGAGGTAGCGCATGATCGAACGCAGCTTGGACACATAGGCCTTGGCCTGCTCGGCGTCGCGGATGTCCGGTTTCGAGACGATCTCCATCAGCGCCACGCCACAGCGGTTGAAATCAATGAAGGAGAGCGACGGCGACCGGTCGTGCAGCATCTTGCCGGGATCCTGCTCCAGATGCAACCGCTCAATACCGATGTTGGCGGTCTTGCCGCCGTCGAGATCGACCACCACCTCGCCCTCACCCACGATCGGCGACGCGTACTGGCTGATCTGGTAGCCCTGCGGCAGGTCCGGATAGAAATAGTTCTTCCGGTCGAACACGGAACGCAGGTTGATCTTTGCGTTGAGGCCGAGCCCGGTCCGGACAGCCTGCCTGACACATTCCTCGTTGATGACGGGCAGCATGCCCGGCATCGCGACATCAACCAGCGACACGTGGCTGTTCGGCTCGCCGCCGAAGACGGTCGACGCGCCCGAGAACAATTTTGCGTTCGAGGTCACCTGGGCGTGGATCTCGATGCCGATGACCATCTCCCAGTCACCGGTTGAGCCCTTGAGAAGCTTGTGCGTGGCCGTGCTCATGTCTTGCTCCCGAGCAGCGTGGCAGCGATCCGCTCCCACTCCGCTTCCAATGAATCCTTTGCTGCTGGCCGGCCGGCCTGGCGATACCAGTAGCCGGCATTGCCGAGATCGCCTTCGACGCGGTGCAGATAAGCGTGCACCCAGGCAGCGTCGCGCCCTTGGTCGTCCTGAACGATCTTGTGCGCCTGGTCCCAGTCGCCCTTGGCGGCCCACCAGAGACCTCTGAGCGGCGCGCTCAGATCCGGCGCAGGCGCCGCGCCGTCGAGGCTCGCGATGAAATCAGCGACATTCACCACCACCTCGTCGGCGTGAAGCGGCCGGCGGCCTGCTCGATCACCTCGCCGAGCGAGAACAGCGTCTCCTCATCGAAGGGACGGCCGATCAGCTGCAGGCCGAGCGGCAGGCCTTGGCGGTCCTTGCCGGCGGGCACGGCGATGCCGGGCAGGCCCGCCATGTTCACGGTCACCGTGAAGATGTCGTTGAGATACATCTCGACCGGATCGGTGCCGCCCTTCTCGCCGATGCCGAAGGCGGCCGACGGCGTCGCGGGGGTGAGGATCGCGTCGACGCCCTTGGCGAAGCAATCCTCAAAATCCTTCTTGATCAGCGTGCGCACTTTCTGCGCGCGGAGATAATAGGCATCGTAATAGCCGGCCGAGAGCACGTAGGTGCCGATCATGACGCGGCGCCGCACTTCCGCGCCAAACCCTTCCGCGCGGGTGTTCTCGTAGAGCTCGATGATGTTCCTACCCTGCTCGCGCAGGCCGTAGCGGACGCCGTCATAGCGCGCGAGGTTGGAGGACGCCTCCGCCGGCGCCACGATGTAATAGGCCGGCAGCGCGTATTTGGTGTGCGGCAGCGAGACCTCGACGAGCTCGGCGCCGGCGGCCTTCAGCCAGGCCGCACCCTCGCTCCAGAGTTTCTCGATCTCGGCCGGCATGCCGTCGAGACGATATTCCTTGGGGATGCCGATCTTCATGCCCTTCACGGACTTGCCGATCGCAGCCTCGTAATCCGGCACCGCGATATCGACCGAGGTCGTGTCCTTCGGATCGTGTCCGGCCATCGAGCGCAGCAGCATCGCAGCATCGCGCACGCTGCGCGCGATCGGGCCGGCCTGGTCGAGTGAGGAGGCAAAGGCGACGATGCCCCAGCGCGAGCAGCGGCCGTAGGTCGGCTTGATGCCGACGGTCGCGGTGAACGCCGCGGGCTGCCGGATCGAGCCGCCGGTGTCGGTCGCGGTCGCGCCCATGCACAGCAGCGCCGCCACGGCCGAGGCCGAGCCGCCGGACGAGCCGCCCGGCACCAGCGTCGTGTTGCTGCCCTCGCGCCGCCACGGATTGCCGACGGGACCAAAGCACGAGGTCTCGTTCGCCGAGCCCATCGCGAACTCGTCATTGTTGAGCTTGCCGAGCATCACGGCGCCGTCGCGCCACAGCTGCGAGGTGACGGTCGACTCGTAGGTCGGAACGAAATTGCCGAGGATCTTCGAGCACGCCGTGGTCCGCACGCCCTTGGTCGCGAACAAATCCTTGATGCCGAGCGGGATGCCGGCGAGCGGGCCGACGTCGCCCTTGGCGATCTTCTCGTCTGCGGCCCTCGCCATGCTGCGCGCCTGGTCCGGCGTCTCCATCACGAAGGCGTTGAGCACGCGCGCGGCTTCGATCGCGTCAAGATGCGCGTCGGTCAGCTCGAGGGACGTGAAAGTCTTGTCGGCGAGACCCTTGCGGGCCTCGGCGAGCGTCAGCGATGTCAAATCGGTCATTTATTGATCGGGCTGCAGAAGAACGGAGACAGGGTCTTGTCGTTGGCCGGGTCGTCTTGCGTGACGTTCTTCTTGGCAGCGGCATTCGCGGCGGCCTCGAGCTCGTCGAGCACAGCATTGACGGCAACATTGGGATCGGCAGCCTTGCCCTGCCGCTCCATCTTGTCGAGGTAATTCATGTAGGCCTGATAGGCCTTCTCATCGTCGCAAAGCATGCACATCGGACGTCCCAAGAGTTATTCGACGACCTTCGGCACCAGGAAGAAGTGACCTTCGGTCGCGGGCGCGTTGGCAACGATATCGTCGGCGATCTCGCCGTCATCGACCACGTCCTGCCGCTTCTTCATCTGCATCGGGGTGACCGAGGTCATCGGCTCCACGCCCTCGACATTGACCTCCGAGAGCTGCTCGACAAAGGCGAGCATGGCATTGAGCTCGCCCTGAAGGTGCGGAACCTCGCCCTCGGAAACCGCAATGCGCGCCAGATGCGCGATGCGGCGGACGGTAGCGGCGTCGACGGACATTATATAAGGCCTCTCACGGCAAAACCCATGTGCCGTATAGCAGAGGCCGGTTTTGCGCCGCAACCGGCGCCGGGTGCTACCCTGCCAGCGCTTTCATGCGGGCCAGCGCCGATTTGGCCAGATCCCGGGTCAATTCTGCCGCGGGGACCTCGCGGCCGAGGGCAATGGCCTGGCCGGCCCAGAGATTGGTGAAATCCACCCTGCCCTGCTTTTCGGCAGCCGCCTTGAGCGGTCCCAGCGCCGTCGCGGCATGGGGAAAGGGAGGCGCATCCGGCGAGATCGGGCCTGCCTCGCGCATCAGGCGGTTCTGGACCCCGCGCGCCGGCCGGCCGGTCATGACATTGGTGATGACGGTGGAATCATCGCCCGCCTCGGCGAGCGCCTTGCGGCCGCCCGCGCTGACCTTGGATTCCGGACAGCGTAAGTAGGCGCTGCCGATCTGGACGCCGGAGGCACCGAGCGCGAAGGCCGCGGCGATGCCGCGCCCGTCGGCAATGCCGCCGCAGGCGATCACCGGCACCTTCACGGCATCGACGACCTGCGGCACCAATGCAAAGGTGCCGGGCTGTTCGGCGATCTTGTCGGTCAGGAACATGCCGCGATGACCGCCCGCCTCCGCGCCTTGCGCGATCACGGCATCGACGCCGCGCTGTTCGAGCCACACCGCCTCCTTCACCGTCGTCGCCGACGAGATCACGAGGCAGCCGGCGGCCTTCACCCGCTTGAGCAGCGCCTGCTCCGGCAGCCCGAAATGGAAGCTGACGACCTCCGGCTTCAGCTCCTCGACGACCTCGCAGAAGGCGACATCGAATGGTGCGCGGTTCGCCGCATTGATCGGCGCTGCGGGATCGAGGCCATGCTCGGTATAATAGCCCGTGAGCCGCTGCTTCCAGCGCGCTTCGGCCTCGCGCGTCAGCTCGACCGGCGTGTGGCAGAAGAAGTTCATGTTGACCGGCGCCTTGACGCGTTGGCGGATCAGGCCGACCTGCTCGCGCGCCTTCTCCGGCGAGATCATCGCACTCGGCAGCGAGCCGAGTGCGCCGCCCTGCGCCGCCGCAATCACCAGCTCCGCATCCATCACACCGGCCATCGGTGCCAGCACGATCGGAAATTCGGTCTTGAAGAGGTCGATCAGTCGACGGTCAGGCCACATGGTTGTTCTCTCTGTTTTTACCCTCCCCTGGAGGGGGAGGGTGAAGAATTTCGCGCCGTTGTCACCGAATTGCGTCTTCCTTCCAGCAACTGCTCCGCCTCCGTCGCAATCCGCTCGACGATCTGCGCGGCGGACGGAATGTCATGGATCAGCCCGGCCGCCTCGCCGGCGAAAACCGCGGCGACCTCGAAATTGCCCGCGGCCTTCGCCGCAGCATATTCCTTGGCGACCTCGCCCGCGCGCTGCATCAGTTCGATCTCACGGCCGCTCCACCGACTGATGTGATCGTTGACCAGCGTTCGTGCCGTGAACGGAGCCGGCCAGAACAGGCTTCGCGACCAGTCAGCGACAACGCCGCGCACCGTGTCGTTGCTGCTCGCCATGCGAATGCGCTGCTTCGCTTCGTCCGCCCCGTTGGCCTCAACGCTCGCATAGAAGCGCGTGCCGATCAGCACGCCGGATGCGCCCAGCATCATCATCGCGGCGAGGCCCCTTCCGTCGGCGATCCCGCCGGCCGCGACGACCGGCACACGTCCGGCCGCAAGATCCACGATCGCAGGCACGATGTCGACCGTGGTGCGCGATGCGCCATGGCCGCCGGCTTCGGTGCCCTGCGCGATCAGGATCTCCGCGCCGGCATCGAGCGCCTGCTTGGCCATGTCCTCGCTCTGCACCTGGCAGATCAGTCGCGCACCGCTCGCCCCAATGCGCGGTGCGAACGGCGCGGGGTCGCCGAATGACAGCATGATGGCCTCGGGGCCAGCGTCGAGCGCGATGTCGAGCAGTTCGGGCTGTTTTGCCAGGCTCCAGGTGATGAAGCCGATGCCGAACGGCGCAAAGCCCTTCAGCTCTGCGGCTTCCGTCTGAAGCCGGACAGGGTCACCGTATCCACCACCCAGGATGCCGAATCCGCCGGCCTCGCTGACAGCGCGGGTCAGGCGGCTGCCGGCGATCGTATCCATGGGAGCCGACAAGATCGGATGCCTGATCCCGAGGAGCTCCGTCAGCGGCGTGGCAATCGGCATGGGTCCTCCCACTCTGGACAGGAAGATTAGGCGCAAATAACATTCTTCAAAATTGAATTCTACAGAACGCTGCCATCTCAAAAGAGAAATGGACCATGGAACTCAGCGATCTCCAGACCTTTGCCACTGTGGCCCGCACCGGCGGCATCACCCGCGCTGCGGAGGAGCTCAATACCGTGCAATCCAACGTCACCCAGCGCGTGAAGGCGCTGGAGGCGGAGATCGGCACCCCGCTGTTCGAACGCCATAGCCGCGGCATGACGCTGACCGGCGCCGGCAAGCGCCTTTTGCCTTACGCGCAGCGGATGGCAGCACTCTCGCGCGAGGCCGTGCTTGCTGCGCGCGATGATGGCGAGCCGAAGGGACCACTTGCGATCGGCTCGATGGAAACGACCGCGGCGGTGCGGCTGCCGCCCCTGCTCGCCGATTTCCACCGCCGCTTTCCCGCCGTGCGGCTCTCCTTACGTACCGCAACCACGGCCGACCTCGTCGCCGCCGTGCTCGAAGGCGCGCTCGACGGCGCCTTCGTCGCGGGTCCGATCGCGCATGCCGACCTCACCGCCACGAGCGCGTTCCGCGAGGAGCTCGTGCTGGTCAGCGCGCGGCGCTGGACCTCACTTGGCGAGCTGCGCGCCGGCACGCCGGAATCCGGCCCGACCGCGCTGGTGTTCCGCACCGGCTGCACCTACCGTCAACGGCTCGAGCAGATCTTCGTCGACTTCGGCTGGCCTTCGGCCGCGCGCTTCGAGCTCGGCACGCTCGACGGCATGATCGGCTGCGTCGCCGCCGACATGGGCGTGACGCTGCTGCCGCGTGCGGTCGTCGAACGCAGCGCCATGAATGGCACCGTCTCGATCCACGCCTTGAGCCCGTCGCATGCGCGCGTCGAGACACTCTTCATCCAGCGCCGCGCCGGACATCAATATAGCGCGCTCAGCGGCTTTGCTGCTTGTCTGAAGACCGACGAGGACGTCATCGCGGCCTGAGCTGCCACCGCCGCAGCGCCACGACAGCCCAGATCGCCTCGACCAGGCCGAACGGCCAGGCGCCCTGGAGAAAACCGTAGGCCGAGCCGAGCACGCAGGACGCGGCGAACAGCAGCACGAACCAATTGCTGCGATCTTCCAGAGCGTAAGTGACCAGCATCGCCGTGACGGCGAACAGGCCGAATAATGTCAGCGCATCCATTGTTATGGGTTCACTCCGCGGCGCGACGCGTGATATGCGCTACGCCATGCCGGCTCTTATCCTGCCTCTCGTCGGTGCTGCAACCCACTGGCCCGCGCGCGGCGCGCTGGTCGGGCTCGACCTCGGCACCAAGACCATCGGCGTTGCCGTGTCCGACCCGGACCGCCGGCTTGCGACCGGCGTCGAGACGATCCAGCGCAAGGCGTTCAAGCAGGACGCCGCCCGGCTGCTCGCGATTGCGGCCGAGCGCAAGGCGACCGGATTCGTGCTCGGCCTGCCCATCAACATGGACGGCAGCGAGGGCCCGCGCGCGCAATCCACCCGCGCTTTCGCCCGCAATCTCGCCGGTCTGACCGCCCTCCCCATCGGCCTGTGGGACGAGCGCCTCTCGACCGCGGCGGTCGAGCGCGAGCTGATCGGCATGGACGTCAGCCGCGCCAAGCGCGCCGAGGTGATCGACGAGCACGCCGCGATCTTCATCCTGCAAGGCGCGCTCGACCGCCTCGCCAATCTCCGCGCCGCCTCGGGGACTGACTGATCCATGGCGGTCGTGATCGCGGCGCTGCTGCCGGTCTTCATCCTCATTGTGCTCGGCGTCGTGCTGAAGCGCAGCCTGATGCGGCTCGACACGCAATGGCACGGGCTGGAGCGGCTGACCTATTTCGTGCTGTTCCCGATGCTGCTGATCCAGACACTGGTGAAGGCCGACCTCTCCAACGTGCCGGTCGCCGGCGTCGGCGGCGCGCTGCTGCTGTCGGCGCTGGCGATGTCGCTGGTTTGCCTCGCGCTCCGCCCTGCCCTGGCGCGGCTTGGCATCGACGGCCCCGGCTTCACCTCGATCTTCCAGGGTGCGACGCGCTGGCAGACCTATGTGGCGCTGTCGGTGTCCGCCAACCTTTATGGCGATGTCGGGTTGGCGCTGGCGTCGGTGGCGATGGTCGCGATCATTCCGCTGGTCAACGTGTTCAGCGTCGCGGTGCTCGCACATTATGCCGCGCCCGAGAAGCAGTCTGCGCGCGCCATCGTCATGACATTGATCCGCAATCCCCTGATCTGGGCCTGCGTCATCGGCCTCGCCGTCAACCTCGTCCATATGCCATTACCGAAACTGTGGCACGAGGTGGCCGATGCACTCGGCCGCTCCTCACTCGCGATCGGCCTGCTCGTCACCGGCGCGGGCCTGCAACTCAAGGGGCTGCTCCGCCCCAGCCTGGGCGCGACGCTCGGCGTGGCATTCAAGCTGGTGCTGATGCCAATGCTTGCGCTGGCGCTTGCCGTGCGGTTTGGCCTGTCCGGCAACAATCTTGCGATCGTCGCGATCTGCGCGGCGGTCCCAACCTCCCCCAGCGCCTATGTCCTCGCCCGCCAGATGAACGGCGACGCGCCGCTGCTGGCGCAGATCATCACGCTGCAGACGATTCTGGCCGCGATCACGATGCCGATCGCGATCGCGCTGGTCGCCTAGCTCCCCAGCCACATCGTCAGCACCACGGCGGTCAGATTGTTCAGCGCATGGAGCACGATCGTGACCCAGAGTGAATTGGCGCGATAGCGCATGTAGCCGAACCACAGGCCGATGGTGAAGACTTCGGCGAGGAAGTACATGTCGTATTGCAGGTGCACGATTGTCCAGACCAGCGACGACAACAGGATCGCGCCCGGCACCCGCAGGAAGCTCGCCGACCAGCCGCGATAGAGGAAGCCGCGCGCCAAAACCTCTTCCGACATCGGCGCGGCCACGCTGAAGGCGAACAGAAGCAGCAGCGCCGCGGCCTTGTCGCGACCGGATTTCAACAGATCGGTCATGAAGCCCGGCGTCGCCTCGCGGCCGAGCGCGCGCGACATCGTCTCCCAGACCAGCACCAGCAGGATGAGGCCGACCGCACCGAACAGGAGCTGCTTCCAGGACGGCCAGTGCAACGCGAGATAGTCGATGAAGGAAGCCTTCTTGATGGCTATGGCGAGCCACACCGCCAGAAGCGTCGCCGGCAGGCCCATGATGACGGAGAGCGCGAGCGCCTGAGGCTCATGGCCGACGAGCTGGATCGAGGCGAGGTCCATGGGCAGACCACGCTGCGCCGCCAGCAGGACGACGGCGCCGATCTGCCCGACGAACATCGCGACGAAGATGAAGAGGCCCCACAGCGCCGTGCCCCAGAACTTCCAGACGCGCAGCCTCGCCGGCATCATGGTCAGCGGCGGATGGTCGGGATTGAGGGAGTCCATCAAGAGGCTTTCGTTTGGGAAACTCACGGCAGCGCGCGATCCAGCAGTGCGCGCACATCGCCGCTGTCCAGCTCCACGGCGCCGTACATGCTGGCATGATTGGCCGCAAGACGCGTATTTGCGAACAATTCGGCATTGCGCGGCGAGACGCCGTTCAGCGCCGCGGCGGCAGCCAGCAGCGCCAGCTTCTCCACGGCAAGCCGCGCGACGCGCTCGCCGTCGGCACGCCGAAAAGTCTTGCCGATGAACGCGACCGCCTCTCCTGCGCCAGGCAAGCCCTTCGTCTCGGCCGCGAGCGATTGCAGCACGGCCATCGCGGCCTCCGGCTCGCGCGAGAGCGCGCGGAGCACGTCGAGGCACATCACGTTGCCGGAGCCTTCCCAGATCGCGTTGACCGGCGACTCCCGATAGTGCCGCGCCAGAATGCCGTCCTCGACATAGCCGTTGCCGCCGAGGCACTCCATGGCTTCATAGAGGAACGGCGGCGCACTCTTGCAGGTCCAGTATTTGATCGCAGGCGTCAGCAGCCGCATATAGGCAGCCTCCGCCGCGTCGTGCGGCGTGCGGTCGAAGGCGCGGCAGAGCCGCATCACCAGCGCCGCGCTGGCCTCCACATGCAGCGCCATGTCCGACAGCACGGCCTGCATCAGGGGCTGATCGGCCAGATGCTTCTGGAACACGCTGCGGTGACGGGCGTGATGCAGCGCGTGCGCCAGCCCCGAGCGCATCAGGCCAACCGAGGCAATTGCGCAATCCTGCCGCGTCAGCTGCACCATCTGGATGATGGTGCGGATGCCCTTGCCCTCCTCACCGACCGCTTGCGCATAGGCGCCGACGAATTCGACCTCGGACGAGGCATTGGAGCGATTGCCGAGTTTGTCCTTCAGCCGCTGGAACTGGATCGCGTTGACCGATCCATCCGGCGCGAAGCGCGGCATGAAGAAGCAGGTCAGACCCTGCTCGGCCTGCGCCAGCACGAGGAACGCATCGCACATCGGCGCCGACATGAACCATTTATGGCCGGTGATGCGATAGGCCTCGCCGTCGCGCACCGCGCGCGTCATGTTGGAGCGCACGTCGGTGCCGCCCTGCTTCTCGGTCATGCCCATGCCGAGCGTCATGCCGCGCTTCTCCCACCACGGCGCAAAGCTGGGATCGTAGCTCTTGGTCGACAGCACCGGCATCACGCGCGCCAGCAGGTCCGGCTGCATCGCCAGCGCACCGACGGAGGCGCGCGTCATCGTGATCGGACAGAGGTGACCGGTCTCGACTTGCGCCGCCATGTAGAACTTTGCCGCACGAATGACCTCGGCAGCATCGCCCGCCGGTTTGCCGTCCGCCGTCCACGTCGAATTGTGCACGCCGCCATGCGCACTGTGCGCCATCAGCTCGTGATACGCGGGGTGAAACTCGACCTGGTCGCGGCGATTGCCCTTAGCATCGAAGCTGCGCAGCTTCGGCGTGTTCTCGTTCGCGAGGCGCCCGCGATCGGCCATCGCGGCCGAGCCCCATTGCTTGCCGAACGCCGACAGCTCGCGTTCCGCCGCGGCGCCGCCATTGGCCTTCACCGCCTCGACCAGCGGCCGGTCCACCGCGAACAGGTCGATATCCTCGAACGGCGGCGATTGGTTGAAGACCTCGTGGGTCGCAAAGCTCGGCTGGGTCATCAGGTTTCCTCGGCGCGGAATCAGTTCCGTCGCGGCTGGATCGGGAAATCATAGGCCGCCCCACCGCCCCCAGGCAGGGAAAAATGCCACCACTCCTTTGAATAGTTCACAAAGCCTTGCCTGGCCATTGCCGCCAGCAGCCGCTTGCGCCAGGCGCGCTGCTCCGGCGTGATCGACGGTGCCGCAGTATGGCCCTTCGTGTCGGTACAGTCGTAGCCGGTCCCCATATCGACGCTGCCTTCGGGTGCACGCGCTTCGACCGGCGCCGTGCAATCGGCATAGGTTCTTGACCGGTCGTATTTGGCGGAATTGTCAGCCTTCAGATCGACCAGCGTGAGATCGAGTGCCGCGCCGGTGGAATGCTGCGAGCGACTGGCGATGTAGCCGAGGCGGAACAGTTCGGTCTTGGGGATTTTGGGATTGTAGCGCCGCTCGGCCGCGGTCTCGTGACCGTTCTGCGACCACTTGACCATGTCGAGCGAGGCCCGCGCCGGCCGGTAGCAGTCGAACATCTTGAGCGAGAGATTTTGCGCGGCGAGCTCCTGCTGCACCGCCTTGAGCCGCAGCCCGACCTCGCGCTTCACCACGCATTCACCGGCATTGTAGCCGGCCAGCGGCCGGCCGACGAAATTGTTCGAGGTGGCGTAGCGGATGTCCTGGATGATGCTGGGGTCGATGTCGCGCAGGTAAACGAAATCGCCGGGGAGCGATTGGGCGTGGGCTGCTGAGATTGTTGCTGCAACCAAGAGCACAGTCAGAATTTTCTTCACGAATGCCCCACATCGTCATGGCCGGGTTTATCCCGGCCATCCACGTTCGTTTGCATCAAATGCGATAGAAGAACGTGGATGCCCGGGACAAGCCCGGGCATGACGGAGGGGATGGCGTGGCGCCGCCCGCGCAGACAGATCGGGGGATAACTCACTTCCCGCGGTTTGACCCTTGCCCACCCCGCCGTCCCCGCCTATAGCTCTCGTTTTAATGACATCGAAATCGACCTTCGTCCTCGGCCACCGGCATTTGCTGGGCATCGAGGGCCTTTCCGCGGCCGACATCACCGGCCTGCTCGACCTGTCCGAAGAATATGTCGAGCTCAACCGCCAGGTTGACAAGAAGCGCACCGTCCTGCGGGGACGGACGCAGGTGAACCTCTTCTTCGAGGCCTCCACCCGGACCCAATCCTCGTTCGAGCTCGCGGGAAAGCGGCTCGGCGCGGACGTCATGAACATGTCGGTCTCCTCCTCGTCGATGAAGAAGGGCGAGACCCTGATCGACACCGCGATGACGCTGAACGCGATGCATCCGGACATCCTGGTGATGCGCCATCACGCCTCCGGCGCGGTGGAACTGCTGGCGCGCAAGGTTGACGGTTCCGTGATCAATGCCGGCGACGGCGCGCATGAGCACCCGACCCAGGCCTTGCTCGACGCGCTCACCATCCGCCGCAACAAGGGCCGGATCGAAGGGCTGGTGGTCGCGATCTGCGGCGACGTGCTGCATTCGCGTGTCGCCCGCTCCAACATCATCCTGCTTAACACGATGGGCGCCCGCGTCCGCGTGGTCGGCCCCACCACGCTGCTGCCGCCCGGCATCGAGCGGATGGGCGTCGAGGTCGCGCGCGACATGCGCGAGGGATTGAACGGCGCTGATATCGTCATGATGCTGCGGCTGCAGCGCGAGCGCATGAACGGCTCCTTCGTGCCGTCGTCGTCCGAATATTTCCACTATTTCGGGCTCGACCAGAAGAAGCTCGCCTACGCCAAGCCGGACGCGCTCGTCATGCATCCCGGCCCCATGAACCGCGGCGTCGAGATCGACTCGATCGTGGCCGACGGCGCACAATCCCTGATCCGCGAACAGGTGGAGATGGGGGTGGCCGTGCGCATGGCGGTGCTGGAAGCGCTCGCCCGTAACCTGCCGAACGCGTGATGCCGATGTTGACCGATCGCCGCCCCATCCTGCTCGCCAACGCCCGCGTCGTCGATCCCTCCAGGGATTACGACGGTGTCGGCGACGTCCTGATCGCCGACGGCACCATCCGCGAGACCCGCCGCGGCATTGGCGCAGCCGGCGTCCCCGAGGGCACCGACATCGTCAACTGTTCCGGCAAGATCGTCGCGCCCGGCCTGGTCGACATGCGCGCCTTCGTCGGCGAGCCCGGCCTCAGCCATCGCGAGACCTTTGCCACCGCGAGCCAGGCGGCCGCGACCGGCGGCATCACCACCATCATCTGCCAGCCCGACACCTTGCCGGTGATCGACAATTCGGCGACCGTCGATTTCGTGATGCGCCGCGCCCGCGACACCGCGATCGTCAACATCCAGCCGATGGCGGCGCTCACCAAGGGCATGCACGGCGAGGAGATGACCGAGTTCGGCCTGCTCAAGGCCGCTGGCGCCATCGCCTTCAGCGACGGCGCCAGAAGCGTGACCAATGCGCAGGTGATGCGCCGTGCGCTGACCTATGCGCGCGATTTCGACGCGCTGATCGTGCACTTCACCGAGGACCCCAATCTCGTCGGCGAAGGCGTGATGAACGAAGGCGAGTTCGCTTCGCGCCTCGGCCTGATGGGCATCCCGAGTGCAGCCGAGGCCGTCATGCTCGAACGCGACATGCGCCTCGTCGCGCTGACCGGCGGCCGCTATCACGCGGCCTCGCTGAGCTGCATCGATTCCCTCGACATCCTCCAGCGCGCCCGCGATGCCGGACTTTCCGTCAGCGCCTCGGTCTCGATCAACCATCTGGCGCTGAACGAGAACGACATCGGCCCCTACCGGTCGTTCCTGAAGCTGTCGCCCCCGCTGCGCAGCGAGGACGATCGCAGGGCGCTGGTGGCCGCGGTGGCCTCCGGCCTGCTCGACGTCATCATGTCCGACCACAATCCGCAGGACGTCGAGGTCAAGCGCCTGCCGTTCGCCGAAGCGGCACCCGGCGCCGTCGGGCTCGAGACCATGCTGCCGGCGGGCCTGCGCCTCGTGCACAATGGCGAGCTGGACCTGAAGACGCTGATCCGGGCGATGTCGACCCGCCCGGCCGAGTTGCTCGGCCTGCCTAGCGGAACTTTGCGCGCCGGCAGCCCGGCCGACGTCATCGTGATCGACCCCGACGTGCCCTGGGTGGTCGATCCCGCCGACCTCAAATCCCCCTGCAAGAACACCCCGTTCGACGAGGCGCGCTTTACAGGCCGCGTGGTGCGCACCATTGTCGGCGGCCGCACGGTGTACGAGCATGTCTGACGTGCGCAATCGTGCGACATTGAGATCCAGTCTTTGGAGATCCAGCCTTTGGAGAGGCCGCCATGGGGCTTGAAGCATTTTTGCCGGTAGCCTTCGTCATCGGCTACCTACTCGGCTCGATTCCATTCGGCCTGGTCCTGACCAAGCTCGCCGGCACGCAGGATATCCGCTCGATCGGCTCCGGCAGCATCGGCGCCACCAATGTGCTGCGCACCGGACGCAAGAGTCTTGCCGCGGCCACCCTGCTGTTCGACGCGCTCAAGGGCACCGTGGCCGTATTGATCGCCGGCTACATCGCAGGTCCCGATGCCGCGATGGTCGCTGGGCTCGGCGCCTTCCTCGGCCATCTCTTCCCGGTCTGGCTCAAGTTTCGGGGCGGCAAAGGCGTCGCCGTCTATATCGGCGTCCTGCTCGGCCTGTTCTGGCCTGGCATGGTGGTGTTCTGCCTGCTCTGGCTGGCGACCGCCTTCACCACCCGCTACTCATCGCTGTCGGCGCTGGTAGCCGCGTTCATCACACCGATCTTCCTGTGGTGGTTCGGGCATCTCGCGCTCGCAGCATTGTTTGCCGTGCTGACATTGCTCCTGTTCTACGCGCATCGCGAGAACATCAAGCGATTGCAAGCGGGCAAGGAAAGCCGGATCGGCGAGAAAGCGTAGTGGCGTCAAGGCAAGCTTCTAAGGCCAGGGCATCTACGGATACCGAAGCTACCCTTCTGCATTATATGCCAAATCCTGTTCGCAACTCGTCGCTGCTCGCGGCCGGCAGTAGCGAACAAGTTCCACGCCTGTCATCCTGACAGTCGAGATGGCGTTACGCGGTTGCTCAGAATGAGCGAGATGAAGGACAGCACGCATGGCGAAGCCGGCTCGCAGGCCACTGCGGCAAGCCGCCTGCTGTCGACGACCAGCATCTGGTCCGATGCGCCCGCGCCGCCTCCTGCGCCAAAGTCCACAGCCGTTTCGCCGCCAGCGCCCGCACCTGCCGCCGTCGCAGCAGCTCCTGTCGCGGTCGAGGTCCGACCTGCGGCGCCCTCATCTGCGTCAGCGCAGCCTCGCTCCACGCCATGGCCGCCGCGACAATTGTCGCTGGCGCTGCAGGGCGGCGGCACCTTTGCCGCCTTCACATGGGGCGTGCTGGAACGGCTCTTGGAAGAGCCGATCGAGATCGACACCATCAGCGGCGCCAGTGCCGGCGCCGTCAATGCGCTTCTGCTCGCCTCCGGCCTCGCGGAGGGCGGCCGCGAAGCCGCACGCAGCCGGCTGAGCCGGTTCTGGCTCCGCCTGATGCACGAGGGCTCGTTCCGCTCGCTGATGCTGGTCGGCGGATTCTCGCCGGCGGGTAGCTCGGTCGCATTCGGTCCGACGCTGCGCTCCGGCCAGTTCGATCCGTTCGATCTCGATCCGCTGCGGCAGGCGCTGCTGCGCGACATCGATTTTTCCGCGTTGCGCGGCGCGCAGTGCCCGAAGCTGCTGATCGCGGCGACGCGGATCCGCGACGGGCAGCAGCAGATCTTCCGCAACGACGCGGTCACCGCCGACGTCGCGCTGGCCTCGACCTGCCCACCCCTGGTTCACTGCGCCGTCGAGATCGACGGCGAGGCCTATTGGGACGGCGGCTTCGGCGGCAACCCGCCGCTGCTGCGGCTGGTGCAGGAGACGACAACCCCCGATGTCCTGCTCGTGCAGGTCACGCCGGCGCGCGACGGCTATGTGCCGATCACGCTCGCCGCGATCGACCGCCGTCTCGACCAGATCGCGGCTAACGCCGCGCTCAATGCCGAGATCGCTGCGATCGCATGGGCGCAGCTGCACGCAGCATCTTCGCTGCGGCTCACCAGGATCGCGGCCGAAGATTCCGTTGACGGCTTGGCGCAGCGCTCATCGACCGATCTCGGCCGCGGCTTCATCCGGCTGCTGCACCGGAGCGGTCGCGCCGCCGCCGAGCGCTGGCTTGGGCAAGACGCAAAGGCCGGCGCGCCTTCCGCGTCCGCACAGGTTCTCGCGGCTTCCGAACCGGCGCTAACCTGACTTCGCCAGCGCCTGCTCCAGGAACCACGCCGTTGCGAGCGCGCGCGCATCGTTGCCGAAGCGTGCGATCACCTGCACGCCGATCGGCAGGCCACCCACCTTCAGCACCGGCACGTTGACGCAAGGATTGCCCATCAAGGTCCAGAGCCGGTTGTAGCGGGGATCGCCGGTCGTCGCGAGCTCCTTGGCCGGCGCGGTGCCCGGCGCCGAATAGGTCAAGAGCACGTCGACGCCCTCGAACAATTCGCCGAGCTCGCGGCGGCCGCGCCGGCTGATCCGGCGCGCTTCGTCATATTCTTTCGGCGTCAGGTGGGCCGTCGCATCGAGGCTTGCCCGCAGCATCGGCGCGATCTCGTCGTGACGCTCCGAAAACTCCCAGGCCAGCGCGCGATGCGCCTCGAAATCCTGGACGATGGGGTGGATGCGCCAGGCCTCCTGCACCGCCTCGGGCAAATCGATGGCCTGCACGCTGGCACCGGCGCGCTCCGCCGCCTTGATCGCGGCCTGCAGGCCTTCCTCGGCCGCCGGCTCCACGCTGCCTGCGAACTCCTGCCTGACCACGCCGATGCGCGGCGCCTTCGCCGGAGCGATACCGGAGAATTCCGTGCGGCCCGTCATCGCCAAAAGTCCGCGCGCAAGATCCTCCGCGCGCGCGCCAAACAGTCCGACCGTGTCCAGCGCCCACGAATAGCACTTCACTCCGACCGTCGGCAGCATCCGGAACGACGGCTTGATCGCGGCTGTCCCGCAATAGGCCGCGGGCCGGATCACCGAGCCGCCGGTCTGCGTGCCCAGCGCCAGCGGGATCATGCCGGCGCCGACCGCTGCTGCCGACCCTGCGGACGAGCCGCCCGGCGAATGACCGAGATTGTGCGGATTGAGCGTCGGTGTCGGATCGCGCGAGGCGAACGCCGTGGTCGTGGTCTTGCCGATGATGGTGGCCCCCGCCCGCTTCAGCATCATCACCACAGGCGCATCGGCGCGCGGCTGCCAGCCGCGATAGATCTCCGAGCCCATCTCGGTCGGCATGTTGGCGGTGTCGATGATGTCCTTGATGCCGACCGCGATGCCGCGCAGCGGGCCGGCGCCTTGTGCCTTCGCGGCCTTATCGTGACGGACGAAGGCGCGGACGTCCTTCTCCTTTGCCTCGATTGCCGCATGCGACTGGGCGATGGCGGCATCGGGCGACAACTCGCCGGCTTCGATGCGGCGCTGGAGGTCGGCGAGTGAGATCATGGCAAAACCCTTCTTATTGGCACCGCTTTTAGCATTGCGATGAGGCCGCGCAAGCGCACGTCGCTGTTGCGCAACGCCCTCAGGTTGTTCCATGCTGCGCCTACAAGGAGACGCCGTGGACGCCATCAATCCGAGCGTGGAGCTGACCGAGGCTGAACGGATCGACCGCCTGCGGCTGATCCGTTCCGACAATGTGGGCCCGCGCACCTTCCGCTCGCTGGTCGATCATTTCGGCACCGCGCGCGCCGCGCTGGAGCGGCTGCCTGATCTCGCGCGCCGCGGCGGTGCACAGCGATCGGGCCGCATCTATAGCGCCGATGAAGCCAAGGCCGAGCTCGCCGCGAGCCGCAAGTTCGGCATCGCCTGGCTTGCACCCGGCGAGGACGGCTATCCGGCGCGGCTGGCGATGATCGACGATGCGCCGCCGCTGCTCGCCGTGCGCGGCGATACCAAGACCCTGATGCGGTCGATGATCGCGATCGTCGGCTCGCGCAATGCCTCCGGCGCCGGGCTGAAGTTCGCAGGCCTGCTCGCGCGCGAGCTCGGCGAAGCCGGCTTCGTCGTCATCTCCGGGCTCGCGCGCGGCGTCGATCAGGCCGCGCATCGCGCCAGCGTCGAGAGCGGCACGATCGCCGTGCTCGCCGGCGGCCATGACTGCATCTATCCGCCCGAGCATGGCGATCTGCTCACGGCGATCCTCGATCACGAAGGCGCTGCGATCTCCGAGATGCCGCTCGGCCATGAGCCGCGCGCCCGCGACTTCCCTCGCCGCAACCGGCTGATCTCGGGCGCTTCGCTCGGCGTCGTCGTGGTGGAGGCGGCGCACCGCTCGGGCTCGCTGATCACCGCGCGCATGGCGGCCGAACAGGGCCGCGAGGTGTTCGCCGTCCCCGGCTCGCCGCTCGATCCGCGCGCCGCCGGCGCCAACGATCTGATCAAGCAGGGCGCGACCCTGGTCACCGAAGCTGCCGACATCATCAACGCGGTGCAGCCGATCATGGAGCGGCCGCTGATGAGTCCTGCGAGCGAGCCCGACAGCGAGCCGTTCGAGAGCGATCCGCAACGGCACGACCGCGACCAGATCACCGGCCTACTCGGCCCCGCGCCCATCTCCATCGACGATCTCGTGCGGATGTCCGGCGCCTCGCCCGCGATCGTGCGCACCGTGCTGCTGGAGCTCGAGCTGGCCGGAAAGCTCGAACGCCATGGCGGCGGGCTGGTGTCGCTGCTTTAGTTTCTCTGCGGCGCATCCTTCGAGACGCCCGCCCCTGGCGGGCCCTCAGGATGAGGGCGGAGTGCGTGGCGACATGTCAAGGCACCACGATGCCCATTCAGCCTCACCCTGAGGAGACCGCGCAGCGGTCGTCTCGAAGGGCGAGGCGTGCGCTCAACTGCCGCCAAATGTCATATGCAGGAGCTGAACGTCTCCGCCTTAGCCCTCGATGCGCGCATCGAACTTCGTCCGTGCAGCCTCGATCTGCGCCATATGGTCCATCGCCCACTCCCCAAGCGCCTTCACCGGCTGCGACAGCCCGCGGCCGAGATCGGTCAGCTCATAGTCCACACGCGGCGGAATGGTCGGAAAGATCGTGCGCGTCACCAGGCCGTCACGCTCCAGCCCACGCAGTGTCAGGGTCAGCATCCGCTGTGAGATGCCGTTGATCATGCGCTTCAGCTCGTTGAAGCGCTTCGGCCCGTCGCCGAGCATCATGATCACCAACACGCTCCATTTGTCGCCGACACGGGACAGCACGGAGGCGACCCCGCGGCAGTCCGCGTGGTTCGGATCGGGCCTCCCAGTTGACCCTGGTTCCTGCCTCGGCAAGGCAGGCAAAGCGGTGTGCGCAGGTTTCAAAGATGTGTCCATGGCCCAAAAAAGTGCGTTCTTGCGGGGGTTTCGATAGTCACTCATGTAGTCCTGGTTACAAACTTATACCAGGGTGACCCCAAATGAAACTTCTCCATCTCGACTCCAGCGTCCTCGGCCCCCACTCCGTCTCCCGGCAGGTCTCCGCCGCCATCGTCAATCGGCTGCGCCAGGCAACGCCCTCGCTCGAAGTGACCTATCGCGACCTGACCCAGACCCCGCTTGCCCACCTCTCCGGCTCGCATCTCGCCGCCGCGCAAGGCGCGCCCGTGCCGGCGGAACTCGGACCCGACCTTGCCGCTAGCGCGGCCGCGCTCGACGAGTTTCTTTCTGCCGACATCGTCGTGATCGGCGCCCCCATGTACAATTTTACGATTCCCAGCCAGCTCAAGGCGTGGATCGACCGCATCGCCGTGAGGGGCAAGACGTTCAGCTACGGCCCTAACGGACCGCAGGGCCTCGCCGGCGGCAAACGTGTGATCATCGCGATCTCGCGCGGTGGCTATTACGGCGCGGGCTCACCCGCCGCGGCGCTGGAGCACCTGGAAACGTACTTGCGCAGCGTGTTCGGGTTCATTGGGATCAATCCCGAATTCATCACCGCCGACGGCATCCAGGTCGGGCCGGAGCATCGCGAGAAGGCGTTGGCCGACGCACTCCACGCCGCCGCAAGCCTGCGCGCCGCCTGAGGTCGCACCAAATTCAGCCGCCGCCGGATTGCGCGGCGGCTGAGGCGTGCGAGCGCATGCTGCAGAGCTAGAACCAGACGCCCTGCATGCCCAGGATCACGGCGACGAGCGAGACGAACAGGCCGATGCCGGCAAACAATGCGACGGCGACGAGTTCCGACTTGTCCGAGCGTTTGGCCGGGATGGCCGATTCTTCAGTGAAAATACGCGGTGCTGAAATCGACGAAAAAATGCGGGCTGCTTTCGGCATAACGGACTCCCTTGAAAATGAGTCTTCTGACCCCTGCCCGTAAAAATGTCTTCGCAGCCCGCGCCAAGGTTCAACGCTTCACGCAAAGGTTTGGCCAACACGTCTCGAAAGACGCAGGATTCGGCCGGCGCAACCGCGGGCGCGGCACCGGCCGATTCAGATTGTGGCCGATTTGCTCAGCCGCGATAGATCGGCGCGCCGCTCGGGGAAGCCACCGCGCCGCCGTCGACGAAGATCTCCTGGCCCTGCACGTGCGAGGAATCATCGGAGGCGAGGAATAGCACCGTCTTCGCAACGTGGTCAGTCTCACCGAGGCGGCCGAGCGGCGTCATCATTCCGATCCGCTTCTCGAACGCCTTCTCGGCTTCCGGCGTCGCGGTCGCGGGCCCCCAGATCGGCGTCCGGATCGCACCCGGCGCCACGACATTGACGCGGATGCCGCGCGGAGAGAGCTCCGAGGCCATGATCCGCGCCATTGCGCGCACCCCGGCCTTCGCGGCGCCGTAAGCCGAGTAACCGGGAATGCCGAGCACCGAGATCACCGAGCCGTTGAGGATGACCGAGGCGTTGTCGTTGAGATAAGGCAGCGCCGACTGCACCGTGAAGAACACGCCGGTCAGGTTGGTGCTGATGACCTTCTCGAAGACGTCAAGCGTAGCCGAACCCAGTGGCGTGCCGCCCGCGATGCCGGCATTGGCGAACACGATGTCGAACTTGCCGAACTTTTCGGCGCCGTGCTTGATCGCAGCTTCGGTCGCGGCGATGTCGGTGGCATCGGCAGGCAGTGCGAGCGCATTCGGCCCGAGCTCCTTGGCGGCCGCCGCCAGCGTTTCCTTGTTGCGACCGGTGATCACCGCCTTGGCGCCTTCGGCCACGAACAGTTTTGCGGTCGCAAGGCCGATGCCGCTGTTGCCGCCGGTGATCAGGGCCGTCTTGTTCGTCAGTCTCACGCTCGCCTCCAGTGGTTGCATCATAAAACTAGATTGCCATCTAAGGCAGATGGTTTTATAATGCAACCACACAAGCGCGTGATCGGCGATCGGATCGTGCGAACGCGACAGGACCGGAACGATGGTGAAACGAACGAGCTTCGAGGGCGATTCCTGCCCGATCGCGCGCTCATTGGAGGCGATCGGCGATTGGTGGTCGCTGCTGATCATCCGCGAGGCGCTGTTTGGCCTCCGCCGCTTCGGCGAATTCCAGAACAAGCTCGGCATGGCCAAGAACATTTTGTCGGTGCGGCTGCGTTCACTCGTGGACCACGGCATCCTGACAACCGCCCCTGCTTCCGACGGCAGCGCCTACCAGGAATATGTGCTGACGCCGAAAGGCCGCGGCACCTTCCCGATCCTGGTGGCGCTACGGCAATGGAGCGAGGAGTTCGACGACCATCCCGAGGAGATCGCGACGGTGCTGGTCGATCGCGAGAAAGGCCGCCCAGTGAAGAAGCTCGAAATGCGTGCAGAAGATGGACGGCTGCTCAGCCCTGCCGAGACCATGCTGAAGCCGCGGCCGGCGCCGCGCCGGCGCTCGGCGTGATCGTCGCAATGCCGCACGGAGGACTTGTGGAAAATATGGACGCCGTCAAAAATGGCTAAGTCCCCGAAAATGGCTCCGCCATGGCCCTGCTCGCCATCGTCTATTTCTCCATCTCAGGCACCACTGAAAAGCTGGCGCATGCGGTGGCGCGCGGAGCGGATAGCATAGTGGACGTCGCGTGTTGTCGCATCACTGGCAACGACATCATGTCGGGCCGCTTCCAGAACGAGAGCGTATTGGAAACGGTCGACCGCGCCAGTGCGGTCGCGTTCGGCAGCCCGACCTACATGGGCGGAGCGGCGGCGCAATTCAAAGCCTTCGGGGACGCTTCAAGTGAGCGGTGGAGCCGGCAGCGCTGGGCCAACAAGATCGCAGCCGGATTCACCACCGGCGCCTGCGCAAGCGGCGATCAGCTTCACACGCTGACCTACTTTACGATCCTGGCTGCTCAGCACGGCATGCTCTGGTGCGGACTCGACATTCCAGGAGGCGAGGATGTGAGGGGCCGTAATCGGCTGGGCAGCCAGCTCGGCCTGGCAACCCACTTGGTGGACGGCGCGTTGCCGCAGAGCGACATCGACACAGCCGAATATCTCGGCCAGCGCTTGGCCAAATTGACAATGCGCAACGGCTAACCACCGTCATTGCGAGGGAGCCCTTGCGACGAAGCAATCCAGACTGCCGCCGCGGAAAAGCTCTGGATTGCATCGCTGCGCTCGCAATGACGGGGATAGAGCAGCGCTCTCAACTCTCTCACCGTCACCCTGAGCGGCCGCTTCTTCAGCGGCCCTCGAAGGGCGACGGCCCGGCTGCATCAGCGAGGACCGTGCATCCTTCGAGGCTCCTGGCGCGATGCCTTGCATCGCGCCACGCGCCTCAGGATGACGGGGTTAGATAGCGACAACGCCCCTCACGACAGCTTGCGCTTGCTCCGCAGCCTCAAATGCTCGTCGGCCTCCAGCTTGGTCATGCCCAACAGATAATGCAGCACGTCGAGCTTGTGACGCTCGGCGAGCTTGCGCAATGCGCCGACCTGCTCGGCGATGAAGGCGACGGCTTCGTCTACGCCGCCCTCCCCCGGTTCCTCGTGACGCGAGCCTCCCGGCGCGCCTGATCCGGCGCGCGCCCGTTTCTTCCCCGGCTTAGTCACCAGACCCCACCCGAATCCATGCCCACGGAAACATTACGCCGACATCGGCCGCAACTCCAAGGTGGTATTTTGCAACTTTCTCGATATGAAACTTTTCCCATTCCTTGGGCTTTCAGAACCCCTCGATTTGACAGCGGAGGCCTCACCACCCATGTTCGGGGCGAAACGGCCGACCCGAGTCCTTTCGTTCTCGGCCTCCAATTTTCCCGTAAGTTACTGGAACTACATGAATATCGTCATTGTGGAGTCGCCGGCGAAAGCCAAGACGATCAACAAATATTTGGGCTCGTCCTATGAGGTTCTGGCCTCATTCGGCCATGTCCGCGACCTGCCCGCGAAGAACGGCTCCGTCGATCCCGACGCCGATTTCAAGATGATCTGGGAGGTCGACCCCAAGGCGGCCGGCCGGCTCAACGACATCGCCAGGTCCCTGAAGGGCGCCGACCGCCTGATTCTCGCCACCGACCCTGATCGCGAGGGTGAGGCCATCTCCTGGCACGTGCTGGAGGTCCTGAAGGAAAAGCGCGCCCTGAAGGATCAGAAGATCGAGCGGGTGGTGTTCAACGCCATCACCAAGCAGGCTGTCTCGGACGCGATGAAGCATCCGCGCCAGATCGACGGCGCGCTGGTCGACGCCTATATGGCGCGCCGTGCCCTCGACTACCTCGTCGGCTTCACCCTTTCCCCCGTGCTGTGGCGCAAGCTGCCGGGCGCCCGCTCTGCCGGCCGCGTGCAATCGGTGGCGCTGCGCCTCGTCTGCGACCGCGAGCTCGAGATCGAGAAGTTCGTCGCGCGTGAATATTGGTCGCTGATCGCGACCCTGCTCACCCCGCGCGGCGATGCCTTCGAGGCCCGCCTCGTCGGCGCCGACGGCAAGAAGATCCAGCGCCTCGACATCGGCACCGGCGCGGAAGCCGAAGACTTCAAGAAGGCGCTGGAAGCCGCCAGCTACGCCGTCACCGCGGTCGACGCAAAACCGGCCCGGCGCAATCCGCAGGCGCCCTTCACCACCTCGACGTTGCAGCAGGAAGCCAGCCGCAAATACGGCTTTGCGCCGGCGCACACCATGCGCATCGCCCAGCGCCTCTATGAAGGCATCGACATCGGCGGCGAGACCACCGGCCTCATTACTTATATGCGTACCGACGGCGTGCAGATTGCACCCGAGGCGATCACCCAGGCCCGCAAGGTGATCGGCGAGGATTACGGCAACGCCTATGTCCCGGACGCCCCCCGCCAGTACCAGGCCAAGGCCAAGAACGCCCAGGAAGCCCACGAGGCGATCCGCCCGACCGACATGTCCCGCCGCCCCGCGAGCATGAGCCGCAGGCTCGATGCCGATCAGGCGAAACTCTATGAGCTGATCTGGAAGCGCACCATCGCGAGCCAGATGGAATCGGCCGAGCTCGAGCGCACCACCGTCGACATCACGGCGAAGGCAGGCTCCCGCACGCTGGAGCTGCGCGCCACCGGTCAGGTCGTCAAGTTCGACGGCTTCCTCGCGCTCTATCAGGAAGGCCGCGACGACGAGGAGGACGAGGATTCGCGCCGCCTGCCCGCGATGAGCCAGGGCGAGGCGGTGAAACGGCAGAGCCTGTCCGTCACCCAGCACTTCACCGAGCCGCCGCCGCGTTTCTCCGAGGCCTCGCTGGTCAAGCGCATGGAGGAGCTCGGCATCGGCCGTCCCTCGACCTATGCCTCGATCCTGCAGGTTCTGAAGGACCGCGGCTACGTCAAGCTGGAGAAGAAGCGCCTGCACGGCGAGGACAAGGGCCGCGTCGTCGTCGCCTTCCTCGAAAGCTTCTTTGCCCGCTACGTCGAATACGATTTCACCGCCAGCCTCGAAGAGCAGCTCGACCGCATCTCCAACAACGAAATCTCCTGGCAGCAGGTGCTGAAGGATTTCTGGACCGGCTTCATCGGCGCCGTCGACGACATCAAGGATCTGCGCGTCGCGCAGGTGCTCGACGTGCTCGACGAGATGCTCGGGCCGCACATCTATCCGCCTCGCGCCGATGGCGGCGACATCAGGCAGTGCCCGAATTGCGGCACCGGCCGGCTGAATCTCAAGGCCGGCAAGTTCGGCGCCTTCGTCGGCTGCTCGAACTATCCGGAATGCCGCTACACCCGCCAGCTCGCAGCCGACAGCGAGACCAGCGCCGACCGTTCACTCGGCCAGGATCCCGAGACGGGGCGCGATGTCTGGGTGAAGGCCGGCCGGTTCGGACCCTACATCCAGCTCGGCGAGCAGAAGGATTATGAGGAGGGCGAGAAGCCGAAGCGCGCCGGCATCCCGAAGGGCACCTCGCCCAGCGATGTCGATCTCGAGCTTGCGCTGAAGCTGCTGTCGCTGCCGCGCGAGATCGGCAAGCATCCGGAGACCGGCCAGCCCATCACCGCCGGGCTCGGCCGCTTCGGACCGTTCGTGAAGCACGAGAAGACCTACGCCAGCCTGGAAGCCGGCGACGAGGTGTTCGACATCGGCCTCAACCGCGCGGTGACGCTGATCGCGGAGAAGGTCGCCAAGGGCCCGAGCCGGCGCTTCGGCGCCGATCCTGGCAAGGCGCTCGGCGATCATCCCACCCTCGGCACCGTCACCGTGAAGAGCGGCCGTTACGGCGCCTATGTCACCGCCGGCGGCGTCAACGCGACGATCCCTGCCGAGTTCGAAAAGGACACCGTCACGCTGCCGCAGGCGATCGCGCTGATCGACGAGCGCGCGGCCAAGGGCGGCGGCAAAGCCAAAGCGAAGAAGGCGGCAAAGCCCGCCAAAGCCAAGAAAACTGCAGCGAAGGCCGCGGACGGCGAGGACACCGCGCCGAAGAAGAAACCGGCCGCGAAGAAGGCGGCCAAATCGAAAACCGAATCCACCAGCAAGGCGCGCGCTGCCGTGTCGTCGACTGCAAAAACGTCGCCGACCAAGGCCGCCGCCACCAAGGCTCCGGCCAAGAAGAGTGCCGGCAAGACTTGAGATCAAGAATTAGAGGTTAAGTGAAACGCAAGAATGACCATGGCTTTCCCGACAGGCAAGCCATCGTCGCCTTCATCAAGGCAAATCAAGGAAAGGCCGGAACCCGCGAAATTGCACGCGAGTTCGGCCTGAAGAACGCCGATCGCGTCGAGCTCAAGCGCATGCTGCGCGAGCTTGCCGACGACGGCACCATCAAGAAGAAGCGCCATACGGTGTCCGAACCGGACAGCCTGCCGCCGACGCTGGTCGCCGACATTACGGGGCGCGACTCCGACGGTGAGCTGATCGCCTCCCCGACCGAATGGGATGAGGTCGAGAGCGGCGAGCCTCCTAAAATCCGTATCCAGATGCCGCGCCGGCCAAAGCCCGGCACCGTCGCCGGCGTTCGCGATCGCGTGCTGTTGCGCGTCGAGCGCTCGGACGAGACCGAAGGCCCGGCCTATCTCGGCCACATCATCAAGGTCTTCGACAAGACCAAGACCCGTATCCTCGGCGTCTTCCGCAGCCTTCCCGATGGCGGCGGACGCCTCGTGCCCGTCGACAAGAAGTCCGCCGACCGGGAGCTGAACATCGCTCCAGCCGATACGCACGGCGCACAGGATGGCGACCTCGTCAGCGTCGACATCGTGCGCACCCGCAGCTTTGGCCTGGCGTCAGGCCGGGTCAAGGAGAAGCTCGGCTCGGTCAAGTCGGAGAAGGCGATCAGTCTGATCGCGATCTACGCCCATGACATTCCGCTGCAATTCTCCTCCACTGCGGAGCGCGAGGCGGAAGCCGCAGAGCCCGCCAACCTTAGGGGACGCGAGGACTGGCGCGACGTGCCGCTCGTCACCATCGATCCCCCGGATGCGAAGGATCATGACGACGCGGTGCATGCGCAGGCCGACGACGATCCCAACAACAAAGGCGGCTTCATCGTCAATGTCGCCATTGCCGATGTCAGCTTCTACGTGCGGCCGGGCTCGGCGCTCGACCGCGACGCGCTCGATCGCGGCAACTCGGTCTATTTCCCCGACCGCGTCGTTCCGATGCTGCCCGAGCGGATCTCGAACAATCTCTGCTCGCTAGTGCCGGGCGAGCCGCGCGGCGCGCTCGCGGTGCGCATGGTGCTCGGCCCCGATGGCCGCAAGCGCTCGCATACGTTCCACCGCATCCTGATGCGCTCGGCGGCAAAGCTCGCTTACGCGCAGGCACAGGCTGCGATCGACGGTCGGCCGGACGATGTCACGGGCCCCCTGCTCGATCCGATATTGCGGCCGCTCTATGCCGCCTATGCCTGCGCCAAGCGCGCGCGCGACGAGCGCGATCCGCTCAATCTCGATCTGCCCGAGCGCAAGATCCTGCTGAAGAGCGACGGCACGGTCGACCGCGTCGTGGTGCCGGAGCGTCTCGATGCGCACAAGCTGATCGAGGAGTTCATGATCCTCGCCAACGTCGCCGCTGCGGAGACGCTGGAGAAGAAATCACTGCCGCTGATCTACCGCGTGCATGACGAGCCGACGCTGGAAAAGGTCCACGCGCTCTCTGAGTTCCTGGAGACGCTCGACGTCCCCTTCGCCAAATCAGGTGCGCTGCGACCGACGCTGTTCAACCGCGTGCTGGCCCAGCTCGAAGGTCACGACTATTACCCGCTGGTGAGCGAGGTGGTGCTGCGCGCCCAGGCGCAGGCGGAATACTCCTCGGAGAATTACGGGCACTTCGGCTTGAATTTGCGGCGCTACGCGCATTTCACTTCGCCGATCCGCCGCTATGCCGACCTCGTCGTGCACCGCGCCCTGGTCCGCGCACTGGGCTTGGGCGAAGGCGCCCTGCCCGACAGCGAGACGCCGGAAACCTTAAGCGAGGTCGCAGCTCATATTTCGCTGACCGAGCGGCGCGCCATGAAGGCGGAGCGCGAGACCGTCGATCGCCTGATCGCCCATCACCTCGCCGACCGCATCGGCGCCAGCTTCCAGGGCCGCGTCTCCGGGGTCACCCGCGCCGGCCTGTTCGTCAAGCTGAGCGAGACCGGCGCCGACGGATTGATCCCGATCCGATCCCTCGGCACGGAATATTTCAACTATGACGAGAGCCGCCATGCGCTGATCGGCACGCGCAGCGGCACCATGTATCAGCTCGGTGATGTCGTCGATGTCCGCCTGATTGAAGCGGCCCCCATCGCCGGCGCACTGCGCTTCGAGCTGCTGTCATCCTCAAGCGAGACCGCGCCGCGCGACCGCAGGCGACCTGGACCACAACGCCGTCCCTCGTTCAAGGCACATCCTGGGCGCAGCCCGGACAAAAAACGCAAGCCGGCCAAGCCAAAATCCGGCAAGGCTGGGAAGGGCAAAGGAAAGAACAAGGGCAAAGGCAAGAAAGGCAAGGCATGGTGACGATGAGCACGGCCCCAAAGATCTGGACGCGCGAGACGGGGCTCGTCGAGAAGCGCGATCTGTGGACGGCGATGAGGCGCGGCTTTCGCGGCCGCTGCCCGCGCTGCGGCGAGGGAAAGCTGTTCCGCGCTTTCCTGAAGACGGCCGACAATTGCGCCAAATGCGACCTCGATTTCACCCCGCACCGCGCCGACGATCTGCCCGCCTATCTCGTCATCGTCATCGTCGGCCACATCGTCGTGCCGGGTGTTTTGTGGATCGAGACCAATTACACCACGCCGGTCTGGATCAGCTTCGCCGCCTATCTGCCCTTCACCTTCGTCGCCTCGCTCGCCCTGCTGCAGCCGGTGAAGGGAGCTGTGGTCGGCTTGCAATGGGCTCTGCGCATGCACGGGTTTGACGAGACCCCTCCCGATGGTATTCCGCCGGTGTAAGCAAATAAGCAAGAACGACCTGGGTGAGGACATGACGGATATTGCGCCGGTTGCGGAGAAGACAAAGGTCCACGAAGAAAAGGAAGCCGATCATCATCCCTATTTCCGTCCGAAGGATGCGGCGACGCTGATCCTCGTCGATCGCAGCGGCGCCATTCCGAAAGTTCTGGTCGGCAAGCGCCACGACAAGGTGGTGTTCATGCCCGGCAAGTTCGTCTTCCCGGGCGGGCGCGTCGACAAAGCCGACTACCGCGTGCCGTGTGCTGCGCCCATCACGGCCGAACTGGAAGCCAATCTTGCCAAGGGTAGCCCGAAGACCCCCGCCTCACGCGCGAAATCGCTCGCCATTGCCGCGATCCGCGAGGCCTGCGAAGAGACCGGTCTCTGCCTCGGCCGCAAGACCGAGGCCAAGCTGACGAAGCTCGATGGTCCGTGGAAGCCGTTCGCGGATGCAGGTCTCCTGCCCGATCCGTCCAGCCTGTTCCTAATCGCGCGCGCGATCACCCCGCCCGGCCGCGTCAAGCGGTTCGACACGCGCTTCTTCACTGCGGATGCCTCCGCGATCACTCACCGCATCGACGGCGTGATCCATGCCGATGCCGAACTGGTCGAATTGGTCTGGGTGGAGCTCGGCTCGAAGCCGCTCGCCGATCTGCATCCGATGACGCGCAACGTGCTCAACGAGCTCGACAGCCGCCTTGCCACCGGCCCACTCCGCCACGACGCGCCGGTGCCGTTCTTCCATTTCTACGGCGGCAAGATGCAGAAGGATTTTTTGGGCTGATCGTGCGGATCAGTCCGCGTCCGGCTCGGTGCCGACATAGTCGCGCGCCGGCAGTTTCAGGAGGCGGCCGATCTCGCTCGCGAGCTTGTCCGCCTCGTCCCGCCTGGTGAAGCTCTGAAGCGTGATCGGCTCGGTGCCCTTGTTGCCACAGAGATTGACGTCGTAGGTCGTCGCTTGCGGATCGTAGTCGTCGTTGATGCTGACGAAATGGTAGTCGGCGAGATCGCGCGAGGAGCGGATATTCAGCGGACCGAACTGCCTGGTGATGACGATCTGGCGCAGCGTCTCGTTGAGCACGACGAAATAGCGGAACGTGAGCAGGATGAGTCCGGGGATCCCGACGAGGAGCCCGAGCCCGGCGAACACCAGCACCGGCACGAGATCATCGGCGAGCCTTCCGAAGCCGAAAAAATCCTGGCGCAGGCCGAGCGCAACGTTCCACAGCAGATAACTACTTGCCGCCAGCAGCGGCAGCGACAGCAGCCGGCCGACCCAGGGCATGGGACGGTCGATGCGGATTGTGCCGTCTACTGTCATTGCGCCGGCCACTGAAGCGTCTCCTCGGAAGCGAAGGTTGAGGCTTGGTCGGGCCGAACGGCGGATCGGTTCGATTCGGAACGACCCGCCCTCCGCTGTCATTCCGGGGCGCGCGCCAAGTGGCGACCCCGCAATGACGCGATTGTGCTGAGCGTGTCGCGAAAAACAAAAAATTCTTCCTGCCTCCCCCAATGGCGGAGTTCCCCGGCATGCCTATGTCTTCCCCCAACGACACCCAGAACGGACTTCGCGCGCGATGGCACAACGGCAACTCAAGCTTGGCGCGTTCATGCGCCCGATCAGCATCCACACCGGCGCCTGGCGCTATCCCGGGGCCTGGCCCGATGCCAATTTCAACTTCGGTCACATCAAGCAGCTGATCCGGAAGCTCGAGGCCGGCAAGTTCGATGCCTTCTTCATGGCCGATCACCTCGCCGTGCTGAACATGCCGGTCAACGCCCTCAAGCGCAGCCACACCGTGACGTCGTTCGAGCCGTTCACGCTGCTGTCGGCGCTCTCGGCGGTCACCGAGCGCATCGGCCTGATCGCGACCGGCTCGACCACGTTCGACGAGCCCTATCACGTCGCGCGGCGCTTCGCCTCGCTCGACCATCTCAGCGGCGGCCGTGCCGGCTGGAACATCGTCACCACCTCGAACCCGGACGCGGCGCTGAATTTCGGCCTCGACGACCACATGGAGCATGCCGAGCGCTACAAGCGCGCCCGCGAGTTCTACGACGTGGTCACCGGCTTGTGGGATTCCTTCGCCGACGACGCCTTCGTGCGCGATGTCGAGAGCGGGTTGTTCTTCGATCCCGCGAAGATGCACACGCTCGACCACAACGGCAAATATCTGAAGGTACGCGGCCCCCTCAACATCGCAAGGCCCGTGCAGGGCTGGCCCGTGATCGTGCAGGCCGGCGCATCGGAAGATGGCAAGCAGCTCGCGGCCGAGACCGCGGAAGCCGTGTTCACCGGCGGCGGCAGCCTCGCCGACGGGCAGAAGCTCTATGCCGACATCAAGGGCCGCATGGAGAAGGTCGGCCGCGATCCCGAGCACCTCAAGATCCTGCCCGGCGCTTTCGTCGTGGTCGGCGACAGCGTCGATGAGGCCAAGGAGAAGCGCGCTTTGCTCGACAGCCGCGTGCATTACGACAGCGCCATCGCCTCGCTCTCCGTCATTCTCGGCACCGATGCCTCGGGCTTCGATCCTGATGGGCCCCTGCCCGAGATTCCCGAGACCAACGCCAGCAAGAGCGGCCGCCAGCGCATGGTCGACCTCGCCAAGCGCGACAAGCTCACCGTGCGCCAGCTCGCCCAGCGCGTCGGCGGCTATGGCGGGCTGTCCTTCGTCGGCACGGCCAAGACCATCGCCGACCAGATGGAGGAATGGCTGGTCGGGCGCGGCTCGGACGGCTTCAACATCATGTTCCCGTTCCTGCCCGCCGGCCTCGACGATTTCGTCGACAAGGTCGTCCCGGAGCTGCAGCGGCGCGGGATTTTCCGGAAAGAGTACGAAGGGGCCACTTTGCGGGAGAATCTGGGCCTGCCTCGGCCGAAAAACCGGTTCTTCGAGGCCTGATCGGGCCGATTTGGGTGGTTTTCAGAGTGTAAAACCTTGACATCAGGCGGTTTCTGGCTAGGTTGCCGGCCAACGCGGGCCGTTTGGCCGGCTCCAGATTCCCCTGATATTCTGAGGTTCAGAACATGGCCAAAGCGGTCACCATCAAGGTCAAGCTCGTGTCCTCGGCCGACACCGGCTTCTACTACGTCGCCAAGAAGAATTCGCGCACCATGACCGACAAGCTGGTCAAGAAGAAGTACGATCCGGTCGCGCGCAAGCACGTCGAATTCCGCGAAGCCAAGATCAAGTAAGATCGCGGATCAGCACTGCTGAGTTTCACGGGGCCCCTTCGGGCCCCGTTTTCGTTTTTGAGCCGCGTCTCCCGGACGCGCTGCAGAGTGCAACGTTGCTGCGCTGCCTCCGGGACCCAGAAAGCAACACAGCCCGCTGCGGAGACATGGGCCCGGCTCTGCCACCGCACCGGACGATGCTTCGCATCGCCAGGAGCGCCGCGTCCGGGCACGAGAACGAATTGACGTGCTCCACCTCGCCTGACCACCATAGTCAACGATTGGTCACACGGCTCCTCAACCTTCGATTGATCAACCTCAAATGTATGTTACCGTGCAATTACCGGCACGGCATTTCCGTGCCGGCATTGGAAGGACATGGTCATGAGATTGTCATCGAGCCTTATCGTGCCTTCAACCATCGCAGCCCTGTCAACCGTCTTGCTGTGCGCCCCGGCAGCATCGCAAATCCCAACCGGCTCCGCCACCTCGCTTCCTCCCATCACGGTCGACGCGCCGAAACAGGTGGCAAAGCCGCATGTGTCGGAGCGGGGAGCAAACACAACGGCGCCGCGTCGGACTGCGTCAACAGCTCGAACGTCAATCGCGCGCACAACTTCGTATGCACCGGGCTCGCCAATGGCGCGGATTGCCGGCTTGGAGAAAGTCGCAAGCAGCTGCAACGGTGGCTGTGCAACAAGCTTCCGACAGGGCAATGAGCCGTGGATTGGATGCAGCGAGTCGGGCGGCGGTCTGAACTATGGGCCTTTCTCGCCAACGTGCCGAGACACCATCACCCATAAATCCTACGAGGCTTGCGTCGAGACCAAGGTGTTCCTCGGCGAGTTTCGAAACAGAGCCCATTGGTTCTGCAGCAGCCTCGCCGCCGGCAACAGGTTCAAGGTCGCCGATCTTAAGCGGTCAGGACGCGCGCGCTAGTTCTTTCTCTCCAAAGATCTTGTGCTGCGGTTGAGCGCGAGCTCTCTCGTATCCCGAACACGGTGCAGCGCCATCAGCACGTTCACGCGCGTCTTCGACACGCTATGGCGCTGCTCCTGAGAGCCGTGACCCAGAAAGCAACACGGCGCACTGCTGAGGCATGGGCCCCGGCTCTGCAGCGCATCGCACCGGACGATGCTTCGCATCGCGGCGTCTTAGCTGCACGTGTCCGGCTACTTCAGAGCCAGGCTGCTACAGTACCATGGAATGTCGTTAGGTCTCCACCCCATCAGCATCGACGTCGCCCGGCACTCTTCGTAGGTCTTGAAATTACCGACGTTTCTGCACGTCGGCGACAGAGCCGGATAGGAAGATATCGAGCAGCCGTGCCAGGGAGCGGTTCCGGATTTGAAGCTCGTGGAGCAACCTCCGACGCAGCTGCCCGTGATGCTCGCGTACCTTGCGAGCTTTGCCGAATCCGAGATCGGCGCCGCCAAGATCGTTCCAACGGTCGTCGTCGTGGGGCTGCTGACAGTGTGTCGCGCAACTACGTGCTGCTTCGCCTTTGACCTGAGCGTTGGAGCCTCGACGGTGACGTCGGGAAGCGTCGTTGTTGGCTGCGACAGGGCCGGACTGCCTGATCCGAGGATCATCAAGGCAATGCAAGACAGCGGGGCCGACACACGCGGCGAGAAGCTCATGGCTACGTCTCCCTATGCAACCCAACCCGACGATACCACCTTTCGTTGAATGCAACAAGATTGTCGCGGACGTAGTCCCGCAACTTTGATGGACCTCGATCACGCGCGTCGCACACGTTCAGCGTCGGCCGGCTCGCTATCTGACTGCGAACGGCGCCTGATAGGGCCGGCCGAAGGGCACCCCGTTGATGACGGTCTGAATCGGCTTGAGATAGGCCTTGCCGTCCCTCTTGTTGTTGCGGGTGTCGACGAAGCTCACCGGCCCTTCCACCAGCTCCATGATGGCGACGTCGCCGGGCGCACCGACTTGCAGCGTGCCGATCTTCGGCGCGCGGTCGATGATCTTCGCCGGGGCAGTGGTGGCCATCGCAACCACCTGCTCCAGCGTGAAGCCGAGGATCATGAACTTGCTCATCACGTTGGGCAGGAACGGAATGCCTGGCGAATTGCCGGAGAAGACATGAATGTCGGAGGAGATCGTGTCCGGCGTGCATCCGCCGGGGATCGCGACTTCCGCCACGGTGAAATCGAAGCTGCCGCCGCCATGACCGACGTCGAAGATGACCCCACGCTGCTTGGCGGCGAGAGCCGCAGGCAGCAGCTTGCCGTCTTGAACGATGTTGGTGAAGACGTTGGACATGTTCGGAGCGCCTGAATAGGCGTGCGTCAGCACGTCGCCCGGGCGGAGCAGGTCGAGGATCTGCGACATCAGCTCCTTGGTCTCGACGCCGCCGATATGCACCATCATCTTGGCCGGCCAGCCGCACATCTCGCAAGCCTGGATGCCCCGCTTCAGCGGCTCGAGCCCGTGCTTGTAAATCACGTTCTCCGACATCCGCACTTTGACGCCGAGCAGGAAGTCGCGGTTCTCGGCGAGCGCCATCGCGCAGGCTTCGGTCTGTGCGACGTCGATATTGTACAGCTCGGCGGCCGGGAACGCCGACAGGCCGTTATTGGCGATATGGACGAAGGCGTACATCCGCGCCCGCGTTTGGGCCACGATGAACCGGCGCAGCGCCGCCAGATTGTTGACCCCGGCATCGCCTGCCGAGACGACGGTCGTCGTGGCCTGGAATTGCACCAGCTCGTCGGCGGGAATACCGATGGCCGAGCCGTAAGGGTAGACGTGACAATGCAGATCGATCAGACCGGGCATCACGAGCTTGCCTGACGCGTCGATGCTCTTCAGCGCGCGCTCGACGGGGATCGTCTCCTGGACCGTCTCGATCATGCCCCAGCGGATGCCGATATCGCGTCTGGCGCGCAGCGACTGGCTGGGATCGAGCACCTCGCCGCCGCGGATCACCAGATCGTACTTGTCGTTCGGCCCCATCGCGGCCCGCACTGGTGCGGCGAGGCCGACGGCTGCGGCGGATGTCGAAAGTGCCAGGAAATCGCGGCGTGACAACGCGGTCATGAGGTCCCCCCTGTGCTTTTTTGTTCGCGGCTTTGACGAGCAGCTCCGCCTCGCGCGGCAACGCAGGAATTCAGAATGAATCGATTGGAGCCGGAGACACGTCGCCCTGCGAGACCAATCCTATGACTGCAAACGAGCGCTGAGGAGCGGCAAAATTTTCGAGAACCGCATGAACCTTCTCGGACAAACGACGACTAAGCGACCGCATCCGCGGACATCGACGTCAAGATCCGCCAGGGCGCCAGAAACAGACTCGTTCGTCGACCGCAACAGGTCGCAACCGCTAAAGCATGCTTAACTCTTCATCGCTCTTGCCGCCTGTTCTAAACTGGCCGGCACAATCACGCGATGAAACGGTACTATCGTCGTAAGATAGATACGCCCCAATCGGTTATGGCAATGCACCACAGTGCCCGCGACCAGCTCGCGCCCATTTGCTGCATCGGGGCGAAGTTGAATGGTGACGCGGAAGTCGAGATGCCGGTCATCCGCGCCCACGACCAGCTCCGTCGCGCTCTTTGACAGCACCGGGAAGAAGCCGATAACCGGCCCGCGCGCCGCTGCGGCAAGACCGACGGCGCGCGACGATTTGACGCCGACCGTCGCCATCACGATATCGCGGACACGTGTGAGGGCACGAATCCACCACGCCTGTCGCTCGAGCGCGGCGCGAGCCAGCACCTCTACATCATCACTGGCGCCCGCCGGCAGTCGAATTGCAAAGGCATCCAAGAGATCCGCGCCCGCGTAAAGCGGCGTAAGCACACTGTTGCTCGGCATCGGCACGGCGCGCGCTTTGGTCATGGGATCAGGTACCGGATGCTTTGGAGGAGCGCAGTGCGGTTGGCGTTGCGGACGATCTTGCCACCGTAGTCCTTTTTATACCCACGCGCTCTGCATCGCAACAATCCTACGGCGCACATGTCCCAGTTGGGTCACAAGCTGTCGATCACGACCCTCCCATAGGCACTAGGAAACTGCCGAGCTGGTGGCTCATGAAAGGCGAGGCGTTGGAACGCAGTGCGTTGCGGCTAGGGGACGCGCCAGACGACTAGGCGCGTCCCAAGCAATGTCCGCTTTCGATGCAGAAGACGACGCTGAATGCGGACAGTTGGATGTCAGCCTAGGGCCAAATCCGGATATTCCGGTAAGTCAGATTTCAAACGCGCGGCTCGTTCAGCCCTTCGAACGCGTGCGGATCATGAATGTTTCATATGAATACTCCGCGATCTGCCACCAGAGATTCTCGTCGTTTCGAAAATCCATTTGCGAATCGTAGATCTTCTTGAAATCAGGGTTGGATGCGGAGGTTTCCGCATTGACCTCGTTCGAAGCCTTTAGGCACGCCTCCATCACCGCCTGGCTGAACGGACGCAGAAGGGTCCCGTTGGCGACCAGCCGTTTGATGGCCGCCGGATTGCGCGCATCGTAGCGCGCCTGAACATCCATGTTGGCATAGCCGCAGGCCAGAGTGAGGAGCGACTTGTAAGCCTTTGGCAGGGCGTTCCACTTGTCCAGGTTGATGAAGAAATGCAGCGCCGTGCCGCCTTCCCACCAGCCCGGATAATAGTAGTACCTCGCGACCTTGTAGAAGCCGAGCTTCTCGTCGTCATAGGGACCGACCCATTCAGTTGCGTCGATCGTGCCTTTTTCCAACGCGGGATAGATGTCGCCGCCTGCGATCTGCTGCGGGACCACGCCGAGCTTTGAAAGGGTCTTGCCCGCCCAACCGCCGATCCGCATCTTCAATCCGCTGAGATCTTCGACGTTATTGATCTCCTTGCGGAACCAGCCGCCCATCTGAGTGCCGGTATTGCCGCCCGCAATGCCGTATATGTTGTACTTCTTGCCGAACTCGTTGAGCATGTCCTGACCGCCGTGATCTTGAAACCATGCGTTCTGCTGGCGCGAGTTCAGGCCGAACGGTACCGAGCAATAGAGTGCGAAGGTCGGATCCTTGCCGATGAAATAATAGGCGGCGGTGTGGCACATTTCGACCGTTGAGTTGCTTACCGCATCGACCGCCTGCAAGGCAGGCACGATCTCGCCGCCTGCGAAGGGCTGAATCTGAAACTTGTTGTCGGTAGCTTCTGCAACATATTTTGCGATCGTCTCTGATGCACTGAAAGGCACGTCCAGTGACTTCGGCCAACTCGTGGTGCAGCGCCACTTCAGTTCAGGCATCGACTGAGCGATGGCTGGCGCAACAACGGCGGCGGACGCGGCGAGACCAGCGCCTGCCGTACTTAGAAATTGACGACGTTTCATGGCGTTCTCCCCTGTGGATGATTGCGCATTGAATAAAGCCGCGGCCCGCGGTCAGTTCGACGGCAGTGCTTCTCCGGGGATCAATTCTTTCCTGCGGGCCTTCTTGGATGAACCCGGCACATATCAATATATCAGACATTGGGATGCGCAGGAGATGCGGACAGCCGCCACCTGCAAGTCAAATAGGACCGGATGGATTGGGAAGCGGGCATGTTGCACTGCGGCAGTCTTGTGCCCTCACTTTCGGAAGCATCTCAGCCCTGTCATGCCTGGCATGTTGATGTCTGACAGGGTCAGAATCAGTGATGGGTCTGGGATCGCTCTCATCTGCTCCAGCGCGGACAAAGCAAACTGCATCACGAAGCGCCCCGATCGCAAGTCACGCCGAAAATGATGACGAAACATGCTTTCGACATCCAGCTCATCATCAACTACCATGATGTAGATGCTCACTTGGTCTCCCCAGGGGTGCCTTTGCGCTGACCCTTTCGTTGAAGTGTGAGAATGAACTCGGTGAACGCACCGGGTTCGCTCACGACCTCGATCGTCCCGCCGTGTTGCTTCACGACGATGTCGTGGCTTATGGACAGGCCAAGCCCTGTGCCTTCCCCCGCTGGCTTAGTGGTGAAAAATGGGTTGAACATCTTCTCCTTCACCTCGGGCGGGATACCGGTGCCGTTGTCGCGGATCCGGATCTCGACATGATCGCTGGCCCCGCGCGTGCTGGCGGTGATCATCGGCTCGAATTCGCCGCTGCCGTTGTCGACTTTGCGCTGGCCCACTGCGTAGAAGCCGTTGGAAAGCAAGTTGAGCAGCACGCGGGTGATTTCCTGCGGGAATACCTCGACCATACCGGCTTCCGAATCAAAGTCGCGCTGCAGCGCGACGTTGAACTGCGGCTTTTCGGCGCGCGCGCCGTGGTAGGCTAAATTGAGGCTCTCTTCGACTAGGTTGTTCACGTCAGTCAGCCGGTGCTCGCCGCTGCCTTCGCGCGAATGCAGCAGCATGTTCTTGACGATGGAATCGGCGCGCTTGCCGTGCTGGATGACCTTCTGCAGATTGTCCTTCAAAAGGCCTGTCAATTCGTCGACTTCGTCGCGGATATTACTGGTGAGACTGGCGGAGTTCAGAATATTGTTGAGCTCGTCCGTCAGTTCCGACGACAGCAGGGCGAAGTTGTTGACGAAGTTGAGCGGGTTCTTGATCTCATGCGCAATGCCGGCGGTGAGCTGTCCGAGTGAGGCAAGCTTTTCGGTCTGGATCAGCCGGTCCTGCGCTGTACGGAGGTCGTCGAGTGAGGCTGCAAGTTCCCGCGTGCGGGACTGTACTTCATCAAAGAGGCGCACATTCTCGATCGCGATGACGGCCTGATCGGCGAAGCTCGTAACGAGCTCGATTTGCTTTTCGCTGAATGGCCGGACTTCGCGACGTGCAAGGACAATGGCGCCGACCGGATTGCGTTCGCGTAGCAAGGGCACGCCAAGAAAGCTGCGCGGATTGCCGCTTAATTCCTGGCCTTCGAAAAAGTAATCAGTGTCTTCAAGCACATCGGTAACATGGACTATCTTGTCGCCGAGCAAAGTCCGGCCCGTGATGGTGCGCTTGTCGGGCCGGACCGGGAGATCCCTTACATACTCGGCGAATTCGGCTGGAAAGCCGTAGGAACCCGCCCGGAAATAAGCATCGCCGGTCTTGCGGGTGATCGCCGCCATATCGGCTTCGCATAGTCGCGCCGCCGATTCGACCAACGTATTGAGCACGGCCTGCAAGTCGAAGGCCGAGCGACTAATCACCTTGAGCACGTCGGCGGTCGCCGTCTGCTGTTGCAGCGACTCGCTCAAATCCTCGGTTCGCTTGCGCAGTTCGCTGAGCAACCGCGTGTTCTCGATGGCGATGACCGCCTGGGCAGCAAATTGCTGCAGGAGCGCGATCTGCTTTTCGGAAAAGCGCCGAATTTCCTGCCGGAAGATCATGACGTTGCCTACCACTCGCTCGTCGTTGAGTAACGGCACCGCGAGCAGGCAGCGTGCACCGCCGAGGTCGACCAGCGCCCGCCGGTTGGAATCTCCGCTGCGATAGGCGTCCGACTCGAGCAGGTCGGTGATTTCAACGAATGCTTCACCCTTCAAGAGGCGCGCGGGCGCTGTGGCAGGACCATATTGGAGAGGCTGCTTACGTCGAGCCTCATCGTATGCGGGGGGCAGACCATAAGTGGCCGCCGTGTAGAATTGCCTGCCATCGTAGGTGTTGAGCACGCCAAAACTAGCGCCGCAGAGCTGCATCGCCTTGCTCAGCATCGCGTCGAACACCGGTGCGAGATCGCCGGCCGATCGGCTGATAACGCTCAGCACTTCCGATGTTGCGGTCTGCTGCTCCAGCGATTCCGTCAACTCGTGCGTCCGCGCCTGCACCTCCTCGAAGAGGCGGACGTTGCCTATGGCGATTACCGCTTGATCGGCAAATGTTTGGAGCAAGGCAATCTGCTTGTCGCTGAACGGATTGACCTCCGACCGACGAAGCACGATCGCGCCGATGCTTTCGCCATCACGCAGCAGCGGCGTGCCAAGGAGTGTGCGGCAGCCATCGACACGTGACATTTCGCGCGCTATCGCGAAGTCCGTGCCTTCGGAAAGCACGTCGTGCACATGGACCGGGTGCCGGTCGGCCACGGCGCGGCCCGAGATCGAGGCCCGGTCATTGGACCAGCGCTTCTGATTCATGGCAATCGGGCCATGATGGGCACCAAGGTGTAGTTCGTCGGCTCCCTGGAGCACGATGACGGCGTCATAGGCCCCACAGAGCGCGCAGGCACTTTCGACGATCGCGTTGAGAACCGGCCCGACATCGGTCGGGGACGAGGCGATAACGCGGAGGATGTCGGCACTGCCTGTCTGGAACTGCAGTGCTTCGCTGAGATCATTCGTGCGCTGGCGCAACTCCTTCAGCAGCCTTGCGTTCTCGATTGCAATGACAGCTTGGGCTGAGAAATTCCGGACCAGCTCGATCTGCTTGCTTCCAAAAGACCGGACCTCCCGGCGGTAGATGGCAAAGGCGCCGACCAGTTTGTCATCCTTAAGCATTGGCACAAGTAGAAGGGTACGCGCTCCGGCGATGTCGACAAGCTCGGAGAATCGTGGGTCGCGATCGATGTAGCTTTGTTCGTTTCTGACGTCCGCAATGTGAATAACCTCTTTCGTGCGAATGACGCGGTTTAAGGGAACATCCGGATGGGGGTGACGGACCACCCCGCCGTGACGTCGCGCCTCAGCATAGGCCGGGGGAGCGCCATGCAGCGCGGCCGTGGCGAACTCCTTGCCATCGTAGAGAAACAAATTTCCGAACTCGGCTTGACAAAGCCGGAGCGCATTTTCGACCATCGCATTGAATACCGGTTCCAAATCGCCGGCCGATGAATTGATGACCCGTAGCACTTCAGCGGTGGCTTTCTCCCGCTCGAGCGCCTCATCGCGCTCGCGTCTTAAGCGTCTTTGCTGCGCGGTCGTCGCCAAACGATCGCCGGGCATCGCTTTGGATTTACTTGGCGTCGCCGCCTTGCCGCCGGCCGATTTACCGGGTTTGTAGCCCATACTTAAGCGTCGCTTCATTGTCTTCTCTGAAGGTACTGAGCCGCTCAACATGCCGGAAGCGCTCATCCACAGTGCATCAAATTAGTCTACCCACTCCGTTCCTGACCAAATTCGAAGATCGACAGGCCCATCAGGTCACGACGGGTCTTGTTTTCCCATCCCTTTCAGCTCCTGGGTCAACTCCTGGACATTGCTTAGGTCCTCGATACCATCGACGAGCGACATGACGCGCTCTCCAGCAGCCTTACCAACGACTGGCACGGCAAAATTCATGAACTTTCGTTCGAGTGACGCTCGCGCGAGCGGGCGTAGTGCATCGCCTTCGGGAACCTCCACTGTCTCGCGCGCGGACTGACCATCTGCGAGGACAATCTCGACGCTTGCGCCGCGGCCCCTTGGCAGTTTTGCAATGAGAGATTCTCCGGGTTTTACGGAGGTCTTGTCCACCAAGGCCATCACGTCCAGGTCCCGCCAGCGGTCGTTCTCGAATTGTGAGACTGTCACATCACCGTCGACAAGAGCCATGGCGAGGCACACGGGAAGACTGTGATCAGCGGTACCCTTGGTCTGCGGCCGGAATTTCGGAGGATCTGCTACGCGCTCGATAATTCCGGGATAGGTCTCAACCGTGATCGCCCGTATATCTTGTGCTCGCCCTTTGATCCTTGCAGCAAGCAGCACACCGGCCTCTGCCACAGCCTGCAACTCGATCTGAACAGGGAAACGCTTGAATGCCACGCGGGGCAGCCGGTATCGCGCAAGTTCGAGGTCGACGGCAAACCCCTCCTTGGGAGGTTTCATTTTTGAGGCCAGCCATTCCAGCGTGCCAGATGGGCCGGTAAAGCCCTGCGCGGCCAGTCGCGTTGCGAAAACGCCATCGGCCGCGGTCGCCGCGAGCCCCATGGCCTTCATCATACTGATCGCGCCGCTATTGACGGCAAAACTTGTGAAACCACGTGCGCCAGATATTCCGACCGCGTTTGCGAGCGCCTGCTTTGGAAGCCCCCAGACCTTGCCCGCAATCAAAGGAATGCCGTACGAGGCTGCACACAACGGATGGAAACCTCGTTCAATGAAGGAGATGGCATCATTGACGCGCATACTGGCCTCATAGCCGACAACCATCGCCTCGATGAGATCGCGGCCACTTCGGCCTTGCTCTTCGCAGAGCGCAAGCGCTGCGGGAATCACCTCGCTTGGATGAAGCGGCTCGGTGCCGATGTAGGTGTCGTTCATGTCGAGTGAACGGACGAGGACTCCATTAACGAACAGTGCACCTTCTATGGTAGCGGGTCGCGGATAGCCGATCACTGTCGCTGTATCGCCATCTCCGAACGTCTTGCGAATGGTTGTCTCGGCTATATTTGCGGGCTCGGATCCTACCGATCCAAATGCGCATCCGAGTGTGTCAAGAAGGACGCGCTTGACCGACGTGATAACCTCAACGGGCAAAACCTCATATCGTATGGCTAATGCAAAATCGGCAAATCTTTGCTCAAGTGTCGCCTTCTGGCCGTCGCCGTTGCCAGCAGCAAGCACTGAACCAACGAAATGATAACGGTCAGACCGGATGCTTTCCAGGAGGAGAGTAGCGGAAACGGCAGTTGCGGTTCGCACCAAAAACTCACGACGTTCCATGAATGTCTCCATTATGAAATCGCAGCAATGGCGGTCAGATTAAAGCATGGTGCGCTGCTATCGGGCTAGGGGCAACGTCCGAGATGGGTCAAAAACGGCAGTCAGCCCATGAGTGGGACAACGTCCGGTTTCCCGCGGACAATAGACATGGCAGTGGCTCTCGTGGTGTTCCCCTGAGGCCAATTGCAGACGTGACCAACTCCATCGTAGGTTCAAGTGACTTGATCCCGGCGCATGTCGATCCAGATGGACAAGAGAAGAAAGCTTCTATCCGGCTTGGCCGACCGCCTTGTCGCAATCTCGCCAGATCGGACGGTCCGGGTCGCTATCGATGGCGTCGACGGAGCCGGAAAGACCACATTCGCCGATGAACTCGGAAGCCTCGTCGCGACCAAAGGGCGGCCTGTCATTCGAGCATCAGTCGACGGATTTCATCATCCCCGGGCGGTCAGATATCGGCGCGGGCGACATTCACCGGATGGTTTTTTCGAGGACTCTTACAACTACGCGGCATTGAAGCAATATTTGCTGGACCCGCTAAGCCCCGGTGGTTCTCGCCGCTATCGTCGGGCCTTCTTCGATCATCTGACCGACGACATTGTGCCTGCCAATGACCTGGAGGCACCGCCCACTTCCGTCTTGCTGATAGACGGCATCTTCCTGCACCGGCCTGAACTGCTCGCCTATTGGGACGCTTCCATCTTCCTCCGAACGGACTTCTCCGTGTCCGTAGCGCGCTGCGCTTCGCGCGATGGCTCATCACCCGACCCCGCCGCTCCATCGAACCGACGCTACGTTGACGGGCAGCGGCTCTATCTTCGGAGCTGCCAACCGGAAGCGAAGGCCACGATTGTCGTCGATTACAACGACCTCTCAACCCCGTCGATTGTGACGTGAACAATTCAAGCGGCAAGCCCGCTCGCGCGCACAGACTGTCGATCACGACGACGCAGCGCGTCGTCCGCTCCCAGCTCCGAAGCGAAAGCTCTGGAGCCGCCTCGCCGCCTACGCCGTCCGCAGCACCGGCGCCGGCGGTTGTGACGGCCTGACCAGCGCGAATGCCACCTGCACGATGCCACCGGCTAGCCCCAGCGCGACGCCGATGCGCCAAGCCATGGTGTAGGAGCCGAGCGCGTCGTAGATTACCCCTCCTCCGTAGGCCCCGAGGAAGCTGCCGATCTGGTGGCTCATGAAGGCGAGGCCCTGGATCATGGCCTGCCAGCGCAGGCCGAACATCTCGGCAACCGCGCCCGCGACCAGCGGGCCGACGCCCATCCAGAGGAATCCCATGATCGCGCCGAACAGCAGCGTCGAGAACGGGGTCGCCGGCAGCATGAAGTACCAGGCGAGCGCCAGCGAGCGCAGAATGTAGATGCCGCCCAAAAGCGCCAGCTTGTTCCAGCGCTGGCCGGCCCAGCCGAAGAACAGCGAGCCCAGCACGTTGAAGCCGCCGATCATGCCGAGCGTCTGTGCGCTCAGCATCGGGTCGAGGCCGCAGATCGCCAGATACGACGGCAGATGCGTGGTGAGGAACACGAGCTGCATGCCGCAGACGAGATAGGCGCAGGTCATCACCACGAAGGAGGCGTTGCCGAACGCCGCCTTCGTCACCGACGCCGCACTCACATCGCCGATGTCGTCGGCGGCAGGCTTGGGCAGCGGGACCTGATCGACGCGGCCGGCATACCAGGCCGCGGGAATCATCAGCACCGACATGACGACGAAACCGGCGAGCCCGACGCGCCAGCCGAAACCCTCGTTGAGCATCTGCCCGATCGGTGCCGACAAGAGCGCGCCGAGCGAGCCTGCGCCGGAGACGATGCCGAGCACGGTGGAGCGCACCGTTGCGGGCACCGCGCGTGCCGCCACCGACATCGCGATCGCAGCCGCGGTGCAGGCCAGCGACGTCCCGATCAGGACGCCGGCGCCGATCATGATGCTGACCAGCCCGTTCGCGGTCGCCATCAGCGCAAGGCCTACAATATACATCAGCGAGCCCGCGATCATGATGGCACGGAAGCCGTAGCGCACCGTCATCGCGCCGGCGAGCGGCTGGAGAAAGCCCCAGGCGAGGTTCTGCACCGCCAGCGCCAGCGTGAAATCCGAGATCGAAATGTGGATGTCATGCGTCAGCGGCTGCATGAAGATGCCGAGGCTCTGCCGCAGCCCCATGCTCAGCGTCAGCATGATCGAGGCGCCGATCAGGATCGGCAAGGTCGGACGCAGGACCTGCAGCAGGGGCATTTTTCTTCTCCCTTTTGGGCACGGCGCAAAGGCCGCCGTCCGCTTTTGCCGTCGATTTTGATTACACAGACCTGTGTACTTAGGCTATGATTGGCAGGTGCTGTCAAGCCAACAGGAGCTTTTCTGCTGCATGGCTCCCCCGCCCGCCCCACAGACGATGAAAGAGCGGATCCTTCACACCGCCGACAAGCTGTTCTATCTGCAAGGCATTCGTGCGATCGGCGTCGACACCATCGCGGCCGAGATCGGCATCAGTAAGCGCACGCTCTACAACCACTTCCCCTCCAAGGACGCGCTGATTGCGGCCTATCTGGAGCGCCGCTTCGTGCACGCATCCCCTTCCGACAAGCCGCCGGCCGAGCAGATCCTCGCCACCTTCGATTCGCTGGAGCGGCGCTTTGCGGCCAAGGATTTTCGCGGCTGTCCGTTCGTGAACGCGGTCGCCGAGCTCGGTCCTACGGACCGCGCCGTGAAAAAGATCGCGATCGCCTTCAAGGAAAGCCGCCGCCTCTGGTTTCGCGATCGCCTGACCGAGCTCGGTGTGGCGAACCCGGACGCGCTCGCAACGCAGCTGGTGCTCTTGGTCGACGGCTCGATCGCCCAGGACCTCGTCCACGACGACCCCGCGATGGCGCGCGCCGCGAAGGAAGCGGCGACGGTGCTGTTGCGGAATGCGGGGGTGGATGTGGGGGGCGATGCGAAGCCGGCGCAGGGTCGCAAGCGCCCGCCGCGATAAACGCCGGCGCCGCACTGCTCGGTGTCATCACCCGCGAAAGCGGGTGATCCAGTATTCCAGAGGCAGCTGTGATTGAACGGAGAGGCCGCGGCGTACTGGATTTCCCGCTTTCGCGGGGAATGACGGCGGAGTTCGGGAGACCGCCGCCACAGGATCAAAATGCTCCTGTTTTGCCCGACAAGTCAAAAGGCGCGACCGCTAGCGCAAGGCCCTTTGCAACCCGCGCGTAACCCATTGATCCGATGAGCGCCGGCTACTATGCATGGGGTTGTTTTCGCACTTTTTGTGCGAGCGGCCTCACGCCGCCTGCGACACCACGCGGTTGCGGCCGTCGTGCTTGGCGCGGTAGAGCGCGGTGTCGGCGCGCTTGAGGACGTCGGCGACCGCCTCGCCCTTTCTCTCCAGCGTGGTCAGGCCGATCGAGATGGTGACCTCGATGCGCTTCGCCCCTTTGTGGATCGCGAACGGCTCGCCCGCGATCGAGCGGCGCAGGCGCTCGGCGACCATGCCGGCGACGTGCAGATCGGTCTCGGGCATCACGATGACGAATTCCTCGCCGCCGTAGCGGCAGGCGAGGTCAATGCCGCGGATCGACTTGCGCACCCGCACCGCGAACTCACGCAGCACGTCGTCGCCGGCGTCGTGGCCGTAATTGTCGTTGATCGACTTGAAGAAGTCGATGTCCAGGATCATCAGCGCCAGGGGCTTGCCGCGGGTCGCGGCCTGCTCGGCGAGCGTTGCCAGATGACTCTCCATGTAGCGGCGATTGTGCAGGCCGGTGAGCGCGTCGGTGATCGCCATTTCGATCGAGTTCTGCACGTTGTCGCGCAAGTGATCGGTGTAGCGGCGGCGGCGGATCTGGGTGCGGGCGCGCGCCAGGAGCTCGGTCTTGTCGATGGGACGCAGCAGGTAATCGTTGACGCCGATCTCGAGGCCGCGGAGCAGCCGGGTCGAGTTCTCGGGGTCCGCGATCGCCAGGATCGGCACGTGGCGTGTGCGCTCCAGCGAGCGCGCCTGGCTGCAGAGCCTGAGGCCGTCGAAATTGTTGAGGTCGAGCGAGACGATCAGCAGGTCGTAATTGCCCTCGGCGGCGTGGAACAGCGCCTCCGTCGGGTTCGGCTCGACGTCGATGGTGTGCTCGGCGGCGAGGATCGTCGCCAGCCGCTCGTAGGAAGACTGGCGGTCGTCGACCAGGAGGATGCGGCCACCCTTGCCGGTGTCAGAGACGGCGCTGCGCTCGGGCGCCTGCATGCCGATCTCGAGCGAGGTGATGGCGCGCATGCGCAGCTCATCGGTCATCATCTTCAGCCGCGTCAGCGAGCGCACGCGGGCGATCAGCACGACGTCGGAGACGGGCTTGGTCAGGAAATCATCGGCGCCGGCCTCGAGCCCGCGGTTGCGGTCGGAGGGACTGTCGAGGGCCGTCACCATGACGACGGGAATGTGATGCGTGGCCGGGTCGGACTTGATGCGGCGGCAGACTTCGTAACCGTCCATATCAGGCATCATCACGTCGAGCAGGATGATGTCGCATTCGGCGCGATGACAGATCGCCAGCGCCTCGGTGCCGTTCGAGGCGGTCATCACGTCGAAATATTCGGCGGAAAGGCGGGCCTCTAACAGCTTGACGTTGGCGGGGACGTCATCGACGACCAGGATACGCGCAGACACTGTGAACTCACTTCCTATCCGATAAAGCGCCGGACCGTCTCAATGAATTTGCCGACCGAGATCGGCTTGGACAAATAGGCCTCGCAGCCGCCCTCGCGGATGCGCTCTTCGTCGCCTTTCATCGCGAACGCCGTGACCGCGACGACGGGAATGGAACGCAGTTCCGGATCGTCCTTGATCCAGCGCGTCACCTCGAGGCCGGAGACCTGCGGCAATTGGATATCCATCAGCACGAGGTCGGGCCGCATCTTGCGAACGAGGTCGAGCGCTTCATAGCCGTTGCTGGTGCCGGAGGTCTGGTAGCCGTGCGCCTCCAACAGGTCGCGGAAGAGCTTCATGTTGAGCTCGTTGTCTTCCACGATCAGGACGGTCTTGGCCATCCCGCCCTCCTGATTGGTCCGAAGGACCGATACATGTGACGCCTCAGACGCCGCTCGCCGGCGTTTCGAAAACTGGATTCAAACTAGCCTCAGATTCGCTTGAGTTTCGTTAAACCCGAGGGTCGACTTTCTGCGATGTGGTTTCCAGTTGCTTGTCTGGGGTCGGGAGACTCAGAGGCGAGACTCGGGCATGATGCAAAGTAGACACTGAAAGTTAACGGAAAGGCAAACCGTCCCCTTGAAAAAGCCTGTTCACAACCCCCGCGAAGTCGCTGAAATCGTTGCGATTCAGGCGCTGTCCTTCGTCGCGAGCGAGCCCGAGCGGCTGGGCCTGTTCCTGGCCGAGACAGGGGTCGGTCCGGAGACCCTGCGCAATGCCGCCGCGGACCCCAATTTCCTGCTCAGCGTGCTCGATTTCGTGATGCGGGACGACGCCACCGTGAAGGCCTTTGCCAGCTCCGTCGAACTGCATCCGACCAACGTTGCCGCAGCGCGGCAGGTCCTCGGCGACTCGCTCGGCGCCCCCTCCTGGGAGCGCGACGTGCCGTGATCGTTCCCGTCCCGGCCGGGCCCCGCTGCTTCTGCCGGGATTGTCTGGCCGATCTGGATATGGCCGTGCGGCGCTGCTCGGCCTGCGGTTCCCCTCGCCTCGTCCGCCATCGGGCGCTTGGCTCGCTGACCATCGCTCATATCGACTGCGACGCCTTCTACGCGACGGTCGAGAAGCGCGATAACCCCGACATCGCCGACAAGCCCGTCATCATCGGCGGAGGAAAACGCGGCGTGGTATCAGCCGCCTGCTATATCGCGCGCACCTATGGCGTGCGCTCGGCGATGCCGATGTTTAGGGCGCTCGAAGCCTGCCCGCATGCGACCGTGATCCCGCCCGACATGGCGAAGTATGTCCGCGTCGGCCGCGAGGTGCGCCAGGCCATGCAGGCCCTGACGCCGCTGGTCGAGCCGCTGTCGATCGACGAGGCTTTCCTCGATCTCTCCGGCACCGAGCGGGTGCACGGCATGGCCCCGGCAAAGGTGCTGGCGCGCTTTGCCCGCGAGGTCGAGCGCGACATCGGCATCTCCGTCTCGGTCGGCCTGTCCTGCAACAAGTTCCTGGCCAAGATCGCCTCCGACCTCGACAAGCCGCGCGGCTTTGCCGCGCTCGATCAGGAGGAAGCGCGCGTGATGCTGGCGGACAAGCCGGTCGGCTTCATCTTCGGCGTCGGCCCCGCCACGCAGGAGCGCCTCGTGCAGCGCGGCTTCCGCATCATCGCCGATTTGCAGAAGGCCGACGAGATCGAGATGATGCGGCAGTTTCCGAGCGACGGCCGCAGGCTGTGGCGGCTCGCGCGCGGCATCGACGACCGCCGCGTCGAGCCTGACCGGGGCGCCAAGACCATTTCCAGTGAGACCACCTTCGAGACCGATATCCGCGATTTCGCGACGCTGGAGAAGATCCTGTGGCGGCTATGCGAGAAGACGTCGTCGCGGCTGAAGAGCAGCGAGCTCGCCGGCACGACCGTCACGCTGAAGCTGAAGACCGCCGATTTCCGGCAGCGCACCCGCTCGCAGTCGATCGCCGCGCCGACCCAGCTCGCCGCAAAGATCTTTGCGATCTGCCGCGAGATGCTGGCGAAAGAGATCGACGGCACCGCCTTCCGCCTGATGGGCGCCGGCGTCAGCGCGCTGCGCAACGGCTCGGCCGCCGACGACACCGACATGCTCGACCGCCGCGCCGCCCACGCCGAGCGCGCGGTGGACAGTTTGCGCAAGAAATTCGGCAGCGCTGCGGTGATCCGCGGCATCGCCTATGACGGCCCGGAGAAGGCGCCGGAGTGATGACGGGAGAACGCGACATCCGGGTGTTGCTGCGAGACATGAGGCCGGAGCTGCGGCCGGGCATCTTCGTGTTCTGCACGATCCCGGCAAATGAGAGCATTCCGGCGATGATCAACCCAGTGCTGACGTTTCGCGAGCAGGAAGGCACAACGCTGGTGATCCCGCGCGAAGAAGCAGAAGCCGCGGGACTGCACTATGCGTTTGCCTCGCGGCTGATCACCCTGACGGTTCACTCGGCGCTCGACGCGGTCGGCTTCCTGGCGGCGATCACGGCGCGCCTCGCCGAAGCCGGCATCGGCGTGAATGCCGTTTCGGCCTTCCATCATGACCATCTCTTCGTGCCCGTTGACCGGCTGGACGAAGCGATGGCGTCTCTACAAGAGCTGTCAGCAGAGTAGGATGGGTAGAGCGCAGCGAAACCCGATCCTACAGTCAGATCAATCCGCGACCGCAATCGCTTCGATCTCGATCAGCCATTCCGGCGCGGCAAGCGCGGTGACGCCGAGAAGCGTGGACGCCGGCGGCTCCATGCCTTCGAAGAAGGCCGAGCGGGCCTTGCCGATGACCGGGCGCAGCTCCGGCTTGTAGTTCACGACAAAGGTCGTAATCTTGACGATGTTGGAATAACTCGCGCCGGCCGCTTTCAGCGCGTGACCGAGATTCTGCATCACCTGTGTGGTCTGTGCGGCGATATCGCCTTCGCCGACGATCCGTCCCTCCTCGTCCACCGAGACCTGTCCCGAGATGTAGATGGTCCGCGCGCCTGAGGCGGTGACGACGTGGGAGTAAGCGGGATTGTGATGCAGGCCGCTGGGACGGAGATGGTCGAGCTTGGGCATGGGCTGGCTCCCTGAGGTTTTTCGTTGGAAGGAAGCGTAGCTGGAGATCATGACAAGAGCTAGATGCGACAAGCAACCCTCGCGCACCGTCATCCTGAGGTGTGAGCTGCGCGGTGCAAAGCTCCGCGCGGCGAGCCTCGAAGGATGCACGGCCCCGCAGCTGCAGCCGGGCCGTCGCCCTTCGAGGGCCGCTGAAGAAGCGGCCGCCTCAGGGTGACGGTGATGGAGTGAAGTACGCGGCACGCGGCCCTGGCAAGTGCCCCCTCAATTGCAGGGCTTGCTGTCCTTGACGTCGAACTTACCCATCGCGCCGGAGATGACGAAGTCGTTGTAATCGAGCACGAGCTGGCGCGAGACGCCGTTCTCGTAGAGCTCGAAGGACATCGCATAGACCGGCGTCTGCTCGCCTTCCTTCTGCTGGGCGTCGCGGTCGAAATAACTGACGGTGACCGGCCAGCGCTTAAGCGATTTCATGTGCTCGTCCGACGTGGTCGGATCGGACGCGGTGTCACGGTCGGATGGGATCGGCTGGCCGATCACGGTCAGCGTGTTGTAGACTTTCTGGCCGTCGTCGGAGCCGTCATAGACGGAGAGCTCGAGCAGCGATTTGCCTTCTTTCGCAGCGGCGATGATGCGCTGGATCTGCTCGGTCGGGAACACGATCTTGCCGTCGAGGGTGAAGCTCTTCGGCGCCGGAAGCTTCAGCTTGACGTTGATGTGGTCGCCGTCGCGCTCGGCCGAGCCGTCGACCCGCCCGGCATCCGCTTCGTTCATGCGCGTCTCGATCTTGAAGCGGTAGCTCTTGCCAGCGGCGTCCTCCCAGGAATTGGAACGGAGGTCGCTGAGCGTGACCTTGCCCTCGCCGCTGTCGAGTTCAGAGACCTGGCGGAATTCGGAGGTGTAGCCCTCGCACGAGCTTCCGGTGAAGTTGTAGAGGATGCGGCCACGCGCGCTGTTGACCGAGTTGGAGCGCGATTTCACCAGGCTGAGGTCATAGAGCGCCTGATGCGGCAGGAACGGACCGTTGGCGGCCTTTGCGCCCTCGCCAAGGCCGAAACTGGCCGCGACGAGCGCCATCACACCGAGCGAAGTCCGGAAAAGGTGCACCATGTCTATTCCTTGAGGACGCATCCTTGGGGAAGCGCAGATTCGACATTTTAATGACCGTTCCATTGCGTCGCAACTGAGGCCGTTTCACGTAAAGTTGCGGCCCTAGCGCTGAACCTGCTGCCTCGCCGCGGGCAAAAGCATCTTGTTGCGGGTTGCTTGCATGTGGCGGCCCGATGGGCGAAACAGGGCGCGCCCGGCCTTGCGGACGCGCCGGGGCGAATGATTTTTGGACAACGAGGTCGGACATGGCGGGCACGGTCGAGCAGAAGCTGGCGGAACAGGGTATCAAGCTGCATGAGGCCCCTACTCCCGTCGCCAATTACGTCCCGTTCGTGCGCACCGGCAATCTGCTGTTCGTCTCCGGCCAGGTCTGTTTCGATCCCGCCGGCAAGCTGATTGCCAAGGGCAAGCTGGGTGCCGGCGTCTCGATCGAGGACGGCGCTGCGGCCGCTCGCGGCTGCGCGGTGAACCTGCTGGCTCAGGTCAAGGCGGCACTGGGCGATCTCGACAAGGTGGTGCGCGTGGTGCGCCTCGGCGGCTTCATCAATTCGGCGCCGGACTTCCTGGACGGACCAAAGGTGCTCAACGGCGCCTCCGACCTGATGGTCGCGGCCTTCGGTGACAAGGGCCGCCATGCCCGCACCACCGTCGGCGTCGCCTCGCTGCCCGCGGATGCGGCAGTCGAGGTCGACGGCGTGTTCGAGGTCGCCTGACGGAAAATGCGCGCTCCTGATTGGCTGACGGCCCGGCCGGTCGCCCATCGCGGCCTGCATGACATCTCCCGTGGCATCGTCGAGAACATGCCGGGCGCGGTGCAAGCCGCGATCGCGGGAAATTTCTCGATCGAGGTCGACATCCAGCCCTCCGCCGACGGCGAGGCCATGGTGCATCACGACCATGCCCTCGGCCGCCTCACCGAGGCCACCGGCGAGGTGATCTCGAAGACTGCGGCCGAGCTGAAGGCAATCAGGTTCAAGGACACGGGCGAGCGGATGATGTCGCTGTCCGACCTCTGCGCCCTCGTCGCCGGCCGCGTGCCGCTGGTGATCGAGGTGAAGAGCCATTTTGGCGGCGACCGCAAGCTGGTGAAGCGGATGGCCGAGGTGCTGGCGTCCTATGACGGGCCAGCCGTCGGCATGTCCTTCGATCCCGACCAGGTGCTGGCGCTGCGCGAGCTGTTGCCCAATCGCCCGCGCGGCATCGTCGCGCAGCGCGCCTATGAGGACGATTACTGGGCCAAGCTCACGCGGGAGCAGCGCGACAGCATGCTCTATCTGCGCCACGGCTTTCGGACCCAGCCCCACTTCGTGGCCTTTCGGGTCGACGACCTCCCGGCCCCCGCCCCCTGGATCGCCCGCAACGTCTTCGGTTGCGCCCTGCTCGGCTGGACCGTCCGCACGGGCGAGCAGCGGACGCGGGTCGGGCAATATGCGGACCAGATGATTTTTGAAGGGTTCGTGCCGTAGGTCTTGCCCGTGTCCCGGACAAGCTGCAACGCGTCAGCGTCGCAGCGCAGAGCCCCAGAAGGCGCCAGACTGTGCGGCCACATGGGCCCCCGGCGCAGCAGCGTACCACGCCGGACGATGCTTCGCATCGCCTGCGTGCTGCGCTGCGTCCGGGGCACCGAGAGCGTGCCTTCCCCACCCCCTTGAAGTCGCTGCTGCAATGCACGATCTTGGGGGTCGATGGCATCATCCGAAATTACTCTTGAGGCTGTACCGTCCATTGGCGAGGTCTCGCCGGAGGATTGGGACGCTTGCGCCAATCCCGGCAAGGCCCTTAACGAGAAGGCCTGCAACGGGCATGGCCCGGGAACTTCATCCCCCCTTCCAGGCGATTCCCTCAGCCTCTCAAAACCTGCCTATAACCCGTTCGTTTCGCACGCATTTCTGTCTGCTGTTGAGAAATCGGGTTCGGCGACGATCCGCACTGGCTGGGGCCCGCGGCATCTCGTGGCCAAGATCGATGGCCGCGTCGCCGGAATCGTGCCCTGCTATCTGAAATCGCATTCCCAAGGCGAGTACGTCTTCGACCGCGGCTGGGCGGACGCCTATGAGCGCGCCGGCGGGCGCTATTATCCGAAGCTCCAGGTCTCGGTTCCCTTCACCCCGGCGACCGGGCCGCGGCTGCTGGTCCGCGACGGCGTCGACCGCGAGCGCATCATGGACGCGCTGGCGAGTGGCCTCATAGCGCTGTGCGGCGTCAGCAAGGCCTCCTCCGTCCATGTCACCTTCGCGCGCGAGTCCGAGTGGAAGCTGCTCGCCAAGCACGGCTTCCTGCAGCGCACCGACCAGCAGTTCCACTGGCACAACGAGGGCTTTGCGAGCTTCGACGATTTCCTGGCGACGCTGAACGCGCGCCACCGCAAATCGATCAAGCGCGAGCGGCGCGATGCGCTGGCCGCAGGTATCTCCATCCACTGGCTGACGGGCAAAGACATCACCGAGGATGCCTGGGATGCCTTCTTCGAATTCTACATGGAGACCGGCTCGCGCAAATGGGGCCGGCCTTATCTGACGCGGGAATTCTTCTCGCTGATTGGCGAGACCATGAGCGAGGACGTGCTGCTGGTGATGGCCCGCCGCAACAATCGTTGGATCGCGGGCGCGATCAATTTCATCGGGTCGGATACGCTGTTCGGCCGCAACTGGGGCGCGGTCGAGCATCACCCGTTCCTGCATTTCGAGGTCTGCTATTACCAGGCGATCGACTTCGCCATCAAGCGCGGCCTCACGCATGTCGAGGCCGGCGCGCAAGGTGAGCACAAGATCGCGCGCGGCTACCTGCCCCGCACCACCCATTCCGCCCACTTCATCGCCGATCCCGGTCTGCGCCGCGCCATCGACGATTACCTCAAGCGCGAGCGCGCCTATGTTGCGGAGGCCGGACGCGAGCTTGCCGAGCTCGGCCCGTTCCGCAGAGACGCCGACGAGGCGCCTTGACGCCTCGCCGTGGCTGGTGACAGTAGGCGCAAATTGTTCGAGGAGCCGCCGACATGACCGCCTACGACCCCAACAACATCTTCGCAAAAATCCTGCGCGGCGAATTCCCCTGCCACAAGGTCTACGAGGACGAGCACGTGCTTGCCTTCCTCGACATCATGCCGCGGGTATCAGGCCACACGCTGGTGGTCCCAAAAGCCTCTGCCCGCAACATTCTCGACATCAAGCCCGACGATTACGCCCATGTCGCCCGCGGCGCGCACAAGATCGCTGCCGCCGCAATGAAGGCCTTCAGCGCCGACGGCATCACCGTTCAGCAATTCAACGAGCCCGCCGGCGGCCAGGTGGTGTTCCACCTGCACATGCACGTGATGCCGCGCCACGACGGCGTGGCGATGCTGCCGCCCGCCAGCCGCAAGGAAGACACTAAGGTGCTGGAGGAGAACGCGGCGAAGCTGATCGCGGCGTTGAAGGCGGGATAGCGCCACACACTCCGTCATTGCGAGGAGCCCTTGCGCGACGAAGCAATCCAGACTGTCTCCGTAGAAACAGCCTGGATTGCTTCGCTGCGCTCGCAATGACGGGCGGTTGGAGCAGAGCGCCCCTCACTCCGTCTCGAAATCACCCTTCTGCGGCGCCGCCAGCGGGGTGAACTCGCACCGATCCGGTTTGATGTCGATCAGCGGCGTATTGTCGAGGCAGTCGAGCCCGCGCACCAGGATCGCATTGCCCTCGATACCGACCAGCTTCACGATCGACGTGCCGATCGGGTTCGGCCGCACCGGCGAGCGCAGCGAAAAGGTGCCGCGGGTTTTCTCGTTGTTCTTCGGGCTCTGCAGGATGATGTCGCGGCGCGACTGGTCGAGCCAGTAGAGCACTTCGAGATTGCTATAGAAATCGACGCCCTTGATGGCCGGCACGAACGGCTCGAAGATTTCGAGACGGCAGATCGGGCCATCCTGCCGGCCCTGCCGCGGCGTCTCCAGCCGCGACGTCCAGGGCGTGCGGATGCGGCCGATGAAGACAAGACCGGCATCCTTAGTCGGTGGCAGCTCGATGGCGACCTCGCCCTCGCGGAGCTCCTGTTCGCGAACCATATTTCCTGTTCCTTGGCTGTTCGCTGGGGGTTTTAGCCCAACCACCACTTGCCGGCCAGCATGAAGACTTCACCGGTCACGACGCCCGCGAAGATCGAGCGGCGGGCCAGCAGGAAGGCGACGAGGCCGGCGGCCGCCGCGCCATAGCGCAGGACATCAGGCACGCTCGCGAGCGCGCCTGGCGGCTCGACCACGATCTGGGCGATGACGCCGGCGAGGATGGCGGTGGCGACCGCCCGCACCCAGACCAGCAGTTCGGAGCCTTCGTCGATGCCGCCGCCGAACCACAGACCCAGCATGCGCCAGATCTGGTTAGGAACGACGCCGGCGACGAACAGCACGACGAGCGCCTGCCAGTCGCCGATCGCTTGCGCAAAGCTCATGCGCGCACCTCCCGCCACCAATGCACGCCATAGGCGATCGTGCCGGCCACCACCCCGCTGACCAGGATATCGACGCCGGAGCTCATCTTTGCGGCCAGCGGATACAGGAAGATCCCCAGCACGAGCGCGACGACGTCGGCGACCTCGCGGCTGTTGCGCGCGGTCGAGAAAAGGAAGGACAGCGGCGTCAGCAACAGGATCGCCGCGCCAAGCGTCTGCGTCAGGTTGGCGGCGAGGAAATAGCCGACGGTGTTGGCAACGAGGCACACCGAGACGAGGCCGCAGCCGAGCCCGTGAACGAAGGCGATGCGCCGCTCACGCGGCACAAGCGGCAGGAAGCGATGGCACTCCACCCACAGCGTCACCGCGGTGAGATGCGCGGCGAAGACCAGCTCGCGCCGCTTGGTCGTCGGCGTCCGCATCAGCGGCAGCACCGAGACCACCATTGGAAACAGGCGGATGGCGCTGACGGTGACTGCAATCGCCGACTGGATGATGGTGGCGCCGGAGCCGAGCGTGGTGATCAGGATGATCTGCGCCGGGCCCGCCCAGACGAACAGCGTCGAGCACAGCGCCCAGAGCAGGCTGAAATGGGTGTCATGGGCGAGCGCGCCGATGCCGAGATAGGTCACGAACAGCACGATGGTGAGGATCGTCTGCGTGATCGAACGCAGCCCCCAGCCGAAGGCAAGCCAGGGGCTATTCCATTGCGGTGAATCGAGCGGAGGCAGCGCCACGGGAGCTTTGGCTGGTGAGGAATCGTGCCTGCATAACGGGCGAGACGGCGGCTCGCGTCAAGGAAGCGCGCGGCGGGGCTGGCATGCGCAGCGTCGGCGCTGACCGGGCACCCTATCCGCTCACGCCCCTATTCTTCAGCACGAAACAGGCTCCGCCAGCCTTTCGTATCCGGTTGCACAGATCATCCGCCTCGCTGCGCGTGTCTGCACCGATGCGCACCTGGTAGAAGGCGCGCGTGCCGCGGCTGCGCATCACGGATGACAGCAGGCTCGGATCGCGGTCGCCAATCACGGCGCCGAGCCGCGTGACCGCGCGGGAATACATCGCCAGCGCCCTGTTGCGGTCGAAGCCGGCAGCGAGCTGGACGCCCCAGACCTTTGCGGCCGCAAGCTCCACATGCTGCTCGAGCTCGGCGACGAAGGCATTCGGCGCGCGCTTGAGCAGCGCCATCAGATCGCGGCAGCTCGTCGGCGGCGAGCTCGGCGGCCCCTTGCCGGTCGCGCCTGCCTTGGCCCAGGCATCGAGGCTCGTGCCGGTGATGGCGAAGACGTAGCTGCGGGTCTGCTCCGGCATGCCGCCGGTGCCGGCGAGCCATTCCTGCACGCGCCGCGGACCTGCGTTGTAGGCAGCGGCGGCAAGGCCGAGATTGCCGAACTGGTTGCGCAGCTCGTTGAGAAACTCCGCCGACTTCGGCAATGCCTGCACCGGATTGAACGGATTGAGCAGCCCGCGCTCGCTCGCCGTGCCCGGCATGAACTGCGCGATCCCCTGTGCGTGCTCGCCGCTGCGCGTCATGGGGCCGACTGCATCGGCCTGGAAGCGGCTCTCCTGCCAGATCACCCGGGCGAAGAATTCGAGCGGCAGATTGGCGTCGCGCGCGGCGGCCTCGATGATCAGGCAGATCGACTCCCGCGTATCGTTCTCACGCGCATCGGACTTCTCCGGCGGCTTCGCGGGCTCCTCGGCGGCGGGAACGGCGGCATCGGTCTTGGCAGGCGGGCTGTCCGAGGCCGCAACCTGTGACGTCAGGACGAGCAGCATGGTGACGATGCCCGATGCAATCTGCACCCATCGCGGACAGGCATGGCAGTGGCGCCCACCGGCGCGGCGTGCAACAAGATGATCTGCCATGCTGTGGCATCGTGCCATGTTTCGACGAGTTACCAATTGATGCTGCCTGACCTGCTTCTCCCAATGCGTTACCCCGCCAAACGGATCCGCACCATTCTCGCCTTCGCCGCCTGGATCGCGCTCACCTTGAGCGTCGCGCCGGCCATCGCTGAGGTGGCCGCCAAAGTCACCTGGCAAATGACCACGGAATACCCCGAGAATAACATCTCCGGGATCGGGCTCACGACCTTTGCCAGCCGCGTTTCCGAACGCACCCACGGCTTCGTGACCGTGGCCAACGCCTTCGACAACCGGCTCAAGATCAATTCGGGCGAGATGCCGCGCGCCGCTCTCGATGGCCGGATCGCCGGCGGCGATGCTTTCGCAGGCGCGCTCTCCGGCGTCGATCCCGTGCTCGGGTTGTCCACCCTGCCCTTCCTCGTGCAATCGGTCGAGCTCGCCCGCGCCACCAATCTGCGGGCGCGTCCGCTTTACGAGAAGGCGCTGGCGGCGCGTGGCCTGAAGCTACTCTATCTGACGATCTGGCCCGCCACGGGATTGTGGTCTGAATATGCGCTCCAAGGTGCCGACGACCTGCCCAAGCTGAATTTGCGGACCTATGACGCCAATTCCAGCGCGGTCATGCGCGCGGCCGGCGCCGACGCACAATTCCTACCGATGGACGCGGCGCTCGCTGGACTCAAGGAGCATCGCCTGAATGCATTCCTCACCTCAGGCGACGGCGGCGCGGGACGCAAGCTCTGGGATTTCCTGCCGCACTTCACCGCCATCAACTACGCGATGCCGGTCTCGATCGCGTTCGTCCGCAGCGACGCCTTTGCCGAACTGTCCGAGCCGGTGCAGCGCGAGGTGCTGGCGGCGGCCGCCGAGACCGAGCAAAGCCAGTTCGCCCTCTTGGCCCATCGCACTGCCGAAAATTATGCGCGCATGCGTGACAACGGCGTGCGCATCGCCGAGGCGGCGCCGCAATCCCTCCTCGCCGCGCTCCGGAGGGCAGCAACGACGACGGTCGCCACCTGGGAAACGCAGGCCGGCGCGGACGCCGCCGCGATCGTCGAATGGGCCCGGCAGCAATGACGCATCTGCTCTTGACTTGAAAGCCGATCCCACTAGCAACGGGGCGGTATCAACCGGACTGCGGCGGCATGGCGACAATCTTCTTCGATCTCGACGGCACACTCACGAACCCGAAGCCTGGGATCACGCGCTCGATCCAGTACGCGCTGGAGCGGCTGGACGTCGCGGTGCCGAGCGAGGACGAATTGACCTGGTGCATCGGGCCGCCGCTGCATGCCAGCCTGAAAAAGCTCACCGGAACCGACGAACTCGCCGACCGCGCATTGCTGCTCTATCGCGAGCGCTTCAGCGATATCGGCCTGTTCGAGAACGAGGCCTATGCCGGCATCGTGGACACGCTGACGACGCTCGCCGCGACAACGCCGCGCATGTTCGTCGCGACCAGCAAACCTGCGGTCTATGCCAGGCGCATCGTCGATCATTTCGGCCTGAAACCCTACTTCGAGCATGTGTTCGGCTCCGAGCTCGACGGCACGCGCGTCGACAAGCGCGACCTGCTGCGCTACGCGCTCGACCAGGCCAAGGTCGATGCGGGCAGCGCGATCATGATCGGCGACCGTAGTCACGATGTCATTGGCGCCCGCACCAACGGCATGACCGCGATCGGCGTGCTCTATGGCTATGGCAGCGAGGCCGAGCTGAAGGACGCCGGCGCCCATCACATCTGCGCCGCGCATCCCGAGCTGCTCGGCCATTGCGTGGCCTAAAGCGCGATGAGATTTGGAAGAATCGTCATCGCGCTTTAGGTCGTTGTTTGCGCATGATCCTTCCGGAAAACCGCTTCGCACTTTTCCGGATCATGCTTTAGGCGCTGACGGTCTCGACTGCCGCCAGCATACCGGTCTTCGGGTGACAGTTGCGGTACTCGAGGAACTGCTCGTCTGCGGCTGCCACCGTGACCTCGTGATAAAGCCGCAGCTTGGCTGATGGACCGAGTGTGGACAGATACTTCATCGCCGCGCCAAAAATCCTGACATGGGTCGGATGCGACTCCGCCCAGCGTTCGAGCGCCGCCAGACTCTTCCACCAGCTCTGCCCATAGGACTTCTCACTCACGCTGCCGTTGGCCGAGAGCACGCGCATGTAGCGGTTGGCATAGCAGCCGATCGCAAGTCCATCGTCGCGCAGGAAATCCATGCCCTCGCGCAGCACCGGCTCGACCTCGTCGAGATAGAGCTTTCGCTCCGATGCCTCGGTATCGCTCCAATCCTGTCCGGATCGGATCAGGCAGAGATTGTCGTGCGCCACGACCCGCAGCCGCGCGCCGTCGCGGACCAGTTCCGGCGCACCGTCCGGCGCCATCGCGTCGGTTTGCGAGAGCGGGATACGGTCGCGCATGCCGCCCCAATAGGCGTGCTCCTGGACCTCGCCGCTCATGCCGCCGGCGATGGCGGCGGCGCCCTCGGTGCGGTCGGGCGAGGAGAACAGCGTCTCGTGCCGTGCCACACTGGGACGCAGCACCTCGATGAAGGTGCCGATACCCTCGCGCCGCTGTCCGGTCCAGGCCTCGCGCGCCGGTTCGAACCAACCGTCGAAGCGCGCAACATCGTCCCAATAGGCCACCGAGACGACGTTCTCATGGCCGGCCTGATCGACATAGTGGGCGCGGTCCCAATGCGAAGGCCCGTCAGCCGCAGCGAACCGCGCCGCGATCTCGGCAAGCGCCGCCGTCGCGGCGGCCGGTGCCGCGCCGCGATACTGCACGCCAAAATAAGCCATCACGACACGGCTCACGGCAGGCTTGTAGCGCGCCACGAAGGACGGATATGGCGGCTGGTAATCATCCGGCACCCGCTTGTGGCGCGTGCGCTGGGTCTTGAGATGCGGAGGAATTGCGGATTCCATGATCATACCCCTCGATCGCAATGATCAGCTTGCCGCCGCGGCAATGTCCGTGGGCTCGACGGTATCCGCCGGCAACGCGAACTGCTCGACGCGCTGGTACCGTTTCTTGTTCAGAAGCAGCCGCGTCACGTCGGGGCGCGAATAATGGCCGGCCGGATCTGCCGCGTTCTTGGCGACGCCGATTGCGCCGAGATCGATCTCGGCGATCAGCAATCCCTCCTGGTCCGGCGCCAGCTTGTCGCCGATCTGGCTGCCGTCGGGGCCATAGATCGCGGCAAAGCCGCCGCCGGCATGCAGCAGCGCGTGCTTGTCGGGCCGGTCGCAGAGCTCGTCGATCATTCCTTGCGACACCGTCGCGCAAGGCGCGAGCACGAAACAGGACCCTTCGACCGCATAGACGCGCGAGGCGGCATTGTTGACCTCGGCGCCCAATGCCGGCGCAAAGGGATCGTAAAGCGAGAAGCTGGGCCAGGCCGCGACATGCACCTGCTCGTTCTGGGCATACATCGCGTATTTGGACAGCGGCTGCAGATGCTCCCAGCAGCACAGTGCGCCGACACGGCCGATGTCGGGCCGCGCATGGACGGCAAGATCGCTGCCGTCGCCCTCGCCATAGACGGTGCGCTCGGCATGGGTCGGCCGCAGCTTGCGGCGTTTGGCGATGGTCTCGCCGTCGGGCCCGATCAGCCATTGCGCCAGATAGAGGCTGCCGCCGTCGCGCTCGGACAGGCCAATCACGGCGGTGAGTTGCGCTTTCCGCACTTCGGCGCGCAGCCGCTCGGCCTGCGGGCTGTCATAGGACAGCGAATTGTCGAAATAGCGCTGCACGAAGCCGCGCCCGATCGCCCAGGCCGGTGAATCCATCCAGATGTGCCAGGGATAACCTGGGATGAAGGCCTCCGGGAAGGCGATCAGCTTGGCCCCCTTCTCGGCGGCTTCCCTGATCAGCGCGACCGACTTGTCGATCGAGCCGTCGAGGTCGAGCCAGGCCGGTGCCGCCTGCACCACCGCCACCTTGTATTTCGGATGTTCGATGCCCATTGCCGCCTCCCTTGCCGGTTGATCGGAAGCCATCTCCGATGCAGTCTATTGGGCCAAAGCGGACCATCGGACGCTCGACCGCGGCGGAACAAAAACTCGACCGGACGGAATTCCTGCCGGTACGGGATTTGCCTCCGGGCAGGCTAGAGCCCCGCGATTTTGCTGGATGCGAAAGGGAGGCTGTCCAGATGCCAATCCAGTTCACGACGGACGGCAGCCCGGGCTATCGGCGGCTCGCGCTCTGGCAGGACATCGTCTGCGACGTCTTTGTCGGGCTTGACTGCAAGTCCGATCTCGGCAGCGCCTTTCGCGGTTCGGTGACGCAGGCTTCGCTCGGCAAGGCGGTGTGCTCGGAGGTCTGCTCCGATCGCCAGCATGTGTTTCGCACGCCCTCCCGCATTGCGCGCTCGGATCAGGATTTCATCCTGATCGCGCTCGGCCACCGCGGCGACGGCGGCGTGGTGCAGGACGGTCGCGAAACCGTGATTCATCCCGGCGAGTTTGCACTCTACGACACCACGCGCCCTTATGAGCTGAAGTTCAACGACGCTTTCACCCAGACCATCTTCAAGGTGCCGCGCCAGATGCTGCAGCGCCGGCTCGGCGGCACCGAGACGCTGACCGCGCTGTCGTTCGGTACCGAGGCCCCGCTCGAGCGGCTCGCCTACGATTTCATCTTCCGGCTTTGCCAGAGCGCTGACCGGCTCGCATCCGACAACGCCGCGGCGTTGTCGGAGCAAGCCGTCGATCTGCTCGCGATGGCGCTGAGCGAGCGCCTCGGCAAGACGTCGCTGCCGTCCTCGACCCACCGCTCGGCGCTGCTCTACCGGCTCAAGGCGCACGTCCGCGCCCATCTCGCCGATCCCGACCTTTCGCTCGCTGAGACCGCGGCCGCGCTCGGCATCTCGCCGCGCTACGTGAACGACCTGCTCGCCGACGAAGAGACCTCGTTCCAACGGTTCGTCCTCGCCGAACGCCTCGCCCACTGCCGGCGCGACCTCGTCTCGCCCCTGCTCGTCCATCGCCACATCAGCGAGATCGCCTTCGCCTGGGGCTTCAACGACCTCTCGCATTTCGGCCGCGTCTTCCGCGAGCATTTTGGCATGTCACCGCGCGACTTCAGGCAAAGCCAGTTGCGGCATTGAGATCCGGACAGCCATTGGCTGGAGCCTTCGCTCGGAGCGAAGGCAGTGCTCGTGAATTCCAGATTGTCAGACCCTGCCGGCTGCATCAGGCTGGCGCGCATGAGGACTGACGCTACCATGAGCGGAACGGAGGTGTTGCTGAGCGTCATCGCGATCCGGCTTGCGGTGCTGGTCGTGGTGGGGTGGGGTTTGACTCTCCTGCAGCCGCAGGCGCGCAATCGTGAGCTCGGCTGCGTTCCCTCATCCGTGGTAAGGGACGATGCGAAACTTCCGGCGCAGACCATCGGCCCGCGCCTCGTTGATGCCGCCTTCGACGATATGCTTCGTCACGATTAGGGCGTTCCCGAGCAAGGCCGCCATGTGAGCCTGTGATAGGACAAGCCGCTTGCTTGCGCTAACTTCGGCGCCAAGGCCGCAACGATCAATCAGCAGGCAGCCGAGGAGCATATCGATGGAATACCGACGCTTGGGCCGGTCAGGCCTCATGGTGCCCGCCCTGAGCCTTGGCACCGGCACTTTCGGCGGCGTCGGCCGCCTCGCTGCGTGGGGGACGACGGACGCGACCGAAGCGCGGCGCCTGCTGGATATCTGCCTCGAGGCCGGCGTGTCGATGTTCGACACCGCGAATGTCTATTCGCTCGGCGAATCCGAGCGCGTGCTCGGCGAAGCCGTCAAGGGCCGCCGCGACAAGGTGCTGATCTCGACCAAGGCCACTTTCCGCTTCGGCGACGGCCCCAACGACATCGGCTCGTCGCGGCAGCATCTGCTCGCCGCCATCGATGGTTCGCTGCGCCGGCTCGGCACCGACTACATCGATCTGTTCCAGCTTCATGGCTTCGACGCCTTCACGCCGCCCGAAGAGGTGCTCTCAACGCTTGATGTGCTCGTGCGCGCCGGCAAGATCCGCTACGTCGGCGTTTCGAATTTCTCGGGCTGGCACCTGATGAAATCGCTTGCACTTGCCGACAAGCACGGCTTTCCGCGCTACGTCGCCAACCAGACCTATTATTCACTGATCGGACGCGACTACGAATGGGAGTTGATGCCGCTCGGCCTCGACCAGGGGCTGGGCGCGGTGGTCTGGTCGCCGCTCGGATGGGGGCGCCTCACCGGCAAGATCCGCCGGGGTCAGCCGAAGCCCGAGGTGAGCCGCCTGCCGAAGACGGCCGAGTTCGGCCCGCCCGTGCCGGACGAGCACGTCTATCGCGTGGTCGATGCGATCGACGAGGTCGCGAAGGAAACGGGCAAGAGCGTGTCGCAGATCGCGCTGAACTGGCTGCTGCAGCGCCCCACAGTGTCGACGCTGATCATCGGCGCGCGCAACGAGACGCAGCTGCGCGAAAATCTCGGCGCGATCGGCTGGTCGCTGACCAAGGAGCAGGTTGCCAAGCTCGATGCGGCGAGCAAGGTCACGCTGCCCTATCCCTACTGGCACCAGAGGACGACGTTCACCGACCGCAATCCGCCGGCGGTCTAGGACCCTTGAGCTGCATCAAGCGCGCTTGCGTCGGCCATGACATTCTACGGCCGTCGCGAGGCTCCGATGCGCCGATTTGCCATGAAGGTCCTGTTCACAGCCCTCAGTCTGGGCCGCGCCGAGCGGACGCGGATCGATTGGGATCGCTACATCCTGGTCATCTCCACAGGGGTAACGATCGCCTTGATCACACTCTACGTCTGGGCCAAGGCAACCTCGCGCTGGGAATGACGGGAGTGCCTGATGAATAGGGTCGTACCGGCGTTGCTGGCCGTCAGCATTCTGTGGAGCACCGCGAGTCAAGCCCTGGACCTCGAACAGCGGCGCGCCGAAGCAATGCTGCAACGGATGTGCGCGCGTTGCCACGCAGTTGGCAGGGCTGGCACGAGCCGGAATGAGTTGGCACCGCCTTTCCGGAACCTCGGCGAGAACAAACTCTACGACCCCGACTTCATGCAGCGCCTCCAGGACGGCTACAGCAGCATTCACCGCTCCATGCCGACGGCTCGATTCGGCCGCGACGACGCCGAGGCCGTGGTAAGCTACCTCAGGGCGATTCAGGAGCCGCGGAAGCCGAAATAGGAGCTCAAACGGCTACGGCTTTGGCTGGAACCATCCCGGGTCGGACCAAGTTGCGGAGCAGCACCGCATCTCAACCGAACACGTCTCACGATGTCGTCAACCACGATCGAGCATGCCGACGGCCTGCCGCAGCCGCAGCGCAAGCAGGCGGTGCTGACGATTGCACTCGGCATCATCATGGCGGTGGTCGACAGCGCCATCGCCAATGTCGCGCTGCCGACGATCGCGGCCGACTTGGACGCGAGTCCGGCCTTCTCGATCTGGATCGTCAACGGCTACCAGCTCGCGATCACGATCGCGCTGCTGCCGCTGGCCTCGCTCGGCGAGATCGTCGGCTATCGCCGCGTCTATCTGGTCGGGCTGGTGCTGTTCACGCTGGCGTCCGCCTTCTGCGCGCTGGCGCATACGTTGCCGCTGCTGACGGTCGCGCGCATCATCCAGGGCTTTGGCGCCGCCGGCATCATGAGCGTCAATTCGGCGCTGGTGCGCTTCACCTATCCGCGCAATCTGCTCGGCCGCGGCATCGGACTTAACGCGCTCGTAGTCGCTTTCTCCGCCGCAATCGGCCCGACGCTCGCCGCGGGCATCCTCGCGGTGGGAAGCTGGCCCTGGTTGTTTGCCATCAACGTGCCGCTCGGCGCGGTGACGCTGCTGGTCGGCTTGCGCAGCCTGCCGCACACCATGCCTGCCAGCCATTCGTTCGACTGGCAGAGCGCGGGGCTTTCCGCGATCACGTTCGGTGTCGGCATCGCCGCGGTCGACAGCGTCGGTCACGGCGAGGCAGCGATCACCTGCCTGATCCAGTTCGCCATCGCCATCGTCGCCGGTGCGCTGCTGATCTGGCGCGAGACCCACATGACCTCGCCGCTCCTGCCGGTCGATCTGCTGCGCATCCCGGTGTTCGCCCTGTCGATTGCAACCTCGATCGCCTCGTTCTGCGGACAGATGCTCGCCTTCGTCGCGATCCCCTTCTACCTCCAGAGCCGCTTCGGCTATTCGGCGGTGCATATGGGCCTTTTGATCACGCCATGGCCGATCGCGGTGGCGTTCGCGGCTCCCCTCGCCGGCCGCCTGGTCGAGCGTTATCCGGCTGGCCTGCTCGGCGGCATCGGGCTCACGCTGTTCGCCTGCGGCCTTGCCGCGCTCGCGCTCCTGCCCGCGGACCCGACGCCGTTCGACGTGATCTGGCGCATGGCGCTGGCGGGCGCCGGCTTCGGCCTGTTCCAGACCCCCAACAACCGCACCATGATCGCGGCCGCCCCGCGCGAGCGCGCGGGCGGGGCCAGCGGCATGCTGGGCACGGCGCGCCTGCTCGGCCAGACCACCGGCGCTGCGCTGGTGGCGCTGCTGCTCGGTCGCTATCCGGTCGAGGGGACCAGGCTGGCCCTCCTCGCGGGCGTCGGATTTGCGCTCTGCGGCGCGGTCCTGAGCATGCTGCGACTGTCCCCGGCCGGCGCGCGCGGCGCCGAACATGTCCGTGTGCAGGACGATCAGCGCTTGCGCGGCGATTGACGGTCATCGGACGTCGAGCCGACAAAAAAGGCCGGCTTTACAGCCGACCTTTTCAACCCATATCGCTCGAGATCAAGCCTTGACCAGCGGGCCCTTCGAGGTCGGCCCCTTGGAGCCGCCGGGACCGCCCGGCTTGGACTTGCCCGGCGGACGCTTGCGGGCGCCGGGCAGCTTCTCCTGCTTCGGCGTGACCGGGCCCTCGACGAATTCGAAGCCGATCTTCTCCTTGGTCTCGTCGGCCTCGTCCTTGACGAGAACGACGCGGACGTGGCCGCCGCCCTTGAGCTTACCAAACAGCACCTCGTCGGCCAGCGGCTTCTTGATGTGCTCCTGGATCACGCGGGCCATGGGACGCGCGCCCATCTGCTCGTCGTAACCATGCTGGACCAGCCAAGCCTTCGCGGGCTCGGACAGCTCGATGGTGACGTCACGGTCGCCGAGCTGCGCTTCGAGCTGAAGCACGAACTTCTCGACCACGGTGCCGATCACCTCGACGCTGAGATGGCTGAACGAGACGATGGCATCGAGGCGGTTGCGGAATTCCGGCGCGAACTGCCGGTTGATCGCCTCGTGGTCGTCGCCTTCCCGCTTGGAGCGCGTGAACCCGAACGCCTGCTTGGCGAGATCGGAAGCGCCCGCGTTCGTGGTCATGATCAGGATTACGTTGCGGAAGTTGACCTGCTTGCCGTTGTGGTCGGTGAGCCGGCCGTGGTCCATGATCTGAAGCAGCACGTTGTAGAGGTCGGGATGCGCCTTCTCGATTTCGTCGAGCAGCACCACGCAATGCGGATGCTGGTCGACGCCGTCGGTCAAGAGGCCGCCCTGGTCGAAGCCGACATAGCCGGGAGGCGCGCCGATCAGGCGCGACACGGTGTGCCGCTCCATGTATTCGGACATGTCGAAGCGAAGGAGCTCGACGCCGAGCGACGCCGCGAGCTGCTTGGCGACTTCGGTCTTGCCGACGCCGGTCGGACCCGAGAACAGGTAGCAGCCGATCGGCTTCTCGGGCTCGCGCAGGCCGGCCCGCGCCAGCTTGATCGAGGCGGCGAGCGACTCGATCGCCTTGTCCTGGCCGAACACGGTGCGCTTCAAGGTCTGCTCGAGATGCTTGAGCACCTCGGCATCGTCCTTCGACACGCTCTTCGGCGGGATCCGCGCCATCGAGGCGATCGTGGTCTCGATCTCCTTGATGCCGATCGTCTTCTTGCGCTTGTTCTCGGCAACCAGCATTTGCGCGGCACCGGACTCGTCGATCACGTCGATCGCCTTGTCAGGCAGCTTGCGGTCGTGGATGTAGCGCGAGGAGAGCTGAACCGCAGCCTCGATCGCCTCGTTGGTGTACTTCAGCCGGTGGTAGTCCTCGAAGTACGGCTTGAGCCCCTTGAGGATCGCGATCGCGTCCTCGACCGTCGGCTCGTTGATGTCGATCTTCTGGAAGCGCCGCACCAGCGCGCGGTCCTTCTCGAAGTGCTGGCGATATTCCTTGTAGGTGGTCGAGCCCATGCAGCGGATCGTGCCCGAGGCGAGCGCAGGCTTCAGCAGGTTCGAGGCGTCCATCGCCCCGCCCGACGTCGCACCCGCACCGATCACGGTGTGGATTTCGTCGATGAACAGGATGGCGTTGGGATGCGCCTCGAGCTCCTTCAGCACCTGCTTCAGGCGCTCTTCGAAATCACCGCGATAGCGCGTGCCCGCGAGCAGCGTGCCCATGTCCAGCGAGAACACCGTGGCAGCTGCCAGCACCTCCGGCACTTCGCTGTCGACGATACGCTTGGCGAGGCCTTCGGCGATCGCGGTCTTGCCGACGCCGGCTTCGCCGACGAACAACGGATTGTTCTTCTGCCGGCGGCACAGCACCTGGATCGCGCGGTTGATCTCGGAATTGCGTCCGATCACCGGATCGATCTTGCCGTCGCGCGCCTTCTTGTTGAGGTTGACGCAATAGGTCTCGAGCGCCTCGCCCTTCTTCTTGGCGTCCTCGTTGCCCTTGGCCTCGGTCTCCTCGTCGACGCCGCGAACGGGGCGCGCCTCGGAGACACCCGGCCGCTTGGCAATGCCGTGGCTGATGTAGTTGACCGCGTCATAGCGCGTCATGTCCTGCTCCTGCAGGAAGTACGCGGCATGGCTCTCGCGCTCGGCGAAGATCGCGATCAGCACGTTGGCGCCGGTCACCTCTTCGCGACCGGAGGATTGCACGTGGATGACCGCGCGCTGGATCACGCGCTGGAAACCGGCGGTCGGCTTGGCGTCGTCGGCGCCATCGGTCACCAGGTTCTCGAATTCGGTCTCAAGATAATTGACGAGGCTCGTACGGAGCTTGTCGAGATCGACGCTACAGGCGCGCATGACGGCGGCTGCATCGGAGTCGTCGATCAGGGAGAGCAAGAGATGCTCGAGCGTCGCGTATTGGTGATGACGCTCGTTTGCGATCGCCAGCGCACGATGCAGGGATTGTTCAAGGCTTTGGGAAAAAGTCGGCATTCGCGTCCTCTATGGCCCCCACCATCATGGTCGTGATCGCCCGGTCAGGCAACAACAACCTTTGTCACATATAGTTATACAAGACCGCGGCGAAAGACCGGTTCCCGCGACTCGGCGACTCCACAGCTGTGGTATTTTTCGATGCAAAACCCATTCCGAATTGGGCGGGAGCGGCGCCGGCGCGGAATTCCGTAGTTTTGCCGACTGCGACGCACCTCGTGCGCACAGGCCTCACGCGACGCTCACACTGCGACCGACACAAGGGCCAGCGTCAAACGCACCGTCTACTTCTTTTCCATCACGCATTGCAGCGGATGCTGGTGCTTACGGGCGAAATCCATCACCTGCGTCACCTTGGTCTCGGCGATCTCGTAGGTGAAGACGCCGCACTCTCCGATGCCGTGATGATGGACGTGCAGCATGATCTTGGTCGCGGCCTCGATGTCCTTGTTGAAGAACTTCTCCAGCACGTGGACGACGAACTCCATCGGCGTGTAGTCGTCGTTCAGGATCAGCACGCGGTAGAGGTTCGGCCGTTTGGTCTTGGGCTTGACCTTGGTGATGACCGACGTGTTCGGGCCGGAGGGGTTGCCGGAACGGTTCTCGTCATTGCTCATGCGAGGAGCGTGGGCAGCGGCTGGCGCGGACAGGTCGAGTCTGGAAGTCAATTGCGGCATGGCTCAGGCGTTCAAATTCCCCACGGAAGCGAATGGCGGCCACCGCGCGACCCCGCCCTTCGGAGCCTGGCGCAGGCGCGCCGCCTTATTGGATCGCCGCTCCCGATAGATCCGATTCAAACCGGATCGTTCGCCAGCAATATGGGCCTGCCCCCGGCTCGCCGCAAGCGTGCAAGGTCCGACCGATGGCCGCGGCAGTCCCGATTCCCGGTCCGGGCGATCTGGGTCAAGGTTAATCAATCCGGACCGATTTGACAAAAACTTATGCCCCTGCCGCTTAGAATCTGTTGACCAGGAACCCAGCCATTTAACACGATTGCGACGTTTCGCCCGAGATACCCCGGTCTTCTACGGTGCGATTCACCAAGTCTTCAATGGCGTGGCGCGAAATCGGGCAAAACCACCGATTTCGGGGCACCGTCATGTTTCGCTCGCCGCTCGCCAGCCTGATTGGTCGACAGTTCGCCCGCTTCGCAGCGGCCGAGCAAGGCAATATCGCCGTGATCTTCGCGATCGCGCTGGTCCCGGTGCTGAGCTTCATCGGTGCCGCAGTGGACTATAGCCGCGCCGCCCAGGCCCGGACGTCCATGCAGGCGGCCCTCGACTCCGCCGCTCTGATGCTTTCCAAGGATCTGTCGTCCGGGACCATCACCACCTCGCAGCTCGGCACGAAGGCGCAAGCCTATGTCAACGCGCTGTTTACAGATACGTCCGCCCTGCCTTCGGTCAGCGTCGCGGCGACCTATTCGGCGAGCACCAGCATGGGCTCAACGATCCAGCTCACCGGAACTGGCACCTACACGACCACCTTCATGAAGATCGCCGGCTTTCCGACGCTCGACGTCGGCACCACGTCCACCAGCGCCTGGGGCAACGTCCGCATGCGCGTGGCCCTGGTGCTCGACAACACCGGCTCGATGGCCCAGGACGGCAAGATGGGGGCGATGCAGACGGCTGCGAAGAATCTGGTCGACCAACTCAGCGCGCTCGCCAAGACTACCGGCGATGTCTACATCTCGATCGTTCCGTTCGCCAAGGACGTCAATGTCGGCGCCAGCAACTACAATAAGAGCTGGATCGATTTCAGCGATTGGGATGCCGCCAACGGCAGCTGGAGCTGCACGTCGGGCAACTACAACAACTGCAACAATTGGAAATGGACGCCGGCCAACCACAACACCTGGACCGGGTGCGTGGTCGATCGCGATCAGGACTACGACACCAAGAACACCACGCCGACGAGCAGCAATGTGGGGACGCTCTTCCCCGCCGACCAGTACTCCTACTGCAGCACGAGCAGCTGGTCCTACCTGCAACCGATCATGCCGTTGAGCTACGACTGGACCGCGCTCAAGAGCCGGATCGACGCCATGAAGCCTACGGGCAACACCAACCAGGGCATCGGCCTCGCCTGGGGGTGGATGACACTATCGACCGGCGATCCCATGAACGCGCCGGCCAAAGACACCAATTACACCTACAAGGACGCGATCGTGCTGCTTTCCGACGGTCTGAACACGCAGAACCGCTGGTACAGCAACGCCTCGCAGATCGACGCGCGGCAGAAGAAGCTGTGCGACAATGCCAAGGCCCAGCCCTACAACATCACGATCTACACCGTGCAGGTGAACACCGGCAGCGATCCGACCTCGAGCGTGCTGCAATATTGCGCCAGCAGCACCGACAAATTCTATCTGGTCACGTCGGCCAGCCAGACCGTCTCGGTGTTCAAGGACATCGGCACCTCGCTGTCGAAGCTGCGCGTGGCGCGCTGACCGAGTGACCGCGAGCAAACAAAAAGCCCGGCTGGATCAGCCGGGCTTTTCGATTCCAGGATATCCTGAAAACGTTACTGGGCGGCCGGGGTGAACTTCGACACGATGGTCTCGACCGGCTTGAACGCCTGCTTGGCGAGGTCGCTGTAGAGGCCGGCGATCTTCTGCGATTCCGCAACGAAGGTCTCGTAGGCGGAACGGGCGAAATCGGTCTGCGCTTCCATCGCCTTGTCCAGCGACTTCACGCCGGAAAGCTTCTCGACGAAGGACTTGGTGTCTTCGAACGACTTCTTGGTGTAGTCGCCATAGGCACTGGCGATCGCCTGGAGGCCATGCTGCACCGAGGTCGCGGAAGCGACACACTGCTCGAATTGCTCTTTCCCGTAGTTCTGAAAGTCTTCAACCTTGAACATTTCGGAATCCTTTTCCCTGGCTCGCGTCGGAAGCCCCGGCTCCCTGACTCTGCCCATTATTAGTGCAACGCACAAATAAGTCAAGAATATTTGTGCGTCGCACAAAATTCGACGCAAATCGCGGAGATTCCCGGGGTTTCCCGCAAGGGTTCCTTAAGCTTTTGGAAACCGCGGCCCCCTACCCTGATTCCCGGACGTGTTCAGCTACCGCAGACGGTCAAAAGCCGTTTGAGAACATCACCTTAGCCAGAATAGCGGCTCAGGTCCAACGTCTCCCGCGGCGAACACCAGCGGAGGGACAGCCTGAGCAGGTAATGATCCCGGGTCCAATGGGCACAATTTCGCCTCACGAGCCGGTGATCTAGTCAGAAACGGGGACGGGGTTCCATGCTTCGCAAAAACTTGTCTTCCTCGCGCTTGGCGCGGGTTGGCGTTTTCGGGCTTCTTACGATCACCACCGCGGTCATCTTCACCACCGATGCCGCCGAGGCACGGCGCCATCGCCGCCACTATGCGCACCACCGGGTGCAGCGCGATGTGTCCGAGAGCTCCAGCCCGAAATTCGCGTCCATCATCGTCGACGGCAATTCGGGTGCGGTGCTGCAGGCAACGAGCCCCGACGGGATCCGCCACCCCGCCTCGCTGACCAAGATCATGACGCTCTATCTCCTGTTCGAGCGCCTTGAGTCCGGCAAGATGAAGCTCGACACCGAGATGCCGGTGTCCCAGCACGCCGCCGACCAGGATCCGACCAAGTTGAACCTGCGTGCCGGCCAGACCATCCGTGTCGAGGACGCGATCAAGGGTCTCGTCACCCGCTCCGCCAACGACGCCGCGGTGGTGATCGCGGAAGCGATTGCCGGCGACGAGGACGACTTTGCCCAGATGATGACGCGCAAGGCGCGCGCGCTCGGCATGTCCAGGACGGTGTACCGCAACGCCAACGGCCTTCCCAACGACGAGCAGGTCACGACCGCGCGCGACCAGGCAACGCTCGGCCGTGCCATCCAGGAGCGCTTCCCGCGCTACTATCGTTATTTCGCGACCTCCACGTTCAACTGGCGTGGACAGTCGATCCGCAATCACAATCACCTGCTCGGCAGCGTCGAGGGCGTGGACGGCATCAAGACGGGCTACACCCGCGCCTCCGGCTTCAACCTCGTCACCTCGATGCGCCGCGGCAACCGCCATCTGATCGGCGTCGTGCTTGGCGGCCGCAGCGGCGGCTCGCGCGATGCCATCATGCGCAACCTGCTCGCGGAGAATCTCGATAAGGGTGCGACCACTCACACCGTCGCCGCGGTCACCGAGCGCAACGGCGCCGACACCGCCACCGATGTTGCTGCCGCCTCGGATACTCCGCCGGCCCGTCCCGCTGCGCAGGTCCAGGCCGCGGCCCCTGCGCCCGAATCCGCCCCGTCTCGTCTCGCTGCCCGCCTGTCGACGCTTGCTGCCGCAACGGCCGCGGTGCCACCGTCCCCGCCCAAGCCGGAAACCAGCAAGCCCGAGGTTCGGCCGACGGAATCCAAGATCGAGCCCGCGCCGCTCACCAATGGCGTGATCTCGAGCCAGCCGCTCTCCATCATCCCCGGCTCGTCCGAGCCGATGAAGCCGGTGCGGGTCAAGACGGTTCAGGTCAAGGCCGGCGCCGTGAAGGTCGCCTCGGCCGCCCCCGCCCAGGTTGCCCCGCCGGTCACCAGCACCATCCCGTCCCGTTCCGACGTCGCAGAAACCTCCGGCGCCGTGGTCGCCCGGGCCGACCTCATCAACAAGCCCGAGATCGTCAGCCAGGCGGAAGCGCCGAAGGCCGAGGTCGCCCGCACCGAGATGCCGCGGCAGCCGGCCGGCTTCGGCACCGGCAACGGGATCCTCGGCGTGCTGCCCGCCACAGCGGCCGCCGCGCCAGCCCCGGCCGCTCCGAAGCTCGCCTCCGCCGATCCGATGCCGGTCCAGATGAGCGCCACCACCAAGCCGGCCGCCACCCACAACGGCTGGATCGTCCAGGTCGGCGCGCTCGAGAGCGAGAACGAAGCCCAGCAGCGTATCGACGCCGCGCGCAGCTCGGCCCGCGGCCTGCTCAGCAGGGCCGATCCGTTCACCGAGCCCGTTGTCGCAAAGGACAATCGCAAGCTCTATCGCGCCCGCTTCGCCGGCCTCGAGCGCGACCAAGCCGAAGCGGTCTGCCGCACCCTGAAGCGCGCCGAGATTTCCTGCATCACCGTCCGCAACTGATCTCGTTTCCCGTTCCCGACGAAATGCCCGCGCCTTGCGCGGGCATTTTCGTTTGGGGGGACGCGTTCGTTGTGCGGACGCGGTGACGGGATCACGACAAGGCTATTCCGCGACAACCTCTCGTCAAGAATTTACGGTTAAAACTTTGCTCAAGGGATCGACCACGCCGAAATGGCGGGCATCGGGGCGACGGCAAACGGAGCAAGCGGAGCTCACACGGTACGGGCGTTTGTGGCGTGGTGCCGGAGTTAGCCGTTATGCGTACGAAGCAGAGTATCCTTGGCCTCGTTTACCCGGGCAGCGAGATAGTTCGAGCCCCCCTGGTCGGGATGGAGTTTCTTCATCAAGGACTTGTGCGCCCGGCTGATGTCGTCACGCCCCGCCCCCGGCTGCAGGCCAAGGATCTGATAGGCCTCCTCCGCCGTCATTTTGCCGCTCGCCGCCGTGCGGCGCTGCCCCCCTGCCGCATCGCCCTGCGCGTTCTGACGCCAAGCGGGAAACCGGCGGTCCAGATAGCTTTCAAGTAAGGCCACGCTCTCGGCGTCGAAGGTCGGGACCATCGCCAGCAGGCTCGGAAGATCGAACTCGCCGAGATCGCGCCCGGCGTGAGGCCCGGCGACGATCTGTCCGCCAAGCTGGCCGGAATCGTGGTCGAGCCGCATATCCAGGAATTGCGAGCGCACGCGTGAGGCCTGCCCTGACGCGGGCGCGGCACCGCCGCCGAACAGTCCGCCGACATTGCCGAAGCCGGCGTTTGCCAGCGGTGTCCAGCCCAGCAGCCCGGCACCGAAAATCCCCAGCGGGATCGCCACCGCCAGCTCGCCGCGCAGGCCGGTGAACGCTGCGACTGCGAGTGCCAGCACGCCGCCACCAAATCTGATGGCACGCGCCAGCACCGCCGGGTTGGCGGCGCGGAACGTCTGGAGCAGCAGATAAAGCGTGATAACGGCGACGGCGCCGGCGAGCAGGGTCATATCGGGAATATAGTCGCCCTCGTGGCAAAATGCATGGCATGCGCCCCGCCGCGAGCGAGGACGGCCTGCGCGCTATTTCATCTGGCCGATCAGCTTGGCCGCGCCGCTCGCGGTCTTCGCCAATTTCAACAACGCCTCGCGACCGCCGGCGGCATAGGCCGCGGCTGCCCGCAGCAGCTCGCGCAACTGCGCGGCCGCGCCTGGATCGAACCGGCACCAGGCACCGCCGGTCAGGCGCGCGATCTCGCGAAAGGCCTGCTCGGCGACCGCATCATGACCTTCCTGAAACACGAACACGGGCACCTTGAGCATGCCGAGCTCGCCGGCCTTGGCGCAGAGCTCGTCGACCTTCTCCTCCATGGCATCGCCGACGAAGACGACGGCGCGCACGCCCGATGCGACCGCTTCGCGTCGCGCCTCGGTCAGCACCTTGCCGATCTGGGTATCGCCGCCGCGGCAATCGATCTTGCTCATCAAAGCCGCAAGCCTGGCGCTGTCGGAGATCCACCCCGTGGCACGGCACTCGTTGAAGCCGCGATAGTAGACGAGCCGGATATCGAGACTGCCGAGCGCCGCGGTCTCGCGGAACATGTCGGCCTGAAGCGCGCAGGCCATGTCCCAGGTGGGCTGCCGGCTCATCGTCGCGTCCAATGCGAAGATCAGCCGCCCCTTCGCGCCCGGCGCATGGGGTGACAGTGCCCGCGCCTTGGCGACGAAAGCGGCGATGTCCTCCGCGGTCGACGTTGCGGCCTGTGGCACCGCGCCGCCCGCTTGCGCCGAGACGGCATCGCCGCGGTGCGGCTTGATGGGTTCGCCCGACATCCCTTGACCCTGCGTGGACAGCTAATGTGGTCAGCGCGGGAGGCCCGGTCAATGCGCAAAGCCCCCCGCGGGCGGAGACCGGCGGGGGCTTTGAGAACGTGACGGACGACGAGGAAGAGCGTCGGCTTAGGGCATTAGCTCTTGGCAGGCGCCATCAGCGCGACCGGACCAGGCTCGAGGATGTTGGGCGGCGACGATTGCGTGTCGACCGGCGCGATCTCGCTGTCGGTCACGCTCAGGAATTTGTCGAGCATGCCCTGGATCGAGTTCTTGGCGACATCCGGACCGGTGTCGCGCATGTCATTATGCTGGAATTCGGTCTTCACAACCTGGATACCCGCCTTCTCGCATTCCTCGTCGGTCGGGAGAACGCCCGCATCGGTCTTGAACTGCGGATCCTGCGAGCGGAACGACAGGATCTTGAACTTGCCGGCGGTGACGAAGGGCACGCGCAGATTGTCAAGTGTGACGACTTTCTTGACCTCATCCGGATACTGCTTGGCAAAATACATCGTGATGTCGCCGCCCATGGAGTGGCCGACCATCGTCACCCTGGCGTAGTCGGCGTTGGGCTGAACCTTCTTCAACTCCTGCATCGCGAGATGGATGTTGGCAACGCCGCGCAGGATCTGCGGCAGCCGGCCGACATAGAGCTCGCCGGGCTTGGTGACCATCGGAGGATCCGTCGGCAAATCGTGCTGCGGGCTCACGACCATGTAGCCGCGCGCAGCGAAGATGTTGGCGAGGAAGCCGTATTCGGTGTTCTTGACGGTGTTGCCGTGATTGATCACTGCGACCGGCAGCGTGATCATGCCGGCATTGGCCTGCATTTCCTTGTCGCGGCGCACCGCGATGTCGACGGGCACCGGACGATTGTCCCGAGAGGCGTCGTAGAAGGTGATGGTCTCGTGCTTGATTGCCCACTTGCTCGCCGTGAAATAGGCGATGCCGCAGAGGGCACTGACCGAAACCAGAACGGCAATTCCACGCTTCATTTTCGTCCTCAGCCTCAGGCGTTTGCGGCCTGAATCCCTGTTGAAAATCGTGTTCTTCCGGGGCTCTTCGTCCCCTGGTCGCCTATTCGCTAATATATGTCACAGGCGCGTGACAGGAAGGCCAAATATTGTGAACCGGCAGCTCTTTCGTTGTGCGGCGCACACGTTTTCTAGGCACCCTGTTTTTCCACGGCTACGTTAGGGTGTATCTCACTATCCGACGCAACCGGTCAGGATCGGGTTCAATTTCGCGTATGCGTAGGATGAAAACGGCCAAACGCGGCTCCGGTTCCCTGAGGACCGGCCGGTTAGATCGATCGGAAGTAGCGATATACCGCCTCAGGCGCCCAGGATGTCGTGGACTTCGAGCGGCTTGTCGACCTGGTTGAACCACTCGGCCCGGTTGGCGGCGCGGCGGCGGCCGCGTTCGTCGAGCGGCAGCTTGAGCTGACGAAGCAGGCTCGTCACTTCTTCCCGCGCGGTGAGATGGCCGAGATTTGGCCGCATGCCGAGCGTGACCTCGTCGATCTCGTCGAGGGCGGTCAGGCCGCGCGGGAAAAATTCGCGGTAGACGACCCGTTCGGCGAAGCCATCGACGTAGCGGAAGCCGAGCCGCAGCGAGAGATCCTTCAGCCCCTCGGCGACCAGCTGCTTGTTGCGGGAGCCGAGCATCGACAGGCGGTTGCGCACGACGATCCAGTCGGTGGTCGAACCGTCGAGCTGGCGGCGCTTGCGCCTGACGTCGCGCACCATCTCTGCGTAATGGCTCTCGCCCGTCACCGCGTAGCTCGCGGGATCGACGGTACCGAGCACGTCGAAATCGAGGAAGCTGTCGTTGATCGGCGTGACCAGCGTGTCGGCCATCGAATGCGCAAGCCGCATCAGGTAGCTGTCGGTCCCCGGCGTATCGATGACGATGAAGTCGAAGCTGCTCTCGACCGCCGAGACCGCCTCCATGAACTGCTGGAACTCGGAATTCTCGTTCTCGGCGATCTGCATGGTCTCGCCGAGCTTGATGCAGCGATGAACCGGCAGTTCGAGGTCGAGCTTGGTGCGGCGCGCCCAGGCGGCGCGGTTGCCGATGTAGCGGGTAAAGCTCTGCTGACGGCAGTCGAGGTCGATGGTGGCGACGCGCTGGCCAGCCTTCAGGAGCGCAACCGCGATGTGCAGGGCGGTGGTCGACTTGCCGGAGCCGCCCTTCTCGTTGCCGAGCACGACCACATGCGCCGAGCCGGATTGGCCTTGGCTAGCCTGCACAAGCATGGCGATCCTCAACACCCCTGATGAATATCTTCGAGTTGGCCGCGTCTGCGGTCAAGTGAAATGCGTGACAGGCAATGCAAATCGTACTGCGCCGTTCTTCATCATGAATCGCGGCGCCAATCTTCGTCTGTGATCCAGTCTACAATGTCGCGATGTCGTGCGGCCTTGCGCGGGATGCTGTGCCGCATCCGCATGCATGGCATCCATGATCGCTGCTTGTTAAGGTTAGTCGCCCTGGGCGCAGATCACACCGCGCCGATTCCCAACCCTGCCGAGTCCTGATGTCACCAAGCCCCTTGATCGCCCGCACGGTCCCAACCTTGCGCCGCACCGTCGACACTCTTCGCAAGCGAAAGGCCACGATCGCGCTGGTCCCGACCATGGGGGCCCTCCATGACGGACATGTGTCTCTCGTCCGCCTCGCCAAGCGGCGCGCCAGCCGCGTCGTGGTCTCGATCTTCGTCAACCCGACCCAGTTCGCCCCGACCGAGGATTTCGGCGCCTATCCGCGCACCTGGAAGGCCGACATCGCCAAGCTCGCGGCCGAGGACGTCGACATCGTCTGGCATCCGGACGTCAAGGCGATGTATCCGGAGGGCTTCGCCACCCGAATCGTGCCGGAGGGGCCGGCGCTCGCCGGCCTCGAGGATCGCTTCCGCCCGCATTTCTTCGGCGGCGTCGCCACAGTCGTCGGCAAGCTGTTCACGCAGTGCCGGCCGGACTTCGCGATCTTCGGCGAAAAGGACTTTCAGCAGTTGCGGGTGGTGACGCAGATGGCGCGCGACCTCGATCTCGGCGTCAAGGTGATCGGCTCGCGCACCGTGCGCGAGCGCGACGGACTCGCGATGTCCTCCCGCAACGTCTATCTGTCGCCCGAGGAGCGGCAGACCGCCCCCATCCTTTACCGGGCCATGAAAGAGAGCGCGCGGCGGATCAAGGCCGGCGACGCCATCGCACCTGCGATGGCCGGCGGCGCCGAGATGATCAAGGCGGCGGGCTTTGCGCTCGACTATTACGAGGTCCGCCATGCCGAGACGCTGGCGCAAGTCGCCTCGCGCAAGGAGGGCCCGTTGCGGATCCTGGTCGCGGCCAAGCTCGGCAGCACGCGGCTGATCGACAATATAGGAGTCTGAAGCGCGACGACATCATCGCGCTTCAGCTTATTGTTTGAGCATGATCTCTTCGGAAAACCGCAGCGCACTTTTCCGGATCATCCTTAGAGCAGACCCAGATCGCGCAATTCGCGCCGCATCGGCTCCGGCATCGCCGCGATCGAGCCTGCGGCGGACTTGCCGAGATCGGGCGGCACGGAATCCTCGGTGAGATAGCGCCAGCCCTGGAACGGGCGCATCGGCCGCGGCGATACCGAGATCACTTTCGGCTGCATCACGATGCGGCAGCGCCCGATACCGTCCTTGTCGCGGAACGGCTCGATGCCGATGATCTTTTCCCGCGCGGCGATCTCGCCTTTGATCACCCAGTAGAGCGACCCGCCCGCGAGGATCTCGGCGTCGCGCTTGGGGACCATGCGGGTGATGTGGATGTGATGTTGCGGCAGACCCTTCTTCTTGGCGGTCTGCATCCGTTCGGCGATCCACCCCTTCAATTCCTTGACGGAGTCGCAGCCGACGGCGAGCTTGATCAGATGTAGCGGCATGCCCAAGCATTAGCCGGGCAGCACCGCATTTGGAATGCCGAACTACTCGTTATCCGCAGCCGCAGGAGCCGCAGCCGACGCCGGCGGGGGCGCGAGCGGAACCGGCGCGGCGGGGGCACGCGCAGCCTTCGGAGCCGGCGGCCTCTTCGCAGCAGGTGCCGCAGGAGCCGAGGCCTGTGCCGAGGTCGCGGCCGGTGCGCGCGAAGCGGCCGGCGCTGCCGCTGCGTTCGCGGCAGGGGCCGCCTGCCGCGTCGTCGCCGCGGGCTCCGGATTCATGATGCTCACCGGCGGCGTCGACGAGGCGCTCGGGAACTCCGCGTTGGTCGGCTTGCCCGTCGGCATCGAAGGCGGCAGACCCGCAAGCGCCGCCGTCGGTGGCAGCGCTGCTGGCGCCGTCGCCATCGCGGGCGCGTTCCAGGTCGGCGCATGGCGCGCGACCAGCGTGTCGTAGAGACGGGAATCCATGTTGGCAGCGACCTGCTGCTGGTCGGTCAGCGAGCGGAACGCGGCACAATCGAACTGGGTACAGCCGTCGCGCACGACCAGCACCTGCGCCACGAGGCCGTAGCGATCGCGCTCCAGCGCCTTGCGCAGCACCTTCATGTCCGCCGTCAGGCTCTTCTCGGCAGTCGCGGCATCACCGAGCACCATCAGCCGGTCGATCCGGGCCGCGGTGTAGGACACGGCCGAAGCCACGGCATCCGGCGAGCCGAACAACGCCTTCTCGCAGCCGATGGCCACGGCATCGCCGGCGAGATCGTCAAGGCAGGACAGCGCCGGCAGACTGGCGACGACCGCACCTTGCGCGCGCGCCTCGACCGGCGTGTCCGGCCCCGCCGGTCCATAGACGCGCACGGTGGCGGCTCCGGCGATCGCGATGGAGAGCAGCGTAATCACGGTCAGGGCGCCGTTGGCGACCGACTTCTCGGCGCGCAGCAGCGTAATCAGCAGGATCAATCCGAAGAATCCTGCAGCGGCCAGCGTCATCCACATCGGAAAGGCCGGTGAGCGCCAGATTTGGTCGAGCGAAGTGGCCCATGCCCAGTTCATGCGCGACGTCCCCTCACGCGAGCAGAGAGCGAATGGTCAAGCGAGCACCGCGAGTCGGCAGCTGCCCCGGCCCACCTTTTGAAGGTGAAGCGGGCCTTTTAACGGCGGCAGGACACAATTCCGGATGGCACCCATGCGAGGTGCGTCAGCCTTCAGGAGCGTGAGCTGGCCTCAGGACAGCGCGAGCTGGCTTTCCTTGGCAACGCGTTCGAAGGCTTCGGTCGAGCTCTTGATCCGATACTGGCAGTCGTCGCCGTCGGTCGGCAGCAGGCGGATGACCTCGTACGAGCCGCTGGCAGCGGGACGCGCGACGTTGCTCGCCGTGAACAATACGCGCGCTCCAATCGGGAATTTGTGCTTCAACACCCTCTCCATCACTCAAACAACGCCTGCCTCGCCCATGGTCCCACTACGACGGCCGGCCGGAAACCCAGGCGCTGTATAGCACGCGGCCGACGGTTTTGGCCAGCGCCATGCCCGCATGGCAAACGAGTAAATTTTGCAGTCTTTTCAAAATGATAGAGATCGAACCAGCGGGCCGATGATACCGCCCGGGCCGCTCGTCCGGGCGGGCGAGTCGCAGGCCGGGGATCCCTGGCCTCCGGTCAACTTCCGGACCGGCGCGCCGCCGGCCGACACGCGGTCAGCGGACCTGGGGGACCCGGCGATCAAGCGTCCTCGAACTTGGAGATGACCAGCGTTTCGGCGAGCCCGTCACGGGTCCATTCCTGGAACGCGGGCAGCGCCATCATCGTCTCCATGTAGACCTTGGTGTCCGGCGCGACGTCGATCGCGTAGGTGCGCAAGCGGTGCACGACCGGCGCGTACATCGCGTCCGCCGCGCCGAAGCGGCCGAACAGGAACGGACCCTTGGACGAACCCTTGGCCCCATAGCCCGTGCGGCACTCGCGCCAGATCTCCTCGATGCGCGCGACGTTGGCCTTGGCGTCCGCGGAGAGCGCCACGGGGCGGATCGGCCGATGCAGGTTCATGCCGCATTCGCCGCGCAGCGCCACGAAGCCGGAATGCATCTCGGCGCACACCGATCGGGCCTGCGCGCGCGCGGCGACGTCGTCGGGCCACAGCTTCACTTCCGGATAGCGCTCGGCGATGTATTCGATGATGGCGAGCGAATCCCACACCGTGACGTCGCCGTCGACCAGCACCGGCACTTTGCCGGCGCGGCTGAAGGACAGGATCTGCTCCTTGTCCGCGGGATTGTCGGTGTAGAGCGGAATCAGCGTCTCCACGAACGGGATGTCGTTGGCGCGAAGCGCGAGCCAGGGCCGCATCGACCATGACGAGTAGTTCTTGTTGCCGATCGCGAGTTTCAGCGCAGCCATGTCATCAGTCCTTCCCGAAACGCTTTGAAGCGCCGCTTTTAACGCCATCGCCTGCCGCCAATCAATCGTTGCCGCGCCCCGTCACGCGTGGCAATCGTGGCGGCTTCCGAGGAGAGAGAGATGAGCAGGCATTGGGTCGACATCACCGCCGTCGGCTTCTTCATCATCGAATGGCTGGTCTACGCCCTGACGCTGGAGCATTCGGCCTACGGCCGGGACAGCCTGTCGGCGCGCATGAACCGCTATCGCGAGGTCTGGGTCCGCCGCCTGCTCGACCGCGACACCCGCATGGTCGACATGCAGATCATGGCCTCGCTGCAGAACGGCACCGCCTTCTTCGCTTCCACCAGCCTGTTTGCGCTCGGCGGCGCGCTGGCGCTGCTGCATGCCACCAACGACGCCATCACGATTCTGAGCAAGCTGCCGATCGACCTCAGTACGTCGCCGGCGATGTGGGAGCTGAAATGCGTCGGCCTCGTGCTGATCTGTGTCTATGCCTTCTTCAAATTCGCCTGGGCCTATCGTCTGTTCAACTACGTCGCGATCCTGTTCGGCGGCATGCCGCCGGCGGAGCGGCGCGACACGCCGGAGGCGGAAGCCCATGTCATCCGTACCTCGCGCCTGTTCGAATCCGCCGGCCGCCATTTCAACCGCGGCCAGCGCGCCTTCTTCTTCGCGCTCGGCTATCTCGGCTGGTTCGTCAGCCCCTGGGTGCTGTTCGTCACCACCGCCGCCGTGGTGGTCGTGACCTGGCGACGCCAGTTCGCATCCAGCGCCTGGGCGGCGATGGCGCCGGAGGTGGTGCACGGCGATGAGGAGATGAAGCGCGGTCATTGACGTACGTGTCCCGGACCAGCCGCAACGCGCTGAGCGTTGCGGCGCAGAGCTTGGACCCAAGGGCCGCACGGTACAATGCGGATGGATGGGCCCCGGCTCTGCAGCGCAGTGCTGAAGGAGCGCTGCGCTGCGTCCGGGGCACGACAACGAGAGTGTGGCGCGCAAGCCGCTCACCCGGGCTTCAAGACGCCACCCGAGCTACCAGAGCTACCCGCCGAAATCCCGCGGGCTGAACGGCAGGTCCAGCACCTTCCATTCCTCGTACAGATTGGCGGGCAGCATCTTGTAAGGTTGACAGTTCTGCAGCGCGCTCATCGCGGATTTCATGAGGGCCACGCCTTTCGCGGACGGCGGGGCCTCGATCAGGATCGGCTCGCGGGCCAGCGTGCCGTCGGTCGAAAACACCGTGCGCAGCTTGATGTGAACGTTGTCGGTGGGCGCAAGTCCGGCCGGCAATTTCGCACAGCTGCGCAAGTGACCGCGAAGCGCGGCGATGACTTCCGGCGGCAGCTTGGCGCCGATCGAATCCTTGGCGTCGCCGCCATCGTCCTTGGGGACGTCTTTCGGCAGCGGCAATTCAGGCGGCAGCCCCAGCATGACGCCGTATTTGACGGTGACGTCAGGCTGCGGCGCCTGATAGGCCGGCGGCGGCGCAGCCTGCTGCTGCGGGGGCGTCGGCTGAGGCGGCATTTGCGGTAGCGGCTGCGACTGGGGTTGCTGCGGCGGCTGTTGTTGCGGCGGAGCCTGTTGTTGCGGCTGCGCGTTGGCCTCACGCGGCTTCGGCGCCTGCGCGGGCTGCGGCGGCTTCTGCAGCGCCGGCTGCGGTGAAGGTTGCGACGAAGCCTGCGGCTTGTCCGCGGATTTTGGCGCTGGATCCGCCTTGTCAGTGATATCGAGCTTCGGCAGCTTCAGGTCGGGCTCCGGCGGCTTTTCCTTGACCTCTTCTTGAGCCTTCTCCTCTGCCTTCGCCTCCTCCTCTTTCACCTGCTCCGGCGTGATGATGTCCACCGTGACGGTTTCGGACGGAGTAGCGTGGAACGGATGGACTTCGCTGATCAGGATGATCAGCGCCACCAGCGTCAGATGCGCGATCGCCGACGCTGCAATGTCCGTCCGTATGATTGTCCGCAGTTCCATTGCCAGATCTTGGATTGCCGCCCTGCTGTTAGCATAATGCGGTCTCCCCTCAATCCCATTTCGGGGCGAAGCCAAAGTCGGTCAGGCGGCCCTTCGGATTGGCGAGCGCGGCGATCTGGCTCATCTCGTCTTCCGACAGCTCGAAATCGAAGATCTCGATGTTTTCAGACAGGCGCTCGATGCGCGAGGTGCGCGGGATCGCAGCGACATTCTGTTGCAGCAGCCAGCGCAGGCAGACCTGCGCCGGCGTCTTGTGGTGGGTGCGCCCGATCTCGACCAGCGTCTGGTCGGTCTTGATGCGCCCCTTGGCGATCGGGCTGTAGGCGACGAGGGCAAGGCCATGCTGGTCGCAGGCCGCCCTCACCTTGGCCTGATCGAGATAAGGGTGGTATTCGACCTGGTTGCAGGCGAGCCGCTCCGGTGAGGCCGCCACCGCCTGCTCGATCAGCGCCACCGTGAAATTGGAGACGCCGATGTGGCGGGTCAGGCCCATCGTCTTCGCATGCGACAGCGCGCCAAGCGTCTCCGCCAGCGGCACGTGCGAATTGGGCCAGTGCAGCAGCAACAGGTCGACGCTAGGAAGCCGCAAGCGCGCCAGGCTCTCCTTGACCGAGCGCTCGAGATCGTGGGGCGCGAAGTGGTTGGTCCAGACCTTGGTGGTGAGGAAGACGTCGTCGCGCCGCACGCCCGAGGCGCGCAAGCCGTCGCCGACCTCGCGTTCATTGTCGTAGACCTGGGCGGTGTCGATGTGGCGATAGCCGAGCCGCAGCGCCTGCTCGACCACGCGCGCGGCAAGCCTTCCGCTCAGCTCCCAGGTCCCGAGCCCGATCGCCGGGATTCTTGCGCCATTGGCCTCGACGAACAGCATGAGAATTCCTCTTCCGTTCCGGCAGCCCCAAACGTCATCAGAGCGCATTATGGACCCGGCCCATGACGCTGCCAACGCAGGCCGCGGCAGTCCGGCCGGATATTTGGCGCAATGCTAACGGGAGGTTCGCATCAGGGCTGTTCAATCCGCGAGGCCTTGACGTCAGGCTTTGGCAAGCGCCTGGAACACCGTTTCCGGGGCGTGCGCGATCACCGCCAGTAGCGCGCGGGCCGGCCCCCGCGGAGCACGCTTGCCCTGCTCCCAATTGCGGATGGTCTCAACGGGAACGCCGAGCTTGGCGGCAAATTCCATCTGGGTCAGGCAGGCGCGGCGACGCAAATCGCGCACCGCGAGCGAAGAGCTATCGCCAGGCGCGACCGTGGCCACGGGCTCGACGACAGACGGCTGGACCGGAAACGGCTGAACTGGAAGCTCTTGCCCGTCCCGCAACTCAACGACCCGTCCGTCCGCCTTCAGCCGCAACCGCATGTCCAGTCCCCCAAGCGCGGCCGATGATGCGGCAGGTCGCTTAAGTTCGGATTAAAGATGACGGTCCCGTGCCCCGGACGCAGCGCAACGCGCCGCCCTTGCGGCGTGGTGCGCTGCTGAGCCGGGGCCCATTTCGCCGCGGAGTACGCCGCCTTCTGGGTCCCGGTCTGCGCAGCAGCGCCATAAGCGGGTTTACGCGCGTCTTCGACGCGCTATGGAGCGCCGCAGCGCGCCCGGGACACGAGAGTGAGGGGGCCCGCGCTGCCCACCCCGTCATTGCGAGGAGCTCGCGACAAAATTGCGTAGCAATTTTGCGCTGATGCGACGAAGCAATCCAGACTGCCACTGCGGAGGGATTCTGGATTGCTTCCGCCTTCGCCAAGACTTCGGCGGACAAGTCGCTGCGCTCGCAATGACGCGGAGCGAGCTTGGCGCCCCAAACCGCCCCCTACCTCAACCCGAACCAGAGCGTCGCGATGCCGAGGAAGGAGAAGAAGCCGACGACGTCGGTCACGGTGGTGACGAAGGTGCCGGAGGCCACGGCCGGATCGGCCCTGACACGTTCGAGCGCCATCGGGATCAGGATGCCGCCGAGCGCGCCGGCGATGAGGTTGCAGATGATCGCGAGCCCGATGACGATGCCAAGGCCCGGAATCTTGAACCAGGCGACCGCCGCGATCCCCGTGATCACCGCGAAGGCGAGACCGTTGACGAGGCCGACCAGCGCCTCGCGTATCACCACCCGCCAGGCGTTGGAGGCGCCGAGCTCGCGCGTCGCCAGCGCCCGCACCGCCACTGTCATGGTCTGCGTCGCGGCATTGCCGCCCTGGCTCGCCACGATCGGCGCCAGCACGGCGAGCGCGACCATCTTCTCGAGCTGCCCCTCGAACAGGCCGAGCACGGAGGACGCGAGGAAGGCGGTCGCGAGATTGACCAGCAGCCAGTTGAAGCGGCCGCGCGCGATGGTCAGGAAGGTATCCGACAGCTCTTCGTCGCTGGTGACGCCGCCGAGCGCCTTGAGGTCCTCGTCCGCCTCCTCCTCGATGACGTCGACGACGTCGTCGACGGTGATGACGCCGACCAGGCGATCCTGGGTGTCGAGCACGGGGGCAGCGACGAGATTGTACTTGCCGAACATGCGCGCCACCTCCTCCTGGTCCTCCAGGACGGACACGCGGCGGCGGTCCTCATCGGTCAGCTCGGCCAGCGCGATCGGCCGGCGCGCGCGCAGCAGCACGTCGAGGGGAACAGCGCCCTGCCAGTGCTGGTCCTTGTCGACGACGTAGATCTCGTAGAAGCGGTCGGGCAGATCCGGCGTCTCGCGCATGTAGTCGATCGCCTGGCCCACGGTAAAATCCTGGGGCACCGCGATGAACTCGGTCTGCATGCGGCGTCCGGCCGAATTCTCCGGATACAGCAGGCTGCGCTCGAGCGCGACGCGCTCCTTCAGCGGCAGCTTCTCGAGGATCTCCTCCTGCTCGGCCTGGTCGAGGGTCTCCAGCAGCTCGACCGCGTCGTCGGATTCGAGCTCACGGACGCCCTCGGCGACGGTCTCCGGCGGCAGCTCTTCCAGGATCTCCTCGCGGACGGCCTCGTCGACCTCGTTCAGCGCGGAGAAGTCGAAGTCGGCCCCGGTGAGCTCGACCAGGCGGACACGGTCGTCGGGCTCCAGCGCGCCGATGAGATCGCCGAGATCGGCCTCGTGCAGCTCGGCGACGCAGGCGCGCAGCGAGGCGCTGTCGCCGGCCTCGATCGCACGCGCAATCTCCTCGACGAATTCGTGCCTGATGTCGCCGTCTTCATTGCGCATCGGCACGTGGTCGAGTACCGAATCCGCAGCGGGTGGGGCCACGTCCATATGTTCGTCCATGGCGCGCCTCGCCGTTTGACAGGTTGGAACGGGTGATCTGGGCTGACGGTTCAGGCAATACCCACAAGGCAACTCCGAGCGCAATGACAAAGATGCTTCGACTGAGGTGGACCTCGATGTCGCTGGGCGCGGCCCTCGCCGCCCTCGCCGGCATCGCCGCGACGGATGCTGCGGAGTGCCCGCGCAAGGCCGCGCTCGGCACCTTCCGCGTGCTGAGCGTCGATGCCAAGACCACGCCGCGCGTGGGCTTGAAGAGCTTTCCGCAGACGCTGCCGCTGGCCGATCACGAGGTCGTGCTGACCTTCGACGACGGACCGAACCCGCCGACGACGTCGAAGGTGCTGGCGGCGCTGGCGCAGGAATGCGTGCGCGCGACCTTTTTTCTGATCGGCCTGCACGCCTCCCAGCATCCCGACATGGTCAAGCGCATCGCCCGCGAGGGCCACACCATCGGCCACCACACCTTCTCACATCCGTTCATGGCGCGGATCCCGTTCGACAAGGCGAAGAGCGAGATCGACCGCGGCATCGCCGCGAACGAGACGGCGTTGCACGGCACCTCGACGACGACGCCTTCGACGCCGTTCTTCCGGTTTCCCTATTTCGAGGGGACGCAGGCCGAGCTCGACCTGCTCCAGGCGCGCGGCATCGTCGTGTTCGGGGCCGACCTCTGGGCCAGCGACTGGAACGAGATGACGCCGGAGCAGGAATTGAAGCTCGTCACCGAGCGCCTCGCCGCGGCCGGCAAGGGCATCGTCCTGTTCCACGACCCCAAGGCGCGCACGGCCGCGATCATGCCGGCCTTCCTGCGGTATCTGAGGGAGAACGGGTTTCGCGTGGTTCACGTCGTACCGGCTGGCCCGCCGCAGAAGAATGCCGATGCGCGCTGATGCCGGAATGTCACGCCGGCGCAAATTGGGGTGATTTGAGCCCTATTAACACTCTGTTCATGCTACGCCATGCAAATAGATAGGGACTTTGCAATGGGAAAGGCTTGAAAGCCTCTTGGCGCCTGAACCGTTTCCTGCAGTCTCCGACCTATTATGGCGGCAATAGCTGATGAGGGCAGACGGAGTTCATGATCGGAAGTAGCGTTGTTGTGCGGACGCGATCGTGGATCGTCCTTTGCCTCGGCGGTTTCCTTGGGTTTTCGGCCGTGGGATCGCCGGCGGCGCTTGCAGCCGATTGTCCGGGCCATCCGGACGCGCTCGGGACTTCCCGCACGCTCGTGGTCGATCCGCACGAGCATCCGCGCATCGGCACCATGCAGTACCGCGAGACGTTGCCGCTGAAGGACCATGAAATCGTTCTCACCTTCGACGACGGTCCGCTGCCCAAATATTCCAACCAGGTCCTCAAGATCCTCGACGACGAGTGCATCAAGGCGACCTTCTTCATCATCGGCAGCCAGGCCAAGGCGAATCCCGAAGGTGTGCGCAAGCTGGTGGCGGCGGGGCATACCGTCGGCACCCACAGCATGAACCATCCGCTGACCTTCGACCGGATGCCGGTCGAGAAGTTCGAGCCCGAGATCAACGGCGGCATCGAGTGGACTTCGGCCGCGATGACGGACCCGTCCCAGCTCGCCCCGTTCTTCCGCATTCCCGGCCTGATGCGCGCCGAAGGCGTCGAGAACTATCTGATCTCGCGCGGCATCCAGGTCTGGAGCGCCGACTTCCCGGCCGACGACTGGCGCCATGTGTCGTCCGACCGCGTCTATCAGCTCGCGATCCAGCGGCTGGAGGCCAAGGGCAAGGGCATCCTGCTGCTGCACGACATCCAGGCCCGCACGGTGGCGGCGCTGCCGAAGATCATCCGCGATCTCAAGGCGCACGGTTATCGCATCGTGCATGTGGTGCCGGCGACCGCCGACCGGCCGGCGACGCCGACCAATCCGGTGGAATGGCTGCTGCATCCGCCGACCGAGACGGTGCCGATCGCGCGCTGGCCGGCCGTTCCGACCTTCGTGTTCACGCAGACCCGGACGCTTCCGGCGCCCTCGCTCGCCGACCTCAACGCACAGACCGAGCATCAATCGCTGCTGCCGCGCCGGACCAAGGGACAGATGGATCTCGCATCCACCCTGCCCGTGCCCGGCCGCGCACTCTTCGCGATCCCGGAAGGCTCGGTCGAGGTGCTTCTGTCGACGACATTGTCGCGGCGTGCCGCGACGCGGCTGGCGATGGCGGCCGAGACGCCGCATGCGGTCAGGGGCAAGATAGCAAAGGGCAGGACGGCCAAGTCCCAAGCTCGGCACGCCGCGCATGCGGCCCCGGCGGCACCGAAGCATGCCGCGCAGGTCAAGAGTGCTACGCCGCGCCCGACCCGCGTCGCCAGCCTGAAGAAACGGGCTTAACCTCTACTGGCGCAGGATGGCGGCGACGCAGAGCAGCACGATCAGCGCCAGGAAGAACAGGTCCATATAGGACTTGAGCTCGCCGTCACGCCGCAGCCGGGCAACGTCGGCGATGACCTGCTTGCGCGCGTTCGTTCCTCCGGAGCCGTCGTTGATCGGGCCCTGAAGACGCCGTGTCTCGGCTTCCAGCCTCTCGATCTTCTGGAAGAAGTAGAACGCCCGCAGCGTCGAGACTGCACGCATGGAGGCATAGATCAGCACCAGGATCGCAAGGATCGCCCGGTTCGGATATTTCTCCATGAAGTTCAGGCTGAAATAGACCACCGCCATGAACGCGAAGTTGGTGATGAAGCGGTAGACGAAGCTGAGAAAGACCATGCTGGTTCGAGCCTTGAGGAGCGCAACCACAATCGTGTTGCAAATTCGGGATCGGAGATTCAGACCGGAACGGCCAGCCTGGATGCGGTAGCGGCCCGTCTACGCCAAGTTTGTTTCAATAAAGATACTGTCGCCCCCGCAACTCGCGCCGCCTTTTAGCCTGACGCGGACATAAGGCAAGCCGGAGCATGGCCCACGGGCGCTGCCCCCCGCAGGATACCCGCAACGGCTCAATGGCGATTTGGCGGAAGTCGCGATAGACTAAAGCCCTGCCGCCACATCTGGGGTCAGCCGATGCCGAAGAAGGGAATTACCGGCCACGACGACTGGGTTCTGACCGAGGCCCTCGCGACCGCCCTGGTCGCGCTGGAGCAGCTCGAACCGAAGCACCAGCCGACCGCGCATATGGACGACATCCGCAAGATGCTCTCGAACGGCAAGGAGCCGGCGGCGGTGCGCCTGCACCTCGCCCAGGCCAAATGCCGCCTGTTTCCCGACCTCGATCCGCTGGAGATCTATCGGGAATACGGCATCGGCGAGGAATACGGCTGAGGCGGCTTAAGGGCCGCCCGCAACCGATCCGGCGATCGCCATGACGAGCGCGCCGAGGTCGATCTTGCCGTTGACGGTCAGCTCTTCCGAGCGTTGCGCATCCTTGGCGCCCTCGATCTTCAGCGACTGCGGCCGGTTGGCGGCCTGCCGTTGCAGCTCGCCGATGACGGCGTCCTTGAGCTTCTCTTCCAGCATGGGCTTCTCCTCAAGCGGCCATCGCGCGGCAGGATTGTGCGCAGGAGCGGCACATGGCGACGCATTCGTCCATGCCCCCGATCCGCTCGCAATCCGCGGCGCACTCGGCGCAGATCTCAGCACATTCGCCGCAGGTATGCCGGTGATGGGGCGTATTGATCAGCATGAAATGCGCCGCCGTCCGGCACATTTCGGCGCAGGCCATCATCAGGCGGAAGTGCTTCGGCTCGACGTGCTTTCCGCCGGTCTCGAGGCAGTGGTTCATCGCCGTGCCAAGGCAGGTCTGGTAGCAGCTCATGCAGAGCGCGACGCAGCGGGTCATGTCTTCTGATTGCGCCATCTCTATCTCCTTGCGCTCGCCCGCCCGCTCAACCAAGGCGAGGCAACGCCCTTCGTTCCCGGTTCCCTAGCAATTGTGAGTTCATGCAAGACGCCGCGGCAGGCTGTGATGGATGTTGCAGGCGGCGACGGCCGCGTGGCCGAACGCGACCGAGATCTGGTGCAAATCGGTGACGACATCGCCGATGCCGTAGAGCCCATGGATCGACGTGCGTTGATGGTCGTCGACCTTGAGATAGCCTTCGCCAACATGCTTGGCCCCCAGCGACACCGCGAGCTGCGAACGCACCTCGGCCCCCATCGCGGGATAGACCATGTCGAATTGCATCGTCCGGCCATCGGCGAAGACGGCCTCGATGCCCTCGCCGCTGCGCCGCAGGTGTAAATCGGGCGCGAACACGACCTCGACGCCGGCATCCAGCAGCTCCGAGGCTGCGCCCTGGTCGTCGTCCGGTCCGGTTGCGAGCAGCGTCACGTCGCGCGAATAGGCGCGCAGGAAAAGCGCCTTACTGGCGGCAAGGTGAAGCGGGCCGATGACGCCAATGCGATGGCCGGTCGCCTCGAAGGCGTCGCAGACGGGACAGTAGCGCAACAGCCCATCCGCGACCGCTTCGCGCCATTCGGCAAACGGCGGATGGGTGTCGACGATGCCGCTGGCGAGAATGACGGTGGCGGCGGCATGCGCATCGCCGTTCCAGCTCGCCTCAAAACCATGATCGTGCCGCCGCAGCGCGGTGACCTCGGCCTCCACGCGCGTGACGCTGAGCTCGTCCAATTGCGCTGACATCCGCTCGATCAGCTCCGCGCCTGACAGTCCGTGGACGAAGCCGGGAACGTTGTGGCTGCGCGGGATCAGCGCGGCCCGGCTCGCGCCGGTGTCGACGACACAGACGCTGCGGCGGAAGCGTGCCAGATAGATCGCAGCCATCAGTCCGGCAGGTCCGCCGCCGACGATCAGGCAATCGAGCCGCGCAACGGTCATTTGGGGCTCGGGTCGGCAAGACCGGCACCGGGCTCCTGAAGGCGCCCGCTCCTTGCCAGCCGGACAGCGTTGCCCAGCGCGCGCGCCGCGTTCTGCACCTGCTGCTGGAATTTTGCGTCTTCATCGAGCTCGTGATGCGAGGTGGCGTATGGCTCCATGTAGCCGACATAGCCGTCGAGCTCGGCGAAGCGGCCGGCCGAGATCAGCTGCATGTCAGTCAGCCAGTCCGACAAAGCGCGGCGCACGCCCTCGGCACCGACGGCATCACCATGAACGACGATTCCGAAATGACGGCCGGCGAGATGGCGCGGATAGGACCAGCCCTTCAGCTCGATCGCCTTGGCCTCGGCGGCCTTCTTGCCATGCGTCGAGGTCGGATCGGGATTGCCGCCGTCGGCGCAGACCATGCGGTCCATCATCGCCTTGAGCCCGGCCGGGACGTGATACCAGTTCACCGGCGTCACGATCAGGATGCCGTGAGCGGCAACCCATAGCGGATAGATCTCGTTCATCCAGTCGCCCGTCTGTCCCAGCGAATGGTTCGGGTAGCAGCTGCAGGGCCAGTGGCAGAGCGGCATGGCGGTGCCGACGCAGGATTTGCAAGGATGGATCGTCTTGCCGAATTCCGAGGCGAGGCGCGACAGGTCGAGAATGTCGACGGCAAACCCCATCTCGGCGAAGACAGGCTCGGCCAGCTTGACCAGCCGCCAGGTCTTGGACATCTCGCCGGGACAGGTGTGCTCGCTGCGGGCCGAGCCGTTGATGACGAGGATGCGCGGCGTCTCGTTCGCATCGTCGTGCCGTCGCTGGGCTTCCAGGATCTTTGCACGTGCCTCGAGCCAGTCGACGGCGATGTCGTAGTCGGGATCGGAAAAACCCGCGCCCGCCTTCCGCGTCAACGGTGCCTTGCGCGAATGGCTGTAGGCATCCCAGGCCGCAGCGGTGACGGCATCGAGCTCGCGCTGCAGCGGGGCAAAGACGGGGTCGACGAACTGCCCCTTGTAACGCCGTTCGAACTCTGCGCGCGACAGCTTGACGGGCGGCATCCCCTTGCGAATTTCGGCGTCCGTCATGCGTGCTCCGGCAAAGTCGGTCGTCCGATCAACCCGGAGCATTGCGCGCGGTTCCTTACCCTTACTGGCGAACCACCTCCTGTGGCGCATCAAGTTAACGGCGCGCGATTTTGGCAAGCGACAGGACGGACATTGCGCCGGAACCGAAATGCTGATTCGTATGTTCAAGAACGATCCTGAAGGAGGATCATCATGGCGAAAGCAGCATGGAAACGGCCGGGCTCACCGATCGGCCGCAAGGGACCGCGCAAGGCAAGCCCGGCGTACAAGCGCCGCGCGCGGCAGCCCTGGACGCCGGCGGACGTGAGCAAGTTGAAGCAGCTTGCGAAAGGAAACACGCCGACCGGTGTGATGAGCATCAAATTGCAGCGCCCGGTCGCGGCCATTCGCAGCAAGGCGCAACGCGAAGGCATTTCGCTGCGGCCCGTCAACCGCTCGCCTTACAACCGGCGAACCAAAACCGCGAAGCGGCGTTGATGCTCCGCACCGCCGGGTGACAACCGGACACAACGGGGACGATGGACGTGGCGCTCATTTTTCCGGTTTCTGCCCACGACATCAGCGCATCGGTACGCGCCGACATCTAACCCGTTCCCGGCGCGTGCAGCCTGTGACAGGCTGCACGCGCTGCGCCCTTTAGTTCGGTTGCTGTAGGCCCGGTGACCTCAGCCACTCGCTCATTTGAGACCCCGTCTCCGCCTGACGCGCCTTGCGTAACATCTCGTCGCGAGCTGCGCCCGGCGGAAGCGATTTCGCTGCCTCGCGCAGCCGCTCCGCCTCGGCGGCGAGGCGCGTTTCCAAAGTCTCAGCATGTTTGAACCGATGTCGCGTCGTCATCAGGCTGTCTCCCTGATCGCCAGGTCGGAGCGCTCCGTTGCCTCCTTACCGATTGAAATCATCGCGCGAAGGCGATGCCTCTACAACATTCCAGAAGCGGAACGGTTGCGTGGTGCCTCATCGGCCAGAAAGCGTAACATGGGTTAAATCAGCCGGTGGCTCATTCTGCTAATTTGGGGATGTCGTGGCTCCAGCCTGGATTGGCGCAAATGGACAACTATCGCCAGCTGCAGAAGAGCTGTGAGCACCAGGCTGCTCTCAGCTCCTCCCCCGCAACGCGAACGGTGCTTCTCGAAATGGCGGAGGAGTATCGCAAACGAGCGGAATACAAGGAGCTTCAGGCGGCCGAGCTGCGCGCGCAAGACGATCCGCGAGGCGTCGGTATGCAAATGATCACGAACGTTGAATGACCGATTTCCGGCCCGACCGCGGGCGCCACGAAGGCCTGGTCCGCAGTTCAACCGCGCCGGTAGAGCTGCAGATAGCTCGGCGAATACAGTCCGGCGTCCTTGAGCGCATCGAGATCGTTGATGGTCAGCGTGCGATCGCGCAGCACGATCCGGCCCGACGCGCGCAGCTCCTGGACGGTGCGGTTGAGATGGACCACCGACAATCCCGTCGCATCGGCGAGATCCATTTGTGTCACCGGCATGATGCAGGAATTGCCCTCGACCATGCCGACGGGACGAAGCCGCTCGAAGATCTCGCAGAACAGATGCGCCACGCGCTCCAAGGCCATGCGCCTTCCAAGATTGACGGCCCATTCGCGCTGGATCGCGTTGTTGACCAGCGTCTCGCACCAGAACGCTTCCGCGAGCGAGCGGTCGCCGGCCAACAGGCTCTCGAAACGGGCGCGCTTGATCTCGGCGTAGACCACCGGCGTCAGCGTCGCGATGGAATGGTCCATCACCGGGAGCAGGAACGCATGGGTGTCACAGCTCTCGCCCGGAAAAATGAAATTGACGATCTGGCGCCGCCCATCCTCGAGCATTTTGTAGCGGCAGAGCCAGCCCGACAGCAGGATACGGACACTGTCGACAGAATCCCCTTCGGCGAGGAGGTCTTCGCCCGGGCCGCCACGTTGCAACCCCTCGAGCATCGCATATTCGAGTGAAGCGCGGGCCTCCGCTGACAACATCCTCAGCGCGCTCAGCCGGCGAATGGCCGGCTCCACCACGCTGCGATCGGACGTCGACAACGGCATCAGCCAGCTACCACCGGTGTGTGAAACGTGCGCTTGCTGAGGGGGATCGCGATGGCACATTCCAACCCCGCAGGGTTGAATGCCAACGCGGTGTGCCCCTTGAGCTCGAATGCCAGCGTGCGCTCCAGAAGCTCGGTACCAAAACCCTTTCGCGGCGGCGGCTCGACCTGCGGTCCGCCGTGCTCGCGCCATTCGAACAGGAGCGCGGCAGGATCCCTGCCCTCGTCGAGGCGCCAGGTGATTTCGATACGTCCGCCGGGCCGGCTCAGGGCACCGTATTTCAGTGCGTTGGTCGCAAGCTCGTGGATCGCGAGCGCAAACGTCTCCGCGGCCTTGGCCTGGAAGCGCACCTTGGGGCCGGACACCCGCATCTGCTCTCCTTCGCGGGCGTTATAGGCCAGGAACTCCTCGACGACGAGAAATTCCAGGTCGACCCCACTTTCGGGATCGCGGGTCACCAGCGCCTGGGTGCGGGCGAATGCGTTGAGCCGCCCGTCGAGATGCGAGGCGTATTCCTCCACCGTGGAACTGGTCTCGGCGGAGCGGCGGGCGATCGAGCGCACCACGCCGAGCGTGTTGCGGACACGATGTTGGAGCTCGGCCAGCAGCAGACGCTGGCGCTCCTCGGCGCGCGTGACCGCGGTGACGTCGATGAAAGTGATGACGACGCCAGCGATAAGATTGTCGATGCTGCGGTAAGGCAGAATGCGCACGATGTAGCGCGTGCCGCTGTCCGTCGCGCTCAGCTCGCGCTCCACGCTCGCGAGCGTGCGCAGTACACGGCGGATGTCCTCGTACAGCTCCTCGATCGGGACGTGGGCCTTGATGTGGGCGATCGGCCGGCCCGTATCGGTCTCGACGAGATGCAGGATCTGCCTGATCGCCGGCGTGAAGTTCATTACGCGCATTTCGTTGTCGAGAAACACGGTGGCGATCTGCGTGCTCTCGAGGAAGTTCTTGAGGTCGCTGCTGGTGCGCGTCAATTCCTGGACACGATGCGCCAGCTCGCCGCTGACCGTCGTCAATTCCTCGTTGACCGACTGCAACTCCTCGCGCGAGGTTTCGAGCTCCTCATTGACCGACTGAAGCTCCTCGTTGAGCGAGTGGTATCCCGCGTTGGAGGATTTCGGTTCCAGGCGCCGCAGATGTCGGGCATAGACCTGGATGTACGCGGGGATCTCCTCCGGCGACAGCACGAAATCGGCGATGGAAGCCGGCGTGTTGCCGTCGGCCAGAGGCGAGGCTTGTTCGGGGCTCGCGACTCCTTCGGCAATGGCGAGACCACCATGATCCTTCAAGGCCGCAGTGCCGAGCGTGCCGTCACCGCCGGTGCCGGCCAGGAGGACGCCGATGGATTGCTCGGCGCGTTCCTCCGCGAGCGACACCAGGAAGCTGTCGATGATGGCGCGCTCGCCAGGCGACTGCCTGGCCTTCCGAACCGCGAACCGGCCGTCCTGGATCGTGGTGATCATCGCGGGCGGACACAGATAGATGGTGCCGCCCTCGACCACATGGCCATCGGCGATCTCAGCGACCTTGCCGCCGTTGGAATTTCTTACGACCTCTCGCAACCGCGGCTCGTCGGATGCCTCGTGATGCTGAAGCACCAGCACGAGGGTCTGATCGGCGCCGAGGGTCAACTTGGAAAAAAAGCGCGCGATGCTCTCCGGCGAACCCGGCGAGGCGCCTACGCCGATGATCAGCGGGACTTTCCTCTGGCGCTCTCCATCGACCGGCTGGTCGCCGACTTCGTTCATGGCTCTGGCAGCTTTCGTTCACCGACCGGGGCCAACGGGCGCCCGTCCCTGCAAATCGCAGAAATCGATATTATCCCAACAGATCAAAGACAAAAACGTCCCGAAACCTGTTTCGATTTCCGAACCAAGCCCCTCCCGGCGACCCGGCGTCAAGGGTTCGGTCAGATGTTCGGTCTCAATGCGTAGGTCAGGCTGGCTCATGGCTACCCCGGTTTTGGCTGGGTCGCACCGGCCGAGCCTCCGATGACGATGATATCGCGGTGGCATGGAACCCAGCTTCGGTTGCATTGTTGTACGAGGGCGCCACCGGCCTAATGTTCCCAGCGAGGGGGCGCCGGAGGGATCATGTCGGTATCGTCCACGTCGTCTCGTCAGCGCGCGCCATTGATGGGTCGCCGCATCCTCGTGGTCGAGGACGAATATTTTCTCGCCGATGACATCGGCAACGCGCTACGCAAACTCGGCGCGGAGATCGCCGGTCCCGTCGGCCACATCGAGGATGCGGTCGAGATGCTGCACAATGGCGGCGCTCTCGATGCCGCGGTCCTCGACGTCAACATCCGCGCCCAGTCGATCTTTCCGATCGCCCGCGAGCTCAGGGCACGCCAAGTGCCCTTCGTGTTCACCACGGGCTACGACAGGCTCAGCATCGAAACGGAATTCCGGGACGTGCAGCTCTGGGAGAAACCGATCGACATTGTGGCCATGGCCCAGAACCTTGCGAGCCTCGTCCGCGGTCAACCGCATGATACCGCGCAGCCTCGCCACCGATCAGAGCAGATGCGCGAAAGTCAGCCAGGCGGTGACGGCCAGGCATAGGATAACCGCGGCGTAAGGTAGCGCGACGCGCAAGACGGCAAGCTCCCTCGCGTCAACTCACCATCATCCAGACGATTGCCGCCATCATGACGAGAAAGCCCGTGATTGCAGTCGCGACAAAGGCCTGTTCGATGCGGTCCATCGCCATCGCAGCCCCCTTCTGTTTCCAGCCCGTCCAATTTGACGGCTTCGGGGCCACCGCGCATTAGGCTATGTGAATCGGCTCTCTCCTTATAGTCGCACCAAGGAATGTGCCGCACTGCTCCGCGAAGATTGCAGCGACGGCATCTTACGATCTTGCCGTGCCCGGCTCGGCCATCTTGCGATACTGCCTGGCCAGGATCTCGTTCGGCGTGACGTTGGCGACCGTGGTCTGGATCTTGTTCTTCAGCCCGGTGACGATATCGGCCTCGCCGCGCAGCATGGCATCGAAGCCGGCCTTGGCGACGTCGTAGGCGCCATCCTTCTGCTCGGTGCCGACCTTGGTGTCCATCATGTCCGCGCGGCGGAAGAATTCGGTGTCGGTGGCGCCCGGCATCAGGCAGGTGACGGTGACGCCGCTGTCACGCAACTCCTCGCGCAGCGCGAACGAGAATGAATCGAGGAACGCCTTGCTGGCGTTGTAGGCCGCCTGGAAACTGCCGGGCGTGAAGCCGGCGATCGAACCGGTGATCAGGATGCGGCCGGCATTGCGGCGGAGCATCTCGTTGCCGACGCGGTGGATCAGATAGAGCGTGCCGGTGATGTTGGTGTCGATCAGGTGTTTCACCCTGGCGAAGTCCTGGTCGAGGAAGGCCTTGCCGAGGCCGACCCCGGCATTGGCGAGCAGCGCGTCGATCGGCCGGTCGCCCACCGCGGCGCAGAGCTTGTCGACGCCTTCGGTGGTGGAAAGATCGGCCTCGACCGGCTCCACGCTGACGCCGAGCCGGCGCAGATCGACGGCGACCCGCTCGATCTGGGATTCATCTGCGGCGATGACCAGGTTGAAGCCTGCCTGGGCACAGCACCTGGCGAGCTCCAGGCCGATGCCGGTGGAGGCGCCGGTGACGACGGCGAGTTGATTGGCGGGCATGGCATATGTCCTTGCGGTGAGATGATGACGCCCAATCGCTCCGCCGCCATCTCGTTCCTATCAGGTGCAGTGCGAAGAATTGTGCAGCGCTTAGCAACCATCGTTCATTACTGGACTTAAGTGGCAACTGGTTCAGCCGAGAGGACGAAAGATGAAGGCGCTGGTTTGGCACGGCAAGGAGGACATCCGCTGCGACACCGTCACCGACCCTGAGATCCAGGATCCGCGCGATGCCATCATCAAGGTCACGAGCTGCGCCATCTGCGGCTCCGACCTGCACCTGTTCCACAATTTCATTCCCGGCATGCTGCCCGGCGACATCATGGGGCACGAGACCATGGGCGAAGTGGTCGAGGTCGGCTCCGGCGTCGACGGCAAGCTGCAGAAGGGCGACCGGATCGTCGTGCCCTTCACGATCATCTGCGGCGAATGCGACCAGTGCAAGCGGGGCAATTTTTCCGTCTGCGAAACCACCAACCGTAAGCGCCATCTGGCCGACAAGGTGTTCGGACATACCACCGCCGGCCTGTTCGGCTACACCCACCTGACCGGCGGCTATCCCGGCGGCCAGGCCGAATATCTGCGCGTGCCCTATGCCGACGCCACCCACATCAAGGTGCCCGCCGGCATTCCCGACGAGCAATTGCTGTTCCTCAGCGACATCTTCCCGACCGGCTGGCAGGCCGCCGTGCAATGCGACATCGAGCCGACCGACACGGTCGCGATCTGGGGCTGTGGTCCGGTCGGCCAAATGGCGATCCGCAGCGCCCTCCTGCTCGGCGCCAACCAGGTGATCGCAATCGATTGCCTGCCCGAACGGCTGAGCATGGCGGAAGCCGGCGGCGCGACCACGATCAACTTCGAGACCGAGAGCGTTCTGGAGCGGCTGCAGGAGCTGACCGATGGCAAGGGCCCGGAGAAATGCATCGATTGCGTCGGCATGGAATCGCATGTGATGGCCTCGCTGCCGGACACGCTGCTCGACCGCGCCAAGCAGATGGTGATGGCGGAGAGCGACCGGCCGCACGTCCTGCGCGAGATGATCTATGTCTGCCGTCCCGGCGGCATCATCTCGGTGGCAGGCGTGTACAGCGGCTTGTCCGACATGCTCCCGATGGGTGCCTTCATGAACAAGGGGCTGACGATGCGCACCGGCCAGACCCACGTCAACCGCTGGACCGACGATCTGCTGCGCCGCATCGAGGACGGCGAGATCGATCCGTCCTTCGTCATCACCCACACCGTCCCGCTCGAACAGGGACCGGAGATGTACCAGGTGTTTCGCGACAAGCGCGATTCCTGCGTCAAGGTCGTGCTGAAGCCCTGAGGAGCAAGCTCATGTTTCATTTCTCCAACATCGTGCGCACCAAGGGCGATCCGAAGATCGTCCAGGGCGGACCAAGCCTGAAGCAGCCGGCGGACCAGCTCGCCCGCGCGCTCGGCTGGTTCAGCATCGGCCTCGGCGTCGTCGAATTCCTCGCGCCGCGGCGCGTCACGGAAACGCTGGGCATGGAGGGCCACGAGACGATGGTGCGGGCCTTCGGCGCCCGCGAGATCCTGGCCGGCATCATGTCGCTGTCGGTCGAGAAGAACGCTGGCCTGTGGGCACGCGTCGGCGGCGACGGCCTCGATGCCGCCGCGCTGCTGTCGGGGCTGACGCCGGACAATCCCAAGAAGGGCAATATCGCGCTGGCGCTGCTGATGGTCGGTGGCATTGCCATGCTCGACTACCGTGCCGCACAGGACACCAAGCCGCGACGCCCGCCGCGCGATGCACGGCGTAAGCTCTATCCGAACCGCAGCGGTTTCCCCAAGGGCATCGAGAGCGTCCGGACTGCGGCCAGGCAGATCGCGGCTCACGCCGGACAAAACGAGGTGAAGCGAGGTGATGAGCGTCGAGTCCCCTGACGAAGCCAAGTGGTGGGAATCCGCCGTCATCTACGAGATCGCACTGATCTCCTTCCAGGACTCCAACGGCGACGGCAAGGGCGACCTTGCTGGGCTGATGTCGCGGATCGATTACCTGAAATGGCTCGGCGTCGACGCGGTGTGGCTGACGCCGATCTACAAGAGCCCGTTCCGCGACCTCGGCTATGACATCTCCGACTATTGCTCGGTGGATCCTGCGTTCGGCAGCCTGGAGGAGTTCGACCGCCTGCTCGAGGCGCTGCACGCCGCAGGCATCCGGCTGATCCTCGACCTCGTCCCCAATCACACCGCCAATGATCACGCCTGGTTCGTCGAGAGCTCAAGCTCGCGCAACAGTGCCAAGGCCGATTGGTACATCTGGGCCGATCCTGCCGAGAATGGCGGGCCGCCCAACAACTGGCTGAGCCGGTTCGGCGGCAGCGGCTGGGAATGGTGCGAGGCGCGGCGGCAATATTATTATCATTCTTTCCTGGTCGAGCAGCCCGACCTCAACTGGCGCAATCCGCAGCTGCGCGCCGCGATCGCCGACGTCATGCGCTTCTGGCTCGACCGCGGCGTCGACGGCTTTCGCGTCGACGCCAGCGCGGTGCTCATCAAGGACGCGCTGATGCGCGACAATCCGCCTAACCCGCAGGCCAAGGGCAAGCCGCCGCCGCAGCGGCAGACGCCCGTGTTCAACGACGACCGGCCGGAGACGATGGATTGCATCGAGTTCATTCGCGAGGTGATCGACACTTATCCGGGGCGCATGGTGTGCGGCGAAGTCCAGGGCAAGACCGACCGCATCGGCCACTTCTACGGCAACGACAAGCCGCGCCTGCATCTGCCGCTCAATTTCGCTTTGCTTGACTCGCAATGGGATGCATTGTCGCTGCAGGCAACGATCGATTCCTATTTCAACGCCATCCCGGAAAAGGCCTGGCCGGTCTGGGTGGTCGGGGGCCACGACAAGCAGCGGATCGCCAGCAAGATCGGCGAAGCCCAGATGCGCGTGCTGGCGATGCTGCTGATGACGCTGCAAGGGACACCGTTCTTCTTCATGGGCGACGAGATCGGCCGCAAGCGCGTTCCGATTCCGTCCGAGCGCGTCCGCGATCCCTTCGAAAAGCTCGTGCCCGGCTTCGACCTGTGCCGCGATCCCGAGCGCGCGCCGATGCGCTGGGACGACAGTCCGGAGGGCGGCTTCACCAATGGCAAACCATGGCTGCCGCTGGAGCGTCCTGATGGTGCGGCCAACGTCGCCGGGCAGCAGCGCGACGAGCGTTCGATCCTGGCACTGTTTCGCGCGCTGATGGCGCTGCGGCGCGAGCATGGGTGCCTGCGCCGGGGCGGTTACGAGCCGCTGCGTTCGCTGCAGGACGTCCTCGCCTACAAACGGACCGATGACGGCGACGGATTGCTGATCGCGCTCAACATCGCTGCCGAGCCGCGGAAATACCACTGGCAGGGCCGCGGCCGCCTGCTGATGTCCACGCATCTGGATCGCCCGCCCGAGCCATTGCCGGACGCATCCATCCTGCTCCGCGGCAATGAAGGCGTGATCATCGCAATCGAGGCGCGGTGACGGCAGGAACCATCGGCGCATCAGTGCGTCTGATCAACGCCTCCTGCCCCCCCGGCCGGAGGCGGACTGCGCGAAACCGCGGCCCCGGCGCTCGCCCCCCCTTCAGGCGCCGGGGCTGGCGGCATGAAGCTTGGAGGCAGGCCAAGGGAGGCAGCTCATGAGCAAGACGAACGGTCTTCGGCAACGCATCGTCGGCAAGACCAGGCAGGCCGTCGGCGAGATCATCGGCGACCAGGATCTCCACGATGACGGCAAGGCGCAAGCCGAGCGCGGCCGTGACGAACAGGACAAGCCGAGCGAGCTCAATCCACTGAAGAAGCTCAAGCAGCTGACGTGAACGCCGAGCCGCGACCAACGGTCTCCGATACAGCGCGGCACGCTGGCGGAGGCGCGTTGCGGTTCACCGGGCGAGCGCGACGTTCGCGTTGGATCGCCGCCGCCGAGCTCGGCTTGATCAGCAGCACGTTCTCGACCCTCGTCAGCCAGCTCTTCGCCGCCCGCATCGGCCGCGATGCCGCGGTCGACTGGATGACGGTGGCCGCTATTCCCGCGCGCGACTGGGCGCTCAGCGCAGAGCCATCGTGGAGCGCGATCCTCGCCGGCATCGGCTTTCATCAATGGGCGGATTTCTCCTGGGCGCTGGTGTTCTTCGGCGTGCTCGGGCGCTGGACCGCGGACTTAGCGCCGCGAACGATCCTGCTGCTCGCGCTGCCGTGGGCGGCGTTCACCTCGAGCATGGAATGGTTCGTGCTGGTGCCACTGTTTCCGTTCTGGCAACCGCTGTTCACGTTGCAGCAGCCCTACTGGATCGGGCTGCTGGTCCATGGCTCCTCGGCCGTGATGTATCCCCTGTTCGCCCGGCTGCGCTGGAGGCGCGGCCATGCGCGGCTGCGCGATATTCGTTTCACCAATGTCTGGGCCACCGGCGCGGTGGCCGCGATGGTGCTGCTCGGCGCGATAGCCCTGTTCGGCAGCCACGGCTACGAGCCGCCGTGGATGGGCCGCGACAGGGATGCGGACCAGACCTATATCAGGCACATGACCGCGCATCACGCCCAGGGCATCGAGCTGGCGCGGATCGCCGCCGAACAGGCCCAGGACCCGCATCTGCGCAAGCTCGCGATGCTGATGGTCGCGAGCCAGGCCGGCGAAATCAGGATCTTCGAAAACTGGTGGCTGAGCTGGTTCGACACGGAGATGCCCGACTGCAGCACGGAAGAACGTGCTGCCATGCCGGGCTACTTGACGCCGGCCGAGATGCGAGGGGTCAAGGCGGCGCCGCCCGACCAGTTCGACGCGGTCTTCGCCGAGGCGATGACCAAGCATCATTCCGGCGCGGTCCGGATGGCCGATCAGATATGGCAGAGCCGCGGCGATCTGCGCCTGCGCATCATGGCGCATGCCATTCGCCACGGCCAGCAGGGCGAGATCGCGCTCATGCACGGCGTCGACGGCGTTACGGCCGTCGCCACGGCCTTCCGCAACATGTTCGGCGACAACGTCAATTGAGCTGATAGCACCCTACTCGCGCCAGAACTCCGCCAGCTCCTCGGCGGTCACGAGGTCGACCTGACCGTGAAAGCGGGTGCGGTACATCGTCATGAGCGCGTCGTGCCCGACGTCGGACGAGCTGCACAGCGCATCCTCGACGATGACGACCCTGAAGCCGAGATCGACGGCGCTGAGCACCGTCGAGAGCACGCAGACGTCGGTCTCGGCGCCCGAAATCACGACCGTGCCGACCTTCTTTTCGATCAGCAGGCCCGCGAGGCCGGGATTGCTGAAGGCGGAATAGGCCGGCTTGTCGATCACGGCCGCCGGCGGAACGAAGCGGCTCAGGACCGGCACGAGGTCGAGAGCGGACGGCGGAAGATGCTTCCGCGTCGCCTGGTGCCAGCGACGAAAATAGTGCTGCCACTGTCCGGGACGATCTTCCGGATCTTCCGGCGTGACGAAGCGCGTGAAGATCGTTCTGATCTGGAAGCGCAAAACGATCGAGGCGATCGTTGGCAGGACGCGCTCCATCCAGGGTGTCGCCCAGAGACCACCGGGCGCGAAGATGTTCTGCATGTCGATGCAGAGGTGAACGGCGTCCCTGATCTCGGCGACGTCCGAGGCGCTGTTTCTCATTGTCCTCCACCGGCAAACGCATGGCCGCGGCCCGTCCGCAGCGGGCTTACCGACTGCAAATGCGATTCCGGCGGCAATCGTTCCGCATTCATGCGGCCGGTGATCCGGCAGGATGATGCGTCGCTTACGGCAGATTGTCGCGCAGAAAAATGTCGATGCGGATGCGCTCCTGATCGGGGCTGATCGGCTCACCCGAGCAATGCGCGAGCAGGACCCGCGCCGCAGACCGCGCCTCGTGGCCAGGATCCTGGTTGATGATGGCATCGAGCGTGCCGCGCACCAGGAAACGCCGTGTGTACTGGGTGAGCTCGTGGGTGATCCAGACCACCTCGCGCGCGCGGTCAGAGGCCTCCAGCGCATCGGCAATGCCGCGATTTCCGGCGCCGCAGCAATAGATGCCGCGGAGATCGGCATGGCGCGCGAGCAACGCGGCGGTGAGCTCCCGCGTGCGTGCACTGTCGTCGCGGCCCTCGATGACCGGGAGCGCGACCAGGTTCGGATATTCGCTGGACAGGATCTGGTGGAAGCCGAACTGCCGCTCGGTATGATCGCGCAGCGACAACGATCCGGCGATCACGGCGACCGTCCCCTCGCACCCGGCCAGGAAACGTCCCATCAGCGTCGCGGCAGTCCGCCCCGCGGCCGGGTTGTCGATACCGACGTAATGCAGGCGGCGCGAGCTCGGCGCGTCCGACACGAGAGTCACCACGGCGACCCCGCGCGCGGTGAGTTCGTCGATCGCGGCGCGCACCCTGGGATGGTCCAGCGCAATGACGGCGACGCCCTGATAGGCCGGCGACAGGTTTTCGAGCGCGCCTGCCAGCACATCCGGATCGAACACGTCGACATGGAGGATATCGATGAAGCCGCGCTGGCCGGCGAGCCAGTCCGCGGTGCGCTGGACCTGCTCGGTCAAATTGGTCATGAAGCTGTTGCTGCCGGTCGGCAGCACGAAGGCGAAGCGAAAACTCTGTCCGCGCGCCAGCCGGGCGGCCGCCACGTCGGCACGGTAGCCGAGCTTGGCGACGGCGGCCTCGACACGCGCAACGGTCTTGGCACGGACGCCCTCGCGCCGGTTGACGACGCGATCGACGGTCGCAAGCGAAACGCCCGCCGCACGCGCGACATCCTCGAGCGTGGCGCGAACTGCCGGCTGCATCGCGCCAGCCGTCATTCGCGCGCCGCCCACAGCATGCCGCGCGTCATCAACGTCCGGATCTCGGGCACGTCGAGCTCGTAGGCGCGGTGGCCGAGCGAGGAATAGAACACCCTGCCCGCGCCGTAACGCTTCTTCCAGACCACCGGCATCACTACGCCGTCGATCCAGGGCGCGTGCTCGCCCGTGAAGGTGGTCGTCGCCAAGACCTCGTTGGCGGGGTCAACATGCATGTAGTACTGCTCGGAACGATGCTCGAAACTCTTCAGGCCCTTCATGATGGGGTCATCCGGCTTCGTCAAGTCGACCTTGTAATCGATGATGTTGCCGGGATGCGCCACCCACTGCCCGCCGCACAGGAACTGGTAGTCGACCGACTCGCGGAACGCATCGCACATGCCGCCATGATGGCCGGCGAGTCCGACGCCGCTGCGCACCGCCGCGCAGAGATTGAGCGCGTCCGCCTTCTCGATCTTCGACATGGTGTAGATCGGGATGATCAACGACAGATCATGGATCGCCGGATCGCCGAATGCTTCCGTCGTCGTCTCGATCCGGACCTCAAAACCTTCCGCCCTGAGCCAGCCGCGGATCATCGAGGCACACAGATCCGGATCGTGTCCCGGCCAGCCGCCCCACACAATCATTGCCTTGCGCATGTTCTGTCCTCAGTCGATTTGTCCGGTTTCACGTCCGGCCGGCAGCATCGCCGGCCGCTCGATGCGGCTCTCGATCTTGACGCGTCGGCCGTCGTCGGCGGAAGTCTGGAACGCCTCCATCACCTCCAGCACGTGGAAGGCGAGCGCGCCGCTGGCGCGGTGCGGCCGGTCGTTCAGGATCGCGGAGGCCATGTCGGCGACGCCGATGGAACGAAACTCGCCTTCGACATGACCGTGCGTCAACGGCACCGTCTCAAATTCACCGCCGGTCTTGGCGACCTGCACCTCGCCGCCGAAGCGGTTCGGGTCCGGTACCAACATGCTGCCCTTGTCGCCATAGATCTCGATCGGCGCATGCCGGTGCTTCGGCACGTCGAAGCTCATCGCGATCGAGACCACCGCCCCGCTCTCGAATTCGAGCGTGCCTGCAACATGGGTCGCCACCTCGACCGGAATCAGCGCGCCGTTCATCGGCTGGCTGGTGACCAGACGCTCCGATTTCGGGCGCGCGGTCGAGCCCATCACGCTGGCGACCGGACCGAGCAATTGCACGAGATCGGTGATGTAATACGGGCCCATGTCGAGCATCGGCCCGCCGCCGCGCAAGTAATAGAAGCCGGGCGCCGGATGCCAGCGCTCGTGGCCGGGACAGCCGAAGAAGGCGCTTCCGGCGACAGGGGTGCCGATCGCGCCGTCGTCGATCAGCTTGCGCGCAGTCTGGTGCCCGCCGCCGAGGAACGTGTCGGGTGCGCTGCCGACGCGAAGCCCTTTCTGCGCGGCGAGATCCATCACCTTGCGGGCTTCCGCGACGTTGATGCCGAGCGGCTTCTCGGAGTGAACGTGCTTGCCGGCGTTTAGCACCGCGAGGCTGACGTCGGTGTGGGCGAGCGGAACGGTGAGATTGATGACGATCTCGACGTCATCGCGTTTGAGCAGCTGGTCGACCCGCATCGCCGGCAGCCCGAAGGCGGCGCCCTGCCGCTCCGCCACATCGCTGCGCATGTCGGCCAAAGCTCTCACCTCCATGAACGGGAAGCGCTGCGCTGCCTTGAGGTAGGCGGTGCTGATCACACCGCAGCCGATGATTCCGACGCCGATTTTTCTCATTGCGTTCTCCGTGAAGTCCTGCTCATCCCTTGACCGCGCCTGCGGTGAGGCCGGCGACGATATGCTTCTGTGCCAGCAGGAACAGAATGATCGTCGGCAGGATAGTCAGCGTGATGAAGGCCAGGATCAGGTGCCACTCGGACGAATACTCCCCCTGGTAGATCATGATGCCGAGCGGCCAGGGATAGAGCGCATCGGTGTTGAGCATCACGAGCGGCAGCAGATAGGCGTTCCAGCTGTTGACGAAGGTGATGGTGCCGACGGTCGCCAGGATCGGTCGCGACAACGGCAGTGTCACGTAGCGGAAGAACTTGATGTAGCTACAGCCGTCGACCAGCGCGGCCTCAAGCAGCTCATAGGGAATGTCCTTGAAGAAGCGTCGCAGCAGCAGCACGCTCATGGCAAGGCTGAAAGCGACCTGCGGCAGCGCGACGCCGAAATAAGTATCGAGCAATCCGAGATCGCGCACCTTGATGAACAGCGGCAGCACGGCGGTCGCTGCCGGAAACAGCAGGCCCAGCGTCAGGTAGCTCAGCAGCATCGAGCTACCGAAGAACCTGACGTGGGCGAAGGTGAATGCCGCCATCGAGGCGACGATCAAGGTCAACGTCACCGTGAGCGTCGAGATGATCAGCGAGTTGCGCAGGAGCTGCCAGTAACGGGCCGAGAACAGGATGTCGGCATAATTCTGCCATTCCCAATGCGTGGGCCAGCCGAACGGATTGACACGCAATTCACCGAGCGACTTGAAGCCGCCGAGCAGGGTCGCGAGCAGCGGCACAAGCACGAAGACGGCGACGACGGCGAGGAACACCGTCTTGAACAGCACGGCGGGATCGAACGGCGCGCGGGTGGTCTCGGCCCTACTCATCGCGCATGAACCATCGCTTGTACGTGAAGGCAAAGGTCACGCAGATCACGAACAGGATGACGCCGATGGCGCTGCCATAGCCGACCCGCATGCGGGAAATGCCGTTGTTGTAGAGGAAGCTCACCATCGTGTTCGACGAATCGGCCGGCCCTCCGCGCGTCAGGGGCATGACGAGATCGAAGAGCTGCAGCGAGCCAATGATGGCGAAGAACACGGACAGACGGATCGTTGGATAGAGCAAGGGGATCACGACGTGACGCAACGCCTGCGTCCGCGTCGCACCGTCGATCCGCGCCGCCTCGACCAGGCTCTTGTCGAGGCTCTGGAGCGCCGCGATGAACAGCATCATGTGGAAGCCAAAGTACTTCCAGACGATCACGATCAGCACCGCCAGCATCGCCGTGTCGGTCGAGGCGAGAAGATGGGGCGGCTCGGCGCCGAAACTGCGCCAGATCGAGGCGACCAGGCCGTAGTCGCCGTCATAGACGAAGGAGAAGATCAGCCCGGTCGCGATCTCCGCGAGGATGTAGGGCATGAAGAACAGCATGCGCAGCACCACAGCCCCACGAAAGCGCTCGGCGAGCATCAGGGCCAGCGTCAGCGCGAGCGGCAGCTGGATTGCGAGCGAGACCGCGATGATCAGGCCGTTGTTGCGCAGTGCGAGCCAGAAGGCGCGCGTCTCCAGCACGAAACGGTAATTGTCGAGTCCGATCCAGTTGGTCGGCCTGCCGAACCCGTTCCAGTTGAAGGCCGAGTACCAGGCGGCCTCGCCGATCGGCAGCACCACGAACAAGGTGAACAACAGCAGCGCCGGCGGCAGGAACAGGATCAGAACAGTGAAGCGGTCGTCCCAGCGCGGGCCGCGAAGCGCGGCCCGCGGGGCCGTCTCGCCGGCAACGCTCATCGCCGACGCGATCGCGATCCGCCGCGCCACCTCAATTGCCCTGCTTCCACGCCGCCTCGATCGCTTTCGCCGCGTCCTGCGGGCTCATGCTGCCGCCGGCGATCTCCGCGGTGACGTCGTTGACGACGCGGCCGACCGAGGGGCCGAGGCTCTGGTCATAGAAGTTCTGGTGATAGTTCGACTTCGCGAGATTGGCCGCGATCAGCTTCATGAAGGAATTGTTGAGACCGGCGTCCGCGCCCTGCACCACCGGGATGATGAAATTGCCCGCCGCAAGCCGGGTCTGCACGTCCTTCGATACGAAGTACTTCAGGAAATCGACCGCCTCCTTCGGCGAGCCCTTGGTGATCAGCCAGCCGGTGATACCGCCGAGCGTATCCGTCGGTGCACCCTTGCCGCCTGATACGATCGGAAAATCGAACCAGCAGATCTTGTCCTCGCTCAATCCGACCTTGTCGGCGGCGAGCGCGCGCTGCAAGTGGTAGACGGTCGAGATCGCGAGTGTCATCGCTGCCTTGCCGTCGCCGAAATAGCCGACGGCCTGCGGGTTCTTGAAGCCGAGGAAACCGTTCTGGAACGGCTGGAGATCGACGAGCTGCTTGAACAGCTCGCCGGATCTTTGGAAAGTCTCGCCGGCAAAGCCACCGTTCTCGCCCTTCAGCGCCACCTCGAAGGCCGGCTTGCCGCCGAGGCGCACCGCAAGATGGGTCCAATAGAAGTGCAGCGGCCACTTGTCGGCGCCGCCGACCACGATCGGCGTGACGCCCGCCGCTTTCAGCGTCTTCACCGCGGCAAGCAGATCGTCCCAGGTCTTGATCGCGGCAGGATCGACCTTCGCCTTGGCCATCAGTTCCTTGTTGCAGAGGAAGCCGACCTGCGACAGCGCGGTCGGCAGGCCATAGACGCGGCCATTGCTGGTGAAGGCGGCGAGCGCCGCCGGCGTGAGGCTGTCGCTGTAACCCTTCACGGAATCGGTGATGTCGTCGAGGACGCCAGCCTCGATCTGCGTCTTCAGGACGCCGCCGGCCCAACTGTAGATGATGTTCGGCCGGTCCTTGGATTGCAGGATGGTCGGCAACTTGGCCTTGTAGGCCTCGTTTTCGAGAAATTGCATCTCGACCTTCACGCCCGGATGCGACGCCTCGTAGGCGCGCGCAACCTCCTCCCAGATCTTCACCTGGGCCGGATTGGCCTCAATGTGCAGCCATTTCACGGTTGTGTCGGCTGCGGCAGAGTTGGCCCAAAGCAGGCAGGCGGCAGCGGCGAGTCCCAGTTTCCCGAGCAGTCTCATCACATCCTCCCGGCCGATCTTATTCTTGAACCGCAATCCTGCCTTCAATATTTGAGGTACGCAACTGAAATTCTGACCTATGCACCTCATGGACCGACTGGCTAATGTCTCGACAAGAATCGGGACGGCCCACCGTGCCGCCCGCAAGAGACTGAGAGGTGCCCATGGCCGCCATCTATTCCGACCTCGCCGGCAAGGTCGTGCTCGTCACCGGAGGTGCGGCAGGAATTGGCGCCGCGATCGTGCGGCGCTTCGCGGAGCAGAAATCCAAAATCGTGTTCTTCGACATCAAAGTCGAGGAGGGCCAGCGCCTCGCGCGCGAGCTGTCCGATCAGGGACTGTCCGCGCATTTCCAACACGTCGATCTCACCGACATCCCCGCGCTGCGCGCCGGAGTCGTGGAGGCACGCAAGGCGCACGGCGCGATCAACATCCTGATCAACAACGCCGCGCATGACGAACGGCACAACACCGAGGAGATGACGCCTGAGTATTGGGACGATCGCATCGCGGTGAATCTGAAGCACCAGTTCTTTGCGGCGCAAGCCGTTCTGCCGGACATGAAGGCGGCAAATGCCGGCGCCATCATTAATTTCGGCTCGGTATCATGGATCGCCGGACAAGGCGGCATGGCCGCCTACACCGCCAGCAAGTCGGGCGTCATCGGTCTCACGCGCTCTTTGGCGCGCGACTACGGTCCCTACAATATCCGCGTAAACGCGATCGCACCGGGCTGGATCATGACCGAGCGGCAGCTCGAGAAATGGATGACGCCGGCGGGCGAGATCGAGCTGCAGCAGCGGCAGTGCCTGAAGCGCCGGCTGATGCCGGACGAGGTCGCGAAGTTCACCCTCTTCCTCGCCTCGGAGGAAGCTTCCGCCTGCACCGCCCAGCACTACATCGTGGATGGCGGCTGGGTGTAAGATGCCGAGGATGGCGGACGCATCCGGGCGCAGCCCGGTCGCCGCTTGCACTGCAAAACCATTTGCGCCGCAACATTCAAAAATGAGACTGCCCGTCAAACCGGACGAGGCGCCCGCGGAGGCACCCCGCCGCGGTAGCGCTCGGGAATGGTGTCGGGTGCGCCACTTAAGAGAAAAGTCGGGCCGCGGCACTCGGCAAAGGTTACACAACGCGCGTTTCGTGCCTCGAAAGTGTCTTTCGAGGAGGATGCCCGAACTGCCATCCGATCGGGCGATCTGCTGGCTAGTTTCTGATGTCGGAGCGCGGGCCCATCCATTCGAGCATGCGACGGCCGAACAGGCTGCCGAGGCCGACAAACATGGCCGCCGTTCCGACGTTGAACATGATGATCATCAAAGTCGCGTCGCCGGCGTGAAAGAGCGAGAGAGCTGTTGCGGTGATCGCCGCGACCGATAGGCTGCCCATGAACGTCACGGACGTCGGTCGCAGCGGCGCCGCGTACCGCAGCATTACCAGCATGGCGAGCGACAACGGCAGGCTCGTCAGAACCAAGGTTGCAAGACAACGGATCGTCTCGCCGAGACTGACCCCGTTCGGTCCCATCGATATCCACTGCGCGAGGCACTGGTAGCCGATGTTCGACAACCAGATCGCCACGGTCGGCGCAGGCAGGATCAGCCACAGTCGCGAGCGGTCGGGAAGACTGACGAGGAAAGCCGCGATGGCCGCAAGCACGCCCGTCAAAGCGGCCCCGGCCATCCCGCCGGCGAAAGCCGGATCGTGCAGCCGCTGCGCCAGGTCCGGACGGATGCCCTGACTGACCGCGAGAAGCGCCACGACCAGGGCTGCGAGCAGTAGCCAGCAGGCCGCCCGCGTCACCGGCGGCCGAAGCCGCCGCACCGGCTTCATGTTCGCGGCGAGGGATTCGATGAGATCGGGGGTGGCTATCATGGCTCGCTCCGATCGCCCAGGATCTTCCGCAGGCTCTTCACCGCGCGATGCATGTTGATCTTGAGCGAGGCGATCGACATCCCGCTCGCCGTGGAGGCTTCCTTCAGAGACATCTCGTTGAGCCTGAGCAAACGTACCGCCTTGCGTTGCATGGGAGGAAGCTTGTCAATCGCCTTTTCGAGTTCGTGTCTGTCGGGTGTCTCTTCCAGGTTCGATTGGGGCTCGGCAAAGGTTTCATGTTCGGGCATCAAAGGCGTTTCCCGGTTCCGCCTGCGCCCTTGCCGTCGGAGCCGGTCGATGAACCGCCGGTTCGCGATCGTCACGAGCCACGGGCCGAATGGCCTGGTCGGATCGAATGTATGCCGGATCGCGTGGACGGTCAGCAGGATGTCCTGCACCGCGTCCTCGACGTCGCTCGGGTCGCGATGCCGGCGCGCCGCCAGCGAACGCAGGTAGGGCGTGATTTCCCGAAGGAGGCGCTGATAGGCCGACCTGTCGCCGTCCTGGGCATGGGCCATCAGGATCGCCCAGTCGGTGTCGCGCCTCGTGGGCTCGGGGACGGCAGGCGCGGCGTCGCCTTCGCTGCCGACGAGCCTGAGCTGAGGAGGGCCGCCGGATCGTCCGGTCATGGACGGCCTCCGCCAGGGACTCGGCGCCGACAGAGCGAGGCGGCGAGATGGTCGAGCGAAAGCCTGCCGGGACCGAGCGCCATGAGGGCGATGGCAAGCGCTGCCCACGGCAGATGGAAGTTGGCCCACCCCTCCGGCACGACGAGCTGGATCACGCCCGTCATGATTAGGAGCGCGAGCGCGCTGAAGCGCGTTGCGAATCCCACGATCAGCAGTACCGGCAGTACGATCTCCGCGATGCCGTCGAAGTACGCGAACACGGCGGGAAAGGGAAGATCGTACGCGTGTCCGAAGATGTGCAGCTTGAACTCGCCTTCGAAGAGGTACGACGCCGCCGGCGACAGGGACAGGAAGCCGTCCCACTTCGTCAATCCCGATTTGAAGAACGGCAGCGCCAGAGCGATGCGAAGCACCGGCGGCGCTACGACGAGGGCGACCTGCGCGAGACGCTCCAGGAGGTCCCGCACGACATCTTCGGCGGTCGACATGGTCGGGAAAGATCTCATGTCCCTAGCGGCTCCTGCGCGAACCCGAAACCGACCACCATGCCCGCCAGGATCAGATCCGACAAATTCGCCGAAAGATCAAAAGTCGGGTCGGCGGCATTGGCTTCCTCGAAAGCGGCAAGCACCGGCCTTCCGGATGCGAGCGCGTGGATGAACTCCGGACTGCCGTTCGGAATCGATCGAACCTCCACGTCGACCTCCGGCCGGACGACGATCGCGTTTTCGCCGCCGGCCGCCAAATCGACCGGACCTGGAATGCCGCCGTCGACGTTCATCTGCCAGATCGTCAGCGCCGGAAACCGCGAACGTACGATCCGGACCGATGGATGCAGCTCCAGGGTAATAGCCGGAATCCGGTCCGGTGCGATTTCCACAAACGCCGACAGACCGATCGGCGAGGCCTCGGCCGCGTGGTAGGCCTCCGTCCACGCCCGCTCGATGCGCGCCACGTCGGCCAGATAAGGCAACACCGAAGCAGGTTCGAACTGGCCGATGAAGTCCGGGAAGCCCGCGCCATAGTCGAAGAGCATCGGCGACCGGGGCAAATCACCGACGACGTAGGCGCGGGCCAAGGCGAGGAAGAATTCCGATCCGACGATGCCGTGCACCGCGGGATAGGCATCCTTCAGTGTCTGGGTCAGGCCGACGATCACGTTGTTGCGGTAAACGGCGAAGCGCCGCGAACTCGGCTTCCCGTCGGGGCCGACCAGGCCCGCCGGTGTCGGAAGCGCGGGATCGAGCAGCGCGGCCGCGAAAGACCGTTGCAGTTCAGCAAGCGGCTGCATCACGTGGCATCTCCGGACGGTTGGCGGCCATGATCGCTTCGGCACGTTCGGCTTCGCCTGCGAGCGTCGGCCAAGGCGGCACTTCGGCATCCCACTCGATCAGGGTGGGAACCGGACCGATGAGTCGGATCGCGAGTTCGTAGAGGTACCAGACGGCATCCTCGACCGGGCGATCATGAGTATCGATGAGAAGCGGCCTGCCGATCTCGTCGGCCTGCCGGTGGTTTCCGGCGAGATGGATCTCCTTTACGCTTGCGAGCGGATAGCCTTCGATATAGGCGACTGGATCCCACTGCTGGTTGGTCGACGCGACGAAGACGTTGTTAACGTCGAGCAGCAGGCCGCAGCCCGAACGCCGGGCGACTTCGGCGATGAAGTCGGTCTCAGCGTAGGTGCTCTCGACGAACGCGACGTAGGTCGACGGATTCTCGAGGAGCATCTCGCAGCCGAGCGCCGTCTGGACCTGGTCGATATGCTCGACGACGCGCTGGAGCGTCCCGGACGTGTACGGTACGGGAAGCAGGTCATTCAGGAAACCGGCGTCATGCGTCGACCACGCCAGATGCTCGGAGAACAGGCCAGGTGTGTAGCGTCGCCTGAGCTGTCCCAACCGCTTGATGTGGTCTTCGTCCAGGGGCCTGTCCGCGCCGATCGATAATCCGACCCCGTGAAGGGACAACGGATAGCGCTCCCTGACGGCCGACAGATAGCGGTGCGGTGGACCTCCCGCCCCCATATAGTTCTCCGCATGTACTTCGAAGAAACCGACGTCGGGCGCCGTATCGATGATTGTGCGGTAATGCTCGGCCTTGAGGCCGACGCCGGCGCGCGCCGGTATACGGTCTTCTGGCGACGACGAAAGAAAGCGCATGGCGATCTCGAGGATGGAGGGCGGGCCCGCGTGGCCCGCCCCGGTTTCATCAGGCCTTCGGGGTGAGGCTTCCGGCGCCCTTCGGCGTGTTCATGGTCGTACAGGTCCCCTTGGGCTCGAGCTTGAACGCGTTGCCCTGATAATCCACGGTGCTCGTCCCCGCGCAGGTCGTACCGGCTCCGGCGTAGCAGTCGTTCTGGCCCTTGAGGGCCACGCCGAAGCACTTCTCCATCTTGCCGCCCTGCATCGCCTTCATGGTCTGGGCCTGCTTCTCCTTCATCATCTTTTCCATGTCGGCCTTGCCCTGCGCGGTGGCCGACGTGGCTGCGAGCGTTCCGACAGCGACGGCAAATGCGCCGGCAACCATTGCATTGAGCGTGCGATTGGACATTTCGAGTTCCTCCGGGTTCGGAGCGACTTTGCGAGGTGCATGGTCGCTGTCCGACGGGTTGCTTTTCCCGTCCGTACCGATGTTCGCTGCGTGACTGGTAAAGGTTACATGGCTCGTGTGCCCTACGGCCCTTCGCCGGGTTACATTCTGTCGAGATAGGCGATGAGGTCGCCCGCGGCCGTGGACCACCAATCCGCATCGCCCTGCATGTACCCGACGACTGCGCCGGAGCCCGAGATGGCGTAGGTGATCGGCATGCCATAGAGCGCAAACGGCGCCTTCTTGGCGTTCTCGGCGTCGGAGTACGCCGCGTATCCGTTCGGGTCCAGGAAGATCGGAAGCGCCTTCAAGTCGAGCGACTTGACGAAACGCGCGACCGCTTCGCGCGGACCGCGGTCTTCCGAGACGGCGACGACATGCACCCTGCCCCGCCAGGCGTCCCGATATAGCCTGTCCAGAGCGGGTAACTCGAAGCGGCACGCCGCGCACCACGACGCCCAAAAGTTCACGAGTATCGGCTTGCCGCGTAGGATCGACAGATCGATCGTGCCGCCTTCCAGACGAAACAGCCGCAGCGGGGGCAACTCCTGCGGCGGACGGAGAATGGTGAACTGGTAGCGTCCGGATGCGAACCCGGGAACGTCATCTTCAGCCGCGGTCGCCTCGCGCGGCGCGAATTCGGCCGCCATGCCGACCAGCGCGCGCAGCAGAATGGCGCGACGTGAGGGCATCCACGCTGTCGCTTCCTTCTTCAAGCCGTCTCCAGCACCGACAGCGCCGGCGACGATTGAGGGACTGCCGGCCGGAACGCGATGAAGAAGAATAGCGGATTGGGCAGCCAGTACAGCCATCCGATCGACGGTTCTCGCGTCCCGTCTGGAAGACGCAGGTCGAGCCAAACGTACAAAAACTTGTAGATGCAGAGCCCGGGAACCCAGTTCGGCTTCAGTCGCGAGGTTCTCAGGTATTTGCGGGCGATGTAGTAGTTGCCCTCGAAGGGCATGATCCCGAAGAGGCCAATCGGTCCTTCCGCGATGACTTCGCCGCTCGCTCGATGCGTGATCCGGACGTGGCGCGACATGCTTCGACTTCCCATGCAGTACCCGCGGATCAGTTCGCTGCATCTCCAAAAAGGTTACAGGTCGCCGCGCAGTGTGACCATCTCGCCTCTTCGTTCCAGGTCAGCTCCGGCCCCGTCTTGGGCATCGTTCGCGCTCGAGCCGCCGGACACATCGAGGGAATTTTAGGGCATCCGTACCCAGGGGACCGGAGCGGTGATTTCTGGCCGCGGGACGTAACCTCGGGGCGGATCGCAGCGAACTAGACGTGAGGCCTCCCGCCCGCGGCGCCTTAGGCGGCACCGGCTATCACCTCGAAAGGCAACGATTCCACATGAAGAAATCGCTCGAACGACGTCTGATCCTCTCGGCCGCGACGGCCGGACTGCTCCTCGCTTCGGTCGGAAGCAGCTTCGCGGCCCAGCCTCTGAAACTGGAATTCGTCACTCACGCTGCCTTCTTCTCGGCGGAAACCAAGCAGCCGAAAACGCTCGACCCTCAGGTCTTCGTCGAGGACGCCTCAGCAACGGAGGCGACCGGCCCGCAAGGCATCAAGCACGTCGCCGGAGTGCGGCCACCGTTCATCGACCAAGACGCCAGGACGTTGAAGCTGTTCAACGCCGAGCACCAGCCGCTGGGCTTCGATCTCCGGTCGTGGCTGTCCGCTACCGGCACCGTCACGATCTCGGAGAAGGACGGCAAGGTGACGCTCGATGCGACGTTCAAGAATCTGCAGCCGAACGCGAGCTACAGTCTCTTCGAGAATCACTTCGACACCGCGCCGATCACGTTCACGCCTATCGACGGCGCCGGAAAGGCGAACAGCTTCACCGCAAAGACCGACGGCACCGCCAGCGTCACCGTGACTCTGCCCGGCATGCCGACTCACGCCAACGCCGTGCTCGTCATCTACAACAGCGGCGGCCAGCCGCACGGAATGGAACGCGGCCGCATCGGAGTTGACGCCCATCACCAGATCATCGCGCGGCCTGAGTGATCCTGAGGCGCTCTTGGGGTTTCCGGTCGCGGCTCCCACACTCGGCGCCGACGCTGTTGACCCAATCACGAACAGATTGCTCCGAAGCGTTAGCTGCGCCCTAGGTGCTGCGGCACGAAACATTCCCCGAATGCTCGGCTTGCATCGGCGGGCATGGCACGGAGCCGTAGGAGCAGAACACGCAGCAATCACCCTCCTTCGGCCGGAGTTTTGCGCCGCAGCCTGCGCACACGTAGAAGAACTGGCAAGCGTCGGTCGGCATCGTTTCCGACTTCGAGGTGCCGCAATGCGGGCAGGTGATAATCGATTCAAGGATCATTGCGTTCAACTCCTTTCAACTCTTGGGCTGCGAAGGATACCCGGCATTGGTGGTGGCCGTCGTGAGTGCCGCCACATCGGCCCTCCGGTGTTGGATATCCTCGATATCCAGCGCTCCAAGTAGTTCAGATAAGCGCGATCCCGCCGAAAATGTGAACCTGCCGATTTCTGCGCTGAGCGACGCTAGCGCCCTGTCGCGAGCAAATAGTGGTTTTGCACCGCATATGGTTGGTTCAAATCAAGATGCTCGACCGAAAAGGGAAAGCGCCGAACCAAGACGCGAAAGTCGAGTGCGGAGCCCTCGCGGAATGAAGTTCTAACGTTCGGTGTGGGTAACAATGTGGGAACAAGTCTCAACGAATCATTTTTCGTATCAATGACTTATGCCGCCTGGTGCGCTCGGAGGGACTCGAACCCCCACGATTTTACTCACTGCCACCTCAAGGCAGCGCGTCTACCAGTTCCGCCACGAGCGCTTTGGGGATACCGGCCTGAGGCTTGAAGGCCGGCCGGATCAACGGCGCCGATCTAACAAATCCATCAGAGGGGTACAAGCCTGCAAAGGCCCTGAATCCCACAAGCTTTGCACGAAAGTTCGGGCCCCTCCCCGAATTGGCCCTGCCCCCGGTGCCCAGGCCCTACGGGTGCCCGGGCCCTACGGGTGCCCGGGCCGCTACCGCGTGCCCAGGCCGCTATCGCGTGCCCGGTGAGCGCGGCAGCATCTGCTTGACCTCGACCGCGATTCGGTTGCGGTCCACCAGCACGACGCCGGAGGCGACCGGCAGATTGTTGGCCAACACCTTCACCTCGTCGGCTTCGGTCGCGTCCAGCTCGATGATGGCGCCGCGGGAAAGACGCAATACCTGATGGATCGGCATGGTGGTCGTCCCGAGGACGACCATGAGATCCACGGTGACTTTATCGAGGGTGGGCACTGTCAGGACCGCCGCAACTTGGGACTTGGGACTTGATTTGGGACTTGACCAAAGGACTTGGTATTTGCCCCCGAGATGATCACCACGTTATGGTTAGGCAATGGTTAATTCGCCGCAAAACCCTCGCCAAGATCCGCGCCAAGACCCGCGTCAGGAGCTCGATTTGACGCCGTTTTCCGCCGCAGGCGGCGAGCCGGTCGAGTGGCGGATCTCGGACGCGCCGGTGCCCTATCCGGAGGCGGTGGCCGCGATGGAAGCCCGGGTTGCCGCCATCGCGGCGGGCGAGGCGCCGGAGCTGGTCTGGCTGCTGGAGCACCCTGCGCTCTACACCTCCGGCACCTCGGGCAAGGCCACCGACCTGCTCGATCCCCGATTCCCGATTTTCGCCACGGGACGCGGCGGCCAGCTCACCTATCACGGGCCTGGCCAGCGCGTCGCCTATGTCATGCTCGACCTTAAGCGCCGCCGGCCGGACGTGCGGGCCTACGTCGCCAGCCTGGAGGAGCTGATCCTGCGCACGCTCGCCGCCTTCAACGTCCGCGGCGTGCGGCGCGAAGACCGGGTCGGCGTCTGGGTCAAGCGGCCCGACAAGGGGCCCGAACACGAAGACAAGATCGCGGCGATCGGCGTGCGATTGAAGCGCTGGGTCTCGTTCCACGGCATCGCGATCAATGTCGAGCCGGAGCTATCGCATTTCGCCGGCATCGTGCCGTGCGGCGTCACTGACGCCCGCTACGGCGTCACCTCGCTGGTCGACCTCGGCCAGCTCGTCGCCATGGCTGACGTCGATATCGCGCTACGCCAGGCGTTCGAACAGCTGTTCGGACCGACCCGCGCGCTGCTGCCGGAAACGGCCGCCTGACGCTTTCCTGTTGGAGACGCAATGCCTGCGTTCTCCTCTCCCGCGGAATCGGCTATGTCTAGGTCCGGCGCCGCCCACGCCTCCCCCCTCCGCCGGGAAAGCAGACCTCATGCAGGGCGATGAGATCATCGGACCGACTGTTTCGAGCGCCAGGCATAAGGAGGGATTGCGTTTTCTGCTCGCAATGGGAGGTTTTGACGATGAGACTTTCTGCGCCGATCTATCATCTGAAGCGACGAGCGAAGCGCCTGTCCCGCGAGGAAGGCGTTCCACTGCACGACGCGCTTGACCGCATCGCCAGGACGGAAGGGTTTTCCGCCTGGAGCATGCTCGCAGCGAAAGCCGCCGCGTTGACGCCCGCGAACCGGCTGTTCCCGCAATTCATGCCAGGCGACATGGTGCTGGTCGGCGCCCGGCCGGGTCAGGGCAAGACGCTGATGAGCCTCGAACTTGCCGTGGAGGCCATGAGGTCAGGCCATCGGGCCGCGTTCTTCTCGCTCGAATATACCGAGAAAGACGTGCGGGACCGCCTGCAGGCGATCGGCGTCGAGCCCGCGCAATTCGATGAACTCTTCGAGGTCGATTGCTCCGACGCCATCAGTGCCGATTACGTCGTCAAGCAAATGGCCGCGGCGCCCCGCGGCACATTCGTGGTGATCGACTATCTGCAGTTGCTCGACCAAAGGCGCGAAAACCCCGACCTCAATGTTCAGGTGCGCACGCTGAAATCGTTCGCATGCGATCAGGGGCTGATCGTGGTCTTCATCTCGCAGATCGACAGATCCTATGATCCCTCGGTCAAGCCCTGCCCCGATCTCAGCGATATCAGGCTGCCGAATCCGCTCGACCTGAAGCTGTTCGACAAGACGTGCTTCCTGAACAATTCCGAAGTCCAGTTCCGCGCCGCGAGCTGACCGATCAGGCCGCGGGTGAGATGGCTCACCCGCGGCTTGCGGTCTTACGCCGCCTGCAGGGACACCTCGAGCTTGCCGGCGATGTAGCGGCGCTCCTGGGTCAGGCCGCCAAAGCCGTAGGCGTCGCCCTTGACCTCGTCGACATGCAGATAGGTCTCGGGATGCAGCGGTCCAAGAATTTCGGCCATGCGCTTGAACATCGCGGCGAGATAGGCCGCCTTTTCGTCCTTGGTGTTGGTGCCTTCGCTGACGTGGATGTCGAGCCAGTAGCTTGCAAGCTTCTGCTCGGCCAGCGACTTGCCGCCAGCGAACCAGTCATCGGCATCCACCGACTTGACGATGATGGCGGTCACCCTGGGATCCTTGTGCAATATCTCAGCGGTAAGCTCGGATACGGCATTCGCGATGTCGGCCTTCAGCGACGGCGACTGGCGGGAGGTGGTGTAGGACACGGTGATCAGGGGCATTTTGGCTCTCCTCGAGATGCTGCGCCGGTCAGCGCGGCGTTGGTGAGAAGCTAGACCTGTCGCCGTCATTTTGATATCTTATCTATATTGATAGCAGTGATAACAAACCACAATGACACCGACGCTCGACATCGCCACCGTCCAGGCCTTCCTGCTGGTCGCCGACCTCCGGAGCTTTACGCGCACCGCCGAAGCGCTCGGCACCACGCAGGCGGCGGTCAGTCTCAAGCTGCAGCGGCTGGAGACATTGCTGGGAAAACGTCTCGTCGAGCGCTCGCCGCGCGCGGTCCGGCTCACTGCCGACGGCGCCGGCTTCCTCGAACGCGCCCGTGTGCTGATCGCGGCGCATGATCGCGCGCTGTCGGGCGAGGCACCGGCCGCGCAGTCGCTCTCGCTCGGTATCTCCGATCATGCGGCGGGCCCTGAGCTCGTGCCGCTGCTGGAACGCCTGCACGCCATGTCCTTGAACCTCACCCTCGCCGTCACCATCGGCTTCTCGCGCGAGATGCAGGATGCTTACGACGCAGGCGAGCTCGATGCGGTGGTCGTGCGCCAAGAAGGCAGCCGCCGCGGCGGCGAGAAGCTGATTGAGGACGCGTTCGGCTGGTTCGCCGCACGACGCTTCACCCTGCCGAAAGGCGAGCCGCTGCCGCTCGCCACGCTCGCCCCGCCCTGCGGTGTCCGCGCCATCGCCGTGCGCGCCCTCGACAAGGCAGGCATTGCCTGGCGCGAGCGCTTTGTCGGCGGCGGTGTCACGGCGGTGGTCGCAGCGACGCTCGCCGGACTTGCGATTGCGCCGCTGGCGCGACGGATCGCGCCGCCCGGATTGGTCGACATCGGGCTTGCGCACAAGCTGCCCAAACTCGGCAGCTCGAAGGTGATGCTGCATTCGAAGGTCAGCGATCCCGCGAAGCTTGCAGCGCTGCGTGCGGTGGCGGCGACGTTCCGGAGCGTGGCGGCAGCCTGACGATATGGGCGCTTTAGCGGCCCTATCTGCACGCGTACGGGACACCTGCCTAAAAATGTCCCACCCCAGGGAACCATCCGGCCGCCTGCGGCGTTTGTTCCCGTCGAGGCGGGGTCCGGAATGGTCGAAAAGTTCAGTCAACAGAGAGACTTGTTCGAGAGCGAACGCAGTTTCCGGCTGTTGGTTGAGGGAGTCGCCGACTACGCCCTCTACATGCTGGATCCCAAAGGGATCATCACCAGCTGGAACATCGGCGGCGAGAGGATCAAGGGTTATTCGCCTCAGGAGATCCTCGGCCAGCATTTTTCCCGGTTCTACACTGAGACCGACCGCGCCAACGGCAAGCCGGCGCGTGCGCTCGGCATCGCCCGGGAAAAGGGCCGCTATGAGGAGGAAGGCTGGCGCGTCCGTAAGGACGGCACGTTCTTCTGGGCCAGCGTCGTGATCGATCCGATCTACGAGGACGGCGAGCTGGTCGGATTCGCCAAGATCACGCGCGACATCACCGAACGCCGCAATGCGCAGGTCAAGCTCGAGGCGATGCACAAGCAGCTCGCCGAGTCCCAGAAGTTCGACGCGCTCGGGCAGCTCACCGGAGGGGTTGCGCACGACTTCAACAACCTCCTGATGATCATCAGCGGCAGCCTCCATATGCTGAAGCGAGGCGCCGACGACCCGGCTAAGCTTCAGCGCGCGATCTCGGCCATCGAGACCGCCACCAAGCGCGGCGCGGCGTTGACCAACCAGCTCCTCACCTTCGCGCGGCGGCAGAGCGTCAATCCGCAGGCGATCGACTTCGCCGAGCGCATCGCGGCGATCCGCGAGGTGCTCGATGCCGGTGTCGGCAGCTCTGTGCGCCTGGGCCTCGACATCGGCCGCGACCTCTGGCCGATCAAGACCGACGTCTCCGAGCTCGAGACCGCGCTGCTCAACCTCGTGATCAATGCCCGCGACGCCATGCCCGATGGCGGCGCGGTGACGATCAGCGCGCGCAATGCCGTGCTGGACGAGGCATCGCTTACCGGCGATTTCGTCGCGATCGACGTCACCGACACTGGGCTCGGCATCCCCTCCGACGTGCTCGACAAGATCTTCGAGCCATTCTTCACGACCAAGCCGATCGGAAAGGGCACGGGCCTCGGCCTATCCCAGGTGCACGGCTTCGCGCACCAGGCCGGCGGCACCGTGAAGGTCGCAAGCGAGCTCGGCAAGGGCACGACGTTCACCATCCTCCTGCCGCGCGGAGAAGACGCGCCATCGCATGACACGACGGGCGAGCCGGGCTTCAAGGGCAGCGGCACGGTCTTGCTGGTGGAGGACAATCCGGACGTCGCCCTCGTCAGCATTGGCCTGCTGGAGCAGCTCGGCTACCAGGTGCGCCGGGTTGCGGACGCCGAAGCTGCCTTGCGCGAGATCGAGACCGACGGCGTCGACTTCGTGTTCTCGGACATCGTCATGCCCGGCAAGATGGACGGCCTCACCCTCGCCTATCATCTCCGCGAGATTCGCCCCGGCCTGCCGATCCTGCTCGCCACCGGCTACAGCGAGGTCGCCGCCGACGTGCGTGGCGATTTCCCGATTCTGCGCAAGCCGTATGAGATCCACGAGCTCAGCGAGGCCATCGCCAAGCTGCCAAGGTGAGGTCTTTCCTTCGCCTCTCCCGCGTGCGGCAGGGCAATTGCATATGGAGCGATCTCGCCTGTGGCCATCATTCGAGACGCCGCGGTTGGCGGGCCCCCAGGATGAGGATCTTGTTCGCGGCACTCGCTTCAACGAGCACCAATGCTACTTAACCTCATCCTGAGGAGACCGCGAAGCGGTCGTCTCGAAGGACGAGGCGTGCGCTCAGATGCCGCAAAGCGCCATATACGATAGCCTGCCGCAAGCGGGGCGAGAGAGTCGATACACCTACACCGTCGGCAACACCGAAAACGCCTCCCCTGCCCGGCGCAAATTCAGCTCATCCGCACCGGCCGTCTCACTCGTCACACTGTCGACGCGCGAGGATGGCGGGCCGTGGCGGCACAGCGCAACCATGTCGGCGACGTGCTTCGGCGTGCCGGCGAACAGCGCTTCCACGCTGCCGTCGCGGCGGTTGCGGACCCAGCCTTCGAGGCCGCTCGCCGTCGCCTGATACTCGACCCAGGCCCGATAGCCGACGCCCTGCACGCGCCCGCGGATCATCACCTGGAGAATCGCCCGGCTCATTTTTTCAATCCGAGGACGTCGGCGCTGCGCGCCTTGACATCGGCCTCGCGCATGATGCGGGCCGTCAGCTCCGAGGATGCGAGCCCTCTGAGGCCTTTGGGCGACGTACCTTCGCTGAGCGCCTTCAGGGTCTCGTACACGGCCTGTGTCGCGGCGGCGATCGGTGCATGGCCCTGGAGCGCGATGCGTACGCGCTGACCTGCGAGGTAATCGAGCGCGTTCAAGTCCTCGGGCGCGCCGCCGAGCACGATCGGCAGGCGCGTCGCAGCGCGTACCGCCTCGAGTTCGGCACGCGACTTGATGCCGGTGAAGAACAGCGCGTCGACACCGGCGGATTCATAAGACTTGGCGCGGCGGATCGCGTCCTCGATCGAGGTGATCGAAGCCGCTCCGGTGCGGCCCATGATGACCAGCGAAGCATCATTGCGGCCGGCGAGCGCGGCTTTCATCTTGCCGACGCCTTCCTCGAGCGAGATCAACTGCGTCTTCGCTTCGCCAAAGGCCGCCGGCAGCAGCGTGTCCTCGATGGTGAGGCCGGCGGCGCCCGCCGCCTCCAGCTCCTGCACCGTCCGCCTGACATTGAGTGCGTTGCCATAGCCGTGATCGGCATCGACCAGCACGGGCAGCGCGGAGGCGCGCGACATCCGCCGCATCTGCTCGGCAAGCTCGGTGAGCGTGATCAGCGTGACGTCGGGGTCGCCGAGCACCGCGAGCGAGGCGACCGAACCGCCGAACATGCCGAGCGGAAAGCCGAGATCCTCGGCGATGCGGATCGAGATGGCGTCGTAGACCGAGCCGGGATGGACGCAAGCTGCGCCCGACAGAACGGAGCGAAGTTTCTCGCGGCGGGAACGAAAGGCCATGGTGCCTCACTCTCAATTCCTCATCCTGAGGAGCGCGCTCTTGCGCGCGTCTCGAAGGATGCAGGCCCGGCTGGTGGCCTCGCCCTTCGAGACGCCGCGAAGGCGCGGCTCCTCAGGGTGAGGGTTTGCTGTTGTGCCTGAAGCGCTTTACGCAAACTCCAAAATCAGCGCGTCCACCGCCAGCGTCGCGCCGGCGCTGGCGTGAACCTTTTTCACCGTGCCGTCCTGCTCGGCGCGCAGCACGTTCTGCATCTTCATGGCTTCGACCACAGCCAGCGTCTCGCCGGCCTTGACCTCCTGCCCCTCGCTCACCGCGATCGAGACCACGAGGCCGGGCATCGGACAGAGCAGCTTCTTGCCGCTGTCGGAGGCCGTCGTCACCGGCATCAGCCGCGCTGAGGTCGCCTCCGCTTCGGTCCAGACATAGACCGGCACCTCGACGCCCTGATGCGCGAGGCGAATGCCGTTCGGGATCGGGCGCGCCTGCACCGCGACGAAGTGGTCGTCGATGGTGCCCTGCCAGACCGGATCGCCCGGCTTCCATGGCGACTGCAGCAGATGCGCGTTGCCGGCCTTTCCTTCGGCGTCGATGAAGCGGATCGCGATGGCCTCGCCCTCGCGTCCGACCTCGAGCTGGATCTCCTGGCGGTCGAGCCAGACCGCACGGCGCCGCTCGCGCTGCACGAGCCGGCCGCCCATCTGGCCCGAGATCTGCCGCTTGCGCTCCCCGAGCACGTGATCGATGGCGGCGCCGACCGCGGCGATGCGCCGTGCGACCTCGCCTTCCGGCACGCGCACCGCAAAGCCCTTGGGGAATTCCTCGGCGATGAAGCCGGTCGAGAGCCGCCCCTCGCGCCAGCGCGGATGATGCATCAGCGCCGACAGGAACGGGATGTTGTGGCGGATGCCGTCGACGTAGAACGAATCCAGCGCGGTCGCCTGCGCCTCGATCGCAGCCGCGCGCGAGGGCGCGTGGGTGACGAGCTTGGCGATCATCGGATCGTAATGGATCGAGATCTCGCCGCCCTCCTGCACGCCGGTGTCGTTGCGGATGGTGATGCCGTCGTGGCTGGCTTCCGCCGGCGGACGATATTTTACCAGACGCCCGATCGACGGGAGGAAGTTGCGGAACGGATCTTCGGCGTACAGTCGCGATTCCACCGCCCAGCCCGTCAGTGTGACGTCCTTCTGCGCGATGGCGAGCTTCTCGCCCGCGGCAACGCGGATCATCTGCTCGACGAGATCGATGCCGGTCACGAGCTCGGTGACGGGATGCTCGACCTGCAGGCGCGTGTTCATCTCCAGGAAGTAGAAGCTCTTGTCCTGCCCGGCGACGAACTCGACGGTGCCGGCGGAATCGTAGTTCACGGCCTTGGCCAGCGCGACGGCCTGCTCGCCCATCTTGCGGCGCGTCGCCTCGTCGAGCAGCGGCGACGGCGCTTCCTCGATGACCTTCTGGTTGCGGCGCTGGATCGAGCATTCGCGCTCGCCGAGATAGATGACGTTGCCGTGCTTGTCGCCCAGCACCTGGATCTCGATGTGGCGAGGATCGACGATGAACTTTTCGACGAAGACGCGGTCGTCGCCGAATGAGGCCTTCGCTTCCGCTTTCGCGAGCCCGAATCCCTCCTCGACTTCCTCGGTCGAGTAGGCAATCCGCATGCCCTTGCCGCCACCACCGGCAGAGGCCTTGATCATCACGGGATAGCCGATCGCGTCGGCGATCCTCACCGCATGCTTGGCATCCTCGATGACGCCGAGAAAGCCCGGCACGGTCGAGACGTCGGCGTTCGCCGCTGCCTTCTTGGATTCGATCTTGTCGCCCATCGCGGCGATCGCGCCCGGGTTCGGGCCGATGAAAACGATACCGGCCGCCTCCAGCGCGCGCGGAAACGCCTCGCGCTCGGACAGGAAGCCGTAACCGGGATGCACGGCCTCGGCGCCCGTCTTGCGGCAGGCCTCGACGATCTTCTCGATCACCAGATAGCTCTCGGCCGCCGCGGGCGGGCCGATCAGCACGGCCTCGTCGGCCATCTCGACATGGAGAGCGTCGCGATCGGCCTCGGAATAGACCGCAACCGTCTCAATCCCCATGCGGCGAGCGGTCTTGATGACCCGACAGGCGATTTCGCCGCGATTGGCGATCAGAATGCGTTTGAACATGCTTCTTCTTGAGTCTCGACCTTGGGCGGGACCCTTCCCTGGCCGTTGGGGCCTATGGGGCTGGGCCGTGTGGCTTCCGTGGTACATCAAAATGAGCCGGAGGCAACGGTCTAAATCCGGCCCGCTTCCAGCGGGCCAGCGCAAGACCAACCGGTTTGGGAACGGGGCTGGCGAGCCCGCGGATGCCCTATGCCCTCCCGGACCTGGATGCGGACTTGGACGCGGACTTGGCCACGTCCCGGACCAGGCCGTGAATGAAGCCCAGCTTGCCGACCACCGCGGGCGACAGGATGAAGGGATAGAGGTCGCGCAGGCCCATGGCGCGGTTGACGCTGTTCATGGCGAAGGTGAAGGGCAGCCATGCGTTGACCAGCGCGTCGACGTCGCGTGCCTCGTACGGGTTGAAACGGATACGCGCCGTCAACTCCCCGTCGCGGTCGACCTTGGGGCGCACCTCCATGCCGAACTCGCCAGCCATCTCCAGGGCATCCACGATGTGGAGATAGTGCGCCCAGGTTTCGGCGAAGTCTTCCCAGGGATGGGTCGTGGCATAGGCTGAGACGTAGGTCTGTTGCCAGTCCGGCGGCGGGCCTTCGGCATAATGGCGCTGCAAGGCCTGGCCGTAATCGGCGGAATCATCACCGAATACCGCGCGGCATTGATCGAGCTTGCCGCCGCCCTGCACCAGCACGTCCCAGAAATAGTGCCCGACCTCGTGGCGGAAATGCCCGAGCAGCGTACGGTACGGCTCGCCCATTTCGAGCCTGCGCCGCTCGCGCTCGATTGTATCGGTCTCGGTGAGCGCGATCGTGATCAAGCCGTTGTCGTGGCCAGTCAGGATCCTCTCACCGCTGTTCGGATCGTCAGCCAGGAAATTGAAGATCAGACCATGCTCGGGGTCGTCCTGCCGCGTCCAGAGCGGCAGCTTCCAGCGGATCAGGGAATAGAACAGACGGTGTTTCGCCACCTCCAGCTCGCGCCAGCCGGCGAGCTGCGCCGGATCCGAGAGGTTCGGCACCATCCCATTATGGCGGCAGGCGCGGCAATAGCCGGTGGTATCGCCCGCGTCTGTGAGCCAGTTGCAGGCGTCGTACCCGGCGTTCCGGCACAGCATCCGGCTTTCGCCCTTGTCGGCCAGCATCCTCCAGGCCTCTCCGTCCGGCTCGATCGCCGACATCGTCTCCTGCTCGGGCAGGAAAGCGACCCGATGGCCGCAGCGTTCACAGGCGCGATTTTCGAAATACAGGACGTTGCCGCAGGCCTGGCAGACAAAGAGCTTCAAGATTTGGCCTCTTCGGAAAGGGGAGCTTCATGGAGCTCGTCATTGCGCCTCGCGAAGACGCGTCCGCCGGCTGATCGTTCCAGTCTCTGGAACAAATTGCCAGACCCGGCATTGGCAAGGCGTACTTTTTCGGTCCGCGCAAGCCCAGATTTTCCTGCCACGCGCTTTCCTCTAGGCAATGGCCATCACGCTCCGTCTGTGTGAATATCGGTCCGGCACGTGCGCTCCTGCATGACAACGGCCGATGCCTTGAACGATCCCTTACCCGAGACCATCGCCGCCGAAAGGCTGCGTCAACACCTCGAAGACGTCGCGCGCGAGCGCGACAACGCCTATCGCGCGATCCAGGAGCGCGAGGCCGAGCTGGCGCGCATCCAGCGCATCGGCAAGGTCGGCGGCTTCGAGGTCGATTTCCGCGACGGCTTCAAGAACCGTCGCTCACCCGAATATCTGATGCTCCACGGCCTGCCGCCGGAGGCCGCCGAGGAATCGCATGAGGAATGGGTCAATCGCATCCATCCCGACGACCGCGATGCCACCGTCAAGCACTTCTTCGAAGCTCTCGCCGGCACCGGCGAAGACTACAGCGCCGAATACCGCATCATCCGCCCCAATGACGGCGAGACCCGCTGGATCCGAGTCGTCGCCAAGATCGAACGCGACAAGAATGGCTGCGCGATCCGCCTCGTCGGCGCCCATATCGATGTCACCGACCAGATGCTCGCGCGCGAGACCCTGCGCGAGAGCGAGGAGCGCTTCCGCCTGATCGCCGACAGCGCCCCGGTGCCGATCTGGGTGACCAAGCTCGACCGCAAGCGGTCCTTCGCCAACCAGGCCTATGTCGACTTCGTCGGCCTGCCCTACGATCAGGCCATCGACTTCGACTGGCGCAAGGTGCTGCACCCCGACGACCTGCCGCACGTGCTTCAGCAATCCGTCCAGGGCGAAGCCTCACTCAAGCCCTTCGTGTTGGAAGCGCGTTACAAGAACGCCAGCGGCGAATGGCGCTGGCTGCGCTCGGAATCGCAGCCGCGCTGGGACCCGACCGGCAAGCATATCGGCTTCATCGGCGTCGCCCACGACATCACCGTCGCCAAGCAGGCTGAGATCGAGCTGCGGCAACTCAACGAGACGCTGGAACAGCGCATCGCCGAGCGCACCGCCGAGCTCGAGTCCAACGAGTCGCGGCTGCGCGCCATCCTGGCCACCAGCAACCAATATCAGGGCCTGGTCAACCTCAAGGGCGAATTGCTCTATGCCAACCGCACCGCGCTCGACGGCATCAAGGCGAGCGCCGCGGACGTGATCGGAAAGCCGTTCTGGGACACGCCCTGGTTCACCGGCACCGATGGCATGAGCGCCGCCGTGCGCGAGGCCTTTGAGAACGTGCTCAAAGGCGAAGCTGTGCGGCTCGAGATGCGCCTGCACCTTCCGATCGGCGAGCGCGATTTCGACTTCGGCATGCGTCCCGTGCTCGACCGCCACGGCAACATCACCGGCGCCGTGCCCGAGGCCGTCGACATCACCGAGCGACGCCGCGGCGAGGAAGCATTGCGGCAGTCACAGAAGATGGAGGCGATCGGCCAACTCACCGGTGGCGTCGCGCATGATTTCAACAATCTCCTCACCATCATCCGCTCGGCCACCGATTTCCTGCGCCGCCGCGAGCTGTCGGAAGAGCGCCGCCGCCGCTATGTCGATGCCATCTCCGAGACGGTCGAACGCGCCTCCAAGCTGACCGCTCAGCTTCTGGCGTTCGCGCGCCGGCAGCCGCTGAAACCGCAGATTTTCAACGTCGGCAGCCAGGTCGAGGGCGTCGCGCAACTGGTCCGGCCGCTAGTCGGCGCCCGTATCGAAATCGCGGTGGAGATTCACGATGCCGACTGCTTCACCGTCGCAGACATCGCCCAGTTCGAGACCGCGCTGATCAACCTCGCCATCAACGCCCGGGACGCCATGGACGACGAAGGCCGCCTCACCATTGCCGTGCGCAAGGTTTCCGGCATCCCCAGCCTGCGCGCGCAGTCTGCGCGCAGCGGCGACTACGTTGCCATCTCCGTCGCCGACACCGGCAGCGGCATCCTGCCGGAACATCTCGACTCCATCTTCGAGCCGTTCTTCACCACCAAGGAGGTCGGCAAGGGCACTGGCCTCGGCCTCAGCCAGGCCTTTGGCTTCGCGAAGCAGTCCGAGGGCGACATCGCGGTGACGAGCACGCAAGGCAAGGGGGCGACCTTCACCATCTACCTGCCGCAGGCACAGAGCCCTGTCGGCGAGAAGGAAGCCGCGGGGCTGACCCACGAGGCCGCCACCACCGGGCGCGGCTACCGCGTGCTCGTGGTCGAGGACAATGACGATGTCGGTCAGTTCTCCACCGAGCTCCTGGAAGATCTCGGCTATGTCGTCCGTCGCGTCGCCAATGCCAACGCGGCCCTTGCCATTCTCGGCGAGAACGAATTCGCCGTCGACCTCGTGTTCTCCGACGTCATCATGCCCGGCATGAACGGCGTCGAGCTTGCCGGCATCATCCGCGAGCGCTATCCGGGCCTGCCCGTGGTGCTCACCTCAGGCTACAGCAACGTGCTCGCCGAAAACGCCCATCGCGGTTTCGAACTGATCCAAAAGCCGTATTCGGTGGAGTCGCTGTCACGCATCCTGCGCAAGGCGATCACGGAGAAGCTGTCGGTGGCACGCTGAATGTGAGCCAAACCCACGGTGTCGTCCCGGACAAGCGCGCCCCAAGCGCGCGCCGATCCGGAACCCATAGCCACAGGACCGTGTTTGGCGAAGAACGACGACGTATGTGTCCCGAGAAAGATTCCGCGGTATGGATCCCGGATCTGCGCTTACGCTTGTCCGGGATGACAGCGGAGTGTTTGGTAGGGTGCGCCCACAGCATCGGCGCGGGCACCATGCTGCTGACGGCGCCGTTTTGAGGCTGGCGGATCCGTCCCGGGCACGGTAGTCAGGGACGGATTTTGGAGATCGACTTGCCGACCGTGCCGTCTGACGCCATCTGGGCCTGGAGCATCATCGTCGTCGCGACCGCAGGCGTCATCATCCGGCCGTTTCGCCTGCCCGAAGCGATCTGGGCCGCGATCGGCGCGAGCGCCCTGGTGCTATCAGGCTTGCTGCCGTGGCGGGATGCGCTCGCCGGCATCGAAAAAGGTCTCGACGTCTACCTCTTCCTGATCGGCATGATGCTGATCGCCGAGCTCGCCCGCCTCGAAGGCCTGTTCGACTATCTCGCCGCCTTTGCGGTCGAGCATGCACGCGGCTCGCCGCAACGGCTGTTCCTGCTGATCTATCTCGTCGGCACGCTGGTGACGGTGTTGCTCTCCAACGATGCCACCGCGATCGTGCTGACGCCCGCCGTCTATGCCGCGACACGCGCGGCCGGCGCCAAGCCGCTGCCCTATCTGTTCGTCTGCGCCTTCATCGCCAATGCCGCGAGCTTCGTGCTGCCGATCTCCAATCCGGCCAACCTGGTGGTGTTCGGCAAGCACATGCCGCATCTCGGAACCTGGCTCCGTCAATTCGCGCTACCGTCACTTGCCTCAATCGTGCTCACTTACGTCGCCTTGCGCCTTGCGCTGCACCGCGAGCTGAAGCACGAAACGATCGAAACGCGGGTCCCTCACCCGAAGCTCGGCCGCGGCGGCCGATTGACTGCCTACGGCATCGGCGCCATCGGCATCGTGCTGATTTGGACTTCTGCGCTCGATCTGCAATTGGGCTTGCCGACATTCGTCTGCGGGACCGCGACGGCGGCTGCCGTGCTGCTCATCAACCGGCAATCACCCTTGCAGGTGCTACGCGGCGTGTCCTGGAGCGTGCTGCCGCTGGTCGGCGGGCTCTTTGTCATGGTGGAAGCGCTGATCAGGACCGGCGTGATCGCGCAGCTCAGCGCCCTGCTCCACCAGGCGGTGGCGCAATCGATCCCGCAGGCGGCCTGGAGCGTCGGCGTTGCCACCGCGCTCGCCGACAACATCGCCAACAACCTGCCGGTCGGCCTCGTCGCCGGCTCGGTTGCCGCCAGCGATCATTTGCCCGCCCCGGTCGTCAGCGCCATCCTGATCGGCGTCGACCTCGGTCCCAATCTGTCGGTGACCGGATCGCTCGCCACCATCCTCTGGCTGGTCGCGCTCCGCCGGGAAAAGATCGAGGTCGGGGCCTGGCCATTCCTCAAGCTGGGACTGCTGGTGACGCCGCCGGCTCTGATCGCAGCGTTGGCGGCAGCCATCAGGTAAGGCAGGCCGGACGCCACTTTCGAAATGAAGTGCAGGCCATTTGCGGTGCGTCAATGCCGGCGGCGAAGCGGTGGCTAAAATTCCATTGTCGCGCAAATCAGATGGATATCGCGCGTCAAGGAAGGTTCATGATGCAGATCCAATCGAAGGCGTTGCCGCAGAACTCCCTTCTGCGTCGCGCGATCCGGAGCCTCACCGCAGCGAGCGAGAGCGGAGCCGAGACGGCCCACCCCCTGCTGGTCATCTCCGCGGTGGCATTGTTCACCCTATTCGCCATCGTGGAGATCGACCTCCACTCTGCCCAGCTTCAAGCGCTCGGCCTGCTCAGCCATGGCACGGGAATCGATCCGGTCTTCCTGAGCCCGTAGTCGCCGGCGCGCAACATCCCGAAGTAAGTCCCGATCGCGGCCGTGGCCGCGACCGGGCACCGGTTCGTCAGTCGTTCTCGTAGCCGTAGACTTCCGGCAGGATGAAGATTGCTGCAAGCAATCCGATCAGCGGGAAGATCGCGACCATCAGCGTCGCATTGGCCTGCCCGATCGCGGCGAACACCGTCGGGAACAGGAAGATCGCCAGGAACGACGGCAGCTTCACGAACATGTAGGCGAAGCCGCTCGCGGTGCCGCGATATTTAGGCCGGGCGACCATGGTCGGGATCGTCATGCAGTTCGAGGCGTCCCAATAGTGCCCCCAGAGCATGCCGGCGGCCGCGAACGGCAGCAAAATCTTGTTGTCGGTGTAGAGCGCGAAGGCCGCGACCAGGAGCGACATCAGGACGATGGAGAAGCCCGCGATCGCGATGCCGCGATGGCCGATCTTCGGCGTCAGCAAGGGTCCAACCCAGCCCGACAGCCCGGCGAAGGCAAACAGCGCCATCGTCACCAGATTGTTGCCGAGGATCGACGAGACGCCGACCATCGCGAACAGGACCGGCAGGTAGAACGCGAAGGTCGAGAACTCGCTGGCTTGCATGAAACAGGCGATCCAGCCGTAGACCGTCGCGCGCCAGCGGATCGGATCCTTCTTGAGGTCGGCGAGGAACGCGCGGGTTGAAACCTTCGGCACCACAACGTCCTGGTCGGGCAGCATGTCGAGATTGTCGTTGAACATCTCGCGCGCGACCTGCTTGGCTTCGCGGTAGCGTCCCTTCTGCACCAGCCACACCGCCGTCTCCGGCACGTCGTGGCGCATCACCAGGATAATCAGGGCCGGCAGCGCGCCGAGACCGAGCGTCACGCGCCACAGCGTCTCGTGGTGGATGTCGAGCAGCAGGAAGATGACGATGACGCCGACGGTCAAGACTTCACCGACCGCGAACATGAACTGCCAGCGATTGCCCATGACCTCGCGCTCACCCTTGGCCATGGATTCCATGATGTAGGTGTAGCCGGTCGAGATGTCCGAGCCGAGCGGGATGCCGAGCAGGAAGCGGATCACGACGAGCCAGGTGACATTGGGCACGAAGGCCTGCGCCAGCGCGAGCACGATGAACAGCACCATCGTGGCCAGGAACATGACGCGGCGGCCGATCTTGTCGGAGAGCCAGCCGCCGAGCAGTGCGCCGATCAGGGCGCCGCCCTGCGTGCCGGCCGCGGCCAGGCCCAGCATCAGCGGATCGGGGTTGTACTGTTCCTTGATGAAGATCAGCACGAAGGCGATCGAATAGAGGTCCCAGGCTTCGACCAGGATCGAGGCCATCATCAGCCAGCCGACCTTGTTGCCCTTGGGGCTGTAGTTCGTGATGAGGTAGCGGACCGCGGCTTCGCTCGCGGTCGGTTGTGGCATTGCCATCGTCGACATCTCTGGTCCTCTCTTCAAAACTCTCTAGGTGCCCAGCAGCGGCTCAATGCTGCAATCGAGCAGGCGCGGGTCGATCCCCGCCTCCATCCCGGTGAATATCGCGTCCATGTAATCGATCAGCGCATCGCTCGCTTTCACCGCATCGTCGATGCGGCGGTTGGCGACGGCGCTGAGGATGGCGAGATGGTGATCGATCGTGCCGGACAGGTCGGTCTGTCCCGGCATGAAGCGATGGTGGATATACCCGATGCGGCGATACAGCGTGTGCAGCGGGCGCAGGGTGTGCACCAGGAATGGTTCGCCCGCGGCCTCCAGCACCAGCGCGTCGATGCGCCGGTCGATGCTGTTGAATTCGTCGAGGCTCAAGGTGGCGCGGCGCTCCCGCAGCAAACGCTCGATGTGCAGCGCCTGATTGCGATGCGAGAGGCTGGCGCGATCGGCCGCGAGGCGAACCACGAAGCGCTCCATGTCGCGGCGCAAGGCCAGCAGCATGCGCTCACGCGCCAGATCGATCGGCGCAATGTGCAGACCGTGGCGCGGACGGATGATGATGAGCGTGTCGGCGGAGAGACGGTTGACGGCGTGGTGCACCGGCGTGCGGCCCAAGCCCGTGATCTCTTGCAACTCCAGCATGGTCATGAACTGACCGGGCTTGAGCTCGCAATGAACCAGGAGCTCCTCGATCTTCTGATAGGCCAGCTCGAAGAAGTTGACGCGGTTGCGCCGGGAGGGCCTGCCCTCGCCGTCGTCGTCGCTTCTCACCACCTCGAGCGCGCGCTTGCGCCGTGCCATGTCGTCCTCCCGTCAGCCCGCGCGCTCGTTGCGTGGCGGCGCCCTGTTTGTGATATCCTTAAAACATGTTGTGATATATTACAAGCGGAGCTATGACTACCGCCGGTCCCGCCGGCAATGGCGGCACAGAAACGACAAACAAAGCGGGCGCTATGGGCCCCGACGGGAGGATTGTTGCCGTGAAGATCACGTCGATCGAGACCCTGCGCACCGAGGAGTTCTCCAACGTCATCTGGGTGCGCATCCATACCGATACGGGCGTGATCGGGCTCGGCGAAACCTTTTATGGCGCCGGCGCCGTCGAGGCGCAGATCCACGACACCTTTGCCGGCCGCCTGCTCGGCCGCAATCCCCTGCACATCGAAGCGATCCACCGCGACATGCTGAACCTGCCGATGGCTCAGTCATCCACCGGCGTCGAATATCGCGCGGCATCCGCGATCGACATTGCGCTGTGGGATCTGTTCGGCAAAGTCTGCGGCCAGCCGGTGCACCAGATGCTCGGCGGCCTCTGCCGCGACAAGCAGCGCATCTACAACACCTGCGCCGGCACGCAATATGTCCGCTCCACCAATATCAGCCCGGTCTCGAATTGGAATCTCGGCGCCTCCAAGGGTCCTTATGAAGATCTCGACGGCTTCATGAACCGCGCCGATGCGCTGGCCGAAAGCCTCCTGGAAAGCGGCATCTCGGCGATGAAGATCTGGCCGTTCGATCCGGCAGCTCAGGAGAACAAGGGGCTCTACATCACCGCCGCGCAGATGAAGCAGGCGATCGAGCCGTTCGAGAAGATCCGCAAAGCGGTCGGCGACAAGATGGAGATCATGGTCGAGCTCCACTCGCTTTGGAATCTGCCGACCGCAAAGCAGATCGCGCGCGCGCTCCAGCCCTACAAGCCGACCTGGTACGAAGACCCGATCCGGATGAACTCGCCGCAGGCGCTCGCCGAATACGCCCGCTCGACCGACGTCTGGGTCTGCGCCAGCGAGACGCTGGGCTCGCGCTTCCCCTACAAGGACATGCTCGACCGCGATGCCATGCATGTGGTGATGGCCGATTTGTGCTGGACCGGCGGCCTCACCGAGGGCCGCAAGATCGCCGCGATGGCCGAGACCTATCACCGGCCATTCGCGCCGCACGATTGCATCGGCCCGATCGGCTTCATCGCCGCCATCCACATGTCGTTCAGCCAGCCCAACACCTTGATCCAGGAATCGGTCCGCGCCTTCTACAAGGGCTGGTACAACGAGCTCGTCACCACGATGCCTGTGATCAAGGACGGTTTTGTCTATCCAATGGAAGGTCCCGGCCTCGGCGTCGACCTCCTGCCTGGTGTCTTCGACCGCTCCGATCTCACCGTGCGCCGCTCCAACGTCTAAGGACTTTCCGATTATGAGCACCTCCCTGTTCGATCTCTCCGGCCGCACCGCGCTCGTGACCGGCTCGTCCCGCGGTCTCGGCCGCGCCATCGCCGAGGGCATGGCGAAGGCCGGCGCCAGGATCATCATCAACGGCGTCGACCCTGAGCGAGTCGAGCAGGCCGTCGCCGAGTTTCGCGCCGCCGGGCATCAGGCCGAGGGCGCCGCGTTCAACGTCACCGACGAGCCTGCGATCGTCGCCGCTTTCAATGATTTCGACAAGAAGGGCATCGCTGTCGACATCGTCGTCAACAATGCCGGCATCCAGCACCGCAAGCCGCTGGTCGAGTTCACCACCGACGAATGGCGCAAGGTGATCGAGACCAACCTCACCAGCGCCTTCGTGATCGGCCGCGAGGCCGCCAAGCGCATGATCCCCCGCAAGCACGGCAAGATCATCAATATCGGCTCGCTCGGCAGCGAGCTCGCCCGCCCCACCATCGCGCCCTACACCGCGGCCAAGGGCGGCATCAAGAACCTGACCCGCTCGATGGCGGTGGAATGGGCCCAGCACGGCATCCAGGCCAACGCGATCGGCCCCGGCTACATGCTGACCGACATGAACGAGGCGCTGGTCAACAACGCCGATTTCAACAACTGGCTGATGGGTCGCATCCCGTCGAAGCGCTGGGGCAAGCCGGACGAGCTGGTCGGCGCGGCGATCTTCCTGGCCTCCGACGCCTCGACCTATGTCAACGGCCAGATCATCTATGTCGATGGCGGCATGATCGCCGCGATGTGATTGCCGAACTCTGAAGGAACGAGCCCATGCGCGCCGTCGTCATTCACGCCCCGAAAGACCTGCGGATCGACAACTATCCTGACGCGGAGCCCGGCCCGGGCGAGGTCCGCGTCAAGATCGCCAATGGCGGCATCTGCGGCTCCGACCTGCACTACTACCATCACGGCGGTTTCGGCGTCGTCCGCATCCAGCAGCCGATGGCGCTGGGGCATGAGATCGCCGGCGTGGTCGCCGCGGTCGGTGACGGCGTCACCGGCGTGAAGCCGGGCACGCGCGTTGCGGTCAATCCGAGCAAGCCGTGCGGGGCGTGCCTGCATTGCCAGGAAGGTATGCGCAACCAGTGCCTCGACATGCGTTTCCTCGGCAGCGCGATGCGCTTTCCTCACGTGCAAGGCGGCTTCCGTGAATTCATCACGGTCGACGCCATCCAGGCCGTGCCGATCGCGGACAAGCTGTCGCTGGCGGAAGCCGCGGTCGCTGAGCCGCTCGCGGTGTGCCTGCATGCCGGCCGGCAGGCAGGCCCCCTGCTCGGCAAGCGCGTGCTGATCACCGGCTGCGGCCCGATCGGCGCGCTGATGATCCTGGTGTCTCGCTTCGGCGGCGCGTCCGAGATCGTGGTGACCGATGTCGCCGAGGCGCCGCTTGCGGTTGCCAGGAAGCTCGGCGCCAGTCATGCCATCAACGTCGCGACCAATGCCGCGGCGCTCGATTCCTGGCGCGCCGGCAAGGGCGTGTTCGACGTGCTGTTCGAAGCCTCCGGCAATCAGGCGGCGCTCCGCACCGCGCTCGACGTGCTGCGCCCCGGCGCCACGCTGGTACAGCTCGGCCTCGGCGGCGAGATGACGCTGCCGATCAATTCCATCGTCGCCAAGGAATTGCAGCTGCGCGGCACCTTCCGCTTCGACCCGGAGTTCGAGCTGGCGGTGCGGCTGATGGGCGAAGGCCTGATCGACGTGAAGCCGCTGATCACGGCTACCATGCCGTTCGAGAACGCTATCGCCGCCTTCGAGCTCGCCAGCGACCGCTCACAGTCGATGAAGGTGCAGCTCACTTTCTAGAGCATGATCCGGAAAAGTGTGCGGCAGTTTTCTGATGAGATCATGCTCAACCAAAAATCGAAAGAGCGATGAATCTCATCGCTCTTGAGCGCCCGCGGCCTGCTGGCTTTCGATCAGCCGGTCACTGACCAGCCGCACCGCGCCCCGTTTCCAGGAATAGTCCGCGCCGAGGCGCAGGCCGCTGTCGCCCCGCGCCAGCACCGCGCCGGTGCCGGCATCGCGCACCTGGAAGCCGAGCGTGTATTCGGTGCGGCTGACCCGCCGCACCACGCCGATCAGCGATTGATCCGCGCCGAGCTCCTTCGCAATTGCCGCCTCGCAACCGCCGCAGTCGCGCAGCGCTCCTGCCGTTGCCGCCGCCTCGCGGCCGACTTCGACGATCCGGTAGCGCCCGGATTGACCGAGCGCCTCGCGCACGGCGTCGGTGACCTCGGCGAGGTACGAGGCGTCTGAAGCGGCCAAGGCGCCCGCTGATGCGGCCGTCGTATCCTCGAGCTCGAACTCGAACACCGCGAGCGCGATCGGCGCCGGCGTTGCGAGCGCAGCCATGACCTCGCGCGAGACAAACATCTCGGCGCGCTCCCACGATTCATCATTGTCACCGCGGAAGGTGTAGAGCTTGTCCATCACGAGCTTCTTGGCGCCGACGTCGATCACCGCGACCTTGGCCCATTGCACCAGCGTGCTCGTCTTCTGGATGCCGCCGATGACCTTGAACGCGGCACCGTCCTGAGCAGAGGGCACCTGCCGATAGCGCCCGGCCTCGCCGATATCCCGCCTGAGCGCGGCCATGAACGCCGACAGCCGCCGCTCATGGGCCGCAGTCTGGTTGGTCGGCTCGGCGGACGTATCGGTATAGCTGAAATCGTCCACGGCCACGCCGATGGCGGCCTCGGCGGCAGCCGGGGCATGAGGGAGGACGAAGAGGAGAAATGCAGGCAGGATCAACCGGGAGAGGTGCATGAGCGGGGCCTCGCTAGAACGAGCGGTTCGCAAATCTCGGCGGCCAGCCCGAGCCCCTGCAACGGGGGGTATCCCGGCGAGCCCCGGGAAAATTTCACGACATTGCACTGCGGTAGCGCGTGGTGCTTTCCGCGGCTGGCGTTCTGCCGTTTAATACGGAGGCGACAAAACCGTTCGCGCAAGGTGCTCCCCAATGTGGAACCGCCCGAGATTCGATCTCAAGGTCCGTCTGACGTTGCGCGTGGCTGCCATAACGGCCGCCTGCTTCGCCGCAATCTCCGCCTATTTCCTGATTGCCGCCGACCGCGACGCCCATGCGCGCATCGACGGCGTCGCCGCGATCGTGGCGAAGTCGCTGGAGCTGCAGCAGGGCAAGATCCAGTGGGTGGCCGGTCCGCGCGACTTTCCCAACCTCGACCCCGTCGCGGCCTATGTGATGACGCCCGGCCTGTGTCTGGCATTCCGCGGCGCGAGCGGCGAGATGCTGCAGCGGTTCTGCAGCGGTGCGCCGGCCCCGGCGAGCCCGCCGCCACAGGCCTTCGCGGCCTTCTATCGCAGCCTGTTCGATCCCGGCCGCGAAGCGGCGCGGCCCGTGATCGTGCGCGGCGCCAAGCTCGGCGAGACCGTGGTCTCGGTCGATCCAGCGGTGCAGACGGCGGAGGCCTGGCATGAGGCCGGCCGCCTGATGATCGCGCTTGCGATCGCGCTGCCGTTGTTGTGCCTCTTGGTCTACGCCGCGCTGGCGCGCGCGCTACGCCCAACCCGCCTGATCTGCACCGGCCTCGAGCGGATCGCGGCCAACGACCTCACGGCGCGGCTGCCGCCGTTCGATCTCGCCGAACTCTCTGCGATCCGCGACGGCTTCAACCATCTCGCCGAAAGCCTCGACAATGCGCTGGCCGAACGTAGCGAGCTGACGCGCAAGCTGATCGCGCTGCAGGACGACGAGCGTCGCCATCTCGCTCGCGAGCTGCACGACGAGTTCGGCCAGTCGCTGGCCGCCATCCGCGCGCTGGCCTCGTCTGCCCGCCAGACCGCCGCGCAGGAGTGCCCCGCTTTGCTGTCCGAATGCGACGGCATCGCGCGCACCGCGACCGGCATGATGGAGACGCTGCGCGGCGCGCTGTTCCGGCTCCGGCCGCCCGACGTCGAGGAGCTCGGCCTCGTTGCGAGTCTGGAAGGCCTCGTCGCGGGCTGGAACGGCCGCAGCCGCGGCGAGACGCGCTTCACGATCCAGTTCGACGGCGCCTTCGAGACCCTGCCCGCCACGATCAGCGCCAACCTCTACCGCATCGTGCAGGAGGCGCTCACCAACGCCGCCAAGCATGCCGGCGCCACCAAGGTCGGCGTCCATTTGACGATGGCCGTAGACGAGATCGCGCTTGCCATCGACGACGACGGCCGGCCCAGCGATGCCTCGGGCAAATCCGGCATGGGTCTGCTCGGCATGCGCGAGCGCGTTGCGGCCCTGCGTGGCCAGATGAGCTTCGAGGTCGGCCCACACGGCGGCTCGGCGCTGCGCGTCGTCATTCCGCTCGCCGCCGCCGAGCCTCAGGTGCTGGAGCATGCGGCATGAGCGCGGCCGACGCGTCGATCCTGCTGGTCGACGACCATTCCGTGGTCCGGGAGGGTTACCGCTCCGTGCTGCAGAAGCAGCCGGGCCTGCGCGTCATCGCCGAAGCGGCCGACGGCGCGGAGGCCTACCGGCTTTACAAATCCGAAGCGCCCGATCTCGTCATCATGGATTTGAGCATGCCCGGCATCGGCGGCATCGAGGCCATCAGGCGGATCAGGCAGTGGGACAAGGGCGCAAGGATCCTCATCTTCACCATGCACCAGAATGCGGGCTTCGCCGTGCAGGCGATCCGCGCCGGCGCCAGGGGTTACGTCACCAAGACCAGCCCGCCGGAAACGCTGGTGCGGGCCGTAATGGATGTGCTCGCCGGCAAGATCGCCATCAGCCCCGACATCGATCACGAGCTGGCGCTGAGCCGGCTCGGCGGCGAAAGCTCGGCCGCCGACGTCCTCACCGCCCGCGAGTTCGAGGTGCTGCGGCTGCTGCTCGCCGAGAAGACGACGGACGAGATCGCCGAGACGCTCCATGTCAGCCCGAAGACGGTGGCGAACCTGCATTCCCTGATCAAGGACAAGCTCGGCGTCGGCTCCGACATCGAGCTGGTCCGCCTCGCGCTGCGCCAGGGCCTGTTGACGGAGCCCGATCTCGGCGAGGCCTGAGCGTTCTCCCGCCACCACGGATCATTCGCGCGCGACCACCTGATCCAGCCACGCGCAGTTGAGCGGCGGCACGCGCGGATCGGCGACACGCACGCCGCGCGCGGCCGCATCCAGCCGCATGTCACGCAATCGCTTGCGCTGTTCTTCCGGCATATGGAGCCGCTCGTGGCCCCACAGCGACGGGCCGTCGAACGTCTCATGCGGCTGCCAGGTCTCGGGATCGATCACGCGCCCGCCCCAGCCATACTCAATGAAGAAGCCGGACGGGGTGTTCACGTAGAACGAGGTCATGTGATCGTTGGTGTGCCGGCCCAGCGTATAAGCGACGCGGCCCTCGTCCATCTGCGCGAGGTCGTAGCCCTGACCGACATCGTCGAGGCTGCCGAGCTCGACCATGAAATGATGCAGCGCTTTCCGCCCGGAGCCGACCATCGCGAAGCTATGATGGCGGCCGTTGACGTGGAAGAAGTACAGCCCGTAGGGCTTCAGTCCGAAATCCGAGACGTGGAAGCCGAGCACATCGCGATAGAACGGCAAAAGCGGCTCAACATCCTCCACATTGAGCACGACGTGCCCCATGCCGAGCGCGCCGGTGCGAAAGCCCGAGATCGGACGGCCCGGCCTGAAGGGCTCGGTCGCAAGCTCGGGCTTGCAGAAGGCCTCGAGCCGATTGCCCGCGGGATCGGCGAACGAAATCAGCTCGGTGACATGCCGCTCATCGGCGAGCGCGCGTGATCCAAGCGTCACCTTCACGCCCTGGCTCTCCAGCCCGCTGGCGAGGCGGCCGAGCTCGGCACTTGACGGCACCTCCCACCCCATCACCGCGAGGCCGGCATCGCTGCTGCCATCCACGATCAGCCGCTGCTTGCGATCGTCCATGCGGAAGGCGCGCTTCTTGCCGCCGCGATCGACCTGCTGCATGCCGAGCAGCCCCGTCGCCATCCGGCCCCACTGATCGAGCTGCGACGAACTGATTCCAATATAGCCGAGCGCGGTGATTTCCATCGAAGTCCTCCCGAAGGCATTGCGTGTGCCGCAATGCGGCGAACTTGATACCGGCCGCGCACGATCTTAACGTGGCGTTCCGCAATCGCTTCGCGCTCGCAACGATAATCGCGGGACCGTGCGCCACAAGGGAGGAAATGCGAAGTGTCCAAGGAGCGGACGGGGCCGGGAGCGCCGCGGCAATCGGAAGGCGTCCGCGCCTTCAAGCGCGGGCTCGACGTGCTGCGGGAGGTCAATCGCTCCGGCGGCATCCGCGCCGGCGACGTCGCCCGCGCGCTCGACCTGCCCCGCCCCACGGTCTACCGCCTGCTCGAAACGCTGGAGGAACTCGGCTACATCGCCCGCAGCGCCAGCGACGACCGCTTTCGCGTCACCCGGCGGGCGCTGAGCCTCGGCGACGGTTATGATCCCGGCGTCGTGATCTGCCAGGCGGCAGCGCCCTATCTCGCCGAGCTCAGCAAGACCCTGGTCTGGCCGGTCGATCTTTCTACCTACGAGAATGCGGCGATGGTGGTGCAGGAGACCACCCATTCGCGCAGCCCGCTCTCGATCGACCGCGGCATGATCGGCAAGCGCCTGCCGATGCTGCGCACCTCCGCCGGCCGCGCCTATCTCGCCGCCTGCCCCGCGCGCGAGCGCGATCTGATCGTCAATCATCTGCGCCGCATCGACGAGGCCGACGACCGTCCGTTTCTGGACGCAGCCCGCCTCGATCGCATGATCGCCGAGACGCAGGCGCGCGGTTACGCGATCCGCAGCGAGGGCGAATACAATCCCAAGACGGCGTCGATTGCCGTCCCCATCGTGCGCGACGGGGCCGTCTTCGGCTGCATCTCCATCATCTGGATTCGCTCGGCGCTGGGAATCGACGAGGCGATTGCTCAGTTTGCAGTGCAGCTTCAGGAGACGGCTTCGGCCATTCCTGTCGAAGTGTAGCGCATTCACGCCTCCACACCGTCCAGCCGGCCATGACCAGCGGCACGAGCCGCGTCCGCTGGGTGGACACTTCTGCCGGCGGCGTTGATGCTGCGACGCGGCTTGGGGAAGAGATGGCCCCATGCAAGATAAATCCACTCCCGAAGAGTTCGATGTCGTGATCGTCGGCCGCGGCCCGGTCGGCGCCACGCTCGCCAATTTGCTCGGCCTATGCGGTGTGCGGACGCTGGTGCTGGAGCGCGAGGCACGGACCTATCATCTGCCGCGCGCCGTGCATTTCGACGACGAATGCATGCGCGTGTTCCAGACCATCGGTCTGGCCGACGCCATCCTGCCGCATGTGATCCTCAGCCCGGGCATGCTCTTTCTCGATGCCGAGGGCCGCATGCTGCTGGACTGGTCGCGCCCGCAGACTTTGACCCCGATGGGCTGGCATCTCAGCTACCGCTTTCACCAGCCGGATCTGGAGGACGTCCTGATCGGTGGCCTCTCCCGCTGGCCGCACGTCACCCTGCGCAACCGCTGCGACGTGTTCGCGCTCGATCAGGACGATCATGGCGTGCGCGTCCGCTACGAAGATCTCTCGAACGGACAACTCACTGAAGTCCGTGCCGGCTATGTGATCGGCTGCGACGGCGCCCGCTCGCTGGTCCGCCGCTTCATCGGCTCCGGCATGGACGATCTCGGTTTCCACGAGCGCTGGCTGGTGATCGACGTGCTGCTCAAGCGTGAGCGCAACGACCTTGGCGACTACAGCCTTCAGCATTGCGATCCCAGGCGGCCCGCGACCTATGTACGCGGCACCGGCACACGGCGGCGCTGGGAGATCACGGTTCTCCCGGACGAGGATTCTCACGAGGTCGCGCAACCTGCAAAAGTCTGGGACCTGCTGTCGCGTTGGATCACACCCGACGATGCGGAGATCGAGCGCGCTGCGGTCTACACTTTTCATTCCGTCATCGCACAGCAATGGCGGAACGGACGATTGCTGCTCGCAGGCGATTCCGCGCACCAGACCCCGCCCTTCCTCGGACAGGGCATGTGCGCCGGCATCCGCGATGCCGCGAACCTCGCCTGGAAGCTCGACGCCATCGTCCGGGGCGACGCAGGGAGCGAACTGCTCGACACCTATCAGAGCGAGCGCCTGCCGCATGTACGCGAATTCATCGAGCTCGCCATTCGCCTCGGCGGCGTGATCAACACCAAGGCGATCGAAGCAGGCCTTGCCGCCGGGGAGGTTCGCGAGAACGCGCCGGTGAAGCTCGAGGTGAAGAAGCCTCTGCTCGGCCCCCGGCTGGCGCCCCGCGATCAGCCTCTCGCCGGAGATTTGGCACCGCAGTTCGAGCTTCGGGACGGCAGCCGCAGCGACGATCGCGTTGGCTACGATCATGTCCTGTTCGCCGCAAACGCGGCCGCCCTCGCCTCACGCCCGGCTCTCGCACAGGCGGGACTGAGGATCCTGACCGGCGGCGACGCGGACGCCATCGGCGACTGGCTGCACCAGCACGGCATCATCGCCGCGCTCGTTCGCCCCGACCGCTATGTGCGCGGCACGGCCCGCAACGAAGCCGAACTCGACCAGCTCATCGCCGCCATCACGCCTCTAACCCACGTGCCGTCTGCGGCCTAAAGCGAACACTCTCAAGGATATCTCATGAAGCTGCTTTCTTTCCTCGTCGACGACCGAGCCTCCTTCGGCGCCGTCAAGGACAACGGTGTGGTCGATCTCGGTGCACGCATGACGGGCTGCTCGACGCTGCGGCAGTTGCTCGAAGCTGGCCGCCTCGCCGAGGCGGCCAAGCTGGTCGCATCCGCCGCGCCCGATCATCCGCTCGACAAGATCAGCTTCGCCCCCGTGATCCCCGATCCCGGCAAGATCATCTGCGTCGGCCTGAATTACCGCGACCATGTCGCCGAAACCGGCCGCACTGTCACCGAGAAGCCGGCGCTGTTCGCGCGCTTCGCCTGCAGCCAGGTCGGCCATCTCCAGCCGATCGTGAAGCCGAAAGTGAGCGACGATTTCGACTATGAAGGCGAGCTCGCACTCGTCATCGGCAAGGCCGGCCGGCACATCCCGGCGAGCCGCGCGCTCGACTATATCGCCGGCTATTCCTGCTACAACGAAGGCAGCATCCGCGACTGGCAGCGCCACACCAGCCAGTTCCTGTCCGGCAAGACCTTCGCCGACAGCGGCAGCTTCGGCCCCTGGCTGGTGACGGCGGACGAAATTCCGGATCCGTCGAAGCTCAGCTTGCAGACGCGCCTGAACGGCACCGTGGTGCAGGACACCACCACCGATCTCCTGATCACCGCCGTCCCCGAGTTGATCGCCTACATCTCCACGATCTGCCCGCTCGTGCCCGGCGACGTCATCGTCACGGGCACGCCGGGCGGCGTCGGCGCAAAGCGCACGCCGCCGCTGTGGATGCGCCCCGGCGACACCGTCGAGGTCGAGATCTCCGGCGTCGGCACCTTGCGCAACAATGTCATCGCCGAACCGGACTGACGACGTCTTCGAACAATCAAAACGACAAACGGGGAAACGCATGGCCATCATCCGCACGACATCCGCCGCCATCCTGCTGGTCACGCTGGCGCTCGCAGGCCCGCCTGCGCGCGCCGAGATCAAGGGCGAGACAATCCGCATCGGCGTGCTCACCGACATGAACGGCGTCTTCGCCACCGCCATGGGCCCGGGCTCGGTCGAGGCGGCGCGGATGGCGGCGGGGGAGTTCGGCGGCAAGATCAACGGCAAGCCGATCGAGATCCTGCAGGCCGATCACCAGAACAAGCCGGATCTTGCGGCATCGCTCGCCCGCAAATGGTTCAGCGAAGGTATCCAGGCGATCGCCGACGGCGGCAGCTCCGGCGCCGCGCTCGCGGTGCAGGAACTCGTCCGCGGCAACGGCAGGATCTTCCTCGTCTCCGGCGCCGGCGCCAACCAGCTCACCGATGAAGCCTGTGCGCCGACCAGCGTGCAGTGGACCCAGGACGCCTATTCCACCGCGACCGCCGTGGTCTCCGGCATCATGCAGACCAGCAAGGAGCCGTGGTTCTTCATCACCGGCGACTATGCGTTCGGCCATTCGATCGAAGCGACCGCCCGCGCCCGCATCGGCGAGCTCGGCGGCAAGGTCGCCGGCAGCGTCAAGGCGCAGCTCGGCACGCCCGATTTCAGCTCGTTCCTGCTGCAGGCGCAGTCGTCCGGCGCGAAGATCCTGGCCATCAACGTCGCCGGCGACAACGCCACCGCGATCAAGCAGGCCGAGGAGTTCGGCCTCGCCGATCAGGGCATCAAGATCGTACCGATGTCGTTCCAGAACGTCGATATCGCGGCGGTCGGGCTGAAGGCAACCCGTGGCGACCTCATCGTCACCTCGTTCTTCGAGGATGTCTCGCCTGCCGCCCGGAAGTTCTCTGACGCCTTCTACACACGCCGCAAGGCCATGCCATCGCAGATCCAGGCCGGCGTCTATTCCGCCGTGCGCCATTATCTGCAAGCGGTGAAGGACACCGATTCCGACGACAGCGCAACTGTGATGGCGAAGATGAAAGCAACGCCGGTGTCGGACGCCTACACGCCCAACGGCCGTATCCGCGAGGACCAGCGTATGGTGCACGATCTCTACCTGGTGCAGGTCAAGACACCGCAGGAGTCCCGGGGGCCATGGGATTTCGTCAAGCTGATCGCGACCATCCCGCCCGATCAGGCCTTCCGTCCGCTCGACCGCAGCAAGTGCGGCCTGGTGGGTAAATAATCAGGCCAGATACAGCGCCAGATAGCCTTCCATCGCATAGAGCGCGCACAGCGCCAGGCTCGACCACACTGCGGCGCTGAAATACAGGAACATCCAGGTCAGCTCGCCCTTCCAATGCGCGATGTCGTGGGTCACCACCCAGCGCGTCGAGACGTCATGCAGGCCTTCGAGGAAGCCCAGGAACGTATTGCCGTCGGCGTGCCCTGCCCGCCAGCGGCTGAGATACATCGGCACGTCGACGGTGACGAGGAAGGCCAGGAAGCAGGCGATGCCAACGATGCCTGACATCAGCGCCCAGCGCACTACGCCCTGGAATTCCGGCATCAGGCGGCACAATGCGATGCCGGCGGCGAAGAAGGTCACCGCCCATAGCGAATTCTCGATCGCGTTGTAGAGGAAGTTGGTCGTCACCACAGCGTACCAGGAGAAGCACTCCGCGATGATGATGATGGGCACGATCACGAGCGCGATATTCACCGCGGTCTCCGCGCCGGTCATCTTGCCGAGCTGATGCAGGATGATGGCCCATTGCGCAACGAAACAGAGCTCGGCCACGGTCGCAACCGTTCGGCCGACCACGACGCTCGAGAGCCAGGTATCGAACAGGCAGATGCGCTGCACGTCGGCGCGCGGCAGCACCGAGCGGAACGCGCAGCCGAATACATAGCCCGCGCACAGCAGGAACATCAGCCCGATGTCCGAGCCGCCGCCGAGGCTGCCCGAAGGCGTCGGGTAGAACTCGCGATACAGCATGAACCAGACGAGGATATTCGCGCTGCTGACAAGCGTGAGAGACCCCCACCACCACGCGAGGGGATTTGACCGCGCCTGCCACTGCAACATGAGCCGCTCCGCTGTAATCGATATTTCATCTAGCGGTAGCAATTCTGTCACATTCAGGCAGGCGGTCGCGACAAAAATCTGCGTGACGGCACTGTCATAATTCACGCCCCGGGGCCGACCCAAGCCGTACGTCCGGGCTCAGCGCCCCTCGGCCCTGCGGCCGCCGCTGCAGATGAGGTTGTCGCACTTTTCGGCGAAGCGCTGATATTCGGAGATCGCGCGATTGGCCATGCGGATCCGGTTCGTCTGTCCCTCCTCGACCATCCCAGCGATGCGCTGCGCCAGGAACACGCAGGCGTCGAATTCGTCGCGGATCGCGCCCGCGCGGTCGAGAAAGTCCCAGGCGATCTCGTAGGCCTGCTCCGCGGCGGGGTTGCGGTAGTCGCTGAAGATAATGTGCGCCATCACTGCCAAAGCCGTGGCGCGGCGATCGTTCCTACCAGGCGGACAACGCCGGACTGAAAAACCACCGGCGGCCTTGGCGCGCCGGTGGTTCGCGAAAGCGGTCCCGTCGTGTTCTCCGCCGGGACCGCGTTGTCTTCACCGCTTCATGCGCGCCACATAGGCCGCGAGCTTGTCGAGAGTCTGATAGCCGTATTCGACGGCGCCGAAGCCGATCATGCCGTCGCGTTGCTCGGTGCTCGAGGCCAGCTGGCGCATCATCAGCACGGTTTTGCCGTTGCTCTGCTCGGCAAAGGTCACGGTGAAGCGGAACATGCCGGGATCCTCGTCCTGGTCGACGCCGTGATCCATTTCCATCAGGTGCGGCCGCTCGATGCGGCGGAAGCGCATGCGGTTCGGATAGACCGTGCCGTCGGGGCCGATCATGTTGAAGCGCCAGACGCCGCCGACGCGCACGTCGATCTCAAAGGTCTCGACCTTGAACCCCTTCGGCCCGAACCATTGCGGCAGATGCTTGGGGTCGGACCACGCTTCGAACACCAGATCGCGCGGCGCGTCGATCACGCGCGACATCACGATCTCGCGGTCGAGCGACCATTGCGACAGAGCGGGATTGGCAGAATTCGTCATCACTCAGAACCTTTCCGTTTGGTTGTTCGGGACGGACGCTTGACGGCCGCCCTTTCCTTCTCTTTCTTGAGCTTCATCACGTAGGCTTCGAACCGGTCGAGCCGCGCCTCCCAGATCGCGCGCTGCTGCTGGAACCAGTCCTCCGCACCAAGCAGCGCATCCGGGCTGAGGCGGCAGGTGCGCACGCGGCCGGACTTCTCGGATTGAACGAGCCCGCTCGTCTCCAGCACGTGGATGTGTTTCATGAAGCTCGGCAGCGCCATGTCGAAGGGATCGGCGAGCTCCCCGACCGAAGCCACGCCGGCGCACAGCCGCATCACGATCGCCCGCCGCGTCGGATCGGCAAGCGCTGCGAAAACCTGGTCGAGGGATTGGTTAGCCATGAAGCTAACTATAAGCGACCTGGAGTCCCGCGTCAAACAATTGTTAGCTCATCAGCTAAGTGATTTGGTGGCGTGCGAGTGATGCGGAACCCGCAACGCGCAATTGTGAATTGGGCCGTGGGACGCTTCCGGCTAAAGCAGATCGGGGGCGCATCAACATCGTTGATCAGAGCAAGTGCCGCCTGTTGTCACCTCATCCCCGATCACCCGGCGAATCTTCACCCGGGCTGCGCTCATCCCGCTTGCGATCGCGCTTCGGCCACGCCGCGCCTTGGCGGATTCCGACATGATCGCGCAGATGCGCGACATCGTCGCGAGCGAACTGGCGCCGACCGCGACGCCAGACCATGCGGGCGGGCTCGCCGCCGCCCTCTATGCCGGGCGCCATGTCGAGTTCTTCAGCTACGGTCTTGCCGACGATGCGACCAAACGGAAGGTGACGCCGGACACGTTGTTCAACCTCGCCTCCTTGAGAAAGCCGTTCGAGGCGGCTCTTGTGGCGCTCGGCGTGGTGCGCGGCGAGCTGCGGCTCGACGACCGCCTGCCCAAATACCTGCCCGAGCTGAATGGCGACTATATCCGCAACGTCACTGTCGGCCAGTTGGCCACGCATACATCGGGACTGTTGCTGCCGACCGACCATCCGCCCTGGCCGAACGATGAGTACACGCGCGAGCATTTCATCGCCATGCTGAACGGCTTCGCGCCGGCGGTGAGCGTCGCGCCCGGCCGGCAACGCGTCTACACACATGCCGGCTACGTGCTGCTTCAGCTCGTGCTCGAGCGCTGCTACGGCATGCCGATTGGCGCGCTGATCCAGCACCGCCTTCTCCGCCCGCTCGCGATGGAAGCGACCTTCATCCCCGAGCGCGGCGCAGACAATCGCGCGGTCATGGATGCCGCCTGGATGCAGCGCGCGGTCCAGGGCTATTCCGACCAGGGCACGGCCATCGGCCCGATCGGCGATCAGCAGAGCTATTTCGACTTTCCCGGTACCGGCCAGATGTTCGCTTCGGTGCGGGATCTCGCCGCTTTCGCAGCAGCCTGCGTCGACGGCCGGGCGATCGATCCGCACCTGCGCGAGGCGTTGCGGATGACGCAGCGTGAGGCCTTCCGCATCGACGACAAATTCGGACAGGGCATGGGCTGGGAGACCGTGCGTCTGCCAGGCGTCACCGTCATCGACAAGCCCGGCGGCCTCAACAACGCCTCCGGCTATATCGGCCTCGTGCCGGCGCGGCGGATCGGCATCGTCCTGCTGGCCAATCGCGGCGAGTATCCGCACGAGATCGCGCGCTACAAGATCCTGCCGGAGCTGGCGCGGCTGATCACCTCGCACGCAAGCTGAGCTCCAAGACAGAGAGCCCCGGCTAGGCCGGGGCTCTCCACGCAGATCGGGAATGGGATGGCGCTCAATATCTGGCGACGACAGCTCCGCCGAACTTGTAGTTTACGCCGACGCGCACGATGTCCGACTTGATGTCGACCGAGTGGGTGTAGACGTTGCTCGGGAATGCGATGGCCGGCCCGAACGCGGCAAGGTTCGTGCTGGTCGTGCTGGCGCGGCCGAGATCGACATGGAGATATTCGGCCTTGAGCGACCAGCCGCCGCCGAAGGCATATTCGGTGCCGACGCCGGCGGTCCAGCCGACCCGCGTATCGCGGATCGCCGCGGATTCCGTCGCGCCTGCGAACGTGTCGGTGAAGTTGAAATTGCCCTTCACCTCCGCGATGGCCGCACCGCCGGTGGCATACAGCAGCCAGGTCGGAGCGGCGAGGAAGCCGATGCGGCCGCGGATGGTGGCGAGCCAGTCGGCCGAGACCTGCGAGGAGACCGTAACGCCGGTCGGCGCGCAGCAGGGATAGACCGCCGAGCCCGTCGCGCTGCCTTTGAAGCCGAAATAGTTGATGTCGCCCTCGAGGCCCAGCACGGCGTGGTTGACCTGCCAATTATAGCCCGCGGTGAAGCCGCCGGTCACGCTGGAGCTGCTGACGCTCTGGGCGCCGACCGTGTTGATCGCCGGAACGCTGCTGGTGGCGAAATAGCCGGTCGGCGAGAACACGGTGGAGGTGGTGGGATCGGCGCTGCCCCATTGCCCGCCGATGTTGCCGCCAACATAGAAGCCGGTCCAATTGTAGGCCGCAGCCATCGCGGGCGCCTTGGTGTAATGCGCCGCAAGGTCGGCAGCCTGCACGGAAGCGGTCCCAAGCACAATCGATGCGGCCGCCAGCAAGAACGTCTTCATTTCGATCTCCATTCCCCACGCGACTGAACCCGCGTTTTCGAGGCGCAGATGGGAGCCATCCAGCGCAGCTCGGGAATAGGCGCAGCACCGTTGTTCGTCTCGGTCTGCGGCGCAGTTCATAGGGACTGTGACGTAATCGGTGGCTTATCGCGCAAGACGGGCGACGAGTGTGACCTCGGCGCCACGCATCGGTCCCTGCCGCGGTGGCGCGCGAGGCAAATCCGCGGCGCGTCACGACAGGGCGCGGGCGAATCCGCGCGCGGCTCACACCGAGCGCGTCAGTCCGCCATCGACGCGGAGGTTCTGGCCGGTGATGTAGGCGGCGCCGTCGGAAGCCAGGAACGAGATCGTCGCCGCGATCTCTTCCACCTTGCCGTAGCGCTTCATCGGCACGCTGTCGCGGCGCGAATCCTGCTGCGGCAGGCTGTCGATCCAGCCCGGCAGAACGTTGTTCATGCGGACGTTGTCGGCCGCATGGGTGTCGGTGAAGATCTTGGTGAAGGCGGCAAGGCCGGCGCGGAACACCGCCGAGGTCGGGAACATCGCGCTGGGCTCGAACGCCCAGGCCGTCGAGATGTTGATGATGGCGCCAGCCTTTTGCGCCTGCATGATCGGCGTCACCAGCCGGGTCGTGCGGATCACGTTCAGGAGATAGGTGTCGAGGCCGGTGTGCCACTGCTCGTCGGTGATCTCGGTGATCGGCGCGCGCGGCCCGTGCCCGGCGCTGTTGACGAGCACGTCGATCCGGCCCCACTTCGCCATGGCACCGTCGACGAGACGCTTCAGGTCGTCGTTGGATTTGTTCGAGCCGGTGACGCCGAGCCCGCCGAGTTCGGCGGCCACGGCCTCGCCCTTGCCGGAGGACGACAGGATCGCGACGCGAAACCCGTCCGCTGCCAGCCGTCGCGCAGCCCCTGCCCCCATGCCGCTGCCGCCGGCGGTAACGAGCGCAACCTTCTCTGCTGCCATGACCGATCATCCCTTTGAGTTGAGGCGAGCCGCAGGCTCGGCCTATCATGCGGCCTTCTACAGCCAGACCTGCCGGCAGGTCCATGGTCGAAGGACGCACCTCATGAGGAACGCAAGATGAGTGACTTGCTGATCCGCAATTTGCGCCCCGAGGAAATCTCGCTTGCCATCGACTGGGCCGCGGCCGAGGGCTGGAATCCCGGCTTCTCCGACGCCGCCTGCTTCGCTGCTCCCGACGCGGAAGGCTTCTTCGTCGGCGAGATCGACGGCGAACCGGTCGCGACCGTCTCCTGCGCCAATTACGACGATCGCTTCGCCTTCCTCGGCTTCTATATCGTGCGTGCGGATCTTCGCGGCTCTGGCCATGGCCTGCGCATCTGGAGCGCGGCGATCGCGCATGCGGGCACCCGCGTGATCGGGCTCGATGGCGTGGTGGCGCAGCAGGACAACTACAGAAAGTCCGGTTTCCAGCTTGCTTACGCCAATATCCGCTATGGCGGCATCGCCGCCGCGCCCCTGAAGCCACCCGCCGATGTCGTCGCACTCGACAAGGTCCCGTTTGCGCTTGTGGAAGCCGACGACGCCACTGTCTTCCCGGCTCGGCGCAGCGCCTTCCTGCGCGCCTGGATCAACACATCGGACCATGTCGGCCGCGCGCTCCTGCGTGACGGCAAGCTCGCCGCCTGGGGCGTGATCCGGCCGTGCCGGACCGGCTACAAGATCGGCCCGCTGGTCGCCGACGATCGCATTGCGGCGGAGACGATCGTCTGGGCCCTGCTGGCAAGCGCGGATGGCGAGGTGTTCCTCGACGTCCCCGCTGTCAATCGCGAGGCCATCGCGCTCGCGGAGGCGCTTGGGCTGAAGCCGGTGTTCGAGACGGCGCGGATGTACACGGGAGCGATCCCGTCGCTGCGTATCGACCGCGTCTTCGGCGTGACCAGCTTCGAGCTAGGTTAGAGCCAATTCGAGCTAGGTTAGAGCCAAGCTCAATAGCAGCGCATGATGTTGACGGTGTGCTCGCTGCCGCCGCGGCCGGGCACCGTTACCTGCTCGGTCGGGCAGCTCGGCACGTAGGGCCGATCGGACGGCACGACGTTCGGCGGGAAGCGATGCGTCCAGTCCCAGGGAACGTCATAGGTGTAGGTGTAGCGCACGTCGGTGGAGACCGGCTGGGCGGTATCGACGAAGGGCTGGCTGTAGCCGGCGCTGTCGTAGAAGAAGCCGCCGCCGCCCGGCCAATAGACAAAGGGGTTATTCCGCCGGTGGAAGCGGGCTCCCGGTGCGATGGGCGGACGCGCCATGGCGCCGGACGGCGCCGCGGTCAGCCCATGCGGCGCGGCGCCGCCGGGTCGTGCAAAACTATCGCTGAGGCTAAGGAGCAGCGCGGCTGCGCTGAGCGAGGCGAGCAAGGCCCCATGCATTCTGTAGGTCATGATACGCACCAACTCGTTTGGCTTCGGCGGCTCCCCACCGCACGCTAGGCCGGGCCGTCGGCCAGCCGCAAACGTATAATTAATTTTTGGTTAAGGCACGGGATTAACGGGGGAACCGGTGCGGCAAGAGCGCTCGGATTCTCCTGACAGGTACTTCGTTCCGAAAGAAGCGTCTCATAACCAGTTGATCCGAGTTGATCGCTCCCGCCTGCCGGGTTCCGGAACGCTCCCGCAGTGCAACCGTTGGCCCCCGACACAAGCAAGGAGCATTTCCAATGCAGAACAAGTCAAAACTCCTCTGCCTGATCACGGCATCGCTCGTCGCCGGCACGGCGGCGGCCTCGGCGCAGGGCTATGACTGGAACGGATCGCGCATGAGCTGGGACCGCAGCGCGCCCGCCTACGAACCGGTCCAGTCGGGCGCCTACTATCCTGACGTCGCGGGCCCCTATGGCGCCATCAACGGCACCAGCCATCCGACCCCGAGCTCGACGCAGGGCGACGTCGGCCCTGACGGCAACAATAACGGCACGCTGACCGGCGGCTATCGCTGGTAGAGCCGCTCGACGTGAGGCCCACCGTTCGTTCGCGCGCGGTGGGCCTTCGCGCGTCAGCGGTTTCTTGCGAAGCTGACCGCCAGATTGAACGTCCCGCCCACAACCCCTTGCGTTGCCTGACGGGCAAAACACCCAAGATCGCGGTCAATCGGCGTCGCCGAAAATATTACGCTTTACCGAAATTCGGAAATCTCGTATGTGTCGCCGCAACCCGGCCCAAGGAAGAGGGGCGTATCGCGATCGTCACGAACGCGGGCCGGGCGGCGGTGGACGCTGATTGCATCGGCGCGAAGAGGTTTTGCAGGGCGGAGAGCCGTGAGCAAAACCGTCGCGCACACGACCGGTGTGATCAGCGTACGGCGAAATCGTGTGGTCCTGATGCCCGGGGTCTGTGCGTCAAGGCTTGCGGTGATGTGTGCGGCCCGACCGGGCGCACGCATCAGTCATCCGCAAGGCGACGGGGGCAATAGTGCATCGCTCCCCGGGGAGAGCGCGACATAAGCCGTAAAACCACTGCGCAGGGAAGGCGGGATGTTTTGGCTCCACCTGTATGCCGCTGTGCAAATTCTTGTTGCCATCTCTCGCACAGTGGACCGTGGGTGCCCGGCTGGCACCCGGTCTTCCCTGCGCCCTCTCCATTCATTCATGAGGGTGAAGAGATCGTGCAAAGCTCGGGCGAGATGAGTCGCGAGGAAGCGAAGGTGTGTCTGCAATGAAATTGCGAATTGAGAACGCGATGGCATCGCCCCGCACTCCTTCATTGCGAGGAGCCCTTGCGCCGAAGCAATCCAGGTTGCCTCCGCCGAGGGAGTCTGGATTGCTTCGTTCCGCTCGCAATGATGAATTTGGGGGACGTCTAAGTGAACGTTATACGTATCCAATGCCCCGGTGCTACCATGAGTAGTGCCGGGGGATTCGCGCCCGGACGTTCGTGGGGCTGCCGCCAAATGATCCGAATGTCTTTGCCGTGGTTTCTTGATGTCGTGTCAGCCATTGATGCGATACCCAACACTTTCTTTCAGGGGGATCCACCGCGTCCGTCAGCTTACGTGCTGCATAACGCAAAAGGTCAGCTTGAAGCGCTGTTTAATCAGAGCATTTACGCGGCATACTTACGCGCATCTCGCGAACAGGCCGGTAAATTATACGCCGCGATCGATGTCATGCTGAAATTGGTCGATGATCCGAATTCAACCATTGGTGATTACGATGTATGGTCGATGAGCCACGAGCGAGATCAGTTCAAGACTATATTTTTGGCAGACTTGAGTCTCCTCCCGTCGTTCCTCGTTGCCGGAAAAGAGAGCTACGAAGTCAATACGCTGATCGATGAGGGCACGAAGCTTTTCCCAGTCTCCCTTTCGGCCAAAGTGCCAGAGGCAATTCCCGATGCCAAAGAAGTTGGGAAAGCTTTGGCCTTTGAACTCGCAACCGCGTGTGGTTTCCATATCTTTCGTGTCACCGAGGCGGTCGTGAAGCGCTATTGGGACCACGTTTCCAAGGGGGCGATCCGGCCTTCTCTTGAGACATTGGGCACCTTCGCCGCAGAAATGGAAAAACAGAAGTTTGGCGACATCAAAGTAATTGAGTCGATCAAACAAATGACGAGGCTGCATAGGAATCCCCTGATACACCCCGAAGTAATTCTTTCGGTGGAAGAGGCTATCGAGACTGTGGGAATTGCGCGCAGTGTAGTCGGGGCAATGCTGCGTACATTACCTGATGTGCCGCTAACTACCTCTTCGGCCGCGCTGTCTTTGAGTTGAAATCAATCGCGACCTTGCACGGCAATTGACGATGTCTACGCTTGCCAGGCGAGATAATCACGTACAGAAACCATGGCAATCGCCCCCATACTCCATCGTTGCGAGCAGCGCTTGCGACGAAAGCAATTCAAAATCACTCCACGACGGCAATCTGGTTTGCTTCCGCCTTCGCCAAAGGCTTCGGCGGCCAAGTCGCGTCGCTCGCAAACCCGAACTTTGGGTGGCGTCTGCAGGCCTCCGCGACATCACCCCAGACATGAGAAAGCGCCCGTGGGGGGCGGGCGCTTTCTGTAGTCGACTTGGGGTTGGGGTCGTCTACATATCCACGTGGCGACTTTGGGGGGCTGGTAAAGAGCCGCGTGAATTCGAAAAACTCGTCAGATCTCCTTAGCGAACGAGGGACGCGTTCGCGCTTGTGACAACGACCGGCTTGCCGGCCTTGATGACGCGGGCGGTCTGGGTCAGGCCTTCATCCGAACCCGTGCGTGCCGTGATACCGAGGCCTGCCACCGCGATCCCTGCGACGAGGGCGACGACCACGACTTTCAAATGGGTCGCGCGATCTGCGCTGTAGATCGAGTGGTTCATGGAAGCCTCCTGCCGCCATCTACCCGAAGTAGTCGCCCGCCGTTCAGGCAGGTTCATGCTTCCGGTGCCCATCAACCTAGTATTGGGGGGATTCGTTCCCAAGAGGCCATCACAAGAGCGTGAAACGACGTGAAAGATCGCGATCAGGCGGAGGTCCTTGATCGTGCATTTTCGCAATTATTTCAAAGATGTAAGGTGCTTGTCCGGCGCCTTTTTCGCCAGTTGGTCCACAAGGCGCCAGGAACTCAAAAACCATTTGCCTGTGACCGAAAAACACACGGCTTCTTAAGGCAAATCAGACGCTTCCGACCGTTTTCAACCTCGCCCTGGGGTGGATTTCAGCCTGCGACAGCACGGTGGTCTGGGCCCGAAACCGCTCCACCAGGGACCGCACGAAGGGGCGAATGGCCGCAGAGGTGACCAGCACCGGAGCCTCGCCCTCGCGCGCGGCGCGCTCGAAGGCCTCGCGCACGGCGGTCATGAATTCCGACAGCTTCGAGGGCTGCATCGCAAGGCTGCGTTCCTCGCCCTGGCCAATGATGGATTCGGCAAAGGCCTGCTCCCATTTCGCCGACAGCGCGATCAGCGGCAGATAGCCGGCGTAGGAGGTGTTCTGCGCGCAGATCTGCCGCGCCAGGCGGGCGCGGACGTGCTCGACCATGGTCGCGGGATTGCGCGAGAAGGCCAGCGAGTCGGCGATGCCTTCGAGGATGGTCGAGAGGTCGCGGATCGAGATCCGCTCGGCGAGCAGCAATTGCAACACGCGCTGGATGCCGGAGACCGTGACCTGTGCCGGCACGATGTCCTTGACCAGCTCGCTCTGCTCCTTCGGCAGCTCCTTGAGCAGCTTCTGCACCTCGCCGTAGGAGAGCAGGTCCGACATGTTGGCCTTGAGCAGCTCGGTGAGGTGGGTCGAGAGCACGGTCGCGGCGTCGACGACGGTGTAGCCCTTGAGCGAGGCCTCCTCCTTGAGGCTGGCATCGACCCAGGTCGCGGGCAGGCCGAAGGTCGGCTCGGTGGTGTGGATGCCGGGCACCTGCACCTGGCTGCCGCCGGGGTCCATGACCATGAACTGGTTCGGCCAGATCTTGCCGGTGCCGGCATCGACCTCCTTGATCTTGATGATGTAGGTGTTGGCCTCGAGCTGGACGTTGTCGAGGATGCGCACCGCCGGCATCACGAAACCCATCTCGATCGCGAGCGAGCGGCGCAGCGCCTTGATCTGCTCGGTGAGACGGTCGGTGCCGTCGGGGCCGTTGACCAGCGGCAGCAGGGCATAGCCGAGCTCGATCTTGAGGTCGTCGATCTTGAGCGCGGCGGAGATCGGCTCTTCCGCGGCGGCCGCCCCGGGCGCACCCGGGCTACCTGCAGCCGGTGCGGCCTTGGCCGCTTCCTCGGCCTTGGCGGTGACCCGGTTGTGGTTGCGGGCGTTCCAGGCCAGCGCGCCGGCGCCGGCGCCGAGCGCCAGGAACGGAATGGTCGGAATCCCCGGCAGCGCCGCCAGCACCAGCATGACCGCCGAGGACATCGCGAGCGCCTGCGGATAGCCGGAGAACTGCTTCATCAGCGCCTTGTCGGCGGCGCCCGACACGCCGGCCTTGGAGACGAGCAGGCCGGCCGCGGTCGAGACGATCAGCGCGGGCACCTGGGTGACGAGGCCGTCGCCGACGGTCAGCAGCGTGTAGCTGCGCCCCGCATCGGCAAAGGACAAGCCCTGCTGCGCCACGCCGATGATCATGCCGCCGACGACGTTGATGAAGACGATCAGAAGGCCCGCGATGGCATCGCCGCGGACGAATTTGGAGGCACCGTCCATGGCGCCGAAGAAGCCGCTCTCGTCCTCCAGCTCCTTGCGGCGCTCCTTGGCGACCTTCTCGTCGATCAGGCCGGCGGAGAGGTCGGCGTCGATCGCCATCTGCTTGCCGGGCATGGCGTCGAGGTGGAAGCGGGCGGCGACTTCGGCGATACGGCCCGAACCCTTGGTGATGACGACGAAGTTGACGATGATCAGGATGGCGAAGACGATGATGCCGATGACGAAATTGCCGCCCATCACGAAGCTGCCGAAGGCTTCGATGACGTGACCGGCGGCAGCCGTGCCCTCGTGCCCGTGCGACAGGATCAGGCGGGTCGAAGCCATGTTGAGCGACAGGCGCAGCATGGTCGAGATCAAGAGGACGGTCGGGAAGGCCGAGAATTCCAGTGGCGTCTGGATGAACAGCGAGGTCATCAGGATCAGGATCGAGAGCGTGATCGAGATCGCCAGGAACAGGTCCAGCACGATCGCGGGCAGCGGCAGGATCAGCACCACCAGGATGGTGAGGATGCCGAGCGCCAGCGCGATGTCGCCGCGCTTGAGGATGGTGACGATCTCGTTGACGGAGGGGATGCCGGTTCTTGCGGCGCCTACGCCCTGTCCCGCGGTGACGTCGACCATGGTAGCTGCCTCCCCGCGCGACTGCCGTCCGCGCGCCCCAAACGTCTGCGCGGCGGCCGAGGGGCCGCCGTTTCGAAAGTGAGGCACCGCACTGGCGTCCACGGGGGTCCTCCCGTTTTACGCGGCCGACGACACTCGACTTCACCCGGCAATTCTTGCCGGGTGTATGGTTAGCAAAGGGTTAACGGAGGGGGTGGGAAGGGGGCGGGATGGACTGTTTCGGCATTCAGGCAGGGGAAGAAGTCGTCATGCCCGGGCTTGTCCCGGGCATCCACGTTCTTCGTGCCGCGAGAAGGGCGGGGATGGCCGGGACAAGCCCGGCCATGACGTTGTGGAGGCATGGATGCGTCGGAAGACTGGCTGAGGAAAAGGCCGCCCTATTTCGCCTTGTCCATCTTCGTCACCGTGTACCCCGACGCCGCCTCCTCGGCCTCGAAGGTCACCTTGTCGCCGACCTTCACCTGCTTGAGCATGGCGGGGTCCTTGACGCGGTAGACCATGGTCATGGGCTCTTCCATGCCGAGGCTCTTCGCCGGCCCGTGCTTGAGCGTGATCTTGCCGGCGCCCTCGTCGATTTTTTTCACCTCACCGCTGATCGAGGCGGCCTCGACCGCCAGGGCTCGGTTGGCAACGGCTCCGATGGCGACGCTCAACGTCAGCGCCAGCGCAGCAATGATATTGATGATGCGGTTCATGCGAGACTCCCTTCGCGTTACTTGACGGTGACGTGACCGACCATGCCGTTGTCGCGGTGGTCGGGAATGAGGCACGAATATTCGAACGTGCCGGGCTTGCTGAACTTCCAGAGGATCTCGGCCGTCTTTTGCGTCGCGAGCCTGACCCCGTTGGGATCGTCGTGCTCCATATGCGGATGCTTCTTCATCTCCACCGCATGCGCGAGATTCTCTTTGGTGGTGGCGAGCAGGAATTCGTGGTCCTCCTTGCCGACATTGCGCAGCACGAAGCGGATCTGCTCGCCGCGCTTGACCTCGATCCTGGCAGGTGTGTAGTCCATCTCGTTGAGCAGGATCTCGATGGTGCGCGCGGGCTTGTTGGGATCGCCGGGCTCGCCGGCCGAAAAGCTCGCGTGCCCGTGCTTGTCGTGCGCGAAAGCCGGCGCAGTCGACAGCGCAACCAGCGCGAGGCCAAGTTTGATCATCTTCATCGTCATCTCCAGTTGATGGTTCATCGAAACGCTCACATCTTGTGTTTCATCGGTGGGCTGCCCGGCTGCTGCCGCGCCGGCTCCGCGGCCGGCGCCGCGACCTCGTAGGCGACGGTGCCTTGCGGGAATTTGTACGGCCCGGGATCGCGGTAATCGTCGCGCGCGAGGTCCTCGCGGATCTTCATCACCGTGAACATGCCGCCCATCTCGATCGGGCCGAATTGTCCTGTGCCCGTCATCATCGGCAGCGTGTTGTCGGGCGCGGGCATCTCCATGTTGCCCATCGCCATGCCGGTCGAGCCCATCGCCATGCCGTCAGGCGCGAGCTTGCCGACAGCCTTGGCGAGATCCTTGCGCGACACCCCGATCAGGTTGCGCACGTCGTGCCCCATCGCGTTCATGGTGTGATGCGACTTGTGGCAATGGAACGCCCAGTCGCCTGGATTGTCGGCGAGCACGTCGAACACCCTGACGGCACCGACCGGCACGTCGGTCGTCGTCTCCGGATATTGCGCGCTCTCCGGAATCCAGCCGCCGTCGGTGCAGGTCACCGCAAAGCTGTGGCCGTGCAGATGGATCGGATGGTTGGTCATGCTGAGATTGCCGATGCGCACGCGCACCTTGTCACCGAGCCGCACGGCTAAGGGATCGATGCCGGGAAACACCCGCGCATTCCAGGTCCACATGTTGAAGTCGGTCATCTCGTTGACGTGCGGCAGATAGGTGCCGGGGTCGACGCGATAGGTGCTCATCACGAAGACGAAGTCGCGGTCGACGGGCCGGAAGCTCGGGTCGCGCGGATGCACGACGACCATGCCCATCATGCCCATCGCCATCTGCACCATCTCGTCGGAATGCGGGTGGTACATGAAGGTCCCGCTTTTCTTCATCTCGAACTCGTAGACGAAGGTTTTTCCCGGCTGGATGTGCGGCTGGTTCAATCCGCCGACGCCGTCCATGCCGCTCGGAATGATCATGCCGTGCCAGTGCACGGTGGTATATTCGGGCAAGCGGTTGGTGACGAAGATGCGGACCTTGTCGCCCTCGACCGCCTCGATGGTCGGTCCGGGCGACTGGCCGTTGTAGCCCCACAAATTCACCTTCATGCCCTCGGCGAATTCGCGCACCACGGGCTCGGCGACCAGATGGAATTCCTTCCAGTCGCCGTTGATGCGGAACGGCAGCGACCAGCCGTTCAGCGTCACCACGGGACGATAGTCGGGTCCGCTGATCGGATGCAGCGGCGGCTGCATCATCACCTTGTCCATGTGCGGGGCTTCGGGAATCGACGCTGCCTGCACGCGGCCTTGAACCGCAGATGCGCCGACGAGCGCGGCAGTCCCTAAGAATCCTCGGCGGGAAAACATCTTGGCCTCCATCTCAGTGGCCGCCGCCATCGGCAGGTGCTGCCGCGGCGACGGTGGTTGGATTGTCGCTGCCGGCGGTCGGCGCGCCACCGCCGTTGACGGCGGTCTGCAAGTCGGCCTGGGCGAGAAAGAATCTCTGCCTGGCGTCGATCGCGCCGCGCAGCGAGGCCAGGCGCTGCCGCGCTTCGGTCAGCAGTGCGAAGATGTCGACTTGCATGCTGGAGAAGCGCAGCTGCATCTCCTCGGTGATGATCTTGCGCAAGGGGATGATCTCGCGCTGGTAATGGCTGGCGATATCGTAGGTCGAGCGATAGACGCGATAAGCATCGCGCGCCTCGGAGCGCACGTTGACGGCGCGCTCGGTGAGGCGGTTGAAGGCGAGATTGTAGGTCTCCGCGGCCTGCCGCACCCGCACCTCGCCGCCGTCGAAGATCGGGATCTGGAACTGTACGTCAAAGCCTCGCTCGCGGAACGGTGCGCTTTCCGGATCCTGAGTGCGGCGGGAGATGCCGGCGAGATCGAGCAGCGTGACGAAGCGCGTCGCCTCGGTGAGGTTCAAGGCCTTGGCCAGCGCCGCCAGCTCCAGCCGCGCGATCTGAAGGTCGATGCGATGGGCGACCGCGTCGGCCTCGATCGAAGGCAAGGTCTGCGGCCGGCGCGGTAGTGGTGGCAGCGCGTTCGGCAGGCGGAAGTCGAGGCCGCCGTCCCACAATCCCATCAGGCGTGCAAGCCTTTCGCGTTCGCTCGCTGCGGTCTGTCGCGCGGTGGCGAGGTCGGCGGTGGTCTCGGCGTAAAACACCTGCTCGCGGGCCTGGTCGAGCTTGTTGAGCGAGCCGGTCTCGCCGAGCTTGGCCGCGAGCTGCGCGGTCGATTCCGCCGTGGCCTTCGCGTCGGTCAGCAGCACCACCATTTCGTTGCCGGCAACCGCGCGCCAATAAGCGCGGCGGACGTCGGCGGCGAGCCGCAGCGTTGCCAGCGCGGCGCGCAATTGGGCCTGGCGAAAACGCTCGCGGGCAATGTCGGAGCGGAACGGCAGGGTGGCGAGTGCAAGGATATCACCGACCACCTGGCGCTCGATCTCGCTGGCGCCATTGCCTGTGATGCGCGAGATCGAGAAGATCGGGTTGGGTGGCAGGCTCTGCTCGACCAGATCAGCCTCGGCCAATGCAAGCTCGTTATAGGCGGCTTGCAGTCCCTTGTTGTTGAGCAGTGCGATCTGCACGGCGCTGTCGACGCTCAGCGTGCGCGCCAGCAATTGGTGAACGCGCGCGTCGACCGCGCCGGCGCCGTCCCCCGTTCGCACGAAGGCGACGTCCTTGTTGATGGTCTGGCTCGTCAGCTCGGAGACCGCGCTCATGCCGCTGTCGGGCGAGAACGCGGCGCAACCGGAGACGCTGAACGCGGTGAGGACGAGCAGGCCTCGCGCAAAATGGCACGTCATGGCGCGCTCCTACCGGTCTTGCTTGGGTTGCGGCGTGACGGCGCCGTTGCGCTCGCGCCATGGCGCCGGCGTCGCTGGCCGCAGGCTGCTGTAAGGCGCGACAGTCGATCGATAGCCGACAGGCGCGATTTTTGCCGATGGATCGGCAGGATCGGCACCCGCGACGTGCGTGGTTGCCGGCACGCAGCCGGACAGCGCCAGCGCAAGTGCGGCCAGCAGCGGCCAATGGAATCGAAAGTGTCGCGCATCGACCGCGAATATTGCGGCGGACTCGGCCCCGGAAAGCGTCAGCATGATTCATCCCTGATCTGAAAGACCACAGGTCCGCGCGCGCAAAAGCGCGCAACAGCCCGAAATCGTCGGGTCAGATCAGGCGATGGGAGGGCGGTAGTGCAGGGGGGCCGCCGCGCTGCCCAGGCTGGCCACGATCTCGGGCGCGCAGGCGGAGACGGGCAGAAGCGGCTTGGCGACGCTGGGAAGATCGGCCGGCAACGCGCTCACGCACATCATCGCGCAGCAGGGGCCGACTGTTCCCTTGCCGCCGTGATGATGCGACGCCGGTGCATCCTGCGCGGCGGTGTGGTGATGGGCGTGGGTTCCCGCATGGTCATGTGATGCGCCGTCATGCACGTGGCCGGCCGGCATCCGGTGATGTAGCGGCATGGCATCCGCCAGCACGGCCTCGTCAAGACACGGCGCTGGGCCGCTGCCCCATGCGAGGCTTGCGGCTGGCGCGAGCACGCAGAACAGATAGGCGAGGGCAACGAGGCGCCCCACCCTGATCCGCATCGATCGTGTCAATCGCAGCAACATTCCGCCGACATGCTCTTCGCGCGGCGATGGTGCACACGCTGATTGCAAATTAGTGGCAAATCACGCATTCGCCAAGCACCTTCTTACCGCAGTGCACCGCGCATGCCCAATATCGCGCCACAATGCTTGACCATGCGACGATCCGCGGGTCATGGTCCGCGCCGTGCACGCACCAAATCATCCAGGACAAACACCGGCCTCCTTCACGCCTGATTCGCGTCAGGCCTGGGTGCGCCTCGTTCTTGCGCTTGTGATCGGCTCGATCGGTGCCGTCGGCATGTGGGCGGTCGTGGTCGTGATTCCCGTGGTGCAGGCCGAATTCGGTGCGACGCGCGGCGCCGTGTCGCTGGCCTTCACGCTGATGATGTTCGGTTTCGGGCTCGGCGGCGTGATCGCCGGCAAGATCACCGACCGGTTCGGCATCGTGCTCGCGATGGCGATCAGCATTGCCTTTCTCGGCATCGCCAATGTGCTCGCGGGGCTGTCTAGTCAGCTCTGGCAGTTCGTCGCCGCCTACTTCCTGATCGGCCTCGGCACCTCCGCGACCTTCGCGCCGCTGATGGCGGAAGCCTCGCATTGGTTCGAGCGCTATCGCGGCCTTGCCGTGACCATCGTCGCCAGCGGCAATTACGTCGCCGGAACGATGTGGCCGCCGATCGTGAGTTGGGGCACGCAGACGATCGGCTGGCGCTACACCCATATCGGCATCGGCATCATCTGCGCGAGCACGATGGCGCTTCTGGTCCTCGTCCTGCGCGCGCAGATGGGCGACGACCATGTCCGCGATCATGCCAACGCGCCGCCGCCCCGCGTCGATCTCAAGCTGTCGACCAACACGCTGACCGTGCTGCTCTCGATCGCCAGCATCTCCTGCTGCGTCGCCATGGCGATGCCGCAGGTGCATATCGTCGCCTATTGCGGCGATCTCGGCTACGGCGTGGCGCGCGGCGCCGAGATGCTGTCCTTGATGATGGGCTGCGGCATCATCAGCCGGATCGGCTCCGGCTATCTCGCCGACAAGATCGGCGGCATCCGCACGTTGCTGGTCGGGTCGCTGGCGCAGGGATTTGCGCTGGTGTTCTATCTATTCTTCGACAGCCTCGCCTCGCTCTATCTCATCTCCGCGATGTTCGGCCTGTTCCAGGGCGGCATCGTGCCGAGCTACGCCATCATCGTCCGCGAGGCGATGCCGGCGAGCGAGGCGGCGACCCGCGTCGGCATCGTGATCTTCGCCTCCGTGGTCGGCATGTCCTTCGGCGGCTGGGTGTCGGGCGTGATCTTCGATGCCACCGGCTCCTACGGCGCGGCGTTCGCGAACGGCGTGGCCTGGAACGCGCTCAACATCAGCATCGTCGTGCTGCTGCTGATCCGCTCGCGGATGAGCGCGGCCAAGGTGGGACCGGGTTTCGCGATCTAGACCGCCTGTCCCGCCTTCAGCAGCGAGCAGCCGGTGATCTTGTAGCTTCCGTCCGCCTGCTGCTCGAGCGTGTAGAGCGCTTCCCACGCTTCGCCATTGGCATCGACGATGTGGGCGCGCTGGGCAATCCAGCCGCCCTCGATCTTGCTCTCGCCAAACTCGAAACTGTTGTGGCGGTACACCGGCGCGTAGCCGTTCCGCACCATCGCCATGAAGATGTCGGGCGCGGGGAAGATCTCCTTGATCGCCGGTGCGGCATGGGAATAGGCCGCGGCCGCATCGTCACGCGCAAACGCCTGCTCCTGGGCGCGGATGACGCCCTGCGCCGCGGCAACATCGTCGGCGAGGGCTGCGGCGGAGCTGAAGACAATGCTGATAGCAACGAGCAAGGCGGCAATGCGCATGGCAGGCTCCGCGTTGAAATCCCGGCGATGCTGATTCTAGCATGACCTCAGGGAAATACGGGCGCGCTATCGCTTGCGTTTCATCGCGGGTTTCGCGCCCCTTGCGGCTCGCGCCTTGCTGGTCCCCGTCTCGGCCTTGCCCGCCGGCTGCACGCGCAGGCCATCGACGAACACGTCGAGGAGCCGCAGCGCGGTTGACTGCCAGCGGGGCTGGTCGTGGATGTAGCACATGCCGAAGAACGCGCGCAGCAAGTCCTCGGGACTGATATCGGGGCGCAACTCGCCGGCCGAGACTGCGCGGTCGAGCAGCGAGCCGATCGCCTTGGTCAGGCGATCGAACGAGAAGGCGTGCAGCTCGGACCCGCTCTGCACCGCAAGCGCCAGGGCTGCCATCATCCCCTTCTTGGTGGCGACGAATTCGACACCTGAGCGCAGCCAGCGGCGGAGCGCATCGACCGGATCCTTGGAATTCTTCAACTGCTCGGCCAGCTCGCTGAGCTGCTCGACCTCGCGGCGGTACACCGCCTCGAATAGATCCTCGCGCGTCGGAAAATGCCGATACAGCGTGCCGATGCCGACGCCGGCCCGTTTGGCGACGGCCTCCAGGCTCGCTTCGGGGCCGCCGGCGCTGAACACGGCTTTCGCCGCCTCGAGCACGCGCTCGCGATTGCGCACGGCATCGGCACGGGGCTTTCGGGTCTGGTCGCTGTGGTCGTCCATATCAGGCAATCTAGATCACGAATTGGTTAGATTGAACCCTCGTCGGACCCTTGGCTAGCTGCATGGCGTTGGTGGCGCAGGGGCTTTTGACGAATTCCAATATTTTTCCACCGGCCCTTGTTAAACGGAGGGTGCCTCCGTATCTTCGCTTGGCTATTGGCCCGGCGTCTGCCTGGCCGGCGCATGTCGACAGCGGCCACGGCGGTGGCGCGCTGCGCGATGACTCATGTCCAAATCTGATCGGAGCCTTGTATGAACCACTCCATCAGCCTCACCGTGAACGGTGCGCGGCGCGACTTCGTCCTCGACGATCCGCGCGTCACGCTGCTCGATCTCCTGCGTGAGCGCCTCCATCTCACCGGCACCAAGAAGGGATGCGATCGCGGCCAGTGCGGCGCCTGCACCATTCTGGTCGACGGCAAGCGCATCAATTCCTGTCTCGCGCTCGCCATCAGCCATGACGGGGCCGACATCCTCACCATCGAGGGTGTCGCGCGCGGCGACCAGCTTCACCCGGTGCAGGCCGCCTTCATCGCCCATGACGGATTCCAGTGCGGCTTCTGCACGCCAGGCCAGATCATGAGCGCGATCGGCATGATGCAGGAAGCGCAGGCCGGTAACGACCCCGAGCGCATCCGCGAATGCATGAGCGGCAATCTGTGCCGCTGCGGCGCCTACGCCGGCATCGTCGATGCCGTGCTCGATGCGCAAGGACAGATGGACGAATCCAACCAGAGGCGCTCGGCATGAAATCGTTCGATTATTTCAGGCCGGGCACGGTCGCAGAGGCCGTCGCCGCCGCGGCCCAGCCCGGCGCCGCCTATCTCGCCGCCGGCACCAATCTGCTCGATCTGATGAAGGGCGGCGTCAGCCGTCCGGACCGTCTCGTCGACGTCACCCATCTCGACGGGCTCGACGCAATCGAGACTCTCGCCGACGGTTCGTTGCGCATCGGAGCGCTGGTGAGCAATGCCGATCTCGCGCATGACCCGGCCTTTGCAAAGTCCTATCCGGCCGTCGCCGAGGCGCTCCTCTCCGGGGCTTCCGCGCAGTTGCGCAATGCCGCGACCGTCGGCGGCAATCTGCTGCAACGAACGCGCTGTGCGTATTTCTACGACACCGCCAGCCGCTGCAACAAGCGCGAGGCCGGCAGCGGCTGCGATGCCCGCGACGGCGAGAACCGCACCCACGCGGTGCTCGGCTGGAGCGAGAATTGCATCGCCACGCATCCGTCCGACTTCTGCGTGCCGCTGGTCGCGCTCGATGCCATGGTCGAGATCGAGGGCAAGGGCGGCCGTCGCGAGATCGCGCTCGACGAGCTGCATCGTCTGCCCGGCAACAGGCCCGCGCGCGAGTCCGTGCTCGAGCCCGGCGACCTCATCGTTGCGGTGCGCCTGCCGCCGGCGGCGCGCGCGTTCGCGGCGCATGCGCGCTACCTCAAGGTCCGTGAGCGCACCTCCTACGCCTTCGCCGTGGTGTCCGCCGCAGCTGCATTGCGGATCGAGGGCGGCAAGATCACGGAAGCCCGCCTCGCGCTCGGCGGCGTTGCCGCAAAGCCCTGGCGGGCCCGTGCCGCGGAAGACGTGCTCAGGAGCGTCGCGCCCACGGCGGACGTCTTCCAGGAGGCCGCCTGGCGTGCGCTGACCGACGCAAAGCCCTCCGGCGACAATGCCTTCAAGATCGAGCTCGCGCGCCGCATCGTCGTGCGCGCGCTGACCCTCGCCGCCGCCGGTACGCCCGCGCGCCTGCCGGCGCTGCCGGCGTCTCCCTTTGCCTCGACGTCCGGAGCCATTCATGCCTGAGCTCAACCTCACCAGCGCACCCGCCCATCTGCGGCATGGCTCGAATATCGGCCAGCCGCTGACCCGCCGCGACGGCGTCCTTAAGGTCACGGGGCAGGCGACCTATGCCGCCGACAATCATCCGCCCGGCATGCTGTTCGCGGTGATCGCCGCTTCCAGCATCGCGCGCGGCCGCGTGACCTTCCTCGATGTCGCCGCCGCCAAGCGTCATCCTGGCGTCGTCGACGTCATGACGCCGGAGCACAAGCCCCCGCTCGCGATCGATCCGGAGATCAAGACCAATCCGTTCGTGTTCCGGATGGAAGCGTTGCAGAGCAACGAAGTCCGCTACGCCAACCAGCCCATCGCGGTCGTGATCGCGGAAACGCTGGAGGCGGCGACGGAAGGCGCGGTGCTGCTGGCGCCGCGCTACGAGACGCTGCCTCCGCTGGTCGGGCTCGACGCCGGCGAGAGTTTCGTGCCGCCCGTTGTCGGCGTCGGCAATCCCAGCGAAAATCACCGCGGTGACGTTGAAGCGGACCTTGCCTCGGCCGAGAAGCGGATCGAGGCGACTTACCAGACGCCGCCGCAATATCACAACGCGATGGAGCCGCACGGGGTCGTCGCAAGCTGGGACGGCGACAGGCTGTCGGTGGACATGCCGACCCAAGGTCTGAAGCTATCGCTCGCGCGCATCGCTGAGCTGTTCGGCATCGCGCACGACAAGATCCACATCCGCAGTCCCTTCCTCGGCGGCGGCTTCGGCTCGAAGGGGCTGATGGGCGGCCCGCCGGTCCTCGGCATCATGGCGGCCAGGCTGGTGGGCAGGCCGGTCAAGCTGGTGCTGCGTCGTGAGCAGATGTATGGCCCGGTCGGCCATCGCGCCCCCACGCGCCAGCGCCTGCGCCTCGGCGCCGACGGCGAGGGACGTCTGACCGCGCTCGATCACCATGCGCGGACGGTGTCGAGCACGTTCGACGATTTTTACGAGCCCGCGGCCGATGCCTCGCATACGCTCTATACGGCACCCGCCATCCGCACCTCGCATGACGCCGTGCGCGTCAACACCGGGACGCCGCTGTTCATGCGCGCGCCCGGCGAGGCGACCGGCTCGATTGCGCTGGAGAGCGCGATCGACGAAATGGCCTGGGCTTGCGGAATGGATCCGCTGGCTTTCCGTCTGAAGAACTATGCCGAGCGCGAGCCGATCAGCGGCAAGCCGTTCTCTTCGAAGGCGCTGCGTGCCTGTTACGAGCAGGGCGCCGCGCGCTTCGGCTGGGCGAAACGTTCGCTGCAGCCGCGGCAGATGCGCGACGATGCCGGCCTCCTGGTCGGCTGGGGCATGGGCACTGCGACCTTCCCGGCGCTGATGTTCCAGGCGGAAGCGCGCGCGGCGATCCGGCGCGACGGCTCAGGCGTGATGGAGACCGGTGCGCACGACATGGGGCAGGGCGCCTGGACGGCGCTGGCCCAGATCGCGGCCGATGCCGTCGGCCTCGATATCGCGCGCGTCGAATTCAAGGCGGGGACGTCCGATCTGCCCGATGCCGGCATCGCCGGCGGCTCCGCGCATACGGCCACGGCCGGTGCTGCGATCCACAGCGCCGGCGCGGCCGTGATCGCAAAGCTGGCCGATCTCGCCACCGGAGACGAGCGCTCGCCGCTGTTCGGCGCCGGCAATGCCGGCGTGATCGCGCGCGAGGGAAGGCTGGTCAGACGCGACGATGAAAGCCGCAGTGAGAGCTACGCCGAGATCCTCGCGCGCGCCGGCGTCGCGGAGGTCGAGGCCCGCGGGACCGGCGCGCCAAATCCTGCCGCGATGGAGGAATATGCCATGCATGCCCATGGCGCGGTGTTCGCGGAGGTGAAGGTCGATCCCGAGCTCGGTCAGGTGCGTGTCAGCCGCATGGTCGGGGCCTTTGCCGCCGGACGTATCGTCAATCCGCGGATGGTGCAGAGCCAGCTGTTCGGCGGCATGATCTGGGGCCTGTCCTTTGCGCTGCACGAGGAGGCGATTACCGATCGCCGTACCGGGCGGATCATGAACGCCAATCTCGGCGAGTACCACGTCCCCGTGAATGCCGACGTGCCGCCGCTCGACGTGATCACGGTCGAGGAGCACGACCCGCACGTCAACGCGCTCGGTATCAAGGGCGTCGGCGAAATCGGCATCACCGGCAGCGCCGGCGCTGTCGCCAACGCGGTCTGGCATGCGACCGGCGTGCGGGTCCGCAGATTCCCGATCCGGATCGAGGAGTTGCTGACGCAGCTTTGAGGAACCGCGCGGCACCGGGCGCGCCGTGCCCGGTGCCGTCAGCGGATCGAGCCGGAGAAATTGTCGATGTCGGGCGAGGGACGCGCCGGAAACAGCCGTGCGGTCGAGGAATTGTCGAGCCTTCGCTTGCACTTCGCCTCGTCGTCGTCGTCCTTGCCGCTGCGCTTCTTCGCGAATGAATCGTCGAGACGGTTGACGACCAGCATGGCGTGGTCGCGCTCCAGCGTGTCCGGGTTCTTGCGCTGTCCGTCGGCGCGGAACGTGCCGCCGACCATCTTGCCGGTCATGTCGTAGTCGCAGCCGGCCTTCCAGTCGCCCTGCTCCCATTTCCAGCCATGCGCGATCAGCCGGCCATCCTTGTCAACGGTGACCTTCAGAATCGCGTTGTAGGCGAGCCAGATGCCGGCGAGGCCTGCGCGCTTGTCGTCGAAGCCTTCCAGCAGCGCGATCCGCTCGCGCTGCAGGGCATCGACGTGATCCCGTGCGTCGGCCGTGAAGTGCATCTGCGCGGTCCGCTTGTTCCAGGCGGGATGGAGAAATTCCGGGAATTCCTCGGTCTGTGTGCGCACCCAGTTGCGCTGGTCCTCCGTCAGTGCGCGCCGCGTCGGATCGTCGAGCCGCGGCAGCAGCGCCTTCCAGGCGCGGTTCAATCGCTGATCGTTCTCGGCGAGATCCGGGTCGGCGCAGATTTCCTCGTCCGTCGCCGTCTCCGGACGCGTACAGTCGAAGGTCGGCGCGGCGAACGAGGTCTCGGTCTTGTCGGCCACATCGGAGCTGCCGCTCGCGAAATAAGTGCCGGTGATCTGCGAGGGATCATCGCACTCGTCGCGATCCCCGATCGTATCGTCGCCATCGATCATGACGACACGAAGCGTCTCGCCTTGGCGACGGAGCTTGATCGTCGCGGGTTTCGCTGGCCTGGCACGCTCCTGGCTTGCCGATGCGCTGTTCGAGGGCCCGGCATCCGGCGGCTGGATCGACCCGCTGAGCCAGCTGCCGCCCTTTGTCACCGTCGTGCTGAGCCTGCATTGCCGATGCTTGTCACTGCCGTAATAGGCATTCATTTCGACCGTGATGCGCCGCGCGCCGTTCGCATCCGGTGAGATGGTGAGCTTTCCGAATGCGTTGGTCCACTTGCCGGAGAGCCCGCCACGGCCGAAGCCGCCGGCAATCTCGTCGAGCGCGTCCTTGCGCTGGCGCAGCGTCGCGACGAAATTGTCGCTGAGCTCGGCCTCATTGACCTCCTGCACGGTGTCGGCGGCTTGCGAGATCATCTCGTTGAACCAGGCCTCGTCGCGCTTGAGGAGTGGCCGGATATTTGCGGGCGTCCTGGCGAGCGCCGCGTCGAACGATCTGTCGATCGCGGCGACGAGCTTGTCGTAGCCCTTTTCCTTGCAGGCGGCTGGCTTGATCCCGCTACCGTTGCCGTCGGCCTCGCCGCATAGCGTGATCTTCACCGGCGCAGCGCTGGCGGCGCGGAGGTAATCGTCCATGGCATGGCAGGTGACGGGAGCGAGCAGGACCGTCGCGGTGATGAGCGCGAGGCGGTAGGGGGCGAACATTGGCGGCCCTTGGCTGGATCAAGATCGTGGCTGCCGGTTGGTCGTCCGCCGCGACTCCAAGGTTCAGGAGCGCTCGGGCGAGGCCTGGTCCCATTAATTCAGCTTCCTGCGGCGGTCCTTCACCGCCTCTCTTTGCAGCTCGATGTATTTGGCGATCGCCTTGCGCAGCTCGCGCGAAAGAAGCTTGTCGGCATCGCGCAAGGCCAGTTCGGGTACGGCTTCGGCTTCCGCATTGGCGGGGGTAGTCTTCATGCGTGGGCTCCGTCTACGAAGCGGCCCCGGCGAGCCTAGGAGCCCGGGGCCATAACCTCAGCACCTTTGCGCCAGGCTGCTCGGCTACGTTTGGCAATATAGAGCGGTGGGGTCCGGCGAAAATTGAGATGGCTCAAGCCTGGCAGGATAAAAGCCGGTTCCTTCCGATGCGGCGGACCGTAGTCAGAACGTCGGCGGTGTGCAGGCCGAGATCACTTCGCACGGCTTGCCGCCGACGCAGCGGAAGCGGTGCGGGCGGCGGCTCTCGAAATAATAGGCATCGCCCGGATTGAGGATGCGGCGTTCGTCCTCGACGGTGACTTCGAGCTTGCCCGAGATCACGATGCCGCCTTCCTCGCCGTCGTGGACGAGGTGGACGCGGCCGGTGTCGCTGCCGGGCTCGTAACGCTCTTTGAGGATCTGCAGGCTGCGGCCGAACAGATTGTCGCCGACCTGCCGATAGGAGATCGGCTTCTTGCCGACCTCGGTCAGCTCCTCGGCGCGGTAGAAGATCTTGCGCCGGCTTTCCGGCTCCAGCGCGAAGAACTCGGCGAGCCCCATCGGGATGCCGTCGAGGATGCGCTTGAGCGCGCCGACCGACGGGTTCATCTGGTTGGATTCGATCAGCGAGATCGTCGAATTGGTGACCCCCGCGCGCTTGGCCAGTTCGCGCTGCGACAGCTTGTGGCGCGCCCGGATGAATCGCAGCCGTCCGCCGATGTCGACGCTCATAGCCCAGGTCCCCTGTTGCAGGTGTTGCGGATCGCGCAAATATGGACCGACAGCCCCAGTCAAATCAATGGGTTGCGGCCGAGCAGAAAAGGACTTGTTGCGCATTCCAAGCCGTGCCTCTGCTATGGGGTCAGCAAAGGAGCGCGGCCGTGACCCTTCATCAGATTCCGAACACTATCAAGACCGACTCGTTCTGGATGCCGTTCACGGCCAACCGGCAGTTCAAGAAGGCGCCGCGCCTGTTCTCCTCGGCCGAGGGCATGCACTACACCACCGTCGACGGCCGCAAGGTGATCGACGGCTCCGCCGGCCTCTGGTGCGTCAATGCCGGTCACGGCCGCAAGCAGATTGCGGCTGCGGTCGAGCGCCAACTGATGACGCTGGACTTCGCGCCGTCGTTCCAGATGGGTCATCCGCTGGCGTTCGACTTCGCCGAGCGGCTCGCCGAGATCGCGCCGAAGGGTCTCGACCGCGTCTTCTTCACCAATTCCGGCTCCGAGTCGGTCGACACCGCGCTGAAGATCGCGCTCGCCTATCACCGCGCCACCGGACAGGCGAGCCGCACCCGGCTGATCGGTCGCGAGCGCGGCTATCACGGCGTCGGCTTCGGCGGCACCTCGGTCGGCGGCATGGTCGCCAACCGGCGCGCCTTCACGACGCTGCTGCCCGGCGTCGACCACATCCGCCACACCCACGATCTCACCCGCAACGCCTTCGCCAAGGATCAGCCGGAGCATGGCGCCGAGCTCGCCGACGATCTCGAGCGTCTGGTTGGCTTGCATGGCGCCGAGACCATCGCCGCCGTCATCGTCGAGCCTGTGCCGGGCTCGACCGCGGTGCTGCCGCCGCCGAAGGGCTATCTGCAGCGCCTGCGCGAGATCTGCGACAAGCACGGCATCCTGCTGATCTTCGACGAGGTCATCACCGGCTTCGGCCGCCTGGGCACGCCGTTCGCCGCCAATTTCTTCGGCGTCACGCCGGACCTGATGACGACGGCCAAGGGCATCACCAACGGCACGATTCCCTGCGGCGCGGTGTTCGCGAGCCGCAAGGTGCACGACGGGCTGATGGTCGGTCCCGAGAACCAGATGGAGCTGTTCCACGGCTACACCTATTCGGCGCATCCGACCGCCTGCGCCGCCGGCATCGCGACGCTCGACATCTACAAGGACGAGGGGCTGCTGACGCGCGGCGCGTCGATCGCTGAATATTGGCGCGATGCGCTGCATTCGCTCAAAGGTCTGCCCAACGTCGTCGACATCCGCAATTGCGGCCTGATGGGCGCGGTCGAGCTGGCACCGCGTGGCGGCGCCGTCGGCGCGCGCGGCTATGACGTCATGGTCGACTGCTTCAACACCGGCCTTTACCTGCGCATGAGCGGCGACTCTTTCGCGATGTCGCCTCCGCTCATCGTCGAGAAGAGCCATATCGACCAGATGGTCTCGATCCTCGGTGACGCCATCAACAAGGTGGCCTGATAATTGCTCTCGCCGTTGCGAGTAGTGTCCTTGCAGCGGCGAGCGTGATGCCGCGGGAGTTTGACCAAGCGTGAAAGTTCTGATCCTCGGCAGCGGTGTCATCGGCGTCACCTCTGCCTACTACCTCGCCCGTGCCGGCCACGAGGTGACGGTCGTCGACCGTCAGCCCGAACCGGCGCTGGAGACCTCTTTCGCCAATGCCGGCGAAGTCTCGCCCGGCTATTCCTCGCCCTGGGCCGGCCCCGGCGTGCCGGTGAAGGCGGTCAAGTGGCTGTTGATGAAGCACGGCCCATTGGTGGTCCGGCCGAAGCTCGATCCTGTCATGTGGGTCTGGCTGCTCAAGATGCTGCGTAACTGCACCAGCGCGCGCTACGCGGTCAACAAGAGCCGGATGATTCCGATCGCGGAGTATAGCCGCGATTCCTTGCGCGATCTGCGCCGCGACATCGGCATCCAGTATGACGAACGCTCGCAAGGCACACTGCAGCTGTTCCGCTACCAGGCGCAGCTCGACGGCACGGGCGAAGACATCGCCGTGCTCAAGCAGTATGGCGTGCCCTTCGAGGTGCTGAGCCGCGAGGGCTGCATCGCGGTCGAGCCGGCGCTATCAGGTGTGAAGGAGAAGTTCGTCGGCGGGCTTCGCCTGCCGCAGGACGAGACCGGCGACTGCCACATGTTCACGCAGGCGCTGGCCAAGCACGCGCAAGCGCTCGGCGTGCGCTTCATGTTCAACACCTCGATCGACCGCATCGTCACCGACGGCGCGCGTGTCAGCGGCGTTGCGACCGGCGCCGGCCTGTTGCAGGCCGACGCCTACGTGCTCGCGCTCGGCAGTTGGTCGTCGCGCCTCATGGCTCCGCTCGGGATCTCGCTGCCGGTCTATCCGGTGAAGGGCTATTCGATCACGGTGCCGATCAAGGACACGTCCGGCGCGCCGGAATCGACCGTGATGGACGAGACCTACAAGGTCGCGATCACGCGATTGGGCAACCGCATCCGCGTCGGCGGCACCGCGGAAATCTCCGGCTATTCGGACAAGCTCTACGATGCGCGCCGCGCAACGCTGGATCACTCGCTCACCGATCTGTTCCCGCGCGGCGGCGATCTCACTAAAGCGACATTCTGGAGCGGCCTGCGTCCGATGACGCCGGACGGCCCGCCGGTGATCGGCCCGACGCACTACGCCAATCTGCATCTCAACACCGGCCACGGTACGCTCGGCTGGACCATGTCCTGCGGCTCGGGCCGCGTGCTCGCCGACATGCTGTCGGGCAAGAAGCCGGACATCGATGTGAGTGCGTTGACGGTGGAGCGGTACAAGCACCGGTTCGGGTAAGACTCTCTCAGCTCGTCATTGCGAGCGTAGCGACGCAATCCAGCCTCCTTCCGCGGAGACCAGTCTGGATTGCTTCGTCGCAAGGGCTCCTCGCAATGACGATGTGGACGTGATGTGCGTCCAAATCTATCACCGTCACCCTGAGGTGGCCGCTTCTTCAGCGGCCCTCGAAGGGCGACGGCCCGGCCGCATCGGGGCCGTGCATCCTTCGAGGCTCCCGGCGCGATGCTATTGCATCGCGCTACTCGCGCCTCCAGCGACAATGGCTTCGCCATTGCGCGGGGATGACGGGTTGAGAGGGAGTCCGCGGAGCGGAAGCTTACGCCCCCGTCACGCAATTCACCCACAGCACCACGGCCTTCGCATCTCGCGCCGGATTTGAAAACCGGTGCGGCCGTCGGCTGGCAAAGCGGAAGCTGTCGCCGGTCTTCAGCGACCAGGTCTCGCTGTCCACCGTCAGCATCATCTCGCCGTCGAGCACGAGGCCGGCCTCTTCGCCGTCATGGGTGTAGAGCTCGTCGCCGGTGGAGCCGCCGGGCTCCAGATGCACCAGGAAGAGGTTGAGCTTGTTGTCGGCGCTCGCCGGGCTCAGCAGCTGCTTGGACACGCCGGTGCGCCACAGCTTCAGTTCGGGGCGTTGCAGCCCGCGCGTCACCACCTGGTCGGAGGTGCCGTCGGCACTCGGACTTGCGCCGAACAGTGCGGCGATGCCGACGCCGAGCACGTCGGCGAGCGTGGCCAGCACGCGCAGCGAGGGCGAGGACAGGCCGCGCTCGATCTGGCTGAGGAAGCCGATCGATAGATCGGTGCGCGCCGCGACCGTTTCCAGCGAGAATTGCCTGATACGCCGGAGATCCCGGATGCGGCGGCCGACCGCGACGTCCATCGCAGGTTCCGCCGGTTTGGTGACGGCTTTGGGCTTCACCCGCTTCGCCGGCTTTGCAACGGCCGGTTTGCGCATTCTTTTGCCACCGCTCACGTCAAACCGCTTCCTTCATGTGCATGAAAACCGCTTGCATCGTCCGCGAAAGTGTGACCAAATTTTCATATTGGTGAAAATAGGCCGAAACGGCGTGGCCCGCAACGTCTGATCACGACATGCGCGAGCGCCGCCATCGGCCAGACCCAAAGGGGATGAGATGAAGCGTATTGTTCAGGCCGCGATGGCGGCACTCGCGATTGCAGTACTCATGCCGGCCTCGGCGCAACAGGTGCTCAAGGTCGGCTCGACCCCGACGGGCATTCCCTTCACCTTCCTCGACACCAAGACCAACAGCATCCAGGGCATCATGGTCGACCTCATCACCGAGGTCGGCAAGGATGCCGGCTTCAACATGCAGATCGAGCCGATGCAGTTCTCGGCCCTGATCCCGTCGCTGACCTCGAGCAAGATCGACATCATAGCCGCCGCGATGTTCATCACGCCGCCGCGCAAGGAGGTCGTCGACTTCTCCGATCCGATCTACAGCTATGGCGAAGGCCTCGTCGTGCCGAAGAGTGATACCAAGGCCTATGCCACCCAGGAGGATCTGAAGGGCGAGACGGTCGGCGCGCAAGTCGGCACCGCCTTCGTCGACGCACTGAAGAAGACCGGCCTGTTTGCCGACGTGAAAGCCTACGACACTATTCCGGACATCCTGCGCGACGTGAACACCGGTCGCCTCAAGGCCGGCTACGCCGATTATCCGATCCTCGCCTACAATCTGAAGCAGGGCGGCTTCCCGGAGGTGCGCCTCGTCGAGGGCTACAAGCCCGTCACCATCGGCTCGGTCGGCATCGGCGTACGCAAGGGCGAGACCGCGCTGCTCGGCAAGATCAACGCCTCGCTGGCGAAGCTGAAGTCCAACGGCACCATCGACAAAATTCTGAATAAGTGGGGCCTGAAGGCCCAGGGCTGATCGACAACGACGGATCGATGAAGGCTGGCCGATGAAAGGCTTCTGGCACGACGCCGCCGAGTTTTTCCCGATCCTGATGAACGGCGTCGCGCTGACGATCGTCGTCACCATCGGCTCGCTGCTGCTCTCGACGGTGCTCGGCCTCGTCTGGGCGATGATGCGGGTCTCCGGCATCAAGGCGCTGTCGATGCTCAGCGCCAGCCTGATCAACGTGATCCGCGGCATCCCGATTATCGTGCTGTTGTTTTATCTCTACTTCGTGATGCCCGATCTCGGTGTTACGCTCAGCGCGCTGCAGGCCGCCATCCTCGGGCTCGGCATCGCCTATTCAGCCTACCAGGCGGAAAACTTCCGCGCCGGCATCGAGGCGATCGACAAGGGTCAAGTCGAGGCGGCGCAGTCGATCGGCATGGGCTGGTGGCTCACCATGCGCCGCGTGGTGCTGCCCCAGGCGGTGCGCATCGTGCTGCCGCCCTACGGCAACGTCATGATCATGATGCTGAAGGACTCTTCGCAGGCCTCGACCATCACGGTGGCCGAACTTGCGCTGCAGGGCAAGCTGATTGCGTCCTCGACCTTCAAGAACACCAGCGTGTTCACGCTGGTGGCGCTGATGTATCTCACCATGAGCATTCCGCTGATCCTGCTGGTCCGTCACTTCGAGAAGCGGGCCGGGAAGCGATGATCGAGCTGAACGACGTCCACAAGAGCTTTGGCAAGGTCGAGGTGCTCAAGGGCATCTCGGCGACCGTCGAGAAGGGCGAGGTGGTCTGCATCGTCGGTCCCTCCGGCTCCGGCAAGTCCACCATCCTGCGCTGCATCAACGGGCTGGAAAGCTACGATCGCGGCGAGATCAGCGTCGAGGGCCTCAAGGTCGACCGCGACGCGCCGTCGATCGTGAACATCCGCACCCAGGTCTCGATGGTGTTCCAGCGCTTCAACCTGTTCCCGCATCGCACGGCGCTGGAGAACGTGATCGAAGGACCGCTCTACGTGAAGAAGGAGCCGCGTGCCCAGGCGTTCGAGCGTGGCCGCGCGCTACTCGCCCAGGTCGGCCTCGCCGAGAAGGCCGATGCGCACCCGCCGCAGCTCTCCGGCGGCCAGCAGCAGCGCGTCGCGATCGCGCGGGCGCTGGCGATGCAGCCCAAGGCGATCCTGTTCGACGAGCCGACCTCGGCGCTCGACCCCGAGCTCGTCGGTGACGTGCTCGGCGTGATGCGCAAGCTCGCCGACGACGGCATGACCATGGTCGTCGTCACCCACGAGATGGGCTTTGCCCGCGACGTCGCCGACCGCGTGCTGTTCATCGACGGCGGCGTCATTGTCGAGCAGGGACCCGCCAAGGCGCTGCTCAACCAACCGCAGCACCCGCGCACGCAGGATTTTTTGCGGCGCGTATTGCATCCGCTCTGACCGGTCTTCGCCATGACGCGCCTGCCTCTGCCGCCCTCGCTCTACGCCGACACCGCCGTCGCGCCGGTCGCCACGCCGCCGCTCGACGTCGACAAGAATGTCTCCGTCGCCATCGTCGGCGGAGGCTACACCGGCCTCTCCACCGCGCTGCATCTGGCGGAGCAGGGCGTCGAGGCTCTGGTTTTGGAGGCGCAGGAGCCGGGTTGGGGCGCGTCCGGCAACAATGGCGGCCACACCAATCCGGGCCTGAAGCACGATCCTGATCAGATCGAGGCCGATTTCGGCGCCGAGCTCGGCCGCCGCATGATCGAGTTCGCCTACGGCACGACCAACTTCACCCATGATCTGATCCGCCGCTACCAGATCCCGTGCGAGGCACGGCAGAACGGCACGCTGCGCGCGGCCTATCATGAGGCCAGCGCTGCCGCGATCGAGGCGACCGCGCGGCAATGCATCCGCCGCGGCATGCCGGTGACCTATCTCAACCGCGAGCAGCTTCGCGAGATGACCGGCACCGACCGCTACGTCGGCGCCATGCTTGATGCGCGCGGCGGCGATCTGCATCCGCTCAGCTACGCCCGCGGCCTCGCGCGGGCCGCGATCTCGGCGGGCGCGAAGGTGCATGGCGAGACGCCGGCGCTGTCGCTCCGTCGCGACGGCAACCGCTGGCGCATCGAGACGCCGCGGGCGGTGGTGCATGCCGACAAGGTCCTGCTCGCCACCAACGGTTTCTCCGACGATCTCTGGCCGGCGCTCCGCCGCACCATCGTGCCGGTGTTCTCCTCGATCGCCGCGACCGCGCCGCTCTCCGACGCGGTTGCCGGCTCGATCATGCCGACGCGTCCGGTGCTCTACGAGAGCGGTCACATCACCGTCTATTATCGTATCGACCAGCACAATTGTCTCCTGATGGGCGGCCGCGGGCCGATGCGCTGGATCAAGTCGCCGTACGACGTCGCTTATCTCATTCGCTATGCCGAGCGGCTATGGCCGCAGCTGAAAGGCGTTTCCTGGACTCACGGCTGGAACAGCCGGCTCGCCATCACCGCGGATCACTACCCGCATGTGCATGAGCCCGCCGAGGGCGTGCTGATCTCGCTTGGCTGCAATGGCCGCGGCGTTGCGCTCGCGACCGCGATGGGCGCTCAACTCGCGCGACGGCTGATCGGCGGCGCCAGGGCGGAGATCGACATGCCCATCACCGGCATCAAGCCGATCCCGATGCACGCGTTCTGGCCGGTGGGTGTGACGAGCGCCGTCATCGCGGGCCGGGTGCGGGACCGGCTCGGCATTTGAAGAAGGCGCCGCCCCGGTGATGAGCAGCGCCTTGCATCATTGGCGGATATAGGATGTCAGCAGCGGCCCTGCTTCCACAGGCCGGGCGGGCAGCCGTGACCGCGCCAGCCGACCTTGCGTCCGCGCGACCATCCCGGCGGCGTGCCAAGGTGATGATAACCCATCGAATGACCATAACCAAAACCATGGCCGCCGCCATGGCCGCCCTTGGCCAGAGCTGGGCCTGTCAACGTGAAGCCGGCCGCGATGATCAGCGACGCGGCGAGCGCAAGTTTCTTCATCAATTCCTCCACTGGGGTGAGCGCATTTGTCCGTTTAACGAACGAACTGTGCGCAGCTAAGTTCCCTGCGAATGTGGAGGAGTCGTGATGCTCGCCTGGATGCGTAATCGCGCGAGCGCTCAACGAACGCGGGCAGAATCGCGCAGCGATCCCTAGCCCTCAGGCTTCCGCCACCGCGTCGGCCCAGGGCTGAAAGATCTCGACCGCGCCAAAATTCGTGTCGCCCGCGCGCATCACCACGCTCGGGCAGGCGAACTTTTGCGGCAAGGCCTGCACGCGGGTCTCTTCATAGTCGAAGCGCGAGCCCAGCGTCTTGCGCACATCCTCCGGCAAACGAGCATCGCCGATCACCACCGCGCCTTCGCTGGCGTCGATGCGCGGCTGATGGATGGCGGCATCGAGATCCATGCCGAAATCCATCGCGAAGGACACGAGCTGCATCACCGACGGCAGAATGCGGCGGCCGCCGGAGGCGCCAACGGCGAGGCGCTTGCCGTCCTTGGTCTCGGCGATGACCGGCGTGTAGTTGCAAAGGCAGCGCTTGCCGGGAGCCAGCGAGTTGGTCGTGCCGGGCGTCGGGTCGAACCACATGATGCCGTTGTTCATGGCGATGCCGCTGTGCGGCGTCACATATCTCGAGCCAAAGGACGAGAGCAGCGTCTGCGTCACCGCGGCGATGTTGCCGTGCCGGTCGACCACGGAGAAATGCGTCGTGCAGGCCGGCGCCAGATATTCGGCACCGAGCGAGCGTTTGCCGTCGGCATCGCCCATGTCCTTGAGCCGCTCGCGGAAGGCCGCCTGCAGAGCGAGTGCGTATTCGACATAGGCGGTCGCGTCCGGCGCGCGTCCCGGCTTCAGGCTCTGCTGCAACAGGCGCAGCGCGTGCGCCATGGTCGGCCCGGCCGTGAGCTCGGGCGTCGCATAGACCTTGCCGTCGCGATACGGGATCGCCAGCGGCTCGCGCAAATGCGCGCGGAATGCGGCGAGGTCCTCGACCGACAGCGAACCGCCATCGGCCTTGATGTCGGAGGCGATGCTCCTGGCGAGGTCACCCTGGTAGAAATCGCGCGGCCCAGCGTCGGCAAGATGCGACAGCGTCGCCTTCAGCGTGTCCTGCGGCAGCCGGGTCTCGGCCTTGATGCCCCATGGCGCGCTCGGTGGCAGCCCGTCCTTCAGGAACGCCGCCGCGCTGGCGGGATAGCGCCTGAGATCGGCGGCCGAGCCGGAGATCGTCACCGTGGTCCACCAATCGACCAGCAGGCCTTCGCCGGCGAGCTTGGCTGCCGGCGCGACCAGATCCTTCCACGGCATTTTAGCGTAGCGGCGATGCGCCTCTTCCATCCCCGCGACGACCCCGGGCACGGCGATCGAACCGGGACCGTGGACGTTGCGATCGTCCTTCACCCGCGGCCACGGAAAGAGATCGGAAGCGGCGCCCTCGCCGCTGAGCGGATAGTCGGCGACGCGCAGGCTCTGCGGCGCGCGCATGCCGTAATCGATCACCTCGTAGCGATTTTCCTTGGCACGGTAGAGCACCATCGCACCGCCGCCACCGATGCCGCTGTTCCAGGGCTCCAGCACGTTCAGCGCCATGGTCGTCGCCACGATCGCATCCACGCAGTCGCCGCCCGCCGCCAGCACCTGTGCCCCGACTTCGGCCGCCCGCCGCGATTGCGAGGCGACGATGCCACCCTTGGACGTGACGGCGGGTTTGCGGACGGTTTGGTTGAGGCTGAACTGATGGGGCATGATGTCGTCTTGATGTTCTGGGCTGGCTTCGTTGCGCTGACTTGCTCCGCGATTGGCGAAGCGCGCGGACAATGGCACATTGCGGCCAACGAGAACATCCAAAGGGAGGCGCAACATGGCTGGTGTGAAACAGGCGCGGGATGGTGCGGTCGGAATCCTGACGCTCGACGAACCCGCGAGCCTGAATGCGATGACGCCGGACCTGCTCGGCGCGCTCGCCGCCGCCGTCGGCGAGATGTCGCAGGACGAGAGTATTCGAGCCCTGATCCTGACCGGTGCGGGACGCGGCTTCTGCTCGGGACAAAATCTGAAGGCGTCGGAGGCGCTCGGCGAAGACATCGCGGCCGGCGTGATGCGCTTCTACTGGCCGGCCTTCAAGGCATTGCGCGAATGCCGCGTGCCCGTCGTCGTCGCCGTGAACGGGGTGGCGGCCGGCGGCGGCTTCAGCCTCGCCATGGCCGGCGACATCATCGTCGCGGCGCGGTCGGCGAGCTTCATCCAGGTGTTCAGCCGCATCGCGTTGGTGCCGGATCTCGGCTCGACCTGGCTGCTGCCGCGGCTGGTCGGCCGGCAGCGCGCGCTCGAGCTGATGCTGCTCAACGAGCCGCTGACCGCAGAGCAAGCCCGGCAGATCGGCCTGGTGCGGCAGGTCGTCGACGACGCGAAGCTGATGGACGAGGCGCTGACGCTGGCGCACCGGCTGGCCGAGGGCCCGACGCGCGCTTTGGTGGCAACCCGCCTCCTCGTCGAGGAGAGCGAGCACGCGACCTACGAGGCGCAATTCCGCCGCGAGATCGAGCTCCAGGCGGTGATCCGCAAGAGTGCCGACGCCGTCGAAGGCCGCAAGGCCTTCGTCGAGAAGCGCAGGGCGAGGTTTACCGGGAAGTGAGGGTTACGGCTGCCCTAGCTCCGTCATGGCCGGGCTTGTCCCGGCCATCCACGTTCTCGTGGGGATGCAAGGACGTGGATGCCCGGGACGAGCCCGGGCATGACGAGTGGAGAGACTGTTGGTCGAAAAGCAGGGCCGCTCAGAGCGAGCGGTTCAGCCGGCTGGCCTGATACTTGGCGCGCCATTTCGGGCCGGGCCCGCGCATATAGTGAAGCTCGGGGCGGTAGGGGTCACCGGCGACCCGGATCAGCGTCTGCCATTTGGCAGCGACGAAGCTCAGGGGCTGGCGGAGGAGGCTCAGTGAGGCGATCGACATGGCATCACCTCAATGCGGCTTGCCGAGCATGGCGGTGAAGGGGAGGTCGAAAATCTCCTCGCCGTCGTCGTCGCTGACATAGATCACCCAGTCGCGCCAGTCTTCGTTGCTCGGCGTCAGGATCATCGATCGCATGATCTGAGAGGCACGGTCGCGCGCCTCGGTGAGATTGGACACGGCGGCGCCGTAGCGGTCGATCAGCGTGCCCTCGGTGTTCGAGCAGTGAAAATAGACCTGGACCATATGCGCCTCCTGGCGGAGCAACTGGGATGGCAAAGCGATACCACCCGTAGCCTTTGCGAAACATTCGGGTCGAACCCGGTAAGGGAATTTACGGATATTGGTCGGCCTCAAGGTCGTTACAGGTTTAATCACAGGCGAGTGATGTTGAACTGGACGGCATTTCCACGGCATGGAACACCTTTTCGCGGGGAAGTTTGGGAGGCCGCCGTGAGCCATTTCACATCTAAGCGCGAACGCCGAAGGCTGCGCGCATGTGCGGGAGTCTTAACGGCTCTGCTTGGGCTCGGCTCAGTGGCATCATCAGAGCCGCTCCGCCGGAGCGGCTATGCGATCGGCGCGGACACCTGCGGCAACGGCGATCTCGCTTTTGCCAGAATCCAGATCGACATGAAGGCCGGCTTTTGCGCCGGGCTCGTCGCCAGCGAAGAGGATGGCCTCAAGTTTCCGCGGTCGATCGTCCAGGTGCCGGGCCGCGACCTGTTCGTGGTGGCCGACATGGGCGGTTGGGGCCATACCGACGGACGGCTGCTGCTGCTCGATCCGCGCGCGCCGCAGGCCGGGCGGCTCAAGGAGCTTCTGGCGGGAATCGAATATCCATTCGGCCTCGCGATCGGTCCGGACAAGAAGCTTTACGCCTCGACCGCCGAGACGATCTTCCGGTTCGATCCGCTCGCCGACAATCCGCGCGGCACGGTCGAAACCATCATCCGTCACATGCCCGGGCGCCGGATCACGTTGCCCGACGGCACCAGGCTCGAGGAGAGCGCGCATCCGCTCAAGCAGTTCGTCTTCGACAGGAACGGGCGGCTGTTCGTCAACGTCGGCTCGCACAGCGACGACTGCATCACGCCTGCGCCGATCACGAAGCCTTGCGCGGCGGCCGAGGGCGCTTCCGCCATGGCGTCGATCTGGCTGTTCGTGCCGCCTGCGAGCGGCGTCTTCCCGGCGCTGAATCCTGGCGATCCCGATCCGCCGCACACCGTTTATGCGCGCGGCTTGCGCAACTCGATGGCCCTAGTGCTGCATCCGAATTTCCCTGATGCCGGCTACGCCTTCCTGCAGGGCGAGAACGGGCGTGATCTGCCCGATATTTTCAAGCCGAACGAGGAGATCAACGCGATTCTGCAGGGCAGGCATTATGGCTGGCCCTATTGCTACGATCTGTCGACGCCGAGTCCCGAATTCAGGAACGTGCTGCAGGGTGGCGTCTACAAGTCGCTGTGCACGGCAGGCGCGCTCTACAAGCCGCCGCTCACACTGATGCCGCCGCACGGTGCGCCGCTCGCGATGCTCTATTATCACGGCGCCAAGTTTCCAGAGCTCGAGGGCAAGCTGCTGGTCGGCCTGCACGGCTATCGCCCGACCGGCAGCCGCGTCCTCGTCTACGACGTCGATGATCACGGTTTCCCCAAGCCAAGCCCGGCACCGGTGCACTATCACGTCAGCTGCGCGGCCGAGCCGACGCGCAGTTTTCAGACCGACGCCGGCGAGGTGGGGGCCGCGCCGTTCGAGGAGCTGATCGCGGGTTGGCACCGCGTCAACGGCGCGCGGCCGCAAGGCGCGCCGGTCGGCATGACGGTCGCGGAGGATGGCGCGATCTGGCTGATCGAGGACAAGAACCAGAGCGTGATCCGCATCGATCGTGCCGCAGGCGACCCACCGCCACCGCTGCCGTGCGACACGCGCAGCGAGGCGATGATCGACCAGCTTGCGGCCTTTGTCGCCCGGGACGCGCAGAACACCGCCCGGCTCACCACGCTGCGCAGAGGCCTCGTCGAGCGGCACTGCGTCGGCTGTCATTCGGATTTCGGTTTGAAGCCGGCTCGATCGGAGGCCGAGAAGGACAGGGCGGCGCTCCGCTTCATGCTCGCGCAGGACGGCTGGATCTATCCGGGCGACCCCTCGTCCGGCAAGCTGCGCACGCGCCTGCGCGGCATCGGCGCGGAGAAGCTGATGCCGCCGGGCGGCGAGAGCCTGCCGAAGACCGAGCCCGGCTATGCCCGCCTGCTCGACACGATGGATCTGCTTGTTGCGAAGATGATCCCGGGCACGCGGATGCGGATCAAGCCCGGCCCGCCGCAGCGCAAGTTCTTTGGAAAGACGAACAAGGAATGCGGCGAAATACCGGCTGCGAAGGTCGTTGTCGTGACACAAAGGAGCGCTGTAGACAAACCCGGCTTCAGCCAATTCTTCCGGCCGGCCGATCCCTACCTGAATGGCGAGTGCACCGACGGCGATGGCTATTTCATCCGGCAGGAATTTCTGGTGCCTGTGCAGTAGCGTCCTCCTCGTCGTTGCGACGGCGCCCGCGCAAGCTCAAACGAAGCTGTTCGAAAGCGCGCAGGTGACGCCCGCCGGCGAATACACCTTCGGCATCGAAGGCCCGGCAGCCGACCTCGACGGCAATTTGTTCGTGGTCAATCTCGGCAAGCCCGGCACCATCGGCAGGCTGCCTGCGGGCGGTGCGGCGTCGGAGCCATTCACGGCTCTGCCGGAGGGCAGTGTCGGCAACGCCATCCGCTTCGATCGCAGCGGCACGATGTTCATCGCCGACTACAAGAAGCACAACATCTTTGCGATTCCAAAGGGCGCGACCGAGCCTATCGTCTGGTTTCACTCCGACGAGATGAACCAGCCAAACGACATCACCATCGCCCACGACGGCACGGTCTATGCGAGCGATCCGAACTGGAAGGGCAGGGAAGGTCACATCTGGCGGATTGCGAAAGCCGCCGATGGCACGGTGCAGGGACAAGTGATGACGTCACCGCGCACGATGGGCACCACCAACGGCATCGATCTCAGCCCTGACGGCAAGACGCTTTATGTCGGGGAATCCAGTAATGGTCAGATCTGGTCCTATGCCATCAATGGCAACGAGCTGACGGGCGCAAAGCTGGTCAAGGCATTCCAGCCCGACACTGTCGACGGGCTGCGCACCGACGTTGCCGGCCGTCTCTATGTCGCGCGCATTCTCAAGGGCACGGTCGCGCTGATGAAGCCCAATGGCGCGGTCGAGCGCGAGATCGCACTCAAGGCCAAGGAGCCGACCAACCTCGCCTTCGGCGGCCGCGATGGCAAGACCGTCTTCGTCACCCAGCGTCAGGGCGGCTTCATCGAGTCCTTCCGGACCGACCAGCAGGGCCGCGAGCACTGCCTCCAGCGCGGGCGCTGCTAGAGCGTGATCTGCTTCCGGCGGAGAGCCGCGCGAGAGGTGCGGCATTCTTCTTGCTTGCATCTCGCCGCCGCGGGGACCAAGACTTTCGTGGCACGTCAAAAGAACCTGCGAGCACGGAGTGTTTGAGTGAAAGCCGTCCATACCGAACTGCACCGCAGCCATGATCCGCAATTCTTCCTGGTCCGCGGCGTCGTCAAGCGCACCACCGAGCAGCCGGAGCGCGCCGACAGGCTGCTCAAGGGGTTGAAGGACGGCAAGCACCAGCTCGTCGAGCCGACCAAGTTCGGGCAGGGGCCTCGCGCGCGCATTCACAGCCCGGAATATCTGTCGTTCCTGAGCGAAGCCTGGGACGCCTGGACCGCGCTCGGCGATTCCGGCCCGGAAATGATCGGCAACATCCACCCGGTGCGGCATGCCGCGACCTATCCGACCCATATCGTCGGCAAGCTCGGCTGGCACACCGCCGACACCGCGGCGCCGATCGGTCCGGGCACCTGGGCCGCGGCCTGTGCCGCGACCGACGTTGCGGTCACCGCCGCGCAGATGGTGATGGACGGCGAGGATGCGGTCTACGCGCTCTGCCGTCCGCCCGGCCACCACGCCTATCGCGACATGGCCGGCGGCTTCTGCTTCCTCAACAACAGTGCGATTGCCGCAGGCCAGCTGCGGCAGAAGCACGAGCGCGTCGTCATCCTCGACGTCGACGTCCATCATGGCAACGGCACGCAAGGCATCTTCTACGCCCGGCCCGACGTCTACACGATCTCGATCCATGCCGATCCCGTTGCATACTATCCTTACGTGTGGGGCTATGCCCATGAGCGCGGCGAAGGCCCGGGCCTCGGCGCCAATCTCAACATTCCCCTCGCGATCGGTACCGGCGATGACGGCTACATGCAGTCGCTGGACGTCGCGCGCAAGGCCATCGAGTCCTTTGCGCCCGGCGCGCTCGTGATCGCGCTCGGCCTCGATGCCTCCGAACACGATCCGCTCAAGGGATTGGCCGTCACCACGCCGGGCTTCCGCCGGATCGGCCAGGCCATCGCCAGGATGGGCCTGCCCACCGTGTTCGTGCAGGAAGGCGGCTATCTTTCGGATATTCTGGGTGCGAACCTGACCTCGGTGCTGGCGGGATTCGAAGAAGCGAGGTGAGGCTTGAAGCGCGCTGCCGCGGGGGCGCTATTCAGCCGCTTGCTGCAGCGGCCAGGCATTACGGCTGATGGGAAGGCCTCCGTTCGCGCGGGAGCCATCGGCGATCGCGAGGCGATGCGAGGGCGACGGCGAGCACAGCGAGAAGCGCCAGCCGTCGGGATCGTCGGCGATATCGGGCTTGAAGCTGATTTCGATGGCCTCGCGTGACACCTGCATCGCGAAGGCGTCGAGCGGCAGATTGAGGCCAAAGCCCCTGGCCTTCAGATAGGCCTCCTTGAGCGTCCAGTAGTCGAAGAAGCGCTCAATCGCGGCGGGCTCCGGCAGTCCCCGCAAGGTCTCGACCTCCTCCGGCGCAAAGAAGCGAAGCGCGGTGGACAGCGGCGCCGCCCGCCGCGACACGACTTCGACGTCGACGCCGACGGTCTCATGCCGCGAGACGACGCAGGCGGCGCAGCCGTCGGCATGAGACAGGCTGAAATGCAGCGCGGTCGAGGTTGCGGGCGCTGCGACAAATGGCCGCCCGTAGCGGCCGGCCCCGAAGGACCAGTCGGAGGGCGCGACGTTGGGAGCGACCTGCGACAGCGCCAGGCGCAGCATGGCGTGCGCGAAGATATACTGCCGTCGATGCCGCTCGAACATGAAGCGATCGGCCCGGGTCCGTTCGTCGACCGAGAGCAGCCGTCGGCACGTCTCGACCGCGCCCGGCGCGTCGATGGACTCGATCAGTCCGACAAAGAGTTCAATTCTGTCGTTCGGCATCAATTGGGCCTTTTGCGTCAGGCGGAGGGCAAATCCCTCGTCCTGACGGAAGAAACAACTGAGCAAGAATCAGCCATGCAGACCGCTTCTAGCGGTCCACCCGGGCGAATTCTTGTCGATTTGCAGGCCGGTTTACAGCTGCAAGCTTGTGCGAGACCCCAGCTCGACACGCGAGCGGCCCATCTTCGAAAAAAGTAAAGCCTGAGATTGGTACGGCGTCCCCGGCCGACGAAATCCTACTTCTTCTTTGCACCCAGGAGCTTCTGGAGAGCTCTGCGGTCCTTGTCGCCCAACGAGGTGCCCCTGGCAAATTTGCTGAACCCCATAACACTCCCCCCTTGAAAATAATCGTCCAAATCAAAACGTGCGAATATCTTGCGCGGTGACGTCGAATAATCAAGACGCAACTTGATCATTCACAGCTTTGGCGCGTGAACCCGTAGTCATCCGGGATGTCAGTCGCTCAGGCCGTCCTCGACCGCCGCGCCGCCGATGGGTGGCAGCGCGCCGCGGGCCCCGGCCGCTACGCTTTTGCGGCATCGAGTACCGCTGCTGTCAGATGGCTAACACTTCGTTTCGTTTTACCTTGATTCGAATCGTTGGTTTCCCCCATCTCGCGGCGCGGCTATGAGTGCGGCCTGATGGCCATTTGAGCGCGCGCCCATGCATTCCGTTGCACTGCTGACTGCCAGCTATGCCAAGGATATCGAACGTTTTTCGCTGCTCAGCGAGAGCATCGACACCTGGCTGACGGGATACACGCGGCATTATGTTCTCGTTAATGACGAGGATGTGCCGCTGTTCGAGCGCTTCGCCTCCGACAAGCGGATCATCGTTCCGGCCTCGCGCTATTTGCCGAAATGGCTGTTCGCCCTGCCGCCGGCGCTTCAGTTCATCAGCAAGCGGCGCGTCTGGCTGTCGCTGCTGTCGTCGCCGGTGCACGGCTGGCACATCCAGCAGATCCTGAAGATCGCCGGCGTCCTCAACGCGCCCGAGCAGCGCGTCTGCATCCTGGATTCGGACAATCTGTTCTTTCGCGAATTCGACGTTGGCCAATATGCCGGCGCCGAGAAGACGCCCCTGTTCGTCACTCCGAAGGACATCGGCGCCGATCACCCGCTGCATGGCCTGTGGCTGCGCACCGTCGATCAGCTGCTCGGCATCAAGAACCGCTCCTTCCCCGCCGACGATTATGTCGGCAACGCGCTGGTCTGGGACAAGGACGCCGCGCGCGCCATGACCGCCGCGATCAAATCGGCGACGGGGCTGAATTGGGTCCTGGCGCTGTGCCGCAAGAAGAAGTTCTCGGAATATCTGATGTACGGCCATTTCGTCGCGAACTCGCCCGCGCATCTGGCCGCCCACCGGGTCACCGAAGACAGCATCGCGGTCTCGCATTGGGACGACACGCCGCTCGACCGTCCCGCCATCGAGGCGATGATGTGCGCCGCCTCCCCCGAGCAGGTCGCGCTCTGCATCCAGTCCTATTCCTCGACCTCCGTCGACGATATCCGCGACGTGTTCCGCCTCTCTTCGCGCGATCGCCGGGCTCCGAGCCTTGCACCGGACCACGTCGACGAGGCGGCCGCTTTCGTCGTGCCGAAAGCGCGCTGAGATCCACCGCCCTCAGGCGTCTTTCGTAAACTTGCTGATCACGTCCAGGAATGGCTTCGGCTTGAACTCGCCGTCGAGCGGCAGCGGGCGGTTCGGCTGCTTGTCGGCGCGGGCGAAGGTGCCGTTGATCCAGCTGTAGCGATCCGAAAGGCCCCAGGTCAGGATCGAGCGCACCGGGCCGCTGGTCGAGATCGCCGCCAGCAGATCATCGACGCGCTTGGCGACGATGGCGTCGCGCTCCGCGGGACTTCCCGCCAGCTTCTGATCGTCGACGTCGAGCTCGGTGACGAGTACATCCAACCCCCACGAGCGCAGCTCGGTGACGAATTCAGCGAGGCCGTGCGTGTCGATCTCGAGCTCGGCATGCAGATGCGATTGCAAGCCCACGGCGTGGAGCGGAACACCCTGGTCGAGGAGCTCCATGATGAGGTTGCGATAAGCCGCGCGCTTGGCAATGAACGAGTCCTTCGCGGATTCGATGTCGTATTCGTTGATCGCGAGCTTGACGAAGGGATCCGCCGCGGCCGCCGTGCGGAAGGCGAGCGGAATCCAGCTCTGACCCAGATGCTGCGTCCAGAACGTGTCGCGCCGGTCCTTTGGGCCGCGGGGGTTGTCGGGAATCGGCTCGTTGACGACGTCCCACGACGTCAGCTTGTCCTTGTAATAGGAGACGACAGTGCCGATGTGGTCGACATAGGCGCGCTCGACGCCGCGGGTCATCTTGATCTGCTTGGTCCAGTCTGGAATGTCGTGATACCAGGCGAGCGCGTGGCCGCGCATCGTCAGGTCGTTGTCCCGCGCGAAATCCAGGATCGCGTCGGCGCGCTCGAAATTGAACGTGTGGGCGTTTGGCCGCAGCATCGGCCATTTCAGCTCGAGCACCGGCACCACCTGCGTGCAATAGGTGCTGATGGCTTCGCCGAGCCTGGGATCGGCCTGCAGATCCCACAGCGTCGCCGCTGCGCCAAAGCCGGGGCGGCGCTGCGTAAGCTTCGACGCCGGCGCCGCGGATGCCGTTGCTCCCGCCGCGAGTGCTGCGGCGCTACCGAGGAGAAATTCGCGTCTATCGAGCCTGATCACGGCAGTCCTTCTCGAACCAACGCCCCCATTGTACCAAGCGGTGCCTGGCAACGCCCGGGTTTCACCCTGTTGGGTTAACCTCTGCCGCCTGCAAGTCACGGTTTCCACCCACCATCGCGCCTTGCCGTTCGCGGAAGGGCAAATTTAACGCTAACGCGCGAAAGCGGCTGCAAGGCTTCCTTTGCCGGCCGATCTGCAGACTTATGTGACAGTCTTGAGCGATGCTGCGGCGCAGTTCGTTCGCCTCGCCAAGGTCCCATTGATTAACGGCCGTCACACTCGCAAGACCGCTACCGGTCCCGTGCTCGCATGCTGAACCGCCATTTCTCGATTTATCTGGTCGCCTACATCCTGCCTGCTGCGGTGGGCTTCTTCGCTGTCACGGCCTATACGCGGCTGCTGACGCCCGCGGAGTATGGCGTCTACGTCGTCGGCATTAGCCTCGCCGGCATTTTGGGCGCGATCTTCTTCGCCTGGATCAAGCTGTCGGTGTCGCGCTATCAGGCGATGTCGGCGGAGGTGGATTTTCGCGGCACGGCGATGGTCGCCTTCGCCCTTACCGTAGCGGTGCTTTGCGCCACGACCCCGCTGGTTGTCCTGTTCCGCAGCGATGTCAGTGTCGAACTGCTGCTTGCCAGCATGTTCGTCGCGATCATGGCCAATGCCGTCGATGTCGGTCAGGAGTTCGAGCGCGCCAAACTGCGTCCCCACCGGTTTGCCGCGATCTCGATCGTGCGCAGCGTGTCGAGCGTCGGATTCGGCCTCGTCGGCATCTGGCTTGGCTGGGGTGGATTGGGGCTGCTTGCTGCGTTCGGCCTGGGGTCGCTCACCGGAATCATCCTGAACCTGGTCGGCGACCGCACCAAGATCGCGCGCTTCCAGCGCAGCCAGTTCATGCAGCTGGCCCGCTACGGTTTGCCGCTGACGCTGGCCGGACTCTCCGTTGCGGTCTATTCGGCCTGCGACCGGCTCATCGTCGCCTATCTGCTCGGCAAGGATGCCGCCGGCATCTTCGGCGTCGCCGCCGATCTGCCGCGCCAGTTCATGGTTATGATCGCATCCAGCGTCGCCGCCGCCACTGTGCCCTTGGTGTTCAGATCCTTGTCAGAGCATAACAAGGAGACGACGCGGGAGCGCTTGACCGAGAGCCTCGAGCTCCTGCTCGTCGTCGTCACGCCCGTCGCGATCTGGCTCGCGCTTGCGGCGGATCAGGTCGCCGGCACGCTCGTCGGCATCGACTTCCGCGCCGGCGTGTCGGCGCTGCTGCCGATCCTGGTGCTCGCCCGCTTCTTCGGGATCGCCAATCAGTTCTACGTGCAGATCAGCTTTCAGCTCGCCGAGCGCCCCTTCATGCTGGCGGCGCAATCCTTTCTCACGCTGGTGGTCAGCGTCGTGCTGATGGTCGCGCTGGTCGCCGGCTACGGCATCTACGGCGCGGCGCTGGCAACGCTCGCGACCGAGGCGATCGGTTTCCTCGTTGCCGTCGTCCTGATGCATCGCGCCCACCCGGTGCCATTCGACTTCAACCGGCTCGCCGGGGTTGTGGTTTCGGCCGCGGCGATGGCGGCCACCATCCTGGTTGCGCGTTCACAGGTCAGCGGCATCGGCCTCGTCGCACTCATCATCATCAGTTTCGCCGGCGGCCTCGCTTATGCTGCTGCAGCCTGGCTCCTCAACGTCGCCAATGTCCGGACACTGTCATTGCGGTTCCTGCGGAGCTTCAACGCCAAGGCTCTGGGCGTCTGACGGGTGTCCTGGCCGGCGGAAGCGGACATCCTGCCGCAGTGACTGCCGCCAGCTTCGGACCAGCCCCAGCTGCAACCGACCTTCCGCCGGCTCGGGCCATCGTATATGAGGGATTTGTTGCCGGGCCGTGCCGAATATCGCCACAGACGGAACGTAAGGCGGCTGCGAATTCTTAATTGAATGACCGCAATCTGATACATGATCGGCAAGAGCGGGCCGGCATTCGACCGAGGATGGCATGAAAAACCGACTGACAACGGCGCAATCCACCTCGGCAATGCGGCGTTGGGGCCCTCCCGGAATTGTGACGCTGGCGGCGATGGTCGCGTTTGCCGTCTTGACCCCGGCCGCGGCGGCCAAGCAGGCCCGCCAGCCGGTCGAGGCGGTGGCGCCGCGGCAGGCCGGCGAGCCGATCATGGCGATCGTGTCGATCAAGAGCCAGCAGGTTACCTTCTACGACGCGGACGGCTGGATCCTGCGCGCGCCGGTCTCGACCGGGACCACGGGACGCGAGACGCCGGCCGGCGTCTTCGCTGTCATCGAGAAGGACAAGGACCACCACTCGACGATGTATGATGACGCCTGGATGCCGAACATGCAGCGCATCACCTGGAACGGCATCGCGCTGCATGGGGGACCGTTGCCTGGCTATGCCGCCTCGCACGGCTGCGTGCGCATGCCCTTCGGCTTTGCCGAGAATCTGTTCGACAAGACGAACATCGGGATGCGGGTGATCATCTCGCCGTATGACTCGGTCCCGACCGAGTTCTCGCACCCTTCGCTGTTCGTGCCGAAGCCGGAGGCCATCGCCGCCGTGCCGAGCCGTGCCGACAAGCTCTCTGCCGAGGCCGACGAGGCCATTCGGGTCGCCGACGAGGCCAAGAAGGCTGCTTCCGCGGCCGCGAAGGAGGCTGCCTCGCTCCCTGCCGCGCTGCGCAAGCTCGAACAGCAGAAGGCCCGTGCAGACGCCGAACTCGCCTTCGCCGACAAGACGCTCGCGAACGCCAAGACCGATCAGGCCGGCGCCAAGGCCGAGGAGCTGAAGCAGAAGGCGGCAGCCAAGGCTGCCGACGTAGCGACCCAGCTCGACGCCGCCAAAACCGCCGCGCAGCCGAAGCGCGATGCCGTCGCCGCTACCAAGGAGGCCGCGAAGGCCGCCGCGGCCAGGAAGGCCGACGCCGTCAAGGCCGCGACCGACGCGAAGCTCGCGGGCGAACCGGTCTCGGTCTACATCAGCCGCGCGACGCAGAAGCTCTACGTGCGGCGAAACACCCACAAGCCGGCGCCCGACGGCGGCGGGGAGGTGTTCGACACCAGCATCGAGGTTCCTGTCACGATCCGCAATCCCGAGCAGCCGCTCGGCACGCACGTCTTCACGGCGATGGCGAAGTCCGGCACGGGTCTGCGCTGGAGCGTGGTCACGATCGAAAACGGTGACGAGGCCCGCAATGCCCTCGACCGCATCACCATCCCGCAGGACGTGTGGGACCGCATCGGGCCGACCGCATTGCCGCGCTCCTCGATCATCATCTCGGACGAGCCGCTGAGCAGCGAGACCAACTATCGCACCGAATTCGTCGCGGTGTTGAGCGACCAGCCGCAGGGCGGCTTCATCACCCGCAAGCCGACCGCGCCTGCCATGATCGCCAGCGATGACGGCTGGGACAATGGCGGCAACGGTTTCGGCTTCTTCTTCCAGCAGCGCGATCCGTACGTACAGCCGGCCAATCCGCGCCGGCAGCGCGGCCAATATCAATATTATCAGTCGACGCAGCCGATGCAGCGAAGCTGGTGGTAGCACGCGGGGCGCGGCCTAAAGCGGAGTGGCTTTAGGTCGAATCGATTGCCGCAGGCTCGTTCACCTCTCCCGCTTGCGGGAGGGGTCGGCGCGTTCCGTGTGATGCGAAGCATCGTCCCGCGCGCCGGGAGAGGGCTTTCTCCTCTTGGGGATTGTCTCATTGAGGATACACCCTCTCCCCAGCCCTCTCCCGCAAGCGGAAGAGGGAGTGTACCTCCGTCCCTCGTCCCATCATGCTTGGCAACTAGGGCCGCGCTTCGATCACCACAGCCTGAATCTTGCCTTCCACCGGTCCGGAGCCGTGGCGCGTGCGGATCGCCTCGGCGACGATGTCAGTCGCGGCCTGAAGCTTGCTAGCATCCCTTGCCTCGATCTCGCTACGCAGCGGCGTGCCCTGGCAGAGCGCGAGTGCGACGTATTCGGGCGACGGCGCGCGGCTGATTTCAGATCGCGTCTCGATCGAGATGTCGCGGAAGCCGGCACGTTCGAGGTCGGTTCTGATGAGGGCCTTGTCGTAATAGCCGTGCGGCGTGCGGGCCATGAAGCGCGGCGGGTCGTCGGGAAACAGTTTGCCGAGCGCGTCGGTCGCCTCGTGCGTGAGCACATTGTCGTCGATGCGGTCCCAGACGTTGAACACGAACGTGCCGTCCGGTTTCAAGACGCGCTTGACCTCTCCGTACGCCTTGATGCGGTCCGGAAAGAACATCGCGCCGAACTGGCAGCAGACCGCGTCGAACTCGGCGTCGCCGAAGGGCAGGGCCATTCCGTCCGCCTGGCGCCAGGTGATGCGATCGTCATCCGCCTGACGCTGTGCGGCGACCGCAAGCATGGGTTCGTTGAGGTCGGTCGCAACGTAACGGATGCCGGGTGGCAGCACTGCTGCCACGGCGCGCGTCACTGCGCCGGTACCCGCGGCGATCTCGAGCAGCACGGAAGGCGAGCGGGCGGCGACGCGTCTTGCGATGTCCTCCGCATAGACGGAGAAAATCAGAGGGACGAGATACTCGTCATAGATTTTCGGAATCGAGCCGGCGAAAACCTTGTCAGTGTCGGACATGCTTGCCTCGCTGAGGGTTCGAATGCGAAGTGCATGTTAGCATGGCTCCCCGCGCGAGCCAGCAACGCCGCGAAATCCACCGGCGATCGATCCTACGACCTCCCGCCGCCGACCTCGCGGATCGGCCGCGTGCCGTCCCAGCTCAAGGCCGCCTGCCGGACACGCTCGAAGAACGGCCCCTTGGTGCCGCTGATGTCCGAAATCTCGATCACCGTGCCCGGATGGGCCTGGGTGTCGAAATAGGCAAAGCGCCCGCGGTCGCCGCCGATCTGGCCCTCATGGCCGATCCTGTAGCCGAGCCCGATCGCCTTGTCGTAGAGCGCCTGGTAGTCGTGGCTCCAGTAGGACATGTGCTGCAGGCCTTCGTGTCCGGCGTCGAGAAATTCCTTGTACAGCGAAGGCGCGTCGTTGCGCTGCTGGATCAACTCGATCTGGAGATCGCCGGAATTGGCCAGCGCAATACTCATCTCGACCGCAGAGTCCTGGCCGCGGTGGCGAAACCAGTCGGTCTTGACGCGGTCCATGTAGTACCAGGGGCCGACGCCCATCACCTCGATCCAGTGCTTCATCGCAGCGTGGATGTCCCGCACCACATACCCGTTCTGGCGCACCGCGCCGAAGATGCGGCTCATGCCCGCGCTCCTTGTTTCAACTCAAACTACCGCATCACTATCACGCAGGACAGCGCGAGGCCGTGGGACGAGCATAGCCTGCATGGTTCGAGACGCCCGCTTTGGCGGGCTCCTCACCATGAGGGTCTGATATCTCGCCACATGATGGGACCTCATCCTGAGGGCCCGCCGCAGGCGGGCGTCTCGAAGGATCGCCACACGCAAGCGGCCCGCCACGTTACTCCTGCTCACTTGATCTCGATGCCGGCGTCCTTTGCAACCTGCTGCCAGGCCGCAATGTCGCGGGCGTTGATGTCGCGCTGCTCCTCGCCGGGCACGAATTGCGGCGTGATGCCGAGCGCCAGCAGCTTCTGCTTCACCTGATCATCGCCAAGCGCCTCCTTCAGCGCCGCCGACAGTCTCTTCGCGATCGGCTCGGCAAGGCCTGCCGGCGCATACATCGCCCAGGACAGGTTGCGGTCGAACGGCACGCCCTGCTCCTTGTAGCTGGCGACGTCAGGCAGGCTCGGCGAGCGCTCGCCGCAGGCGGCCAGCGCCTTGATCGAGCCGTCCTTCACCAGCGGCGTCGCGGTCGCGACGTCGAGCGTCGCCAGCGAGATGTGGCCGCCGAGCAGGTCGCCGGCTAATTTTGCGATGCCGTTGAACGGCACGTGATCCATCTTGATGCCGGTCTGCTGCATCAGGATTTCGGCACAGAACTGCCCGGTCGAGCCGACGCCCCAGCTGCCGTACTGGACCGGCTCACCCTTCTTGGCGAGCGCGACCAGGCCGTTGATGTCATTGGCGGCGAAATTCCTGGTCGCGACCAGCATGATCGAGGAGGTGCCGACGCGGCCGATCGTCGTGAAATCCTTGATCGGATCGTAGGGCAGCTTTGGATAGATGGCGGGGGCCAGCACATGCGTGGTCATTCCGCCGACGGTGATGGTGTAGCCGTCGTTTGGCGACGTCGCGACCATCTGCGAGCCGAGCGTGCCGGCCGCACCCGTGTGGTTCTCGATATAGATGCTCTGTCCGAGCGTCTTGCCCATCCTGTCCGCAAGCAGCCGGCCGACCACGTCACCGCCGCCGCCGGCCGCATAGGGCAGCAGCATCCGGATCTTGTGGGCGGGGTAGGCGGCGGGATCCTCGGCCTGTGCGGGCACGGCCGCAGGCAGGATCAGCAGCGACGATGTGACGAGGCGAAGCGTTATAATGGTTTGCCGCGCGGGCAAAAAGCGGGCGAGGCGTGCCATGGCGTTGTCTCCCAATTGCTTCTCCGCTTATCGAACGGAGTTGAAATGCCCCCCGCGAATGCAAAGCTGTTGCCGCGTCGCGGTCGCGGATCGTCGCATATAATATGAAAAACGAACGATCGTCCGTACGGTTGACTAGCGAACGGTCGTTCGTTAGTCAAGCCATCATGGCTGTCCATACCCCCACCGCTGCGGAAGCAGCCGCGCCCACGACGCGCGAGCGCATCCTCATCGAAGCGCTCGACCTGTTCGCGCAGAGCGGCTATGGCGGCGCCTCGATGCGCGAGCTGGCGCGCCGCGTCGGCATTCGCGAGAGCAGCCTCTACAACCACTTCAGCGGCAAGGCCGCGATCCTGGAGGCGATCGTGGCCGAGCACGGTCCCGCGAGTTCGGCGAGCCGGCTGGAGGAGCCGCGCTACAAGCAGCTCGCGCGCCAGCCCGCCGCGTTCTGCCGGCAGTTTGCCTTAGACCTCGTCGAGCAATGGTCCGACCCGCGCGAACACCAGTTTCAGAAAGTCATCACCGCCGAGCGCAACCGCGTCCCGGGCATCCGCGCCAAATTCGCCGACCATTTTTACGCGCGCGAGCAGAGCCTGATGACGGATTATTTCCGCGGCTTCGCGCTCGCCGGCCTGATCTCGACGCCGGATTCGCGCGAGACCGCGCGGCTGTTCGCCGCTGGCCTGATCTACATCCGCCTCGAGCATTACGTGATGGGCGCGGTGCCGTCTCCCCGAGCCAAGGTGCTCGAGGCGATCGACCGCTATCTCGCCTTCTTCCTGTCGCTGATTGCGACAGGGGGCGCCGACACCAAGAAACGAAAGCCAAAGGGAGAGAACCGTGGCAAGGCTGCCTCTGATTGATCCGGAGACGACGAGCGGCGACATCCGCGCCTCGTTCGACCGCATGCCAGTCAAGCTCAACATCTTCCGCATGATGGCCCATGCCGAGGCCAACATGATTCCGGCGATGCGGCTTGGCAATTCGATCTTGCACAAGCAGAAGCTCATCGCCGTCAACCGCGAGCTGCTGATCCTCCAGGCGGCCCAACTCGAAGGCGGCGCCTATGAGTGGCGCCAGCACGTGCCGATCGCGCTCGGCGTCGGCTGCACGCAGGCCCAGGTCGATGCGGTCGAGCGCGGTGACTACGATGCTGCCGCGCTGAATGAGTCGGAGCGCGCCTTGCTGAGGTTCGGGCGTGAAGTCGTCGAGAACGTCCGTGTGCCCGAGGCCATCTTTGCTGCCGCGCGAAAACACTTCAGCGACCAGGAGATCGTGGAGTCCATCGTCGCGCTCGGTTTCTACATGATGATGGCGCGCGTGACCGAGGCGACCGAGACCGATCTCGATCCCGCCGCCGGCATGACGGTCTATGAGGGCGGCAAAAAGTCGAGCGGCTGAGATGACGGAAACCGAGCGCAAACCGGAGCGCTATATCCGTCCGCCGAGCGCGGAATCTTTGGGTGAGGCGCCGGGCAGGGAGCGACTGAAAGGTCGTCGCATCCTGATTGTCGGCGGCGGCCAGCGCGTGTTTGACGCCGCCACCGATCCGATCGGCAATGGCCGCGCCATGAGCGTTCTGTGCGCACGCGAGGGCGCGAAGGTCGCGGTTGCCGATCTCAACCTCGCTTCCGCTCAGCAGACCGTCAAGCGCATCACCGACGAGGGCGGCGAGGCCTTCGCCATTGCCGCCGACGTCACCAGCGAAGCCGATGTTATCGGCATGATCGAGGAGGCGCATCGCGCCATGGGCGGCCTCGACGGCATGGTGCTGAACATCGGCACCTTCGGCAAGACCGGGCTCGATGCCGTCAGCCCGGAAGAGTGGAACAGGATCTACGACGTCAACGTCCGCGGCCCCATGCTGTGCTGCCGCGCCGCGCTGCCGAAATTCGACGATGGCGGCGCCATCGTCTTCATCTCGTCGATCGCCGCGCTGAAGGCCGGCTCGCAAATGGCGGTGTACGATTCGTCGAAAGCCGCGCTCGGCGGCCTGATGCGCAACATCGCCCATCTCGGGTCGCGCCGCGGCATTCGCGCCAATCTCGTCTATCCCGGCCTCGTCGACACCCCGAACGGCCGCGAAGCCGGCGCCGGCCGCCCCAATCGCGGCAAGGGCCACATTCCGTTCGGCCGCCAGGCCACGGCATGGGAGATCGCCTACGCGGTGCTGTTCTTCCTGTCGGACGAAAGCGTCTACGTCACGGCGCAAACGCTCGCGGTGGATAGCGGGTTGAGCGGGATGTAAAGCGCTCCATCCGCGCGTGCTCACCTGCGATGCACTCGCATCGCAAGTGAGCCTCGAAGGATGGGCTACAGGCGCCCGCGGCCCATCCTTCGAGGCGCGCAAGGGCGCGCACCTCAGGATGACGGAGTGCTCGTGGAGATACAAATCGGGTAACTACCGCGCGTGCGATCGCGCGCGACAGAGCAGGTGGTCGAGCGAGATGTTTCCCGACCCGTAAGCCATGATGCCGAGCGCCATCGCCGCCCAGGTGAGGTGGATCGGCCAGCCGTCGAGCACCGTGAGATCGACGATGACGGTCATGAACAAGAGTCCAAGCCCTGCGAACCGTGTACCGAGCCCGAGCACGAGCAGGATCGGAAACATGATCTCGCCTGAGCCCGACAGGAATGCCATCAATGTCGGGGCTGGAAAGTGATAGGGCCCGCCCGGCAGATGCAGCATGAACTCGTCGCTGAACAGCGTCACGGCGGTGTCGTTGAGCCTGAGGAAGCCGCCCCATTTGAGCATGCCCGAGCGCCAGAACGGCACCGCCAGCGCGAGGCGCAGCACGAGTTGGACCAGCGAGGGGGTGGCGATCGTCTGCACAAGTTGATTGACCTTGTCGACGAGCAGCCAGAGCGACGGCAGTCCGCCGCCCGGCGCCATGCGTTGGTCCGTGATCATGATGCGTCTCCGCAAGCAAGCGAGGTGAAGGCGCCGGCTTCGATCAGGCCGGCGATGTTCGCGGCGATGTCGAATTCGGGCGATGCATCCAGTGCCGTAGCGGCAGCTTCGCCGAGCGGCTGACCGGATGCGAGGCGGGCGGCAAAGACGGCGCCGCCGGCCGGAAGGTGCCGCACCGCGACGTCGAATTCGGGCCGTGTGATCAGCGCGTCCTCCGGCCTGGACGCATCGATGCGGTCGACCGGGGCGTCGTCGCGGTTGGCGGCGAAGATCGTGACGGCGGCAAACGGCGAGCGGACGATCCGCATCGCCGGATGCGGGATGAAGACGGCGTCCGCGAGCCGTCCCGGCGCGATCGCCGACAGCCGAGTCGGGAGCAGCGGCGCGGCGTCGCTCGCGTGATAGGCGTCGAGCCAGGCTCGCTCGATGCGCGCGACGTCGGCGAGCCAGGGCATCTCTTGCGCATGCTCGTAAGCTTCGATGAACGCGGGAAACTCGCGGCCATACTGGAACAGCAGCGGCGAGGTCGGTGGATTGCTGCGAACATGGAAGCGCGCCATGGCGCGAAAGAACTCGGCGCCGGTGATGCGCTGCACCGCCGGGTAGACTGCGGCGAGCGCGTCGATCAGGCTGACCGTGACGTTGTTGCGGTAGACGTCGTAGCGCCGGCCGGCGGCCTTGCCGTTCGGGCCGGTCACGACCTCAGGCGTGCTGCGTGCCGGATTTAGCAGCGCCGGCGCGAACGAATCGGCGAAGGACAAACTGGCTTCAGGCCGCATGACGTTCTCCTCCAGTCGCTGCGGACTGATGACGGTCGAGGATGGCCTGTGCGGCAGCGGCTTCCGCCTGCAGCACCGGCCAGTCCGGAATCTTGCTGTCCCATTCGATCAGCGTCGGCACGGCGCCGCGGCGCCGGATCACGATCTCGTAAAGCTTCCAGACGGCGTCCGCGACCGGGCCGTCGTGGCTGTCGATCAACAGCAGATCGCCTTCGTCGTCGGTCTGCTCGGCATGGCCCGCAAGATGAATTTCCCGGACGTGCGACAGCGGGAAATCCGCGAGATAATCGAGTGCCGAAAAGCCGTGATTGGTGACGGAGACGAATACGTTGTTGATATCAAGCAGCAGCCCGCAGCCGGTGCGCTGGGCGATGGCCCGGATGAACTCGGTCTCGCGCATCGACGAGTCGCGGAAGGCGACATAGGTCGACGGGTTTTCCAGGAGCAGCGGACGGCGGATCGCCTCCTGCACCTGGTCGATGTGGTCGCAGACGCAAGCCAGCGTCGCTTCGGTATAGGGTAGGGGCAGCAGATCGTTGAAGAAGCTGGTCTCATGGGTCGACCAGGCCAGGTGCTCGGACACCAGCGCCGGCTGATAGCGCGCGACCAGGCCGCGGAAGCGCGCCAGATGCGCCTTGTCGAGCGGCCGCGGTCCGCCGATCGACATGCAGACGCCATGCAGGGACAGCGGATGGTCGCGGCGGATCGCCTCCAGCGCGCGATGCGGCGGGCCGCCGTCGCCCATGTAGTTCTCGGCATGGACCTCGAAGAAGCCACGCCGAGGTCCGGCCTCGCGGATATCAGGCAGATGCTCGGGCTTGAAGCTCGTCCCGGCAACGCCGCCGATCGGGGTCGCGAAGCGGAGCGGCGTGGCTGCCGGTCGGGTCGGCTGGATCACCGTGCTCATCGTGCTGCTCCGTTCGTGCTCGCTGGCGACGTCGCGCCGTCCGTTAGACCGGCTTGAGCGAACCCTTCTTGCCGCCCGGCAGCTCGATGCTGGTGCAGGTGCCGCCTTGCACGAATTTCCAGGCGTTGCCCTGGAAGTCGACGGTCGAGGTGCCCTGGCAGGTCGTGCCCGGTCCGGCCGCGCAATCGTTCTGGCCCTTCAGCGCGACGCCGAAGCACTTCTCCTTCTTGGCGGCGACCGCAGCCTCCGCCTCGGCCTTGGTCAGCGGGCCGGCGGCGGCGAGGGTCGCGAGCGCGGTCGATACGGCGCCGGCGAGGACCAGCGAGGTGACGGCATGTTTGGCAGACATCGAGATTCTCCTGTTCGAGATGGGCGCCGCCTGGCAGGCGATGCGCGCATGGTCTCCTTCGCCGCGCGCGCAGCTTGCGTTACCTGCAGGCTGCTCACGAAGCCGTGAGACCGATTGGATCGGGCGCACCGCCGGTGCGCTTGGGCCGGTATTAGCGGGCAGGCGTCGGCTCAAAGCCAATGCCTAGGCTCTATCGAGACGGTAGCCACCGGGCATTGGCGGCGCGGGTCGGTTTCCTGCCAGACGTAACGGACGAGCGCCGGCGGCGTAGAGCAATGTCAGTGGCGCGCGTGAACCGGCAGGCGAAGACAGCGATGAACGTTGATCCCGAACGACGGCTTCGTGCGATCGCAAGGCTGACGGTCAGCATCCGCCTCGCGGTGTCCGCGCTGGTCCTGGCTGCGATCCTGCTGACGGCCGCCCTCTCCAGCCTGCTCTGGTGGCGTACGGCGGAGGCGACCAGCCGGCAGCTCGCCTCGACCATCAACGAGCAGATCGTGGCGGCGGTGCGCAAGGAGGTCTCGGCCATCGTCGACGAGGCGCGCGCCGCGCACACCGCGATCCGCACGCTGTTCCTGCAGAACGTGCTCGACACCCGCGAGGCCGACAAGCGGGAGTTCGTGTTTCTCTCGCAATTGCAGTCGCAAGCGACGATCTCCTGGGTCGCTTTCGGCTGGCCCGACGGCTCCTTCTTCGCCGCCCACAAGCTCGGCGATCGCCGCCTCGAGATGATGGAGATTTCGCTGACGGACCATCGAGGCCAGCGCCGTGTCGATGAATATGACGTGGTGCCTGGCGACATCGAGTTCGCCAATCGCCGCTTCGAGCCGACCGGCTTCCACGTCGCCGATCAAGCCTGGTTCAAGGCCGGGCTCAACGCGGACGATCCGCAATGGTTCAGGGTGATGGACCACGCGACCGGCGAGCGGCCGTCGATCGCCTTTGCCGGCCCGATCGACGTCTATCAGGAGCGGCAAGGCGTTCTGGCCGTCATCATCGAATACACAAGGCTCGCGCGCTTCCTGTCGCAGCTCGAGGTCGGGCGCACCGGGACTGCCTTCATCGTTGATGGCAGCGGCGAGCTCGTCGCGGCGCCGGACAAGGACGCAGACGAGCTCCATCCGGCGCGCGGCGATACCACGCTGCTGCCGCTCGCGCGGCTGGCGCTCGACAAGGCGGGGGAGGCCGGCCGCAAGGAGGCGTGGCGAAGCCGGCTCACGACGGCCGGCGCGGCCTACGAGGTTGCGCTGACGCCGCTGCCGTTTCCCGGCTGGTCGCTCGCCACCGTGATTCCGGAGGCCGAATTTCTCGGGCCGGTCGAGACGACGTTGCACCGCCTGATCCTGGGCCTTGCCATCGGCGCCGTGCTCGCGGCGCTGGCCTCGGCGATGCTGGCGCGCTCGGTCATTGCTGCGCCGCTGTCGCGCGTCGTCGGTGAGCTTCGCCATGTCGAAGCCTTCGCGCTGGAGCAGGTCCGCCGCCATCCCTCACGGCTCAAGGAGATCGCGAGCCTGTCCGGTGCGATCGCCGAGATGGCGTCCGGCCTGTCCGCCTTCCGCAAGTTCATCCCGGCCGATCTCGTCCGCGACCTGCTGCGCCAGGGTGTCGAGGCGAGGCCCGGCGGCGGCGTCCAGGAGCTCAGCGTGATGTTCATCGACATTGCCGGCTTCACCGGCCTGTCCGAGCGGCTCGGCGATCGCGTGGTGCCGCTGCTGTCGCGCTATCTCGACGTCACCTCGGAGATCATCGTCGCCAATGGCGGCACCATCGACAAGTTCATCGGCGATGCCGTGATGGCGTTCTGGGGCGCGCCGCAGCCGCAGGACGATCATGCCGCGCGATGCTGCCGCGCGGCGCTCGCCTGTCGCAAGGCGGTGGAAGAGTCGGGCCTCGTCGACGATCTCGGCCAGCCGCTCCAGATCCGGATCGGCATCAATTCGGGCCGCATGCTGGTCGGCAATATCGGCTCGGAGCTGCGGCTGAACTACACCGTGATCGGCGATGCCGTGAACGTCGCCAGCCGGCTCGAAGGCGCCAACAAATCCTATGGTACGCAGATCCTGATCGGCGAGACCACCGAGCGTCTGGCGCGCGGCGCCGTCATCACGCGCGAGGTCGACAGCATCGCGGTCTACGGACGGGAGGAGGGACTTTCCGTCCACGAACTGATCGGGATGGTGAACGAGGGCGCCATCGGCGGCGAGGCGATCGGCTGGATCGCGGATTACGAGCGCGGCCTCGCCTGCTATCGCGCGCGGCACTTTGCCGACGCGCTCGCCGATTTCGAGACGGTGTTGAAGCGGCGCGGCCACGATCGTCCCGCCGAACTGATGCGCGACCGCTGCCGGCAGCTCGCATCGGCCGCGCCCGGCGCCGCCTGGCGGGCGGTGGCGGCCCTGACGTCGAAATAGCGGCGTCAGAATCCGCGACAGGCGGCGCTCCGATCGCGCCGTCCGCGCATCTCACATCAGGCTCTTGAGCCCGCCGGGCGTCTATAGTAAGGATTGGGTGGGTCTGCAGTTCACCCAGGCGTCACCGTCCCGCGAGGGAAGCTAAACCTGCAAGGCTCATTCGTACCGACACCAAACCTCGTGCCGCGTCGTAAGCCGGTGACCTCCGACAATCCTATCCGGATCGGCACATCGAGGATTGGTCATGGCCAGAACTCCCATTGCTTTTGTTGCGAGCGACATCTCCGCGCTCGCGAAATCCGTGCGCGCCCAGCTTCTGCAGCGGACGTCGCCACCCGGGCACGTCGAGCTGCTCAACATTCTTGCGCGCGCGACTGGACACAAGAACTACCAGCACTTCCGGGCAGGTGCGGTCGGCAAGCCCGCGGATGACCGCAGCAGTCCCGCGGCCCAAGACGATGCGGTCGATTTGAAACGCGTGCAACGCGCGGCGCGCCATTTCGACGACCACGGCAGGCTGCTGCGTTGGCCGGCCCGCCACAATTTGCAGCAGCTGAGCCTCTGGGTGTTGTGGTCCGGCTTCCCGCCGCGGTGCAGTCTGGCCGAGGCGGAAGTCAAGAGGCTGTTGAACAGTCGACACGCTTTCGCCGACGATGCCTTGCTTCGCCGCGCACTATGCGATCACGGCCTCGTCTCACGCACGGCCGATGGGCGAGCCTATCGCAGGATCGAGCGTCGGCCGCCGATGGAGGCGGCCGCGCTTCTGCGCCAGCTCAAGACCAGCGCAGCCGGACGACCGGAAGCTGCGGCATGATCGCAAATCCGGACGACTTGCCGCTCGCCGGGCCTGCCCCGGTTTCGGTGCAGACCTCTCGCGGGACAGCCCAATGCGCGATCGCAGGTGAGGGGCCCGCCATCCTGGCCATCCATGGCGGCATGGGCGGCCACGACCAGTCGTGGCTGCTGGCGCGCGCCCTCGCCAGGACGCTCAGAGACAAGCAGGTGGTGGCCGTGTCCCGCCCGGGCTATCTCGGCTCGCGCCTCGCGCTTGGCACGTCACCCGACGAACAGGCCGATGTCTATGGAGCGCTGCTCGACGCGCTCGGGATTGCGAGTGCGGCGGTCGTTGCGGTCTCCGCCGGCGGTCCCTCGGCACTGCAATTCGCCGCACGGCACCCTTCGCGCTGCCACTCGCTCGTGCTGGTCTCGGCCTGCACGGGACAATTGCAAACGCCGCCGGAGATCAAAGCGCGCCTGCGCCTGATGCGCCACCTAGCACGTCTTCCCGGATTGCCTCGCATCCTGAAGTGGCAGGCTGAACGGAATCCGCAAGCCGGTGCCCGCCGCGCGATTCCCGATGTCGCCATGCGCGAACGGACCTTGCGCCATCCGAAGGCCGGTCCGCTGTTGCGCACCTTGCAAGCGAGTGTGTTCGCACATCTGTCCGCCCGGCTTCCGGGAACTATCAACGACATCGCGCAGTTTGCCGCGCTGGAACAGCTGCCCGCGGGATCGATCTCGGCGCCTGTTCTTGTCGTGCACGGACGCGCCGACAATGTCGTGCCGTTCTCGCATGCCGAGAATGTCTGCCGGGCAGTCCCGCAGGCGAAGCTGCTGGCGATCCCCGACGGCCGCCACGTCTCGCTATTCACGCATCTGGACTTGGTGCGCAAGGAGGCCGAGCCGCTCTTGGATGCGCGCGAACGCACTCCCCTGCACCCTCAACGCATCGAGGATCTCCATGAAGGCAACACTGCTTAGATCCGAAGACTACACGCGCGCGCCCTGGAAGAACGGCGGCGGCATCTTCACCGACATTGCGGATGCCTATCGCAAAGACGCTCCGCAGAAGAATTGGGACAGCCTGCTCTGGCGCTTTGCGTCCACGCCGATCGTGGCACCCGGCCCGTTCTCTCACATGCCGGGCATCGATCGCTTGCAGATGGTCGTCGGCGGTCGCGGGCTGGTGCTGAAGGCGCCCACGCAGGAGTTCGACGAGCGTGAACCTTTTACGACGGTGCGCTTCACCGGCGAGATGGAGATCGTGACCGCGCTCGAAGAAGGTCCGGTCGAGGTTGTGAACCTGATGGCCCGGCGCGGTGCGGCGGAGATCGATCTTGTTGCGCTTCGCGAGCCCGGCACGCGGCTGCTTGCCGCCGGCACACATCTGGTTTACGCCGCGCGCGGCGATTGCCGCATCCGCCTCGACGGCGAAGAATTTTTGCTTTCGCACGCGGACACGCTGAAGGTGGAACTCGCCGCGGCCTCGCAGCTCGCGCTGATGTCGGGGCTGGCGGTGCTGGGCTCGATCCGGCCGGTCGGCTAGCGCGATCGCTCCCTGCGCACAATCCGGGCAATTGGCCAGGTTGACGGCGCGCAACTGGAGCGCGATATGTGCTGCGATGCAGGCCACAGCTTAAGGGGCACGATATGAACGTGCCGACCAACAATGCTCCCACGCTGTCCGACGGCGTCGTCGACTGGCTGACCAACGGCACGCGCGACGAGCGCTTCATCGACAACATTTTCGCGCAAATGTGCATCCGGCTCCAGCAGGTGGGCATTCCGCTGAAGCGGTCGACGCTTCATGTCCTGATCCACCATCCGCAATGGCTTGGCGCCCGCTTCATGTGGTCCGACGGCATGCGCGAGGCGGAGATCGCGCGGGTCGACTATGACGTGCGCGAGCGGTCCGAATACATCGGCAGCCCCGCCAACGAAATGCAGGACGGCGCGACCGAGGTGCGGGAGAATCTCGAACGTGACCCCGCGCTCGGCCGCAAGCATGCGCTTTACGACGAGATGCGCGAAAGGGGCCTGACCGACTATGTGGCATGGCCGCTCTACCATACGCTCGGCAAGCGGCATCTCATCACTTTCGCGACCGACCGGCCCGGCGGCTTCGATCACGCGCATATCGCCGCCCTCAAGAAGCTCTTGCCGGTGCTTTCGCTGGTCAGCGAAATCCGCATCAAGAACCGTCTGGCGCGTACCCTGTTGGAGACCTATGTCGGCTCCCATGCCGGCGAGCTCATCCTGGCCGGCGCCACCCGGCGCGGCACCGGCACGACGGTGCGCGCAGCGATCATGATCTGCGACCTCAGAGATTTCACCAAGATTTCAGACAACTGGCCGCGCGACGATGTCATCGATCTGCTCAACGATTATTTCGACGCGATGTCGGAGCCGATCGCGCGGCACGGCGGCGAGATCCTGAAATTCATCGGCGACGGACTGCTCGCCATCTTCCCGCTTCAAGAGCCCAACGCCTGCACAAACCTGCTCCATGCCGTCACCGAGGCCCGTCAGGCCATGGTGGCCCTGAACGAGCGAAACAACGCGACGAGCCGCGCGCCGCTGAACTACGGCATCGGCGTCCATGTCGGCGACGTCATGTACGGCAATATCGGATCGACCAGCCGGCTCGACTTCACCGTGATCGGCCCCGCCGTCAACATGGCCTCTCGGCTCGAAGCCCTCACCAAGCAGCTGGGACGAACGGTGCTGCTGTCGCGCGACTTTGCGGAGCTGGTGCAGCCGAAGTTCGAGCTGGAGCACGTCGGCAAGCACGAGGTGCGCGGCTTCAGCGATCCGATCGAGCTGTTTGCGTATCACGGCTGAGGCGGGCAGCCCGGCTAAAGCTCGAGCCGCGCGGCGACATGCTCGATCGCCATATCCAGCGCCAACTCCAGAGGCCTTGTCGAGCGCAAGGTTTGTGCGAGCAGCAGTCCTCCTTGCAGGCTGGCGAGCATAGCCTCTGAAAGCGCCTTCAGATCGTTGGTGGGCTTCTTCCCGGCCCGCGTCTGCATTCTCGCGAATGCCGCTTCGAAATAGCCAGCCCAGCGCGCAAAGCTCTCCGCCAGCGCTGCGCGCGTGCGCGGCGTCTCCGAGAGTTCTGCCGCCAACGAGCCGAGCGGGCAGCCGCCTGCGCAATTGGTCTGATCCGTCAGCTCGACCACCGCGTCGCGCCAGCGGCGAAGCCCGGTGAGGGAATTGAGCTTTCGCAACAGGCCCTCGTGAGTTCCCAGCACGCACTCAGCCTGCCGCTGGATCACCGCCAGCACGAGCTCATCCTTGTCGGCGAAGTAGTGATAGACCTGCGATTTGCTGGCCTTGCTGGCTTCGATCACTGCATCGATCGTCGTGTTTGCGGCGCCTCGGGCGCGCACGAGCGCCGTTGCCGCATCGACGATGCGCGCGCGTGTTGCCGCGCCCCGTGCCGTCTTGGGCATTGTAGTCACGTTTTCGTTCATGGCTTTCACCGTACTTGACAGCAAATGCGCTGGCAAGTATTTGGACTAAATAGTCCACTTTTTCGAGAAGACAAGAATGTCCCGTCTCAACAATGGCGATGCCTTTCCGGCTCTGACGTTCGATACGGTCGCCGACGGCACCGTTTCGGTCGCGCCCCACTTGGCAGGCCACCACGGCGTGGTCCTGATATATCGCGGGTCGTGGTGCCCGTATTGCAATGCGCAGCTTTCGGCCTTTGCGCGCGCGAAGGAGAAGCTCGATGAGCTCGCAATCAAGGTCGTTGCCATGTCCGTCGACGACAAGATCGACGCAGCGACGCTAGTGGAGAAGCATCGGCTGAACTTTGCGGTCGGCTATCGCGTCGATGCCGATAGGATCGCTGCGGTGACCGGCGCCTATGTCAACGAAAGCCCGCGCTATCTGCAATCCACCGGCTTTGTTCTCGACCCAAACGGGAGGGTGATCACCGCCGTCTATTCCAGCGGCGCGATCGGACGGCTCGTCGCCGAGGACGTCATCGGCGTCGTCCGTTACGTGAAATCCAAGGCGTGACGTCAACTGAAACCAGGAGACCCGGACATGAGCTCGAATGAGATCGCCATTGTTGTTGGCGCGGGTGCCGGATTGGGCAACGCGCTCGTTGCGCGCTTTGCGGATGAGGGCATGCGCGTGGCTGCGGTCTCGCGCAGTGGCGGTGCGGGCGAGCCCCAACGCGATCTGGTTCGCCGTTACTCTTGCGATGCCACGGACGCTAAGCAGGTCAAAGAGGTGTTCGAACGCGTGCGGGGCGAACTTGGACCGCCATCCCTGGTCGTGTTCAACGTCGGCATATGGGATCGGGGAGGAATCCTCGACATTTCCGCGGATTTGTTCGAGCAGGCGTGGCGCACGGGTTGCTTTGCCGGGTTCTTGGTCGGGCGCGCCGCGGCGACGTCCATGTTGGAGAGCGGAGGCGGAACGATCATTTTCTCCGGTGCAACCGGATCGGTCCGCGGCGGCGCCGGATTTGCGGCGTTTGCCTCTCCGAAATTCGCCCTGCGCGGGCTGGCACAAGCGATGGCTCGCGAGCTGGGCTCAGAGAGCATTCATGTGGCGCACGTCGTCCTCGACGGCATGATCGCGCGGGAGGACGATTCCTCGGAGACCCTGCTTCAGCCTGCGGCGATCGCACAGAGCTATTATCAGTTGCACCGGCAGGCCCGCAGCGCGTGGACCCATGAGCTCGATCTGCGGCCGTTCAGTGAAAGATTCTAGATCGTCGACCGCTGCAGCAATCCGAGCCGTCGCCCCGAAGCCGCGCGACTGGCTGCTGCTGCTGTCCCTGGTGTTGATTTGGGCCGTCAGTTGGCCGGTCATCAAGATTGGTGTCGGACAGATTCCGCCGATCTGGTATGGCTTTCTGCGTTATGCGGTCGCGGCGCTCATCCTGTTCGCAGTGCTGGTTGCGCGGGGTGAGCTTGCGTTGCCGCCGCCCGCTGATTTCCCCTTCGTCGTCATTTCGGGCGCGCTTCAAATGGCGGCGTATTCGGCGCTCACCGGTCTCGCCCTGACGATCTTGCCGCCGGGGCGCGCGTCCGTGCTGGCCTTTGCCACACCTATCGTGGTCGCGCCGCTTGCGGCCTGGCGGCTGGGTGAAGATCTGGGGCCGAAGGCGGTGGCGGGCGTGTTGGTCGGATGTGCAGGAACTGCCGTTATCGCCTCGCCATCCTTTGCCGTCGTCGGCAGGCAAACCCTGGCCTACGCGATGCTGATGGGCGCCGCAACGGCTTGGGCCATCACCATCGTGACAGTACGGGGGCATCGCTTCACCTCTTCGGCGTTGAGCCTCGCCCCTTGGCAAATGCTCATCGCGGCAATCCTGCTCCTTCCCATCGCGATCTCTGTCGAGGGAGCCCCGCCAACAATATCGCCGCTTGGCGCGGCCACGCTCCTCTATGTAGCACCGATCGCAACCGCGTTCGCCTATTGGGCCGTGGTCGAGGCCGGCCGTCGCTTTGCCGCAAGCACCATGTCGATGGCGCTGTTGGCGACACCCAGCGTGGGCCTGCTGATTTCCGCGTGGGTGCTGAAGGAGCCGATCAATGCTTCTCTCGTCGCGGGGGTGGCACTGACCGCGATCGGAATCCGTCTGACGATTGCGCCGACGCGGAGGGGATGATCGACGAGATCCAAGTCGACTGCGAGCCATTGCTCGGTGAGCGCGCACGGCAGTTCGCCTGTTGCCAACGCGGGAATGTGCAACTACGCTTCACCTCGACCAGCCCACGGTCCTACGATCAGCTGCACGTACATGCCCAAATTTCTTCGCATCGGAGTCCATCAGTCGAACGTATCGGGGTACACGTCGAAGGCGTGGTGCGTCCGGCGGGTTGGTTCGGCGGTTTTCCTGAAGTGGGGCGCCGTGGAGGTCCAGGGCGCTGGCGATGGACGAACGGTCTACTGGACGCGTCTGCCGCAGGAGAAGACGGTTCGCTGCGGCACGGTGCTGCGTGCCCAGGACTACACGAAGGCCGCGATCGCGCGGCGCCGCAGCCACCGCTATGAGCCGTTGATCGGACCGATCGAGCTGCGGCGTCGATCCGGCGAGCGCAGTGCCGAGCTCAAGCAAGCACTCGCCACCATCCTGATCGTCGATATCGTCGGCTCCACCGCAAAGGCCGCGAAGCTCGGCGATGCGCGCTGGACCAAGGTCATGGGCCACTATTACGCCGCCGTGCGCAAGGAGCTGAAAAGCACGCGCGGCAAGGAAGTGGTGACCACCGGCGACGGCGTACTGGCGACCTTCAAGGCGCCGGCTTCCGGCATCCGCTGCGCGACCGCGATTCAAAAGGCCGTGCGCACGCTGGGGCTCGACATCAGGGTCGGGCTGCATGCGGGCGAATATAGTGTGAGCGGGGGCGAGATGGTCGGTCTCGCCTTTCACATCGGCACGCGCGTCGCCGCCAAGGCGCGTGCCGGCGAAGTTCTCGTCTCGAGCGCGGTCAGGGACCTGGTGGCGCAGTCCGAGATCCGCTTCAGGGATCACGGCATGCACCAGCTCAAGGGCGTGCCGGAGCGGTGGCGGCTGTACCGGGTTGAAGATTGAGCGCGGCTGGAACCGCCTCAACCTCCGCGATGGCGGGTTGCGGAGCGCGGAACTCGTTGACGGGATTGGCTTCTTCCTATTCGCGCTAGCCGCGTTAAGGTCGGAGACACCACACGCCTTTACGGGTCCTTCGCCTCTCTGCCCTAGCCTTCGGAGTGGTTGGGACGGCATTGATGGGCTTCTTCGCGCGGCTTCGTGATTCTTTCTCCGTGGGCGACACGACCGATCCGCTCGGCCGCGCGCTGCTCGTCGAGCAGTTCCGGGTGCTTCGCGAGCAGGTGCCGGTGCTCTACGCCGTGCTCCTCGTCGACAGCATCAGCGTAGGCTTGGTCCTCCCGGACACGGTCTCGGCATGGCTGAGATTTGCCTTGCCGGCCGCTCTCCTTGCCATTTGTTCGTTCCGGCTGGCCCAATGGCTCCGGTTGAAGAAGGCCGATTTCACCGCCGAGGAAGCCTATCGCGAGCTTGCAAGGGCTCGTCTCGCCACCGTGGTGATCTGCTCCAGCTTCGTGATCTGGATTCTCGCGCTGTTCATGGCCGTGGATCCCGGCCTGCGCGCTCCGGTTGCCCTTCTCATCTTCATGGGATGCGTCGGAACGGCCTATTGCCTCGGCAGCTTCCCGCCGGCGTCCCTGCTGACGATGCTGATTGCCGGTGCACCGATCGCCACGCTCCTACTGCTCTCCGGTGACGGCATGATGATCTCGGTCGGGATCAATCTGCTGGCGTTGCTTGCCCTGCTCGCCCGGATGATCAACACTAATTTTCGTTCTTTCGTGAAGCTGGTCGAGACCCACGGACGGCTGTCCGAGGAAGGTGATCGCGCGCGGGCCGCAGAGCAGACCGCGACCGCATTCGCGGAGCGCTTCGACAGGGCGCTCAATAACATGTCCCACGGTCTCTGCTTCTTCGACACCGATCAGCGCCTGATCGTCTGCAACCGGCAGTACCTCGAGGTCTACGATCTCGACCCGAAACTGGTCCGGCCGGGCATGAAGCTGAACGAGATCGTCGATCTCCGCTATTCGGTCGGCAGCGCCCCGAAGATGTCCAAGCAGGATTATCTGGACTGGCGCAATAGCGCTTCGGTGACCGCCGAGAACTCGGATACGAATGTGGAATTGACCAACGGGCGGATCGTGCGGATCCGGCATCGCCCGATGGAGGGGAAGGGTTGGGTTGCGACCCACGAGGACATCACGGAGCGCCATCGAACCGAGAGGGCGCTAGCGGAAGCGGAGGCCTCTTTCCGCCTGCTCTTCGAAGAGAACCCGCTTCCGATGTGGGTTGTCGATGCGAAGACGCGTCAGCTCATCGCCGTGAATGGCGCGATGTGCCGGCATTACGGCTATGTCCGCCAGGATCTCCTCGCCATGTCCGAGCATCAGCTCGCGCATGGTGAGCAGCAGGCAGGAGCCGAACGCGACTGCGAATTGCACAGGACCGCTGACGGCGAGGCGATCGAGGTCGTGATCGAATCCCGGCCGCTGGTCTATGACGGGCAGTCCGCCCATGTCTGCGTCGCCTTCGATGTGACGGAGCGCAATCGGGCGCAGCAGAGGGTGAGCTATCTCGCCTGTCACGATGCGCTGACGGAACTGCCGAACAGGGCCGCCCTGGACGAGTATCTCGGCGCCGCGATCGAAAGAGCGGAGATTACCGACAGCGCCTTTGCCGTGCTCTGCATCGATCTCGATCACTTCAAGGAGATCAACGACCGTTTCGGCCATGCCGTCGGCGACGCCGTGCTGTGCGAGGCCTCGCGGCGCCTGCAGGAAGCCGCGCAGGGATGCTATGTGGCGCGCGTCGGCGGCGACGAATTCATCGGCATCACCGATCAGTCGCCGCTGCCAGCAACCGCAGAGCTGCTCGCCACCAGGATGCGGGCCCAATTCGAGCAGCCGATCGAGGTTGACGGCCATGCGCTGAAGATCGATCTCTGCGTCGGCGCCGCGCTGTATCCGAGAGACGCCGATAATTCCGTTTCACTGCTGGCGAATGCGGATGCTGCGCTCTATCGCGCCAAGCACGAGGGCAGGGGAGCCATCCGCCTGTTCACCAGCGCGATGGATCAGCAGCTGCGGGACCGCCGCGCGCTGGAGCACGATTTGCGCAACGCCGTCGAACGAGGCGAGCTCTATCTGGAGTATCAGCCGCAGCAGCATCGCGACGGCACGCTCATGGCCTATGAGGCGCTCGTGCGCTGGCGGCATCCGGTGCGCGGTATCATCCCTCCGGGAGAATTCATCCCGATCGCGGAGCAAAGCGGTTCCATCGCAGAGATCGACGACTGGGTCCTGATGGAGGCGTGCAGGGAAGCGGCGTCATGGGATCAGCCGCTGCGGGTGGCCGTCAACGTCTCGGCGGCGCAGTTTCGCCGGGAAAATCTCGACGGGCAGGTCCGTCGGGCGCTCCGGGACAGCGGGCTTGCGGCCGCGCGTCTCGAGCTCGAAATCACCGAAGGCGTCCTGATCGAGGATATGTCGCGCGCCAAGCGGACGATGCAGTCGCTCAAGGCGCTCGGCATCCTGATCGCGCTCGACGATTTCGGAACCGGATATTCATCGTTGTCATACCTCGAAGCGTTTCCTCTGGACCGCATCAAGATCGATCGATCCTTTGTCGCCTTGCTCGGCCAGAGCGAGCGGTCGCTGGCCATCGTACGGGCCGTGATCGGCCTCGCCCACGGGCTCGGGGTGCCGGTGCTTGCGGAAGGCATCGAAACCGAAACACAGATGTCGGTCCTGGTACAGGAAGGCTGCGACGAGATGCAGGGATATTTGATCGGGCGGCCTGGGAGCCTTGCGCGCTCCAGACAAAGCAAGAATGCTTCCAGGCGAGCGGCATCCTGACCGCAGCTGCATGCGCCTTTAGGCAATGATTGAGTTGGGCCAAGGCCCAGCGTGTGATGAGATCACGTTTGATTGCTGCAACCGGAGGTGCACCCCTCTCCCGCTTGCGGGAGAAGGTCGGGGAGAGGGCTTCTTCCGCAACGGGATAATCCCCAAGAGGAGAAAACCCTCTCCCGGTGCTTCGCGCCGACCTCTCCCGCAAGCGGTAGAGGTGAACGCCCGCGCACTCTGCAGCCATTAGCCGGCCGGACGAGTGCAGTCGCATTTCGGGCAGCGGCCGTCCGCGGCGCTGGCGAGCTGGTGGCCGATCTCTTCCCTGAGGGCGTTTGCCTCGAAGGGCGTCCCATCGCTCCTGAGGATGCGCTTGGCGCGTTCGTACGCATGGCTCTCGGCGGCGTCGTCGCCCACGCGGATGATCACCTCATCGTGGAACGGGCAGACCGTGGTCGCGCGCGTCGTCTCGAGCGCGTAACGCACAGCCGCAGAGAGATCGTCGAGGTTGGCGGACATCATGGCTGCTCTCCTGGTCGAGGCGGTCCCGATGGTGGCCTGTCGCCGGCGGCGGGCATTCGTGTCGGCCGGCCGGGCGAAATCAATCAGCCTCGGTTTCCGAGGAGGTTTTCCAAGGGGGCACCGAGGCCGATTGCATGGTCTATCCAGGGCTGGGCCATCCAACCCGCGGTACCGGCCTTCGTTCCATCGAACCCGCCGGCGAAGCCGCTCTCCAAAGCCGGCTCCCTGATCGCGGTCGCTTGCACCCTGTCTTCCGAAGCGGTGCCCGGAGTGCCTAGGAGTCCGGGCTCCGCTTCGTTCGGCACCGGATCGACAGCGCGCCCGATGCTGGACAGAGGATAGGGCGCGGCAGGCCATTTGCATTGACCCATCGCAAACCATAGGGAAGGCCCGTAAGGGATCGTCCGCAATTTCGCCGGCTCAGATTAGGGCGCATGAAAGCAGCATGCAGCGCCAGATCCTCTTCAGGTGCCCGCGCACCGGCATGAACGTCCAGCATCGGACCGATGACGAGCGGCCCGAGCGTTCCGAGCCGGCGGACAGTTATGTGCCCGTGAGGTGCCCGGCCTGCATGTCGCTGCACTTCGTCAACAGCACCACGGGCAAGCTGCTGAATGAGCCGAGCGGGCAGCCCGGCTCCAGGCCGCGTTCCGCCTGATCCGTCCGCGCCGATTGCGCTGCGACGCCCTGATCGCAGAGCGGTCAGTGGATCGCCGCGTACATGATGGCTTCCTCCGTCGCCTCCAGCGCGGAAAACTCCTCGACGACCTTGCCTTGCCGGCACACCAGGATGCGGTCCGACAGCGCCATGATCTCGGGCAGGTAGGAGGAGATCACGACCACCGCCTTGCCCTTGTCGGCCAGCGAATTGATCAGCTCGTGGATCTCGACGATGGCGCCGACATCGACGCCCCGCGTCGGCTCGTCGAATATGATGAGCTCCGGATCCTGGATCAGCGATTTCGCGATCACGACCTTCTGCTGGTTGCCGCCGGACAATTCGACGACCTTGGCCTCGTCGCCGATGGCGCGCACCTTGAGGCGCTCGATCCAGGACTTTCCGGCCGCCGTGCTTTCGCGCCGCGACAGCCAGGCGCGTCCCCTGGGAAACTTGGCGAGCAAGCCGAGATAGATGTTCCGCGCGATGGATGCTGTCTCGAAGAACCCCTCGACCTTGCGATCCTCGGTCACGTAGGCAATGCCTGCCTGCACCGCCGGCGCGGGGACGCGGTAGCGGACGGGCTTGTCCTCGAGGATCACCTCACCGCCATGGAAGAAGTCGCGCTTCATGACGCCCGCGACGATCTTGAACGTCTCGGTGCGCCCGGCGCCGACGAGGCCGAAGACGCCGGTGATTTGGCCCGCGAACACCGACAGCGAGTTGTTCTTCACCATCGGCGCCATCTTGAGGTTCTGCACCGTCAGCACCCGCTTGCCCGAGGGGCGGACCTGCGTCTTGCGCGCGCCGTAGAGCGTGTTGGAGAGATCCCGCCCCACCATCGCCTGGACGATGCGCGCCCGGTCGAAGCGGGAGGCGTCGTCGGTCACGACATGCCTGCCGTCGCGCAGCACCGTGATGCGGTCGGCAAGCAACAGCGCCTCTTCGAGCGCATGCGAGATGAAGATGATGGAGACCCCGCGCCGCTTCAGGTCCTTGACCAGATCGAAGAAGTATTTCTTCTCCTCCGGCGTCAGCGTCGCCGTCGGCTCGTCGAAGATGATCACCTTCGCCTTGTGCAGGACGGCGCGAGCGATCTCGACCATCTGCTTCTTGGCCGCCCCTAACCCGCCGACCGTCGCGGTCGGCGTCACGTCGAAGTTGAGCGATTGCAGGAATTGCTGGGCCGCGATGTAGATGCCGCGCAGGCGATTGTAGAACTTCTCCTGGCCGAGGAACAGGTTCTGCGCCACCGTCATCGTCGGCACCAGGCTGTTCTCCTGGAACACCATGGCGATGCCGAGGTTGCGCGCCTCCAGCGGAGTCTTCGGAGTGACTTCGACGCCGTCGACCGTCATGCCGCCGGAGGTCAGGGTCACGACGCCGGCCATTACTTTCGTCAGCGTCGATTTTCCCGCGCCGTTTTCTCCGACCAGGGCGTGGATCTCGCCGCGCCGCAGCTCGAAGTCGACACCGTCGATGGCGGGCACGCCGGCGTAAAGCTTGGTCGCCTTCGATAGCGACAGGACCAGGTCGTTCATGCGCGGACCTCCTCGCCGAGGGAGGCCAGCGGCAGCTTGATGATGCGTCCGGGCCCCTTGGCGATCATCACGAGGTCGCCTCCGAATTCGACCGCGGCCGCGATCCCGTGGTTGACGCCATCGGCCCGGCTATGGAGCGAGGTGCGCGGCAGGCCGTCCGCCCCGAGGCGGATGACGAGACCGTAGGACCGCGGCGGCGCCCAGGGCTTCATCACCCCCATGGTCTTGATGTGCGCGCCCTGCAGCGGCTCCTTGAAGGAATCGCCGGACCGCAGCCGCGGCGCGACCCAGAATTCCGGGGCGATCTCCGCGATCATGCGGCGGCGATAGGCCGGCTCGCGCAGCACGAACTCGACGAGCTGGGTGCGCGCGGCGAATGCGGTGAGCCAGAAGCCGCCGCCGCGCGCCGGCGAAAGCCGGGACGGATAGACGGGCAGGTGGCGCAGCAGGTCCTTGCGGCTTCCGTCCGGCGCGATCGAGATCACGCGATGCCGCCAGCTTTCGCTGACGAGCAGATCGCCGTCGCTCGCCACAGTGCCGAAAGCGTAGCCCAATCCGCCGGCGAGCTGCGTGACCGCGCCGGTCTTCGGATCCAGCCGCAGCACCCGGCCGTTCCTGCCGAGCTCCATCAGATCGCGTGCCCAATCGTCGACACCGCGCAACGACGATCCGTCGGTTGCGATCAACGTGCCGTCGGCGGCGGGCGCCAGCGCATTGACGGCGTGCAGCCCTTGCGAAAATGCGGTCGCGGGCGTCTCGGCCGCGGTGTTGTCGTAGAGCCGGACCTCCGTGCCGCCGAGCGCGACAGCCAAGCCTCCATGAGGCAAGCACGCCAGCGCGGAGATCGGTCGCTCGAAGGTACGAACCGTCGTTGCCGAGTTTCCGGAAAGGCGTATCAGCCGCACGCCGTCGGCAATGAGCAGCGACGTGCCGTCCGTGGCAACGTCTTCCGGCGCTTCGCATTCGAAGAGAATATCCGCCTGTTCGAGCGCCTGGTTGGGCTTCAACGCCCCGTCGAACGACGGAACGGTGATGGCCGCCTCGCCGCGGCCGAGAAAGCGGTTGGCGAATTCGCTGATAGTGGCGATCACGGCGACTTCCCCCAGCGCTTGTCGTACTGCACGAAGTTCGGATCGGCATTGTCGAGCTTGAAGCGGCCGATCCGGTTGTTGGCGATGCCGCCGAGATAGAGATAGCCGCGATGCTCGCGCATCGACGTGATCATGGGATGATTGAGGCCCTTGAGGTCCCAGAACGATTCCAGGATCTTGCCCTGCTCGTTGAACTTGACGACACAGCCGGTGTTGATGTTCGGGAACAGCCACTCGTCGACCGGCACCCGCTTGGCCATGCGCCGGCGGAAGCCCGGCATCTTCCAGGCGAGATCGAGCGACGGGCTGCGCATGCCGACCAGGGCCAGCCAGTAGTTGCCGTCCGAGGCAAGGTTGATGTTGTCGGGGTAGCCGGGCAGATTGTCCATGACGATCTCGACGGCGCCCTTCTTGGGACCTGCGAACCAGTAGCGCTTGATCGAGCAGCCGAACGTCTCGGCGAACAGGATGGATTGCCCGTCGCTCGCGACCGCGACGCCGTTCGGGAATTTGAGGCCGCGAAGCGCGGTATGGGTCGTGCCGGTCTTGGTGTCGTAGCAGATGATGCGGCCGTTGCCGCGCGCCTCCAGCCCGTCGACCGGCCACTCGTCCATCTCGTAGCGAACGGTCGCCTCGGAGAAGAAGATCAGCCCGTCGTCGGTGATGTCGAGATCGTCGGCAAGCCGCAGGCGGCTGTCGTCGTTCACGGAATAGATGCTGCGGTTGGTCTCGTCCGTGGCCTTCTCCACGGTGCCGTCGGGCTTGATGCGATAGAGCCCCATGCCGCCGATGCAGACATAGAGATTGTCCTCTTTGTCAAACGCCATGCCGAGCGGCTGGCCGCCGATATGCGCGAACACCTCCATCCGCTCGTAATCGGGCGGAAAGAAGCGGATGATGTCGCCGTGCCGCGATCCGGCGTAGAGCACGTCGTTGCGATCGAGAATGACGTCCTCGGGCGCCTCGATCCGGCCGAGTCCGATCAGCGAGACGTCGCGCAGCCTGTCGTTCTGCTCGAACGGCCCGCCCTTGCCGATCTCGGTCGGTGGCGGTGGCGGCAGCGCATGATAGGTCGGGGCGACGTAGACCTTGCTGATGATGCGGGTGCGGTTCTTCTGCCAGCGGATGTCGACCATCGCGGCCACCAGCAGGATCGAGGCCAGCGCCATGCGGTTGACCCCGCCGCGCGCGTTCATGGCGGTCAGCCCGTTGGTGACGAGGAGGACGATCAGCACGCCGACCATGGACTTGACCACCGAGCCCTTGCCGCCGCCGAGCGTGATGCCGCCGAGCACCGTTGCGGTCAGCACGATCACCTCGAGGCCGACGCCGATGTCGCCGCCGACCGTGCCGAGCCGCGCCGCAAAGAACAGCGCGCCGATGCTGGTCAGCACGCCGCTCGCGACATAGCAGAGCGCGATAGTGCGGCGGACGGGAATGCCGGAATTGTAGGCCGAGCGCCGCGATCCGCCGATTGCGGTGATGTGCCAGCCGGGTCGCAACCGCGTCAGGAAGATATGACCGAAGATCGCGATCACGATATAGACCAGCGCGACGCTGGGGATGCCGAGCACGGTGCCGCCGCCGATGAAGTCCCACGACGGAATGTCGGGGAAGGCCGAGGCGATGGCGTTGGAATAGCGCTGGATCAGGAGATCGTAGGCGGAGCGGTAGATGATCAGCGTGATCAGCGTGGTGATGAAGGCGCGGAGCCTGAGATACCCGATCAGCACGCCGTTCACGGCGCCAAGCAGCCCACCGACGATCATGGTGACGACCACCACGGCCGGGACGGGCCAATTGAGGACGTCGAGCAGGTAGAGCGCGCAGAAATCCGACAGCGCGAAGATCGATCCGACCGAGAGGTCGATGCCGCCGACGATGACGACCAGCGCCATGCCGAGGCCGATGAAGCCGATCTCGCCGGCCTGCCGCGCGGTGTCGGCGAGGCTCGCCGGCGACAGGAAGTGCTCGAGTGAGCGGCTGAGCGCGAAGCCGACGATCAGGAGCAGGATCACCGGAATGGCGGTCTCGGTCCATCGTTTGGACAGGATCTCGCCGAGGAGATGGTCCGGCCAGTAGCGATAGCGTAGCCTGGTCAGTGTCTCGCGCATCTGCCTTCCGCTGATTCCATGAGCAAGGTTGCGCGTTCCGCATCAGAAGGGGCGGAACGCGCAGCTTCGGATACGATCACTTCTTGAGATCGGAGAGATTCCAGCACGCCGTCTGGGTGTCGGCATTCTCCTTGGTGATCGGGATCAGCGTGGTGTACTCGGAGCCCTTGATCGATCCCGGCTTGGCACCCGACGACAACAGCCACTTGATCGTGCCGGCCATTTGGGCTGCCTGCGTCGGCACGTCGTAGCTCATATTCAGATCGAACGAGCCGTTCTTCACGAGCTCGCAGGCGCCCTTGCGCTCGCCGCCGCCCGATGTCGCCAGGAACACCTTGCCGGTCAGGCCGGCTTCCTTGATCGCGGCGGCGGTGCCGATGTCCATGCCGTCCCAGAAGCCGACGATGCCGCAGAGGTCGGGGTTCTGCTTCAGCACCGTCTGGGTGATTGCCTTGGCCTTGGCGGCATCCCAATCGGCGGCCTGGCTGGAGACGACCTTGATCTCGGGGTGCTTGGCGAGGATGTTTTCGACGCCCTTGAGCGTGTAGGCGCTGGCCGCCGCGGAGAGCGCGCCCTGGATGATGGCGATCTTGTTCGACTTGCCCTGGCAGGCCTTTACCACGCCTTCGGTCTGGCGCTCGCCGATCTCGATCCAGTTGGCGCCGACGAAGGCCGAGCTGCGATAGGCCGAGCCCATGTTGATCTGGATGACGTAGATGCCTTCGTTCTCCGCGCGCTGAAGCAGTTTTGCGTAGGTCTGGACGTCCGGATTGTGGATCACCATCACCGCCGGCTTCTCCGAGATCAGCGAGGTGACGGCTTGTGCGCCGGCATTGGTATTCCAGTTGGGATCGCGAATGACGAACTTGACGCCGAACGGCTCGAGCTCCTTCTTGAGGCCCGCATACCAGCCTTCGGTCAGGTCGAAGTTCATCGCGACCGGCACGTAGGCGACGGTCTTGCCGGCAAGCGCCTCCCGGAAGGTCTTCTGAAACGGCTCGTCGAGGCCCTGTTGGGCGAGGGCCGGAACTGCGGCGGCCGAGAGCGCCAGTGTGGCGATACTCGCAAGCGCGAACTTATTCATGCAGGCCATTGTCTTCCTCCTTGTTGGACGGGCGTTTTCCCAGGCATTTTCCCCTTGGGCAGATCAGATATCGCCCTGTTGGGCCGTTTCTTCGTTGCGTGGATTGAGGAACGTGTCGGTGATGACCGCGATCAGGAGCACGAGGCCCTTGATGAGGTTCTGGCCGGCATAGGGGATGTTCAGGATCGTCATTCCGTTCAGCATCGTCCCGATCAAGAGCGTGCCGATGATGACGTTGACGACACCGCCGCGTCCGCCCGACAGGCCGATGCCGCCGAGCACGACGACGAGGATGACGTCGTAGATCAACGTCGAGTTGAAGATGCGGGTCGGCATGGAATTGACGGAGGCCGCCATCACGAGGCCGGCAAAGCAGCCGATCAGCCCCGCGAGGACGTATTGCAGCACGATGATGGGCCGCGTCGGGATGCCGGTGACGCGCGCCGCGAACGGGTTGTCGCCGATCGCGTAGATGTAGGCGCCCCAGCGCGTCTTGCGCAGCAGGATGAAGACCACCACGCAGGCGATCGCGAACATCACGATCGAGGTGGGGATACCGAGGATGCTGCCCTGGCCGAGCCGCTCGAATCCGGCCATGCCGTCGCTCCATTGCACGACGTCGAGCTGGAAGAGGGCGGCCTGGCCGAGGCCGGCGACGAACAGGCCGGTTGCAAGTGTGGCAAACAGGGGCGGCACCTCCGCATAGGCGATCAGCCAGCCGTTGACGAGACCGACCGCGATCGACAGCAAACCGGCCGCCAGCAGCGAGGCGGGCAGCGAATGGCTGTTCTGCACCATCTGCAGCACGAGGCCGCCGGGGACGGCGAGGGCCGCGATCAGCGACAGGTCGATGCCGCGCCCGATCACGACGATCGCCATGGCCAGGCCAAGGATGCCGAGCACTGCCACGTTCTGCAGCAATGTCAGCATGTTGTCGGCAGAAAGAAAGCCGTTGAGGAAGATCGAGAAGCTCAGGAAGAGTGCGGCGAAGACCGCAAACACGATCTCTTGTTGGCTGATCCGAACGCGCTTCATCGCTTGCCATCCCTTAGGGCATTGCGCGTGCGGGATCGCCGTCTCGGCGCGCGCTGCCTCCCCCGTCCCAAGACTTGTTTTGCGCTTGATAGGCGAGCGGCCTCAACATGGCTTGCGTGTACGCGCAAACCTTTTGCGCTGGCGCGCAAAGTGCCTTGCGCGACGCCGCCGGGAACCTAAGATTGAAGCCATCAGCTTTTGTGCGCTGCACAGCCAAACTGCTGCAACGGGCCGCCGATGGATCTGGTGTTTACGACCGAGGAGCTGGATCCCGCCAAGCGCTTTGCGGCCTGGCAGGATGCCATTTGCGATCACTACGTTCATGTCGACGTGAACGCGGTGAAGCCGGCCGACTACCAGGGCTTTATCCGCGAGGCGCAATTTGGCCCGGTCACGATGAGCGACGTCTTCCTGTCGGAGCAGCGCATATCGCGGCGCGAGCGGCACATCGCCAAGCTCGACAAGGATTGTTACTACGTCCAGTTTCTGCAACAGGGCACCATGGACGTGCTCCAGGCCGGCCAGACGCTGGCGACCAGCCCGGGCATCGGCGCGATCTTTTCGGCGTCCGATGCCTATGATCTGGAGTGCTCGAACCAATTCCGGTCGCTCTATCTGGAAATTCCGCGCAAGGAGTTTTCCTCGCGCTTCGCCGAAGGCAAGATGCCCTTGGCTGCGACGATCGCGACGGGACGTGGCCTGGGGCGGATCGCCGCCGAGTTCTGCGCGCTGCTCGCCTCGGAGGCGTCAAGCCTGGAGGAGACGGCGCGAGGCCGGCTCGGCCACGAGCTGATGGACGTTCTGGCGCTCGCGCTCGACATGGGCGACAAGGACGAGTTCTCGGAGGACGCCACTGCCCGCAAGGCGCGGCTGCGCTCGGTCAAGGCCTGGATCGAGGAGCACCTCACCGAGCCTGATCTCTCGCTGGAGAAGATTGCCAGGAATAACGGCGTCTCGCTCCGGCATCTGCATTATCTGTTTCGATCGACCGAGATGTCGGTATCGGAATGGATCCTGAACCGCCGCCTGCAGCGTTGTTACGACGCGCTGATGCGCCCGGAGCTGCGCGCGCTGTCGGTGACCGAGATCGCCTATCGCCTTGGCTTCAGCAGCTCATCGCACTTCAGCACGGTGTTTCGCCGCAAGTTCGGCCACAGCCCGTCCGAGCTGCGCCGGCGGCAGACGGCGTCGATGGAGTAGGGCGGCGGATGCGCGGCCACGCAGCTCTGTTTGAAAATCGATGGTCTGCGCGCCGCATTTGCCTCAGCGACGATTGGCCGGCGATCGCTATTTCTCGACGGCCCCGGTCCAGTCCTTGAAGCCGCCGACATTGTAGACCTTGTCGTAGCCCATATCCTTCAGCAATTTGCCCGCCAGCGCCGACCGTCCGCCGGACGCGCAATAGAGGATCACGGTCTTGGCCTTGTCGAACGCCTTGTCGTGATAGGGCGATTCCGGGTCCGCGCGAAACTCCAGCATTCCGCGCGAGACATTGACGGCCCCCGCGATCTTGCCGCTGGCGGCGACCTCCGGTGCATCGCGAACGTCGACGACGAGCGTGTTGCCGCTTCTGATCATCTCGGCGGCCTGGTCCGACGAGATCTTGGGGACCGCGGCGTTGGCGGCTTCGAGCATCTGCTTGACGCTGGTTGGCATGGGGTGTCTCCGTTCGTCCTTCCGGCTGGAGGATAGCACATTGGTCGCGCCTCGCCTCCTCCTGTTGGAGGAGCGTTTGCATGCAAGGCAAGGGGGCTGCTTCGATGATCTGCATGAGCTTCCAGTTGTCCGACTACATCGACGTTGTCCCCTTCCTGCTGGCGCACGAGCGAGCCATCCGAGACATGTTTCCCGCTCTTGCTTGAGGTTGGATGTCCAGCGCGTCAAGGTCGCTTCGTTTTCACCCATTTCGTGAAACCGGCCGAACATTTCTGTCTGGCGAGATTGAGCTTCGGCCTGCCGGCTGGCGTCCGGTCAGGGGCGCTGCCAAATTCTCGCATGAGACGGCGTTCCTACCGTCTGTATCGGTTCGCCGGCCGCACGGTCCAGCGGTGGGTGCGGCTTGGCAAGCCCGGTCGTGCCGGGAGGCGTGTCGTTGCTGGCCGTGCGCGTGTTGACGTGCTCTATCGTGACCGTGGATGCAACCACAAGGGCGATGGCCAACGCGACTGCTGATAGGACTAAGGCCGTCCGATCCTGGTTGTCCATCATGAGACCTCCGCGAGACGGTGCCGTAGCGCGGGGATAACGCCAAACCGACGATTTGGTTCTTGCGGTGATTGGATCGACTTACGACGTCATTGACGGCCTTGTGCCTTTCCACGCCGCGATGAAGAAGGCGGGCGCCTCGACATGCTCGCTGCGGCGTCGGCGGCAGTTTCAGCCATGTTCCAAGCGCTTGCACTCGCGGTGTAAGGCACCCGATTGTCGGAATGCGTTAGCCCGATTTGAGATGGGTCTAACGAGGTGCATGAAGTATGCGACGGCTACCGAGCATCCTCAGGGCAGAAAGAACGGAATGAAGCCGATGCCGCCACCGCCGCCTCCGCTAGCGCTAGCCTCGGGCTTCGGCGGCCTTGCAGGCCGTTCCGGAGCCTCTTCGGGGTCCCTGTACCGGCGCTCGAGCCTTGCAGATGGTGTCGGACGGGCCTTGCGCTTCTCGCAGTCATTATCGTCATTCAGGAAGTAGCCCGCGGCGCAGGTGATCTTGACACACTGATCTCCGTCGCGTCTCTGACCGGATTTGCAGGCTAGCGGGCAAACCCGCGCCGATTTGAGCTTGATCGCCTCGAGCGCCTCAGCGCTCGCGGCCTTGGCATCGAGCGTGGAGCCGGCATTCTTGTTGTACAACTCGAGCGCACGCCGCGAGGCCGCGTCCCAGTCGCCGTCGGCCGGTCCGCTGAAGCAACCGACTCGGCGCAACTCGGCTTGCACCGATTTTGCAAGCTCGGCTTTGGACGGCGGAGTGGGCGGCGGTGCCGGCGCGGGCGTCTGTGGCGCCGACCGCGCGGCCAGTTTTGCGTCCGAGTTCGGGTTGGCGTCTTGCGACGGGGTCTGAGCGCCCGATTTTGCGGCGACTGCTATTTCAGCCTCCCGGCGACGCTGCTCGGCCTGCGCGGCCAATTGCTGCGCGGTCTCCTTGGCCTTCTCCGCCTCCACACGGGCGTCCTGCGCCGCTTTCAGCTCCGAGGCGGCTTTGGCCAGTTGCGTCTGCTGGGCACCCTGGTTGACGAGTCGCGCCTGCTCCTGCTCGGCCTGGCGCGCCTTTTCGGCTGCGGCGGCGCGCTTGTCTTCCGCATCGATCTTGGCGAGCTGCAGCTTGGCCAGATTTGCGTAGTAGCCGTCCGGATACTGGGCAAGGAAGTAGTTCAGCGCATCCTTGTTGCCGATCTGCAGGGCTAGCTCGTAGTCCTGGCGAATCTCGGCACGCGCCGAGACCGGTGGAGTTGCAGGCAGCGGTGGTGGGGCCGGTTGAGGCGTTGCGGCGGCCGCTTCCTTGGACGCTTCCTTGGCCGGTGCCGGCACGAGCGGCACGTCGTCGCCACCAAGCGTGCCGTAGACATAGGGCTCCTGCTTGTTGCCGGTCGCCTTCATGACGTCGTCGCGGACGAAGCCGAACACCCGGCGCAGGTCCATGCCGGGAGTGGCGATATATTTCACCAGTGCCGAAGCATAGGGACTGTTCTTGCTGCCACCGTCGGACGCCGTCGAGCCGGCCTTGGCGGCGAAGGCAACCAGCGTATTCGAGGTCGCCGGTTCGATCCTGGCGAGCCCCCGGCTGACAGCCCGCGAGCCGACCGTCCGCTTCATCTTGTCGGCGAAAGGATTGTTGCGGCAAGCATCGAGGATCACCAGCCGCAGCTGCCGTGCCGGCTCGATCGCCAGCAGCACTCGCTCGAGCGAAAAGGCTTCGTCGTACACATCCGTGTCGCGCTCGAGCGTCGCGTCCGTCGGGATCAGGTAGTTCGTACCTTCGAGCTCGATGCCGTGGCCTGCGTAGTAGACGACGGCGACATCCGCGTCGCGCGCCGTATCGGCAAAATCGCGCAGCGCACGCCGCATCTCGGCAGCCTGAAGATCCGTGCGGGTCTGGACGACGTCGAAGCCCGCTTTCTTCAGCGTCTCCTCAACGATCGCAGCATCATTGGCCGGGTTGGCAAGCAGTGCGGCGTTCTTGTAGGCCGAGTTTCCGATGACGAGCGCGACACGATTCGCAGCCCATGCCGGGTGACAGATGATCAGCGCAGCGACAAAAAACAGGATACGGCGCAATGTCACAGATCGGTGCAAATGCATGCCAGCACCACTTCTTAATGGTCTTCTTCCATCGTTTGTCTCGCCACGACAGCAGCGGGTTCAATGCGATCCCATGATCAGGCTGTGGAACCCACAGGGAACGGCATGACCGCCGTGGCTGGCCGGCCAATTGACCTCCCCGCCAGCCTGCCCTTTGATGAGGCACGTTTCGAACAGGCGAGGTTGCTCCGTGACTGACGCCAAACTCGACCAGGCGGTCATAGCCCGGAAGGAAATTGCCGGGCGCGGCGTCAATTCTTGGTTGGATTGGACCGCCAGGGCAATTGTCGTGATCGTTTATGGCGGGTCTGCTCTGATAGGCGCCGCCAGCGTCCCTCAGCTGCTTCCGCCGGACAATCTCCACGGCTGGCTTGCGGTTGCGGCCAGAATTGCCAACACCCTGTTCCTCGGCCTCGTCGCGCTGACAACCATCGCCCGGCTAGCGCCGATCATGAAATCGCAGGGCATCGAGACGCGGATCTCAGCTTTGCTGGGCACTTTTTTGAGCATCGTCCTCGCATTTCTTCCGAAGGCAGAGCTCGGCCCGATCTGGTTGGCTGTATCCACGACGTTGATCCTGGTGGGTACCTCGCTCTCTATCGTGGTGCTCCGCTGGTTAGGGAGATCCTTCAGCATTCAAGCGGAAGCCAGGCGCCTTGTGACGAAAGGGCCTTATCGGATCGTCCGGCATCCTCTCTATCTCTGCGAGGGGATTGCCCTCGTCGGCATGACACTCCAGGTCCTTTCACCGCTTGCCGTCCTCCTCGCCATCGTGATCGTGATGATCCAATGCCGACGGATGATCAACGAAGAGCGGATCCTGAGGCGGGCTTTTCCCGAATATGCCGCCTACGCCGCGACAACTCCTTTTCTGATCCCCACAGGTGCCGGCCGGTTGGCCAATCAAGCTGGGGCAAAGCTCCCTGCCAAGGCGGTCGATCCGCACGCCTGACACCACGCTTCACATCGGCTCGATGCGCAACCGGGCCGCCGCGGCCGGCGCATTTCACGGAGCCCGGAACCGCGTCGCCACCAGCGGGGAGTACAAATTCGAGGTCGCGTTCATCCGCTCGCACTCGTCAACCACGTTCCAGAACGTTTCTTCGCACTTCTTCGGCGCGCCGGCGACCTGCTTCCAGGTGACCACGAGCGACCGCGGCGAGGTGCGAGCCCATGTGCCGGTGTTGTGTACCTTGGTCTTGGCGGGCGGCTGGGTATTGGACGGCGCCGTCTTGCTCGACATCGCGATCCGGTTGTCGCCGAGGTAGTAGTACCATGTGCCGCCGTCCCACACGCGCCACCAGCCCGTCGGCCACGGCAGCGGGTATTTCTTAATTACTCCGTCCGATGCGAGAACGAGTTCGTTCGGAGTTGATACCGGCCGCTTTCCTGTGGCCTTTGGGTCGCGCACATACATTGGGCTTACGGCGCCGATCGGACCGGTGCGCCGAAGGTTCAACATTGTCACCAACATCGACTGATTGGGGCCAACGGCGGGATCATGGAAGACGACGTCCTTGTCCATGATTCCGACGATGACCGACACGTGAAGGCCGCGACCAGGGACCCACCAATTGACCATGATCGGCCCGCTGTTGGTCAGCACCGCATCGAAATCGTCCGGCGTAGTCAATCGTGTCGTAACAGGGACCAATCTTTCATTTCTCAGGAAGGTGCTTAATTCCGGCCCCGCCATCGGCAGCCCCTTATGAGTCCCGTCCGGGTTGTCGAGCTCCGGCACTGCCTTGCGTGTGGAATAGGGGCCCCCGTAGTACACGCTCATCATTCGTGCGCATGCGTACCAACAACCTGTGGGATCATCGATCTCAGGTCCGCTTGGACCGGCGTTTTGGGAGAAAAACGGAACGGGGCCGTCCAAGGGCATGATCGGCCCTCCTGATCTTGCAATGCTCAATCATACTCATTCGACCTGGAAGCGCCATCCGGCACTGGCGGAGAAGAGCGGCCAAACGGGCACGTGTAGAGGCCGGTTGTCGAACGTCCGGTTGCCGGTCGGCCGTCGCCATGTTCATCGCCGCACACGGTGGCAACGACCGCGTGGGCGGATATTTGCCTGCCCCAAGGTCAAAAGACAAAATTTGAATCGTGCGTGACCGATGTCGTCAAAATAACCGAGGCCGGTTTGAAAATCATGGAGGCTGAAGAGCTCTCGGGATTACGGCGACAGTGCACAAAACTCATCATCGAGCTGAAGCGGCGAACCCTCGGCAACGCATTTCGTCGACTCCAGTCCGCCTTCGCCCTGCGGGCTTCGGCGTGACAGCCTTCACTCGCTTCGCTCGGAGTTCGTGGCACGGGCTTGCCGAGCCGAAGCTCGCGAAGCGAGCGAAGGCTGGTGGGCCCGGCAGGACTCGAACCTGCAACCAGACCGTTATGAGCGGCCGGCTCTAACCATTGAGCTACAGGCCCCGCCGCGAGGCGGCCGCGGAGGTGCGGCCGGCAACGGTGCGCGGTTCGTTTACAGGGACGGAGGCGGGGGTGCAATGCTGGCTCTGGCGGATGGGAACGCCCGAGCGGCATCGCGAGTCATTTTCAAATAACCGAAATTGGCGAAGATGCCGGTATACCCCTGTTTTGCCCGACGACGCAAACCGCCTCGCGAAGGGTGGCTTTTTCGCGTCCGCTAACTCATTGAAATTGCTGGCCTCGTCTACTGTGCATGGGGTTGTTTGCGACTTTTGATGGGAGGGGGCCTGCCTCGCCCCCTCCGATGTCCTGCCGGCGAATGTTAGGCTCGCGGCTTAGCCCGGCGCTAGTCCACCGAGACCCCGGCGAACTCCACCACCTTGCGCCACTTCTCGGTCTCGTCCGCGACGAGCTTGCCGAACTCGGCTGGCGTCATCGGCTTGGGAATGCCGCCGGTCTCGGTGAGGCGCGCGACCAGCTTCGGGTCCTTCAGCGCTTCGCCGACGGCCTTGTTGAGCGTCTCGATCACTTCGGGCGGCGTGCCCTTCGGCGCGGAGATGCCGTAGAAGCCGACGGATTCGAAGCCCGGCACGGTCTCGGCGATCGCGGGCACGTCGGGCACGCTCGGCCAGCGCTGCGGCGAGGTCACGCCGAGCGCGCGGACAGTGCCGCCTTTCACCTGCTCCATGGCCGACGGCAGATTGTCGAAGATCAGCTGCACCTTGTTGGAGATGATGTCGGGGAAGGCGATGGCCGAGCCACGATAGGGCACGTGCACCATGTCGCACTTGGTCAGCACCTTGAACAGCTCGGCCGACATGTGCACCGAGGTGCCATTGCCGGAGGAGGCAAAGGAGATCTTGCCGGGATTGGCCTTGCAATAGTCGACGAACTCCTGAACCGTCTTGGCCGGGAACGCGTTGGAGACGACGAGCATGTTGGTGAGCTGCATGATGCTGGCCACGGGGGTGGTGTCGCGCAGGAAGTCGAACGGCAGCTTCTTGTAGAGCGAGGTCGAGATCGCGTTGTTGGGCGCGACGAACAGCAGCGTGTAGCCGTCCGGCGGTGAGTTGATCGCGGCGGCGGCGGCGATGTTGCCGCCGGAGCCGGTGCGGTTCTCGACGATGAATTGCTGGCCGAGATGGTCCGACAGCCACTGCGCCATGATCCGCGCCACGATGTCGACCGGGCCGCCGGCGGCAAATCCAATCAGCCAGTGCACGGGGCGGTCGGGATAGGCGGCGGAGGCGGGAGGCGTGGCGCTGAAAAGACCTGTAAGGACTGCGAGCCCGAAAACACCGCACCGCAAAATTCGCAACATGACGCCTCCCATTGCATTATTGTCGTTAGGGGCATGCTTTCACAAAATCGGGCGGCTGCCTACATCGCCGCAAGTCGGTGTTGACGCAGGCCCGTCAGGGACGACCATGAGATTCGCGATTATCGTTCTCGCCGCAGCGCTGCTCGTCAGCCCCGCTGCTGCTCAGACCGGAGGCAACGCCATTCCGACCACGACACTCAGCCACACGATCAGTCTTGGCACCGCGACGCCCGGCGGCGGCTTTCCGCTCTATGGCAACGCCTTTGCGGAGGTAATGAACGCAGCCGATCCGCAAATCTCGATCGCGCCCCGCAACACCAAGGGCAGCAACGAGAACATCCCGCTTCTGGAGAAAGGCGAGCTCGATCTCGCGCTGGTCGCGGGCGAGCCGGCCTATGAGGCCTTCGCCGGCATCGGCCGCGCGCCGGTTCGGCTCAAGATCCTGACGGCGATTTATTCCAATCCCGGCATGTTCGTGGTGCGCGCGGACAGTCCCTACAAGACCATCCGCGATCTCATCGGCCAGCCGATCGCGTTCGGCGCCAAGGGCTCTGGCCTGCCGATCCTGGCGCGCTACGTGCTGGACGGCATCGGCCTGAAGCAGGACGAGGACTTCAAGGCCGTCTATCTCGATCGCGCCGGCGATGGCCCCGCGATGGTCGAGGACGGCCGGGTCGCCGCGCTGTGGGGCGCCGGCATCGGCTGGCCCGGCTTTGCGGCGGTCGCCTCGAGCGCGTCAGGCGCGCGCTTCATCGCGCCGACCGCCGACGAGATGACGCGCATCCGCGCCAAGCATTCCTTCCTGAAGCCGCTGCTGGTGCCGGCGAATAGCTATCCGAAGCAGGACGCGCCGATCGCCTCGCTCGGCTCCTGGAGCTTTGTGCTGACGCGCGAGGATTTGCCTGACGATGTTGCCTATCGCCTCGCAAAGACGCTGCACGGCAATGAGGGAAATTTCTGCAAGAAGCTCGCCCAGGCCTGCGAGACCACGGCGTCGAACACGGTCGCCGCCGCGCCAAGGCCGGAGCTGATCCATCCCGGCGTGATGAAGTATTTTCGCGAGATCGGGGTGGTGAAATAGTGGCGAGTGGTGAGTAGCGAATGGAGTTAATCCATTCGCTACTCCCTATTCGCCGCTCGCCAATCTCACTTCTTCACCATCGCGCAGGTCGGGTCCGGCGGGCCGAACGCCTTGTCGCCGGAGATCGTGGTGAGGATCTTGTAATAATCCCACGGATATTTGCTCTCTTCCGGCGTCTTCACCTGCACCAGCCAGAGGTCGTGGACCATCAGATTGTCCTCCCGCAAGCGGCCGTTGCGGGCGAAGAAATCCTCGATCGGCTTTTCGCGCATCTTGGCGGCGACCTTGAGCGGATCATCGGTGCCGGTTTCCTTGATCGCGTTGAGATAGTGCATCACGCTCGAATAGACGCCGGCCTGCCACATCGAGGGCATCTTGTTCATCTTGGCGAAGTAGCGCTTCGACCATTCGCGGGTCTTGTCGTCCATGTCCCAATAGAACGAGGTGGTCAGCAACAGGCCTTGCGCCGCCTGCAGGCCGAGGCCGTGGATGTCGGTGATCAGCGCCAGCAGCGCGGCCATCTGCTGGCCGCCCTTGAACACGCCGAACTCCGAGCCGGTCTTGATCTCGTTCATGTTGTTGGGGGGGCCTGCGGCGATGCCGATGATCTTGGCCTTGGAGGCCTGCGCCTGCAGCACGAAGGAGGACAGGTCCGGCGTTGCCAGCGGCGGCCGCACCGAGCCCAGCACCTTGCCGCCATTGGCGGTGACGACGGCGGACGCGTCGCGCTCCAGCGAATGGCCGAAGGCGTAATCGTCGGTGATGAAGAACCAGCTGTCGCCGCCACGCTTCACCACCGCGTCCGCCGTGCCGACCGCGAGCGCGCGGGTGTCGAACACCCACTGGATCGCGTAAGGCGAGCAGAACTTGCCGTGGAAGTCCGCGGTGCCGGTGGAGTGGGTGATGAACAGCCGCTTCTTCTCGTTGGCGATGTTCTGCACCGCGAGCCCGACCGCCGAGACCGGCACGTCGACGATCAAGTCGACCTGCTCGACATCGAACCAGCGCCGCGCGAGCGAGGCGCCGATGTCGGCCTTGAGCTGATGATCGCCGACCACGACGCTGATCGGCTTGCCGAGCACGGTGCCGCCGAAATCGTCGATCGCCATCTGCGCCGCCGTCACCGAGCCCTGGCCGGTCGGCGCGGAGGCCGGACCGTTCATGTCGGTGAGCACGCCGATCTTGACGACGTCGTCGGAAAGCTGCGCCATTGCGGCGCCCGACATCAGCGTTGCCGCCAACGCGGCCGCGATCGGTAGTCCAAATCTCGTTGGATTCACGTGTCTCCTCCCCTGATCCGGCGCGTTGGCCGGCGTTGCCCCGGGTGTGCCCCCGGCTGAATTGGTTTCTTTTGCAACTATTTGGGGGCGGGCGTCAATCAGGCTGCGAACCGGATCTGCCCTGCGGGCGAGGGATCATAGCCGGTCAGCTCCTCGGCGCGCTGGCGCAGGCGCCTTTCGGAGAGAAACCGGAGCAGGGCCTGCATGGCGGGGCGGAAATAGCTGCGCTGCCGCATCGCAAGATCAAAGTTCTCCCAGACCAGCGGCACGAAATCCAGACCCGCCGAGCGGGCGTTGGCGCGCGTCGCGATGCCGCAATCGGCCTGGCCGGCGCGGACGATCTCGACGAGGTCCGGCCCGGTCAGGGCCGGCGGCTCGATCCGGCGCAAATCCCGCGTCGAGGCGCCTGCGCGCTTCAGCAGCATGTCGAGCAGCATCTGCGCGCCGGTGCCCTGTTGGCGCATCGCCATCCTGGCGCCGAGCGCGAGCACGTCGGTCAGGCCGTGCAGGTGCTTGGGATTGCCTTGCGGCAGCACAAGCCCCTGCTCGCGGCGCACGAACGCCACCAGCACCGCATCATGCAGGTCGGGAGCTGCGCGCAGCGCTTCGATGCTGGCATCGACGGCGAGATCGTCGGAAGCATCCCGGCCGTGGAAGTGCACCGCTGCCGCCATCACCTCGTTGCGCTGCAGGCGCTCGAGCCCGCGCAGGCTGCCCTCGCTCATCGATCCCAGGCCCGAGCCGGATTCGCGCAGGCTCCAATCCAAGAGTTCGTCCTGGCTGCCGCCCACCACCGGCGGCGGCTCCGCGATCAGCATGCCGGCCGGACGCGCGAGGCCCGACAGCACCCAGAGATCGAGTTCGTGCCGCGGGAAGAGCCATTTTCCGGTCACCTTGGTGCAGGGGATCGCGCCGGTGGTGACGAGTTCGTAGAGCTTGCGTTCGCCGAGCCGAAGATAGTCGGCGGCTTCGCTGGTCGTCAGGAATTCCATCCTGCATTCCTATGCAAATTCTTGCTTCTTTTTGACGTTCGACGCAGGTGGAATTCTGCATTTCAATTCTGTCAGCGGAACCATGCCCGATCATCTCGCTGCTTTGCAACACATCCGCACGCTCAGTTTTTGCTTTGGTGAACGATCCGGAAGGCGCTCCGGCGTTGCCGAAATTTCCCGGCTAGGCGGCGCAAGCCCGTCACGAGTGGGGCGCAATCAATCCTCATCATGATCGCGTCTTAGCCAGTGGGAACCTGATCATGGGCCGCCTGTTCGTTGTATTCGCGCTCTTTTGCGGCCTCATCGCGGGCGTTGCGGCGTCATCCGCAGAGGACCGTAGCATCGTCCTCGCCACGACGACGGCGACACAGGAATCCGGCCTGCTCGACTATCTGCTGCCGATCTTCCACGACAAGACCGGCATCGAGGTGACCGTGATCGCGCGGCGCGCCGACGAGGTGCTCAACGGGCCGCGAAGAGGCGAGGCCGACGTCGTGCTGATGCATGCGCGGCCGCAGGAGGAGAAATTCGTCGCCGACGGGTTTGGCGTGAAGCGTTTCGACGTGATGTACAACGACTATGTGCTGATCGGGCCGAAGAGCGATCCCGCGGCGGTGAAGGGCAAGGACATCGTGACGGCGCTGAAGGCGATCGAAGCCAAGGGCGCGCCGTTCGTGACGCGCGGCGATCGGTCGGGCACCCACGCCGCGGAGCTCGCGCTCTGGATCGTCGCCGGCATCGACATCGCCGGCGCCAAGGGCGCCTGGTATCGCGAGGCGGGGCAGGGCATGGCCTCGGCTCTCGACGCCGCGCGCGCCGCCAATGCCTATGTGCTGTCGGATCGCGGCAGCTGGATCTCGTTCAGGGATCGCGGCGATCTCGACATCGTCGTCGAAGGCGACCGGCGGCTGCTCAATCAGTATGGCGTGATGCTGGTGAATCCCGAGAAGTTTCCGAACGTGAAGAAGGGTCTCGCGCAGACCTTCATCGATTGGCTGACCTCGCCGGAGGGGCAGGCCGCGATCGCCGGCTACAAGGTCGACGGGCAGCAGCTGTTCTTCCCGAATTCGGACAGGTCAGGCGGTTGAGGCCCGCACCGCCGGCGGTTGCCAAACCGGGCGATGCATGGTCCATCATGACGCATGACCCAGCGCCTGCCGCCATCGCTGACACCGCTCGACGCCGCGCTCGCCGCGTTGTTGAACGGGCTCGAGCCGCTTGCACCGGTGGAGTTGCCGCTGCTCGACGCAGCCGGGTGCATTGCGGCGGGCACTCCGCTGCTTGCGGCCCATCCGCCGCACGACAGTGCCGCCACGGACGGCTGGGCGCTCCGCGCCAATGACCTCGTCGGCGCCTCCTCTTATTCGCCGCTGCCTCTGACACGAATGCCGGCATGGGTCGAGGCTGGCGATGCGATGCCGGCGGGATGCGATTGTGTGCTCGACGCCGATGCGGTGGAAGTGTCGGGGCCGCTCGTGCAGGTGCTTGCGGAAGGCGTGCCGGGGCAGGGCATCAGGCGCGCCGGCAGCGATATCGGAGAACGTACAGCCGTTGTGGCAGAGGGGCGTCCGGTCACGCCTGCCACTCTGCTGCTCGCGCGCGTTGCAGGTGTCGGCAAGCTGAGCGTGCGCCGGCCGCGGTTGCGTCTCATCAATGTGCCCGGTGCGACGACGACGGCTCATTTGATTGCCGAGATCGCGCGCGCAGCGGGACTGCACGTGGAGATGCATGAAGCCGGCACGCGTGCTGCGGCATCGATCGCGGAGGCCCTCGCCGATGACGCCTGCGACCTTGTCGTGACGATGGGCGGCAGCGGCGTCGGTCGCCACGACGCAGCCGTCACGGCACTGGCCGAGCGCGGCGAGGTGCTTGCTCATGGTCTCGCACTTCAGCCCGGACGCACCGCCGCAGTCGCACGGCTCGGCAGGGTTCCCGCCGTCGCCTTGCCCGGTTCATCGGATCAGGCGCTCTCGGCGTGGTTCGCGCTCGTGCTTCCGCTGGTCGATCGCCTGTCGGCGCGACAGCCGCGCCGTCAGATCACCTTGCCGCTATCTCGCAAGATTGCCTCCGGCGTTGGCATCGCCGAAATGGTGCTGCTGGCTGAGGAACATAGGACGTGGAGGCCGCTTGCCGTGGGCGAATGGCCGCTTCAGGCGATTGCCCGTGCCGATGCATGGTTGCTCATTCCCGGCAATCACGAGGGATTTGCGGCAGGTGAGCCGGTCGATGCTTATCTAATCCGGGAGTGATATCAGTTCCGGCATGACGATGATCCCAAAACCGCCAGATCGCAGCGTGCTCGAACAGGAGCAATTCCTCAAAATCCTCTCGCGTGAAGAGGCGCTGGCGCGCTTCGAGGCGGCGCTGTTTCCACGCGCGCTTCCGTGCCAAACGCGCAAGCTCGCCGATGCGCTCGGTAAAGCGCTTGCCGAAGACATCACGGCGCCAATCGACGTGCCCCCGTTCGACCGCTCCAATGTCGACGGTTTCGCCGTGCGCGCCGCCGACCTTGCGGCGGCCGGGGAAGGCGCGGCCGTGCGCCTTGTGCTGAACGGCGAGACCATTCACTGCGGCACTGCGCCGGCGCTGCAGGTGGCGGCGGGAACCGCAACGCCGATCGCCACCGGCGGTCCGCTGCCGCGTGGCGCCGACGCCGTCGTCATGGTCGAGCACACCCAGCCGGCGGGGTCGGATGCAATCGAGGTTCGTCGCGCCACGTCTCCCGGGCAATTCGTGTCCTACGCCGGATCCGACATTGCGCGCGGCGAGGCGCTGCTGCGTGCCGGCACCATCATCGGCTCGCGCGAGATCGGCATGCTGGCGGCTTGCGGCATCGCCGAGGTGAAGGTCGCGCGCAAGCCGCTTGTTGCCGTGATCTCGACCGGCGATGAACTGGTTCAGCCCGGCGCGGCTCTTCCGCCCGCCGCGATCTACGACACCAACGGCGCCATCGTCGCGGCCGCGATCGACGAGAATGGTGGCGAGGCGGTCTTTCTGGGTGCGATTCCCGACGATGAAGCCAGGCTCGAAGCTGCCATGCGCGGCGCGCTCGCCGATGCCGACATGCTGGTGCTGTCAGGCGGCACCTCGAAAGGCGCCGGCGACCTATCCCATCGCATTATCGGCCGGCTCGGCGAGCCCGGCATCATCGCGCATGGTGTTGCGCTCAAGCCCGGCAAGCCGCTGTGCCTTGCGGTGTGCGACGGCAAGCCGGTGGTGATCCTGCCGGGCTTTCCGACCTCGGCGATGTTCACCTTCCACGACATGATCGTGCCGGTGCTGCGCAAGCTGGCCGGCCTGCCGCCGCGCTCGGATGCCAAGGTGAGCGCGACCGTGCCGGTGCGCATTGCGTCCGAGCTCGGCCGCACCGAGTTCGTCATGGTCTCGCTGGTCGAGGGGCGGGATCGCCTGATCGCCTATCCCTCCGGCAAAGGCTCCGGCGCGATCACGTCCTTCGCGCAGGCCGACGGCTTTCTGCGCATCGATGCGCTCGCCGACCAGATGCCGGCCGGCACCGAAACCGAGGTGACGCTGTTCACGCCGCACGTGCGCGTGCCCGATCTCGTCATTATCGGCAGCCATTGCACGGGCCTCGATCTCGTCACCGCTGGGCTCGCGCATGTCGGTCTCGCCGTGCGCTCGATCGCCGTCGGCAGTCTTGGCGGCCTCGCGGCGGCCAAGCGCGGCGAATGCGATCTCGCGCCGATCCATCTGTTCGACGACAAGAGCGAGACCTACAACTCGCCCTATCTCGTCGAGGGACTCGAACTCGTGCCGGGCTGGCGGCGGATGCAGGGCATCGTCTTCCGCAAGGGCGACCAACGTTTCGAGGGCCTTGATGCGAGGGAGGCGGTCGCCGCCGCGCTCAAAGATCCCGCCTGCATCATGGTCAACCGCAACCAGGGTGCTGGCACGCGCATCCTGATCGACCGTCTGCTCGGCGGTGCGCGCCCCGAGGGTTATTGGAACCAGCCGCGGTCGCACAACGCTGTCGCGGCGGCCGTGGCACAGCACCGCGCCGACTGGGGCATGACCATTGCGCCGGTCGCCCATGCGGCCGGCCTCGGTTTCATTCCGCTCGCGGAAGAGCATTATGATTTCGCTCTGGTGACGGCGCGCAAAGACCGGCCGGCAGTGCGGGCTTTTCTCGATGCGCTTCGCTCGGACGAGGCGCGCGCGGCGCTGCAGCAGGCCGGCTTCCGGCCCGCGTAAGGACAGGCGACGCGGCGTTCAAGCCGCGCGACAGGGTAGGGGACGCGATGGCGAGACCGCTCTCGGTTGCGATCGTCGGTGCCGGCATGGGCGGGCTTGCGACCGCCGCGGCGCTGAGACGTGTCGGTATCAATGTCATCGTCTACGAGCAGGCCTCGCAATTCGCCCGCATCGGCGCCGGCATCCAGATCGGCTGCAACGCGATGAAGGTGCTGCGTGCGCTGGGACTGGAAGCGCGGATGCGCGAGCACTCCTTCTATCCACGCTCCTGGAACAACCGCGACTGGAAGAGCGGCGACATCAAGTTCGACATGATTTTTGGGGAGAGCGCGGAAGAGAAATTCGGCGCACCCTATCTGCTTGCCCATCGCGGTGATTTGCATGCGGCACTGGCGAGCGTCGTGCCGGCCGAGCTCGTGAAGCTCAATCACAAGCTGGTCGGCCTCGACGAGGCCACAGATGGCGTCCGGCTGAGCTTTGCCGACGGCACCAGCGCCGTCGCCGATGCCGTGGTCGGCGCGGACGGCGTGCATTCGGCGGTGCGCGATATCCTGTTCGACACCGCGCCAGCCCGGTTCACCGGCCGCATCGCCTACCGCACCACCTATCCCGCCGCATTGCTCGCAGGCGCAGAGATCGACGACTGCACCAAATGGTGGGGCGAGGACCGCCACATCGTGATCTATTACGTCAAGCCTGATCGCAGCGAGGTCTATCTCGTCACCAGCCAGCCCGAACCGGACTTCCGCATCGAGTCGTGGTCGGCAAAGGGCGATGTGCGCGACCTGCGCGCCTCGTTCGAAGGCTTTCATCCGCAAGTCGGCCAAGTGCTCGCGGCCTGCCCCGACGTGCACAAATGGGCGATCATGGACCGGGAGGCGCTCGACCGTTGGGCCGACGGCAAGGCGACTTTGCTCGGCGATGCCTGCCACCCGATGACACCCTACATGGCGCAAGGCGCGGCCATGGCGATCGAGGATGCTGCGGTGCTGTCGCGTTGCCTCCAAGGTGTCGATCGCGACCGGCTCGCGGATGCGTTCCGCCGCTTCGAGGCGACGCGCAAAGCGCGCACGACGCGGGTGCAGGAAACCTCGCGCGCGAACATCTGGTTGAAGGAGCGCACCGATACGAGCTGGGTTTACGGCTACGATGCCTGGGAGGCGCCGCTGGCGGATTGATCCTGTCGCTGCCCGAGCCGCCGGGCTCCGCCGTTTCGTGGCCGTTAGGCCGCGTCATCCAGTGCCGCGAGCCGCTCGGCTTCGGCGATGTCCTCGACCGTATTGGCGTTGAAGAAGGGATCGAGTGGCTCGGCCGGCCACGTCACGGTCGCCAGCGGATAGCGGGCGGTCCAGCGGTCGATCTTGCGGAGGTCTTCGACGACCAGGGCATGGCGCAGCTGGTCGCGCAAGGCGACCCGCCACAGGCCGATCACGGGGTGCGACTGCTCGCCGGATGCGGCAACCGCGAGCTGCGCGTTCTCTCGGCTCCGCGCGTCATGCAGGCGGGCGACCAGATCGCGCGGCAGGAACGGACAGTCGCCGGCGGCGCTGAGCACCCATTCGACGCCCGGCCGATTTGCCGCGGTCCAGTCGAGCGCGGCAAGGATGCCGGCGAGCGGGCCGGGAAAGCCGGGTACGTCGTCCGCGACGACCGGCAAGCCGAACGCGGCGAAACGCGCGGGATCGCCGTTGGCATTGAGGATCAACCCACTGCATTGAGGCTTCAGGCGCGCGATCACGCGTTCCAAAATGGTGCGGCCGCCGATGGTGCGCATCGGCTTGTCGCCGCCGCCCATGCGGCGGGCGAGACCGCCGGCGAGCAGCACACCTTGCGTGGCCGGAAATTCAGTCGTCACCAGCTTCACCCTTGCGCTTGTGCTTCGCCGATTCCTCCTCGACGTAAGCGAGGTCCTGGTCGTAGACGATGCGCTCCTCGCCCGCGAGGACGATGAAGCGCTTGCCGCGGGTGCGGCCGACCAGCGTCAGACCGACCTGGCGTGCGAGATCGACGCCCCAGGCGGTGAAGCCGGAGCGCGACACCAGGATCGGAATGCCCATGCGCACCGTCTTGATCACCATCTCCGAGGTGAGACGCCCGGTGGTGTAGAGGATCTTGTCGCTGGGGTCGACGCCGTGGCGATACATCCAGCCGGCGATCTTGTCGACGGCATTGTGGCGGCCGACATCCTCGGTGTAGCAGAGCGGGGTGCCCTCCTTGCACAGCACGCAGCCGTGGATCGCACCGGCTTCGAGATAGAGCGAGGGCATCGTGTTGATGGTCTGCGTCATCTGGTACAGCCAGGATGTGCGCAGCTCCGCCTTCGGCAGCGCGACGCTTTCGACGGCCTCTAACAGATCGCCGAAAGCGGTACCTTGCGCGCACCCCGAGGTCTGCGTTCGCTTCTTCAGCTTGGCTTCGAAATTGGTGTGATGTTCGGTGCGCACCACGACCACCTGGAGGTCGTCGTCGTATTCGACCTCGGTGACCGCGTCATTATATTTCAGCATGTTCTGGTTCAAGAGATAGCCGAGCGCCAGATATTCCGGATAGTCGCCGATCGTCATCATGGTGACGATCTCCTGGGCATTCAGGTAGAGCGTCAGAGGCCGCTCCATTGGCACCTTGATCTCGACCCTGGCACCGGTCTGGTCAGTCCCGGTCACGCTCTGGGTCAGGCGTGGGTCGTCCGGATTGGGGACGATCAGGGGCACCGGAGCTTTGTCGATCTTCATCATGGCCGCGAGGTTAGCATGACATTCCGCTCAAGCCGATATAAGCATGATCGGGAATGGGTAAAATGCCTCCTGGTCATTGCGAGCGCAGCGAAGCAATCCAGACTATCTCCGCGGTGGCAGTCTGGATTGCTTCGTCGCAAGGGCTCCTCGCAATGACGGGGATGGACCGAAGGTTCCATCGGCGGTCGCCGGTTGCGAAGAGAGAGCTGGAATGAAAGTCATCGGCCTTGCAGGCTGGAGCGGTGCTGGCAAGACCACGCTGTTGGCCCGCCTGATTCCGCATTTCAACGCGCAAGGCCTGCGCGTCTCGGTGATCAAGCATGCGCATCACCAGTTCGACGTCGACGTGCCCGGCAAGGATTCCTGGCGGCATCGCGAGGCCGGTGCGGCCGAGGTGCTGGTTGCGTCGTCAAACCGCTGGGCCCTGATGCACGAATTGCGCGGCGCGGCTGAGCCGCGGCTGCCGGAACTATTGGGCAAGCTTTCCGCCGTTGATCTCGTCGTGGTCGAGGGTTTCAAGCGCGAGCCGCATCGCAAGATCGAGGTCCATCGCGCGGCGAACGGCAAACCGCTGCTGTTTCCCGACGATCCCGGCATTGCCGGCATCGCGACCGATGCCGCCATTGACACGCGGCTGCCGACTGTCCATCTCGACGATATCGACGCTGCTGCGGCATTGCTGCTGCGCGCGGCGATGCCGGTCGAGGAGGTGGTGGCGAAGAGCGCCGCAATACGCTGACGAGGCACCATGGCGCAACTGTCGGACGATTGCTTTGCCTTCGGCGGCCCGATGATGTCGGTCGACGAGGCCGTGGGCCTGATCACGACGCGCGTCAACGCGATCGCCGATCTGGAGACGGTGAGGCTCACCGATGCAGACGGGCGCGTGCTGGCGCGCGACGTCGTGGCGCCGCTGCCGTTGCCGCCCTTCACCAACTCCGCCGTCGACGGCTACGCCGTGCGCGATGCCGATCTTCCGCAAGGCGTGGAGCGGGCGTTCCCACTCGATGGCCGCATTCCGGCGGGCGGCCTTGCGCAAGCACCGATCAAGCCCGGCCACACCGCGCGCATCTTCACGGGCGCGCCGATGCCGCCGGATGCGAAGACCGTCTTCATGCAGGAAGATGTCCGCATCGATGAGGCCGGCAGGATCGTGCTGCCGCCGGGACTGAAGCCTGGAGCCAATGTCCGGCCCGCGGGCGAGGACATCCCCCAGGGACGAGTTGCGCTGCCCGCGGGCCAGCGCTTGCGGCCGCAACACGTCGCGCTCGCGGCAGCGTTCGGTCTGACCAGCCTCGACATGGTCAGGCGCATTCGCGTTGCGGTGTTCTCGACCGGTGACGAGCTGGCCTCGCCCGGTGAGCCGCGCGCGCCCTCGCAGCTGTTCGATTCCAATCGCTTCATGCTGATGGCGATGCTGCGCCGGCTCGGCTGCGAGGTCAGCGACCTCGGCATTCTGCGCGACGAGCGTACCTCGCTCGCGAGCGGCCTGAAGCAGGTGGCAGGGCGCCACGACCTGATCCTCACCACCGGCGGTGTCGCGACCGGCGAGGAGGACCACGTCAAGGCCGCGGTCGAGAGCATCGGCTCGCTGGTGCTGTGGCGGATGGCGATCAAGCCCGGCCGGCCCGTGGCGATGGGGATCATCGACGGCACGCCGCTGATCGGATTGCCCGGCAATCCCGTCGCGAGTTTCGTGACATTCGTCCATGTGGTGCGGCCGACAGTGCTGGCGCTGGCGGGCGGCCTGCCGGAGCCGTTGACGCCGATCCCGTTGCGCGCCGCGTTTACCTACAAGAAGAAGGCGGGCCGGCGTGAATATGTGCGCGCCTCGCTGCGACGCGCGCAGGACGGCCGGCTCGAAGCCATCAAGTTTCCGCGCGAGGGAGCGGGGCTTTTGTCCTCGCTGGTCGAGACCGACGGCCTCGTCGAACTCGGTGAGAGCATCACGGCCGTCGAGCCCGGGCAGGATGTAGGCTTTTTGCCCTACGCCGATCTGCTCTAGGGGCCTTGCGTTGACGCCATCGTTTCGTCCCGCCATGTTGCGCCCATGACCAGAACGACGCTCGATCTCACCGGACTGAAATGCCCGCTGCCCGCCCTGAAGACGCGCAAGGCGCTCAAGCCATTGCAACCCGGCGATCAGCTCGAGGTTCACTGCACCGATCCGCTGTCGGTGATTGACATTCCGAATCTGATCCGCGAGACCGGCGACAAGGTCGAGATCACCGAGCGCAACGACGCGCGCATCGTGTTCCTGGTCGAAAAGGGCGACGCCCCGTAGAAAGGCGAATATTCACGGCGGCGACGTTTGACTATGATACCCCCGCGGGGGAAACGGCCGGAGCTTCGCTGCAATGCGAAAGGCGCCGATCGTTGCGGTGGATGATCTCAAACCTAAGACGTCGGGCATGACTTTCTCAACATCGAGGGCAAGCGCAGCCGCAACTCCCGCGGCGGGCCGCGAGCCTGCCGTCAAGCCCGGCAAGACGGCTGCAGGGCCGGAGTTCGGCGCGTTGGCGCAGGCCTCCATCCTGATCGTCGACGACGAGCCGGGCATGCGCAATTTCCTGGTGCGCACGCTTGGACCGCGCTGCAAGCTGGTGGACGAGGCGGCCGATACCGACCAAGCCTCGCGCAAGCTCGATTCCAACCGCTACGACGTCGTCATTCTCGACAACATCATGCCAGGCAAGAATGGCGTCGATTGGCTCGCCGAGCAGCGCGCCGTCGGCTTTTTCGCCGACGCCATCCTGATTACCGCCTATGCCGACCTCGACACCGCGATCCAGGCCCTGCGCGCGGGTGCGGCCGATTTCGTGCTCAAGCCGTTCCGCTCCAACCAGATCCTCAATGCCGTGGCGCGATGCCTCGACCGTGTCCGCCTCCAGCGCGAGAATTATGTCCTGCGCTATGCTTTGCGTGCCTCGTCCGACCGCGCCTTTCTGCGCGACAATCTGATCGGACAGTCGGCGGCGACACTGCGTGTGCGTGAGACCATCGCACGCGTCGCGCGCCTGCCGACCTCGGTCCTCCTCACCGGCGCATCCGGCACCGGCAAGGAAGTGGCGGCGCGCTCGATCCACTCGCTGTCCGACCGCGCGGACAAGCCGTTCGTGCCCGTGAATTGCGCGGCGATCCCGCCCGACATGATCGAGGCCGAGCTGTTCGGACACATCAAGGGCGCCTTCACCGGCGCCGATTCGGGGCGCGAGGGCCTGTTCCTGTATGCCCATGGCGGCACGCTGTTCCTCGACGAGATCGGGGAGCTGCCGCTGCCGATGCAGAGCAAGCTGCTCCGCGTGCTCGAAGACCGCCGCGTCCGTCCGGTCGGCTCCGAGCGCGAAGTTCCGGTCGACCTGCGCTTCATCTTCGCGACCAATGCCGAGCTTCAGAAGGAGGTCGAGAGGGGGCGTTTCCGAGCCGATCTGTTCTACCGGCTCAACGTGATGCAGATCCATTTGCCGCTCCTGAAGGATCGCGGCGATGACGTGCAGGAGCTTGCCAGCATCTTCATGAGCAAGCTGTCGGCTCAGCTCGGCATGCCGCCGGTGCCGATCGACGCCTCGGTGCGGGCGGCGCTCGCAAGCTATGACTGGCCAGGCAACGTGCGGGAGTTGCGCAATCTGATCGAGCGCACGCTGATCCTCGGCGCTTTCCCCGACGATTTCGCCGGTTCCCGCAACGACGGTCAGTCGGCGCCCGCCGACAGTCTTGCCGAGCTCGAGCGCCGTCACATCCTCGGCGTGCTGAAGGAGGTCAACGGCAATCGCGAGGAGGCGGCTCGGCGCCTCGGTATCTCGCGCAAGACCATCGACCGCAAATGCGCGTTGTGGGATGTCTGATGGTGCCGGCCGCAGCGGCGAGTTCGTGCGGGGACGCTCCGTCCGCTTCCGGCTGCTCGCGATCGCTTTGCTGCCGATGCTGGTCATCCTGCCGCTCCTGCTCGGCGTCGCGATCTATCGCTGGAACGCGAAATTCGACGCGACCCTGATCTCCAAGGTGAACGGCGATCTCACCATCGCCCACCAATATCTCGCCCGCATCCTGGAAAAGACCGGCGTCCAGATCCGGGCGCTCGGCCTGTCGGCCCGCTTCCACGAGGTGCTGGCGCCGGATGCGCGCGGCTCCTTACGGGATCTGCTCGACGAGACCCGCAAGGAAATCGGTCTCGACTTCCTGTATCTGACCAACGATCGCGGCGAGGTGCTGGCCTCATCGCCGCCGCTACAGCATCAACCGAGACTTGACTGGCCGATCATCATGGCGGCGCTGTCGGGCGAGGTCGCTGCGACGGGCGTCGACATTTTCGGCAATGACGAGCTCGCCGCAATTTCACCGGCCCTGGCCGAGCGCGCGCGATTGGACCTCGTGCCGACCCCCAACGCGGTGCCGACCGACCGCAGCACGGAGACGCGCGGCATGGTTGTGCATGCGGCAAGTCGGGCGATGCTGCCCGACGGTCGCGCCGCGGCGCTGGTCGGCGGCACGCTGCTCAACCAGAATCTCGAATTCATCGACACGATCAACGATCTGGTCTATCGCGCGGCGAGCCTGCCGGAGGGCAGCCAGGGTACCGCGACGCTGTTCCTGGACGACGTCCGGATCTCGACCAACGTCCGCCTGTTCGAGGGACGGCGCGCGCTCGGCACCCGGGTGTCGGCGGCGGTGCGCTCGGCCGTGCTGGGCGAGGGGCGCACCTGGCTCGATAGCGCCTTCGTGGTCAATGACTGGTACATCTCCGCTTACGAGCCGCTGGTCGACAGCTATGGCAAGCGGGTCGGCATGCTCTATGTCGGCTTTCTGGAGAAGCCGTTCAGCGAAGCCAAATACCAGACATTGTTGATCATCATCGCGGCATTCATCGCGATCACCGCCGCGACCGTCCCGATCTTCCTGCGCTGGGCGACCTCCATCTTCATGCCGCTGGAGCGCGTCACCGCGACGATCGCTGAGGTGGAGCGCGGAAACCTGTCCGCTCGCACCAAGATGCCGGTGTCGGGCGACGAGATCGGCCGCGTCGCTGTTCATCTCGACGGCCTGCTCGACCAGATCCAGGAACGCGACCGACAGCTGCGGGAGTGGAACGAGGAGCTTAACGTCCGCGTGCTGGAGCGCACCCGGGACCTCGAGCACGCCAATCTCAAGCTCGAGGCGACCACCAAGCAGCTCATCATGTCCGAGAAGCTGGCTGCGATCGGCGAGATCACCGCGGGCGTCGCCCACGAGATCAACAATCCGATCGCGGTGATGCAGGGCAACCTCGACGTCATCCGCAGCGTGTTCGGAGCCGATGCCGACAAGGCCAAGGTCGAGTTTCGCCTGCTCGACGAGCAGATTCACCGCATCAGCCAGATCGTGACCAAGCTGCTGCAGTTTGCACGGCCGGAGGAATATGCCGGCTATGTCGAGCGCCATGCGCCGGCAAGCGTCATCTCCGACTGTCTGCCGCTGGTGCAGCATCTTCTGAACAAGACCGAGATCGCCGTGGTCAGGGACGACCGCGCCAATCGGCTGGTGCTGATGAACCGGAACGAGCTGCAGCAGGTGCTGGTCAATCTCATCGTCAACGCGATCCACGCCATGCCGGACGGCGGAACCCTGACGCTCCGCTCCTTCGATGCCGAGCGCGACGGCCATCAAGGCGTCGCCATCGAGGTCGCCGATACCGGCATCGGCATGAGCGCTGAGGTGATCGAGAAGATCTTCGACCCCTTCTACACGACCAAACGGCGGCAGGGCACCGGGCTCGGCCTCTCCATCAGCCAGACGCTGATCAAGCGCCAGGGCGGACAGATCACGGCCGAAAGCCACCTCGGTTCCGGAAGTACATTCACCATGTGGCTGCCGGAAGCGACCTGATTGGACATTTTGTCCTGGGATTTGGGACATTCTGTCCGGCGCGGCGCATTGCGCTGCGGGAAGTCGTTGAATCGTCACGATGCGGCTTCTGGCACGCCCATTGCTCACCTTGAGACAGGGTGTTGAGGGGGATGAGGGCGCGATAGCCGTCACTGCAACGCTGCTTGCGAGCCGAAGGGACATCGCTCGCGATCAGTTGCTTGCTCGGCGCACGCGAGGCGATGCGCGCCAGACGATTCCACTTCGGCATGAAGTCCGACCGGTCATGCGCGGCTGCCAAGCATGCGCACGGCCGGTCTCAAACCGATGTGCCGGCAAGGCCGCGCTGGGAGGAAATGCTTATGACGACTGCCGATACCGTTTATGCACCGGTTGGTGCTTCCGGCTTCCTCGATCGTGAACGCACGATCGCGAAGGCCGGGTTCAATCGCTGGCTGGTGCCGCCGGCCGCGCTGTGCATCCATCTGTGCATCGGCATGGCCTACGGCTTCTCGGTGTTCTGGCTGCCGCTGTCGCGGGCGATCGGCATCTCGCAGAGCAAGGCCTGCGCCGACATCTCGCTGTGGCAGGAGCTCTTCACCACGACTTGCGACTGGAAGGTCGCCAGCCTCGGCTGGATGTACACGCTGTTCTTCGTCCTGCTCGGCGTCTCCGCCGCGATCTGGGGCGGCTGGCTCGAGCGGGCCGGCCCGCGCAAGGCAGGCTTCGTTGCGGCGCTGTGCTGGGGGGGAGGCCTCCTGATCGGCGCGTTCGGCATCTACGTCCATCAACTCTGGATCATGTGGCTCGGGGCCGGCGTCATCGGTGGCGTCGGGCTTGGCCTCGGCTACATTTCGCCGGTGTCGACGCTGATCAAATGGTTCCCCGATCGCCGCGGCATGGCGACGGGCATGGCCATCATGGGCTTCGGCGGTGGCGCGATGATCGGTGCGCCGCTCGCCAATCTCTTGATCAACTACTTCAAGAGCGCGTCGGACGTCGGCGTCTGGCAGACCTTCGTCGTGATGGGGGTGATCTATTTCGTCTTCATGACGATCGGCGCCTTTTCGTATCGCGTGACGCCGCCCGGCTGGCAGCCCGAGGGCTGGACGCCGCCGAGCGAGAAGAAGTCGATGATCACCGAGCACCATGTGCACCTCAACAACGCGCACAAGACGCCGCAATTCTGGCTGATCTGGTGGGTGCTCTGCTTGAACGTCTCGGCGGGCATCGGTGTGATCGGCATGGCCTCGCCCATGCTCCAGGAGATCTTCGCCGGCAAGCTGATCGGGCATCCGGAGCTGACCTTCGGCCAGCTTTCGGGTGAACAGAAGGCCGCGATCGCAGCGATCGCCGCGGGCTTTGCCGGCCTGCTGTCGCTGTTCAATATCGGCGGCCGCTTCTTCTGGGCCTCGATGTCGGATCTCATGGGCCGCAAGAACACCTACTACACGTTCTTCATCCTCGGCATCGCACTCTACGCGCTGGCACCCACCTTCGCGGCGATGGGCTCGAAATTGCTGTTCGTGCTGGGCTTCGGCATCATCCTGTCGATGTACGGCGGCGGCTTCGCGACGGTGCCGGCCTATCTGGCCGACATGTTCGGAACCCAGTTCGTCGGCGCCATCCATGGCCGGCTGCTGACGGCCTGGTCGACCGCCGGCATCATCGGCCCCGTGGTGGTCAACTACATCCGCGAGTTCCAGCTCGCGGCGGGCGTGCCACGCGATCAGCTCTACAACACGACGATGTACATCCTGTGCGCCATGCTGATCGCCGGTCTGATCTGCAACTACATGATCAAGCCGGTCGATCCGAAGTGGAACATGAGCCAGGAGGAGGTCGCCAGATTGCAGGCGGCCAGTGCGAAGAGCGAGGCATCGATCCAGCACGGCTCGTTCGGCATCGGCAAGGGCGGTTTGGACGCCAATGCCGCGATGTTCTGGGCCTTCGTCGGCGTGCCGCTCGCTTGGGGCGTCTGGAAGACGCTGGAGAGCGCGGTGAAGATCTTCTGATCGCGCACATTCAACAAGAGCGGGAGCGCGGCCTGCGCGCTCCCGCCGCTCATTTCGATTGTTTAAATTATCCCTGGGGGAATTCGATGGTTCGCCAACTCGTTTGTGCCGCCGCCGTGCTGCTCGTCGCCGGCGCCCTGCAATCCGCTTCCGCGCAGACCGCCGCGGCACCGGCCGGAACGCCGCCGGCCGCGACCGAGGCCAAGCCCGGCAAGCTCAAGCTGACCGCGCAGAAGCTCAAGGACATGAAGGCTAAATGGAGCGCCAACAAGCCGAAGCTCAAGGAGTGCCGCAAGGACGTGAAGGCCAAGGGCCTCGCGGGCGACGAGCGCTGGTTCTATATCGAGGAGTGCATGGGCAAGAGCTGACTCGTCAGCATTAGGGTCTTGGCGGGTCGCCCGTAGCCTCGGAGTGGAACTCGATACGACTTCGCTATCGCAGCATGGGAAGCCTTTATTGATCTCCGGACCAATTCGGGCTTCGGTTGATCGATCGGCGCGTTGGACGAGCGCAAGGCCGTGTCCGGGCAGCGATCCAGGGCTGCCGCCGGGCTGCGCTTAACTGCTTCCGCGAGCATGATAATTTGCTTGGCATCTGGCATGCCAGGAGCTAGAACTGGACCCGTTCTAAAAGACGAGATCGAGACGAATCGATGAGCCACGACGTGCATGAGGTCCGCCCGTTCGAGCATCCCGGTGAGGGACGCCGGCGCGCCAAGGCGACGCCCAAGGGACGCCAGGTCGATCCCACCGCCGCGCACGAGATCGAGCAGCTGCTCGGCGACCGGCCGCGGCGGCGCGATCTCTTGATCGAATATCTGCACCTCGTTCAGGACAAGTATCTTCAGATCTCGGCCGCGCATCTGGCCGCGCTCGCCGACGAGATGAAGCTCGCTTTCGCCGAAGTGTTCGAGACGGCGACCTTCTATGCGCATTTCGACGTGGTGAAGGAGGGCGAGCCTAACATCGCGCCGCTGACGATCCGCGTCTGCGACTCCCTGACCTGTGCGATGCTCGGTGGCGAGAAGCTGCTCGAGGACCTGCAAAGTGCTGGCGGCCCCGGCATCCGCGTCGTCCGGGCGCCCTGCGTCGGCCGCTGCGACACTGCGCCGGCAGCCGAGGTCGGGCACAATTTCGTCGATCATGCGACCGTCGCCAATGTGATGGCGGCCGCGAAGGCCGGCGACACTCACGCCCATCTGCCGAACTATGTCGGCTACGACGCCTATGTTGCCGGCGGAGGCTACAAGCTGCTGGCCCGCCTGCGCTCGGGCGAATTGTCGACGGACGATCTCTTGAAGGCGCTCGACGACGCTTCGCTCCGCGGCCTTGGCGGCGCCGGCTTCCCCACGGGGCGCAAATGGCGCGCCGTGCTCGGCGAACCCGGCCCGCGGCTGATGGCGATCAACGGCGACGAGGGCGAGCCCGGCACGTTCAAGGATCGCTTCTATCTCGAAAGCGATCCGCACCGCTTCATCGAGGGCATGCTGATCGGCGCGCATGTGGTGCAGGCCTCCGACGTCTACATCTATCTGCGCGACGAATATCCGGCTTCGCGCGAGATCCTGGAGCGCGAGATCGCAAAGCTGCCGCCCGGCGGCCCGACGCTGCACATGCGTCGCGGTGCTGGCGCCTATATCTGCGGCGAGGAATCTTCGCTGCTCGAGAGCATCGAAGGAAAGCGCGGCCTGCCCAGGCACAAGCCGCCTTATCCGTTCCAGGTCGGCCTGTTCGGTCTGCCGACGCTGATCAACAACATCGAGACGCTGTGGTGGGTGCGCGACATCGTCGAGAAGGGCGCCGACTGGTGGAAGGGCCACGGCCGCCACGAGCGACAGGGTCTGCGCAGCTTCTCGGTCTCGGGCCGCGTCAAGAATCCCGGCATGAAGCTGGCGCCTGCGGGCATCACCGTGCGCGAGCTGATCGACGAATATTGCGGCGGCATGGCCGACGGCCATCAATTCTACGCGTACCTGCCGGGCGGCGCGTCCGGCGGCATTCTGCCCGCGTCGATGGACGACATCCCGCTCGATTTCGGCACGCTGGAGAAATACGGCTGCTTCATCGGTTCGGCGGCGATCGTGATCCTGTCGCAAAAGGACAGCGTGCGCGCGGCCGCGCTCAACCTGATGAAGTTCTTCGAGGACGAGAGCTGCGGCCAGTGCACGCCATGTCGTGTCGGAACCCAGAAGGCGGCGCTGCTGATGCAAAAGCCGGTCTGGAATCGGGCTCTGCTGGAAGAATTGAGCCAGGCGATGCGCGATGCCTCGATCTGCGGGCTTGGACAGGCGGCATCGAATCCGCTCAGCTCCGTGATCAAATATTTCCCTGACGAGTTCAAGGAAGCGGCCGAATGACCAAGATTACGTTCGAGCTCGACGGCAAGCAGGTCGAGGCCAAACCCGGCGAGACGATCTGGCAAGTCGCAAAACGGCAGGGCCGTGACATCCCGCATCTGTGCTATTCGCCGGCGCCCGACTATCGCCCCGATGGCAATTGCCGCGCCTGCATGGTCGAGATCGAGGGCGAACGTGTGCTCGCCGCGTCCTGCAAGCGCACGCCGTCGGTCGGCATGAAGGTCAAGACCGAGAGCGCGCGGGCGGTGTCGGCGCAGAAGATGGTGATGGAGCTGCTCGTCGCCGACCAGCCGGCGCGCGAGACCAGCCACGATCCGGATTCGAAATTCTGGCACTGGGCGGAGACCACGGGCGTCACCGAGAGCCGCTTCCCCGCCGCCGAGCGCTGGGCGACCGACGCCAGCCATCCCGCGATGCGCGTCAATCTCGATGCCTGCATCCAGTGCGGCCTGTGCGTGCGTGCCTGTCGCGAGGTTCAGGTCAACGACGTCATCGGCATGGCCTATCGTAATCACGACTCGAAAATCGTGTTCGACTTCGACGATCCCATGGGCGAGTCCACTTGCGTCGCCTGCGGCGAATGCGTGCAGGCCTGTCCGACCGGCGCGCTGATGCCGGCCGTGATGCTCGACGACAAGCAGACTCGCGTGACTTATGCCGACAAGAAGGTGGATTCGCTCTGCCCGTTCTGCGGCGTCGGCTGTCAGGTCACCTATGAGGTCAAGGACGAGAAGGTGATCTATGCAGAAGGCCGCGACGGCCCCGCCAATCACAACCGTCTTTGCGTCAAGGGCCGCTTCGGCTTCGACTACATTCACCATCCGCATCGCCTGACCAAACCGCTGGTGCGGCTGCCGAATGCGAAGAAGGATGCCAACGACCAGGTCGATCCGGCCAACCCCTTCACCCATTTCCGCGAAGCGAGCTGGGAGGAAGCGCTCGACATCGCCGCCAAGGGGCTGGTCAAGATCCGCGACGAAAAGGGCGTGAAGGCGCTGGCCGGCTTCGGCTCGGCCAAGGGCTCGAACGAAGAGGCCTATCTGTTCCAGAAGCTGGTGCGCACCGGTTTCGGCTCGAACAATGTCGACCATTGCACCCGGCTGTGCCACGCCTCCTCGGTCGCCGCGCTGTTCGAAGGCCTGAGCTCGGGTGCGGTGTCGGCGCCGTTTTCGGCGGCGATGGACGCCGAAGTCATCATCGTGATCGGCGCAAACCCGACCGTGAACCATCCGGTCGCCGCCACCTTCATCAAGAACGCCGTCAAGCAGAACGGCGCCAAGCTGTTCGTGATGGATCCTCGTAGGCAGACGCTGTCGCGCCACGCGACCAAGCATCTGCAGTTCAAGCCCGGCTCCGACGTTGCCATGCTGAATGCGATGATCAACACGATCATCACCGAAGGCCTGACCGACGACCAATACATCGCCGGCTATACCGAAGGCTTCGAGGAGCTCAAGGAGAAGATCAAGGAATTCACGCCGGAGAAGATGGAGCCGATCTGCGGCATCCCGGCGCAGACCCTGCGCGAGGTGGCGCGAACCTATGCGCGGGCAAAGTCGTCGATCATCTTCTGGGGTATGGGCATCAGCCAGCATGTCCACGGCACCGACAATGCGCGCTGCCTGATCGCGCTCGCGCTGATCACCGGCCAGGTCGGCCGTCCCGGCACCGGCCTGCATCCGCTGCGCGGCCAGAACAACGTGCAAGGAGCCTCTGATGCCGGCCTGATCCCGATGTTCCTGCCGGACTATCAGCCGGTGGGGCGCGACGATCTGCGCGGCAGCTTCGAAAAGCTCTGGCAGCAGGATCTTGATCCCGTCCGCGGCCTGACCGTCGTCGAGATCATGAACGCGATCCATGCCGGCGAGATCAAGGGCATGTATATCGAGGGTGAGAACCCCGCGATGTCCGATCCCGATCTCCAGCACGCACGCCACGCGCTCGCCATGCTCGATCATCTCGTGGTGCAGGATCTCTTCGTCACCGAGACCGCGTTCCACGCCGACGTGATCCTGCCGGCCTCGGCCTTCGCGGAGAAGGACGGCTCTTTCACCAACACCGATCGCCGCGTCCAGCTCGCGCGTCAGGTGATCAAGCCGCCGGGCGATGCGCGGCAGGATCTCTGGATCATTCAGGAGATCGGCAAGCGCATGGGCTTGCCGTGGAGTTATTCCGGTCCCGGCGACGTCTTCACCGAGATGGCGGAGCTGATGCCGTCGCTGAAGAACATCACCTGGGCGCGGCTGGTGCGCGAAGGCGCGGTGACCTATCCGGTCGACGCGCCCGACAAGCCCGGCAACGAGATCATCTTCACCACGGGCTTCCCGACCGCGAGCGGCCGCGGCAAGATCGTGCCGGCCAAGGTGATCCCGCCGGACGAGATTCCCGACGACGAATATCCCATGGTGCTTTCGACCGGGCGCGTGCTGGAGCACTGGCACACCGGCTCGATGACGCGCCGCGCCCAGGTCCTCGACCAGATCGAGCCCGAGGCGGTCGCCTTCATGTCGCCGAAGGACATGCGCAAGAAGAACCTCATGCCCGGCGATTTCATTCGCCTGGAGACCCGCCGCGGTGCGGTCGAGGTCAAGGTGCGCTCCGACCGCGACGTGCCCGAGAACATGGTGTTCATGCCGTTCTGCTACGCGGAAGCCGCGGCCAACCTGTTGACCAACCCGGCGCTCGATCCGTTCGGCAAGATCCCGGAATTCAAGTTCTGCGCGGCCAGGGCCGAGCGCGTGGAAATGCGGGACGCGGCGGAGTAGGGAAGACCTTCTCCCCTTGGAGTTTGGCGGCATAGCGCTTCCAAACTCCGCCGTCGTCCCCGCGCACGCGGGGACCCATACCGCGTGATCTCGCGATTGCAGACGGACTAAGTACCAATCGTCGAGTCTTCGCCAAACTCCTCCCTGGGGTTATGGGTCCCCGCGTGCGCGGGGACGACACCTGAATTTGTAGCGAGTAGTTGTACCTCCACCGACACCGCTTCGCTCCTCGCAATGACGGTGGTAGATATGCCGCATGTCAAAAGTCACCCCTGCCACCTGGGCGCTCACGGCCGCTGGTGTTGCCTTCACCGTCCATGCCTACGACTACGATCCTGACGCCGAGAGCATCGGGCTGCAGGCCGCCGCCGCGCTCGGCGAGGAGCCGGCACGCGTCCTCAAGACGCTGATGGCGCTGGTCGACGGCAAGCCGGTCTGCGTGGTCGTCCCCTCCGACCAAGAAGTCTCGATGAAGAAGCTCGCCGCTGCTGTCGGCGGCAAGTCGGCACAGATGATGAAGCCGCCCGAGGCCGAGCGCGTCACCGGTTACAAGGTCGGCGGCATCAGCCCGTTCGGCCAGCGCAAGCAGGTACCGACCGTAATCGAGCAGAGCGCGCTCGGGCATGATCTCGTCTATCTCAATGGTGGTCAGCGCGGCCTGCAGGTGCGGCTCAAACCCACCGATGTGAGGGACGCGTCGAAGGCGATCGCTGCGGACGTGATTGCCTGAGGCGGCTCGCGCCTACTGCTTCTGCAGCAGTCTCAGCCGGCAGCGCAGCGCCTCGCGGATGTGTGCGCGCGCAAGCTGCTCGGCCTTGTCACCATCGCGCGCGCCGATGGCGTCGATGATGGCCTGGTGTTCGTCGTGACTGGTCGAGGGGCGGCCCGATATGGTGAAGGTGGTCGGGCCGAGCAGGGCGATCCAATCCTGCAATTCGCGCGAAGCGTTGTCGAGATAGCGGTTGCGCGCGGCGCGGCAGATCGCCTCGTGGAAGGCGCGGTTCAGCCTCGCCAGCTCGGCGGCGTCGGTCGCGGAAGCCCCGACGAAGGCCTGCTCGATGTCCCTGAGCGCGTCGATCTCCGGCGCTGAGGCGTGCTCGGCGGCGAGGCGCGCGGCGGCACCTTCCATGATCTCGCGCATGGCGTAGAGTTCGAGCACCTCGGAGATGTCGAGGTTGCGGACGATCACCCCGCGGCCCGCGGCCGGTTCGACGAAACCGCGTGCGGCAAGCCGGCCGAGGGCTTCCCGAACCGGCGTGCGGCTGACCTTGAGCCGCTGCGCGACCTCCTCCTCGCGCAAGCGGTCGCCGGCGCGATAGCTGCCGGCCTGGAGCGCCTCGCAGAGCGAGCGGAACACGGCTTCGCCAAGCGCAACACCGCCGCTGCGCACGATCGTTCCGCCTGCCTTCGCCGGGCGTCTGGCCATATTGCCTCGAACCGCGCAACGCATCCTGCCCATGCAGAGACGCCGCTTGCGCCCCTGATGTATATCTTTGTATACAAAAGTACGCAATGGCGCCCCGATCGGTCGAAGCCGCCGGCGGGCAGAATGTCTCCAATTTCGTCGCATCGGACAGACGGCATGAGCAGCAAGTACGACGTGCTGGTGATCGGAGGCGGCAATGCTGCGCTGTGCGCGGCGATCGCGGCGCGGCGCGGCGGAGCCTCGGTGCTGGTGCTCGAAGGCGCGCCAAAATTCTACCGGGGCGGCAACACTCGCCACACCCGCAACATGCGCTGCGCTCATGACGCTGCCACCGAAATCCTGACCGGTCCCTACACCGAGGAGGAGTTTTGGGAGGATCTGCTGCGCGTCACCGGCGGAAAGACCGACGAGGTGCTCGCCCGCCACATGATCCGCGAGTCCAAGGACATCCTGAACTGGATCGTGGAGCAGGGCGTGCGCTGGCAGCCCTCGCTCGGCGGTACGCTCAGCCTTGGCCGCACCAATTCCTTCTTCCTTGGCGGCGGCCGCGCGATGCTGAACGCGCTCTATCTGACCGCGGAGCGGCTCGGCGTCGACGTCGAATACGACGCAGAGGTCACCGACCTCGTGATCGAGGACGGCATGTTCCTCGCTGCACGCCTGAAACGGCCGATCAGGGGCGAGACCGAGATCCGCGCAACCTCGCTGGTCGCCGCGGCCGGCGGGTTCGAGGCCAACATCGAGTGGCTGAAACAATATTGGGGCGAGGCCGCCGATAATTTCCTGATCCGTGGCACGCCCTATAATCGCGGCTCGATCCTGAAGATGCTGCTCGACAAGGGTGTGCAGGAGGTCGGCGATCCCACCCAGTGCCATGCCGTCGCGATCGACGCCCGCGCGCCGAAATTCGACGGCGGCATCATCACGCGGCACGACTCGGTCGTGTTCGGCATCGTCGTCAACAAGCACGCCCAGCGCTTCTACGACGAGGGCGAGGACATCTGGCCGAAGCGCTACGCCATCTGGGGCCGGCTGGTCGCGGCGCAGCCCGACCAGATCGCCTACATCATTTTCGATTCCACCGTCGTCACCAGCTTCATGCCGACGCTGTTCCCGCCGATTGCCGGCCAGACGGTGGCGGAGCTCGCCGGCAAGCTCGAGCTCGATCCTGCCGCTCTGGAAAAGACCATTACCGAATTCAACGCCGCGGTGCGGCCGGGCACCTTTGACCACACGATCCTGGATGATTGCGTGACCGAAGACATCACGCCGCCGAAGACGCACTGGGCGCGCAAGATCGAGACGCCGCCCTACCTTGCCTATCCGGTGCGGCCTGGCATCACCTTCACCTATCTCGGCACGCGCGTGAACAAGGAAGCGCGGATGCTGATGGCTAATGGCAAGCCCTCGGCCAACATGTTCGCGGCCGGCGAGATCATGGCCGGCAACGTGCTCGGCAAGGGTTACGCGGCCGGCATGGGCATGACCATCGGCAGCGTGTTCGGACGGATCGCAGGGCGGGAAGCGGCCCGCCATGCGAAGAACTAGAATGGAAAAAAGGCAGGGAGGAACCATGTCGCGCATTGCCATTGCTTCGCTCACGGCGCTGCTGATCGCAGGTCACGCCCACGCCGCCGAGCCGATCACCCTGCGCGATATGGGCTCGTTCCATGTCGGCGGACGGCTCGTCGAAATCTCCGGCAAGCCGGTGAAGGAGGTCGTGTTCACGCCCGGTGGCGTGCCGGCCAAGGTCGATCCCAACGGCACGTATCAGGTCGAGCAGATGTACGTGCAATATTTCCTGCCGGCCAACGAGAAGGGGGCCTATCCGCTGCTGATGTGGCACGGCGGCGGACTGACCGGCGTCACCTACGAGACCACGCCGGACGGACGCGAGGGCTGGCTGAACTATTTCCTGCGCAAGGGCTGGGCGGTCTACAATTCCGACGCGGTGGAGCGCGGGCGCGCGGGCTGGGCGCAATATCCTGACATCTTCAAGGGCGAGCCGGTCTTCCTCACCACGGCCAATCCGTTCGAGCGTTTCCGCATCGGCGAGGGGCCGGGCTCCTACGATCCCGATCCTGCCAAGCGAAAGCTGTTGCCGGGCAGCCAGTTTCCGGTCGAGGGCTACGAGAACTTCGTCAAGCAGAACGTGCCGCGCTGGACCACGACGGACGATGCGATCATTGCCGCCTATATCGCCGAGATCGATCGCGTCGGCCCGTCGGTGATTCTGTTCCATAGCCAGGCCGGCAGCTTCGGCTTCAAGGTCGCCCAAGCCCGGCCCGACAAGGTCAAGGCGCTGATCGCGATCGAGCCGGCCGGCATCGGCGATCCCGCCAAGGCGGACGTGCTGAAGACCATTCCGACCCTCGTCATCTACGGCGACTATATCGAGCGCGACTCGCGCTGGCCCAAGATCCGCGCCAACGGCGTCGCCTTTGCCGACGCCATCAAGGCAGCCGGCGGCAGCGTCGACATCGTCGACCTCCCGCAGGCCGGCATCAAGGGCAATTCGCATATGGTGATGATGGACAAGAACAACCTCGAGGTCGCCGCCCTGATCCAGAAATGGCTCGAGGGCAAAGGCCTGACGAAGTAGAGCCATGCACGGAACCAGAATCCTGGACGAAGCCGACCGCCTGATGACGGTCTGCAATTCCTGCCGCTATTGCGAGGGTCTTTGCGCGGTGTTTCCTGCCATGGAGATGCGCCGCGCCTTCTCGGACGGCGACCTCAATTATCTCGCCAATCTCTGCCACGCCTGCGGCGCCTGCTATGTCGACTGCCAGTTCTCGCCGCCGCACGAGTTCAACGTCAACGTCCCGAAGACGCTGGCGGTCGCGCGCGCCGAGTCCTATGCGGCCTATGCCTGGCCGGGCGCGCTGTCCGGCGCCTTCGTCCGCAATGGTCTCGTCATCAGCATCATCGCCGCGTTCAGCATGGCGGCCTTCATCCTCGGCTTCGCCGCCCTGAATGACCGCAGCGTGCTGTTCGGCGTGCACACCGGTCCCGGCGCCTTCTACAGACTGATGCCGCATAACGCGATGGCCGTATTGTTCAGCGCCGCATTCCTCTATGCCGTTCTCGCGCTGGTCATGAGCGTGCGCGCTTTCTGGCGCGACATCGGCACCCCGATCGGCGGCCGGGCCGACGGCGGTTCGATCTTCCAGGCGATCCGCGATGCCGGCGAGCTGCGCTATCTCCATGGCGGCGGTGTCGGCTGCTACAACGAAGACGACAAGCCGACCGACCGGCGCAAGCTGTATCATCACCTGACCTTCTACGGCTTCATCCTGTGCTTTGCGGCCACTTCGGTCGCGACGCTCTATCATTATCTGCTCGGCCGCGAGGCACCGTATCCGTGGTGGGACCTGCCTGTGGTGCTGGGCACGCTCGGCGGCATCGGCCTGATCATAGGCCCGATCGGTCTCTTCGCGGCCAAGATGCGGCGCGATCCGGCGCTGCTCGACGAGACTCGCTACGGCATGGATGTCGGCTTCATCGCCATGCTGTTCCTGACCGGCCTCACCGGCATGCTGCTACTGATCCTGCGCGAGACCGCTGCCATGGGGCCGCTGCTCGCGCTGCATCTCGGTGCCGTGTTCGCGCTGTTCATCACCTTGCCCTACGGCAAGTTCGTGCACGGCATCTATCGCTTCGCCGCCTTGGTGCGCTATGCGCAGGAGCGGCGCAGCGAAGCCGTTGCTTGAAGCGCGTCTGGGAGCCGCCCCAGAAAAAAGCCGTCGCACCGGGCATCTCTGCCAGTGCGACGGCTATGGGTCGGGTTACGCCACTTCGCGCTCCGGCGCGGACGCCTGCTCGCGGGCCATCGTCGTTGCCGTGACGTAGTCGGTCTTGCCGGTGCCGAGCAGCGGCACCTTGTCGACGACCATAATCGCCGCGGGCACGGTCAGCTCGGACGCGCCGATCGCCTTGGCCTGGCCCTGCATCGCGCTGCGCTCGGCGCTCTTCTCCGTTGTCAGCAGCACGATGCGCTCGCCCTTGCGCTGGTCGGGGATCGAGACGGCGACCGATGCGGCCTGCGGCCACAATGTCGTGGCGATGCTCTCGACAGCCGACAGCGAAACCATTTCGCCCGCGATCTTGGCAAAGCGCTTGGCGCGGCCCTTGATGGTGATGAAGCCGGCGGCGTCGATCGCCACGATGTCGCCGGTGTCGTGCCAGCCCTCGGGAAGCTTTTCGAGTACGCCGGGATTCTCGGCCCTGAGGTAACCGAGCATCACGTTCGGCCCGCGCACCGAGAGGCGTCCGCCTTCCTCGATGCCGGGGACCGGATCGAGGCGGCTCTCCATCAGCGGCGACAGACGGCCGACGGTGCCGGGGCGGTTCGCCATCGGCGTGTTCATCGCCAGCACCGGCGCGGTCTCGGTGACGCCGTAGCCTTCGAGGATGCGGATGCCGTAGCGCTCCATGAACACCTGCCGGGTGCGGTCCTTGACCGCCTCGGCGCCGGCGATCACGAGGCGCAGGGTGCGGAAGTCGTAGGCGTGCGCCGACCGGGCATAGCCGGTGAGGAACGTATCGGTGCCGAACAGGATGGTGGCGCCGGTCTGGTAGATCAACTCGGGCACGATCCGGTAGTGCAGCGGCGAGGGGTACATGTAGATCGGAATGCCCGCCAGCATCGGCATCATCATTCCGCCGGTGAGGCCGAACGAGTGGAACACCGGCAGCACGTTGAACACCTTGTCATTGGCGTTGGCATCGACCCGCGCCAGCGCCTGGGCGGCGTTGGCGAGGATGTTGCGGTGGGACAGCACCACACCCTTGGGCGTGCCTTCCGAACCTGACGTGAACAGCACGACAGCCGGATCGTTGGCCTGACGGACGACGCGGGGCGTCGTGCCGGCGAGCAGGCCCTTGATCTTGTCGGCCACGCCGATCGAGGCGCGGATGTCTTCGAGATAGACCACGCGCGCCTCAGTGGAGATCGCGGCCATCAGCTTGTCGAGCTTGCCCTTCTCGATGAACGCCTTCGACGTCAGCATGGTCTTGACCTGCGCGGCCTTCATGGCGGCGAGGACGTTGACCGGGCCGGCGGAGAAGTTGAGCATCGCCGGCACCCGGCCGATGTTCTGCAGCGCCATGAAGACGACGGCGACGCCGGCGGAATTCGGCAACAGCACGCCGACATTCTCGCCGATTGCGGTGCTGGTCTCGAGCTTGCGGCTCAAGACCTGCGCGCCGAGGATCAGCTTGCGATAGGTCAGCTTGGTGCCGAGCGCATCCTCGATGATGACCTTGCCGGTGTCGCGATCGCGATAGGCGTGGCCAAGTGCCTCGAACAGCGAGTGATCGAGCATGGCGTTCTTCACCAGAGCGTCGATCATCACGTCCTGGAGCGCGGCACCGGCGGCGTTGCGGCGCGCCTTGCCCTTCAGCGCTTCATCGACCGGAAGCTTGACGGGCGGCAGGATCGTGACCGTCACCCGCGGAAACCACGAGCGCTTGATCTGGCTGGAATTGAGGTAGCTGAGATGCGAGCGTTGCGCGCCTTCGATGCGGACCGGCACGACTACGGCGTCGGCCTTGTCCGCGATCATCGCGGTGCCGTCATAGACCTTCATCAGCGAGCCCGAGACGGTGATGCGCCCCTCCGGGAAGATCACCACGGGCTCGCCGGCGGCGACGAGCTTGATCAGGTCGCGCGCGGCCAGCGGCTTGGTCGGATCCATGGTGTAGTGCTTGACGACGCGCAGGAACGGCTTGGCCCACCAGGCCTTGGCAATGCCGGTATCGACCGCGAAGCTGGCGTCGATCGGCAGCACGGCGTGCAGCAACGGGCCGTCGATCAGGCTGACATGGTTCGGCGCGATTAGCATCCGCGTGCCTGGAGGCGGCAGGTTTTCCAGCCCGCGCACCTCGGTGCGGAACAGCGCACGGAATAGCAGTCCACCGAAATCGCGCACGCCTTCCTTGCCCCACTTGGTCAGCACGAACCAGACCGCGCCAAAGCTGGCGACGCCGAGGCCGAAGAAGATCCAGCCGACATGCAATCCGCCCGCCTGCAGCAGCGCGACGAACAGCGAGCCCACCACCATGAAGGCGGCTTGCAGCACGTTGCCGGCGGCAATGATGCGGGCGCGCTCGGACGCTGCCGACCAGGCCTGGACCGCGGCAAACGACGGAACGACGAACAGGCCGCCGCCGAACGCGAAGGCGACGAAATCCACCATCATGCGCAAGCCGGCGAAGGAGGTTGCGAAGTCGAGCGCGGCGATGTTCTGGCCCTTGGCGGTCACGGCGATGGCCCAGGCGAGATCGAGCCCGGCGAATCCCATGATGATGGCGCCGATCGGCACCAGCGCGAGGTTCGGACGAACGTGGCTGAGGCTGGCTGCGAACAGCGAGCCGATCGCGATGCCGATCGCGAAGATCGCAAGGCACAGCGTCACCACGCCCTCGGTGCCGCCGACGACATCCTTGACCAGCGCCGGCAGCAGCGACAGCACGATGGCGCCGACCAGCCAGAACCAGGAGACGATCACGGTGCCGTCCCACAGGCGGTGGTCGGCGTGCAAGGTCCTGAGCAGGCTCACCGTCGAGGTCCAGGGATTGGCATCGACGGGCAGGTCGGGCGCGGAAGGCGTTGTCTGCGGAATGCGGGACGCGAACGCCCATGACAGCAGGGCCAGCACGACCACGGCCGAGGCGACCCAGCCCATATGCGCGGAGCCGGCGACGAACTGGCCGCCTGCGACGGTGCCGAGCAGGATGGCCATGAAGGTCGCGCCCTCGACCAGGGCGTTGCCGGTCGCGAGCTCGCCGAGCTCGAGCTGATCCGGCAGCATGGAATATTTCACGGGCCCAAACAGGGCGGCGATGATGCCGAACAGTGCGAGCGCCGCGAACAAGAGCGGCACCGAGTGCAGGAAGAAGCCGGCGGCGGCAAAGCAGGCTGCGAAGATCTCGGCGAATTTGAGCCGCCGTGCGACGACGGATTTGACGTATTTGTCGGCGAGCTGGCCGCCGAGCCCGGAGAGGATGAAATAGGGGAAGATGAAGACGGCGCCGGCCACCGTGACCAGCGCATCGCCGTGGCCGGTTGCGGCACTGTAAAGCAGAATGATGACGAGTGCGTTCTTGAGCACGTTGTCATTCAGCGCCGAGAAGAACTGCGCCCAGAACAGCGGCGCAAAGCGGCGTGACGACATCAATTCCCTGATCATGACTAGTCCTGTTTTGGAAAGGCAGCCTGAGGTTGTTACGTTGTCTGTGAAGCGTCACGACCGGAAGCGCGTGGGGTGAACGATCGCACGGCGAGGATGTCGCCGACCTGCTCTGTCCCCTCGGTTCCTCCGATCCTGTTGGTCTCCAACTGGTCTCGTTAGGTTCGCAAATATCTGGTCGCGGCCGTGCCGGCCGCGCTGACCGGGATATGGCCCGGGCGATGATGAAAACCTGAACCGCCTCATGGAGGCCAGCGGGATCAACCGCGATTGTCCGGACATGGTGAGTCCTTCCTTGCAAGCAGTTTGGGAATTCGGGCCAAACTGGGGAGGGGCCCGCCACACTCGTCTCAGGTCAGATGGGAGAGGTGGCGAAAGGGCGAGAAGCGGCCAAGAATGCTAAACTTGCGCCCTTCGAGACGTGCACGATCGCGGCTGGCCCGCCACATCCGGAAGGCCGCCCGACGTTCCGCAAGCACGCCGGCGACATCACAGGCGTTGGCGATGCGATTGATCGGCCTCATCGCGAACCCAAGAACGGTCCGGCCAAAGCCGGTCACGAGAGCGGCGGCGTCATCGACGAAGGTGGCGGCGATATCAACAGCGAGGGTTTGCATTTTGCAGGTCTCCGTTCTAGTTTGAACAATGTTCACGTGAGTAGCTCGAAAATGAACAACGTTCAAGAAGAATCGCTGCGAGATCGAAAAAAGAATCGGCGGCGGCTCCAGATCCTGGAGATCGCCCGCGGCATTATCGCGACTAAAGGATTGAAATCATTGAAGGTTCGTGACGTTGCGGAGGCCGCCGGCTGTTCCGTTGGCAGCGTCTATAACGAGTTCGGCGACTTCGATGGCGTGATCCTCACCGTCAATCGGGAGACCGTTCAGGCCCTTACGGCCCGGCTTCGCGGGGTGCCGGGCCAAGACCCCGTGCGCCAGCTCTACGGACTTGCCGAGACCTATCTCGAATTCTTCGCCGAGCACGCCAATCTGCTGCGCTCGCTGTTCGAGCATCGGATGGAGGACGACCGTCCTTATCCCGACGACATCCTGCAGATGGTGATGGATGCTTTCGCCCTCATGCACCCACCGCTGGTACGGCTGCTACCTGATGCGGACGACGTGAAGATCGCGCTGTTGTCGCGCACCCTGTTTTCCGCCGTGCACGGGATCATCTCGCTGGGTCTCGAGGAGCGCATGGTGGCCGTGCCGCCCCAGATGCTGCGCCAGCAGGTCGACCAGTTTATCGACGTGCATCTCGCCGGTCTCGGAATTCTGCCTTTGCGGTGAACGAGGCCAGCAAACGAGGCTTGGGCCTCAGGCCCGTGCAGCTTCGCGCGGCCGTGCTGCAACGAGGACGACGTCCGGCCTTCCGCCGTCGACTTGGACTCGGTTGCGTCCCTTTTCCTTGGCCCGATAGCAGGCGGCGTCCGCGCGTCGCATCGCGTCCTCGAGCGTGGTGGTGCTGTCGGCAATGCAGGCGACACCGATGCTCGCGGTCACCGCAAAGCAGCGACCGTCCCAGGCGAAGGTGAACAGCTCCAGCGCTCGCCGCAGTCGTTCGGCGATATCGACCGCATCGTAAGGCGAGCACTGCGGCAGGATCAGGCCGAATTCGTCGCCGCCCAGGCGCGCCACCAGATCGTGCGGGCGCCGGTCCTGTTGCAGGAGGCGCGAGACCTGGCAGAGCAGGCGATCGCCCGCAAGGTGTCCGCAGCTGTCGTTGACGTTCTTGAACTGGTCGAGGTCGAGCAGGATCAGGCTGAGCGAATCCGCCGCGGCAATGTCGAGCTCGCCTTGCAGGCGCGCCTCGAAGGCGCGGCGATTGGACAAGCCGGTCAGCCAGTCGTGCGAAGCCTGGAAGGCCAGACGCTCCTTCTCTTCATGCAGAGCATGTTCGAACGCCTGTCGTTGCAGCACCAATCGCCTGGTGTGCCAGATCAGGAGCAGGATCAGCGTCACGGCGGTGACGATGTTGATGCCGGTCAGCGTCAGCTTGATGGCGCGGGAGCCTTCGCCGAGGACGGTCGAGAACCGGTTGGCGTGCACCGTGAACTGGGCGTTGAGCTCGGAGAGCCGTGACGACAGGAGCTGCAGGCGGTTTGCATCCTGAACAGGACCGTTCTCCCACTCGGACCGGATGACCTCGCCGAAGACGCTCAGCTCCAGCAGCATGGGGTCGGTAGCGGCCCACTCGCGGATCGCTTCCTGCAGGAAGCTGACGCGGTTGAAATAGCGAAACAGCCAGATCAATCCCGGAACGTCATCGGGATGATTGCCGCCTTGCAGGAAACCGATGCGGGCCGCCTCGACGTCGACCGGATCGCGCTCGAGTGCCCAGCGCGCGAACTCGTCGCCGATGGGAACGGCGAGCGAGGCCTGGTACTGCGCGAACTGGCCGGGATCGCCGGAATGCAGATAGAGGTTGAGGAAATAGACGGCGTTCTTTTGCGAACGCGACCACAACGCTTCGCCCGCGACATAGGCGCGAACCGAAGACATCACCTCGAGACTGAATCCCGCGACCGCCGCCTGAAGCACGACGACCATCACGAAAGGCGAGACGAGCTTGATGACGTGAAGAAAGCTGCGTCCCTTCCTCGACGTCGCTGTTCTGCGAAACACGCTACCGTTCCCCAAATCGCGCAATGCCCCCAGCGGAGCGCTGCGCCTGCAACTTGAACTAGATGCGATGGTTGCTTAACTCGACCTGAAATGGGTGGAGGACTACATTGCAGGGTGAAAGCGTCGCGAACTGAATGCCTGCAGATTGCTTCAAATGCCGGGCAATCGGGCGAACTGACCCATTACATTCGGCGTGCGCGCTTTGCTCGACGAAGGGAGTTGGGGTCCGCGACTAGACCAGCACCGGCTTGCGCACGCGGCCGGCGTCGCCGAACACGCGCAAGTAACGCTCGATCTCCGAGGGCATGCCGGTCGCCTTCTCCGGATTGTCGGAGAGCTTGACGGCGGGACGGCCGTCGACCGACGACACCTTGCAGACCAGCGAGATCGGATCGAGATTGAACGAGCCGTCCGGCGTGCAGCCGACGAAATCATTGGTGAGGTTGGTGCCCCAGCCGAAGGAGAGCCGCACCCGGCCGGCGAAGTGATGATAGGTCTCCTCGATCGAGCCGACGTCCATTGCGTCGGAAAAGACCAGCAGCTTGTCTTTGGGATTACGACCCTTCTTCTCCCACCAGGCGACGATCTCCTCGCCGGCCTGGATCGGCGGCGCGCTGTCGGGCCGGAAGCCGGTCCAGTCGGCGACCCATTCCGGTGCATCGCGCAGGAAGGCCTTGGTGCCGAAGGCGTCGGGCAATGCGATCAGGAGGTTGCCGCCATAGGTCTGGCGCCACTGGTCGAGAATGCGATAGGGCGCCCAGCGCAATTCCTCATCGTCCTTGGCGAGCGCGGCCGCGACCATCGGCAGCTCGTGTGCATTGGTGCCGATGGCCTCGAGATCATTGTCCATGGCCAGCAGCACGTTGGACGTGCCGATGAAGGACGAGCCCAGGCCTTCCTTCACCGCCTCCACGCACCAGCGCTGCCAGAGGAAGCCGTGACGGCGGCGGGTGCCGAAGTCGGACAGGCGCAGATTCTCGAGCTTGCGAAGACGCTCCACCTTGGTCCAGAGCTTGGCCTTGGCGCGGGCATAGAGCACGTCGAGCTCGAAGCGGCCGCGGCCCTTGATCGCCGCACGGGAGCGCAGTTCGTTGAGGATTGCGAGCGCCGGAATCTCCCACATCGTGGTGTGCGACCACGGCCCGTGGAAATGCAGCTCGTACTGGCCCTCGACCTTGCGCAGCTCGTATTCGGGAAGGCGGAATTCAGCCAGCCAGCGGATGAAGTCCGCCGAGAACATGTGGGTCTTGCCGTAGAAGGTGTTACCGGCGAGCCAGATCAGCTCCTTCTTGGTGAAGCGGATGGTGCGGGCATGGTCGAGCTGGGCGCGCAGCTCGCCCTCGTCGATGATCTCGGCGAGCCGCACATGGCGCGAGCGGTTGATGACCGAGAAGGTCACCTGCTGATCCGGGTAGTCTTCCCGAATCATTTGCAACATCAATAGCTTGTAGAAGTCGGTATCAAGCAGGCTGCGGATGATGGGATCCAGCCGCCAGCTGTGATTGTAGGTCCGGCTCGCAATGTCGGTCACTGTCATGGGGGAATTCTAGCGTGGCGGCCCGCGCGCAACCAGTGGGTTTGGCGAGGGCTGGTCTTCCGAAAGACGGTATCGCTATCATGCCTTGGCGGCCGTCGCTGCGACCGTCTCGAGCTGGCTCCTGACCCAGCGATGGGCCGGGTCCTTCTGATAGCGCTGGTGCCAGACCATGAACATCGGTAGCTCGGCCAGCGTCCGCGTGCGGGACGCCAGCGGAATCCGCGTTTGCGCGAAATCGCGCATGATCCCGGACGCCAGCAGGCTCGGCATGCTCGCCAGCATTTGCGTGCCGCGCAGGAAGGACGGCACGCCGGAAAAGCTCGGCACCGAGATGGCGATGTCGCGGTGAAGACCGTTGGCCGCCAACCGCCGGTCGAAGTCGAGCCGCTCGTTGTCGGTATAGACGACGGTGATGTGACGCGCCGCGAGATAGGCCCCGCGGCCGGTCGGAGCCGTGCGCATCCTGGGATCGAAGTAACAGACGTAATGATCGCTCAAGAGGCGCTTCTGCACGATATCGATACCGGACGGTGGTAACGGCGTGATCAGGACGTCGCAGCGGTTTTCCCGCAGCATCGCAGGCGAGGGGGACTGCGAAGGGATCACGCGCAGGTTCAGGCCTTTCACTTGTGCCGCGACATGAGCGAAGAACCGCGGCAGCAGCAGATCGCGCTGGAAGTCATTGGCGGCAACCGTCAGCGAAAGCTGCGCGCGCGCCGGCTCGAACGTGACGCCCCCGGCAAAGCTCCGCATCTCGTCGATCAGTGCCCGTGCCTTTGCGGCGAGGGCCTGCGCATGCGCGGTGGCGACGATGCCGCGGCCGGATTTCGCGAATAGCGGATCGCCTGCGATCCGCCGCAGCTTGTTCAGCCCGTGACTGACCGCCGATTGCGTCAGGCCGAGCCGGGTTGCCGCCGCGGTGACCGAGCCCTCCTCCAGCACGGCGAGGAACAGTTCGAGCGCGTGGCCGTCGAGCGCCAAATGATCGATTTCTTTCATGCAATATATTATAATCGATCTATTTATCCGGGGAATAGACCGGACCATGATCTCCCGATAAGCCGCGTCCGGACCGGGCGCCCCAGGGAGAGACACGATGAATGCCCAGGCGCCAGCCTTGCGGGATCCCCGCCTCAACCGTCCCGAGCCCCTGACGCCGCCGCTCGGAGACGGCGGCTTTTTCCAGCGCGACCGCTCCATCCATCCGCCGGCGCATGCGCCCGGCTACAAATCCTCGGTGCTGCGCTCGCCGCGGCAGGCGCTACTGTCGCTGGAGAATTCGATCTCCGAGATCACGGGGCCGGTGTTCGGCCACAACGATCTCGGCCCGCTCGACAACGATTTGATCCGCAACTACGCCAAGGACGGCGATCCGATCGGCGAGCGCATCGTCGTCCACGGCCGCGTGGTCGACGAGACCGGCCGCGGCGTGCCGAACACGCTGGTCGAGTTCTGGCAGGCCAATGCCGGCGGCCGCTACCGGCACAAGAAGGACACGTATCTGGCGCCGATCGACCCGAATTTCGGCGGCTGCGGCCGCGCGCTGACGGACGACACCGGCTACTACTATTTCCGTACCGTAAAGCCGGGGCCCTATCCCTGGCGCAACTACGTCAACAGCTGGCGTCCCGCCCACATCCATTTCTCCGTGTTCGGTTCCGGCTTCGCGCAGCGTCTGATCACGCAGATGTATTTCGAGGGCGATCCCCTGATCCCGATCTGTCCGATCCTGACGACCATACCGGACAAGGATGCGCTCGACCGCTTGGTGGCGCCGCTCGACCTCAACGCCTCGACGCCGTTCGACTCGCTCGCCTACCGCTTCGACATCGTGCTGCGCGGCCAGCGCTCCACCTATTTTGAAAATCGAACCGCGGGGAACTGAAATCCATGGCGCAGCCGCTCAACTATCTCAAGGAAACCGCCTCGCAGACCGCGGGTCCCTATGTCCATATCGGACTGATCCCGGCGATGGCCGGCTTCGACATTTTCGAGAAGAATTTCTCGAATGTCCTGACAACGCCGAATACGCAGGGCGAGCGCATCACGCTGGAAGGCAAGGTGCTCGACGGCACCGGGACGCCGCTGCGCGACGTGCTGCTGGAGATCTGGCAGGCCAATGCGAATGGCCGCTACAACCATCCGGCCGATCGTTCGGCCGGCGCGCCGAGTGAGGAGTTTCGCGGCTGGGGCCGCGCCGGCTCCGATTTCGAGAGCGGTCTCGTGACGTTCGAGACCATCAAGCCGGGCGCGATCGTCGACAAGACTGGCCGGACATGCGCGCCGCATGTCAATGTCTGGATCGTTGCGCGCGGCATCAATATCGGCCTCAACACGCGGCTCTATTTCTCGGATGAAGAGGCCGCCAACGCCGCCGACCCCGTGCTCAACCTGATCGAACAGCCGTCCCGGCGCTCGACCCTGATCGCCAAGCGCGGTGAGCGTGCCGGCAAGGTCGTGTATTCCTTCACAATCAATCTGCAGGGGCCGGAGGAGACGGTGTTCTTCGACGTGTGACGATCGGGCGGCGTCCCGCAGGGTCACTCTACCCGGTCGTCGCGCTTGATCGTTCCGCGCGCGAGGAATTGCGGTGGCTGCCGCACCTCGCGCGATGCCGGCCGGTCGACCGGATCGCGGCCGACCTTTGGTCTCAGTTCGACCAGATCAATGAAGACATCCGCCTGCCGGCGCAGGTCGTCGGCGACCATGGGGGGCTGAGTGGCGAGCGTGGAGACGACCGTCACGCGGACGCCGCGGCGTCGCAGGGCCTCCACCAGCGAACGAAAATCTCCATCGCCCGAGAACAACACGATCTGGTCGACATGTTCGGCAAGCTCCATCGCGCTCACGGCAAGCTCGACATCCATGCTGCCCTTCACCTTGCGGCGGCCCGTAGTGGCGTCGACGAACTCCTTGGTGGGTTTGGTGACGACGGTGTACCCGTTATAGTCGAGCCAATCGATCAACGGGCGGATCGACGAAAACTCCTGATCCTCGATGACGGTCGTGAAGTAGAAGGCGCGCAACAGCGTGCCCCGGCTTTGAAATTCGTCGAGCAGACGCCTGTAATCGATGTCGAAGCCGAGCGCCTTGGAGGTGGCATGGAAATTGGAACCGTCGATAAAGAGTGCGATCTTCTCGATCGAAGACATTCTGCACAAATCCCCCGTTCCGAATGAAAGCAGCCGGTCCGGCGTCAGGGCACGCTGTGTGGGCCGGAAAGCACTGACAGCGTCGGCGGCCCTGTTGAAAAAGCGACGCAGACGACCGGACAGGAGGGCCGTCTTGCGCCGAGGTTAGGGAGGTTCGATGCCACCAGCGCCAGGGCGCCGAATGCAGCCACGCTAAGGCGCGTGCAACCCTTCCTCAATTGTACAAAGGGTAGCTTCCCCTATACGAAGGTAAGTGGCCGCACCGACAGCCAGCGGAATTACAGTTCGCGGCCGGCCTCCGACCATAAGCGCCGCCCGGATCGTTCGTCCGATGTGTCAGCTCTCGTCGCCATGGAGCTGCGCGCGGAAGGCGCGCGGTGACACGCCCGTGGCTGCGGCATAGACGCGGCTGAAATAGGCGGGATCCTCGAAGCCGAGCGTGTAGGCGATCGTCGAGACCGGCAGATTGGTGTAGACGAGGTTGCGGCGGGCCTCGCGGATCAGCCGGTTGAGGATGAGGTGCGAGGCGGTATCACCGGTCGCCGCCCGTGTGATCCGGTTGAGGTGGGTCGGGGTGACGGCCAGCGCCTCGGCATAATCCGCGACGCTCCAGCGCTCCAGATGGTGCTGCTCCAGCAGCGCCTCGAAGCGGCGAAACAGGCTGGATTCGATTGTGCCGTTGCCGCCGCTCTCGCTGGTGAGCGCGCGGGCCACCAGCCCGATCATGGCGGCCGACAACGCGCGCAGCACATGCGCGCGGCCGAAATCGCGCGCGGCATGTTCGGCGAAGATCTGCTTCATGATGGCGCGGATCTGCGGCGTGCTGCGGACCACGGCCGAGCGCGATAGCGCGCCGCGCAGGCCCTCGGCTGCGAGCAGCGCCTCATCCAGGATCTCCGCGGCGATCGTCAGCACCCATCCTTGGGTATCGGGCACGAAGCGGAAGCCGTGGACGTGACCGACCGGCACGTTGACGATCTGCATCGGCCTCAACGTCACCACGCGTCCATCCAGCGTCGCTTCGCCGCCGCCGCGCTCGATCAGCAGCACCTGGTGCAGCCGGGCATGCCGGTGCACGGCCAGGGTCCAGTCGTGCAGCACCGAGCGGGACGCGATGGTCTCGCAATGCACGACGTCGGGCAAGTCGCCGGACTCGCCGAACAGATTGTAGATCCGGATCGCGGGGGCTGTGGCTCTCATGTTCGAATAGTACAAGACAATGGCGAAACCCTCCATCGGTCCGCGGCATTAAATCTGCAAAAAAGTGCCGACGGGAGGACGCAAAAATGAAAGTTCAGGTCTGTATCATCGGCGGCGGGCCGTCCGGGCTGCTGTTGTCCCAGCTCCTGCACCTCAAGGGCATCGACACGATCGTGCTGGAGAAATACAGCCGCGACCATGTGCTCGCCCGCATCCGCGCCGGCGTGCTCGAGCATGGCTTCGCCAAGCTGATGCGCGAGGCGCAGTGCGGCGAGCGGATGGACCGCGAGGGCGAGATTCACACCGGCTTCGAGATCGCCCATGACGGCGTGCTGTCCAAGATCGATCTGCACAAGCATTCCGGCGGCAATTCGGTACTGGTCTACGGCCAGACCGAGCTGACGCGCGACCTCTATGAGGCACGTGACCGCCTCGGCGGCAAGGTCGTGCACAACGCCGAAGACGTGACGCCGCATGATCTGACGTCGGACCGGCCCTACGTGACCTATCGATCGAACGGCGAGACCGTCCGTGTCGATTGCGACTATATCGTCGGCGCCGACGGCTTTCACGGCGTCAGCCGCAAATCGATCCCGAAGGACGTGCTACGCGAATATGAGAAGGTCTATCCGTTCGGCTGGCTGGGCGTGCTGTCGCGCACGAAACCCGTGTCGCCCGAGCTGATCTATGTGAAGCACGAGCGCGGCTTTGCGCTCTGTTCGCTGCGCTCGCAGGTGCTCAGCCGCTACTACATCCAAGTGCCCTTGACCGACAAGGTGGAGGATTGGTCGGACGATGCGTTCTGGGCCGAGCTAATGCGCCGCCTGCCGGATCAGGTCGCCGGCAACCTGATCACGGGGCCGTCGATCGAGAAGAGCATCGCGCCGCTGCGCAGCTTCGTTGCCGAGCCGATGAGCTATGGCCGGCTGTTCCTTGCCGGCGACGCCGCTCACATCGTGCCGCCGACGGGCGCGCGCGGGCTGAACAGCGCTGCGTCCGACATCTACTATCTCTACCACGCCCTGCTCGCGCATTTTCAGAGCGGCGATGATTCCGGCCTTGAAGGCTATTCCGCCAAGGCGCTGGCGCGGATCTGGAAGGCGCAGCGCTTTTCCTGGTGGATGACGATGCTGCTGCATCGTTTCCCCGACCGGCTCGACTACGAGGACCGGCTGCAGCAGACCGAGCTCGACTATCTGCTCTCGTCGGAGACCGCGCAGCGTCTGCTCGCGGAGAATTATGTGGGACTGCCGTTTTAGGGTGATGTTGTCGGCGAGCCACGCTCTCCCACATGGGGAGAGGGTGAGAAGCGGCAGACTTCCTGCCGTCACTTCCCTTCCAGCGTATTGACCGGGGTCCAATCCGGCGGCGGTGGATTCGCGGTGAATGCTAGCGCGCGCTTGGCGAACAGCGCTGATGCCGAATCGGTCTTTGCCATCTGCCCGAACGCATCCGCCGCCTTCGCAAACTCCCGCGCGCGCCAGCTGGCGAGCCCTTCCGCATACGTCGTCGCCACCTTCGTCTGTTCGGCGCTCTCTGCGCCTGTCTCCGCCAGTGGCTCGAACACCTTGATCGCCTCGCCGCGGCCCAGTACGCGGATCGCGTCGAGCTCGCGCCAGGCAAACGTATCGCCGGTCTGCGCCATCGTCGTTTCGGAGGCCATGATCGCGGTGCCGTAGTATTTGTTGGCGCCCTCGAGCCGCGAGGCGACGTTCACGGTGTCACTCATCACGGTGTAATTGAAGCGGCGGCGCGAGCCGATGTTGCCGACGACGGCTTCACCGCTGTTGAGGCCGATGCGGTGCGACAGGCCATGGCCGGCAAAGGCGGGGTGATTGGCGTTGAGCTCGGCCAGCTTTTCGTGGCACCTCAGCGCGGCGCGAACCGCGTTCGTTGCATGTGCGGGATCGTCGGCCGGCGCGCCGAACATGGCGACGATGGAATCGCCGATATATTTGTCGACGTAACCGCCGTGGCCTTCGATGATGTCGGTCATGGCGGAAAGATATTCGTTCATCAGCGTCACCAGCTCGCCCGGTGTCATGGTCTCGGCAATCGACGAGAAACCGCTGAGATCGGAGAAGAACATGGTGACGTTGCGCATCTCACCGCCGAGCGCCGGCATCTTGCCGGAAGCGACCATGGTGTCGATCACTTCGGGCGCGAGATAGAGCGCAAAGCTCTTGCGCAGGAAGCGCTCGTCGCGATCGGCCAGCACGAAGCGATAGCCGATCATCGATGCGAGTGCCGCAAGGCTCGCGAGCGCAGGCTCCGCCAGCGGCAGCGCCTTCGCATGAACGAAGGCGCCGACGGCTATTGCGGTGTAGACGGCAGTGAGGACGAGCCATGCGGCCAGCGCGCCGGTCGGCGCGAATATGGAGGCCGCGCAGGCGATGATTGCGGCGACCACGATCGTGAGAATGGTCCGCATCGGAAAGCCGAGCTCGGTCGTGGCGTCGTGCTCGATCAGGTTTCGTACGGCCGTGGCGTGCACGAAGACACCCGCGACGTCGCTGCGCGCTTTTTGCGGCGAGCTTGCCGGCGCGGGCAGGGCGCATCGGGCGGCCGGCGTTCCATCATAGCCGCCGGACAGGCGCATCGAGGTGAGCTTGCGGTCCTCGAAATTCAGGACCGTGCCAACCAGCACGACCTTGCCGCCGAAAGCGCGGCGGAAGAAATCGCGGTCACCCTTTTCGGCGCAGGCGTGCAGATCGACGAAGGAAAAGGTCGGGATGTCGCGTCCCAGCCCTCGGAAGTTGAGCGTCATTGTATTCGGCACCGCGCTCGGGATCGCGTAGCCGGACAATTCGGTCGCGCCGGAAGGCGCGATCTCGGGCTTTGCGCCGGTCGCGCGCGCCGCGAGCTCGGCCGCCATCGCGGGGACCGGCCGGCTCTCGATGGCGAAGCTCAACGGCATTCGCCGGATGACGTCGTCGTGGTCGGTGTGGACATTGAGCGCCCGGACGGTGTTGCGCACGGCCACTTGCTGGGCGCGATAGGGCACTTCCGGATGGTCGTTGCTCAGGATTTCGCCGAGCACGAGCTTGCCGCTGTCCGAGAGTCGCCTGAGCGCAATCAGATAGTCACGGTCAAATCCTCTCACACGGCTGCCGAACGACGTGTCGCCAAAGGGAATCTCCGACTGCTCGATCGAGTTCTTGAAGATGACGTCGAAGCCGATCACCTTGGCGCCGCCTTCGCTGATGCTGTCGAGCACCCGGCCGATCTCGCGTGTCCAGGTTTGCGTCGGCGATCCCTGGAACGGCGCCGTCTCGTAGGTTTCACTGTCGATCGCCACGACGACGACCGGCGATGTCGCGGGATCGCGGCGGTCGCCAATCAGCTTGCCGCGCAGTGCCGTGAGGATGTCGAGCGAGAGGCCTTGCAGGACTTGAAGCGGCGGAGACGTGAAAATTGCGCCCGTCACGAGCGCAATCACGATCGCTGCAACGATGTCCCGTCCCCCGATCCGCCGCATCGCCCCGTCGCTAGGTCCGCTTATTCGAGCCGCAGCAGGCGGCCGATGATCGGGGTCGGCGCGGCGGTGGCGCTGGCGTCGACCTGGAAGGTGTAACGCTTGGTGCCGAGGCTTGCGAGATAGCTGCCGCCCGGCGTCAGCGACTTTCCGGCCTTGGCAAAATCATAGAACTTGCCACGGGTCATGACGTCGCTCTTGAGCGCTACGCTGATCGTGGGCTCCTTGCCGTCGGTGCGCTCGATCACCAGCGTGCTGCCGCTCTTGGCCTGGACGATCGGCGCGACGCCGTAGAGCGTCGGCAGTCTGGACGGAGCGGCCTTGGTGTCGGGCCGCATGGTCCGGAACGTGGTGGCGGCACTCTGATTCGCTTCGCGCTCGGAGAGCTGCGCTGCCTTGGTGTCACAGGGCACCTTGGCGCGCTGCACCTCGCCAAGCTGCACGGTGCTTTGCTCGGCGCCGACCAGCACGACGCCTTCGCTGATCGTCTCGCGCAGGCAGGATTTGAGATAGCTGAGCGTGATGCTGGCCTTCGGTCCGAGCTTGATGATCTTGCCCGCCGCGACGTAGTCCATGAATTCGACGCCGTCGACCTTACCTTGCACGTCCTCGACGATGGCGGCAGGGGTCTCCGCCAAGGCGGGGGCCGCAATACAGAACGCGCCGACAGCGGCGCCGAGCAGGCTTTTCATGGGAATTCTCATCCAGTTTGACCGACGTATGACCAGTCCCCGTCCTGGTCCGATGCTTAGCAGCAGGGCATCCAGGCAAGTGTGAGCAGAATCACTCTTTGTTATTGGTGCCACTCTAGCAGGAACAGGTTCAACCCGGCGACCGGAGAAAACGGAGCCGCGGCAAGCTCTTGGGCGAATTCTCAGGCGGCCGGGACGGGCTCGACCGGACGGCTCTCCGCTGCACTCTCGGAAACGAGCGCGGCGTCCGTCTTCTGAAACGGCGTGGCCTGCTGCCCCGCAGCGATCTCCACGACCTCCTTCCAGCGCGACAGGAATGCCTCGACGCAGGCCGGGTCGAATTGCCGCCCCTGATGCTCGATCAGGTAATTGCGCGCCGCCTCGATCGGCATCGGCTCCTTGTAGGGGCGCCGCGTCGTCAGGGCGTCGAACACGTCGGCGACCGCGACGACGCGTGCGGCAACCGGGATCTCGTCTGACTTGAGACCGTTCGGATAGCCCGCGCCGTCCCAGCGCTCATGATGACCTGCGGCAATTTGCGCACCGAGCTGGATCAGCTCGCAGCCGGAATCCGCCAGGATCCGCTCGCCGATCGTCGCATGGGTGCGGATCACCGCTATCTCCTCGGCGGTCAGCTTGCCCGGCTTGAGCAGGATATTGTCGGGAATGGCGACCTTGCCGACGTCGTGCAGCGGCGCGGCCAGATAGATGTCGCGGCAGAGCCGGGCCGGCAGGCCGAGCTGCTCGGCGATGATGCGGCTGTACCGGGCGACCCGCAGCGTGTGCTCTCCGGTGTCGTTGTCGCGATATTCGACCGCGAGCGCGAGGCGCAGGATGATCTCCTCCTCGCGCTCGCCGAGCTTCCGCGTCGCGGCTGCGACTTCACTGGCCAGATGCGCGGCGCGATCGTTGAGCTTGCGCACGGCTGCACCAAGCTGAATCAAATTCCGCAGACGTACCGTCATCTCGACGCTTTGCGGCTGCTTGGGCAGGAAATCGGTTGCACCGGCCTGCAGCGCTTCCATCTTGACGTCGTCGGTCTGTCGCGAGGTGATCATCGCGATCGGGATGTCGGCACAGCCGGGCAGGGTACGGAAGACCCGGATGAAGCTGATGCCGTCCATATGCGGCATCTCGTAGTCGACCAGCACGAGGTCGAAAACGCGCTCGCGCGCACAGGTCAGCGCTTCGACGGGATCGAGGAAGGTGGTGGCTTCGACCAGACCTTCGGCCTCGATGTGACGTTTCAGGAAGTTGAGGATGGAGCGGCTGTCGTCAACCAGAAGCGCTTGGGTCAGCATCGGCGGCCGGGCTCTCTTCGCTGGCAAAGGCACGGACCCCACCCATAACCCGAGCGAATTTAACGCGAAGCAAATGCGCTGCGGGACCGTGCGCCCCGGATGCGATTTCAGCAGGCTGTGCACGCCTGCATGCACCTGCGCGAATTCCGGTGGAATGTGACCCGTAGTTGTACGGACCGCCGCGTTAGTAGTTTGCTCATTTTATTCACGTCAAACGTGTAGCGGGATTCTAGCAGAGGCGGGGCATTGATGGCGCTCGATCCGACGGAGCCGAAATGGTCGTTGCGGTTACCCGCCGATTGCAGCATCGCTGCTGTTCGCAGCGTTTATGATCTCATTCGCGAGGCCTTCGGGCGCGAGCAGCGTCTCGAGATCGACTGCTCGAGCGTCGACAAGGCCGACGTGACGTCGATCCAGCTTCTGCTGTCGACCGCCAAGACGGGCGAGGCCCAAGGCCGCCCGGTGGTGCTGACCTCCTTCTCACAGTCTCTGCGTAACACCCTTCGTCGCGCCGGCTTCGCCAGCGAGGCGATGCTCGATCAGCATTTCCCGCAAAAGAAAGATGGCACCTGATGGCCACGATTCTCACGGTCGACGACTCCCCCAGCATCCGGCAAATGATCAAGGTCGTGCTCGAGCCGGCCGGTCACAGCGTGATCGAGGCGGGCGACGGCGCGCAAGGGCTCGCCAAGGCGCAAGCCGGCAAGCTCGACCTCGTGATCACCGATCTCAACATGCCCGTCATGAACGGGCTGGAGCTGATCCGGGCACTGCGCAAGCTGCCGAGCGCGGTCGGCATGCCCATCGTGTTCCTGACGACCGAATCCAACGACACGGTGAAGCAGGAAGCCAAGAGCGCCGGCGCCACCGGCTGGATCACCAAACCCTTCAAGCCGGAGCAGTTGCTCGCCGTGGTCGGCAAGTTGGTGCGCGCATGAGCGCAATGGACCCGACCGAGATCTTCCGCCAGGAAGCCAGCGAACTCTTCGAAGTTCTTGAAGGGACCCTGCTCGATCTCGGTCAGCGTCCCGACGACCGCGAACTGGTCGATTCGGCCTTCCGCGCCCTGCATACGATCAAGGGTTCGGGAGCCATGTTCGGCTTCGACAAGGTCGCCTCTTTCACCCACGAGTTCGAGACCGCTTTCGACCGCGTCCGCAAGGGTGAGATCAAGCCGACGCAGGAGCTGATCTCGGTCGCGCTCGCCGCCAAGGACTATATCCGCGCGCTGATCGAAGATCCGCAGTCGACCGACGACATCATCGGCGAGGCCATTCTCGACGACCTCAAGCGCTTCGTCACGGCCGACCAGCCTGGCGCTCCAGTCGTGGAGATCGCCGAGACGCCCCCGCTGGCTCCCTGCGAGAGCAAGCAGGCCGGTTGGCACCTCTATCTGGAATTCGGATCCCACATCCTGCGGAACGGCTCGAACCCGCTCGACCTGCTGGAAGATCTCTGCAAGCTCGGCCCCTGTTTCGTCGTGCCTGTCACCGACGGCGTCCCGTTCCTCGACGAGATGGATCCGGAAGACTGCTATCTGAAGTGGGACGTCAAGCTGCACGCGGCCTGCGACAAGGATGCCATCGACGACGTCTTCATGTTCGTCCAGGACGAGATGAAGCTGACGCTCTCGCCGCTCGAGCAGGTCGAGGCGCCCGCGCCTGTGCCGCTGTTCCAGTTGCTCGACGAGGAGCTGGTCGTCGCCGAGATGGCCGCGCCGGTGGTCGAGTCTGCGCCTGTGGTCAAACAAGCCGTCGCAAAGGCGGAATCTGAAGCCGCGCCCGAATCGAAGCCCGAGATCAAGCGTGAAGCGACGCCCGCGCGCCGCGAGGAGGCCAAGCAGGACCGCGGCATTGCCACGGTTCGCGTTCAGGCCGAGCGCCTTGACGAGTTGATGGACCGCGTGGGCGAGCTCGTCATCGCGCAGGCACGTCTGACCCAGCTCGCCTCGTCCGGCTCGGACCTCTCGATCAAGATGATCGCCGAGGAAATCGAACGTCTCGCCTCGTCCTTGCGCGATACCACGATGGGCGCGCGCATGGTGCCGATCGGATCGCTGTTCGGTCGCTTCCGCCGCCTGGTGCATGACCTGTCGCGCGATCTGTCGAAACCGGTCGAATTCGTCACCACGGGCGAGGACACCGAGCTCGACAAGACCATGATCGAATGTCTCGCCGATCCTCTGGTGCATTTGATCCGCAACGCCATCGACCACGGCATCGAGGATACCGCGACCCGTGCCGCCAACGGCAAGACCGAGCAGGGCCGCATCGAGCTCGCCGCCGTTCACTCCGGCGCACAGGTGCTCGTCACCGTGAAGGACAATGGCGGCGGCCTCAACACCGCGCGCATACGTGCGAAAGCGGAAGAGCAGGGGCTGATCGCCGTAGGCGCGGTGCTGACCGATCACGAGATCCACCAGTTCCTGTTCCACCCCGGCTTCTCGACCGCGCAGACCATCTCGGCGCTGTCCGGCCGCGGCGTCGGCATGGACGTCGTCAAGCGCACCATCGAGAACATGCGCGGCTCGATCGACCTGTCGACGCGGCCCGGCCAGGGCACCACGGTGACGCTGCGCCTGCCGCTGACGCTCGCGATCATCGAAGGTCTCCTGATCCGTGTCGGCGAGGGCCGCTACATCATTCCGCTGTCTGCGGTGGAGGAATGCATCGAGCTGACCGCCGAGGACGAGCGCTCGCGCGGCCGCAATTTCCTCAACGTGCGCGGCAATCTCGTGCCCTTTCTCCGGTTGCGCGAGATCATGACCGCATCCGGTGCGCCCGACCAGCACCAGAAGACGATCATCATCTCGACCGGCGAGACCCACGTCGGTCTCGTCGCCGACCAGATCATCGGCAACCACCAGACCGTGATCAAGTCGCTTTCCAAGCTGCACTCGGACGTCACCATCTTCTCCGGCGCGACCATCTTGGGTGACGGTACGGCGGCGCTGATCCTCGACGTCGCGCAACTCGTCGCGTTGGCGCAGTCGAAGGTCGAAAAGCAGCACATCAGCGAGGCGGCGTGATGAACGATGGGTTGACTGGCGAGCGTCAGGCCGACGCGATGCAGGTTGTGATGATCGGCCTCGGCGAGGAGAAATTCGCTCTCGATGCCGGCCTCGTACGCGAGATCATCGACCCGGTTCCTGTGACCAAGGTCGCCGGCGCGCGGGCCTTCGTTCCGAGCGTGATCAACGTGCGCGGCAACGTCATTCCGCTCGCGGACCTGCGCATCCGCTTCGGCATGCCGCAGCTCGACGATTCGGCCGACACGCGCATCGTTGTCATCGAGCTCGAGCTCGACGGCGAGCCGGTTCTGGTCGGTCTCACTGCCGACAAGGTCTACGAGGTCACCGAGATATCGCAGACCGACGTGCAGCAGACGCCGCGCGTCGGCATGCACTGGAAGCCGGAGTTCATCCGCTTCATTGCGAAGTGGCGTGAAGAGTTCGTCATCGTTCCGAACATGGAACGCATTCTGAATTGAAACGAGGTCTCGGGCGAGACCGGGGGTAGGGGCTGGAAATGAGATTTACGGTCAAGGCAAAGCTTGCCACTGCATTCGGCTTGATCATCGTGTTGTCCGCACTCGCGGGCGGCGTGGCCTACATGAAGCTCGGCGACATGATGGCGACCGCCGACAGCATGGTTCTGCGCGCAACGCGGATGGAAAAGGCGACGCAGATCGAAAAGGACATCCTGCTCCAGCTGCGTGCCGAGAAGAACTCGATTCTCGGTACCGAGGCCCAGGTCGAACAATTTGCCGCCGACGCGGCCAGGCTTCGCGACGACGCGACGAAGACCAAGGATGAGGTCTACGCGCTGGCGAGCGAAGCGGGCAGGAAGCTGCTCGACGGCTTTGCCGCCGCGTACGCGAAGATGAATACTTACCAGGAAGAGACGATCCGGGTGGCGAAGACGGACAAGGCGAAAGCCACCGAGCGCTCGATGGGTGACGGCCGCAAGGTGGTCGCGGATGCCATGGAATCCATGGGTGCCTATGTCGTCAACACCAAGAAGCAGATGGCTGAGCAGGCCGTTCAATCCAAGGCGGAAGGACACCAGGCTCAGCTCCTGCTGATAACGCTGATCGGCGTCTCGCTGGCGGTTGCGATCGGGGCGGCGCTCTGGATCTCCATCTCGATCAGCCGTTCGCTCGGCCGTGCGGTCGGACTTGCCGGCGCGGTCGCCGAGGGCGATCTCAGCCAGACCATTCCCTCCGCCAGCAACGACGAGATCGGCGATCTCGTCAGGTCGTTGAACGCCATGGTCGAGAAGCTCCGGCAGATCGTCGCCGAGGCAATCACCGCGGCGAGCAACGTCTCCGCCGGAAGCCAGGAGCTGTCCGCGAGCGCCGAGCAGCTCTCACAGGGCGCGACCGAGCAGGCCTCATCGGCCGAGGAAGCCTCCTCCTCGATGGAGGAGATGGCTTCGAACGTGAAACAGAACGCCGACAACGCCAATCAGACCGAGAAGATCGCGGCGCGATCTGCTCAGGATGCCGAGGCCAGCGGCGTCGCAGTGGGCCGCGCCGTCCAGGCAATGCAGACGATCGCCGAGAAAATCACGATCGTGCAGGAGATCGCGCGCCAGACCGACCTGCTGGCGCTCAACGCGGCGGTCGAAGCCGCGCGCGCCGGCGAGCATGGCAAGGGCTTTGCCGTCGTGGCTTCTGAAGTGCGCAAGCTCGCCGAACGCAGCCAGGCCGCAGCCGCCGACATCGGCACGCTGTCGACGGAAACGGTGAAGGTCGCGCAGGAGGCCGGGGACATGCTGTCCAAGCTCGTGCCCGACATCAAGAAGACCGCCGAGCTGGTCCAGGAGATCACCGCGGCCTGCCGCGAGCAGGACGTCGGCTCGGCCCAGATCAACCAGGCGATCCAGCAGCTCGACAAGGTCGGTCAGCAGAACGCCAGCGCGTCCGAGCAGGTGTCATCGACCTCGGAGGAGCTTGCCTCGCAGGCCGAGCAGCTGCAGTCGACCATCTCGTTCTTCCGGATCGACGACGCTGTCCGCAAGGAGAAAACGGCGGCCGAACCGATCGACCGCGCCGTCGGTCAGCTTCGGGCCAAGGCTGCGCATATGGCGGCCGTCGACCGCGGCGCGAAGAAGCCGGCGCCTGTTCGCAAGCCGGCGCGTGCGATGAAGGCCGCCGGTGGCGGTGGCTTCGCCTTCGACATGCACGACGGCGAAGACGACCGCGACGCCGAGTTCCAACGCTGATCAACCGGTCCGGCCTCGTGCCGGACCGCGCTCATTTCCAAACCTTCGGAAACCCCGGACTGCATCATGGCCGCAACCTCGCAATATCTGACGCTCGGGCTCGCCGGCGAGACCTTCGGCATCAGCATCCGCAACGTCCGCGAAATCCTGGACATGCGGCCGATCTCGCGGCTTCCGCACGCGCCGAACTTCCTGCTGGGCATGATCGACGTGCGCGGCAGCGGCTATCCGATCGTCGATCTCAGGACCAAGCTTGGCCTGCCGGCCGTGGCCGCCACGGAAGCGACCCGCATCATCATCCTCGACGTGCCGATGAAGGATCGTCTGGTCGGCGTCGGCTTCGTCGCCGACTGCGTGTTCGAGGTCACCGATATCGACGAGCAGGCGATCGAACCGGTGCCCGAGGTCGGCGGGAAATGGCAGTCGGATTATGCCGCCGGCATCGGCCGCAAGGGCGAGAAGTTCGTCGTGATCTTCGATCTCGCCAAGCTGATGGCGCATGACGAGATTCCGGAAGATCGCGGCGCCGACGCGCCCCGCGCCGCCTGAGTTTGCAACAGTAAAGCGTGGTCAAGCGTACGCTCCCCATTCGAACCAAATGAGATTTGATATGAGATTCACAGTCAAAGCCAAGCTTGCGAGCGCGTTCGGCGTCGTCATCCTGCTCTCCATGGTCGCCGGCGCCGTCGCTTATCTCAAACTGAGCGACATGGTAGGCACCGCCGAACACCTCTCCGCACGGGCCGGCCGGTTGGCGAAGGTGGCGGAGCTTCAGGAAAGTGTCCTGCTCCAGGTTCGCGCCGAGAAGAACGCCATTCTCGCCTCCGATGCCGACCAGGACAAGTTCATCAGCCAGATCGCTCAATTGCGGGAACGCGCGATGAGGATCAAGGATGAGGCCTATCAGGGAGCAAGTGAAACCGGCAAGAAAATGATCGATGCGTTTTCTGCCGCTTACGCCAGTTGGAGCGTGGTGCAGGATCAAACGCTCAAGCTGATCAAGCAGGACAAGGCGAAAGCCGCCGAGCGCTCGATGACTGACGGCGTGAAGGCCTCGACGCCGGCACTCGAAGCGGCAAGCGCGTATATTAACTTTGTCAAAAAGCAGATGACTGAAGAGAGCGAGGCCGCCAGGATCGAGGGAAGCCGGGCGGAAATCGTGCTGATGAGCCTCGTGCTGGCTTCGCTGCTCATTGCAGTCGCTGCCGCCACCTGGATCGCGCTGAACATCAGTCGCGCCCTGTCGCGCGCCGTCGACCTTGCGGATGCCGTCGCCATCGGGAACCTCAGCCGGAAGATCGACGTCGTCAGCAACGACGAGCTTGGCGATCTGATCAAGTCGCTCAATACGATGACCGCGAATTTGAATCAGACTGCCGCCCTCGCTAACGAGATCGCACAGGGCAATCTGACCGTGGAAGCCAAGCCGCTGTCGGACAAGGATACGCTGGGCCTGGCGCTCGAGCGCATGGTCATGAAGCTCCGCCAGATCGTCTCGGAAGCCTTGACCGCGGCGCAGAACGTCTCGGCCGGCAGCCAGGAACTCTCCGCCAGCGCCGAGCAACTCTCGCAAGGCGCGACCGAGCAGGCTTCGTCAGCCGAGGAAGCCTCCTCCTCGATGGAGGAGATGGCCTCGAACGTGAAGCAGAATGCCGACAACGCCAACCAGACCGAGAAGATCGCGGCGCAGTCGGCGAAGGATGCGGAAGCCTCCGGCGCAGCCGTCGGTCGGGCGGTCGACGCGATGCAGACCATCGCCGAGAAGATCACGATCGTGCAGGAGATCGCGCGCCAGACCGATCTGCTGGCGCTCAACGCGGCCGTCGAAGCCGCCCGCGCCGGCGAGCATGGCAAGGGCTTTGCGGTGGTCGCCTCCGAGGTGCGCAAGCTCGCCGAGCGCAGCCAGGCCGCCGCGGCAGAGATCGGATCGCTGTCGTCAGAGACCGTTAAGGTCGCGCAGGAAGCCGGCGCCATGCTTGCCAAGCTCGTTCCGGACATCAAGAAGACCGCTGAGCTGGTCGAGGAGATCACCGCGGCCTGCCGCGAGCAGGACGTCGGATCGGCCCAGATCAACCAGGCGATCCAGCAGCTCGACAAGGTCGGCCAGCAGAATGCCAGCGCCTCCGAGCAGGTGTCCTCGACCTCGGAGGAGCTCGCCTCGCAGGCCGAGCAGCTCCAGTCCACGATCGCCTATTTCCGCATCGAGCAGGGCGCCAAGAGCCAGGCGTCGGCGCCGATCGACCGGGCGGTGAGCCAGTTGCGCGCCAAGGCGGCCACCATGGCGGCTGTCGAGCGTCCGGCGAAAAAGGTCGTGCCGGCCAAGCCGGCGCGCGCCCTGAAGGCGGCCGGCGGCGGTGGCTTCGCTTTCGACATGAACGACGACGAGGACGACCGGGACGCCGACTTCCAGCGCTAATGTGCCGCGGCGGATCGGCGCGCCGTCGCGTGCGCGCCGATCCTCCCCAGTTCTTCCTGTAGAAGCGTAGGATTGCAGATGGCCAGGATGGCCCGACATTCAGCAAAGGTGGCCATTCCGGACCGGGGCAGGCGGCCATGATGCCCGCCATGCAGGATACGGCCGTCCATCTGTCGGACCGGCACTTCCGGACCATCGCCGAACTCATCGAGGGCCAGGTCGGCATCAAGCTGCCGCAGGGCAAGCGGCTGATGCTGGAGGGGCGGCTGCACAAGCGCGTGCGCGCGCTGAACTTCTCCGACCTCAACGAATATGTCGAGAACCTGTTCGAGCCGGATCATTTCGACGCCGAGCTCACGCATCTCATCGACGTGGTGACGACCAACAAGACCGACTTCTTCCGCGAGCCGCAGCACTTCACCTTCTTGCGCGATGTCGCGATCCCCGCTTTGCTCAAATCCCATGGACGCAAGAACGCGAACCTGAAGATCTGGAGTTCGGCAAGCTCCACCGGCATGGAAGCCTATACGACCGCGATGGTGCTGGACGACATGACGCGGAACGGCTCGCGCTTTCAATACCGCGTCCTCGGGACCGACATCTCGACCGCCGTGCTGCGCCTCGCCAAAACCGCCATCTACACAAGGGACGTGCTCGCCCCGGTGCCGGAGCACTTCGTGAAGCGATATTTCCTGTCGTCGCGGGACAAGTCGCGCGGCGAAGTGAGGGTGGTGCCGGAATTGCGGCGCGTGACTCATTTCATGAGGATGAATCTCATGGACGCGTCCTATCCCGTCGATCGCGACGTCGACATCGTCTTCTGCCGCAACGTCCTGATCTATTTCGAGCGGGAAACGCAGCGCAAGGTGATCGAGCGGCTGTGCAGCCATTTGCGGCCGGGAGGCTATCTCCTGGTCGGCCATTCCGAATCGATGATTCACAGCGCCGTGCAGGGTCTGAAGCAGGTCCAGCCCACCATCTTCCAGGTTTGATCGGAGCGCCGACAAAAAATGCCGAAGGAGAAAGTTCGCGTACTGATCGTGGACGATTCGGCGTCGGTGCGCCAAATCCTGCAAACGATCCTCAACGATGATCCCGACATCGAGGTGATGGCAACAGCCTCGGATCCGTTCGTGGCGGCGCGCCGTCTCCAGGACGAGATTCCCGACGTCATCATCCTCGACCTCGAGATGCCGCGCATGGACGGCATGACGTTCCTGCGCAAGATCATGGCGCAGCGCCCGATCCCGGTGATCATCTGCTCCTCGCTGACCGAGGAGGGCTCGAACGTGATGTTCGAGGCGTTCGAGGCCGGTGCGGTCGACATCGTGCCGAAGCCGAAGATCGACACCCGGCAGGCGCTGCTCGAATGCTCGACGCGGCTGCGCGAGGCCGTGAAGTCGGCTGCGCGCGCGCGGGTGCGCCCACGCTCGGAACGCCGGGCCATCGAGAAGAAGCTGACCGCTGACGCCATTATCCCGCCGCCGGTGCAGGGCAGGGTGCGGCCGACGACGGAGCGCATCGTGTGCATCGGTGCGTCGACGGGGGGGACTGAAGCGCTCAACGACGTTCTGGAGATGCTGCCGCCGCACTCCCCGCCGATCGTCATCGTCCAGCACATGCCGGCTGGCTTCACCGCCGCCTTCGCCAAACGGCTCGACGGTGTTTGCCAGATCAGGGTCAAGGAGGCCGAGGATGGTGAGCCGGTGCTGCCGGGCTGCGCCTATATCGCGCCCGGCGCCCGGCACATGCTGCTCCAGCGCATCGGCCTGCGCTACCAGATCGCGATCAAGGACGGTCCGCCGGTGTCGCGGCATCGCCCCTCGGTCGATGTGTTGTTCCGCTCCGCGGCCCAGCATGCCGGCGCCAACGCGCTCGGCGTCATCATGACCGGCATGGGCGATGACGGCGCGCGCGGAATGCTGGAGATGCGCAAGCTCGGCGCCGCGACGCGGGCGCAGGACGAAGAGAGCTGCGTGGTGTTCGGCATGCCCAAGGAAGCCATCGTCCATGGCGGCGTCGAGAAAGTCGTTCCGCTGCATCAGATCCCGCGCGAGATCATGCTGTGGTATCAGGCCGGCCACACCGCGGTGGCGGGCTGATGGCCATGTCCCTCGTTCCGGCCAACACGCTCGCCGAGGCGACCGCGGCGATCGAGGACGTCTCCTCGCGCATCGAGGACGTCTTCGCGCGCGTCGGTCATGACCTCGGGCGCGGTCACCTCATCTTCCAGGAGCTGAACCAGGGTCTCGCGACGCTGTCGGGAGAACTCTCCGGCGCCGAGATCGAAGGCGCCGCAACGGCGCTGCAGGAGATCGCCGCACGGCTGAGCGAGCTGGCGCAGGCGCTGCCGGCGGAGAGCGCCCTGCTGGAGACGATCGGCAAGAGCACGACAGAGGCATCTTCGCTGCTCAAGCCGCTGTTCAAGCACATCCAGATGATCACCATCATCGCGCGTAGCGCGCGGATCGAGGCGGCCTCGCTCGACGGCGACCGCGAGGGCTTTCTCGCCTTCACGCAGGAAGCCTATGATCTCGGCAAGGCCGTGCAGCACTCGATCGAAGGCTGCGCACGGGACCAGCAGCGCCTGTCCGAAGCGGTCGCCACCGCCTCCGGCCGGCAGAAGGAGTTCGAGAGCCGCTACCGGGCCCAACTGATGTCGGAGAGCGCCGAACTCGGCGCGGCCTATTCCGGCTTGCGCGAGCAGCGCAGCAAGAGCAGCCATCTGGCCGAGCGCGCAAGTTCCAGCACCAGGAAGATCGCCGAAGCGGTCGGCAGCGCGATCGTCTCGCTGCAGGCAGGCGACAGCACGCGTCAGCGTCTCGAACATGTGTCCCACGGTCTCGGTCTCGCGTCGGTCACCGCGCCGAGCCTCGTTCCCGAGCCTGTTACGAGCGATCATGGCGTGCGTGCGATTTGCCAATTGCAGGCGGCCCAGCTGAGGGATGCGCAGCGCGAGTTCGGCGGCGACATCGGCCAGATCGTCGGCGCGCTGACCGCCATCCTGCGCGATGCGGGCAGCGTCGCCGGTCACGGCCGTACGCTGTTTGGCGGCGAGGAGGACGGCTCGTCGTCGTTCCTGACGCGCATCAAGCAGACGCTGGCACATGCATCGAACCTGGTCGCCACCTGCGAAAGTGCGGGCCGCTCGGTCGACGAGGCGCTCGCGATCGTCGAGGACACGCTGGCAAAATTTCGTCAGGCGATCGCCGGCCTTGCCGAGGCGACCGTCGACATCACGCTGATCGGAATGAATGCCGGCCTCAAGGCGAGTCATCTCGGCAGCCGCGGCAGCGCCTTCGTCGTCATCGCCAACGAGCTCAAGGCGACCGCTGACCAGGTTTCGGCGGGGGCCGGGCGCCTGCGGCCCGTGCTCGACGGTATCGAGCGCTCGGCCAACGAGCTGAAGGAGCTGCGCGTGCAGGGTGATCCGACGCAGCTTGCCAAGCTCGAGCCGCAGATCCTTCTGGCGCTGCGGGAGGTCGAGGCCGGCAATGAACGGCTCGGCAAGCTGATGAGCCGGCTCGTGAACGAAGGCGCGGAATTCGAGCGGTTGATGAATTCGGCGCAAGGCCTGATGACCACGCTCGGCGAAAGCTCGGCGGCCTTGCCTGCGGTCGCCACGCGGCTCGAGACTGCGAGCGCGGCTGCGCAGCGGCTACAGCCGGAGCTGCAGGATCAGGCGATCCTCGACGATCTCTTCGCGCGCTACACGATGGAGCGCGAGCGGGACGTTCATCGCGAGTTCCTGCAAGCGCTCGGACTTAAGTCGACCACTGCCACGCGCCGGGTCGAGTCGGTCGAGGCCGCGGACGACGGCATCGAATTGTTCTGACGCCGCAGCCGGCATCGCCTCGTGCGGCGGGGGCAATTTGACCAGTTGATTTTGCAGGGCGTTAACCGTGGCGGAATGCTCGCCGCGTCGGTCATTGCCGCGCCCGAGAGTTGGTTGCAAATACCGGTGAATCTTACGGTGGATGCTTCCATGATGAGAGACGGCAAATACGCGGCCTGGTTCAGGACCCCGCGCGCCCAGGGCACGGGCATCGTGCATCTGGCGGAAGGACGCATCTCCGGCAGCGACAGCTTCTTCACCTATGGCGGCTCCTATCGGTTCCAAGACGACCAGCGCTTCACGGCCGTTCTGACCACGCGGCGCCATGCCGATGGTCCGCCGACCGTGTTCGGTCTGGATGAGGTCGAGGTCAGCCTCGCGGGCGTGTGCAGCGGTGCGATGGCGACCTGCTCCGGAACGGCCAGGGAAGCACCCGACGTGAGGTTCGAGGTGACGCTGATCTACAGCCAGGAAGACGTGCCAGCCGCGGAGGTTCGAGGCGCCGTCGTGAAGCTCAATGACAAATTGCCCAAGGGCCTCGACAGCCGGTCGCGGCCGCGCCAGTTCCCTGTACCTCCGAGACCTCCCGTATCTTGAAGCATGATCCGGAAAAGTGCGCGGCGGTTTTCCGAAGAGATCATGCTCGAACAATTAGTCTTGCGTTGACGCTGTCGCGTGAAACGGGCTGCGACCGCGGCACGGCAAATGTGCATTCAGGCGCGGAAGGCTAGGATGCGGCCGCTGTAAAGGACGGACGGAACATGCCTCAGATTTGGATGACCTACGACGAGCTGGCGACGCTCAGCGGCTGCACGCCGGCAGAGGCCAGGATGCGGGCCCTCCATTTGTCGCTCGACCGCCGCAAGAGTCGCGACGGAGCAACGCGCGTCAAGCTTGACCTGGCGCTGACCGCCAAGTTCTTCGCATCGATCCGCGAAGCGGATTTCGATCTCGACGGTGCCATTGAGGCGCTCCAGACCACGCACAGGCAAATGGCCGAACTCCTGGCACCGACCGGGTTCCGCGAGCGCGGGGCAGCTTAAGCGCCTCGCGTCACGCCCTCGGGCTGCTCGCTCCAGGCGCCGCCTGCGGGATCTCCGATAGCTTTTCGCGAATCAGGCATAGACTCGCCTTCCGGAATTTCGAGACGGGGTCGGGGTTTCAACCACAGCGGGTCCGAGAGCCCGCAGGAGAATGCCATGAGGAAAGCCAAGTATCGGATCGGCATGACTTTGTTGGGAACGGCGATGCTCGGTGGGCTGCTGATCGTCACAGCCGCGCCGTCACGTGCGGAGGTCGTCAAGCTGCAGGCCGACCTCAAGGGCGGCAATGAAGTCCCTCCGAACAACTCCACAGGTTCAGGCAAGGCCGATGCCGCATTCGATACCCAGACGAAAGTCCTGACCTATACGGTCACCTATGCCGATCTGACGGGTCCGGCGATGGGGGCTCATTTTCACGGCCCGAGTGAAGCGGGCAAGAACGCCGGCATCGCTTTGCCGTTCAAGACGGTGCAAAGCCCGATCCAGGGCAGCGCCACGCTGACGGACTCTCAGGCGGCCGATCTGTTGGCCGGGAAATGGTACGCGAACATCCATACGGCCGCCAACCCGGGCGGCGAACTGCGCGGGCAGATGATGAAGTAGGGATGATGTCCCGGCGGCGCTGAAGAGGTTGTCGGCGCCGTGATCTTCAGGCTGGCGGCCGGGGCAGGAAGGCCAGGATCGTCTGCGCGAGGACGACGCCGATGGTCCCGCCCGCCGCCTTCTGCAGCACGTCGAGCAAGCCCGGATCACGATCGGGGGTCAGCGCTTGCAGGACTTCCAGCCCCATCGCAACAGCCACGACGAGCGAGCAGGCCAAAGCGAGCCGGCCGGGCAACAGGAAGGACAGCAGGAAGCCCAACAGGCCATAGGCGCTGAAGCGCTCGATGACGACGATCCAATAGGCCTCGCTATGCCCCATCAGCGCGGGCCGTCCCGCCAGCCTTGCCAAGGTGGCATAGGCGATGAGAGCGAGGCAGATTCCTGCGGCTGCGATGAGATGGTTTCGACGCATGGCCTACCATAGCCGCTCGGATGCCATCCCGCTTTGAAAGACGAGAACATCGTTAAAGCGCGGCTTCGCTCTTCCGGGCTGCGGACGGCTCAAGATCTGGCCGCGATCCGGATCCCCGTAGGTCCCAAGGCGATCGCATATGATGTGCAGGATGCAGCGGCATCGACACTGGGGCTCCCTCCCCCGCCTGCGGGGGAGGGTTGGGGAGAGGGTGTCTCCGCGCTGGGATTGTTGAGAATTGGCTGAGGACGTCCCGGCGCGGCGAGAGCCCTCACCCGCCGCGCTCTGCGAGCGCGTCGGCCTCTCCCGCAGGCGGGAGAGGCGGAGCAAGCCTGCAGACAGTCCCTGTGTAATCCATATGCCGGTCAGGCCACCAGGACATCGCCGGCCGGCGCCGCGGATGCGGAATGGCGGTGCGACTCGACGAGCTCGCTGAATTTGGCGAATGGCAGCGGAGCGGCGACGAGATAGCCCTGTCCTTCTTCGACGCCGGACGCGATCAGCGCACGCCGCTGCTCCTCCGTCTCGATTCCTTCCGCAACGACCGTCATCCGAAAATCCTTGGCGAGCGCGACCAGCATCTCGACGATCGTCGTGGTCAATGCATCCACGGTGATGGTGTCGACGAAGAACTTATCGATCTTGATCGTGTTGGCGCCGAGGCCCTTCAGCCGCGACAGCCCGCTATGGCCAACGCCGACGTCGTCGATGGCGACGCGGAAGCCATGGTCACGCAGCTCGGCCACAATGGTCGCGGCGCGATCGAGATCGTCGAGCTCGTCGCGCTCGGTCACCTCGACCACGATCTGGCGTGCGGAGATCCTGGCCGCCAGGACCGTGCGGCGCAGCGTTTCAACGAAGCCGGCGCTCAGCAGGTGCTTGGGCACGACATTCACGGACATCTTGAAGCTCTTGTCCGCCCTCAAGACGACCTCCAGATCGGAGAGCGCCGATCGCAGGATTTGCCATGTCATCGCCTCGATGCGCCCGCTGGATTCGGCCAGCGGAATGAAGTTCATGGGTGGCACCACGACGCCGTCCCGGCGAACCCAGCGCGCCAGAACCTCGCAGCCCGTGATCTGGCCCGTCCTGAGGTCGAAGATCGGCTGGTAATATGGCGTGAACTCGCCGGCCGCGAGCGCGCGATCGAGATCGGCGACCGGCCCTTCCATCCGGCGGCTGCGCGCCAGTAGGATGCCGAAGAGTGCACCCAGTCCAAGGGCCACCGCGAGCGCCGGCCAATAGGCCTCGCTGTTCCAGCTCGAGAGGACTGCCTGCTCGAGCCGGACCGTGGCGTGAAGCGGCAAGCGCGTGGAAGACCTGTCGAAGCTGATCGGCCCCGGCAGCGGCTTGTCGGCATCGAGCCGGAATTCGCCGAGCTTCGCGCCATTGCTCAAGGCGAGGATCACCTCGCTGTGCGCGCGCAGCTCGGCGGGCATGAGATCGAACAGGCCGGCGTTGATGCCGACAATGGCGACCAGCGCCGAGCTCCGATTGACGTCCCTCAGCACGCCCAAGGCGTCGCCGCCGAACTGTTCGACGCGGAACAGTGAGAGCTTCTTGTCATGCGAGGGCAGCATGTCGCGGCGATCCGCCCATCCCTTGTCGAACTCGAGCGTCTCGGAATAGGCCGAGCAGATCACCGATCCGTCCGGATTGACGAGACGCACGTCCTTGATCGCCGAGCGCTGGTAAACATGGAGCCGGATGGCTTGCAGTGCTGCCGGCGCGCAGCTGGCGAGATCGCGCTTGGCGAGTTCGTCGAGGCTGGCCGCGGCGAAATCGACAGCCAATTCGGAGCGGCGCAGAACGACCTCGGTCAGCTCGTTCAGTTGGTGCACCTGCTGGTGGCGAATGACGGCCTCTGCCGCAAAATGGCCCGCCAGCCCAAATGCCATCATGCTCGCAAGCACGAGCGCCACAAACGGAAGGTTCGGTCGCTGCTGTCTCATCCGGTCCGGGCGGAATTCAGGAGAGGCTAGGGACTGATCTTTGGGAATTATCTTTGGATTACCTTGGGAATTGATCCTAGCCAGCGAGGGCTAAGATAGGGTTTAACGGCCGGACCGGCCCCGAAGGCCCTGATCCCAGCGGTTGCCTGACGATTGGTCTTGCGGCCTCGAGCATGGAAAGTTGAGCGATATGACCAGAACGGTAACCCTCGTTGTCCTCGCGTTCGCCCTCGGTAGCTCCGCGGCTTCCGCCCAGGGGACCAAGGACAGGCCATCAGGCACTCAGCCCACCTCTGCGACCCGCAGCGGCACGGCTACGAATTCCGGGTCGGACACCATGGGGGGAGCGTTCAAGGGAACGGGGACGCCGAACTACGGAACCAGTCCCGGGATGGGTTCCCAGAAGAAGACGCACAACTAGGTTGAAGGGCCGGACGGTCCGCTGCAATGCGGCCGTTCGAGGCTCTTGGAAAGAGTGTTGCGGCAGCCTCTCGGGGTGACCTGCTGGTCTCATCAGTGAGGCGTTCGTCATTCACCGCAACGCGGGAAGCCGTCCTGCGAGGCTCAAAGCGAGCACCGGCGCATTGCCGAACCTTACGTCTTCTTTCCCGTCTTCGACTTCAACGAAAGACCAAGCCGCAAAGCCATGCGCTTGATCGCATCCTGCGAGCGGCCGAGAAGTTTTGCCGCCTCTTCCAGCGAAGCCGAAGACTTGGCCAACTCCATGAGCCGGCGGTCTTCCTTGAACGACCAGGGCTTGCGCGCCATAACCGAAATGATCCTCTGTCGACACAATGACAAAGCCGCCAAGCGACCCATGTTCGCTCGACGGCTTTGCTTGGGTGGGGCCAGGCTTGGGGGAGCCCGGTGCGAAGATGGATATGCGATCGGTGAGACTTCGCAACAAACAACGCGGATTAAGCTAACCGCTCAACCTTACCGCGATAAAATCGGCGCGCGAGGTACCGTGTAACCACGGTGAACGAGGGTTCATGGTGTCGGCGTGTCGAGTTCTGGTAAAGAGAACTGGAGCCTCTTCACCGCGCCTCGGGCCCTCACGTGCCGACCAATCGTCAAGCACCACGTTGCACAAACTTCATCTTCGTCTGACAAAAGTTTCGGCGCTGCCGATCTTGAAGTCGGCGCAACGAAAAGATGAAATGAGCGCGGGAGGAACGTTCCGGCAAACGTGGGACATTCCAAATGTTGGCTGTTTTGGTCTTGATTTCGATTTTCGCAGCGGGCTTTGGCTGCGGCTATGGTGTAAGGGCATGGCGCTCGCGGAGGCGATCGGAGCGATATCGTCTTTACGCGCCCTATACCCCGGCCTCGATGGAGACCAGTCGAACCCAGTCGCCACTATCGTAGACGACGCGCCCAACTCGACAGTGGCGAAATCGAAATAACCATGTGCGGTTAGGTTAACGGGGCACCGTCCTTGAGCGCTTCGGAAAGGCAGCCTAAGACGAAACAATTGATGGCGAACGTTTGGCCGCCTTTATTTTCATTTCCGGGCGCGCAGGTTGGTATAGATGGCGTTTCTCATTGCGTTGCTGGGCGTGACGATCTGCGCCCTCATTTTGATTGCGTTTGTTTGTAGCTATGGCCGGCATCTGAAAGATCTTCCAGGTCCCTGGATCATGAACGAGGGTCGTTCAAATGATTGATCAACGGCACAACGCACCCAGCAGGTATTTCGTTGACGCGCAAGGGCATCGCGTTCTGATCGGCCTTTCGCTGGAGGAGACGGCGGAGTTCGAAGCGCTGGATCTTGCGCCGACGGAGACGATGCAGGTTGTGGCCGAAACCGGCATGGGCAAGCGAGCGGGTGCGGGTGACGACGTTCGGTGGTTCGAGCTCTATTCCAAGCACGAAGGAGCCTGGCGGGCGTGGATCGCACGAAGCCAGGCGGAGCGGACGCAGGATTTAGGCTTTGTTAACTATGTCTGACCGATGGTAGCCGCCTAGATCTCGAAAGTGGGGATGGCCCAAATGTTTCAGCTGTTCCTGAGAGCGCGCGCACACAATCTTCTCGGCTCGCGCCGCGAGGACAAAGGTTTCAAGGCCCGCTCCGTCGAGCGTGACGCGGAGACCGACCGCGTGCGGATCGGTGCCGTCCTGGCGGCGATCGAAACGGCATTGCAGGAGGCGGAGAGGGAGCAGGCCGGCCTCAACCGGCGTGTCGATGACGCGCTTGCGCGTGCATCCGTCACCTTCGGAAACGGCACCGACGAGTATCTCGAGCGTGAGCCGCTCGACAATCATCATCAGGATCTCTTTGCGGCCGACATCTCCAATGGCCAGCGCCGGCTCAAGGAATTGGCGATTAGCATCGCGCACTTGAAGTTCGTCAAGACCGCAATGCTCACGCGCTTTCCCGATTTCAAGCCACCGCAGCTCAACAGCTAGTATTGCGAGCGGCGCGCGCTGCGGCCATCCTTCGAGACGCCCGCCCTACGGCGGCCCCTCAGGATGAGGACCGAGTGCGTTGCGCCGGTCCGACAAGCACGGATGCCGCTTAGCCTCATCCTGAGGAGGCGCGTAAGCGCCGTCTCGAAGGACGAGGCGTGTGCTCAGGCCGCAGTCAAAAGTCATATGCCATACCCCAGCCGCTCACAGGGCGGACGGCGTGACAATTCGGCGCCGCTTTGCGGTTTGGCGCCTCGATCCTTTTTGCTATGGTTCCGGCAAGCGTTCACGGTTTGAAGGAGCAACAAGGGTGCCGGTCAGAAATATGCGAAGATTGGTTGGATTGGCATGCGTGTTGACACTGGCTGCGCCGGCGACGGCGTCGGCCATTACCGCCGAAGTGGCGCGCGCATGCGATGCGGCGGTCGCTAAGGCCTTTCCGCCGAAGCAGATTGGCAATCCCGCGGCCGGGAGCGCCAAGGGAACGGCCAAGGATCGGCGCGAATACTTCGAGAAATGCGTCGCCAACAACGGCAAGGTTGATGATGCGCCGGCAGAGGCGCCCAAGGACAGCAAGCCGTCAAAATGAGGAATCGGAGCTTGGCTAGCGTCGCGGCGGCGGACAGGGCGAGTAGAACGCGCCGTTCGCCGCATTGATGCGTTCGACGCATTGATTGGGATCGGTGACCGTTCCGGCCACCGTGAAGTCGTAGCCCATGCCCTTGATCACCACGACGTAGCGGCCGGGAGCGAGCGTAAAGCCGTCCTGCTCCGGTTGCAGCAACAGCATCCTCGGCTGGTCGTCGACCGGACCTACCTTGTAGGGGTAGGACATGCTGCGGATCACCCAGGAATCGCCGGCGCTGACCATGGAGGCCTTCCCGCTGGCATCGACGCCCATGGCTCGCGAGACTTTCGCGACGACCCGAACTTCGGTCCCGCTTGCATCGACGCCTCCGTCGGGCCTGAACACGATGAACTTGACGTCGCCGTCCATCAACGTGGTCGCGCTCGGCGTGGTGATGGCCGCCGAGATCGCGACGCGGCGGTCCGGAATCTTGCCCGGCACCGACTTCAGCTCATAAAGCTGGCCCTCGCTCAAGGCGTAGACTCCGAACGTCGTCGGTAGAGGCATCGAGGGTTGTGCGGCTTGCGCCGGCTCTTTCTGGCTATCCGGCGGCCGTTCAACAGCCTCGCCGACCGCTGGAGGCGGGCTGGCGCTCGGCTGAGATGCCGGACTGTTCGGTGCTCGCTCGGGCGGCGGCGCCATCTGCGACAATGCGGTCAGTTGCGACCTCAGCCGAGGCCAATAGACAGCCACGCTCGCGCCTCCGCCAATGAGCAGGAGAATGACCGCCAATCGAACCAGAAGGGTGAAGGCGTTGCCGCGTTTGGGTTGATCGGGGGATTGCGGCGATGTCACGGGACGGCGCGATGCTCCCGTGTCCTTCACCGTCGGCGTCGCAGCGTGCGGCGACGGAACGAGTGCGGGAGCGGGGGCAGGGACCGGTGGGGGCACCGGAACGGCGGTTGCCGCCGCAGCATCTTGCGGTTCCGACGCGGCGCTCCGCGCGAAGGAACGCTCGACCTCCTTGATGGCGCTTTCGAGGACTTGCTGAAGCTCGCGGGATTCCCGCGCCTCGGCGTGCGTGAATTGCTCCAGAAGCTTGACGCGCGCCAGCTCATAGACGATCTCCCGCATCTGCGGGGGATCGTCGGATACGGCGCGGATTCGGCTCGACAGGAGACGGATAAAGCCGGCTTTAATCTGTTGCGTCGAGGGGGCGTTTGCCGCAGTTTCACCGGAGTCGGTCATCAAGGCCGATCAAGTAGCCCGGATGACGCCATTTCGCTAGGTTTTTCCGCCTTGGACGTCGCGCCCGAGGCCGCTGTCCCGCTGATTGCCGGATCTGCCAAAGCCCCTCTCGATCTTTCGAAGATGCTTGCTTTTAGGGGAAAACCTGTGACATTTCGCGGAGCTCCTCTTTCTGGTGTTCGACCATGCGCGGCCTTCTAGCAGTCCTCTCGGTGTTGACGTTCCTGGCTTCGCCTGCCGTTGCGCAAGGGGTCAAGGATCAGGCCAACACCACGAGCTCCAGCATCATCACGACGCCCACGAAGAAGGCGCAGACCAGTCAGACGGCGTCGCGGCCGACCGCCGTTCGAAACCTTTCAGGCAGCCTGCCCGCTGGAAAGTCGGCCCAGGGCGTCTGGCGTGATGGCAAGCTGGTCGCCGTTCCCCGCTGAGGCCGCCACCCAACGAACCGTGAAGGAACGGTGATCGCCTCCCTGACGTTCTTGCTCGGGAGATATCGTATGAAACGACCAGTCCTGATCGCAATCGCGTTGCTTGTGCCGGCCGCTGCCTGGGCCCAGGGCGTCAACGACCCCTCGACGCCCAACCGCAACGTGACCATCGTCAATCCGTCGCAGCCTGCGCCACCCAACGCGACGCCCAATATCCCGAGCCGGATCGAGCCGCCCATAACGACCGGCGGCGGACGCGCGCGGCCGTATTACGGGAATAGAACCCGGGGCAGCGGGACGAGCCGCCGCTAAGGCGCGCCGCCCATCTTCGGTCGCGTTGTAAGCCAAGCTATTGCGGGTTGACCTCGACCTCCAGGGTCGAGGTCCCTGCATGGTGTCCGTTCTTACCCGAGATCAGCAGTGTGAACTTGTCGGTGCCGCGCGTCTGGTTCTCGGCCGAATAGCGGAAACCGGAGCCGACCACGGCCAATTGTCCCCGTGATGGTCCGCTGACGACCGACACGTTGAAAATCTGCATGTACGACCAGCGCAGGCCCTGGATGCACTCCGCACCAGGCGCGATCGACATCGTCCATTTCACCGTATCGTTCGAGAAAGCGAACGGCGTCCGCTCCTTGATGCAGAGCGGGCTGGCATGCGCTGCGCGGCCGGCCGCCGCGGAGGCCGCGACGGCAACAGCCAACAACAATACCGGTCTTGCACGCATGCTCGGCAACTCCGCGGGTGGATGCCAAAAACAATAGCAGCGATGATCTAGCGATGTCTTGGAATGCAGCAGGGTTGTCCGCTCCGACGCGCATCTCGGATACAGCAGTCATCCGTCGGTGTAGGTCGGAGCGATACCATTCTGCCCCCGTTTTGCCCGCCGGGTCAATTTGCATTTCGGAAAATTCGTAAGTTATTGATTTGGCTGGGGCCGGCTACTGTGCATGGGGTTGTTTTTCGATTTTTGATGGGACGGGATCTCCAAAGCCCCCGACGGCCAATGCAGCTCATTGACGAATCCAGCTTCTTGCAATTGGGAGCCTTATAAGCTGAACTTGTATCGGCCTCTGGCTGCTGTTGGCCTACTTGGAGTCATCAGAGTGCAATCAACTCGCGGGAATTCGCTGTCAGATCGCCTGATGCTTGGGGGTGCGCCGGTCAAGGCGATCTTGGCCGCCGCTGTCGGACTCGCCGTCGCTGTTGCCTGTCCGCTCCCATGTCGTGCTCAGAGCGACCCGGAGCCCGCACTCAGCGACTATCTTCCCCCAAAGGAGCCGGAAGTCTCGCGCGACGAATGGCGGCAGCGGATCGAGGACGCGCGGCGCCGCGCCAAGGACGTCTCGCGCGAGCGGCGCGAGCATCCCGAGCTCTACAAGCCGGTCCCGGAAGATCCGGACCTCGTCGCGACCGAACGTCTGCTCCGCGACGACAGTCTGCAGCAAGGCGACATCGTCACGACCAAGAAGGGCATGTTTGTCTACCAGGGGCGATCCGAGCAACCGCGCCGCGATCAGGATTTCGTGCCGGTCAACCCGAAATCGGTTCGCTGAGTTAGTAGCGCCGCAAAATCTCGTTGAATTTGGGATCGCTCACTTTCGTGGTCTCGAGCAGCAGCGACTTGCCCTGCGGCGTTGCCTGCACGTAAGCCGCGACCAGCAGCGGCTCGTAACGAGAGCGATTGGAGAGCGCCGACCGGATGTCGGATTGCGCCAGCAGCCTGATCTCTTCATCCGTTGCGGCGGCGCCCGAGGTCACGGTCCGGACGCGAGAGATAGCAACGGCGATCGGCACCGATCCGGTCAGGTAGGACATCTTCACCGCTGGCGTCGCCGCTTCGCCGGCCTGGACCTGCAGCGTGCCGAGCGTGAGCCAGAGCGCCGGCCTGATCGGTGAGACTTTCAAGGCCGCGACGACGGCGGCTTGCGCCGCCTTGATCTCGCTGGCCCTGCCGTCGGCATCGATCGAGGGGCGATGAAGAACGTCAGCGGCCGCGGCCGCCCCGTAATTGGCGAGCAGGTCGCCATCCCATGAAACCGATGCCAGACCACCGGCGGTCGCCAGCTTGGCTTTGTCAGGCGGAATCTCGCCCGAGAACAGGTCGCCGGCGCGGAAGTTCGGTCGTATCAGATCGCCGTAGAATTCCATGCCGGCGTGAAGCGCCAGCACGATCGCAGCAGAGATGCCGATGACGCGAAGCAGGATCATGCGGTTCATGGTGAAATCGAGGAGGCCTGTGGCGGCGAAGCAAACACGGGATGGAAAGGAAAGCAGAGATCTCAAATTGCCATCAGACTATCGCCCTGGATCGTCAACAGCGTCAAGTTTCCGGTCGCATAGGCGCCGGTGTCGATGTTGATGCGGTTCGGGCGAATATCGGGCACGCTGACCGGCGTATGACCATGGACGATATATTTGCCGAAGCGCTCCTCGGACGCCAGGAACTCCTCGCGGATCCAGAGCAGGTCCTCATCCTTCTGGCGCTCCAGCGCGACGCCGGGCTTGACGCCGGCATGCACAAAGAAGAAGTCGCCGCAGGTAAAGGACGAGGGCAGTTGCTGCAGGAAGGCGAGGTGCTCGGGCGGCAACGTGCGCTTCAGTCCTTCAATCAGCTCGACCTGTTGCTCCGCGGACGGGTTCATGGTCGGCGTGATGCCGTAGGAGACCAACGTCAAGAGGCCGCCATAGTGACGCCACTCCTGCAGGCGCGCCGGGTCCTTGAGGACCTCGAGCAGGAAGACCTCGTGATTGCCCTTGAGGCAGACAGTCTCGTGGGACTTCGAGCGCGCGATCAACAGATCAAGCACGGCGCGTGAGTCCGGTCCGCGGTCGACGTAGTCGCCGAGAAAGACCTGAATGGCCCGCTCGGGGGCCGAGCGGGCAAGATCGGCGTCGATGACGGTTAACAGGGATTGAAGCAGGTCGGCGCGGCCGTGCACGTCGCCGATGGCATAGACGCGAATGCCGTCGGGAAGCCGCGGCTTGGTCTTCTTGCGAAAGCGTCTGGAAAGGCCCATCAGGTCGGTCGAATCGCTTCTTGCGTCACGCGCGGAACGTTGTGACCGCTCTTAGCAGAACAAGTCACGCATCGGTATTCTTAATTGTTTCCGACCAAGTCGCCCGCATTTTGATTAAAGGATCGTGCGGCCTTTGAGCCGTATTTCAAGACGTCTCGCGTAGCGTTTCCCTCAACAAGAACGGGGAGCGCGACATGCGCAAAGTTGTGAAGTTCCTTGCGTCCGTGGTCGCAATCGTCGTTGCTGCGGGGGTGCAGCAGCGCGCTGAAGCCGCTTTCGTCGGTGCGCCGATGGGGCTGCGCGGTGCCATCCAGTACATCAAGTTCGAACAGCCGACGCTGGCGCCGATGGCGTTCACGCTGTTTTGCCTGAAGTACAGGGACGAGTGCAAGCCGCGGCCGCAGCAGATCGTATTCCGGGGCGGGCGCCTGAAGCTCACGGCCGAGCGGCTGGCGCAGATGCAAGAGGTCAACCAGCAGGTCAATACCGCCATTCGCCCCGAGGCCAATCTGGAAGGGCTGCGCGGCGAGAAATGGCTGCTGCATCCGGCGAGCGGCGATTGCAACGACTACGCTGTGACAAAACGCCACGAGTTGATCGCCAAGGGCTTTCCGGCGCGCGCGGTGCTGCTCAGCGAGGTCGTGACCACCTGGGGCGAGCATCATCTCGTGGTCGTAGTGCGGACTTTCTCCGGCGACCTCGTGCTGGACAATCTCTCTGGCCACATCCTGCCGTGGTCGAAGAAGCCCTATCGCTGGGTCCGCATCCAGTCGCCCAAGAACCCGAACTACTGGGCTTCACTCGGCGATCGCTCGGTCTGATCACCGGCGCCCTATCGTGATCCGGATTGGCTGACGCTCTGCGACAGCCCCAATCCGACGATCACGGAAAGACACAGGATTGCTGCGGGCCGCAGCAATCCGGGACCCGCGAAGCTCTGAACCATCGCAAAGAGAACACAGGCCGCGGCGGCCGCAGGAAAGAACGAGTCGCGTCCGCGCTGTAAAGCGCCAAAGACCAGGCGCACCAGAGCGATCAGGCTCACCGCCAGCGCGGCTGCGAGGCCAATCCATCCCATACCGGCAAAGACAGCAATGGCTGCCGACGGCGCGGTCAAAATAGCTCCAGCGTCGCTCTGATAGATCCGCCCCAGAGCAGTAAAGGTCCCGGCGCCGGCGCCGAACCAGCGCGTGTCGGCCAGCATCCGCTCGAGGGCGGCCGTCGTCTCGGTCCCCATCTCCGGGACGAGCCGCAGGAGGACCGGTCCGGAGCTCTTTTCAAAGAGAAAGGTCAGGACGATCCCCGCGCCGATCAGGGCTGCCACCGACAATGCGACCGCGGCCAATGGCGAGAGGTCCAGTCTGCGGATCACGAGGATCAGCAGGATCAACACGACACCAAGAGCCGCTGCGATCGCGCTGTTCGTTCCCGACGACGCAAAGATCGCGGCTGCGCTGGCCACGACGCCGACAAGACCGCAAAGACCGATCGCGACCGAGCGAAGCACCGAGTGATGCGTTTCGGCCCGTTCAGCCGCGAGCTGCATGACCGCCAGATTGAGCATGAGGCCGAGGCCGGCCAAAGTCGTCATGAGGTCAGACGGCGCGGCTGCCACAAGCCTCGGCGAGAGCCGATGCAAGTCCAAAACCAAGGCGGAGACTGCTGTCACGCCGCCCAGCACGAAGAGAACCAGCTCGGCGCGGCCACGGTTGCGGACCACTGAGATCGTGACCCCGAGCAACGCGATCGCTGCAAGCGCGAGCAGCAGCGCGCCCAGCGTCAGGCCGATATCGGCCGTGATTGGTCCGAGCGGCAGGCCGCCGAGCGCCTCGCGCGTGCTGGCCCAGATCGGATGGGCCAAGCCTAGCGGAAGCGGGACGAGTTGAGCGGCGATGCCCAGCGGAATGGCAATCAGGATCCAGCGGCCCCAGGAGGTCGCGCGAACATAGTGGTCGTAGTCGGCTTTGCGCGCGCTTAGCGTGGCGGCCAGCAAGCTTAGTGCGGCAGCCATCGTCCCGAGCTGTGCACCGAACTTGGCGCCGGCGATTTCGAGAGCGGAAGCGGAAACGATGGAAACGATGAGGGCAAAATAAGCGAGGGACAAACGGCGCGCTCGATGCGGAATCCTGAAACGATCAGGTCACCATACAAGCGAGCGGGTGGTTTTCAAACAGAGGCCTGCCTCGGTCCAACACTTAAAACTTGGACCGCTTGCGCGCGGGGCGCGTTGTTCTGTTGATCGGCGCGATCAGCGTCAGCGGGTAACTTTGACCGGACGACCGAAGACGCGCCCGGCACGTGCGGCGGCAAGGCCAAAGCGAGCGCCTGATCCAAAGAGATAGCCGGCCTGGAGGGCGATGGCCGCGAACACCGCGCCTTTCAGGCTGTCGAGTACGGTGACATCGAGCATCAGGCCGGCCGGGATGGCGACAAGCGCCATGACGAAGGTCAGCGGCAGCAGCACAAGGACGCGAAAGCGTTGGCCCAGCACGGCTCCAACGAGAAAGCTGAAAATCAAAAGCGCGATCATCCGAAACACTCCGTGCTTCGGACCCTAGGTTCCCCACCCTAAAAGGACCCTTAAGTTGTATGGCTAAATTTGGCCTATTGGCCGCAATTGGCCAGCAGCGAATGGTAGGCCTCGCGCAAGCCGTTCAGCGCTACCAGACCCTTGATCTCGCTGTCGCTTTCCTTAACCACGATGGACAGTGAAGCCGTTGCCTGCCACTTGCCGGCGGCAAAGGCCGAGACTTCGTCGGGTAGCAGCACGGCGGCCCCTGCGGCGGCCATGCTGGCATCAATGGTCAGGGTGCCGCCGCCGCTCGCGGCGATGGTGACCTTGGGGTGGCTCCTGGGTGGAAAGGGCCGGATCAAGGCCACCAGCACGTCGATCTTGCCCTTGGGCGCACAGCGCACGATCAGGCCGGCGAAATCGGGATCGGATTGGGTGGTGTCCGCGGTCTTCATGATGGCGGCGAAGCTTTCGCCATCCTTGGCGCCTTGTGTGCGGCTGAACTTCCAGACCGAGGAGGAAGCCGTGGTCGCCACTTCGACGATGGGGGCGACCCGGCACGGAGATCGCGCGCAGGAGGTAGCCCGATCCAGAGGGCGGTCGGCGGCGCCAAGCAGCGATGCTGCGAGAAAGGCGAACAGAACGAGGCCAGACACGGCGGAGTCCTCTCTTGATGGTTCCCATCTTAGCAGACGGAGGTCGAAGAAGCCTTGCGCTCGACACACTGAGCTCTCGACTTGGGCGAACTGCCCGCCGACCGGGCACACGAAATACAACAAATAGTCACAAAGGGTTAAACCGAGCCCCAAAGAGTGTCCCGCACGCAACAGTAGCGGAGCGATCGTACCGTTAACCACTCGGGAACCCTTGTCGCACCGCCCACGCCGCCGTACCAATCGAGACCAATTGGGGTCTCCTGGGGCGCGATACATGCATTCCTTTGCCAAGTCATATCTTTTCAAGCCAGCATTTCTGGCCGCCGCTTTGGCGCTCGGAGCCTGCTCGACCAATCCGGGTTCTGGCCCCTTGATCGACGATGTTAACAATCACGTTCAGACGGAAAATGCCCCAGCTTATGAGCTGGTGCCGATCAATCCGGCCACGGTCAACATCCTGCATACGCATGAGCCCAAGGGGCTCGCCGGCGCTTTTACGGACAAGCGGCCTCCGGCCAGCATCGTGTTCGGGATCGGCGACGTCGTCAGCGTCACCATCTTCGAAGCCGCGGCGGGCGGCCTGTTCATCCCGGCGGAAGCCGGCGTCCGTCCCGGTAACTATGTGACGATCCCGGATCAGTCCGTCGACAATGACGGCTTCATCACCGTGCCCTATGCCGGCCAGATCAGAGCCGCGGGCCGCACGGCGGTGGAAATCCAGCGCGCGATCATCGAGAAGATCGGCAACCGCGCCATCGAGCCGCAGGCGGTGGTGTCGATGTCCTCGCAGCGCACCCAGCTCATCAGCGTGCTCGGCGAAGTCAATTCGCCGGCGCGTTACCCCGCGAGCGCGGCGGGCGCCAAGGATAAGGTGCTCGATGCGATCACCCGCGCCGGCGGCATCAAGGGCCAGGGCTTCGAGACCTGGGTCATGCTGGAGCGTGGCGGACGCCGGGCCACCGTGCCGTTCGAAAATCTCGTGATGGCGCCTGAGAACAACGTCTATGTTCGCCCCGACGACAGCATCTACGTCTATCGTGAACAGCAGAAGTTCCTGGCGTTCGGCGCCAGCGGCCAGAGCGGTGAGTTCAACTTCGATGCCTGGCGCATCAACCTCGGCGAAGCCGTCGGCAAGGCCGGTGGTCTTCTGGACGCCCAGGCCGAGCCGGCTGGCGTGTTCCTCTATCGTCGCGAGCCGCGTGAGGTCGCTGCCCAGCTCGGTATCGACGTCAGCAAGTACACCACTGATACGATCCCGGTTATCTTCAGCATAAACATGCGCGATCCCGGCGGCTTCTTCCTCGCCACCAAGGTCATGATGAAGAACCAGGACATCATCTACGTCTCGAACTCGCGCAACGTCGAAGTTGCCAAGTTCCTCGGCTACCTGCGTGTGATCATGGCGACCGGTTCGGATGCGGTGAACCTTGGCAACGATGCGCTGATCTTCCGCAACAACATCAAGCTGGCGCCGTAACACGCCGACTTGATCCACCAAAAGCGATGGCACCGGGGCTTCGTCCCGGTGCCATTTTCGTTTCGCGATCCAATCGGTATTGTCGGCGCCGCGGGGACAGCGTCTGGCTCAAAGGCGTGCCGAGCACGTCGCGCCGGTCATCGCTTCCGCCGCAGTGTTGCAAGGGGCTTCATGCGCTTTCGAACATTTGGCCGCCTTCCGGCCCTCGTCTTGCTTGCCCTCGGGCTTGCACCGCTCGGAAAGGCCCTCGGCGCTGCCGCAGAGCTGGGCGTCCGCCATCGCATCGATGTGATGGTCTCCGCCGAACCTGATGCCCCGATTTTGTCGCGCCTGAAGGGCGCCAAGGGCGAGCTCTCCTTTACCGTTCGCCTGTCGGCGAACTCCAAGGAGAGCAAGTTTTTCGGGATGCTGCGCCCGTCGTTCCCCGACATCATCGTTCCAGAACGCGCGGGCAAACCGCTGGTCCAACAGACCAAGCTGTGGGAGGAGGACGTCTGTCATCAGCGCCGCGGCCTGCCGAAGGTCACGGTGACCCAGCTCGCTGGGCATTTTGCCGAAGGCGAGGGGCGGATCGAGATTTCGGCCATCAACCGGCACATCGGCGTTCTGGTGCCGCCTGACGAATTAACCCCCGGAATGAAACTCGATCCGGGCAGTGATAGCTTTGGGCTATTCTATGCGTTCCGGGCGCAGACCCGGAACAGCCGCCTCAACGTCGATCTGAAGATCTACCCGATCGATTGCTTCCTCTAAGCCCGAAAGCAAAGTTCGCAAGACACGACGATGCCCCTTTGGCCTCCCACCATCAACTGGTCCAGGATTCGCTGGTCATGGAGCCTGCCCGCGACCTTGATCCTGTTCTTCGTGGCCGCCGGCGCGCCGTTCCCGTTCGGCTCGACCAATGATCTGTCGATCGCGTTCTGGTGTCTGTGTCTCGGGATCGCGGTGATCTTCGCGCCGACGCGCGATCTGCGGGCGCCGCATCTGTGGCTGCTCGCCGGCATCGGAATGATCGTCGCCGCTTACGCCTTCGTGCTGCATGAGCAGCTTTCCGATCATCCCTGGGTGGCGCCGTTCCAGCCGATCTGGAAGCAGGCCTCGGATCTCTTGGGCGTGCCGATCGCCCCGTCCGCTTCCATCGTCAAGAACGAGGCATTCTTCGCGCTCGGCGCGCCGCTCGCCAACATCCTCGCCATCGTGCTCGGCATCACCGTCGGCGCCGATCGCGAGCGGGCACGCCGTCTACTGTGGGTGATCGCAATCTCCGGCGCGGCCTACGCGCTCTACGGCGTGCTCTCGTTCCTGATCGAGCCCACCATGATCCTGTGGCGGGACAAGACGGCCTACATGGGCAGCGTTACCGGCACCTTCATCAACCGCAACACGGCGGCAGCCTATTTCGGCTCCTGCGCTGTGATCTGGATGCTGCTGATCCTGGAAGACGTCCGCCGCCGGCTGCCGGAGCGGCACATCGAATGGCGGCGCCTGTCGCTCGATCTGCGCGCGATCCCGCCAAGAGAAATCCTGCCGCAGCTCGGTTGCCTCCTGATCTGCCTGATGGCGATGTTCATGACGACCTCGCGCGCCGGCGTCGGCCTGTCGCTGCTCGCGATGATCGTCTCGTTCACGCTGTTCCTCAGGAAGGACCTGCCGCCACGCACCGGCATCTGGATCTCGCTGGGCTCGGGCATCGCGGTTGCGCTCGGCCTGTTGCAACTGCTCGGCGGCCGCGTCTCCAGCCGCTTCGACAGCCAGGGCCTGGTCGACGAAGGCCGCATCGAGGCCTGGAAATCGACGCTCAAAATCATCGGCGACAATCCCTGGTTCGGCACCGGCATGGGCACGTTCCAATGGGCCTTTCCGCCGTACCGCAGCCCCAACATTTCGATTCGCGGAATCTGGGACGCCGCGCATTCGACGCCGCTCGAGCTTGCCTCCGAGGTGGGCATTCCCATGGCGATCTTGGTGGCGCTGGGCTGGGCGATCATGCTGCTGGTGCTGGCGAGGGGCGTGTTCGCCCGCCGCCGCGATGCCATCATCCCGCTGGCGGCGGCGGCGACCGCGACGCTGTCGCTGTTGCACTCGTGCCTCGACTTCACGCTGCAGGTGCCTGGCTACAGCATTCCTTTCTTTGCGCTTTTCGGCGCGGGCCTGTCGCAATCCTTCCGCACCAAGGAGGGCCGCTCGGCGGCCGAGGCGAACGCTACCAGCCGGCGAGGCGAGGGCCGCCGCGCAACCGCCGACGCCGCCCCGCGCGCGGTGGCCCCAGCTTCACAAAAGTGTCTAGATTTGAAGCAGTTGTGCTGTTTACGAAGTCTTTAGAATAAGTGGACAGCTCTTTTCTCTTCCGCTAGGTTCCTGCGACGAGCACAGCCATTTGCCCGGGGCCGAGGACGCATATCGGGGCAGCTGATTTTTGGAGGTTTGTTTATGAGCGTTATCAAAATTGCGCTTCGCATGGCTGCCGCCGCGGCCCTCGCCGCGACGATCACCACGGCCGCCAGCGCCGCCGTTTACCCGCCGCAGCGCCAGCTGCCGGCCACCGTCATTTCCGACTTCAAGGCCGCACCCAACAGCCTGCTGCAGCAATATCCGACCGGCGGCCCGCAGCTGATCTCGCGCGTGCGCGATCTCGGTGCCTCCGATCCGACCACGCTTCCGGGCCTGATCGCGCTCCTGAAGGATCCCGCGACCACCAAGGACCAGATGCGCGCGATCGTCGGCGGCCTCGCCCAGGTCGCCCGTATGGCGGCGCAGGCCGACCAGGCCTTCGCTAATGAGATTCAGGGCGCGATCGCCGGCACCCAGAACCCCGACGTGATCGCCGCCTACCAGGCCGCGACCGGAGATGTCGCGATCGCCGCGACCGGCGGCGGTGGCGGCGGCGGTAGCTCTGGCGCAGGCGGGCCGATCGGCAATCCCGGCAACACCGGCGGCGCGAACAACGGCGCGCCGACCTTCGGCGGCTTGCACTACGCGACGACGGTGAGCCCGAACGCGAGCGCCGGCGTGACCGGCACCACCAACGCAGCGAATCGCATCAGCACGCGCTGACCGTAATTGCCCGGAGGCGAAAAGCCTCCTGGCTGCTTCATTCGCGATTTAGTCAAAGCGGCGCTTCATCGCGCCGTTTTGCATTTTGGCCGTTAAGCTTCCAAGCAAATTGTAATGTGCGCACACAGTTGCGCTGCATCAATTGAGTTCAGCCGCGTGTCGCCGCGTGTTATATTCGCCTTCAACTGCCGGTCCCTTTTGAGTGCTTTTGCTCGCGTGACTTTCTTATCCCCGGTGCCATCCTCCAGAGCCAGTCGCTGGACGATTTCAGGAATTGCACAATGCTGCAGGTGAATAAGCCTTCGTCGGAGATCAACCGCGGTTACGCGGAGGCCGAAAGCTCCCCGACCCAGACGCTCACCTCCTATATCGAGATTATCAGGCGCCAGTTCCCGACCATCGTCGCGATCGTCTCGACCTGCGTGATCCTGGCCGTGCTCTATCTCTTCACCGCCGCGCCGCAGTTCACCTCGACGGCCTCGATGGTGATCGACACCCGCAAGGTGCAGCTGTTCCAGCAGCAATCCGTGCTTGGCGATATCGCGGTCGATTCAGCCACTGTGGAAACGCAAGTCGAAATCCTGAAGTCCGAGAACATCAGTCTCGCCGTCATTAGGGACATGCGTCTGATCGACGATCCCGAGTTCACCGGTAGTGGCGGCGGATTGGGTGGCGCTCTCATCGATTTTGTGTCGAACATATTTTCAAGTGGACAGGCAACTTCCGAATTTGAGCTAACACGCAAAGCGCTGGAGCTTTTCGAAAAGCGCCGAACAATCAAGCGACTTGGTCTCACTTACGTTATGGAAATCGGCTTCACCTCGCGTGATCCGGCGAAAGCCGCCAAGATCGCAAATGCGATCGCAGACGCCTATATCGTCGACCAGCTCGAGGCGAAGTATCAGGCGACCCGCCGCGCCAGCGTTTGGCTTCAGGACCGCATCAAGGAGCTGCGCACCCAGGCATCGGCCGCCCAGAAGGCGGTGGTGGATTTCAAGACCGCCAACAACATCGTCGACACCGGCGGGCGGCTGATGAACGAGCAGCAACTCGCCGAGGTGAACAGCCAACTCATCATGGCGCATGCGGCCACGGCCGAGGCCAAGGCGCGGATGGATCGCATCAACGATATCCTCAAGCAGGAGATTCCGGACGCCAGCGTCGCCGACGCGCTGAAGAACGACACGATCGTCAAGCTGCGCGGGCAGTATGTCGACATGGCCTCCAAGGAATCGATCTGGGCGATGAAATACGGCTCGGACCATTTGGCCGCGGTCAACCTTCGTCGGCAGATGGCCGAGATCAAGAAGAACATCATCGACGAGCTGAAGCGCATCCAGGAATCCTACAAGAGCGACTACGATATCGCGATGACGCGCGAGGAGAGCATCAAATCGAGTCTCAATAACGTCGTCTCTGAATCGCAGCTCACCAACCAGGCACAGGTGCAGCTGCGCGAGCTCGATAGCAACGCGCAGTCCTACCAGGCGATGTACGACAATTTCCTGCAGCGTTACATGGAGAGCGTGCAGCAGCAATCGTTCCCGATCACCGAAGCCCGTGTGATCAGCGCGGCAACAATGCCGCTAAAAAAGAGCTACCCCAAAACGCTGATCATTCTCGCGGCGGCTCTCCTGGGCGGCCTCATGCTGAGCATGGGTGTGGCAATGGCGCGCGAGTTCACCGACAAGGTGTTCCGCACTACCTCGCAGGTGGAGGAGCAACTGGGCGCGAACTGCATCGGGATCCTGCCGGCGCTCGGTGCCGCCGCTTCCGGGCCCGGACTTGGCGAGAAGTTGCTGGGCGGCAAGCTTGCCAAGAAGGGCAATCCGCAGCCCGATCTGCTGCGCTATGTCGTCGAGAATCCGCTGTCGCGCTTTGCGGAAGCCGTGCGCTCAGTGAAGGTGGCGGTCGACCTCAACTCGATCGTGCGCGAGAATCGCGTGCTGGCGACCACCTCGACCCTGCCGAACGAGGGCAAGAGCACGCTCTCGACCAACCTCGCCCAGCTCATGGCGCATGGCGGCGCGCGCGTCATCCTGGTCGATGCCGATCTGCGCAATCCCTCGCTGTCGCGCGCGCTGGTGCCCGATGCCAAGATCGGCCTGGTCGATGTCGTCGCCCAGAAGGTCCAGCTCGAGGACGCCCTGGTCGTCGATCCCGAGACCAAGCTCTCGATCCTGCCGGCGGGCACCACCTCGAAGCTGCTGCACACCAACGAGGTCCTGGCGTCCAAGGCGATGCACGCACTGGTGACCCAGCTCCGCTCGAAATTCGATTACGTGGTGCTGGACATGCCGCCGATGGCGCCGGTCGTCGACGTGCGCGTCACCTCCTCCTTCGTCGACTCCTACGTGTTCGTGGTGGAGTGGGGCAGGACCAAGATCGACGTCGTCCGGCACAATCTGCGCGGTTCGCCGGAAATCCAAGACAAGCTGCTTGGCGTTGTCCTGAACAAAGCCGACACCAAGGCGCTTGCGCGCTACGAATCGTACCACGGCCGATATTATTACCAGAAGTACTACGCCCGTTACGGGTATGTGGAATAGCGGTCAACTGCTAGTGCGAGCGTTCCTGCGGGGCCTGCTTCTGCTGTGTGGCCTGTCCGGAGGCATCTGGGCGTTATCGGCGTTTCCCTCCTTCTTGCTGACTACGCCGGCCCGGAACGTAACGGCACGACTCATTGCGGATGATCGGTTCACATCTGGTGTTCTCTCAGAAATGCTGTCGCGTATGAAAGCCGCTCAGCGCCCATCCATCCTACAGCCGGAATTCCATCAAGCCGAAGCGTTAGTCACATTGCGGACAGCGGAAGAAGCAATGAAGAGCCCGGAGGCGGCGGATCGAGCGATCGAAGCTGCTGAGAATCAGATCAGGACTACGCTCTCCGTCACCCCAACAGATTCTCTTATGTGGCTGATGATGTATTCCGTAGAGACGGCGCGCAACGGGTTCGACGCCGGAAATATTGTCTACTTAGACCAATCTTATGTGTCCGGACCCAACGATGGTTGGGTCGCACTTCGACGCAATCGGCTGGCTTTGGCCGCTCTTCCAATGCTCAGCGAAAGGACGCAAAGCCTAGTGATTTCAGAATTCACGACGATAGTGGATTCAGACTTCATTGATGAAGCTGCGCTCAACCTAACAACCGTGGGCTGGGTCCATCGAGAACGCCTGACCGCCAGCCTCGAAAAGGCGGACATCAGCAGCCGACAAAGCTTGGCAAGACGGCTTTCCGTCGATGGTGTGAAACTTCGGATCCCCGGCATTGAAACAGGTGACAGGCCATGGAGATGAAGCCCAATGTTGGTATCAAGTCTTACCTTTTTGTCTGTCTAATTGGCCTCACCGTCGACTTGTCGTCCTCGGCTCGTGCCCAGACGAACAGTCAAACGGGTAGGCTAACATTGCAAGGCCCTGCCGATCGATCCAATTCGTCAGTTGTTCGGGATGGCTTAGGACGTCCGTGTCTGGACATTGAAGCTGCGGCGCGAGCTCAGGCCGTAAATACGCAGATGCTTGACCATGTTGTTAGTCTGAAGAACAACTGTCCGCGCGTCGTTCATGCAAAGGTCTGCTACTTCAATTCGGATCGTTGCAACGAAGTCGTTGTTCAGGGTTACAAGAGAGTAGATACAATTCTAGGGACAATGCGGGGCGTGAACTTCTTCCGCTACAACATCTTTCAAAAATAGTGTCTCTTCTGCGACAGAGGTCCAAAGTTGCGCCTTCTAAGAAGTTTGGCAATTCTCGTTTCTGTTCTCGTTTCTGTTCTCGCTTCCGGCGAGCCGGCGTTCGCTGACTCGACGATTCTTTGGGCGAGCGATCCCGTTAGCCCAGACGAAACCGTCCTTGTAGTTGGGGATGGCCTGGAGCGCATCGAGAGGGTCTTCATCGAGCGTATGTCGGATTCTCCCGACGTAATATCGAAGAGCGTCCAGTCCTCGGAGGTGAAAACGGAGCAGGTCTCGTCTGCCTCGCTGAAGTTCACGATTCCGAAGGACTTCAGCCCAGGCGTTTATCGGTTCAATTTGAGGTCCAACGACAATACTACGCAGTATCTCAATGCGCCGTCCATCTATTGGATGCAAGGCAATGGCGGGAGGGTCAGTAGTCCAGGAGGATGGCTTCGTATCTTCGGACGCAACATTGGCCGCACCTCGGATGCATTAGTGCGGCTAGAATCTAGCGCCGATCGATCTATCCAAATTACACTTAAGGCCTCGCGTGCGAGCCTTTGGGAGGCCTCGTTTACTCTTCCCGACAACCTCTCTCTCGGATCATACAATGTGCGGCTGTGGAATGGCAACGGCGATGCCAATACGTGGCGGGACGCAGGGACCTTGCAGGTAGAGAGTAAAGCTAGCCCTCCGGCGCTGCAACTTGACGCAAAGGAACTGGGGGCGCGAGGGGATGGCGAACATGACGATACATCCGCTCTGCTCGATGGATTGGCAACAGTGGCTCGCAGAGGAGGGGGTACGCTCTGGATGCCCCGCGGCTATTACAAACTTTCGGCGGCGCTTGTAATTCCGCCCGGCGTTCACCTTCGAGGTGAAGATCAGAAGCTGGTTCGCCTAGTTTGGTCGGAGCTGCCAAATCCGCCCTATGCACTCATCGAAGGGAGCTCAAACTTTGGCATCGAAAGCTTGACCATTTTTGCCGGCAATCACGCTCACATCATTAGTGGAGGTTTCCAGTCTGGATCCAACGTGGGCCTCCCGGACGCTGAGAATATCACTATCCAGCGGGTTACCGTGCGCGCCTCGATGTATCGAGGACATCTCTCCGTCGGGGAAACTGCTGATAGATTGGCTGCGGCACTAAAAAGCTCATCCGGCGGGCCGGATACCCTCCGGCTCTCTGGCAAAAACCTCACGGTCGAAGATTGTGACCTTTATGGCTCGGGTCGATCGCTCTATTTGCAGCAGCCTCGAAATGCTCGCATTGAGAGAAATAGGTTGTACAACGGACGATGGGGTTGGTACTCAATCAGCGGAGCTGACCGGGTGATCTTTGAGAATAATGAGGTTACCGGCGCTGATCTGCAAAGCACCGGCGGAGGTATAAATACGCTCGGCAAGATTGATATGTTCGCCCAGAATGTAGCGTTCCTTCATAATCGCCTTCAGATGATGAATGGGTGGGATCGTGAGGCCATGACGTCCGATGGGCCTGGAGGATGCTATTATGGGCGTGTTGCGGCGATAAGCCATGATAGGCGGGTAATAACGTTGGTCCCTCCAACTTCTAACGTTGTGCAAGACCTCGAAAGATGCGTTGGCGCAGGCATGTTCGTTTTGGGAGGACGCGGCATTGGCCAGGTCCGTCGAATTCAGTCAATTGAGGGGCAGACCATCCGTATCGAAGATCCACTGACTGCACCGCTTGATAGCTCTTCAGTCATTTCAATAACTACTCTGCAACGGAACTACCTAGTTGTTGGCAATGTGTTCTCGGATACTGGGATAGCGGTCCAGCTCTTTGGTTCAGCAGTCGAACACGTGATTGCAGAAAACGTATCGCGACGAACAGGGGGCTTTCTCAGTCGTGGGTTGTTATATCGGCAGTTTCAGCCGACCTGGTACAATCAGTTTCTGAACAACCGCATTGAGGAGGGTGACAGTTTCAGGGATGCGATACTGGCTGTTTGGGGCTCGCAGAAATCTCCAAATGCCGCACCACTATCGCTGGCAACGATTATTCGCTCGAATGTGTTAGCAGCTGGCTCGCACATTGAGATTAGAGGGTATACGAAGATTGCTCCGGGGGTCCGAGATGTGATTGTCGAGGGCAACCATATTCAAAAACAAGACGGTGCCATTCTCGTGGATGAAGGTGCGATTGGTGTATTGTTGAGGAAAAATACAACAGAACCTGCGCGGGAGGCTGTGGCCAACGGTCGATAGGCTAGCTCGCCTACTCTGCATCCTAGGAGGCAACTATCTTGTCGCGTTCTATTCGCAGCCCGGTGAGTCTTACGAGCTCAGCTGCGATCTCTTGGGCACTGTTTAGATCGCGTACTGCCCGTTCGAGCTCTTCGACTTTCGCGCCAACCAGGAACCGATACCAAAACCCTTGGAGAACGTTGTAAACAAGACCCTCCTTACCATCAAGAAAGCCCAGTCTAAAGAAGTAGCGATAAAGAAAATATCCCGCGGCACTAAGCTCAAATGGGATTCTGTTGTAAACATTCTCTTTGATAAACCGCTTAGCAGCTGCTTGTCGGGAACTCACGGATCGTGATAACGTCTTATTCGATCCCATAAACCCGAGCCGCTGATTTAAGACTTCGATCGCCTCCCGAGTTGCGTACTTGTTGTGCTTCTCGGTGAAATGGGAGAGATCGTTGAGGTTGTGATCAGCAAAGCCGCCTTCGAATGTTACCGTCCGTCCCTCACGAACAAACATATGTTCGTCCATCCAGCGGCTCTCGATTTCACCATAGCCGCGACGCCAGATCCGCATCATCACGAGTGTGCCTCTGCCGCCGAATCTGATTGTTCGCCCCATGAAGACCAGTTTGCGCTTGAGATTGACGCCAGTCACTTCAGGGGGAAGATTGGGCAGTTTCGCTTTGATTTCGAGCGCAAGATCCGATTCAACGATTTCGTCTGCGTCAAGCCGCATCACCCAGTCAGACGATATCGGCGCATTTTCAAGGGCCCATTGGAATTGCTTGGCTTGATTTACAAATGCATTCTGCAGCACTAGCGCGCCGTGCTCTCGCGCGATTGCGGTCGTCCCATCGGTCGAGAACGAATCCACGACAAAAATCTCATCAGCGACTCTAGCCACACTGAGCAGCGCTCTTTCGAGATGTTTTTCTTCGTTGTACGTTAAGATAACGATGGCTAACCTAGACATTTGTCTTGCGAACCCTCAATGGCTTTGCCGGGTTGCCGGCATAGATTGTTCCCGCTTCGAGATCCTTCACGGCTACACCGCGTGCTCCGAGTACGGCACAATTCTTTACCGTAACGCCCGGACCGACAAAACTCTCGGCGGCCACCCACGCATTCTCACAGATGCGGATTGGTCTTGTAATCAGCCTGAAATCCGCATTATCGACGTCGTGTGTTCCGGCGCACAAATGCGCTCTCTGCGAAACGAGCGCAAATCGCTCCAGTACTATTTTGTCCATGCAATAGCAGATGACGTTCGGGCCTAGGCAAGCATACTCATGCATCTCGAGATTGCGAGGATACCAAACGTTGGTCCCCGGATAGACCTTTGCGGTGTTGGCAATTTTCGCGCCGAAGAGGCGAAGCAAAAATCTCCGCCATCCATGGAGAGGCGTGGGGGTCCATGATCCTAACAAGCGCCAGGTGAAGTTCCAGGCAGTTCGTTCTAGTCGATGTCGGAGTGAAAAAGTTGCTCCGCCGGTTCGAGGTTGTGCGAGTTCCTCATTGAGAAGAGCCATAGAGAATAGCCTAACCTGTATGCGTTTCGGCGAAGATCGCTAATTCGTGCTTACGTTCATCTTCAGGCGAAAACCGTCTGCGGATCACGGCCGCTGGGACGCCAGCCACAATGGAGTATGGCGCTACATCTCGAGTAACCACGGCACCAGCGGCGACAACAGCGCCTTTTCCTATTACCACCCCGGCGCGTATGATGACCCCCTTACCGATCCAGGAGTCAGCCTCGAACACTGTGATCTTTTTCTCACGTTTGAAGAAGAGTCTCGTGGGCGTACCCACCCTGTCTACGCCATGATCGTTTCCGGCAATCTTTACATGTGTCGAGATCATGCAAAGATCGCCGATACTGACGGGATCGCTCGCCTCAAATCCGTTGCCAATGTAAGCGAAACGCCCCACCCGCGAGCCTGCCGCCGGCCGAATCTTCCAGCCGAACTGAAATCCTTCACCAAGTTCGGCGAACCTGTACCAGCGACTGAGGAGTGGAATTACTGCGCGCCTGACTGCCGCCTTCTTTTGCCCTTCTATCTCCGCTCGGCAGCGAAGAATAATGCTTTCGCCAACCTTCATCGGCGGAGGGACCACAACAGAGTCCTTCACTTGATATTATCTCCCCAGTAATCCCTCAAGAGCCTCTTCGATGAGTCTTCTTTGAACGGCCGGATTCCACTTTTCTTCAATGACAGCCATACACTCTTTTCTTACGGCCTCCCGATCTGTGCAAGACAAGAGCCATTGATCGATCTTGTCAGCCAAATCCGCAGCATCACCACGTCGAAAAAGTAGACCAGTCCTGCCCTCAATGATTGATTCCGCCTCTGGCATTTGATGGTTCATATCGGAATGGGTGATCGCGGGCGTCCCGTACATCAAGCTGTGAATTACTGTCAGTCCCATTTTTCCTGGTTGCACCATGATATCCGAATGGAAGATTAGTCGACCCAACATCTGCTCATCGTAGCAGGAACCAAAGAAATGCACACTGAGGCCAAGATGGCTCGCTTGAACTTCGAGTGCGGCGCGCTCTGGACCATCGCCGACGAGGAGCACATTCACGGGCCTACCTCGCCGAGATAAAAGGCTAGATGCTTCCATCAGAAGGTTCAATTCGCATAACTGGGTTAGACGCGCAGTGCATATCATTATCGGTGAGGAGTTCTTGAAGAGGCTCTGTGGGTGGATCGAATTCAGCTCGTTCGCTCGAATTGAATTAAGGATGGCTTGAGCCGCGGCGTAGTCCAAGCTGTTGTAGATGGGTTTTACCTTCTTCGTCGGGAAACCAGACTGGTTAGCCAAGCGCTTGGCTCGATCTCCGTAGACGAGGACGAGGTCCGCCAAATGATAGAAGAGATTTCGCACGATGCGCTTTGACCACGGCTCCGGTCGCAACCAGCCGTGTGCCCAGAGCAGAGTCTTCTTTCCGGTGACGCGCGCGAATAGAACACCAATCCAAGTTGAGATGAAATTCGGATTTCCCAGGAAAATGATGGCTCGATGGTCGCGAGAGAGCGCCTGTCGAACAGCAGCACCTTGCCAAAATAGTCCACGCCACTGGTAAAACCGAGAGGGGTGAAAGGCTCGGACGCAGCGCGGGTCTACTGTTCGGATTCCTTGATGATCTTTGTCGTCACCGAAGAAGGCAAAAGCGAATCTATCGCTGGAGTCGAGTGCCTGCATTACCGGTAAACGGTAGTGAGGAAACATGTGGTAGATAACAGCTACTTGGGTCACCATGGGCTCACTGCTAAGAGTAGGAGCGTGCATTTCTGGTTGGCCGCACGAAAGAGCCGCGGATTATGGCGCGCAAAATGGCGAACACGGAGATCGCAAAGAGAGAAATGAAGGCGAACGCCATATCGAACCTCCAAAGCGCTACCGCAATAAAGAAGCCTAGAAAACCAGCGGCTCTAAATGCGCGACTTAGCGATCTGAAGATTTCGGCTACAAGCAAGAGCATCAGGAAGAGCGCCAGCGGCCAAAAATAGTAAAAGTTTGCGAGCGCCTCACCGAACAGAGTCGAATTAAGAGCGAGTCCCTGCGTGGATTGAATGTATTGACCTAAAATCGTCCCAAAGACCCTCGGCTTGTCCGGCCACCAAGTGGACGGAACAAGAAAGGTGAAACTTCGTCCCACGAATGTGCTCCCCCAAAGCGGAGGAAAGCTTTCGTCGATATGCTTTACGATGTACTTGAGGACGACAAGACTGGAAGACTCGAAAAGGCTATTCAAGAGCCGATCAATCGGCTGCTCCTTCGAGCCGCTGATGCTCATCGATATTTCGAACGCGGAGATCAGCCCGTTTAAATTGTAGCCGTCTCGGAGCGCAAATGCCCGAAATACGCTCCAGACTGTGCTTAGATAGCCAACGATTGGTGAAAGTGCGAGGAAGCTCAGGCAAAGTGCCCAGAAGTAGCGCCGGTAAATCCACAGCACGCATATAATGAAATAGACGGCGGTGATGCGATTGAAGGTGAGCAAGAAATCGAAAGCAACAACAAGAAGCCCAACAACGATGAGTGCGTTTCGGCTTATCCGTCCACGAGTAAAGGCGAATAGCAGATATCCAAAAATCGCTGTGCGGTAAACGTTGGCAAAGTTTAGGATTAGGATGAGTGCGGTACTCTCGCCCAGATTCTGACCTAGTGTGTGCTGCCAGTGGCCGCCCTCAGCGCGACCCGAAAGCACAAAGCCGATTCCTGTTAGGCAAACATACAGTCCACCGAATAGGAATAAGTCAATGTAGGAGGCGTCAGTCGGCCTCGCGACAATGTCGGCTCTTCGGGCAGATCTGGTCGCGTGGAAGCAAAGGACTGTCCACCAACCGACCAATATATTGAAAGAAGTCGAAAGATCCTCGAAGGGCCTGAACGGCTCTGCCTCCAATTCATAATTGTTAATCTCTCCGAGGAGCAGAATGAAAAAGCTTGGGCAGACGACGTAGAACATCATGCCGACGAGAATGCCGTCTTCAAAGCGCAAGTCGGCCAAGCGGACTGTCGCAAGGCACTTCCAAGTAGCCATGCAGCTCAGTAAAAACAGCAGAATAATGAGGAGCTCTGTCAAGTTTTCGTCTCTGCAGTCCAGGTTATTGTCGCCAGACTCGCACTCGAAGCGCGTGGTCGAGATCTTCCATTCTCAGGAGATCAAGATTGACCGCTGCGCGAAGCACGCCGAGCAAGCAGATGATCTCCGCAAGCGCTAGTGCAAGCCCGATTCCGTAGAGGCCGAAGGTCGCTCCTGCTGGGAAGGCGGCCAGCACGGAAAGAATTGATACGGTTACCAAGACTGGGGCGACCCGACCGTGTGTGTTCGATGCTAGTAGTAGATTTGAGGTATAGTACCATAGGGCGTGAGCGATCATTGAGATCGCAATCAACAGGACGAATATTGGTTCGGGGTGAACCTTATTGTTAGTCCATATCTCTACTGCTCTTGAGCCGAACAGGGTGAACAATACTGCGCCGGGAATCAAAACAACTACCACCGAAGCGAGATTTAGCCCAACAATCTTTGCCAGCGACTTCCGGTTGTCGCGAGCTCCAGCAGCAGAAAACTCGGGCATACTCGCGCGATTTATTGCGCCCACAACCTGTATCGCGACCCGGCTAACCGTCCGAACAGAGGCAAAGGTCGCGGCGGCGGATGCCGAGATGGCCAATCCGGTAACCACGACCATACCCTGGACATTTAGCGCGAGAGCAAGTGGCACCGCCATCGCTGCAAGCGAGGGTGCCAATAGACGCTTCACGTGTGTGATGGAGGCGTGAGCCACACCTAGACGGAGCCATGGCACGTTGTAGCGCAGCACTAAATACAGCATCCCCAAGTTGAGTAACCGAAGTGCGATCATTACCTCGACGGCCTCTTCAAAGCCGTAACCTGCCCATGCGCTTAGAAGGACGCCGCAGGTTTCAAGGATGGCTAGAGTTTCATGAATGGCGGTTCCCAATGCGTAGTTTTGAGTGGCGCGAAGAGCCCCTAAGATCAGCCGCGTGTTCATTATTAGTGCGCAAAAGAGCACAAGCCCCACAAGAATACCGCCGTACTGATTGGTCCACCACGCCAAAGCTCTCCAGTTGGAGCTTGCTTGCGCCACAACTGCCACAAGGCCGACAAGCCCCAATGAAATTGCATTGAGAAGCAACCAAACGCTCTGGAACGTAGCGCGGACGAACCCGCGCTGCCCCTTGGCCGCGTGAATAGTCATGTCGCTAGTTGCCGCAGACGCAAACCCGAAGTCCGACAAAGCAAAATACGTTGGTATCGTTATCAACATTAGCCAGATACCGTATTTGTCGACGCCCCAGTTGGAGATTAAGACGGGGACTGACAGCAATTGAACCGTCGCAGACAGCACAAGTGCTGCTGCGTTGACGGCAGTCCCGCTGACAATTCGACGTCTGATCGTCATGTCTGGTGCGCGATGTTCGCGCGATCAGAGCTGAGCTTACCTTGTTCGATCGAATTTTCGCTGAGGACCTCGCCAAGGAGAGGCCGTTTTCTCAGGCGAAACATGAAGATGAAGGAGCGTTTTGGCCGCCGCAAGAGCCAGCAGCGGTCGAACAAATGAGCGATGATCCTCAACGCGCGAGGAAAATAGGTGTCCCAGTGGACATTTGGAACGAAGTAAAAATCGATCTGGCTAACTGGAAGCTTGAGCGCCGTGATAGCGCGCACTATTCGCTCGTCGTGCGACAGACGGTAATACGCGGGATAGTCGTTCGCTTTTTGGTTGATATTTTTGACGTATGTCTTTTTCAGACCCAGCCTTTCCGCGAGGCGCGTAGCCCAGGTGAAGGGATGATGGGCATTGGGCGACAATGACCAATAGACCGCCCCTGGGGCGAGAATTTCGATGGCCTTCGCCAGAAATGACTCAACATTCTCGACGTGCTCGACCACGTTGTACGAGTATGCCATGTCATATGTGTCTCGTTCGACCGGCACGTCTTCGAGCTTGCAAGTCCAACGGTTCCGAAGATGAAGGGGTGGGTCGATCAACGGAAAGGGATCGACACCGTCCAGAGTCCCGACCTTAGAAATTATCTTTTCGAGCGTGGGATTAATGGCGTGACCGCAGCCGATATCGAGCACTTTGCCCGAGAGCCTAGGTTCCGATGAAAGCAAGTCCGCGTAGATCGACTGAAACGAAGAGCGTCGATTTGCGTAGTGCTCGAACGTCTTTCCTGTGTCGAGGAAGTGATAGTTGATTTGGATATCGGGCATTCGTTCTCTCATGCTCGCGAAGGTACTGGCCGCTCACGAGTGTTCCATTCCTCTTAGTGGTGATATTTCAATAGGCCGTCGGGCGCGCGAAAGTGACCGCCGCTGTCCCCAGCAGGATCCTCACATCCAACCACACACTCCAATTATTGATGTACCACAGATCATACTCCACGCGCTTCTGCATCAGGTCGAGCGTGCGGGTTTCTCCGCGATAACCATTAACCTGGGCCCAGCCGGTGATGCCGGGCTTGACGTGGTGGCGGAAGGCGTAGTTGCCGATGATCTGCTCATATTCGTCGTTGTGGGCGGCCGCGTGCGGGCGGGGGCCGACCAGCGACATGTCGCCCTTGAGCACGTTGAAGAGCTGCGGCAGCTCGTCGATCGATGTCTTGCGCAGCCATTTGCCGATTGGCGTGACGCGCGGGTCGTTCTTCTGCGCCTGCACGATGGTCGGGCCATCCTCCAGCACACGCATGGTGCGGAACTTGAAGATCTTGAACGCGCGTCCGCCGAAGCCGTGGCGGGTCTGGCGGAAGAACACCGGGCCCTTCGAGCTCAGCTTGATCAGGATCGCGGTCACGAGCATCACCGGCGCGAACACCAAAAGCGCAACGCTCGCGCCGACGAGGTCGAGCGTCCGCTTGAGCGCGCGCTCCTTCCAGGACAGCGGCGCGCGGCGCAGCTCGGCGGTGAACGTGTTGCCGGTGCTCACCAGCGGATAGCGCAGGAACCGCGCGGCGTTGGGGTCCGGCACCAGATGCACGGGGATGGGCAGGATCTTCAGCGCGTCCAGAATGCTGTCGATCGCGTGCTGCCGGCTCCAGTTCATCAGCAGGAAGACGTGCTCGATCCGCTGCTCGCGCGCGAACGCGATCAGCTCCTCGAAGCGCGGTGCCTGCTGCGACAGCAGCAGCGGCGAGGCGAGGTCCTTGGCCGGGATCTCCATCACCCGCACCAGGCGGTAGCCGTGCTGGCCGAGGTCATCGACCGCGTTGGAGGAGCTCGCAAGGCCAAACTCGGCGATCATGATGGCGCGGCCGTTGGCGAAGGCGCCGGTGCGCAAGGCATGCGCGGTCCAGCGCGCCGCCATCATCTTCCAGGCGAGCAGGACGGCAAGGCCGACCAAGTAGAACGAGATCGTGGTCCCGCGCGAAAACTCCTCGCTGACCTTCATAGTGAAGGCGATCGCCAGCAGCGCCCCGAACAGTCCGGTCCATGTCGTCAGCGTCAGCCGGAACGTGCGCGGCAGGTTGGTGACGTTCTTCAGGCGGTAGCCGTGCTGCACCACCGTCAGCAGCACGAAATTGATCGCAACCAGCACGCTCGCCGCCGCATAGACATCCGCCTTGCCCAGCGTGCCCGCGGTGACGATGTGATAGCCGACCGCGCAGCCAATCCCGCTGACCATGACCAGGGCCGCGTCGATGACAGCCATCGCCCGCTCGACAACCACAGGTCGCATCCAGCTCGGCGCAAAACCCGTAACCGCCTCCGCGCCTGGCGCGACCACACGGATTTCCGTCGTAGAATCAGCGACAGGCACCGGCCGTGTGGAAAGAATCGTCATCCTGCCCAACCCATTGACGCAAAATTCATTTACCGAACGCGCCGTGCTATCGGTCAAAATCGCTGTTAAAACAAGGCGAAGGAAAAGTTAACCTTACCCCACAAGCTTGCATTGTAGCCCATCTCGCCCTCGTTGATATGTTAAATTTCGCAACCTGTTAGGAAGATCTCTTTGCCTCGAACCCAGTCCCGGCGGCGGACCCGGCCGAGAGGAAAGCGCACCCTCGCCATTGGCCTTGCTGCCCTCGCCTTGGCCGGAACCGTGCTTCTCCTTCTTCGCCCCGATGCGGCGCCCGTACGCGCTCCGACCGTCTCGACTGCCGCCGCGGTCAAGCTCCTCTTGGACGGGCCATATGGCGCGCGCTTTGCCGGCGAACTTGCGGCATCGAGGCAGGGATTTTTCTCCTCCCGCATCGAGTTGGCCGCCCAACCCGATCCAGACTTCGTCCAAACTGTTGCACGTCAACATGCCATCGGCGTGACGAGTGGCCAGAAGTTCTTGCTGGCAACCTGGCGGGGCGTTCCCGTTACGGCCTTTGCCGCGAGCTTCCTTGATACCTCCGTCGCGATTTTCACGCTCGAAAGCTCGGGCCTGCGGCGGCCGGCTGATCTCGTCGGAAAGCGGGTCGGATACCGCAGGGCGAGCGAAGGCGACGTTGCCTTCGACGCCATGATGGCGCAGCTCGGACTGCCCCGGAGCCAGATCACCAAGGTGCCGGACCGCGACAGCTTCGACGCTCTGCGAGCCGGCGAGGTGGACGCCATCATCACCGCAATCGATGAGCAACCGGATCCGACCAGTTCGGCCTTCGTGAAGCTGAATGTCATCAAACCGCAAGACTACGGTATCCATGTCCCTGGCTTGGTTTACTTCGCGAGCAATACTCTCGTCCATGAACAGCCATCCATGATTGCCGACGTCCTTCAGGGCGTCATTCGAGGATGGCAATTCACCTACGCGGACTATGCACGGAGCGTGCCCGTTCTCGCTGGTACCGGACCGGTCAGGTTGAATTCCGACCGGCTGCGATTCGAGCTGCAGCAGCAACGCCCGCTGGTGCTTCCCACGGGCGGCCGTATCGGCGACTACGATGAAAGCCGCTGGCGGACGCTGCGGGATATCCTTCTCTTTGCCAAACTCGGCGAGGAAGACGTGCCTCTGGCCCAGACGGTCAACTACCAATTCCTTCGGGATGTGTACCGCCGTTCACCCGACCTCGCTGCTCCGGGCGCCTGGAGCGAGGAAAAATAGGACCAAGAAGCCACACCTGCGCGCCATATCGTCCCAAAAGTCGCTCGGCTGCCCCGGCACCGGTTGCATTTCCGGCGGTGGCCTTGGTAAAGTTCGGTTCACTATTTGGGCTGGTCGCGGAGTGACCTTGCGAACCGGCGACGTCGGTCGGCCGGGATCTGACGAGTACGGTCGGGGATCAAATCCGCAGGGGCGAGGAGCTATTTTGGATGTTTAAGACGTTGATCCGAGCAGGCCTTTTGGCCGCAACTGTTACCTTCTGCGCGGCGAGCGGAGCGAGCGCCGCGATGCAGATGCCGGCACCGGCAGCCCTGCTTACGGGTGAAAGCCAGGCGACGCCTGTGACGTTCTGGGCGCAGCCGTATCCCTACCGTTATGTGCCGTGGCGCCGTTGCCCGCTCGTGCGGGTCGAGACGCCCTATGGCTGGTACATGGACCGGGTTTGCGCGCCCGTCGGCCCTGTCCTGCGCCGGGCGTACTGAGGTTGAGCTAACCCGAGCGGCGGCTGCCGTTCTCGACGATCTTTTAGGGCAGCCGCACAGCCGATGCGGCTGCCTTGCTCGTTTTTGTTTCATTGTGTGCTGACCTTTTGTGCGCGCAACGCAGGTTCACCATGAATATCTTTGCTAGGGCCGGACAGGCTGTCGCATGGTGAAGATTGTGTTACCTGTCTCGCGGGGCTGCATCGGCAGCGTGATTGCGTAATGCGGCGGTAACTGGATCGCTGATGATCCGGCGAACCGATGCTTTTAGAGGATACGATGACAGGGGCTGCAACCTACGATCTCTCCGGCAAACGTGTCTTTGTCGCGGGTCATCGCGGCATGGTGGGATCAGCTGTCGTCCGCAGGCTTGCCTCCGAGAATTGCACCGTCCTGACGGCCGACCGCGGCGAACTCGATCTGACAAAGGAAGAGCCTACGCTGAGATGGCTCGAAGCCAATCGTCCCGAGGTCGTGGTTCATGCCGCGGCAAAGGTCGGTGGTATCGCAGCCAACAACAATTTCCCGGTCGACTTTCTCTGCGACAACCTTGCGCTGGAATTGAGCGTGATCCGCGCAAGTCACGCGGTTGGTGTGCAGCGCCTGCTGTTCCTCGGCTCGTCCTGTATCTACCCCAAGCACGCCAAGCAGCCGATCGCCGAAAGCGAATTGTTGACGGGGCCGCTTGAACCGACCAACGAGTGGTACGCAATCGCGAAGATTGCCGGCCTCAAGATGTGCCAGGCGTATCGTCGGCAATATGGCGATGATTTCATCTCAGCCATGCCGACCAATCTATACGGCCGCGGCGATAATTATCATCCTGACCATAGTCACGTGCCCGCAGCACTGATTCGGCGCTTCCACGAAGCCAAGCTTGCCAAGGCGCCGACGGTCACTGTGTGGGGCACGGGCACGCCGCTCCGCGAATTCCTCAACGTCGAGGATTTTGCCGACGCCTGCGTTTTCCTTCTGAAAAGTTATTCGAGCGACCTGCCAATTAACGTTGGCAGCGGCGACGAGTTGTCGATTGCCCAATTTGCAACAGCGGTTGCGGAGGTCGTGGGCTATGAAGGCAAGCTCGTGTTCGATACCTCAAAGCCGGACGGAACGCCCCGCAAGCTGCTCGATAGCTCGCGAATTCGTGGGCTTGGTTGGCGACCGAACGTTGCTCTGCGGGCGGGTCTTGCGGCCGCCTACGCAGATTTTTTGAAGGGCTACGGTCGCCATCTGGAAGTCAGCGCAACGCGCTGAGTAGACGACTTGGGCTGCAAGAAGATTTTTTATTCTGAACTTTGATTTGGGCGGGGCTTTATGCGTGTTCTCTTGGTCGGCATCAACTATGCCCCCGATCTGATCGGTGTGGCGAAATACAACGCCGAGCTCTGCGAAAGCCTGGCCGCCGAGGGGCATGAAGTTAAGGTCATTACGGCGCCGCCTTATTATCCGGCCTGGAAGATTCCGCCGGCGTTCAAGTCGTCGTACTTCAGATCGAGAGATATTGGCGGCATTCAAGTGACGCGTACGCCGATTTATGTGCCGAGACATCCCTCAGGCGCAAGACGGCTGGTCCATCATGCTTCATTCGCGCTCACGAGCGCGGCGCCGGTCCTCTTTCAGGCGCTATCCTGGCGACCCGACATTATGATCGCCGTCGCGCCATCGCTGATGTCCGCTGCCTTCGTCTCGTTCGTGGCTCGTCGCGTCGGTGCCAAATCGTGGCTCCATGTACAGGATTTCGAGGTCGATGCGGCGTTCGACCTTGGCTTGCTGCGCAATCCTTCTCTGCGAAAATGGATGCTGAAAGCCGAGGCCGCGATCCTCAGATCGTTCGATCATGTTTCGACCATCTCTCAAGCGATGGTGGAGCGGCTGAGAATCAAAGGGCTGGGTCCCGACAAGACAGCCGAGGTGAGAAACTGGATCGACACCAATGCGATCTGTCCGGGCCCGCGAATGACCAAATACCGGCAGGAGCTGAAGCTGGGCGACAGCGATATCGTTGCACTTTACTCTGGAACAATGTCCAACAAGCAAGGCCTCGAACTCGTGATCGAGGCCGCGATTGGATTAGAGAAAAGCCATCCGCACATCCACTTCATCCTCGCAGGTGAGGGGCCTCATAAAATGAGGCTCGAGCAGCTCGCCACCGGACATCGCAATATCCATTTTCTGGGGCTTCAACCGGTCGATAGCTTCAATCAATTGATGGCCACAGCCGATTTTCATCTGATTCCGCAGAAAGCTGAGGCCGCCGATCTGGTATTGCCCTCGAAACTTGGTGCAATCTTCGCGTCCGCTCGGCCTGTCATTGCGATGGCTGAAGAAGGTACGGGTCTGGCGGCGGAGGTCACGGCTGCGGGCCTTGTGATTCCGCCCGGAGATTCGGCCGCTCTTGAGCTTGCTATCTGCCAACTCAGCGAGGCGCCGGCCCTCTGTGAACATTTCGGTGCGGAAGGTAGAAGGCGCGCCGTTGACCGTTGGGATCGACGCACGATTGTGCACCGGTGGTCTGAGGCCATGGCAGGGCAGGGCAATGCGATAGGGCAGAAGAATACCGGACTGAACGCCGCTGCCGAGGACATTAGGGTTCCTGTGGAAGATGCCGTTCGGCCGTGAGGCATTCCATCGCCTTTTGTCTAAGTTCCGATGAATCAAAAAAAATGAGCGCCGTGTTGGGCGCTCATTTGCTTGGATCGATTCCTCGGCGACGAAACTACTCGTGTCGCGGATAATATCTGAAGCCGTGCTGCTTGATCAGCTCGTCGCGCTTTGCGGATTCGAGATCTTCCTTCATCATTTCTCGAACTAGGCTTTCAAACGTTGTCTTCGGCTCCCAGCCAAGTTTCTGCTTGGCCTTTGATGGATCACCGAGGAGCGTCGCTACTTCGGTCGGACGGAAATAGCGAGGATCGACTGAAACGACACACTTCCCAGTCTTGGCGTCGTATCCCTTCTCTTCGACGCCGCTTCCTTCCCAGCGAACCGTCATGCCGACTTCGTTCGCCGCGACATTGACAAAATCTCGGACAGAATGTTGCGCGCCGGTAGCGATCACGAAATCCTCTGGCTTGTCCTGCTGCAGCATCAGCCATTGCATTTCGACATAGTCACGCGCGTGTCCCCAATCGCGCAAGGCATCGAGATTGCCCAGGTAAAGACGCTCCTGCAAGTCGAGATGAATCCGCGCCAAAGCACGCGTGATCTTTCGAGTCACGAAGGTCTCGCCCCGGACGGGGGATTCATGGTTAAAGAGGATGCCGTTGCAAGCATACATGTCATAAGCTTCGCGGTAGTTGACCGTGATCCAGTAGGCGTAAAGCTTGGCGACCGCATACGGTGAGCGCGGGTAGAACGGCGTGGTTTCCTTTTGGGGGATCTCCTGGACCAAGCCATACAGTTCAGACGTTGAGGCTTGATAGAAGCGCGCCTTCTTTTCCAATCCCGTAATGCGCATGGCCTCGAGGATGCGAAGCGCGCCGAGGGCGTCGGAATTTGCAGTATATTCCGGCTCCTCGAACGAAACGGCAACGTGGCTCTGAGCCGCGAGATTGTAGATCTCGTCCGGCTGCACGTGGCCGACGATTCGGATCAGGCTCGAGGAGTCCGTCAGATCGCCGTAGTGGAGTTTGAAGGGCGGATCGGGCTCGTGCGGATCGAGGTACAGATGATCGATGCGATCGGTGTTGAACAGCGAGGTGCGGCGCTTGATGCCGTGGACCTCGTATCCCTTCTGCAAAAGAAGTTCGGCCAAATAGGCGCCATCCTGGCCTGTCACGCCAGTAATCAGAGCTCGTTTTTTTGTCATATCGATCCCAAAATTTGAGACTTGTGCTTACATGGAATTGACTTGAGTAGGGAGGGTGAAATCGCCCGAAAGTAAGGTTAGATTAACAGCCTTTCGGCGACCGGAATCCGCGCCATGGTTACTCTGGGATTGCTGGCCAATATGGGCGATGCCTACGAGGCATAGCTTCAACGGGCTGTCGATTGGCGGCTAGAAGGCTGCAACCTCGCGTGTCCAATGCTGGGGATCTGTTCCTGACTCCGCCCGCACGAGGACATATCGGTCCAAGGCATCCACGAGCGGCGTAACAACCGGGCTTAGATTATCGAGCACAAGGACCGCCTTCCCCTCGCGCACGAGCAGCACAAGATGGTGCTCTCCGGTTGCTCGGATGACCACCTCTGCAAGCAGGAGAGAGGAGCTGGGCCAACCGGATCGCAGCAGGAGATGGCGTTTGGTGACGGCGTAATCGCCGCAATTGCCTTGGTCAGGAAATATCTGCCACTCCAAATCTCGGCGGCTTGCGGGCGGATCCCTCGGCGCTATGCCGAAATTCACCGTCGAATTGATCTGGGCGAGCTCTCGCCAACGCTGGATTGAGGAGCGGAAATCTCGGACCCTGCGATCGTCGTGGCGTTGGCAGTCCTCGGGGTATTGAATGCAGAATTGCGAGAACGACAGCGGTGGCGTCACCGCTTGCGATTCATAGCTTGAATAGGCGGACTGGCCGCAAACACAATATATTATGGCCAGCATGCGGACCGCATGTCGGATCATCGAAAGTTCGCCTGACATTTCTGATTGCTAGACGAAGTATATTGCGATGCAGTGGAAGCGCTATGACAATTGTGAGGCAATCGATGCACAATCGTGGAGCAGTTTGCGCGCGCTTGATCTGAACGGGGTGAAGGTGGCCACGGTATAGGAGTCCGTTGCCTTGAACACCTGCAAGATCTGGAGGTGTCTGCTCCCGTTCGATCCCCCGTCGTATGAAGCCGCTTGCGGAATGAAGCTAGGGCCTGTGCAAGAACCTCGTCCGGAAGTCTGAGCTGCTGCCGGTTTGATGGACACCGGGTTAAGCTAATCCCACCTTGCGCTCGAACTCAACCGGGCTGAGATAACCGATGGTCGAGTGCCTGCGGGTCGTGTTGTAAAATCTTTCGATGTAATCGAACACATCGGCTCGTGCCTCGTCTCTGGTCCTGTAGGTCTTGTCGGCTGTCCGTTCGGTCTTGAGCGAGGAGAAAAAGCTCTCCATCGCCGCATTGTCCCAGACATTGCCTGAGCGGCTCATGCTGCAGACGATGCCGTGGTCGGCCATGAGGCGCTGGAACTGCTCGCTCGTGTATTGGCTGCCCTGGTCGGAGTGGTGCAGCAGCGCATCCGGCTTGCCCCGCCGCCAGACGGCCATCAACAATGCATCCGTCACAAGCTGTGCCGTCATGGCGGCACTCATCGACCATCCCACCACCCGACGGGAGAACAGGTCGATCACCGCCGCCACATAGAGCCAGCCCTCGGCGGTCCAGAGATAGGTGAAGTCGGCGATCCACTTCTGGTTCGGCCGCTCGGCAGCGAACTGCCGGTCTAGCAGGTTCGCCGGCACGGTCTCGAGCTGCCGATCGCCGCTGTCCTTCGGCAAGCGCCGGCGTCGCGGCCGCGCCCGCAAGCCTTGCAGGCGCATCAGCCGTTCGATTTGGTGCAGGCCGCAGTCCGCCCCATCGGCGAGCAGATCGCGCCAGACCCGGCGCGCGCCATAGGTGCGGTCGCTGGCGTTGAAGCTAGCCTTGACCTTGCCGCCGAGTTCCTCGTCGCTGCTGGATCTGGCGCTGGGAGAACGGTTCAGCCAGGCATGGAAGCCCGACCGCGATACCCCGAGCGCATCGCATAGCCATGCCACCGGCCAGATCGTCCGGTGCTTCGCGATGAAGACGAACTTCATGTCGCTTCCTTCGCGAAGAAGGCTGCGGCCTTTTTTAGGATATCCCGCTCTGCCTTCAGCTTGGCGACCTCACGGCGCAGCCGCTCGATCTCCTGCTGCTCCGGCTTCATCTGGCCGTGGCCGGGAAAGGCCTGCACTGGGTCGGTGCCAAACTCCTTGACCCACTTGCGCAGGACGTTCTCATGAACGTCCAGGTCGCGGCCGGCCTGTGCCACCGACACTCCGCGTTCCCGGACCAGCTTGACCGCCTCGACCTTGAACTCGCGACTAAACTTCCGTCTCTTCATCGCCCACCTCCGGCTTCATGAAACACCTAATCTCGGTGTCCATCAAACCGGCAGCAGCTCAGTCCTCTTCGCTGGAGGGTGACGTTGCTCGGTTGACTTGCGCCTTGCACGTGCCGCAGCAAGACCAGCCCGGGACAAGGATGACGCGCTCCCAGAGTGAGCTCGTTGGTGCAATCCAACCGCTGATTTACCTTGGTAGCCGGCGCGCGTGGGCCCGGAGCGCCACGAGAAAGAGTCCTTGTGTCCACTCGGTCGGGAAGCTGAGATTGCGATGATCGCGCACGAAGCTTCGCATCTCGTGTTGCTGTCCCGCAGGTTTTTCGTGCGCTTTAACGCGCGATAGGGCCCCGGCTACTAGCATTCGAAACCGATGTGAAGCTCAAACCGAAATTAACTCCTGTTTCAGCGCGCGAGCGGAACTTAATTGCCTGCTATTCAATGATAAATTTGATTATTCGATATAATCGTGATGACTCCATCGCAAAATTGAAAAATATGTTTGGGGAAAACATGGGAGGTTTAAATGGAAGCTGCTCGCCGCTTTCGCGCTATGGCTTTGCTTTGCCGACAGACAGCTGCGCTCCAACCGGAGAGAAGCTGGAAGCTGCTTGCAGAGGCAGAGTACTGGGAGCATCTGGCGGCTGCGGCTTTAGCTCACTGAGCTTCGGTCGAGCGGTTGTTCGTCTTTCTCTTTTCCGGCGATTATCTACTTCAAGTCATTTTCTGAGGCATGTGATGTTGCGTACGCGTCAGATCTATACTTGTGCTGTTCTGAGCGAACGGCTGCAAGCGCTTGTGGCGGAGCTTAGAGAGGTGGAGAAGCTTCGAAGTAAGCTCCGACACGTAGAAGCGAGAACAATGGGCCGAAGACGGCGTACCAGAGCTGACGGCAGAGCGAGAGCCGTTTAGACTGGAGACCCTCCTGGTCCGAAGCTTGACCTTCGTCGGCTCGCTGGTGCGATTTTGTGCACGGAGTGCTCGCGATCCTCGTATCTACAATTACCTGGGGAAGGCCGACGCCTTCATCGCGCGGAGACCTGGGTGAGTATGTCCCTGCGAGGTGCCGGCAACCGCCAGGCCGGCGTGGCTCACAACGTTCGAACTAACTCGGCGGCGAGACCGGGCGTTTATCCAGGATCGCGCGCTCGCCCAAGATCTTCATTCGATGCACTTCGGAACACCGCAACAAGTCGATCGCCGTCCCAAAGCTCAACGTCGTGCTCGCCATGCATTTGCTCGGCTCGACGTCTCGCCGCCTGCTCGTCAATGCAGTCAAGCTTTGCAGCGCAGATCACTCGCCGATTGCTGTCCACCATGAACACTTTGTACCGCATGATGGCAGTCCCAAGCACAAGAGGGACCGCATCATACTCGAACATCGGCCTGAGGCAGTATCAGATGGAGCGCCGACGCGCGGAACATTATAAGTGTTGCAATTCGGATATATCAGCGCGCGAAGAGCTCACCGACGACTTTAGGTCACCTGCAAATGTCTTCAGTGGCGTAATTTCACCGCGTGCCGAAGTATGCGGCTCGCGCTTAAGATCGAGAAGCCCCCCAGCATCATCAGCGCCACACCGAGCCAAGTTACCGTCCGGCTGCGCGCCTCGCCGAGCGCCTGTTCATCGCGCCCGGCCGTCGGCATAGCGGGAGATGAGTCGGCTCGCGCGGCAGCGGAAAGGTTCTCCGCGTCGACTTGGGGCGGCACGGAATGCTCGGGCGTGAGTTGGCTGTTGGGAACACCCGAGACGGATGCCGCCGGAATCAGGATTGGCGCGCCCGCATCGAAAACAGAAGCAGCATCAGCCACCTTCACTTCGCGTGCCGGCGGCGTCGGTTGAGGCTCGTCAGCCTTCGCAGAGCTTGATAACTCCGCCCGCGCATCGCTTACCGGGCTCCGCCTTTGCCGCATGGTCTCGTTCTCGTCGGCCCTGACGGTCCGGTTGGAGATGCGACGATGAGCCGGTTTTCGCGCCGTCGCGACTCCCTCGGCCAAGAACCAGCATTTGCTGTGGCCGTCCCGCCGATAGACCCAGCGCTGGCCGGCGCCGGGCGGATCGCCGGGCTGTGCCAAGCATTCCGGTCGTGCCGACGAGCTCGCAGCAGGCTCGCGAGGAGCAGGATTGAACAAGTCGGTAAACGGGCTGGAGAGCGCAGGTGTCGCCGCAAGACCTCCAAGAAGAACCAAACTGGCGAAATAACATCGCAAATGACCGGACATCGAAAACTCCCGGTGATGAGCCCCCACCCGAGACTTCGGGGCGACATGGGCCCCGATACGACTTAAATCTGGCAGCGCAATGAATTAAATGTGTCGCTGGTCAGTCGAATTAATCCAGCGCGCCGGGTTGCAGGGCGGCCATGCGCCGCAAGTTTCTGGATGTCGCGATCCTGGTTGCCACCTCAGTGGGCGCTACCTCCTCCCGGCAAATTAAATCCCTTGCCATGATATTACCGCTGTCATGCCATTCTCCCCGCCGCATCCCGCATTTAAATGTGGATTATGCGATTATCATTGGTCTGACGGCTTGCCTGCTTCTTCATCCTAGACTTTCGTGCCTGGGCTTTTGACCCCAACCTCGGATCAGCCATGGACACCGCGCATTTCAATTCGCTCTCCCTTGATGAGCTCTGGATGTTGCACCAGCAGGTCACTGCCAGCCTGACTCAGAAAATCTTAATGCAAAAAGCTCATTTGGACGAACGGCTCCACAGGATTGGGCTAGCCGAGAAGGCCACACGCTTCGATCGTAAGCGCCGTCCATACCCGCCCGTTCGTCCCAAATACTGCAATCCGAAGAACCCGGCGGAGACATGGTCCGGTCGCGGCCGGCTGCCGCGATGGCTGCAACCGCAGCTCCGAGGCGGTCGGAAGTTAGACGATTTCCTCATCCAGCAGGCTTCGGTTCAAAAGCGCCAGACAAAATGAGCGCCGATCGCGGCCATTGGAATGGGAATGCCGGCGCAACCCGATCCTGCGGCTGGGAGCATTACTTCACAGCACCGTCGAAATCCGGTCTACAACCATGTTTGGAGGCATTGTCATCGCGCTGTTTGCAATGGCGATTTTTTTTAGCTGGATCGCGCGGTCTTCTGTGGCTCCCCATAACGACGCCGCGTTCAGAGATTGGCCGAGCCTTTAGGCTAGGATCACCCAAACGAGCCGCTGAATAGGTCGCTTCATTGGGACCCGGTTTTGCAACGGCGCGGTGGTGCGACGCGATGCTGATCTCGGCAAGCCTCGAGCTGTGTAGTGATAGGCGACCTAAGCTCTTCCCCATATCGATGCAGCTCACCGTGCCGCATCTCAGATCCAGCCATCTCATGGTCATTCCTCTTAGATGAGAGGAAGCGAACCAGCCGAGTCCAGTCGGCGTGCTGCGGGACATGACCGAGCAGAGGGCGCTCAAGCAGGAGCTCTCATCGGCCAATCTGAGCTGGCGCTCGCCTGCGACGACATAGCTCTGTTCCAACCAACGAACAGGGCGAGATTGCCCGTCTCCAATTCAGCTTTGGCGTCATCGAGCATAGAGATGCCGACGCTTGCGCCGCTACTCTCACAACTTGAGGATTTGGCACAACGATCCCGGAAAAGCGCGACGAGCGTCGGGTATCTCGAGGTACATCGTGCAGAAGGCATGGTTCGCCGCCAGGTCCCGTCGATGGTCATCATATTGGCTGAAAACGGCCTGTCGAAAGGATGGAGCCCGTGGCTGCGCCTCTTCGAAGCAAAGTAACATTCTAGCAGGGTCGGTCAGGTAGGATGGAATTTTCGTACCGACAGATCAGCCTTGGGATTCCCATGACCTCAGAATGCGACGATGAATTAGCAATCCTTTCCCGAGAAGTTGCGGCCAAACAACTCGAAGTTGAAAACCAGGCAATCTTGATTGAGGTGCTTGAACGTGACGGACACGACATGAATGAACAAAGAAGACTCCTTGCCAGAGAGCGATCAGCCTTGGCAACGCAAATCGCTCGACAATTTCGGTTGCTAGAGAAAAGCTGCACATCGGCCGAATGAGCCTTATTGGCGGGCAACATAAATGACAGAACGTCGAAAGCTTGAACGCATCGATGTGGACGAGGTCGCCTACATGTTCGGCGACGGCACCAGTTTACGCTGCCGCGTGGTCAATATGTCCGAACAAGGCGCGGCAATCGAGCTTCCGTCGAAGCAGTTCGTGAACCCCACATTCAGATTGATGCTTGAGAGAAATCGCGTCGTATATAGTTGCCGACTAATCTGGGCGAGTGACAATCGCATTGGGGTAGCGTTTGAATAGCATAACGATCACCCTGATCAGGAAATGGATTTCCGCGGCGCTATTCCCGGCATGGGATCGATGATGTCCAACAATAGACTTGAGACACGCCCGTGGTTGCCCGAGGAAGAAGCGCAGCTTCTTGCGCTCATCGAAAGTGGCATGACCGCAAGCGAGGTGGGGCAGAAGTTGGGACGCACTCGCTTGGCGGTCTACGGTCGATTGCTGCGCTTCCGCAAACAGCGAGGCCGAGTAAGCCGCACTAGCGGACGTTTATTCCCGCAATGGGCCGATTAGCTAATTTCATGGCGATCTAACTCTTATCGGCGTCGCGCCATGCCCTCTCGATGAGGGAGCTGCGTGGCATAGGGGGCGCGATCCATGGCGGCGCCTCACCTGGGGCCAACGGCTCGGGGGCTCGAATAGCGATGAGCGAAACAGTTCATTAGCTTTCATGTGGCTAACCTGGCCGCGTGCCGATTACCGCTGATTACGGCATATGGAATGGGAATGTCGGCCCCGGCTGTTCTCCCAACCTGCGGCTGGGGCCGTTTTGAACTTTTCGCTGTATCGTTCAACCCGGTCCACAACCATGCTTAGAGGCATTGCGATCGCGCTATTTGGAATGGGAATCTTTTCGCAGCTTGATCGAGCGTTCTTCTATGGCCGGAATACCGACGCGGCGCTCAGGCTTGCGCGGGAGATTGGCCGCGGTTTTGGGCTTTAGGACTGCGCCCGGACGTTCATTGGGCCAGCACCAAAGCCGCGCAACTTCAGCAGTATTCCCACCGTCCGCGCCATTCGGCTGCCGAACCGGTGCGACGGCCGAGTTTGGCTGCGATCCTCGATAAACCAACTCGCTTCTGGGCGACCTTGATCAATCGACGGTCTTCCTGCTCGCTTTGGCCTAGGTGTTTTCATGATGCGGCGCTCATGTCTCACCCCGCAGTTCATATTGAGAGCGAAAGCTATTTTACAGCCGCTCTAGTTTAGGGGCTGAAATCCTGATGGGGTGGTAGCTTTGTAATGTCGGGCGACGTTTTCTCCCGCCGGAATTGCGGGCAAGACGTCCGTATGAACCTGCGTGACTTGTTGACATTGGGGGCCAGGAACGACCATTCATCGTGGCGTCGTCTCAAGGCCCGGGCCGGCGCAGGTTGATATGGCGGATGCTGCCGATCGCTCATGGATTGGGCTCGCTGCCCACAACTCCTTTGCAACGGCCAGCGGCGAGATCTGCATATCCGACCACCATGCTTTTTCGTTTCCGTGGCGGTGCAGCTGTCGATGATGCGAGCGGCACAACGGCACCGTAAATTCGTCACTGACCTTACGGCCGAGAGCTCTCGGTTGCGCGAATTTGACATGGTGGGGATCGCAAGGCGTCTGCTTGCAGACAAGGCAGGGCTGGCCGCGTACGAACGCGAGGTGCGTCTTGCTGCGCTTGCGCGATGCTTCCTTGGGGAAGGCAAGCCCGATGTTCGGCTCCGCGGCGGATTGATCGCGAACGCGCTCAGCGCGGCCCTGAACAGGTCGCTCCGACCGGACCGGTCTTGCGACGGCGAGCTGCGGCGCGATGCTGATCTCGGTCGGATCGGATGCCTCAAGCCGCGCGTAGTAGGCGACCTCAACCGAACGGGCATCCGCCTCCAAAAGGGTGTTCTTGAGAGGAAGGCTGGTCTTGGCCCAGCTCAAAAGCTCATCTTCGCTCGTTAGGGAGATCAACTCGCTAAGCAGCTTGTCCCGGAGTTCGGCCGAACCTTGCGGATTTCGTAGTGGCGGTTGATTCAAGCCGCCTTTGGCGAGCTTCGCCGTCGCAACGGACGGTGCGACCGCAACTGGAGTGCCGGCCATCAGCTCCGGCGCGTCCAGATCATCCTCGCCGGCCATGCCGACCAGGGTGAATAGCGCGTAGCGACGGGCATAGGTTAGCGCTGCGCCCATCCGGTGCGGGGTGGCGGTATCTGCGACCGGGCACACCGGCCAGTCGGACGCAATCCATTCGCCCGAGCTGTGGAGCAGGGTGGTCGTGAGCCTGATCAGTCCGGTGCTGGCATCGATCGCGGTGGCCTGCACTGTCGCGATCTCGTACCTTGTGAGGCACTTGCGCGCGATCTCAAGGCCGCTGGCGAGCGAGGCGTAGCGGAAGGTGCGGCTCTCCTCGCGCGGGAACGGCGATATGATCGTGGCGGTCAATGCCTTCTCCGGGTTTTCTAGCTCGGCCTGCGCCTTGGCCAGCGCGCCGGCGATTTGGCTGATGGTCTCGCTGGAGCGCTGCATGGCGGTCTCCGTATCCGAGTTAGGGGTGGTTCAGGATGTCAAGCTGGATCGCGAGCACCAGTCCGGCGACCGCCAGCTGGTGCTCCAAATGCTGAGTCACAGTCAGAATGACTTGGTCGTGCGCGCAGCTCGCTTGAAAGGCGCGCAGTTCGGTCCAGAGCTCGCCAAACAGCTCGAAGGCGTCCTGGTAGGATTCCGGAGGATCGAAGGAGGGGTCGAGATGGACGAAGTCGAAGTCTGGCTGCATCGACAGGGCCTCCAAAGCATCCCAGCAATGGTTGGGCGCGAGCTGCGGTCATGACTCAGCTTGGCGGGCCGCCTAGGCGGCGTCGACCACTTCAAAGCTGATCGCGCCGGCCTTGGAGCGTTTGGCACGCAAGCCGTGGCCGCGCGCCTCTTTGGCGTCCTCCGGTACCAGCGCCTTGAGCTCGGTTTTCGCCCGTTCATGCTCCAGCGCCGCGGCCCGGGTTTGGCGATAGAGCGCGGCCAATTCCACCCAGGCATTTGAGCCTGTCATGTCGACCACCCGCACCGCGGCCAGCCGCGGCCGCGGCGGCTCGATGCCAAACAGCTGCGGCGCCTCGCCGGTTTGCACGCAGCGCCAGAACTTCTTTTCCGCGGTCAGTAGCAGATGCTGGTACAGCGGGTCGGCATGGGCCTCGATCTCCAGCCATTTGCCGCCGCCGGTGATGATCGACAGCACCGCGGAGCGGGCGGCGACCACCCACATGCTGTGCTGCAGCTGCGCCATATGTTTGTCCGCCGCGGCTTCCTCGGAGAAATTCCAGGGCAACATGAACTTGGCCTCGAACACCGCGCCGGTTTGCTGCACCCGCCCATCCAGCGTCGCGGCCATCCACTTGTGCACGGGATGGACAACCCGGCGCTGAACGTGCTCGATGGCGTGGCCAGTTTGGCGTTCGTACCAGGCGCGGTTGAGGCGCTCGGTCGCAGTGCCAAGCTGGACGAGGAGATCGCCCGACAGATCGACTGGCTCGGCCTCGCCGCGCTTTTCCTGCCAGAGCCGGAGCAGCGCTGCCGCGTCGCTGCCCATGATGATCCGGGCGTCCGAGCCGCCGATAAAGGCTCGGCGATCGTTGGTTTTAAATGGGATGAGGGAACTGGGCGGCTGGGCGCCATTGGCTGCAAGCGTGCTCACCGGTATCTCCTTGGGTTTGGCAATGAGCGGCCCGCGGGCCGCACCGCCGAAAGCCCCGCACCTGCGAGGTGAGATACCGGTATCGCCAAGACTCCGGTCGACTTAGTAACGCTCCATTTCCCCGCGAATGCCAGTCCATTCTGCAGCAACATTCTTGCTCTTTTGTACCTGGTGTCTCAGCGCTTCTCACCGCCCCTCAGGCAGGCGGCAATTGCGAGGAGCGATGTGCTCCACAGCCAAAGCCGGCCGTCCTTTGGACTGCGCACGTCAGCGAACGAGCATCCACCGGTCCGCTCTCGCTTCCTATTCTATTGGAGCGTCGTATACCGCGGCGCTGCCTGATTGCTCGGCGACGTGTCAGTCTGGATGCCGAGTGCCGGCTCATTCCATGTATGAGCCATCGTAGCCACGCGTCAGTTTCACCGAGATAACTCCAAGAGGGCAGTCGTCAAACATATAGCGCGTGCTCGCCCATTTTAGGAATTGTGAGGTGCTATCGACTTGGTCGTCGTGCCGGCCTTGCGGGAAGGCGAGCAATTCCAGCAGGTAGGCGTCCAGCCATGGCGCATCGGCCGGCAGGTGAACCTGCCCGGCTTCGATCTTGAACGATTGTGCGGCCATGCGGTCGACCTTGCTGCCTTCCGGCTTAATGCCGATCGGGCGCGGCAGTCCGTCGGGCATCTCGCGCTGCAGATCCTGTAACATCGCCATGCCTGGCCCGGCGTTCTCGATGATCACGGTCGCAGCATGATGTCGCTTTGCCAGTCCGATCAGTATTCGCCTGAGCTCGGGATATTGGTGGCGGCCCCGGTACACGTCGATCAGGTAATAGTCCTTGTGGACCATGCGCCAGGTGGTGCAGACCGAATAATCATTGCCGCTTCCCGTCATCATGGCGATGTCCCAGCTCTGCACGACGTTGCTAGATGCGTCAGTGGTCGGCAGCTGGGCATAGCGACGAAACCATTCTCGCTTGATCAAATTGCCTTCGAGCGGAATCGGCTGTTGCTGGTATTGCGCCGAGAATTGCAGGCTGCCGGTTTCGGCTTTGATCTGCTCCAGAATCGGTTTGTCTTCCCGCGCCGCGTGCAGCACCTCGCCGGCGCGCCGGGTGTGATGCTTGCCGCGGCCGATCGGAATTTGAACATCTTCGGTTGCGACCGCCGGGAGGTTGAGATGACGCCATCCGCCGGCCTGCAGCAGGTGCCCGGCAAGGTCATCCTCGTGTAGGCGCTGCATCACGACGACGATGGCACCCCTGTCCTTGTCATTGAGGCGGGACACCAGCGTGCCGCCAAACCAATTGATGACGCGCTTGCGCGCGAGCTCCGACATTGCGTCCTCGGCTTTGAGCGGATCATCGATGATGATGAGGTCGGCACCCCGACCGGTTAGGGTCCCACCGACCGAGGTGGCGTAACGTCCTCCTCCGGCGGTGGTCACCAATTCGCTGCCGGTATCCCTCGCGGTGCGCATTGCCGGGAACAGGTTGCGGTACCAGGCGGACTCGACCACCATGCGAAATTGCCGGTGCAGCTCAGCCGCCAGTTCGTTGGAATAGCTAACGACGATGATGCGCCGGCCGGGATTGCGACCGAGCAGCCAAGCCACATAGGCGACAGACACCGAGAGGGATTTCAGCGAGCGCGGCGGTTGGTTGATCAACAGGCGGCGGCAATCGCCGGATTCGATCTGCAGCAGCTGAAAGGCAATGGCGTCCACATGCCAGTTCGGAAGATAGGGGCCTCCTGGGAAGACAGTGCAAAACGCTTTGTGAATGAAGTAGCGCAAATGCTGCCTGAGGACCGCCGCAAGTACACTCATGTATCGTCTTCGTCCCTGATTTTATCCTGGGAAGCGCTGGCCTCGGCGAGAAGCTCTTGCCGAAACTGCTCGAGGATGGCCTGGTCGTCGGCGCTCAGCGTTTTGGATGTGATCTCGGCGTTCTTGGCGAAGTGGGCCTCGGCCAGGGATAGGTATTTGTCCATCGCGCGATCGCTACCGTTCAGCGCCTTGTTGGCAAGGCGGAGCAATACACCTTCCTGCGTGCTGACCTTGCGTGATTTGCCGCCCTCAGTCACGCTGACTGGCGCTTCCAAGACGCGTTTGAGGTCACTTGCGAAATTTAACCTGCCTCGCGGACGTCCCTTGGGGTTGCCGGATTGCCCCGGCTTGAATCGGCTGTGAAGTGGAGGCTTGCCATAGCCAACCGGATTACCGTCTTTCTTAGTCACGCGTGCTCTCCGATGTTGCGCGATCACGTTGCTCGAACGTAGCGCCGGTCGCGGTGTGAACTGCGCTTCTGCCTGTCACATGCTGCCAGCGGCGAATGGTGATATCCACGTAGCGGGGGTCGATCTCGCTCAGCCGTGCGCGGCGTCGGGTCCGCTCCGCGGCGATGACGGTGGTTCCGGCGCCGCCGAACGGATCGAGGATGATGTCGTGCTCGTTCGAGCAATCGCGGATCGCATCGGCGATCAGCGCGACCGGCTTGACCGTAGGATGCAGCGACAGCTTGCTCTTGGCGGAATTGGCCCAGGTGTTCTGGCTGGCATAGTCCCAGACGTTCGCACGGTTTCTGCCATGCTTGCCGAGTTGAACATTGTTGATGTGGGGCGCCTGGCCGTTCTTGAAGACAAACACCAGCTCATGCTTTGACCGGTAAAGCGACCCCATTCCGGCGTTGGCCTTGTTCCAGACGCAAAGATTGATCATCTCGGAATAGATCGGCTCGGCGGCGGCGAGCAGGGGTTTTATGCCGCGCCAATCCATGCACAGAAAATGCAGCGCCCCCGGATGCGTGAAGGCGGCAAGATGCGCCAGCGCCTTGGCCAGGAACGCCTCGAATTCGGCCGCGGACAGCTCGCCCGACGCCATCGCAAACTCGGGATGCGTGATCTTACCGCGGCCGGAGACGTGGCCGTTGATCGGGACGTTGTACGGCGGATCGGCAAAAACCATGTGCGCCAGCTCGCCCTGTAGAAGGCACTGATAGGTCTCGGAATCAGTTGCATCGGCACAGACGATCCGGTGCTCACCCAGATTCCAGAGATCGCCCGGTTGGGTGACAGGCGGCGGCGCCATGAGCCGCGGCAGTTCATCCTCATCGCCCTCGGGAGTTGCCAATAGGCAATCGATTTGGCCCATAGCAAAGCCGGTGATTTGCAGATCGAGCTCTGGATCGAGCTGGCTCAGCTCCACCAGCTCGAGCCGCAAAACCTGATCGTCCCAGTTGCTGTCCTCGGTCAGGCGGTTCAGCGCCAGTCTGAGGCTGCGCAGCTGTGCATCGGTGAGATCGCGCAGCTGGACTACCGGGACCTCGCCCAGACCGAGTTGATCTGCCGCTCGGACGAGGGCCGCTCCGGCGACGATGCGGCAGTCACGATCGGCGATGACCGGCACCACGAAGCCGAACTCTTGCAGGCTTGCCGCGAGTTTCTTGATCTGGCCCTTGGGATGGCGCCGCGTTTCATGTCCGAGCTGCTTGAGCTGGCCAATCGGCACGAGCCGTGGCGTTAGGTCATGGCGAAGTGGACAACCATTGCTTCGGATGTCGCGAGTGTGCAAACCAGCCTCCCTCTCGAGGAAATCTAGATCGAGTTTGTCGGGAGTTTATGAGTCGCGCAAATCGGTAGGTTTACAGAATCTGAATCGCGTCGTGCCGTGTAAACGAATTGATAAGATTCTCATCCAGAGATCGGCGAAGCGCTGCGTATCCACGGCGGTCGAGGACTGCTTTCAAGTCGAGCGTCACGCTAGATGGATGTTGTTTGGTAACAAGAACGATTGATTAAGGGCGTAGCTTTCGCGAGTGGTCGGAGGATATGCTCGAACGCGGTTCATTGAGCGGTTGGGGTCAACACGATCGCTCGCATGCCGGGATACAGGCGAATGTTCGGCAGGTCCGCCGGTCCGCAACGTTCGCCCGATCCATCTCCTGACAGCGCGTCAGACCAGATAGTCGTGGTAGCTGATAAGCGTTCCCGTGTTCTTGTCTGCTTCCGTCTGGAAGCCGGCGGCATCGTACTGGCCCAACAGGATATCATCCCCGTTAAATCCGTGCACCAGCCCGCTGCGCATTCAATTCCCACGTCATCGCGAACAAGCGTGCCATTGTGCGTATCGAAGTAGTAGCGCGCCATAATGACCTTACTTCGGTGGCGGTAGTTCAGGGGGAGTGGCCCAATCGTCTAGGTGAGCCGCTGTATCGGCCTGACTGGCTTTGCGCAGCATGTTGTTGCGCTCGATGCCCAGCGGAAGCTTTTCGGCTTCGTCGCGCGCGTCTTCTGCGAATGCGGCAAGGCGGTCTTGGAATGATTGTGGTTGCTCGAAACGGCGTCGCTTCATCGTGGCGCTGCTCCCTGCTTGAGTAGGCGGGAGCGCAACCGGCGTTCTCATCACCGATAGGAGCCCGGGGTAGCGGGGTGATGCAGGAGCAATGTGCGAGAGAAAGGTCGGTTCCTAATTAAACGCCGAGCGCGCTTTCCCGGTCGGAGAACGCCGGCCATGCGAAATTGGCAATCGATCTTACCGCGGAACCGGATTATTCCTCGCCCTGCAAGGTCTCTCGCGCGCATCGGCCTTTAATGCCCCCGAGTCTCGCCGATGGCACACTCGACGTTTTTTGCTTAATTGGCACTGGTTCGCCCGCGAGCGCGGTGCTGGTGTCTACCGAGAGCACTTCGACCACCCGCCGCCGGTCGGCTTGGGTTTCCACTCGGACAGGGATGGTCGTCCCTGCAGGGATGGTCACATAGCCAGCAGCTTTCAAAACCGAAACACGGAGAAAGGCATCGCCGACACCCCCCTCCAGTTCAACGAAGCCAAATTTCTTGTCCAGCTTGAGCCAAGACACTCGACCCGAAGCGATCATCTGAAATTTCAGTCCCGCGGAAACTTGGACGGCAGAAGGAGGGTTTAGTGGGCGGCATTATTAGCATCTGGCACCGATAAAGCAGCTCAATCTGGTTTGCGGGGGACCATGCCCCATATTATCCTAGGGGAACTCTGCTGAGGTAGGCCGAAAGATGAACCTGGAAGATCTGTACCGGCTGCTGCGTAGCGAGCATGTCCAGGCGCAAGGGATCGTCGACACCCTGGAGGAGCCTCTCCTCGTGCTGGACCAGACGGGTTGTGTCCTTACCGCTAATCGCGGGTTTTACGAGACTTTCAGGGTGAGCCGCGATTACACGGTTGGGCGTAGCCTGTTCGGCCTTGGCGACGGTCAATGGGACATCCCCGACCTCAGGCGCCTCGTGGGCGAGATCATTCCCAAGTCCGCCGCGGTCGTCGGTTACGAAGTCGAGACGGAGTTCCCAACCATCGGCCGGCGCACGATGCTCGTAAGTGCGCATCGCCTGGTTCACCCTGACAATAACAGCACGAGCATTCTGATCCTGTTTGAGGACGTGACCGACCGGCGCCGCAGCGAGGCGCAAAAGGACATTCTCCTCGCCGAAACGCGCCATCGTATGAAGAACCTTCTTGGGATCGTGCGCTCCCTGGCCTCTCAGACCGATGTCGAAGGCCGGTCAGCCAAGGAGTACCGGGACGCGTTTTTGGGGCGGTTCCAAGCAGTGGCTGAAGCCGAGAAGCTCGCGCTGGCCAGCAGCGATCAAGCCGATCTGAGCACGCTCGTCGAGCAGGCATTGCAGCCAGCGGGAGCCGAGCGATACCGCATCGTTCCCGGGCCGCCGGTCCCTCTCAAGCAGCCGCAGGTTCTCCCGATCAGCCTTATCCTGCATGAACTGGTCACCAATGCCTGGAAGTATGGAGCGTTCTCCAAGACCGGCGGCCTCGTGCATCTCACCTGGGACATTGTGAAGAAGGACGGCAAGCCCGTGCTTCAAATCGATTGGCGAGAAGAAAACGGCCCGCCCGTGACGCCGCCTATTCGCACCGGCTTCGGCTCCAAGCTCATTGACCTCAGCGCCGTGCAGGGCTTACGCGGCACGGCGGAACTGAAGTATGAGCCGACGGGTTTAAGAGCCCATATCACCGCGCCTGTGGACTAGCGCAACGGGGAGACCCTGTGCACGAGGCTCCCCGAATATTGGTAGTCGAAGATGAGTACCTCATCGCAATGGAGCTTGAGGCCACGCTACGAACCGCCGGCTATCGGGTGATCGGCCCGGCCCCGGACGTAAGCGCAGCTCTGGAGCTGCTCAAGGCAGAGCGGCCTGACGCCGCCATCCTCGACGTCAACCTTGATGGACAATGGGTCACTCCGGTCGCGGAAGTCCTCCGGGCATCTTTTGTGCCGTTCATTTTGACCAGCGGCTACGTGGCCGCCGACCTGCAGGCCGAGCCAGCCCTGCGGGATGTAGTCAACGTCGGAAAAACCTGGCGGTCCGAATTTCTTCTCAAGGTCCTGGGCGACGCGCTAAAGGGTGAATGAGCCCGTTCACTCTGGGCACCGCTTTGCAGTCATTGTTGGGCCACAACGGGCAACATTGAAGCCGTCGACTGGAGTGCCGATTCGGGCGCCTCGAGCTGTCGCATTGCCTGCTCGCCGTTGGCTCTTGCTATTTCTTCTTCGCGGGTCCGAAATCGGGCTGCCAGGCGACTTCCCTGCGGCTGGGCGCCGCGGCGATGACCTTGGCTTTTTCTTTCTTCGGCTTCTTGGCTTCCCGATTACTGCGTTGCTGGCCCTTCGCCATGTCGCTCTCCTTTGGCTTGAGTTCATCGAATTCATCCGACTGCAACAACCGCCCACGCGGGGTGCAAATCCTGACGTCCATGTAGCCTTCGCGCAGCAGCTTCCGCGCAAGGCGCAGCGCGACCGCTGCAGTGCCGCGGCCGAGATTGGAGCTACCGTATTCGTTGGTCCCGCTGACGAGATACGGAACGCGTGTTGCTCTAGCCATTGAGAACGGCGGCTCCGCACACGAAAGGCGAAAGAAGCAGCGAAACGATGCCCGGCGGCACGCCCCAGGCACGAAAGAGCGACATCAAACGCTCCTGCGAAGCTTATAGCGAGAGCACGCGCGCTCCTCAGTCACCGGTAGATGCCATGGGAGGTGCGGCGATATCAGCAAGCTTACGCCTACGTTACGCGAATGGCGAGCGCTAAAGCGCCTCGTTGCCATTACCGCTAGCCGGCACGGTGAGGATAGCGCTGGTCATTGCCGCGCCAAGGGCGCATGGTCGTCCCGGCCAGCATCGGTCGGGCTTCACTTGCGAAGGGCAAGCTTGCATGACTATCCGCTCGCGGCGAATCCATCACCTTTGGGCATTCTTTCGCATCCGCGGCATCAAATGGCTTGTATCCGCAGGGCCCAATAGGGAACCGGGTGTCGCCAGTGACTGACCACACTGTAGACCTCGACAAGCATCGCGGCATGGCCGCGCAGAAAGCGACCGATTTGCGCCGAGCGCTGGCCGAGGTCGAGAACAATGCGCGCGAGCTGCGTGAGCGCGAGGCCGATCTGGAGAACCGCCTGCTGACGGTGGCGGCCGCGTCATGGCCGGAGGCCGCGGCCAAAGCGCGCTATCTGCTCAACCTCTATGCTGCAAGCCTGCCCGCAGAGGACACGCGCCACCGTGCGCTGGTGGCAGCGTTGTTCGACGATTTCGTCCGATTGGCGGGGGAGGACTGAAGCGAAGAGAGCCGCCTGCATTCTCGACCCGTGCCATGCCCAGAGGGAGCGGGAGGCGGACGCCGGTCACGGCGACGACTTAAGCGCGCGATCATGCCGAAGCGATCACCGTAAGGAGTAAGACATGACATTGACCAGCGGGCGCTTTATCGGCCACGAGTACGACCGGATGATTGTCCGGTTCTCGATGCATGACGGCGCCAGGGAGATTCCTTGCGCCATTTCAACCTCTGCGATGGACGACCTCGAGGGCGGCCCGCAAGTTAAACCCGACCAGCGGGAAGCGCAGTTCATCCGTCTGCGGGACCGTATCGAAGCATGTGCGGCAAGCAAGTATCGCGCGACGGAGTTCGAAGGCACGCCGCCGGGAATCGTGCTGCGAGGCATTGATTTCAGGCCATAGGGACTCGAGCTTTGACCTCCGGCAAGGGCGGCTTGCGCTCGAAAGGCTTCTTTTTCGGCGGCGCGGGCAGCAGTCCTTCTCTGATTGCCTGCTTGCGAGCGAGCTTGCGGGCTCGTCGAATAGCCTCGGATTTCTCGCGGGTCTTTCTCTCCGACGGCTTCTCGTAGGAGCGCCTCTGCTTCATTTCCCGGAAGACGCCCTCGCGTTGCATCTTCTTCTTGAGAACACGGAGTGCCTGCTCAACATTGTTGTCTCTGACAAGAACCTGCAATTCATCCTCTTCGCTTGGGGCTGCAAATGCGACACGTCCTGCAAGCAGCCAATTGCGCAGGAGCTTCATTACGATTGTTGAGGTTCGTGACGGCGACACCGTCGCCAACTTCGGACAAGCCGATCTGCTTGTCACAGCGATGCAAGTCGGTGCCGTCCACGTGATCACTCCCGTGCGGACAAGTCAATCGATATGGTCTTGCCCCAGATCCGCCTGGAGTCCTTTGATCGGAGCACTGGAGATGCTTGGCCGAAAGAAGTCGGCTTCGGTTCTTGCAAAATGTTGAAGGTGATGTATATTGAGTATGTTCGATCAGCCGCTGTGCCTTGTTGAATGCGCCCGCGGGCTCCTTTTCCAAAGACATCGACGAAGTTGAAGGTTATCGCGTGATTGTCATGCGGTATGCGCTCGCGTGCGCTTTGGAGAAGAAAATGACGACAGGTACTGTTAAGTGGTTCAATGGCCAGAAGGGGTTCGGCTTCATTCAGCCGGACGACGGCAGCAAAGATGTATTTGTGCACATCAGCGCCGTCGAACGAGCTGGTCTTGCGGGGCTTGCGGAGGGCCAAAAGGTCAACTTCGAGGCCAAGACAGACAAGATGCGAGGCAAAGTCAGCGCTGAGAACCTCTCGTTGGCTTGATATCGTCGGCGCCGTTTCACGGATGTACTGAAACGGACCCTCTGCCCGCTCGATCCTCGGATTGAGCGGGTTTCTTCCGTTGTAGAGCCCGGTGAGCGATGAGCGAGAAGAAGCCGACAGAGCCGTCACCCCAAGGCATTGCGCGTTCCGATCGCAAGCGCCTCGCCGCTGAAGAAGGAGCACGGGCATTGGCAGATGCCGAAAGGCAGGCCATTGAAGTTCGCAAGAACATGGCACGGCTTCGAGAAGTTCGTGAGGCCAAGGAAGCAGCCGATGCAGTCCTTAAAGCAGCTTTGCCCGCGCCCATGCGTAAGAAGCGCTCGACGAAGCCGCGGATTTAGCGACCTAGCAACCAAGGCTAACGCCGAACGAAATTTGGAAGGCCGATCACATGCCAAAGAGAGCGGGTTGTGCGTAGAACCAGGTCGGAGAGCGGCGGGACGATCACTTTCTTGCTCGCGCATGGCGCAAATCGACAACTGTGCCGGTTAGCGACGACATTCAGCACGCAGAAGCAGGCCTTCAGCTATTTGCAGAAGCATCGAACTGAGTTCGAGCGTATGGCGCGGGCGCGTCTTGCTTCAGGCGAACTCGAAAACGGGATTGTCGTGCTTTCGATGCTCTAGTTGTCAGACCGGACCAGGTTTGCATGAGCGGAGCGCTTGTCGCGATCTCAGTTCCGCGCTTGAACTCGTTCGCAGACGAATGTTGCTTTCAAGATAGATCGCGTTCGTTTCGACCTCGATTGCCAAGCTATCGAGTTGCGCAGAAGTTTCGAGCTCTTTGGCAAGGTCGGCAATAGACAGCACCGCTTCCCAATGTCGGCCGCCCGCTGATAGTCAATCCAAACCTTCGTTGTCTATGGTGAACGAGTCCCCAGCGCAGACATCAAGATAGAAATGCGACACCTAAGGCGCCCTGTCCGGCTGCCTTCGTCGCTCCGCTTCCCTGGCCAACCGTTCAGCTTTCAGCCGGTCCCGATTTGCATGGAAAGCCTGTTCTGCTTGTTCGTACTCGCTCGTCACTTTCTTCACGGTCTCCTTCAACAGACTATTCGCCTCATTGGCTGCATCCGATGGGGAATGCTGTCTCATCGCTTCTCCTCCTTGTTTCTGGTGGTCTGCAGTCGTCCGATACTAGCGGCTTCTTCGTGCTCGGCTTATTGTTGGCTCGGCTTGATGCGCTTGGGGCGATCAATTCGCACGCGGTCGAACTCCTTAGGCCCGTCGAGCAGATCACGCTTGCGGTTTGCCCGATCGTCCGCCGTGGTCGTTGTGTCGCCTATGCGGTCGATCGTATCGCCAGCCATTTTGCGTGCGCGCTGCTTCTGGCGATCCTGACCGCCGTGCGACGTAAGTCCCAGCCGCACAGGCGACTTATCGCCTCGGACAAGCTAAGCTTGTCGTCCTGCTGAGCGCATTAAAGGACTGCTTTCGGGCAAATAGCATCCCAAACTTTCCCCTTTGACGCGCCAGGTTGAGCTGGCCCTCCAATCCATGATTCAAAGTCCCAAACTAGGGGCTCGAATCATGCGCTACGAACTCACCGACAATGAGTGGTCTGCCATCAAGCCGATGCTGCCGAATAAGCCGCGCGGCGTGCCACGAGTGAATGACCGTCGCGTGCTCAATGGCATCTTCTGGATCTTGCGCTCTGGCGCGCCATGGCGCGATCTGCCGGACAACTTCGGCCCGTACACCACCTGCTACAATCGCTTCGTTCGATGGCGACGGGCGGGTGTGTGGACCAAGCTTATGCGCGCACTGGCCGGCGCCCATGATGCCGCCGTGCAAATGATCGACACGTCTATTGTTCGTGTGCATCAGCATGGGGCTTGCATCACACGCAACCGGCGGCAGTCAATGGGGCGCTCGCGAGGTGGATTGACCAGCAAGATGCTGTGGTCGATAGCAATGGTCTGCCGGTGCGACTGGCGTTGAGCCCGGGCGAGGCCCACGACGTCCGATTTGCTAGAAAGCTGCTGTCTCGTCTGAAATCCGGATCAATGCTGCTTGCCGACCATGGCTATGATGCCGACTGGATCAGAGAGCTTGCCATGAAAAGAGGCGCGTGGGCCAATATCCCGCCGAAAAGCAGTCGCAGCGAGCCGATCTGCTTCAGCCCATATCTTTACCGCGCTCGCAACCAGGCCGAGCGGTTCTTCAACAGGATCAAACAATGTCGTCGGGTGGCGACTCGCTACGACAGGCTCGCCGCCAACTACCTCGCCTTCGTCCAACTCGCATCTATCCGGCTATGGCTGGCCGCGTGTTATGAGTGCGCGCCCTAGTTCGGCGCAACATTCGGGTCTGTATGCTTGCGAACATTCATACGCCTTTGGGAACGGTATTCTTATAGATCATCAGGCCAGAACCGGACAGGGATGGCCTCGCCCTGGGAACCCGTTCGCCAAATGCCACCGGCCGCCGTTGCAGCCCCCGCAAACGCCGACCTGCGGCCGGCCCGGGAGTTGATCGCGCAGGCGACCGCCAGGCATGCCAGGATGACTAAGCGACGAATTTCCAGTTCGCAAAGAACCAATGTCCTGGTTGGGCAGTTGACTCCGGCGCCATTCGAACAGGCAAGGTGATTGTTCGGGGCGCGGATGAGGTTAGGAGCTGGGGCCAACACACCATGAAGGACCTCCGGCGACGATTGGAGAAGGTCCGCGCTGAGGCCAGAGACTTTGCGCTGATGAGTCAGCAGGCGCCGGACCTCGAAAAGCGCGCGCTGTTCAAGCGCTTGGCGGATGAACTCGCCATCGAAGCTCTCGAGCTTGAGCTCATCGTGAAACAAAATGAGCCGTTGAACCCGTGCGACCAGCATGAGGTCGTGGAGTTTAAGGCTCCCTCTCAGAAGCAGCGCGGCTGACGCCGAAAAAGCTTAAGCCGAGGACGACCTCTATCGCGCTGCGGCACAACAGCTTCGTGAACATGGCTTCATTACGAGGTCCGCTTATTGCGGCAGACCGGACCAGATTTGCTCAACCGGGGTTGTTCGCATTTTGACCCGAGAGCGATATCAGTGCCACGCTCACCGAAGTCCGCTGATGCGCTGTCCCTTAACAACGCGCGCCAGGGCTATGTGCAAGCTGGCAGGCGGTTGCCCGAGCGTGGTGTTTGCTCCCTGGTAGCGATCCCACATTGCCTTTCCGTCCAGATTTTCAACCAGCTCAAGCCCAACAGAAGCGAGATCGTTGATAATTTCATTGGGATTGAAGCCCGAAATCCAGGGTTCGCCGATTGCCGCCACCACTTTGGCATTCTCGTTGTGGGGGGACTGCGATCTGTCAGAGGCGAACTCGCTTTGATCGACGTAGGTGAATACGAGCTCGCTTCCCTGAGCGCCGCAAGTCGCTACCGCACGCAGGGTTGCCAGATTGGCCTTCCGCGTCAGGTACACCGTAACGCCAAGCCAAGAGAAGAATGCTGCTTCGTCCATTCGGAACGCCGTGCGAGCCAAAACCGTTGCTAGATCCTCCTTCGCGAGGTCGGCAGCGATGAAATGTACGGACGGCGAAAGTGAGATACCGTATTCCTTGATACGTTGAGCCTTCATCGCTTGCGTCGCCGGATGGTCTATTTCGAAGATTCTCAGGGCGTCGGAAAACGGGGGGCGACGAAGCGCGAAGCTATCGAATCCGGCACCAATCAGGACATACTGACGTATTCCCCTGATTGTCGCCTCCCTCAGCGCATCCTCCGCGTACCGGGAGCGGATTACTACTCCCGGGAAGGCGGCGTTGGTCAGTAGAAACTCGTCCAAGACGGAATCTGCTGCCCGCATTGCGCGGACACGCGCGTTCGACTCCATGCGAGCCAAAATCCGCTGGATCATTCTTTCGCGCTCGACTTCGGGAACGAGTCGATCGCCCCAGGGATCATCGAGCAGAGGAGACGGGTCGGACCGCGAATGCAGCGCTCGCATAAGCGATGTCACCAACGCGGTACGGCTGGGCAATGACTCCACCATTGATCGTCCCTCCAGCAGGGCTTGCCCGCCGCTGCGGGCCTTAGTTGCACGGCAGGATTGCCGGCGGTTTGTGACTTCGGACGAGAGACTAACTTGAAAATAGAATTCTGGAGTTCTGTTTTTGGCCCGTGCCCAGGGGCTCAGCCTTCGTTGCGTCGGTTGGCAAGGAAAACCGGATCCGACCGACCAACGTCATGCTCGACGTAATCAACCCCGAAGCCGATACGCCCAGGCGGCGGCTAACGGGAGGTTTTTGCTGGCGCCATTCCACTGCATATGATTTGCTTGAGCGAGGTGACGGAGGACACTTTCGTGGTGCACGCTCGCGTCGAGCGCCGGCTGGCGGCGATCCTGGCGGCTGACGTAGCCGGCTATTCACGGCTTATGGGCGACGACGAGGAAGGCACTCTTGCCGGATTAAAGGCGCACCGGCGGGAGCTGGTCGATCACAAGCTCAAGTCCCATCGCGGGCGTCTTATCAAAACGACCGGTGATGGAATGCTCGTGGAGTTTTCGAGCGCCGTCGAAGCGGTGAAGTGTGCAGTCGAAGTTCAGCGCGGGATGGTCACCAGGAATGCGAGCATCCCTCCCGATCGGCGTATTGAATTCCGCGTGGGCATTAATGTCGGGGACATCATCGAAGATGAGGGCGATATCTTCGGAGACGGCGTCAACGTCGCCGCGCGGCTCGAAGGCATGGCGGTGCGGGGCGGCATCTGCATTTCCCGGCAGGTCCTTGATCAGATCGATGGTAAGCTGAAGCTCCCCTTTCGCGAGCTGGGCCGGCAGAACCTCAAGAACATCGCCCGACCGATCGAAGTCTATGCCATCGATCTGGACAAGAACGGATCGCCCGCAGCGCGTGTCCTGTCGGCCGCTAATCTCAAACAGGACATCCGTTATTGCAGGGCCACGGACGGCGTGCGGTTGGCCTATGCGACGGTCGGAAGTGGACCAGGCTTATTGAAATCGGCGCATTGGCTTGGCCACCTTGAGTATGACTGGGACCTTCCACTCTACCGTGATTTTCTGCTCGGACTTGCCTCGTCATTCACCCTCGTCCGGTACGATGCTCGCGGTAACGGCCTCTCGGACTGGGACGTCGGCGAGCTCTCGCTTGACGCCTGGGTCAAGGACATGGAAAGCGTGGCCGACGCGGCCGGCCTCGACAGGTTTCCGCTTCTCGGGTTCTCGCAGGGTTGCGCCGTTTCGATTGCGTTTGCGGTCCGGCATCCGGAGCGCGTGTCGCACCTGATCCTGTATGGCGGGTTTGCTGTCGGCGCCAACAAAAATCCCAATCTTTCGGCCGCCGACCGGGAGCGGTTTGCGGCAATGAAAACACTGATGAAGCTGGGCTGGGGCGCGGATGAGCCAACCTTCCGGCAGCTCTTTACATCCTCGATGTTACCAACCGCCACAAAAGAGCAGGTCGACGCCTTCAATGAACTCCAGCGTCTCAGCGCCTCGGCGGAGTCTGCGGTACGTTACCTCGAAACAGTAGCTAATTTCGACGTCCGACCCCTTCTCAAGCAAATTAAGGCCCCCACGCTCGTGATGCATGTTCGAGACGACCGCAGGGTTCCAATCTCTTCGGGCCGAGATATGGCCGCAGAAATTCCGGGCGCCAGATTCGTCTCGCTGCCTGGTCAAAATCATATGCTGCTATCGCAGGATCCTGGCGCACCTATTTTCCAGGAGGAAGTGCGCAATTTTCTACTCTAGCTTCTTCGTGCGGCCGCATGCGTGCTGCTTGACGCTCACTGGCGGCACGGGAATGTCGCCCTTTGGCCCACACCGGCGAAATCCGGCTCTCGTCCGTATGTCGGACCTGACCACGCGCCGGCAAGATCGCCGCTTGTGACCCATCTGCGACATGAGTTAGATCGAAATCCCGCAGCGCGGTAGTCTCCTGCCGCAATAAGGTGTGCTATCCTTTCGGCCGCAAGAACAGAGGGACCGGGCAATGAACCGGCTGCTCGGCGGCCGGGCCGCTCGTAGCGCGCGCGCAGCGAGGCGGGAAAGTCTATCGTATCGGGATTCTGGAGCCAATACCGGCGGCACGGAACGCCGCCAATCTTGAGGCCCTGCGCAAAGGTCTGCGCGATTTCGGTTACTTCGAAGGACGAAATTTGATCATCGAGTATCGGTCGGCCGACGGTCGGACCGAGCGGTTTCCAGGTCACGACGGGCTGGATGGTCTGACAGAGTCGTTCCCATCGCCGTGCGAGTCACCAGCACTATCGGCGTCGGATTGGCTGATCGCGAGGATCACCGTCCCGGCCACCCATTCAACGATCTTTTGTTGATACATTTGGGTGAGACCGTCTGCCCCAACGACGAGGCCGTCAATGCGCTGTCGGACCACCAGTTCGAATGCGCGGCTCAGGTCACTCTCGCTCCGCACGTCAAGAAGCTCAGCCTCGAGACCCAGCGAGCGCGCCGCTGCCTTTGTCTCTTCCCATTCGGCTGGGACAGCTAGATTGCCCATGTTGTGAAGCAACGCAACTCGTGTGAGACTCGGAACCAGCTCTTTGAGGACCTCAACCCGTTTCGCTGTCAGCTCGGTGCTGAAGGTAATCACCCCCGTCATGTTGCCTGCCGGCCGCGCGAAGCTCGCTACGATCGCACCGGGACCGCCCATTGTCATCATGACCACTGGAATCGTTCCGGTCGCTTTTTGGACCGCCGTGGTGGCAGGGGTGCCTCTCGTCAGGATCAGGTCGACGTTGAGGCCAACTAATTCGGATGCGAGATCTGGAAACCGCTCGGCCCGACCGTCGGCCGACCGATACTCGATGATCAAATTTCGTCCTTCGAAGAAACCGAAATCGCGCAGACCTTTGCGCAGGGCCTCAAGATTGGCGGCGTTCCGTGCCGCCGGTATTGGCTCCAGAATCCCG
>NZ_LFJD01000004.1:6650301-6814288 GCF_006658635.1 Bradyrhizobium sp. UNPA324
TTCCTCCTCTCGGTCATGCGACTCTCCGGCAACCTGCACAGGATATTCTTGCGCGCCGTTGTCGCACGCGAGCGCGAGGCCGCGCTCGCCGGCCAGTTCGACACGGCTCTCAACAACATGCCGCACGGCCTCTGCATGTTTCGCATCGACGGCCAGCTCGCAGTGATGAACCACCGCTTTGGCGCGATGATGAGCCTGCCCGACAATCTCGCCCAGAGCAGCACGACTGCGCGCGACATCATCGCCGCGTGCGTCGAAGCGGGATCGATTTCGGCCGCCAGCGGCGAGGCGATCATCGCCGACATCGAAACCGGGCAGGCGCAGGAAATCATCACCACCGATCCCGATCCGCAAAGGAATCGTTCGCTGTCGTGGACCGTCCAACCCATGGCTGATGGCGGTGCGGTCTTGCTGCTCGAGGACATCACGGAGCGCCGCAACGCTGAGGCCAGGATCAGCCATCTGGCCCGCTACGACGATCTCACGGCGCTGCCGAACCGAGTCAATTTTCGCGACGAGATCGAGCGTTTGCTCGCAGTCGCGCGGCATTCGGAACATCTGTCGGCTCTGCTCTTCGTCGATCTTGACCAGTTCAAGCAAGTCAACGATACGCTGGGTCATCCCTGCGGTGATCAGCTTCTGTGCGCGGTCGCCAACCGCCTGCGCGAGATGCTGCGCCCCGAGGATTTCGTCGCCCGCTTCGGCGGCGACGAGTTCGTCGTGTTCCAGCAGAACATCTCTTCGTCCGAGGACGCCGCGGCGCTTGCGCGCCGTATCGTCGAGCGGCTGAGCGAGCGCTATCGTATTCACAATCATCTGGTCGAGATCGGCGCCAGCGTCGGCATCGCGCTGACCTCCCCGGGCGACGTCAGTGCCGACACGCTGCTCAAGAATGCCGACATGGCGCTCTATCGCGCCAAGGCCGACGGCCGCGGCACCTTCTGCTTCTTCCGCGACGAGATGGCGGCGACCGTCGAGGCGCGCCGCATTCTCGAACTCGATCTGCGCAAGGCGCTCGCCAACGAGGAATTCGAGCTGTTCTATCAGCCGCTGGTCAATCTGAAGTCCGGCAAGATCACCACCTGCGAGGCGCTGCTGCGCTGGAATCATCCGGTGCGCGGCACGGTCTCGCCGGTCGACATCATCCCGGTCGCCGAGGACATGGGCCTGATCGTCGATCTCGGCCGCTGGATCCTGCGCCGCGCCTGCATGGAATGCATGAAGTGGCCGGAGAGCGTCAGCGTCGCCGTCAACTTCTCGCCGCAACAATTCCACCAGCGCGACGTGCTGAGCGAAATCCGCTACGCGCTCGAGGTCTCGGGGCTTCCGGCGCATCGGCTGGAAATCGAGATCACCGAGTCCTCGCTGCTGCGCAATACCCAGCTCACGCACGACATCCTGTCGCAATTGCATGCCCTCGGCGTTCGCATTTCGCTCGATGATTTCGGCACCGGCTATTCCAGCCTCAGCTACCTGCACAACTTCCCGATGCAGAAGGTGAAGATCGACCGCTCCTTCCTCGAAGGCATCGACTCGGACCGTCCGCTGACATTGTTGCGAGGCGTGGCGCGCCTGTCCGCCGACCTCGGCATGTCGGTCGTGGTCGAAGGAATAGAGTCCAACGAGCAACTCGAGCTCATCAATGCCGATGGCACGGTGACCGAAGCCCAGGGATACCTGTTCAGCCGGCCCGTTCCGGCCGTGCGCATTCGTCAGTTGCTCAATGCCTCCTACGGCGTTCGCGGCGGCAAGGACCAGCTGGTTGCGATATCGGGGCGATCGATCGCCTGATTTTCCTCTCGATCTTCATCCAAGTCATGTTTTCCCGGGCTTCTACGGAGGCAAAGGGGTTAACCCTAACGTTTCTAACGCTTTGCATTTTGATTAAGAAACTATTAATCTCGACCTACTCGCAGAAGTTGCTCGGAGCGTAGAGGTTGTTGATGAAGTCCGGGGCCGAACCGCAGACGGCGCTTCTTCCACGCGGAGCCGCCCTGTTTGAGCGTGTCGATTATCGGCTCATTGAAACGCCGGAGGATGAGGATCGCCTTCATCTGATGCGGTATCGCGCCTATTTGCAGGCCGGATTGATCCCGCCGTCAGAGTCGCGGCGGGTGACAGATCGTTTCGACGACGCGCCCAATGTCTGGAATTTCGGCGTCTACGTCGACGACGAACTCTGCAGTTCCGTTCGCATCCACGTTCTGACGTCCGAATGGCGGATGTCCTACACCACGGAGGTGTTCGGCGACGTCCTGCATCCTCGCCTGGATCGGGGCGAGGTTTTTGTCGATCCGTGTCGATTCGTTGCCGATCCGGAGATGCAACAGCGGTTCCCGGAATTGCCTTATCTGACTGTCCGGCTTCCCTTCGTTGCCTGTGAGCATTTCAATGCCGATGTCGGACTCTCGATGGTACGGACCGATCATCAGGCGTTCTACCGCCGCGTGTTCCTATCCGAGACTCTCACTGAGCCGCGTTCGTTTCCGGGCTGGCCGACGAAGAAGGCCGTGCTCATGGCCTCGGATTATCCCAAGGTCCGGGAAAAGATCCTGACTCGTTTTCCGATCATGCGTTCGAGCGCGTTCGAGCGGCGGATGCTGTTTCAACGTGGCAGCGTCCGCACCGCAACGCCTCGTCCGGTCCTTGTCGCAAGTACGGCGCAAGCCTAAGTCCAGCGCCAATCCTGCTTCCCACCGGCTCGTAGCGACGGTTTCGCCGAGAACACGGCCCAAAATTCCGGCCAAAATCGGCGTTTTGCTGACTGGCCCGACTTGCTTTCACCCTCGCGCCACATTTACAACCCATTAACCATGATGGGTGCTTTTCGCTGGTTGGGGGCATTTGATCGGCTGAGGCAAGGTTCCGTCAAGGTTGACGGAACGTTCGCTTAACCAACCCCCTGTAGACCGGACAGCAGTGGACGAACGTGAGCGTGGAGGCTCCGGAATGAAACATCCTATGCGTATCCTCCAGGGATTGAAGCTGGCCGCAGTGCTCGCCGTCGCGCTGTCGATGGGCGCCTGTGCCAACAAGAATGCTGCGACGGATGCGATGGCCAATGCGGCGACGCCAGGCAGTCAGCAGGACTTCGTGGTGAACGTGGGCGACCGCGTGTTCTTCGAAAGCGACCAGACCGATCTGACCCCGCAGGCGATCGTGACCCTGGAGAAGCAGGCGCAGTGGCTCCAGACCTATCCGCGCTACTCCTTCACCATCGAAGGTCATGCCGACGAGCGCGGCACCCGCGAATATAACATCGCGCTCGGCGCCCGCCGTGCCCAGTCGGTGCGTTCGTTCCTCGCCTCGCGCGGCATCGATCCGAACCGCATGCGCACGATCTCCTACGGCAAGGAACGGCCGGTCGCCGTCTGTAACGACATCTCCTGCTGGTCGCAGAACCGTCGCGCCGTCACCGTGCTGAACGCGAGCTCGTGACGCCGAGATATTGACGCCGAGATACTGACACTCAGTCAGGCGCCGTTCATCTTCAGAAACCGATTATGCCGGCGCCCTCTCGGGCGCCGGTTTCGTTTCAGCATTCTGTGACAGAATCCCCGTGGTGCCAGACACATTTTTGGCGTACTCCCCTTCAATGTGTGGCGCGTCGCATGTTCCGTCGCAGGCCATTTCGCTTTCGTCGTCAGGGCAAGATGTCATCCAGATTTAAGGTCTTTACCGGCACCGTGGCCTTCGCCGCGCTGCTCCCCTTGTGCTGCACGCCCGTCTTCGCCCAGACCGATGATGATCCCGAGATGCGGATCGAGCGGCTGGAGAACCAGCTGCGCCAGCTCACCGGCCAGAACGAGGAGCTGCAATACCGCAACCGCCAGCTCGAAGAGCGGCTGCGGGCGCTCGAGGGCGGCGCGCAGGTCGCGCCCGGACAGGCGCCGGTCCAGCCTAACGTCGCCGCTGTTCCGCCCGCGCAGGTCGCGCCGGTCCATCGGCCGCAGCAGCCGGCCCAGCCTAATTACGAGCAGCCGCAGATCGCGTCTCCCGCTCCGATCATTCAGGAGCAGCCACAGCCAGGTGCCCCCGGCAGAAGCCGCCGCGGCGATGCGTTCGATCCGAACCAGAACCCGAATGCGCCCGGCGCGCCGCGCGCGCTCGGCGGCGGGCAGCAGCCGGTGCCGGCGGGCAGTCCGGTCGGAGCGCCCGGCGGCCGCGGCGCTGGCGAGCCGCTCGATCTCGCCAACACCAGCCCTCGCTATCAGCCGCAAGCGACCCAGCCCGGCAATCCGCCGGCCCAGCAGGGCTATCCGGCCCCAGGCGGCCCCGGGCTGACCACCCTGCCGCCCTCGGCGACGCCGCGCGACGAGTTCGACCTCGGCATCGGCTACATGCAACGCAAGGACTATGCGCTCGCCGAGCAGACCATGAAGAACTTCACGCAGAAATATCCGAGCGACCCACTGCTCGGGGACGCGCAATACTGGCTCGGCGAGAGCTATTTCCAGCGCCAGCAATATCGCGACTCCGCGGAAGCTTTCCTCGCCGTCACCACCAAATACGAAAAATCGGCCAAGGCGCCGGATGCGCTGCTGCGGCTCGGCCAGTCGCTCGCCGCCCTGAAGGAGAAGGAGGCCGCCTGCGCCGCCTTCGGCGAGGTCGGCCGCAAATATCCGCGCGCCTCCGCCGGCGTCAAAGCCGCGGTCGACCGCGAGCAGAAGCGGGTGAAGTGCTGACGCCTGGGTCCTGACAACGCGGATGGCGCTGCGCTAGATTGCGCCCGCCATTCGCTGGCGATTGCTGGGCAGCGTCATGTCAGACGACGACAATTCTCCGATCTCGACACGCGAGGCGAGCCGCCTCTTCGCTGGCTTGAAGAGCGCACCGGCGCTGGTGCTCGCCGTCTCCGGCGGGCCGGACTCGGTTGCGCTGATGTGGCTGATGGCGCGCTGGCAGCGCAGCCTTGCGCGCGCACCGCGTCTCACCGTCGTCACGGTCGATCACGGTTTGCGACGCGAGGCGGCGCGCGAGGCGCGCGAGGTCAAGCGGCTCGCCGCCGAGCTCGGATTGCCGCACCGGACCCTGCGCTGGCGCGGCGCCAAGCCGAGGACGGGGCTGCCGGCGGCCGCGCGCGAGGCCCGCTACCGCCTACTCGCAGACGCCGCGCGTGCCGTCGGCGCCAGCCACGTGCTGACCGCCCATACCCGCGACGACCAGGCCGAGACGCTGTTGATGCGGCTGCTCCGCGGCAGCGGACTTGCCGGCCTCTCGGCAATGGCTTCCTTCAGTGAGCGCGACGGAATCGTGCTGGCGCGCCCGTTGCTCGACGTCTCGAAGTCGCAGCTGATCGCGACCCTGAAGCGGGCCAAGGTCGGCTTTGCCGACGATCCCACCAACCGCGACACCGCCTTCACCCGGCCGCGGCTGCGCGCGCTGCTGCCGCTTCTCGCGGCCGAGGGCGGCGATATCAGGAATCTGGCGCGGCTCGCGACCAGGCTGGCGCGGGCCAATGCGGCGGTCGAGGTGCTGGCCGACGGCGCCGAGCGCTTCCTCCGTTTGCGGGATCGCGGCGATGCGCCGCAGGCGGGGCAGCGAAGCTTCGAGGCTTCGGCCTTTGCCGCCCTGCCGGACGAGGTCCGGCTACGGCTCCTGCTGCGGGCCATCAACGCGCTCGGGCATGAAGGGCCTGCGGAACTCGGCAAGGTCGAAACCCTGATGTCCGTGCTGGATCAGGCCATTGCGGCAAGTCTCCGCGCTGGCACCGATCGCCGCCCGATCCTGAAGCAGACGCTTGGGGGAGCCTTGATCAGCCTTGCCGGCGGGCGTATCCAGATCGCGCCGGCGCCGGCCCGGCGCCGCAAGGGCGAAATAGGCGCGGGCGAGGGCGGATCATGACACCAGCCATTTCGGCCCCACACCGTCAGGACACCTTAACCAGGCAGGAAAAACCCCGGCTCAAGCGCCATTATTTCAGCGGGAATCGCTCTAAGATGGGCTAAATAGTCCCATCTCGTTCCCTTGGCAGCGACCCGGGCGGCACCTAAATTGTATGCGTCTAACCGAGAGGATTCCTTGGGGATTTTCTCCAGCTTGCCCAAGTAACACCCGAAGGTAACTCCTGAAGGACCAGGCCGCGATCCGCGCGACCACGAAGGAAGATCGATGAACGCCAATCTGCGCAATTTCGCCCTCTGGGTCATCATTGTTTTGCTGCTGTTGGCGTTGTTCACGCTCTTCCAGAATCCGGGTCAGCGAGCCTCCTCGCAGGACATCGCCTTCTCGCAGCTCTTGAGCGAGGTTGACCGTGGCAATGTGCGCGACGTCGTGATCCAGGGCCCGGACATTCACGGCACCTTCACCAACGGCTCCAGCTTCCAGACCTATGCGCCGAACGACCCGACGCTGGTGAAGCGCCTGTATGACAGTAAGGTGCAGATCTCCGCGAAGCCGCCAGGCGACAACGTGCCGTGGTTCGTCTCGCTCTTGGTCTCCTGGCTGCCGTTCATCGCGCTGATCGGCGTCTGGATCTTCCTGTCGCGGCAGATGCAGGGCGGCGCCGGCAAGGCGATGGGCTTTGGCAAGTCGCGCGCCAAGATGCTGACCGAAGCCCATGGCCGCGTCACCTTCGAGGACGTCGCCGGCGTCGACGAGGCCAAGCAGGACCTGCAGGAGATCGTCGAATTCCTGCGCGACCCCGGCAAATTCCAGCGCCTCGGCGGCCGCATTCCGCGCGGCGTGCTGCTGGTCGGCCCTCCCGGCACCGGCAAGACCCTGATCGCACGTGCGGTCGCGGGCGAAGCCAACGTGCCGTTCTTCACCATCTCAGGTTCGGACTTCGTCGAGATGTTCGTCGGCGTCGGCGCGAGCCGCGTCCGCGACATGTTCGAGCAGGCCAAGAAGAACGCGCCCTGCATCATCTTCATCGACGAAATCGACGCCGTCGGTCGTCACCGTGGTGCAGGCCTCGGCGGCGGCAATGACGAGCGCGAGCAGACGCTGAACCAGTTGCTGGTCGAGATGGACGGCTTCGAGGCGAACGAGGGCGTGATCCTGATCGCCGCGACCAACCGTCCCGACGTGCTCGATCCCGCGCTGCTGCGTCCGGGCCGCTTCGACCGCCAGGTCGTGGTGCCCAATCCTGACGTCGTCGGCCGCGAGCAGATCCTGAAAGTTCACGTCCGCAAGGTGCCGCTGGCGCCGGATATCAACCTCAAGACCATCGCGCGCGGTACCCCGGGCTTCTCCGGCGCCGACCTGATGAACCTCGTCAACGAGGCTGCGCTCACCGCCGCCCGCCGCAACAAGCGGATGGTGACGCAGGCCGAGTTCGAGGAGGCCAAGGACAAGGTGATGATGGGCGCCGAGCGCAAGTCGCTCGTCATGACCGAGGAAGAGAAGCTGCTGACGGCCTATCACGAGGGCGGCCACGCCATCGTCGGCCTCAACGTGCCCGCGACCGATCCGATCCACAAGGCGACCATCATCCCGCGCGGCCGCGCGCTCGGCATGGTCATGCAGCTCCCCGAGCGTGACAAGCTGTCGATGTCTCTTGAGCAGATGACCTCGCGGCTCGCGATCATGATGGGCGGCCGCGTCGCCGAAGAGCTGATCTTCGGCCGCGAGAAGGTGACCTCGGGCGCCGCCTCCGACATCGAGCAGGCGACGCGCCTGGCCCGGATGATGGTGACGCGCTGGGGCCTGTCGGAAGAGCTCGGCACGGTCTCCTACGGTGAGAACCAGGATGAGGTGTTCTTGGGCATGTCGGTGTCGCGGACGCAGAACGCCTCCGAGGCGACGGTGCAGAAGATCGACTCCGAGATCCGCCGTCTGGTCGAGGAAGGCTACAAGGAAGCAACCCGCATCCTCACCGAGAAGCATGCCGACCTCGAGGCGCTGGCCAAGGGTCTCCTCGAGTTCGAGACGCTGAGCGGCGACGAGATCGTCGATCTGCTCAAGGGCAAGAAGCCGAACCGCGAATCCGTACTCGAGCCGGCCACGCCGCGCGCCTCCGCGGTGCCCCCGGCCGGCAAGTCGCCGCGCCCGCGGCCCGATGCGGATCCCGGCCTGGAGCCGCAGCCGCAGGCGTGATCGCGGGGCGGCAGATGAGATTGAAAAACGCGGCGGAAACGCCGCGTTTTTTGTTGGCTGGCGGTGCGCTGGTGCTGCGCGTCCGAGGCGCGAGCGAAGCGCGCTGCGCCGGAAGCGGGCGGCAGGGGCGGAGCCCAGAATCCGCCCGGGGCAAAAGCGCGAAACACTAAAGAAGAACTTAACGCTTGCGTCCTAGTTTGGCCCGCCATGACTGACCAGGTCGTCCACAGCGCGGTTCAACCGTTTTCGGCACGTGCAGCGCTGCCTTGGGCCGTGGGGCTCGTCGTCTATGCTTTGCTGCTGGTTGCCGGGCCGCGGCTGCTGGGCGATCCCGACAGCTATTCCCACATCGCGCTCGGACGCTGGATCATCGCGCATGGCACCCTGCCGGCAAGCGACCCGTTTTCCTTTTCGAAGCACGGCGCGCCCTGGATCACCTTCGAATGGCTGTCCGAGGTCATCTATGCCGCTGCCTACGCGCTTGCGGGCTGGCCAGGCGTCGTCGCCATCGCGGCCGCGGCGATCGCGCTTGCGTTCGGCCTGTTCACGCACGTCCTGCTGCGCGAGCTGCCGCCAATTCTGACGCTGTTGATGGTGATAGCAGCCATCGTCCTGCTGGCGCCGCATATGCTGGCGCGGCCGCATGTCCTCGTGCTGCCGCTGATGGTGGCCTGGGCGGCGGCGCTGGTTCGCTGCATGGACCGCGGCGGCCCTCCGCCCTACTGGGCTCTGCCGCTGCTGATCCTGTGGGCTAATCTGCACGGCAGCGGGGTGCTGGCGCTTGGGCTGATTGGCCCCGTGGTGCTCGAGGCGCTGCTGCGCGAAGAGCCAAGCCAATGGCCGCGCGTGCTGCTGCACTGGCTGCCATTCACGGCACTCGCCTTGGCGGCGTCTTGCCTGACGCCGCACGGGCCGGAGCCGCTCCTGATGCCGCTGACGACGCTCGGCATCGGCTCCGCGCTCGCCTGGATCGGGGAATGGCGGCCGCAGGATTTCGGTCATATCGGTGGCTTCGAGATATTGCTGCTGGGGAGCATCTTCGCGCTCTCACGCGGCGTGACGCTGCCGGTCGTTCGGGTCCTGGTGGTGATGGGCCTGCTCCATTTCGCGCTGGCGCAAATCCGCAATGCGGATCTGCTGGCCATGCTGGCGCCGCTCTATCTGGCGGCTCCCCTGGGGCGGACGTTCGGCGGACCGGCCGGAAGCGATGTGGCCGGTTCGTCGCGCGGGCTGACTCTGGCCGCACTCTGTGTATTCGTCGCGATCAGCGCGGTAGGCTTGGCGCGTGACTTACGGCCGGCTCCGAGTATCACCCCTGAGGCCGCCGTAGACAAAGGCGGCCTGGCCGGGCCGGCGCGCGTGCTCAACGATTATTCGTTCGGCGGTTATTTGATCTTCGCCGGCATTCCCACCTTCATCGATGGTCGCGCCGAATTGTACGGGGGGCCGTTCATCGAACGCTACAATCGCGATCTGGCGCTGACCGACCTCGGAGATTTCCTCAAGCTGCTCGATGAGTACAACATCGGCGCAACGCTGCTTGCGCCGCGCACACCGGCGGTCGCGCTGCTCGACCGGCTGCCCGAGTGGCAGCGCGTCTACAGCGACGATGTGGCGATCGTGCATAAGCGGCGCGATACGCCGCAAAGATAAGTCAGGCGGTATCGTCCCAAGTGAGCCGCGGGAAAGCTCTCGGTGACGCGCGGGGTCACTCGTTGACGGCGCGAATTGCGGGTGTGGCCGCCGCCTCGTCGCGATCGAAGCCGGCTCGGGTCTGCACCACATAGAGCGGGCGGCGCTTCACCTCGGCATGGATGCGGCCGACATAAAGCCCCACGATGCCCGTCATCAGCATGTTGATGCCACACAGCAAGGACACGAGGACGATCGTCGAAGACCAGCCGGTCACAAGGTGGCTGTCCTTGCTGAGCCATAGCAGAACGACCCAGCCGCCGTAGAGCAGTGCCAGGCCGGAGACCGTCAATCCGCACCAGATTGCCAGCCGCAAGGGCAGGTCGGAAAAGCCGAGCGCGGCGTTCACCGCGAGGCGGACCATCTTGAACAACGGGTATTTGGTTTCGCCCGCGGCGCGCTCGAGGCGGTGGAAGGCGACCTCGGCCTGGCGGAAGCCGAGCCAGGCGATCATGCCGCGTACGAAGCGATCCTGCTCCGGCATCTGCCGAAGTGCCTCCAACACCTTGCGGTCGATCAGGCGGAAGTCGCCGACATCGGCGGGAATGGCGACGGAGGACATCTTGCCGAGGAGCCGGTAGAACAGATGCGCGGTCGCGCGCTTGAAATGGCTTTCGCCCTCGCGCGACAGGCGGCGGGCGTGGACGATGTCGTTGCCCTCCTTCCACTTCGCGATCAATTGCTCGATCACTTCGGGCGGATCCTGCAGATCGGCATCCATGATGATGATCGCTTCACCCTGCGCGGCTTCCATGCCGGCGGTGATGGCGATCTGATGGCCGAAGTTTCGCGACAGGCCGATGAAGCGGAAACGCGGGTCACGCTTGGCGAGCGCTTGCAGCACGATCGAGCTGGAATCGCTGCTGCCGTCGTCGACGAAGATCGCTTCTGCCGGCCCGTCGAGCCGGGATAGGACGAGGTCGAGCCGATGCAGCAGGACCGGCAATACGGCTTCCTCGTTGAACACGGGGATGACGAGGCTGTAGCGGATCGATCTGGAATTGGCCGCCATGCGAAGGATTCCGACTGGGGGTTGCAGGGGCGCAAGTCTATCGTTCCGGGGTTAAGGTCGCCTTGCCGCAACCGTTAAGGGTCTAGGCCACGGGGAAGTTGCTGGCAGGGCGGACGGGGAGGTGAAGTCCGGTTAACCACACAGGTGCAGCCGCGGCTTCGGTCTAGGACTTGTGGCGGATCTTGTAGAGAGCAAATCGCTCCGAGGTGTCCAGCACATCCAACAAGGTCGGCAGCGGGTTTGCGGCCCGCGGCCCAAGAACATACAGGTAGTCGTAATCCTCGGACCAGGTCCGTATGAACGACGGCACCTCCGCCGACGGCTGGCTCGTCGCGATCGCGGTGAGCAAGCTCACTGGCAACACTCCACCGTCGGGGGTGGCAAGACGGCGCACGGCCTCACGCGGCCGCAGAGGCTGCTTGCCCACCTCCGTGAACAGGTTGGGCACGAATGCGTTGGCGTAGTGCACGGCCAGCGTCGGCGCATAATACATCGGATACGAGGTGAGGTCGGCGAAGGGCGGGTCGCCAGCGTCCCCCGTGTTGGCCACCAGGACGCGGGAGCCGCGATCTAGCTTGTCGAACGAGGCGATGATTGCCGCATAGTCGGCGCGGTAAGGCAGCCAGACCGCGAGGACGACGGCGAGATTGAGCAGTGCGATGCCGCTGATTCCTGCGAGCGCAGCCATTCTCCACGCCTGGCTCGGCAGCGACAGGGAGCAGAAGGCCGGCAGGATCAGAGCCGCGGCGGGGATCACGCGAAGATCGGCAAACGAGGTTCCGAACAGTTTTGAGGGAATGACCAGATAGAGCAGCGCAAAACCGATCGCGAGCCAGCTTCCGGCCGGATCGAGCCTGAGAACGCCGCGTCTTGCGGCGAAAAGCAACGCGATCATCAGCGCCAGTCCGGTCGCGGCTCCGATCGTCAGATTGTAGCCATTCATGATGCGGAGCGGCCAGACCGGCTTGAATCCGAGAAACCAGTCCGTGCCTTCGTTACCGATCGAGCCCGCAGCGAGATGCATGATCCCGAACAGCGCAAGCGCCGGGACGGCCAATACGCCAAGCCGCGCGGCCGCGACGGGATAGGCGACTTGCCGTTGGCGGATGCGCGACAACTCGAAAAGGCCAAGGGTCGCGCCGTAGATGCCGAGCGAAAAGAAATGCGCCACATACAGCGCAGCGACGAAGATCAAATTGGCGACGAAACGCAGCGGCCATGGGCCTTCTGCCGACATCAGATAGAAGGCGATACCCCAGAGCGCGAGGCCGAGCCCGAACTCGAAATTCACGAAGCCCCAGCTGAACGGCAGGCAGTAGAGGAAAGCCAGCGCAGCGAAGCCGGCAAGCTGGACCCGCCCCTTCCGGACCCATTCGAGCAGCAGCGCGCCGGAGACGATCAGCAACTGGCTCAGCAGCAGAAACAGCCGCGTGGCGCTCTCGACGCTCGTCAGCCGCGCCATCTGCGGGACCAGCAGATCCATGCCGAGGTTGGGATAGAAGGCCCAGGCCACCACGTAATGCGGATTGGCATCGGGGGTGCCGCTTTGGCTCAGAATGTACATGCGGGCGAGGTGATTGGGATAATCGACCATCGCGGGAATGGGAGTCAGCAGCACCGGAAGAAACGAGACGGCCGCCAGCATTGCCAGAACGGCAATCGCCACCGATCGATCCGAGCCGAGACGCGTCGGGATGGTCAAGGCCGGCCTGCCGGATTCGGAGGCGTCGCGGCCGCGCTGTCCGCCTGGTCTCGTACATGAATGACGGCGATGTCGTCCGCGTAGATCCGCTTCCAGCCCTTGAGCTGGTCGAGGATCTGCGGGCCCGGCGCATCGGCGACCAGGAGCGTTGCGTCGATCTTGTACTCGTCGAGCAGGCGCGGCAGCACTTCGGGCTTCTTGCCTTCCGTCGCCTTGAAGAAGTCCATGACGAATTTCTCGCCGTAGAGCTCGGCGCGACCGTCGATGAAGACCGGAATATCGCGCGAGATCAGATAGCCGCCGAATTCGTAGGCGTTGAAGATTCGCTGCACCTTGCGCTGCTCGAGCAGGTCGACCGCCGCAACCGGCGTCTGCGCCATCGTGAAGCTGAAGTGGTGGCGCGCCATGTAGAGCGACGTCGAGGTCCAGCTTGCCGCCACGATCATCAGCGCCCCTGTTACGGTGACATAGCGGGCCGGCCAGCGATCGGCACCCGCGGCGTCAGCCGGCGGGCGCGGGAACATCTCGCCGAGCGGCTTTGCCAGCACCAGCGGCACCAGGAACGCAAATGTCTCGATGCTCCTGACATGGGTCAGCGCGCTCCAGGTGAGGAACAGGATCAGGAAGATCCGGGGCGCCGACAGCACGAGACCGCGATAATAGCCGAATGCGATCAGGCCGAGCAGGGCGCCTTCGAACGAGGTGAACGTGGTGAAGTTCGCCGGCATCCATTCGAAGATTATCGACAGCAGCTCGCCAAGGCCGAGAATGCTGGTGGCGCCCTGTAACGTCCGCCAGCCGTAGGGCGTGCAGCAGCTCGCGATCAGCGCGCCGATTCCGAACAGCACCCAGCGCATGAACAGGGCAAGCCGCCGGCCCTTCTCGGCATGCTCGACCGCCTCGAGCGAGATCGGGCCGATCAGCGCGAGGCCCAGCACGAAACCGCCGTGCAAATTGGCCCAGAGCGCCATCAACGGCAGCCAATACCAAGAGGGCGCGCTCCTGCGGTCGGCGGCCGCCATCAAGAGGCCAACCCACGCCACCATGACGGGCAGCGCCAGGATATGCGGACGCGCCAGCACGTGGTGGGTCGACAGCAGCAGCGCCAGCATCGCGAACAGCACGGCGCGTGGCGCCTCGATCTGCGCGCCAATCAGATAGACGAAGATCGCCACCGCGAGCGCGACCCCGGCCGCGGTGAGGATGACGGGACCTGCCCAATCCCATTGCGCATAGGAGGAAGCGAACAGCACCTGCGACAGCCACGACGTCGAATTCCACGGCACGCCCGTTCGCGTGAAGGAATAGAAGTCGACGGTGGGCATGGCGCGGTGATCGAGGATCCATTGCCCGATCTTGATCTGCCAGAACGTGTCGGAATCCTGCAGCCGCATGTCGCCGAGGTAGAGGATTAACAGATAGGCGCCGGCACCGGCGCACAACGGCACCAGGGCCCTCGCGCGGCCCTGCACCGCGATGCCGTTGGCAAAGGAAAGGGACATGCCGCTTCGTCGTCCTGTTGTTCTTGTCGGTCGAGCATGATCCGGACCCGAAAGGGCCGCGTTGGCGCAAAGTGTTGTGCGGCTTTCCGACAGGATCACGCTCAAACAACACCCCGAACCGCGACGATCGATTGATCTCGTCGCGCTTCAGCTCGAGCGGGCGGCATTGGATCACGGCGGTCATAACTTCGGGTAAACCTGCAGCACCACGCCGGCTTCATGTCCCGACAATTTAACAGATTGTTTTAGATTCCAATTTACCATCGGCCCACACACGCGATCCGCTCGGTGTTTACGCAGTCGAATTAACTGCGGCGCAATTCTTTGCCCCTACGGTCGGTTCCATGGTCGGGCGGCGCTGGGAAGCCGAAAAGACCAGATCAGTTGTAAGCCTCGTGTACTCATTTGGAGCACTCTATGAAGAACCTCGTTGCGCGTTTCGTGAAGGATGAATCCGGCGCCACCGCCATTGAATACGGTCTGATCGCCGCCGGCATCGCGCTGGCGATTATCACCGTCGTCAACAACCTCGGCAGCACGCTGAACACCAAGTTCACCGCGATCTCGACCGGCCTCAAGTAGAGCCGGACGACCAGAGAATTTCGAGAGCCCCGTCCTTGACGGGGCTCTTTTCTTTTGGACGAGGCTTGTCAGTTCTCCTGGACAATGCTCGCCAGTGCAGCCGACGAAGCGGGCGCTGCAGACCCGTGTGGCGCGCGGCTCCGGTCGAGGCAGAATTTCGCGGCCCAGATCGAGGCTGCCGCAAGGCCGACCCCGGCAGCGACGTCGATGATGTAATGCGCGCCGATCACCGGCGTCGCCGCGATCATCGCCAGGTTGAGTGCGGCCGCGATGCCGCCGAGGCCGCGCACCGGCCACAGCGCCCACATGTAGAGCACCGCAGACGCCGCGTGAAAGCTCGGAAACGAGACGATTCCGGAGAGGGAGAACAGCCGGAGCTCGTGCAGGCTGCCGTCCCGGAGCGCGAGGATATCGCGCAGCTGCCCGGCATAGACCGCGGTGTTGATCTCGGGGAAATGCGCGGCCGGCAGATGCAAGGCATAATAGGTGCCGATCGCAGGCACCACGGCCGAGATCGTGATGGTGACCCCGAGCCCCAGGCCCATCGCGAGCATGAATAATTGCAGCCGCACATAGCGCGCGGTCAGCGCCAGCACGACGGGAACGCCGAGCAGCGGATACTTGATCAGTCCGTAGGCGCGCGCAAGGCCGTTTGCGAGCCAGGGATGATCGTTGACGTAGCGCGCGATCGGTTCCGGATCGAGGCCCAGCGCCCGGTCGATCGCCAGCAGCGCCTGGTCCTGCAGCGGCCAGTTCAGCTTGCCCGCGACGTAAGTCAGTGGTCCGACGATGGCGCAGATGAGGATGAGCTGTCCGATGGCGCCGAGTGAAAACACCAGCTTCGGATCCGCAAGGTCGCCCTTGACGATCCGGTGGCCATAGGCGATCGCGATCAGCGCCGCGGCGATCGCCACGACCACGCCGGAGGCGACCGGCTCGAGACTGAGTCCGGTCGCGGGAAGGCCGAGCGCCAGCAGGGTCCCCATCCCGAGAATCGGAAGCCAGTTGAGGTGGAAAAGCTGCCAGGCGGTCCGGGCGTCCGTGTCGAGCATGGTGTACCGAGATGGAATTGCATTGCCTCCGTACAGTTACGGACCCGCATTAAGATCGCTGTAAGAAGTGTGGTTATCGATCTTACAACCGTGGCGTGGTACTTTTATGTGTTGGTAGCGACCTCTCCTGGTGGCGTCCCACGCATTTGTGCCTCACCCATTTGAATGATTGCTCAATCCTTACTTTCCCGCGGCACCAACCTCATTGAAGACGGATAGATCTGATGAGAACGCGTGTGGCTGCATCGGCTGTTTGCATGCTCACCATTTGCGCGTCGGTATCTCACAGCTCCGAGCTGCAGCTTTTCGCTTGGCCGGTTGCTTGCGAGTTGGGAACGACGTGCTTCATCCAGAACTACGTTGACCATGATCCCTCGGACAAGACCTTGGACTTTCGATGCGGTCATCGAACCTATGACGGCCACGACGGCACCGACATCCGGCTACCCGATCTGGCCGATCAGAGAAAAGGCGTCGAGGTCGTTGCTGCCGCTTCGGGCGCGTTGCGCACACGCGCGACGGCATGGATGACGTATCGGTCAAGGTCGTCGGCAAAGCTGCAATCGCCGGAAGGGAGTGTGGCAACGGCGCAGTCGTCGAACATGAGAACGGCTGGAGCACGCAATACTGCCACATGGCCAAAGGCAGTCTCAGAGTGAAGCCCGGCGACAGGGTCAACTCCGGGCAGGCGCTTGGTCTGGTGGGTCTGTCCGGAAACACCGAGTTCCCACACCTGCATTTCACGGTGAGGCATGACGGGACAGTCGTGGATCCCTTCGCTGAGGGCGCCGCGAAAGGCGAATGCAATTCCGGTCGTTCGTTGTGGCAGCCAACGCTCGACTCCGTTTCGAACTATCGGCCGACCGAGATCATCAATGTCGGCTTTGCTGACCGAGCGGTGACTATGGACGAGATCGAGACCGGAGAGATCAAGCAATCTCTGCCCGGCTCTCATTCTGCCGCTCTGGTTGCGTATGTTCGCGCGATCGGGCTTCAGGCGGAGGACGAGCAAGCCATCGAGCTGAGGTCGCCTGAGGGGCAACTCATCGCGGAATATCGCGCACCGAAGCTGCCGCGAGATCAGGCCCAATATTTCGTCTCGGCCGGAAGGAAGCGCGGAGGCTCCGCCTGGCCGCCTGGCGCCTATACGGCAACTTTTGTCCTTCGCCGAAAAGGTGCCGAGATCGAGCGGCGGTCCTTCCAGGTGGACATCGCGCCATAGCATCTCGTCTCGCGAATCCCAGCGCCCCTGCGGGCGGCATTCCTTTCGGCAAGCAGGGTCCGTGGCGAGGTGGCGCGAGCAAGGCCCAATCAGCCGTCGCGATCAGCGCCGGCGCTGCAGCCGGTCGCCGTGACGCTCCACGCATTTCCCATCTTGTCATCTACCCTGAATAGTTGTTCAGTCCTTGCGGGGCGATTTGCATCTTTGACGTGACGAAGCGTTCGGCCGCAGGGCGTGCGGCTGGCGTGTGGGACAGGAAGCGCGCCATGGTTTATCGGCGGACGCATCAAGTGGTGAAGCGCCTTGCGGCGCGGCGCAGCGCAATTCTGGCGGCGGCGCGGGAGACTGCGGCGGAAGGCGGGATGGCGGCGGTGCAGATCGCGCCGGTCGCGGTCCGGGCCAATGTCGCGGCCGGCACGGTCTACCGTTACTTCCCCTCCAAGGCCGAGCTGATCTCTGAACTCATTGCCGAGGTCTCCCGGGACGAGCTCGCGGCAATCCGGCGGGCGGCCGATGCCGCGCCGGGGCCGTCCTCGGCATTGGCCGCGGCCGTGACAACCGTGGCGGTCCATACCCTGTCGCAGCGCAGGCTCGCCTGGGGCATCCTGGCCGAGCCCGTCGATGTCGACGTCAGTGCCTCGCGCCTGGCCAGCCGGCGCGAGATCGCGGGCGAGATTGCTGGGCGGATCGACGCTGCGGTGCGGGCCGGTCACCTGCCGGCGCAGGACACCGCGCTCGCCGCCACCGCCTTGCTTGGCGCGCTGCATGAGGCCCTGGTCGGGCCGCTGGCGCCCGACAATCTCGATGACCCCGTCAAGATGCGCGATGCGGTGCAGACCGTGACGCTGCTGGCCCTGCGCGCGGTCGGCGTCATGGACGCCCGCGCCAGGGGTCTGGTGGTGCAGCAGACGCTGCTGCCGACGACGAAGACGCTGGTTGGCGCGTAAAATCGGCCGCGCGATCGAGGCGGCGGCCTGATCGCGCTCAGGTCGTTGACGCAACGAGCCTTTTCGCAAAACCCCAGCAAGCTCGCCGGAAGCTCCGGCTACTTTGCATGGGGTTGTTTTTCGATATTTGCGTTGGCCGGGTCGTGGCGACCTACATATTCGCGTCGCCTTCGGGGCCGACCGAGGCGATGCGCACCATGTTGGTGGTGCCGGGGATGCCGAGCGGGACGCCGGCGACGATGATCACGCGCTGGCCGGCGCGGACGAAGCCGTCCCGGAACGCGATCTGGCCGGCGCGGCCGACCATGTCGTCCTGGTCGCGCGCGTCCTCGGCCACCACGCAGTGCACGCCCCAGACCACAGCGAGCCGGCGTCCGGCGGTGATGTTCGGGGTGATCGCCACGATCGGCGGCTTCGGCCGCTCGCGCGCCACGCGCACCGCGGTCGAGCCCGATGAGGTCCAGCAGATCAAGGCGGGCAGGTCGAGCGTCTCGGCGATCTGCCGCGCGGCATCCGCGATGGCATCGCCCGCGGTGGATTCCGGCGCCGGGCGCTGGGCCATGATCACCGAGCGGTAGGTCGGGTCGCGTTCGACCTCCTCGCCGATGCGGTTCATGGTCGAGACCGCTTCGACCGGGAATTTTCCGGCCGCCGATTCCGCCGACAGCATGATGGCGTCGGCGCCCTCGTAGACCGCGGTTGCGACGTCCGAGACCTCGGCGCGGGTCGGGACCGGTGACTGGATCATCGATTCCAGCATCTGGGTCGCGATCACCACCGGCTTGCCGGCGCGGCGCGCCATGCGCGTCATCTGCTTCTGCAGGCTCGGCACGCGCTCGAGCGGCAGCTCGACGCCGAGGTCGCCGCGCGCCACCATCAGCGCATCTGAGGCCTCGATGATGTCGGCGAGGCGGTCGATCGCCTGCGGCTTCTCGATCTTGGCCATGACCGCGGCACGGCCGCGGATCATCTTCTTGGCTTCGAGCACGTCGTCGGCGCGCTGCACGAAGGACAGCGCGATCCAGTCGATGCCGGTGACGAGGGCCGCCTCGAGGTCGGCGCGGTCCTTCGGCGTCATGGCGGAGACCGGCAGGTCGGTGTCGGGCAGGCTGACGCCCTTGCGGTCGCTCATCTTGCCGCCGACCACGACACGCGTCACCGCGTGCTCCTTCGAGGTCTCTTCTGCGATCAGCCGCACCTTGCCGTCGTCGAGCAGCAGCGCGTGGCCCGGCCTGAGTGCGGCCAGGATCTCCGGATGCGGCAGGTGGACGCGCGTGGCATCGCCGGGCGCCTTGTTGGAATCGAGCGTGAAGGTCTGGCCGTTCTGGAGCTGCACCGAGCCTTCGGCGAAGGCACCTAGCCTGAGCTTCGGGCCCTGGAGGTCGACCAGGATGCCGATCGGCCGGCCATAGCTCGACTCGACGTTGCGGATCGTCGCCACCAGCTCGCGCATCTTGTCATGCGGGGTGTGGCTCATGTTGATGCGAAACAGGTCTGCGCCGGCCTCGAACAGGCGGCGAATCATCGCGAGATCTGAAGAGGCCGGTCCCAGGGTCGCGAGAATCTTGATACGGCGAAGACGCCTCATGGCTTATTTCCAGACGGGGGCGGGGCGGCACCTGGCGGGAGGCCGGGTGCGGCGGGGGGCGTACCACCGGGCGGGCTATTGGGCAAACCCGGAACCCCGCCCGGGCCAACCGGACCGGGTAGACCAGGTACGCGTTGCTGCGCCGGCTGTTCGTTGGCGTCGGTCAGCTGCACCGTCCACGCCCGCTGCTCACCGGTGTCGACCTCGAAATAGCCGGTCCGGTCGTAGCCGCGCGCGAGGCAATCCTCGGTGCCGCGGATGGTGAACTCCTTGTCGCGCGAGCACATGAAGGCCTGCCCCGACCACTCGCCGCCGCGATCATAGTCGATCGCGTAGATGTAATAGTAACGGGCGACCAGCGTTCCCCGCAGCAGGGTCTCGCAGGAGCGGGAGGAGATGTTCCACCAGCCCTCGGTGGTCCAGCCCTCGGCGTCCTTGTAGCCGAGCGCAATGCCGACCCGGCTCGAGGTGTTGTTGCAGAGGCGGAAATCCGCGGAGGCCGGGCTGGCGCAAAGGCACAGCCAGGCGATCACCAGCACCGGGACCAACCGGGCGAGCAGACGAAGCGGGGGGAGGGGAGATTCGGCAATCATTGTTGCGGTAGCTATACCAGATCATTGACGATTTGGCGTAGGGCCGGGGAACCGCCCCAAGAGAGCGCAATTCCGTCGTCGGGCCGGTTTGCGCCGGGATATGGCAAAATCTGTGACAGGGCCCACCTGATCCCGTAAGGGTGACCTCCATCGGGTCGGGCCCAAGGGATGAATACAGCTATGGCAATCGACGACAAAACCAGAACGGAGCTCGAGGCGGCCGCTTTCCGGCGCCTGGTCGATCATCTGAAGACGCGGACGGATGTCCAAAACATCGACCTGATGAATCTGGCGGGCTTCTGCCGCAACTGCCTGTCCAACTGGCTCAAGGAAGCCGCCGACGCTCAAGGTGTCGCCATGAGCAAGGATGAGAGCCGGGAGGCCGTCTACGGCATGCCCTATGAGACCTGGAAAGCGAAATACCAGGGCTCGGCCACGCCCGAGCAGCTCGAGACCATGAAGAAGGTCCATCCCCACGGCCACGGGCACTGAGTTCGCGCAAGCCTTGAGTCGCATCACACAACAGCTTTCTTCGCTCTGCCGCAGGAAGGTGTGGGCGCGCTGTGGACGAGCACGATGGTGCCTTGAACGCAATCGGCACCAACCCTAAGGGTTCTAGCCAGCACGCGCGGTGAGGATGCCGGCGTCACCTCGTTTTGCCAGTTTCATTGGGAGTACCTAGATGGCCACCTCCGCCGCCGTCCGCGACGACGAGCCCGCGACGAAATTTGCCAAGGACCAGCTCAAATCCATCATCGAGCGCATTGAGCGGCTGGAGGAAGAGAAGAAGGCGATCTCCGACGACATCCGCGACGTCTATGCCGAGAGCAAGGGCAACGGCTACGATGTCAAGGCGCTGCGCACCATCGTGCGCCTGCGCAAGCAGGACCCGAACGAGCGCGCCGAGGCCGAGACGATTCTCGAGACCTACATGCAGGCGCTGGGGATGATCTGAGGCGTCCCGCCCGGGTGGCGTTGCATCGCATTGGACTTGGGCGAGATCTTTTCATCTGCTAGACTGCTCGGTGAAGGGACCGAGCGATGGATGTGCCGGGACCAGAGCGAAGGCTCGCCGCGGTCCTCGCTGCCGATATGGTCGGCTTTAGCCGACTTATGGAGGTCGACGAGGCGGGTACCCTTGCGCGCCTCAAGACCCATCGGGTCGAGCTGATCGATCCCGCCATTGGTAAGAATCGCGGCGTCATCATCAAGACGACCGGCGATGGCATGCTCGCCGAGTTTCACAGCGTCGTCGACGCCGTGCTATGTGCCACCGAGGTTCAGCGCCGTATGGCGCGGCGCAATGCCGACGTCCCGCCAGCGCGATGGATACAATTCCGTATTGGGATCAATCTTGGCGACGTCATCGTCGATCAGGATGACATTTTTGGTGACGGGGTGAACGTCGCGGCGCGGCTGGAGGCGCTCGCCGAGCCTGGAGGAATCTGCGTTTCAGGCGCGGTGCGCGACCAGCTGGGCGAACGATTGGACGGAGTCCAATTCGACGATCTCGGCGAGCAGACTGTCAAGAACATCGCTCGCCCGATCCGTGTCTTCCGCGTCCGGCTGTCGGAGGGGCTTGCAAGCCTGCCCCAAGCGACAACGGCTGTTGCGCCGACCGTTGGCTCGAAGAAGCCATCCATCGCAGTGTTGCCGTTCGCCAACATGAGCGGCGATCCGGAACAGGAATTCTTCGCGGACGGTCTCACGGAAGACATCATCACCGAGCTTTCGCGCTTCCACGACTTGCTCGTGATCTCCCGAAACTCAACCTTCGTCTACAAGGGCAAGGCCGTAAAGGTCCAGGACATCGGCCGGGAGTTCGGCGTCGACTACGTCATCGAGGGTAGCGTGCGGAAAGCCGGGGGGCGCGTTCGCGTCACCGTGCAATTGATCGATGCCGAAACTGATCGCCATATCTGGGCCGAACGTTACGATCGCGAGCTCCAGGATATCTTCGCGATCCAGGATGAGATGACCCGCGCAATCGTCGCGACGTTGCCAGGCCGCGTGGAAGCGGCAGCACATGACCGCACCAAGCGCAAGCCGACCGAGAACATGCGGGCCTACGAATGCGTGCTGGCTGCAAAGCTGCTGCATCATCGTTCGACCCGCGAGGACAATGCTCAGGCGCAGATCCTGCTCCAACGGGCACTCGCGATGGATCCGAACTACGCCCACGCTCACGCCTGGAAGGCATGTGTGCTCGGCCAGTGCTGGATCTATGGCTGGTGTGCCGACCGTGACGCAACCTTTGAGCAGGTGGCTTCCGAACTCGAGATCGCGCTGGCACTCGACGACAATGATGCGGATGTGCACCGGATCCTTGCCGCGCTCAATCTGACGCGCCACGACTATGAAAAAGCCACCTATCATCAGGAGCGTGCGCTAGCTCTCAACCCGAACTATGACCTTATCGTCGTGCAGCAGGGAGAGCTCCTGACCTGGCTTGGCCTACCGGAGGAGGGCATCGACTGGATCAGGAAAGCGATGCGCCTCAATCCTCATCATCCCGAGCGGTTCTGGAGCCATCTTGGTCGTGCGTATTATTGCGCGGAAAGATACGCCGAGGCTGCCGAGGCGTTTTCAAGGATCACGCGACCCGATCACACTCATCACGCGTTCCTGGCAGCCATATTCGCGCAAATGAACAATGCCGTCGCGGCTGGTGCTCACGCCGCTGAGGTTCCCAAGCGCGAACCTGGATTCTCTGTGGCCGCGTACCTTGCAACCTTGCATTACAAGCGCGCGATCGATCGCGAGCGTCACGAAGCCGGGCTCGTCAAGGCTGGTCTGCCGGCATGATCGATGCGTGGAGGAAACAACAGGCAGGGGAGCTTTGCCGGGTCCAAGCGCTCAGCGCAGCGCGGCAGTCCGCACGACGAACGACGTCGTCTGGAGTTTTGCGGTGGCGCTGCCCGAGAAACTGTCACAGGACAGGCCCTGCATCGGGTCGTCGACAAAACCCATCGCGATCACGGCTTTCGGCTTGACGAAATAGCCGCGCAGCGCCGCCGTATCGAGCTCGCCCATCAGCGTGACCGACATCGCACGGCTGGCGCTCGGCGACAGCATCACGATCTTGAGCCAGACGCTCTCGCCCTTGGCGGCGGAGAGGCGGGTCGCGGTGGCGATCATGCCGTCGGTGCTCTTGCCGACCACCGAGTTGATCTCGGTCGCCTGAGCGAGGCTGCGCGATGCGGGGCGGGCAGAACGGGGGATCGGCGCGGAGGCGGCGACGACATTGGCGCGGTCAACCGGCGAGGCGGCCGGCGCGAAGGCCAGCGCCTGAAGAGCCGAGTTGGACACGCTCGCGGTGGCCTGCGGATCGGTGGCGGCGGCAAGGGCCTGGCGGGCCTTCAATGCGGCCACTTGGGCCGGCGTCGCCTGCTGCGGCGCGGCCGGGATGTCATCCCAGAAGCCGCGGGCATTGATGATGTCGGCCGGGGTCTCCGGCTTGCCGTCAACCGATTTGCCCGCCGCGGGCTTGTCTGCCACCGGCGCGGGCTTCGGCTTGGGCGGCGCAACCAGCTGCGCATCGGCTGAGGCGAGCTGGATCGCAGCGGCGATCTGCGGCTTGGCGCGGGGCGTCGGCACCAGTTCGGCGGGCTTGGCTGCTGCGGCGACGGTCGGTACCGCCGGCTTCGCGGCCGGGGCGGGCGCGCCCTCGTCGTCCTCGTCGCTGGCGGCCGGAGCTGCAGACTTGCCCTTGAATAGCGCGGCAAAGAAGTTTGGTTTGCTGCCGGCATCGTCGCCGCTGCCGCGTCGCTCGATCTCGGCCTTGGCGAACTCATAACCCTTCAGCGGCACGCCGTCGGTCGGCAGATGGACCGTCTTGCCGTCCGGGAAGACGCGGGCGAGCTGGTCATGCGTCATGCGCGGCCAGTGCCGGATGCTGCCGGTGTCCAGATGCACGAAGGGCGAGCCGGAGGTCGGATAGAAGCCGACGCCGCCGCGCTGCAGGCGCAAGCCGGCGAAGCGGATCTGCTCCAGTGGCACGCTTGGAATGTAGAAGTCCATCGCATGTCCCAGCATGTGCTGGCTGAAGCGCGCCACCCCGGAGGAGCGGCGGCGGAGCATGGCGTTGGTGGCGGGGGAGCGGTAGGAGGAGATGATCTGGATCGGCTGCTTCGCGTCGACGTCGCGGTAGACTTCCCAGAGGATGTCGAACAAGTGACGGTCCATGACCGTCTCGTCCTGGGTGCGCCAGTCGCGCAGGAAATGGTTGAGCTGTTTCAGCGCCGCTTCATCGTAGCGGCCGTCGCGCTTGAAGGTGACGGTGAGGTCTTCGCCGGAATGGGTGTGGTGGAAGGAGAGGGTCTTGGTCTCGTTCAGCGCGGCGGCATTATGAACCGAGCCTGCGCCCGCAAGCAGCAATACGGCAGCGAGGCCGATCCGCGAACCGGCCTTCACTCCCGCATGGGACAACGACAGCACAACGAATTGGCGTGCGAGACCAGTCAGCACGTATGAGCCCACCCAGTCGACGAGCGTTCAAATGGACTCTCCCGCCAACCCCGTTAGCAGCGCGAAGAGGATGAACGCTTTCTTAAAGCGAGAAGGTTAATTCGAGGTTGACCTTCCCGCCCCCAAACCAAGTCAGAATACGATCCTAACCGGTTGAGTGTGGCAAAAAAACGCCCGCTGCCCGGATCCAGGTCGACAATGGTTAACGTTAAACGGCCCCATCCATGGGACGGGGCCGTTGATATCGTTGCAGAACTCGGAAAACAGGGGCCGCGAGAGGCTTAACGCGTGAACACCCGCTGGGACCGGCGGCCGACCGGAGCCGGCGGCGGGGTCGGGGCCCCGCCTCCGAACAGCCGCTCGAAGAAGTTCGGGCCGGACGAGCCGAAGCCGCCGCCATTGTTGGCCACCGCCACGCCTGAGGGCAGGGTCGTTGCCGGGCGCGAATAGCTCGGCTGCGAATGGGCCACGACGGCCTCGAGATCCTTGCCGCGATTGTTCTTCAGGATGTTGATCATGGTCGCGTCGCGGCCATAGACGTCCTTGCGGAATTGCAGTTTGCCGGCATCGTCCACGAACGCGGTCTGATAGGTGATGTTGACCGGGATCGGCGTCGGGAATTTCAGGTCGATCTCGCTCTTGCCATACATGCTGCGCACGCGCTCGGGCGTGTATTTCTCGTTCGGCATGGTGATGTTGAGCAGCACCGAGGCGTACTGATCGGGGTTCTGCACGCGCATGCAGCCATGGCTGAAGGCGCGATCTTCCCTGGCGAACAGGTTCTTGTCCGGCGTGTCATGCTGATAGACCAGGAACTTGTTCGGGAAGTTGAAGCGGATGCGGCCGAGCGCGTTGGCTTCACCGGGCGGCTGCGAGATATGCACCGAGCCGTCGCGGTTCTGCTCGAGCTTGAGGCCCATGCGCTGGAGCACGGTCGGGTCCTGCTGAAGCGCCGGCAGGTACTCGTTGTAGACGATCGACGGCGGCACGTTCCAGGTCGGATTGACCGTAATGTACTTCATCGTCTCGGTCAGCAGCGGGGTCGCATGCGTGCCCGGCTTGCCGGTGACGACGCGGGTGGTCCAGACCTGCTGCCCGCGCTGCATCACCTTCAGCGTATAGTCGGGAATGTTGAGGATCACATAGGCATCGCCCAGCGATGGCGCGCCGAGGTCGCGCGGCAGCCAGCGCCAGCGCTCCATGTTGACCAGCACCACGTCGATCTGCTTGTCGCGCTTCGGGGTGTTGAGCGCCTTGACCGTCTTGTCGTCGAGGATGCCGGTCGCCTTCATCTCGGCGCCGCTCTGGAATTTGCGCACGGCTTCGGCGAGCGCGGCGTCATAGCGGGTGTCGCTGGCGTTCTCGGCGAGGCCGAGCTTGGCGCGCAGCTGCGGCACGCGCGGATCTTCCACGACGATCTCAGCCTGCTTCTTGCCGGCCGGGGTGTATTTCAGCGCCGGACCGTCGGCGATCTCGATCACCGGGCCGTTGCCCTGACCGCGAAGCTCCGCGAGCTTGGCCTTCAGCTCCTTGTAGAGCTTTTGCGGCGGGTTGTAGCTGTCGAGCGCGGTGGAGGCGTCAGTTGCGCTCGTGACCTTGGCGAGCACCTCGTTCGGATCGACCGGGTGCTCGGGATAGAGGATGTCGGCGCTGACCTGCGACCAATGCATGCGGCCGCTCTGGGCATGGCGCGCATAGTCGAACATGCTGGCGGTGAGCTTGAGCTCGGCATCGGCCAGCGCATCGGGCGTGGTGGCGCCGGCGAAATCCGGCACTGGATAGTCAGCGGGATTGAGGCCGTCGGAAGCGGCGTCCTTCAGCCGCGCGATCACGCCCTTGGCCGCAGCGGTCAGGCTACCGCCTTGCGTCCAAACCGGCGCGAAGTCGCGTGCGCCATAAAACTTCTCGATCGCCGCGCGCTCGTTCTTGCGGTCGAAATGGCGGGACGTCTTGGCGCCGATAATGTCCTTGAGCTTGTCGGCGACTGGCTGGTCGGCGGCGGGAACGTTGCTCGCAGCCTTCACCGGCTCGGCGGCCGGAGCCGCAGCGGGTGCCGCGGGCGCAGCCGGCGTTGCCGTCGCTGTGTCGGCCTTGGCCGGCTCGGTTTTCTCTGGCTCAGTTTTGGCGGTCTCGCTCTTCGGCGCCTCGGTGGCGGGTGTCGTGGCGACGTCGGAAGGCTTGGCCTCGACCTTGTCCGGGGTGGGGGCGACGTCAGCCTTCACAGGCTCCTTTGCCGGCTCCTTGGCGGAGTCCTGAACGGTGGCGGTGGTGTCGAGCTTGATGTCGGCTGCTGTCGGGGGCGGGACGTTGGCCGGCTCGGGGCGCGGGATCGCAGCTTCGATCGCGAGCTCGGCAGCGCTGCTGCGCGCCTGATCCTGCGCCAGAGCTGAGCTGGCCGACACCGTGAGGAAGGTTGCCGCGACCGTCATCAAGACACGGTCGAAACCCGCACGGTGGTTCAAACAGTCACGCATTGTGTCGCACCCCTCGGGTGAACTGTCCCCCATGGAACAGCTTCGTTATCGCCAATTGAGCTTCGGCTAAATCGCGCCGGCCTCTCGAAAGTTGCACGCCTGCACGCAACGATTCCTACGCAGACGATATACAGGCCCCGGTTTTGCAGCCAGCGCCAACCGGAACAATTCACGCCAAACTGACTTCAAGGGAGCCTGTTGGCAACGGATTGTGCGCTGGCCCCACGCGCTTTTCCCTATGTCTGTCACTTCCAAGTCACGGTTCAAGACGCAACCAAATTCTGTCGTCATGCGAACGGCTTACAGCCGGTCTTGCATCGCCCCGCGAACCTCCGTTCGCATCAAGCTCAGTGCGTCTCCTCGCCGCTTTTCCCGCCATGTCCGGGAACCCCGGCCTCGTCGAGTTTGCGGTAGAGCGTGGACCGGCCGATTTTGAGGCGGCGGGCCACCTCGGACATCTGGCCGCGATAATGCGAGATCGCGAATCGGATGATCTCGTTCTCCATGTCCTCGAGTGCGCGGACATCGCCGGTCGGGGTCAGCATGGCGAGAGTTCCAACGGCCGGGAGCGGCGCGATCGGTATTTCGTTACCTGACACGACCGAAGGGGTCGCCGCCGGCTCGAGCATCAGCGGGGCCGTCGGAATCTCCGCGCCGGAGTACTGTTGCGAGGCGAGCAGAGGGAAATCACTGAGGCCGAGCTGGTCGCCCTCGCTCATCACCACTGCACGGTAGACCGCGTTCTCGAGCTGGCGGATGTTGCCGGGCCAGTCGAGCTGGGCGAGATGCGCCATGGCCTCGCCGCTGATGCCGGTGATCTGGCGGTTCTCCTCGGCGGCAAAGCGCGCCAGGAAATGTCGGAGCAGACGCGGGATGTCCTCGCGCCGAGCCCGGAGCGAGGGAATCGTCAGCGGCAGCACGTGCAGGCGGTAGAACAGATCCTCGCGGAAGTGACCCTGTTTCACCCGCTCCAGCAGCCGGCGATTGGTTGCCGAGACGATACGGACGTCGACCTTGACGGGCTTGCGGCCGCCGACCGCCTCGACGGCGCCTTCCTGGAGCGCGCGAAGCAGCTTGACCTGCGCAGTCAGCGGCAGCTCGCTGACCTCATCCAGAAACAGCGTCCCGCCATGGGCCTCGACGAACTTGCCCATGTGCCGTTCGGTGGCGCCGGTGAAAGCACCCTTTTCGTGGCCGAACAGAATGGATTCGACGAGGTTGTCGGGGATCGCACCGCAATTGACGGCGACGAACGGCTTTGCCTTGCGCTCGCCGCTGCCATGGATGGCGCGCGCGAACATCTCCTTGCCGACGCCCGACTCACCTTCGATCAGAACCGGAATCGCGGAGTTCGCTGCCTTCTGGGCGGCGCGCATGACGCCCGCCATCGCCTCGGCGCGCGTGATGATGTCGGAGAAGGTCAGCCGGCCCTCGCGGCTGTGACGGATGCGCTGCAATTCGCCCTTGAGCGCGGAGGCGTTGAGAGCATTGCGCAGTGAGACCTGAAGTCGCTCGAGGCCCACCGGCTTGACCACGAAATCGGCCGCACCTGCGCGCATCGCCGAGATCACGTTGTCGATGCCGCCATGGGCGGTCTGCACGATGACGGGGACGCTGAGGCCCGCTTCGCGCATTTTGGCCAGTACACCCATGCCGTCGAGGCCGGGCATCACGAGATCGAGGATGACACCGTCGATGGCCGGAGCATCGGGAGCGGTGAGGGCGGCGATCGCGGCGTCGCCGGAATCCACGACGACCGTTTCATAGCCGCATTTCTGCACCATGTTCTCGACCAGCCGGCGGGCTACGGCGTCGTCGTCGGCGATCAAAATACTGGCAGCCATGGTGTTCCCCGCACGCTACTACTATCTGTCTCGAATCGGGGCACTCTGGCCGAAGCCGATTAACGCACTCTTAAACCTTGATGCCCCAGCCCGCCGCCGCGATTGTTGAACACAGGTTTCCCACACAATGAATTCGCGCTCCAAGTCTGCTCTGAACAAGCCTGCTCTCAAGAAGTCTGCCCTCAAGAAGCCCGCTCTCCGCAAGCCTGCCGCCAAGACATCCGCCGTCAAGACATCTGCCGTCAAGAAATCCGCAGCCAAGACAAAGCCCTCCAAGACCTCACTCGCAAAGCCCGCGAGCAAGACCGGTAAGCTTCCGGAGTGGAACCTCACCGATCTCTATTCCGGGATCGATGCGCCGCAGGTGGCGCGCGATCTCGAAAAGATGGATGCCGACTGCGTCGCGTTCGAGACAGACTACAAGGGCAAGCTGGCAACAGGGACAGCAAACGAAGATGGCGGAAAATGGCTCGCGGAGGCGGTGCGACGCTATGAGGCGATCGACGATCTCGCCGGCCGCCTCGGCTCCTATGCCGGGCTTGTCCACGCCGGCGACAGCGTGGACCCTGCGATTTCAAAGTTTTACGGCGATGTCTCGGAGCGATTGACGGCCGCGTCGACGCATCTTCTGTTCTTTGCGCTCGAGCTCAATCGCGTCGATGACGATATTTTGAACCGCGCGATGCAAGCCCCCGAGCTCGCGTACTACCGCCCGTGGATCGAGGATCTGCGCAAGGAGAAGCCGTATCAGCTCGACGACAAGCTCGAGCAGCTTTTCCTGGAGAAAGCGCAGACCGGCTATTCCGCCTTCAACCGGCTGTTCGACCAGACCATCTCCGGCCTGCGTTTCAAGGTCGGGTCCAAGGAGCTTGCGATCGAGCCGACGCTCAACCTGCTGCAGGACCGCGATGGCTCAAAGCGCAAGAGCGCGGCCGAGGCGCTGGCAAAAACCTTCAAGGCCAATGAGCGCACCTTTGCGCTGATCACCAACACGCTCGCCAAGGACAAGGACATCTCCGACCGCTGGCGCGGCTTCCAGGACGTCGCGGATTCCCGGCACCTCAACAACCGGGTCGAGCGCGAGGTGGTGGATGCGCTGGTGGCCTCCGTGCGCGCGGCCTATCCAAAATTGTCGCATCGCTATTATGCGCTGAAGGCGAAGTGGTTCGGCAAAAAGCGGCTGGCCTATTGGGACCGCAACGCGCCGCTGCCGTTTGCCGCGACCGACGTCATCGGCTGGCCGGAAGCGCGAAGCATGGTGCTGACGGCCTATCGCGGCTTCTCGCCAAAAATGGCCGACATCGCCGAGCGCTTCTTCACCGATCGCTGGATCGACGCGCCGGTGCGGCCGGGCAAGGCGCCGGGTGCGTTCTCGCATCCGACCACGCCGTCCGCGCACCCCTATGTGCTCATGAACTATCAGGGCAAGCCGCGCGACGTGATGACGCTCGCCCACGAGCTCGGCCATGGCGTGCATCAGGTGTTGGCGGCGAAGAACGGCGCGCTTATGGCGCCGACGCCGCTGACGCTGGCGGAGACCGCAAGCGTGTTCGGCGAGATGCTGACCTTCCGGCGGCTGCTGGCGCAGACCAAGAGCGCCAAGCAGCGCCAGGCGCTGCTGGCCGGCAAGGTCGAGGACATGATCAACACCGTGGTGCGGCAGATCGCGTTCTATTCCTTCGAACGTGCAGTCCACACCGAACGCAAGAATGGCGAGCTCACCGCGACGCGGCTCGGCGAGATCTGGCTGTCGGTGCAGGGCGAGAGCCTCGGGTCGGCGATCGAGATCAAAGCGGGCTACGAGAACTACTGGATGTACATCCCGCACTTCATCCACTCGCCGTTCTACGTTTACGCCTATGCCTTCGGCGATTGCCTCGTGAACTCGCTTTATGCCGTCTACGAGAACGCGGCCGAGGGTTTTGCCGAGCGCTATCTCGACATGCTCGCGGCCGGCGGCACCAAGCATTATTCCGAGCTGCTGCGACCGTTCGGGCTCGATGCCAAGGATCCCAAATTCTGGGACGGCGGCCTGTCGGTCATCGCCGGGATGATCGACGAGCTGGAGGCGATGGGCTGACAGGGCTAGGTGCATTTCGGTGCCGCAGCGCACAAGCCCGGCCCGCTGACCTGCCTGCCAAGTTGTATGGAACCTGCCCTGAACATTTGAACGTTTGCACGCCGGGGCAGACTAATCGTTGGAGGAGCATTCCGGCTCGAAATACATCTGTGATTGTTGTTCATCGTCGTGGGGATGCTCGGCCAGGGAGGCGAACATGGCCAGGACCGGTGCTCGGGACCCAAAGACAGAGCCCCCAAGGGCGGTCGAACAACAGCAGTCGTGGGGGTGTCAGCACCGGAAGATCGTGAAGCGCGAGCTCGCAGCCATCAACAACCGGCGGCGCGCCGAAGGCATTGAACCTGTCTCCTATCCCGGCGACGAAAAGGCCGTCGAGACGGTTGGCCTTGCCTTCTCGGGCGGTGGAATTCGATCTTCCGCAGTCTGCCTCGGCGTCTTGCAGGCCCTCAATCACCACGGACTCGTCAAGCACATCGACTATCTCTCGACCGTCTCGGGCGGCGGGTACACCGGCTGCTCGTTCACCGCGAGCATGGCACGCGCGCAAAATTTCGTCTTCGGAAGCGGGCCGTCACCCGGAGCCCAGAACGCCAACGAGATCAGCGATACGCCTGCCGTCGGCCATATTCGAAACTACTCGAACTACCTCGTTCCGGCCGGCGCACGCGACTTGCTCACCGGCGTTGCAATCGTCGTGCGCGGGCTCGTCGCCAATCTGAGCCTGACTTTGCCCGTCGTGCTGCTCGTTGCTGTGATCACGATCCTGTCCAACGCCGCACGCTCATCGCTTTATACGACAAATTTCTTCGGGCTAAGCGTCGACGACAGCCAGAGCCTCGGTCCGCTCTCCAGCCTGGGATTGATGCCCGCCTATTTTCTCGTCGGGCTCGTTGCCGCCTTGCTGCTTTTGTTGGTCGGACGCCTCTTCAAAGCCGGGCGGCGCGAGCTGTTTCGCTACCTTGCTGGTCTTGCGTTTGCGATGGGACTCATCTGCGCGATCGCCAGCTGCCTGAACGTCGATCACTTCGGCCTTTCGCTTGCGGCCGTCCTGCTCGGCCTCGTGCTTTTCTTCGGCTGGGCCGTGCTGCGATCGGTTTCGCCGACCAAGGGGGGTGAATTCCGCGGCTATCCGTCGACTGCCGGCGCGACCTATCTCGTTCTGCTTGCCGCCATCTGCTTCTTCGAATTCCAGCCCTTCATGATCGCTCAGATGTTCGAAGTTGCGGAAGCCAGTACGGCTCAGTCCGGCGCCATCGTTGCGGGCGTTGCAATCAAATGGGTCCAGTCGCTCGCGGCCATCACTGCGCCGGTTGCCGCGGCCGTTACGGTGTTCCGGCAGCAATTCGCCGACCTGCTGAAGGGCGCCGGCGCCTCGGACCTGGGCTCACGCCTGCTCGCCCATGTGGCGAAAGCCGCCGTGCTTGTCGCGGGACTGGCACTCCCGCTGCTGATCTGGGTCGGATATCTCTATCTCTGCTATTGGGGCATCGCGAACGACAAGACCCTCGACGCCGTCTATCGTCAATATCCCATGATCGAGGAATGGGGGCCGGTAGGTGTGCAGCCCGCGCTCCCGTCCGCCAGTCTCGACGTCAAGGGCAATGTTCAATTCGACTCGGCGGCGCGTAAATTCTCCGCCGAGATCAGCAACGGCGAAAAGAAGCCAGCCGTCGCGAAGCCGGTGGGACCGATTACGCATATCCCCGCATGGCTGTTTTCGATTGCCTCACTGCAGTCCCCCGACGCATTCAAGTGGTCGACGTACCAGTTTGGCAACAGCGTCAATTTGCGGATGGCGCTATTCTACTTGCTGTCCGGTTCGATCCTGTTCGGCCTGTCGTGGGTTCTTGGGCCGAACGCCAATTCGCTACACCGGCTCTATCGCGATCGCCTCAGCAAAGCCTTCTTGTTCAACCCGCTCTATTACGCCGATGGCGAGCCGTCGCGGAACGAGCCGAGCCTCGATCAGGGGAGGGACTTTCTTCCACTCGACGACGAGAAGCTGAGCGGTCTGCTTCATGAGATCGTCTACGGGGTGGATCGAGCGGGAGCGATGACGATCACGACATCGAAAAAATGCAGCCTGGCCTCCCCGTATCACATCATCAACGCCGCCCTGAACATCCAGGGATCCGACTTCGCCAACCGGAGGGGACGCAATGCCGACTTCTTCATGTTCTCGCCGCTGCACGTCGGCAGCGAGGCGACCGGTTATGCCAATACACGAGCGCTCGAGAAGGTCGTGCCGGACCTCGATCTGGCAACCGCGATGGCGATCTCGGGAGCCGCTGCCTCCTCGAACATGGGGTCGGGTTCGATCCGCTCGCTGACCCCGACGTTGGCCTTGCTCAACGTGCGCCTGGGATACTGGCTGAAGAATCCGCGCTGGGTCTCGACCAAGGACAAGCCGCAGCACCACTCGATCCCTCTGTTTCTATGGTCCGAAATCTCGGGTCGGCTCTACGAGAATGCTGATGCGGTTTATCTGACTGACGGCGGGCACATCGAGAATCTGGGCGTCTACGAGTTGTTGCGGCGACGCTGCAAGGTGATCATCGCCGTTGACGCTGAGGCTGATGCGCCGATGAATTTTTCGTCGTTGGTGACGCTGCAGCGCTATGCGCGTATCGATCTCGGAATTATCATCGACCTGCCCTGGACGCCCATCCGCAACACCACCCTCGAGTGGATGAAGTGCAATGCAGCCAAAACCTCGAGCTCAGCCCTGCGCTCGGCGGGCGGGCCGCACGTCGCCGTCGGCACCATCGACTACGGCGCGGGGGAAAACGGTTATCTCGTCTACGTCAAATCGTCCTTGACCGGAGACGAAAACGACTACATCCGCGACTACGCGCGCCGCAATGACACCTTCCCGCACGAAACCACGGGTGACCAGTTCTTCTCGGAGGAGCAGTTCGAGGTCTATCGTGCGCTTGGCTTTCATATGACGCATGGCTTCCTCGCCGAGGGCGCTGGCGCTGACGCGATCGTGGTCAACGTTCCTGGAGAACGTTGCGCGAAACGAAACTTCAGCGACAGCAAGCTGGAGCCCATCAGGGCAGTCCGCCGCGCGCTCGGCCTGCGCTGATAGGCCTTCGGCTCGTCGCACCCCGGGGCCGCCGCCCAGCGGGTGCCGACCGGCCTGTGCGAATTCCCGGCAATTGGAATTCCAAATGACCTGATTTGCAGGAAAACCGCGCCTGCCTGCCGTTGCCCTGCCCGAAACTTTGCGGTATCCCAGCCTAAGAATTGAACTTTCGACTGGGGACATTCCATGGCTGATCATAGCGAAGTGGCGTACAGCACCGCCGATGGCAACGACTACGTTGCCCACGAGCAGACCTACGAGGGCTTCATCAAGCTGGTGAAGTACGGCACGGCCTCGGTCGCGCTCATCGTGATCCTGATGGCGATCTTCCTGACCTGATCGATCGGCAGCTGCACACGCCAGCGGCAGCAGCTGCCCAGAATATTTGCATCCAAGCCGGTGCTAAAACCGGTATCGAACGCCGCGGGAGTAACGCTCAAGTTTGCGCGCGCGCTGTCCCGCGCCGCCGGAGGACCTATGAAGATCGCCGTTGCCAAGGAAATCGATCCGTCGGAGCCGCGCGTCGCCGCTTCGCCTGATACGGTGAAGAAGTTCAAGGCGCTGGGCGCCGAGATCGCCGTCGAGCCGGGCGCCGGCCTCAAATCGGGCCTGCCGGATTCCGAATTCACTGCGGTGGGTGCCACCGTCAGCGCCGACGCGCTGAAAGATGCCGACATCATCATCAAGGTGAAGCGTCCCGAAGCCTCGGAGCTCGCGCAGTACAAGCGCGGTGCGCTCGTGATCGCCATCATGGATCCCTATGGCAACGAGGCCGCGCTGAAGACGATCGCCGATGCCGGCGTCTCCGCCTTCGCGATGGAGTTGATGCCGCGCATCACCCGCGCGCAGGTGATGGACGTGCTGTCCTCGCAGGCAAACCTTGCCGGTTACCGCGCCGTGATCGAGGGTGCCGAGGCCTTCGGCCGCGCCTTCCCGATGATGATGACCGCGGCCGGCACCGTGCCTGCGGCCAAGGTGTTCGTGATGGGCGTCGGCGTCGCCGGCCTCCAGGCCATCGCGACCGCGCGCCGTCTCGGCGCCGTCGTGACCGCGACCGACGTGCGTCCCGCCACGAAAGAGCAGGTCGAATCGCTCGGCGCGAAGTTCCTTGCCGTCGAGGACGAGGAGTTCAAGAACGCGCAGACCGCCGGCGGCTACGCCAAGGAAATGTCGAGGGAATATCAGGCCAAGCAGGCCGCGCTCACCGCCGAGCACATCAAGAAGCAGGACATCGTGATCACCACCGCGCTGATCCCGGGCCGGCCGGCGCCGAAGCTGGTCAGTGCCGAGATGGTCAAGTCGATGAAGCCGGGCTCGGTGCTGGTCGATCTCGCCGTCGAGCGCGGCGGCAATGTCGAGGGCGCGAAGCCGGGCGAGGTCGTCGACCTCGATGGCATCAAGATCGTCGGCTACACCAACGTCGCGGGCCGCGTTGCGGCCTCGGCCTCCAGCCTCTACGCGCGCAACCTGTTCTCCTTCATCGAGACCATGGTCGACAAGAAAGAGAAGAAGCTCGCCGTCAACTGGGACGACGAGCTGGTCAAGGCCACCGCGCTCACGAAAGACGGCGCCGTCATCCACCCGAACTTCCAGCCGAAGGTTTAAGGAGACCCGCCATGGAGCATGCTGCACAGGTCGTCGACCCCTTCATCTTCCGGCTGTCGATTTTCGTCCTCGCCGTCTTCGTCGGCTATTTCGTGGTGTGGTCGGTGACCCCGGCGCTGCATACGCCCCTGATGAGCGTGACCAACGCGATCTCCTCGGTGATCGTGGTCGGCGCGCTGCTCGCGGTCGGCGTCGGCATGGTTTCGAGCGGCTCGGGATGGGCCCGCGGCTTCGGCTTCGTCGCGCTCATCTTCGCCTGCGTAAACATATTTGGCGGCTTCCTTGTCACCCAGCGCATGCTGGCGATGTACAAGAAGAAGTCGAAGTGAGCGGCCACCTCGGGCTGAAGGATTAATGGGGACCTGAGATGAGCGCCAATCTCTCTGCATTCTTGTATCTCGTGGCGGGGGTGCTGTTCATCCTGTCGCTGCGCGGGCTGTCGAGCCCGGCTTCGTCGCGCCAGGGCAATCTGTTCGGCATGATCGGCATGGCGATCGCGGTCGCCACCACGCTGGCAAGCCATCCGCCGGCCGACGGCCTGGCCTGGCTGCTGGTCATCCTCGCAGTCGCCATCGGCGGCAGCATCGGCGCGGTGATCGCCCGCCGCGTGCCGATGACCTCGATGCCGGAACTGGTCGCGGCCTTCCACTCGCTGGTCGGCATGGCCGCGGTGCTCGTTGCCGCGGGCGCGTTCTATGCGCCCGAGGCCTTCGACATCGGCACTCCCGGCAACATCCATCCGCAGAGCCTGGTCGAGATGTCGCTCGGCGTCGCCATCGGCGCGCTGACCTTCACCGGCTCGGTGATCGCGTTCCTGAAGCTGTCCGCGCGGATGAGCGGTGCGCCGATCATTCTGCCGTTCCGCCACGTCATCAACATAGCGCTCGCCGCGGCGCTGGTGTTCTTCATCGTCGGCCTCGTGCTGACCGGCAGCGCGTTCGACTTCTGGATGATCACCATCCTGGCGCTGGCGCTCGGCGTGCTCATGATCATCCCGATCGGCGGCGCCGACATGCCGGTCGTGATCTCGATGTTGAACTCCTACTCCGGCTGGGCCGCGGCCGGCATCGGCTTCACGCTCGGCAATTCCGCGCTGATCATCACCGGCGCGCTGGTCGGCTCCTCGGGCGCGATCCTGTCCTACATCATGTGCCATGCGATGAACCGATCCTTCATCTCGGTCATCCTCGGCGGTTTTGGCGGCGAGACCGCCGCGGCCGGCGGCGGTACGGGCGAGCAGAAGCCCGCCAAGCTCGGCTCGGCCGACGATGCCGCCTTCATCATGAAGAACGCGCAGAAGGTCATCATCGTGCCCGGCTACGGCATGGCGGTGGCGCAGGCCCAGCACGCGCTGCGCGAGATGGGCGACATCCTGAAGAAGGAAGGCGTCGAGGTGAAATACGCCATTCACCCGGTGGCAGGCCGTATGCCCGGCCACATGAACGTGCTGCTGGCGGAGGCCAACGTGCCCTATGACGAGGTGTTCGAGCTCGAGGATATCAACTCCGAATTCGCGCAGGCCGACATCGCCTTCGTGATCGGCGCCAACGACGTCACCAACCCCGCGGCCGAAGAGGACAAGACCTCGCCGATCTACGGCATGCCCGTGCTGCAGGTCTGGAAGGCCGGCACGGTGATGTTCATCAAGCGCTCGCTCGCCTCCGGTTATGCCGGTATCGACAATCCGCTGTTCTATCGCGACAACACCATGATGCTGCTCGGCGACGCCAAGAAGGTCACCGAGAACATCGTCAAGGCGATGTAGCGCGCGGAAGAAGCGGACCGTGGCCCTGAACAAGGAGTGGCACCGGTCCCATCGCATGCCGCCCAAGGCGACGCGCGAGCAGCGCCTCAAATGGCACGCCGCCCACAAGGCGGCGTGCGGCTGTCGCGACGTACCGGCAAGCCTTCGGCCTGACGTCATGAAATTGCTGCGGAGCCGTCGCAAGTCCTGAGTTCAAACCGGGGCCGGCCGCGCAATGATCACCATCGCCAAATGGACCATCGTCCTGCTCGCGACCGTTTATCTCGCCGGGCTCGTCGTGCTGTATGTCCGGCAGCGCGAGATGCTGTTCCCCATACCGACTGCCAGGCGGACCTCTCCTGATGCGGCGGATTGTCCCGAGGCGGAGGAGCACGTCCTGACCCACATCGGACGGCGAGAAGGTCATCGCCTGGCACGTGCCGGCAAGGGCCGGCCGTCCCGTGATCCTGTACTTCCCGGGCAATGGCGACTTTCTTGCCGGTCGTGTCAGCCGCTTCAAGGCGATGATTGCTGACGGCACCGGCCTCGTCGCGCTGTCCTATCGCGGCTATGCCGGCTCGAGCGGCGCGCCGAGCGAGCAGGGCTTGCTGCGCGATGCCGCCGCTGCCTACGCCTTCACCACCACCCGCTACGAGGCGGAACGAATCGTCGCCTGGGGCTTTTCGCTCGGGACGGGCGTGGCGGTCGGGCTCGCCACCGAACACGCCATCGGCAAATTGGTCCTGGAGGCGCCGTACACCTCGACGGCCGACATTGCCGCATTGGCATTCCGGTACGTGCCGGTGCGCCTTCTCATGCGCGACCAGTTTCGCTCCGACGAACGGATCGCACGCGTCACGGTGCCGCTGTTGGTGATGCATGGCACCAATGATCTTGCCATTTCGATCCTGTTCGGGGAGCGTCTGTTCGCGCTCGCGCATGAACCGAAGCAGTTCGTTCGCTTTGCGGGCGGCGGACATGACAATCTCGATAGTTTCGGTGCGGTCGAAACGGCAAGGCGCTTCATTGGATATTAAACGACCTGTCATGCGGCTCCGGGGCGTCTGCCTCGTCGCCATCCTCACCTTGTTGCCGCAGCAGGCATGGGCCGCAACCGGGCTCGATGGTGCGGCGATGCGCTGGCCCTATGCGCTGCCCTTTGCCGGCCTGTTGCTGTCGATCGCGCTGGGGCCGCTGTTGCTTCCGAAGATCTGGCACCATCATTACGGCAAGATCGCCGCTGCCTGGTCGCTGGCGGCGCTCGTCGCGCTCGTGATCTTTGCCGGCAGCATGGCGACGCTGGCGGCGCTCGTTCACGCCATGCTCGCCGAATATCTCGGCTTCATCGTGCTGCTGTTCTCGCTCTATGTCGTGGCCGGCGGCATTCTCATTACCGGCGACATCAAGGCCACGCCGGCGACCAATGTTGGCATCCTCGCGCTCGGCACGCTGGGTGCGAGCATCGTCGGCACCACGGGGGCCGCGATGATCCTGATTCGTCCACTGATCCGAGCCAACCGGCCGCGGCGCCACAACGCCCATGTCATCGTCTTCTTCATCATCCTGGTTGCCAATGTCGGCGGCGCGTTGAGCCCGCTCGGCGATCCTCCGCTGTTCGTCGGCTTCCTGCACGGCATCGACTTCTTCTGGACCACACGGACCATCTGGCTGCAGACCGCGCTCGTGGCCGGATTGCTGCTCGCGATCTTCGCCGCCATCGACGTCTGGCGCTTCCGCAGCGAGCCTTTGCTCGGGGAGGCCGGCCCCGCCAAGCCGGTCCGCATCCGCGGCCTCGTCAATCTCGCGCTGATAGCTGCCATCGTCGCGAGCCTGCTGATGTCGGCGATGTGGAAGCCCGGCATTGCCTTCGATGTTCTCGGAACGAAGCTCGAGCTGGAGGATATCGCGCGCAATTTGGCGCTGCTGGCCATTGCGGCGCTGTCAGTGTGGCTGACGCCGGACGAGCACAGGCTGGCCAACGGCTTCACCTGGGAGCCGATCCGCGAGGTCGCAAAGCTGTTCGCGGGCATCTTCGTCGCCATCATTCCGGTCATTGCCATGCTCAACGCCGGTCACCACGGCGCCTTCGCGGGGCTATTGGCAGCCGTGACGGCACCGGACGGCACGCCGCGCGAGGTCGCCTATTTCTGGTTTACCGGATTGATGTCGGCGTTCCTCGACAATGCGCCGACCTATCTGTTGTTTTTCCAGCTCGCCGGCGGCGATGCCCAAACGCTGATGCACGAGATGTCGGGCACGCTCGCTTCCATCTCGATGGGAGCGGTCTACATGGGAGCGCTGACCTATATCGGCAACGCGCCGAACTTCATGGTGAGCAGCATCGCCAGCGAGAACGGCATCGAGATGCCGAGCTTCTTCGGTTATCTCCTGCGGGCCGGTGCCGTGCTGATCCCGCTGTTCCTGCTGCTGACCTTGCTGCCGGTCGCGCCGATCCTGCGCTGGCATTGAATCTGCCGGCCGATTTGCTACTGCTCGGCTGAAACGATTGGAGCCGGTGGATGAGCGCGCATAATCCGATGCCCCGGTCGGCCTGGATCTTTCCGGCGCTGGCCGTGCTGTTGTTCGCAGCCGTCAGCGCGACGAACTACGTGTTCACGCTCTCGCTGAGCGGGCTCGTCTTCGCGACCGTGCTGCTCGTCATCCTGTTCGGCACGGTGTTCGCTGCGGTTCATCATGCCGAAGTGATCGCCGAACGGGTCGGCGAGCCCTACGGCACGCTGGTGCTGACGCTCTCGGTGACCATCATCGAGGTGGCGCTGATCACCACGATCATGCTGGGTGACAAGCCCGCGCCGGAACTGGCGCGCGACACGGTGTTCGCCGTGGTCATGATCGTCTGCAATGGCCTCGTCGGGCTCTGCATCTTCATCGGCGGCCTGCGCTATCGCGAGCAGGGTTTTCAGCTCTCCGGCGCCAACGTCTATCTCAGCGTCCTGTTCGCGCTGGCGACCATCACGCTGATCATGCCGAACTACACGACCAGCACGCCCGGGCCGGTCTATTCGGCAGCGCAACTCGGTTTCGTCGACGTGGTCACGCTCGCGCTGTACGGGGTATTTCTCTACACCCAGACGGTCCTGCACAAGGATTACTTCGTCCATGAACGGGCGGACGGGGACAGCGGAGAGCTGCACCTGCCGGGCGGGATGTTCGTGCTCAGCGTCGTGCTGCTGCTGATTGCGCTGCTGGCGGTGGTGCTGCTCGCCAAGAAGTTCTCGCTGGTGGTCGATGCCGTTGCGGTCAAGATCGGCGCGCCTCCGGCCTATGCCGGCCTTCTGGTCGCGCTCCTGATCCTGATGCCGGAAGGCGTTGCGGCCGTAGCTGCGGCCCGCAAGAACGACCTGCAGAAGAGCATCAACCTCGCGCTCGGCTCGTCGCTCGCCACCATCGGGCTGACGATCCCGGCCGTCGGCGTCGCCACCTACGCGCTCGACAAGGAGCTCGAACTCGGCCTCAGCGCCCAGGGCAGCGTGCTTTTGCTCCTGACCTTCTTCCTGAGCATGCTGACCTTCGGCACGGGCAGAACAAACGTCCTGTTCGGGCTGGTCCATATGGTGGTATTTGCCGTCTACGTGTTCATGGTTTTCGTGCCCTGACCCACTTTGCGCGTCCGCGGCCCTACAGGGTCCGGGTCGCGCCCCAGGAGAGTTCCCGATGCTTGCCGCCAGATCCGAGGTTCAGGTCGATAACGAGGAGGTGCGGGTGACCGAGTGGCGCCTCGGTCCGGGCAGCGCCACGGGGCATCACCACCCACGGCATGGACTACGTGATTGTTCCCGTCGTGGCGGGGGAGATGACCATCGTGGCCCCCGGCGGCGAGCGGTCCAAGGCGCAGCTTGCGGCCGGGAAATCCTATTTCCGCAAGGCGGGCGTCCAACATGACGTACTTAACGAAACCTCAACCGAGATCGTGTTCCTTGAGATCGAGCTAAAGCCGTAAATCCGACCCTACCACTTGCCATCGATCCGTCGCAGTTGATCCCTTACAATGCCCCAAAGTTCCCGCATCAGATCGCGCGGGGAGTGGCCGGAATGCTGAAATACCTCGCTAAAATTTCAATGGATATTTTCCCCTCGGTGCTCGCGACGATCATCGGGGCGTACATCGTTAACCACTACATCAACGCCAAGCCGGCGGCTGATACCCCTGCGGCCGTTGTGGCTCCTGCCGAGGCCGGCAAGAACGGCAAGCCCGCCGATGTCGCCAATCTCCCGGCGCCCGGCGTCAAGGCGAAAGGCATCTCCGAGAAGAGCGTGACGGACAAGCCGGCGGCTGAGAAGGCCGCCGATCAGCCGGCCGTCGAGCACAAGGCTGCGGACGTGACACCGGCCGAAGCGAGCCCGCGTGGCAAGCCGTCGGCGCGCGAGAAGGCGGCCGCCAAGGCTACGCCGACGTCGACCCCTGCCGCGGGTGTACCCGCTCCCGCTGCCCCGGTGGCAGAGGCCAATTCGGCGCCGGCTGCGACCCCGGATGCCAACGATCTCGTGCGTGCCGCGATCGAGCGCCTGCGCAAGACGCCTGAGGGCAAGTCGTCTGAAGGCAAGTCGTCTGAAGGCAAGTCCGTCGAGGCCAGATCTTCCGAAACCAAGCCGGCCGAGGTTCGGCCGTCAGAGGCCAAGTCAGCCGAGAGGTCAGCCGAGCCTGCGGTGCGGGAAGCCTCCCGCGCGCCGGAGGCCCCGCGGGTCATCAATATGGAGCCGTCCGCGGTCCGCCCGCTGCCGCCGCCGATTACGGTGTCGACGCCCTCACCTGAGGCCTATGGCAATAATGGCTCCTCGTCGGCCAATCCGCCCTACACCGCCTCGGTCGGCAACGATGATCCGAATCGGATAACGCCGCCGGCTGATATTCCCGTGCCGGTGATTGCGCCGCCCCTCGACCTGCGCGCCGATGCCGGTGCCTCCATGCCGCGGCCGAAGAAGACCAATGTGGCCGACGAGATGCTGTCGGGCATGAAGTCGATGTTCCACTCCGTGCTGCCGAAGAGCGCCACCCCCGACTAAGACGACAGTAGCTGCCTGCGCCCAAGCCGTCAGCCGCCGACGCGGGCGAGGCCGCTGCGTGCGGTGTCGTCGCGTGGACGAAGCGAGACGGCCCTGGTGTAGGACGCCGCCGCCTTGGCCTTGTCGCCCAGCCGTTCATAGGCCTGTCCGCGCGTGGTCCAGACCTGCGCGTTGTGCGGATCCGCCTCGGAGGCCTCATCCAGATCGGCTGCGGCCTCCTTGACCTTGCCGAGCGCGAGATAGCTGGTGGCGCGGCCGAGCAGCGGCTCGACCTTCTGCGGGTTGAGCCCGCTCGCAGCGCTGAAATCGGCGATCGCGAAGTCGTGCTGGTTCTTGCTCTGATAGATCAGCGCGCGGCCATAGAGCGCCTGGGCATTGTAGGGATCGAGCCCGACGGCGCGATTGAACTCCTCGAGCGCTGCCGCGGTCTCGCCTGACTTCGCCAGGGATTGCGCCTTTGCGGTGTGAGCCTGAGCTTCGGTGACGTTGGCGGCGCTCACCGCGCTCTCAGCGGGCGCGGCTTCCTTGGGTGCCTCCTGCGGCTTGTCCTTCTCCGGCATCAACGATCCCAGATCGAAGGAGCAGCCGCATAGCGCAATCCCCATCAAAGCCAGCGCGAACGGCCACCAGATCTGGCGTCGCCGCGCCAAGCCGCGCTCGGGAAAAGGGGAGGCCATCTACGGTTCGCTCGCGCTCGTGCCGCACCGGTCGTGCCCGTCCCAGAAGGCACCGCTCACAAACAATAACGCGGGCCAGTGGCCCGCGTCATCGGAAACTGAAGTCTTGCAAGATCCGGTAGATCAGCGCGGTCCGCGCGGACCTGCACCCGGGCCACCACGACCGCCGCGATCACCGCCGGGACCGGCACCGAACACCGGCTTCGGCTTCATCGGCAGCAGGCCTTCGCGCTGCAGCTTCTTGCGGGCCAGCTTGCGCGCGCGGCGCACGGCTTCGGCCTTTTCGCGGGCCTTCTTCTCGGAGGGCTTTTCGTAGTGACCGCGGAGCTTCATCTCGCGGAAAATACCCTCGCGCTGCATCTTCTTCTTCAGCGCCTTGAGGGCTTGATCGACATTGTTATCGCGAACGAGAACCTGCACGCGGCATCCTCTTCAGTGGATCGGATTTGAATTCTGGTAAGACGAAGGGGATGGCGAAACGCGCAAGCCCTTAACCTTGAGGGCGCGGATGTACCAGACAAAACCCTGGATGTCCACCGGCCAAGCGGGAATTCGGGCCAAGTTCAGCCATTAAATGAGGCAAAATATCTCCGTGCGGCCCTGATTTGGGAGATTTGACGCCAATGGTGGGGCCGTTTCCGGAGCTTTGTTCCGGAATCTTGAAAGCAGGGGACTGCACATGGATATCAAGAAATACGCTGCCGAAGCCATTGGGACCTTTTGGCTCACATTCGCAGGTTGCGGGAGCGCGGTGATCGCCGCCGGCTTTCCGCAGGTCGGAATCGGCCTGGTCGGTGTCTCCCTCGCGTTCGGGCTCAGCGTGGTCACCATGGCCTATGCGATCGGCCATATCTCGGGTTGCCATCTCAACCCCGCGGTCACCGTCGGTCTTGCTGCCGGCGGCCGTTTCCCCGCCGGGCAGATCCTGCCCTACGTGATCGCCCAAGTGGCTGGTGCGATCGTGGCTGCATGGCTCCTCTATGTCATCGCGAGCGGGGCTCCCGGATTCGACGTCAGCAAGGGCTTCGCATCCAACGGCTATGATGCGCACTCGCCCGGCCAGTACAGCATGATCGTGTGCTTCCTCACCGAGGTGGTGATGACCATGATGTTCCTGTTCATCATCATGGGCGCCACGCATGGCCGCGCGCCCGCAGGCTTCGCACCGCTCGCGATCGGGCTCGCGCTGGTGATGATTCATCTCGTCAGCATCCCCGTCACCAACACGTCGGTGAACCCGGCGCGCAGCACGGGCCCTGCGCTGTTCGTCGGCGGCTGGGCGACAGCGCAGCTTTGGCTGTTCTGGGTCGCACCGCTGATCGGCGGTGCGCTGGGCGGGGCGATCTATCGCTGGCTCAGCGAGGAGCCCGCAGGAATCGTCGCCGGCGTGAAGACGGCGTAGAGAGCGTTTTCGAGCGAAGCGGATACCGGTTCGCGTCTAGAAAACGCGTCAACAGATTGCCAAGCGGGATCGCAGCGATTGCTGCGGTCCCCTCACTTGCTCTGGTTCACCTGCCTTGCGACGGCCCGATTTCGGTGACGTGGCCCATCTTGCGGCCGGGACGCGGCGCCCCCTTGCCATAGATGTGCACGGTCGCGCCCGGCACAGACAGCCACTTCTCGTAGTCGTTGATCTCGTCGCCGATCAGGTTGGTCATGGTGACGACCTCGCCGTGCCGGACCGGCTTGCCGAGCGGCCAGCCGGCGATGGCGCGGATGTGCTGCTCGAACTGCGAGACCGACGCGCCATCGAGCGTCCAGTGCCCGGAATTATGCACGCGCGGGGCGATCTCGTTGACCAGCACCTTCGGTCCCGTGCCATTGGCGAGCACGAACATCTCGACGGCGAGCACGCCGACATAGTCGAGCGCGCTCGCGATCTTTCCGGCAATGCTGCGCGCTTCCTCGGCAAGCGCAGCCGGGATCGGCGCCGGCGCGCGGGATATCTTCAGGATGTGGTCGCGGTGCTCGTTCTCGGTGACGTCGAAACACTCGACCTCGCCTGTGACCGAGCGAGCGGCGATCACGGAGATCTCGCGCTCGAACGGCACGAAGGCTTCCAGGATCGCCGATTTGGTGGCGAGGCTGGTCCACACCTTGGCGATGTCGTCGCCCTCGCGGATGATGGCCTGGCCCTTGCCGTCATAACCGAAGCGGCGGGTCTTGAGCACGGCCGGAAGGCCGATCCTGGCGATCGCCTCGCGCAACGAGGCGACGGAGGTGACGTCGGCGTAGGCTGCGGTGCCGATCCCGAGGCGCGTGACAAAATCCTTCTCGGCGAGCCTGTCCTGGGTGGTCTCAAGGATCTTGCGATTGGGCAGCACCGGGCGGCGCGCGTCCAGCACCATCGCAGCGGCCGAGGGCACGTTCTCGAATTCGTAGGTGATGACGTCGACGTCGCCCGCGAACAGCTCGAGCGCTTCGACATCGGCATATTCGGCGCAGGTCGCGTTCAAGACGACGTCGAAGGCCGGCGAGTCCGGATCGGGCGAGAACACCTGGCAGCGCAGGCCGAGCCGCGCCGCAGCCATCGCCAGCATCCGGCCCAATTGTCCGCCGCCGAGGATTCCGATGGTGTCACCGGGCTTCAGCTTCACGTGCCTGCTGTCGGTCACGCCTTGTCCTCCGGGCGCTCGGCGACCGCCTCGGTCTGAGCCTTGCGCCAGGCGGCGAGGCGATCGGACAAGGCCGGGTCGGACAATGCCAGGACGGACGCTGCCAGCAGCGCGGCGTTGGTCGCGCCGGCCTTGCCGATGGCGAGGGTGCCGACCGGGATGCCGGCCGGCATCTGGACGATCGAATAGAGCGAATCGAGGCCCCTGAGTGTCTTGGATTCGACGGGAACGCCGAATACCGGCAGTTCGGTCAGCGCCGCCGCCATGCCGGGCAGATGCGCAGCGCCTCCAGCGCCGGCGATGATGACCTTGTACCCCGCGGCCTTGGCGCCCTTGGCGAAAGCAAACAGCCGGTCGGGGGTGCGGTGGGCCGAAACGATGCGGCTGTCGGCTGCAATGCCGAGCGCAGCAAGCGTGTCGGCGGCGTGCCGCATCGTGTCCCAGTCCGACTGGCTTCCCATGATGATGGCGATCGGCGCGGTCATGACGTTAATTGTGCCCGAAAAACAGAAGGATAGGCCAGATTAACGGTTCCGGCCGGCGGCTCGCAAGGCGGTGGCAAGGAGAAGGGAATCCACTATCCTGTCTTGGTGAATCCCCGCAAGCCTTCATTGAGCAGGATGCCCATGAAGAAACCAAAAAGGGCGAGCGCTGCGAAGGCCAAAGCGGGCCGGAAGAACAGCGCCGGCCGTTCCAAAGCCGCCCCGAAGCGGCTGACCAGGCGTCCGGCGAAGCCGCCGCGGCGCGGGGCGTCCGGCGATGATGGAGCCAAGGCAACCGTCAAAGCCACGATCCGGGGCTTGCGGACCAAGCTCAAGCATGCACAGCGCCGGGTCGCGGAGCTGGAAGCTGCGGCCGATACCGATTTCCTGCTCGAGATTCCCAACCGGCGCGGCTTCGAGCGCGAGCTCGCGCGCGCCATCGCCTACATGAAGCGCTACCGCGCCAGCGGGGCGCTGATCGTGCTCGACGTCGATCGGTTGAAGCCGATCAACGATTCATTCGGTCATGCCGCCGGCGACGAGGTGCTCAAGGCGATTGTCGCCACACTGGCGAGGCAGGTCCGTGCCTCCGACGTGGTCGGCCGGCTCGGCGGCGACGAGTTCGCGCTGCTGCTGTGGAATCTGAGCGAGACCGATGCCAAGGCGAAGGCCGCCGCCTTCGAACAGGCAATCGACGAATTGTCCTTCGTCTTTCGCGGCCAGCACGTCACCGCGGGCGCCTCCGCCGGCGTCGCGTCGTTGGGACCGCATTCCGATGCGGCCCGCGCCCTCGAGGAGGCGGATGCCGCCATGTATGTGCGCAAGGCGCACCGGCGGCACGAGCCGCGGATCTGGCTGGTCGGCAGCTGATTCTTACAGCGTGGCGAGATCTTCCGGCACGTTGCCGAATTTGCGCAGCAGCGTGGCGTCACCGAATTCGCCGGTCATGGGATCGCCGCTGCGGCTGAACGCGACCGCACCGATGTGGCCTGCGCCGCGCGACAAGGCCTCGGCGCGCCGCAACGCGGCCGTCGAACTCTGGCATTCTTCCGCGGCGCCGGCGACAGGCGAGCCGTCGGCGTCGATCAAGAAGGGCATTGCAACGTAATAGGTCACATCCGACATGGCGTTGCTCCGATGGAGCATGATCCGGAAAAGTGTGAAGCGGTTTTCCGACAAGATCATGCACGAAATAAAAGCGCGATCTCCATCGCGCTTTGAAACTCAGGCGGCGCTGCTCTTGCTCCGCATCTTGCTGCGCGAGGTTTCCGGAATGCAGCCGGCGGAGATCGCCGCCTGCAATTCCTCGAGTTCGGCTTCCAGATATTCGTTGGCCATGATCAGCGCCTTGATGGTGCTGCGCAGATTGCCGTCGCACATCGCGATGGCCTGGTCGCAGGCCTCCTCATAATGGCTGTTGTCGAGAAGGGCGGCTGTCGACATCTGCATTGTTCCTTCAGTTGTCCTGGGGCGTTTCCTGGGGCGGTTGGGGTGCCCAAATGTTCCTATTTTGTTCTTTTCGAGTCAAGCGGATTCATGCGCGAACCGCCGCGCCAAGCAGCTCACGGATCAAGCGATGATATCAGGGGTAATCTGGTCTTCGATGAAGGCGATGCGGTCGCGCAACAACAGCTTGCGCTTCTTCAACCGCTGCAACCGCAACAGGTCGGGCGCGGGCGATTGATGCAGTGCATCGATCGCCGCATCGAGATCTCGGTGTTCCTGCTGCAACCGGGTGAGCTCGGCTTCGAGCTCACGCTCATCTTCATTGGTCATGTCTGCGGTGGCCGAAAACCGATAAGGCGTGAGACTAAGGCTGTGGATGCCCTGTGGAAATTATCGCCCTTGCGCGGCGTGACCGCAAGCGATCTGCGACCCTCGCTCGCCGATCTCCCGCAACATATTTCTGCGGGGGGCGCTGATGGGTTGCGCGAGCGCATTGATATCATGGATTTTTCCCGCGTGGTTCCTTTACTCACGCTTCGTTACATATGAATTTTCAAAAATGAAGCTGCGACGACGGATACCCATCGACAGAACGAATCGGTGATGTAGACTTCATTGTCCGGATCGAATCCTAAGGTTCAACCCTACCGAGGAGGTTTCGAATGACAATTCAGGCACATCTCGTTGAATTGGAACGGAAGCACAAACTTCTCGAAAACGAATTGCACGACGCTCTCGTGCACCTTTCAACAGACGACCTGCAAATTGTTGAGTTGAAGCGCCGGAAGTTGATGGTCAAGGACCAGATCGAGCGTCTGAAGCACGGCGACACGCTCCACTAGCAACCCCCGTAACAGTGTAGAGTTGATCGAACCCTTATCCGCAGGGATGGGAGCCTTTGCGCTCATCCCTGCTACAGGGCGCACCGTGCAAAGATGTTTGCGCGGTTTTAGACGTCTGCGAGCTCGGCGACGTGATCTGCGATCGCCAGCGATGACGTCAGTCCGGGCGATTCGATGCCGAACAGGTTGACCAGGCCCGCGACGCCGTGATCGCGTGGCCCCTGCATCAAGAAGTCCTGCGTTGCCACCGCGGGCGGCACGATCTTCGGCCGGATCCCCGAATAGCTCGGCATCAACGCGCCGTCAGGCAGCGTCGGCCAATATTTGCGGATCGCCGGATAGAAGCGCTCGGCGCGCGACGGATCGACCTCATAGTTGATCGTCTCGATCCACTCGACGTCGGGGCCGAAGCGCGCCTGGCCTGCCATGTCCAGCGTCAGATGCACCCCGAGCCCGCCAGGTTCGGGCACCGGGTAGATCAGGCGCGAGAACGGCGCCTTGGCATTGCAGCTGAAGTAATTTCCCTTGGCGAGATAGGCCGGCGGAATTCGGTCCAGCGGCATGCCGTCGATGTTGCGCGCCACCTTCGTCGCCGAGAGCCCCGCGGCGTTGACGAGGAGGCTGCATTGCAGCGTCATTGGCGCCTCGCCGCCGGCCTCGATCTCGATGGCGCCGCCGGCCGCCTTGGCGCGGATCAGCGGGGTGTGAAACGCGAAAGCCGCGCCTGATGCCTCGGCTTCGCCCCGCAGCGAGAGCATGTAGGCGTGGCTGTCGATGATGCCCGTTGAGGGCGACAGCAGCGCGGCATCGCAAGCCAGCGCCGGCTCCAGCGCGCGTGCCGCCTCGCCCGCCAGCAGCTGCATGTCGAGCACGCCATTGGCCTCGGCATGCGCCTTGATCGATTGCAGCTTCGCGGTCTCCTGCGGGCTGGTCGCGACGATCAGCTTGCCGCAATTCTTGTGCGGGATGCCGCGCTCGGCACAGTAGCGGTAGAGCGCGTGCTTGCCGTCGACGCACATGCGCGCCATCCAGCTCCCGGCGCGGTAGTAGATGCCGGCATGGATCACCTCGCTGTTGCGCGAGGAGGTGATGGTGCCGATCGCCTCGGCCTCCTCGAGCACGATGACCTCGCGCCCGGCCTGCGCCAGCTTTCGGGCCACCGCGAGCCCGACCACGCCAGCTCCGATGACGACGCAATCGACCCTATCCATGGTTGTGCAGCATGTCCGCTGGGAGCGCCGGTGGCATCAGGCCCGGGAAGAATGGCGCCCGGCCGTTTTCCGTTAAGGAAGAATTTATCATGTCAGGGCAATTGGCGTATTTCACGTCACATTTTTCTGTTGCGCGTACAGGCGTTTACCCGATCCAAACCCGTGAAGCCAGACAATCCGACGTTGAAATCGCGGGTGGCTGATGGCTGAGAAGAACTGGCACGAGGGCAGCACGCTTCCGATTGCTGTGCAGGCCGTTGTGTGTCTGGCCGGCACGGTTGCGCCCGCGCGCGCCTTTGCGCTGTCGGACGGCCTTGCCGCGCCGAGCTTTCTTGGTGAGCTCGATCCCAACGTGGTCTGGGAAGCCCTGATCGCGGGCATCGTCGTCTGTGCCTTCCTCGCCGCGATCGCGCTGTGGATCCATTCCTCGTTGCGCCGGACCCGGCGCTTGCAGCTGCGGCGCAATGCCTTCGTCTCCTCCGCCATGAACAATCTCAATCAGGGCGTGGTGATGACGGATTCGCAGCGCCGCATCATCTTCTGCAATGACCGCTATCTCGAGATTTACGGCCTGACGCGCTCGGATGTCTGGGCCAACATGAGCGGCCATGAGCTGCTCGAGCTGCGACGCAAGCGCGGGGTGCTCGGCGTCGCCTCCGACGACGAGTTCTACGAGAAGGCGGCCAGCACCAACGGCCTGATCACCGAACTGCCGGACGGGCGGGCCATCCTGGTGAAATATTTCGTGCTGCCCAACGGCGGTTCGGTGGCGACGCATCTCGACGTCAGCGAGCAGCGCAAGCTCTCGCGACAGCTCGCCTCGACCAAGCAATTCCTCGAAACGCTGCTGGACAACGTCCCGGCCTGCGTGGCCGCGAAAAACATCGAGGATGGCCGCTATATCTTCGCCAACAGCGCCTATGAGCGGTTCTGGGGCTTCTCGCGCGACCACGTCGTCGGCAAGAATGCGCGCGAGCTGTTCGAACCCGCCTCGGCTGGTAGCATCGAGGCGACCGACCGGGCAGCACTCGATTCGCCGGACGGCCAGTTCCGCAACGAATTCGAGGTCGATCGCGGCGGCGAGCGGCGCATGGTCGCCTCGATCCGGATCGTGGTCCGCAACGAGAGCAACAAGCCCGAATTTCTGATGCTCGTGTTCGAGGACATCACCGACCGCCGCTCGCTGTCGAAGGAGCTGGAGAGCACCAAGAAGTTCCTCGAACTGGTGGTCGACAACATCCCGGTGGCGCTGATCGTCGAGCAGGTCAAGGATGGGCGCTATCTGCTCGCCAATCGCAGCGCGGAGACGATCCTCAATCGCCGGCGCGAGGAAGCCACGGGCCTGACCGCGTCAGATATCTTCAACCCCAAGGAAGCCAAGCTGATCATCGCGCGCGACGAGGCCGCGATCAAGAAACGCGGGATGATCACCGAGGAACATCCGATCTCGACCAAGGATGGCCTGCGACTGTTCCTGACCCGCCGCGCCACCGTGCTCGGCGATGCCGGCGAGCCGCAATATCTGATCAAGACCCACGAGGACGTCACCGACCGCAGGCAGACCGAATCGCGCATGGCGCACATGGCCTATCACGACGGCCTCACCGATCTGCCGAACCGTGCCGCGTTCCTTCAGGCGCTGACCCAGATGATCGAGGCCTGCGAAGGTACCGACGAGGAGTTCGCCGTCCTGTGCGTCGACCTCGACGGCCTCAAGGAGGTCAACGACGTCTTCGGCCATGCACTCGGCGACAAGCTCCTGATCGAGGTGGCCCAGCGGCTTCAGGACTCCGCCCGCGGCGGCGTGGTCGCGCGCCTGTCCGGCGACGAATTCGGCCTCATCATCGACGGCAAGCAGCCGGATTCCGGCCTCGCGCTGGCGCAGCATCTCGGCGAAGCCGTCGCGAAGGAATTCCAGATCGACGGCCGGGCGGTCCGCGCCGGCGCCACCACCGGCATGGCGGTGTTCCCGCACAACGGCACTGACGGCGCCTCGCTGCTCGCCAATGCCGGTGCGGCGCTGTTCCGCGCCAAGCAGAAGTCCCGCGGCACGATCAGCCTCTACCAGCCGGAGATGGATCAGCAGATCCGCGATCGCCGCGTGCTGCACCAGGATTTGTCGATGGCGATCAAGAACGGCGAGCTCTCGCTCGCCTTCCAGCCGCAAGGCGTCGCCGGCCACAGCGTTGCCGAGAGCGAGATCATCGGCTTCGAGGCATTGTGCCGCTGGCAGCATCCGGTGCGCGGCCAGGTCTCGCCGGCCGAATTCATCCCGATCGCCGAGGAGAGCGGCCTGATCGTCGAGATGGGCGAGTGGATCCTGCGCGAGACCTGCCGCGAGGCGGCGTCCTGGCCGAAGCCGCTCCAGGTCGCGGTCAATCTGTCGCCGGCGCAGTTCATGCACGGCGACGTGGTGGGCCTCGTCCATTCGATCCTGATCGAGACCGGCCTTGCACCCGGCCGGCTCGAGCTGGAAATCACCGAGGGCGTGCTGATCGAAGATTTCGACCGGGGCCTCGCGCTGCTGCGTCGCCTGAAGGCGCTCGGCGTGCGCATCTCCATGGACGATTTCGGCAGCGGCTACTCCTCGCTGAGCTACCTCCAGGCGTTCCCGTTCGACAAGATCAAGATCGACCGGGCCTTCATCATCAATCTCGGCCGCAACCCGCAATCGGCTGCGATCGTCCGTGCGGTGATCGATCTCGGCCACGGCCTCGAAATGTCGATCATCGCCGAGGGCGTCGAGACGGTCGAGCAGCTCGCCTTCCTCGCCAAGGAGGGCTGCGACGGCGTTCAGGGCTATCTGCTCGGTAAGCCGCTGCCGATCGGGAAGTATGCCGGTCTCGTCGGTCGCGCCGAGGTCATGGAGCTTGCGCTCAAGACCGGCTAGAGCGTTTTCGAGCGAAGTGGACACCGGTCCGCGTCAAGAAAACGCGTCAGAATATGAATCGAGAGCCCCGTTCCGATTTCATCGGAACGGAAATGGCTCTAAAGCGCGACGCGATTAGGATGAATCGTCATCGCGCTTTAGGTTGTTGTTCAAGCATGATCTTTTCGGAAAACCGCTGCGCACTTTTCCGGATCATGCTTTAGTGATGATGGGGCGCTTCGCTCCTTCTCGACGGCCTCATGGCGGATTACGACCTTGCGATCATCGGCGGTGGTCTGAACGGTGTCAGCCTCGCGCGCGATGCAGCCGGCCGCGGTCTGCGGGTCGTCCTGTTCGAGCAGGGCGATCTCGGCGGCGCGGCGTCCTCGGCGACACCGCGGCTGATCCACGGCGATTTGTCGGTGCTGGAGCGGCGAGGGTTCTGGCGGGTGCGCCGGGCCCTGGCCGAGCGCCGGATCTGGCTCCGGATTGCGCCGCATGTGGTCCGGCCGATGCGCTTCGTGATCCCGGCGCATTCCGACGAGCGTCCACCCTGGCTGCTGCGCGCCGGCCTGTTCCTCTATGATAGCCTCACCAGCCGGAGCGGTCTGCCTGGATCTGCGACCATCGACATCACCCATCATCCGGTCGGCAACGCGCTGAAGCGGCCGTTCGGCACGGCCTTCGAATATTCGGACTGCGTCGTCGACGATTCCCGCCTGGTGGTGCTCACGGCGCTGGACGCGGCCGAACGCGGCGCTGCGATCCGGACCGGTGCGCGCTGCGTCCGTGCCGATCGGACCGACACATGGCGGCTAGCGATGGTCGATCGCGGCCATCGCCGCACGATCACGGCCCGGGCGCTGGCCAACACCACCGGGGCGTGGGCCTCGATGGTCGCGGAGACGGTGCTGCGCCAGCCGCAGCCCGCCGCAGCGGCCATGCAGATGAGCCAGATCATCGTGCCCAAGCTGTTCGATTCGGACAACGTCTACGTCTTTCAGAACAGCGACGGACGACTGATCTTCGCATCTCCCTTCGAGCGGCAGTTCACGCTGATCGGAACGGTCACGCATGACTTCACCGGCGATCCCGCCATCGTCGCGATGCGAGGGGCCGATATCAGCTATCTCTGCGAGGCGGCCAGTCGCTATTTCCGCGAGCGTGTCGCCCCGGCCGACGTGATCCGGACCGTCTCCGGCGTCAATTTGACGCCTGCGTCCGCACGGCGAGGCGACGGCACGACGCTGTTCCACGCGCGCCGGCGCAAGGCGCCGCTGATCACGATGTTCGGCGGCGACGTCACGACCTCGCGCCTCCGGGCGGAGCGGGCCGTGACGAGGTTGACGCCGTTCTATCCGATGTCGCCGCGCTGGACCGCTGGCGCGGCGCTGCCCGGCGGCGATTTCGCCTGGGACCGTTTCGACACCCAAGTCGACCTTGCGCGCGAGCGCTGGCGCTTTCTCTCGGAGGGGGAGGCCCGGCGCCTGGTCGCGGCCTATGGCTCGCGGCTCTCGGCCGTGCTTGGCGAGGCCAAGACCCGCGACGAACTCGGCCCGGCCTTCGGCCCCGAACTGACCGGCGCCGAGGTGCGCTACCTGATGGCCTGCGAATGGGCGCGCTTTCCCGAGGACATCCTCTGGCGCCGCTCCAAGCTTGGCCTGACGATGTCTGCGGCGGATCGCGACACGCTCGCCGCGTTCATGGCGGGTGTGAACGATCCATCCCGACCCGGTTGAGCAAAAGCCGATCGGCCGCTAGCGTGCGGCGGAATTGGGGTTGGCAGGGAACATGACCGACGAATTGCCCAAAACGCACGCCGCGACAGGTGCGGCCGATCGAGAAGCAGCCCCCGGCCAGCCGCTGCTGCGCATCGAGGGCGTCGCCAAGACGTTCGGGACGTTCCGCGCCGTGGATGGTGTCTCGCTCGACATCAGGGCCGGCGAATTTTTCGCGCTCCTCGGCCCGAGCGGCTGTGGCAAGACCACGCTGCTGCGCATGCTCGCCGGCTTCGAGGCGCCGGACGAGGGGCGCATCCTGCTCGGGGATAAGGACATCGCGCAGGCCTTGCCGCATGAGCGGCCGATCAACATGATGTTCCAGAACTACGCGCTGTTTCCGCATCTCTCCGTGCGCGACAACATCGCCTTTGGCCTGAAGCGCGCCGGCATGGCGCGTGCCGACATCGCCACACGGGTAGCCGAGATGGTCGCACTGGTGAAGCTCGAAGGGCTGGAGAAGCGCAAGCCCGACCAGCTCTCCGGCGGCCAGCGCCAGCGCGTGGCGCTGGCTCGCGCGCTGGCACGGCGGCCGCAGCTCTTGCTGCTCGACGAGCCGCTTGCGGCGCTCGACAAGAAGCTGCGCGAGAGCACGCAAGGCGAATTGATGGAATTGCAGCGTCGGCTCGGCACGACCTTCATCATCGTCACCCACGACCAGGAGGAGGCGATGACGATGGCGAGCCGGATCGGTGTGATGAACGCCGGCAAGCTCGCCCAGGTCGCGAGCCCCCGCGAACTCTACGAGGCGCCGCGCTCGCGCTGGATCGCGGAGTTCGTCGGCGACGTCAATGTATTCGACGGCGAGACCAAATTGCGCGATGGTCATCGCCTGGTCATTGGCACGCGCGATGCGGGGCCGCTGGTGGTGGCTGAGCCGCGCGAGCCGGTCGGCGCGGGAAAATTGGCGGTCGCGATCCGCCCCGAGAAGGTCAAGCTGTCGCGGCGCGGCCCGGTGAGCGAGGCCGGCTATGAGACGGCGATCAACCGGCTCGATGGCGTGATCGCCGACGTCTGCTATCTCGGTGGCAGCACCACCTACAAGGTGAAGCTCGAAACCGGCGGAACGGTGCAGGCGTCCGTCGCCAACAGCGCGCGGCTGGATGTCGACGCCTACAGCGTGGACCAGCAAATCGTCGCCTGGTTCTCGCCCGATGATTGCGTGGTGCTGCAATCATGAGCGCCCGCCGCATCTTCGCAAGGCCAGCGCGCTTTGCCGCGATCGCGCCGTATGTCTGGATGGTGCTGTTCTTCCTGGTGCCGTTCGCCTTCGTCTTGAAGATCAGCCTGTCGCAAACCGCGATCGCACAGCCGCCCTACGATCCGGTGTTCGACGTGACGGCGGGATGGGACGCGCTCAAGGCGGCCCTTGCTGCGCTGTCGTTCGACAATTTCAGGCTGCTCGCCTCCGACGATATCTATGTGTTTGCTTATGTGCGCAGCCTTACCGTCGCCGTCACGGCGACTGCGCTGTTGCTGCTGATCGGCTATCCCATCGCCTATGGCATGGCGCGGCTGCCGAAGAGTTGGCAGGCGGTGGTGATGGTGCTGGTGATCGTGCCGTTCTGGACCTCGTTCCTGATCCGCATCTATGCCTGGATCAACATTCTGCAGCACGACGGCCTGCTCAACCAGATCCTGCTGGCACTGCATCTGGTCAGCCAGCCCGTGGTCTGGCTCTCCACCGACAGCGCGATGTATATCGGCATCGTCTATTCCTATTTGCCGTTCATGATCCTGCCGCTCTACGCCACGCTCGCCAAGATGGAGCCGGCGCTGGAGGAGGCAGCCGCCGATCTCGGTGCGCCGCCGTGGCAGGTGTTCTGGCTCGTCACCTTCCCGCTGTCGCTGCCCGGCGTCGGCGCCGGCGTGCTGCTGTGCTTCATTCCCATCGTCGGCGAATTCGTCATTCCGGACCTTCTGGCCGGCTCCAATTCGCTGATGATCGGCCAGACCTTGTGGCTCGAATTCTTCACCAACAAGGACTGGCCGGTCGCCTCTGCCGCGGCCATCGTGCTGCTGGTCGTGCTGCTGGTGCCGCTGTTGCTGTACGAGCGGCTGCAGAGGCGGCAACTGGAACTGGGGCGCTGAGACAATGCGCAAGGTCTCCCGTCTCTCCCGCTTCAACATCGCCTCGCTCGCGCTGGGACTGGCGTTCCTTTATCTGCCGATCCTCATTCTCGTCATCTATTCCTTCAACGCCTCGCGTCTGGTGACGGTGTGGGGCGGTTGGTCGCTGCGCTGGTATCACGCGTTCTTCAATGACCGCGCCATGATCGAGGCGGCCTGGATGAGCCTGCGGGTCGCGGTCGCCTCCGCGACCATTGCCACGCTGCTCGGCACGCTCGCCGCCGTCGCGCTGTCGCGTGGCGAACGCTTCCGCGGCCGTACGCTGTTCTCCGGAATGCTCTATGCGCCACTGGTGATGCCGGAGGTGATCACTGGTCTGTCGCTGCTGCTGCTGTTCGTCGCCCTGAACGCCGAGCGCGGTTTCTGGACCGTGACGATCGCGCACACCACGCTGACGATGTGCTTCGTCGCCGTGGTCGTGCAGTCGCGGCTCGGCTCGCTCGATCGTTCGCTGGAGGAGGCGGCGATGGACCTCGGCTGCGACCCGGTCCGCGCATTCGTGTCCGTGACGTTGCCGCTGATCGCCCCCGCGATCGTCGCCGGCTGGATGCTGGCCTTCACCCTGTCGCTCGATGACCTCGTGATCGCGAGCTTCACCACCGGGCCCGGCTCGGCGACGCTGCCGATCCGGATCTACTCCGAGGTGCGTTTGGGGGTGAAGCCGGAGATCAACGCGATCTGCACGCTGGTGATCGCCCTGATCGCTGTCGTCATCGTCATCGCCTCGCTCGCCTCGAAACTGTCGAGTTCGCAGGGCGAGAGCGCGGCACCGTTGTAGCCCTTGCTGTCATTGCGAGGAACTCTTGCGACAAAGATCAATCCAGTCTGCCTCTGCAGAGGTAGTCTGGATTGCTTCGCTTCGCCCGCAATGACGAAGAGAAGGCTACGACTTCACCGCACCCGCGGTGAGCCCGCCCACCATGTAGCGGCGGAAGGCGTAATAGACCGCGGCCGGCGGCAGTGCGTAGATGAAGCCGGTGGTCATCAACAGCTCCCAGGGCGAATCGTCGGCGGCAAGGAAGTTGCCGAGCGCGACCGGGAGAGTGATCTCGTGATCGTTGGAGAGCAGCAGGAACGCGTAGAGATATTCGTTCCAGGCCAGCAGCACCGCATAGGTGCCGATTGCGACCAGCGAGGGCATCATCAGCGGCAGATAGACCAGGCGGAAGATCTGCAGCGTCGTCGCGCCGTCCATCACGGCGGCCTCATCCAGTTCGACCGGCAGCTTGTCGGAGGCCTGCTTGAGCACCCAGATCGCGTAAGGCGAGGCGATCGTCACCATGGCCAGGATCAGCGACCAGTGATTGTTGAGCAGGCCGTAATTGCCCATGGTCCGGTACATCGGCACGGCGAGGAACGCGGCCGGGATGAAATAGGTGAAGAGCGCGAGGTTCAGCACCATGCGTCCGCCCGGCACCTTCAGCCGCGAGATCGAGAACGCAGCCGCGGTCGCGATGAACAGAGTCAGCACGCCGACGGATGCCGCGATCACCACCGAATTCCAGAACTGGACGTAGAAATCGCGCAGGAAGTAGTGCTGCTGCTTGAACACGATCTCGAAGTTGTGCAGCGTCGGATGGTCCGGCCACAGCTTGCCCGAGAACGCGTCCTCCTTCGGGGAGATCGCGAACAGGAACATGTGATAGATCGGGATCATCGTCCACAGGAAGACGGGAATGCCGATCAGCAGGAGCCGCGCTTCGGTCCCGACTTCGCGCAAGGAGGGGAGCTTCATCGCGACAACCGTTTCATCATGAAGTACACGAGCGGCAGGACGAACGGCATCGCGCAGACGATGGACGCCATCGCCAGCGAAAGCTGGTCGAGCCGGAGATAGCGGATGCCGAGCGTCGACAGCACATGCGTGAGGTCGGCCGGGCCGCCGCCGGTGAGCAGATAGACGCTGTTGAAGTCGCCGAGCGTCCAGATCATCGAGAGCAGCGTGCAGGTGACGTAGAGCGTCTGCATCGACGGCCAGGTGATGTAGCGGAATTTCTGCCACCAACTCGCGCCGTCGACCTCGGCGGCCTCGAACAGATCGTGCGAGATCGCAAGGCGACCGGTGATCAGGATCAGCGTCCAGAACGGTAGTGACTTCCAGATGTGGACGGCGATCGCCATGGTCAGCGCCACGGTCGGGTCGTTGAGCCAGTTCGGGCCGTCATCGCCGGTGAGGGAGAAGATGAAATGGTTGATCATGCCCCATTCGGGATTGAGCATGAACCGGACCGACAGGATGGTCGGGATCGACGGCACCGCCCAGGGCAGGATGAAGATCACCGAGAGCCATTTGATCCAGGGGCGCTGCTGGGCGAAGAAGCCGGACAGAAACAGCGCGATCAGCATCTTGATGTTGATGCCGATGACCAGGAAGATCAGCGTGTTGACCGCGGCGCGCGCGAAGATCGGGTCGTTGTAGAGGGCGACATAGTTCGAGGGCGCCCGCGCCAGCCACAGCCCGTAGCAGACGGGATAGACCACGAAGGCCAGGAAGACGAGCAGATAGGGCGCGAGCAGCACGATGCCCCAGATCTGCGCCGGGGTTAGCCGCGACGACAGGGGCGGGCCGGGGATTGCCTGATCGCCAGAGAGCGTGATCGCCATTCTTTTCGGACTCTTCAAAGAGAAGCCGGCCGCGAAACGCGGCCGGTGTTGTTCTTACACCTCTCCCCGCAACGCGGGGAGAGGTGCGGGGAATTAACCTGCGACCTGCTTGATGCGGGCGATCAGTTCGTCGACCGCCTTGTCGACCGGAACCTTCTCGCTGACGACGCGGTTCATCGCCTTCGCCCACACGTTCTCGTTGTTGAGAATCGTGAACTTCCAGTTCTTGGTGAAGTCGAACGGTGCGGTGCCGCCCTTGAACTGCGTGTAGACGGCCTTGCGGTGCTTGTCAGCCTGCCAGAACGGGCTTTCCTGGCTTTCCTTCGTCACGGGGAACCAGCGGCCGAGCGCGCCCTCGATGTAGGGACGGACGTTCTCTTCCTGGAGCAGGAAGCTGATGAACTGCTTGGCCTCGGCCTTGTTCTTGGCCGCGGTGAAGACCAGCCCGGTCTTGACGTCGGAGCGGTACTTGATGGTCGAGCCATCGGGCGCCTTGGGGAAGGACGACGTGATGATGTCCTGCTCATAGGCCTTCTTGCCGGCCTCGCGCTGCTCGGGCGTAAGAGCCTGGTTCTGCGAGTCCTCGTACCATTTCGCCGCGATCGAGATCGTGAAGTTGTGGGTCATCACGATGGTCTTGTTGTGGAAGGCGACGTTGTTGTCGGGATCCTTCCAGGTCGTGGAGGACGGCGGCGTGCAGCCCTTGATATAGGTGTCGGTGTAGTCCTTCATCGCCTTGATCAGGTTCTCGCGAACCTTGGGATCGTCGACCGTGAGCTTGCCGTCATCGTCGACCAGCTTGACGTGGTAGGCGTCCATGAAGGTGTAGAACGACTGGAAGGCGTCGGTGGATTCCACGCCCATCGGCTGGCCGACGGCATAGATGCGCTGGTTGGTCGCCTTGCGGATCGCCGGCTGCACCTTGTCGCACCAGAACGTCCAGTAGCCCGTCCAGTCGTTCGGGATATCGGCCTGCTTGAAGCCGGCCTTCTCCAGCATGTCGTTCCAGATCTGGACGTGCATGCTCTGCTGCTTCAGCGGAAAGCCGTAATAGGCCTTCTTCTTGGCGACGTCGTTGTAGAGGATCGATGCGTCGAGCGTGTTCTGCACGAAACGGCCCTTGATCGGCTCCATGACGTCGGAGAGATCCTCGAGCTTGCCCTCATAGGCCCATTTGCCCTGCGCCTGGACGTCATAGGAATCGGAATAGGCGACATCGGGCACGGTGCCGGCATCGAGAGCGGCGACCGTCTTCGGAATCATGTCCTGGATCGCGTATTGCGACAATTCGACCTTGATGCCGGTCTTGGCTTCGAACTTCTTGATCGTCTCGATCAGAGCGTCGTCTTCGGAGCGATAGAAGCCTTTGCCCCACCAGACCGTGATCGTCTTCTGCTGCGCAAATGCGGGTGCAGCGGCTGCAAACAGCCCGGCCGCAGCGACCGCCAGTGATACTGCGCCAATAACCTTGGATTTCACGTTTTTCTCCCTCAAACGGCCGGTGTTTTTAACCGGTCGTATAAAACACTAGCGCATGGCGGTAGTCCGATCTAGCGGCATGTTGTCAGACATAGGTCGAGGGGACAGAGGCTCGTGGAAGTGCTTAACGCGCGCATCAATCCAATCGCCGCATCAATTCCCGGCAATCAATTCGCCTTGTGTGTTCTTGACCTGACCCATGCGCAAGCTCCACACCCGCTCGCCGCAGGCGCAAGACCTATTAGGCGGTACGAGGCCTGAACGCAACGCAACCTGCTCGCAACGCAGCGGTGCGCCGGCTGCAGAGAGCCAAATGTCTCCGAACACAAGCGGGCCAATCCGAGGAACCTGAGCGGAATGGCCTTTCCATTCTGCCGCGAGCTATCAGCGTTTCCGCTTCGGACCCGTCGATGCCGTGTTTGAACTTGCCTCGGCGGGTTGGGATCGCGGTTTGCCTTGCCCGCTGGCCCTGGAAGGAGCGCGCCATGCCTCGAGCAGCATCTTGAGAAATTGACTGGCATGAGGAGATAGTGTCGCCCCGCGCCTGCGCACGATTCCGATCGTCCGCGACACTTCCGGCTCGACCAGACGAATGGTGTGGATGATCGGATGGCCGGCGGCGGGCGTCGCGAGCCTCGGGAGCACGGCGATGCCAAGGCCCGCTTCGACCAGGCCAAGCGAACCCGAGAGATGAGCAACTTCATAGGACCAGTTCAACTGGAGGCCCTGTCGCGCCAATGCGTTGTCGATCAACGCGCGATTGCCGCTGTTGCGACCGACGGTGATGATCCGGTGCGGTACGATCTCCGACCAGCTGACCTGCTTGCGCGACGCCAGCGGATGATCATGGCGGCAGGCCAGCACGAAAGGGTCCTCGACCAGTTTCTCGAATTCAATCTCTGCATGCGAAGCACCGATGAAATTGATGCCGAAGTCGGCTTCTCCGCGCGCGACCGCCTCCAGTCCCTCATTGGCACCGATGTCAAGAATCCGAATGCGAATGCGCGGATATGCTTCCGCAAACCGGCCGATCGCACGCGGCAGGAAGTAGAACACCGCCGTCGGCACCGCAGCCACCGAGACCAGGCCTGAACTTCGCGCGCCGATATCGTGGATGGCGAGCACCGAGGTCTCGAACTCGTCGATGAGCCGGCGCACCTTCGGCAGGAAGTCACGGCCGGTCATGGTGAGATTGACGTGGCGCGTCGATCGCTCGAGCAACGGTGCACCGAGGCTTTCTTCGAGTTTCTGGATACGGCGACTGAGCGCCGGCTGCGACAAATTCAGCGCCTTGGCGGTCCGGACAAAGCTTCCCGTCTCCGCGACGGTGATGAACGCCTTGAGGTCGAGCAGTTCTGCGTTCACGGCGTGATCCATTATTACGATAGATGGAATAATACATCAGATATTTGCATTTCCCAAAAGAGTTCAGAGGGAGGATGCTCTGGTTCAGGCGATATATCGCCGAACGGAAGAGTTCCATGAACGATCAGATTGCCATTCCCTGTGTGGTCATGCGCGGGGGCACCTCGCGCGGACCGTTTTTCCTGGCCCGCGATCTTCCGGCCGATCCCAGGTCGCGCGACGCGGTCCTGCTGTCTGTGATGGGGGGTGGACACGATCTTGGAATCGACGGAATCGGCGGGGGCAATGCCGTCATCAACAAGATCGCGATCGTCGGGCCGGCCACGGTGCCCGGTGCTGATGTCGATTACCTGTTTGCCCAGGTGCGAGTTCGTGAGGGCATCGTCGATACCTCGCCGAATTGCGGAAATATGCTTGCAGCGGTGGGGCCGTTCGCAATCGAAGCCGGTCTGGTCGCCGCCACCGCAGATCGCACCCATGTGCGCATCCACAATGTCAACACCGGCAAGCTGATCGATGCGACAATTGCCACGCCGGGAGGGCGGGTGACCTACGAGGGCGAGGCGCGGATCGACGGCGTACCGGGAACGGCCGCGCCCATCGAACTGTCGTTTCCTGACGCGGCCGGTGCCCGCACCGGTCGCCTCCTGCCGACGGGACGCCCGATCGACCGCATCGAAGGGATCGATGTGACCTGCATCGACGCGGCCATGCCCGTCATGCTGGTCCGAGCAGCGGATCTGGGATGGACAGGCCGTGAGGCACCTTCAGACTTCGCCGGCGGCGGCTTCCGCGCGCGTCTTGAAGGGTTGCGTATCGAGGCCGGGCGCCTGATGGGCTTTCCAAATGCCGCGAACATGGTGATCCCGAAGCCTGTTCTGCTTGCGCCAGCGGGCGAGGCAGCGCTGAACGTCAGGTACTTCATGCCGCACGATTGCCATAGCGCGCTGGCGGTGACCGGAGCTGTCGCAATCGCGACGGCCTGTGTGACGCCCGGGACAATCGCTGCAGAGATGGTGGGACCGCTGGCACCGCCGGAGCCGATCACGTTGGCTCACCCCTCCGGTCAGCTCGTAGTTCGGCTGGAGCCCGGCCCGGTGGCTCGGGTGCAGCGGACAGCCCGGCGCATTTTCGAGGGACATGTGTTCGCCCGCCGATCGCACCTGCCTCAGGCGGTGCTGGCGGCCTGAAGCCCGCCGCTTCCGACGCCATCACAAAAAATCAGAGCCATGGGAGAAATGAGAATGCACAAGGAAGCGCTGGTCGGGCACCCGAGCACCGAGGCTCGGAAGCCATTCTACCGGATTCTCTACGTCCAGGTGCTGATCGGCGTGGTGCTGGGTGTCCTCACCGGCCATTTCTGGCCCGAATTCGGCGCTGCGCTGAAGCCGTTCGGAGACGGCTTCGTCAAGCTGGTGAAGATGATGATCGCGCCGATCGTGTTCTGTACCATCGTCAGCGGCATCACCAGCATCAGCGATTCTCGCGAGGTCGGCCGCACGTTGGTGAAATCCATGGCGCTGTTCTATCTGCTGACGGTGCTCGCGCTATTGGCCGGGTTGATCGCCATCTCGTTGATCCAACCGGGCGTAGGCATGCATGTCTCCGTCAGCACGCTGGATCCGTCGGTGGCGGCGAAATTCGCCAAGCAGGCAGGCGCCAGGGGATTTGCGGACTTCATGCTGCACATCATTCCGCATTCGTTCTTTGGAGCGTTCGCCGATGGTGAGGTGCTGCCGGTCCTGCTGGTCTCGATCCTGATCGCCTTTGGCCTCAGCCGTGCCGGCGATGGGGGCGTTGCGGTGACGAAGGCGATCGCCTCGTTCTCGCACGTGCTGTTTGTGTCGTTCGGCTTCATCATGAAGCTCGCGCCGCTCGGCGCCTTCGGCGCCATGGCGTTCACCGTGGGCCGCTACGGCGTCCGTTCCATCGGCTCGCTTGGACTGTTGATCCTGACATTCTATCTCGCCTGCTCCGTGTTCGTGGTGGTCGTGCTCGGTACGCTGGCGCGGCTGAACGGCTTCAGCCTGTGGAAGACGATCCGCTACTTCAGGGAAGAGCTGCTGATCGTGCTCGGCACGTCATCGTCGGAGCCGGCGCTGCCTGGCGCACTGCGCAAGCTGGAGCAACTCGGATGCAGGAAAGGCGTGTCGGGGCTCGTGCTGCCGATGGGCTACTCCTTCAATCTGGACGGCAGCGCGATCTACCTCACCTTGGCCTCGATCTTCATCGCGCAAGCTTGCGACATTCACCTCGGATGGGGGCAGATCGGGGCGATGCTCGGGCTGATGCTGCTGACGTCCAAAGGGGCGGCTGGTGTCACCGGCAGCGGCTTCGTCGCGCTTGTCGCAACGCTCTCCGTGATGCCGGATCTGCCCGTGACCGGCGTGGCGCTGCTTGTCGGCATCGACCGCTTCATGTCGGAAGCGCGGGCGCTGACCAGCATGATCAGCAACTGTGTCGCCGCCATCACCGTTTCACTATGGGAGGACGCCTGTGACCGCGAGGTCTTGGACCGTGAATTGGGACAGAATGGCAGTGTCGAGCTCCCGGTTGGGACAAAGATCGCCGGGGCGACAGTGATGCGGTATGGCAAGAGCTGGGTTTCAACGACGCGATCGGCCGCTTGACAGCCATCTTCGGACAACTCGGTCGCAGGTATTGGTTTCTTACGCGAACCTGTGGCTGCGACCCGACAAGGCACTCTAGTTCGACTTACTCTAGTTCGACTTGGCGCCTTCCTTTGCATTCTCCGCCGTCGGCGATCCGTCCTGAGCGGGGCGCTTGCCGCCCCCAGTGATGCGCTGCTTCAGGAGATCGAGGAAGGGGGACGCCGCGGGCGACTGCCGGATCAGGCTTTCAGGGTCGGGGAAAATCAGCGGATCGTCCCAGGGGCCCTGCACCATGAAGGGCAATTGAAAGCCGGACGTCGTATTGAGGCTCGCCACCCCCTTCATGTCGTATTCGCGCGTCGGCACCGAGGCGGTGCCGGTCAGCGTGATCTTGGCCGCCGGCCCTTCGATGCGGATGTCCTCGGCGGTGGCGATCCCGTCGGAGAATTTCACCGCGATGGTGAGATTGTTATACGGCGTCGAACCGTTGCGGAAATTGCCGCCGCCCGACAACGGCCGCCGCTCCAGGCGCTTCAGGAGCTGCTCGGCGTTGAAGCCCGAGATCGCGCCGTCATGCCCGGTGATGGTGGCGCTGCCGTCGAGCGACTGCACGAGGCCGAACGGGCTCGAGCCCGAGGCGAACAGCGACACGTTGATGTTGCCGCGGCCGGACAGCTTGTTGAGGCCGAACAGTTCGGTGGCGCAGGCCTGGAGATCGACGTCGGTGAACTGGAATTGCGCCTTGATGTCGGCGACGGTGTCGGCGCGCGCGATGCCGAACGAGCCCTTGGCGATCCCGCCATAGACCTGCGCCTCGCCGACCGAGAGTGCCAGCGTGCCGTTGCGCAAATTGGCGCCGATCGCGGTGCGGCCGAGCTTGGTCGGCCCGACCGTCAGCTTTGCCGCCGACAGGCGCATGTCGAGGTCGGTGGTCGACAATCCCTGGAGATCGAACAGCTGCCTGTTCCAGTCGCGCGCCCCGCTGGCGAGCAGGCGGAAGGTGGAGATATAAGGTGTGAAGTCGAGCGCGTCGGCGGCAAGCGTCGCCTGCAGTGTCTGCCGGCCGTTATTGGCGTAGGTCATGACGCCCTCGGCGGCGTTGCCGTCGAGCTCGACATTGACATTGGTGAGCGCGATCGAGGCCCCGACGACGTTGGCGCGCGCCTTCAGCGCGAAGCGGCCGAAGCCGCCGCTGGCGGGCTGCGGCTGCCCGGTCCAGCGCAGCGCGTTGCGCAAGGAGGGGCTGTCGATCGTCAGCGTACCCTCCATCATCGGGCTGGTGCGGTTGGCGACGCTGCCGTCGAAGGCGAGCTTGAGCGGCGTGCTGGCGATCCGTGCCTTCAAACCCGATCGCTCGCCGGACAGGGCGGCGACGAAATCGGAATAGCTGATCGAGCCGTCGACGCGCTCGCCGCGCCAGTCGAACTGTCCCGTCGCGGCGAAGGAGCGCGAGATCGAGGGCCATGCCAGCGACAGGTCGATGTCGTCGAGCTGCTCGGTGGCGCGGGTGGCGGCGTCCTCGTACTCGAGCACGCCATCCTGAATCCGGATTTCGGAGAACGAAACCTGGTTCTCGGCCCCGGGCTTCATGGTGCGCGCGATGGTCTGGATGAAGGGCGTCCAGTTGCTCTCGCCGTCCGGCTTCAGGCTGACATGGATACGCGGCCGCAGCAGCGTCAGGTCGGCGATCTCGAACCGTTGCAGCAAGAGCGGCAGCAGCCGAAGATTGGCGGTGAGCACCTCGACATGGAGCGCGGAATCGCTGGTGCCGCCACCCTTGAGGCCGACGTCGTGGAAGGAGATGTAGCTCGCCGGCAGCACCGAGATGTCGATGTTGCCCGCGACGCTGAGCTCGAGCCCGGTGACGTCGCGGATCTGCGCTTCGACCGCCTTGCGCAGGGCGTCGCGGTTGATGAGCCAGGAGGTCCCGATCAGGGCGATCAGCGCCACGCCGAGCAGCGCCGCGATCGGCGTCCCGAGGCGCTTCATTCCTTGGGCCATGGTCAATGGCATGTCCTGATCGGGTTGGTCGTTGGAGCCAGAAGGGCGGGTCGGGAAACCTGCGTGCCCACCCCCAACCCCCGCAACTTGATGGGTTTTCTTGTCGCTTTCAAGGCCGCGGACGGTTCTGCCCACGGCGCGGGCAGCTTCTACCACCCGGGCGCGGCGCGGAGAACCCCGTATCATTGACGGCTTTAGACGATTTCGCCTAATAATCGCCGCCAATAGGGCGCGACGCCTCCAAGCCGAAGGTTCAGTCGAAGGTAATTTGCATGAACAAGGTCTATCCCGACGCCAAGTCGGCTCTGTCAGGCATTTTGAAAGACAACATGATGATCATGTCGGGAGGTTTCGGCCTCTGCGGCATCGCCGAGGCGCTGTCGGATGCGATCCGCGAGTTCGGCGTCAAGGGCCTGACGGTGGTCTCCAATAATGCCGGCGTCGACGGCATCGGGCTCAGCCGCCTGTTGGAAACGCGGCAGATCAAGAAGATGATCTCGTCCTATGTCGGCGAGAACAAGCTGTTCGCCCAGCAATTCCTCGCCGGCGAGCTGGAACTCGAATTCAATCCGCAAGGCACGCTCGCCGAACGTATCCGCGCCGGCGGCGCCGGCATTCCGGCCTTCTACACCAAGACCGGCGTCGGTACGCTGATCGCCGAAGGCAAGGAAGTGAAGGAGTTCGACGGCGAGAAGTACCTGATGGAGCGCGGCCTGTTCGCCGACCTCGCCATCGTGCATGCCTGGAAGGGCGACACCGCCGGCAACCTCATCTACCGCAAGACCGCGCGCAACTTTAACCCGATGATGGCGACCGCCGCCAAGATCACGGTGGCCGAGGTCGAGCATCTGGTTCCGGCCGGTGAACTCAATCCCGACCACATCCACACGCCCGGCATCTTCGTGAAGCGCATCGTCGAGGTCGGCACGGCCAAGAAGCGCATCGAATTCCGCAACACCCGCCCGCGTCCGACGAATGCGCCGGCGGCCGGCACTGGAGTTGAAATCTGATGGCCTGGACCCGTGAACAGATGGCCGCGCGCGCCGCGAAGGAATTGCGCGACGGCTATTACGTCAATCTCGGCATCGGCATCCCGACGCTGGTCTCGAACTACATTCCGGATGGCGTCGACGTCAGCCTCCAGAGCGAGAACGGCATGCTCGGCATGGGACCGTTCCCCTATGAGGACGAGGTGGATGCCGATCTCATCAATGCCGGCAAGCAGACGGTGAGCGAGCTGCCGTCGACCTCCTATTTCTCGAGCGCGGATTCCTTCGGAATGATCCGCGGCGGCCACATGGACCTGTCGATCCTCGGCGCCATGCAGGTGGCCCAGAACGGCGATCTCGCCAACTGGATGATCCCCGGCAAGATGGTCAAGGGCATGGGCGGGGCGATGGACCTCGTCGCCGGCGTCAAGCGCGTCGTCGTGGTGATGGAGCATTCGGCCAAGGACGGCCCGAAGCTCCTGAAGAAGTGTAACCTGCCGCTGACCGGCGAGCGCGTCGTCGACATGGTCGTCACGGATTTGGCCGTCTTCACGATCGACAAGCACGGCAATGGCGGCATGGCGCTGATCGAGCTCGCCGACGGCGTTTCGCTCGACGAGGTCAAGGCCAAGACCGAAGCCGAATTCCGCGTGGCGTTGAAGAACACGTAAGGTCGTCGTAACTGGGGGCGCGCATGACGATACGGTCGGCGCGTCCCGACGACGCCGCATTCATCGTCCAGACCATCCTGTCATCGCAGCGCGGCTATTGCTCGCGCGGCTGGTTCGATGTCGCGCTCGGCTGGCCCGATGCGCAGTGCCGCGACTTCATCGCGCGCATCGCCGTCGCGCATGCCGTGTCGATGTGGCACGTCTCGCAATTTCTGGTCGCCGAGGTCGACGGCAAGCCGGCCGCCGCGCTGTGCGCGCTGCCCGCCGCCGGTACGGGACCTGCGGCCTGGCGCGCGATCGAGGAAGTTGCGGCTGCGACCGGCCTCGCTGCGACGGAGCTGGAAGCCATTCGTTATCGCGGCGCCTACACGCGGGCCTGCTGGGTTCAGGGCGGCGAGGGCGACTGGATGATCGAGTATGTCGCGACCGATCCGCCCTATCGCGGTCTTGGCCTGGTGCAGGCATTGATTGCCCATGCGCTGGATAAGGGGCAAGCGGCGGGGTTTGCCCGGGCGACGATCTCGTTCCTGATCGGCAACGAGCCCGCCGAGCGCGCCTACGCGAGGGCGGGTTTTGTCTTTGCGGAAGAGAAGCGTGACCCCGCTTTCGAGACGATCATCGGAGCTCCCGGCTTTCGTATGTTTGCGCGGGCGATTTGATCCGCCGCGCGCTCGGTGACTGTTGGGAGCAGGATGCTTGCCTCAATCTCGTCATTGCGAGGAGCTCTTGCGACGAAGCAATCCAGGCTGTCTCCGCGGAAAGATTCTGGATGCTTCGCTACGCTCGCAATGACGGAGCATGAGGCTCCGTTATCGTTCTTCCAAATATTTCGGGGCTAGTTACGACCTCGCCGCCCACACCTTGCTCCAGCGCGCGGACGCGCTCGCGACCCAGGACGTCTCCTCGCGCACCAGGCGGAAGCCGAGATTGGCGGGCGGCACGCCCTGGGCGCAGCCGCCGGCGCGGGCGTCGCGGATGAAATCGGTGACATACGCGCGGTGCGCGCCCTCGGCGACACGCACGCCGCAGTTCACGGTCGGGCGGCCGGCATTGCCTGAAGCGTCGACGCGCGAGCGCACGAAGCAGGTCGACGTCCACTCCCAGACATTGCCGGCGAGATCTTCGACGCCGTGTTCGTTCGGGCCGAACTTGCCGAACGGATAGGCCGTGGTGTCGGAGAGGTCGCGTTCGGATTCGCGCTCATAGCGGCTGATCCAGCGCTTTGAAGGATCGTTCGCATCGACCGCCACACCATCGTCCTTGAATCTGGAGCCGGCGGCAAAGGCCCATTCCGCGTCGCTCGGCAGGCGGTAATGGTGGCCCGTCTTGCGCGACAGCCAGCCCGCATAGGCCTCCGCGTCGTGCCAGTTCACCTGCACCGCAGGGCGATCGGGGGCGACCGCCACGTCGCGATCGAGCGCGCGGCAGGCGCCGTCCTGCACGCAAAGCTGATAGTCGGATGACGAGACCTGATTTCGCATGATGTGCAGCGGCCGGTCGACGCGCATCGCGCGCAGCGGCGCTTCCGCCTGCTGCCCGCCGCGCGTGAAATCGCCGGCCTCGCGATAGGACAGGCTGCCCGGCGCGACCCTGACGATCGCAGGCTCCGCTGCCGTGCCGCGGACCGCCATGGTTGAGACCAGCGGCGCCATCGCGATCGGCCCTGCGAGCCCAGCGGCGCAGGCGAGTGCCAGTTTGAGCTTGAATGCAATCAGCATGGTCATTCCTCGAAGGAAGAAGGGGCCGGTCATGACCGGCCCCTTGTCGCGTTTAGTTGGTCTTGGCAGCCGGTATTTCGGCAGGTGCCTTCACCTGGGTCATCAGATCGTCGTTCCACTTGCCTTCGACCTTGAAGTGCGCGGTGGCACCGAGGTCTGCGGCCTCGATCAGATTGTGCGTGACGTAGGCGTAGATGCCGGGCTGCTGGAACTTGTACAGCGCAGCTCCCGCCGAGCCGCCGCGGATGAACCAGGTCTCGAGCCCGACCTCAGGTGCATTGCCGAACTTGCCGGTCTCCCAGACATAGTCGCCATGGCCGCCGATCAGATGCGGGCGGCTGTCGCGATTGGCCTGCGAATGCACGATCAGCACGTTCTCGCCGACATTGGCGGTCAGTGCGTTCTTGCCGGTGAGCGCGCCGACCTTGCCGTTAAACACGACGTGGGTGGGCGTCAGCTTCTTCATCACCTCTTCGGTGTCGGTGAAGGCTTCACCCGGCGAGTCGTAGGACTTGAAGTTGCCCTTCTCGTCACGCGGCACGTACATGTCCTGCTCGCCGATATAGTAGATCTTGTCGTACTTCAGCGCGTGGCCCTTGCCGTCGTTCAGTCCGTCGCGCGGCAGCACCATCACGGCACCGTTCATGCCGGAGACGACGTGCCATGGGATCATCGGGCCGCCCGGGGCGCAGTGATAGACGAACACGCCGGTCTTGGTTGCCTTCCAGCGCAGCACGACCTGCTCGCCGGGATTGATCAGCGTCAGAGCGCCGCCACCGAGCGCGCCGGTCGCGGCATGGAAGTCGATGTTGTGCGGCATGGTGTTGGTCGCGGGGTTGACCAGCGTCGTCTCCACGTAGTCGCCCTCATGCACGACCATCAGCGGACCAGGCATCGAGCCGTTGAAGGTCATTGCCTGGAAGGTGGTGCCCTTCTCGTCGATGACGACCTTCTTCTCCTCGATCGTGAGCTTGAACTCGATGATCTTGGGGCCCTGCTTGGTCGCCTGCTCGTGCGCATGCACGAACGGCGGAGCGACCAGCTCGACCTTCTGGCGCGGCAATTTGAGATCATCGGCAGCCAAAGCGGGGGTCGCCAGCATCAGAGCGGTCGCTGCAGCGCTGATCAATGCGGCTCTGCGGGTGAACATCGTAAGCATCCTTCATCTGGAAAGGTTTTGATGACGGATGCAGTGTGCCCCGATCTGGGCAAGAGTGTTTGCGCTGCAACAAGGTTTTGCCGGATTCGGCTCCGCAACAGTACTTAGGTGTCTCAGCGGAGCAGGATTGGTGACACGACGTTAACCGCGTCCGATGGCGTGATGCGGATGTCGAGGCCGAGCGACCAGCGACCGGACAGCGGCGCCGACATTCGGACTCGCCACTGATCGTTGCCGACGCGCTCGGCGTTTGCGGTGATCGGCGCCACGCCATGCTCGGGATTGCCGAGCGTGACCGCAACCGCATCGGCACTCAAGGGCAGCTCGTTCGCGTCTTCGAGCTGGATTGCGATCTCGACCGGGCCGGCACGCCCGGGCGAAACCGTGACGTTGGCCATGGCCCTTTCAGCATGAAGATGTGTAAAGAAGCTCTCGTCCGCTTCGGATGTCGCCGCAGGTGAGACCGTCGCGGTCTGCTCCGCGCGATGCGCAGGCTTCGCCACCGTCGTGCTCTCCGCTTTTGCCGGAGCCTGCGCGCCGATGGCCTGCACGTCCAGCGTCACGTTCACCTCGCCGGCGCGCTCGAACGACAGCGTCACCGGCATCTGGTCGCCGGCAAGGAGCGGCACATCGAGGCCGATGAACATCAGGTGGCCGCCGCCGGGCGCAAGCGTAACGATTTGTCCGGGTGCGATGACGAGTCCCTTGTCGAGCGGGCGCATGGTCATGACACCGCCGGTGACGGTCATCTCGTGGATTTCGGTTCGAAGCGCGTGGGCGGCCGATGCAGCTTGCAGCCGCTCCGTCGCGTGGCCTCTGTTCTCGATCGTCAGATAGCCGCCCGCGACCCTGGCTCCGCCGGGCGTTGCCCGGCTCCAGGCCTTGGTAATGACGAGATCGCCGCTGTTCCTGTCGGCGGCGAAGGTGGGCGACCCGGCAAGGCATGTCAGGACGACCGCGCCGGTGAACGCGCGCTTGGATGAGATCATGATCGGGGCCCTTCAGAAGAGGCGACTAGAATAGGTGCTTGGCAAGCCAGACCGTTGCCCAGATCGCCAGCGACAGCACGGCAAGGACAGCGATGACGGCGGCCAGAGCGCGCGCGGCGCCGGCCGGAGCCGGTGCGACCGGGGCCGGCCGGAAGTCGTCGAACCGCGGGATATGGCCGCGGACGTCGAGCAAGGAGAAAATCAGTTCGAGTGCGAGAAGCCTCATGGGCAAACGCTCCGGATGCCGTGCCAATTGCGATAATCATGGCCTGGAACCGGCCGCAGCGCTTTGCGCGAGCGCAATCTCTGGCGCCCCCTTCAGGGCCGACTTTGCGCGAGCGCAAGGTCGCCCTCCCGGATCCGGGCTAGTGGAGTGCATTCCGTGATTTGCCGTGATGTCTGCACACGGCCGAAATTTACGAATGGGTAAGACATGAGAGCTGATCTCGCGGCAAGCTACGGCGAAGAGCGATTGCCCCGCTACACGAGCTACCCGACCGCACCCCATTTCTCGACGGCGATCGGCCCGGAGACCTACGCCCGGTGGTTGGCGGAGCTGCCGGCGGGCGCCAGCGCGTCCCTCTACCTCCACGTCCCGTTCTGCCGCGAGATGTGCTGGTATTGCGGCTGTCACACCCAGATCGTCCGCCGTGACGAGCTCATCGCCGGCTATCAGCGGACGCTGCGCAGCGAGATCGCGCAGATCGCCGAAACCATCGGCCGCCGCATCAAGGTGGAGCACATCCATTTCGGCGGCGGCACGCCGACGATCATGGCGCCGGAGGCTTTCGCCGAATTGATGGCGACGATGCGCCAGAAGTTCTTCGTGCTGCCCTCGGCCGAGATCGCAGTCGAGATCGATCCCCGCACATTGACCGCCGACATGGTCGAGGCGATGCGGCTCTCCGGCGTCAACCGCGCGAGCCTTGGCGTGCAGAGCTTCGATCCCGTCGTGCAGCGGGCGATCAATCGCGTGCAGAGCTTCGAACAGACGGCTTCCGTGGTCGACATGCTCAGGCGCGCCGGCATCGTGGGAATCAATTTCGACCTGATTTACGGGTTGCCGCACCAGACTGTCGCATCGTGTCTGGATACGGTTCGGCGCAGCCTTACCCTCGCGCCCGACCGCTTCTCCGTGTTCGGCTACGCCCATGTGCCCGAGTTCAAGAAGCACCAGCGCATGATCAACGAGGCCGTGCTGCCTGACGGTCTCGCCCGCCACGACCAGGCCTGCGCGATCGCCAATGCGCTGAAGGAGGCCGGTTACGTGCAGATCGGGCTCGATCATTTCGCGCGGCCCGACGATTCCATGGCGGTGGCCTTCGAGGAGCGGACGCTGCGGCGCAACTTTCAGGGCTACACCACCGACAAGGGTGAGGTCTTGCTCGGCTTCGGCGCGAGCGCGATTGGCCATTTGCCGCAGGGTTACGTCCAGAACGAGGTGCAGATCGGTGCCTATGCGCAGAGCATCGCCGCCGGCCGTCCCGCCACTGTAAGGGGCTATGGGCTCACCGACGACGACCGGCTGCGCGCCGACATCATCGAACGCATCATGTGCGAGTTCGGCGCCGACCTCGGCGACATCTGCGCGCGCCATGGCGCCGAGGCCGGAGCGATGTTGAGCTCGGCGGCGCGTTTGAAGCCGCTGATCTCCGACGGCGTCGTGCGGCTGGAGGGCAATCGCCTCGCAGTCGCAAAAGACTCGCGCTTCCTGGTCCGCAGCGTCGCCGCTGCGTTCGACGCGCATCTCAATCCGGCAAAGCAACTGCACAGCCGGGCGGTGTAACCCTCTCCGTCATTCCGGGGCGCGCCTCTTGGCGCGAGCCTGGAATCCATTCCACGCCTTGGTTTGCTGCTCGATGGATGCCGGCTTCGCGACGTCGTCGCGCCCCGGAATGACGGCGGAAAGAAGCAGCACCAGCTTGCGCTTCCACAAAGAAACTCCGCTCTCCTCCGTTATCGTCGTATCGGAACGGAGTTGTCCATGCCTTTTGGATCCGACGATCTGGTCGATGACATCATGCGCACGGCGCCGCACACGATCCGCGTGTTTCTGGCCTTCAGAATGGCTTGTGTCGGTTGCCCGATCGCAACCTTCCACACGGTGGATGATGCCTGCCGCGAGCATGGCATCGACCGCGAAAAATTCCTCGCCGCGCTGGTTGATTGCGTGCCGGCGTGAAACGGTCTGGAATTCGCGGGCGCACGCGGATTCCCGGGTGAGGGACGGCTTTCGCCGTAAGCGAAAGCGCCCCACCCCCTAGCTTGAACGGAGACGTCCTGACGCGGTGGTCACACTGCTCCGCTGTCGGCGCTCCGCTCCGCCAACACGACGATCCCGTGCGGGTCGCGCAGGATGATGCGCTGGCGGCCGCTCTCGACGAGGCCTTGGCTCTCCCAGCCGCTCAGGATGCGGCTGACGGTGTGCAGCGTGGTGCCGGTCATCTGCGCGATGTCCTGACGGCTGATCGGGAAGTCGATCTCGATGCCGTGGTCGAGCTTCTTGCCGGATTGTTTGGCGAGGCGCAGCAGCGCATGCGCGACGCGCTGCTCGACCTGCTGGGTCGACATTTCCAGGATGCGGGTGTGGCTCTCCTGCAGGCGCGTGCCGACGGCCTGGAGCGTGTTGGCGGCAAGCGAGGGAAATCGCTCGACCAGCCGCGGCCAGGCTGAGGTCGGCCAGATCAGCACCACGCTGTCGTCGACCGCGATCGCGGTCGCCGGGTACCGCGCGGCTCCGATCGCCATGGCGAGCCCGAACGTTTCGCCGGGCGCGACGTAGCGCACCACAATCTGCTCGCCGGTCGGCGTGGTCTTGGCCGCGCGGACGTGGCCATGCAGCAGCAGGAAAAAGGACTGTGCGTCCGCGCCCTGCTCGAAGATGGCGCTGTTCTTGGGATATCGCGCCGAACGGGCCTCACGCAGGATCTCGTCCAGAGCTTCCGGCGTGACCCCGGCAAACAGCGGCAAATGCGCAACCAGCGATGTGTCGACCTTGGCCATTCTGCCTCCTTGGCACTGGGGAGTGTGATGGCACCTGCAATCGTCCGATAGTTTGCGATAGCGCAAAACGGGACGGCCGGGTGGCAGTATTTTTCCAGACAACGGACTGAAATCTATTGGAGTTGACCCCATGGCTGGCGCCCGATCCCGCAACTATGAGGGCTGGCCGCTGTTTGCGAACAGTTTTCGGCCCTTTTTCCTGCTTGCCGCGATCCAGGCGGGGTTGTCGATCCTGGCCTGGCTGCCGATGTTCTATGGCGAATTGTCGGTGAGTTCCGCATTCGCGCCGCGGGACTGGCACATCCACGAGATGCTCTATGGCTTCCTGCCGGCGGTGATCACCGGGTTCCTGTTCACGGCCATTCCGAACTGGACCGGCCGGTTGCCGATCCAGGGCACCTCGCTGGGGGCCCTGGTGATGGTCTGGCTTGCCGGGCGTGCCGCGGTGACGTTGTCCGCCGACACCGGCTGGGCGTTCGCGCTGGCCGTCGATGCCGCCTTCCTGGCGCTGGTCGTCGCCGCCGCGGCGCGCGAGATCATCGCAGGCGGCAACTGGCGCAACCTGCCGGTGGTGGGGCTGGTGTTCGTTCTGCTCGCCGGCAACGTCGCGTTTCATCTCGAGGCGCATTATCACGGCGCGGCCGATGTCAGCATCCGTGTCGGCATCAGTGTGGTGATGCTGCTGATCTCGCTGATCGGCGGCCGCATCATTCCGAGCTTCACCCGCAACTGGCTGGTCAAGTTCAATCCCGGCCGTCTGCCGGTGCCGTTCGGACGCTTTGACGGCGCGGTGATCGGATGCAGCGCGCTCGCGCTCATCGCCTGGGTCGTGGCGCCACTCAATGCCGTCACCGGTGTCCTGATGGCTCTTGTCGGCGGGTTGCATCTGGTGCGGCTTGCGCGCTGGGCCGGCGACCGCACCTTCCGCGAACGGCTGCTCGTGATCCTGCATGTCGGTTACGTCTTCGTGCCGTTCGGCTTCATCCTGCACGCCGTTGCGGTGGTCGGAGCGCTGCCGCCGAGTGCCGGCATCCACGCCTGGATGACCGGTGCGGCGGGAACCATGACGCTCGCGGTCATGACCCGCGCGAGCCTCGGCCATACCGGACAGGCGTTGACGGCTTCGCCGGCGATCCAGGCGATCTATTCCGCGGTCATCATCGCGGCTCTGGCCCGGGTGGCTGCCGTGGTATTTCCCGCGCATAGCGATGTGTTGCTGCACATCGCCGCCTGCGGCTGGCTGGTCGCGTTCCTCGGATTTGCCGTCGCGTTCGGCCCGCTGCTCGCCGGCAGCCGGCGGCGTGCCCTCGCCATCATGGGCGTGCCCGCTCCGGCGCGCTGAACTCAAGCAGCGGTCGCCGAAGGGGCATCGGCCGGCGGTGCCGGCGGCCGTACGCTCTTGCGCCAGTCGGTGATGGTGCAGCCGAAGCGGCCCCGGAACCAGCGCGCCATGGCGCTCTGCGCGGAGAAGCCCAGCTGCACCGCGATATCAGCCAGCGGCCGGCCAGGATCGTCGATCAACTGGATCACGAGATCGGCGCGTTGCGCATCCAGGATGGCCGAGAAGCTGGTGCCTGATGCGGCGAGATGGCGGTGGATGGTGCGGCGGGTGCAGGCAAGATGCTCGGCGACGCGCTCGACGGTGCAGTCGCCGGTAGCGAGCAGGGTCCGCACGACCTCGTCGACCTTTCCTTCCCAACTTGCCGGCCGGGTCTCGATTGCCTCGATCCGCTTGCGCAGATAAGCCGCGATCAGAGGATGCGCGCTCGGGATCCGGCGCTCCATGTCGTGCGCCGACAGCAGGATCGCATCGTCCTCGGCGTTGAAAGTCACGCGGCAGCCGTAAAATTCGCGGTAGCGCTTGCGGTCCTTCGGCGGCGGATAATGCAGATGCACCTCCTGCGGCCGCCAGTCATGGCCGAACAGCGACTGGATGATGCGGTCGATGCTGCCAAGCGCCATGTCGATCGCTTGGCGCGGCGCGGTCGGCCGCCGGCCGCGCAGGTGCAGCGTGATGGTCACGGTCTGCTTGCTGCGCGTGACGTCCAGCCGCATGCCGTCATGATGGATATGGATGAAGCGCGAGAACGCTTCGATCGCTTCGCCCACGGTCGCCTGCTCGCGCACGATCAGGCCGACCGCGCCGAAATTGGTCAGGCCGCCGCGCTCGGCGAGACGCAAGCCGAAATCCTCGGCGCCGGACGCCGCTGCCGACAATTCGAGCAGACGGCGCAGGCCGGCGACGGCAATGGGAGTATCGGGCTTGTCGAGACAGACCAGCGGCAGCCTGGCCTTGCGCATCATCTGTTTGGGATCGAGCCCCACCGACCGGGCGACGTCCGGGTAATAGCTCAAGCCTGCGCTGCGAACGAGGTCGGTCATGCGAACCGTTCCTGCCAGCCATTCCCGCAGATGTCCCGAAATGTAAAGTTTCTGTCTCGATCCGTCAAATCCAGGAACCGGCCGGACCATACATAGGGGAAACCGAAGCACTGGCGCGAATGCCGTGCTGACGACGGCGCGACAGGGCGATGAGGCCCCGGCCGTCACGGATCATTTGACCAAGACATTGCTGGATCGGGATTATGCCGGGAAACATGCTTTCCAAGGGTGAGGTATTCGTCATTGAAACTGACGCCACCTCCCTCGAACAACTTTCGACCGCGCTCCAACAGAGCGCCTATGACGTGATCTGCTTCGCCGACGGTGCCTCGTTGTTGTCGGAGGCAAAGGCGCGGATGCCGGCCTGCGTACTGATGGAGCTGCCGCCCGATCGCTCCGGACTCGACGTGCTCAGGCGGCTGCGCGAGGAAAACTGCATGGCGCCGGTGCTGGTGACCTCGGCGAACGGCAGCATTTCCATGGCAGTCGACGCCATCAAGAGCGGCGCGGCCGACTTCATCGAAAAGCCGTTCCGCACCCACGACATCGTCGGACGGATCGATGCCGCGATCGATGAGTTCGCGCAGCCCGGCTCAAGCCGGCAGCGCTGGCTGCCCGGCTGCGAAGCCCTGACCGAGCGTGAAGGCAACGTGCTTGAGCATCTCGCCGCCGGCCTCACCAACAAGGAGATCGCCCGGCGGATGCATCTGAGCGCGCGGACGGTCGAGGGCTACCGGGCCAGCATCCTGAAAAAGGCCGGCGCCAAGAACGTGACCGATCTGCTCCGGCGCATCTTCGGCCAGGGCTCGCCGACAGAAGCGTAGGACCTGCCGCGGGGTGGCCATACGTTCCGCGGCCTTGGTGCCGCCGTAGCGGCGCCCCGAGGAAACCCCAATCGAACCAGTTCCTTCCCTGCCGCGTCTCATCACGATGGCGAGGCATCTTTCGCGCGTCCGGCTGGTGACGCGTCGATATCGGCAGGGAGGATTTCATGCGCATCACCGCAAAATGTCTGGCAACCACGAGCCTGGTCCTGGTGACCACGGCTCTCGCGGTGCCGTCATGGGCCGCCGAATTGGACGCCAATTCGGCGATCGACACCGTTACCGTCTATCCCGACGGCGCCACCGTCACCCGCATCATCGCGTTCGACCTCGCCTCGGGCGACTCGACGCTGGTCGCCAAGGATTTTCCGCTCTCGCTCGATCCGTCCTCCCTCCGCGTCGAAGGCGAGGCGGGCGCCAAGCTCACCATCGGCACGATCGATGCGCGGCCGCCGAAGGCCGCGCCGCCCGTCAACCTGCCCGAGCTCGACAAGCGCATCGAAGCGCTGAGAGATCAGCGGGCCGACCTCCAAGGTGCGATCGACTCGGCCAACGCCCGGCGCAAATTCGCGCAGCACTTTGCCGAAGCCTCGCCCGCAGGTCTCGGCGACAAGGGCGAGGCGCGGCCGATCACCGAATGGCGCGCGGCCTTTGCCGCGGTCGCCGAGGAGATCGCGACCGCCGACACTGCGATCCGCGACGCCACGCGAAAGCAGCGCGAGATCGACCGCCAGATTGCACAGCTCGAGGCTGAGCGCGCGGCCAAGCCGCCGAGCAAGCTGGAAGTGCGGATCGACGTCGCCTCGGCCGCCGCGACCAAGGCGACGCTGCGGGTGACCTACGCCGTGCGCAATGCGCGCTGGGTGCCGCTCTACGACGCCCGACTCGACACCGGCGCGAAGGACCGCAAGCCGCAGCTCGAGCTCGTGCGTCGTGCCGAGATCACGCAGTCGACCGGCGAGGACTGGTCGAACGTCGCGCTCGGCGTCTCCACGGTGCGCATTGGTCGCGGCGGCAGTGCCCCGGAGCTGAACTCGCTGCTGGCGCAATATCCGCAGCCGCTCAAGCCGCTGGCCCTCGGCGCGGCCTCTGATCTGGCGCGGCCTGCACCCATGACGCGTCAGGCACAATCGCCGGCGATGGCCAAGATCGCGGAGGCGGCCGAGCCGCGCGAACGCGCGGACGAGCAGCAGGCCGTTGCCGAGATCGGCGGCTTCCAGGCCACGTTCAAGATCCCCGGCCGCGTCAGCCTCGGCGCGCAGGAGGGAGCCAAGAGCATGCGTATCGCAGCCATGGCCGTGCCCGCCGATCTCGCGGTGCGCGCGGCGCCGGTGCTGGACCCGACCGCTTTCCTCGAAGCCAGCTTCAAGCAGACCGACGACACGACGCTGCTGCCGGGCAAGGTCGCGATCTACCGCGACGGCGTCTTTGTCGGTCGCGGCAAGATCTCGGCCTCTGCCAAGGACGACATCGTGCGGCTCGGCTTCGGCACCGACGACAAGATCAAGATCGAGCGCGCCGTGCTGAAGCGCAACGAAGGCTCGGCAGGCCTGCTGGTCACGACGTCGAAGATCGACGAGCGTGCGTTCAAGACCACGATCCGCAACGGGCATGATTTCCCGATTCGCGTCGCGATCGAGGATCAGCTGCCGGTTAGCGAGAGCGACGACATCGTCGTCGAGATGCTGCCTTCGACCACGCCGCCGACCGCGAGCAACATCCGCGACAAGCGCGGCGTGCTGGAATGGTCGTTCGACGCCAGGCCCGGCGAGGCCCGCGACATCAACTTCGCCTGGCGCGTCCGCTGGCCGAAGGACAAGAGCATGGTGATCGTCCCGGCGGGGTAGGCGGTGTGGCTCTCTTCACCTCTCCCGTAGGGAGAGATCGGATCGCATCGAAGATGCGATCCGGGTGAGGGGGACTCTCCGCGAGTCCGTCTCTCCCCCGTCATCGCGGACGCAGCCCCTCACCCCAGCCCTCTCAGCGCGAGCGAAGCTCGTCGCGACCCCGTAAGTACTGGGAGAGGGAGAGGAAAGAGCTTACTTCGCCTTCAGGAAATCCGCGACTTCGAGCAGCACGAACTCGTCGTCGTCGGCCTTGTTGGGATCGCGGCTCGAAGAGAACGGCAGATTGTTGTCGTTGCCGACGATGATGTGGCTGTCGTCGACGCGATCGACGTTCTCGATGGTGAAGAACGGGAAGGTGTAGACGCCGTCATTGAGCGGCTTCCGCGCCTTCTTGTCGGGATCCCTGATCTTCATGAGGTCGATATAGCCGATCTTGCGCACGGGCTTGCCGACATTGGCGTCGGTGAGCTCGATCTTGTAGATGCGCTTGAACTTGGCGAGATCAGGGAAGCAGTTCTCGCCGCGTTGGCCTTGCGGGCAGGCCTTGTCGACGGTGCCTTCGCCGTTGTCGCGCTCGATGACGAGACCGGAGGCCTGATCGATCATGTTGAAGTCGCCGATGGCGTTGCCGTTCTGCTCGAATACATATTGCCAATAGCGGCCGGTGAATTTTTCCGCGGCAACGTCGAACTCGAGGATGCGGGAGGCTTCCTTGCCGTCGACCTTCTCCCAGTCCTTCTTCTCGGCGTCCCACAACGGTCCCTCGAGCAGGCCATAGAGGAATTTGCCGTCCTTGGAGGACGCAAAGCCCTCATAGCCTTTGGAGCGGCGGAGATTGACGTTGGTGTAGGTCGCGCCTGGCGCGCTCGGCGTTGCCACCGCCCAGTTGTCCGGCGAACGCACCGGCTTGCCGTCGGCAACCGTCTCGAACATCCCGAGGATTTTTCCGGTCTTGTCGGCCTTCAGGATGTAGGGGCCGAACTCGTCGCCGATCCAGAAGGTATCGCCGATGATCTGGAAACCCTCGGTGTCGAAGTCGGAGCCGGTGAGATAGCGCTTCTGCGTGCCCTCGTGCGCGATGCGGAACGGCACCTTCTTGTCTGGGTCGTGCAGGAAGACGGTCTCCAGCCGCTCGATCTTGCCGCTCGCCCAGTCCATCTTGTAGCGGTTGAGATACAGCATCGAGTCCGGCGAGTTGGCGCGCGCGCCCATGCCGTTGTCGGTGACGACCCAGAACGTGCCGTCGGGCATGGCCTTGATGCCGGAATGGCCCTGCAGCGGCTGGCCCTTGAACGGCAGCGACACGCCGGTCGGACGTTCATAGGATTTGCCCATTACCGTGCCGAGCGCGTCGACGCGCTTGCCCGTGGTGTATTTCCCTGACGTCTTGAGATCGGCTGGGGCATCGGCCGGAGCATCGATGAATGACTCGGCCGGCATCACCACGTGGCCGGCGAGCTTGGCCGGGAATTCACCTTCGCTCTGCGCGAGCGCTGAGCTTGTGGCGAGAATGATCGTTGCGACGGTGGAAAGGAAAGTCGCGCGCATGTGCGTCTCCTGTTGGCGGACGCACGCCTTATGCGGATCGCGTGTTGCAGTATTGTGAAGCCAGGCCAAATGCCGCAGCGGCCGGCTATTCCTTCACCGCCCCGGTCAGCGAAGACACGTAATAATCCACGAACAGCGAGTAGAAGATCGCAACCGGGAGCGATCCGAGCAGCGATCCCGCCATCAGCGCGCCCCATTGGTAGACGTCGCCGGTGACGAGCTCGGTCAGGATCGCGACCGGTACCGTCTTGTTGGCGCCGCTCTGGATGAAGGCGAGCGCGTAGATGAACTCGTTCCAGGACAGCGTGAAGGAGAAGATGCCGGCCGAGATCAGCCCGGGCACTGCGAGTGGCAGCGTGATCCGTCGCAGGATCTGAAGTCTTGTCGCGCCGTCGACCAGCGCACATTCCTCGAGCTCGTAGGGAATCGACTTGAAATAGCCGATCAGCAGCCAGGTGCAGAACGGCACCAGGAAGGTCGGATAGACCAGGATCAGCGCAAGCGGCGAGTCGAACAGGCCGAACTGCACCACGACGGTGGCGAGCGGGATGAACAGGATCGACGGCGGCACCAGATAGGCGAGATAGATGCCGAGGCCGACATAGGGGCTGCCGCGGAAACGCAGGCGCTCGATGGCGTAGGCGGCGAGCGTCGACGCGACTAGGGATAGCGTGGTCGAGCCGATCGCGACCAGCATCGTCGTCTTCAGCCAGCGCGGATAGGAGGTATCGAACAGCAGATGCTTGATGTGGACGAGCGTCGGCGAGGAGATCCAGAACGGGTTGTGCTCCCGGTAGTTCATCAGCTCCGCGTTCGGCTTGAACGACGTGATCGCCATCCAGTAGAACGGAAACAGCAGGATCAGCACGAAGCAGCCGAGCGGCAGATAGATCATCATCAGCCGCCGCAGCCTGGAATCCCAGGCCATCGTGTCGGGCGCGGCTTTGGCGTCGGCGACGCCCGGTTGCGCGACGGTGTCAGTCATTGGCCTCTCCCTGCTGCCATTTGCGGCGCGCCAGGCCGAAATAAGAAAACAGCGTCGCGAACACCAGGAACGGGATCATCGACACCGCGATCGCCGCGCCCTCGCCGAGCTCGCCGCCGGCGATGCCGCGCTGGAAGGCCAGCGTTGCCAACAGGTGGGTCGAATTGCCGGGACCGCCGCGGGTGATGGCGTAGACCAGCTGGAAGTCGGTGAAGGTGAAGATGATCGAGAAGGTCATGACGATCGCAAGGATCGGCATCATCATCGGGAAGGTGATGTAGCGGAAGCGCTGCCAGGCGCTGGCGCCGTCGAGCATCGCGGCTTCGTAAAGCGAGGGCGAGATGGTCTGCAAGCCCGCGAGCAGCGAGATCGCGACGAAGGGGATGCCGCGCCAGATGTTGGCGGCGATCAGCGAGAAGCGCGCCGGCCAGGGCGAGCCGAGGAAGTCGATATTGCTCGACCGCCAGTGCAGCACGTCGACAAGCAGGTAGGAGATGATCGAGAACTGCGGGTCGTAGATCCACCAGAACGCGAGCGCGGAGAGCACGGTCGGAACGATCCAGGGCAAGAGGATGATCGCACGCAAGAGGCTTTTGAACGGGAAATGGTTGTTGAGCAGCAGCGCGAGCCAGAAGCCGAGTGCGAACTTCCCGAACGTCGCGATTGCCGTATAGACCACGCTGTAGAACACCGCGTTCCACCACAGGGGATCGGTGAGCAGATACTGGAAGTTTTCGAGCCCGACATAGATGCCACGCCGGCCGATCGTTGTGTCGGTGAAGGCGAGCCAGATGCCGAGACCGAGCGGATAGGTCAGGAACACCGCGAGCAGCCCGAGCGCGGGTGCGAGGCACATCACGACCAGGAACGGCTTGTAGTCGAACAAGCGCATCAGCCAGTTCGGTTGCCGCTGCGCGAGTGCGGGAGAGGAGAGAGTGGTCACGGACATCGGTTCGGCGTCCTGTTCTAGACTGTCACCACGCCCGCCATTGCGAGCGAAGCGAAGCAATCCAGTCTGTCTCCGAGGTGATAGCCTGGATTGCTTCGTCGCAAGTGCTCCTCGCAATGACGAACCGCTTTGTCGATGCCTTACCGGCCTTGCCGCCGGAAATACCGCTTGCAGCGCTGCTCGGCTTCCGCGGCGGCGGCCTCTGGCGTGGCCGCACCGGTCGCAACTGCGGAGAACATCTGAATCAGCACATAATCGGCGCTGACGGCACCGGTCGCCGTGGAGATCGGGCCCTTGTAACCGTCATAGTATGTGCTGTTCATCGTGTCCTTGAAGATCGAGACCTTGGGGTCGCCTTTCCAAACGGCTGCTTCGGCATAGGCGGCGAGCGGCTGCGACCAATAGCCGGAATTGGCATTGAGCCACGGCTCGTACTGGTCCTTTTCCAGCATGTATTGCAGGAAGGCCTTTGCCGCGTTGGGGTACTGGCTGTGCTTGAACACCATGGCGTTCAGCGTCAGGCCCGCCATCGGAGAGATCTTGGCCACGCCCTTCGGCAGCAATTGATGCTCGCTGTCGTCGGCGATCGCCTTGGTCGCCGGATCGTTCTTCAGCGAGAAATACAGCGAGACGCCGTTGGCGGTCAGCGCGATCTCCTGCGCGGCATAGGCGCGATTGTTGCTGACGTCGTTCCACGAGGTCGTGCCGGCGATGAAGGTCGGGTAGAGCTGCTTGACCCAGTTCAGCGCTGCGATCGTTTCCTTGCTGTTGATGGTGAGGTTGCCTTCTTCATCGAGCAGCGCCGCGTTGTGCGACCACAGCGCCCAGCTGGCAAAGCCGTTGCCGTCGCCTTTGGCGTTGCCGAGCGCGAAGCCGGCCGGCTTGCCGGCCTTGTGCAGCTTCTGGCAGAGGTCGAGGATTCCGGCGTGGTCTTCCGGCACCTTGTCGAAGCCGACCGATTGCAGGATCGACTTGCGGTAGATCAGCGGCCCTGCGGTGGCGCCGAACGGCAATCCGATCCAGGCGTCGCTCTTGTTCTTCTTGCCGTAGCGCCGCGCCAGCGGCAGCCAGCCGCCATAGCGCTTGCCGACATAGTCGGCGACGTCGGTCAGCTCGATCAGCTTGTCGATATAGATGTGCGGTGCATCGGAGAAGCCGATGATGATGTCGGGCCCGGCGCCGGAATTGGCGGTCACCGCGGTCTGCTGGTTGATGTCCTCCCAGCCGACGAAGTCGACCTTGACCTCGACCCCGGTCTCCTTGGTGAACTTCGCCGCATTGGCGCGGAACACATCCTCGTCGGCCTGGACGAAACGCACCGGCCGAAGCATGCGCAAGGACGCGCCCTTCTCGATCTCGCGCTTGGGTGCCGGAACATCGGCAGCTTTGATATTGGATGTTTGCGCTGCAGCACCGGTGGCGGCAAACGTTGCAGCGGATAGGCCCAGCGCCAAGGCATCACGACGGGTGATGTCGTTCCTCATCAGTACCTCCCTATATATGTCCCCTTCCCGGCGTTGATCGCCGGTGAAGGGTCGTTTCGGTCGTTGGCGCCTTTGCGCCGGCCGCTTAGCTGTTAGGCCCGCGATCCATGCTGACCGGTTGCCAGCGACGGAGCGCGGTGTTCTGCAGCACCGACGGATTGACGCAGCTTACCGGCCACATGCCCTGCAGCACCAGTGACAATTCGTAGCCCACCCGGCGCTTGCGCGCTTCGTCAAACCGTGCCGAGGCCGAGGCGACATGGGCGGTCAGGGTCACGTTCTCCATGCCGAGCAGGGGATTGTTGTGCGAGGGCGGCTCCTTCTCCAGCACGTCGAGCGCGGCGTGTGCGATCCAGCCCTCCTGCAGTGCCTTGATCAGGCTCTCCTCATCGACGGTGGCGCCCCGCCCGGTGTTGATGAAGATCGAGCCCTTCTTCATCTGCCGGAAGTGCTTCTCGGTCAGCATGTGATGCACCTCGGGCCTTGCCGGAGCATGCATCGAGACGAAGTCGGATTGCGACAGCACCTCGTTGAGCGTCGCCGGAATCACGCCGTGGTCGTACATCAGCGTTTCCTGGATGAAGGGATCGTAGGCCATCATGCGCAGACCGAAGGGCGCTGCGCGCTTGGCAACCGCACGCGCCACGCGGCCGAACGAGATGAAGCCGAGCGTCTGGCCCATCAGCCTGGGAAGCTTGAGCAGCGCTGGCCGGCCCTCGGCCCAGCGGCCGTCGCGCACCATGCGGTCCTGCTCGACCAGGCGGCGGAAGCCGGCGAGCAGCAGCATCATGGCGTGGTCGGCGACTTCCTCGATGAAGGTATCGGGGATGTTGGTCACCGGGATTCCACGGGCCGTGGCGGCCTTGACGTCGACGCTGTCGACGCCGACCGAGCCGAGCGTGATGACCTTGCAATTGTCCAGGGTGTCGATGATCGACTTGGTAATGGGAATGCCCTTGGCATAGATGGCGTCGGCATTCTTCGCGGCGGCGATGAACCCGGCCTCGTCGGCGGGCGCTTCGACGATCTCTGCATCGATCGGATCGAGCGCCTCGCGCTCATAGGAATAATCGCTGCCCGCGACCGTGAAGCTCGCGCCCTTCGGCGTCACCACCCTGTATTTCGGCATTTTCTCGCTCCCGATTTGTTTGTCGGTTCTTGTTGTGACCCGCCACCGCGGGCGGGCCTTTGCGTCTTTTACGCGAAATCGGGGTGATGGCGTACAATTCCTGGTTGTTGGCTTGGAGATTAATTGCCGCTTTTCGCGGCTGCGTCCGGGCTTCTACGGATGCACGTAAGTAACTTGCTAAGGGCTGTCCCACTAAAGGTTGATTCAAATCAAAGAGGTCTGCGGTGTGTCCGCACCATCCGAGGAGCCCATGGTGAAGTTGAGCAATCTGAAGATCGCCCCGAAGCTCGGCATCCTTGTCGGCGTCACCTTGTTCGGCCTTTGCATCTCCGGCGTCCTCGCCGGCTATTTGATGAAGCGCGAGATGGTGAACGCGCGCATCGACCAGGCCAAGGCGATCGTCGAGCTGGCGCGCAACTATGCGGCCGCACTGAAGAAGCGCGTCGATGCCGGCGAGCTGACGAAGGACGCGGCGATGGCCGAGCTTCGCCGCTACGGAAATGCGATGACCTACGACAACGGTGCGGGCTATCTGTTCGGCACGTCCTATGACGGCATTACGCAGCTCGCGCCCGATCCCAAGCAGATCGGCGCCAACCGCATGGATGTCGTGACCAACGGCCGCAGGCTGTCCGTCGAGTTGATGGACGGCGTCAAGGCGAACGGGTCGATCCTGCTGCATTATGAATATATGAAGCCCGGTCAGGAGAAGCCGATCCGCAAGATCGGCTACGCGGTGGCGGTCCCCGGCTTCGATATGTATCTCGGCACCGGCGCCTATCTCGACGACATCGACGCCAAGATGGGACCCGTCTATTGGCTGCTTGGCCTTGCCATGCTCGGCATCTTCATCGTCGCCGGCAGCGTCGCCTGGCTGATCGGCCGCGGCATCAGCCGCCCGCTGGCGCTGCTCGGCACCCGGATGAGGGAGCTCGCCGACGGCAGGCTCGAGGGCGGCATCCCCGGAGTCGGCCGTGGCGACGAGATCGGCGCGATGGCAGCCACCGTCCAGATCTTCAAGGACAATGCGGTCCGCATCCGCGACCTCGAGAAGACCGAAGCCGATGCGAAGGAGCGCGCCGCGGCGGAACGCCGTACCGCGATGGAAGGGATCGCCAACGACTTCGAACGCAGCGTCAACGGCATCGTCCGCTCGGTCTCCTCTGCCGCGGCCGGCATGCAGTCGACGGCGCAGTCGATGACTGCAACCGCCAGCGACGCCTCGTCCCGTGCGGCGACGGTCGGCGCGGCCTCGCAAAAGGCTTCCGGCAATGTCGGCACCGTTGCGGCCGCCGCCGAAGAGCTGTCGAGCTCGGTTGCTGAGATCTCGCGCCAAGTGACACGCTCGACCGAAGTTGCGAGTCGCGCTGTCAGCGACGCCGAGCGCACCAACGCCACGGTGCAGGAGCTCTCCACCGGCGCCGAGAAGATCGGCGAAGTGGTCAAGCTCATTCACTCGATCGCGGCGCAGACCAACCTGCTCGCGCTCAACGCCACCATCGAGGCGGCACGCGCCGGCGAGTCCGGCCGCGGCTTCGCCGTGGTCGCCTCCGAGGTCAAGGCGCTCGCCAACCAGACCGCCAAGGCCACCGAGGAAATCTCGGCCCAGGTTGCGGCGATGCAGACCTCGACCAGCGATGCGGTGGCGGCGATCGGCGGCATCACGCAGACGATCGCGGAGATGAGCGAGATCACCGCGGGCATTTCCGCCTCGATCGAGCAGCAGGGCGAGGCCACCCGCGAGATCGCGCGCAACATCCAGTCGGTCGCGGCCGGCTCGAGCGAGATCAACGCCCATATCGGCAGCGTCACCTCGGCCGCGGAAGCGACCGGCACGGCGGCAGGAGACGTGCTGACCAATGCCCGCGAGCTGGACACCCAGTCCGGCGCGCTGCGCAGCGCGGTGGACGGCTTCCTCGCCAAGGTGCGCGCGGCGTAAGACGTTCCACGAAGGCGTCGCCATTCATCCAGTCGTCATGCCCGGGCTTGTCCCGGGCATCCACGTTCTTAAGCATCATATGCGTGGATAGACGTGGATGGCCGGGACGAGCCCCGGCCATGACGGAGAAGGCGGAGAACGCAGTTCCCGAGACCGCCCTACTGCTTCTCGATCTTCGCGTTGGTGATCAGCTTCTCCCACAGCACGAGCTGTTCGTTCACGAACGTGCCGAGCTCTTCCGGTGTGCCGGAAAACGCGTCCATGCCGAGCGTGGCGAGCTGGGCCTTGATCTCCGGCTTCTCGACGATCTTCCTGATTTCGGCGTTGAGCCGCGTCACAATCTCCTTGGGCAGGCCGGCCGGGCCGAAATAGCCCTGCCAGGAGGAGATGTCGAAGTCCGGCACGCCGGCCTCCTGCATCGAGGGCAGGTTCGGCACCAGCGGCGAGCGTTCCTTGGTGGTCACGGCGAGCGCGCGCAGCGCGTTGCCCTGGACGTGCGGAAGGCCGGTCAGGATGTCGACGAACATCATCGAGACGCGGCCGCCCATGACGTCGTTCAGCGCCGGCGGCGAGCTCTTGTAGGGCACGTGCAACAGGTCGAGCCCGGCATTGTGCGCAAAGGTCGCGCCCGAGACGATCGCCGAGGACGATCCCGAAGCATAGCTCAGCTTGCCGGGATTAGCCTTGCCATAGGCGACGAGCTCGGCGACGGTCTTGGCCGGCACCTCCGGATTGACGACCAGCATGAAGGGCAAATCGCCCGTGCGCGCGATCGGCGTGAAATCCTTGACAGGATCGTAAGTGAGGCTCTTGAGCAGATAGGGATTGGCGGAATGCGTGGTGTTGGTGGTCACCAGCAGCGTGTAGCCGTCGGGGGCGGCCTTCGCGACATAGGTTGCGGCGAGCATGCCGTTGGCACCCGCCTTGTTCTCGATGATGATGCCGACGCCGAGCGCCTGCGACAGATGCTGCGAGATCAGCCGTGTCGTGGTGTCCGTGCCGCTGCCGGCCGCGAACGGCAAGACCAGCGTGATGTTGCGGCTGGGATAAATGTCGGCCTGAGCCGTGGATGCGGCGGCCAGACACAGTGCGGCCGCGCCGGCGGTTCGCAGGTTTCGAATCAACGCTGAAATCATGTTTGGTCGTTCCCTCTTTTTCGTTGGCGGGGAACCTAACGTGTCCGAATTGGATTCGAAAGGCGGCTGTAGGTCGTGAGTGCGTCCGTCACGCGGAATTACTTCACGGCCGAACCCTGGCGCGAGGCGATCACGACGCCGGCGAGCACCAGCGCGTAGCCGATCAGGTGGAACGGCTGGAGCTTTTCGCCGAGCAGCAGGATCGCCATCGCCGAGCCGAACACCGGCACGAGGTGGAAGAACGGCGCGGCCCGGTTCGGCCCGATCAGCGCCACGCCGCGGTTGAAGAACAGGTAGGCCAGCGTCGACGGAAAGATCAGGATGTAGCCCAGCGTCGCCAGCGTCATCGCGTCGAACTGCAGGACGCGGCCGCTTGCCGCCTCCCAGATCGCGGTCGGCAGCAGCATCGTCGCCCCGCAGCAGGTGGTGAAGGACAGGAATGACAGCTGATGGATCTTTGGCCGGCGCGGGATGAAGGCGGAGTAGATCCCGAACGCCACCAGCGAGGAGGCGAACATGATGTCGCCCCTGTTGAAGCTGATGCCGGCCAGCGCGGCGAGATCGCCGCGCAGGATGATGATCAGGACGCCAACGAGCGAAATTGCGATGCCGGAGAATTGCGCACCCGTCAGCCGCACGCCGAACAGCACCAGCGACCACAGCGCCACGAACAGGGGACCTGCCGACTGGATCAGCAGTGCGTTCAGCGCTTCCGTATATTGCATCGCCCAGTACGAGATCGCGTTGTTGAAGGCAAAGCCCACCAGCGACAGGAACAGCATCAAGGGCAGGCTCTTGCGCAAGGCAGGCCAGTCCCGCTTCAGATGGGGCCAGGCGAACGGCAGCAGGATCAGGAAAACGCCGAACCAGCGGATCGTGGTCACCGTCAGCGGCGGCACATGCGCGCCGACATGGCGCGCGAGCACGATGTTGCCCGCCCAGAACAGCGAGCTCAGGCTGAGCAGCAGATAAGGCTGGTTGTTGAGCCAACTGGCCGGATTGGCGGCCTTTGGCGCGGGCGAAGCAATCGTCATTGGTGTCAGACGGGAGCTTGTGCCGGATTGGCGTCGGGGCACAAGTCACGCCGCCGCAATGCTACAATGCAGGCAAACCCTGAGGAGGTGCCATTGGCGGTTAATATGTTGAACATCGAGGGCCTGGAGCGGCTTGATCCGCAGGCGCCGGTGGTGATGCTGAACCTGATGCGTTTCCACGCGCGCTCGCGCGACGGCGACGGCTCCGGCTGGGACGCCTATTTGCGCTACAGCGCCATCACGGTGCCGATGATCAAGGCGCGCGGCGGCACTTTGCTCTGGACCGGCGAAGCCAAGGCTGTCGCGCTCGGCCCGCACGCGGGCAACGACTGGGATTTCGTCGCGCTGGTCTCCTATCCCAGCGTCTCCGCTTTTTTGGACATGATGACGTCGGAGGCCTACGAAACGCAGGCCGACCCGCATCGTGTCAACGGCTGCGCCGAGCACGTCATCATCGCGACGAGCGAGGCCTACAGCAAGTTCAGGACGAAGTAGATCTGTAGGTGGGCAAAGGCGCGCTCTTCGCGCGCCGTGCCCACCATCTTTTGCGGCTGGCATGGTGGGCACGCTTCGCTTTGCCCACCCTACGTAGGAAGTTACCCCGCCTGCTTCCGCGACGCCACGAACACGCCCGACAGCACCAGCGCAAAGCCGATGAAATGGAATGCCTGCGGGTGTTCGCCGAGGAAGGCCATCGCCATGATCGAGCCGAACACCGGCACGACGTGGAAGAACGGCGCGGCGCGGTTTGCGCCGATCAGGCGCACGCCGCGATTGAAGCAGAGATAAGCGAGCGTCGAGGGGAATACCGCGACGTAGAACAGCGTCAACAGGTTCGGCCCGTCGAGCTTCATCACGGGCCGCGTGGACAATTCCCAGATCTCCAGCGGAATGAGGCAGGCGGCGCCGACCCCGAACGTGAAGGCGAGGAACGACAGGCCGTGCATCGGCGGCCGCTTCAGGGTCAGCACCGAATACAGCGCGAAGATGACGAGCGCGACGATGAAGATGAGGTCGCCCTTGTTGAACTCGATGTTGGACAGCGTGGTGAAATCGCCGTGCAGCAGGATCGTGAGCACGCCGCACATCGACAGCAGCACGCCGAACGCCTGCGCCGCGGTGAGGCGGATGCCGAGGATGGCCAGCGACCACAGTGCCACGACCAGCGGGGCTGCAGATTGCAGCAGCAGCGTGTTGAGGGCCTGGGTGTGCTCCAACGCCCAATATTGCAGCGTGTTGAAGGCCCCGATGCCGGTGATCGAGAGCGTGACCATCAGGCCGAGCTTGCCGCGGATCGCCGGCCAGTCCTGGACAAGATGTTTCCAGGCGAACGGCAGCACCAGCAGGAAAGCGAAGAACCAGCGCAGGAACGATAGCGTGACTGGCGGGATGTGGCCGGCGGCGAGCCGCCCGACGATGGCGTTGCCGGCCCAGCACAGCGCGGTGATGCTGAGCAGCAGGTAAGGCTGGTTGGCGATCCAGCTGTGGCGGGAAGTTTCCGCGCTCGTGGTCTGGCCGGTGGCGGACATTGGGATTGGTATGGCCCCGCGTGCACCGAGGCTTCCGGCCCGGCGGGATCCGGGCCGGCTGATCGCCCGGCGATACCCAAAGACACGGAAATCGGGGCTGCATCAACGGGGGCGGACGCATCGCGACCATGCAGCGGGTCAAATCGGTCTCACGCTTTGGTCGAAGGTTGCTGAGGCGCCCTGGAAGGTTTCTGGATTTTCCGGGGATATCAAAGGCTTAAAGTGTCTCTTGAGCCCCGAAAAAGCCTCGTTCTTGCTTGCCTAGAGCGGCTGCTTCCTTTATCCGGTTGGCTGCCTTGCGTGCGAACGGCTCCCGGCCGTCAGCTTGGCTGGCGCATCTAAAATCTTCGAAGGATTACCCGCGAATGGCCAATGTTGTCGTCGTCGGCGCCCAGTGGGGCGACGAAGGGAAGGGCAAGATCGTCGACTGGTTGTCGGAGCAGGCGGACATCGTCGCGCGCTTCCAGGGCGGCCATAACGCCGGCCATACGCTGGTCATCAATGGCGAGACCTACAAGCTCGCGCTGCTGCCTTCGGGCGTGCTGCGCCCGTCGAAACTGGCGGTGATCGGCAACGGCGTCGTGTTCGACGCGCAGGCCTTCCTCGACGAGGTCGCCAAGCTGCGTGGACAAGGCGTGGCGGTCGGCCCGGAGAACCTGCGAGTCGCGGAGAATGTCACCCTGATCCTGCCGCTGCATCGCGAGCTCGACGCTCTGCGCGAGTCCTCCAACTCGGCGACCGCGATCGGCACCACCCGCCGCGGCATCGGGCCGGCCTATGAGGACAAGGTCGGCCGCCGCGCCATCCGCCTGATGGACCTCGCCGACCTCGACACGCTCCCGCACAAGATCGACCGGCTGCTGGCCCACCACAATGCGCTCCGCCGCGGCCTCAACCTGCCGGAGTTCGACGGCAAGGACATCCTGAAGGAGCTGAGCGCACTGGCGCCGCAGCTGCTGCCCTATGCCGAAACCGTGTGGCGGCTGCTCGACCAGGAGCGGCGCGCCGGCAAACGCATTTTGTTCGAAGGCGCGCAGGGCGCGCTGCTCGACGTCGACCACGGCACCTATCCTTACGTCACCTCGTCCAACACGGTGGCGGCGCAGGCCGCGACCGGAACAGGCCTCGGCCCGAACGCGGTCGGCTACGTGCTCGGCATCTGCAAGGCCTATACGACCCGGGTCGGCCAGGGGCCGTTCCCGACCGAGCTGTTGAACGAGATCGGCGAGGAGATCGGTCGTCGTGGCCGCGAGTTCGGCGTCAATACCGGGCGCAAGCGCCGCTGCGGCTGGTTCGACGCCGTGCTGGTCCGCCAGACCGTGCGAACCTGCGGCATCACCGGGCTGGCGTTGACCAAGCTCGACATCCTCGACGGCTTCGACACGATCGAGGTCTGCGTCGGCTACAGGCTCGACGGCAAGGAGATCGATCATTTCCCGGCCGGCGAGGGCGCCCAGGCCCGGGTCGAGCCGATCTACGAGACCATCGAGGGCTGGAAGGAGCCGACCGCGAACGCGCGGTCCTGGGCCGACCTGCCGGCCCAGGCCATCAAATATGTCCGGCGGATCGAGGAATTGGTGGGGTGCCCGGTCGCACTGCTTTCCACCAGCCCCGAACGCGAGGATACTATCCTGGTGCAAAACCCGTTTGAGGCTTAACGATCTCTTACCAGGACGCGCGTATAGTTGAGTTGAAATGGCTGATTACTATCCGCTGATCGCCCGCGCTATTGCCGCCCTGGACCCCAACGCTCCCGGCGAAAGCCGTCGCGCGCTCTATGAGCGGGCGCGTACGGCCCTGATCGCGCAGCTGCGCAGCGTGCAGCCGCCGCTCTCCGAATCCGAGATCACCCGCGAAAGGTTGTCGCTCGAGGAGGCCGTCCGCAAGGTCGAATCGGAGGCGGCCCAGCGCGCCCGCGAGGCCTCGCGCCCCGGTGGCGGCGCGCGTAGCGGCGGCAGCGGGGATGCCTTTCGGCGCGCCAGCACCAGCACAAGAACCGCCGAAGGCACCACGGCGGCGGCCCCGCCGCGGACGCGTCCGGCGCCGCCACCGCCGCGGGCCGACCGTCCGTCCTTCAACGTCGACGACCAGGGCGATGCCCAGCGTCCGCCGCGCGCTCCCCGCTTTGACGCCCCGCGCCAACCGGCACCGTCTGCGCCGCCACCGATGCCGGAGCCGGCGGCCGGACGCGACCGCGCCGGTGCGCGCCGTCCGCCTGATGTCGGACCGCCGCCGCCGCCGGCACCGGGCGTGCGCGGCTTCCGCGACATCACGGCCGACGCCAATGATCTCGGCGGCGCTGCCGCGCAGGCCAGCCGCGCCGCGCGGCGCACCTACGCCAACGTGCCCTCGCCCTCGCCGGAATTCGACCGGCTCGAACCGAGCCTGGAAAACCGCGGCGGCGAATCCGAGGCGCCCTATTCCTACGACGAGTCGATCGAGGAGGCCGAGCGCTACACGCCGCAGCCGCCTTCGCCGCGTCCGCGTATCGCGCCCGAGCGCGACGCCAAGAAGCGTGTCCGCACCGGCTCCGCCTTTCCGTTCAAGAGCGCGATCGCCGTCGGCATCGTGCTGATTTTGGTCGGTGCCGGCATCCTCTGGGGCAAGCCGCTGCTCCAGATCGCGACCAACCTGTTCAAGTCCTCGCCGACCCAGGTGGTGGAGGCGCCGAAGGATGCCTCGCAGCCGCAGACCAAGCCGAAGATTCCCGATCGCGTCGGCCAGCCCTCGGCCAGCGACCAGCCGGTCGCGCCGGTGGCGCAGAAGGTCGTGCTCTATGACGAGGATCCGTCCGATCCGAAGGGCAAGCAATATGTCGGCTCGGTGGTGTGGCGGCTGGAGCCGATCAAGGCCTCGGGCAACCAGAAGGCCGACGTCGCCGTGCGCGCCGACATCGAGATCCCCGACCGCAAGTTCAAGATGACGATGTCGTTCCGCCGCAATACCGATTCCTCGCTGCCGGCGAGCCACACGGCGGAGCTGACCTTCATCCTGCCGCAGGATTTTCCGGGCGGCAGCGTCTCCAACGTGCCGGGCATCCTGATGAAGTCGAACGAGCAGGCGCGCGGCACCCCGCTCGCAGGCCTCGCGGTCAAGGTCACCGACGGCTTCTTCCTGGTCGGCCTGTCCAACGTCGACGCCGACCGCTCGCGTAACGTCCAGCTCCTGAAGGAGCGCTCGTGGTTCGACGTGCCGCTGGTCTATGCCAACCAGCGCCGCGCCATCATCGCCATCGAGAAGGGCGCCCCCGGCGAGCGCGCCTTCAACGACGCGTTCGCGCAGTGGGGCGACTGAGGCGCTGAAGTCATTCCGGGGCGTGCGAAGCACGAACTACGATGCGCAATTGCGCATCTGAGAATCCATTTCCCCGCACGCCGCGCTGCACGATGGATTCCGGGTTCGACGTTTCCGGGCCGCGCTTTGCGCGGTCCCGTCGTGTCGCCCCGGAATGACACGACTGCAGTTACTGCGCTGCCGCTTCCCGCTTGCGCGATGCGGTGGCTTCGCGGTCCATCACGGCGCGGCAGCCCGGGCTGACCTGCGCCTTGTTCCGGACCATGCAGGCCCTGACCCGCGGAATGTCGGGAATTTCACTGGAGCACAGCCGCATCGCATCGCCGGTGCACATCTGCTGCGCTTCGGATGAGAAGGCGAGGCCCGGTGAGGTCTGGAGTGCGATGGCGGTGGTTGCGACGGCGAAGAGCGAAGCGATGGTCTGATAGCGTGTCATGCAGAATGGATCCCCGATGTCCCTGGGCTTGAGCCGCTTGGTTCTTGGGCGCCGCACACGACTTGATCTGCCGCATGTCACAGCCTTCACGCCGGGAACTCACTCCCGCATGTGGTCGCTCGATTTCTTGATGTTCGAATCGAAAAGTGCTGCGCCGCCCGAGCGAAGTATGCGCCATTGTCGCGCGGCTGCAATGGTCGGCATGAATGAAATTGCAGCTGTTGCGTGGACGTCACGCAGAAGGCGTGCGCGTGCGATCAGATCAGCCGATCGGAGGACGCGCTCGCTTGTTCCATATCGTTCGCGCCAAGCGCGGCGGCGTGTTCCTCGACGGCGGTGACGCCTTTGGCCGTGAGCTCGAACAGGTCGCCGTCCTTCATCACGTAGCCGTCGGCGATCAGTTGCCCGATCTTGCCTTGCCGGTCGTCGGCGAAGGCAATGGATTGGCTGATATCCCGCAGGATTGAGAGTTCTTCCTCGTGCAACATGGCTTCACTCTCCGTTCGCTGGGGATCGTATTCGCCTCACATGCCGTGGCTCTGAAACACCTTGCTGCACGACTTCGACAGCTTGGCTCGGTTGGCTTGCAGGCAGCTCTGCACGGCGCCGTCATTGCCGAGGTCCTTGCGACAGAGGCGCGATGCGTCCCGCGAGCAGGCCTGCTGCTCCTGCGGCGAGCCCATGTGGCCTTGCGCAAGAGCGGGTGCGTTCGGCAGGCCGGTCAGGGCTGCCAGCGTGATTGTCGCCAGTAGAAATTTGCGGGCCATCGGCGACTCCAATCTGCCAGGGATCATTCAGGTCCTGTCTGAACTCGTCGCCCTCTCACTTGTTCCCCAAAGGCAGAGCCCGCCCGCTATTCAAGGTTCCCGCGGCGCTGCTATAACCGCGGGAGAAGTGTGAGGGTGTTTGATGAAACGCTATCTGGTGTTTGCGCTGGTTGGCCCGTTCGTCGGCGGGTTCCTGCTGCTGCTCACGACGACCTATCAGTCCGGCTATTGGGCCCAGACCAGTCTCGGCGAGGTCGGCAAGTTGTTCGCAGTGTTCTTCAAGACCCTGCAATATAGCTATCTGTTCGGCTTGCTGCCTTCGCTGATGATCGGCGCGATCGATGACATCCTGGTCCACGTCAGGCGGATCGGCCCCGGCTTGCGGATGTTGCTGGTCGGCCTGTTCGCCTTCGTGCTGGCCGCGCTCACCTACAGCTCTCGCGGGCCGGATTCGGGCGCGGTGCAGTTCATCCTGTACGGCCTCGTCGGGTTCGTGCCGGCGGCGATGTCGTCCTGGCTCGTGCATAGATATGTCAGGGAGCCGCAAGCAGTGGCGGCGCCGACCTGAGCGCGCGACGTTCGGGCGCGGCGCGGCAACTTCCGCCGCGCCGGCGCGTTCCCTCGAGGTCATGACCATGTCCGACGACGATATTCTCGCTCCGCGCAGGCCCCGTTCGGGGGACGGCTCGCGCACGTCCTTTTCAGGTACAGAGGCGCGCGGGCCGATCATCGACCAGGACGGCCGGGAAATCCGCCCCGAAACGCTGGAGCAGGGATTTCGCGAGTTCCGTGTGGAGTTTGGCAAGGACAATCCGTTCTCGGGAAGCCCGTTCGGCAATCTGACGCGGGAGCAGCGGATTGCGCGGCTGGAGGCGATCGCAAAGCTGCTCGACATCGCCTTCGTCCTGCCCGGCACCAACATCCGCTACGGCATCGATGGGCTGATCGGTCTGATCCCTGTCGTCGGCGACATCATCACCACGGCGATCTCGCTGTGGCTGGTGCGCGAGGCCCGTGCGCTGGGCGCGCCCTGGTACGTCACCGCGCGCATGCTCGGCAATGTTGCGCTCGACGGCGTGGTCGGCATGGTGCCGTTCGCGGGCGACGCTTTCGACGTCATGTTCCGCGCCAACATGCGCAACGTGCGTCTGCTCCGCCGCTGGCTCGACAAGCAGCCGCGGATTTAAACGCGCTATTCTTCGCAATTGATTATGCCCGAACGGTCGTCATGCCCGGGCTTGTCCCGGCCATGACGGCTGCGGAAACACCGGCGCTCAAAAACGCAAAAAGCGCGACGACCTTTCGGCCATCACGCTCTCCGCGCACATCGGAGGCTTGCGAATAAGCTTACGCCGCGTCGGCGTCAGTCTCGGCGACCGGCGCCGGCTTGGGCCGGCGCGGCAGCGGGAAGGCCTCGCTCTCATAGAGCGAGCGGATGCCGTTCTGGTCGAAGCGCGCTTCCTCGACCTGGAGATAGGCGCCGTTCAGCGAATCCGTCGGCAACTGCTCCATCGCGAACTGCACGGCTTCGGCCGCGGTGCCGAACCGGCGATAGGTGAAGCCCGCACGCTTCTTCTTGCGGATCGCGGCGGGGAAGAGTTCGGCGGAGGTGTTGAAGTTGAACGGACGCAATGGACGCATGGTCAAAGACCTCGTGATCTTCTCTGGGGCTTTAAGCGCGTGGGGTTTGGGAGGACAGGGGCCGCAATCGAGCGAGCCCGCCGCACATGCCATTTTCGCCCCCTAATATAAGCCGATCTGACAAAAATGCGACCCCTGCGATGCGAGATGATGAATCCGCGCATGGCAGCTACGCAGCTGCGATAAATCAAGCGATATCAATGGCTTGTTTGGTTTACAATTTACCCAGAAGCAGCAGCACGACCAGCACTACCAGCACGACCCCGCCAATCCCCATGCCGGAATGGCCAAGGCCATAGCCGTAGCCGCCGAACCGGCCGGACAGGCCGCCGACCAGATAGATGATCACCAGGATGATCAGGATGGTCCCAAGGGTCATGGCATCCTCCCTGGCGGCCGGCTGAGATGCGATGATCGGCCGCACCGCCCAAGAAGAAAAGCACATCGCGTCGTCGGGTTCCACGGGGGAACACGGCGCCACGCAGGGTTATTTCGGCTCCAGCTTCAGCGCGGCCGAGTTGATGCAGTAGCGCAGGCCGGTCGGCCCGGGGCCGTCGGGGAAGACGTGGCCGAGATGGCCGCTGCATTTGGAGCAGAGCACCTCGGTGCGGATCATGCCGTGGCTGGCGTCCCGCTCCTCGTCGATATGGCTCTCAACGGCGGGCTGGGTGAAGCTCGGCCAGCCGCAGCCGGAATCGAACTTGGCGTCTGACTCGAACAGCACATTGCCGCAGCCGGCGCAGACATAAGTGCCGGCACGATGGTCGTGCTCATATTCGCCCGTGAAGGGACGCTCGGTCGCCTTCTCGCGCAGCACCGCATACTGCATCGGCGACAATTCGCGCCGCCACTGCTCTTCGCTCTTGATGACCTTGTCATCGGTGGTCTTCGCTTTGGTGTCGGGCATGGGTCTCCCGTTCCTGAGGTGATCTTGCGATCAGTTGGTGGCCTTGCTGGCGCTCACCAGCGTCGGCTTTTCAATGTAGTTATCCGCGAACAGCTTTTTCAGATTCTCGACCTTGGGCAGGTCGTTATAGGCGATGTAGGGCTGGTTCGGGTGCAGGGTCAGATAGTCCTGATGGTAGGCCTCCGCCGGGTAGAACGCCTCCAGCGCGCCGACCTTGGTCACGATCGGCTTGTTGAACACCTTGGCGCCGTTGAGCTGGGCGATGTAGGCCTCCGCCACCTTCTTCTGCTCGTCCGAGGTGGTGAAGATCGCCGAGCGATATTGCGGGCCGGTGTCCGGGCCCTGGCGGTTGAGCTGGGTCGGGTCGTGCACCACCGAGAAGTAGATCTGGAGGATCTTGCCGTAGGAGATCTTCTTCGGATCGTACTTGATCTCGACCGACTCGGCGTGGCCGGTCCGGCCGCTCGACACCGTCTGATAGTCGGCGGTCGCCTTGGTGCCGCCGGCATAGCCGGAGACCGCGTTGACGACGCCCGCGGTGTGCTGGAAGACGCCCTGCACGCCCCAGAAGCAGCCGCCGGCGACCACGGCGGTCTGGATCCCGCTCGTGGGGGCCGCATCCATGGCGGGGGCCGGGATCACGACCGCATCCTCCGCAGCCCGGGACGGTGTGGCAAAGGCCAGCGCAAAGGTTAGCGAGAGGGCGGTGGTTGCGGCCAGCAGGGAGGCGAGGGCGGGTCGGCGCATGGCGGATCCTGTTTCAGAAGGTCTGACAGTCTAGAGCGATCAGGGCTAGACGAACAGTTGTCCGGCCGCCCTTTCGCATCATCCGAGGTACGGACGCAGCCGCCCATTGTTACGACGGGACGGACACGAGTCCGTGAAACGAGCCGTGCGGGATGGCCCAGCGCGCGCCCGCCTTGGCGGGACCGGGAACTCCGCGCTAGATGAACCCGGGCGATCGATCATCGACTCAAGACCAACTTGCCGGCTGGAGCAGGCTGACACCATGCTGCGCGTCGTTTCCCTGACCCTCGTCATCCTGGCTGCCGGCGTGTCCAGCGCGGCTGCCGACCCGCGAGCCGACGACCTCACCATCTGCCGCGACCGCCAGGCGGAGGCCCAGGCCCGCGCGAGCGCCTGCGAAAGTCTCTTGAAGGCCGAGCAGCTCGGCGGCAAGGATAAGGCGATCGCACTTTCCGTGCGCGGCAACACGCAGATCAACAAGCGCGACTACGACCACGCGATCGAGACGCTGTCCATCGCGCTCGATCTCGATCCGGACTACGTCATCGCCCTCAACTTGCGCGGCCTCGCCTATGAGCGCAGCGGGAAGGAGGATCTCGCGATCGCGGATTACAATCTCGCGCTTCAGAAGCGTCCGACCTACGGCGTCCCTTACAACAACCGCGGTGTCATCCAGCTGCGCCGCGGCGCCCTGCAAAGCGCGCTCGACGATTTCAGCCTGTCGATCAAGTACACGCCGAAATTCCTGCTCGGCTGGACCAACCGCGCCCGCGTGCGCACGCTGATGAAGGATTTCGACGGGGCGCTCGCCGATTTTGCCGAGGCCGAGACAATCGATCCGGCCGCGCCGCAGATCGCCGGCAACCGCTGCATCACTTACGGCATGATGCGACAATTCGATCAGGCCTTTGCCGACTGCAACCGCCTGATCGAGAAACAGCCGAAGAACGTGTTTGCGATCAACAACCGTGCCGACGTCAACATGATGAAGGGGGATTTCGACGCTGCGCTGACGGACTACAACACGGCCATCCAGATCAACCCCAACAACGTCCGCGCCCATTCCGGCCGCGGCCAGATCTACGAGCGCAGGAAGGATCTCGCCCAAGCCCGTGCCGACTATCGTGCCGCGGCCTATTCGCTGACTAGGTTCGACGAGATCGACGTGGCGCGCGCCCGCGCCACCGCGCAGGAGCGGCTCGCCGCGCTCATGCCGCAGACGCCGGGGAGCGCACCCACCGGCCGCCGCGTGGCTCTGGTGATCGGCAACGGCGCCTACAAGAACGTCCATGCTTTGCCCAATCCGCCGCGCGATTCCAAACTGATTGCGAGCGTGCTGCGCGAGGTCGGCTTTCAGACCGTCATTTCCGCCAGTGACCTTACCCGCGAAAAATTCTTTGACGCGTTGAAGGCCTTCGCGGAGGAAGCGGAGAAAGCCGATTGGGCCGTGGTCTATTACGCCGGCCGCGGCTTCGAGATCGGCGGGGTAAATTATCTCGTTCCCGTCGACGCCAAGCTCGCCGCCGACAAGGACGCCGAGACGCAGGCGGTCGCTCTCGAGCAGGTCATCGCCGCGGTCGGCGCCGCGCGAAAAATGCGTCTCGTGGTTCTGGATGCCTGCCGCGACAATCCGTTCGCGCCGATCATGCAGCGCACGCTGTCGCTGAAGCTGGTCGATAAGGGCTTTTCCAACATCGAGCCCGGTGCCGGCTTCATGGTGGTCTACGCCGCCAAGCACGGCGAGACTGCGATCGACGGGGACGGCAGCGCCAACAGCCCGTTCGCCACCGCGCTGGCCCGTGAGATCAAGCAGCCCCGCGTCGAGATCAGAAAACTGTTCGACATCATCCGCGACGACGTCTGGGCCGCGACCAGGCACGAGCAGCAGCCCTTCACCTACGGCTCGCCGCCGGGACGGGAAGATTTTTACTTCGTCGCGGGGAAGTAACGGCACGTGTGTGGGACGCGACGGCGGAGCAACAATCTCCGCTGTCGTCCCTGCGAACGCAGGGACCCATAACCCCAGGGAGGAGTGTGAGGCAAAGCTCCCACTCCGAGTCTTCGTCAAACTACTCCCTGTGATGATCGCGACGAGCACAAAACGCGTCCGCTCAGATTAGCGAATTGAACCAGTCGAATGCGGTCGTTTGCCCGTTCAAGACGGTGCTGTTGCCACAGAGACTTGCCAGAAGCGTGACGCGATGGCTTGCGCCACCAACCGGTACGCCGTCCGCGAAACGTCCACCGGCGGCAATCGCCGGCTTGACCAGTCGCGGGTGCAGCGCCTCGTCAGCCAATCCTGCCGACTTCAGAAACCCGCGGCGGCTCGCGCTGGAGGTATCATCGCGCGTATCGAGGTAACCGGTCTTCCGAAGCACTCAGCCATGCGTGTCCTCCTGCCGACTGCGCGGTGATACATCTTAAAGCCCAGCGCTTGGTGAATGCATCTGCGCGGTCCGGATGACGGCATCACACCACGACGCTCAGTGCCGTAGGGTGGGCAAAGCGAAGCGTGCCCACGATCTCTTGCTTGCAGAGAGACAGCGTGGGCACGGCGCGTTGCGCCTTTGCCCACCCTACGGGAGCGAACTCTAAACGACGATACTCAGCCGCTTCGCCGCTCGCGTGATGCCCGTGTACAGCCACCTGGCGCGGCTCTCCTGAAACGCAAAGCTCTCGTCGAAAAGCACGACGTCGTCCCATTGCGAGCCCTGAGACTTGTGCACGGTGAGCACGTAGCCGTAGTCGAATTCGTCATAGGGCTTGCGCTGCTCCCAGGCGATCTGCTCGATGCCGCCCTCGAAGCAATCGGCGCGCACCGAGACCTTCGTCACCTTGTGGCCGAAATCCTCGTCCGGCGACAGCCGCATCGAGAGAATGCGCGACTTCGAGCGCGAGGTGTTGCGCGATTTCACCCGCCACAGGCCGCCGTTGAACAGGCCCTTCTTGCGGTTGTTGCGCAGGCACACCAGCTTGTCGCCAGCGACCGGAAAGGCGTCCTCGATGTTCTGGCGCTGCCGTACCCGCATGTTGTACGCGCGGCGGGTGTTGTTGCGGCCGACGAGGACCTGGTCGGCGCCCATGACCCGATCGGGGTCGAGCTCCTTGCGCGAGACCACCTCGCTCTCGCCATAGCGGCCGATGTCGAGCTCGCGGCCTTCGCGCACGTCCATCGACATCCGCACGATCGGATCGTCCTGCGCCTGGCGGTGCACCTCGGTCAGCATTGCATCCGGTGAGGTGTTGGTGAAGAAGCCGCCGCCCTGGATCGGCGGCAGCTGCGCGGGATCGCCCAGCACCAGCAGCGGGCAGTCGAACGACATCAGGTCGCGCCCCAATTCGGCGTCGACCATCGAGCATTCGTCGATCACGATCAGCTTTGCCTTCGAGGCCGGCGCGTCGTCCCACAATTCGAAGCTCGGCTGCTCCTCGCCGGATTCGCGGGCGCGGTAGATCAGCGAGTGGATGGTGGAGGCCTCGTCGCAACCCTTGTTGCGCATGACGAGGGCGGCCTTGCCGGTGAAGGCGGCGAACTTCACGTCGCCGTCGACGCCGTCGGCGATGTGCCGGGCCAGCGTCGTCTTGCCGGTCCCGGCGAAGCCGAACAGGCGGAACACCTGCGGCGTGCCACTACGGCCGGGTTTTGCTTTGAGCCAGTCGCCGACGGCCTTGAGCGCGGCATCTTGATGCGGAGTGAAGGTTGGCATTGTTGTCTTGAGGAAGGGCGACGCGCGGCGATTCGCCGCTCTCCAAGGTAACCATTCGACCCGTCCTTTCAAGGCGGATGCGGCCCGAAGATCGAGGTCGGCAACGCCTGTTGGCGGCTGCCTTCTCACCGCGTGAAGCGGCTTCGTCCGCACAAACATGAAGGCCGGGTAAACGCCTTGATCGATCGGCGCAATTTCACGCCGCGGTGGACACGCAGGTTAATCGTTGCTTGCGCGTGTTCGCAGGGGGCCCGGTTGATCTAGCGCAATGCGATATGGACAGCACGAACCTATGGTCCGCAGCGGTGACAATGGCGTCGACCGAGATGCGCCCGATGGGGCGCATTCTCCTGGACAATTCCTGAACACGGGTCTGCCCGTTGGGGATTCGGATATGCCGAGACCAATGTCACGACGCTCGCTATTTTCTGCCGTTCTGCCTTTCGCATCCGGCCGCGACGCGCTTGCGTCGCGCCTCGAAGAGACGCGTCCCGAGCAGGTGGCCACCATCTCCAGCGCGAGCGCCTGCGTCGAAAGACATGGCGTGGTCTGTCGCCGTTGCGTCGAAGCCTGTGAGCATTCCGCTATCCGCATTCTGTCGCGCGAGAAGCTGGGCGCGGTGATTGATGCTGCGGCCTGCACCGGCTGCGGCGACTGCATCCCGGTCTGTCCGGTCGAAGCCATCGCGCTCGCGCCGCGGGACCGCATAGCGCTCGTATCCGAACTTGCAAACCTGGTCGTGCACAATGGCTGAAACCACCAACATCTGCGGTGTTGCCGTCTATCTCGCCCCGGATGCGGAGCGCGATCTGACCGACCGGATCCTGGCGCTGCCCGGCGTCGAGCTCGAGGCCGCGTCCGGCGACAACAGGCTTGCGCTGACCGTCATCGATACGCCGGCCTCGCTGGCGATCGACCAGATCGCCGCCATGCATCGCCTGCCCGGCGTCGTCAGCGCCTCGCTGATCTTTCATGCATTCGATACGCCCGACGACGAGAGCGCCGTCGAGCCCGAGCCGGCCGCGTGCTGCGGCGGCCTCTGCCAGAATTCCGGCGCGCACGCGCGCGCTTCCACAATTTGAGATTCGTTGAGCCGGAGAGACCGACGATGGTTACGAAATTGACGAACGGGAATGAAGCCACGGCGACCCGCCGCGATGCGTTGAAGGCGGCCGCCGCGGTTGCTGCCGCCTCGACCATTGGCGTGACGCTGCCGGACGCGGCGATCGCGCAGCCGGGCAAGACCGACGGCATCCGCTGGGACAAGGGCGTGTGCCGCTTCTGCGGCACCGGTTGCGGCGTGATCGTCGGCACCAAGAACGGCAAGATCGTGGCGACGCAGGGCGATCCCGATGCCCCGGTCAATCGCGGCCTCAACTGCATCAAGGGCTACTTCCTGTCCAAGATCATGTATGGCGAGGATCGGCTGACCCAGCCGATGCTGCGCATGAAGAACGGCAAGTTCGACAAGAATGGTGACTTCACGCCGATCTCCTGGGACGAAGCCTTCAAGCTCATGGCCGAGAAATGGAAGGCGGCGTTGAAGGCGGGGGGACCGTCGACCGTCGGCATGTTCGGCTCGGGCCAGTGGACCATCTGGGAGGGCTACGCCGCCGCCAAGCTCTACAAGGCCGGCTTCCGCAGCAACAACCTCGATCCGAACGCGCGTCACTGCATGGCCTCGGCCGTCACCGGCTTCATGCGCACCTTCGGCATCGACGAGCCGATGGGCTGCTATGACGACCTCGAGCACGCCGATGCGTTCGTGCTCTGGGGCTCGAACATGGCGGAGATGCACCCAATTCTGTGGTCGCGCCTCACCGACCGCCGGCTGACGCATGAAGGCTGCGAGGTCCACGTGCTCTCGACCTTCGAGCACCGCTCGTTCGAGCTCGCCGACAATCCGATGGTGTTCACGCCGCAGAGCGATTTGGCGATCCTGAACTACATCCAGAACTATATCGTCAATTCCGGTGCGGTGAACAAGGACTTCGTCGAGAAGCACGTCGAGTTCGCATCGACCGTGACCGACATCGGCTACGGACTGCGTCCGACCCACGCGCTCGAGGTGAAGGCGGTCAACGCCTCGCACAAGGCCGGCAAGGACGGTGCGCTCGATCCGGCCGGCTTCAAGGACAAGATCGGGTTCGAGGAGTACAAGAGGCTGCTCGAGCCCTATACGCTCGAATACGCCCACAAGATGTCGGGCGTTCCGAAGGAGAATCTCGAGCGGCTCGCAAAACTCTACGCCGATCCCAAGAAGAAGGTCATCTCCTACTGGACCATGGGCTTCAACCAGCATGCCCGCGGCACGTGGGTCAATAACATGATCTACAACGTGCACTTGCTGGTCGGTAAGATTTCCGAGCCCGGCAACGGCCCGTTCTCGCTGACCGGCCAGCCCTCGGCCTGCGGCACCGCGCGCGAGGTCGGCACCTTTGCGCATCGCTTGCCGGCCGATCTGGTCGTCACCAACCCGAAGCACCGCGAGACGGCCGAGAAGGTGTGGCAGCTTCCCGAGGGCACCATCCCGGGCAACATCGGCTATCACGCGGTGCTGCAGAACCGGATGCTGAAGGACGGCAAGCTGAACGCCTATTGGGTCCAGTGCAACAACAACATGCAGACGGCCCCGAACATGAACGAGGAGGGCTATCCCGGTTATCGCAACCCGGCTGCCTTCGTCGTCGTCTCCGATCCCTATCCGACCGTGACCACGCTGGCCGCGGACCTCATCCTGCCGACGGCGATGTGGATGGAGAAGGAGGGCGCCTACGGCAATGCCGAGCGGCGCACCCAGTTCTGGCGCCAGCAGGTGAAGGCGCCCGGCGAGGCGCGCTCGGATCTCTGGCAGCTGATGGAGTTCTCCAAGTACTTCAAGATCGAGGAGGTCTGGCCGGAGGAATTGATCGCCAAGAAGCCGGAGCTGCGCGGCAAGACGCTGTTCGACGTGCTCTATGCCAACGGTGAGGTGAACAAGTTCGCGGTCACCGAATGCCAGAACGGTTTCGACAATTCGGAGAGCGCGGCGTTCGGCTTCTACGTCCAGAAGGGCCTGTTCGAGGAGTATGCGAAGTTCGGCCGCGGCCACGGCCACGATCTGGCGGACTTCGAGCAATATCACCAGGCGCGCGGCCTGCGCTGGCCGGTCGTCAACAACAAGGAGACGCTCTGGCGCTTCCGCGAGGGCTACGACCCCTACGTCAAGCCGGGCGAAGGCGTGTCGTTCTACGGCAAGCCGGACAAGAAGGCGCGCATCATCTTCTGTCCGTTCGAGCCGGCGGCCGAAACGCCCGACAAGGAGTTCGATCTGTGGCTGTGCACCGGCCGCGTGCTGGAGCACTGGCATTCCGGCTCGATGACGCGCCGTGTGCCCGAGCTGCACCGTGCCGTGCCGGCCGCGACGCTGTTCATGCATCCTGACGATGCGGCCGAGCGCAAGCTGTTGCGTGGTCAGCCGGTCAAGATCCAGACGCGCCGCGGCGAAGTGGTCACGCGGGTCGAGACCAAGGGCCGCAACAAGCCGCCGCGGGGCCTCGTCTACTTCCCGTTCTTCGACGAAAGCCAGCTCGCCAACCAGCTCACGCTCGATGCGACCTGTCCGATCTCGAAGGAGACCGACTTCAAGAAGTGCGCCTGCCGCGTGACGTCGGCCTAAACCCTCGATGGACGAGCCATGTCGGATTCGAGCTCAGGCATCCCGCGCGATCCGCGTCGCCGCAAGGCGCTGCAGGATATGACGCGTTTCGGCGGCGGCGCAGCCGTCGCCGCGACGATGCTGACGGCGTTCGGCGTGTCCTCGCGGGCCAAGCCCGCGCAGGCGCTGCGGCCTCCGGGTGCGTTGCCCGAGAGGGATTTCCTCGCGGCCTGCGTCCGTTGCGGCCTTTGCGTCCGCGACTGCCCCTACGACACCCTGAAGCTTGCGGACTGGGCCGACGGTCCCGCAATGGGTACGCCGTTCTACGTCGCCCGCAACGTGCCTTGCGAGATGTGCGACACCATTCCTTGCGTCAAGGCCTGCCCGACCGGCGCCCTCCAGCATGCGCTGACCGACATCGCCAAGGCCAAGATGGGCGTCGCCGTGATCACAAGCCGTGAGACCTGTCTCAATCTGCAGGGTTTGCGCTGCGACGTCTGCTATCGGGTCTGTCCGGCCATCGACAAGGCGATCACGCTCGAGATTTCGCACAATGCGCGCACGACCAAGCACGCGATCTTCGAGCCGGTCATTCATGCTGATGATTGCACCGGCTGCGGCAAGTGCGAGAAGTCCTGCGTGCTGACCGACTCCGCGATCAAGGTGCTGCCGATCGAGATCGCCGCGCTGAAGCAGGACGAGCACTACAAGCGCGGCTGGGAAGAGAAGACCAAGGCCGGCGGAGCCCTCGTCGATGCGCCGCTGAAGCTGCCGGTGCGCAGACCCGAGGGAGGCACGCCATGACGGCGAAGGCCAGACCCTATGTCGACGCGCGCGCGCAGAAGGGGCTTTGGGCCGCCTCGCGGTTTCTCGTGCTGCGCCGGGCCAGCCAGCTGTTCTTCCTTGCGCTGTTCCTGTCGGGACCGTTTCTGGGTGTCTGGATCGCCAAGGGTACGCTGGCGTCGTCCATGACCCTCGGCACGCTGCCGCTGACCGATCCTTTCGTCTTCCTGCAGTCGCTCGCGGCGCGCCATTGGCCCGAGGGCCTGTCGGTGATCGGCGCGGCCATCGTGCTCGCCGCCTATCTGCTGCTCGGCGGCCGGACCTATTGCTCCTGGATCTGCCCGATCAACCCGGCGACCGATCTGGCGGCCTGGTTGAGGCGGCGGCTCAACATCACCTTCACGGCCAAGATCCGCCCGGACCTCAGGCTCTATTTCGTCGGCGCGGTGCTCGCCGCATCAGTGCTGTCAGGATCGATCGCCTGGGAGCTGATCAATCCGGTGACGGCGCTGCATCGTGCGCTGGTCTTCGGGCTCTGGTTCGGCGCCGGCGGCACGGCGGCGATCTTCGTGTTCGACCTCCTCGTCGCCAGGCACGGCTGGTGCGGTCATCTCTGCCCGGTCGGCGCGTTCTACGGCCAGATCGGCAAGGTCGCGCTGCTGCGCGTCACCGCCGACAACCGTGCGGCCTGCAACGATTGCATGGACTGCTTCGCCGTCTGTCCGGAGCCGCACGTCATCGGCCCCGCGCTCAGAGGCGAGCGAAGCGGCGCCACGCCTGTCATCACCGCGGGCGACTGCACGGTCTGCGGCGCCTGTATCGACGTCTGCTCCAAGCAGGTCTTCCATCTCGGTCTGCGCGGCCGCAATGCGGTGCGCCCTAACCCCTCCATGACCGCGCCATCGCCAGTGGCACGTGTCGTCTCTTCCCAGCCGGCCGTCCTTGAAAGGGACCTCCCATGACGTTTGTTCGACTGATTCCGTTGATCGCGGCGGCGGCCGTGACCGTCGCACTTGCAATTCCGTTCGCGGTGTCGGGACCGCTCGCGCAGGAAGCCAAGCAGCCCAAGGCGTTGCGTGAAGCGCCGCTGACCGAGATGTCGGCGCCGCCCGACGTGACCAAGCAGTCCGTGCCGGCGAGCGGCTTCGAGCGCGCCTATCGCCAGCAGCCGCCGCTGATCCCTCACAAGGTCGACGGCTACCAGATCACCACGGAGAACAACGCGTGCATGGGATGCCACGACTGGCCCGGCAACACGCGGGTCAACGCGCCGAAGATCTCGGAGACGCATTACGTCGACCGCCAGGGTGTGCGGCTCGATAAGGTCGCCGGCACGCGTTACTTCTGCCAGCAATGCCACGTGCCGCAGGCCGATGCGAAGCCGCTGGTCGGCAACATCTTCCAGAACGCGACGCAGGCGAAGTGAGGCTGACATGCAGGACACCAGCACTTCTGCCGCCGTCGCAGCCGCGCGGCCGGGCCTCCTGAAACGATTGTGGCGATGGTTCTTCTCGCCGACGGCGCGCTATGCCTGGGGACTGATCGTCGTCGTCGGATTCGTCGCCGGCGTCCTGTTCTGGGGCGGCTTCAACTGGGCGATGGAGATGACGAACAATGAGCAGTTCTGCATCTCCTGTCACGAGATGAAGGAAAACGTCTATCTCGAATACCGCAACACCGTTCACTATTCGAACCGCACCGGCGTCCGCGCCAGCTGCCCGGATTGCCACGTGCCTCACGAGTGGAGCCACAAGGTCGTCCGCAAGATCCAGGCCTCCAACGAGGTGCTGCACAAGATCCTCGGCACCATCGGCACGCCGGAGAAGTTCAACGCGCACCGTATCGACCTTGCCAAGAGCGTGTGGCGCGGCATGAAGACGACGGATTCGCGTGAATGCCGCAACTGCCACAAGTTCGACCACATGGAATATGCGGTGCAGGAGCCGCGCGCCTCCAAGCTGCACCAGACCGCATTCGCGCAAGGCAAGACCTGCATCGATTGCCATCAGGGCATCGCGCACAAGCTGCCGCCGAAGGCGCAGGAGGGATATCGTGACATGCTCGACCATATCGACGAGGTCGGCCCCGTGCAGCGCATGATCGACTTCCTGCAGGATGCCGACGTCGCCAAGGCAAAGGCGGCGAGGTGATGGACATGCTTCAGCAATCCCGCGATGCAGCCGATAGCGCCGCAAGGCCTTCGGCCGCCATCAGCGTTGCCCTGGTCTATGATTCGGGCCCCGCCGTGAACCGGTGGTTCACAGGTCTCGTCGCCGAGCTTCGCCTCTCGGGCAAGAGCCTGGCCGGCCTGATCCAGGATGACGTGCCCCAGCCGGGCCGCACACGCTGCGACATGGTTCTGCATGAGCTCGCCACCGGCCGGTCGATCTCGATCTCGGAGGACCTCGGCGCGGGCGCGACCTCCTGTCGTCTCTCCACGCCGCGCCTGCTCGAAGCGGCACAATTGGTCGAAGCCCAGCTCGTCGACGCCGAGATCGTCTTTCTCAACAAGTTCGGCAAGGCCGAGGCGGAAGGCGGGGGCTTGCGCGACCTGATTGCCCATTGCATCGAGTCTGGCAAGAGCCTCGTGATCGGCGTTCCCAGTAGCAACCTCGAGGCCTGGACCGATTTCTGCGGCGAATACTTCAGGACGGTCGCAGCGACGCCGGAGCCGCGCCAGGAGGCGATCGCGGCCCTCGCGGCTCTGCTCGGTCAGCCACCGACTGGCAGCGAGCATCTGCACGTGGCCTGAAAGCTGCGCATCGGCTTGCGATCCCTGGTCTTCCACGTCGCGGAATTGACGGCGTGGTGGACAGGATCGCCTCGCTCAATACAATACCCGCAATAACAAGACAGTGCGGGAGAGCGACGCCATGAAGTTCGGCATCTTCTATGAGCTGCAACTGCCTCGGCCCTGGGTGGCCGGCGACGAGCTGAGGCTCTACCAGAACGCGCTCTCGCAGATGGAACTCGCCGACAAGCTCGGCTACGACCATGCCTGGGTGGTCGAGCATCACTTCCTCGAGGAATATTCGCACTCGCCCTCGCCGGAATCCTTCCTCGCCGCCGCCAGCCAGCGCACCAAGAACATCCGGCTCGGCCACGGCATCCTCCAGCTCACCACCAACCATCCGGCGCGCGTCGCCGAGCGCGTTGCGGTGCTCGATCTGCTCTCGAACGGCCGCTGCGAATTCGGCATGGGCGAGAGCGCGTCCATTACCGAGCTGACGCCGTTCGGCCGCGACATGGAGACCAAGAAGGAGGTGTTCGAGGAGGCTGTCGCCGCGATCTTCCCGATGTTCAAGGACGCCGGCAGCGAACATCACGGCAAGTATTTCGACATCCCCTTGCGCAACGTCGTGCCCAAGCCCGTGCAGAAGCCGCATCCGCCGCTGTGGATGGCGTGCTCGCAGCTGCCGACCATCGAGCGCGCCGGTCGTCACGGTTTTGGCGCGCTCGGCTTCCAGTTCGTCAGCGCTGACGCCGCGCACGCCTGGGTGCACGCCTATTACAACGCCATGACCAAGCGGCTGCACAAGCTCGCGGATTATCAGATCAACCCGAACATAGCGCTGGTGTCGTTCTTCATGTGCGCCAAGACCGACGAAGAGGCGCGTGCGCGCGCCGACGGCGCCACCTTCTTCCAGTTCGCGTTGCGCTTCTACGGCGCCGCGCAGAACCGCCAGCGTCCCGCGCCCTACACCGTCAACATGTGGGACGAGTACAATAAGTGGAAGCGCGACAATCCGGAGGCGCAGGAGGCGGCGCTGCGCGGCGGCCTGATCGGCTCGCCCGAGACCATCCGCAGGAAACTGAAGCGCTTCCAGTCTTCGCATATCGACCAGGTCATCCTGCTCAACCAGGCCGGCAAGAACAGCCACGAGCACATCTGCGAATCGCTCGAGCTGTTTGGCCGCGACGTGATGCCGGAGTTTCAGAACGACCCGGCGCAGGAGGCCTGGAAGCAGAGCGTGATGAGCGGCGAGATCCAGCTGGAAGAGATCGACACGCAGGCCTTCACCGACCGCTACGGCAAGCTCGCCATCAACGTCGTGCCGGCGAAGGCGGCGGGTTAGGGGCGCCGCATCTCGCATAGGCCCCGGCTCAGCAGCGCACCGCTCCGGACGATGCTTCGCATCGCCGAGGAAGCGCTGCGCTGCGTCCGGGGCGCGAGACCATCTTCCGCATCGGCCAGCAGACTCTCTTGTCCCGGACGCGCTGCAGCGCGTAGCGCTGCTGCAGAGCCGGGACCCAGAAGCGGCCTGGCTGCCCTCCTCGATCTTTGGAGTGCGCGCCAACGCGTCGGGCTGCGCATGCGATCATCAACGAAAGCTCTACATTTTGAGTGCGAACAAGCCTCTTCCGCATGCGGGAAGATGCGAGCGTCGGGCTGACGGAATTCCGCTCCCAGGGCGGATGACGTCGAACTGAGGAAAGGTCGAGCAGGCCGGTGAATCGGGTGCTGCGATTCAAAAACGACCAAACGTTTGCGCCCCGACAAAGAACGCGGCCAGAAAGGCGGCCCGAAAGATGTTCGCGTCGAGCAGGAGTCGCTCAAGCGAACAGACATATGCAGGGCGCGTAATCGAACCGTTCTCCGAGCTTCCATTCGCTTTTCGGCGTGCGAGCTTCAACGGGCGCTGCGGCGAGTCGTTGACGCTCGTCTTCGTTCGAGTCTCCGCGTGAGATGGAGAGGCGATCCTCAATTGACCGCGGTCAAGTCATGCTTTGCGCCCGATCAATGCGCGCGAGAGCAGCGATTCACTATCTATCCGGCCGGCGAGGAGTAGCGGTGCTCTCATCGCTGGAATTGGCAACGTGGCACCGAAAGGCCGAATTGGCGGCGATGCCGTCGCGCTGCGTCTTTGGGGTATTCGAGCGCAAGCGGTGGACGCTACAGGAGCACGAAATGAAGGCATTATATAGGGTATCTGTGGCTGCGGGGGCCTTGCTCTGCTTCGCCGGAACGAATCTGTTTGCTGCTGAAAGCCTCGAAGACGTGATGAAGCGTCGCAATCTCAGTCAGAAGGATGTGTTGGCGGCGGCCAAGACTTACGTGCCGACGGGCGGACGCGACGAGTTTCTAGTCTTCTCATCAGGCGGCCAGTCCGGGCAGGTCATCGTCTACAGCGTGCCGTCGATGCGCATTCTGAAATACATTGCCGTGTTCACGCCGGAGCCCTGGCAGGGCTATGGCTACGATGACGAATCGAAGAAGGTTCTGGCGCAAGGTCAGATCGATGGCCGCAATCCCAACTGGGGCGACACCCATCATCCGGGACTATCGGAGACCGGCGGTAAACCGGACGGCGAGTTCCTCTTCATCAACGACAAGGCGAATCCGCGTATCGCGGTCATCTCGCTCAAGGACTTCGAGACGCGGCAGATCGTCACCAACCCGATCATGCAGTCGGAGCACGGCGGTACCTTCGTGACGCCGAATTCCGAATACGTGATCGAGGCGGCGCAGTATCCGGGCGTTCTCGGCCGCGGCTACGCGCCGCTGTCCGAGTTCAACGAAAAGTTCCGCGGCGCGATCACCTACTGGAAGTTCGATCGCGAGAAGGGACAGATCGACACGGCGAAGTCGTTCTCGATCGAGCTGCCGCCCTACACGCAGGACCTGTCGGACGCCGGCAAGGGTCCGTCGGACGGCTGGTCTTTCACCAATTCGTTCTGTGCCGAACGCTATGTCGGCGGCATCGAACAGGGCAAGCCGCCCTTCGAGGCCGGCTGCTCGGCCAACGACGCCGACTTCCTGCACGTGATCAACTGGAAGAAGGCGGCGGAAGTCGCCGCCGCCGGCAAGACGACGAAGATCAACGGGCACGACGTCATCTCGTTGCAGACTGCGATCGCGGAAGGCCTCGTCTATCTGATTGCGGAGCCGAAATCGCCGCATGGCGCCGACGTCACGCCGGACGGCAAGTACATCATCGTCGGAGGCAAGCTCGACACCAACGTGTCGGTCTATTCGTGGGAGAAGATCAAGGCGGCCGTCGACGCCAAGCAATTCGCTTCCAAGGACGCCTACGGGATTCCGATCCTCGACATGAAGCAGGTGCTGCACAAGCAGGTTCAGCTCGGCCTCGGCCCGTTGCACACGCAGTTCGATTCCAAGCCGTGCATCGCCTACACCTCGCTGTACGTGGATAGCCAGATTGCGAAATACGACTATTGCGAAGGCAAGGTTCTCGACAAGCTGTCGGTCCACTACAACATCGGGCATCTCACGGCGATGGAAGGTGAGAGCGCCGCACCGGCCGGAAAATACCTGATCGCCCTCAACAAGCTCGCGATCGACCGCTTCAATCCAGTTGGTCCGCTGCATCCGCAGAACCACCAGCTGATCGACATCTCCGGCGACAAGATGGAGCTGTTGTACGACATGCCGGTGCCGCTCGGCGAGCCGCACTATGCCGCGGCGATCTCCGCCGACAAGCTGAAGCCCCTGGTCCGCTACAAGTACGGCACTGACAGCCGCACGGAGCGGGACAGCGCCTTCGCGGTTCGGCCGGGCTCCGAGAAGATCGTACGTGAGCCCGGCAAGGTCACCGTCTTTGGCACCGTCATTCGATCGCACTTCACGCCTGAGATCGTCGACGTCACCGAAGGCGACGAGGTCACGTTCCACTGGACCAACGCCGAGCGCGCCGAGGACGAGACGCATGGCTTTGCCGTGTCGACGTACATCGGCAATCTCAGCCTCGAGCCCGGCAAGACGGCATCCGTGACGTTCAAGGCCGACCGACCCGGCGCCTTCTCGTACTATTGCACCGAATTCTGTTCGGCGCTGCATCTCGAGATGGAAGGGTACCTGATGGTCAAGCCGAAAGGACTTGTCGAACAGGTTGCGGCGAAGGCCACGGCAGGCGCCGTCTACGCCAAGGCCGACTACGACAAGCAGTACAAGACCAATCTCGAAACACAGGGCGTCATCGACAGCGTCGTCAAGTACATCCTCTCCACGAATTACAAGGACTTCCCGACCGTCGTCGCGCTCGTCGACGACGCGACGGACCAACTCAACTTCGTGAAAGACGCGAAGGCGAAGGCCGAAGACGCCGCCAAGAAGGAAGACTGGCAGCAGGCGACCCTCTGGGCGAACCAGTGGTGGCAGTACCAGGTCAAGGCCGCCGACATCGGCCTGCGCGTCAAGACCTACCTCGAGGAGCACGGCGCGAAGACCGCCGCGAAGTGAGCCGACCGGTCGGGGTGCAGTCTTGCCGCCGCCGGTCGTCGGTGGCGGCAAGAGCTCTCCGCACCGCCCATTCAACACCGACGTCAGGCGCAAGTGCGCCTGGCCAGTCACAAGTCCAACGCTAAGTCCAATGCGAAGTCCGATCCCAAGTCGAGGTCGACGACAGATGAAGACGATCGGTATCCTGGCCACGCTAGCGCTCCTTGCCACCGCGGCCGCGGCCTTTGCGCAGACCGCCGCCCCGAGCGAAGGGCAGGCGGCAACGGCCTCGCCCGGCGTGCTCGACGGCAAGTCGCTGTTCCGCGCCAAGACATGCGTGGCCTGCCATGGCCGCGATGGCGCGAAGGCCATTCAAAACTACCCGGATCTCGCCGGCCAGGACGCGAAATACATGCTGGCGCAAATGGCGGCGATCACGGACGGGAGCCGCGTGTCGGGTCCCGATCCGCGGGGCTATCCGCGCACGCAGGGCATGAAGGACGTCATGCATCTGACGAGCGCCGAGGAGCGGGCCGCGATTGCGGAATTCCTGGCCAGCCAGCCGACTCCAAAGCCGCGTCCGCTCGAACCGGCTCCGGACGGCGCGCGGCTTGCCGCCGGAAAGGACGCCTATCTGAAGAGCGGCTGTGGGACGTGCCACGGCCCGGATGGATCGAAGCCGCTTGCGACCTATCCGCTGATTGCCGGTCAGAAGCGCGACTATGTCGCGCTGCAGATGACGGAAATCCGCGACGGAATCCGCAAGGGGGGCAAGGTCGCGACGATGCTGCCGTTCGCCAAGAAGCTCGATGACGCGAAGATCGCTTTGATCGCCGACTACCTGTCGCAGGTCGAGCGTGGCCCGAAATAGGCGATGAGCCGAAGCAAGATTGGAGACATGCGATGAAAAGAGCACTTTCGGCGGCCATGCTGGCCGCGGCCCTGGTCGGAACGAGCCTGGTCTACGCCGCCGGACCCGCCGTCGATCAGCAGAAGTTCGAAGAGAACAAGCAGAAGAAGGAATGGATGAGCCAGGGGGGCGAGCGCGACGAGGCGCTGAACCTCAAGCCGAACAAGGACAACGGCCGCGACGTCTACGAGGTCTGCTCGGCCTGCCACCAGCCGGAAGGCTGGGGCCTTGTCGACGGAACGTTCCCGCAGCTCGCCGGCCAGCATCGCTCCGTCATCATCAAGCAGCTCGCCGACATTCGCGACGGCCACCGCGACAATCCCACGATGTATCCGTTCGCGCTGCCGTCGGAGATCGGCGGCACGCAGGCGATCGCCGACGTGGCCGAGTACATCGCCATCCTGAGGATGAATCCGGAGAATGGCGTCGGCAAGGGCGACGATCTTGCGCTGGGCGCAAAGCTCTATGCCGACAATTGCGTCCGCTGCCACGGTCCGGACGGCGCCGGCAACGCGGACAAGTTCTATCCGCGGATCCAGGGCCAGCACTACGAGTATCTCGTGCGGCAGTATCGCTGGATCAAGGAAGGCAAGCGGCGCAACTCGAATCCCGAGATGGTCGAGCAGATCAAGAACTTCACGGACAAGGATACGCTGGCCGTGCTCGACTACGTCTCGCGCCTGAAACCGCCGGCCGACCTGGTCGCGCCGAAGGGATGGAAGAACCCGGACTTCAAGTAGGTCCTGCGGTTTCGCGGAGAATTGCGGCCCACCCCATCGGCTTCGCGGCCGCGGGTTGAGGTGATCGCAATGCAGGAGATCGACATATGAACAAGATCGCGAGCGTCACGACGGGGAGGCCCACGAGCAGCCCCGCAAGCTCGGCTTTTCGTCGCACCTGGGCGATGCCGTTGATGCGCGTGGCGTCGCTGGTCGCGCTGGTGGCGCTCGCGGCTTCGTTCTTCCTGCCTGTATGGTGGGTGTCGCTCACCGCTCCGAACTATCCGCCGCAGACCTTCCCGCAGGGCGTTCGCATCAACTTCCATGTCAACCGTATCTCGAACGGTTGCGTGATGCGGGACTCGAAGGAGGTGCTGGAGAAGGAGGCGCTCGATTGCGTCCATGAAATGGATACGATCAATCATTTCGTCGGCATGTATCCGATCGCATCGGGCGGCCCGGTCGAAAAGTTGTTGTCGCCGTTTCTGTTTTCCTTTCTCGGCGTCCTGATCGTCGGTTTCGCGCTGCCGGGCGCGGGTTTGCGAACCGCCGCAATGGCGCTCGGTTTTGCCGGAATTGCAGTCTGGATGTCGCTGGCCCTGTTCGCGCCGAATGGCATTCGCTATCTCGAGCGGGGCTGGATCGTCGGCCTCATCGACAGTCTCGGACGTGCGGAGGATGAGGCGAGCAGCGACACGCTGCACCCTGTCGTGCGGCAGCTCAAGGAGTCTTTGGCCAAGAGCCATATCGGCGAGACGGCACCGCCAAAGGTCGAGCGCAATGCCGGCAAGGACCAGCTCATTCAGATCCTGAAGACCGTCTATGAGCAGAAGGCGCCGGTCAGCCTGACCGACCCGGCGCCGCAATGGACCGGCCGCGGGATCGACGTGATGGCATGGCACTATGACGAAAGTCTCGGACGCTGGTTCAACGAGCCGGCCAGGAATGCGCGGCTCGTGGCCATCATGACGACGTCGCTTTACGTCGTCTATGGCGCCGTGCTGGCGGCGATGCTGGCCTTCCTGTGGGTCGCCCGCCAATCTCGCTCGGTGCTGTTCTATGCGCTCGGCGTCGTTCCCATGATCCTGCCGGCGGCCTTCATCATGGAGTATGCGGCCTGGCTCTGGTGGTACGGCCATAGCCTCAATGCCATGGGTGCATTTACACTCAAGCCGTTCATGCCGACGGTGTTTGGTGACGGCAAGGTCGCGCAATTCTCGACGCACTCCTATCCCTACACCGGCTTCGCGCTGATGTGCGTGGTCGGCGCGGCGATGGCCATCGCCGTGCTGTTGCGCCGCGCCGCGCCGAAGGCGGCAAAGGACTGAACGATGTCTGCGCGGCTACGACTGCTGGGTTGGGTGCGGGACGGGGCTCTCGCTCTCTCTGGGCTTGCGGTCGTGGTGCTCGTGGCTCTTGCCTTCGGCAGGGTCGCCGCCACATTCGGGGTCTATGACCTCACGCGCGACGCCGGCTTTGCCGACCATCATCCTCCGCCGCCCGATCCTCGGTCCGAAGAGGAGCTTGAGAGCCTGCGGCGCTTTCCGCGCGATGCGGCCGCACTTCAGCCGTTGATAGACGCCACCCCGACGGGTGGCGTCCTGCACCTCGCACACGGCGTCTACGCGGCGCCGGGCGTCGTGAACCGTCCGATGCGGATCGAGGGCGAGCCGGGGGCGGTCGTCGATGGCGGCGGCGTCGGGTCGATCATGACCGTGACGGCCGATGACGTGCAGGTCGTCGGCCTCACGTTTCGCAATTCCGGCGAGAGGCACGAATCGACCGATTCCGCCGTGCGCGTGCGGGGCAAGCACGGCGTCTTCCGCGATAATTTGATCGAGGATTGCCTGTTCGGGTTCGAGCTCAAGCAGTCCGACATGAACATCATCCGGCGCAATCGCATTTCGTCCAAGGAACTGCCCGAGGCGCTCCGTGGCGATGCGATCCGCGTCTGGTATTCCAATGGCAACCGGATCGAGGACAACGAGATATTTCGCACACGCGATACGGTCGTCTGGTATTCGAGGGAGAATACCATCAACGGCAACCGGATTCGGGACAGCCGGTACGGCGTGCATCTGATGTATGCGCATCAGAACGACTTGCGGCACAACGTCCTTGTCGCGAACACGGTGGGCGTATTCCTGATGTACGCCAACGACAACGTGCTCGCCGACAACGTCATCCAGTATAGTCAGGGCCCGTCGGGCATCGGTATCGGTTTCAAGGAGTCCTCCGGAGCGCGCATCGAGCATAACGACGTGTTCGCGAATGCGCGCGGCCTGTTCATGGATGCCTCGCCCTACGATCCTGAATCCCACAATGCCTTCAAGGCCAATCGCTTCGCCTATAACGGCGTGGCGGTCGCTTTCCATTCCGGCTGGGAGGGAAATGCGTTCGAGGACGACGCGTTTTTCGGCAACCATGCCCAGGCCATGGTCGCCGGCGGCGGGTCCGCCCAGCGCAACGTCTGGTCCGGGAACTTCTGGGATTCCTACGATGGGTTTGACCGAAATCACGATGGTGCAGGCGATACGCCGTATCGTGTCTGGACCTGGGCCGACAGGCTTTGGATGGATGTGCCCGACGCACAATTCTTCCGGGGCGCGCCCTCGCTCGAAATGATCGATCTCGTCGAGCGGCTCGGCTCGCTCACGGAACCGCGCCTGGTGCTGGCGGATCCGGCTCCGCGTATCGATGCGGTCGCAGATGCGGGAGTCCGCAGCGCGCAGGTCAAGGAGGTGCTGCGGTGAAAGACGACGAAGCAGCCGCCCCCACGCCGCCAGGAAGGTCTTCGCCTCGCGTCGACGAGGCTCGCCGGCGTCTGCTGCGGTCCGCCGCAGTGGGCGGCGTGGTGGTGTGCGCGTCGCTCCTCGCATTGCTCGACCATCGCGCGGTGGAGGCTGCGCCCCGACTTCGTCCGCCCGGAGCGCTCGACGAGGAGGATTTCCTCGCCGCCTGCATCAAATGCGGACAATGTGTCCAGGTCTGCCCGGTGGACGCGATCAGGCTCAGCGATCTCGACCGGGGGATTGGCAATGGTGTGCCGTACATTGCGGCCCGCGCGCAGGCGTGCGACTTCTCCTGTGACGCCACGCAGTGCGTGCTGGCGTGCCCGACGGGCGCGCTCAGCCATCTGATCGACGCCAAGGAGCAGTCGCGCATGGGCGTGGCGCGCCTGGCCGCGCCGGATGCCTGCCTGGCGCGCAAGGGCGAAGGCTTCAAGGGTCTGGCGCGCGGCGAAGCGTTCAAGGGGCACCTGCGCTATTCCGACATCGATCGATGGAAGCCGCAGCCGGTTGCCTCTCACCCCTACGACCTCGGAACCTGCGATCTCTGCGCGCGGCATTGTCCGATCAAGGACGCGATCGAGCTGGTGCCGGTGTCGAGCGATCCGCAGGACCGCCGGCGCACGCCGATGGTGAAGGATGCCTGCGTCGGCTGCGGCGTCTGCGAGATGATGTGCCCCGCCGAGCCTGCGGCGATCCGTGTCGACGTCCGTGTCAAAGGGCGAGATCCCGGAGGGCCCAAAACATGAGCAGCCGGTTGATCGCGCGGAAGCTGCGGGATCTGGCGCTGATGCTCGGCGCAGCCCCGCAGAAGCCCACGCCCGAGGACATGACCGAGGAAGCGCGCGAGCTGCTCGCTTTCAAGAAGAGCCCGGAAGAGCGCAAGCGTCGCAAAGCTGCGATCGAGAACGAGCGCGCCGAGGCCGTTCAATCGCACAAATGGCGGATGATCCGCTGGGCATCGATCTTCGCGGTCAACGGCCTGTTCGTGGCCTCGTACTGGATCGACCTGCAGCTGGTCGAAGGGGCTCTGACCGCGTCGCGCGTGCTGGGATTCCATTTTGCGGACGTGAACTCCTCGTTGCAGCTCATGCTCGCGCACAAGCATGTGGTCATCAACCTCGTGATCGGGGTGACGACCGTCTTGCTGATCTACGCGGTGCTCGGCGGTCGAACGTTCTGCTCCTGGGTTTGCCCCTACCATTTCCTGTCGGAGCTGGCGGAGATGGTGCACCTGAAGCTCATGGGCAAGAAGCTCGTCCGCGACCATGAACTCGACCGGCGCCTTCGCATCATCATGTTCTTCGTCTTCGCGGTGCTTGCCTTCGTCTCCGGTTATCCGCTGTTCGAGGCCATCTCGCCGGTCGGCATTCTGTCGCGGGCGCTCACCTATGGAACCATCATCGGCCTCATCTGGGTCGGCTTGTTGCTGCTGGCCGAGATCGTCTGGTCGCGCCGGCTGTGGTGCCGCTACGTCTGCCCGGTCGGCCTCGGCTATGGTCTTGCCGGCATCGTGGCGCCGGTGCGGGTCATGTACGACGCGACCAAGTGCCTGCACGAAGGCAAGTGTCGGCAGGTCTGTCTCGTTCCCCATGTGCTCGACATCACCAAGCTCAGCTTCGCCCGCGAGGTCGAAACTCCGATCGGGGTCGATTGCACGCGCTGCGCCATGTGCATCGACGTCTGTCCGACGGGTGCCCTCACATTCGACATTGTCGGCCTTGCCCGCTCAGGCGCCGACGACAAGTCCGAGGAGGAGGGCGCATGATCCTCATCAAGGAGCTGAGCAAGCAGTTCGGCGCAACGCGGGTGCTCGATCATCTGTCGCTTGAAGCGCCTTCGGGACAGCGGATCGCCCTGGTCGGCTCCAACGGCGCCGGCAAGACCAGCCTGTTTCGCAGCCTGCTCGGGGAATACAGCTATCATGGATCGATCTCCATCGACGGGCTCGATCCGCGCCGCGACCGGGCGCGGCTGCTGCGGATGATCGGCTTCGTGCCTCAGATTGCGCCGCGGCTCGAGACGCCGACCGGCGCCTTCATTCGCTATGTGGCAGAGGTGTCGGGTGCCTCGGTCGAGGAGATCGAAGGCGTTGCCAAGAGCCTGGGGCTCGATGTCGCTGCGGTCCGCAATCGCGCCTTCGTGCGTTTGTCAGGGGGCATGAAGCAGAAGCTGTTGATCGCACTCGCCCTTGGCAGGCCGACTGGGTTGCTCATTCTCGACGAGCCGACCGCGAACCTCGATCCGGCCGCCCGCGCCGTATTCTACGATCTTCTCGCGGCGCGCGGCCGGCACACCGCCATGATCATCTCGAGCCACCGCATCGACGAAATCGCGCCGCTGGTGGACCGGGTGGTGGAGCTCGACCGTGGACGCATCGTGCTGGACGATACGGTGACCGACGCCGGTGCGCTCGGATCCAGCTTTCTCGTCGAGGTCGAAACCAACCGTGTGGAGGCAAGCTTCGCCCGTGCGGCGGGGGAATGGGGATTGACGCAATTCGAAGGGCACCGCTGGCGCGGCGCGATTGCCGGCCCGGACCGGCTCCGGTTTCTCGGTTTCGTCGCGCGCCACGCCGGATTGCTCTCCGGCGTGGAGTTGCGCGAGGCCGATCGGGAGAGCGTGAATGCCGATACCTTGTCCGCCTGAGGCCGGCATCGCCCCGACGCGACGTCGACTTGTCTGCATGGCGCTGGGCCTTGCGGCGGCCGGCGGCTTGGCAGGCTGCTCGCAGGAGGCCGGGCCTGCGCCCCGCGCCATCAAGCTGAAGCGCGAGAGCTGTGATTATTGCGGCATGCCGATCGGGGATCCGCGATACGCGGCAGAGATCTGGAACGCAGACATCGGGCGGGTTCGCGTCTACGACGATTTCGGTTGCGCGGTCATCGCCGCTTCCCAGCGCAAGGAGCTGGAGCGGACCGAAATCGCCTTCTGGGTCGCCGACGAGGGCGATCCGGCGAGATGGCTCCCCGCGCGTTCGGCCCGATATCGTGCAGGCGTGGCGACGCCGATGGGACACGGCTACGCGGCGGGGGCCGAGGCGGGCCATCCAGCGGATTTCGCGACAGCTTCCGCCGCGATTTGCGAAAAGGCGCTCTGCGCCCATCCGACGTGAGGAAGACATGCTGCTTGCTCCGCCCAACCCCACGTCCGTTCCGTTCGAGCCTAGCCCCGTGTCCGGATTTGCCGCCACGTTCCGGCTCGAGATCGCACAGGCACTCCGCGCCAGATGGTTTTGGGCCTACGCCGCCGTCTTCTTCGCCCTGGTGGGTCTGCTGCTGGTCTTCGGCCTGACCGAGAGCCGCGTGCTCGGCTTCACGGGCCTGTCGCGCACGCTCGTTGCCTATATTCAGCTCGCGATGGCGATCCTGCCGATCTTCGTGCTGGTCACCACGGTGCGCTCGCTGGCGGGTGATCGCGAAGCCGGCGTGTACGAATACGTGCTCGGACTCCCCGTCGGACTGGGTGCCTGGTACGCCGGTCGCTTCTTCGCCCGATACGTCCTTGCGGCGGCGCCGGTGGTCGGCGCGCTTGCCTCGGCGCTTGCTTATGGAGCAGTGCGCGCGGTCGCGATTCCCTGGGCGGAGCTGGGTTTCGATATCGGCATTCTGCTCGCGATGATCCTTGCTTTCGTCGGTCTCGGCTTCTTCATCGCGTCCGTGGCGAGGTCGGTGGATCTGGCTCAGACCGCGGCATTCCTGTTATGGCTCGTCCTCATCCTCGGCCTCGATCTCGTCCTGCTCGGCGTCCTGATCCGCGACCGCATGCCGGTCGAAGGGGTGGTCGCCATCGCACTTCTCAATCCGCTGCAGGTGTTCCGGATCGGATCGATGATCTTGTTCGATCCGCAGCTCGTGCTCCTGGGCTCGACGGCCTATGCCGTTTTCGACGTCTTCGGCCGCGCGGGCTTCCTGATCTGGTCGCTGGCCTACCCGTTGGCACTCGGAGCCGGGTCGGCCTATGCTGGCTTCCGGGCGTTTCGGCGTGGAGATCTGCTGTGACGGCGCTGGCATCAACAGGTGCAATCGGAACCTGGATTCTGGGCGCGCGGCCGAGAACATTGGCGCTGTCCGTGACGCCGATCGCCGTAGCATTGGTCTATGCAGCGGTCACCTATGGCAGGCTTGCAACCGTTCCGGTCATTGCCGCCCTGGCATCGGCGCTGTTCATCCAGATCACGACCAATCTCGCCAACGATTCCGCCGACGGCGGCCGCGGCGCCGACACATCGGAACGGTTGGGACCGCTGCGGCTCGTCGGAGCGGGCATCATGTCGGCGGCGCAAGTTCGGCGCGGCGCCATCGTGACCAGTCTCATCGCTGCGGCCTTCGGCAGCGTCGCTGTCGTCTATGGAGGCGCGCCGATCCTGGCGATCGGCTCGGCTTCATTGCTGGCGGCTTGGGGATATTCCTATGGCCCTTGGCCCATCTCCGCCAGCCGGTTCGGCGAGGTTTTCGTGATCGTGTTCTTCGGCGTGGTCGCGACGACCGGAACCGTCTGGCTCGGTGCGAACAGGTTCGACGCGACGTCAGTGCTTCTCGGGCTCGCGATCGGCCTGCCGGCCGCGGCGGTCCTGACTGTCAACAACCACCGTGATCGTGCCGAGGATGCCATTTCGGGACGGCAGACGCTCGCGATGGTTCTCGGCCCGGTCGGCACGGCATATCTCTACGTCCTCGAACTGGCGAGCGCTGCCATCGTGGCCGGAATCGCGCTCTGGCCGATCAATCGTGCCGCGATTGTCGTTGCCGCGGCGGCCTTTGGGGCTGCGCTGTATCTGGGGCATCGGCTGGCCCGAACACCGGTGTCACGTGCGCTGAATGCGATGCTGGCCGCGACCGTGCACTTCCAGATCGGGCTGGCCGCGGGAATTGTCGCCGTCCTGCTGATGAGCGTGCGATGATCCGCCTCGTCTCGATGTTCTGCGCCGTGGCGATGTGGACGTCCGCCCGCGCGGCGGATTTCGTGCCGTTGGCGCCGAAGCAGATCGACTACGTCGTCCGCGATCGCAACGGCGATGGACACACGGCGGCGCAATTCGGTGCGCGCCTGACCGTTTTGCATTTCTGGGCCAGCTGGTGCGTTCCATGCCGGGTCGAGCTGCCGGCGCTCGCGGCGCTGCAATCCGATCTCGGCCGGGAGGGCGTGCGTGTTGTCGCGGTGTCGGTCGACCGGCTCGGCTGGGATGCGATCGATCGCACGACGTCCAAATTGGGCGTACGCGATCTCGAACTCTATCACGATCGCGACCGTGAGGCGGCGGTCGCGCTCGGCGTCGCGGCGCTGCCGACGACCATCCTCGTCGACGCGCAGGGACGCGAGGTCGCACGCATGCGAGGGGAGGGCGAGTGGGCAGACCCCGCGCTTCGCCGCGAATTGCTCGGCTTCGCGTCGCCTTGAAGGTCATTCGGCGGGCTTGCGCGCGAAGTGAACCGCGGCGATGCCGAACGAGACGTCGCGCCATCGCACATCGACCAGCCCGCTGGATGCGATCATCGATGCGAATTCCGTCTGATCGGGAAATCTCCTGATCGACTCGACGAGATAGCGATAGGCATCGCGCCGGCCGGAGACGACAGCGCCGAGCAGGGGAATCGTGGTGCGGGACCACAGGCCGTAAAGCGGTCTCAGCCATGGGCGCGGCGTCGAGAATTCCAGGCAGAAGAAGCGCCCGCCGGGCCGCAGGACCCTGGCAATCTCGCGCAGTGAGACCGCAACGTCGGTCGCATTGCGGATGCCGAAGGAGATCGTGAGCAGGTCGATGGACGCGTCGGGGAACGGCAGGTGCTCCGCTTCGGCAGCGATCCACTCGATCCGTTCTACTCCCGCGCGCATCCGTCCGACCCGCATCATCGCCGCGGAGGGGTCGACGACCAGCACGCGGGCGCCGGCGGCGGCGAGCGCCAGGCCGATATCGCCGGTGCCGCCGGCGAGGTCGAGAGCGATCTCGCCCGGCCGCGGCGCCGCAAGCGCGACGAAGCCCGATTTCCAGAGCCGGTGAATGCCCATGCTCATGAGGTCGTTCATCAGGTCATAGCGCGGCGCGACTTGTTCGAACGTGCGCCGGATCAGTTGCCGCCGCTTGTCGACGGAAACCTCGGTGGCGCCGAAGCTGTGCGCGAGCTTCTCACCGGCGCTCATGTCATCTTGCCAGCATCGAGGCGCGGATGCGCTCGGCCAGCCCGCTTCCGTCGAGGTCGTGCGGGTAGCGGCCGATGACGGTACCGGCGGGGTCGACGAGGAAGATCGCGGCCGTGTGGTCGACCGCATAGGAATTCCCGTCTTTGAGCTCGACGCGGGCGTATTTGACGCGCCAGGCCTTGGCCAGGGCCGGGAGTTGCTCGGGATGAGGTGTCAGGCCGATCATGCGCGGATGGAAGCTGGATACGTATTCGGCAAGGACGTCGGGCGTGTCCCGTTGCGGATCGACGGTCACGAAGACCGGAGTCATGCGTTCTCCGATCGACCCGAGCGCGTCGAGGGCCTGAGCCATGCTCTGCAACGAGATCGGACAGATATCCGGGCAATGGGTATAGCCGAAATAGACAAGTCGCCAGCCGGGAACGTCGGCGGAGGCGATCTCGCGTCCGTCCTGGCGCACGCCGACGAGGTCGACCGCGCCTGCCATCGAGGGGACAGCCACGCAAAGCACCGCGACGAGAATGACGGCGAGCCGGGGAAATACGCTGCAATGCCGGAAAATGCCCATGGGAAAAACCCAAGCCCACATCGAGCTTCACCGCCTTGATGCCAGTCAATTGCGGTGATTGCCGACGGTTGGATGAGCCCAGCGTTTTTTTGCCCGGGATGTGGTCGTCGAAACCAGTGACGGAAATTCAATCTGCCCGGCCGCGTCCGGTTTGACGCCGGCGGCCGACATCACGCTAGAATTGGTGTGGTTCAGCTAATGGGCGATCCGCTCTCTTGTCAGGCGTGAGATCGCTGCTGTTCAGAAGACGAATGAAGTGGTCGGCGTTCGCTTTCGCAACAAATCGGTGCAATGGACCTCCGTGGTCGAAGCTCCAACCCACGGCCCATTTTGCAGCGGGACCGGGGAATAGGACATATATTTTCCAAAAGCTTCCTCACGTCCGCGTGAGAGCGAAAAGACCATCGGGTCATGGGGTATTGCGCTTTAGGCATGGGGGAGGTGAGATGGGCGCGTCGACATCGCGCCGATCCTGGAGGCCCGGAAAAGCCACAACGAACATCCGCATCCTTGAGCCATCTCAATTTGAGCTTGCGAGGCTATTCTAGATTTGATCCGATCTAGCAAGGCGGGCTGCGCCCATGTTTGAGAAATGAATTGAAGATGCGACGCGCCCGCGATATCGCCGCGCTCGAAAAGCCGCGCCTTGCAGGTGATCGGCTGGTTTATCGTCGAAAGGCAAGCTGGTTCACGACGCAGCCGCTCACGCCGGCAGGACGGCGCGTCAATTCTCTCTATATTCCGCTGATGCTCCTGCTGACGTCGCTGGGGGCAATCGTCGCCGTCTGGTGGTGGTTGGGGATGCCGGTCAATCTGGTGCGCGCGCCCATCGATCCGACCGACAAGGTACAATGTATCTCATACGCTCCATTCCGCAACCATCAGACGTCACTTTCACCCGCCACGCAGGTATCGCGTGAACAGATCGCGGAAGATCTCGCGCAACTTGCCGAGATATCCGACTGCATCCGTACCTATGCGACCGATCTTGGTCTCGACCAAATCCCCGAACTTGCATCCAAAGCGGGGCTGAAAGTCATCCAGGGAATCTTCCTCGACAAGGATCAGCAGAAGAATCGGACACAGATATCGACGGCGATACGCCTCGCCAGGGAATATCCCGGGACCATCATCGCGCTGGTGGTCGGCAACGAGACATTGTTGCGCAAGGATATCACCGTATCCGATCTGATCGCCACGCTCCGCTCGGTGAAGGCGCAGGTCAGCGTCCCTGTCACCTATGCAGACGTCTGGGAGCTCTGGCTGAGCAATCGTGAGCTCTACGACGCCGTTGATTTCGTCACGATCCATATCCTGCCATATTGGGAGAACGTACCAATCCCGGCAGAATCCGCTGCCGCCCATGCCGGCGCAATTCGCAGGCAGATCGCGGCGGCATTTCCGGGCAAGGAAATCCTGATCGGAGAGATCGGTTGGCCGAGCCAGGGGCGGATGCGGGAATCGGCGTTACCTTCGCGTATCAATCAGGCACGGGTGGTCTCGGAGGTCCTCGACCTTGCTCGGCGCGAGAACTTCCGCGTCAACCTGTTCGAGGCGTATGACGAATCCTGGAAGCGGGACATCGAGGGCACCGTCGGCGGATCATGGGGCCTGTTCGGAGGCGAGCGGCGCATGCTGAAATATCCGCCCAATATCCCCGTCAGCAACTATCCGCTCTGGAAGCTGCAGATGTGCAGCGGCATTGTGCTGGCGATACTGACCTTCGTCGCGGCATGGTTGACCTTGCGTCGCAGACCGAGGAGGTCCGGCCTGACTTCCTGGTTCGCGGTCGGAATATCGGCAACTGCAGCCGGAATTCTGTTTGGAGTGGCCGCGCAAAAGGTGTTCCTCGAAAGTGTGGGAGTGGGTGGTTGGCTGTTGTGGAGCTCTCTTCTGGTGGCGGCGACGATCTCGCCGGTGCTTGGCGCCCACGGCCTGATGTCGGGCCGCCCGCCGCCCAGTCTACAGCAACTGCTGGGTCCCAAAGGCTACTGGACTGAATCGATGTTGCTGAGCATTTACGGCCTCGCCTTGATGGCAACCGCCGTGATCGGAGCGGCGACGGCGGTCGCGCTTGTTTTCGATCCGCGCAATATCGACTTCCCCTTTGCCGCGCTCACCATGGCGGCGGTGCCCTTGGCGGCCATGACGCTGCTCAATTCGCCCGACAAGGGAAGCCGTCCTCTGGCGGAGTCGCTGTTCGCCGGCGTGTTTGTCGGGGCGGCGATCTACGTGGGCTTCAACGAAGGGCCGGCGAACTGGCAGGCGCTGTGGACGTGCGCGGCCTACCTTCTGCTTGGTGCCTCGCTATGGCGCGCGCGGGTCTGAAAGCGGGTCCCACGCGGGAGAATAAGATGTTTGGGAACCGCCCGGATGCCGACTAGTGCGACATCAGGACCGGCACCGTCATGGTCTTCAGCATCTCGCGGGTTACACCGCCAAGTACTCCCTCCCGAAGGCGGGAATGTCCGTAGGCGCCCATGACCAGCATGTCGAGATCTTCATCGGCGGCCAACGAGAGGATCGATGGCTGGATCTCGGAATGCTCTGCCGTCAATTCGATCAGGTTCGTCGTCAGCCCGGTGCGTCCGAGGCGTTGCACGAGCTTCTGCGTGGCTGCTTCCGCGGGAACTTCGGACTCGTTGATGGAGATGGCGACCACCGCGTCGGCACGAGACAAGAACTTCCGCGCATCCCTGAATGCGCGACCTGCGAGCCGGCTGCCATCCCAGCAGATACCGATGCGCCTGGCCTTGAAGGAGCCGTGGAAAATGTGGGGCACGAATAACACGGGGCCGCCGGCTTGAAGCAGAACGTCCACGACCGTCGTATTGTCGAACGAGTCCAGCGCGGTGTCCGGCTGTAGGACAACCGTCAGATCGTAGAGACGGGCGGCCTCGCCCAGAGCAGACGCAGCTTCGGTTGGAGAATTCTCGATCGAACGGCATTGATAGGAAATTCCTGCCGTGCGCGCCGCCATCTCGAACACCGAGAGTGCCGTCGTGCTGCGCTCGGCGGCACGCTCCTGCTCTGTCTCGAACAGTGCCGCGACGGTAGCGGCTGCTCCGCCGTCGACGACGAATGCGCCGCTGGCCGGAATGTAACCAATGGCAATGGCATCCACATGTGCGTCGAACGCCAAGCCCAGGGAGATCGCCGCGTCGACGACTGGTCTCAACGCTCGCTCCGTGGGAATGTGTACAAGGATGTCCTTAATCATGCCGCTACCCCTTCGATGGAGGCAGACATACTCCCAGCGTCACAGAGGAACGTCTTGACCTGGGTCAACCGGTGGCGGAGCTCTCCGGTTAGTCTCTTCCAACAAGTCGCTCTGGCATCGCGGCGGAGGAAGAGCGCGGCAGCCGGATATCCGGTCGCAAGCGTGACCGTGCCTCCATCGCCTTGTCCGATCACCTCACCGCTGAACACCGTCAGGAAGGGAAGTCAACCGGCTGCACGTCGAGGCGGTCGGCGTGCAGGGACCAGTCCCGGACGGCGTGAAGCTCACAGAACTCCTCCTTTGCCAGCTGAGCGGCCTCCAGCTCGTCATCGGCATCAATCTCGATCGCGCGCTGACATACTTCGCAGACTTGTCCTTGGTCGCCGACAAGATCCTTCAGAAAGCTGACGACAAAGTGCGGCATGAAATCCCCGTTATGAACGAGCAACCGGTCAGATCTGCGTCAGTAAACGAAGGCCGGGGTTTCGAGCAGGTGATCATTCACGAGCACGACGCCCGGGATCGCCTCGGCCGCCACGCGTATGGCAGTACGTTCCGCCACCGACGGTGCGAAGCCCCAGATGTCGATGACGCCGTTTTGGACCGTTGCGTTGAGGTTGAACGTATGTGCCCAAGGCTGCTTCTTGATCTCATCGAGGAATCGCTTCCTGATGGCTGCGTCGGGAAGCGAGATCTCCAGCTTCGGCCTCGCACTCGCGACGGCTTGCAGCAGGTTGGCGCGGCTGACGATGCCGACGAGCTGACCCTGCTTGTTGACGATCGGCACTCGCTTGATCTGACGCTCCTCGAGCAGCATGGCGATGTCGCTCAGCGGCGTTTCGGGACTGGCCGTCACGACCTCGCGGGTCATGATATCCTCGACTTTGACCGCGTGGGACTTGACGTAGTCAGTCGCCATTTGCGCGTCGCCAGTCAAGAGGCGAAGCCACCAGGCATAAGCGCGCTCCGTGCCGGATTCGGTTCGATGCAACAGATCGCCCTCGGTTACGATTCCCAGGATCTTGTTGTCGGTATCGACGACGGGAACTGCGCTGATGTGGCGCTCGAGCATGATCTTGGCGATCTGGCGAACCGTTGCATGTGCGCCGACGGTCACCACAGGTGAAATCATCACGTCCTGTGCTTGCATGACGAACCTCCATATTGCTTGCTGGCATCTTGCCGTCTTTCTCGCCAGCGGGATTGATCGGGATCAAGGGGCACCTGGACGAGGAGGGTACTTTTCGGCAGGCAAACGGAGGCCGTCCGAAATGACCAGGATTCCGCATCATGCTGTCGTGTTCGTCGGTGACGGTCGGAAGGCGCTTTTCTTACGCAACGAAGGCAACGAGAAGTTCCCGAACCTCAGGGTGGAGGCGGTCTTCGAAGACATGAATCCGCCGGCGCATAGCCAGGGGACCGATCGTCCCGGCCGGGTGAGCAAGACTTCGGGGCATAGAAGCGCCGTCGGAATGACCGATTGGCACGAGCTCGAAGAGCATCGGTTCGTCAAACAAGTTGCGGACGCACTGGAGCAGGTCATCCGCAGCGATCGGTCGACGGCGCTGGTCGTCGTCGCGCCGCCGCGAGCGCTGGCGGACATCCGGTCAGCCCTTCATCCTGATGTAAAGCGCCGCGTTGTCGCGGAACTGGCCAGGGACCTGACCAAGCATTCGGTCGGCGACATCGAAAAGCATCTCCTTGACCGATAATCACGCCGGCCCTGGCGTTGTCATGTTCGAGAGCGGGCTAACAATTGCCGAGCCAGATCGCGATAATCTATCAGGGGACCGCAGGTGAAGCCGCCAGGCGATCCGCCGGCACCGCGGTGATCGAGATCGCCGCGACAAGGATGTACAGGATTGATGTTATCAGCAGCGTAAGAGCAACGATCCCTGCTTTGACCAGAGGTCAGTAGCCGACTGGCGGCAGGATCGCTTGACGTGCGTCAAGCGGATAACTGCGGAAACGCGAGATAAGGGAGCATCCGAGCAATGGAGCAGTGACATGTCCCTGGCCAGCGTCATGGTCTACGTCGATTCCCAGCAGCAGGACGAGGGGCAGATCGCCCTTGCCGAGGGGATCGCGAACAACTTCGGAGCAGCGCTGCTCGGCATCTCGGCGGTCGCGATAGAGCCCCCGTTCGTGGCCGAAGGTGTGATCATCGAACAAACGACCGCGGAGGACCTTGAGCGCATACGAGCTGCCCTGTCCGGCAAGGAGGCCTGGTTCAGGCGCATTGTTCGCTTGCCCAGCGAGCAGGTCGAATGGCGTTGGGCGATCGGCTTTCCGACCGATTTCCTGGTCGAGCAATCCAGGGCTGCGGATCTTGTCGTGGTGCGTCGCAGCCAGCTGAAGCCCAATTACGGTCACTATCTTGATGCTGCCGGGGCCATGTTGCGAGTGGGACGTCCGACCCTCTCGGTGCCGGATGGTGTGACCAAATTGTCGGGCGACCGGATCGTGGTCGGCTGGAAGGACAGTCGGGAGTCGCGGCTGGCGGTTCGTGACGCGCTGCCTTTCCTGACCAGAGCGTCGCAGGTCACGATCGCCGAAATCTGCACGTCGAGCGAACAGGATGCAGCTCATGGCCGGGTGCGGGACGTGGCCAGGTATCTGCAACGGCACGGCGTGAGTTGCCAGCATGAGGTGCGTGTCCATACGACGGAGCCGGACGCGGGCTACCTCGTTCGACTGGCCGCCGACGTCGGCGCCGACCTCATCGTGACCGGGGGATATGGACACAGCCGGTTGGGAGAATGGGTCTTCGGCGGCATGACGAAGAGCCTCCTGCAGCACGCTCCGGTCTGCCTGTTGATGTCGCACTGACGTCTGCGCCACAGGGAGGGTGAAATGGACAAGGATAGTCAAGCGGCGAAGAAAAGCATGGCAGAGCGAAAGGCGGAGGTGCCCGTACCCGTACCTGACCGCAACTCGCGGCTCCTGGAGACCGGGCCGGCCGATCGCGCGATCAAGGATGCCTTAGAGGACGACGAGGTGCGCGAGGCGCTTGGCGTACAGGGTCGGGACAAGCGCCTCTAGCCCGTAGCTCGACGACCTCCACCGCTGTCGCGCTCCGCGGCGCGGACGATCTCGATGGTCCGCAACACGCTCGACGGATTCACGCTGATCGAGTCGATCCCGAGCTCAGCCAGATACTTCGCGATCTCCGGGTAATTCGCCGGGGCTTCGCCACAGATGCCGACGTGGCGGCGGTTGCGCTTGGCGCCAAGCACGGCCATCGACAGCATTTGCAGCATGCCGGGATCGCGCTCGTCGAAGTCGAAGGCTACGATTTCGGAGTCCCGGTCGACGCCGAGCGTGAGCTGAGTGAGATCATTGGACCCGATGGAGAAACCGTCGAACAATTGTGCGAACTGGTCGATCAGGATGACGTTGTTCGGGATCTCGCACATCATGAATATCTCGAGGCCGCTCTCGCCTCGCTTGAGGCCAAGATTTGCCATGGTTGCGATGACCTTCTGCGCTTCCTCGACACGCCGGCAAAACGGAATCATGATCTTGAGATTGGTGAGGCCCATCGCCTCGCGCACCCGCTTCATTGCAGCGCATTCCAGGGCGAATCCTTGCGCGTAGGCGGGGTGCGCGTAGCGCGCGGCACCGCGAAAGCCGAGCATCGGGTTCTCCTCGTGAGGCTCGAAATCGGCGCCGCCGAGGAGGTTCGCATATTCATTGGTCTTGAAATCGGAGAGGCGCACGATCACCGGCCGGGGATAGAACGCCGCGGCGATGGTGCCGACGCCCTCTGCAAGCCGCTGGACGAAGAAATCGGACGGTTCCTTGTGGCGAGAGGTCAGGAGCTTGATCTTCAACCGGTCCCGCGCTGAGGTCACCTTTTCGGGGCAGGCCAGCGCCATCGGATGAACTCCGATGTGCTGGTCGATGATGAACTCCATTCGGGCAAGGCCGACGCCATCGCTCGGCAAGGCGGCGGTCTTGAACGCGACCTCGGGATTGCCGAGGTTCACCATGATTTCGGTGCGAGGCTTCCGGACGCTTTCGGACGCTGTCCGTTCGACCTCGTACGGCAGGGTCCCCTCGAAGACGTGACCAATGTCACCTTCCGCACAGGACACCGTCACGGCGGTGCCCGTCTTCGCTTTCTTGCTGAAGCTGCCTGTTCCGACCACGGCAGGCACCCCGAGCTCGCGTGCGATGATGGCGGCATGGCAGGTCCGGCCGCCATGATCCGTCACGATCGCGGCGGCGAGCTTCATGACGGGCTCCCAGTCCGGTCTCGTCGCCGTCGCGACAAGCACCTCGCCTGGACGGAATTTCCGGAGCTCCCGCTCATTCCTGATCAGTCGGACGCGTCCTGCCGCGATCTTTTCCCCGACGGCGCGGCCTTCGGCCAGCGCCGTTCCGGTCTTTTTCAGGACGTAGCTCTCGAGCGCTTCCGGCTTGCGGCGGGAGGCGACCGTCTCGGGCCGGGCCTGGATGATGTAGAGCGAACCGTCCCGGCCATCCTTGGCCCATTCCACGTCCATCGGAGTCGGCTTGCCGGACTTTTGCGAGTAATGCTCCTCGACGAGCAGCGCGCACTCGGCGAGCGTCAGAACTTCGTTGTCATTGATGCAGAATTGCTGACGCTGCTTCACCGGCGTCACCAAGTTCCGGGTCGCATTGTGCCCGCGGCCATAGACCATCCGCTTTGCCTTGGATCCCAGCCGGCGCGACAAGACGGCTCTGAAGCCGACCTTGAAGGTCGGCTTGTGAACGTAGAACTCGTCGGGGTCGACGACCCCTTGCACGACATTTTCGCCCAGCCCGTAAGCGCCGGTCACGAACACTACGTCGCGAAACCCGGTCTCGGTGTCGAGCGTGAAGGTGACGCCGCTGGCTGCGAGGTCCGAGCGGACCATCTTCATGACCGCGACCGATAGTGCGACCTTGAAGTGATCGAAACCATTGTCGATCCGATAGGAGATTGCACGATCCGTGAACAACGACGCAAAGCAGCGACGGCAGGCCTCCATCAACCCGTCTGCACCTCGGATATTGAGGAAGCTGTCGTGTTGACCGGCAAAGCTTGCGGTCGGCAGGTCTTCGGCCGTGGCCGAACTGCGGACCGCGACCGCGACGTTGCGTCCGTATTCCTGCTCCAGCTGCCGGTAGGCCTGTTTGACCTGATGGCGCAGATCCTCCCGGTCCGTTGCCTCGTAGACGATCGCACGCGCGGCAGCGGCGCGACGGGCAAGATCGGCAATCCGCCGCTTGTCGATCCCGGCGAGAAGGGAGCCGAGCCTGTCCCACGCGCCAGCTTCGGTCAGGGCGTCGCGATAGGAGGCCGCCGTCAGCGCAAAGCCGTTCGGGATCTTGACGCCCTCCGGCGTCAGCGCCGAATACAACTCCCCCAGGGAGGCGGTCTTGCCTCCCACCAGCGGCACGTCGGCAAGACAGATGTCCCTGAACCAGCGAATGTAGCTTGACGGGTCCATCGCGCATTCTCCCGCGCTGCAGATAGGTCCGGAAGTCAGCAATTTTCCCGCATCTCCGCACCATCGGATTGCGAAAGATCAAGATCGGTCAAATTGCCGTCGAGAGAATGACCTGCTCGGCGAGACGTTTGACGTCGTCCGGCCGGCAGAGTTCAGTGCCGGGATTGAGCAGGGCCGCGGCGCCGGCGGCAACAGCCTGTCGAAAGCAGTGTTCCAGGCCGGATCCGGACGCGAGCCCGTAAACCAGCGCGCCGAGAAAACTGTCGCCTGCGCCAACGGCGCCGAGGGGCGTGATATCGAGAGGTTTGGCGCGTAGCACCCGGTCGCTCGTCACCAGCGCAGCGCCGAGATGTCCCATGGTCAAGGCGACCATCGCCGCTTTGCCGGCGCGCACCAGCGTTCTGGCAGCAGCTTCCCATTCGGCGGCGTCAGACGACCCGCGGCCGACAAGCTCGCGCATCTCGCGCAGGTTCGGCTTGACCAGTTCGACTCCTTCCGCCACCGCGGCAACCAGGGCCTGACCGGAGGTGTCGAGGATCATCTTGGCTCCGCGCTGTTTGACGATCCTTGCGACCCTTGCGTAGAAATCGGCGGGCACGCCGGCCGGCAGGCTTCCGCTCGCAACCACGAAGCGAGGGAACGGTTCGAGCGCCGCCAGCATCGAAAGGCATTTCTGCCATTCGCTTTCGGCGAGAGGCGGGCCCGGCAGGATGAATCGATAGGGTTGGCCCGTGCTGATTTCGCTGACGAAGAAATCTTGTCGAGTCTCGCCCGCGATCGGAAAGGTCAGGCTTTCCACATCCTCTTTGTCCAGCAATTGATGCAGCAGATCTCCCGTAAGGCCGCCCGCCGCATAGAGCGCAGTGGCGTTGCCCCCGAGGCGCTTGATGACCCGCGCAACGTTGATGCCGCCGCCGCCGGGATCGCGTCGTTGGCCGATGCCGCGCAGCTTGGCGACAGGAACGATCCGATCCACCGATGTCGACACGTCAACCGCTGGATTGGGCGTGATCGTGAGGATCCCGACCATCGGCTTAGTCCTTGACGTTCGCCCCGGCCCGGATCGCCTCGATCTGGAAGCTCGAGGTCGAGACGCCCCACCGAAATGAATTCGCTGCCGGCACGCACGCTTGAATTGAGAGAGCGGCTGCGTCCTTTGTCGTCATGTGCCTGCCTTGTGATGGCGCGGTTCAGATCGTGATCGGTCCACATTGCTGCACTTTTCCGATCAACGCTTGATGGAGATCAACCGCCTGGTCGGCAACGAGGGGTGCTGGAACAACCGCGTCCTAGCGCGGCAGGCCGGCTCTCAACGCTTCCAGGTACGCGACGATCTCATCGACCTGATACTCCGCGAGCCGCGGGTTCGGCATGGCTTGGTCAGGTCCGAGCCTGCGGTGGCTCGACGTCAGGAATTGCCTGACGTTATCGGCGGAGAACGAGGGGCGGTTGATGATGTCCAGGAAGCTCGGTGCCGGGGGGCGTGACGCCGGCGCTTCCCTGGCGGCATCTTCCACGATATGGCATGTTCCGCAGGAGGCATGGGTTAGTGCCCGGCCTTCGGCGACCTGATCGACGAACAACTGATTGGTGACAGGTGGACGAACCGGCACCTGGATGGTGATCGCGGCGTAGCCACTGACCCTATGGCAAGTGTTGCATTCGTTGGTCAGGGCTGAATAGGCTTTTGTAAACGCAGGCACGTCTTTCTGCTGGATCGCCTGGCGTACGGCTTGCAGCTGATCCCTGGCAGGAACCATCCGCGATGGGTCGGGCAAGAGCTTGCCGGTGGCTTCGAGATTGGCTTCGATCCGCTGGATTTCATAGCTGGCCAAGCTCCAGTTGCTGAGCTTCCCCGCAAACCAGAGCTTGGCATGCTGCAGTTGAAGCCGGGTCATCAAATCGGAGAGAGCGGCAGAGACGTCGACCGGTGTTGTCGCGGCTGGCGCTGCTGCGCTCAGCGCCGCAGCTGCCGCAAAGCTTGCGGCCATGAACAAAGCTTGCAGTCGCATGCTCAACGTCCCAGATCTGACAGCAGCATGGCACTTGATCGCGGGTCGGCGTTGATCTTGATCAAGACCCTATCAGGGACGGCGACTACCTGTTCTCTCTGGAGATGAAGATATGCGCGCGCACCAGATAATGTCCCGGCGGGTGATAGCAATTCGCCCCGAAGCCTCCATCGCCGATGCCATCAAAGTCATGCTGGCTCAGCACATCAGTGGGCTTCCGGTCATAGATACGGCGGGTAAGCTCGTCGGCATCATTTGCGAAAGCGACTTCCTCAGGCGGGCCGAGCTGGACACGGAGCACACCCGCAACCGGCTGCTGACCGTCCTGCTCGGAGCAGACCGGGTCGCGCGTGAATTCGTCAAGGAGCATGGACGCAAGGTCGAGCAGGTGATGACGCGTGATCCCGCGACGGTTAAGGAAGATACTCCCCTCGCGGAGATTGCCGATTTGATGGAGCGCCGGCACCTCAATCACGTCCCGGTCATGCGCGATGATCGCGTTGTCGGCATCATTACCCGGTCTGACTTCCTGTCCGCAGTCGCCGGTCCGCTGACCGGCGCACCCGGCTATTCGGAAGACGACAATCAGACCCGCCGCACGGTCCTCGCCGCGATGGCCGGGATGCCTTGGCAGCCCGTCGGTTTGAACGTGAGCGTCAGGGACGGCCTGGTGACGCTGCGCGGCGTCGTCAAGGGCGACAACGCCCGCCGGGCGGCTGTCGTGGCTTGTGAGAATGCTTTGGGAGTTCGTGGCGTCGATGACCGCCTGTGCCTTCAGTCGACCCGTCCAGATCCGGAGGACGACTACGGCGGTGGCGATTTCGTCTCGCTGCAGGCCGAGCCGTCCACGCTGGACGATGAGCCGTTGTAACCCCGCCAATGGAGACCGGGATCCGGCCTAGCGGTCTCCTAGTCTTCCGACGCTTGAGGGAGCCGGCCGGTGGTCGAACGGATCCGCTGCCTGATCGGCTTGCCCATCGAGGAAAAATAGAGCGCGAGTTCGAGGACGCCATACATCGCGAAAACCATGAGCGCCTTGATTGCTTCGTTGGTCATCTTGATATCCTCCAACAGCCTTTCTCAGCTAACGTTGCGCGATCCTGGTCAGAACGTGGACCTGGTGAGGCTGGTGGACAGCCAAAGTCTTCGGCTTCGACACGTTCATGTCAGGATGGTTCAAGTGGACGCTCAGCGCGGTTGTGGCGATCGCGATGCCGGCAAGCAACCCGCTGACGACGACCTTCAGATGTGTTGTCTTGTCCGCAGTGTAAATCGAGTGATTCATTGCAAGCCCCTGGCTGGTGCGTGCTTATAAACCCCTTCTAAGCCATAAATTCTCTGACCGAAATTTGGGGGCTTAACCTAAGGAGATGTCCGTAGCTGCACGGGAGAGACAGCGGAGATTGCCCTGTCGAATACCGTTGGACGATCAGCAGGGGGAGAAAGCGGCAGCTTGAGGTTTCTCAAGTCTGGGGACGGTTCAGGCAATCAAGCTCCGGCACGAAACGCTCCATGATCACTGGATTTATATCTCATGCCGCGTGCCAGGTTGGGGCGATGTCTGAGCCGGATAGGTATCTGCTTCGGCAGTCCTCGTGCTTGCCGTCGCGGCCGGATTCCCGCACCGCCAAGGCCGGGAGGCGTCAACGATGATCTGATCCAATCGGACACCGCCGCGTCCTTCGGTCATTACCGAGGGGCCTGTCGGTCTCGCCCGGTATAGACGGCGATCAGCCAGACCAGGCCAGTCACGAGCAACATGGTCACAACCGTCTGGATCAAGCCGAAGTTCAGTGCGTCACGTGCCACGAGCAGCGCCGTGATCGGCGCTGCTATGGCAAAGAGTATCCGAACGAGCCATCCAAGCATGGTCGTCTCGATTCGAGGAGGGTCAGCCCGCGGCTTTGATGTCTTCGGGCGATTCCACGTAGAAGCCGGAATAGGTGTCTACGAAACATAGGTGGTCGTGCACTTCCTTGACGCCGGAGGTGTTCTCGGCGGCGACGATCGCGGCCTGACGGGCTTCATCGGTCGTAACGAGCCCGTGCAGATGCACGACGCCGTTGCGGACATTGACCTCAAAGCCGATCGGACACCAGTCGGTGCCGTTGACCGCGCGTGTGATGCGCGCGCGAATGTGCTCTTCATCGGCGGTTGGATCCGGAATTTCGTGTACGAGGCTCGCCACGGCTTGCAGCACATTCGTCCTCGTGACGATCCCGACGGGTGTCTTGTCGCTCATCACGGGGACGCGCTTGATGCCGTTTTTCTCCATCAGGTCGATCAACTCGGAGAGATCTGTGTCTTCCTGCACCGAGACGACCTGCTTCGTCATGACATCCGCGACCTTGCGGCCGCGCTCGTGAACGAACTCCGCCGCCGCCCGTCCCGGTCCCATGAAGAATTTCAACCAAGCGGCGTGTCTGCGGCCGGTGCCGATCTCGCTACGGCGGAGGAAGTCGCTTTCCGAGACGACGCCGACCAGATTGCCAGCATCGTCGATAACGGGCAGGCCGCTGATATGCATTTGGAGCATGATCTTGGCCGCTTCCTCGATCGTCGTGTGCGGCGTTACGGCAACGAGGTCTTTCGTCATGATATGATGCGCGCGCATGTAGTATCCTCGAGTTCGCTGGCGAATTTCCTGGGTGAGGCGAGGCTGCGGCTGTCGCAGCCTTGCCTCCGGGGCCGTCAGGCGGCCTTCACACTGATGGTCTTGGCCGGCTGCTGAGCTTCTTCGGTCTTGGGAAGGACGACCTTGAGAACGCCGTTCTTGAACGTCGCCTCGATCTTGTCGGCATTGACGCCATCCGGCAGCGCGAAGTAGCGCTCGAACGAGCCGTAACGGCGCTCGGAAACGTAGTAGTCCTTCTTCTTCTCTTCGGTCTCTTCCTTCTTCTCGCCTTTGATGGTGAGACCGCCGTTGACGAGCTTGACGTCGATGTTCTTCTCGTCGAGTCCGGGAAGCTCGGCCGTGATCTCGTAGGCCTTCTCGCTTTCGGCGATGTCCACGGCCGGCGCATTGAAGTTCTTGGAGAGGTCGCGCTCGAGCCGGGCGAGCGAGCGGAACGGCCGTTTCCAGAAGCCGTTGCCGAAATCATCGAAGATCTGGTCGATTTCGCTCCTCAGCGCCTGGAACGGCTGCCAAGCTTCGCCGGCAACTACAGGCGCGGTCGACGATTTGGTGACGGGTAATTTGGTCTCGGTTGCCATGATCAGATTCTCCTTCGAGGTTGACCATCTAGGTCGCCAGGAAGAGTAGTCATGGCCATCGTTTCGCTGGTTGATTTCGCTCAAATTCCGAAGCGTGCGTGCAAGATCAGATGACGTTTGGAATGGTCATGCCCAAGGCGGTTTGCGCGTCGATCCACATCCTCGGCGTGGCGAGACATAGGGCAGATTCACAGACGTTTCTCGATTACCGGGGCGCCGGCGAACCAGATCTCCTTGGCACCCATTGTTCGCCAAGTTTCACGTAGGAGCGCTTCACGGCGGCCCAGGCCGTGCGATGAGCGATCTCTTCCTGCCGGAGATCGCCGACATGCGAGGCAAAGGAGTGGTTGAACGCCTCCCGGTAGATGTCGAGGGCATGAGGCGGCAGATGGTGACGCACGCCGGCGGGAAGGTCTTTGTTCGAGGGATAGGGCATCGTCCATTCCTGGATTGCGCGCAGACGGGTTGAGGAACCGAGTTTTCGGCCGGAACGTGCCGCAGCTACATTGCCATATCGGGCTCAGGCAGCCGCTCGCGCTTCGATTCCGGAATTTCCGTCATTGTCGCCTCCGTCAGAAGAAGCACGCTGGCGACGGAAACCGCGTTTTCAAGCGCCGTCCGTACGACCTTCACGGGGTCGACGATGCCGGCGTCCACGAGGTCAACATAGACTTTTCGCGCGGCATCGAAGCCGAAATTGCCTTCGCTTCCGAGCATCCGCGCAACCACGACGCCGCCATCGGTCGCGGAATTTTCGGCAATCTGGCGCGCGGGAGCCTCTAGCGCGCGCCTCAGGATTTGAACGCCGGTTCGTTCGTCGCCCTCGCAGGCAGCTTCCTCTTTGGTCACAGCCGCGATCGTGCGGAGCAGGGCAAGTCCGCCGCCCGGCACGATGCCCTCGGCCACCGCGGCCTTCGTCGAGCTGATCGCATCATCGAGCGCTTCCTTCTTCGCCTTCATCTCGGCTTCGGTCGGTGCCCCCACGCGGATCACGGCCACGCCGCCCGACAGCTTGGCGAGGCGCTCTTCGAGCTTCTGGCGGTCGTAGTCGCTGGTCGTCTTCTCGATCTCGATGCGGATTTGAGCCAACCGGGCGTCGATACGGGCGCGATCGCCGCCACTCCCGATCAGTGTGGTATTCTCCTTGTCGGCGACCACTCGTGCGGCGCGACCGAGCTGCTGTAACGTCGCACTTTCCAATTTCAGGCCGATCTCCTCCGATATCACCTGTGCACCCGTGAGTATGGCAATGTCCTCCAGCATCGCCTTGCGTCGGTCACCAAAGCCGGGCGCCTTGACAGCGCAGGCCTTGAGCACCCCGCGAAGTTGATTGACGATGAGCGTCGCCAGCGCCTCGCCTTCGATGTCCTCGGCGATGATCAGAAGCGGCCGGCCGCTCTTGGCGACCTGCTCTAGCAGCGGGACCAGATCGCGCAGAGCGCCGATCTTGTGATCGCAGAGCAGAACATAGGGGTCTTGCAATATTGCTTCCATCCGGTCGGCGTCCGTGACGAAATAGGGGGAGAGAAAGCCACGGTCAAATTTCATGCCTTCCACGACGTCCAGAAGGGTCTCAGTCGTCTTGGATTCCTCCACCGAGATCACGCCGTCGCCGCCGACCTTTTCGATCGCATCCGCCACAAGCTCGCCGATGGATACGTCGTTGTGCGCTGAAATCGTGGCGACCTGAACCTTTTCGGCCCTGGTCTTCACCGGCTTGGCCATGGCGTGCAAGGCGGCGATGGCGGCCCGTGTCCCGCGGTCCAGGCCGCGTTTGAGGTCGATCGCGCTCGCGCCGGCGACAACGTTCCGGACCCCGTCCGAAAGGATGGCGTGAGCAAGAATGGTCGATGTGCTGGTGCCGTCACCGACGACGTCGCCGGTCTTCTCGGCAGCCTGCCGCAGCACCTGAGCACCGAGATTCTCTTCCGCGTCCTTCAGATCGAATTCCTTGGCAATGGTGACACCGTCGTTGCAGACGATCGGTGCGCCCCACCCCTTCTGGATCAGAACGGATTTCGACTTCGGCCCGAGCGTGACGCGCACGGCATCGGCAAGGAGGGATGCGCCGTGCAAGACTTTTTCACGAGCGGCCGAATGAAACAGGACCTGTTTGTGCGCCATTTTTCATGCCCTCTCTTTGTACCGTGGTCGGTGGGGTCTGTCCGCCAGTTTGGATGAGTGAGCGTGAGCCAAATTGATCTCCATCAACGTGAGCACGCGGCCGTCGAACGCCCTTACGGCGGAGCTCTCGACACGCATCGATCGATGCAAACTCAAAAGTCTCGGAGGCGGCTGGCATTTGCCAGGCGGGTATTGACCTGGCGCAATCTGGAACTTGTCTGGTGCGGTAATCTGGCTTGTCAGCTGAACCATCCCGACGAGTTCGGCAAAATTCGCCCCCCCCCCGCACGGTCATGGTCGAGCAAACACTGCCCCTCTCGAATCAGGAAGAGCCTAGCCGGCTCTCTGTCGCGTCGGCATGGTCGGGAGTCCTCGCGCACAAATGGTTTGTGCTCGCGATCCTTGTTCTGTTCGCCCTTGGCACCTGGCAGGGCGTCAGGGTCTTGTTCGGACCTGCCGTCGTGGTCGATCAGGTCGCGCGCGGACGATTGATCGAAACCGTGGTGGCGAGCGGGCATGTCGAGACGCCTTACCGCGTCGAGATCGGCAGTCAGATTACCGGGACAGTTGCTGACGTTCTGGTGCAGGAAGGCGAGAAGGTTACCAAGGGGCAACCGTTGGTCTCGCTGGAGGCACGGGAACTGAAAGCGACCGTGATCCAGGCGCAGGGGGCGGTAGCCCAGGCCGAAGCCAGGATCAGGCAGCTCGAGGAGCTGACGCTGCCGTCTGCAAAGGAGGCGCTGACACAAGCACAAGCGACGCTTCTCAACGCCCAACAGACCTATGACCGCACGGCGCAGCTCGAACGCAATGGTTATGCGACCAAGGCGGCCCTGGATGATGCGCAGAAGACGCTCGATGTCGCGCGCGCGGTGAAGCGCGCGGCGGAGTTCCAGGTCTATACCGCAAGTCCGGGCGGCAGCGACTATGTCATGGCGCAGACGCAGCTCAACCAGGCTCGGGCCAATCTGGACACGGCGGAATCCCGCCTGGGCTATGCGACGATCGTAGCTCCTCGCGACGGCGTTCTCATCACCCGGAGCGTCGAGCGAGGCACCGTTGTGCAGGCGGGGAAGGCGCTCTTGGTGCTTGCGCCGTCGGGTGACTTGCAGCTGGTCTTGCAGATCGACGAGCGCAATCTCGGCAAGCTCGCACTCGGACAGAACGCGCTGGCGTCTGCGGATGCTTATCCCGACCGGCGTTTTGCCGCCAAGGTCTCCTACATCAATCCGGGCATCGACATTTCACGCGCCACCGTCCAGGTGAAGCTGACGGTGGTGGAGCCGCCCGAGGATCTTCGTCAGGACATGACGGTCTCGGTCGACATCGAGGTTGCCGCGAAGGACGATGCGAAGGTGCTTCCCGTCCGCTCAGTCCATGACGTCCTCTCCGGACAGCCCTGGGTCCTGACCGTCTCGGGCGGTCGAGTGGTCAAGCGTCCGGTGAAGCTCGGCTTGCGCGGCAACAGCAACATCGAGATCGTCGAGGGGCTGGAAGCAGGTGACGTCGCGATTCCGCAAAGCTCCGGCGTGCTGACCGGGCAGCGGGTGCGGCCCGTCCTGCCATGAATCGCTGGCTGCCATTCGAGTGGATCGCGGCCGTGCGCTTCCTGCGCGAGGGGCGATTGCAGACCATCTTCATCATCGGCGGCATTTCGATCGGCGTTAGCGTCATTGTCTTCATGTCGGCAATGCTCGCGGGCATGGAGGCGAATTTCATCAGGCGCGTGCTGACGTCGCAGCCGCAGATCCAGCTCCTCACGCCGGATCAGGTCGCACGCCCCTTGCGCAATGCAGCCGGCGAGATCGAGGACGCCGTGGTGCAACGGCCGAGCCAGCGGGTGATCTCGATCGACCAGTGGCCGAAGATCAGAACCCAGATGCTCGCGATGCCGGAAGTCACCGCAGTCTCCCCCACCATCACCGGCTCGGCGCTGGCCATCCGCGGCGACGCCAGCCGGGCGGTGACGCTGACCGGAATTGAGCCGGACACGTATTTCAACATCGTGAAGGTGCCGGACTATATCGTCGCCGGCAGCGCGCGGCTGACCAGCGAGGACGTCATCATCGGCACCGAGCTCGCCAAGAATCTCGGCGCCACCGTGGGTGACAAGTTGAATCTTCAGGCGGCAAGCTCTGCCAATCGGGTGCTGACGATCTCCGGGCTGGTCGATTTCGGCAACAAGGGGGCCAATCAGCGGGTGGCCTTTATCGCGCTCCGGACCGGCCAATCTCTGCTCGGCATGATCGGCGGCGTTACCACCATCGACATGACGATCAAGGACATCTATGCGGCCGAAACCATCGCCAGGCAGATCCAGGCCGCGACGGCCGTCGAGGCCGACAGCTGGATCGCCACCAATGCGCAGTTCTTCACCGCCGTGCAGGCGCAGATCTACACCAACACCTTGATCCGACTGTTCGTAGGCTTGTCGGTGGCCTTTGGCATCGCCGCGGTGCTCATCGTGTCGGTGATCCAGCGCTCCAAGGAAATCGGCATCCTGCGGGCCATGGGCACGTCGCGCGGTCAGATCCTGCGGGTGTTCCTGCTTCAGGGTGGTCTGCTCGGCTTTATCGGCTCGTTGGTCGGCGCGGCGATGGGCGCCCTCGCGCTGATCTATTGGCATGCCGTCGCCCGCCAGGCGGATGGAACCGAGTTCTTTCCGTTGATCCTGGAGCGAAGTCTTTTCATCTATACGGCGATCCTCGCCACGGTCACCGGCCTGTTGGCTGCGACAGCGCCGGCGGTACGCGCCGCGAAACTCGATCCGGTGGTGGCAATCCGTGGCTGACGAGATCCTGAAGCTGGAGCGCGTGTGCAAGTCCTACAATGTGGGTCTGCCGACCGAGACCGAGGTGCTGCACGACATCGATCTCGAGCTCGACCACGGCGAATTCCTGGCCTTGATGGGTCCGTCCGGCTCCGGCAAGAGCACGCTGCTCAACATCGTCGGCCTGCTCGATCGACCGACGTCCGGACGGCTGCTCATCAAGGGCCGCGACACCGGGCTGCTGGGTGACAACGAAATCACGCATCTCCGGGGCCACACCATCGGCTTCGTATTTCAGTACCATTTGCTGATCTCCGCCTTCACCGCGCGCGAAAACATCATGATGCCGATGCTTGCGGATCGCGGATTTCCGAGCGCGGAGATCGCGGCCCGGGCTGATCATCTCCTGGCCGAGGTCGGTCTGGAGAGGTTCGGAAACAATCTGGCCAACAACATGTCGGGCGGCCAGCAGCAGCGTGTGGCGGTGGCCAGAGCGCTTGCCATGAATCCGGATCTGGTGCTGGCGGACGAGCCGACCGGCAACCTCGATACCAAGTCGGCCGATGCCGTCTTCGAGTTGATGCGACGGGTCAATCGGCAGAGTGGCACGAGCTTCCTGCTCGTCACCCACAATCTCGACCTTGCGCGCCGCTGTGACCGCATCATCGAGGTGGTCGACGGCCGGATTGCGCAGCATTGAATGACGGGAAGCCGGCGCAAGCGTCCGGCATGCGCTTGCAGTCGCTTTCGAGTTCATTGGCACGCCAGCAAAGTCGAACGGGACTCCCAAGGTCGGATCCAGCCCCCTGAACCCCTTGAGGCGGAGTCTGGCAATCCCAGGATTCTGCCAAGACCTGGCCGCTGCGTTACGGACGCCTGGCGACCACCCATGCCTGGCGGCTATACTATTTCCGGGGAACTAGTATAACCGAGCCGGATGGGAATAGGACGCAGTAACCAATTGAAATCGCAAGACTATCGCTTTTCTGTGGCTCCGATGATGGATTGGACTGACCGGCACTGCCGGGTGTTCCACCGCCATCTGACACGGCGGGCGCTGCTCTATACGGAGATGCTGACGACCGGGGCCGTCATTCACGGCGACCGCGAGCGGCTGCTTGGGTTCGACGCGGTCGAGCATCCGATCGCGCTTCAACTTGGCGGGTCGGATCCGCGCGAACTGGCGGAGGCTGCGCGGATCGGCGAGGCGTTCGGCTACGACGAGATCAATCTCAACGTCGGCTGCCCGTCGGACCGCGTGAAGGACGGCCGCTTCGGCGCCTGCCTGATGGCGGAGCCGGAGCTGGTGGCGAGATGCGTCGAGGCGATGAAGCGTGCGGTCGCGATTCCCATCACGGTGAAATGCCGCATCGGGATCGACGATCAGGATCCTGAAGTGGCGCTCGATGCGCTTGCGCGCGGGGTGGTCGCCTCCGGCTGCGATGCGCTGATCGTGCATGCCCGCAAGGCCTGGCTCAACGGTCTGTCGCCGAAGGAGAATCGCGACATCCCGCCGCTCGATTATGACCGCGTCTATCGGCTCAAGCGCGCGATGCCAGAGGTGCCCGTCATCATCAACGGCGGCATCCCCGGAATCGAGGAAGCAAAAGCGCATCTCGAACATGTCGATGGCGTGATGCTCGGCCGTGCCGCCTATCAGGAGCCATGGCGGCTGCTCTCGGTCGATCGGGAGATTTTTGGCGAAGCGGCCCCGCATGGAACCATGCAGGCCGCGCTCGAGGCGATGATGCCCTATATCGAGCAGCAGCTCGCTCGCGGCACGCGGCTGCATGCGATCACGCGGCATTTCGTCGGCGCATTTCATGCCGTGCCCGGCGCCCGGGCCTTCCGTCGCCATCTCGCCGAGCAGGGCACGCGGTTGGGGGCGGGCGGCGATGTCTTGAGCGATGCGATCGCCAAAGTCGCATTTGGACAGGCTGCCTAGAAGCTGCGCCATGACGGCGGCGCCTCGATGCGCTAGGTCTCGGCAGGGATACAGCAAGGGAGCGAAGCTTGAGCACAGCGCCACGCATCGACATCGATCCTGCCGCATTCTGGGCCGATCCCTATCCAATGCTGGCAAAGATGCGCAAGGAGGCGCCGATCGCCTTCGTGCCGCAGCTCGGCTCGACGCTGCTGACCAGCCGCGACGACATCTCGATCTCCGAGAAGCAGATCGACGTGTTCTCCTCGCACCAGCCCGCCGGCCTGATGAACCGGCTGATGGGCCACAACATGATGCGCAAGGACGGCGAGGCGCACCAGGTCGAGCGCCGCGCGATGTTCCCGACGGTGTCGCCGAAGACGGTGAAGGCGCACTGGACTGCGCAGTTCCAGGCCCATGCCGACCGCATCATCGATTGTATCGAGCCCGGGCGGGTCGACTTCATGCGCGATTTCGCGCTGCCGTTCTCCGGCGAATGCCTGAAGTCGATCACCGGCCTCACCAATATCGGCTTTGAGGATATGGACGCCTGGTCGCAAGGCATGATCGAGGGCATCGCCAATTACGCCGGCGATCCCGCGGTCGAGTCGCGCTGCCATGCCGCGACGTCGGGTATCGATGCTGCGATCGACGACATCCTGCCGGTGATACGCAAGCAGCCCGACCAGAGCATCCTCGGCGTCCTTCTCGCCTCGGGCATGCCGATGGAGAGCGTGCGCGCCAACGTCAAGCTCGCGATCTCAGGCGGACAGAACGAACCGCGCAAGGCGATCGCCGGCACGATCTGGGCGCTGCTGACCCATCCCGAACAGCTCGATCTGGTCCTGCGCGGTGAAGTGACCTGGCTGCAGGCGTTCGAGGAATACGCCCGCTGGATCTCGCCGATCGGCATGTCGCCGCGACGCATCGCAAAGCCGTGGAGCATCCGCGATGTCGCCTTCGAAACCGACGAACGCGTGTTCCTGATGTTCGGCTCCGCCAATCGCGACGAGAAGCATTTCGAGCTCGCCGATCAGTTCGACGTGCGCCGCGATGTGACCAAGAGCGTCGCGTTCGGTGCCGGCCCGCATTTCTGCGCCGGCGCCTTCGCCTCCCGCGCCATGATCGCCGACGTCGCGCTGCCGACATTGTTCGCGCGGGCGAAGCAGCTGGAGATCGCCGATGACGAGCCGGTGCGGATCGGCGGCTGGGCCTTCCGGGGCTTGCAGAATCTGCCGGTGAGGTGGCTGCATTAACCGCGAGGCCTCGTTACGCAAGCCGCGGTGACGATTACATCCTAGCCCTGTTTTGCCCGACGTCTCAGGTTGAATTTCGTAAAATTGGAAATTGCTTTCCCCTCAAGGTGTTGGCTACTGTGCATGGGGTTGTTTTACGTCTTTTTGTGATCTGGCCCGACCAAGCGGCTCACCTTTGCGTGCGGAAAAATTTGCCTGCAATTGCCCCGCCGATCGAACGATTGATCATGTCGCCGGGGCGCGCAACAGCATGCGCATTGTTCTTCTTCCAGCGATCTCGACAATTCCGGCAGGCCGCACCACCCTTTTGGGGCGCGTTAGGCTCGGAGCCGGTCAGCGGCGAGCCACCTGTTGTCGGCGGACCATCGTACCTAAATACAGCGGACCCCGCTTCGGGGACCATGCCATGAATGTAGTGCCCCGCGATCTCATGACTGAAATCCCCGTCTCCTCCGCCGATTTCCGCGGCGCCATGCGCCATCTCACCGGCGGCGTCAGCGTCATCACCGCCGGGAGGGGCACGGACATCACCGGCATGACCGTGACCTCGGTAAGCTCGCTGTCGGTCGAGCCGCCGACGCTGCTGGTTAGCATCAACCGCGATGCCTCGTCCTTTCCGTTGATCAAGCGCCACGGTGCCTTCGGCGTGAACATCCTCAACGCCGACCAGCTCGATGTCGCCGAGCGCTTTTCCGGCAAGGGCGGGCTGAAGGGCGCCGATCGTTTCAAAGGCGCCACATGGGTGACGGCGGTCTCGGGCGTGCCGCTCCTGGCCGGCGCGCTGTCGGCCTTCGATTGCGAGGTCGAGGAGATCATGGAGCGCCACTCGCACGGCATCATCATCGGCCGTGTCAGGGACATCAGGAATTCCACCCGCAGTGCGGCGCTGGCCTATTGGCACGGTCAGTATGTGGCGGTCGACCAGGACGAAGACGCCGCCAGGCTCGCGGAAGTCAGCGTTCCCACGCACGGCCGGCGCGGCGTTTGATCGCCGCCCGAAGGGGGCGCGCAGGCTGGCCTTTTCGGCCTCATCGCTCTAGAAGCGCTCTGAGCCTCCCCGTTCGGGGCGGCAATGGAGCGGATCGATGAAGCGCATCGCGACCTTCGCCTTCTACGCCGTCGGCGCGCTCGCGATCGCCTATCTCGCGCTCTACGCTTACGCGATGTTCTCAGGCCAGCCCGTGATCATCCCCGGCGACCCCATCCACATTTTCCGCAAGCCGGACGCGCCGAGTTATTCGTGAGGCTAACGCGCACCTGACCATGTGGTGCGCCGCTCTCTCCTCTCGTCATGGCCGGGCTTGACCCGGCCATCCACGTGTAACCGCGAGTGACGAGAGACGTGGATGCCCGGGACAAGCCCGGGCATGACGGCGGAGTGAGTGGCTACCCCCTTAAAATCGCCAGCGCCAGCGCCTGCGCGCGCGGCACGATGCTGTCGAGCTCGAGATATTCCTCCGGCGTGTGCGCGAGCCCGCCGACCGGGCCGAGGCCGCAGATGGTCGGCGTGCCGACCGCGGCGGTGAAGCCGGAATCGGCGCAGCCGCCGGAGAACTCGCCCTGCAGCGTGGTGAGGCCGACCTGCCGTGAGGCCGCCTGATAGCCTTCGAACAGCGTCTTGGACTCCGCGCTCTGCACCACCGGCACGAACTCGCCCTTGATCGTCAGCGTTGCGCTGGTGCCCGGAACGTAAGACGTCGCGACGATTTTTTCGATCGCTTCCATCACCCGCGCACGATCCGCCGGATCGACATAGCGCAGGTCGATCTGACCCTCGGCAGAGGGCGCCGTGGTGTTGACGGACTGCCCGCCCGAGACGAGACCGACGTTCAGCGTGATGCCCTTGTCGAGATCGGTCAGCGCGTGGATTTGCACGATCTTGTGCGCGAGCTCGCCGATCGCGCTGACGCCTGCGGCAAAGTTGGCGCCGGAATGCGCGGCTTTGCCGGTGATGGCGAGATGCATGAAGATGCCGCCCTTGCGTCCCGTGACGACGTTGCCGGTCGGGCGGCCCGGCTCGGAATTGAATACGGCACGGGCGGAGCGGCCTTCGCGCTCGATCACGGGCCGGGACGAGGGCGAGCCGATCTCCTCGTCGGAGGTGATCAGCAGCTTGATCGGATGCGGGTTGCCGCCGAATTTGTGGAAGGCGGTTGCGACGAACACGTTCATGACGAGACCGGACTTCATGTCGGCGACACCAGGCCCGTAGGCGCGGCCATCCCTGATGGTGAAGGGACGGCGCCCGGCCTCGCCCTTGCCGAACACGGTGTCGCGATGCCCCATCAACAGCACGGGCTTTTCGTTGCTGCCGGGTTTTGCCACCTCGGCATGGATCGCATCGCCAAAGGTGGCGTTGGCCTCGCGGCGGGACGGAATGCCGTGCTCGGCAAAATGCCGCTCGAACCGCGCACCGACGGCATCGACGCCTTCCTTGTCATAGGACCCGGAATCGATGTTCACGACATCGCAAAGTAGATCGATCATCGCCTGCCGCTGTGATGCCAGCCAGTCCGTGATTTGAGCTTCAGACATGTTGATCCTCGCGTGGTTCTCGCGCCTGGTTATAGGGCCTCGCGCAGGCGCGACCTAGTCGCCGAATGCGGTGCGGCCATGTTCCACCGGTGTCGTCCCCGCGAACGCGGGGACCCATACCGCGAAAGCTATCGATGTGGGCAGTCGGAGTACCGAACGACGAGTCTTCGCCAAACTGCTCCCTGTGGTTATGGGTCCCGGCGTTCGCCGGGACGACACTGAGGGGGCGCGCTGCGTACGCTTTACCACCAAACAAAAATGCCCGGGACCAGCCCGGGCATTCGCATCCTCAATATTCGCTGGAGAGACCTCAAGCCCCCATCATCGGCATCCGCGGATATTCGCCGGGCGTGCCCGCCGGCGGGATCGGGATGCCGCCGTCGGAATATTCGTTGAGCTTGTTGCGCAGCGTGCGGATCGAGATCCCCAGGATGTTGGCTGCATGGGTCCGGTTGCCGAGGCAGTGCTTCAGCGTCTCCAGGATCAGGTCGCGCTCGACATCGGCCACGGTGCGCCCCACCAGCGCGCGCGTCACCTGCTCGGCGGCCATCGTGGCGTGGGCCACGGCGGGGGGCGTCTTGGCGAGATCGAGGCGGTCGCCGTCCGGAGTGATGATGGCATCGGGACCGATCTCGTCGCCCTGCGCCATCAGCACCGCGCGGTGCATGGTGTTTTCGAGCTCGCGGACGTTGCCCTGCCAGCGGTTGGCCGAAAGCACGCGGCGCGCTTCCGCCGAGATCGGGCGCAGCGGCACGCCGTTGGCCTCGGCATATTTCTTCACGAAATGCTGGGCGAGCTCCAGAATGTCGGCGGAGCGCTCGCGCAGCGGCGGGATCTTCAGGTTCACGACGTTGAGGCGGAACAGCAGGTCCTCGCGGAACCTGCCCTCGCGCACGGCCTCGGCGAGGTTGCGGTTCGAGGTCGCGATGATGCGGATGTCGACGGCTACAGGCTTGGTGCCGCCGACGCGGTCGATCACGCGCTCCTGGATCGCGCGCAGCAGTTTCGACTGCAGGCGGACGTCCATCTCCGAGATTTCGTCGAGCAGCAGCGTGCCGCCGGTGGCCTCCTCGAACTTGCCGATGCGGCGCGCGACCGCGCCGGTGAAGGCGCCCTTCTCGTGGCCGAACAGCTCGGATTCCAGGAGATGCTCGGGAATGGCGGCGCAGTTGATCGAGATGAAGGGACGCTTGGCGCGCGCCGAACGGGTGTGGACGTAGCGGGCCAGCACTTCCTTGCCGGTGCCGGATTCGCCGGTGATCATCACCGAGGCGTCGGAGCCGGCGATCTGCTGCGCCAGCTTGATCACCTTGGCCATGGCTTCGTCGCGATAGACCAGCTCGCGGGAATCGTTGGCGACGGCGGCCAGCACCGCGGCGATCAGCTCGGGGTCGGGCGGCAGCGGGATGTATTCCTTGGCGCCGGCATGGATCGCGGCGACCGCGGCGCGGGCGTCGTTGGTGATGCCGCAGGCGACGATCGGAGCGTGGATGTGCTCGGCCTCGAGCCGCATCACGAGCTCGCGGATGTCGAGGGCTACGTCGACCAGCAGGAGGTCGGCGCCCTTGCCGCCGCGCAGCACGCGCATCGCCTGCTCGTGATCCTCGGCGTGGGTCACGGTGGCGCCGTTGTCCATCGCGATCTTGGTGGCGGTGGTGAGCTGGCCCTTCAATGTGCCAACGATGAGAAGCCGCATGTCAGTCTCCTGTCCGTCTGGTCGCGCTGCCGCGCGTTATCACGTGCGTTCGGTCTTGATGATTTCGGTCATGGTCACGCCGAGCTTGTCCTCGACCAGGACGACTTCGCCGCGGGCGACCAGCTTGTTGTTGACGTAGATGTCGATGGCCTCACCGACGCGGCGGTCGAGCTCGAGCACGGTGCCCGGCCCGAGCTTCAGGAGCTCGCTGACGTCCATCTTGGAGCGGCCGAGCACCGCCGAGACCTGTACCGGCACGTCGAACACGGCCTCGAGGTCGGCGGCGGCACGCGCCGCATATTCGTCCTCGTTGTAGCCGACGTCCGTGCCGGCAGGCGGCATCGGGCCGTTGAGATCGGGCAGCGGGACCTGTCCGTCGGTGTCGCTCATGGGTTAACTCCCCCTGCGGGACGCGACATAGCGTCCGACCATTTCGTCGATCTTGGCCGCGATGGCACCGCGCTCCAGCACGACGCCGCCATCGGCCCATTCGATCCGGCAGTCGCCGGTGGCAATCTCCGGCTCGGCCAGGATCACCAGCCGGCCCTCGAAACCGCTCTGCTTGGCGAGCCGCTCGATCTTTTCGCGGGCGGCGTCGTAGAGCGCATCATTGATGCGGACGACGAGATGCGGCGTCGCGACCAGGTGCGAGAAGCAGTCCTTGACCAGCGCGACGATCTCGCCGAGCGGCTCGGCGGCGACGAGATCGGCGCACAGCTTGCGCGCGACCGCCACCGCAACGTCGACCGCCTCGGTTTCCATCTTCGTTTCGATGTTGCCGATACCGGCCGCGATGCCGCGGACGCCGATGTTGATCTCTTCCATGGCGAGCGCGACGCGGCGGTCGCTCTCGGCCTTCGCTTCGCGCTGGCCGGCGGCAAAGCCTTCCTGGTAGGCGCGCGCTTCGGCCTCCGCGACTTTCTGGGCGATCTCGGCGGCGGTCGCGGCCTTCTCGCGCGTCGCCCGCTCGGGCGCCGCGAAGTCGGTATCGAACAGGAATTTCGCCGGAGCGGCCATCAATACACCAGTTCGTCGTCGGCGCGGTTCTTGGTCAGCATGATCTCGCCCTTGGCGGCGAGGTCCTTGGCGAGGTTGACCAGAAGCGCCTGGGCCTCGTCGACGTCGCGCAGGCGGACCGGGCCCATCGCCGCCATGTCGTCCTGGAGCATCTTGGCTGCGCGCGAGGACATGTTGCCGAAGAAGAAGTTGCGGACGTCCTCGTTGGCGCTCTTGAGCGCGACGCCGAGCTTGTCCTTGTCGACGTTGCGCATCAGGGTCTGGGCCGATCCGGAATCGAGCTTGACGAGGTCGTCGAAGGTGAACATCAGCGCCTTGATGCGCTCGGCCGATTCACGGTTGTCCTCCTCCAGCGAGGTGATGAAGCGGGTTTCGGTCTGGCGGTCGAAATTGTTGAAGATTTCCGCCATCACCTCGTGGGCGTCGCGGCGGCGGGTCTGGGACAGGTTGGACATGAATTCGGTGCGCAGCGTCTTCTCTACGCTCTCGATCACCTCCTTCTGAACCGCCTCCATCTTCAGCATGCGGTTGACGACGTCGAGCGCGAGGTCCTCGGGGAAGATGCCGAGCACGCGCGCGGCGTGCTCCGGCTTCAGCTTCGACAGCACGACCGCAATGGTTTGCGGATATTCGTTCTTGAGGTAGTTGGCGAGGACCTCTTCCTGCACATTGGAGAGCTTCTCCCACATGTTGCGTCCGGCGGGGCCGCGGATCTCGTCCATGATGCCGTTGACGCGCTCCGGCGGCAGATATTGCTGGAGCAGGCGCTCGGTGGCGTCGAAATTGCCCATCAGCGCGCCGGAGGCCGACATCCGCGAGACGAATTCGAGCAGCATGTCCTCGACGGTGTCGACCTCGACGGTGCCGAGCGTCGACATCTCCAGCGAGAGCTGGCGCACCTCGTCGTCGTCGAGCAGGCTCCAGATCTTGCCGCCGTATTGCTCGCCGAGCGCGAGCATCAGGATCGCAGCGCGCTTCGGCCCGGACAATTGTTCGGCTGGCTTGCCGTCCTTTGCCCGGGTGTTGGCACGCTGACCGAGCGTGGAGATCACGCTGGTGATGTCGTTGCTGTTGGCGTTTTGCAATGCGGCGGCCATGTCAGATCACTTCTCGTACTACTTTGCGGATTCGCCCAGCCATTGGCGGACGATGGCGACGGTTTCGTTGGGGTTGCGCTCGGCGAGCTCGCCGACGCGGTGAACGGACTGGGCGTGGACCTGGCCCTGGATGGTGGCGACGTCGATCGCGTTGGCGGCGCCGCTCGGCAGGAGCGGCTGGGCGGACGGCGCGGTTTCTTCGGAAGCTGCCGGGCCGCTGAGCACGCCGGAGATGGCGGCGGCTACCTCGTCGGAGGCGAGGATGCGCTTGACCAGCGGGCGGATGACCAGGAACAGCACGATCAGGCCGAGCAGCATCATCACGCCGAGCTCGACGAAGTACATGACGTCGTCCTTGGTGAACTGCAGCATGCCGAGGAAGCCGCTAGGTTCGGCGATCGGGGCGGTGGAGGGCGCATCGGCAAAGCGCAGATTGACGACCTCGACCTGGTCGCCGCGCTTCTGGTCGAAGCCGATGGCCGAGCGCACCAGCGCGGCGATGCGGTCGAGCTGCTCCTTGGTGCGGTCCTGATAGGCCAGATCGCCCTTCTCGTTCTTGGAATAGATGCCGTCGACCAGCACCGCGACCGAGATACGGTTGACCCGGCCGGCTTCGGTCACCTCGGTCTTGGTGGTGCGGGAGATTTCGTAATTGTTGGTCTCTTCGGTCTTCTTGCTCTGGTCCTTGGCCGCGACGCCGTTGTTCTGCTGGTTGCCGGGCAGCTCGTTGTTGACGGTGACCTGGCCGTTGTTGTCGGCGGTCATGCTCTGCTCTTCGCGGGTCTGGCTCGAGCGCAGCACCCGGCCTTCGGGATCGTACTTGTCCGAGGTCTGGGTGACCTTGTTGAAGTCGAAATCGGCGGAGAGCTGCACGCGGGCGCGGCCCGAGCCGACCACCGAGGAGACGATGTCCTCGACCTGCTTGCGCATCCGCTTCTCGAAGGAGATGCGGCGCTCGTCGCCGACCGCCTGCTCCGGATCGGCCGCCGCGCCGTCGGCGAGCAGCTGGCCGGCCTCGTCGACGATCGAGACCCGCTGCGGCTTCAGGCCGTTGACGGCGGAGGCGACGAGGTGGCGGATGGCGCGAATCTGCTGGGCTTCCAGCGCGCCGCGGACGCGCACCACGATCGACGCCGACGGCTCCGGCGCCTCGCGCGCAAACAGCGGGCGCTCGGGCAGCACCAGGTGGACGCGGGCGGCCTGGATGCGGTCGATGGCCCGGATGGTGCGGGCGAGCTCGCCTTCCAGCGCACGCAGGTGATTGATGTTCTGGACGAAAGAGGTGGTGCCGAGCGCGTCCGACTTGTCGAACACCTCGTAGCCGACGCCGCCGCCCTTGGGCAGGCCACCCTCGGCGAGCTTCATCCGCAGGCGCGTGACCTTGTCCTTGGGCACCATGATGATGGAGCCCTCATTGCGGATCTCGAACTGGATGCCCTGGCGTTCCAGGTCCTTGATAATGCCCGAGGAATCCTCGACGCTGAGGTCGGTGAACAGCGTCGTCATCTGCGGCGTGGTGACGCGCATGATGACGAATGCGAAGAAGCCGATGAGCGCGGCGGTGACCGCGATCATCGCCCCGAACCGGGCGGCGCCGATACTCTTCAAAAAGTCCGCAAGACCTTGCAAGCAACCGCCCCAACAGATTCGGCCGCTTTCACCGGAAAGGCCGACTGGGCAATTATTGCCTAGGGGATGGTTTCGATATGGTTAACGAAGGTTAAGAGGTGGGACAAAAGTCGCGCCAAAGAGCGATATGAAAAAAATCGGCCCCGCAGGGCGGGGCCGATTTTCGTCAAAAGCCGCAGATTTCCGGATCGCCTACTGGCGATATTGCTGGATGCGGGTGGTGCGAAGACCCGCCAGACCATGCTGGTCGATGGAAAACTGCCAGGAGAGGAATTCGTCGACCGTCAGGGTATAACGGCTGCAGGCCTCCTCGAGCGAGAGAAGTCCACCACGGACAGCGGCGACGACTTCGGCCTTGCGGCGGATGACCCAGCGTTTGGTGCCGGGTGCAGGCAGATCCGCGATCGTCAACGGACTGCCGTCCGGCCCGATGACGTATTTTACCCTCGGGCGATGGGGTTCTGTCATGGCGTACTCACAAACTCTCAACCACTGAACTCACACCCGTAACCCTACGCCCGGCGGCTTAAAAATCCGCTAAGCCTAAGGCTTCAATACAATTCTCGTTGAAAATGCTGAAACGACGCCGTGTCGGCCGCCGGAAGAGCTGACATCCGGGCCGGCCGAGGGGCCTTCGTAAATACTTTACTAACGAATGGAGCCCTCGAGGGGCTCTCTCAGCCGGTCGTCCCGGCGAACGCTGGGACCCATACCGCGTGATCTATCGATGAGACGCAGGTCGCAGTACCAAGAATGACTTCCTAACCACCAGTCTTCGCCAAACTGCTCCCTGTGGTTATGGGTCCCGGCGTTCGCCGGGACGACACCGAGCGTGTGGAATCACCCACTCCCTCAATTGCTCGTCGCAATGATGCTCTTCACCTGGCTCAGCGTGTAGCTGGCGCCGTCGATGGTGAGCAGCGGCGGCGACTGGGTCAGGTCGACGGACGACACGGTGCCCTGCACCTGCGCGGCGATGCCGACATTGTTGTTCGCCACGTCCTTGCCGGTGGCCGAGATCGTGTACTTGCCGTCGGGCCATTGCGTGCCGTCATTGCCCTGGCCGTTCCAGGTGAAGGGGATGTCGGTGCCGGCGGCGGCGGTATATTTGCCGGTGAACACGGTTTGGCCGCTGGCATTGGCGATGGTGATGTCGACGGTGGAGTCGGTCGGCACGTTGAGATGCCAGGTGGCCGACGAGCTCTTCATGGTCGCGGTCGAGCCGTCGACCAGCGCGGTCTTGCCGACGAAGCCCAGCGCCTGGGTCGCCTGCGTGGTCTGCTGCAGGGTGACGAGCTGGGACAGCGAATCGTTGGTCTTGAGCTGCTGCTCGACGCCGGCGAACTGCACCAGCTGCTGGGTGAACTGGTTGGTGTCGAGCGGATCCAGCGGGTTCTGGTTCTGCAGCTGCGTTGTCAGCAGCGTCAGGAAGGTCTGGAAGTTGCCGGCGAGCGTCGATCCCGTGGTCGAGCTCAGCGAGTTCGACGAGGAGGATTTCGGGAGCTCGGTCGTCCCGGAGACGACAGCAGGGGCCGTGGCGCCAGTCGTGGTGGTCATGTCGAATACTCCTTACACTCTGATGTCGATGCCGCTGCTCGGCCCATACGTGCGGCCATAGCTGCGGCCGACCGGTGCGGCGGCGACGGTGTCGTCCTCGCTGATGATCAGCCGGCGGGCATTGCCGCCATTGTCGTTGTTCTGGCCGGAGTTATGGCCCGATGAATTCTGGTCGCGCAGGCTGAAGGACAGCCCGTTGCTGCCGGTCTTGAGGCCGGCATCGTCGAGCGCGCGCTGCAATTGCGGCGCGTCCTGGCGCAGCATCTGCAGCGTCTCCGGCTTCTCCACGGTGAGATGCGAGGTGACGTTGCCGGCGCGGTCGACATTGATGCGCACGTCGATGCGGCCGAGCTCGGCCGGATCGAGGCTGATGTCGAACCGGGACTTGCCGGAGCGGATCGCGGCCGCGATCTCGACCGGCACGCCGTTGATCGGCACCGCCGTCGCACTGGCCGCGGTCGCGGTCAGCGTCGCGGTCGATGCGGATGCGGTCGAGGTCGTTTGGGTCAGCGGCGCCTGCACGGCGGAGGCGGTTTGCGCGCTCGTATCAGTGGTGTTGAAAGCGGCCTGCGCATTGGCATGGGCCTGGGCGGCCGGTGCGGCCGGGATCGCGTCGGGCGAACGGTCGGCGGCGCCGGGCTTCGTCTCGGTCGCTGCATCATCCGCCTGCGGCTTGGGGCCTTGCGGATGCGCGGCGGCGTTGGCGGTCGGAGTGCCCGGTGCTTGCGTCGGGGCGGCGTTCGCCTTGCCGGTGTCCTGGCCGATATTGGAGACGTCGGACTGTCCTTGGGCGGCGGCGACGGCCTGGAACGAGGTCTTCGGCGTGCCGGGATTGACGGGGATCAGTCCGCCGTTCGGCTTGGCGTCGGCCGTAACCTCGGCGGTTGCTCCGGTCGCGGCATCGGCCAGCGTCGCCGACGTGTCGGCATCGACCTTGGCGCTGGCGGTCTTGGCGTTCTTGTCGCCTGATGTGGCGGTGTCGGTCTTGGTGCCGGCGATCTGCGCCGCGGTCGAGGCGCTGGCGGCAAGGCCGGCGGCGGCGATCGTCAGCGGCGAGGAGGTGGCGGCCTGGTTCGCCGCCGCGTTCGGATCAGTTGGGACGCTAGGTGCGGCAACCACGATCGCGTTGGGATCCGGCACGGCCGCCTGCGCTGCGTCGGTCGGCGCGGCATCGACGGCGGCCGCGAGTCCATCGGTGGCCTCGGTCTTGTCGCCCTTGGTCTTCTCGGAGTTATCGGCCGATTTGGCGTCGGATGTCTCGGACTTGTCCTTGATCTTGTCCTTGATCTTGTCCTGGACCTTGCCGGCGTCCTTGGCTGGATCGGTGGTGGTATCGCTCGCCTTGTCGTCCCTGGCGGGCGCGGATGCGTCGGTGCCGTCGCTCGCCTTGCTCTGCGAGGGTTGATCGGTGGACGAGGTGTCGCGCGGGCCCTTGTCCGCGGAGGACGAATCGCTCCGCCGCGGCGCAATGTCCTGGGCTTGCGAGGCCGCATTGGTGCCGATCGCCTGGGTGTTGCTGTCGACCAGCGACCCGAAGGAGTCGTTCGCGGACGCCTCTTTGGCGCTCTGCGACCGGGCAGGCTTTTGCTGCGCGCTCGGAACTTGCACGCTTGCCGCGACATCTGACGTACGACCGACCACAGGCGACCTCTTGGAAACATCTTCGGCATCAGGGGAGCAAGGAGCGGGCCAGTATCAGCGCGCAAACATTTATGTAGCAAAATCAATATCTTATTAATTCGAAACCACCGCTGCCGGGCCCGCGCGACCCCGCCATTTCTGCCTCCCCGGCAAGAATTGCCGTAAGCTGGCCGCCCGCGTGATTGCTTCACCAGAATGCCGCCTATATTAAAGAGGTTACTTTCAGCCGCTTTCGACCGGGCGATCGTGACTTTCGGGAACTGAAGTTCCCGGGGATCGCCGATGTCCCGCGAGAAGCAAGAAATCGCGGATCGCCGCGCGCCGCCGTCGCAACTCTTAAAGGCCCATGCTCAACAGTCTGGATCTCGAAGGCCGTCCTGAGGACACCAGGGTCGTCGTTGCCATGTCGGGCGGCGTCGATTCCTCGACGACGGCTGCGCTTCTGAAGGCGGAGGGCTACGACGTCGTCGGCATCACGCTGCAGCTCTACGACCATGGCGCGGCGACGCATCGCAAGGGCGCCTGCTGCGCCGGCCAGGACATCCACGACGCGCGCGACGTCGCCGCCAAGCTCGGCATTCCCCATTACGTGCTCGACTACGAGGATCGCTTTCGCGAGTCCGTCATCGACAATTTCGCCGACTCTTACGCGCTCGGCGAAACGCCGGTGCCGTGCATCGAGTGCAACCGCTCGGTCAAGTTCCGCGACCTCCTGAAGACCGCGCGCGAGCTCGGCGCCCAGGCGCTCGCCACCGGCCATTACGTCGCCTCGCGCCGCCGCGAGGATGGCTCGCGCGCGCTGGTCTGCGCGGCCGACGCCGATCGCGACCAGAGCTATTTCCTGTTCGCGACGACGCAGTCACAGCTCGACTTCCTGCGCTTCCCGCTCGGCGACATGACCAAGCCCGAGACGCGCGAGCTCGCACGGCGCTTTGGCCTGTCCGTCGCCGACAAGCACGACAGCCAGGACATCTGCTTCGTGCCGACCGGGCGCTACACCGACATCATCACGCGCCTGCGGCCGAACGCGATGGACCCCGGCGAGATCGTCGATCTCGGCGGACGGGTGCTCGGCCGGCACAACGGCATCGCCAATTTCACCGTCGGCCAGCGCCGCGGCCTCGGCATCGCTGCATCCGCGCCGCTGTACGTGGTGCGGCTGGAGGCAGCGACCCGCCGCGTCGTCGTCGGCCCGCGCGATGCCCTCAAGATGCACCGCATCTCCTTGCGCGACGTCAACTGGATCGGCGACGGTGACATCGACCGCGCCATCGGCGGCGGCCTCGAACTGTTCGTGCGCGTGCGCTCGACCCGCAGCCCGCAGCCGGCCTGGCTGCGCGGCGGCAATGGTCATTACGAGGTCGAGCTCGTCGCCGGCGAGGAGGGCGTCTCGCCCGGCCAGGCCTGCGTGTTCTACGACGCAGCCAGCGGGCAGGCGCGCGTGCTCGGCGGCGGCTTCATCCAGAGCGCCGCCGCGAAGCAGGGCAGCGCGACATTGCGTCCGCTCGCGGAAGCCGTGCGCGGCTAAGGATGTCGAGATTTAGCGCGACTGTTGCCGCAACGACGGTGCGCCCCCTCTCCCGCTTGCGAGAGAGGGGCGGGGAGAGGGGGGTCTCTGCTAGCGATATATCGCGAGAGGAAGGAACCCTCACCCGCCACGCTCTTGCGAGCGTGTCGACCTCTCCCGCAAGTGGGAGAGGCGCTAGACCAATTTCGGGGCTCGCTTCGATCTCACCAATGATCAATTCTTTCGAAAGTTTCGCGTAAGGGCAGGGGGCATGGCAGCAGACATCTCGCGGGCCGGGGTCGAGAAGGCCTATGGCCGCTGGGCGCCCGTCTATGATCTCGTGTTCGGCAAGGTGTTCGACGCCGGCCGGCAGTCGACCATCGCCGAGGCCGACCGCATCGGCGGCCGCGTCCTCGACGTCGGAGTCGGCACCGGGCTCTCGCTGTCGGACTATTCGCGCACCACGAAGATCTGCGGCGTCGACATTTCCGAGCCGATGCTGCGCAAGGCGCAGGCGCGCGTCCGCGCGCTTCGGCTGTCCAATGTCGAAGTGCTCTCGGTGATGGATGCGAAGAACCTCGCCTTCCCGGAAGACTTCTTCGATGCGGTGGTGGCGCAATATGTCATCACCGCTGTGCCCGATCCCGAAGGCACGCTCGACGAGTTCGTGCGCGTGCTCAAGCCCGGAGGCGAGCTGATCCTGGTCAACCACATCGGCGCCGAGAGCGGTCCGCGCAAACTGTTCGAGCTCGCTTTCGCGCCCGTCGCCCGCCGTCTCGGCTGGCGTCCGGAATTCCCGTGGGCCCGCCTCGAAGGCTGGGCGACCAGGCACGGCGGCATCACGCTGGCCGAGCGGCGCCCGATGCCGCCGATGGGGCACTTTTCGCTGATCCGTTACCGCAAATCGTGATCGTGCGGGCAGGGAACAGGGGGCATCGCGCGCGCGTTCCCCTCCCATGCGCACGACATCAAACATCATCCTGGCTGGCCTCCTGATCGCCGCCTCCGGCGGAGCGATCGCGCAGGCCCCGCCCGCCCCGGCGACGCCGCCGCAAGCGACCGCGCCGCCATCCCCACAACATGCCGCCAACTGCATGCCGCAGGACCGGCCGGGCCGCTCGTCGGACGGCACCACCACTGGCCAGTCCCGGGAACCGCTCGGCGACAAATTGGCCAAGTCCGACGGCGTGCTCTGCCCGCCCGCCGGCGTCGACCCCGAGATGCACGCCCCGGCGCCCGATACCGGGGGCAACACCCCGGTCATCCCGCCCCCCGGCAGCCCCGGCGGCGACCCGAACGTGCGGCCGAAATAGCTTGTCGGGCCGAAGCCTTGGCGTAGGCGGAGGCGGCTTCTCGCCTCTCGCGCTCTTCGCCTCTCCCCGCCTGCGGGGAGAGGCCGGAGCGCATCGATAGATGCGATCCGGGTGAGAGGGACTCTCCGCGCATCTGGTCCCCGAAATGGGCGAACCCGGCGCCAAAATCGCCCGCTTTTCCATCCTCACAGCTTGTCTTGCAAACCTTTCCGCAAACGCGGATTGACTTCCCGCCGCCCCCTTCTTTATATGCCGCGCGTTCGCGAGATCGGCCTTATTCGCCGCCGCGGGCCCTGTGGCGGGGTAGCTCAGCTGGTTAGAGCACGGGAATCATAATCCTGGGGTCGGGGGTTCGAGTCCCTCTCCCGCTACCAATAATTTCAACTCCCAATTTTTTTGCGCATGGCTTGAGCCTAGGCTGCGTTGGTGCGCTGCTTGGCCACGAGCACGTGCGACTAGGAACTCCCACGCCCGCTCGACGCTTGAATCGGCGGGCCAGAGTCGCCGCCGATTGCTGGCCTGCACGGCCCGCCTCCAAGCCTCCTGCCCCCCAGGGTGGGCCGTGCGTCACGCGAGGAGACACCATTGTCCGACCCGACCGAGCAAGAGATCAGAGAACGCGCGCATCGCCTGTGGGAGCAGGCCGGCAAGCCCGAAGGCCGCGAGGACGAGTTCTGGCAGGCCGCCGAGCAGGAGCTGCGCAACGAGGACAAGTCCAACACGTTGCGGACGCCGGATACGCTGTGATGAACAAGACCTGCCCATTCTGCCGGGGTCTGGGATGGGTCTGCGAAAACCATCCGCTCCGGGCCTGGAGCGAGAAGCTCGGCGGCTGCCGCTGCGGCGAGGGCATGCCCTGCACCTGCAACACGACCGAAGATCCCGAGATACGCGTGGTGATCGTCGAAGCCGATACGACGTGGCATTAGCGATGTGATGGTGCGTAGGATGGGGTGAGCCCTTGCGAAACCCATCACGCCTCGACGTCGACTAGACCCGATTGGTTTCGCTTCGTTCGATCGATCCTATACGCTCCTCATCCCACGCTGTTGCCGAGGGAACAGACCATCCCGGAAGGAATTCAGTGTCTGACAGCACGGGCTCTGAAAACAGTCCTTTCCCACGGCAGTGTCGGCGGTGGACGAGCAGAAGAAGATAGAGCACCAGATCGAACTCGCAACGCGAGCGGCCGCGCTCGTCAAGGACGAGACCACCGGCCATCGCTTCCGAAGCTTTGCCGACGAGCTGAAGCGAAAGCTCCGCCGCATGATGGGCCGCGGTCAGGTGCGCGCGCGTGCCTATGAGCTCTGGGAGCAGGCCGGGCGGCCAGCCGGTCAGGATCTGGAGTTCTGGTTCGAAGCGGAACGGCAGATCGAGGAAGAACGCGAGGCGCGGAGAGGCTCGGGCGCTTCATAGGTGTAAGCTGCGCGATCGATTGAAGGGCCGCATTTGGACTGTTGAAAGGTCGTCATGCCCGAGCTTGTCCCGCCTGCGGGGCCGAAGCCCCTTCGGCGCGGCGAAGGCCCGGGCATCCACGTTCTAAGTGCCGCGGTGCAATGAAGAAAAAAGCTGCCGGGCTCTTCACCCTGGCGGCCTCGAAAAGTCCCTAGCTGTTGATTGCCTCCGCAGCCTTACGCGTACCGCCGTTACCTTGTTTGCGGCCATGCGGCCCGTTTGTAGGCGAGGGCGGGTGATTCTGCTGTGACTTGAAGCACACAGTGGAAAAGAGGATGGCAGCGCTGGGGAGAGGTGCCGCGTGAAGCTCGGACTGTTGGGTGGGTAGAGCACTTGCGAAAACCCATCATGCTTCAATGGTCGCTGCACGATGATGGGTTTCGCTTCGCTCTACCCATCCTACGGACTCTCACCCTCAGAGTTAGCACGTCGGGCAAAACACCCGCCACCTCGTCAACCCCTCCCCGCAAAAATATTCCACTTTACCGAAATTCGGTTTTAGCGTATGTGTCGGCCGTCCCGGCTCATCAAGAGGGGCGATCTTGTGGTCGTCATGTTCGCGAGCCGGGCTTGTGGTGGACGCGGCAGCGTCGGCACGAGATGGGGCGGGCAGGGCGGGTAGTCCCTGTGAGCTCGAACCCCGCGTGCGGACGA
>NZ_LFJD01000004.1:6814298-7229849 GCF_006658635.1 Bradyrhizobium sp. UNPA324
TTGCCGAGCATCAGGGCGAGTACAGCCCCGATGGCGAGGCCGCCGAGCGCCATCATCAGCATCAGCCGCTCAGTCTCTCCGATGGTCTCATTGGCGCTCGCTTCGATGCGCTGCTGATCGGCAGTCAGGTCCGACCGCAGCTCGCCCGAGAGCTTGAGGATGCCCGCCGCCGTCTTGGTCATCTCGCCGTTCAGCTTGACGATGATCTTCACGTTCTCCGACAGCTTCGTGAAGGAGGTGCGGTATTGCTTCAGGAGGTTGCCGATCTCGGTGACGCGGTCAGTGATCTTCTGGTCGTTGGCATAGATCGAGACCAGCAGGGTCTCCAGGAATTTGACGCGCGCGATCACGCCATCGGCGGTCTTCGGCTCCGGCTTGGCGACGAAGGCGCTGACCGAGGTGGAGACCGCCAGATATTGCGAGGTGATGTCCTTGGCCGTGGTCTGGACCGATGCCAGCCCAGCCAGCGCGGCAGTATCGGCGAGATCGTCGAACTTGAACCGGATCTTGTTGCCGACGCTGTTGAGCTCATCGGCCGCGATCTTGTTGTTCTCGCGCGTCAGGGTGATGATCTCCCCGAACACCTTGGTGAAGCGCTGGAATTCGGCCTCGAGCTTGCCGACCTGCTCGCGGCGCGCGGCGCCGGTCGTGGCGGACATCGACTTGGCGATGGCGTTTTTCAGGTTTTCTTCGGCAGCCTTGGCTGCGGTCTCGTCATCCGCCGCCCCCGTCAGGGTATAGGCTCGTGCCAGTCCTTGATAGGCGATCAGTTCGCGATCGACCGTCCGCGCGAGGTCGGCTTCCGAGACGCTGGTGCGATAGGAGGCGACGGCGCCGGCAATCCGCTCGAAGCCGAAATAGGCGAAAGCCATGCTGACGGCGAGGATGGCTAGCACCGCCACGAAGCCGAGGATGATTTTTGCGCGAAACCGCAAAGTTGGCAGCTTCGACGAGTTCGACTTGGACGTAACCGACATTCCCCCACCCCATTCCATTCGCGGAAAACCAGGCGCAGCCCGAGAGCAGCCCGCTCTCCGACTCCCCGGCACGTTACGGGGCAAAGGATAAGCTGTGGTAAATTTGTGGCACCCTGGCCGGCGGTTAGGTGACGCGGGGAAGAAGCGCATTCCGCTGTCGTCCCGGACAAGCGCAGCAGAGCGTAGCGCAGATCCGGGACCCATAACCACAGGGAGTGGTTTGACGAAGACTCGAAGTGACCAGCGTCGCTCTACAATCACTGCCTGGAGTATGGGCCCTGGATCTACGCGCGCCTGAGGGCGCGCTTGTCCGGGACGACGGCGGAGGATGCGGCGACAACAGTGGCCTATCGCACGGAGCCCTACGCCGCTCTGATATTCCCCATGAAGCGATCGAGCTCGGCGCGGAGGCGGGTGCTTTCGGAGGACAGCGTCTTGGCCGAGTGCAGCACCTCCTCCGAGGCCGAGCCGGTTTCGGCGGCGCCGCGGTTGACCTGGCCGATATCGGTGGCCGCGGTCTGGGTGCCTTGCGCGACGGTCTGGACGCTGCGTGCGATCTCCTGCGTCGCCGCGCCCTGCTGCTCGACTGCGCTGGCGATCGAGGTCGAGATCGACGAGATCTGGCCGATGGTCGCCCCGATCTCCTTGATCGCGGCAACCGATTCCGCCGTGGCGCCCTGCATGCCCGCGATGTGCGAGGAAATCTCGTCGGTCGCCTTCGCGGTCTGGCTCGCCAGCGACTTCACTTCGCTCGCAACCACGGCGAAGCCGCGCCCGGCCTCGCCGGCACGCGCCGCCTCGATGGTGGCATTGAGCGCCAGAAGGTTGGTCTGCTCGGCAATCGCCGTGATCAGCTTGACCACTTCGCCGATCTGCTGGGCGGCATGCGACAGTTTTCCGATGCGCCCGTCGGTTTCCTTGGCCTGAACCACGGCAGCTTCCGCAATGCGGCTGGAGTCGCGGACCTGGCGGCCGATCTCCTCGACCGAGGCGGAGAGCTCTTCGGTCGCGGTCGCGACCGACTGCATATTGGAGGAGGCCTGCTCGGAGACGCCGGCGACCTGGCTCGACAGGCTCTGGGTGGTCTCGGCGGTGCGGGTCAGCGTGGAGGCCGCCGATTCCAGCTGCACGGCGGAGGCCGAGACGTTGGAGACGATGGCTCCGACCGCGCTTTCGAAATCGTCGGCAAAGCGGATCAGCTCGGCGCGGCGGCTTGCAGCCTGCTCCCGGTTCTGGACTTCGCTGGCGGCGGCATCGCGCTCGGCTTTGGCAACCGCTTGAACCTTGAACTCCTCGACCGCGCCGGCCATCTCGCCGATCTCGTCCTTGCGGCCGAGACCCGGCAGCACGACGTCGAAATTGCCCGAGGCCAGCTCACGCATCGCCTTGCACATCGCGATCATCGGACGCGAGATGCCGGTGCCGAGCAGGAAAGCGAGAACCGCGCCAAGCAGCGTGCCGGCAATGGCGAGGATCAGAACCAGCCGCTCGGTCTGCCCGATGGTCGCTTCGGACTCCGAGTCGAGCCGCTGCTGCTCGGCGACGAGGTCCGCCTTCATGGCGGTGGCACCTTGCAGGATCGCACCGGCCGAGCCGCTCATCTCGGTGACGAGGTCGTCGACCAACTTGGCTTTCGCGATCAGCTTTTCCAGCGCATCGCGATAGGCGCCGAGCAGCGCCTTGGCCTCCTTCAGGCCATCGACGATCTTGTCGTCCATGGAATAGATCGCGCCGAGCGAGTTCTCGACGAACTTCAGCCGCGCCAGCGCACTTGCCCCGACGGCCTGGTCCGAGTTGAGGATGAAGTTGCTCGCGGCCCCACTCGCGGTCTGGAATTGGGTGTTGACCTGCTTGGTGCCGAATTCGATCGCCTGCGCCTCGGAGTCGGAGGCGTTGTTGCCGATGTCGTCGAGCTTGTATTTCAGCAGGTTGGCGTTGCGCTGAAGCTGATTCTGGACCAGAAGCGCGCTGTCGCGCTTGGCCTGCAGAATCTTGGCGAAGGTCTCCGAGAAGTTGGAGAATTCCTTCGCGAGCTTGTTGAGGCTCTCCAGCCGTGCCGGCTTCTTGGCATTCTTGATGGCCTGATCGATCGCATTCTTCAGGCTGGCCTCAGCGTCCAGCGCCGCCTTGGCGTCGTCTTCCTTGCCGGTCACCACGAAATAACGGGCGGCCGAACGATAGCCGAGCAGCTCGCGATCGATATTGCGGGCGACATCGGCCTCCGAAACGCTGCTACGGTAGGATCCTACGCCTTCCGAAACACGCTCGAAGCCGAAATAGGCGAAGGCGAGGCTCACCGCGGAGATGGCGAGCACGACCGCAAAGCCCAGGATGATCTTGGCGCGGAACCTCAGAGTGGGAAACAGTGTGCGCTTTGACGGCGACGCGATACGCCCGGACATTTCCACCCCCAGCTCGGTTCTTGCAAAGTGCAGCACGGCCCGGGGGCAGCCCCTCCCCGACCGGAGATGAAAATTAGGGCAGAAACGTCAAGGGGCGGTAAATTCGTGCCAGAAGGCCGCCGGTCGCCGAACACACGTTCCGCGGAGCCGGCCGCCATGTTGCGACCAGGCGAAAAAGGCCATACTCTTTGGGCACTTGTCAGGCACTCGGCACGAGACCGAGCGGGTCCTTGAGGGAGAAACGGAGTGGGGCAAACCGACTTTCGGTTTGGCGGTGCGTCTGGCGTTGCCGTCGCGAAGTCGAAGGCCGCGGGCGTCGAGCAAGCCGTTGCCGACCTCGCCGCTCAGCTCCCATCCGACGAGCTGGCGCTCATCCTGCTCTTCGTCTCCCCGAGCTACGATCCGCACCAATTCATCGCGGAGATCAGCCGGCAATTCGACGGGACCCAGGTCTGCGGTTGCACCACTGCCGGCGAGCTGGCTCCTGACGGCTGGGACGAGAACAGCGTCGTTGCTCTCGCCTTCAGTCGCGCCGACTTCTCGGCCGTGGTGCGGCCGATTCTCAATCTCGGCAGTTTCCGCGTCGAGGACGGCCGCAGGATCAGCGCCGAGGCCCGGCAGGAATTGCTGCGGGTATCCTCCCAGGTCGAGCGCGGAAATCCGTTTGGCCTGGTTCTGATCGACGGTCTGTGCCGCCGGGAAGAAGCGGTGATGTCCGCGATCTATGCCTCGCTGGACGACATTCCCATCGTCGGGGGATCTGCAGGCGACGGCATGCGCTTCGAGCGGACCTTTGTGTTTCTCGACGGCAAGGCCCACACCAACGCCGCTCTCCTGATCCTCCTGAGCACGTCGCTGCCGTTCCGGGTCTTCAAATGTGACAATTTCGAACCGCGGCCCCAGAAGATGGTGGTCACCGAGGCCGACACCGAGAACAGAACCGTCAGGGAGCTGAACGCCGAGCCCGCGGCGAAGGAATATTCCCGCGTCGTCGGGATCATGGACGCCAAGCTCGACCCGTTCTCGTTCGCCTCGCATCCCGTTCTGGTCCGCGTCGGCGGCTCCTACTACGCCCGGTCGATCCAGCGCGTCGAACCGGACGGCTCGCTGCACTTCTTTTGCGCCATCGACGAAGGCATGGTGCTGACCGCAGCGACGTCGCGCAGCCTTGTCGGCACGACGCGCGAGGCCTTCGCGGAAACGCGCGACCAGATCGGCGAAGTCTCGCTCTATATCGGTTTCGAATGCCTGCTGCGCCGGCTCGACGCCGAACAGCACCAGCTCGCCCGCGACATGTCCGAGCTCTACCGGCAGAATCGCGTCGTCGGCTTTCATACCTATGGCGAGCAGTTCGGCTCGATGCACGTGAACCAAACCTTCACGGGCGTCGCCATCGGCAGGCGTCCCGCGTGACCGGGCTGCGGCAAGATCCTGGAACGGTCGAGCAGCTGCAGCGGGAAACCGCGAAGCTGAAGAAGATCAATGCCGCGCTGATGTCCCGCGTCGAGCGCTCGATGGACCAGCAGCTCAACGCCTTCTCATTGTTCGAGACGGCCATCGCGCTCGACCGCCAGGTCCGGGACCGAACCTACCAGTTGCGCGAGGCGCTGCATTCGATCGAACGCGCCAATGAGGGTCTGTATCGCGCCAAGCAGCAGGCCGAGGCCGCAAGCTCGCTCAAATCGTCCGTCCTGATCTCGGTCACCCACGATCTGTTGCAGCCGCTGAACGCGGCGCGCCTGACGCTCTCGGCGCTCGCCGAGATGATGGAGGCACAGGAAGCGGGCCTGCTGATCGACCAGGTCGACCGATCGCTGGTGACGCTGGAGGATTTGTTGCGGTCGTTGCTGGAGATCGCCAAGCTCGACGCCGGCGCGCTCAGGCCCGACGTGCGTCCGCTGGCGCTGACGCCGCTGTTCGAGCAGCTTCGCAACGAATTCGCGCCAATCGCTGCGCGGCAAGGCCTGTCCTTGCGCATCCGCACTTCGCCGCTCGCGGTGTCGTCGGACGCGATGATGCTTCGACGCATCCTGCAAAATCTGCTCGCCAATGCCATCCGCTACACCCGCAGCGGCGGCGTCGTGATGGGGTGCAGGCGCCGAAACGACCGCATCTGTGTCCAGGTCTCCGATACCGGACCGGGCATTGCGCAGGCGCAACAGGAGGCCATCTTTCGCGAATTCCAGCGCGGTGAAGCCAGCGCGACCGACCAGGCCGGGTTCGGGCTCGGTCTCTCCATCGTTCGCCGCTTCGCGACGGTGCTCGGACACGAGGTGCGGCTGTCGTCGCAGGTCGGCAAGGGATCGACGTTCGTCTTGGAGCTCGAGCCGGCCGATCTCGCCGAGGTCAACGATGAGGTGCACGAGCCCAAGCTCAGTGAACGTCAATATGGCGGCCTCGAAGGCGCCAAGATCCTGCTGGTCGAGAACGATCCGTCCGGCTCCGAGGCCATGGCCGCCCTGCTGGAAGGGTGGGGTTGCGACGTCGCGACCACGCGATCGGCTGCGGACGCGCTGCTGCGCCTCAACGAGCTGGGCGGAGCGCCCGACGCGGTCATCGCCGATCTTCATCTCGATCACGGCGAGAGCGGATTGGCGGCGATCGCCGACATCCGCCAGCACCTGAAGCTCGATGTGCCCGCGATGATCATCACCGCCGACTATTCCGAGAAGGCCGCCAAGCAAGCGAGCCTCTCCGGCCTCGAAGTGTTGAAGAAGCCGATCAAGCCCGCCGAGATGCGCGCGCTGCTGTCGTTCCTGCTGAGCTAGTTCGGTGCGCCGGGGCGGTCACACAAATATCGAAAAACAACCCCATGCACAGTAGCGGTGCTATATTACATTCCGCCAATGGCATGATCTATTTGTCGATTCACCGGCTTAGCGGCAATCGATCTGTGAGACAGGATCGGAGCAATTCGCGTCAGTGCCGATCCGGTTGGGCATGATCGCGGCTCGGCGCGGGGCCCTCGCCTGCCAGCGTCGCGAAATCGATTCTGGACATCTCGACGATCGCCTTGGTGCGGCTCACGACGTTCAGCTTGCGCAGGATGTCGGAGACATGGACCTTCACGGTGGTCTCGGAAATCTTCAGTTCATAGGCGATCTGTTTGTTCTGAAGGCCGCGCTTGAGCATTTCGAGCACCCGCAATTGCTGCGGCGTCAGATCATGCAGCCGCTTCAGCAGGTCATGAGCGGGGCTTGGGGCCCGCTGCGGCCGGAGTGCGCGATAGGCATCGGGCAGGCAGACGAGCCCCTGCAGCGCCTCGCCGATCGACTCCGCGAGCCCCTGCTTGGACGAGGATTTGAAGATGTAACCGGCGACGCCGAGCGACAAGGCGCCGGAGATGATTTTGGGATCCTGATGTCCCGACACGATGACGACGGGGACTTTCGGGAAGGCCTTGCGGATGCGAACGATGCCCGAGAGGCCGGTCGTGCCCGGCATCGACAGATCGAGCAGCAGGAGATCGAGCTCGGCGCCCGCGGACAGCTGCTCGAGCGCGCCGTCGATCGACGTCGCCTGCAGGATCTCAGCCCCGGGCGCCACCATTTGCAACGCGCCTTCCAGCGCCTCGCGGAACAACGGATGGTCTTCGACAATCAGAAATCGCGTCACGCGTCAGCCATTTCCAAATCGTTGCAGGATGTCGAGCTTGCCTTCAGGATGGATCAGCCGGCGCGAGCCGGCTTGATCGAGGTCAACAATGACAAGGCCGATCATTGCGGCCTGCCGCGGTCGGCCCGCGCATAGGGGCGGTTCCTGGGGTCGGGCAGGTCCATCTTGCCGATCTCGATGATCGCCTTGTTGCGGCTGAACAGTCCGAGCTTGCGCAGGATCTCGGTGATGTGCGCCTTGACCGTGGATTCGGCGAGCTGCAGCTCCTGCGCAATCTGCCGATTCGGGTAGCCGCGACGAAGCAGGTCCAGAACCCTGATCTGCTGCGGCGTGAGCTCGCGGAGCTTGACCTCGAGCGCCTTGCTGGTCTCGGCTTTTCGCCGCTGCGGCGTCGCCACGAAATCTCGCGGCACCGACACCGATCCGGAGAGCACGCCCTCGATCGACTGGGCCAGCTCGCGCTTCGACGTCGACTTCGGCAGATACCCGGCCGCGCCGAGCGCCAGCGCTTCGCGGACCACATGCTGGTCCTCCTCGCTCGATACGATGGCGACCGGCAGGCGCGGATAGGTTTCGCGCAAGCGGAGGAAACCGGAGAAGCCGGTCGCATCCGGCAGCGACAGATCGAGCAGCGCGAGGTCGATGCCCTGCTCGCCCGACAGGATCTCCAGTGCGTCCTCGATCGACATCGCCTCCAGGATGCGGGCCTCCGGCAAGGCCAGCCGCACCGCATTGCCCAAAGCTTCGCGAAACAGCGGATGATCGTCGATGATCAGGAAGCTGGCCATGGCGCCTTCCAAAGGATCCGCCGCACCCGCGGCAGCAGCGCATCCATCCCGTGCCGGTCCGGCGCCGGAAAGCTGCAAGGTAGATGCTACCACATCTTCCCGATCGCGTCCGGTCAAGGCCGCTCAGTCGTTCGATTCGGCCTGGACCGTCAGCAGGAACGAATAGATGCTGTCGAACTGGTTGTCGGTGAAGACCTCCTTCCACGACGGCATGCCCTTGGCGGGGCGCCCCTCATGCACGGTCTTCCAGAAGGTTTCGCGCATGTCGTCGCCGTAGCGGTGTCGCAACAATCGCAGGTCGATTTTCCGCTCGCTCTGAATGGCGTCGGGGCCGTGGCAATGCGCGCAGGTTCCGTTGAAGATCTCCTTGCCCGCACCAGCAATCTCCTCATTCGGCGCCGTTGCATCGCCCTTGGTCTCGGTTGCCACCACACTTGCGACCTGCGCTCCGCCCGCCCCGGGACCCGCTCCGGTCGTGGTTCCCGCCGGCACGGCCTGGGCCGTACCGAAGCGGACCGGCTGTCCGGCCGGCAAACCGTATTTCACGGCGAGATCGGCGATCGTCTTCTGAAGTGCAGGCAGGATCTGATCAACGCGATCGCGGAGCGCGGTCGATCCCTTCGCGAAGCCGATCGCGGCGTCCCATGACAGGCCTTCGCCTTCTGTGAGCCGGATTTGATAGCGATCGTTGTAGGCGGTCATGTTCAGCCAGCCGGCGACGGGTCCCCAGATGAAGGCGACATCCGCCCTGCCCTGGTCGAGCGCCTGCATGGCTTCCTCGGGCGACAGCACGGTCACCTTCTGGATGTCGTCACGGGTCGCCAGAAGGTTTTGCGGTGTGCTGGCGTATTGGACGGCGACGCGCTTGCCCCTGAGATCGTCGACGCCGCCGATCGCCTGGCCCTTCGCCGCGACCAGGGCATAGCCCTCCTTGGCAAAGCTGTTCGAGAAGATCACGGCGGGCCCCATGAAATCCTCGGACCGCGGCAAGCCGATCATGGCGTCGCATTGCTTGCCCAGCAACGTGACCCGCACGGTTCGCTTGCCGAAATAGGATTTGTACCAGTCGTAAGTGATTGGCTGGCCGAGCGCCTGCGCCAGCGCCTGGCCGATTTCGACATAGAAGCCCGGTTGCGACGGACTATCGCTCGAGAACGGCAGATTGGTCGGATCGGCGCACAGGCGGAACGGCTTCGCCTCGCCGGCATGAACGGCTGCGACTGACGCGATCAGCACGGACGCGGCGGCGCATGCGAGCCGTCCCGCGATGGTGTGTTGTCGGCTCTTGCCGCTCGCTGGATTGATCGGACGCATCCTCATCTCCGGTAGTTGGGAATTGGTGAACCAGGCGGTGCGGCACAGGATCAGACCGGTGCCGTCGCCGCGCGTGTCGACAAAGCACGCGCGTGTCCCGTCTCCTTCGGGATACGCGCGCGAGTCGTCACTGGACGGAGAACACGAAGAGCGAACCGCCCTCGGGGGCTGCGGCCGTCATCTTCTTCCCAACCTCGCCCAGGAACGCGGGCAGTGCTGCCGTGCGGCCGACGACGATGGCGACGTATTGCTTGCCGTCGACACTGTAGGTCACCGGGCCCGCGCCGATGCCGGAGCCGAGATTCTTGCTCCACAGCACCTTGCCGGACTTCGCATCGATGGCACGGAAGTCGCCGTGAATGTTGCCGGCGAACACGAGGCCGCCGCCGGTGGTCAGGGTGCCGCCGTTGAACGGCAGGTCTTCCTTGATCGACCAGACCTTCTTCTGGGCGATCGGATCCCAGGCCACGAGTTCGCCGAGGAAGCCGCCGGGGCCTTCCTTGGTGGGGAATTCGGCGCCGAGATAGAACACGCCGCGCTTGTAGGAGACGTCGGAGACCGACCAGTCCATGCAGACATTGTTCGAGGGGATGTAGACGAGCCCGGTCTGCGGATTGAAGGACATCGGCTGCCAGTTCTTGCCGCCGATCAGGTTCGGGCAGATGTCCTTGGCGGGATGGTTCGGTCCGGGACGCTTGTCGGGATCCTCGACCGCGCGCATCGTGGCGACGTCCCACTTCTTGGCCCAGTTGGAGAAGACGTATTTCTCCGCCGAGAGCACCTTGCCGGTCTCGCGATTGGCGACGAAGAAGTAGCCGTTGCGATCCGCCTTCATCAGCGCCGGAACGGTGTTGCCGCCGATCTTCAGATCCGCGAGCACGGCCTCGTTGACGCCGTCATAGTCCCAGGCATCGGCCGGCGTGGTCTGGATGTGCCACTTGATCTTGCCGGTGTTGGGATCGAGCGCGAGCGTCGAGGCGGTGTAGAGGTTGGTCAGCTTGCCGAAATTGCCGTCGCCGGTGGAGCGGACGCCGGTGTTCCACGGACCGGGATTGCTGGTGCCCCAATAGACGGTGTCGGTCTTCGGATCATAGGAGCCGACCAGCCAGGCCGCGCCGCCGCCATGCTGGGCGGAATCGCCCTTCCAGGTGTCGCCGCCGGGCTCGTCCGGGCTGGGAACCGTGAAGGTCTGCCACAATTGCTTGCCGGTGTTGATGTCGAAGGCCTGGAGCGAACCGCGCACGCCGTACTCGCCGCCGCCGAAACCGGTGATGACCTTGTCGCGCACGACCAGCGGAGGCGAGGTGATGACCGAGCCTTGCTTGTAATCGACGACCTTGGTCGTCCACAGCGCCTTGCCGGTTGCGGCATCGAGCGCGGTCAGCTTGCCGTCGAGACGGCCGACAAAGATCTTTCCATCCGCATAGGAGACGCCGCGATTGTTCACGTCGCAGCAGGCATGTTGCAGCACGTCCTCGGGAATTTCGGGCTCCCAGGTCCACTTGCGCGCCCCGGTCGCGGCATCGAGCGCGTAGACGTATTTCGGCCCCCAGGAGCTCGACACGTACAGCGTGTTGCCGACGACGATCGGCGAGGACTCATTCGAGCGCAACGACGCCAGCGAGAACGAATAGGCGAGCGTCAGCTTGCCAGCGTTCTCGGTATTGATCTGCTTGAGCGGGCTGTAACGCGTATTGCCGTAGTCGTGGCCGGCAACGGCCCACTGGTTTGAATCGGATTGCGCCTTGATCAGCGAGTCGTTGGCGCGAACGCCTGACGTAACGGCGGCGAGCATCGCAATCATCGAGATGCCAGCCAAGAATCCCTTCGTTCCAAAGGTCATGTATTCCCTCCACGATGTTGTTGTGCACGCCACGTTGGACGCCTGAGCGCGTTGCGCCCGTGATGCGCAGTTCGTCTGCGAGCCATCGTTCGAAATTACAGCATCGGCGTTTCGCGCTTAGTATAGGCGGAAGGTAGTAGTGCAAATCATTGGCGACGCTCGCCGCTCATCTCGTTGTCCCGCCTAGCGTCTTGCCCTTATTTTGCAGCTCGAAATGCGTCATCGAATTCAGGCAGTATCGCGCATCGGCCACGATGATGGCGCTACCACAGCCGCGAAGTTCTCGAAGAAGTTCGCGGCAAGTTTTCGCGACGTCGAATCGATCAACCGCGCGCCGAGCTGCGCGAGCTTGCCGCCGATCTGCGCGTCGGCCTCGTAGTGCAGGATGGTGACGTCGGGCGATTCTTCCTCCAGCCGGACCGTCGCCCCGCCCTTGGCAAAGCCGGCGACGCCGCCGGCGCCCTCGCCGACGATGCGGTAGCCGTTGGGTGCATCGATATCGGTCAGCGTGACCTTGCCGCTGAACGTCGCCTTCACCGGACCGACCTTCAGCACCACAATTGCCGTCATCTCCGTGGGCGACGCCATCTCGAGCGATTGGCAACCGGGAATGCAGCGCCTCAGAATCTCGGGATCGTTGAGCGCGGCCCAGACCTTCGCTTTCGACGCCGGGATGCGCTGGCTGTCGTTCATTTGCATCGCTTCCACCCTCAATTGTGTTTGTTCAGCGCGGATAAGGCGGCACCCACCGTCGATCAATCGCCAGGAAGTATGAGGCAGGCCGACGGGGCGCGAGCGACGGGGCCGCGACGCTCGACGCCCGAGTAAAATCAATGACTTAGCGTCCCGCCGCGTACTACCAAGATCGCGATTGCAAAGCCGCGGGCTCGTGCTCCTATTCACGCCAAGGAACAAGACATCCAGGGGAGGCAACGTGCGACAAGGCTGAACTCGCGCGCGAATGGCGGCGATACGGGCGTCGACGCTGCGACATTGCCTGCGGACGCGACGCCGAACTTTCCAAACCTCACCTTGCGGCTGCGCCACGTGTTGGCGACGGCCTGGAGGACCATGATCGAATCGCGCGCCACAACGGCCGCCACGATGACCTTTCCATGACGCGAGGTCACCAAAATGCCAGTTGCAAAGTTCCGTTGCGCTGTCTCTAATTAGAACCAATCAAAATCACTTTGGGAGGACTTCACGTGTCTACAGTCAAACTGACGGTGAACGGCAAGGCCGTTGCTGTCGACGTCGAGGACCGCACGCTGCTGGTCCAGCTTCTGCGCGATCACCTCAACCTCACCGGGACCCATGTCGGCTGCGACACCAGCCAGTGCGGCGCCTGCGTGGTGCATATGGATGGCAAGGCGGTGAAATCCTGCACCATGCTGGCGGGTCAGGCCGATGGCGCCAGCATCACCACCATCGAAGGCATCGCCAAGGGCGACGAGCTGCACCCGATGCAGGCCGCCTTCCGCGACAATCATGGCCTGCAGTGCGGCTATTGCACCCCGGGCATGATCATGTCGGCGATCGACATCGTGCACCGCTATGGCGGTCAGCTCGACGAGGCCACCGTCCGCGCCGAGCTGGAAGGCAACATCTGCCGCTGCACCGGCTACCACAACATCGTCAAGGCCGTGCTGGATGCAGCCGGACGCATGAAGGTCTCGCAGGCGGCCGAGTAAAGCGGCGCGCCTCGGTAGAACAAATCACCGCTGCCGCTCTCGAAGGAAGGCGCAGCCATAAAATTTCCAGTCGGGAGGACCAGACATGGGTGTTGAAGGTATCGGCGCGCGCGTCGTGCGCAAGGAAGACAAGCGTTTCATCACCGGCAAGGGCCGCTACGTCGACGACATCAAGCTGATGGGCATGACCCATGCCCATTTCATCCGCAGCCCGCACGCCCACGCCAAGGTGAAGAAGATCGATTCGTCCGCCGCGCTGAAGATGCCCGGCGTGGTCGCAGTGCTCACCGGACAGCAGATCGTCGACGACAAGGTCGGCAATCTCATTTGCGGCTGGGCCATCACCTCCAAGGACGGCAGCCCGATGAAGATGGGCGCGTGGCCGGCGATGGCGCCGGAGACGGTGCGCTTCGTCGGGCAAGCCGTCGCGGTCGTGATCGCCGAGAGCAAGAATCTGGCGCGCGATGCCGCGGAAGCAGTCGTTGTCGATTATGAAGAACTCCCCGCGGTCGCCGACGTCCATGCCGCGATCAAATCAGGCGCGCCGCAGCTTCATCCCGAAGCGCCCGACAACCAGGTCTATGACTGGGTGATCGGCGACGAGGGCGCCACCGATGCCGCCTTCGCCAAGGCCGCCAATGTGGTGAAGCTCGACGTCACCAACAACCGCCTCGCCCCCAACGCGATGGAGCCGCGGGCGGCGATCGCCGATTACGACGCCGCCGAAGAGCATTTCACGCTCTATACGACGTCGCAGAACCCGCACGTCGCCCGCCTCGTTCTGTCGGCGTTCTACAACATCGCGCCCGAGCACAAGCTGCGCGTGATCGCTCCTGACGTCGGCGGCGGCTTCGGCTCGAAGATCTTCATCTATCCCGAGGAGATGGTGGCGCTGTGGGCCTCCAAGAAGGTCGGCCGTCCCGTGAAATGGACCGGCGACCGCACCGAGGCGTTCCTCACCGACGCGCATGGCCGCGACCATGTGACCCATGCCGAGATGGCGTTCGACGCCAACAACAAGATCACCGGCTTCAAGGTCAAGACCTACGCCAATTTCGGCGCCTACATGTCGCTGTTCTCGTCCTCGGTGCCGACCTATCTCTACGCGACGCTGCTGTCGGGCCAGTACAACATCCCGGCGATCCATGCCGAGGTGATCGGGGTCTACACCAACACCACGCCGGTCGACGCCTATCGTGGCGCAGGCCGTCCTGAGGCGAGCTATCTGATCGAACGGTTGATGGAGACGGCGGCGCGGCAGCTCAAGGTCGATCCGGCCGAACTGCGGCGGACCAACTTCATCACCCAGTTCCCGCATCAGACGCCTGTGATCATGGCCTATGACACCGGCGACTTTAACGCCTCCCTCGATGCCGCGATGAAGGCGATCGACTATGCCGGCTTCCCCGCCCGCAAGGCGCAAGCAAAGTCACAAGGCAAGCTGCGCGGCATCGGCGTGTCCTGCTACATCGAGGCCTGCGGCATCGCGCCGTCGAAGGCGGTCGGCAGCCTGGGTGCCGGCGTCGGCCTGTGGGAATCGGCCGAGGTGCGCGTCAATCCGGTCGGCACCATCGAGATCCTCACGGGCTCGCACAGTCACGGCCAGGGTCATGAGACCACATTCTGTCAGCTCGTCGCGGAGCGCCTCGGCGTTCCCATCAGCCAGGTCTCGATCGTCCATGGCGACACCGACAAGGTGCAGTTCGGCATGGGCACCTACGGCTCGCGCTCGGCGGCCGTCGGCCTCACCGCGATCCTGAAGGCGATGGAGAAGATGGAATCGAAGGCCAAGAAGATTGCAGCCCATGCGCTGGAAGCCTCCGAGGCCGACATCGTTATCGAGAACGGCGAGTTCAAGGTGACCGGCACCGACAAGGCGATCGCCCTGCCGATGGTCGCGCTCGCGGCCTATACCGCGCACAATCTGCCTGACGGAATGGAGCCGGGTCTGAAGGAAAGCGCCTTCTACGATCCGACCAACTTCACCTTCCCGGCCGGCACCTATATCTGCGAGGTCGAGGTCGATCCCGGCACCGGCAAGACCTCCTTCGTCAACTTCGTCGCGGCCGATGATTTCGGCCGGCTGATCAACCCGATGATCGTCGAGGGCCAGGTCCATGGCGGCCTTGTCCAAGGCATCGGACAGGCACTGCTCGAGCATGCGATCTACGATGCCAACGGCCAGCCGGTCACGGCCTCGTTCATGGACTACGCCATGCCGCGCGCCGACGATGTGCCGTCGTTCAACCTGTCCCACACCACGACGCTGTGCCCAGGCAATCCCTTGGGCATCAAGGGCTGCGGTGAGGCCGGCGCGATCGGGGCATCGGCGGCCGTGATCAACGCGATCACGGACGCGATCGGCAAGAACAATCTGGAAATGCCCGCAACCCCCGACCGGGTGTGGCGCACGATCCACGCGGCTTAAGAGAGAGGAACGAAGATGTACCAGACCACCTATCATCGCGCCTCCTCGGTCGACGAGGCCGTCAGCCTGTTCGGCAAGAGCAGCGAAGCGAAGTTTCTGGCCGGCGGCCAGACGCTGCTGCCTGTGATGAAGCAGCGCCTCGCAAGCCCCTCCGACGTCATCGACCTCGGCAAGATCAAGGAGCTGCAGGGCGTCGAATTGTCGGGCGACACGCTGACCATCAAGGCCGCCACGACCTATTACGACATCATGACGAATGCCGATGTGAAGAAGGCGATTCCCGCGATCGCCCATCTCACCTCGGTGCTGGGCGACCCTGCCGTGCGCTATCGCGGCACGATCGGCGGCTCGATCGCCAACAACGATCCGGCCGCGGACTTCCCGGCCGCGCTGCTCGCGCTTGGCGCCACCGTCAAGACCAACAAGCGGTCGATTGCGGCGGAGGATTTCTTCCAGGGCCTGTTCTCCACGGCGCTCGAAGACGGCGAGCTCATCACTGCCGTATCATTCCCGGTGCCGGCGAAGGCAGGCTACGAGAAGATGCGGCACCCGGCCTCGCGCTTCGCGCTGACCGGGGTGTTCGTCGCGCAGACCAAGTCGGGCGAGGTTCGCGTGGCCGCCACAGGCGCCTCGCAGAGCGGCGTGATGCGGGTGCCCGCGATCGAAGCCGCGCTGAAATCGAACTGGTCGCCGTCGGCGGTCGACGGCGTGGCGATTTCGGCGAATGGATTGCTGGCCGATATCCACGGCACGGCGGAGTATCGCGCCAATCTCATCAAGGTGATGGCGCAGCGCGCGGTTTCTGCTGCGGGCTGATCCCGCGGCCAGCGCCTCGACACAAATTTTCCGCGGCGCGCACTTCGGTGCGCGCCGTTTTATTTTGCCGATGCGGCATGAAAACCGCTTGCCTCGCCGACGCGAAGGCGAGAAAAGTTAATCGGCCGATTAACTCGCCCCAGAAAAGAAATGTCAGAGACGGTTGCCGGATCACCGGCATCCGCCCGCGACCCGAGGAAACAACAACGTGCTCGATCAATCAGCCTCCACCTCGTCCGTCCGCACCTCCGGCCCGCTGTCGGGCTTCCGCATCGTCGAATTCGCCGGGATCGGGCCCGGCCCGTTCGCCTGCATGATGCTGGCGGACATGGGCGCCGACGTCGTCACGCTCGACCGGATCGGTGCCAAGAAGAGCATGAAGTCGGTGGCGGGACGCGGCCGCAAGGTGATCGAGCTCGACCTCAAGGACAAGACGGCGATCGCGGAGGTGCTCGATCTGCTCGCGAGCGCCGACGCGCTGGTCGAGGGCTTTCGTCCCGGCGTGATGGAACGGCTCGGCCTCGGGCCGGACGTCGTGCTCGCGCGCAATCCCAAGCTGGTCTACGGCCGCATGACCGGCTGGGGCCAGGAAGGCCCGCTCGCCAACGCCGCCGGCCACGACATCAATTACATCTCCATCACCGGCGCGCTCGCCGCCATCGGACCGAAGGAAGCGCCGGTGCCGCCGCTCAATCTGGTCGGTGATTTCGGCGGCGGCGCGCTCTATCTCGTCGTCGGCGTGCTCGCAGCGCTCCTGGAAGCGCAAAGATCCGGCAAGGGCCAGGTCGTCGACGCTGCGATGTGCGACGGCGCGGCATCGCTGATGTCGTTCTTCTTCGACATGACCACGATGGGACGCTGGACCGAAGGGCGCGACCAGAACTTCCTCGACGGCGGCGCGCATTTCTATGGTGTCTATGAATGCGCCTGCGGCCATTTCATCTCGATCGGCTCGATCGAGCCGCAGTTCTACGCGCTGCTGCGCCAGCACGCCGGCCTGACGGACGCCGATTTCGACGCGCAGATGGACCGCAAGGCCTGGCCGGCGCTGAAGGAGAAGCTCAAGGCGGTGTTCAAGAGCAAGACGCGCGAGGATTGGTGCAAGATCATGGAGGGCACCGACATCTGCTTCGCGCCGGTGCTGACCATGTCGGAGGCGACAAAGCATCCGCACATGATCGCCCGCAACGTGTTCGTCGAACGCCACGGCGTGAAGCAGCCGGGACCCGCACCGCGCTTCTCGCGCACACCATCGGCGGTGCGCGAGCCGGAGCCTGCGGAGATCGCCGCGGTGACGAAGGCGTGGAAGAGATAGGATCTCTTCTGCCGCTCACGGCGATCAGCCCGGCCGAAATCGAGGGAACTACGTCATTCGCGCCGCGGGCGCGATCTGCGATGATCCCGGTGGATCCGGGAGATTTTGCCATGGCTCTCCAGCTGCGACCGAACTGCGAATATTGCGACCGCGACCTGCCCCCAAACGCGACGGACGCGCGGATCTGCTCCTACGAATGCACCTTCTGCGCCGACTGCGTCGAGACGAAACTGTCCAACGTCTGCCCGAACTGCGGCGGCGGCTTTGCGCCCCGCCCGATCCGCCCCGCGCAGGAATGGCGGCCAGGCGTGTGCACAGCGAAGCAAGCGCCGTCGGACAAGCGGGTGCATTTGAAGTACAGCCTTGAGGACGTCGCGGCGCATTGCGCGCGGATACGCGACGTGCCGCCAGAGAGGCGGTAGGCTCTCTCCACGTCATTGGGAGGAGCCCTTGCGACGAAGCAATCCAGAATCCCTCCGCGGAGAGATTCTGGATTGCTTCGCTGCGCTCGCAATGACGGAGGTCGTGGCGGCGGCGCGCCCTACTCCGCCGGCAAAACCGTCCCCTCGACCTCACCGAACCCCACGCGATAACCGTTGCCCTGGCACCAGCCGCGCATGACGAGGCTGTCGCCGTCCTCAAGGAACGAGCGCCTGGCGCCGCCGGGCAGCTCGACCGGCTCGGTGCCGTTCCAGCTGATCTCGAGCAGGCTGCCGCGCTGGTTCTTCTCCGGACCGGAGATGGTGCCGCTGCCGAGGAGATCGCCGACATTCATGGCGCAGCCTGAGGAGGCGTGGTGCATCAGCTGCTGCACCGAGGACCAGTACATGTATCTGAAATTGGTGCGGCTGATGCTGGCGGGCGCGTTGGCGCCGGCGGCGCGCAAGGAGACGTCGAGCTCGACATCGTAGTTCTGCGGCTTGGTCTGCTTGAGATAATCGAGCGGCACCGGCTCCTGCTCCGGCCCCTTCAGGCGGAACGGCTCCAGCGCCTCGCGCGTCACCACCCACGGGCTGATCGAGGTGGCGAACGCTTTCGCCAGGAACGGGCCGAGCGGCACATATTCCCATTGCTGGATGTCGCGCGCGCTCCAGTCGTTGAGCAGCACGAAGCCGAAGATCATCTCCTCGGCCTGTTGCTCGCTGAGCATGCCGCCCATCGGCGACGGCTGACCGATCACGACGCCCATCTCCAGCTCGAAATCGAGCCGCTTGCAGGGCGCAAAGCTCGGCACCTCGACATTCGGCGGCTTCAGCTGTCCGCGCGGCCGCTTCACCTTCGTGCCGGAGACTACGACGGTGGAGGCGCGGCCGTTATAGGCGATCGGCATATGCAGCCAGTTCGGCTGCAGCGCGTTGTCCTTGCCGCGGAACATCACGCCGACATTGGTGGCGTGTTCTTTCGACGAATAGAAATCGGTGTAGCCGGAGACCGCGAACGGCAGATGCAGTCTTGCGTCGCGCATCGGCACCAGTGCCTGCTTGCGCAGCTCCTCGTTGTCGCGCAGCTCCGGATGATCGTGGCGCAGCAATTCGCTGATCCGAGCCCGTGTCTTGGCCCAAACCGTTGGCCCCAGCGCCATGAAGGGATTGAGCGAAGCTCCGGAGAACACGCCGAGCGGCCCGACATCGAGCCGTGAATCCTGCTCGAGCTCCCAGAGATCGAGCACGTAGCTGCCGATCGCGACGCCGACGCGCGGGGTCGGATTGGCCGCGGTCGAGAACACGCCGTAGGGCAAGTTCTGAATCGGGAAGTCGGAAGAAGGATCGACGTCGATGAAGGAGCGGAGGCTGGGGTCGTTGGGGTGGGGCACTTGTGAATCCTGTCTGAAATCGGGCAACCTTTCTCCTTCGTCATTCCGGGATGCGCCGTAAGGCGCAGGCCCGGAATCCATACTCACGATCGTGGTTATGGATTCCGGGCTCGCCGCTCCGCGGCGCCCCGGAATGACGGCAGAGAAAGCTACGGCTTGCTCGGATCGAAGCGTTTCTCCAAGCCCTTCCAGCAATCGGCATAATCATCCTGCAGCGTGGAGGAATTCGCGGCATGCGCGGTGACACGTTGCGGGTAGCGGGTCTCGAACATGAAGGCCATGGTCCCGGTCAGCTTCACCGGTTTCAATTCGCCGTTGCTGGCGTGCTCGAAGGCGTCGCGATCGGGGCCGTGCGGCAGCATGCAATTGTGCAGGCTCATGCCGCCGGGGACGAAGCCTTGCGGCTTGGCATCGTAGACGCCGTAGATCAGGCCCATGAACTCGCTCATGATGTTCATGTGATACCAGGGCGGACGGAAGGTGTTCTCGGCCACCATCCAGCGCTCGGGGAAGATGACGAAATCGATATTCGCGGTGCCCGCGGTCTCCGACGGCGAGGTCAGCACCGTGAAGATCGAGGGATCGGGATGATCGAAGCCGATCGCACCGATCGGCGAGAAGGTGCGCAGATCGTATTTGTAGGGTGCGTAATTGCCGTGCCAGGCAACCACGTCGATCGGCGAATGGGCGAGCTGCGTCTTGAACAGCGAGCCGCCCCATTTCACGTAGAGCTCGGTCGGAGTGTCCTTGTCCTCGTAATGCGCGACCGGGGTGAGGAAGTCGCGCGCATTGGCGAGGCAATTGGCGCCGATCGGCCCGCGCTCCGGCAGCGTGAACGCGCCGCCGTAATTTTCGCAGAGATAGCCGCGCGCCGGCCCGTTCGGAATCTCGACGCGAAACTTGACGCCGCGCGGGATCACCACGATCTCGCCGGGCTCGGCATCGATGCGGCCGAACTCGGTGACGAGACGAAGATTGCCCTGCTGCAGCACGAACATCAGCTCGCCGTCGGCATTGTAGAAGTGCTGGTCCACCATCGACTTGGTGATGAGATAGACGTGCGCGGCCATGCCGGCTTGCGTGTTCACATCCCCCGCCGTCGTCATGGTCTGCACGCTCTGGACGAAGGTGACGTCTTCCTTCGGGAGCGGCGTCGGATCCCAGCGCATCTGCGCGATCGGCAGATCGTATTCATGGCACGGCGCCGAGCGCCACAGGCCGGCATCGACCTTCTCGAAGCGGCCGGAATGTTTCACCGACGGGCGGATGCGGTAGAGCCAGGAGCGCTCATTGGTGCCGCGGGGCGCGGTGAAGGGCGAACCGGAGAGCTGCTCGGCATAGAGCCCATAGGCGCAGCGCTGCGGCGAGTTGCGGCCGATCGGCAGCGCGCCCGGCAGCGCCTCGGTCTCAAAGCTGTTGCCGAAGCCGGACATGTAGCCCGGCGTGATCTGGGCCGAGCTGCGGATGATCTGATCAGGCGAGGTGTTGATGTTCATGACTATCCTCCTCCTTGCAAGGCAGCCCACATTTCCTGGTCGCGCTTGTCGGTCCAGATCACGGGATCGTCGATCCCAGACGCCTCGTCATAGGCGCGCGACACGTTGAACGGCAGGCAATGCTCGTAGATGGCGAAGCTGGAAAATTTCGGATCCATCACCTCGCGGGTCGCCGCCATCGTCTCCTTCAGTGTCCGGCCCTTGGCGACCGAGATTTCGGCGGCACCATAGAGCGAGCTGACGAAATCGCGCGTCATCGCGATGGCCTCGCGCACCGTCGCCGTCCCCTTTAGCGCGTCGCCGCGGCCCGGCGCGATCGCCTTGGGATTGAAATTGCGAATCTCGTTCAGCGTCATCGGCCATTCGCGCAAATGCGCATCGCCGCAATAGCAGGCCGAGTGATATTCGATGAGGTCGCCGGAGAACATGACTTCGGCATCAGGCACCCAGGCGACGATGTCGCCCGAGGTGTGGCCGGCGCCGAGCTGCATCAGCCGCACCTCGCGCTTGCCGAGATAGATCGACATCTCGCCTTCGAAGGTCAGCGTCGGCCAGGTCAGGCCGGGAATGCTTTGGGCATCCTGGAACAGGCGCGGAAAGCGGCCATATTCGGAATCCCAATCCTGCTTGCCGCGCTCTTCGATCAGCCGATAGGTCTCCTGCGAGGCGACGATGCCTTGCGCGTGATAGGCCGAGGCGCCGAGCACACGCACGGCGTGATAGTGCGACAGCACGACATATTTGATCGGCTTGTCGGTGACGGTGCGGACACGCTCGATCACCTTGTTCGCCATCGCCGGCGTCGCCTGCGCGTCGAACACCAGGCAGCCGTCGTCGCCGACGATCACGGCCGTGTTCGGATCGCCCTCGGCGGTGAAGGCGTAGAGATCGGTGCCGATCTCGGAGAAGGTGATCTTCTTCTCGGCGAGATCGCCGGTGGATGCGAAGTTCTTCGCCATCAATTCGTCCTTTGAGCTTTGCTTTGAGTGCTTGGGGTTATTGTTGTTGCTGTTGTTGCTGCTGGCCGTCGATCATGCGGCGCCTGGCGAGCCCGATCGCCTCACGCAGCACATCGATATCGCCGATATGATTGGCGAGGATCAGCACCAGCGCCGAATCGAGATCCGCACTTTGCTCCGCGGTGAGGCCGCGATGCGCCTCGACGACGGCGCGAAAGGCATCGTCAGGTCGCACGAAATTGGAGCTGGTGGACAACGGCATGCAAAACCTCGATTCAAGCCTTCAATTCAAGCCGTCAATTCAAGCCTTCAATTCAAACCTTGGGCGCGGGACAGCGCCGCAGCGATGGCTTCTCGCGTCGGATGGCGGAAGCGCGCCGCGACATAGCCGTCGGGCCTGAGCAGATAGGCCGTGCCGGGCTCGGCATCATAGCGCTTCGCGACAAGGCTTGAGGGATCGGCAAGTCCGCTCCCACCGCCGATCCGGACCTGCTTGACGCCAGCGGGCGGATCGATCGCTGCGCCATTGCTGAACGACAGCAGGGTGAAGTCCGTTCCACCGTCGCGGAATGCATCCGTCAGGTAGGCCTGCTCGGCAATCGGCGCATCGAGCATGGAGCAGCCGGGAGACGGCCCTCCGCACCAGGCATCCGCGTCCGGCGACGACAACGGCGAGTCGTAGCTGCACGGCACCGACAGCCGCCCGCCATTGACCATGCGTTTGCCGAACTCGGTCTCCTTGGCGAGCGACAGCACCGCCTTGCGCAGCCGCGCTTCCTGATGCGAGTTCGGCGCCATGAAATCGGTCGAACGGGTGGATTCGCGGATGTTCTCGTCAGCCGCCATGCTGCGCTCGGCGTGATAGCTTTCGAGCAGGCTCGCGGGCGAGATGCCGCGCAGCACGCGATCGAGCTTCCAGGACAGATTTTCGGCGTCCTCGAGCCCCGAATTGGCGCCGCGGGCACCAAACGGGGAGACCTGGTGCGCGGAATCGCCGGCGAAGATCACGCGGCCATGGATGAAGCGATCCATCCGCCGGCACTGGAATTTGTAGAGCGAGATCCACTCGAACTCGAACTTGTCGTGACCGAGCATGCGCGCGATCCGCGGCCGCACATTCTCGGGCTTCTTCTCGAGAACCGGATCGGCATAGCGATTGAGCTGGAGGTCGATGCGCCAGACGTCGTCGGGCTGCCGGTGCAGCAGCGCGGAGCGGCCGGCATGGAACGGCGGATCGAACCAGAACCAGCGTTCGGTCGGGAATTCCGCGGTCATCTTGACGTCGGCGATCAGAAACTGGTCCTCGAACACCTGGCCGGCAAATTCCGCCCCGACCATCTGCCGCAGCGAAGATCGCGCGCCGTCGCAGGCGATGACGTATTGCGCGTGCAGGCGGTAGGCGCCCTCCGGCGTCTCGATCGTCAGCGCCACGCCGTCGTTGCGCTGCTCCAGCGCCGTCACCTTGTTGCGCCAGCGCAGGTCGACCTCGGGCAGATCCTGGATGCGATCGACCAGATAGGCCTCGGCGTAATATTGCTGCAGGTTGATGAAGGCCGGCCGCTTGTGGCCGTCTTCGGGCAAGAGATTGAACTGATAGAGCTGCGAGTCGCCGTGGAAGATGCGACCGACGCTCCACACCACACCCTTGGCGACCATGCGGTCACCGACGCCGAGCCGGTCCCAATATTCCAGCGAGCGCTTCGAGAAGCAGATCGCGCGGGAGCCCTCGCCGATGCGGTCGGCGTCATCCAGAAGGACGACGCGCTGGCCGCGTTGGGCGAGATCGATCGCAAGCGACAGCCCGACCGGGCCGGCCCCGACAACCACGACCGGATGCTCGGCCGGGCTTTGGCCGGCGCGATCCTGATCGGGATGGCGGCGATAGCCGAACTGGGTCTTGGCCTGATGCGTCTTGACCTGAAGTGTGGTGGCCTGCGCCATACTCGAACCTCGGCTCTGGTCAGGAGAGCACTGATCTGCTAGATAGTCTCACGTGCAACTATTTTGGACCGGAGCCGGCCGGCCGTCAACTGGAATTCGGAGCGCTCCCCGTGGCAAGGACATCCAGCGACATCGCACTGAAGACGCGCGAGGCCGATGAGGCCTCAGTGCGGCGAAAGGCCAGGCTCGATCTGTTCAAGTTCGTGCCGTTTCGCCTCAACCGGCTCGCAGCCGAAGTCAGTTCGGCGCTCTCGATCGAATATCAGGACCGGCACGGTCTCGACATCCCGGCTTGGCGCGTGATCGCCACGCTCGGGTTCCGCAACGATGCCTGCAGTGCGCAATACATCGCGCAATGCACCCGCACGCACAAATCCACCATCAGCCGCGCAGTGACCACGCTGCTCAACGAGGATCTGATCGAGCGGGTCGAGAACCAGGCCGACCGCCGCGAATTCCGCCTGCAACTGACGACGAAGGGCCGCGCGCTCTACGAGAAGCTGTTTCCGCAATTGCTACGGCGCGAGGACGAGATCCTCGCCTGTCTCTCCGCGCAGGAGCGCAAGCAGCTGTCCACCCTGCTCGGCAAGATCGAGCAGAGCCTCGACCTGATCCAGACCAGCGAAGAGGCCGACGCGAAGCAGGCGTATTAGGGCGCGCACCTCTAAAGCGGACATCGACGAAGCACAGGCCAAGCTCCGCGAAGGGCCAATAGGAGACATACTCCTTGAAGTTTCCACCCAATTTGATCTCTACTTACGGGAATCTTTGGGGGGACGTCGTGTCGGCGCCGCAATATTCCCGTCGCAAGGCTGTGTCATCGCTGGCTGCTACAGTCGCTTGTGCGTTTGCCGGTCCCATTCCCGCAACCGCAGAACCAGTTTCCCCCGGCGAGACGCAAGACTGCGCCGGTCCGATTTTCTCAACAACAGGTCCAAACGCCGAGCTTTACGGCGCCAAAGATGGTTATCCTCTTCCCGACATTGCGGAGGCGCGGAGGCAAGGCGACCCTTGGGAGCCAAAATATCGTGTCGGCGCATTCACTCATATCGATCACATCTATCCAACGCGGCTCGTCAGGCAAGCTGTGACGCCCTGGAAGTTCAAGTGCTCGAGGGCAGACGTTTACTACAATTTTCAGGGAAGCAAGTTTTCGCCCCTCGACTACATGTCGCGCAATCCAGCCACTGGCCTGCTGATCGCCAAGGACGACCAGATTATCTTCGAGGGCTATCAGTACGCGCGAACTGATCAAGATCGGTTCGTATCCCAGTCGATGGTCAAGACGATAACCGGACTGTTGATCGGGATCGCCATCTCGGAGGGGGCGATTAAGTCGGTCGATGATATCCCCGAAAGTTATGTACCGGGTTTTATGGGTAGCGAGTACGGCAGGACGCCAATTCGCGATCTGCTGCACATGTCCTCAGGCGTCGATTTCGGTGAAACAAGAGACGGAGGGCGTGACCTCAATCGCCTGTGGAACGGCATGGGGATCGCGTTCCCGGACTCAAAGTTGGGCACGGTCAAGAGCATTGTGCAATTCAATCAGCGTGTCGCCCCGGCGGGAACGAGATTTTACTACGCGAGCATAGAAGCCGACGTGCTCGCCATGGTGCTTCACGGTGCTGTCAACAAGTCGGCGTCTGACTATCTGCGCGAGAAAGTGTGGGAACCGATCGGCGCGGAAGCGGATGCCAATTGGCTGGTAGACGCAGAGGGATTCGAACTGGGGCACTTTGGCTTCAATGCCGTTCTGCGCGATTACGCCCGGCTAGGGCGTTTGCTGGCGCATGATGGCGCATGGGATGGCAAGCAGATCGTTCCGACGCAATGGATGATCGATGCGACCACCGTTCGAGCTTCGGATGACTATCTGCGACCGGTCGTGGCGACGAAGAGATTTGGCTACGGTTATCTCTTGTGGCTGTTTCCCGGTGAGAGGCGGCAGTTCGCGTTGTTAGGATTCAAGGGCCAGTATATTTGCGTTGATCCGACCTCTAAGATCGTCATGGTGCACACTGCAATTGAGGACCCGGTACATCGAGGCGAACCATGGGCTCTATGGTCTGCACTGGTCGATCAGCTAGGCTGATAATAGCTCGGGACAAGCTCGACATCGACCACTTTGGGTCAAAAGCTGCCGTCAGGCAGGCTGCCGCGGTTGGTCCGCTATGGGCCACATGCGGGCGCCGCGGCCACGTTGGTCCGTTCGCACCCCGCAAGCCGACGTCAGGGTGTAGAAACAGAGAAGCAGCTAACGGCCATTCGCGACATTCTAGCGGTGCGCCGACGAGTTCCGGTCTACCCCGATAGGCAAGACATAACTCATTCGTGAACCGCCACAGGGCGACCGCTGTCCTTGCGAGTGAACACAAGGGACGGCAAGGGCGACCAACCCTACAGCGGGAAGACTTGCCACAGCGCCTGCCTCCGGCTGCATGTCAGGACGTTCGAGGCAGCATTCCCGTTCCGGGAGGCGCGATATGCTGCAGTTGAAAGACAAGGTCGGACGGTTCGCGACGACAGGGCGCAGCTGCCAGAACTGGAAAAAGGATCAGGAGCTGGTCATTTCGCTGCTCAACAAGATCGCCATTTCCGACGGCGGCGCCGAGAACACGCTCAAACCACAGATGGTCGTGACCGGTCATGCCAGCGACGGCCTTTACAACTCGATTCTGTACTTCCAAAAGAAGAACTTTCCCGGCACGCCCGACGGCTATGTTCGGCCTGCCGGCCCGACATTCAATCGGCTCGTTGAACTGTCGACGAAGGCGGCGGCCAAGCCCGCCCCGCCAAAGGGCCAGTGGGACGCAATCGCGACTCCTTCGGTCGATGCTGCACTTCGCAAAGGCCTCATCGACGATTCAAAGCTGGACTACGCAGAAGTCGTTGACATCATCCGGGCTACCGTCGCAGACGGCATGGTCACCGCATTCGAGCTGGACGACCTGACCACCATTGCGAACACCTCCAGAACGCTCTCCCCCACCTCGAAAAAGCTCATCACGCTCTTCATCGGAGAAGAATACAAGGAGAAGCGGGGAATCGGACCGTACGATCTCAATTCCGACCAGAAAAAACTAGCCGCGGAAATGGTCTGCGATTTCCTGAAAAATACGAGGACGACGTTCTTTCCGAAGCTCGACCCACACCGGGTCGGCATAGGTATTCTCAGGCGCATTGCGAAGCCGAGCCTCATCAATCAAGATCAGGGAAGTCTGTGCGGGCCATCCGCCCTGATGTTCGGCTACGCGTCCGACAAGCCAGGGTCTTACGCGCGCTTCGCGATCGATCTCTATCAGAAGGGGCAGGCGAACCTTGGCCGCCTGCTGATCAAGCCGGGAAAGGATGTGAGGAACTTCACGCCACCCTGGTCGCTGGACCACGTCGACTGGCTGACATGCGCCTCCATACGCGATTCGGAGAACTGGTTCCTCGATTTCGACGACACAGGCAAGATCAGCGATCTTGCGGGTGTCACCCTGCCGAGCGAAATGGAGCAATGGTTTCGCAAGGCAGGATACCGGGACGTGCGCGAGAATACCAACATTTCGCGATTCAACAAAGACATCGACGATGTAAACGAAGCCAACCGGCTGCTCGACAGCGGATATCGCGTATGCCTTTTCATAAGCGCCAATATGATCGACTATGACGACCAGTCCGATAAAGGCTCCGCGCTTACGATGCACTGGGTCGTGCTGCGCGAGAAGATACAAGTGATGAACGGATACGTGAAAGCGAAGGTCTTCTCGTATGGCGATGGAGACTATTTGATACCGCATCCGCAGGAAAAGACCGGTGCCGTCAAGCCCCTCGCCGTTGGGGACTTTCTTATGAATTTCTATGGGTACGTTGCTGCCAAGGGGTGACCGGGGCCAGAAGCGCCGAAGGCATGACGATGCTGGTCACGCACGAGATGGCCTCCTCCGCCGATGTCTCGACCCGCGTCGGCTTCATGAATGCCGGCATCATGGCCGAGGATCGGCACGCCCGGGGAAACCATCCGCCAGCCGCGCAGCGACCGCCTGAAGGTTCAAAATTTCGCGTTGACGGTCCGAACTGGAACAGGAGAACCGGACATGGCCGCTTTCCAAGAGGTTTTCCGCCGCTCCGGGATCGATGAGCGCCGCAGCCCGCCAGGCATGGTGGTACCGTTCGGCGGCTCCAACATCGTGGCGCTGATCGATCCCGGAAGAAAACTCAAAGTCGATCCCAGCGCCCATGCCCTCGGGATCAAGGAGATCGATGGCGCCGATACTCTTAGACGCGTCATGCAGGCCAGAGACACCTTCTCCGCACCCGACATCGATCCGCAGCTCAGGGCGGCGTCACTTCCCGCCACCTTCAATGGCGATGCACGGTTTTTCGAAATCAATGGCCGGATCAAGCCGATTGGCTTTCCCGGTCTGGAGGTGGTGGCCCGGTCGGCCGGCCGGAAGATCGAAGCCAAGCTCCATGTCGTCGTGCTGCCGGAGATCAAGATCAAGGTGGCGTTCCGCAACGTCATGATTCCGGGGAGTGGCGGCGCTCCGACGTTTCACGCCAAGAAACCCTGCAGCGAGCAAGATGAACTGCTGACGATGAACAATATATGGAAGCCGCAGGCCAACATCCGCTTCGAGCGGGTGCCAAGCGACTGGCTCTTCATCGACGACACACAGGCCGCCGTCAAACAGGAGCTCGCCAACGCGACCGGCATGAAGGATGCGAGTCTTGCGACCTTTCCCGATGTGGTCGATGTCGAAAAACTGAAGAGCTTCTTCGCCAAACACAAAGTTCAGGGCGCCCACCTAACCATTTTCTGTGTCGATAAGCTTCGGTCCAATGGCTCCTTCCCCAATGGCTCGTTTGCTCGATCGCTGGACCTTGCCTTTATCAGCTCGCAACGCGGGCCTAACACGTCTGCCCATGAAGCCGGGCATTTTCTCGGCTCCTACTCGAAGAGCGCGACCAAACCTTGGGACAGCAACGGCCACACACTGGAGACCGATCCGAAGACCGGAAAGGAAAACAGGGCGGAAGACATCAAGATGCTGATGCGCGACGGAGGCGCCGGGTGGAAAATTCCGTTTAATCTCGTCAAGGAGTTCCGCGACTTCCCCGGCTAGCATCCGAAGATCGGACAGAGGCTGGAAATCACTCCAGACGTTGAATGCACCTTGGGTCTAAAGCAGCGGCTGGAGCGAGTACGGCCCCCGTCAGGTCTACTGCCAATGGCAGACATCCAAATCGGCCCAACTTTATTCAGCTAAGGGCCAGATTCGGACTAGACTTATTGATCACTTCGTCAGCGCGCGGCAGCAACGATTCACGGCGCGTCTGCTGTTCCGACAAGACGAGCCTCAAACGCCCTTAGCGTGATGCTCAGTCCATTTGCGCCAATGGGTCGGCTGAATGTCGATGCGCGTTCTGTTGGAAACATCGACCAAGTCGGCCCCGAGTCTGCGGCACGGGTACGGTAGCGGAACAATGATTTCATCGTAGTCTATCACACAGACTTCGAGGTCTTGTCCGTCAGGTGGCGGCATTGAGACAGGCAACCATTCTGCAGAATCTGAAGGAATATGGGTCACGATTGGCACTCCCATACAAGCGACGCGACAACCCGTGACGTATCACCCAGACAGTGGAATTGCTTTGACGCTAGACGCTCTTTGGCTGGCGATCTCGGTGCTCAGGGCTTCGCGGCGGTGTTGACCGATGCGTTCGAAGTTCCGGTTGTTACAGGTGGCGAATTCATCATTTCAAGGCTTGTTTCACAAGACTTGTTCTCATCATTGCCCACGCCAAGCACATCGATGCGAACAGGCATATGATGGCGAATAAACCCGTGTAGCCTGGATCTTTGCGACGGATCCCAGTCGTCGTTTCATACATATGCATAATCCTCACTCCCTGAAGAGTTTTGAGGATTCAGCCGAAGATCATCGCGCACTGCCGCTGATGTAGTGCTCCAACTGCTCGATCACGAATTCCCGATCACTGATGATGCTCTTGACCAGGTCACCAATCGAAACGATGCCGAGCAGCGCGCCATTTTCGGTCACCGGCAGATGACGCAGGCGCTTCGTGGTCATGAGCGCCATGCATTCCTCGATTGATTGGTCGGGCCCAACGCATACGACGGTGCGTTCCATGATGTCGTCGACTCGCGTCTGTGGCGACGCACGCCCCTTCAAGAACACGTTGCGAGCGTAGTGGCGTTCCGTGACGATGCCGACTATTTTGCTGCCGTCCAGCACGACCAACGAGCCGACGTCTTTGTCGGCCATCATCCTAATTGCGTCGTAGACTTTGTCGCCGGGACGGACAGACCATACCCGATGGCCCTTATCTCCTAGGATATCACGGACAGTCGTCATAGTCGCACCCGAGATGGCTTAAAACATCGCATGAAATCCGCTCGCAATTATTGACAGAGATCAAAGCGATCTCATCATGGGACGCCTCCTTGGGAAGCTAACCTTACCTCTGCCGCCGACGATCGGGATGTTGTGCACCGCAGTGATTCTGGTAGCCCGACTTCCGCAAGGGGTCGAAAGCGGCGGTCGGGGCGACGACGGTCCCCCGTCGGCTCGCCCTTCGAAAGCCGGCATCTGGGATTTATAAGCACGCGCCCGAGTTGACCGGAGAGGTGCGCAGGCGCCGTCTTGCAATCGAAGCTTCGCGTCTCCGCAAGAACCATGAAGGCCCTGGTGCGACATCCCGGCCTTCATCCTTCGAGACGCGCGCAAGAGCGCGCTCCTCAGCATGAGGGTCCGCTTACGCTATTTCGCGAACGACCGTGATGGCGGCAGATGCAGCGCGAAGGCGTCGACCTTGTCGCTGGCACGCGGATAGATCTCCGTCACGATCGGATCGTGGCCGGGGATGAATCGGTCAGGATGACCGGCGAGGCGCTCGATCGTCTCCCAACCTGCCGCCATGTCGCCGATATTGTAGACGATCGGGAACGGGCTCCGGCGCTGCAGATTGGCGTAGTAATGCGCGGCATCGGACGCCAGCACCACCGGGCCACGCGCGGTTTCGACCTTGACCACCTGCAAGCCGTCGGAATGGCCGCCGACACGGTGCACGGTGACGCCGGGCGCGATCTCGCCGTCGCCCGAATAGAAATTGACGCGCTCGCCATAGACATGGCGCACCATCTGCGTGACGTGTTCGACCGAGAACGGATGACGCAACAGGCCGTTGCACATGCAGCGCCCCGTGGCGTAGGCCATCTCGCGCTCCTGGAGATGGAAGCGCGCATTCGGGAAACGATCGAGATTGCCGGCATGGTCGTAGTGCAGATGCGTCACGACGACGTCGCGAATGGCGGGCGCCGCGACGCCAAAACGCTCCAGCGCATCGACCGGATTGAGCGCCAGCTTGCGTGCCCGCGCGCTGGCCTCCTCGGCATTGAAGCCGGTGTCGACCAGAATGTCGCGGCCGCCCCCGCGAATCAACCAGACGAAATAGTCGAGGTCCTGCGCCGCGCTGTCATGCGGATCGGGAGCCAGGAAGTTCATGCTGGGAGTACGCGGCGACATCGTCGCATAGCGCAGGGCGTAGATCTCGTAGGCGTTTCCCATGGTTTTTGCTTTGCTTTTCTGAGTGGACCTTCCGGGACGATCCTGTGCAACAAGCCATTGTCCGCCGCAAAGGTCAAACAGCGCGCGGGGCGGCAGAGGCGGCGCTTCAATGTGAGACCCATCACATTTTCGTCGCCGTATTTGCCCTAACGTACCGCCGATAGGATCGAGCCGGATCGCGTCGAGCACAGCCATGACAACCTGCTTATTCCTCTTGCGGCGCGCCCAGGCGTTGCGGTCAATCGTCGCGATAACGCCGTATCTCCAAGCGGTTGACGCCCCCCGTCCCCGGTTTGATAATGCGGGACGCGTAAGTTAAGGTCGCCGCGGCGCAAGCTGGAACGGCGCCTTTTTGGCTGGACCGCGCTGATTATGAAAATTCGCTTCTTTCTTCTTCTGCCCTTGCTCCTCTCGCTCGTCCCGACTGCCCCCTCGCTTGCGGCCGGTGACCGGGTTGCGCTGGTCATCGGCAATGCCAAATATCCGGATGCGGATGCCCCGCTGAAGGAACCGATCAACGATGCGCGTGACGTTGCCGACGAGCTCAAGCGCGACGGCTTTGCGGTCGAGATCGGCGAGAACCTGACCGGCGACGGCATGCGCCGCGCCTTCGACAAGCTCTACGGCAAGATCAAGCCGGGATCGGTGGCGCTGGTGTTCTTCAGCGGCTTCGGCATCCAGTCGGCGCGCCAGAGCTACATGCTGCCGATCGATGCGCAGATCTGGACGGAATCCGACGTGCGCCGCGACGGTTTCAGCCTCGAGACCGTCCTCGGCGAGCTCAACACCCGCGGCGCCGGCGTCAAGATCGCACTGATCGACGCGAGCAGGCGCAATCCGTTCGAGCGCCGGTTCCGCAGCTTCTCGGCCGGCCTGACTCCGGTCATCGCGCCGAACGGCACCTTGGTGGTGTATTCAGCGGCGCTGGCCTCGGTGGTCTCGGACGCCGGCGGCGATCACAGCCTGTTCGTCCAGGAGCTTCTGAAGGAAATCCGCGTCCCCGACCTGATGGCCGAGGAGACGCTGAACCGCACCAAGATGGGCGTGACAAGGGCTTCGCGCGGCGAGCAGGTGCCGTGGATATCCTCTTCATTGGCCGAAGATTTCTCGTTCAGCCCGGGAGCCGGCGGATCGCGTCCGGCACCGGCGACGTCGCCTGCGCCTCCCGCGCCGCCGCCGGTCGTCGCCAACAACCCGCCTCCGGCACCGCCCGCGCCACCGACACCGCCTCCGCCGCCGAAGCCGGTCGACACCGCCGCGGCGCCTGCGCCTCCACCTGCGCCCGCGCCGGCCCCCACGCCGAAGCCGCAGGTCGAGGCTGCATTGCCGCCACCGCCCGCGCCGGTGAAACCGATCGATACCGCTCCGGCACCGAGCACGGACAGCGGGCCGAGTGCAGCGGCCCTGGCCGACGATCCCACGATCAAGAGCCTGACCTCCAAGATTGCGGCCAATCCGGATGACGTGAATGCGCTGTACCGGCGCGGCCAGGTCTATGCCAGCAAAGGCGCCTACAACCTCGCCATCAAGGATTTCGACGACACGCTCCGGATCAACGCCAAGGATGTCGAGGCGCTGAACAACCGTTGCTGGACCCGCACCGTGGTCGGCGACCTCCAGGGCGCATTGAAGGATTGCAACGAGGCGCTGCGGCTGCGGCCGAACTTCGTCGACGCGCTGGACAGCCGCGGGCTCGTCAACCTCAAGTCGGGCGCGGTCAAGAACGCCATCGCCGATTTCGATGCGGCCCTGAAGATCAACCCGCGCCTGACCTCCTCGCTCTACGGACGCGGCCTCGCCAAGCAGCGCAACGGCTCCACGCAGGAAGGCGCGCTCGATATCGCCAACGCCAAGGCGATGGATCCGAACATCGTTCAGGAATTCGCAAGCTACGGAGTGCGCTAGTATTTTTTGGGTTGAGGCGGTCGAAGCCTCGAACCTTGAACAGCCCAAGGAAGACTAATGGGCGGATGCCGCAACAGGTCTTTTCCGAGGCCCGTTGCTGGAATTTGGAAGCGCGCGAGCTGACTGCGCAGGAGGGACTGGCTATGAGATTGGCTGCAAAGGGACTGACCGCGATCCTGTCCATCATCACTCTTGGCGCCGTCCTGTCGCTGCCGGCCTCGCCCGCATTCGCCGGCGACGACGGCAACAGCAAGAACGTCACCGAGGACGACATCGTCCGCGCACTGGCACCGGCGCCGAAGAAGCCTCTGACCCGCGGCCTCTCGATCGCCCCGCAGGCCGATCCCGCGCCGAACGCGACGGAGACCAAGCTGATCCAGTCGGTGCGCGGCCGCTCGACGCGTTCGCTGTCGTCGACCGAGCGCGAGGAGATCGCGTCAGTCGCCAAGGACAAGCCGAACATCGATCTCGAAATCACGTTCGACTACAATTCCGCCAATATCAGCGCCAGGTCGATGCCATCCGTGCAGGCGCTCGGTCGGGCGCTGACCAGCCCCGACCTGAAGGGCTCCACCTTCGTGGTTGCCGGTCATACCGACGCCGCCGGCGGCGAAGCCTACAATCAGGACCTGTCGGAACGTCGCGCGGACGCGATCAAGCGCTACCTCGTCGACAAGTACAGCATCTCCGCGACCGACCTCGTCACCGTCGGTTACGGCAAGAGCAAGCTGAAGAATCCGAGCCAGCCGATGGCGGAGGTCAACCGCCGCGTGCAGGTCGTCAATATGGAAAACAAGACCACCGCAGCGAAGTGAGCACGACGTAATCCTTTGAAATGACCAGTCGTGATGTGGTGTAAAGTCTCGCTCCTAAAGCGCGTCCCGCAGCCTTGCGGGACGCCGCTTTGTTTCAGGGAAACGCGTTTCATGGGCCTCGCGCGGACGGCCGTGAGCCAGGCCAGGATGATCCGGCGATGAATCTCTCCGAATATCTCAAGCCTGCCGGAACCGTGCTGTTCGTGGTCGCACTTGGCGTCGGCTATTATCTGTTCGAGCATCGCAAGCGCCCCGAGCCGAAGGAGACGCAAAGCGAGGCGCTCGTCATCGTGACGAAGTCGACCAATGCCTGCTTCTCCGACCTCGTGCGCGTGACGGGCTTCTTCGTGCCGCGTCGCGAGGCCGTGGTCATCGCCGACCAGGAAGGCTCCAAGGTCACCGACCTCCTGGTCGCCGAGGGCGCGGTCGTCGCCGACAACCAGGAGCTGGCGCGCCTGACCGCGCCGCCGCAGATCCCGGGCCAGCCGCAGCGACCGGGCCCGCAAGGTCCGATTTCGCTGAAGGCACCTGCGCCGGGCCTCGTCACCGAAGTCCGCACCATCGTCGGCGCGCCGGCCTCGCCGCAGGCCGGTCCGATGTTCCGCATCGCGGTCAACAACGAGATCGAGCTCGATGCTCAGGTCCCGGCGGTGCACATGCCCAAGCTCAATTCCGGCGCCACCGTGCGCATCAGCCGCGATGACGCGCCCGATTTGATCGGCCGGGTCCGGCTGGTCGCGCCCGAGATCGACCGCGCCACGCAGCTCGGCCGCGTCCGCATCAGCGTCACCAACAATCCCTCGCTGAAGGTCGGCGTGTTCGCGCGCGCCTCGATCGACGCCAAGCGAAGCTGCGGCGTCTCGATCCCCAAGACCGCGATCGACCATCTCACCATTCAGGTCGTCAAGGGCAACACGATCGAGACGCGTAAGGTGCGGGTCGGACTGTCGTCCGACAGCGCGACGGAAATCCTGGAAGGGCTCGAGGTCGGCGAAATCGTCGTCGCCGATGCCGGCTCTTCGCTCCATGACGGCGACCAGATCAAGACCATGTTCGCCGATGAACTCGATCGCACGCGGGTACGCTGATGGCTCTCAATATCTCTGCTTGGTCGATCCGTCATCCGCTGCCGTCGGTCGTCTTCTCGATCATTCTGCTGATCCTCGGCTGGGTCTCCTTCACCAAGCTCGCAGTGACCCGGCTGCCGTCGGCCGACATTCCCGTGATCTCGGTCGTGGTCTCGCAATTCGGCGCGGCACCCGCCGAGCTCGAATCCCAGGTCACCAAGACGGTCGAGGACGCCGTCTCCGGCGTCGAGGGCGTGCGGCACATCACCTCCTCAATCACCGACGGCGTGTCGGTCACCACGATCCAGTTTGCGCTGGAGACCAACACCGACCGCGCCCTGAACGACGTCAAGGACGCGGTGACGCGCGTGCGCTCCAACCTGCCGCAGAACGTCACCGAGCCGCTGATCCAGCGCGTCGACGTGATCGGCCTGCCGATCGTCACCTATGCCGCAATCTCGCCCGGCAAGACGCCGGAGCAGCTCTCCTATTTCGTCGACGACGTGGTCAAGCGCGCGCTGCAAGGCGTGCGCGGCGTTGCCCAGGTCGAACGCATCGGCGGTGTCGAGCGCGAGATCCTGGTCTCGCTCGACCCGGACCGTTTGCAGGCCATGGGCCTGACCGCCGTCAATGTCAGCCAGAGCCTGCGCGGCACCAATGTCGACGTCGCCGGCGGCCGCGCCGAGATCGGCAAGAACGACCAGGCGATCCGCACGCTCGCGGGCGCCAAGACGCTGGGCGACCTTGCCGGCACCATGATCCCGCTGTTCGGCGGCGGCGAGGTCCGGCTCGACGATCTCGGCACCGTCACCGACACCATCGCCGACCGCCGCACCTTCGCCCGCTTCAACGGCGAGCCGATCGTCGCGCTCGGCATCAAGCGCTCCAAGGGCGCCAGCGACGTGAAGGTGGCCGAGGCCGTCCAGAAGCGCATCGACGCGCTCAAGGCCGCCTATCCCGACGTCGACCTGAAGGTGATCGACACCTCGGTCGAATACACCAACGGCAATTACCACGCGGCGATCTCGACCCTGTTCGAGGGCGCCATCCTCGCCGTCGTCATCGTGCTGCTGTTCCTGCGGGACCTGCGCGCCACCATCATTGCCGCGATCTCGCTGCCGCTGTCGATTTTCCCGGCGTTCTGGGCGATGGATCTGCTCGGCTTCTCGCTCAACCTCGTCAGCTTCCTCGCCATCACGCTGTCGACGGGTATCTTGGTCGACGACGCCATCGTCGAGATCGAGAACATCGTTCGGCACATGAACATGGGCAAATCGCCCTATCGCGCCGCGCTCGAGGCCGCCGACGAGATCGGCCTCGCGGTGATCGCGATCTCGCTGACCATCATCGCGATCTTCGCGCCCGCAAGCTTCATGTCGGGCATCGCCGGACAGTTCTTCAAGCAATTCGGCATCACCGTCTCGGTGCAGGTGTTCTTCTCGCTGCTCGCCGCGCGCTTCGTCACGCCGGTGCTCGCCGCCTACTTCCTCAAGCACGGCCATCACGAGGAGCCGCCGCCCGGACGCATCTTGCGGTCCTATCACGGCATCGTAGCCTGGTCGGTGAAGCACTATTTCATCACGGTGCTGATCGGCTTCGGCATCTTCGCCGCCTCGATCTGGAGCATCACGCTGCTGCCGCAGGGATTCCTGCCGGCGCAGGACAGCGCGCGCTCGCTGCTCGCCCTCGAGCTGCCGCCGGGCACCCAGCTCGCCTACACTGAAAAGGTCACCGAGGACATCGTTGCGCGCCTGCGCAAACGACCCGAGGTGAAGAGCATCTTCGTCGACGGCGGGCGCGTCCCGCCGGGCACGCAGGAAGTGCGGCGCGCGTCCCTGATCATCAATTACACGCCCAAGAATGCCCGCGACATCACCCAGCGCGAGCTCGAGTTCTCGATCAGCCAGGAACTGGAGAACATTCCCGACATTCGCTTCTGGTTCCTCGACGAGAACGGCCTGCGCGCGATCTCGCTGGTCGTGACCGGCGTCGACGCCAACATCGTCAACAATTTCGCGAGTGAGCTCGCGACGCAGATGAAGCGGATTCCGACCATCTCCAACGTGATCTCGGAAACCACGCTGGAGCGGCCCGAGCTGCGCGTCGAACCGCGCGCGGATCTCGCCGCGCGGCTCGGCGTCTCGACCGAAAGCCTGTCGCAGACCATCCGCGTCGCCACCATCGGCGATGTCGGGCCCGCGCTCGCCAAATTCGACGTCGGCGATCGATTGGTGCCGATCCGCGTGCAGCTCGAGGATGCCGCCCGCGGCAATCTGAAGACGCTGGAACAATTGCGCGTGCCGCTCGGCGAGCACGGCGAGAAGGGCGGCGTGCCGCTCTCGGTCATCGCCGACGTCAAGCTCGACCAGGGTCCGACCAGCATCAACCGCTACGACCGCGAGCGGCAGGCGACCGTCGCCGCCGACCTCGTCGGTTCGGCCGCGCTGGGCGATGCCACCAAGAAGATCTACGACCTGCCGGTGATGAAGAGCCGGCCGAAGGGCGTGAAGGTCTCGCCCTCCGGCGACGCCGAGAGCTTGAACGAACTGTCCGACGGCTTCGCCACCGCGATCACGGCCGGCCTGATGATGGTCTACGCCGTGCTGGTGCTGCTGTTCGGCACCTTCCTGCAGCCGATCACCATCCTGTTCTCGCTGCCGCTCTCGATCGGCGGCGCCATCGCGGCCCTGCTCCTCACCGGCAAGCAGCTCACCACACCGGTGTGGATCGGCATCTTGATGCTGATGGGCATCGTCACCAAGAACGCGATCATGCTGGTGGAGTTCGCGATCGAAGCCATTCACGCCGGCAAGCCGCGCGACGAGGCCATGATCGACGCCGGCATGAAGCGCGCCCGCCCGATCGTGATGACCACGATCGCGATGGCCGCGGGCATGATGCCGAGCGCGCTCGCGGTCGGCGCCGGCGGCGAGTTCCGCTCGCCGATGGCGCTCGCGGTGATCGGCGGCCTGATCTTCTCGACCATCCTGTCGCTGGTGTTCGTGCCCGCGATGTTCATGGTGATGGACGATTTCGGCGCCCTGATCTGGCGCTTCGCCAAGCGACTGATCGTGCACAGCGAGGACGCCGAGGTCGCCCGCCATCGTGGAGCTGCGCCGGCGGAAGCGGGACCAGCGCCGAAGACCATCGTGCATCCGGCGGCGGAGTAATCGCGATGCCAGAAGCGCCGGACGTGCCTGCACGATACGCCGCCCATGAGCCTGACATCGCGGAAGACGTTCTTCGCTACGAGGTACGGAGCTAGCGACTTCACTCGTTCCGCGCGATCGCCGTCAGCCTGGTCATGTTCCGCAGCAGGATGCGGCCGCGCTGCAGATCGAGGATCGCCTCCTTGCGCCAGGCCTGGAGCTGACGGTTGACGCTTTCGCGGGCGGCGCCGACGAACACGCCGAGCTGCTCTTGCGAGATATGCACCTCGGAGCCGAAATCGGCGGCGAGTGCGCAGAGCCGCCGCGCCAGCCGCACCGGCAGCGGCTGCAGCATGGATTCTTCCATCCGCTCGCTCTGCCAGCGGATGCGCTGGCACAGCAGCGCGATGATCTTGATCGCGACCTTCGGCTCGCGTTCGAGGAAGCTGAGAAAATCTTCGCGCCGCAGCACGAACAATTCGCTGGCCTCGCCCGCGGTCGCATCCGCGGTGCGATTCTGGCCGTCCAGCACCGCGACCTCGCCGAACAGGTCGCCCGGGCCCATGAAGTTCAGCGTCAGCCGGCTGCCGTCGGAGGCGCCGGTCTCGATGCGGACCTGGCCGCGGCGCACGCCGAACAGCGCGTCCCCGGGATCACCTTTTTGGAACAGCAACTCGCCATTCCCCAGATGTTGGGTGTGACAGAGATTGGACAGTCGCTGGAGCTCGTCTGCACCGAGATCCGCGAACATTGCGTTCATCTTCAGAATGACCGCAAATTCGGCCTGCTTGCTCATTTCAATGTCCTTGTGAACATCCTGGTCGTCGTCTTGTCAGTTGTCTCGGCAAATCGCTTGGAACCATCACCGTCAGGATCGCGTAAAACCGCGTCGGAGAAGTGTGTCATAAGTCACATAACTTTGCAGCACCCCCTGACTATTTTTACCCGCTTGGAGCCGCTTCCTGTCCGGGGATAAACTCGGGCGTGAAGGGCGGGCAGCCGGCGGGATGCGACGCCGATTGTCCGCCGTTGGAAAGTCGACATGAGAGCAGTGAAATTCGCCGGCGTGGCTTTGGCCGCCGTCATCATCCTGATCGCAACCCTGCTGGTGGTCGGGATCCCATCCGGTTTCCTGACCACGACGATCGCCTCGCGCGTCGAGAGCGCGACCGGCTACCGGCTGTCGATCGACGGCACCACGAAGATCAGCCTGTGGCCGACGCTGAACGTCACCCTGAACGATCTCACGCTCGCCGACCCCCGAGATCGCAGCGGCATCACGCGCCTGACGGTCGACAGCGTGCAAGCCGACATGTCGCTCTCCAGCCTGTGGTCGGGCCGCCCCGAGATCAGCGAGCTCATCGTCACCCACCCCGTGCTCTACCAGCCGCTGCTGCGCGAGCGCCTGCCGAATGCGGGAGCCTCGAAGCCGCTCCCGCTCGATACGGGCGGCGCGTCCATCGACCGCGTCAAGGTCACCGACGGCGAAGTCGCATTCTCCCGCATGCGTGATCGTGTCGAGGGCCGCATCAGCGCCATCAACGCCGACGCGATGGTTGGCCGCGACCGCAAGGTCGATGTCACCGGCACCGCGCGCGTCGGCGACCACCCGACCAAGTTCGACATCAAGGCGACCGCGCCGGCGCCGCCGGCCGACCGGCCGACGATCCCGGTGGATTTCGCCATCGACATGCCCGACGTCCTCAAGTCGCAACTCACCGGTCATGCCGAGATGCGGCTGAGCGGCGACGTCGTGATGATCAACGGCGTCAACGGCAAGCTCGGCGACGGCGCGTTCAACGGCTGGGCCTCGGTCGACATCGCGAGCAAGCCACTGGTCAAGGTCGATCTCGACTTCCAGCGACTGGCGATCCCGCTGGCGAAATCGCCGCAGGATGCACCCGGGCAGCCCTGGAGCAATGCGCCGATCGACGTCTCCGGGCTCAATTATGTCGATGCGCAGTTGCGGATCTCCGCGAACGAGGCGGTGATCGGCGATGCGCGCATCACGCCGCTGGCGCTCGATGCAAAGCTCGCGGGCGGCGTGCTCAAGGCCGGCACCGCCAATCTCGGTGCCTATGGCGGCCAGGTCTCGGGCGAGGTGATCCTGGATGCGACCACCGGCGCACCGAGCTTTGCCATGCACTCCGATCTCGTCGGCGTGCGGGCGCTGCCGATGCTTCAGAGCCTTGCCGAATTCGACCGCATCGACGGCAGGCTGCAGGCCAAGCTCGCTCTGCGCAGCGCCGGCACCAGCCAGCGCGCACTGATGGCGAACATGCAGGGCACGGCCTTCGCCAATTTCCAGGACGGCGCCATCCGCGGCATCAACGTCGCGCAGATGATCCGCTCGCTGACGACGAGCACGCTGTCCGGCTGGCAGGACAACCAGGGTGCCGGTCAGGAGCAAAGCACGGACCTGTCGCAGCTCTCGGCCTCGTTCCGCATCGACAAGGGTCAGGCCGTGACGACCGATCTCAATCTGATCGGGCCGCTGGTGCGCGTCACCGGCGCCGGCACCATCGCGCTCGACACCAAGATGATGGGTTTTCGCGTCGAGCCGAAGCTGGTGATGACGACCGAAGGTCAGGGCCGCGCCAATGAACCGATCGGCTTCGGCATTCCCGTGATGATCCAGGGCTCCTGGTCGCAGCCGCGGATCTACCCTGATATGGCCGGCATGCTGGACAATCCGGACGCCGCCTATGCCAGGCTGCGCGAGATGGGCAAGGGCCTGTTCGGTCCTGACGGCGCCGGGCTCGGCAATATTCTGGGCAGCCTTGGCAGTAATCTTGGTCTCGGCGGAGCCAATGCGCCGGGCAGCGGCAATGCGGCCGGCAACGCCAATCCGCAAGCCCCGCAGCCGGGCCAGAACAATCTGCTCGGCGGCCCGCTGGGGGAGGCGATCGGCAATTTGATTCAGCAGGGCTTGTCCAGTGGCGCGGGAAGCAGCACTGGCACCGCGCCAGGCAGTGGCCGCAGCCGCAGCCTGCCGGCACCATCCTCCACACCGGCACCGCAGGCTTCGCCCGCGGCCCCGGCTCTGGACGACCCGCCGGCCGCCCAGCAGGACAGTCAGCCCATGAACGACGTGCTGCGGCAACTGTTTAACCGGTGATTGGCGGGCTGGACTCCACGGCAATCCCTTAACCCAGCCTCCCTGCCCCCGGCTTCCTCCGAACGGATGAGGCCTGCGGCAATTCACCATGCTTCGATCCGCCCCGGCATCCACAGGGGGTAACCACGCCGGCCGGTCCCCGGCCGCGCGGCGGTCCTTTGGCCCAAATTGTGATAGAACGGCCCCGCATGGGCTGACGGCCCGTAGCGCCGGCGTCGATGGCGGCGCGAGAGGATCGGGATGGCAGGAGCGGACGACAAGACACGGTTTCTGCGCGAGGGCCTGTTCGCCAAATACGTCGTCTCCCTCGTCGGCCTCGTCGTGTTCGTGCTCGCCGTCAACGGCGCGATGGAGACCTGGATCTCCTACCGCGCCACAAGGACGCAGCTGACCGACGGCCTGGAGGACAAGGCGCAAAGCGCTGCCCGACACATCGAGCAGTCGATCTCGGAGCTCGATCGCCAGATCAGCTGGGTGACGCGGGCGAGCCAGGACACTCTCGAGAAGCGCCGTGCCGATTATGCGTCGCTGCTGCACCAGGTCGCGGTCGTCAACCAGCTGTTCCAGCTCAACGGCGACGGCCGCGAGGTGCTGCGGGTCTCGCGCCAGTCGACCACGACCGGCAGCAATGCCGACCTCTCCCGCGACGCACGCTTCACCGAGACCGTCGCCCGCGGCATCAGCTATGCGCCGGCCTGGTTCGCCGACGGCACGCCCTTGATGTCGATCTCGGTGGCGCATTCCGGCTTCAATGCCGGCGTCACCGTGGCCGAGATCGATCTCAGCTTTCTCTCCGACTTCCTGTCCGACACCCAGGTCGGCAAAGCGGCGTTTGCCTATGTGGTCGATCCGCGCGGCCGCGTGCTGGCGACGTCGTCGAAGGGGCCCGAGGTCGGCAAGGATTTGTCGAAGCTGCCGCAGGTTGCGGCCGCGATCGCGCCCGGCCACGAGACCGATAGTTCGGGCACCGACTTCAACGGCCATTCGGTGATGAGCGCCGCGAGCACGGTGCCGAAGCTCGGCTGGAGCGTGCTGTTCGAACAGCCGGCCGCGCAGGCCCTGATGCCGATCCGCGACCAGCTGGTGCGTATCGCGCTGCTGATCGGCATGGGCCTGATGGTCGCGATCCTCGCCGGCACGCTGCTCGCCCGCCGCATGATCATCCCGATCACGGCGCTGCGCGACGGCGCGCACAAGCTCGGCGAGGGCGATTTCAGCCATCGCATCGACGTCCACACCTCGGACGAGCTGGAAGACCTCGCCAGTCAGTTCAACCGCATGGCCGATCAGATCCAGGAGACCTATTCGAATCTGGAGACCAAAGTCGAGGAGCGCACCCGCGATCTGGCGCAGTCGATCAACGAGCTGAAGGTGCTGGAGGAAGTCGGCCGCGCGCTCGCCGCCTCGCTCGATCTCAACGCCGTGCTGCCGACCATCGCCGCGCGCGCGATCGAGATCACCCATGCCGATGCGGTGCTGATCTACGGCTTCGACGCCGGACGGCGCCGCTTCAACCTGGTCGAGGCCGGCGGCATCGGCAAATCCGCCGACGGCGCCCATGTCACCATCGACGAAGGCGAGAACATCCTGAGCGATGCCGCCAAGAGCTGCGAGCCGATCGCGTTTGCCGATCTCGATCAGGCCGCCGAGCAGCCGCTGCGCGAGGCCGCCCTCGCGGCCGGCTTCCACTCGGTGCTGGTGGTGCCGCTGGTCGATCAGCAGGGCACGCTCGGCTCGCTGGTGGTGCTGCGCCGCGCCGGTGGCGAGTTCGCTCCCAGCATCATCGGCCTGATGCGCACCTTCGCCAACCAGGCGGTGCTGGCGATGCGCAATGCGCGCCTGTTCACCGAGGTCGATCACAAGGGCCGCGAGCTGGAGGCCGCGAACGAGACCGTGCGCGCCCAGGCCGACAAGCTGCGGATGCAGACCGAGCAGCTCAAGGACTGGAACAAGTCGCTGGAGGAGCGGGTCAAGACCCAGCTCGGCGAGATCGAGCGCATCCGCAAGCTCGAGCGCTTCCTGGCACCGCAGGTCGCACAGCTGATCGCCTCCTCCGACAGCTCCGAAGGACTGCTCACCAGCCAGCGCCGCGAGGTGACGGTGGTGTTCTGCGACCTGCGCGGCTTCACCGCGTTCACGGAAGCGACCGAGCCGGAAGAAGCGATGAACGTGCTGCGCGAATATCACAAAGCGCTCGGCGAGCTGATCTTCAAATACGAGGGCACGCTCGACAAATATGCCGGCGACGGCGTGATGATCCTGTTCAACGCGCCGATCCAGTTCGAGGACCACACCAGGCGCGCCGTGAAGATGGCGGTGGAGATGCGCGACACCATCGGCCCCTTGACCGAGCGCTGGCGCAACCGCGGGCATAGTCTGGGGTTCGGCATCGGCATCGCGCTCGGCTATGCCACGCTCGGCCAGGTCGGCTTCGAGCAGCGGCTGGAATATGCCGCGATCGGCAGCGTCACCAATCTCGCCTCGCGCCTGTGCGGCGAGGCCAAGCCCAACCAGATCGTGGTCAGCCGCCGCGTCTACGGCATGGTCGAGCCATGGGTGGAAGCGCAGCCGCTCGACGATCTCCAGCTCAAGGGGTTCAATCACCCTGTGCTGGCGATGGAGATCTTGAGCTGGCGCGAGGAGGTGGAGAACGTGGTGGATGCGTCGGCCGTGCGTCGGCGCGGGTGAGCGGCCCAGCAAAAAACTGAAAAACAACCCCATGCACAGTAGACGGGGTCTGCAGGATCAATGAGTTGCAAGGGGGAGCGTCCGGTCCACCATGCCCGCGACCACGGTTGTGTCAAGGAGATGAAGTTCGACTGGGCGTGCGGGTGATCACGCCCCCCGCTTCGGCCCGATCGCCTCGAACCCCGCCTTCTGCTCGTCGCTCAAGTCCGCCTCGAAATCGTCGAGCGCGTCAGCGACGCCGTTCACGGCGGCAAGCATCGTCTGCAGCCGCGCCTTTGCGGCGGTGAGGCGCGCTTGTGGCGTCGCGGCGGCCTCTGCGGGGCAGGCGCTGAGCGTCTGCATGGTGCGCAAGGTGGTGTCCTCAAGCACTTCGAAGCGGGCGCGGGCGACCTCGTCGAGGCGGAGCGTCGTGGCGATGTCGCCCGCGGGCCATTGCTGCTGCACCAGCTGCTCGTATTGACGCTGCAGCTTTTCGTCATAGCGGGGATCGCTGTCGGCGCTGCAGACGGCGGCCGCCTGCGCGTCCTTGCTCGAATCCTTGCGCTGCATCGAGGCGAGCGCGGCGCGGCGCTCATTGGCGAGGGCATTGAGCCGGGCCTTCTGATCGTCGTCGAGCAGGCTCGTGAACTTCGAAAGCGGCGGCGCGACCGCGTCGATGGCCTTGATCATGGCCTCAACGCGCTCGCGCATCAGGCCGAGGCGCTCGGCGGCCGTGGTGGGCGCCTGCGCCGGGCAGACCGCGCGAATGGTGTCGCGCGCACTGGTCCAGGCGGATGCGAGCTCGTCGAGCGCTGCACGCTGCAATCCGTTGGGTGCGACGGCCGCGTTGATGCGGTCGACGGGCAGGCCGCCGGTGTCGCTGGCCTCGCAGAGGCTCTCCGCGGTCGGGACGCGTCGTCCGCGGCGGCCTTGCGTTGCCGTGTAGGCCGCGAGCTCGGTCGCCGCATAGGGCGCGAAGATCGCGGCATAGATATCGCCATAACCATAGAGCGAGAGGCTGGTCGCATCGCCGAAGATCACGGCATTGGTGAGATCGTCATGCGCGAACGGCCAGAACACCGGGCCGACCCAGCCATAGCTGCCGTCGGGATGACGCCACCAGCCTTGCGGACGGCGGCCGCCCTGCCAGCCCGAAAGCGCAGCTTGCGCCGTGAGCGCCGCGCGTAGGACGTAAGGATTGGCAGGCTGGCCGCGCTCGGCGCCGCGCGGGTCTTGACGAGGATCTTGCGACCTCAAGGCAGCGGAGCGGTAGTGGCCGCCCCGCACCGCCATGCGGGAATGGCGCAGGCGCGACATGCCGATCACGTGGCCGACGGCGAAACGCGCAACGCCAAGCGGACCGCCGCGCAATCCGAATTGGGCCTCGGCTCTCCCAGGCAGCAGCACGGCCGCAATCAGCAGGGTCGCGCCGGTCAGCGCCAGTCCCATGCGTCCCGACATGACCGCCGACTTGACCAATTCGGCCTCCTCCCAAGCGCGCACTGCGTCGCAGGAACATGACGCGCGAGGGAACCAATTGTTCCCGGGGGACACAGGGCAAAGCGTCGCGGACGAACTCGTAAGAGATCGTCCTGCGCAGGCGGGGAAAGGGAGCGGAAAGACCGCCCCCTCACTCCGCTTTTTGCGGCATCACAAAAGTCTGGCCGGGATAGATCAGATTGGGATTGTGGATCTTGTTGCGGTTGGCGTTGAAGATGACGGCGTAGCGGGCGCCGTCGCCGTAGGCGAGCCGGCTGAGCGCCCACAGGCTGTCGCCGCGGGAGATCACCCGGCTGCCGCCGGCTTCCGCCGGTGCGGCGTGAAGCGCGTCGGCCGGCGAGGCCGATGCAATGGTCGTGGCGGCGGGTGCCCGCGCCATGACCTTGGGTTTCCGGGCGGCTTGCCTGTCGGGCACCGACGCCAGACGCGGCGAGGCCGACGGCAGGGCGGCCACGACGTCCGATTTGTCATCGACCTTCTCGGCCTGCTTCGGCTCCGGCCTGATCTCCTGCTTTGCGACCGGGGCCGGGCGCGCGGGCGGCGGCGGCGTCTCGGCGATGGTCACCGGCATGGTCCGGTTGGACTGCGTGACCGTGCCGTCCGGCGCCTTCGCCCGCAGCGTCAATTCATAGGAGCCGGCGGGAAGCTGCGGCGGGGTCATCACGAACTGGCCCGAGGCGTCCGCAATCACCGTATCGAGCGGCTTGCCGTCGCGCAGCAGCTCGACCTTGGCACCCGGCGCGGCCTGGCCCGCGATCACCGCCGCCTCGCCGTGATCGCCGACGCGGGCCACGTCGAAACGGGGGCCGGTGTCCGCGACTGCCGGCGGCGGCTTGACCGGCGCGAGCTCGGGCAGCGCCGCGGCCTGCTTCTGGGTCTCGGCCAGCGTGGCTGCCTTGGGCTCGGGCTTGGGCTCGGGCGCCGGGACCACCGCCGGCGCCGGTTCAGGCGCAGGCGTCGGCGGCGCGCCGGCGGCCAGCTTTGGCTGGTCCGGTTTCGGCTCTTCGGGTTTCGGCTCGGGCTTGAGGTCGGCCTTGAGGTCGGCCTTGGCCTCGACTTTGGCCTCCGGCTTGGCGGCGATTGCGGTCTTGGTTCCGTCCGGCAGCAGGCGGCGCAGCTCGGTCGGGCCGATCACCAGCGCCGTACCGACCAGCGCCAGTAGGCAAAGAGCAATGAAGGCCTTGGATGCGGTGATCATCGGAAAAAACCTTGGATGGCAAATCAACCGAGGCCGGCAAGGTGCGCCGATTTGGCTGCGGCAGCAAGTCGGTCGAAGGGATGATCGCCGATCGTTCCAAGGCACCGCGGATGAACCGGCGCCGCCCCTTCGGCGTCAAATCAGCGAGGCCGCGCCGCGGCGATATTTTTGGATTTCCGATGACCCCATCTTTTCGCACTGCCCAATGGCTGGCGCTTGCCCTGACGCTCGCCGCTTCCCCCGCACTGGCGGCCTCCGGCCCGCCGCCGGGCTTCGTCCTCACCGACAACGCCGACCTCGCCTTCACCTCGCCCGACGGCGCCACCAAGCTCGAGCAGTACATGAAGGACAGCGAAGATCTTTTCGGCGTCAAATGGCAGGTCTGGGCGCGACGCGGCGACCAGATGACGGAGCTGAAGCCGGAACAAGGCTATGGCGCCGGCTTCCGCTTCACCAGCGACTCGCAATGGCTGGTGCGGATGCAGAAGACCGGCTCGGGCGAGCAGGATCTGTTTCTCTATCATTTCGAGAACGGCGCCTTCGTGAACGCGACGAAGAAGTCGCTCAGCGACCTCGCCTGGGCCTATTTCCACAGCCGCCCCGACACTGGGAACATGAAGCTCGACTACCACATCTCGGCCAATCTGATGCAAGGCACCGAGGATGCCTATCGCTGGCTCGGCGTCGACTGGCCCGACAACCGCTATCTCCTGATCTCGCTGTCGGGCGAAATGGACAAGCATCCGAAGAATGTCGCGGCGAAGGGTCTCGCCAACTGGCAGTGCCGCTACGACCTCAAGACCGGGACCTTCGACGTGCCCAAGATGTTCGCCAAGGGCAACGCGGAAGCGCTAAAATGGGAGATCAGGCGGTGAGATTTCACTGCCTGCACGAGATCGTCATGCCCGGGCTTGTCCCGGGCATCCACGTTCTTTGCAGCGCGGAGAGAGAGACGTGGTTGGCCGGGACAAGCCCGGCCATGACGTTGAGGAAGCGTCAGTCCGCCTAACGACTTGGGTTGGGAAACCAATCTCCTTATTCCGTTCCGATTCATCTTTCCCTAACCTTCACTGGTAACCGGGTCTTGTCGGTTTTGCCGCATCTTGCATCCCAGGGAGGGCTGGATGGGCGCATCGATCCGATGGACCGCGCGACACCGCGCGTTGCTCCGCCGTTGGCGCGGGGCGCCGTTGACGTGGCTGATCGTCGGCGGCTTCGTGCTGATGGCCGCGACGGCCGTCGGCACCGCGCTCACCGTCGACCGCTTCCGGCAGAATGCGATCGAGAGCGGCCGCGACAGCCTTGAAAACTCCGTGCGCCTGCTGGCCCGGCATTTCGACCGCGAGTTCGAGGATTTTGCGGTGCTCCAGAAGAGCATCATCGCCGAGCTCGAGAGCCGCGGCATCGAATCCGCCGAGATGTTCCGCAGTGAGATGGGCACGCTGGCCGAGCACGAGGTGCTGCGCGCGAAAGCCAGCGGCTGGACAGACGTCGCCGGCGCCAATGTGTTCGATTCCAGGGGCATGCTGATCAACTCGTCGCGGCAATGGCCGGTCGCCGACATCTCGATCGCCGACCGCGGCTATTTCAACCGCCTCGAGAACGATCCGGCCGCGCAGGAGGAGGTGGAGGTCGTGCCCGGCCGGCTCGGCAACGGACCGGCGATCGTGTTCGCGCGGCGCGTCTCCGGCCCGCACGGCGAATTCCTCGGGCTGGTCTCGCGCGCGATCGCGCCCGAGCAGCTCGAATCCTTCTTCGCCTCGAGCGGGCTCGGCGAGGAATCCTCGATCGCCATGCACCACCAGAACGGACAATTGCTCGCGCGCATTCCGCGTGTCGATGCGATGATCGGGCAGAACTTTCGCAAGGGCACGCCGGAGCAGATGGCGGTGTTCGAGCGCAGCTTCGTCTCCACGCAGCTCGCAAGCCCGATCGACGGCAAGGACCGCATCGTGGCCTCGCGCCTGCTCGCCGGCGAGCCGCTGGTCGTGGTCGCGACCAAGTCGCTGGACGCGACGCTCGCGACCTGGCGCACGCAAACGAAATTCTTCGTCACCATCGCCGTGCTATCGATCAGCCTCCTGGTGCTCACGCTGTTCCTGATCTTCCGCCAGGTGACGTACCAGCTCTCGCTCGAGAAGCAGCGGCTCGACACCGCGATGAACACGATGACGCAAGGGCTCTTGATGTTCGACCAGGACGAGCGGCTGATCGTCTGCAACCGGCGCTACATCGAGATGTACGGCCTGTCCGCTGATGTGGTGAAGCCCGGCGCCTCGTTCCGCGACGTGATCCAGCATCGCCATGATACCGGCTCGTTCCATGGCGACGTGGCGTCCTATTGCGAGGACATCCTGAGCAATGTCGGGCGTACCCAGACCGCCATCGTGGAGACCGCGGACGGCCGTCTGATCGAGGTCAAGAACCAGCCAGCCGCCGCCGGTGGCTGGCTCGCGACCCACGAGGATGTCACTGCCCGCATCCGCGCCGACGAGCGCATCGCCCATATGGCGCATTACGACGCCTTGACCGACCTGCCCAACCGCGTCTTGATGCGCGGGCATCTGGAGCGGCGCATTGCCGCGCTCAGCGAGGACAAGCCGTTCGCCATCCTTTATATCGACGTCGACGAGTTCAAGGGCGTCAACGATTCACACGGACACGAGGTCGGTGACGAGCTGCTCCGCCAGGTCGCCAACCGCCTGCGCGCCTGCGTCAGCGGCAACGACATGGTCGCACGGCTGGGCGGCGACGAATTCGCCATCATCAAGGCCGGCACCAGCGACCAGGCCGAGCTGACGGCGCTGGCAGAGAACATCCTCAAGGCGTTGCGCGCGCCGGTGGATTGCAAGGGCCAGGAGATCCCGACCGACGCCAGCATCGGCATCGCCATCGCGCCCGACCACGGCGACAATCTCGACGACCTGCTCAAGCGCGCCGATCTTGCGATGTATGCAGCGAAGTCGGAGGGACGCCGCACCTGGCGTGTTTTCGCGCCCGAATACGACGCCAAGGCGAAGCAGCGCCGGCAGCTCGAGCTCGACCTGCGTCAGGCGCTCTTCCGCGGCGAGTTCGAGGTGCACTACCAGCCGCTGGTCGATCTCGCCGCCAATGTCGTGACCGGCTGCGAGGCGCTGTTGCGCTGGCGCCATCCGGAGCGCGGCATGATTTCGCCGGCGGACTTCATTCCGGTGGCGGAAGACACCGGGCTGATCGGCGAGATCGGTGAATGGGTCTTGAGGCAGGCCTGCGTTGAGGCCGCCTCCTGGCCCGGCCAGATTCACATCGCAGTCAACGTCTCGCCGGTGCAGTTCCGCTCGCGGACGCTGGCGCTGAAGGTCGCCGCGGCCCTCGCCGAATCAGGCCTCGCGCCCGGACGGCTCGAGCTCGAGATCACCGAGACGGTCCTGATCCGGGACGACGAGGAGGCGCTGACGATCCTGCAGCAGCTGCGCGAGCTCGGGGTGCGCATCGCCCTCGACGATTTCGGCACCGGCTATTCGTCGCTGAGCTATCTGCACCGCTTCCCATTCGACAAGATCAAGATCGACCGCAGCTTCATCAGCGACATCGGCGAACCCGAGGATTCCTCGCCGATCGTGCAGGCCGTGGTGCACATGGCCGCCGCCCGCCACATGGCGACGACCGCCGAAGGCGTCGAGACCGAGGCTCAGCGCGAAGTGTTGCGCCAGCTCGGCTGCAGCCAGATGCAGGGTTGGCTGTTCAGCCCGGCGGTCCCGGCGGCGAAGCTGAAGCAGCTCTTGGCGGCGCAGGCGGCGGCTTGACGCGCTGGTCGGCAGGACTTGCGTCAGCGAGGTCCGAACGTCCCTCGCGAGCAGCGCTCTTCTGCCCGGCCGCGATGCAGTGATCCGGAGCGGCGGGCAGGACGAGGCCCGGAAACGGAGGCGAATCCAGACCGGACCTCGGACCGCGAACTTCACCGGTGAGGCGAAGCCGCGATCGGGCAGACAACGCTCCGACAGATGTGGCGGTTCACATCGACCGTCTGGCGGCCTGCACTTCGACGAACTCCGCATCGGGGTGGCTGACAATGGTGGCGACCCAGATGCCGCTGATGATCAGCGACCAGGCGGTGTCCCAATAGATCCAAAACACGAGCCAGCCTCCAATTGCGGCGCGACCTGCGAACTATTTTGATTTGGTCGGCGGGGGCGCATGATCGGTTTGGCCGGTGTGGCGCTTTGCCACGACGTCCTCATCGCGCTCGCCGTCGCGCGGACGCGGCGGCGACTTGGGGAGGCCGGCCTGACCGCCATGCTTGCCACCCATGTCGGGCTTGCCTTCGAGATCGTTTTCGCGGGGCATGCCGGTTCAATGCGCTGGCGCGGCTTTGGTTCGCATCGCGCCGGCCAATTTCGGGCTGTGAACGAGTTCATAGGATTGCCGCGGTTTGCAGCGCACGATCGGGAGTGCCCGAACTTTCATCACGCAGGCGGATTCGACCAGATGCGGAAACGGCTCATTGCCTGGACCATCCTGACATCCGCGCTGGTTGCAGTCGGCGTCTGGACCGTGCTCGGACCGCCGGCGCATCCGTCCGGCACGCATCTGCCCTCGCGCACGGCGGCGGTGCGGTAGCCGTCTGCGGCGACCGATACGATTTCGGCATCGATCAATCTCAATTCGAATTTGGTGCGGCGATGCGCAGCCCGCTATCCTCATGGGCAAAACGATAATGCCGCGACGCGGCCTTCAGGAGGAGCCTATGTTGAGTTCGACCCGGTGCATCGCATCCAGGACGCCACGCGCTGCGATCGTCACCACCCTGTTCGCTGTCCTCACTCTCGTTTCTGGAGTCCAAGCCGGCATGGCCGAAACCTTCGCCTATGTCGGCAACGCCGACAGCAACGACATCAGCGTGTTCAAGATGACCGAGAGCGGCGAGATGATTCCGGTGCAGACGGCCGCCTTCAAGGGCGTCGACAAGCCCGGCTCCTCGACGCCGCTCGCGATCACGCCCGACCATCGCGTGCTGATCGCCGGTGTCCGCTCGCAGCCATACTTCGCCGTAAGCTTTGCGATCGATCCCCGGAACGGTCAGCTCAGCCCGATCGGCAACGGACCGCTGGCCGACAGCATGGCCAACATCGCCGTCGACCGCAGCGGCAAGTTCCTGTTCAGCGCCTCCTATGGCGGCAACAAGGTCGCGCTGAATCCATTGAACGCCAACGGCGTCGCCGGCGAGCCGAAGCAGGTGATCCCGACCGGGCTGAACGCGCACGCTTTCCTGCCCTCGCCCGACAACCGCTTCGTGTTCGCGACCAATCTCGGCTCCGACCAGGTGCTGGCCTTCGCGTTCGATGCCACGACCGGCACGTTGACGCCGAGCGATCTGCCGGCCCACAAGGTGCCGGAGAAATCGGGGCCGCGGCACTTCGTGTTCCACCCGGGCGGCAAGTTCGTCTATCTCCTGCACGAGCTGAATGGCGACGTCGCGGCATTCAGCTATGAAGCCAAGAGCGGCGCATGGGACGAGATCCAGCGCACCACCGCGCTGCCCGAGGGCTTTTCCGGCAAACCGTGGGCCGCCGACATCCACATCACCCCGGACGGCCGCTTCCTCTACGCCTCCGAGCGCACCACCAGCACGCTCACCGCCTACAAGATCGACGGATCAAGCGGCAAGCTGACCACGATCGGCAGCGTGCCGACCGAGAAGCAGCCGCGCGGCTTCCACATCGATCCCTCCGGCCGCTACCTCGCCGCGGTCGGCGAGCTCTCCGACAGCATGACGGTCTATGCGATCGACCAGAGCAGCGGCGCGCTGGCCAAGCTGAAATCCTACCCCACCGGCAAGAAGCCGAACTGGGTGGAGTTCCTGACCCTGCCGTGAGGAGGCGCCCCCAACGACCTACGTAAACATCCGTAATTTCGGAAGGCGCACCTTGTCGTCATATCATCGGTCATGGACCGCCAGATCGTCTTCAAATGCCCGCAGACCGGTATGAACGTGCAGCATCGGCTCGGCGACGAGCCGACCGACCGCACGCATGAGTCGGTGTCCTGTCCGGCCTGCACGCGGCTGCATTTGATCGACCGGGCCAGCGGCAAGCTGCTGGGCGAGCGTCGCGGCTGACGGGTCGTTTACGCCCGCACCGCGACCTGAGCCGTAACGTCCTCGACGTGGTGCAGCAGGTAAACCAGATGGCCCGCCGCGTCGTGGATCGGCGAGTTGATCGGCTGCCAATGGCGCTCGACGAAGACCCCGCCGGGATCCCGGATGTCGTAGCGCTGGATCGCCATGGCGTGCGCCTGCCCCGTTTCGCTGACGATCCTCAGGCTGCCGTAGAGATTGCTGACGCCATCGGCGAGCGGATCGTTGGGATTGTCAGGGAATATCTCAAACAGCGACCGGCCGACGATGTCGGCCCGGCCGGTCAAGGTCGCCGCGGCATAGGCGTCGTTGATGTCGACGATGACGAGGCCCGGCCCCGGGTCCAGCAGCATATAAGGATGCGGCGAGGCATCGAATTCGCCCTGGAATTGCCGCCGGATCGTGTCGGCGTCACCGTGCTGCCGCCGGCGCTGTTCAAACGGCGTTGTGTCGGCGCCTGAGGCCGCGGAGTTCAGCAGCGCCAATTCGCGCTTCGCCGATGCCAATAGTCCCCGCACGGTGTTCTGGACCGTCGGATCGGTCGCTTCCTGGAGCAGCCGCTCGAAATGAACGATATTTTGCTCGCAAACGAACCGTTGCATCCCACCTCTCGACCATGCGTCGTGCGGCGGCAAGACCGCGTCACCCTATCCTAGTTCCTTACAGGCGGCCCTGTCCTGTGAGAAGACCGTGAGTGTGGCACTTTGGGAGTAGCCCCGGCCGCGGGGGCACCGCCCATAAGAGGCGAACCTGTTCTCCAATCCCGCGACTAATCAAAGACTTGCCGCGGCGGCCCGCGGCGGCATGGCCTGCTTTTTTGAGCCATGCTGCCGTAGTCCGCACAGCTGCCATCTGCTATCGATTGGAAGCATAGAATCCGTGGAATTTCCGATGCGTTGTTTGCCCCGTGCCGTTGTTCGAAACCTGTGTCCCGCAGCCGTCGCCGGCGCGCTGGTCTTCGGTCAATATCCGGCCAGGGCCGCCGATGACGGGGCGCCCAAGGGGCCGGCGGTCACGGTGCTGAAAGTCGCAAAATCCTGCTTCTCCAACATCGTCGAGGCCACCGGCACGATCGTCGCGCGGGAGGAAACCTCGGTGCGGCCCGAGCGTCCGGGCCTGAAGGTCACGGACGTGCTGGCGGAAGCCGGCGACACCACCACCGCCGGCCAGGTGCTGGCGCGGCTGGCGCTGCCCGAGGGCGGCACGCTGCAGGTCACCGCACCCGTGGCGGGCGTGATCGCGACGTCGACCGCCCAGATCGGCAATTTCGCCTCGGCCAAGGGCGAGGCGCTGTTCACGATCGTGGCGCGCAGCGAATACGATCTCGTTGGCCTCGTGGCGACCACCGATGTGCGCAAGCTCGCCGTCAATCAGCCGGCGACGGTGCGGATCGCAGGTAGCGGCGACATCGACGGCAAGGTGCGCCGCATCGGCCCGACCGTCGAGCCCAACATCCAGCAGGGCATGGTCTATATCGGCATCTCCTCGCAGAAGCGGCTGCTGCTGAAGGCAAGCGGGCGTGCGTTGATCAAGACCGGGCAGAGCTGCAACGTCGCGGTGCCGCTAACGGCCGTGCAATATTCCTCGGCCGGCACCGTGGTGCAGGTGATCCGCCGCAACCGCGTCGAGACCAAGCGTGTCGAAGTCGGCTTGATGTCGGGCGGCAATATCGAGGTCCGTGAGGGCCTCAACGAAGGCGATGTCGTCGTCGCCCGCGCCGGCGCGCTGTTGCGTGAAGGCGACCCGGTGCGCCCGGTGATGGCCGCGGAAGCGGCGAAGTAAGCAGCACGATCGTGCGTCACGCACGCATGCCGTAGGGTGGATTAGCCGAAGGCGTAATCCACCGCTTTGCTTTCCGCGATGAGAATAGAAGATGCGAATAGAAGTGGTGGATTACGCCGAGCGATTGCGCTCCGCGCAATCGCAGGGCTAATCCACCCTACGACAGCGAAAAATCTAGCCGCCGGCTTCGCCGAAATGAACGTCTTCGAGCAGCGAGGAGGAGACCGTCGGGACCTGGTCGCCTTCGCTGGCGCGGGAGATGGCCAGGCGGGTCTTGTTGAAAGCGCTTTCGGCGCTGCTCTGCCCATTGAGGTTGTTCAGCAACTCGCCGACCAGCACGCTGTGCTCGCCCTTGCCGTCATCGACGACCTTGCCGGGCGAGGCCGAGGTCAGGATCAGCGCGTTGTCCGACGCGCTGATCGGCGCGAGACCGTGGCTGTAGGAGCGGAAGCGGCGCTCGTAGGGGTTCCGACGGGAGGCGTCGACGACGACGAGCTTGGCCTTGGCGCCCTGCTCCTTCATCATGTCGAGCACGCCCTCGATCGACACGCCTTGGCGGCGGACGTCCTTTTCCTTCCAGATCACGGCATCGACCGGCAGCATGTAGCTCTCGCGGCCGGCCTGCACGCCGTAGCCGCCGAAGAACAGCATGACGACGGTGTCGCGCTTGATCCGGGACTTCAGGCGATTCACGGCGCGGACCATGTCGTCGCGGGTCGCGTCTTCCACCATGTCGACGTCAAAGCCGTTCTTGCGCAGGGACGAGGACAGCGCGCGGGCGTCGTTGATCGACTGCGTCAGCGGCGCGCTGGCGTCGGGATAATGTCCATTGCCGATAACGAGCGCGAGGCGCGAGGACTGGCCGATCGAGCCGGTGATCTGGTCGGTCGAGACGGCCTTGGCGGCATCGATCGCACGCATGTTGAGAGCAGCATGGGCGCCGATCACCAGCGAGACCGTGCCGATTAAGGCCGCGGCCACCGCGATGGTGCGTCGGGAAAGGTCGAGCTGCTTTACGTTCATCTCGGTTCGTTTCCTGTGCCAAAGACCAGCCAAGCGCGCGCACACTGTTTGAGTAGCGCGATAGCGTCTTTAGGTTTGAGGGATTGGCCGGGGATGTGCCCCCGAATTGCGCGCAATTTGCGGCGCCGCACCAAACAAACCTTTAACCGGATATAGGGTGCCCGGCAATAGATTGCCCAAAATTTGAGCTAAGTATCTGACGATGTTCGTTAATTCTCCCGCCTCGATTTGTGCGTTTTTAGCTCCCCGGGCCGTCTGCAAGCCTCAATCATGCAGCCTTCGTGCCGGCTTTTTCCGTGACCTCCATCACATTTGTATTTCCTGCGAATCCGGGTAGCTTTTTCAACGACTTGCAGGGGGTGGCGCGTGGCTGGGAGCGCACTGGCCGGCCCCCGGCCAAACCCCGCCAAAGTCCCCGCGACCAGGTATTTCATGAGCATTCAATATTTTGCCGGCGCCGCCTGCCGGGCGCTGCTGGCGCCGAAGGACGGCCCCTCGCTTTACGATGTGTGCGATCCCGTATTGTCCGGCCGGGCCAGCGGCGATCCGCATCTGGCCAAGTTCTACAAGACCGCGCTCGGCAATCCCGCGCTGCGGGTGCTGCTGCGGCGGGCCGGGCTGCCCGAGCTGCGCGACGAGGCCAGGCTGACGGCGCTGCGCGAGGCGCTGGTTCGCGCCCGCGACGAGGCCGAACCCGACTGGACGGCGGTCGGCCAGCCGGTCGCCGATCTCGTCGACAGCATCGCGCTCGACCACCCCAAGCCGCCCCCGGCGATGTTCACCCGCTCGGCGCCGCCGCAGGCGCAGATCGACGGCGCAATCCGCGACTGCGCGCAGCATCTGCTCGGGTCCTACCGCAAGAACGGCTTTCTGCCGACCTATGCCGCCTTCAACTTGATCGGCGATCCCGATTTCCGCGGCCGCGAGCTGATCATGGCGCTCACGGGCCTCAACGCCCGCGGCTACAAGAATTCCTCGCTGCTGTTCAACCTCGCCCGCGTCTTCATCGCGCGCTCGCCAGCCCGGGCCGTCGTCAATCCGCCCTGGCGAGGGATCGCCGAGCCGATGTGGGAGCCGGTGCAGATCCGGCACCGCTCGGCCTATTACGACGCGTTCTTCATCGAAGCGCTGCTGAGCTACGGCGAGACCGGCCTCGCATCGCAGGCCGACAAGGTCGCGGCAGAGCGTGCCATCGCCGACATGGTGAATTTCTGCGTCAACATCAGCCGCGAAGAGGTCGAGGGGATCGACGGCGCGCGCTTCAACGTCGTCACTGCGCTGGCGCCCGCGCCGCATCCGCGCTTCTCGCGCTACTTCGCACAGATCAAGCAGGATCTCGGCTTTGGAATCTACGTGCCGGATTGCGACACCACGGCCTGCTCGATCTCGGCAGCGACGCAGGCCGGCTGCCTCGATCCGATCATCGACCAGCCGCTGCTCGACTTCTATTCAGGCTACCAGGTGCGCGCCGGAATCAACGCGCCGCGCGTGACCGTGCCGCTCAACGACAATATCGACTACGAGGGCGGGGTCGCGACCTGGATCGACAACCTCAAAGGCGAGCGTCCCTACGGCAACGATCTCGATCCGACGCTCAATCTCGACATTCTCGAGGTGAGCTTTCGCAACCTCGCGCGCTGGAAAATCTTGGAGACACCGTCGCGGCTCGCCACGGTGCATCGCATCATCGGCTTCCAGAAGCGGCTGGCCGCGAGCGGCGCCTTCGCCAATCCGCGCTCGCACATCTATTACCTGCCGGAACTCTACAGCGCCTATTTCGGCCGCTGCTATGCGGCCTTCCTGGCGCTGCCGCTGGCGGCGCAGGCCGCGATCGATCCCGCTGGCGATTTCGACTTCATCCGCCATCGCGTGCTGTCCTACGTCAAGGGCGAGCTGATGGCCGCGGAGATGAACGTGTTCGACGCGGCGCTGGCGCTGATCGCGCTCGGCCATCTCGGTGCCGACCCGCGCGCCTTCACACCGGCACTGAACGTGATCCTCAGTGCCGTCGGCGAAGGCGGCCGCCGCGGCCCGTTCCGCGCCTATGAGTGGAACAAGATGAAGACGCCGACGCGGATTTTGGTGGGCGGGCCGGAGGTGACCTCGGCGTTCGTGCTGATGGGACTTGCGGTGGCGAAGCGGGTGATGGCGCGGGGGTGAGATGGTCTCGGTGCTCCGGACGCAGCGCAGCGGCCCCGGCGATGCGAAGCATCGTCCGGTGCGGTGCGCTGCAGAGCCGGGGCCCATGCCTCCCCGAAATGTGTCTGTCAATTTCTGGGTCCCGGCTCTGCGGAGCGGCGTTGCACGCCGCACCGCGTCCGGGACACGAGGCGAGAGACCGTCGACCGATGACAGGAAGTTGAAAGCCCATCCGTCAGGCACAAGCTGGCCGACAGGCCAAAACCCGACCACAATTGCAGCGTCTATCGAGATTCAACACACGCGGACCGGCATGTTGCGAAAGATCCTCATTGCGCTGTCTCTCCTTGCATTGCCTTCGCTGGCCCAGGCCGCCGACATCACCGGCACGGCGAAGGTCCGCGCCGGCGATACCGTCGTGATCGGCAATACGCGAATCCGGCTCGGTGGCATCGACGCGCCCGCGATCGACCAGCTCTGCCTCAATACCAAGACCGAGCGCTGGACCTGCGGCGTCGCGGCGCGCGACGAGCTCGCCAAATACGCTGACGGCAAGAATTGGGTCTGCCATACGAGATCCATCGACCGGCGCGGCCGCACCGTGGCGCGCTGCGAGGTCGGCGGCGAGGACATCCAGAAATGGCTGGTGCGCAGCGGCTGGGCGCTGGCCTACACCCGCATGTCCCACGATTACGAAGCCGACGAAAAGGCCGCGCGTGAGGCAAAAGCCGGGATGTGGCAGGGGGCCTTCATCGCGCCCTGGGACTGGCGCGTCCGCAACAAGAAGACCGCCATCCTGGGCGCGACCAAGCCACCCGACGGGGCGCATGCGGTGCTGCTCGCCTCGGCCTCGGGACCGGTCGCCCCCTCCCCGGATTGCACCATCAAGGGCAACGTCAACAGCGCCGGCGAGTGCATCTTTCACCAGCCGACCAGCCGCTGGTACACCCAGATCAAGATGAAGATCAGCAAGGGCACCCGCTGGTTCTGCTCGGTCGAGGAGGCGGAAGCCGCCGGCTGCCGCGAGACGAAGCGATAACCAGACCTGCGTTTTACGTCCTTTTCTCAAACCCAAGCCGCGCGTAAAACGTGATTCAGCGACCCACCATCCTGTTCTCAAGCAACAAGGACTGACAGCAATGACCGTTCGCGCGGGCCGGGAGTTTCTGGCCATCCCCGGGCCCACCACGATGCCCGACGAGGTGCTGCGGGCGATGCATCGTCCGGCGATCGACATCTACTCCAAAGAGATGCTCGATCTGACCGAGAGCCTGCTCGGCGACATCTCGAAGCTGTTTGCGACCAAGGGCAAGTCCTACATCTACATCGCCAACGGTCACGGCGCCTGGGAAGCGGCGCTCAGCAACGTATTGTCGCGCGGCGACAAGGTGCTGGTGCTGGAGAGCGGCCGTTTCGCGATCGGCTGGGGCAATGCGGCAGCGCTGATGGGCGCCGAGGTCGAGGTGCTCAAGGGCGACTGGCGCCGCGCGGTGCGGCCGCACGAGGTCGAGGAACGCCTGCGCCGCGACAAGGAGCACACCATCAAGGCGGTCGTCGTGGTCCAGGTCGACACGGCCTCAGGCGTGCAGAACGACATCGAGGCGATCGGCAAGGCGATCAAGGCGAGCGGCCATCCGGCGCTGTACATGGTCGACACCGTGGCCTCGCTCGGCTGCATGCCGTTCGAGATGGACAAATGGGGCATCGATGTTGCGATGTCCGGCTCACAAAAGGGCCTGATGACGCCGCCGGGCCTCGGCTTCGTCGCCGCCAATGCGCGCGCGCTCGAGGTGCACAAGAAGGCCAATATGTCGACGCCCTATTGGAGCTGGAGCGAGCGCGAGGGCACCGAGAATTATCGCAAATATGCCGGCACCGCCCCGGTGCATCTGTTGTTCGCTTTGCGCAAGGCGATCGACATGCTGCACGAGGAAGGGCTGGAGAACGCCTTCCGCCGTCACAGCCTGCTCGGCGAAGCCGCGCGCCGCGCGGTTGCCGCATGGTCGGAAGGCCAGGTGCTCGGCTTCAACGTGGCGGAGGCCAGCGAGCGCTCCAACACCGTGACCACGGTGACCATGAACAACGGGCATGATCCGGCCGTGCTGCAACGCTATTGCAAGGACAAGTGCGGCGTGGTGCTCGGCACCGGCATCGGCGACCTCTCCGGCCAGGCTTTCCGCATCGCCCATATGGGCCACGTCAACGCGCCGATGCTGCTCGGCACGCTAGGCGTGATCGAGATCGGTCTGAACGCGCTGAGGATTCCGCACGGCAAGGGCGGGCTGGAAGCGGCGGTCGCGTATCTCGGCGACGAGGTGGCCGCGTAAGGCGCAAGCCACAAACTCCGCTGTCGTCCCTGCGAACGCAGGGACCCATACCGCGTGATTTATCGATGGGGCGTGGTCGTAGTACCGCGCCAACAGCTCTTCACTGCGAGTCTTCGCCAAACTGTTCCCTGGGGTTATGGGTCTCTGCGTTCGCAGGGACGACGGCGGTGTATTGGGCTACGGCTGCGGCACACGATACGCTTCGACCTGCGCTTTCAGCTCATTCAGCGACTTGAGCGGCGCTTTCGGATCAACCCGATACTCCCCGCTCGCCAGCCATCTCAGCACCATCGCGTCCACCAGCGGCGAATGGTGGATGACGTCACCGTAATTGTTGAGATCGTGCGTCACCGCTTTGATCGCGCGGAAATCGTGCAGGCGCACATTGGGCAGCTGGGTCAGGCGCTGCGCAACGCGTGCGGTGAGATCCGTGACGATCTTCAGCGTCTCGGGTGAGGCATCGCGCATCGCGACGAATTGCAGGATCGAATAGGGCGGGAGGTAGACGTCGAAGGTGACGCCGGGATGTCGCGCGATCAGGCCGATGGCATCCTGCTCGAAATGCCGGACCATGGCCTCATAATCGTAGCCTTCGCCGAGGAAACGGCTGCGCGCGGGATGAGTGATATAACTGAAGGCGGCAAGCGTCTTCTTCGCATTGTAGTCGCGCGCGACGTCGAAATCCCGCGGCAGCGCGTAGATGTCGTCAACGTCGGGCATCGCGAATTTGGCGGGCAGGAACGGCGCCGCCCGAGCCAGCGGCTGCCGCAATGGCGGAACCGAGCGCAGCAGCGCGAACAGGGATTCCTTCGCCATCGTGGCGCTGAACAGATAGGACGCAATGCCCTTCACCGTCCCGCGATAGAGGTCGACGGGCAGATAGGGATCGGCCTCGATGTCGGCGGCATCGACGAAGATGAAATCGTCCATCGCCCAGATCACGCGCCTGGCGCCGCGGTCGATGGCCTGCTCAAGCACGAAAGCCTGCTGGCGCGAGTTGGAGCCGGTCATCGCCAGCTTGAGCGAATGCACACTGAGCGCACGGTCGATGTCGCTCTGGCGGAAATGGATCGCGAGCGAGGTGCCCATGAAGACGGTGTCGAACGACTGGCTGCGGATCAACCCGGCATTCTGCACCCGCGTGTCGTCGGAATAGAGAGCGAGGCGCGAGGACCGAAACAGTTGCAGCGGATCGACGACGAAGGTGAGCGCCGCCGCCGCCAGCATGCACAGGATGCTGGCGAACAGAAGACGTCGCAATTGTGTGAACGCCCCGCGCATCAGAACCGGAAATAGATGAATTCGCTGTGGCTCTGGATGCCCATGAGCCCGAACGCGAGCACCAGCGACGCCGCATAGAGGAACAGCGGCCGCATCCGCCCTGCCTGCAGGGCTTCGCCGACCCTGCGGCCCGCGTGGTCGTATCCCATGATGCCTTGCGTGTTCGGCGCCAGCCACACCAGCGCGGCGTAGATGGCGATCATCACCAGCGCTGCGATCTCCTCTCGGTCGAAGACGATATTCGAGGGATCGGCCATGGCCTGGAGCACGCGCAGCGCCCATTCGACGCTCTCGGCGCGGAAGAACACCCAGGCGACGACGACCGCAAGGAACGTCAGCACGGCGCCTGCAATGCGGACAGGGCGCGCAAGCAGCGCGGGCACATCAGGCAGAAGCGCATTGAAGGCATGATTGACGCAGAGATACGCGCCGTGCAACGCGCCCCAGATGACAAAAGTCCAGGCCGCGCCGTGCCAGAGCCCGCCGAGCAGCATCGTGATCATCAGATTGACGTACCGCAGCACGCGCCCATGGCGATTGCCGCCGAGCGGGATATAAAGATAGTCGCGCAAAAATTGCGACAGCGTCATGTGCCAGCGGCGCCAGAACTCGACGATGCTGGTGGCCTTGTAGGGCGAATTGAAGTTCACGGGCAGGAAGATGCCGAACATCAGCGATATCCCGATCGCCATGTCGGAATAGCCGGAGAAATCGAAATAGAGCTGGAAGGTGTAGGCGAGCGCACCGCACCAGGCCTGGTCGAAGCTGGGCGAGCGCGCCTCGAAGGCGAGCGCGACCAGCGGCTGGATGCCGTCGGCAAGGCAGGTCTTCTTGAACAGGCCGACGGCGAAGATGATCACGCCGCACAGGATCAGATGCGCATCCGGATACTTGGTCTCCTTCCGCTCGAATTGCGGGATCATGTCCTTGTGGTGGAGAATGGGCCCGGCGATCAGATGCGGGAAATAGGTCACGAACAGCGCGTAATGCGGCAGCGCATAAGCCGCGACCCGGCCGCGATACGCATCGACCAGGAACGCGATCTGCGTGAAAGTATAGAAGGAGATGCCGACCGGCAGCAGGATGTGGACTGCGACATGCGTGCCGAACAGCGCGTTGACGTTCTCGGTGAGGAAACCGGCATATTTGAAGATGCCGAGCACGACGAGATCGCCGGTGACGCCAAGCGCGAGCACCGCCTTTCGCCGTGACGGCCCGAGCTTCGACGCGATCAGGAGGTGGCCGACACCGTAGTTGAACGCGATCGACAGCAGCAACAGGGCCACGAACTGCCAGTTGCCGATGGCGTAGAAGGCGAGCGAGGCCAGTGCCAGCCAGACCACCGGCGCGAGATTGCTGCGCCGCCCGAGCCAGAAATAGCCTGCTAGCACCAGGGGCAGGAACAGCAGGATGAACGGGTAGGAATTGAACAGCATCAGGCTGGACCGGCGGCGGGGATATGGTCCGTAAAGCATACACGGGGCCGATCAACAACCCGGCGATCTGGCGCGACATGCTGGCAATTCGTGGAATCGGGACGATATAAGAGCGACGTCTCTTCTCCCTCTCCCCGTTCTTACACGGAGAGGGTTGGGGTGAGGGGCCTCTCTCCGCGGATGAGATCGTAGAGAGACCTGTACCCCCTCACCCGGATCGCTTCGGACGATGCTCCGCATCGCCGAAAGCGAACCGACCTCTCCCGCAGGCGGGGAGAGATGAAGAAAGGACGCCGCGCGAATGAGATACAACGAGGATCGAGTGACACAGGCCAAAACACCTTCGAAGCCCCCCGTCGCCCCGCGCCGGCCGCATTCCTTCACGCGACACGGGATCACCGTGACCGACGACTATGCCTGGTTGAAGGACGCGAAATGGCAGGAGGTGCTGCGCGATCCCAAAGTGCTGGATCCTGATATCCGCAAATATCTGGATGAAGAGAACAGCTACACCGAGAGCCTGCTCGGCCATACTGCACCGCTGCAGAAGACGCTGGTGCGCGAGATGCGCGGGCGGATCAAGGAGGACGATTCCAGCGTGCCCTCGCCCGATGGTCCCTTCGCCTATTTCCGCCGGTTTCGCGAGGGCGGACAGCACGAGCTGTTCGGCCGCATGCCGCGCGAGGGCGGCGACGGCGATATCGTGCTCGACGGCGACGCGCTCGCCAAGGACCACAAATACTTCAAGTTCGGCGGCAGCCGGCACTCTTATGACCACAAGCTGCAGGCCTGGAGCGCGGACACCAAGGGCTCCGAATATTTTTCGATCCGCGTCCGCGATTGGACGACCGGCAAGGATTTCGACGATCTCGTCGAGGAGACCGACGGCGGCGTGGTCTGGGCCAAGGATTGCAAGAGCTTCTTCTATGTGCGGCTCGACGACAACCACCGGCCGATGCAGGTGTGGCGCCACAGGCTCGGCACCAGGCAGGCCGACGACACGCTGGTCTATGAAGAGCAGGATGCCGGCTGGTTCACCCATCTGCACGAGAGCACCAGCGGCCGCTTCTGCGTGATCGCGGGCGGCGACCACGAGACCTCGGAGCAGCGGCTGATCGATCTCGCCAACCCCGAGGCGCCGCCGCGCCTGGTCGCGGCGCGTGAGGAAGGCGTGCAATATTCGCTGGCCGATCGCGGTGACGAGCTGTTCATCCTCACCAATGCGGATGACGCCATCGACTTCAAGATCGTCACCGCGCCGCTTCTCTCGCCCGAACGCAAGAACTGGCGTGACCTGATCCCGTATCGTCCCGGCATCTACATCATCGACCTCGATCTCTATGCCGGCCATCTGGTGCGGCTGGAGCGCGCCAATGCGCTGCCGTCGGTCGTGATCCGCGATCTCGCCTCGAACGAGGAGCACGCCATCGCCTTCGACGAGGCCGCCTATTCGCTGGATACGATGGGCTCCTACGAATTCGAGACGACGAATTTGCGCTTTTCCTATTCGTCGATGACGACGCCGTCGGAAGTCTATGATTACGACATGGTCAAGCGCACACGCGTCTTGCGCAAGCGCCAGGAGATTCCCTCGGGCCACAATGCGGCCGATTACGTCACCACCCGCATCATGGCGAAGGCGCATGACGGCGCCGAGGTGCCGGTATCGATCCTCCATCGCCGCGGGTTGAATCTCGACGGCTCGGCGCCGCTGCTGCTCTACGGCTACGGCTCCTATGGCATGGCGATGCCGGCTTCGTTCAGTGCCAACCGCCTGTCGCTGGTCGATCGCGGCTTCGTCTACGCCATCGCCCATATCCGCGGCGGCGCCGACAAGGGCTGGGGCTGGTATCTCGACGGCAAGCGCGAGAAGAAGACGAATTCGTTCGACGATTTCGCGGCCAGCGCCCGCGCGCTGATCGCTGCGAAATACACCAGCGCCAAGCGCATCGTCGGCCACGGCGGCTCGGCCGGCGGCATGCTGATGGGCGCGGTCGCCAACCGGGCCGGCGAATTGTTCGCCGGCATCGTCGCCGAAGTGCCGTTCGTCGACGTGCTCAACACCATGCTCGACGACACGCTGCCGCTGACGCCGCCGGAATGGCCGGAATGGGGCAACCCGATCGAGAGCGAGAAGGATTTTCGGACGATCCTCTCCTATTCGCCCTACGACAACGTCGCCGCGAAAGACTATCCGGCGATCCTGGCGATGGGCGGCTTGACCGATCCGCGCGTCACCTATTGGGAGCCCGCCAAATGGATCGCGCGCCTGCGCGCCACCATGACCGGCGGCGGCCCGGTCCTGTTGCGCACCAACATGGGCGCCGGCCACGGCGGCGCCTCGGGCCGGTTCGACCGACTCGACGAGGTCGCGATCGTCTATGCGTTCGCGCTGTGGGCGGCGGGGATGGCGGAGGCGGGGGTGTAGCGATAGCCGCAGCTGTAGTGACATGCTCCGCTGTCGTCCCTGCGAACGCAGGGACCCATACCGCGTGATCCTTCGAGGGAATGCGGGGAGCAGTACCAGGGAAGACCTTAGCTGCAAGTCTTCGCCAAACTGCTCCTTGGGGTTATGGGTCCCTGCGTTCGCAGGGACGACGGCTGAGTTGTGGGACGATTTACCGCCCCACAGGACATCGCTTCAGCTCACACCGCCCCGTGCGCCTCGACATACAGCGCATACACCGAATGGCTGCTCGCCATGTAGAGGCGGTTGTTCTTGGGACCGCCGAAGCAGAGATTGGCGCAACGCTCGGGCAGCTTGATGAAGGCGAGCGGCTTGCCGTCCGCGTTGAACACCATCACGCCGTCGAGATCCTCCGGCTTGGCCTTGAGCTGAAACACCTTGCGGCCGCCGATCTCGGTCGGCTCGGATTGCAGCGCGCCGTTGGAGCCCCAGCCGCACCAGAGATTGCCGTCGCGATCGACGCGAAAACCGTCGAGCGAGCCCTGGTCGGCGGCGTCGATCAGCTTGGTCTTGCCGCTGAGCGCGCCGTCGTCGCCGACACTGTAGCTCCAGATGCTGCGGTTGGGTGTGCCCTTCCATTCGACGACGTAGAGCTTCTTCTCGTCAGGCGAGAAGGCAAGGCCATTGGGATTGACGAGATCGGTGAGGACGGCGCTGATCTTGCCGTCCTTGGCGATGCGATAGACGTTGGTGGTGGCCTGCTCGGGCTTCTCCTTCTTGCCTTCCCACTCGCCGTTGATGCCGAACAGCGGATCGGTGAACCAGATGCTGTCGTCCGACTTCACCACGATGTCGTTCGGCGCGTTCAGCCTCTTGCCTTCGAACTTGTCGGCGAGCACGGTGATCTTGCCGTCTTTCTCGGTGCGGGTGATGCGGCGGGTGACGGAGTGCTCGCAGCTGACGAGACGGCCCTGGCGGTCGCGCGCATTGCCGTTGGCGTAGTTGGCATTGGCGCGGAACACGCTGGTCTGCCCGGTCTTCTCGTCGAACTTCATGATCCGGTTGTTGGGAATGTCCGAGAACAGCAGGTAGCCGCCTTCGGGAAAATAAGCGGGGCCTTCGGCCCAGCGCATGCCGGTTGCGACCTGCTCGACTGTCGAGGAGTAAAGCCGATACTTTGCGAAGCTCGGATCGAGGATCTGGACGGCCGGATCGGGATAGCGCTGGTTCGGCGCGAACGGAAACGACTGGGCGCAGGCGGCGCGGGCCAGAAGCGTGGACGCCGCAGCTGCGCCAGCGCCGGCTAGAAGATTGCGTCGCGTGAGATTCATTGGAGTCCTCCCTTTGCAATGTAAGGGCAATGTAAGGCCGGCGCTTGCTGCGCCGGCTCGTTTGTCGTCTTGGAGCCGTGCTGGCGTTAGCGACCGTTCTTCTTCCGCCATTCCGCGAAGTCGATGAGCGTCTGCGGATCGGTCGCGGGATAGAGGCCGAAGATGCCGCGGCCCTTGCCGACCTCCTCCGTGACGAAGTCCTCGAACGCGGTCATCTCGAAGGTCTCGTTGGCGATCTCATCCGCAAGATGCGCGGGGATCACGATGACACCGTCGGCATCGCCCAAGATGACGTCGCCGGGAAACACCGGCGCGTCGCCGCAGCCGATCGGGACGTTGATCTCGATGGCCTGGTGCAGCGTCAGATTGGTCGGTGCGCTGGGACGGTGGTGGTAGGCGGGGATGCCGAGCTTGGCGATCTCGGCCGAGTCGCGAAAGCCGCCATCAGTGACGACACCGGCGACGCCGCGCTTCATCGAGCGCGTCACCAGGATCGCGCCGGCGGAGGCCGCGCGGGCGTCCTTGCGGCTGTCCATCACCAGCACGGCGCCCGGCGGGCAATCTTCCACCGCCTTGCGCTGCGGATGTGAGCGGTCTTTGAAGACCTCGATGGTGTTGAGATCCTCACGCGCCGGCATGTAGCGCAAGGTGAAGGCCTCGCCGACCATGGTCGGCTGGTCGGGGCCGACGGGATGCACGTCCTGGATCATCTGGATGCGCAGGCCTCGCTTGAACAAGGCGGTGGCGACCGTGGCCGTGGAGACGGATTTGAGCTTGGTGCGGGTGGCTTCGGAAAGTTTGGACATTCTCTCACTCTCTCCTTCGTCATTCCGGGATGGGCCGAAGGCGCATGCCCGGAATCCATACTCACGATCGCGGTTATGGATTCCGGGCTCATCGCTTCGCGATGCCCCGGAATGACAGGTGGGGTTAATAAATCGACGGCTCGCCGATCGGCGCGCCGAAATCGGTCTCCAGGAAGTCGAAGTCGCAGCCGTCATTGGCCTGCTTGATGTGTTTCGTGAACATCCAGCCATAGCCGCGCTCGAAGCGGCGCTCGGGCTGCTTCCAGGCAGCGCGGCGCTTGTCGAGCTCGGCCTCGGGAACGTCGAGATTGATGGTGCGCGCGGCGACGTCGAGCGTGATGCGGTCGCCGTTCTGCACCAGCGCCAGCGGGCCGCCGACATAGGATTCCGGCGCGACGTGCAGGATGCATGCGCCGTAGCTGGTGCCGCTCATGCGCGCATCCGAGATGCGCACCATGTCGCGCACGCCCTGCTTCACGAGCTTGGTCGGGATCGGCAGCATCCCCCATTCCGGCATGCCCGGGCCGCCTTGCGGTCCCGCATTGCGCAGGATCAGAATATGATCCTCGGTAACATCCAGGTTGGGATCATCGACAGCCTTCTTCATCGACGGATAATCGTCGAACACCAGCGCCGGGCCGGTGTGCTTGAGGAAGCGCGGCGCGCAGGCGCTCGGCTTGATGACGCAGCCGTCGGGCGCGAGATTGCCCTTGAGCACGGCGAGCGCACCTTCCTTGTAGATGGGATTGTCGATGCCGCGGATGACGTCGGCATTGTGCACTTCGGCGCCCTCGATGTTCTCAGCCATCGTCTTGCCGGTCACCGTGATGCAATCGAGATGCAGATGCGGCTTGATCTGGCTCATCAGCGCCGGCAGGCCACCGGCGTAGAAGAAGTCCTCCATCAGATAGGTGTCGCCGCTCGGCCGCACGTTGGCGATGACGGGCACTTTGCGGCTGGCCTTCTCGAAATCGTCGAGCCCGATGTCCTGGCCGGCGCGGCGGGCCTGCGCGATCAGGTGGATGATGGCATTGGTCGAGCAGCCCATCGCCATCGCGACCGCGATCGCATTCTCGAAGGCTTGCCGGGTCTGGATCGTCTTCGGCGTCAAATCCTCCCATACCATTTCGACGATGCGGCGGCCGCATTCAGAGGCCATGCGGATGTGGTTGGCATCGGCGGCCGGGATCGAGGAGGCGCCGGGCAGCGTCATGCCGATCGCTTCGGCAATCGCGGTCATGGTCGAGGCCGTGCCCATGGTCATGCAGGTGCCGTAGCTGCGGGCGATGCCGGCTTCGATGTCGAGCCAGTCCTTGTCGGAGATCTTTCCGGCCCGGCGCTCGTCCCAATACTTCCAGCCGTCCGAGCCGGAGCCGAGCGTCTTGCCCTTCCAATTGCCGCGCAGCATCGGGCCTGCCGGCAGATAGATCGCCGGGATGTTCATCGAGGTGGCGCCGAGCAGCAGCGCCGGCGTGGTCTTGTCGCAGCCGCCCATCAGCACCACGCCGTCGACGGGATGGCTGCGCAGCAATTCCTCCGCGTCCATCGCCAGCAGGTTGCGATAGAGCATCGTGGTTGGCTTCAGCAGCGATTCCGACAGCGACAGCGCCGGCAGCTCCAGCGGCAGGCCGCCCGCCATCAGGATGCCGCGCTTGACGTCGTTGACGCGCGACTTGAAGTGCATGTGGCAGGGCTGCGCATCCGACCAGGTGTTGAGGATCGCGATGATCGGCCGGTCCTTCCACTCCTCCGGCGCGTAGCCCATCTGCATGGTGCGGGAGCGGTGGCCGAACGAGCGGAGATCGTCGGGCGCGAACCAGCGCGCGCTGCGGAGCTGATCGGGTGTTTTCTTCTTGGTCATGATTGGGTGCCCCATTTCTGGACCGTGTTCCGCTCGATGGCGCGGAAGATCAGGTTCTCGACAAAGAGCCCGATGATGATCACGGTCAAGAGGCCGGCGAACACGGCGGGTATGTCGAGCAGATTGCGGTTCTCGAAGATGAACCAGCCGAGCCCGCCCTGGCCCGAGGACACGCCGAACACCAGCTCGGCCGCGATCAGCGTGCGCCAGGCAAAGGCCCAGCCGATCTTCAGGCCGGTGAGGATCGACCCGAAGGCGGCGGGGATCAGAATCTTGGCGACATAGGGCAATCCGCGCAGGCCGTAATTGCGGCCGACCATGCGCAGCGTGTTGGACACACTCTTGAAGCCGGAATGGGTGTTGAGCGCCACCGGCCACAGCACGGAGTGAATCAGCACGAAGACGAGACTGCCATTGCCGAGCCCGAACCAGATCAGCGCGAGCGGCAACAACGCGATCGCCGGCAGCGGATTGAACATCGCCGTGACCGTCTCGAGGAAATCGGTGCCGATCCGGGTGGAGATGGCCAGCACCGTGAAGATCGCCGCCAGCACGATGCCGGCCGAATAGCCCATGAACAGCACTTTCAGGGACGTCCAGGCCCGCATCGGAATGGTGCCGTCCTTGACACGGTCAAACAGCGTGATCGCCGTGTCGTGCAGCGTCGGAAACAGCAGGGGATTGTCGAGAGTGACGCCGTAAGCTTCCCAGACCGCCGCCAGGAACAGGATGATCACGCTCTTGCGAACGAAGCCGTCGTTCCACAACAGCTCGGCGACGCTGAGCTTGCGCTCGACCTCACCCGTGCCAGTGGCGGCGACCGACGCGTCACGCAGCAGAATCCTTGCCTCGCCCATGAACTGCTCCTCAATGCCCGGTGGCTTCGCCGGCGAACAGGAGATCGTGGATCTCCTTCTCCAGCCGGCCGGCACTGCCGTCTTCGTTCGAGACCTTGTCGACGTCGATTACCTCGGCCTTGACCCGGCCGGGATGCGGCGACAACAGCAGGATGCGGTTGCCGATGCGGATCGCCTCCGCGATCGAATGGGTCACGAACAGCACGGTGAATTTCGTCTCGCTCCAGAGCTGGAGCAGCTCGTCCTGGCAGGTCCGCCGCGTCAGCGCGTCGAGCGCGGCGAACGGCTCGTCCATCAAGAGGATGTCCGGCTCCATCGCCATGCCGCGCGCGATCGCGACGCGCTGCTTCATGCCGCCCGACAGCGTGTGCGGATAAGCGTCGACGACGCGGGTGAGGCCGACCTTCTCGATATAGGCGCGCGCCTTCGCCTCCGCGTCCCTGCGCGACAGCTTTCGCGCGGTCAGCAGCGGGAACATGACGTTGGCGAGCACGCTCTTCCAGGGCAGCAGCTGGTCGAACTCCTGGAAGATCATCATGCGGTCGGCGCCGGGACCGTGGATCTCACGGTCGCCGATCGTCATGCGTCCCTCGCTCGGGCTCATATAGCCGCCGACGGCCTTGAGCAGGGTCGACTTGCCGCAGCCGGAGGGACCGAGCAGCACGAAGCGGTCGGACTTGTCGACCGTAAAACTCACCCTCTCCGTGGCGGTGACGACGGCGCTGGAGGTCTTGTAGCGCAGTGTCACCCCACTGACGTCGAGCAGCGCCATCAATTGCCCTTCAGATCGTGCGCGACGGGCAGATAATAGTCCGTCCACGCCTTGGGCTGGCTCTTCAGCGTGCCGGTCTTGAACAGATGGGCGGCGAATTTCATCGTGCCCTGCGGCTCGAGATTCCACTCCATCATGCCGGGCTCCTTGAGGAGAGCGAGCAGCTCCTCCACCGAGGTCTTGTCGCCGGTGATCTCCTTGTAGATCTCGACCGCCTGCTTGGTATCGCTGCGGATCAGATCCTGCGCCTCCTTGGTCGCATCGCGCACGGCCTGGATGATCTTTGGATTGGCGTCCGCGAACTTCGTCGTGGTGAAGAACTGCGCCTGGCTGAGCGGCCCGCCCATCACATCCGGCGATGACAGCACGATATGCGCGCCCGGCACGTTCTTCAGCTCCAGGAAGGTGAACGGCGGAATCGAGAAATGGTTGTGCACCTCGTGCTTGGGATTGGACAGCGCCGCATAGGCGTCGGGATGGCCGAGCTGCACGGTGTTGGCATCGAGCTTCGACCATTGATCGGCGCCGAACGCCTCGGCGGCCGCGATCTGCAGCACGATCGCCTGGGTCGAGACCTTGACGGTCGGCACCGCGATCTTGTCGTTGGGCCCGAAATCCCTGATCGACTTGATGTTGGCGTCGCGGCTGATCAGCGTCATCGGCTGCGCCGAAGTGGCGACGATGCCCTTCACGCCGCCGCGGGTGCGGTCCCACAACAGTAGAAGATTGCCGGTGCCGGTGTTGAGGATGTCGACCCCGCCCGCGAGCAGCGCATCGGTCTGCGCGCCGCCGCCGGAGAAAGTGATCCATTTGGTGGTGACGCCTGCGACGCCCAGCGAAGCTGCGTGCTTCTCGATCAGCTTCAGCTTCTCCATGATGTGGCTCGGCATGTAGAAGATGCCGGGCTGGCGTGACAGCGCGATCTCGGACTTCTGCTGTGCTCGCGCCGGCGAAGCGGCCAGCACGGTTGCAACGATCAGGGCAATGGCGGCAACGCCACGCTGAAATGGCTTGATCATAATTGTTCGTTTCCTCCGGCCGCCATTGACGAGCGATCCTGCTGATGCACTAATGCATTAGTGCATCAAAGGCAAGCCCGCCGGAGCTCTTCGCATGGAAACCGCCCATCCCGCGCCCCGCGCGACCGCCCGCCGAGGGCCGCGGCTGGACCGGGCCCGGCAGGCCGCGCCGCAGGTGTTCGAGCGGCTGCGCAACGCCATTCTCGCGCTCGAACTGCCCCCGGGCTCGCCGCTGTCGCGCACCGAGCTTGCGGCGCAATTCGGCGTCAGCTCGACGCCGATACGCGACGCCCTGATGCGGCTGGAAGAAGAGGGACTGGTCGACGTATTTCCGCAGCACGCGACCGTGGTCAGCCGGGTCGATGTCGGCCGCGCCGAGCAGGCGCATTTCCTGCGCCAGGCGCTCGAGCTCGAAATCGTCCGGCTGCTCGCGGAGCAGCACGACCAGGCCCTGGTCCTCCGCCTCGACCACGCCATCGCGCTTCAGCAGCAATTCGCCAAAGTCGGCGATTTCGCGAGCTTTATCGCCGCCGACAATGATTTTCACGCACAACTTTATGCCGCGGCCGGCAAGCAGGAGCTGTGGGCGCTGGTGCGCAGAAGCAGCGGACATATCGACCGGCTACGCCGGCTGCATCTGCCCTCGCCCGGCAAGGCCCAGAACATCCTCCGTCACCACAGACTGATCGCTCGCGCGATCGAGGCCGGCGACGCCGATGCCGCGCAGCAGCATTTGCGCAAGCACTTGTCGGGCACGCTGAGCGAGCTCGACAAGATCCGAAGCCACTACCCGGAATATCTGACCGACTAGGCGGGCTTATGCACGCAACCGTGCATAAGCTTGCCGGATCTTCGGCTTAGGCGAGCGTTCACCGGACATTCGCGAAGTGCTTGCAGGCCGGGCGGAATCCGCGCAACAATTTCATCTTTGATGGTTTGATGTGCGACCGGGGTGGGAATGCCCGATCCGGCGCGGAGGAATCCAGACGTGGCCAACATCCTGATCGTGGATGACGACCCGGCCGTTCAAATCACGATCCGGCTGCTCCTGGAGCGGGCCGGTCACCACGTCACCGTCGCCGGCGATGGCAGCAAGGGACTTGCGCTGTTCGAGGCCAGCCGGTTCGATTTGCTGTTTCTGGACATCTTCATGCCTGGCATGGATGGGCTGGAGACGATGCGTCACGTCCGGGCGTTAGCCCCGGCCATTCCGATCATCGTCATTTCCGGCCGCTCAGTCACGCCGGATGCCTATGCGGAGCCCGATTTTCTGAAGATGGCGACCAAGCTCGGCGCGGTGGCAAGCCTGCAGAAGCCATTCCGGCCCGGCGCACTGCTCGCCGCGGTCGATGGCTGCCTGAAGGCGGGCGAGCCGGAGGGGTCCGATGTCAGCTCCGGCCGCCGATAACGAGGGCTACTCTGCTTCAGGCCAGATCGGCCGCGATCATCCGGGAAGTTCTGCGAGCATCCGCATGACGCTCGCCACGCGGCTGGCGATCGCGATGATCCTGCTGGTGGCGGTCACCGTGGCCGCGGTCGGCTGGCTGGGCTATCGCAACACCACGCAAGCGGTCATTCCGCGCGTGTTGGAGCGGGTCGAGGCCCAGTCACGCCTGCTCGCGACCAGTCTGGAATCCTATGTTGCCGGAGCCCGCGGCGATCTGATCGGCTATCGCTCCGCCGCAGCCATCAACGGTCTGATCCGCGCTCACATCGGCGGAGGAATTGACCCTTCCGACGGCGTCTCGGAGCAAACCTGGCGCGAGCGCATCGCCACGCGGCTCGCGGCCGAGATCGAGGCCAAACCGATCTACGGGCAGTTTCGAATCATCGGCCTTGACGACGACCAGCGCGAGCTGGTCCGCGTCGACCGCTCTGGCCCGAACGGCGCGGCGCGCGTCGTCCCCGACAGCGAGCTGGAACGCAAGGGCGACCGAACCTATTTTCAGGACACGATACGGCTGGCGCCGGGCGATATCTACGTTTCGCCCGTCGAGCTCGCGACCCGCCAGGGCGGCACCACGGCCTTGCACATTCCGACGCTGCGAGTCGCGACGCCGCTGTTCGCGCCGGATGGCAAGCCGTTCGGTATCATCATCGCCAATATCGACATGCGTCCGGCCCTCGAGCACATCCGCGGAACGGCGACCTCAGGTGGAGGGATTTTCGTCGTGAATTCGCGCGGCGACTATCTCGTTCATCCGGATCGCGCGCGCGAATTTCGCGCATTGCATGACCGTCCCAACGACTGGCGCAAGGATTTTCCTTATTTCGCAGCTTTGGCCGGCACGCTGGAAGTTTCCACACGGCTCATGACCGACGGGTCTGGCCGGCCGAGCGGGGCGGCGATTGCGCCGGCGCTGCTCGCGGGCAAGGAATGGATCGCCATCATCGAGACGATTCCCGCGCCCGTGTTCGGCCTCGTACCGGCAGCGATCCAAAGGACGTCCCTGCTGGTTGGCATATTGGCCGTTCTCGCCGCAGCCGCGCTTGCGGTGCTGCTGGCGCGCTCGCTGACGCGTCCGATCGGCCGCTTGACCGCGGCGGTCCAGGCGATCGGCAGCGGCCGTCCGGCGGATATACCCGTCGATGCCAGCGGTGAGACGGGCGTGTTGGCGCGGGCCTTCGCGCAGATGGTCGAGGAAACCCGGGCGAAAACCGCGGCGCTCGAACGCGAGATCGAGGAGCATCGCCGCACCGAGGCCGCGCGCAGCCATCACGCGGCGCGCGAGCAATTGTTCAGTGCTGCCGTCGAATCATCCGACGACGCAATCGTGACGCAGTCGCTCGATGCCATCATCACGGGCTGGAATCCGGCCGCCGAGCGTCTTTATGGCTATTCGGCGGATGAGGCGATCGGCAAGCCCACGTCAATCATCGTTCCGCCCGACCGCAGCGCGCATCGCAAGGACTATCTGGCGCGGATCGCCCGGGGCGAGCCGATCGAACGGTTCGAGACGGTGCGCCTGCGCAAGGACGGCACGGCGGTCGAAATCTCACTGAGCCTGTCGCCGATCAAGGGGCCGTCGGGCGAGATCATCGGTGTCTCCGGGAGCGCGCGCAGCCTCACCGACGCTCGCCTGGCCGAGCGGCAGCTGCAGCAGCAGCTCGAAGAGCGCCGGCAGATATTCGACACCTCGCAAGACCTTATCATGGTCATGGATGCGCGGGGCCATATCGCGCAGATCAGCCCGAGCAGCGAGACCATCCTCGGCTACCGCCCGGACGAGATGATCGGCCGCAGCGGCGCCGACTTCATTCATCACGATCATCTGGAGCACGCCCGCGCCGAGATGCGCGCGCTGCGCCACGGCGAGCGCGTCAAGCTCGCCGACACGCGCTGTTTGCACCGGAACGGACATGAGGTCTGGCTGTCGTGGATGGGCAGCTGGTCCGAGCAGGCGCATCGCTTCTTCTTCGTCGGGCGCGACATGACGGAAGCACGGCTCGCGCAGGAATCGCTGCGCGAGAGCGAACGGCTCGCCCGCAATATCGTCGAAACCTCGCTCGACGCCTTCATCCAGACCGACGAAACCGGCAGCATCCTCAACTGGAACTCGCAGGCCGAGCAGCTGTTCGGCTGGCGCCGCGAGGAGGTGCTCGGCAAGAGCACGATCGACCTCATCGTCGCCGAGAGCGAACGCGAGAGAGTAAGGGCAGGTCTGAAGCAGTTCCTGAAGGACGAGGGCGGCAGGACGCTGAACCGCCGCCGCGAGCTCATCTGCCGCCGCCGCGACGGCAAGGAATTCAAGGCCGAGCTGAGCGTCACCGCGCTGAAGCGCCGCGAAGGCCTGTTGTTCAACGTCTTCTACCGCGACCTCACCGACAAGATCGCCGCCGAGGAACGCATCCGTCATGCCGAGAAGATGGAGGCGGTCGGCCAGCTCACCGGCGGCGTGGCGCACGATTTCAACAACATCCTCACCGTCATCACCGGGACGATCGAAATCCTTGCGGAGGCCGTCGAGAAGGAGCCGCAGCTTGCGGCCATCACGAAGATGATCGACGAGGCGGCCGCGCGCGGCGCCGATCTGACCCAGCACCTGCTCGCCTTCGCGCGCAAGCAGCCGCTCCAGCCGCGCGAGATCGACATCAACTCGCTGGTCGTCGACACCGCGAAGCTGTTGCGGCCGACGCTGGGCGAACAGATCCAGATCGAATCGGTGTTCGAGGACGAGAATTGCGTCGCGATCGTCGATCCCAACCAGCTTACCACCGCGATCCTCAACCTCGCGCTCAACGCGCGCGATGCCATGCCCGGCGGCGGCAAGCTGATCCTGGAGACCGGCGCCGCCTATCTCGACGAGGTCTACGCCAGTGCGAACGATGTGCCGCCGGGGCACTACGTGTTGATCGCCGTGAGCGACACCGGCACCGGAATCCCCGCGAACATACTGACCAGGGTGTTCGATCCCTTCTTCACCTCGAAGGGACCAGGCAAGGGCACCGGACTCGGGCTGTCGATGGTCTACGGCTTCATCAAGCAGTCCGCGGGCCACATCAAGATCTACAGCGAGGAAGGCCACGGCACCACGATCAAGATGTATCTGCCGCCCGGCAAGACGCCGGCGCCGGCCGGTGAGGGCGTGACGCCGGCCACGATCGAGGGCGGGCACGAGACGATCCTGGTGGTCGAGGACGACAGGCTGGTGCGCGACTACGTGCTGGCGCAGCTGCATTCGCTGGGTTACGTCACCTTGCAGGCCGCGAACGCCGCGGAGGCGCTCGCGATCGTCGCCGCAGGAAAGCCGTTCGACCTTCTGTTCACCGACGTCATCATGCCCGGCAAGATGAACGGACGGCAGCTCGCCGACGAGCTGATGAAGACGCGGCCCGATCTCAAAGTGGTCTACACATCAGGCTATACCGAGAATGCGATCATCCATCACGGCCGGCTGGATTCCGGCGTGATGCTGCTGGCCAAGCCCTATCGGAAATCGGATCTGGCGCGGATCATCCGCAAGGCGCTGAGCGGGTGAGACGCGCTTTCGTGTCCCAGACGCACTGCAGCGCGTAAGCGCTGCAGTGCAAAGCCGGGACCCAGAACTTTGAGCCGTGAAGTTGGAGAGATAGGCCCCGGCTCAGCGGCGCATCATTTCATGATGCACCGCGTCCGGGGCACGAGAACATTTTACGACGCGCGCTGGGCCGCGGTCATCACGATGCGGATCAGATCGGCGGCGTTGCGCGCGCCGAGCTTCTTCATGATGTTGGCGCGGTGATCTTCGATCGTGCGCGGGCTGATGCCGAGCGTGCGGCCGGCTTCCTTGTTGGACGCACCGGAAGCAAACTGCTCGAGCACCTCGCGCTCCCTGCGTGTCAGCGGCTCGCGTCCGGGGAAATGCAGCGAGCCGAATTTCGGCGAGGCGTTCTCCGCCTGCCGGCGCGCATAGGCGCCGATCGCCTCGTCGAGCCGGCCGACGATCTCGCTGCCGCGGAACGGCTTTTCGATGAAGTCGAGCGCGCCGCTCTTGATCGCGCCCACCGCCATTGCGATGTCGCCCTGTCCGGAGATCATGAAGATCGGCGCCGGGTAGTCCTCGCCCTGCAGCTCCTTCAGAATGTCGAGGCCCGACTTCCCGGGAATGTGCACGTCGAGCAGGATCGCAGCAGGCGTGCGGTTTCGTGCCACGGAGAGCAGCGCTGCGCCGTCCGCAAAACAGATCACCTCATAACCCGCCGCCTTCAACACCATCGACAGAGTGTCGCGAACGGCAGGGTCGTCGTCGACCACGAAGATTTCACCGCGAGAGCTTTGTTCGGCCATGTGCCACATCCGGTTGGCATGAAGGACTCGCGTCCGCGCCCCGTTTATGGCGTTCGGCGCGGATTCGGCCCACCCGTATTTGTACGGGACATGGACTTAACGCACAAGTAGCGACCGGGTGCCTAATTGCGGGGTACGGAGAATATCCATGCTAAATTTCGCTGGCACATCCCCGCTCGTCGCGATGCCTGAAACTGACTGCCGTCAGTTGATCGCCGCCGATCTTCGCGCTCTGATCACACGGATCGAGAGCAGCATGCGCCTGATCGACGCGGCTATGATGGAAGCCGGCGTGTCGGAAACCGGCCCGGCGCGCGGAGATCCGGCCGGTTCCGCCGATATTTTCGTGCTCGACGACGTCACGCCGCGCTATGCGACGGCGAGCGCCGCCCTCAACGCCTGTCGGGCGGGCCTTGGCCACGCCCTGCGATGTCTGTCGGAATCCGGCGACCCGGCATAGAGCGATCAGCGCGGCGCGCCGGCCGCGTCCCATCGCATGGCGGTTCCGCAAGCCGGAAGCGCGATGAGATTTGGATGAATCGTCATCGCGCCTTAGGTTATTGTTTGCGCATGATCTTTCCGGAAAACTGCTTCGCACTTTTCCGGATCATGCTTTAGGCGCGGTGCCGTTCCACGATCGCGTCGGTGGCGACACCGCCCCAGGTGTGGATCGCGGGAAGGCCCATCGCGGTCTTGCCGAGATTGGCAAGACTGATGCGCAGGGCCGCGAGGTCGAGCGGTTTCGGCAGGCTCTGGAGCTCGATCCCGACGGACCTGGCGAAGCTGCGAGCGGCGCTGCGGCGCTTGCCGTCCATGCCGCTGATCACGATCACGGCACCGCCGAACTTCGCCGCCGCCATCTCGCGCAGCACGTCGATGCCGTCGCCGTCCTCCAGCACGAGATCCAGCGTCACGCAATCGAAGCGGGCCGCGCGCAGCTTCTCGATCGCGTCCGCCACGGACGGTGCCACGGTGACTTCGTGGCCGGCCTGCTTGGCAGCGACCGTGATCAGGCTGCGCTGCGTGGCGTCGTCATCGACTACCAGAAGCTGAAGCGCACGCCGTTCGGCGCCGTCGGGCAGGTTTGACGTCATGGGCGAAAGAGGACTTCTGGGCATTTCCGTATCCTGAGATTGAGACCGTCAATGGATACACGGGTCGCGCTTCGGCCACGTAAAGCCGCTGACGCGAATTCGCTTTGATATCTTCAGAAAGTGTGAAGCAAGAGATCGGAAAGGACGGCGACGGACGCGGGCAGATCACGCCGCGGCATCATGGCCGCCGGCCGCACCGCGCTTCTTCCTGTTCTTGCCGCGCAGGAACTGGATGTCCATTTCGGCGCCGTTGACGCGGACCAGCTCGCAGCGACGATAGGCGAGGCCCGTGGACGACAACAGCAGGAAGAACTCTTTCAGGTTCAACCCCTGAATCGAGCCTTCCACCGTGAGAATGGCGTCGGTGTCGGAGATAGCGTTGAGCTTGCAGTCGCGGCGCCAGGTGCCGTCGATGGCCATGATGCAGACATCATAGCCCCGACTGAAAGTCACGCGTTCAGTACCCTTGCCATCCTCGGCCATGTCTACCGTCCTGCCATGACCGCGAGGCGCGGCGCCACGCCGGCGAGAACCGGCTTGGCGACGGCGGCACGCGGATCGTTCGGCTTGTAGAGGCCGCGCCGCTCCGCAATCGGGCGGAACGTATCGGTCAGGCCGACCACGGTTTCGGCCGCGCCCAGCACCAGGAAGCCGTCTGGCTCGATCTGGCGCGCCAGCCGGTTGAAGATGTTGATCTTGGTATCCTGGTCGAAATAGATCAGCACGTTGCGGCAGAAGATCACGTCGAAGGTGCCGAGCTGGGAAAAGTCGTGCAGCAGGTTGAGCTGGCGATGCTGGATCATCGCCCGCAATTCGGGATTGACCTGCCAAGTCTCGCCGGTCTGCTTGAAATACTTGACCAGCATCTGAATCGGCAGGCCGCGCTGCACCTCGAACTGGCTGTAGACGCCGGCCTTGGCCTTCTCCAGCACCTCCTGCGACAGATCGGTCGCGATGATCTCGATGCGCCAGCCGGTGAGGGCCGCGCCCATCTCCTTCAGACACATCGCCAGCGAATACGGCTCCTGCCCGGTCGAGCCGGCGGCGCACCAGATGCGCACGCTGCGTTTGCCGGCACGCGCCTTGATGATCTCGGGCATGATGGTGTCGCGAAAATGATCGAACGGAACCTTGTCGCGGAAGAAGAAGGTCTCATTGGTGGTCATGGCTTCGACCACGTCGGTGATCAGCTGACGCGAGCCGCCTTGCAGCTTCTGCACGAGCTCGGCGATGCCGGAGAGGCCGGCCTTGCGGGCGAGCGGCAGCAGGCGGCTTTCGATCAGATATTGCTTGTCTGCGGACAGGTCGAGGCCGGAATTGTCCTTCAGGAACTTACGCAGGTACTCATACTCGGTCGGGGTCACTGACGCCTCTTCGAAGCTGTACTGGAACACTCTGGCCAAAATGCGCGGGCCAGACTCACTCAGACCATGGTTTGTCCGACCGGGATCAAGCCGACTTCAGCAAACTTGTCGGCGATAATGTCTTTGTCGAAGGGCTTCATGATGTACTCGTTGGCGCCGCCGCTGAGCGCCTGGGCGATATGCGCGACGTTGTTCTCGGTGGTGCAGAACACCACCTTGGGCTGGTCACCGCCGGGCAGGCGGCGCATGTGGCCCATGAATTCGAAACCATCCATCACGGGCATGTTCCAGTCGAGCAGCACCGCATCGGGCAGCTGCCGCTGGCAGATCTCGAGCGCCTTCGAGCCGTCCTCGGCCTCGGTCACTTCGAATTCCAGGCCCTCCAGGATCCGACGCGCGATCTTGCGCACCACGCTGGAATCATCGACCACCAAGCAGGTTTTCATTTCGGTTCTCCGGCTCCGATGTTTCGTTGGCTCACGCGGCCATCTGCACTTTGGTTTCGAGTTCGAGGACACGATCGACGTCGAGGACGACCATGAGTTGACCGTCGAGGCGGTGGACGCCGCCGGCGAGCTTGGCCATGCGGGGGTCGAGGTTGACGGGATTCTCTTCCATGCCGGCCTCGGGCAGGCGCAGCACCTCGCCGATCTGGTCGATCAGGAGGCCGTAGGATTCGCCGCGCAAATCGACGCCGACCGCCATCGGCACCTTGCCGTCCTCGGGCTGCGGCAGGCCGAGACGGGCGCGCATGTCGACCACGGTGACGATGCGGCCGCGCAGATTGAGCACGCCGGCGATCTCGCGCGAGGACAGCGGCACGCGGGTGACGCGCTCGGGCATGAACACGTCCTGGACGCGGGAGATCGGCAGGCCGAACAGCTGGCCGCCGATCATCGCGGTGACGTATTCGACCATGGCGCCTTCGCTGGACTGCATCTTGGTGTTGGCCATAAGCCTGTCTCCTGATCCCGTGGGTTACGCCGCCGCCCGGCTCAGCTCGGAGGCGCCGGCGGCGCCCGCGGTCTGCTCCTTCAGCGCCGCGATCAGACCGGGACGGTCGAACTTGGCGACATAATCGTGGAAGCCGGCCTGACGGCCGCGCTCGATCGCCGCCGGCGACACCAGCGCCGACAGGCCGATGATCGGCATCGAGCCGAGATTGTTGTCCGCGCGAATGGTCTCGGCGAACTCGAACCCGTTCATGTCGGGCATCTCGATGTCGGTCAGCACCACGTCGAAGGTTTGGGCGCGCAGCGCGGCGAGGCCCTCCTGCGCGGTCGGCGCGGTGCGGACGCGGTAGCCGGCGGCCTTGAGCACGGGCGCCAGCATGTTGCGGAAGAACGCGCTATCGTCGACCAGCAGCACCGACTGCGAGTGCAGCGACGGCTTCATCTCCTTGCGGGTGAACCAGTCGGCGAACGCCATCGGCAGGAAGTGGCCGACGTCGATCACCTCGGTGGCCTGGCCCTTGATCACGGCCGAGCCGAGAATGCCGGAGGAGGAGCCGCCGACCTCGATGTTGAGCCGTTCCTCGACGATGTCGATGATCTCGTCGACGACGAGGCCCATGGAGCGGCCGTCGTCGGCGAACACCAGGATCGGCTGGGCGCCTTGGCTGGCGATGGTGACGCCTTCCATGGCCACCAGCGGCATCAGCTGCTCGCGGTATTGCACCATGTAGCGGCCGTTACTGAACTCGATCTTGTCGGCCGGCAGCTCTTCGAGGCGCGTGACGAGCCCGAGCGGGACCGCCTTGGGCTGCGACGAGCCGGCGCGGAACACCAGCAGCGAGGTGGTCTGCTCGCCCGAGCCGATGTGATGGGCGCCGTTCTCGTCGCCCATGTCATGGGCCGAGGAGCCGGCGGCGCCGAGCGCCTTGGCAATGCCGTTGGGGTCGATGATCATGATGACGGCGCCATCGCCCAAAATGGTGTTGCCGGAGAACATGTCGATGTGACGCAGCTTGGTCGACATCGGCTTGACCACGATTTCTTCGGTGTGGAACACGCCGTCGACGACGATGCCGAAGGTCTGGCTGCCCACTTGCGTGACCACGATGAAGCCGTTCTCGGGATCGCTGGCCGCGCCGTCGTCGATCTTCAAGAGCTTCTTCAGATGGATCAGCGGCAGCAGCTTGTTGCGCAGCCTGAGCACCGCGGTATCCTTGATGCGCTCGATGCGGTGCTCGGAATTGGCGCGGGCCCGCACCAGCTCGACCACCGAGAGCTGCGGGATCGCGAAGCGGTCGCCGGCAGCTTCCACGATCAGCGCGGAGACGATGGCCAGCGTCAGCGGGATCTTGATGGTGACCGAAGATCCTTCGCCGGCCACCGACTTGATGTCGATGGTGCCGCCGATCTGATCGATATTGGTGCGCACCACGTCCATGCCGACGCCGCGGCCGGAGACCGAGGTGATGGCGGCCGCGGTCGAGAAGCCCGGCGCGAAGATGAACTTGTGGATCTGGGCTTCGCTCATCTTCTCGAGCTCGGCCTCGGTGACGAGGCCGGACGAGATCGCCTTGGCCTTGATCTTCTCGGTGTTGAGGCCTCTGCCGTTGTCGGCGATGCAGATGATGATGTGGCCGCCCTCGTGATAGGCGGACAGGCGGATGGTGCCCTGCTCGCCCTTGCCGCTCGCGAGACGCTCGGCGGGGGTCTCAAGGCCATGATCGGCGGAGTTGCGCACCATGTGGGTGAGCGGATCCTTGATCAGATCGAGCACCTGGCGGTCGAGCTCGGTGTCGGCGCCGTGCATCTCCAGCTCGATCTGCTTGCCGAGTTCGCTCGAGAGGTCGCGGACGATGCGGGGCAGCTTCTGCCAGGCATTGCCGATCGGCTGCATGCGCGTCTTCATGACGCCTTCCTGCAGCTCGGCGGTGACGTTGGACAGGCGCTGCAACGGCACCTTGAACTCGGTGTCCTCGTTGCGGCGGGAGATCTCCAGCAGCTGGTTGCGGGTCAGGACCAGCTCGGAGACCATGGTCATCAGATGCTCCAGCGTATCCACGTTGACGCGGATCGACTGGTTGGCGACGCGGTCGCCCTCGCTCGCCACCTCGTCGGCCATCGACTTCTTCGGCGCGACCTTCTCCTTGGCGGCGGGTTTTGCGGCTTCCTTCGCAACAGGGGCTTCGGCGGCCGGCGCGGGTACAGCCTCAACCTTGGCAACGGGCGCAGGCACCGGCGCTTCGATCGCGGTCTCGCGGAAGGCACGCTCGAGCTCGTCGAGCGAGACTTCGCCGGGACGCAACGGGCGCTCCAGGGTCTGGTCGATCAGCGAGCCCGAGGTCATCTCCTTGGCGGGTGCGGCAGCCGGGGCTTCCGGCGCCAGAGGCGGGGCGTCAGTAACGGGAGCAGAACCTGCCGCCGGCATCGGCTGCGCCGAGCCTGACGCGATCGGCGAGGCCGACGCTGACATTGCCGCCATGCCCTGCTCGACCATCGCTTCCAGCTTGTCGATGAGGTCGCGGTCGGTGCCCTCGGGCTCGGCCTCGGTCGCTTCCAGGCCGGCCAGAATCTCCTTGATGCGGTCGATCGAGGACAGGATCACCGTCACCGCTTCGGCCGTCACCGGCATGCCGTCACGGAATTTGCCCATCAGCGTCTCGCCGGCATGCGCCAGCGCTTCAAGCCTGGGCAGGCCGAGGAAGCCGCACGTGCCCTTGATGGTGTGGACCAGGCGGAAGATGTTATCCAGGATCTTGGCGTTGTTCGGCTCCTGCTCGAACTTCACCAATTGATTGTCCACGGTGTCCAGGCTCTCGCTGGTCTCCGTCAGAAACTCCCGCAACAGATCATCCATGAAAACAGGCCTTCATACAGGAAGGGCGCGCACGAGGCGTGATGCGCCATTTCGGAATGGGGCCAGCTTCACCGCAAAGCGTTTAATATTGGTTGAGTATGTGCAAAAGAACGGAACCAACAAAGAGATAAGGCGCTCCGGACAAGCCGAAGCGCCTCGTAAAGATTCGCTTAAGAGGTCGAGCGCGACGCGCCGTTTACGAAGCGGTAATGGTGATGGCTTCGCCTTCCGGCGCAAGCTTCACGGTAAGCCCGCAGGCCTGCGCCAGCAGCCGCGTATAATAAGGCTGGATCGCATGCGCATCCGCGGCGGGCCCGCGCTCCCCACTCAGCAGCTCGGAGATGTTCTGCGGCAGGCGCGCGTTATGGCCGGTCGCGGTGATGCGAAAGCTCATCGTCTCGCCCTCGCCGATCGGGTCGATCGTCAGCATGCCGCCGCGCGGGATCGTGTGCTGGGCGACGACCAGCATGTTGAGCAGCAGCTTGACGCGGTTCTTCGGCAACAGGAGCCGCGGGAGATTCCAGGTGATCGAACACTTGCCGTCCTCGATGTGGCCTTTCGCCATGGTCTGGGCATCGCCGAGATCGATCTGCGCGCCGGAGGAGCCGGCCGCGCCGAAGGCGAGACGGCAGAACTGCAGCCGGGCGGAGGCGGTCTTGGCGCTCTTGCGGATCAGGTCGAGCGCGAATTCGCGGTCTTCCGGCTTGGGATCGTCGTCGAGCACTTCGAGCCCGTTGACGATGGCGCCGACAGGGCTGATGAGATCGTGGCAGACCCGCGAGCACAAGAGCGCGGCGAGTTCGAGCATATCGGGAGCAGTAGCGGTCGCGGGCGACGAGGCGTCAGACATATAAAGGGGTCCTGGAGGGTTCCTGGAATTGCACGGCGCTGGACGCCGCGAATCACGCATGCTTGACGGATGCTGCGGGTTCTAACATTCGCCAGCCCGCGGCAGCTAGCTTGCGATCACGTCGAGGCGGTCATAAAGCCCAATCGAATCGTTCGGGGGCGAATCAGTCGAGAAGGAACGAATTGCCGATGATTGAGGCATCCAGGTGAAGCGGATCATCGACGGCGCGGCCGCATCCGGCCTGATGGAGCCCTTGACGGCGCTGGTGGTGAAGGCGGGCGAGGCGATCCTTTCCGTCAACCGCGCGGCGATGCGGATCGACGGCAAGCAGGATGGCTCGCCGGTAACCGAGGCCGACCTTGCCGCCGACCGTATCATCGCGGAGGGCCTGGCAGAGCTCGCAGGCGACATCCCGACCCTCTCGGAAGAACGGACCCAGCTCGCCGCTCCGCCGTTTGAGGGCAGCTTCTTCCTGATCGATCCGCTCGACGGCACCAAGGAGTTCGTCGCCGGGCGCGACGAGTTCACCGTCAACCTCGCCCTCGTGACGTCGGGTGTGCCGCTGCTGGGCATCGTCAGCGCGCCCGCGCTCGGCCTGCTCTGGCGCGGCATCGTCGGCCGCGGCGCCGAGCGGGTGAGGTTTGACGGCGCTACCATCGGCGCGGCCGAGCCGATCCACACCCGCAAGCTGCCGGCGCGGGATGAGCCCTGGATCGCGGCGGTGAGCCGCTCGCATGGCGATCCCAGGAGCGAGGCGTTCATCGATGCCAGGCCCAACGCCGTGAGAACGACCTGCGGCTCGGCCGTGAAATTCGGCCGGATCGCAGAAGGCAGCGCCGACATCTACCCCCGCTTCGGGCCCACCTGCGAATGGGACGTCGGGGCTGGCTCCGCGGTCGTGACCGCGGCCGGTGGCAGGGTGACCGACGGCAAGGGCGGCGAGCTCCGCTTCGGCGAGCGGCACGCGAGCGGCTTCATCATCCCGGAGTTCATCGCCTGGGGCGATCCGTACGCGGCAGGCCGCTACTGACTGAGCTGTTCCTGAATGGCCGGCCAGCGCTTGCCCACCTCATAGAGAAATCGTTCGGGATTGGCGGCGAAGGCGTCACGATTGGCTTCCCGGCTGAACAGATAGAGCCGCTGCGCCGCGATCGTGAAGAAACGGGGATTGCCGGCGATGGTGACGCCGCGGGCGATATCGGCGGGATCGTAGCCGCCGAATTGCGGCCCATAGATTTCGGGATGGGCGAGGAAGGAGGCGCGGTTGCCCTCGTTGCGGAAGCGCCAGACCGCGCCCCAGAGATTCGCCTCGAACTCTGCGTTCCCCTTCACCGCCCGGCCGTCGACGAAGTAGGCCACGGGGTCGAAGCCTTCGATGGCAATTCCGGTGAAGCGGTTGACGACGACCCGCTCGGTGGTGGCAGCCTCGGCCGGCAACCCCAAGCCGATGATCCATATGCCCGACAGCAGGCAGACGAGGAGGCCGATCAAGGCAATTCCGGGGCGCAAAGGGCTATCTTCCTGCCGTTGTGCCGTCATAGTTGCTGCGGATAACATCCGAGTCGAGGGGACATCCGGCGCAACCTAGAGCCGCGTCTGTTGGCGTCAGGTTAAGGAAGCGACCGGAATCGATACCAGGGGTTCTTTTATGACTTTCGCATCACGCCTCGCTGCGCTCGCGCTTGCCGCGATGGTCGGCTGGATCGTGCCGGCTTCGGCCCAGACGGCGCCGCCGCCGGACCTGCCGCCGCCGCAGCGGACCCCGACGCCCAATACTTACGGGCCAGATGAACTCGTCGGCGCCGGGCACCGTTTCTTCGGCAACGTCTCGCGCGGGCTCGCCTCGATCATCGAGAAGGCGGTCAGCCAGTGGGGCCTGCCCAACGGCTACATCCTGGGTGAGGAAGGGTCCGGCGCCTTCGTCGCCGGCCTGCGCTACGGCGAAGGCACGCTCTACACCAAGAACGCCGGGGATCTGCGCGTCTACTGGCAGGGCCCCTCGCTCGGCTTCGACTGGGGCGGCGACGGCGCGCGCACCATGACGCTGGTCTACAACCTGCCCGCCACCAACGCGATCTACCAGCGCTTCGCCGGCCTCGACGGCTCGGCCTACATCATCGGCGGCTTCGGCATGACGGCACTCACCGCCAACAACATCGTGCTGGTCCCGATCCGCTCCGGACTCGGCCTGCGGCTGGGTGCCAATATCGGCTATCTCAAATACACCCCGCGAGCGACCTGGAACCCGTTCTAGGGTCTTCTGCTCCCATCCGGTTACGGATCAAGGTTAACGTCAGGCCGGGGCTGGCTTTTTGCCGGCGCCCCATGGCATGGTCGTTGGTGAATTTTTCCTTAAGCTTGGGAGTTCTGGCCCATGGTCGAACCGATCATGTACCTGGCGATCGGTTTCCTGCTCTCGATGCTGTGCGGACTCGCGATCGTGCCTCTGGTGCATAACCGCGCCGTGCGCCTGACCACGCGCCGGCTAGAAGCCGCAACGCCGCTGTCGATGGCGGAGATCCAGGCCGACAAGGACCAGCTGCGCGCCGAATTCGCCATGTCGGCGCGGCGGCTCGAGCTGAGCGTCGACCAGCTCAAGAACAAGACCACGAGCCAGCTCGCCGAGCTCGGCAAGAAGAGCGACGCCATCAACCGCATGAAGATCGAGCTCGGCGAGAAGAACGCCACGATCTTCGCGCTCGAGGCGCGCGAGAAGGCGGTGAAGGAGCAGCTCCGCGCCACCGAAGAGGAATTCAACGCCAAGACCGAAGCCTTGCGCGCCGCCGAGAATGCGCTGACCGACAAGCAGAACGAGCTGGCAAAAATCAATTCCGAACTGTCCGACCGCTCGCTGATGGCGGAGAGCCGCCAGGTCGAGCTGCTCGCCGTGCGCGCGCAGATCGAGGAATTGAAGAACCGCGTCGGCGACGCCGAGAAGGAATTTGTCGCCACCCAAGCGCGCCTCGCGCAGGAGCGCACCGAATCCGAGACCGCCTCGCGCGAACTCGGCGAGGCCCGTAGCCGGGTCGAGAATCTGAGCCAGCGCGTCACCGAGCTCGATCGCCAGTTGATCGGGCAGGTCAAGGAAGCCGAGATGCTGTCGGGCCGCGTCGCCGACCTCGAGGGACGGCTGGCCACGCAGGGCAAGCTGCTTGCGGAGCGCGACTATGAGAACAACCAGCTCCGTCAGGCCAATGAAGCTGCCGAGCGCACCGTCAAGGAGCTGCGTGTGGAAATCGCGGGCCTGAGCAGCGCGAAGTCGTCGTCCGCGGTCGCGACCCTGCGCGCGGAAAAGACGGCGCTCGAGGAGCAGCTGCGCATCGCGCGCGACGAACGCGCTAAGCTCCAGCGCGACGTCAACACGATCCAGCAGCAGGCCGAGAGCTCCTGGGCGACCGAGCGGATGGAGAATGCGCTTTTGCGCGAGCGCATCAACGACATCGCCGCCGAGGTGGCAAAGCTCGCGATGCAGCTCGAAGGTCCGAACTCGCCGATCGAGGCGCTGCTGGCGGCCGAGGCCGGCCAGCCGCCGAAGCCGGCGCCGCGCCCGGCCAACGATGCCACAACCAACGGCGCGCCGAGCCTGCCCGAAGGCGGCGGAACACTGGCCGAGCGCATCCGGGCGCTGCAGGCTCACGCCTCCCGCGCCCGCCAGCAGGGCGCGTGAGCAGCCCAAAACCGCCCTTTCCGACGCGCGCGGCGTGATTGGCGCAAGCTTTTCCGGCTTCGAGCCACCTGGAAACTTGACACCTCAAGCCCGCACTTCTAAATCGCGGGCTCCGATGCGCCGGCCGGCCGACAAGGTCCGGCCGCCTGCATGATGGTCCCGGGCGCATAGCTCAGCGGGAGAGCGTTCCCTTCACACGGGAGAGGTCCAAGGTTCGATCCCTTGTGCGCCCACCATTCATCCTCCTGAACCCCTGCCGGTTGCGGACGATTACCCTACCCTGACGGCTGTCTGGGCCGTCCAAATCAAAAATGTCGAAAACAACCCCATGCACAGTAGCCGACGTCAGTCGGATCAATGGGTTACGGCTTTCCCGAATTTTTGTTGCTCAATCGGCAAAACAGGGGCATGAGGCCCCCTGACCGCTCTAATGAGCCATCAGGACCGGCAGATCCGCGTGTTCCATGATGTAGCTGGTCGCCCCGCCGAATATCATTTGCCGCAGACGCGTGCGGGTGAAAGCACCCTTGATCAGGAGATCGCAGCCGTTAGCCCTGGCGGCATCGAGGACCGCCTCGCCGGTATCGCGATTCCCCAGCTCAACCCTTATCGCCTCGGATGCAATGTCATTGTAGCGCAGTTGCTCGACGATGCGATCGGCAGATGGTCCTGGTACCTCCTGGCCGCCAATGACAGTTAGAACCGATACCCTTTTCGCCAAGCGAAGCAGCGGCATGGCAAATGCGTTTGCCCGCGCTTGCTCGGTACTACCATTCCAGTGGATCATGATGTTTGTCGCGACGCTTGTCGGTGCATTCAACGGCGCCAGCAGGACCGGCCTGCCGCTCTCAAACAGCGCGGATTCGATCGCGCGACGGTGAAGGCCCGCAGCATCGACGTCAGACCGTGCCATCACGATCAGATCGAAAGCGCGCCCATAATTTCCGACAAAGTCTTCGCCCTCGGGCGCGTTCTCCAGCCAGCCGAAGCATGGCCGACCTGAACCCGCAGTGGCTCGATGAATGTCGTGCTTCAGCATGAATGCTTCGAAGAAGTTGCGCATGTCGCTCAATTCGGCCTCGCTCTTCGCCTCATACGAATCCAGGAGGATGCCGGTGGCCAATTCTGCGGCCACATATGGCGGGATGCCGAACCGAAGCGGAAAGCCTTCGATATAGGCTCCGGAACGCTGAGCGAGGCCTACGACGACATTCAGCGTGGATGTCATCATCGGAATATTTTGAAGCGGGACCAAGAGCGTCTTCATTTTCAACCTCCCCGTGTTTTGGTGAACATTGAGGTCAGATGCGCTGCGATCATTCCACCTTGCGAGACGTCCCGGATTGTCATCGACCACGAGAATGGTCAGGCGGCCTGCTCAAGCCTCGTGTCTATCTCCTGGCGCAGCGCCGCGAAGTCGATTGGTTTGGTCATCAGGTCGGTTGCGCCGTTCGCCAGCGCCTTGCGCCTGGTCTCGGCGTCTCCGTAGGCCGTGATCATGATGACCGGCACATCGGGGCGGACCGAACGCACGATGGGCAGCATCTCCAGCCCGCTCATTCCGGGCATGTTGATGTCGGACAGGATCAGAATCAGGGTGGCGTCCTCCATCTCGACCGTGCGCTCCAAGGCCGCGGGCGCGGACGATGCGAACTCCATGAGAAAGCGGCCGGCGCGCAAATCGCGGCGAAACTGCTGGCGAAACAAGGCCTCGACGTCCGGCTCGTCGTCGACGACCAATATGTAGACGCTCAACTTCTGCCTCCGGTCCGCGATGGTGCCGCCAGCGTACGTGGCAGCGTAATGATGAACTCGGTATAATCGCCGGGCTCGGTATCGACCTCGATGCTGCCGCCGTGCTGCTTCACGATGATGTCGTGACAAATTGAAAGGCCGAGGCCGGTGCCTTCACCTGCGGGCTTGGTCGTGAAGAATGGATTGAAGATCTTCTCTCTCACCTCGGCCGGGATGCCGGCGCCATTGTCGCGAATCCGGATTTCGACGGAGCCGCCCAGATTTGTGGTCGTCGCGCGCAGCCTTGGCTCGAAGCCGTGGCCGGTGGCGTCCCTTTGTTTGCTCGCCGCGTAGAATCCATTGGAAACGAGATTGAGGACCACGCGCGTGATTTCCTGCGGATACAGCTCAAGGGCCCCTGCGGATGGATCGAGATTCCTTTCAAGCGTGATATCGAAGCCTGCTTTCTCAGCGCGCGCCCCGTGATAAGCAAGGTTGAGACTTTCCTCGACGATGGCGTTGATATCGGCCGAGCGGCGCTCGCCTGCCCCCGCGCGAGAGTGCAGAAGCATATTCTTGACAATGGAATCGGCGCGCGTTCCGTGCTGCACGATCTTTTCCAGATTACCCTGCAGCAGGTGAATCAGCGCGTCGATGTCCTGCCTTGCTGCCTCGCCAAACGGGGCTGAGCGCAGCCCGTCGCGGAGCTCGTCGACCAGCTCGGAGGACAGCGCAGCGAAATTGTTGACGAAGTTGAGCGGGTTCTTGATTTCATGTGCAATGCCGGCGGTAAGTTGCCCGAGCGAGGCAAGCTTCTCGGTCTGGACCAGCCGATCCTGCGCATTCCGAAGTTCCTCGAGCGACTGCGACAATTCCCTTGTGCGCTCGCGCAGTTCATTCAGCAGGCGTGCATTCTCGATTGCGATCACGCCCTGGTGCGCGAAATTGGATACGAGTTCGATCTGCTTGTCGGTGAAGGGCTTAATTTCCTGCCGGAAGATCGTGATGGTGCCGATCAGCTGATCTTCCTTGAGCATTGGCACGATGACGAGGGTCCTTGCACCGGCAAGGTCGGCAAGCGCGCGAACGTTCGGGTTGCCTTCGACGTAGGGCGGCTGAGTCCTGATATCGTCGATATGAACCGTCTGATGAGTTTTCTCGACGGTGCCGAGCCCGCTTGCCGGGTGCGGGCGAATTTTCTGGTATAGCCGGGTGTCAACATAAGCCTGTGGCGCGTTATGCAGCGCAACCGTGCGGAAGCCGCCGTCCTCGTAGAGATTCATGGTGCCGAAGCCTGCGCCGCAAATGCGGGTCGCATTCTCCAGCATCTTGTGGAAGACCGGGGTCAAGGCGCCCGATGAAGCGCTTATGATCTCCAGCACCTCCGACGTTGCCGTCTGTCGCTCCAACGATTCGTTCAGCTGCTCGAACAGACGCACGTTGCCGATGGCGATGACTGCCTGATCTGCAAAGGTCTGAAGCAGGTTGATCTGCTTCTCGCCGAACGGGCGCACCTCCGTACGGCGTAGCACGATCGCCCCCATGCTCTCGCCTTCTCGCAAAAGCGGCACGCTGAGGACGGTGCGAACGCTGGAGCGAAGCGCATATTCTCGTCCCGTCGGGAATTCCTCCCCTTCGGGCCCGAGCAGGTCGTGCACATGAACTGTGCGGCGATCGATAATAGCCCGGCCGGTGGGCGATTCTGCACTGATCGATCGTCGGCTCCACACCACGGGAACTTGGCCATGGTGCGCCTGGATAACGAGATCATCGCCATCCCTCAGAACGACCAGCGCATCATAGGCCTCGCAGAGTCCGCATGCGCTTTCAACAATGGCCTTGAGCACGGGACCGACCTCGGTCGGCGAGGATGCGATGACGCGCAGGATGTCGGCGCTGCCGGTCTGGTACATCAGCGCCTCGGACAGATCCCGCGTCCTGGTTTGCAATTGTTCCAGGAGCCGCACATTCTCGATGGCGATCACGGCCTGGTCGGCAAACGTGGTGACGAGTTCGATCTGCTTTTCCGTGAAAGGCTGCACGCGCCGGCGAGCGATCACAATCGCGCCGATCGGCTCGTTCTCGCGCAGGAGGGGAACAGCAAGCGCCGTGCGCTGACCGGCCATCGTCGTGGACTCGCGCAGGCTGTATTCGGGATCGGCAGCAACATCGAGAACCTGCACCGGTCTGCGTTCCAGCACGGCCCGACCTGTGACCGTGCTCCGTCCGGGGATAATCGGGTGAACCCGCAGAAACTCGATGTATTCCTCGGAGAACCCTACCGCTGCTCCGGCCTGATATTCATCGCCCTCGCGGCGCATGATGAACGCCATCTCCGCTTCGCACAGCCGCGCCGCCGAATCGACCAGCGTATCGAGCACGGTTTGCAGGTCGAAGGTCGAGCGGCTGATCACCTTCAGCACATCGGCCGTGGCAGTTTGCTGCTGAAGCGATTCGGCGAGATCGCGCGTCTTCGCCTGGACCTCATCGAATAGCCGGACATTTTCGATCGCGATCACGGCCTGATCGGCGAAAGTGGAGACCAGGTCGATCTGCTTGTCCGTGAACGAGTTTACGGTCTTGCGGCCCAGGAACAACACGCCGATCGTTTCCCCGGACCGAAGCAGGGGCACGCCGAGGAGGGTGCGATAACCGCCGGCCCTCTGCTGCTCGGGATAGGCATATTCGGGATCGACCAGGACATCCTGAATCTGGACAGCTTTGCCGGACAGCAGGACGCGCCCAACGACGCTGCCGCGTCCAGCATTGAGCCGAATGCGCGCCGAGACCTCGGCCCACTCGGGCGAGAAATTGTACCGCGTTGCATGATAGTAGGCGCCGTCGGTGTCCTGCCGGACGATGGCCGCCATGTCGGCACCACACAGCCACGCCGCCGATTCCGTCAGCGTGTCGAGAACCGGCTGCAAATCAAACGCGGAACGGCTGATGACCTTCAAGACATCGGCGGTCGCGGTCTGCTGCTGCAGCGACTCCCGCAAGTCGTCAGTACGCGCCTGCACCTCATTGAACAGCCGCGTATTCTCAATGGCGATAACGGCCTGATCGGCGAAGGTCTGCAGAAGTTGCACATGATGCGGAGCGAAATTACCGGGCTCGGTCCGCGTTACGCTGATCATGCCGATCACCACGCCGCCGGTCGAGAGCGGAACGAACAACATGCTGCGAAAGCCGCGGGCGCGAGCGATGAACTTGATTTCGTTCGTCAGCGTTTCAGTGTCGGAAGTCGGTACTGCCTTACCTGCCTGGACTCCTGCGAAACTCTCAAACTCGGCAATCGGCCTCGGAAACATGTTCTTTAAGGCCTCGTCGGCGGCAGAATTCGTCGGCGTGAATGCCGCCAGATGGGCCGTGCCGTCGGTGAAGCGGAATACGGTGGTCGAAAATCCGCCAAGCAAGGCATTGGCCTGCCTCGCAATCGCATCGAATACCGGCTTCACCTCCGATGGCGAACTGGCGATGATCTTGAGAATGTCCGCAGTGGCGCTCTCGCGATCTTGTGCGGCGCGCAATTCGGCCAAGAGCCGCGCGTTCTCCTGCTGCAAATCCGCCACCACGTCCTGAGGAAGCGCGGCCATGATGAAAATCCACATCGCCAGCCGGTTCGCGGCCGACGTCAAAATTAAATCAAGAAAGCGTCGGGAATTATTCCACCATCAGGTGCTTCCGACCAGACGTATTGTTAGTTGATTTTCAATCGACTGCGCGTCAATTCGCCTGCGCGATCTACCGAAGCGGCGAGTTCCACAAGTTGCCACTGCGGGCCGCGGCTATCTGCCGCCAAGATCTACAGATACCATCGCCATGAGCGCACCTCAGGAACGCATCGCGTCAATCGCGTGGGCTATCAGGACCGCAACGCTGACGCCGATAAGGATAACGAGGAACCAATTCAAAAACACGTTCGCCTCCAACCTTTGGAATTGAACGCGCGCAATTGTGCACAGTCAAAAACAACCGGCCCAAATTATTAATTTCGGCTTGCGCTGAGGATTCAATGTAACTGTTGCGCCCGTTGTCGGCCCTATCGATGGAATGCCATGAATAGAAGAACCCCGACAACGCACGCCGCGAGTGAGAGCAAGTAAATACCCACGGCAAATCCCGACTCATCTCGAACTGGAGATTTAAATGGGAACTCGCATTATGCCCCGGTCAAGCCCAAAGCTTACCAGAAACAGTTGATATGCCCTGTAACCTGCCAGCCGCGGCAATCATGGCTCTGGAGCCTGAGGTCTCTGCCGCAACGCTCTAGCTTTAGATGGCTGATTTAAAAGCATTTTGTCATGGAAATTTAATCCGCTTTAATTCCGCCCTCACCCGACTGCAGCCGGCCCATTCAAACTGCGCCTTAAGAAGCGTTGCGATTTGCGCTACTCGCACTCGCCTTGCCGACGCCTTTTTCCACCTTTACGACAAACGACCTCGGCTTGGGCGCCGAGGTCGCCAACCTTGGGGAAGGTTTGCTCCCGACGGGGGCTTTTGATTTGGGGACTTGTCGGGAGCCTGGATTCGACTCGGAATTGGGAAAGTCGTTCCGCTTGCCGAGCAAATAAAAGCGGCCTCGGAGAACGGGTGCGGGGGCCGCTGCATTTCCGGCCATTCGTTCAGCTCACCTGTCCTGATGGGTTTGTCCCTTCCTGATGCGGAAGCACCGACTGCTCGTCGAATTGCCCTCGAAGAGCTCCCGCGGGCCTGACTGAGATCGAGCGCGGTTTTCTAAGCAGTCTAGGCGGCTGAGGCCGGCTGGGCTCTGCTCCGGCTCAGGGAGCCCGTGGGACGCCAGAGCGCAACAGCAATCCACACTTCACGGTCGCGTGCACGAAGCCATTTTGGCGGCCAAACGAAGCAATGCTGAAACAACGCGGTCCGATGCTGAGATGAGTGAGGGAGGTTTTAAATGCGTAGCCTAATTTTCGGGGTTGTGCTCGTTGCGCTAGCAACGATTGGATCTTCATCGTTTATTTCGGCCGCTCTTTCGGCAACGCGGGATGCCAAGTCCGCAACGTTCTCAACGCGGTTCGCGCCAGCAACAAACGTTCCCACCTGCACTTTGCCCGGGCCGCGGACCGGTTCGAGCATGCGTTCTTGAGCGGCTGCTTTCCGACCCATGGATCGGCACTCCGCTGTTCGATCAGAGCCTGATACTGCCTCACGGCTGGAACGGATAACAGCTGCAACCAAGGATAATTGCGCTTTCGCGCGTGGCTTGGGGATATTCTGCCAATAGGTCAACGCATCTGCATTTTCCGAATCGACGTTCCATGGTCGCTCGCTCATGCGTGGCATTCGGGGGTGTAGGTGTGAGCCAGTTTCTATCGATGCTGCTGCTAACAACAGCCGTGGTTCTAACCGTCTGCTTCGGAGTGGCGGCCTGGCGCCTCTCTGACGAAAAGGACACTGACATCACTGGCCGGATCGAACGCCAGTGGTATGGAGGGAAAGGGGCGCCAGCCAGATAACCCTTTCACTTGCCTCCTGCGCGCTCTCTGCTCTGAAATGCCGGTTGCGCTTCGCTGGCACGGTCCTTGCCAATTCCGGCCCATCTTAACCGGTCCCGGCAGGGAGTCGTTTCGCGATGAAACAGAAATCTCGGACCTCAAAACCGCAAAAGCCTAATCTGGAACACATGATTTCCGATTTGGTGAGATTGCTTAAGGCAATAGAGGATCTTGAGGGCCTAAGAGAGAAAGTCCGGCGAGCAGAAGCCGCTCGCGTATTGCGCTAAGCTTGGCGGGCAGAGGCGCATTATTAAAATTATTAAATATGGGTCGATCGGCGCAGCGATCTGTTGATCGCAGACGATCAGTGGCGCGCCCGCCACCCCTAGTATTTGGCGATGACGGGGCCGCCCCAGCGATAGTTCAACCGCACGAGCCCGATGTCCACGTCCTGGCCGATCCGCTCCCTGCGCGTGAAGGCGCCGGCCGCCACGCCGCCAAAACCACCGGCGCCGGTGAAACTGACGTCGCGATGGCCGAGGAAGATGTGGTCGTATTCCACACCCAGCGACCAGTTCGGGGCAAAGCCGAATTCAAGGCCGCCACCGACGATGCCACCCCAACGCGTTTCGCTGGCTCGATCGAACTCCGCGCCGGTGACGACGTCGTTGGTCCGGTATTTGTCGGCGACGGCCGCGCCGCCGCCTTTCACGTACAGCAGGACATTGTTCCAGGCATAGCCAAAGCCATTCCGAATGCTGCGACGGACAACAGGAACTTCTTCATAAGCGTCCCCCACGAATCTCATACGTCATGCAATCGGCCTGATCTTAACGATTTTCGGGTGTTTGGATGTGATCTACGGGAGAATCGCATGTCGACCATCTTCATCACCGGCAGCACCGATGGCCTCGGCCGGGCGGCGGCGCAATCGCTGCTCGGTCAAGGACACCGTGTGGTGCTGCATGCGCGCTCGGCCGATCGTGCCGATGCCCTTGGCGAGCTGAAGTCACGTGCCCAAGGGATCGTGGTCGGCGATCTCAAAAGCGCGGCCGAGACGAAGGCTATCGCCGAGCAGGTCAACGCGATCGGACGCATGGACGCGGTCATCCACAACGCCGGCGTCTACACGCGTCCCGGTCGCGGCGCGACGCCGGAAGGCCATGCCGAGACGCTGGCCATCAACACGCTTGCGCCGTACATGCTGACGGCCCTGATCCAGCGGCCCGGTCGGCTCGTGTATCTCAGCAGCGGATTGCACAGGGGTGGAGAGGGCTCGCTCGATGACCTCGATTGGACCAAGCGGGCCTGGGATTCCGCCCAAGCCTACGCCGAGAGCAAGTTGCACGTGGTTGCGCTGGCCTTCGCGCTGGCGCGGCGCTGGCCCAAGGTCCTCTGCAACGCCGTCGATCCCGGCTGGGTGCGCACGAAGATGGGTGGCGCGGGCGCGCCGGTCGATATCGACACCGGTCAACGGACCCAAACCTGGCTGGCGGTGAGCAAGGATGCTGCAGCTTTGGTGACGGGGCGCTACTGGCATCACCTCGCGCAGCAGCAGCCGGCCAGTGAAGCGACCGATCCGAGATTTCAGGACGCGCTCATCGGTAAATTAGGCAAGCTGACGGGAGTCGAGCTGCCGGAGGTGTAGGGCACAATAACGGATCAGGCTTCACACCGCCCTCTGTGGCCGCCACGCCGTGTAGAGACCGACCAGGGTCCCGATGGCGGCCAGCGCGGCTGCCAGCAGGACCTGCAATTCGCCATCGTCGGTGGGGCCGACAGATGACACGATCCTGCTCACGATGACGAACAGAATGCCCACGGCCGCCGCTGCCCCCACGCAAAGATAAGCGAGCTCTCGCGTCAAATTGCGGCCGAGCAGTCCGAGTGCCGTGAAATACATCGCAGAGGCGTTGGGATGAACGAACAAGGCAATGCGCGCGTAACGGCCGTAGGCGTCGAACAGCGACTCACATCGGCTCAGCGCGCCTCTTGAGGCCACCCGCTGCAGGAAGGGCCTGAAGAAACGAGCCTGTCCGTAGCTGAGAACGGCGCCCAGGATGATGGCGAGCCACGCCACGGTGAAGACGGAGCCGTCCACGGCCTTGGGATTGAGCGCCACCGACATCAGGATCAGGGCGGTGCCGGGAAAATAGCCGAAATACGGGAACACCGCTTCCAGCAGCACGCAGACGAACATGAAGGCCGGAAACCATGCCGACCCGGTCGCGCCATGGACGATCGCGTTCAGATCGAACAGGCTCGTCCTGTACAGAACGAGATACATGCACATGGCCAGTCCCGCCAGCGCGTAGAACGGCAATGCTCCCGACCAAAACCGTCTCATCCAACCATCCAGCTCTGTTCGGCGGAGACGACGGCCTCACGCTGTTCCGGACCACGCTTTAGGCGAATGAGATTGCTCCTGTCGATGGCGCGCTTTGCCACGCAATCTTCGATGCGGCCCTGCGCTTCGCTACGCGATCGACAAGATCTCGATCTCCTGGGCGCCTGCCCCGACGACATCGCCGACCGCTTTCCCCATCAGCGACTTCGCCACCGGCGCGACGAACGAGATCGTCCCCGCCTTCGGGTCGGCTTCGTCCTCGCCGACGATGCGATAGGTCTGCACGCGGCCATCAGTGCGGCTGAATGTCACCGTGCTGCCGAAGGCGACGATATCGTTCGACACCGGATCGGGAACGACCTGCGCGGTGCGTAAGCGCTCCGTCAGATAGCGGGCGTCACGGAGGGGCACGGCCGATTGCCGGCGCTTCTCGTTGACGTCCTCGATGGCTTGCGCGGCTTCATAGGCCTCGCGGGCTTCTCGAAGCTGCGTCTGCAACGCCTGCAAGCCGGCTTCCGTCACGAGGTTGGGATGCGGCGAGATCGGGCGATCCGGCAGCAGCGTCTCTGACGCGGTCTCGGCGCTTTCTTCCTTGGTAAAGGCGACGCTCAATGCAAGAATCCTGTCGAACTGTTCCGGGGGCGACGCCAGACGCCGCCGCTTTTCCCGGACTATATCTCAAGTTCGACGAAACGACGGAGCTTGAAGACGATATCCGGCAAAGCCTGGCGGAACCGCGTTGCATTCTGGAAATTGGTCGAGAACGGCGCGAAGGTGATCATCGCGTTCCAATGCCGGTAGCCATAGACCGTGACCGAGACGCCGGTGGCCGGAAAATCCTCCAGCTTGCGCAATTGGCCCAGCACGAGATCGGCAATCGCTTCGGCAGGCAGCAGCTGCTTGCCATCCCGCGTCGTGACTTTTTTTGCAGGCTGCTCGACCGGCTCGGGGGTGGCCGGCGCAGCGTGGGACGCATCCTCTTGGCCAATCGACGTCGCCTCAGCGATGGGCGCCGAAACCGCTTCCACTCCGTTCGAGGGCACCGTCGGCGGCCCCTCGGTGAGCGGCGGCGGTGCAACACTATCTGCGCGCTTGTTGCCTCCGAGGATGCTGCTGATCATGGCCACGAGGCCAGCATCCTTCACGTCGTCACTCATCATTCCCCCCGGGATTCGGCCTACTCTAGCATTGCGCTGGCAGACCGCTACCGGGGATGTGACCGGAAGACGCCTCGCAGAGGCGGTTCGTCGCAGCGCTCGACGAAGGGCTGTTCGAAAGCCCGTTCTTCGAAGGCACCAGCGGCGCGAAGCCCAGCATCCCGCGCCGCCGTGCGATCCGTCACTGCTTATCGAACGGAATATATTGCCGGTACCGTTTGGGCACGGAGCTGCGATAGCGTGCGGGCACGGTGCCGGTGTCGATGGAATGATCGATTTCCTGCTGCCGTGTCATCTTCTTCTTCGCCGGCTTCTTCGATGCACTCTTCTTGGAGCCGGTCGGCTGGCTGGAGCTGTCGGTGGTCGCAGCCGTCGTCGTTGCCGGCGCACTGGTTGTCGCCGCAGGCGTGGCGGTTCCGCCGGCAGCCGGCGCGGTCTGGGCCAGCGCAAGCGCGCTTTGCACGACGAGCGCCAGTGCCGCTGTCGCGGCCATCAAGTATGACTTTTGCATCAGAACCTCCAAAATTGCCTGATCCGAGGCCAAACCCGGGCCTGCGGCATCGACGCGTGCAAGTCCGTCAACATTAAGGTCTCGTCCCAAACGAGAATTGTGGCCGAGATCACATTGCTCGCCGCCGGCTGCACCACGATGTTCCTCGTTTCGGTTCCTCGTTTCGAACGCATCCGGGCGTTGCGGAGACAAACACAGCATGACCGTGCCTCCGACAGGCCACGGGAACGCCAGGCTCGGCCGTTCCTCCCCATCATCGAAGGAGACTGAAATGCGTCGCACCATCCTCACGCTTGCATCGTTCGCAACCTTGATCGCCGCGTCGTTGTCGCCCGCCTCGGCCCAGGCCGGAAACGACAGATACTGCCTGCAAGGCCGCAGCTGGGGCTATCCCGGCAACTGCCAGTTCGCCAGCTACCAGCAATGTGCGGCGACCGCCTCCGGCACGTCGTCCTATTGCGGCATCAACCCGCGCTACGCGTATTCGCAGCCCTATCATTACTGACGAGAAGGCGGCGTGTGCGACGATCGCGCGCGCCGCCACCGCCCAGTAAGAACAGACTTATCCGGATCGCATCTTCCGATGCGCGCCGCCCGCTATTTACGGGAAAGGTGAACCGCCTTCAGCTCGCAAGTTTCTTTTCCTTCGCGAATGGACTTAGCCCGAGCCATCTCTGAATCGAGGATGCAATCTGCCGATCGCCGGTCAGCATCATTCGGCGGCTGCTTAGCGCCGCCCGGACCGTGTCGAGCCCCATCCAAATCGCGGTCATGGTACGCAGATCGACGGATACGTAGAGGTCGATCTCGAACCCGGGATCGACCGAGCAGAGATCGACGCCCTCCCCTGGATCGACGATCAGCCACCAATGTCTTTGCGTCGCAGGTAGCTCCGGATAAACGAATTGAATCACACTCCTTCGCCGCGGCATCGGCGTCGGGTTGAGGTTTCGACGCATGTCCCACATCAGGAGCTGCACATCGAGATGCTCCAGCGATAGCGCCGCGGAGATCCGGCGCTGGCCCCATTTACCGAAGCCTTCGACGATCGGACCCAGTTCCTGTCCGGACGGGGTCAGCCGATATTCGAACACGCCGGACTCCGTAGCCGATGCCTCTCGCGCGACGATCCCTGCGGCTTCGAGCTCCTTCAGCCGCTGCGACAGCAGCGCCGGCGACATGCGCGGCACGCCGCGCCTGAGATCGTTGAAGCGCGTCGAGCCGGCGATGAGTTCGCGCAGCAGAACCACGGTCCATCGCGTGCACAGGATCTCGGCGGCCATCGCCACTGGACAGAATTGCTTGTAGCTGCCCGCGGCCATGCCTCACTCCATCTGTCGGTCGTGACAGCGTACCGCCGAGGCGCACCTGCAGCTAGTTCAATTTCTGTACCGGGCAGATTCAGTTCCTGAACTGGCGATGTCGCATGTCCTCCGGCTACCTCGCTGACATGCGGCCCTGAACCGCTCTCGCCCCATCCGCCTGGCGGCGGCCGCACGAGATGTCCCATCCCCTGTAACGAGGCAATGACAAATGACGACGACCCAGTTTTCTCCGAGCCAGATGGCGACGCGCGCCGCGACGCTTGCCCTGGTCCTGCTTGGCACGGCACCGGCATTCGCGGCGACGATCTCGCGCAGCCTCGAGGTGAAGGCTCCGGTAGCAGACGTGTGGTCGGTGATCGGGCCGTTCTGCGCAATCAAGAACTGGTTGCCGCCGGTCGGCCAATGCATCGAGGACGGCAAGGCTCCGCCGACGCGCATCCTGGTGACCAAGGACGGCAAGGCAGCCTTTGTGGAGGCACAGACTGCACGCAACGACGCCGAGCACAGCTATTCCTACAAGTTCCTCGCCAGCCCGCTGCCCGTCTCGAACTACACGGCGACCATCAAGGTCACCGCCAAGACAGACGGATCGTCGGTGATCACCTGGAGCGGGTCCTACCGGCCCGATGAGGGAAAGGAGAAGGCCGCCGACGAGGCCCTCAACGGCGTCTACGAGGCGGGCCTCGCTGAGATCAGGACGAGGTTCTCGAAATAAGCACTGCGTCTCTTTCACCGGCATAGCGGACCACCGCGGTCCGCAATGCCGGCCTGCGACTTCAACCCATCACGGAGACTGACATCATGACCACCTACAAAGGCGCCTGTTTCTGCGGCGCAGTCGAAATCGAGACGACGGGCGAACCGGAGGCCATGGGCTATTGCCACTGTGCCTCATGCCGCTCCTGGTCGGCAGCGCCGGTCAACGCATTCACCTTGTGGAAGCCGCAGAATGTGCGGGTCACAAAGGGGGCGGAACGGATCGCAAGCTTTGCCAAGACCGACCTCAGCCATCGCCAGTACTGCAACTCATGCGGCGGCCATCTCATGACAGAGCATCCGCCGCTCGGACTGGTCGATGTCTATGCTGCGACGCTCGCTGGCCTCGACTTCGCTCCAGGCGTACATGTCAACTACGCGGAGACGGTGTTGCCGATGAGGGACGGCCTGCCGAAGCTGAAGGATTTTCCCGCCGAGCTCGGAGGTTCAGGTGTCGCCGTTGCTGAATAATCCGGTGGCCTGGACGTTGATCCTGTTGATCGTATCGGTGGCCGGCCTCCTGAACGATCTGCACTGAGCCAGCGAGGAGGAAAGAGCGGCGCTCGTCACATCAAGCTCTCGCTTTCTCCTCCCCTGCGCTGACCCGACTGGCATGATGCACGTGCTACCGCGCGACCCCGAGGCCAGCCTCCTCGAGCCGCGTCGCGAGCCAGCGCGACAGCGTGTCGTCGACAGCGCCGCTGACATAGACCTCCGACATCGTCACCCGGTCCTTGTCCAGCACCAGCAGCACGCCGATCCAGTAGGGAAACCAGACGTGGACATCGGTCAGCGCCCTGAGCTTGTGCTGGTCGTGCTCCAGCGGCGTGTGATTGCTCGCCTTGCGGATCTCCACCGCGAGCAGATTGTTCGGGATCTCGCGCTGATGCACCACGACATCGGGATAGATCGACTTTCCCAGATGATCGTCGGTCGAGATGATGCTGCCGTGCGGCAGATGCAGCGTGCGCTCGCCGAGACGGTCGTAGTTGCAGTCGACCGACCAGCCTGAAAACTGCTTCTCCAGATGCACGGCGAAGCGGTGCGTGACGGCACGCTCGCCGATGTCCTTCTCGAACAGGAAGCCTTCGTGGGCGTAGAAGTCCCGGAGCCCCGCAATCACCTTGTTCAGCTCGGTCTGCATCGTGCCTCCGGGCTCTCGGCGCTCCGCGTTGCCTACGTCCTACATCTGAACTTCGATCAGCCGCGGTCCGGGCTCGGCGACCGCCTCGGCCAGCGCCTTGTTGAACTCGTCGGCATTGGTGACGGCGCGGCCGGGCACGCCCATGCCCTTGGCCAGCGCCACGAAATCCAGCGTCGGCCGGTCGAGCCTGAGCATGTCGTTGGCGCGCTGGCCGGGCTCGCCGGCGCCGACATTGTCGAACTCGCCGCGCAGGATCTGGTAGATGCGGTTGGCGAACACGATGGTGACGATGTCAAGGTTCTCGCGCGCCTGGGTCCACAGCGACTGGATCGTGTACATCGCGCTGCCGTCACCGACCATGGTGATGACCTTGCGGTCCGGGCAGGCGATGGCGGCGCCGATCGACAGCGGCGTCGAGAAACCGATCGAGCCGCCCATGTTCTGCAGCCAATCATGGGGAGCCGCCGCCGCGGTCGGCGGGAAGAAGCCGCGGCCGGTGGTCAGGGACTCGTCGACCATGATGGCGTTCTCGGGGATCGCGCATGCAATCGCCTGCGCGATCGAGGCGAAAGTCAGCGCGCCGGTCGGCTTGACCAGTTCCTGCAGAGCCTGCGGCTTGACGTCCTTGGCGCTGGCCTTCACCGCGCCGGCGAGCGCTTCGAGCGCGGCGACCGAGTTCTCGCCCCACGAGGTCATGCGATGAACCTCGCAGCCCTCGGGCTTGAGCATGCTCGGCTTGTTCGGATAGGCGAAGAACGCCACGGGATCGTCGGATTCGACCAGCACGATATGCCGGAACTTGGCCAGCATCGGCAGCGCGTTCTCGATCACGTAGTGGATGCGGTCGATCGAATAGCGGCCGTGGCCGCGCGCCATCTTCGGGCGGAAGGTCGGGCCCATCACGGTGCAGCCGGTCTTGCCGGCGATGCGCTCGGCGAGCGCCAGGCCCTGCTCGCTGAGGGCGCTGCCGGTCATCAGCAGCAGCGTGCCCTCCCCGTCGCCATGCAGGATCTTTGCGGCCTGCTCGACCGCCTGCGGCGAATAGCTGGCGCGCTGCTGCTCGGCCGGGACCTCGGCGATGCCGTCGGCCTCGTTCCAGGCGGTGTCGGCGGGCAGGATCAGGGTCGCGATCTGCGGCGGCGCGCTCTTGGCGGCGGCGATCGCCGCGGCGCCGTCAGCGGCGACCGATTTGGCATCCGGGGAGGTGCGGACCCAGGACGACATCGGCCGGGCCAGGCCCTCGATGTCCGAGGTCAGCGGCGCGTTGTAACCGATGTGGTAGACCGCGTGCTGGCCGACGATGTTGACGATGCCGGAATTGGCCTTCTTGGCGTTGTGCAGATTGGCAAGGCCATTGGCGAGGCCGGGACCGAGATGCAGCAGGGTCGAGGCCGGCGTGCCCTTCATGCGGAAATAGCCGTCGGCCGCACCAGTCACCACGCCCTCGAACAGGCCGAGCACGCAGCGCATGCCGGGCACGCGGTCGAGCGCTGCGACGAAATGCATCTCGGAGGTGCCTGGGTTGGTGAAGCAGACGTCCACCCCACCCTTGACCATCGTCCGCACCAGGCTTTCCGCACCGTTCATTCTTTTTGCTCCGCAACCGGTCTTTTCAGGGTGATCCATCCGATCAATCATTGTTCGCAGGCCCCGTCAAAGCAATAGCCGGCATCGCGGCCCTGCCCCGCGCTGCGATGCGCCGGTTTGGCTAATGATTTTCGGCAAATTGTGGTTGCCGATTTGGTAACACCGATCGGTGGAGATGACGATCTCACGGGGCCGTGGCTTGCGAAAAGCCCGCAAATATGGCCTGTGGCCTTTGTTGAATCGATTTTTTGCTGGGGGAGACAATGATCCGGTTTTTTGCCGCGCCGATTGCCGCCATCGCACTGCTGTCGGCCACGACGGGCGGGGCGCTCGCCGAAGAGTTCGACACGCGCGACATCATGGGCGGCGGCCCGAACTTCTTCCGCTCCGGCGCCAATCCGATCCCGCGCACCACCGTCATGTATAACGGCAACTACGCCCCCGGCACGATCGTGGTGAACACCAGCGAGCGGCGGCTGTATCTGGTGCTCCAGAATGGCCAGGCGCTGCGTTACGGCATCGGCGTCGGCCGCGACGGCTTCCGCTGGGGCGGGGTGCACAAGATCACCGCCAAGAAGGAATGGCCGGACTGGACGCCGCCCTCGCAAATGCTGGCCCGCCGCCCCGACCTGCCGCGCCACATGAAGGGCGGCATCGAAAACCCGCTCGGCGCGCGCGCGATGTATCTGGGCTCGACGCTGTATCGCATCCACGGCTCCAACGAGCCGGAGACGATCGGCCAGGCGGTCTCCTCGGGCTGCTTCCGCATGACCAACGACGACGTCAGCGATCTCTATGGCCGCGTCGGCGTCGGTACCACGGTGGTGGTGCTGAACAATTAGGGCGCAATTGCCTCCACGAGAAAGGTGCGCTCCCTCTCCCGCTTGCGGGAGAGGTGAGCGAGCCCCGCGGCTTAGTCTGTCACTCTCTTGCTACAGACAACGCCGGGAACCGCGGGACGCGTGATCTTGCGCTCTTGTGCGCGCGACGTGAATACGGCAGCGTCGCACGACGATGAGCGCATTGAATCCGTCCTCGGCTGCCCTTCGCTCCGCCCTGCTGGCGTTCGCGGCGCTCACCTGCGCGCCCGACATCGCGCCCTCGGCCATTGCGGGCGAATTGCCCGCGATCGCCTCGCGCCAGCGCGCCGAGAAGAAGAGCTTTACCGACGGCGAGATCGTCGACGGCTTCCTGAAGACGGCGTTCGGCGCCGAATACCACCTCGCCGGCCGCGTCGACCGCATCCGCAAGTTCGACGGACCGGTGCGCGTCTACGCCGAGAGCGACCGCGCCGATCGCAAGGTGCAGCTGGCAAAGGTCGTGGCCGACATCGGCAAGCGCGTGCAGCACCTCGACATCGCCATGACCGACACCAACGAAGCGGCGAATGTGCGGGTGAAGCTGGTGCGCGACCGCGATCTGTTCCGCACCATCTCGGGCTTCTACGGCGCGGAGAAGGCGCGCGAGATCCGCACCTCGCTCGACCCGCAATGCCTGTCCGGCTTCCGCAAGAACGACAATTTCGAGATCGAGCATTCCGACGTCATCCTCACCGTCGACAACGGCGATTTCGTCTTCCTCGACTGCGCCTATGAGGAGCTCTTGCAATCGCTTGGGCCCATCAACGACACCACGAGCGTGCCCTGGACCATGTTCAACGACAACGTCTCGATGGGCTATTTCGACGTCTACGACCAGTACATCCTCAATCTGCTGTACGATCCCCGCATCAAGGCAGGCATGACCGTCGCCGAGGTCAAGGCGGTGCTGCCGCAAGTGCTCGCGGATGTGCGGGCGTGGGTGAAGCAGGTGAATGATTTGAAGGAGTGAGGTGTTCCGTCATCCCGAGGTGCGAGCGATGGGGCGCCTCAGGGTGACGGTGATATATTTACGCACGTTGCTTCAACCGCCGGCCCTACCCCACCAGATCGGCTACAATCGTCGCGGCCTTCAACCCCGTACCGGTGAGGATGGCGACCGTGGTCTCGTTTGCCTTGATCGCACCGGTCGCGGAAAGCTTGTCCAGTGCCGCGGCCGCGCTGGCGCTGGTCGGTTCGGCGAACAGGCCCTGGCGCGCGAGACGGCGGAGCGCGGCGACGATCTCCTCCTCGGTCAGCGCGACGGTGCCGCCGCCGCTTTCGCGCAACGCGCCGATGATCTCGCGCAGGCGCAGCGGATGCTTGATGGCGGTGCCCTCGGCGACGGTCTTGCTCACCTCGCGGGCGACAGGCGTGTCGACGCCGGCCTGAAAACTCGCATCGATCGGCGAGCAATTGAGTGGCTGCGCCGCGAACAGCCGCGGCAGCTTTGCGATCTGGCCGGCCTTCTTGAGCTCGCGGAAGCCGAAGGCGCAGCCGAGCAGGCTGCTGCCGGCGCCGACGGGAACGATGACGTTGTCGGGCGCGCGGAAGCCGAGGTCCTCCCAGATCTCGTAGGCGAGCGACTTGGTGCCTTCGAGGAAGAACGGCTGCCAATTGTGGCTGGCATAGAACGTCTGGCTCGACTGGCGGATGGCCTCGGCCTCGGATTCCTCGCGCGGGCCCTCGACAAGCTGCACCGCCGCGCCATAGGCGCGCACCTGCGCGATCTTGGCCGGCGAGGTCGAGGCCGGCGCGAGAATCCTCACGCGCATGCCGCCGGCAGCACCGAGCCCCGCCATCGACGAGCCGCCATTGCCGGAGGAATCTTCGAGAATGGCCGAGATGCCGATCTGGCGCAGGAAGGACAGCATCACGGCGGAGCCGCGATCCTTGAAGCTGCCGGTCGGGTTGAACCATTCGAGCTTGAACAGCGGGCGCAGCTCGCCCCAATTCTGCTGGATCAGCGGCGTGCAGCCTTCGCCGAGCGTGATCGGGTTTGCGATTCTGACCGGCAGCGCCGCCCGGTAGCGCCAGAGCGAGCGCCTGCTTCTGTCGATATCGTCACGCGAGATCCCCGCCCCCGGCGTCACCAACAGCGGCGTGCGCTCATCCGAGCACCAGCGCGGCTGGTCGAGCGGGTAGAGCTGTCCGTTGCGGGGGTCGATGTAGCTGGCGGGCATGGGGGTCTCCGGGGCAGAGCCGATCCGGTCATATGTCCGAATAGGCAGGTTTTATCCAGTCACCTGTTCGGACCGTGGTGCGGCGCCCGCCCCTTTAAAAAATACGAGCGATTCCATAGATATATAGTGCACTGCAGCGCCGTTCGCTGATCGGACGAGGGCGCAAGCGCGCCTCCGCCCCGCCTGGCACGATTAACTTGTCTGTCGCTGACGGGCGCTACAATATGTTGGATTGAGTTTGCGTCGCCTGTGTTCCGAAGCGGTGCCGCAAGCGAGCCAGGCCCGTCCGAGCGGCGGGCCGTTGGCTTTTTGGGAGCCTGGACATGAGCCGCGCCAACCGCACCGACCACATCCGCCTCACCTCGCATCCGGAGCCGGGCCGGACCTCCGCCTTTCCGATCCACTGGGGCGCCACCGAGGCGCGCGCCCGCGGGCCGGTCATCGGCACGGTGTCGCGCGCCGGGGATCGCAACGTGATCGGCAGCCATGGCGGCTCCTACGCGATGTACCGTGCGCTCGCGGTGTCCGCCGGCGCGCTCGATCCGATCCGCAGGCCCGACCTCACCAACACGTTTCCGGCGGCGACCATCGGCCCGTTCCCGCAATGGAGCGATCCCACCAAGATCGTCGCGCTCGATCCCTGGGGGCATCTCGTTGCCGAGAACTTTCGCCAGGAGATCGCCGAGGGCGCCGACATCCGCCCGAGCATCGCGGTGACGCGGGCGCGGCTGGACCTGCCGGAGATCCGCGAAGCGCTCGCCGCAAAACGGCTGCGCGCCGACGGCGAGGTCGTGCACGCCAATGGCAGCGTTTCCGTGGTGAAGATCGCGATCGATCCGGTCTGGTACCTGCCCGGCCTTGCGATACGCTTCGGCACCGGCGAGACCGAGCTGCGGCGCACGCTGTTCGAGCAGACTGCCGGCATGTTCCCGGAGCTCGTGACGCGGCCGGACATGAAGGTGTTCCTGCCGCCGATCGGCGGCACCACCGTCTACATGTTCGGCGATGTGACGAAACTGCCGGACCATCGCACCAAGATCACCTGCCGCGTGCATGACGAATGCAACGGTTCCGACGTGTTCGGCTCCGATATCTGCACCTGCCGTCCCTATCTGATCCACGGCATCGAGGAATCCGCGCGCGGCGCGCAGGAGGGCGGGCTCGGGCTCGTCGTCTACAACCGGAAAGAAGGCCGCGCGCTCGGCGAGGTCACCAAATTCCTGGTCTACAACGCACGCAAGCGCCAGGAGGACGGCGATGCGGCCGCCGCCTATTTCGAGCGCACCGAATGCGTCGCCGGCGTGCAGGACGCGCGCTTCCAGCAGCTCATGCCGGATACGATCCACTGGCTCGGTCTGAAGCGCATCGACCGTTTCCTGTCGATGAGCGACATGAAATACGACGCGCTGACCTCTCAGGGAATCGACATCGTCGAGCGCGTTCCGATCCCGCCGGAGCTGATCCCGGCCGACGCCTATGTCGAGATCGCCGCGAAGAAGGCGGCCGGCTATTACTCGACCGACATCGCGCCCGAGAAGGACGTCGATGGCGTCGTCGGCCGCTCGCTGGAAAAATACTGATCCCGCGATGGCCGAGGCTTTGGAACGACAGGCCCGCTCGCTGCTCACCGCACAGGCGGTGCGCGCACGGGCCGGGCGGATGCTCGAGATCGGCCTTGCCGGCGGCTTGAGCCACTTCACGATTGATCTCGACCGCATGGATGGCGTCGCGGAGGCCGTGCTCGCGGTCACGCGACAAGCCTATCCGACGCTGGAGATTCCCTTCCATGCGCGCTGGCGGCATTTCGTGATCGGCGGCGTCGACCGCTGGACGGACCTTGCGAAGGCGGCCTCGTGGCCGGATCGCGCGGCACGGGCGCGGGCGGAGTTCGACCTTGCCATCGTCAGCGTATTGCTCGATGCCGGCGCGGGTGCGGCGTGGCGATATCGCGACGGGGCCAGCGGCGAAAGCATCGGCAGGTCCGAGGGGCTGGCGATCGCGAGCCTCGACATGTTCGCGGGCGGCCTGTTCTCGGGCGACGCGCGCACGCCGTTCAGGGCCGATGCGGACGTGCTGGCAAAGCTGCCGCTCGCCTCCCTCACCTCCGCCTTTCAGGTGAGCGAAGCCAATCAGCTGCTCGGCCTCGAGGGACGCACCGATCTGCTCCAGCGTCTCGGCCGGCTGGTCGCGGAGCGCGCGGCGGTGTTCGGCCTGCGCGACACGCCACGACCTGGCGGCCTGTTCGATCACATCGCGGCGCAGGCGAACGGCGGCGCCGTTGCTGCGCCCGCGATCCTGTCGGCCGTTCTGAACCAGCTCGGACCGATCTGGCCGTCGCGGCTCGAGCTTGCCGGCATTCCGCTCGGCGATTGCTGGCGTCACCCGGCGCTCAAGACGGACGACGCGACCGCGGGCCTCGTGCCGCTGCACAAGCTATCGCAATGGCTGAGCTATTCGCTGATCGAGCCGCTGCAGCGCGCCGGGCTCGAAGTCACCGACATCGACGGCCTGACCGGGCTGGCCGAATACCGCAATGGCGGCCTGTTCGTCGATCACGAGGTGCTGCGCCTGCGCGATCCCGCGGACGCCGAGCGCGCACATGCGGTGGATTCGCTGCTCGTCGTGGAATGGCGCGCGCTGACGGTGGCACTGCTGGACCTGCTTGCCGAACGGGTTCGTGCCAAGCTCGGCCGCACGCCTGAGACCTTGCCGCTCGCCAGCATCTTGGAAGGCGGCACCTGGGCCGCCGGCCGCGCCATTGCCTTTGCGCGGCGCCCAGACGGTTCACCGCCGCTCAAGGTGATCAGCGACGGTACGGTTTTCTAGAGCATGGACAGAGACTTGCGATCACGCGCGTCATTGCGAGCGCAGCGAAGCAATCCAGAGCCCCTCCATGGAAAGATTCTGGATTGCTTCGCTCCGCTCGCAATGACGACTCGATAAATTTAAATTTCGGGAGATTTGAATCATGGAAGGCGTCACGATCGTCGATCATCCGCTGGTGCAGCACAAGCTGACCCTGGTGCGGGACAAATCCATCTCTACAAAATCATTCAGGGAGCTGATCAAGGAGATCGGCATGCTCTTGTGCTACGAGGTCACGCGCGATTTGCCGCTCGCCGATACCGTCATTGAGACGCCGCTGGCGACGATGCATTCGGCCAAGATCGCCGGCAAGAAGCTGGTGTTCGTGCCGATGCTGCGGGCCGGCACGACCTTCGTCGACGGCATGATGGACCTGGTGCCGACCGCGCGCGTCGCACATATCGGGCTCTACCGCGAGCCTCACAGCTTTGCCGCGGTCGAGTACTTCTTCAAATCGCCGTCCGATCTCAGCGAGCGCCTCGCCATCGTGGTGACGCCGGTGGTCGCCACCGCCAACACGGCCGTCGCAGCCATCGACCGCCTGAAGGAGCGCGGCGCCAGGGACATCCGCCTCGCCTGCCTGATCGCAGCCCCGGAAGGGTTAGAACGGCTGCGCGGATTTCATCCTGACGTGCCGATCTGGACGGCTGCGGTCGACGAAGGCCTCGACGAGAACGGCTTCATCCTGCCAGGCCTTGGCGATGCCGGCGACCGCGCATACGGAACGAGATAGCAAAGACTCACACCTTCCCGCTGCCGCAGATCAGCTTCAATGACTGCCACTCCTTGTCCGTCAGCAGCGGCGGGCCGGAGGCGGGGCGATCTTCTCTGGTCATGCGGGCGAGGCGGTCCTCGGTCAGCGGGTGGCTGGCGAGGATCGTCGTGAGCGTGGAGCCGCCTTCCTTGCCGGTGATGCGGAACATCAATTCGGCCGCGGGCTTCGGCGAGCGTCCGAGCTTGTGCATGATCTCGATCGCGAACGTATCGGCGGCGGTCTCCGCCTCGCGCGAATAGGAGGCTTCGACCAGACTGCGCGAGGCGAAGATCACCGCGCTCGAGCCGGTGACGTCGCCGAACAAGAGGCCGATCAGGAACGAGGTGCCGCCGTTGTAGATCAGGCCGCGCATGTTGTCGTAATGCTTGAGATGGCCGAGCTCGTGGGAGAGGATGCCGGCAAGCTCGTCGGGGCTGTCGGCCTTGTCGAGCAGCCCCTTGAGCACGTAGACCTTGCCGCCGGGCAGCGCGAACGCATTCGGCACCGGGGTCGGCAGCACGCCCGCCGTCATGGAATCGTCGTCGAGGCCGGCGGCATCGCGCAGGCGGTTGACGAGCTTGGTGAAGGCGGCCTTGCCCGCGGGATCTTCGCACCCATTGCGGCCGAAGATGGTTTTCATCTGCACTTCGGCGGCGTCGCCGATGCGCCGTTCGACAGGCTTCGGCACCAGTGGCGCGAGACGGTCGGCGGCGAGCGGCACGCCGAACATCACGACGCAGACGATGGAGACGGCCGCCGCCACCGACCAGCCGACGATCTTTGCGACGCCCCGACGCGAGGTCCGGTGTTCGTCGAGCCGCAGGCAGCGGGCGGTCACGTCTGCGGCAAGCGCCGCGTCGCGGATCTCCAGCCGCGCCAATGGCGGCGCGGTGGTGCAAGCCAAACGCAAGATCCCGGGCGGACTGTCGGCGCGGCGGATGTCGGCATAAGCCCAGCGAACCGGCGCTGCGCCCTCCTCGGCGATCTCGAGCGCATCACCGAACGCCAACGTCACCTGCCGCCGGCGGCTCGACGTGCCGTCGTAGAAGATGGTTGGCTTCGTGGACTGCGCCGGCGCCTCGGCAAATATATCACTCACAGCTCAGAATCCCGCGACATCGAGCCCGTCGGCAAAACCTTCGCCGAGCGCGCTGGCAAGCTGGCCGCTGCCACGCACATCCGCCGCAGCCCCGATGTTGTGCACCTCGACAGTTTCCAGCACCTTGGCCCAGAGATCGCGTTGGAGATAGATGCGCATGATGATGTTGACCGCAAGTGCCACGGCGAAATAGCCGATCACCATCATCACCAGTATCGGGATGCTCTTCGAGGTGTTGCCGGGGGTGAACATCTCCTCCGCCGGAACGCCGCCCAACTTGACGGCAAGCATAGTGGCGCCGCCGATATAAAAGCCGAAAGCTGTCGAAAGCAGCAGCCACCAGCCGATCACCTTCCAGTACAGACCGTAGAAGGCGTCATGAGGCAGGTTCGAGGACAGGCTGACGTCGCCAATGCGGATGCCGTCGAGCCACCAGCGCCATTGGCGCGCTTTGAACTCGGCATAGAAGAACGGCGCGAGCGGGAAAATGAAGAGCGCGATCGGGCTGAGCAGCCACAGCCACCAGGCGCGCTTGAAGAAGGTCCAGCCGTCGCCTTCGAAATCGCCGCGCAGATCGCCGTAATGGCTGTGCTGCATCTTGTAGCGTTCGAGCGCGGCCTCGCGCCACGGCAGCGCCAGGCCGAGCGTCAGGAATACCAGCAAGCCCCACGCCATGGCGCGAAACGAATAGGCCCAGCCGGAGCCGTCCATCCAGAAGCGCACGCCGCGCCAGACCGTGCGCGTCAGCCGATAGCGCCGCGCGCGAAAAATCGCGAATTGACCGAAGGCGTAGAAGCCGATGAACAGCGGCGTCGAAGCAAAGCCCTGCCAGCGCTCGAACTCGATGCCGATCAGGAAGTAGGCGAGGTAGATGGGCATCAGGATCGCGAGCGCGAACAGGAAGCCGACCAGAAGCTCCTTGGCCCGCCCGGTATATTCGGCGGCATCGCCATCGATCGCGGTGAGTGCCCATAGATGACGGCGAATGTCGGTGACGAGCCAGAACCGGTAGAAGCCGAAGGTAACGAGCTCCAGCATGGCACCTTTGGTGACCATTTTTCGGAACTCGGAGCGATTGCCGGAAAAGTCGACGCACGCGGGCGGCAGCGGCGGCGGAATAGGCTCGGAGCCGATGGGGGTCCATTGCATGTCGTTCACGGCGGCAACCTCGGGATGTTGGCCTGTTGCAATCAAACTATAGATCAGAGTTTGGTCGATCCCCAACACGGCCGGGTTCGATTTACCTCAATTCCAGTCGATTTCTGACAAGATATGGCGACGGGCGGCGTGCGGGGGATCACGCTAAGGAAGGTCCCGTAGCCCTCCCGCAAAGCTGGATGTGGCAAAACTCTCCCTTGCTCCGGCGCTGACAACCGGCTGTAATTGCAAATCAAATACCGCAGCGCAGAATTCAACGAGAACGCGCGGTTCGTGCCAGGGAGAACGGTCATGCATGGGACCATCGAGAGTGCGGCCAAGCTCGACGCACTTCGCGAGCGCGCCAATTCACTGCCGCTGGAGCAGTTCGATCCGGGCGATCCCGAATTGTTCAGGACCGATACGTTCTGGCCGTATTTCGATCGGCTGCGCCGGGACGACCCCGTGCATTATTGCAAGGACTCGATGTTCGGGCCGTACTGGTCGGTGACGCGCTACAACGACATCATGGAGATCGAGACCAACCATTCGGTGTTCTCCTCGGCCTCCTCGCTCGGCGGCATCACCATTCGCGACATCGATCCGGACCTGCGCCGCGAGAGCTTCATCTCGATGGACCCGCCGCGTCATGCGGCGCAGCGCAAGACCGTGGCGCCGATGTTCACGCCGACGCACCTGGACAATCTCGCGCTCAACATCCGCAAGCGCTCGGCCGACTGCCTGGACAATCTGCCCCGCGGCGAGGTGTTCGACTGGGTCGACCGCGTCTCGATCGAGCTCACCACCCAGATGCTGGCGGTGCTGTTCGACTTTCCCTGGGAGGATCGCCGCAAGCTGACGCGCTGGTCCGACATCGCCACCACGATTCCCGGCCCCGACGGGCTCGTTGCCACCGAGGACGAGCGGATGGCCGAGCTGACGGAATGCGCGGCCTACTTCTCCCGGCTGTGGAAGGAGCGCAGCGAACAACCGCCGAAGAGCGATCTGCTGTCGATGATGGCGCATGGCGCCGCGACGCGCGACATGGATGCGAAGAACTTCCTCGGCAATCTCATCCTTCTGATCGTCGGAGGCAACGACACCACGCGCAACACCATGTCCGGCTCGCTTCTCGCACTGAGCCAGCACCCAGAGCAATATCGCAAGCTGCGCGAGAATCCCGCACTGCTCGACAGTTTCGTGCCCGAGGTGATCCGCTGGCAGACGCCGCTGGCGCATATGCGCCGCACCGCGCTCTCCGACTTCGAGTTCCGCGGCAAGCAGATCAAGAAAGGTGACAAGGTCGTGATGTGGTACGTCTCGGGCAACCGCGACGAAGAGGTGATCGAGAAGCCCTACGATTTCATCATCGACCGCGCCCGCCCGCGCACGCACCTCTCCTTCGGCTTCGGCATCCACCGTTGTGTGGGCCTCAGGCTTGCCGAACTCCAGCTCAAGATTATCTGGGAAGAGATCCTTAGGCGGTTCGACCATATCGACGTGGTCGGCGAACCCAAGCGGGTGTATTCGAGCTTCGTGAAGGGTCTGGAAGAGCTGCCGGTCAAGATTGCGGCGTGAATTGCGAACTATGCCACGACAATGCTACGCCCCCTCTCCCGCTTGCGGGAGAGGGTTGGGGAGAGGGTATCTCCGCAACGGGACAATTCCCTAGAGGAGAAAACCCTCACCCGGCGCTACGCGCCGACCTCTCCCGCAAGCGGGAGAGGTCAGACAACCAACTGGAGCCACGACGATGAACATCCAAGCGCCGGTCAAGGTGGACAAGGCCGAACGCATGCGAAAGGCGCGCGAGGAGGCCTATGCGACGCCGTTGTCGCAATTCCACCCCGGCGCGCCCCGGCTGTTCCAGGACGACACGCTGTGGCCCTGGTTCGAGCGGCTGCGCAAGGAAGAGCCGGTGCATTACTGCACCAACGCGCCGATCGATCCGTACTGGTCGGTGGTGAAATACAACGACATCATGCATGTCGACACCAACCACGGCATCTTCTCCTCGGACTCGACGCTCGGCGGCATCTCGATCCGCGACGTGCCGGAAGGCTACGACTGGCCGAGCTTCATCGCGATGGACCAGCCCCGACATTCGGCACAGCGCAAGACGGTGTCGCCGATGTTCACGCCAACGCATCTCGACGAGCTGGCCAAGCTGATCCGGCAGCGCTCGCAGACCGTGCTGGACAATCTGCCGCGCAACGAGACCTTCAATTTCGTCGAGCGCGTCTCGATCGAGCTGACGACGCAGATGCTGGCGACCCTGTTCGACTTCCCCTGGGAGGAGCGGCGCAAGCTGACGCGCTGGTCGGACGTCTCGACCGCCCTGCCCAAGAGCGGCATCGTCGCTGGCGCCGAAGAGCGCCGCCGCGAGATGGACGAGTGCTACGCCTACATGTCCAGGCTGTGGAACGAGCGCGTCAACTCGGCGCCGCGCAACGATTTGCTGTCGCTGATGGCGCACAACGACGCCACGCGCCACTTGGACCCCGACAATCTCATGGGCAACATCATCCTGCTCATCGTCGGCGGCAACGACACCACGCGCAACACCATGACCGGCTCGGTGCTGGCGCTGAACGAGAACCCCGAGCAGTACGACAAGCTCCGCGCCAATCCGGAGCTGATCGACTCCATGGTGCCCGAGGTGATCCGGTGGCAGACGCCGCTGGCGCATATGCGGCGTACCGCGTTGCAAGACACCGAGATCGGCGGCAAGCCGATCCGCAAGGGCGACCGCGTGGTGATGTGGTACGTCTCCGGCAACCGCGACGACGAGATGTTCGACAAGCCGAACGAGTTCATCATCGACCGCCCGCGCCCGCGCACCCACCTCTCCTTCGGCTTCGGCATCCACCGCTGCGTCGGCATGCGCCTCGCCGAGCTGCAGCTGCGGATCATCTGGGAAGAGATGCTGAAGCGCTTCGACCGCATCGAGGTGGTCGGCGAGCCCAAGCGGATCTATTCCAGCTTCATCAAGGGCTATGAGTCGCTGCCGGTGCGGATTCCGGCCTGAGCTCTCTCCTCCCGTCATTGCGAGGAGCCCTTGCGACGAAGCAATCCAGACTGTCGCCGCGGAAAGATTCCTGGATTGCTTCGCTGCGCTCGCAATGACAAGGATGCATGTTCGCGTCAGATGCGCAGCCCCTCACCCGGCTATAAAATTTCGGCATGACAGCTCGCGCCAGATGCGACGGCAAGTCGGCGCCTGACTGTTCTACGACATCGGCACATCTAACTCAATTTGATGTCCCACACGCCGTCCTTGCGGCAGGCGGCGACTTCCTCGCGCAGGAGGGCCGTGACGGCCAGCGAAGCCGTCGAGACCGGCCGGTCGATCGGAGAAGCGAAAATGAGCTCGCGCGTCATCGGCTTCGAGACAACACTGGTTTCCAGCCGCCCCTCCGCGACCTCGCCATGGACCGACGAGGGCGGCAGCAGCGCGAAGCCGAGCCCCTCCTCGACCAGGCTCGTGAGCACGCGGAACGAGTCCGCCTCGAGCTGGACGTTGAGCTTGATCTTGCGCTGGGCGGCCGCGTGCTCGATCAGCGCGCGGAGACCGTGGGAATGACTGGGCAGCACCAGCCGCTGCCGCAGCAGCCAGCCGACGTCGATGCTCTTCTTGCGTGCGAGGCCGCAGCCGCGCGGGCCGACCGCGACGATGTTGTCTCGCCCCAGGCTCTGCACGTTGAGATGCAGATCGGCGGAGCGGCCGTAGAGGATGGCGAGGTCCATCTCGCCGCGATGCAGCCATTCGACCAGATGGCCGCTGTAGCTCTCGACGATGCGCAACGAGATGCCGGGAAACTTTTCGACGCAGCGCCGCGCAAAGCGCGCCGACAGCACGCAACTCACCGTCGGAACGAGGCCGAGCACGACCTGCCCGGACGGCGGCCCCTGGGACGACTGGATGTCGTCGCGAATCTGGTCGATCTGCCGCACGATGCCGGAGGTGCGCGCCAGCAGCAGCCGACCGGCTTCGGTCAGAACCATGCCGCGGCCGTTGCGGGTGAAGAGTTCAGTGCGCAGCTCGTGTTCCAGCAGCTTGATCTGCCTGGAGAGCGCCGGCTGCGCCACCCGCAACGTGTCGGACGCCTTGGAGAGACTGCCGAGCTCCGCCACGCAACTGAAGGTCCTGAGCTGCCGGAAATCCATGCTTGCCAATCCTGGAAGGCTACTTCATACGCTATAACAAATGAGCATAGGGGGCTGGCATTGTTTTCACAACGCCAGAGGATTGGCCGGCGTTATCTTAACTGTCGCCAAGAACTGGAAACGCCATGAGTCAAGAACACCACACCGAAGATTACGCCGACATCCGCGAAGCCGTCGCAAAGCTCTGCGCGCAGTTTCCCGGCGAATATTGGCGCAAGCTCGATCGCGAGATGGCCTACCCGAAGGCCTTCGTCGACGCATTGACCCAGGCCGGCTATCTCTCCGTGCTGATCCCCGAGGAATATGGCGGTGCGGGCCTGAAGCTGTCGGCTGCGGCGGCGATCCTGGAAGAGATCCAGCGCGCGGGCTGCAACGGCGGCGGCTGCCATGCCCAGATGTACACGATGGGTACCGTGCTGCGGCACGGCAACGCCGAGCAGAAGGCGAAATATCTGCCGAAGATCGCGAGCGGCGAATTGCGCCTGCAGGCCTTCGGCGTCACCGAGCCGACCAGCGGCACCGACACCTCCTCGCTGAAGACGTTCGCGCGCAAGGAGGGCAACGACAGCTACATCGTCAACGGCCAGAAGATCTGGACCAGCCGCGCCGAGCATTCCGACCTGATGGTGCTGCTGGCGCGCACCACGCCGAAGGAACAGGTCAAGAAGCGCACCGATGGCCTTTCGGTGTTCATCGTCGATATGCGCGAGGCCAAGAACAACGGCCTCGAGATCCGCCCGATCCGCACCATGATGAACCACGCCACCACCGAAGTGTTCTTTACCGACATGAAGGTGCCGGCGGAGAACCTGATCGGCGAGGAAGGCAAGGGCTTTCGCTACATCCTCTCCGGCATGAATGCCGAGCGCATCCTGATCGCCGCCGAATGCGTCGGCGACGCCAAATGGTTCATCGCCAAGGCGACGAACTACGCCAAGGACCGCACCGTGTTCGGCCGGCCGATCGGCCAGAACCAGGGCATCCAGTTCCCAATCGCCAAGGCCTACGCCTCGATGCGCGCGGCCGAGCTGATGGTGAAGGAGGCCACGCGCAAATACGAGGCCGGGCTCGACTGCGGCGCAGAGGCCAACATGGCCAAGATGCTCGCCGCCGACGCCTCATGGGAAGCGGCCAACGCCTGCATCCAGACCCATGGCGGCTTCGGCTTCGCCGAGGAATACGACGTCGAGCGCAAGTTCCGCGAGACGCGGCTCTACCAGGTGGCGCCGATCTCGACCAACCTCGTGCTGTCCTTTGTCGCCGAGCATGTGCTCGGCATGCCCCGCTCGTACTGAGGTTGGGCCATGGGAGCACTGGACGGGATCAGGGTGATTGCGGTCGAGCAGGCGGTCGCGGCGCCGTTCTGCTCCTCGCGGCTGGCGGATGCCGGCGCCGAGGTGATCAAGATCGAACGGCCCGAGGGTGATTTCGCCCGCGGCTATGACGCAGCGGCCAAGGGGCAGAGCAGCTATTTCGTCTGGCTCAACCGCGGCAAGCAATCCGCCGTGGTCGATCTCACGACGAAGGAAGGCCGCGCCGAGCTGGAGAAGCTGATCGCCAGCGCCGACGTGCTGATCCAGAACCTCAAGCCGGGCTCGATGGACAAGCTCGGCTTTTCGCGCGAGCGGCTGCTGAGGGACTATCCCAAGCTGATCTCCTGCACCATCACCGGCTATGGCGACGAAGGCCCCTACGCGCACCGCAAGGCTTATGATCTGCTGATCCAGGCCGAGAGCGGGCTTGCCTCGATCACCGGCAACCCCGATGGCGCCTCGCGCGTCGGCATGTCGATCGTGGACGTCGCCACCGGCGCGACCGCGCATGCGGCGATCCTGGAGGCGTTGATCGCGCGCGGGCGCACCAGCAAGGGCGCCGACATCCGCATCTCCATGTTCGACGTGATGGCGGACTGGTGCACCGTGCCGCTGCTCAACTCCGAGGCCGGCAATCCGCCCAAGCGCATGGGCCTGCGCCATCCCTCGATCGCGCCCTATGGCGTGTTCACCTCGAAGGACGGCAAGGACATTTTGATCTCGATCCAGAGCGAGCGCGAGTGGAAGACGCTGTGCGCGAAGGTGCTCGATCAGCCCGATTTGCCGGCCGATCCGCGCGTCGCCAACATGGTCGAGCGCGTGCGCAACCGCGACTTCACCGACAAGACGGTCGCGGACAGCTTCGGCAGGATGACGCGCGACGAGCTCTTGAAGCGGCTGTCGGACGCCGACATCGCCTTCGCCGAGGTCAACACCATGGCCGACCTCACCAACCATCCGCATCTGCGCCGCATCGAGGTGGACACGCCGAACGGCCGTGTCAGCTATCCCGCGCCGGCGCCGATCATCGTCGGCGAGACGCGCAGCTATGGCGCCGTGCCCGCGATCGGCGAAAAGCCAAAGTCCAAGACGTAACAAGAGCGAGGCGTCATGACCGAGAAGCTCGACATCGATCACTTGCGGCAATGGGTCGGCCGCAGCACGGAGGCGACCGACATCGTCACCGCGCAGCTCGTGATGGGCCTGCGCGCGACGCTGTTCCAGGAGGTCGGCGAGCCCAAGAAGGGGGACGCCGCGCCGTTCACGGTGCATTGGTGCCTGGCGCAGCCTGTGTTTCCGATGTCGATGCTCGGGCCTGATGGCCATCCGACCCGCGGCGGCTTCCTGCCGCCGGTGCCGCTGCCGCGCCGGATGTGGGCCGGCGGCGAGATCGAGTTCCTACAGCCGCTGCAGGTTGGCGATGAATCGACACGGACCTCGCGCATCGCCAATGTGCAGGTGAAGACGGGATCGACCGGCACGCTGTGCTTCGTCTCGGTCGAGCACAGCATCTCCTCGCCGCGCGGCACCGCCATCCGCGAGCGGCAGGACATCGTCTATCGCGAGATGACCAGCAGCGCGCCGGCGAGCGCCAAGGCTCCGCCTCCACCGCCGAAGGCGCAGCACCGCGAGACCCATGTCTCCGATCCCGTGCTGCTGTTCCGCTACTCCGCACTCACGTTCAACGGCCACCGCATCCATTACGACCGCGACTACGTCACCAAGGTCGAGGGTTATCCTGGCCTGATCTTCCACGGTCCGTTGCAGGCGGCGCTGATCATCGAGATGGCGGCGAAGCTCCATGGCGGCAAGGCGCCGAAAAAGTTCACCTATCGCGGGCTGCAGCCGCTGTTCGAAGGCAGCGAGTTCTCGGTCAACGCCAATGAGACCGCTGATGGCATGGAGCTGTGGACTGCGAACGCGGAGGGACAGCCGACGATGAAGGGGACGGCGGTGTGGTGAACGACTGCCTCCTCCTCGTCATTGCGAGCGTAGCGAAGCAATCCAGAATCCCTCCGCAGTGTCTGGATTGCTTCGTCGCAAGAGCTCCTCGCAATGACGGTGGGGCTGATAGCGCGCCAGTCAACAACAAGGGACGGAAACCATGGCCAAGAACGGCAAGACCGGCAGCAAGTCCGTCACCGTGAAGCAGGCGACGCTCGACCTCTTGCGCGCCTTCGGCATCACAAAAGTGTTCGGCAATCCCGGCTCGACCGAGCTGCCGTTCCTTTCCGACTGGCCCGACGACATCGACTACGTACTGGCGCTGCAGGAGGCTTCCGCCGTCGGCATGGCCGATGGTTATGCGCAAGCGACGCGCAATGCCGGCTTCGTCAATCTGCATTCGGCGGCCGGTGTCGGCAACGCGCTCGGCAACATCTACACCGCGCACCGCAACCAGACCCCGCTGGTGATCACCGCCGGCCAGCAGGCGCGCTCGATCCTGCCGCTGCAGGCGTTCCTCTACGCCGAGCGCGCCTCCGAGTTTCCGCGGCCCTACGTCAAATACAGCATCGAGCCGGCGCGGCCCGAAGACGTGCCGGCCGCGATCGCGCGGGCCTATTACACCGCGATGCAGCCGCCATGCGGGCCGACCTTCGTGTCGATCCCGATCGACGACTGGGCGCATGCCTGCGCGCCGGTCGAGGCGCGGAAAGTGAGCCGGGAGATCGGCCCCGAGCCTGACGCGATGAAGGCGCTGGTCGCCGCGCTCGCCAGCGCAAAGCACCCCGCCCTCGTCGTTGGCCCCGGAATCGACCGCGCCGGCGCGGTGGATCTGATGGTGCGCGTGGCCGAGAAGGCCAAGGCCAGCGTCTGGGTCAGCCCGTTCTCGGCGCGCTGCTCGTTTCCGGAGCGGCATCCGCAATTCGCAGGCTTCCTGCACGCATCGCCGGCGCAGCTCTCCGACGCGCTGCGCGAGCACGACCTCGTCGTCGTCATCGGCGCGCCCGTGTTCACCTTCCATGTCGAGGGCCATGCCGCGATCTTCGATGGTGGCGCGACGATCTTCCAGATCACGGACGATGCGGATGCGGCCGCGGTGACGCCGGTCGGCACCAGCATCATCGCCACGATGAAGCCGGCGCTGAGCCTGCTGCTCGAGCTGCTGCCGGAGAGCAAGCGCGGGGCGCCAAAGGGCCGCACGCTGCCGCCGGCGCCGCAGGCTGCCGACCCGCTGCCGGTCGAATTCCTGCTGCATTCGCTATCGCAGGCGATGCCGGAGGCCGCGTCACTGGTAGAGGAAGTGCCCTCGCATCGGCCGGCGATGCAGAAGTTTCTGCCGATGCCCGGCCAGGACAGTTTTTACACCATGGCGAGCGGCGGCCTCGGTTATTCGCTGCCTGCCGCCGTCGGCATGGCGCTCGGCAAGCCGAAGCAGCGCACGGTGTGCCTGATCGGCGACGGTTCGGCGATGTATTCGATCCAGGCGCTGTGGACCGCCGCGCAGCGCAAGTTGCCGCTGACCGTCGTCGTCATCAACAATTCCGGCTACGGCGCGATGCGCTCGTTCAGCCAGGTGATGCAGGTGCGCAACGTGCCCGGGCTGGAACTGCCGGGAATCGATTTCGTCCGGCTTGCCGAAGGCATGGGCTGCCATGCGGTGCGGGTGAGCAATGCCGCCGAGCTCGGCGAGGCGCTCAAGCGCGGGATGGCGCATGCAGGCACCAGCCTCGTCGAGGTCGTCGTGGATTCGGCAGTGCCGGTGCTGTACGGGCAGAAGCATTGATCTTGTCGCCCCTGCGAACGCAGGGGCCCATACCGCGTGATCTGTCGATAAGGCGCGGTATCGGTTATGGGTTCCCGCGTTCGCGGGGACGACACCGGTTGTTTTGGGCGACCGACCAACACATCACGACGCCAAAAATCCCCCATCCGCCGCCAGCACATGCCCAACCACGTAGGATGACGCATCCGACGACAGCCACACCACCGCCTCCGCCACCTCCTCCGGGCTCCCCATCCGCCGCAGCGGCAGGCCGGCGCTGACCGTCGCGACATCGCCGACGCCGGCGCGCAGCATCATGTCGGTAACGACACGGCCGGGCGCGACGGCGTTGACGCGGATACCGCGCGGGGCGTTCTCCAGCGCCACTGAGCGCGTCAGCGAGATCGCGGCGGCCTTGGAGGCCGAGTAGAGCGAAAAGCCGGGATTGGGATTGCGCATGCCGCTGACGGAGGCGTTGACCACGATGCTGCCGCGCCCCTGCGCCAGCATGACAGGCAATTGGTGGCGCAGGCACAGGAACAGCGCGCGGACATTGGTGTCGAACACGCTGTCATAGATATCGGTGCCCTGCTCTTGCAGCGGCGCCCGCCGCTCCTGGAAGCCGGCATTGTTGAAGGCGACGTCGAGCCGGCCGCAGCGCTCGACGGCCGTGCGGACCAGCCGTTCGACGTCATCCTCGCGCGTGATGTCGGCCTGGAGCGCGATGGCGTCCGTGCCGAGCTCACGGCACGACGCGGCGCTCGCCTCGATCTCGGCCTCGCGCCGGCCGGCAATCAGGATCGCCTCGGCGCCTTCGGACGCCATCCGAAGCGCCGTGGCGCGGCCAATGCCGCTGCCGCCACCGGTAATTAGGCAGACCTTGCCCTGCATTCGCATCCCCGTCGGCAAAGCTCCGCTCATCGCTCACTCCAAAACGCTTGCATGCGCCGCGTTGCGCATATAGTTGTATGATACAACTATATGCCGGGAGTCAAGATGGCTGAGCTCGCGCTGATCGACGACATTCGCGCCGCCTCGCGCCTGATGGTGCGCGAGCTCGGCTTCATGGATGCGACGGTGGCGGCCTCGGACTATCCGCCGTCGGCCGTGCACACCATCCTGGAGATCGGCATCCGCGGCCCGATGACCTCAGGCGAGCTCGGCGATTTCCTGCTTCTGGAGAAATCCAGCGTCAGCCGGCTGGTGCGCAAGCTGATCGATTGCGGCGAGCTGCGCGAGACGCCAGACGAGACGGATGCCCGCAGCAAGCGACTGTCGCTGACGGCAAAGGGCCGCCGCACGCTGGAGGCGCTGCACGCCTTCGGCCGGCAACAGGTCTGCGGCGCGCTGGCGGCGCTGACGGAAGCGGAGCAGCGCAAAGTGCGCGAGGGCATGATGCTCTATGCAAGTGCGCTCAGGCAGAGCCGGGTGGGGGATGAGGCGGCCGCCTAGTCACCGCTGTCGTCCCGGCGTTCGCCGGGACGACAGCGAGTGTTTGGCGCGGGCGTGCCTCAAGCGTGTCGCCCCCAGCCTACTTCCCGAACTCCTCGCGCATCCTGGCCTGGATCTTGGCCATGCCGCCGATCCAGCGATCGTAATTCTCAGTCTTCTTGCGCATGTAGCCGAGCACCTGGGGGTGCGGCAGGATCAGGAACGTCTCCTGCTCGAGGCCGGCGAGCACGTCTTTCGCCACCTGCTCGGGCGTCAGGTCCCCGTCGCCGGATTGCGGGCCTTTCGGGATCGAGCGCAGCATGTTGGTGTCGACGCCCTGCGGGCACAGGATCGAGACCTTGATGTTGTGGGCCTTGTGCGAAATCGCGAGATTCTCGGCAAAGCCGACCGCGGCGTGCTTGGTGGTCGAATAGGCCGGGCTGCCGACCTGCGACAAGAGGCCCGCGGCCGAGACGGTGTTGAGGAAGTAGCCGCCGCCGCGCGCCTTCATGCGCGGGACGAGATGCCGCGCCGCGTAGACATGGGCCATGACGTGGATCGCCCAGCTGCGCTGCCACGGCTCGTCGGAGGCGCCGCCGGCATTCTCCGACATCGGATCGAAGCCGCCGCCGATGCCGGCATTGGAGCAGAACAGGTCGATGGGGCCGAACTGCCGCTCGGTCTCCTCGATCACGTGCGAAATGTCCTTCTCCTGCGCGACGTCGCATTTGAAGGCCGCGCCATCCACCATGGCGGCAACCGCTCTTGCATTGGCGGCGTCCATATCCGCGACCACGACCTTGGCCGCGCCCGCGTTGTAAAACGCCTCGCACAGCGCCTTGCCGATGCCGTTTGCGCCGCCCGTGACGACCACCACCTTGCCGGTCACCTGCATGCGACGTCTCCTCTTGGCTTATACCGCTTCTTGAAGCTTGCTCAGCTCAACACGAGGTCGAGCACCGCGGTATAATGGCACGCCGCGCCGGCCAAGACAAAGCCGTGCCAGATCGCATTCTGGAAGCGCAGCCGCCGCCAGGCGTGGAAGATCACGCCAAAACTGTAGAGCAGGCCGCCGGCAAGGATGAAGCCCAGCACCAGCGCCGGCAACGCCTGGACCACGGCGTCGTAGAGCATCACGCCGCTCCAGCCCATCGCAAGATAGATCCCGACCGCGACGCGGTCGAAGCGGCCGGGGTAGAACAGCTTCAGTACGATGCCTAAGATGGCGATGCACCAGACGCCGGTGAGCAGCACCAGCGCGAACCCGCTGTCCTTCACCTCCAGGATGAATGGCGTGTAGGTCGCTGCGATCAGGAGATAGATCGCGGAATGGTCGAACCGGCGCAGCAGCCATTTGGCCGGCGACACCGGCCAGAGATTATAAGTCGCCGACAGCACCAGCATCGAGAGCAGGCCAGCCACATAGATCGAGACGCCGACGACGTCGGTCGCATCGGCATAGATCGTCGTCAGCACCACCAGCACGGTGGCCGCGACGATGCCGGCGAGGACGCCGATCGCGTGGACGATGCCGTCGGCGATGAGCTCGGCGCGGTCGTAGTTCCAGCCGATCGCATCGGCCGCGGCGTGAACGGAAGTCGATGCAAGCTGTTTCAGTTGGAAGACGGTCATGGCAATCCGCAAAATGAGGTAATGCCCTCTTCTATGGGTGTCTCGGGATCGGCGCGTCGTTCAATCGGCTGGTTCTCCGACAAAGGCGGTGGAAGTATGGAGCTTGATTTTCCTCACGCAATTGCCACTTTTGTGATCGGTCTCACATTTTTCGCCCGCCCAAGATCCCCCAACGTTCACATGGCATTTAGTTTCCAGGATATGGTCGAAGAAGCGCGGCTGTCCGCGCAGGCGCTGATCGACTATGGCGAGCACTTCTTCAACCCGACGGTGCGGTTAGGCGTTACCGGCCTGTCGCGGGCCGGCAAGACCGTGTTCATCACCGCGCTGATCCACGGCCTCACCCGCGGCGGCCGGTTTCCGGTGTTCGAAGCCCATGCCTCGGGCCGGATCGCGCGGGCGCTTCTGGCGCCGCAGCCCGACGATGCCGTGCCGCGCTTTGCCTATGAGAGCCATCTGCGCGCGCTGACCGAGGAGCGACGCTGGCCGAATTCGACCGTCGACATCAGCGAGCTCAGGCTCGTCGTCGACTATCAGCGCCACAACGGCGCCGACCGCACGCTGACGCTCGACATCGTGGACTATCCCGGCGAATGGCTGCTCGACCTGCCGTTGCTGCAGAAGAGTTTTGAACAATGGTCGGCCGAGAGCCTCGCCTTGTCGCGCGAGGCGCCGCGGGCGCATCTTGCGGGCGAATGGCACGCGCATCTCGCAATGCTCAAGCCCGACGCGCGCGAGGACGAGCAGGCAACGCTCACCGCCGCCAAGCTATTTACCGATTATTTGCGCGCCTGCCGCGACGAACGTTTCGCAATGAGCCTGTTGCCGCCCGGCCGCTTCCTGATGCCCGGCAATCTCGCCGGCTCCCCGGCGCTAACCTTTGCCCCGCTCGACGTGCCCATCGGCGGGCAGGCACCGGAGGGATCGCTGTGGGCGATGATGGTGCGGCGCTACGAGGCCTACAAGGACGTCGTGGTGCGGCCGTTCTTCAGAGATCACTTTGCCCGGCTCGATCGCCAGATCGTGCTGGCCGACGCGCTGTCCGCGTTCAACTCCGGGCCCGAGGCGCTGCACGATCTCGAAGCCGCGCTCGCCGGCATTCTCGATTGCTTCAACATCGGCCGCAGCACTCTGTTTTCCAGCCTGTTCCGGCCGCGCATCGACCGCATCCTGTTCGCGGCGACCAAGGCGGACCATCTGCATCATTCCAGCCACGATAGGCTCGAGGCCGTGCTGCGCCGCGCCGTCTCGGGTGCGGTCGCACGCGCGGAAACCACCGGCGCGGCCATCGACGTGGTGGCGCTGGCCGCGGTGCGTGCCACGCGAGAAGCGCAGGTCGCGCGCGGCCGCGACAAATTACCGTCGATCCTGGGAACACCGGCCGCGGGCGAAAGCGCAGGCGGCGAGTTCTTCGACGGCAACACGGAAGTGGCGACCTTTCCGGGCGACCTGCCCTTGGATCCCGAGCCGCTGTTCAACGGCCGTGATGCGTTCCGCGGCCTCTCCACCGAGACCCCTGGGACGAGCGATTTCCGCTTCCTGCGCTTCCGTCCGCCCGCCCTCGACCGCGAAGGCACCGAGCCGCCGACGCTGCCTCACATCCGCCTCGACCGTGCCTTGCAGTTCCTGATCGGAGACAAGCTCGCATGAACGACCGATCGAAGCCACGGCGGCCGGCGACGTTCCGGCTCGACGATCCCGGCGTCGTCGTTACCGAAGCCGACGAGACGGCACGGCTTGGCCGCGCCACCATCCAGATCACGCCGGAGCACGATCCGCAGGCGCTGCCGGTGCCGATCGAAGCTGCGCGGCCGGCGCGGCGCGGCTTTCCCTGGGGTGCGCTGTTCTGGTCCGGGCTCGCCGGGCTGACGCTGCTCGGCACAGGGCTCGGCGTGGTCCATCTGATCGAGGACCTGTTCGCGCGCAGCGACACGCTCGGTTTCGTCGGCCTTGCCTTGGCCTCCGTCACCGCGCTGGCGCTCGCCGTCGTGATCGGACGCGAGGCGTTCGGGCTCGCGCGTCTCGCAACCATCGAGAAGCTGCATCAACGCGCGGCGGCTGTGCTCGCCAGCGACGACCGCAAGGAAAGCCGCGTCATCGTGCAGGATCTCCTCAAGATCGCGCACCAGAACCCGCAACTGGCGCGCGCCCGTGCGACGCTGGAGAGCCATACCGGCGAGATCATTGACGGCGCCGACATGATCCGGCTCGCCGAGCGCGAGCTGATGTCACCGCTGGATGCAGAGGCGCGGCGCCTGGTGTCGTCGGCCGCGCAAAAAGTTTCGATCGTGACCGCGGTGAGCCCGCGCGCCGCGATCGACGTGCTGTTCGTGTTCGTCGCCGCACTGCGCCTGATCCGCCAGCTCGCGTTTCTCTATGGCGGCCGCCCGGGCGCGCTCGGCATGATCCGCCTGCTGCGTCACGTCATCGCCCACCTCGCCATCACCGGCGGCATGGCCGCGAGCGACAGCCTGGTGCAGCAGATGCTCGGCCATGGCATCGCGGCGAAGCTGTCGCAGCGGCTCGGCGAAGGCGTGCTCAATGGTTTGCTGACGGCGCGGCTGGGCCTCGCCGCGATCGACGTCACAAGGCCGCTCCCGTTCGCAGCCCTGCCGCCGCCGAAGCTGGCGGACCTCGCGACGGATCTGCTGCGGAAGAAGGACGACGAGGGGTAGTTTCTTCGCCTCTCCCCGCAAGCGGGCAGAGGGAGAAGCCGCAGGGAAGGCGCACTTGCGCCGTGCCCACCACTGATCCACCAGCACTCGACAGAAGTGGTGGGCACGTTTCGCTTTGCCCACCCTACGATACTGAATGTGTGGAGAGAGACCCCTCATCCGGCGCTTCGCGCCACCTTCTCCCGCAAGGGGAGAAGGGAAAGAGGAGCCTGCCGCGCTAGCCGAGGATACGCCTCTCGAACTCCCCCGCCAGCACCTTCCACTGGAACAGCGGCGAGTCTTTCGGCGGCGACAGTTCCGGGGTCCAGCCAGAGAGCTTTTCGATCGCGTAGGTATCCATCACGAGCCCGCGCCAGCGGCGTTCGACCGTGGCGAGCTGTTCGCGCTTCGCCGGAATGTTCTCCCACAGCGAGGACCGATTGTCCGGCTCGCGCCCGACATAGATGCCGGAATGGCCCTTGATCCGGTCCATGCCGGGATCGGCAAAATCCTGGAAGCGGCCGCGTTCGTTGATCTCGATGACGGGCACGCGGCCCCTGAACAGCCAGCGCATCATAGCGTAGGTGCGGTAATCCGTGGTGGCGATCCAGGTCGCACCGGTCTCGTCGAGCGCAGCCTGCGCGCGTGCGGCGACCTGCTCATAGCCGGCCTCGGCGCCGATGGGGTCGATCTTGCCGAGCAGATTCCAGGGCACGACGACGTAATAGAGGAACACGATGACGACGAAGGCGATGCCGGAGACGATTGCAGTCCTGGCCCAGAACACCGACGATCTCAGCATGCGCGCCGACCAACCCTCCTTCAGCATCGTCGCGAGATTCACGGCCGCAGCCGCGAAGCCGACCGGCCACATGAACATCGGCCAGGTGTCGCCGACCCGGAGCGTCGTCGACTTGAAGAGAAAATAGGCGAACGGCACCAGCACTGCGGTCGACAATAGGATCGCAACCGGCTCGCGCGTGCGATAGCCGCGCCATGCCGTCAGCACCAGGCCGGTCAGCACCACTGGCAGCATGACGAAGCCGACCAGGCCGAATTGCAGGCCGATGTAATCGCCGAGCGTTCGCAGCGAGATGCCGTAATTGGCGGTGGCGCGCACGCCCTGGAAGCGAAACGAGGCCCAGTCGTGCTGCACATTCCAGATCAGCACCGGCGAGAACACCAGGATCGCAACCAGCACCGCGAGATAAGGATAGGGGCTGCGCAGCCAGCGCCAGCGCCAATCCGGCACCAGCAGAAAGGCGGCGACCGCCGGCGCGAACATGATCGCGGTGAATTTCGACAGCATCGAGAGACCGGCGAACAGGCCGGCTGCCAGCCACCAACGTCCGTCGCTGCTCTGCGCCAGCCGCACCAGCGACCACATCATTGCCACCGCGACCGGGATCATGGCGACATCGGGCGCGACCTTGGCCATCAGCAGGCCGTAATAGAGCGCAGCTTCCGGCATCAGCACCGCAAACACGACCGCCCGCACATCATGGGTGAGGCGGCGGACGATGTCGGCGAGCAGCAGCTGCGTCAGCAGCATCGCGACGATGCCACCAAGGCGCACACCGAGCGGCGTGTCGCCGAAGATCGCGGTCCCGAAGCGGATCAGCCAGGCGATGGCCGGAGGATGATCGAGGAAGCTGAGCGCGCTCTCCTTGGACCAAGTCCAGTAATAGGCCTCGTCGGTGCGCAGCTCGATCGCGGAGGCGTAGACGATGCGGAGCAGCGTCATCGCGGCGATGACGAGCAGGGCAACTGGGATGAGACGGCGTTCGGAGCCGCCGGGCTTCACAGAGATATCGGGAGCGATCGTCACGGCCGCGCTTTTCGCCAACCTGGAAGTGGGAGTCAATGCGGGGAGTGGCGTCGCAAACACCGCTGTCGTCCCCGGCAAGCGTAAGCGCAGACCCGGGACCCATAACCACAGGAAGGAGTTTGGCGCTGACTCGGAGTTGCCGGCTCGCCCATCGCCACTCCCTGGGTCCCGGATCTGCGCGCGCCTGACGGCGCGCTTGTCCGGGGCGACGGTGGGGTGTGAGGCGCTTTCCCAGGCATGTGATCCCACAACCTGTCCACATCGGGAATTAAACGCTACGCTGGCTGTTCTCCGTGGTGAACTGATACAAGCAAATCATGGCCACCGCTGCTGCACACATCTCCGAATTCGTCCGCGCGACCAGCGTGCGGCAGGTGCGCCTTGTCTGCGGCCTGATCCTGTTCTCTTATGTGGTTAGCCATTTCCTCAACCATGCGCTCGGCAATATCTCGGTCGAGGCCATGGAGGCCGGGGTCTATTATCACATCGCCTTCTGGCGGTTCCTCCCCGTCGCGATCCTCTTTTACACGGCGGCGCTCACGCATATGGGGCTCGGCGTCTACGCGCTGTATCAGCGCCGACAGTTCCGCTGGCGGACGATCGAGCCGCTTCAGCTCGTGCTGGGGCTGAGCGTCCCTGCATTGGTCATGGGGCATGTGATCGGCGTGCGGCTCGGCCAGACGCTGTACGAACACGAGAAGCTCTATCCGCAGGAGCTGTATCTGTTCTTCGTCGCATCACCCGGCCGGCTCTGGCAAATGACGATCCTGCTTCTCATTGCCTGGGTACACGGCTGCATCGGCATCTTCTTCTGGCTGCGCCTCAAGCCCTTCTTCCCGCGCGCCGCCCCCTATCTGCTCGCCGCCGCCGTGCTGATCCCGACGCTGGCGCTGCTCGGCATCTACCAGGGCGGCCGCAGCGTCGCGTTCGAAGCCGATGACGGGGAATGGCGCACGCACAATCTCACCCCCCGCCAGGTCGGCACGACGGCCGAGGCGGCGACGCTCGATCGCATCACCGGCGGCTTCACCATCACCTATTTCGGGCTGCTGGGCCTGGCGCTGGCGGCGCGCGGCGTGCGGGCATGGCGCGAGCGGCGCGGCGGCATGATCGCGCTGTCCTACGGCAACGGCAAGACGGTGCGGGTTCCCAAGGGCCTCTCCGTTCTGGAAGCGAGCCTGCGGCACAATATGCCGCATGCCAGCGTCTGCGGCGGCCGCGCCCGCTGCTCGACCTGCCGCATCCGCATCATCGGCGATCACGCCACCCTGCCCGAGCCGTCGCAGCGCGAGGCCTTCGTGCTCACCCGCGTCGGCACCAACGACCCCTCGATCAGGCTGGCCTGCCAGTTGCGGCCGACGTCCGACCTCTCGTTCTTCCAGCTCTTTACCCCGCAAACGTCGGCGGCGAGCGCGCATGCCTCGGCGCCGGCGAGCATCGGCCAGGAACGCTATCTCGTCAGCCTGTTCGTGGACATGCGCGGCTCGACGCAGCTCGCCGAGAAGCGGCTGCCGTTCGACACCGTGTTCATCGTCAACCGCTTCCTCGGCGCGGTGTCGCAGGCCGTCATCGAGAATGGCGGCCAGCCGAACCAGTTCGTCGGCGACGGCATGCTGGCGCTATTCGGGCTCACGGCCGATCCGCAAACCGCCTGCCGGCAGGCGCTGAAGGCGGCAAGCAGCATCGCCACCCATATCGACGAGCTGAACCAGCTCTTGAGCCATGATCTTCGCCAGCCGATCCGCTTCGGCATCGGCATTCACGGCGGCGAGGTCATCATCGGCGACATCGGCTATCGCGATCACATCGTCTTCACGGCGCTGGGCGATGCCGTCAACGTCTCCGCCCGCCTCCAGGACATGACCAAGACGCTGGCCTGCGAGGCGATCGTCTCGGACGAGATCCGCCGCAGCGCGGGCCTCGCCGACGATGCGCTGCCACAACAGGAGGTCGCGATCCGCGGCCGCGACGAGCCGATGGCGGTGCGGGTGGTGACGGATGCGCGGGAGCTGGCGGCGCTGGTCGACCGCAGCGAGCGGGTCGCGGCGTAAAGTGCGAGTGGCAAGATCGATGCTCTCTCTCCCCCACTTGCGGGCAGGGTTGGGGAGAGGGTGTTTCCCCAACGGGACAATCCCCTAGAGGAGAAAACCCTCACCCGGCACGCGGGACGATGCTTCGCATCGCCCGGACGTGCCGACCTCTCCCGCAAGCGGGAGAGGTGCAGCGAGCCGGCGGCGGCGTCGGGTCAGGCAATCAATGTCATCCCCACGTAACACCGGCCTGCTGCAACGCAGCGGCATGGGCCCGCTGCGAAAGCACGAATTGACTTCGTTCAAATCGTTGCAACAGATGAGCGCGGGTCCGCGGTGATGACCGCAGACCGAAGAAAAGCTCCGGGAGGGGACGAGGATGTTCGATCGACGCGACCTGCTCAAAGGAGCGGGCTTTGCCGCGCTTGCGGCCACACTGAATTCCACGAGGGCGTTGGCACTCGACACCGTCACCCTGCCCTTTGCCAATGGCGAACGGCCGGTCGTGAAATATCCGCAGAAGCGGCCGATGATCGGCCTGACCAGCCGGCCGCCGCAGCTCGAGACGCCGTTTGCGATCTTCAACGACGGCCCGATCACGCCGAACAACGCGTTCTTCGTGCGCTATCACCTCTCCGACCTGCCCTACAATCTCGATCCCGACACATTCACGCTGGAGGTCAAGGGCAAGGTCGACAAGCCGCTCAAGCTGTCGCTGAAGGACATCCGGAAGATGAAGGCGACGGAGATCGTCGCGGTGGCGCAATGCTCCGGCAACAGCCGCGGCTTCTTCGAGCCGCGCGTCGCCGGCGGCCAGCTCGCCAACGGCGCCATGGGCTGCGCGCGCTGGCGCGGTGTGCCGCTGAAAGCGGTGCTGGAGATGGCCGGCATTCAGAGCGGCGCCAAGCAGGTCACTTTCAACGGCATGGACGGGCCGGTCAGCGACAAGACGCCTGATTTCGTCAAGGCGCTCGACGTCGATCACGCGCGCGATGGCGAGGTGATGCTGGCCTACGGCATGAACGGCGAGGACCTGCCGTTCCTCAACGGCTTCCCGCTGCGCCTGATCGTGCCCGGCTATTACGGCACCTACTGGGTCAAGCACCTCAATGAGATCAATGTCATCGACAATGTCTTTGACGGCTTCTGGATGAAGTCGGCCTATCGCATTCCCGACACGCCTGACAACTCGATCGAGCCCGGCACCACGCCGAAGGCGACGATCCCGATCAACCGCTTCACCATCCGCTCCTTCATCACCAGCGTGCCTGACGGCGCCAAGCTGAAGGCCGGCGCGACCACCCTGCGCGGCATCGCCTTCGACGGCGGCAAGGGCGTCAGGGAGGTCCAGGTCTCCACCGACGGCGGCAAGACTTGGATGAGCGCCAAGCTCGGCAAGGACCTCGGCAAATACGCCTTCCGCGAATGGAAGCTGCCGGTGAAGCTTGCGGCCGGCAGCCATGAACTCAAGGTGCGCGCCACCGGAAATGGCGGCGAGACGCAGCCGGACACGCCGCGCTGGAACCCGGCGGGTTATTTGCGCAACGTCGTCGAAACCGTCCGCGTGACGGCCGCCTGAAGGAGAATGATCATGCAGCGCACCGTTCTCCTTGCCGTCTCGTTCGGCCTCGCCGCAGCTTTGGGGTCGGCACCCGCAGCGCCGATCAATTACAAGACCCCTGATGAGGTCGCAGCGTTCAAGCCGGGCCCCGATCTCGAGATCGTCAAGGGCAATTGCAGCGCCTGCCACTCGGCCGACTACATCAAGACGCAGCCGCCGATAAAGGACAAGAAGGGCTTCTGGCAGGCCGAGGTAACCAAGATGATCAAGGTCTACGGCGCGCCGATCAATGATGCCGACGTCGGCAAGATCGTCGATTACCTGGCCGCGACCTATTGACTGAGAGCGCGCAGCACGCCGGCCATTTGACCGCGAAACGGGCAAAACCGGCAAAAGCGCCGCGAAGTTGAGCGGAATTCGGCAAAATGCCGATGTGGTTTGAGCTACCAAGCCCGCCACATTCCGCGTATCCTGTTAGGACCGAACCGGCCGGTTGGCGGGGACTGGCGGTTCGCGATCTCGGAGGAAGACCCGCGGAGAAGTCGTGATGGCTAAAGGTACGGTCAAGTGGTTCAACCCGACGAAGGGTTATGGATTTATCCAGCCTGCGTCGGGGGGTAAGGATGTGTTCGTGCATATCTCGGCAGTGCAGAAAGCCGGTCTGTCGACCCTGAATGAGGGACAGACGGTGGAATACGAAGAGATCGCAAACCGGGGCAAGACTTCCGCAGAGAACCTCAAAGTATAAGCCCGCCAGCCTTTGCTGCCTCCCGGATCACCTTCCGGGAGCGGGCCAAGAAAATTTCAGAAGACGGCCAGTGCATTCGACGACAGGCGTTGCGATTGCACGAGGATAGCTATTTTTCCTGCGAAGACCGCTCATTCAACGCCGCAGCAATGACAATCGCGACGACATGTCGTCAGCCCACCGGCAACGGCGCGTCGCGCTTGATCTCTTCCATCACCGCATAGGTCCGAGTCTCGCGCACGCCCGGCATCGACAGCAGGGTCTCGCCGAGAAAGCGTCGATAGGCGGCCATGTCCGCAAGCCTCGCCTTCACAAGATAGTCGAAGCCGCCGGCAACCATGTGACACTCCAGCACCTCAGGCGCGAGCTTCACTGCGCGGGCAAACCGCTCGAAATTGTCGGGCGTGGTCTTGTCGAGCAGCACTTCGACGAACACCAGAAGGCCAAGGCCGAGCCGATGCGGGTTGAGGCGCGCGCCATAGCCTTCGACGAAGCCCTCGCGCTGCAAGCGCTTCAGCCGCTCGCCGATCGAGGTCGGCGACAGCCCGATGCGCTCGGCGAGCTCGACATTGGCGATTCGCCCATCCTCCTGCAAAATCGAGAGGATCTTCCGGTCGATGCGATCGAGTTCCATATTCTATACGGTCAATTTCCATTCAGTCTTCATTTTCTAAGGCAAACCACTTAGATTGTCTATCGAACTACGGTCATGCGGGCATTATCCTGAATCTCAGCCACAGGACACGCCATGCCGAACATCCCGCCTCCCTTTAGCGCCCCCTACGCGCCTGACGATGCCGAGATCGCCGCACGGCTGTTACCGGCCTCCCATCTCAGTTCGCCGCAGGAGGCACGGATTGACCGTACCGCGACGCGGCTGATCGAGGCGATCCGCAAGCGCGACGACCGGCTTGCAGGTGGTCTTGGCGGGGTCGAGGACATGTTGCGGGAGTTCGCGCTCTCGACCAAGGAGGGCCTCGCCTTGATGGTGCTGGCCGAGGCGCTGCTGCGCGTGCCCGACGCGCGCACCGCCGACCAGTTCATCGAGGACAAGCTCGGCGAGGGCGACTTCATCCATCACGAGACCAAGTCCACCGCGTTCCTGGTCAATGCCTCGGCCTGGGCCCTCGGCCTGTCGGCACGGGTGATCCAGCCCGGTGAGACGCCCGACGGCACCATCGGCCGCCTCGTGAAGCGACTGGGCGCGCCGGCGGTACGCACCGCGACGCGTCAGGCGATGCGGCTGATGGGCAACCATTTCGTGCTGGGTGAAACCATCGAGCAGGCGCTGGAGCGGGGCCGGCCGCGCTCCGGCCAGAAGCCGCGTTATTCCTTCGACATGCTCGGCGAAGGCGCGCGCACGGCGGCGGACGCAAAACGCTATTTCGATGCCTATGCCAGCGCGATCGAGACCATCGGCAAGGCGGCAGGCAACCATCCCCTGCCCGACCGGCCGGGCATCTCGGTCAAGCTGTCGGCACTGCATCCGCGCTTCGAGGCGATCAGCCGCAACCGCGTGATGGCCGAGTTGGTGCCGCTGCTGCTCGATCTGGCGCGGCGCGCCAAGGCCCATGACCTCAACTTCACCGTCGATGCCGAGGAAGCCGACCGGCTGGAGCTGTCGCTCGACATGATCGCGGCAACGCTCGCCGATCCCTCGCTTGCCGGCTGGGACGGATTTGGCCTCGCGATCCAGGCCTATCAGAAGCGCGCCAGCGCTGTGATCGACTATGTCGATGCGCTGGCCCGCGCGCATGACCGCAAGCTGATGGTGCGCCTCGTCAAGGGCGCCTATTGGGACACCGAGATCAAGCGCGCGCAGGAGCGCGGGCTCGACGGCTATCCCGTGTTCACGCGCAAGGCGATGACGGACCTGAACTACGTGGCCTGCGCGACGAAGCTGCTGGCCTTGCGGCCGCGCATCTTCCCGCAATTCGCTACCCACAACGCGCTGACGGTCGCGACCGTGCTGGAGCTCGCGCAAGCTGGGGGCGGCTTCGAATTCCAACGCCTGCACGGCATGGGCGAGGCGCTGTACGAGCAGCTCGCCAAGGACCATCCTGAGATCGCCTCCCGCACCTATGCGCCGGTCGGCAGCCATCGCGACCTGCTGGCCTACCTCGTGCGCCGGCTCTTGGAGAACGGCGCCAACTCCTCCTTCGTGGCGCAGGCCGCCGACTACCGCGTGCCTGTTACGGCGCTGCTGCAACGTCCGGCGGATGCCATTGTCCGGCCGCAAGCGGCGGCGCATCCCAAAATTCCGTTGCCGGGCGACCTGTTCGCGCCGGAGCGGCGCAACTCGCGCGGCGTCGAATTCGGCGAACGGGCCGCACTCCACCAATTGATGACGAATGTCAAAGCCGAGACGGCCGACCTCAAGCCGGTCGCCGACGCCACCCCGGATCAGGCCAATGCAGCGGTCGCCGCGGCACGCGCCGGCTTTGCCGCCTGGACTCGGACGCCGGCGGGCACGCGCGCGGCGGCCCTGGAACAGGCCGCGCATCTGCTGGAGAGCCGCAGCGCCCATTTCATTGCACTCCTGCAAGCCGAGGGCGGCAAGACGCTCGACGATGCGCTCTCGGAGCTGCGCGAGGCCGCCGACTTCTGCCGCTATTATGCCGCGCAAGGCCGCAAGCTGTTCGGCAGCGAGACGGCGATGCCCGGCCCGACCGGCGAGAGCAATGCGCTCGCGATGCGCGGCCGCGGCGTCTTCATCGCGATCTCGCCATGGAATTTCCCGCTGGCGATCTTCCTGGGCCAGGTCACGGCCGCGCTGATGGCCGGCAACAGCGTGGTGGCAAAGCCCGCCGAGCAGACGCCGCGCATCGCGCGCGAAGCCGTGGCCCTGCTGCACGAGGCCGGCATCCCCCGAAGCGCGCTGCATCTCGTCACCGGCGACGGCAAGATCGGTGCGATGCTGACGGCACATCCTGACATCGCCGGCGTCGTCTTCACCGGCTCGACCGAGGTCGCCCGCAGCATCAACCGCACACTCGCCGCCAAGGATGGGCCGATCGTACCGCTGATCGCCGAGACCGGCGGCATCAACGCCATGATCGCGGATGCCACCGCGCTGCCCGAGCAGGTCGCCGACGATGTCGTGACCTCGGCATTTCGTTCCGCCGGCCAGCGCTGCTCGGCGCTGCGGCTTTTGTTCGTGCAGGAGGACGTCGCCGACCGCATGATCGAGATGATCGCGGGCGCAGCGCGCGAGCTCAAGATCGGCGATCCCTCCGATGTCGCGACCCATATCGGCCCTGTCATCGACATGGAGGCCAAGCAGCGCCTGGATGCGCATATCGCGCGGATGAAGAGCGAAGCGCGACTGCACTTTGCAGGCGACGCACCGGAGGGCTGCTTTGTCGCGCCGCACATCTTCGAGCTCGGGGAGGCCGGCCAGCTCACCGAGGAGGTCTTTGGCCCGATCCTGCATGTCGTCCGCTATCGTGCGGAGAATCTCGAACGCGTGTTGCAGGTCATCGAACGCACCGGCTACGGGCTCACCCTCGGCATTCATTCGCGCATCGACGACACGATCGAAGCCATCATCGATCGCGCTGAGATCGGCAACATCTACGTCAACCGCAACATGATCGGCGCCGTGGTCGGCGTACAGCCGTTCGGCGGCAACGGCCTGTCCGGAACCGGCCCCAAGGCCGGCGGCCCGCACTACCTCGCGCGCTTCGCCACCGAGCAGACCGTGACCATCAACACGGCGGCGGCAGGCGGCAATGCGGCACTGCTGGCGGGCGAGGAATAACGCCCTGCGCCAGGCGCCGTTGCATCCCCGCAAAACATCGGTCTAATGCTGCGATGGTGGCCCGCGCCAATTCCAGCGCGGGGGAAACGACAACAGCGAGGGAGCAACGCTGCGATGGATAAGGGCATTTTTGCAGGCCTGAAGGTTCTGGACTGCGCGAGCTTCATCGCAGCGCCCGCGGCCGCGACCGTGCTGTCGGATTTCGGCGCCGAAATCATCAAGATCGAGCCGCCCGGCGCTGGCGATCCCTATCGCAATCTGCCGAACCTGCCGGGCTATCCCACCGGCGAGCACAATTTCGCCTGGCTGCTGGAAGCGCGCAACAAGAAGAGCATCGCGCTCGACCTCGCCAAGCCGGAGGCGCAGGCGGTGCTCTACAAGCTGGTCGAAGAGGCCGACGTCTTCATCACCAACATGCCGCCGCCGGTGCGCGCCAAGCTCGGCATCACCTACGACCATCTCGCCCATCTCAACGACCGGCTGATCTATGCCTCCTTCACCGGCTATGGTGAGAAGGGCGAGGAAGCCAACAAGCCCGGCTTCGACAGCAACGCCTATTGGGCGCGTTCAGGCTTGATGGACCTGGTCCGCGCCGACACCGACACCACGCCGGCCCGCTCGGTCGCCGGCATGGGCGACCACCCCTGCGCCATGGCGTTTTACGGCGCCATCGTCACCGCGCTGTATCAGCGCGAGAAGACCGGCAAGGGCTCGCATGTCGCCTCCAATTTGATGGCGAACGGCGTGTGGGCGGCGAGTGTGCTGGCGCAGGCCAAGCTCTGCGGCGCCAAGTTCGGCGAGCGTCGCCCGCGCGAGCGCGCGCTCAACGCGGTCGCCAACCACTACCAATGCAAGGACGGCCGCTGGCTGATCCTGTCGCTGCTGAGCGAGGAGAAGCAGTTTCCGACGCTGGCCAAGTGCCTGGGGCGCGAGAATCTGATCAGCGACCCCCGCTTCGCCACCAAGACCGATCGTCACGCCCGCTCGGTCGAGCTGATCAAGATTTTGGACGAGACCTTTGCGACCAGGGATCTCGCCGAATGGCGCAAGATACTCGACGGCAATGGCCTCGTGTTCGGCGTCGTCGCCATTTTGGACGACATCCCGAACGACAAGCAGATGCTCGACAACGAGGTGCTGGTGCCGTTCGAGAACGACACCATGCTCACCATCAACAGCCCGATCTGGATCGACGGCGTCAGGAAAGTCCAGCCGCGCAAGCCGCCCGCCGTGGGCGAGCACAGTGACGAGATTTTGCGCGGGGCGGGATACGACGAGGCGGCGATCAGGCAGCTGAGGGATTCGGGGGCTGTCGGGTAAGGCGGCGCGACACATTCCGCCGTCGTCCCGGACAAGCGTCAGCGCAGATCCGGGACGACGCGGAGGAGATGGCTCGTCTCTACCCCCGTCATTGCGCGCGTAGCGAAGCAATCCAGAACCCCATCGCAGATGCATTGCTGGATTGCTTCGCTGCGCGCGCAATGACGGCGCAGGACCATCTCGGTATAATAATCGGCAAGACATCACGCCTCGCGAGGTCCCATGCCCCTCTACCGCCTGCACTACTTCCCCGAATCCGGCAACAGCTACAAACTGGCGCTGATGCTGACGCTGTGCGGCGAGAGCTTCGAGCCGGTCTGGACCGATTTTGGCGGCGGCGTCACGCGCACGGCGGAATGGCGCAAGGCGGTCAACGAGATGGGCGAGATCCCCGTGCTCGAGGTCGACGGCGTGAAGATGACGCAAACCGCACCGCTGCTGCTCAAGCTCGCCGAGCAATATGGCCGGTTTGGTGCCGAGACGGAGGAGGAAAAGTTCGAGCTGCTGCGCTGGCTGTTCTGGGACAACCACAAGCTCACCGGCTACATGGCGACCTATCGCTTCATGCGCGCCTTCACCGAGAAGAACGACCCGCAGGTGCTGAAGCATTTTCGTCGCCGGCTCGAGGACTTCCTCGGCATTCTCGACGGGCATCTCCAGCACAATGAATTCGCGATCGGCGCAAAGCCGACCATCGCCGATATCTCGATGATGGCCTATCTGCATTATCCGAGCGACGAGCACGGTTTTGACTTTGCGGCGAGCCATCCCGCCATCCACGCCTGGCTCGGCCGCATGGCCGCGCTGCCCGGCTGGAAGCCGGCCTACGAGCTGCTGCCGGGCAAGCGGATGACGAATTACGCGAAGTGAGGACGCTCTCTCTTCCCCGTCTCCCCGCAAGCGGGGAGAGGCGAAGGGAAGCTACCGCAGCGTCAGCCAGCCGAGGGTAAACAAGATGCCGCCGATGAGGACAGCCATCGCGACCGCCCAGATGCTGACGCGGGCGCTGCCGGTGACCTGCTTGACTTCCTCATTGCGCGCGATCTCGCGATTGCGCTCCTTGTTGGCTTCGCTGGAGTCCGTCATGGGTCATCCAAACCGCTTGAGACTTTATCTTGCGCGTGATCCTTCGGAAAACCGCTACACACTTTTCCTGGATCACGCTAACGCGTCTTGATGAAGCACATGCCGATGCGGCGCGAAGCCGCGGCGGCCTGACAGCTGAGACCGTTAGCACAGTTCCATGACGTAAAACTCTTGTCTGGCGTTCCCAATCCCGCATCTTGCAGGGAACAATGCGCGCCCCAGCCATCCCAGTATTCCGTGCCGGCGAGCTCCCGGCTGCCCCGGGTCTGCGGCCGGCTGGCAAATCCGCGTGAGAAATCAGGCCGTTTGCCTGTGGCGAAGGCGGCCAGGATATCGCGGCGACGAGGCTGGTCGCCGATGAAATGCGGCGAGGCTGGCACGATGGTGGAATTGGACGGCCTGTCCGCGAGCCAGTCGACGCCGGGGAAATGGAAGCCGCCGATGCCGCGGGTCTGGTGGCACCCTGAGCAGGTGACGTCGTTGAGACGACGCTGGAAGCCCGCGACCGAGCGGACGCTCTGCATGTCGATGCCCCGCGCGGTCGCCTGCTTCAACGCGCCGACCACGTCCTGATCGGTGAAGACCGGATCGCTATTGCCCTCGCCTTTTCCCTCGCCTTGCATCATGCCGAACTCCGGCTGCAGCGCGGACGCGTCAAGGCCGGCGGGCGTCGGCACGACCGCAGCCTTGGCCAGGAATTTCTCCGGGATCAGCACCGTGCCGCGGTCGAATTCGCGCAAGTTCTCGGGTGCGAGCAGCCAGTCTTTGAAATCGCGCCGGAGCGCGCCGTCGGCGAGCAGGCGGTCGCGGTCGATCTGGTTCTCCAGCACCGCTTCCGCGAACGTCTTCAAAGCAGCGTCGTACTTGAACACCTTGAGCAGATAGTCGGAGCGGAAATCGTGCAGGGCCGATTTCGGTGCGACGGAGATCTGGATGTTGGTCTCGATGCGATCGAGCATGGCATCGTCAGGGCTGCCGATCAGCTCCTGCCAATTGCCGTTGTCGAGCCAGCGCCGCGCGATGTCGGCGCAGGCGATCGGCTTGCCGTTCCCGTCCGTCTGGCGCGGATCGCGCGCCTTCATGACCAGATTGAACGTCATTGGCAGGCGCGCCGCGGCCTTGCCGCCGTCGGGCTTGCCGTCGAACCGCGCCAGGCGATAGATCAGCCGGATCTCGCCGCAGGACTCCTCTGAAACATAGCCGCGGTCCATGCGATTGACGATGCCGGCCAGCACGAAGCGCGTGTCGCGGGACGTCAGATTGGCCCGATCGAACAGCTGCACGTCAAAACCTTCGCCGACGCCGATGGTCTCAGTCGGATAGGCTCCCTTCCGCCTGATGATGTAGCGTTCGAACTCTGCGTCGATCGCTGGCAGGATGTCCTTGAGCTGCGGCATCGACGCGAACAGCCGGTCGGTCGTCAACGGACCATCGGCCTTGCGCTCCGGCGCCAGCAGGCGCGAAATCGTGAGGACGTCGCCTTCATCGAGCCGGCGCAACAGATCGGCATCGGTGATCGCCGTGCCGCGCATCAGCTGCGCCGTCTCCGCTGCCGACAGCGAAGCAGCGCCGCCAAACAACACGGCGGCAGCAACGAGAATTCGCAATGCGCGGCTCATGCCTTAGGTAACACCGCGCCGGGATGCCTATTCAAGCAAAAAGGCGCCTCACACAGTGGTGAAGCGCCTCTTCGAAAGTCGGATATCGAACGCTCAACGTGCGACGATCAGCCCCTTGCTGGTGACAACGACCCAGCGGCCGTCCTGACGGCGGATCGCATCGACGCGGCCGACGCCCGGAATCGGATCGCCGGGATAGACCTCGTAGAGCCCGTCACGGCCCTCGATCAGCGCACCCCCATTGGCGGCATTGCGCAGCCTCCAGCCTTCGATCGTCGGCAGACGGCCAACCTCAGGCTTGGGGCTAGCGGCCACCGGGGCCGGCGCGGCGGCGGTCGCAACCTGGGTCGGCGCGATCGAGCCGGTCGTCTCCTTGGCGGGCGCGGCAGCGGCAGCCTGCTGCGCGGGAGCGGCGGGCGGCGTGGCGCGGAGCTTATCGACGGCCTCCGACAGCTTTGCGATCTTGGCCAGCGGCTCGGCCTGGGCCTTCTCCAGCTTGTCGAGGCGGTCATTGGCGCGATTGACCTGGCTGGCGCCGGTTTTCGTGCTGTGCTCGACATTGGCCTTGAGCGCGACGAGATCGGCATCGATCCGCGCGACCGAAGCATCGAGCGCGCTGGTGTCGGCGACCTGGACCGGCGCCTGGGCCGGGCTGACGAAATGCATCATGCCGGCGGTCGCGAGCGCGCCGCTGATCGCGCCGACGCTCGCCGCGATCGCCACGACCGCGGCCATCGCCGAGAGGCGCCGCTTGCCAGCGGCCTCGCGCGGCTCGTCCGCCTTCCCATGCGGGGCAAAATCCTCGCGGTCCCAAGAGCCATTCCACGACCGCTCCGCAGGCGCCATGACGATGAGCTTGCCGGGCTTCGGCTCGGGCTTGATCTCGGCCTTCTCGATTCTGGCTTCGAGCTTCGGCACCTCAACCTTCGGCGGATCGATCTTCGGCGGCTCGACATTCACCGGATCCGGCTTGGGCGGCGCCTCGTGGTCGGGGGCAATCGAGGGGGCGTCGATCCCGGCTTCGGCCTCGACAGTGTGCGGCGTGGTCATCCCGGCTTCGACGACGCTCTTATCCTGGGCAGCCTGCTCAGCCATTGGTTCGCTCACAGTTCAAATACTCCGCTCTGGATTGACCTTTTGGTAACTTTCATTGCTTGCGAAATCCTTACCTTGGGACCCGCTTACCGAAATTTTAGGAAGTTATCCGGGGCCGAATTGAGCCGGGAAGATGGAACCGGTGTGGCGGGCATGAAACAATTTGTAACCGGGCCAAGATGAACGGCCGCGGAATAGGCCGGCCTTCGGGTGACCGCGAGAGAATTTAGAGCGCCGCCTCTACAGCGTCATTGCGAGCGTAGCGAAGCAATCCAGAATCCGCAGGGACAGCCTGGATTGCTTCGTCGCATGGGCTCCTCGCAATGACGAGGTGGAGGCAGCGCCTACCTCTCACATCACAGTCCGTTACATCACGAGCGGCGCGTCGGGCAGCTCGTTCGCATGCGGACCCTGCGGCGGGAAATGCTGCGCCAGCTCGCGCGACACCGCTTCGATGCCGCCGATGACGCCGCGCTCGAATTGGCCAGAAGCGAATTCGGCCTCCATGGCGCGACAGATGCTCTCCCAGCCCGCAGCGCCCACCTTTGCGTCGATGCCGCGATCGGCAATGATCTCGACGTCGCGATCGGCGAGCAGGAGATAGATCAGCACGCCGTTGTTGTGCGCGGTGTCCCAGATGCGCAGGTGCGAGAACACGTCGAGCGCACGCGCTCGCGCCGGCTGGTTGCGGAACAGGGGGCGGCCATCGAGCGCACCTTCGACGACGAAGCGGACCTGGCCGGAATGGGTGGCTTCGCCGCGCTGGATCGCCTGCTCGATACGGGCGAGCACGTTTGGCGGAAAGATCTGCTTTGCCCGCCAATGATGTTGCACGAGATGTCTGGCAATGCGCTTGATGCTCATGACCGCTACCAGCTCCCCGAGGCGCCGCCGCCGCCAAAACTGCCGCCACCGCCGCTGAAGCCACCGCTGTCGCTACTGCCTGACGATCCGCTGCTCCAACCGCTTCCGGATGAACTGCTCGACCACGAGCCGCCGCGCGAGCGGCCCGTGCCCGGCGTGATCGCCGAGAACAGATCGGCGATGAAGCCGATGATGAATCCGAGACCGCCCAGCGCGAGGGCCATCGCGAACGACCCGAGAACGAACCAAGTCAGCGTCGCAATGATGCCTCCGGTCACGAGCGATCCGAGCAACCGCCCCAGCACGGCGCGGAAGGCGCCGCCCACGCCGACCGAGACAAACAGCGTGACGATGAAGAGCGGTGCGAGATCGTCGAGACTGCCGAAGTTCACGCTGGGCGTCGGAACCGGCAAGGGTTCGCCGTCGATCACCCGCATCATGCGCTCGACGCCGTCGGCGATGCCGCCGGCGAAATCGCCGCTCCTGAATTTGGGCGTGATGACCTCGTCGATGATCCGCCGCGCGGTGACGTCGGTGAGCGCGCCTTCGAGGCCATAGCCGACCTCGATGCGCAAATGCCGGTCGTTCTTGGCGACGACGAGGATCGCGCCGTCGTCGATCTTCTTGCGACCGATCTTCCAGGCCTCCGCGACGCGGATCGAGAACTGCTCGATCGTCTCCGGTTGCGTGGTGGGCACGATCAGGACGGCGATCTGACTGCCCTTGCGCGCCTCGAAGTCACGCAGCTTTTGCGACAGCGAGGCGATGTCGCTGCTCGACAGCGTGCCGGTCTGATCGACCACGCGGCCGGTGAGCTGGGGGACGGCGACGTCGGCGGAAGCGGGGAAGGCGAAGGCGAGGACGAGTGCGGCTACGGCTATCGCCCACCACAACCTCACTGTCATCGCCCGGCTTGACCGGGCGATCCAGTATTCCAGAGACGCCAGCGGCCTATGGAGAAGCCGCGGCGTACTGGATTCCCCGCCTTCGCGGGGAATGACGGCGGTGGGTGGGGCGACGTGCATTCGCAAAATGACGCGCTTACTTCGACGGCGCAGGCGCCGGATTGAAATCGACCTTCGGCGCGGTCGAGATCGCCTTCTCGTTGTCGACCGTGAAGTTCGGCTTCTCCTTGTAGCCGAACATCATCGCCGTGAGGTTGCTCGGGAAGGAGCGGATGGTGACGTTATAGTCCTGCACCGCCTTGATGTAGCGGTTGCGCGCTACCGTGATGCGGTTCTCGGTACCCTCGAGCTGCGACATCAAATCCTTGAACAAGGCGTCGGACTTGAGCTGCGGGTAATTTTCCGTGACCACAAGGAGCCGCGACAGCGCGCTGGAGAGCTCGCCCTGGGCTGCCTGGAACTTCTGGAAGGCGGCTGGATCGTTCAGCACCTCGGGCGTTGCCTGGATGCTGCCGACCTTGGCGCGCGCATTGGTGACGCCGAGCAGCACATCCTTCTCCTGCTGGGCAAAACCCTTCACCGAGTTGACGAGGTTGGGCACGAGGTCGGCGCGGCGCTGATACTGGTTCACGACCTCGGACCAGTTGGCCTTGATCTGCTCGTCCTCGCTCTGGATCGCGTTGTAGCCGCAATTGGTGAGGCTCAGCGAGGCCAGCGCCGCCAGCACGGTCAGGATCTTGCGCATTAAATTTCTCCCGGTGGAATCTGGCGCAAACTACCAGATGAGACCCGCAAGACGCCAGACGTCTTGCGTCCCCTCTCGCGGCGCGAAAAGCAGCCGACTGACGCAAGCCTCTTGCCTATCCCTGACCGACATAGTCAACTTGACGAAACAATAAGACAGAACCTCGGGAAGAAACGCGATGACCTCGTTCGAGACCATCCTCGTGGAGCGGCCCGAGCCGGCGATCACCCGGATCGTGATGAACCGGCCCGAGGCGCGTAACGCGCAGAACCTGCAAATGACCTACGACCTCAACGCCGCCTTCGACGCGGCGGTGCAGGACGATGCGGTCAAGGTGATCATTCTCGCCGGCAGCGGCCCGCACTTCTCCTCCGGCCACGATCTGCGTCCGGGCGGCAAGAACGCCGCCGGCACCGATTTTCCACCGATCGGAAATTGGGGCGGTTTCGCCGAGCCGAACGCCCATGGCCGCTTCGCGCGCGAGCAGGAAATTTATCTCCAGATCACGCGCCGCTGGCGCAACCTCGCCAAGCCGACCATCGCCGAGGTGCACGGCAGGTGCATCGCCGGCGGGTTGATGCTGGCCTGGGCCTGCGACCTCATCGTCGCCAGCGACGACGCGCAGTTCTGCGATCCCGTCGTCACCATGGGCGTCTGTGGCGTCGAATGGTTCGTGCATCCCTGGGAGCTCGGTGCGCGCAAGGCCAAGGAGTTCCTGTTCACCGCCGACAGCAGGAGCGCGCAGGAAGCGCACCAGCTCGGCATGGTCAATCAGGTCGTGCCGCGCGCGGAGCTGTCATCGCGCGTGCTGGAGCTGGCGCGCCGGATCGCGGCAAAGCCATCCTTCGCGCTGAAGATGACCAAGGAGGCCGTCAACCGCTCGGTCGACGTGATGGGTCAGCCCGCCGCGATCGATCAGGCCTTTGCGCTGCATCAGCTCTGCCACGCCCACAATCTTCAGGAGTTCGGCATGATCGTCGATCCCTCCGGCCTGCATCCCTCCGTGCGCAAGCCGCCTACGGCGGCGGAGTAGACGACATGGACCTCAATCTCAGTGACGAGCAAAGGCTGCTGCGCGACAGCGCGGAGCGCTTCGTGGCCGGAAGCTACGATGCCGATCACCGCCGCAAGATGGCGAACGATCCGCTCGGCTTCAGCCCTGCGGTGTGGAAGCAATTCGCCGAGCTCGGCTGGCTGGCGCTGCCGCTTCCCGAAGAGTTCGGCGGGCTCGGCGGCGGCGCGGTCGAGATCGGCATTTTGATGGAAGCGTTCGGGCGCGGGCTGGTGTCCGAGCCCTATGTCGCGACCGTCGTGTTGGGAGCCGCACTGATCGCCAGATGTGGCACCAATGAGCAGAAGCAGGCCAGCCTGCCCAAGGTGGCGGACGGATCGCTGAAGCTCGCGTTTGCGCATTCCGAGCGCGCGGCAAGGTTCGACCTCGCCAAGGTCGCGACATCAGCGACCAAGACGGCGCAAGGCTGGCGCCTGTCCGGCAGCAAAATCGCTGTGCTCGACGGCCACGCCGCCGATGACATCATCGTCTCCGCGCTCGTGCACGACCATCATGGCCCTTCGGGGCGGATCGGCTTGTTCGTGGCGCCAGCGACCGCGCCGGGCCTCGCATTGTCCGACTACGCCCGCCTCGGCGGCGGGCGCGCCTGCAACATCGAGCTGGCTGACCTACACCTGCCCGAGGACGCCCTGCTCGGCGACGGCCACGACGCGCTGCCGGCAATCGAATGGGCCGTCGATCGCGCCATGGCCGCGCTCGGGGCGGAAGCCGTCGGCATCATGCAGACGCTGCTCGACACCACGCTCGACTACACCAAGATCCGGAAACAATTCGGCCGGCCGCTCTCGGCCAACCAGGTGATCCGCCATCGCCTCGCCGACATGGCGATGCAGGTCGACGAGGCGCGCTCGATCGCGCTACGCGCAGCGTTGAAGGCCGCGAGCCCGCCGGTCGAGCGGGCCCGGGCGGCGTCGGGCGCGAAGGCGAAGATCGGTAAATGCGCGCGCTTCGTCGGGGAGCAGTCGATCCAGCTTCACGGCGGCATGGGCGTCACCGAGGAGCTCGAGGTCGGTGCCTATTTCAAGCGGCTGATCGCCTTCGACACGCTGTTCGGCGGCAGCGCCCACCACTATGCCCGCCACGCCGAGCTTGGCCGCAAGGCCTGACACCGGGAGAGCATCATGGACCTGTCGTTCAATGCCGAGGAGCGCGCCTTCCAGAGCGAGGTGCGCGGCTTCATCGCCAAGAACCTCACCGAGGAGATGAAGCGGGCGACTGCGCTGACGCCGTCGGTGTTCTCCGATCCCGACATCGGCACGGCCTGGCAGCGCGCGCTGCACGCCAACGGCTGGGGCGCGCCGGGCTGGCCGGTCGAATACGGCGGGCCACCCTGGACGCCGGCGCAACGCTGGATCTTCGAGACCGAATGCGCGCGCGCCGGCGTGCCCAATGTCAACGTGATGGGCGTGAAGATGGTCGGGCCCGTCATCATCGGCTTCGGCTCGCCCGAGCAGAAGAACTTCTATCTGCCACGGATTCTCTCCGGCGAGGATTATTGGTGCCAGGGCTATTCCGAACCGGGCTCCGGCTCCGACCTCTCCTCGCTGAAGACGCGCGCGGTGCGCGACGGCGACGACTACATCATCAACGGCACCAAGATCTGGACCACGCATGCCCACCACGCCAACCGCATGTTCGCGCTGGTGCGCACCAGCGACGGCCCGCGGCAGCAGGACGGAATCAGCTTCATTTTGATCGACATGAAGACGCCGGGCATCACCACACGCCCCATCCTCACCATCGGCGGCGATCACGAGGTCAACCAAGTGTTCTTCGACGACGTCCGCGTGCCCGTCGCCAACCGCGTCGGAGAGGAAGGCAAGGGTTGGACCTACGGCAAATATCTGCTCGAGTTCGAGCGCGGCTCGGGCATCGCGTCAGCGAAGCTGCGCGAGGGGCTGAAGGCGATCGCGGACCTTGCCGAATCGGACCTGACGGGACGCGCCATCGACAGCCCCGATATCGCAACGCGCATCTCCGAAGTCGAGATCGACATCGACGCGCTGGAGATGACCGAGCTGCGCGTGCTCTCGGCGCTCCAGACCGGGCAAAACCCGGGCGCGGTGTCGTCGATCCTGAAGCTGCGCAACAGCGAGATCCGCCAGGCCGTGACGCGGCTCGGTGTCGACGTGATCGGCCACGACGCGCTTGCCGTCGAGCCGATGCGCCCGCTCTACAGGCTCAACCACGAACCGGCGGTCCCTGAGGAGATGCTGACAATGGTGCCGGAATATCTCAACGGCCGCGCCTACACCATCTTCGGCGGCACCTCGGAGATCCAGCGCGACATTATTGCAAAGATGATGTTGGGAATTTGAATCTAGCTTCGCGAGCCGACGTCGAGCGTGCAAACGCGCCACGTCCTCCACTGCCGTCCCGGCCAAGCGCGCGCAGATCCGGGACCCATAACCACAGGCAGATGCGGTTACGGGGACTCGGAGTTACCAGTTTCGCGCCAAACTGCTCCCTGTGGCTATGGGTCCCGGATCGGCGCGCGCTTGGGCGCGCTTGTCCGGGACGACGGCGGAGTTTGAGGCGACAGTTGCGCGAAGCGCAGGTTTACGGTTGCGGCACTCCCGCCTTCGCGTCCCGGATCGCCTGCCAGATCTTCTGCGGCGTCAGCGGGGTGTTCAGCTGGGTGATGCCGAGCTCGGCGAGCGCGTCCATCACGCCGTTGGTGACGCAAGGCGGGCCGCCGATGGCGCCGGATTCGCCGCAGCCCTTGGCGCCGAGCGGATTGGTGCGGCAGGGCGCGGTGTCGTCGAGCGTCACCACGATCGGCGGCACGTCGTCGGCACGCGGGATGCAATAATCCTGATAGCTCGCGGTGAGGAGCTGGCCGTCGGCATCGTAGGAGACGCCTTCATACAGCGCCTGGCCGATGCCCTGCGCGACGCCGCCATGGATCTGTCCGGTGACCAGCATCGGGTTGACGGCGACGCCGACGTCGTCGACCGTGGTGTAGCGCACGACCTTGGAGACGCCGGTCTCGGGGTCGATCTCGACCTCGCAGATATGAGTGCCGTTCGGCCAGCTCGGACCGTCGACCTCGCCTTCGGAATCGACGCTGAGCTTGGCGCCGCTTTCTTTCTCGGCGAGATCGAACAGGCTGATGCGGCGGTCGGTGCCGACCACGGTGAGCATGCCACCCTGATACTCGATGTCCTCGATCGAGGTCTCCAGCACGTTGGCCGCCTTCTCGCGCGCCTTCTGGATCAGATCGTTGGAGGAGACCGCGACCGCCGTGCCGCCGACGAACAGCGAGCGCGAGCCGACGCTGCCGAAACCCATCGCGAGATCCGTGTCGCCCTGCACGACGTCGATCTTGTCCATGGCGATGCCGAGCGTGTCGGAGATCATCTGGGTATAGGTGGTCTGCAGCCCCTGCCCCATCGCCATGGTGCCGGAATGCAGCACGACGCGCCCTTGCGAGGTCGCGTGCAGGCTGACCTTCTCGGTGTGGGCGCGGCCGCCGGTCCATTCGATGTAGGAGGTGAGCCCGCGGCCGTAGAGCAGGCCCTTCTTCTTCGCCGCCTTCTTGCGCGCGGCAAAGCCGTCCCAATCCGCCAGCTTCACGGCGCGGTCGAGCATGTGGGCGAAGGCGCCGGAATCGTAGACCTGCCCGGCCGCATTGGTGTAGGGCAGTTGCGCCGGCTTGATGTAATTGGCTTTGCGGATGGCGCGCGGGTCCATGCCGATCTTTCGCGCGGCAGCGTCGAACAACCGTTCGACGATGAACACCGCCTCGGGACGGCCGGCGCCGCGATAGGCTCCGACCGGCGCGGTGTGGGTCATCACCGACTTCACCTCGAAATGCACGAGCGGCAGATCGTAGACGCCGGTCTGCACGAACGGGCCGAGCACCAGGGGGATGATGTTGGCCGCGCCCGAAGAATAGGCGCCGGTGCAGCCGATCGACTTGACGCGATAGGCCAGCACCTTGCCCTTCTCGTCGAGCGCGAAGGAGGCGGTCGAGGTCAGATCGCGGCCGTGGGTGCCGCCGACGAATTCGTCGGTGCGGTCGCCGCGCCAGCGGATCTTCTTGTTCAGCTTGGTTGCCGCGTAAGCGACGATGCCGTCTTCCGGATAGAGATTGGTCTTCTGGCCAAAGCCGCCGCCGATGTCGCCGACCAGGACGCGGACGCTGTCCTTGGGACGCTTGAGCACGGCTTCCGCCAGCACGTCGCGGGTCGAGGCCGGCGTCTGCGACTGCACGTGCAGCAGGAGACGGTCGGACTTCTTGTCGATCTCGGCAATGGTCGAGCGCGGCTCCATCGCGGAGGGAACGAGGCGCTGGCTGACGAGGTCGAGCTCGACCGTGTGCGCCGCCTTGGCGAACGCCTCGTCCACCTTGGCGGCATCGCCGTAAGACATCGCGCCGACGATGTTATCCGGCGCCTCCGGCCACACCACCGGCGCGCCGGGCTTGACGGCCTCGACCGGATCGACCACTGCGGGCTGCACGTCGTATTCGACGATAATCGCCTCGGCCGCGCTCTGTGCCTCCACGCGCGAAGACGCCACCACCGCGGCCACGGCCTCGCCGGCATAGCGCACGATCTCATGAGCGAGCAGACGGCGCGGCGGCACCGTCATCCGCTTGCCGTCGGGGCGCTTGAAGATGCTCAGCGTCGGGATGGCGCCGACGTCGTCCTTGACGAGGTCGGCGCCGGTGTAGACCGCAGCGACGCCGGGCATCGCGGCCGCGGCGCTGGTGTCGATCGAGACGATCTTGGCGTGGGCGTGCGGCGAGCGCAGCACGTGCAGCCACAGCGCGCCGTCGGCCGGCTTGTCGTCGATGAACTGTCCCTTCCCGGTGAGCAGCCTAAGGTCTTCCAAACGCTTGACGGGCTGCCCCGCTCCGAAACGCAAATTGCCGGGAAGAATGTTCATTCCGTGGGGTCCTCGAAGTCTCTTGAAATGCGGCCGCCTTTTAGCGGATCGAGGCATGCGAGGCCAGCCGCGGTTTTGGGCGGGATATCCACGATTTCGGCATGCCCTGAGGCAATCGTCATTCCGGAGCGACGCGCAGCATCGAACTCAGGTGCGCCCCTTGCGCACCCGAGAATCTCGAGATTCCGGGTTCGTCCTTCGGACGCCCAGGAATGACAGCTAGCCCAGCGCCCGCAGCGCCGCCTCCACGACCTTGCGCGCCTCGGCCGTCAGCGCGGCCTGCGGCGGGACGGGATCGCCGACGTCGTAGCCCTGGATCGCAAGCCCGGCCTTGATGCAGGCGGCGAGGTTGAAGCGGGCAAAGGCCTCGTTGATGCGCCACAGCCTGCGTTGCAGCGCCATGGCTTCGTCCCAGCGGCCGGCCTTGCAGAGCTCGTAGAGCATAACGCTCTGGCGCGGGATGATGCAGGCCGGGCCCGCCATCCAGCCGAGCCCGCCGATCAGCATCACCGCAGCCGGGATATGGGCGGAGGCCGAGAACACCCGCAAGGAATCGCCGCAGCGGTTCATGATCGAGAGCAGCCGGCCGGTGTTGGTCGAGGCATCCTTGATGTAGCCGATGCGCGGATGCTCGGCGAGGCGCGCGATGATATCGAGCGTGAGATCGGAACGCTGGAATTGCGGGTTGGTGTAGATGACGACGGGGATGTCGACCGCATCCGCGATGGCGCGGAAGTAGGATTCGACCTGGGCATCGGCAAGCGGGAAATACGCCTCCAAGATCGCCAGGATGCCGTCGGCGCCGAGCTTCTGGTAGGCTTTCGCCTGCGCCACCGCATCCGCCGTCGAGGTCGAGGCGACGCCGGCGATAACAGGCACGCGGCCCTTCGCGGCTTCGATCGTGGTCTGGACGACGGCCCTGCGTTGCGCGGCATTCAGATATGCGAATTCGCCGGTCGAGCCCAGCGGGGTCAGCCCGTGCACCCCGGCGCCGATCAGATCGTCGCAGAGCTTGCCGAGGACTTCGGTGCGCACGATGCCGCCGGCATCGACGGGCGAGACGAGATAGGGAAAGACGCCGTGGAATTCGGACATGTCGGTGAGGATCCCGGAGCGCTGGCTGACCTGACGGGTCTTAGCAACGCCCGGGCCTGCGATCAAACCCTGATCAGCCGCACCCGCGTGCGCCAGGGATCGATGCCGTTGCCTTCGGAATCGTCGAGAAGGCTTATTCCTGCCCTGGCCACCCGGCCAGTTTCGCAATCGCCCGCGACATCCCAGATTGAGGACAGCTTACAGGAGCCTTAACGGTTTACAGGAGTCTTGCATGACCGACCCAACTCCCCTGTCCTCACTATCGTCAGCGCTCGCGGACGTGGTGGCGCGCACCGCGCCGTCCGTCGTCTCCGTGCATTCGCATCGCTCCCGCGCAACCGGCTTCGTCTGGAAGTCCGGCCTCATCGTCACTGCCGACGAGGCGCTGGCCGACGAAGGCGAGGTCGAGATCGGCCTCCCCGACGGCAGCAGGGTCGCCGCTACAATCGTGGGCCGCGACCACACCACCGATATCGCGCTGCTCCGCGCCGACATTGCGATGACCCCGGTCAAGCTCGCCGCAACCGTCCCGCCGCTGGGCGCATTGGCGATCGTGGTCGCCACCAACCGCGAGACGCCGAGCGCGGCGCTGGGGATGGTGTCCGCCTCCGGCAACGGCTGGCGCTCCTTGCGGGGCGGCGAGATCGATGCGCGGATCGAGCTCGACGTCCGCCTGCGCGGGAGCCAGCAGGGCGGCCTTGCGCTCGATGCATCGGGCGACGCCTTCGGCATGGCCGTGCTCGGCCCGCGGCGCGTGCTGGTGATCCCGACGGCGACGATCGAGCGCGTCGCGGCCCAGCTCGAGACGCGCGGCCGTATCGCCCGCGGCTATCTCGGCCTCGGGCTCCAGCCGGTCCGGCTCGACGACGGCGTCGGCGCGATGGTGATGAACGTCGACAAGGCCGGGCCGTCGGCCGCGGCCGGCATCCGCCAGGGCGACGTGATCATTGCCGTCAACGACCAGAAGCTGTCCGGCGTGCGCGCGCTATCGCGGACGTTGGGCCCTTCGAGCGTCGGCGCGGTGGTCGATGTCGCGGCGCGACGCGGCGGGGAGCCGGTCAGCTTCAAGGTCACAATCGGCGAGAGGCCGGAGGCGTGAGCGAGGACAAGACGCCGGAGATCGTGCTGGCTCTGGAGATCGACAACCCCGCCCTCGCCGATCGCCTGGCTGCGCTGCTCGGCAATGTCGCCGGGCTTCGCCTTGCCGCGCCCGGCGAGCAAGCCGCCGCGACAATCGTCGCGCGCGACCCGCGCGTCATGCCCGACGACATCGCGCTGACGCAGCGCGAGCTCGACGTGCTGGCGCTGATGGCCGAGGGCGCCTCCAACAAGATGATCGCCCGCCGGCTCGGCATCTCCGTACATACCGTCAAATTCCACGTCGGCTCGCTGCTCGACAAGCTGGACGCCACCGGCCGCACCGACGCGGTGGCACATGCGGCGCGCCGCGGCGTGATCGAGCTGTGACGTCAGGGCGAGATCATGCGATCATGGCTGTTTCGGAGCCGCAATGCGCGCCTTCAGAGCCGCAGCGCCGACTGCGCCGGGGATGACGCTGTCGCCGACGACGTAGCCGGGCGTGCCATTGATGCCCAATGCCGAAGCCAGACGCATGTTCTGCTGCAATGCCTCGTTCACCTCGGCGCTCGCCGCGTCCTTTTCGAGCTCGCCTGCATTGAAGCCGAGATCGGCGGCGACCTTGAGCGCCTTAGCGCGGTCGACCCGACCTTGCGTCGCCAGCAGGCGGCGATGAAACTCGAGCGATTCGGCGGCGCTGGGATGATGCATCTGCAGAGCGATCGCGACCTTCGCGGCTTCGACGGAGTCGGGCCCCAGGATCGGGAGCTCCTTGAGCACGACGCGCAAGTTCGGCTCCTCGGCGATCAACGCTAGCGTATCGCCGAGCGCCTTGCGGCAATAGCCGCAGTTGAAGTCGTAGAATTCGACCACGGTGCGAGTACCGTCAGCGGTGCCGACCGTCGTCTGCAATGGCGCAGCATACAATGCCTTGGCATTGTCCGCGATCGCCTGCCTGGCATCGACCGCCGCGACCGCGGGGGCCGGCTGCGATGCGGCGCGCTTGGCGACGAGCGCCAGCAGCGCAGCGCGCAACGCCTCCGGGTGATCGACGAGATATTTCTCGATCGCCGGACCGAGCGCTTCAGGATGCGCGATGAGATATCGCTGGACGGCTTCATCCACGTCAGCGCGCTGCATCTGCGCGTTCGCCGCGCCCGGCATCGCGAGCGCTGCGGCCACGAGCGCGCCCGCCGCGACTGCGCGCATGCGGAAGAGTGCGAGCTCCGGCATGTCAGTCCATCCAATCATCGCTTAGTTCCTCCACTCGTGTCCTTCATCGTCCAACGGCAGCCGGTTCGTCATCACCGGAGCCACCGGACGAAGCTCTAGGCTAGCGTTCCCTCCCGAGCGGCGGCGGCGCAACCCGCCGAGGCGCGAGCGGCGCAATGCGACCACGCTGGGCCGGCCAGCAGCGCTTGCCAAGCGGCCCCGGGACCATTTCAGGGGGACAGGCGATCGGGACCGTGGCGGACGGCGCGCGTTTTTCCGGAGCTGTGCGCGTCGATGGCTGTCGTGGCGCAGGCGGGATCGGCAGCGGCGCTGGCTTGCGCTCCACGCACGTGCCCTTGTCGTCGCGAATTTCGCCCGCTGCGCAGGATTTCTGCGGCGAGAACTTCATCCCGCTTTGCGCAACGCATTTTGAGCGATCCTTCGGATTGACCGGAGCAGGACAGCACTCGCCGCTCGTCGTCAGGTTCGCGGCCGCGCAACACTTGCGGTCCGCGGTCGGGACATAGCCGGCGGCGCAGCAGAGCGACACCTTCGGAATCTTGAATGTCGGCTTGCACTGCGTCCCGTCGGCACTGGGGGTCTGCCCGATCGGGCAACAAACGCCTTTCGAGGTGGCTTGGCTGTTCAGGCAGCATTTGCCCGCGATCTTTACGTAACCGGGCGAGCAGCAATCGAGACATATCCCGCCCGGAACCTTGGGAATGAATTGCTGGCACTTACCGTTGACCAGAGCGCCCGCGCAGCAAAGCTGCGCACCGCCCGATCCGGAGTAAATGTGATCGTTGTCGCAGCACTCGTGATTGGGGCCGATCGCCGTTTGCGTCGTTCCGCACTTTGGCTTGCTGATGTCGGTCGAGGGGTTGCCGCAGGCACCACCGGGCCGAAGATCGACCGCTGAACAGCACTTGCCGTTGACCAGAATCTCCGACTGAGCGCAGCCAGAGGCGCAGCCATCCTTGCTCCACACTTGATTGACCGGGCATACGGGCTTGCCTCCTGGACCGCAGACATGCGTCTGACAGGTCCGAAAACTCGGCGGCGGCAGCGGTAGTCCGACCGGAAGCATGGCCGGCGGGAGTTGCGCCGGCCGGCCGGCGCAGGTGCGCTGGATGGCGATATCGCCGAGATGTCCTCGTGCGGCGAGGTCCGGCGGCGCGTCGGCATAGTCGATGAAATAGCTGAGCCGCGGCGGCTCGTCGTCGCGGCGGATGCGCCAGACAGGATTTCCCTGCAATCCGTCGATGGCGAGCAAGTCGGCCTGGCCAAGCTGTGCGGCGAGCTTGGAATCGGTGGCGTGGCGCAACTGCTCTCCGGTCGTCCAGATGAAGCCGCCGCAGGAGTGCGGATTGATGTTGCCGCGCTCGTCATAGCCGTAGCCGATTGCAACGCCACCATTATCGTTGCGGAAGGTCTCGGGGAACCCTACCGCATACTCATCGGACGCGGCCTGCCAGACCGGCTGCTTTGCCTCGGTCATGCCGATCACCGTATAGCGCAGCACGCGGCCGATCGAGGGCACCGACAGCGCTTCGAAATCCTGTGTCCCGGTCGGCGCGGGCCGCTCCGCGAGATACATCCGTCCAGCGTCGTCGAACGTAATCCGCGAGATTTCAGTGGGGCCGGCTGCGGACGGTACCGCGAGCTCGATCCTGATGTCCGAGCCGAACGAGCCATCCGCATTGAGGCCGACAGACCAGACGCGCAATCCTTCGGCGACTGCGTAATAAAGCCGATGATCTTGCACCGCGAGGGCGAACACGCGCCGCCCCCGCGCCGCGTAGCCCCAGGTCTCGGGCTGCGCGCTGTCGAATTGCGGACTGGTGAGATCCACGCCGGACACCGCGGCGGGCACCGGCGCGAGCCCGACGGCGGCCGTGCCGGAAGCGCCATGATCGTAGACGCCGAGATCAGCGCCATTCATGCCGAATCGATGAATAAGGCCGGTCTCGCGGTCGGCGGCGAACAACGATTTCGTGGCGGCATCGTAGGCCAGCCCGCCGAGGGCGGCGCCCGAGTTCGCCTTTCTCGCGGTGGCAACATTTGCAAACAGCTTCACTTCGCCGGTGAGACCGTTGATCTTCCAGATCGATCCTGGCCCGCCTCCCGGCCCCCACTGCGCCGCCATGAAGGTCGCGCCGCCGGTTCCGACCCGAACACGAAGTGGCTTGTCATCGGGACCGCGCGCGACGATCGAGAGGCCGTAGGCCGACGTCGCCGCCACATAGATATTGGCGGGCGAGCCGTCGTCCAGAGCGACGCCGAATACCTGCCCGATCCACTTTGCGCTCACCGTGAATGGTTTTGGCGCGCCGACGAGCTGCGCTTCCGGCGGGCCGCCCATGCGGCTGAGATCGACGACGCGCAGCGACGGCCCGTCGGGATTGATGAAGGAGCGCGCATCGGCGTCCTGGCCCGGCTCGATCTCGAACGGGCGGAGACCGCCGGAGAATCCGGTGACCACGGCCTGACCCGGCGCGTAGATGCCGCGCGGCGCCTGAGCCGAGGCGGTGTTGCCGAGCACGAGAGCCAGGCTCGATGCGAGGATGATGCGCCGCATCGGGCGGACGGCGGTTGCGATCGACATGCATCGGCGAGGCGTCATGACTGCGGCCTCATTTCACGATCGGCTTCGGCACGCAGGTGCCGCTGTTCGAATCGGGTATCGTCCCCGCCGGACAACATTGCCCGCAGGACGTCATCTGCGCCGGATTGCAGCAGCTGCCGTCGAACGCCATGCCTTGGCTCGGATCGGAACACGGCGTCACGCATTCGCCGTTCTGGCCGAGGCGTGTCTGGCCGGCCGGGCATGCCGGCGGCGGACACATGCCCCCTGGGCCGAGGTTAGAGAACTTCGCCGCCTCATTCGTGTTGTCGCACAGGCAGCTCGAAACCCCGTTCGGCATCATTGCGCCAGCGTGCGTTCCTTCTGGGCAGGTGCAAGAGAAGATGTACGGACTTACATCGTGCCCGACCCAGTTGACCTTCGTCCAAGTCGGTTTCATCGGCGACGGACAGTAGCAATACAGAGTCTGTCCACATTGGTTGCCAGGCGACGGCGTCAACGTGACGAGAGCGCCTTCCGGCGTCGTCGTCACGCTCGTCCAATCGCGGTAGTCGTCGTTGTATGGATAATAGTGCGCCTGGGTCTGACCGTCCGGATACCAACTGAAGATCGGGTCGCTGCCGCTGCCCTGACACACCGGATCAGGATTGTTCCATTGGCCGCATGCCACGTTGGTCGCCGCGCAATTGGCAATCTTGGGCGGCGGCGGCTGGCAGTTGCAGGCTTCGAAACCAACCCATTCTTGAAGCGTACACAGCGCGTCCACCAGACAGACGCCAATGCTGTTCTCCGACGCCGCATTGGAATGCTCGGTCGCGCATGCGCATTTCAAGACATCAGCAAGCGAGCCGACGCTTGCCAACTCGCTCGAAACGTCGCCGACTACGCTCTGTACGGTCGAGTTTCCGAATACGGTGTTTAGCTTGCTTACCACCTCGTCGAGGGTATTCGGCACTCCGCTGCAGAACGAATTGACTTTGGACTGCCCACCTTCGGCCGCGAGCATGCTCAGGACTGCAACCATGTAAATCGCCGCAGCGCAGCTGGCCTCGTCCTTGCACGCCGTCTCACAAACCAATGTTGCCGACACCGACTCTTTGACGGCGTCAGCAATATCGCCGAAGTTGCATCCCGCCCTCGCGGGCGACGCAAGCAGGATTGTCGCGACGACGATCGCGGCGCCTCGGGTCCACCGGGCTCCTGGAAATTTCGCTATCATCGCCCCATCCGTGCTGATGGAATTTGGTCAGCGAACCAAACCTAGGCGAACCCGCCATCGTCCAGATTGAGGTGGCTCAATGATCCCGCGCTATGGAAACGCCGGCCGGCATCCAAGCACCTCTACAGAGCGCGCGGAAACCGAAGCTCGACCGTCAGGCCCGGGGCATTGTCGCGTAGCGCGATCTCCGCGCCATGGAGACGCGCGACCGCGGCGACGAGGCTGAGACCAAGTCCGTTGCCCGGCGTGTAGCGACTCTGTTCGAGCCGATAGAAGCGCTTGAAGACGTGATCGCGCTCCTCAGGGGGAATGCCCGGACCATCGTCGACGATGGCGATCACCGCGCCGCCATCGGTGCTCCGGCAAGTCACGGTCACCTGCCCGCCTTTGCAACCGTGCTTGATCGAATTGTCGACGAGATTGGCGATGGCATCGAACAACAGGTCGCGATCGCCCGTGATCGCCACCTGCCGGTCTCCGGCAAGGCTGAGCTTTGTCGCAACCTGCTCGGCGGCGGCATCGTAGAGCTCGACCACTTCGCCCGCGATCTCGGCGAGGTCGAGCGCGCGGAAGGCGCCGGTGCGGGCGCGGGTCTCGATCTCGGAGATCCGGGTGATGGATGCGAACATGCCGAGCACGGCATCGAGATCGGCGATGGTGTCGCCGATCAGTGCGGCATCGGCGTCGCTGTTACGCGGCGCGTGATAGGCCTTTTCCAGCCGGCCGCGCATCCGCGTCAGCGGCGTGCGCAGATCGTGGGCGACGTTGTCGCTGACCTGCTTGACCTCGCCCATCAGCGTCTCGATGCGATCCAGCATCTGGTTGAGGTTCTCGGCGACGCGGTCCCACTCGTCGTTGCTGCCGCGCAAGGGAATGCGCTGATCGAGGCCGGAGAGCATGATGGCGCGGCTGGTGGCATTGATCTGTTCGATCCGCCCCACCGTACGCCGCGTCACCAGTACGGCCGCAAGGCCAGCGAGCACCAGCAGCAGGCCTGCGACCGCCGCCATCGCGAGTTCGATCGTGCCGGTAAAGCCGTCGTGATCGGCGGCGGTGCCGAGCCGGCTCTCCACATAGGCCAGCGTCCCGAGATAGACATAGGCCATGATCGCCGCGACGATCAGCCCGAATGCCGCGATCGCGATCAGCGCCAGACGGAAGGTCGAGGAGCGGAGCGTCTTAGCCAGGAGCACGGAGGCAATATCCGATGCCGCGGATGGTGTGGATCAACGGATAGGCCTGAGCGTCGTCGACCTTGCGGCGGACGCGCCCGACATAGACGTCGATGATGTTGGTGGAGGGATCGAAATGCAGGTCCCAGACGTGCTGGAGCAGCATCGCACGCGAGATGACTCTACCCTCGTTGCGGGCGAGATATTCAAGCAGCTGGAATTCGCGCGGCAGCAACGAAATCTTGCGGCCGCGGCGGAAGGCAGCCCGCGCGATCAGGTCGATGGCGAGATCGCCGACCCGCAGCAGCGTCTCCTTGGCGATGGTCTCGCTGCGGCGGCCAAGCGCCTCGAGCCGCGCCAGCAATTCGATGAACGAGAACGGCTTGACGAGATAGTCGTCGCCGCCCGCGCGCAAGCCGCGCACGCGGTCATCGACCTCGCCGAGCGCGGAAATGATCAGGAACGGCGCGGCAACGCCGTCGTCGCGCAACTGCCGCATCACGCTGATGCCGTCGATATCGGGCAGCATCCGGTCGATCGTGATCACGGCATAATCGCGCGCGGCGCCGTGGCTCAGGGCTTCGCGCCCCGTTGCCGCAAGATCGACCTCGTAGCCGGAGGTCGTCAATTCCTCGACGAGCTGGCCTGCGGTTTCCGGATCGTCCTCGACGACCAGGATGCGACGGTGACCTCCGGTCATGACGAACTCCGCGCGACGATCGCCACCAGACTATCCCGTTCCGGGGCTGGACGGAACCGCCCGGTGGCGACCGCGACAATGGTGCGGTACGGCGATGCGACTACCAATAGTCTCCGCACACATTGACCCATTGCCATCCGTAGGGCGTCCAGCTCCTGCGCCAGCAGCCGTCGTTATAATAGCTGGCGTAGACGAAGGGCGCGCCAAAGAAGGCGAACCGATGGAAGCGATGATGCCGGAAGAAGAAGGCATGCCGGCCAATGAAGGGCCGGCCATGCCAGCTCGTGCCGGCAAACCGCGGGCCGAAGGCGGCGCGGGTCGCGATTGGCGTACCGGCAAAGCGCGGCCCGATCGCCGCGTGAGCGGCCATCGGGGAACCGGCGAAGCGGGCGCCACCGAAATGAGCTCCGCCCATGCCGCCGACATGCATACCGCCACCCATGCCGTGCATCCCGCCACCCATGCCGCCGACGTGCATGCCACCACCACCGAAATGCCCGCCGCCGAAGCCGCCGTGGCCGCCACCGCCAAAACCACCGCGCGCGAGAGCGGGGGCCGCAGCCGCGAGCATCGCAGCAACTGCTGCTGCGACAAGCCCTGTGAGAAGCCTATTCTTCATCGGAATATCCTCCTTGCAGTGCAGCGCTAGTCCCGCTGCACGAGGAGGATCAGGAGAAGCGCCTAAGCCGTCTCCATCAACTTACAAATGCGCCAATTTCTGACGCCGGTGTCAGGGAGGCGGTCCCTCGCTCTCTCCTCGTCATTGCGAGCGCAGCGAAGCAATCCAGAGATGTTTCCGCGGAGAGATTCCTGGATTGCTTCGCTGCGCTCGTATTGACGACGTGGATGGAATTTCGCGTCCGTCGGGCAGCCCGGCGCGCGGAGACTTCCCATCACCCGGAATTCGCGCTATGCGCGAATTCTACCTCTCCCCGCAGAAGGGCGGGGAGAGGTTAAGAAGACTACGCCCGCTTGCCGCCGTTCTTCTCGGCAGCGCGGCGCATCGCCTCGGCGAGCGCCCCGCCGCCGCCGGACGATTCCTGCTTGCGCGGCGCTGACGATGTCATCCGCGCGCTGTTGCGCGTGTTGTCGCGCTGCATGCCGGGGGCGTCCTTCTTGGGCCCGACCTCGTCGTCGAGGCGCAGCGTCAGCGAGATCCGCTTGCGCGCGACCTCGAAGTCCAGCACCTTCACCTTGACGATGTCGCCGGGCTTCACCACCTCGCGCGGATCCTTGATGTAGGTCTTGGACATCGCCGAGATGTGTACGAGGCCGTCCTGGTGCACGCCGATGTCGACGAAGGCGCCGAACGCGGCAACATTGGTCACGGTGCCCTCGAGGATCATGCCCTTCTGGAGGTGCTTGATCTCCTCGACGCCCTCCTTGAACACCGCGGCCTTGAACGCCGGACGCGGGTCGCGACCGGGCTTTTCGAGCTCGCGCAGAATGTCGGTGACGGTCGGCAGACCGAAGGTCTCGTCGACGAAATCCTTCGGCTTCAAGGTGCGCACGATCTCGCTAGAGCCGATCAGCGCCTTGATGTCGCTCTTGGTGGCCGCGAGGATGCGGCGGACCACCGGATAGGCCTCGGGATGCACGCCGGAGGCATCGAGCGGATCCTCGCCGCCGAGAATGCGCAGGAAGCCAGCGCACTGCTCGAACGCCTTCGGGCCAAGCCGCGGCACGTCCTTCAGCGCCTTGCGCGACTTGAACGGGCCGTTGGCGTCGCGGTGCGCCACGATGCTCTGCGCAAGGCCGGAGCCGACGCCCGACACGCGGGCGAGCAGCGGTGCGGATGCGGTGTTGACGTCGACGCCGACGGCGTTCACGCAATCTTCGACCACGGCATCGAGCGACTTGGCGAGCTTGGCCTGGCCGAGGTCATGCTGGTACTGGCCGACGCCGATCGCCTTGGGCTCGATCTTGACGAGCTCGGCAAGCGGATCCTGCAGCCGGCGCGCGATCGAGACCGCGCCGCGCAGGGTGACGTCGAGGCCGGGCAATTCCTCCGAGGCGAAGGCGGAGGCCGAATAGACCGAGGCGCCGGCTTCCGACACCACGATCTTGGACATCTTCAGCTCGGCCAGGCCCTTGACGAGGTCGGCCGCGAGCTTGTCGGTCTCGCGCGAGGCGGTGCCGTTGCCGATCGCGATCAGTTCGACGCGGTGCTTCATCGCCAGCCGGCCGAGCGTCGCCAGCGACTCGTTCCACTGCCGCTGCGGCTCGTGCGGATAGATCACGGCGGTATCGACCACCTTGCCGGTCGCGTCGGTGACGGCGACCTTGACGCCGGTGCGGTAGCCAGGATCGAGCCCCATGGTGACCCGGGTGCCGGCGGGCGCGGCCAGCAAGAGGTCGCGCAGGTTGGAGGCGAACACCCGCACCGCCTCGGTCTCGGCCGCATTCCACAGCCGCATGCGCAGATCGATGTTCAGATGCACCTGGATCTTGGTGCGCCAGGCCCAGCGCACGGTGTCGATCAGCCAACGGTCGCCGGCGCGCTTGAGGTCGGCGATGCCGAACCGCTTCATGATCTTCAATTCATAGGCACCGGGCACGCCCGGGGGCGGCGCCTCCTCCGCCTGGATCTGCAGGTCGAGGATCTCTTCCTTCTCGCCGCGGAACATCGCGAGAATGCGGTGCGACGGCAGCTTGGTCAGCGGCTCCGAGAAATCGAAATAATCAGCGAACTTCTCGCCCTCCGTCTTCTTGCCGTCGCGCACCTTGGAGGCCATGCGCGCATTGGTCCACATGTCCTCGCGCAGGGCGCCGATCAGATCGGCGTCCTCGTCGAAGCGTTCGACCAGGATGGCGCGGGCACCGTCAAGCGCGGCTGCGACATCGGCGACGCCCTTCTCGGCATTGACGAAGCCTTCGGCCACGACCTTCGGATCGCTAGCGGGTTCGGCGAGCAGCAGATTGGCGAACGGCTCGAGACCGGCCTCCTTGGCAATCTCCGCCTTGGTGCGGCGCTTCGGCTTGAACGGCAGATAGATGTCTTCGAGGCGCGCCTTGCTGTCGGCAGCAAGAATCGAGGTTTCCAGCGCGGCATCGAGCTTGCCCTGCTCGCGGACCGATTCGAGGATGGCCTTGCGGCGGTCCTCGAGCTCACGCAGGTAGCCCAGGCGCTCCTCCAGGGTGCGCAATTGCGCGTCGTCGAGCGCACCGGTCGCTTCCTTGCGGTAGCGCGCGATGAAGGGAACCGTGGCGCCGCCGTCGAGCAGCGTCACCGCCGCCTCGACCTGCTCGGCCCGAACCCCAAGCTCCTGCGCAATTTTCTGGTTGATATTTGCCACGCGAGAATCCCTCTATCCAAGCCCGCCGTGCGGCAGCGAAGCACCGGCCACGGGACGCCGCTTATGGACCAACCGGGGTTGATTCATCAAGGTGCGGCGGGGGACCGTCGACAGAGGATTTTTTTATTGAACCGATGCGATCTCGCCACATTCGTGGGGGCGGCGGACGTTCTGGTGCGAAGGCTCTTTCCTCTTGTCCTTCTGGCGGATGTCAGGACGACGGTAGGGATTGACATACACGCCAGTTCAACGGCTGTTTGCACCGCCGGGCCACTGAACTCCACACGAGGACCATTCATGCGGACAACATCAGTCGGCGTCTTCAAGGTCGCTACCACCGGCCCCGGCGACGTCTCCGGCCTCATGAGCATGATCGGCTCCGGCGCGATCGATCCCAAATCGATCCTCGCCATCCTCGGCAAGACCGAGGGAAATGGCGGCGTCAACGATTTCACGCGGGAATATGCCGTTGCTGCACTGTGTGCTGCGCTGGCACCGCGGCTCGGTCTGTCCCCGGAGGAGGTCGAGCAACGCATCGCCTTCGTGATGTCCGGCGGCACCGAGGGCGTGCTCAGCCCGCACATCACGGTATTCACGCGGCGCGAGGTTGAGGGGCGGCCGGCGGGCATGAGCGGCAAGCGCCTGAGCATCGGCATAGCGCAGACACGCGACTTCCTGCCCGAGGAGCTCGGTCGCTCGCCACAGATCGCGCAGACCGCGAAAGCGGTAAAGGCCGCGATGGCGGATGCCGGCATCCCTGATCCTGCCGACGTCCATTTCGTGCAGATCAAATGCCCGCTGCTCACCAGTGATCGCGTCGAAGCCGCCGGTGCGCGCGGCAACAAAACGGCGACGACAAGCGCCTACGCCTCGATGGCCTATTCCCGCGGTGCCTCCGCGCTCGGCGTCGCCGTCGCGCTCGGCGAGATCGCGCCTGACGTCCGCGACGAGGACGTGCTGCGGCGCGACGACCTGTTCTCGAAGGTCGCCTCCACATCGTCCGGCATCGAGCTGATGCACAACGTCGTCATCGTGCTCGGCAATTCGGCATCCTCAGTGAGCGCGTTCGAGATCGGGCATGCCGTGATGAGCGATGCCATCGACGCCGCCGCGGTGATCGCAGCGCTGGAAAGCGTCGGACTCGGTTTCGCGCCGCAAGCAAAGAAGGGCCGCGAACTCGTCAACATCTTCGCCAAGGCGGAGGCCTCGCCTGACGGCAGCGTGCGTGGCTTTCGCCATACCATGCTCGAAGATACCGACATCAGCGCGACACGCCATGCCCGCGCCGCGGTCGGCGGCCTGATCGCTGGCCTTGCCGGCACCGGGGCTGTCTACGTGTCCGGCGGTGCCGAGCACCAGGGCCCGCCGGGCGGCGGCCCGGTTGCGGCGATCGCGCGACTGTCGGATTGAGACGAGCGGCATTTCGGGGGGTCTTCCGACCTGTCCGCCCCACGCAACCCTGCCCCTCGCGCCGGCTCGGTTGATTCAGGCGGTCCCTTGCGAAAAAGGTGGGGCAGCACCTTAAGGGGATTTTGACGTCATGACTTTGCCGATGAGCTGGACGGAATGGGCGCAGCACGATGGCGTCGCGTTGGCGGGGCGCGTCCGCAAGGGCGAGCTGACGGCGAAGGAGCTGGCGCGGCAGGCTGCCGCGGGCGTCGCCAAGGTCAATCCGGCGCTGTCGGGCGTGGTCGAACTATTCGAGGACGTGATCGCCGACCCCGCCAAGGACGGCGCCAATCTCGCAGGTCCCTTCGCCGGCCTGCCGTTCCTGATGAAGGACCTCGGGCCGACCATGAAGGGCCGGCTGCAGGAAATGGGCTCGCTCTTGATGCGCGGCAATCGCGCCGGCGCCGACACCTTCCTGACCGGCAAATTCCGCCAGGCCGGGCTGAACCTGATCGGCCGCACCACGACCCCGGAATTCGGCGTGTGCAGTTCCGCCGATAATCCCGCCGTCTACGTCACCCGCAATCCCTGGAACACCGACTACACCACCTGCGGCTCGTCGGCGGGCAGCGCCGCGATGGTTGCAGCCGGCGTGGTGCCGATCGCACACGCGACCGACGGCGGCGGCTCGATCCGCATTCCCGCCGGCGTCAACGGCAACATCGGGCTGAAAGTTTCGCGCGGCGTCTTCTCGCTCGCGCCGCACATGTCCGACCTCACCGGCCTCGTCTCGATCCAGGGCTGTCAGTCGCGCAGCGTGCGCGACACCGCCGCCTTCGTCGATCATGCGAGGGGACCTGCGCCCGGCGAGTTCATGCCGTTCTGGACCACGGCGCAGCCCTATTCCGAGATGATCAAGCGCGATCCCGGCAAGCTGCGCATCGCGCTGTCCCATACCTGGGGCGACTACACGGCAACGCCCGAGATCGCCGCCGAGCTGGCGAAGGCCGGCCGCTTCCTCGAAGGCCTCGGCCATCACGTCGACTACGCCCTGCCCGAGATTGACCTGCCCGCCGCCTTCGCCGCGCAGACCACCTGCTACATCTCGAATTTCGCGGTGGTGATCTCCAACATGCTCGCCGCGCGCGGGTTGGAAAAGCCGCCGGAAGATCTGATCGAGCCGATGAACATCCGCATCTGGGAAGCCGGCCGGCACACCAGCTTCGCCGAGCGGGCGAAGATGCAGGGCGTGTTCAACACCACCTCGCGCGGCTTCGGTGCCTTCTTCGAGCAGTGGGACGTGATCCTGACGCCGATCACCGCGCTGCCGACGCCGAAGGTCGGCACCAGGGAATACCTCACCATCTCCGACAATCCCGATGTGCTCGACTGGTTCGGCAATCTCTGGCGCTTCTTCGCCTTCACGCCGCTCGCCAACCTCTGCGGCATGCCCGCGATCTCGATACCAATGGCCACGCAGGACCACGGCCTGCCGCTCGGCATCCAAGCGATCGCCAAGCAGGCCAATGACGGCCTGCTGCTGCAACTCGCCGCCCAGATCGAGCGCGCGCTCGACGGCAAGTGGAACGGCGGCAAGAAACCGAAGGTGCATGTGGGCTGAGGCGGGCCTGTCGATTTCGTAAGGCCCCACGCTTGCGGCCATCCTTCGAGACGCCCGCTTTGGCAGACTCCTCAGGATGAGGTCTGGTTTCGCGGCGAGATGTCAGACCCTCATGGTGAGGAGACCGCGAAGCGGTCGTCTCGAACCATGAAGACCGAACACCAGCTCCGAAACGCCGATCTCAGTTCTTCACCGCCGGTATCTCCTCCGCCACCGGCTGCTTCTGGCCTTGCTGGTACATAGCCAGCGCCTTGTCGAGCGCTTCGCGCAATGCCAGCGCCGCGGCGACGCTGCAACGCAAGTGCGCGGTCTGGACCACGTCGACCCTGACGGCGGCACCGACCGGCATCAAGAGGTTCGCGGCAAGCTCGATCTGGATCGCGCCGTTGTGATGGCCGAAGCAGGACGCGCCGTCGAAATAGATGATCGGCGCCCGCTCAGAGCTGGAGCTCGAAATGGTGACGGGCCCCTGATTGGCGGCGGGCGTTTCGGGGTCGGCCATGGGCGCTCCTTACAGTTCATCGACGAACGAAGCGCCCACCATCGGCGCTTCGGCCCGCTCTGTCGAGGCCAAACCGCCTGCCGTGCGGGGATCTATCCGGGGGTTTTGCGCGGCGCCCGACACTGGTCTAGAACGTCCCCATGAGCACCATATCGACCACGCTCCCGTTCGAGGAACTCGCCGAGGCGATCAAGGGCCGCCGCTCCGATTACGGCCATATCAGCGGGCTGCAGCTCGACCGCTTTGCGCCCGCCGAGGCCTGGTCGAGCCTGCCCTATCGCCCGGTCTTCGTCGGCGACACCGAGACCGGCGTGCTGCATGGCGGCGTCGTCACCGCGATGCTGGACGAGAGCTGCGGCATGGCGGTGCAGCTTGCGCTCGACGGCACGCGCGCGATCGCGACCCTCGATCTGCGCATCGACTACCAGAAGCCGGCAACGCCGGGGCTCGACATCAAGGCGCATTCGGTCTGCTACCGCACCACGCGCTCGATCGCCTTCGTGCGCGCCACCGCCTATCAGGAGTCCGAGGACGATCCGGTGGCGACCGCGACCGCCTGCTTCATGATCGGCGCCAACCGCACCAACATGCTCGCCGATCGCAGGATGGATGCGCTGGGCATAGCGGCGCTGGAGGCGCCGGAGGATCCCGATGGGCCGTTCGCGCGCAGCCCGTTCGCGCGCTGGCTCGGCATCCGCGTCAACGACGACGGCACGCTGACGATGCCGTTCTCGCCAAAAATCATCGGCAACCCGATCCTGCCCGCGATCCACGGCGGCATGACCGGCGCCTTTCTCGAGACCACGGCCGTCATGGGCGTCGCGCGCGAGCTCGGCACAGCCGCCCCGCCGAAGCCGATCGGCCTCACCGTCAACTATTTACGCTCCGGCCGCGCGCTCGATACGTTTGCCAACGTCTCGATCGTGAAGCAGGGCCGTCGCATCGTCGCCTTCGAGGCGCGCGCCTGGCAGGACGATGCGGAGAAGCCGATCGCCACCGCCTTCGGTCATTTCATGCTGCGCCCGACGCCGGGAAGTGACGAGGAATAAGCGCATTTTGACTTGACGGCCGCGGCTCCGGCCACAACGATAGCGCGTCCCCGCGAAAGGTATTGGATTGCGGCATCCGCTCGACATCGTCGCCATGTTCGCCGCACTCTGGCTGCTGGCCTCGATGATGCTCGACGCGGTGACGCCGAAGGAGCTGACCGCGGTCATGATTGCCGTTGCGATCGGCCCCGCGATCATCATCACCGCCGTGTTCTACTACCTTCGCTGCCCGCGAACGGATTTTGCCGTGATGTTCGCGGCACTCTGGTTGATCTCGGACATCGCGATCGCCTTCGTCTCCCCGAAGGAGCTGCCGCATTTCCTGATCGTGCTTGGCTTCGTGCCTGCCCTGCTGATCGGCAGCGTGCTGTACTGGCAGCGCTTCCAGCGCCGCCACGAGCAGCTGCCGGCGCCGTCGGCGAAGCGGAGTTAGCGCGATCGCTCACCTCTCCCGACGCGGAGAGGTGAACCGAGCCGCATCGTGGGCCCCAGCATCGCAGCGATATGAGGCACGACTGGCCATGAGAGTTCACGGCTAGATTATTGCCGGCTCAGCCTTTCGCAATCGCTCGATCATAGGCTTCGACCGTCGCCTTCGCGCGCACCGCGACATCGGCTGCTGTCATACCGGGCTTGTAAAGGCTGGAGCCGAGCCCGAACGCAGTCACGCCGCCTTTGATGTACTCCGCAAAATTCTGATCGGAGACCCCGCCGACGGCGGCGATCACCACGCCTGACGGCAGCACGGCGCGAATCGCGGCGATACCGGAGGCACCTAACACGCTCGCCGGAAAGAATTTCAGGCCCGATGCGCCGGAGCGCGCGGCAAGCAGCGCCTCGGTCGGCGAAAACACGCCGGGCAGCGTGACCATGGCGTATTGACGTGCACGCACGAGCACCTGCGTGTCTACATTCGGCGAGACCATCAGCCTGCCGCCGACGTCGTTGAGACGATCGACGTCCGCGGTGGTCAGCACCGTGCCCGCGCCGATCAGCACGCCTGGCGGCGCCTGCTTCACGGCCATTGCGATGGAGCGGAAAGGATCGGGCGAGTTCAGGGGGATCTCGATCGCGGTCATGCCGGCTTCGATCAGCACGCCGACGATGGCTTCGGTCTCCTCCGGCTTGACGCCGCGCAGGATCGCGACCAGCGGCCGCTTCATCGAGGGAAAGGGAACGCTCATCTCAAGAATCCTTCTACTTCGTCCAGATCGCGGCAGCCGCCATCGACAGGCCGCGGCGGACGGCTTCATCCGCATCGACCGGCCTGATCGTCACCGACAGCGCCTCGAAAGCCAGCCGATACAGCATCGCGAGCCGCCCCGAGGCAATCAACGCGACACCCGCTTGCGGCACGGCGCCGGACAGCCCGGCCGCCAGCTCGACGCCGATCAACGTGCCCGACAGCGTTTCGCGCGCCGCGGCCGGCGTGCCGCCGAACAACAGCTGGCGCGAGCGCGCACCGAACAACAGATTGGCGGCGAAGGCCGGCGCCGCGTACGCTGCCTTGACCGCCGCCTTGAAGCTCGCGACATCCTCGGCCTCGTCGGCGCCCGCGACCGCGAATGACAGGATGGTCTCGCGCGAGACCACGCTGAAGAGCTCGCCGGTCATGAAGGTGGAGAAACGTTCGACAATGCCGCTCCGGACGCGCACCCATTTCGAATGCGTGCCGGGCATGCAGACCAGCGCCTCGCCGGCGGCTTCAAAGCCGAGCGCGCCGAGCAGCTGCGTTTCCTCGCCGCGCATGACGTCCGGCGCGCTTGCGTCGCGCTGCGCGATGCCCGGCAGGATTCGAATGTCGCGCGCTTGCCCGGGGACGCGCACGGCCTGGTTCAGAATCGCGGAGAGCGGCGCCGGCGTATCGACATAGCCGGCCTCGACCCAGCCGGTCTTCGCGCCCGCCATGCCGCAGACGAGAACCGGCAGATGATCCGGCGCCTCGACCGCCGCAAGATGCGATTGCAGCACGGCGGGAAAGCCGGTCTTGGCGGCGGCGAGCATGCCTTCATCGCTGCGGCGTTCGGCCAGCACCTCGCCGGCACGATCGACCAGCCACAGGCGAAAACTGCTGGTGCCCCAGTCCACCGCGACATAAGCGGGTTCGGTCATTCGAAACTGCCCTCGTCTCACGGCCAAGTTCTTGTCTCACCACCAAGACGCCGTCTCGCGACAATGAGACGATCTCTTGCGGGCCCTCGTCGAGATACCGGCTATTGCGCGGGCAAACCAGCCTTTTCTCGCCAATTTGAGGCTCCATGGCGCTGGCACACCGCTTGCTGAACCCTCCCCACTCAACGCCGTCAACGCGCGACAAGACGCGTCAACATCAGATGAGGAAACCCATGGAGATCGGCTATTTCACGATGCCTTCGCATCCGCCGGAGTGCGGCCTGAAGGAAGGGAACGACTGGGACCTGCAGGTCATGCGCTGGCTCGACGAGCTCGGCTATCAGGAGGCCTGGGTCGGCGAGCACCACACCGCGCCCTGGGAACCCAATCCCACGCCGGACCTTCTGATCGCGCAGGCGCTGATGCAGACCAAGCGCTTGCGCATTGGGCCGGGCGGCTTCCTCTTGCCCTATCACCATCCGGCCGAGCTCGCCAACCGCGTCGCGATGCTCGACCATCTCTCCGAGGGCCGGCTCAATTTCGGCGTCGCCGCCTCGGGGCTGCCGAGCGACTGGGCGATGTTCAACGTCGACGGCATGAGCGGGCAGAACCGCGACATGACCCGCGAGGCGCTGGAAATCATCCTGAAACTGTGGAGCGATCCTGCACCCTTCACCTACAAAGGCAAGTTCTGGACGGTGACCAAGCCGGACACGATGTTCGACTTCCTCAAGCCCCACATCAAGCCGTTGCAGGCACCGCATCCGCCGATCGGCGTTGCGGGCCTTTCCAAGAACTCGGACACGCTGAAGCTCGCGGGCGAGCGGGGCTTCATCCCGATGAGCCTCAACCTCAACCCGGCCTATGTCTCCAGCCATTGGGATTCCGTCGAGATTGGCGCCGCCAAGACCGGGCGCAAGCCGAGCCGGCAGGACTGGCGTCTGGTGCGCGAGGTGTTCGTCGCCGACACCGACGAGGAGGCCTGGAGGCTCTCGACCGGCGACATGATGGGCCGGATGATGAGCGAGTACTTCCTGCCGCTGCTCGGCCATTTCGGCTTCAAGGACTATCTGAAGCACGCGCCCGACGTGCCCGACAGTGACGTCACCGTCGAATATTGCGCCAAGCGGAACTGGATCGTCGGCTCGCCCGCGACCGTCGCCGAGAAGATCGAGAAGATCTACGACGAGGTCGGCGGCTTCGGCGTACTGCTGGTGTTCGGCTTCGACTACAAGCACAAGGCCGAGGCCTGGCATCACTCGCTCTCGCTCTTGAAGAACGAGGTGATGCCGCGTCTTGCGCATCTCGGCTCCGCGAAGAAGGCGGCTTGACGCTCAGTGGGTGCGGCGCGATCGTGCCGCACCCGCTTTTTTTCGGAGGTCATCGCGTGAGCGTGGACGCAAAGGATTTCAAGCAGGCGATGCGCCAATGCGCCGGGGCCGTCGCGCTGGTCACCGTGGGCGCCGAGCACGGCAAGCGCACGGGATTGACGGTGACCACGGCCTGCTCGCTCTCCGACAATCCTCCATCGCTGATCGTCTGCGTCAACCGCAACGCCAGCGCCCATGCGCGAATCCGCGAGGAAGGTGCGTTTGCGATCAACTTCCTGCACGAGGATCACGCGCTGCTCGCGCTCACCTTCAGCGGCCAGAAGGGGATCAACGGCGACGACCGTTTCGCCTTCGGGCAGTGGACGCGTGGTGTGACCGGCGCACCGGTCTTGACGGACGCGGTCGCCGCGTTCGACTGCGTGCTGGCGCAGGAGTTCGAGACGACAACGCATTCGATCTTCGTCGGCGAGGTCCGCAGCGCCTCGCATTCGGATGCGGCGAGGCCGCTCGTCTATCTGCGCAGCAGTTTTCATACGCCACATGAGATGCGCGAGACGGTAACGGTCGGCGACCTCGATTCACGCCGTTTGAGCTGGACGGATTTTTCGTAAACTCCCTCTTCTCCCTCTCCCCATTCTTACGGGAAAGGGTTGGGGTGAGGGGCTGCTTCCGCAAGGACGGTGACAGTTGGACTCGCGGAGAGTCCCCCTCACCCGCCGCGCTCAGGCGCGTAAGTGCGCTGCCGCGCGCGGGGAGAGGCGAAGCCCAGCGGCTCGCTCCTCGACGCTACTGCGCCGTCTCGATCTTCATCGCCTTGATCTTGCGATACAACGTCGCGCGGCTCAGCTTCAGCGCCCGCGCTGCCTCTGTGACACGGCCGCCGTGCTTGCGCAGCGCCTCGGCGATCGTGGCGCGCTCGGCTGCTTCGAGATCCGGCTCAACCCGTCCACCGAACGGCGGCAGATCGAGGTCCGCATCGGTGATGACGCCGTTCTCCGCGGTGCAGCCGGCAAGCCGCAGCACGTGGCGGAGCTGGCGCATGTTGCCGGGGAACGGATAGGCCGCAAGCTGCGACCAGGCCTCGCTCGAGAGCCTGCAGCTCGGCGCTTCCTCGCGCGCGATTTGGCGGATGATATCGTCACGGTCGGCGCGGTCGCGCAAGGCCGGCAGCCGCACCTCCATGCCGCGCAGACGGAAATAGAGATCGGCGCGGAAGGCACCCTGCTCCGCCATGGGGCCGAGATCGCGGTGGGTGGCGCTGATCAGGCGGATGTCGACGGCCACCGGCTTGAGCGCGCCGAGCGGCCAGACCTCGCGGTTTTCCAGAACGCGCAGCAGGCGCGTCTGCAGCGCGATCGGCATGTCGCCGATCTCGTCGAGGAACAGCGTGCCACCATGGGCCTGCACGATCAGACCCTTGGAGCCGTCGCGGCGCGCGCCGGTGAAAGCGCCGGCCTCGTAGCCGAACAGTTCGGCGTCGATCAGGCTCTCGGGCATCGCCGCGCAATTCAGCGCGACATAATTGTTGCGCGCCCGGTTGCTGGCGGCGTGAATGGCGCGCGCGAACAAATCCTTGCCGACGCCGGTCTCGCCCTGCAGTAGCACCGGCAGATCGTGATCAATGACGGCGCCGAGCCGCTTCACGCTTTTGACCATGCCGGGATCGCCGCCGGCGAGCCGATGCAGCGCATCGAAACGATCAACAGGCGGATCGCGGCGCTTGGTGAGCGGCCGCGCGCGCTGCGGCGGCGCGATCTGGCTCCGCCCCAACGGACTGCCGTCGGCGCGGCGCAGCTGGACGATGTCCTCCGCACCACGCGCAGCGTGGTGATCGAACTTGATGTAGCGCGACAAGTCGATGCCGGAAGCGATCAGGCCGTCGGTGAGGCCCAGCAGTGCGCGCGCCGAGCGGCAGGCGCCGACGACGCGTCGATCCTCGTCATAGGCGAGCAGGCCGCTGCCGCCATCGCCCGGCACGGTGGCGATCCAGGCGTTACGGAAATGGTCGCGGAAGATCGCGCCCTCAATGCGGCGCGCCGCCTGCATCGTGACCGCGAGCGCAAGTTGGTGCGCGGCGCGGCTGAGGTCGTCACGACAAGAGGTGATGTTAACGGCGCCCGCGATGCGGCCCAGGGGGTCGAACAGCGGCGCCACCGCACAGGAGAAGATGCCCCATTGCTCGCGAAAATGCTCGTCGCGGTGCACCAGGATCGGCTTTTGTTCCGCAAGGCAGGTGCCTAGCCCATTGGTTCCTTCATGGGCCTCCGAGAAATTCGAACCGGTATAGACCTTCCAGCGCAGGAAGATCTCGGTGTCGGCTGCGCCCGGCAAGCGGCTGAACAGCATGATCGCGTTGGCATCAGCGAGATTGACGCAATAGCCGGCGTCCCGCAGCACGCGGGCGAGGTCCTCGAGCTCGGCCGTTGCGAGTCGGATCGTCTCTTCCATCGGTTCGGCGACATGCCGGACCTCGGCTTCGGTCAACGTCTGCGGCGGTCCCCGGCGGGCGGGATCGAGCTTGTGGCTGATCAGGGAGCGCCGCCAGGAATTGGCGATGCGCGAAGAGGCATCGACGTCGGCCACATGGTTGGCGACGGACAAGACACGGGCGACATGGTTCGAGGCCGAAAGGCTGGCCATCGCAGACGTCTCCACCCTGTATTATTGTGCAAAGTCTGGCACCACAGGCGGGGATGTCAATCGGGAACCGGGAACGGGGAGTAGCGCGCCTCTCTCGGTTGTCATCCGGGGCGGCTCGGAAGAGCCGAACCCGGGATCTCGAGATTCCGGGTTGGATGCTCCGCATCGCCCCGGAATGACGGGCTCATCTGTTGCTGCACTGCCCTCACCACGTATCGATACACGGCCGCTTCTTCGCCGTCCGGGCCGGCGGCTTTGGCACCGAACGGAGGCCGGCCATAATCCAGCGCCGCGTCTCGGCGGGGTCGATGACGTTGTCGATCTCGAACACCGAGGCGATCGAGACCGCCTTGCCGTTGGCATAGAGCTCGGCGACCTTGTTGCGGTAATAGGTCTCGCGCTCCTCGGGGTCGGCGATCGCCTCCATCTCCTTGCGGAAGCCGAGGCGGACATAGCCCTCTAACCCCATGCCGCCGAACTCGCCGGTCGGCCAGGCCGCGGTGAAGAACGAGGCGTGAAAGCCGCCGCCGATCATCGACTGCGCGCCGAGACCGTAGCCCTTGCGCAGCACGATGCCGAACAGCGGCACGGTGAGGCTCGCGCCGGTCACGAACATGCGCGAGACGTGGCGGACGATCGCGGTCTTCTCCGCTTCCGGGCCGACCATGAAGCCGGGTGTGTCGCAGAGCGAGACGATCGGAAGATCGAAGGCGTCGCAAAGCTGGAGAAAGCGCGCGGCCTTGTCGCCGGCATCGGCATCGATCGCGCCGCCGAGATGGCGCGGATTGTTGGCGATCAGGCCGAACGGTTTGCCCTCGATCCGGATCAGCGCGGTGATCATGCCGACGCCGTAGTCGCGGCGCAGCTCCAGCACGCTGTCCTTGTCGGCGACGAGGTCGATCACGCTGAGGATGTCGTAGACCCGTAAGCGGTTCTCGGGGATGGCGCGGCGCAAGAGGCGCTGGTCGGCAGCTTCCCAAGCCGTCACCGCGCCCTGGAAATAGGACAGGTACTTTTGCGCGACCCTTGTCGCCTCCTCCTCGTCCTCGACCAGGATGTCGATGACGCCGTTCGGCGACTGGAACGAGACAGGGCCGACCTCGGCCGGATGATAGACGCCGAGGCCGCCGCCCTCGATCATGGCCGGACCGCCCATGCCGATCGAGGCGTTCTTGGTGGCGATGATGACATCGCAGCAGCCGAGCATCGCGGCGTTGCCGGCGAAGCAATAGCCGGAGACGACGCCGACGACGGGGACGAGGCCGGACAGCCTTGCGAACTGCACGAAGGACGGGCCGTCGAGCCCGGTCATGCCGAGCCGGTCGGTATCGCCAGGTCGGCCACCGCCGCCTTCGGCGTAGAACACCAGCGGCACGCGCCAGTCCTCGGCCAGCGTCAGCATGCGGTCGATCTTCTTGTGGTTCATGTGACCCTGCGTGCCCGCGAGCACGGTGTAGTCGTAGGCCACGACGATGCAGCGCGCGCCCTCGGGTCCGAACTTCTCGCCATTCACCGTGGCGACGCCCATGACGAGGCCGTCGGCCGGTGTGTTCCTGATGAGATCGTCGAGCTTGCGGCGGCGCCGCTGCGCCGCGATCGCAAGGCTGCCATATTCCATGAACGAGCCTTGGTCGACGAGCTGGGCGACGTTCTCGCGCGCGGTGCGCTGGTTGGTGTTGCGGCGGCGCTCGACCGAGGCGGGGCGGCTCGCATCAAGCGTGTTGGCCTGGCGCGCGATCAGCTCGGCAAGATCGGGACGGATGTGGTCGAGATCGATGTCGGCTTCCGCAGCCGTGTGATCAGCCGCGACGTCGAGCGGCTCGAGATACATGATCGCTTCGCCATGCAGCAGCGTGACGCCGTCGCCGGCAAGGACCTTCATGACCCGGCCGCCCTGCTCGGCCATGACCAAATGTTCCATCTTCATGGACTCGATCACGGCAAGCTGCTGGCCCGGACGCACGATCTCGCCTTCTCTGACCTGGATGGTGACAATGGTGCCTTGCAGGGGGGCCGCGACCATCACCGTACCTTCAGGCACGACTTGCGCGACATGCGATTCAGTGCCGTGCGTTCCGCTTCGTTCCGCCGCGGCAAAGTAAAGCGGCTTGGCTGCACCATCGGCGGCTTCGACAAGCTTTGCGATATTGCGGTCGATGAAGTCGGTCGCGATGCGGTTGGTCCTGAAATCCGGGTGCGCCAGCACGGCCTGGAGGAAGGCGATGTTGGTGACGACGCCATCGATCCGGAATTCGCGCAAGGCGCGCGAAGCCTTGGCGACGACGTCGTGCCAGGCTTCGCCCGGCGTGTGCACGATGACCTTGGCGAGCAGCGAGTCGAAGGCCGCGCTGGTCTTGTAGCCGGCGTAGCCAAAGCTATCGACGCGCACGCCGGGGCCTGACGGTGGCTCGAACACGGCGAGCACGCCGCCGGTCGGATGTGTCGCGCCAGTCTCGTCCAAGGTTTCCATGTTGACGCGGAGCTGCATGGCATAGCCGCGCGGCTTCGGGATCGCGCCTTGCGCAAGACCGAGCGAGGCGAGTGTCGCGCCCGCAGCAACGGCGAGCTGGGCGCGGACGAGATCGAGCCCGAGCACCTCTTCGGTGACGGTGTGCTCGACCTGGAGCCGCGGATTGGCCTCGATGAAGGCAAAGCTGTCCTCAGCGGTGCCATCGACCAGGAACTCGAAGGTGCCGAGATTGTCGTAAGACGCCGCCGTCGCAAGCTGCCTCGCAGCATCGATGATGCGGCCGCGCAAGGGATCGCTCAGCGACGGGCTGGGCGCGACCTCGACCAGCTTCTGGTGCCGGCGCTGGATAGTGCATTCGCGCTCCCAGAGATGAGAGATTGCGCCATGCCTGTCGCCGATGATCTGCACCTCGATATGGCGCGCCTGCCGGATCAGCCGCTCGGCGTAGACGCCGTCGAAGCCGAAGGCCGCCTTGGCCTCGGACTGGCAGCGCGCATGGGCTTCCGCGAGATCGGAGGCATTCTCGACCACGCGCATTCCGCGCCCGCCGCCGCCGGCCATCGCCTTGATCACGATGGCCGCATTGCTGCCGAGCGAGGTGAAGAACGCCGTGACCTCCTCGAGGCTGGAAGGCCCGCTGGTGCCCGCGATGATGGGGACGCCGTAGCGTTTTGCCAGCTGCCGGGCCGCAACCTTGTCACCGAACAGTTCGAGCGCCTCCGGCTTTGGGCCGACGAAGGTGAGACCTGCATTGGCGCAGGCTCTTGCAAACGCCGCGTTCTCGCTGAGGAAGCCATAGCCGGGATGCACGGCGTCGCAGCCGACGCCTTTCGCCGCCTTCACCACCGCGTCGATGTCGAGATAGGCCCGAGCGCCGCGGCCAGGAATTTCGATGGCGTCATCGGCAACACGCACGTGCAGCGACAGCGCATCGTCGGCGGGATGGACCGCAACGGTCGCGATGCCGGCATCGGCCGCAGCACGCGCGATGCGGATGGCGATCTCGCCGCGGTTGGCGATCAGGAGTTTCTTGAACGACATCGTCTCTCTCACTCAGACCGCAGCAGAACGATTGGGATCGAGGTCCTGCTTCTTCACCTTGCCCGTCGCCGTCAGCGGCAGGGCATCGATCATACGCACTTCCGGGACCTTGTAGACGGCCATGCGCTCGGCGCACCAGGCGCGCAGATCCTCCGCGGTAACAGTGCCGACCGCCTCCGGCTTGAGCTGGATATAGGCCACCGGCACCTGGCCCTTGTCAGGATCGTCGCGCCCGACCACGCCGGAGCCCAGCACCTTCGGATGCTGTCCGAGCAGCGCCTCGATCTCCGGTGGAAACACGCTCATGCCCTTGACCTTCAGCATCTCCTTGCGGCGGCCGAGGAAATGCAGGAAGCCGTCCTTGTCGATGGTGCCGATATCGCCGGTGCGCAGCCAGCCGTCGACGAGCGACTCCGCGGTCGCCTCCGGCTTGTTCCAATAGCTCTTGAGCAGCGATGGCGTGCGCACGCGGATCTCGCCTTCGGCGCCGAGCGGCAGCAGCGCGCCGGTCTCGAAATCGGTGATCTTGAATTCGGCGCCGGGCACCGGCAGGCCGACGAAGATCGGCTGGTTGTTGAGATCGAAATCGTCGTCCTGGAAGCCTGATGTGAAGGTGTTGGAGGTGTGGGTCTCCGTCATGCCCCAGGCCGCCTCCATCAGGATCGTGCCGGTGAGATCCTTCCATCGCTCGCGATAATCGGCGTTGAGCTTCTTGACGAAGGAGACGACGCGGACCTGCTTCAACGACGACAGGTCGAACTCGCGCCAGCGCGGATGGTCCATCAGCTCGACCGCGCCGTCGACCGGCATCGCGGTGATGGTGACCTTGTATTTGTCGATCGCCGCCATCGCGCCGACGGCATCCCAGCGCGCCAGCAGAACCAGCGTCGCGCCGGAGAACAGCGGAAAAATCAGGCCAAAGTTCTCGCCCGCGATCCAGAACTCGGGAAAGAACGACAGGAACACGCTGCTCTCGTCCGAGAGCACCGAGATGCCGTAGTTGGCGGCGGCGGTGTAGACCATGTCGCGGTGAGTATGGACGCAACCCTTGGGCATGCCGGTGGTGCCGCCGGTGTAGTTGAGCGCGGCGACGTCGTCGAGCCCGGGCGGCGGCAGCGGCATAGGTGTCGGCAGTGCCGCGAGCGCGGGCAACAGATCGGTCGCGCCCGGGACCGCAATGCGTGGCGTGCGGATCGAGTCCGGTGCGGGAAAGGCAGGCATTGCCGGAACGACATCGGCAAAGCTGGTGACGATGATTTCGCGCAGGCGCACCTCGCTGCGGACCTGTTCGACGACCGGCATGAGCTGGTCGAGCGCGACGATGACCTCGGCCTGGGTGTCGTTGAGCTCATAGGACAGCTCGAACGCGCGCGACAGCGGGCTGACCGGAACGTGGATCGCACCAAGCTTCAGGATGCCGAAGAACACGATATGGAATTGCGGACAGTTCGGCAGGAACACCGCGACGCGGTCGTCCTTGCCCACGCCCTTGGCCGCCAGCAGCGCCGCGAAGCGGTCGCTCTGCCGGTCGAGATCCGCGTAGGTGGTGATGTGGCCATAGAAGATCACCGCGGCACGCTCGGGACTGCGCTTCGCCCAGGCGCGCAGATATTCCGTCAAGGGAACTTCGCCGTGCAGATAGTTCGGAGATCGCGGCATGCCCTTCGGCCAGGCCTTGTCCCACAGGCCGCGCAAGGTGGCGAGGTAATCCTTCTCGTCGAGGCCCGCGTTCATGACGTCCTTCCCGTGTTGCTTTTCTTCTCGCGAAGGCACGCGCGTGCCGTCGATCGACATCGTTACACGTCGAGCACGGCAGAGGTCATGTCAAGGAAAACAGTTTTCCGCATCACGGCCGATGCCGCGACGCGGAAAAATCAGACGTCACGCGGCGCTTCTTCGTTACGCGGCGCGCACGCCCGCGACGAAGGTGCTGACCTCGTTTTCGAGGGATTGCAGCTTCTGCGTCAGCCGGCCGCTCGATTGCAGCACGAGCCCGGCGGCCTGGCCGGTCGCCGCGGTGGCATCGGTCACGCCGGAGATATTTTGCGAGACCTGGTCGGTGCCGGAGGCCGCTTCCTGCACGCTGTGGGCGATCGCCTGCGTGGCCGCGCCCTGCTCCTCGACGGCGGCGGCGATCGACGAGGAGATCTCGTTGACCTCCATGATGGTGGCGCGGATGCTCTCGATGTTGCCGACGACCTGATTGGTCTCGGCCTGGATCGCGGTGATCTGCGCGCCGATCTCGTCGGTCGCCTTCGCGGTCTGGCTCGCCAGCGACTTCACTTCGCTCGCGACCACCGCAAAACCCTTGCCGGCTTCGCCGGCCCGCGCCGCCTCGATGGTGGCGTTGAGCGCGAGCAGATTGGTCTGCGAGGCGATCTGGTTGATGAGGTCGATGACCTCGCCGATCTTGTGCGCGGCCGCAGCCAGCCCCTGCACGGTGTCGTTGGTGCGCTGACCGTCGGCGGCCGCCTTGTCGGCTACCGTTGCGGCCTGTGCGACGCGCTGGCTGATCTCCAAGATCGACGACGACAATTGGCTGGCCGCGGAAGCCACCGTCTGGACGTTGGTCGAGGCCTGCTGGCAGGCGGATGCGACGAAGCTCGCGCGGTCGCTCGCCTTGTTCGCGGTCTCCGACATGCCCTGCGCGGCCTGCTGCATCGCACGCGCTTCGTTGAAAACATCGCGGACGACTGCCTGGACGCTCGCCTCGAACTTGCCGGCGAGGTCGGTCATCGCCTTGCGCTTCTCGTCATCGGCTTTGCGCTTCATCTCTTCCTGTTCGGTATGCATCTGGCGAACGGCCGACGCATTGTCCTTGAACACGGCGAGTGCCTTGGCCAGCCCGCCGACCTCGTCTCTGCGATCGGTGTAGGGCACCTCGAAGGCGCTGTCGCCGGCGGCGAGGCGATCGGTCAGCGCGGTGATCCGGGCCAGCGGGCGGGTGACGCTGCGGCCGATCAGGAAGGAGGCGCCGAGCACGAGGACCAGCACGGCCAGACAGACGTAGCCGAACGTCATCGCGGCCTGGCGGAAGACGGCGTCGACGTCGTCGAGATAGATGCCGGTGCCGATGATCCAGCCCCAGGGCGCAAAGCCCTTCACATAGGAGATTTTCCCGACCGGCTGGTCGAAGCCGGGCTTCGGCCAGAGGTAGCCATAGAAGCCCGCACCCTGCTTCTTGACGACGTCAACGAAGCCCATGAACAGCGCGTTGCCGGCGGGGTCCTTCATGCCGGACAAATCCTTGCCGTCGAGCTCGGGCTTGATCGGATGCATGACCATCTTGGGGGTCATGTCGTTGATCCAGAAATACTCCACCTTGTCGTAGCGCAGGCTCTTGATCTCGGCCATGGCAGCCGCCTGAGCCTGTTCGCGCGGGAGTTTTCCCTCGCTCTCGAGCTTCTGATAATGGGCGAGGATGCCGTAGCCGACGTCGACCATCTGTTGCGTCTTGGCCTGGCGATCGGCGACCATCTGGGTGCGCAGGGTCGACAGCGCGATCGGTGCCAGCGCGATCATGCCAAGCAGGCTGATGCCGACAATGAGGACCAGCTTGAAACTGATGCGGGAGAAAATCATCGGGGCTCGCAAAATTGGCGGTTCAGATATGCCAAGTTATCCCGGTTCCCCTTAGCAAAGCTTTAATCATTCCGGTTCCGCCAGGCGGCCGCCGAAGGCGGCGCACCGTTTTCGTATTCCAACGACATGACCCCGCATCCGAATGTAAACCTCTTCAAATCTAGAACACCTCGATATCGCCCTTCCGCGCGTTGACTTGGACGGGGCTCTGGCCGAACGATCGATGCAGACAATCAGCGCCCGCTGTGGCGTGAGATCGGCCAAGGGCCAGAGGCTCCATGCATCCATCGACATCACGAGGGTCTCTCGACCTTCCGGCGCTCAGCGCGGCGGAACGGCTCTTCATCTGGGGATTCCGGGCCAAGGCACGCAGCGGAGGTGCTGTTCCGACCGCAGCCGATATCCAGGAGGTGTACGACCATTTTCGCGTGGGCGATGCCGTGGCCTCGCTGGAATTCATCATCGAGATCTTCGCCTGCACGGCCCATAAGGCCATCGAGGTGCACTGCCCGACTTGTCCGCGCGTGTCTGACAGCGAGCAGGAAATTCTGCACGCCATCGCCGCGGCACAGCAGGATCGCATCGACATCGTACGCGAACGGTTCGAGAGCTGGCTGCCGCCGGTCGGCGTCGATTGGGCGCTCGCGCCCGTGCGGGGCCTGGCGACGATCTTCCGCATGGCAGGTCTCATCCTGCCCGACCGGCAGGTGCGGTCCTTCGACCATGGCCGGACCATGGCGATGAAGAGCTGGCTGGTCGGAAGCCCGACCTTGCACTGACGAGATCGTTCATGCCCCCCGATATTTGCGGTTCTGTGACGATCCCTGACGCCGGCCAGCCGCGGCTCTGTCCGCTCCAGGCCGCGCTTGCGGCGCGTCCCTGCGTCGAAAGCTACGATGATTTCTGCCGCGTCGCGCTGTCCTTGTTCCGGTTCATCGGGGCGGCCTATACGACCGGCGCGTCCGATTGCTGGGAAGCGGCCTATCGCTTTGCCGACGAGGCGCCGGGCATCTCCGACAGCCCGCTGCTGGTGGCACGCGCTGCCGCGCTGGTCAGAATCCTGCGCAGCGGCCGCCCATGCGAGCTGTGCTTCATGCCGCCATCCTGCCGGCGCCTGTCGAAGGACGAGGCCGGATTGATGCAATTGCTGGCGGTCGCGCGCCGCAAGCAGCCGGGCGAGCTCGAATCCATCGTCGGCCAGCTGGTCGGCTCCGGCAAGGAGGACGCGACGACACGGGCGGTCAACGCGCTTGCACTGTGCTGAGGCTTTGACGGGTACTGGGCGCATTTCCCCCTCTTGAGAATTTCCGGCCGGAAGGGTCTGATAGGCTGCGGAGCAAGCCTCCGCCGAGCTGAACTCGGAACCTGAACGGCATGACCATGTCGGCCGAGCAATTGTGGAGCCTGCCGGAAACCGCGCTGGTCGGCGCCTATGCGGAGGCGCGACGCCGCTACGCGGAGAAGAAGTTCGAGCGCGACACCCAGCGGGCGAGGCTCGAATGGATGCGCGCAAAGCTGTTCGTCAACACGCAAGGCAACGTGACCGAACGCAAGATGGCGGTCGACGTCTCCGAGGAGCTGGCGCGCAAGGGCCAGGAGGTGCGCGAGATGACGCGCGACCTCGATATGCTGAAGATCGACGTCGACGTGATCGACACCATGATCCGGCTCCGCGGCGCGCACGGCGCTCCGCCCGTTCACGGCGAAGAGACGACTGAGAAGCCGATCGAGCCGGAGGGCGAGTGAGATGGCCGCATTCCGGGGGAGCTGCCTGTGCGGCGAGATCGCGTTCGAGGTCGAGGGTCCGCTCGACCGCTTCCTCAATTGCCATTGCTCGCGCTGTCGCAAGGCGACCGGGACGGCGCATTCCTGCGAGGTGATCGTGAGGGCCGAGGCGCTGCGCTGGCTGCGCGGTGAGGCATCCGTCGCGCGCTTCGACCTGCCCAACGCGCGCAGCTTTGCGACCGCGTTCTGCAAGCTTTGCGGTAGCCCGATGCCGCACCTCACACGCAGCGGGCGCGAGGCGATCATCCATGCCGGCGCGTTCGACGAGAAACTGGATGCGGCGCCCGACCGCCACGTGCATTGGGCATCGCGCGCGGACTGGTATGTGCACGGGGATGGGTTGCCGGTCGAGGATTGAAGCATCGCGCTTGCCTCATGCACGAGCAACGCAGGCTTCCATGATGCCGTTGAGCTCCGCCTGCGAGAGCACCCCGAGCTCGGCGATGAAGACGATCCGCGCGCGCGGCAGGCCCGGCGCGGGCGCATCGCCCGGGGCCAGCGTGGCGCGGCCGGCGGCGAATTGAAACACCATCTGGCGGCCGGGCTGCTCGACCGTCTCGAACAAGCCTTTTGCGCGCGCAAGTTTCGGAGCAAGCCGGCCGATCGCCTGTTGCAGGCGCGGCAGCGAGAGCGGGCGCTCCGAGGTCCAGCTCAGCGTTTCGAAGCGGTCCTCTGCCGGCCGCTTCGGGCCTGGCTCGCGCGGCGCTGGCGCGCGATCGACATGCGCTGGAAATAGCAGCGCGGATGGAATCTCGCCGTGCGGCGCATCGACGACCATTGCGGGAACGCGCTGGGCGCGAATGGCCGCGCGCATCCGCATCCCCGCGCCCTCGCCCGCCAGATCGAACTTGCTGAGCGCCACGATGTCGGCGACGCGCAATTGCGAGCGCTGGAGCGCATCGTCGAGGGCGGCCGGCGACGTGCCAGCGTCCATCACGCAGAGCACCGTCTCCAGCGGCGCCTCGCGCAGGATCACGGGATCCATCAGATTGCGGACGATGTCGGCGGGATCGGCGACGCCGCTGGTCTCGATGACGATGTAGTCGGGCCTCGGATCGCGCCGCAGCAGCGTCGAGAGCGTGCGGAGCAGGTCGCCTTCGAGCGAGCAGCAGATGCAGCCATTGGCAAGGCTCACCACGCCGTCGCTGGCGCCCGCGATCAGCTCCGCATCGATGTTGATGGCGCCGAAATCGTTGACGATTGCGGCAATGCGCCGTCCCTCCGCGTGCGCCAGCAGATGGTTCACGACCGTGGTCTTGCCCGCCCCCAGAAAGCCCGTGACCAGGAGAATGGGGACCGGCATGGGTCAGCCCTCGACGACCGGACGGCGCACGGGTTTGCCCGGCCGCGCCGTGACATCGAGAATGCCGTCGCCGATCAGCACCTGGCCGCTGACGACGAGGTGCCGCACGCCCTCGGACGGACGGTTCATCGCCGTGAAGGTGGCGCGGTCCGAGAGTCTTTCGTAATCGAACACGACGATGTCGGCATCGGCGTCTTTCGCGAGCCTGCCCTTGGCGCGCATCGCGGGCGTGCTCTGCGACAGAATTTCCGCCGGAATCAGTGCGCATTTGCGCACGCCTTCCAGCAGCGACACCGTCTTGCGCTCGCGCACCCATTCGCGGATGAACTTCGTGAAGCAGCCGGCCGAGCGCGGATGCGAGGTGGCATCGTCGGGCAGCGGCCAGGCATCACCGGTGTAGGTCTTGCCGTCCGACGTCGTCCACGGCATCGCGTCGGAGGCGATCGCGCCGCCGGGATACAGCACCGACATGTCGAGCAGGTCGCGGTGATGCGCATTGTGCTCGGTGTCGAGGATGTGCCAGAGCACCAGCGAGGACGGCTCTTCCGCCTGCGCCTTCAACAGCTCCTCGCGGTCGTGGAAGCGATAGCCGTCGGTGACGCGCTGCACGGAATCGTAGCCGGTGCCGTTGCGCTCGACGAATTCGGGGTCGCTGAAGAAGGCGGCGGCCAGCACGGTCGAGCCGGTGCCGTAGGGATAGGCTTCCACCGTGATCGGCAGGCCCTGGGCCTGTGCTTTTGCGATCAGCACGCGGCAACGCTCGACGTCGGTCTTGCTCGACGAGTTGAAATGGCAAATGTGCATGTGCGCGCCGGTGGCGCCGGCATAGCCGATCAGGCGGATATAGGCTTCCACCGCGCTTTCGGGGTCGATCCGCGACATGAAGGCGACATGGGTGAAGGTCGGCACGTTCTTGGCCGCAGCCAGCTGGCAGACCGCGGTCAGCTCCTGCACGCCGGCGCCCGGCGCGTAGGCATTGAGGATGCCGATGCCGATGCCGCCTTCGTTGAGGCCGCGCGAAAGACGTTCGAGAATGCCCGCGACCTCGGCGTCGGTCGCGACGTTGTCCATCCAGCGGCGGTCGCGCATAGCGTTGCCGAACGCCTCCAGCGAGCTCTCGGCGTTGGAGCCTGTCATCGCGCCGATCCGCGCAAAGGCCCAGTTGGTGGCGGCGCCGTAGTTCAGCACGCGCCCCTTCCTGGCCTGGCGCTCATACCAGGACCCGACCGGCAGCACGCCAGCCTCGAGATCGAGCGTGGTCGTGACGCCGTCGAACGCCTGCATGCGGTCGGCCGGGATCGACTGGCCGTGCGCGTGCAAGTCGATGAAGCCGGGGGCGACTACGAGCCCGGTCGCGTCGATCACCCGTTCAGCGCCGCCGAGACCCGTGCCGACGGCAGCGATCTTGCCATCCACCACCGCCACATCGCCGACGGCATCCATCCCACTCGCGGGATCCACCACCCGGCCGCCAGAGATCACCAAGCCGCTCATATCGTCACTCCTCCACCTCGATATCGCATCAAGGCAGATTCCGCGAGCGACGACCACCTCCACTGAAGCCGACGCAGCATGCTCACAAGGAAGGTCATTTGGCAGGCAAATCGCAGACATGCGTTTGCATCTTCGCGGCATGACTTGCCCGAGCTGTGCTTCTCTTCACACCCTCTCGAAGGAAAGGGCGCAGGGAAGGCCGGGCGCCGGCTGGCACCCGTAAAGACCCCCGTGCTGAACAGATGCACACGCAATGCACAGGGGAGACACAGGGCAGCCGAAACCAGGCCTTCCCTGCGCGATGGTTTGACGGCCTATGCCGCGATCTCCTGGGAGCCGAACTTTCCTTCTGGCCTCCCTCGCCCCGCGAATTGGATGATGCAGTCTGCCCGGTTGGGCTCGCTCGCATCTCCGCGAAAGGCTTGACCGTAGCAACGACGGCCAGGACCACGCGGTTTCGCCGTACGCGAGGGCGCCGTTCGTCTTCGCGGGTCACGCGTGCTCACGAGATGATCTCGCCCTGCACGCGCAAGCTCCGCCTTTAACGCCGCCCGCGTCCACCGCAACTCCCAGCCCGCGCTCGAAACGACGTACGACCGCCCCTTTGGTGGGCTGGGATGGCCGACACATACGACAAATCCGAATTTCGGTAAAGTGGAATATTTTTGGTGAGCCGGGTTGACAGCGGATTGGGGTGTTTCGCTCACCGTTGACGCCAGCGCACCAACTCGACGAGTTCTCCTGCGGCAAGCCATCGCTCGACCGCTGGCTGAAAACGCGAGCGCTGTCCAACCAGGAAAAGGGTCTTACCGCCGTCATGGTGGTGCACGAGATGAACCGGGTGGTCGGTCATTATGGCCTTGCACCGACGGCCATCGTTCCCTCGTCCCTGCCGCGGTCGATACGAACCGGTCAGCCGCCTGACCCCGTTCCCTGCCTCTTGCTGGGACAGCTCGCGACCGACGAGAATTGGATCGGCAAGGGGATCGGCACCGGCCTGCTCAAGCATGCACTCCGGCGCTGCGTCACGGCCGCAGGCCTGATCGGAGGACGCGCGCTGGTCGTCAATGCAGTCGACGCCGATGCTGCTGCGTTCTGGAAACGACGCGGGTTCATTGCCTCGAAGGACGATGCGCTCGTTCTCCACAGATCGATCGCCGACCTTGCGGCGTCGCTTCGTTAGATCAGGCTGCTTTGGTATATTGTTCGCTCCAGATCACGCAGACGCCGAAGGTTGTTCGGTCGGCGCGGCAAGGCGAAGTAGCGCCCCTGGCGTATGATCCATTCATAGAGCCAGAGCCGGATGTGTGGGCCGCGCTGGACGAGGAGGAACGGATCGATCTCGTGATGGCGTACCATAGGCGCGCCAGAATCCGCCTTCCGCGGGAGAAAGTGCACGCTGTTTTTCATGTGATCGTGGAGAGCCAAATTGCCGATCCCACGCTGCCGGTGCGACGCGTCGCGGGGCGGCTGATGTCCGAAGGACTCGATCGTCACGAAGCCATCCATGCGATCGGCTCGGTGCTAGCCGAACACATGAACGACCTGATGCGCGAGACCAAATCGGGCGACGAGAATGTCGATGCGAAGCCCGATCAGAACCCGAATAAGGCTTATTTCGCCCAGCTGGAACTATTGACGGCGGACGCTTGGCGTCAGTCGGCCTGACCGGCGTGGCCACGCTCCATTCGATCGAAATCACGGACTGATCCGGCGCTCGTGCGAACGCCGCGACTTGAACCGGCTGCAAAGCAGCTCCGCCGTCTTCTCGCCCCCATTGTCATTCAGGGAGCTAGGTGGGGCGGCGTTACCGGGGGCAAAGTTCCCGAGGGTTCCGTTTGATCGTCCAACGTCATCTGCAACAAGCCTCTCATCATTCCGTTTCGCGTCGCGCCCTGCTCGGCGGACTCGTGTCGGCAGGGAGTGCGCTTGCGCTCGGCGGATGCGCCGGCCTGGGTGCGACCGGCGCGCGCTACGATGCCTCGTCCCTCTCTGTCGATTCCACATTGCTTGTCGCCACCACGCGCAAGCCCGTGAATGGTGCTCGCGCCAAACCCTGGTTCGGGCCGGAGCGCGCAACGAGCATGACGGTCGCGCGGGCCAAGCTGGTGGCGCCCGACGAGAGCCGCCTGTCTCTCGCCTCGGTTGGACTTGGCAGTTGGCGTCTTGATCGGATCGACGCCACCGCCGACGCCGCCGATCTCGCGACGCAGGCCGGCGGCGGAGACGTGCTGATCTATGTGCACGGCTTCAAGCAGACGTTCGAGACGGCGGTGCTGGATGGCGCCTATCTCTCCGATGCGATCAAGTTCCGCGGCCGGACCATGGTGTTCGCCTGGCCCTCCAAGGCAGGACTGTTCGACTATGCCTATGACCGCGACAGTGCGATGTGGTCGCGCGACGATTTCGAGCGCGTGCTCTCTGCGCTCGTGTCCGCGCCAAGCGCTGGCCGCGTCCACATCGTTGCGCACAGCATGGGAACCATGCTGACGCTCGAAAGCCTGCGCCAGCTCTATGCGCGATACGGCGACACGGTCACCGGCAAGATCGGCGCGGTGGTGTTTGCCGCGCCCGACATCGACATGGACGTGTTCTCGTCGGCGATCCAGCGCATCGGTCCGCTGGCCGGCAAGATCACCGTGATCGCCTCGACCAACGACCGTGCACTGGCGCTGTCGGGACAGCTCGCAGGCGGCATGATCAGGGTCGGCGCCGCCGAGAAAGCCGCGATCGCGCGGCTCGGAGTGCGCGTGGTCGATGCGTCCCAGGAAGGCTGGGGCATCATCAACCACGACCTGTTCCTGTCGAATGCGGAAGTGCAGCAGGTGATCCGCCGCTCGATCGACGGCACGGCGGCGTGAGAGGGCGGCTGGCATCGCTCGCCGACACAGCCTGGAGGAGACCGAGCGGCACATCGCCTATTCACCGGGGCATGGTTCAAGGACCGCCTGGCGGCCCTGCGAGGCGATCGAGACGCCTTACCGGCGGCGGGTGCGGATGATGGAAGCTCGCCCACACCGGCTCCGGTTCCGGGGCCGCCAAGTTGGCGCCGAATAGCCGTGCCAGCGCTTCTGCAAAGAGCGTCGCTCCGGCGAGATTAGCCGCGTGGCGGTCTGCGGCAGCCTCCCACCTGCGGATCAAACAAGTCTCCACCGGCCGCACCAGCAATCCCAGCGCAGGCAACGCCAATAGCAAGATCGCCACGCTCTCCCGTGGTGCACATCCGCCACCCAGCTGTGCGATCCCAAGCACCGTTGCCAATCCGATCGTCAGGCGCCAGACGGTGAACCACTCGCGATGATAGCCCGCGAGGTGACCAGCCTCATGGGCCACCACAGCAAGTACCTGCTCGGTTGGCATTCCGGCAACCAGCGTGGCATCAAGAAGAATACACCGTCGCGCGACGATCCCTTGGGCGCGCGCGTTCATCTGGCTCGGCCGTTGTAGGTCGTTTGCAATTCGGACCGTCGTTCCTTCCAGTCCGGACCGTCGCATCACCGCCTCGATCTCTGTCGCCAACGACCCTGACTCGATCGCGGACAGGACGCGGCCGGACGGCGGAACTGCCTCCCGCAAGACAAGTGTGATCGCGAATCCCACCCAAGCCACCAGCCACCACCCGGTCTCCGGCATCGCCCATCCCACCACGGCAGCGACTGGAACGCTTTGCCGCCCCTCCGCGTAGAAGAGCCGTAAGCGCTCCCGAAAAAAAGCGCGCCACTCCCGAGTTCGCCCCCTGCGCTGGATCCACGCCGCCACTGAAACATCAAGCAATGTCGGCACCGCTACCGCGATCGGCAACAACAGCAGCGGACCGCTAAGCTGAGACAGAGCACTCACCCCTCCCAATGCCGCAGTCAGCGCAAGGAGCGATCGCGCGCCTCCTCGCAACGCCAGCCGCCGGATTCGCTCGGATTCACGGACAAGCACCGCGCCTTCTGTCCGTCGTCCGAGCCAAGCCAATCCACGGCGAGCAATCCAGATCTCGATCGCCGCCACACCGAGCGCCAATCCCGCGATCGTGGTGGACAGCAATCCGATCATTTTCGGCTTCCAGACTAGTACCTAAGGACTATTGCTGCTTCGCGATCGCGGCCAACACAATAACCGCGCGGCAGTCCAACGGATGACCGCCTCGGGCATCAACAACAGAAAAAGCAACAAAGACAAATCGGCAATTGGGAGGATGCATGACTGAAGCCGCCCGGCTTGACCCAAATGACATCGTCGAACTCCATCCGATGTATCTGTTGCGGTGGGAGGAGGCCGAGCAAGCTCACGTCCTTCTCTATCCCGAGGGAATCGTGAAGCTCAACTCGTCCGCCGCAGAGATTCTGAAGCGGGTCGTCGGCGGTCGCCGCATCGATGATGTGGTCGCAGAATTGACGGCCCTGTGTGACGGGCAGGATATTTCTGCCGACATCCTCGCATTTCTGGAGATTGCCAATGACAAAGGCTGGACCCGCGTTAAGACTTGATGGGCAGGGCCGGCCATTGTGGCTGGTGTGCGAGCTGACCTATGGTTGCCCGCTTAAATGCCCGTGGTGCAGCAACCCGCTCGATCTTGACGCCTATCAAAATGAGCTGTCCACCGAGGAGTGGAAGCGGGTCATGCGCGAGAGCCGGACGCTTGGCAGCCTGCAATTGGGTTTCACTGGCGGTGAGCCATTGATGCGCCGCGACCTCGAGGATTTGGTGGCCGAGGCAGATCGCCTCGGCTACTACACTAACCTGATCACCTCGACGGTCGGCATGAGTGCCAAGCGGCTGTCCCGTCTCAAAGCCGCCGGCCTGAAGCAGATCCAGGTCAGTCTGCAATCCCACGATGCTGCGACCACCAACGCTTTGGTGGGCGCGCCGGTCCACGACCACAAGATCGCTATGATCCGCGAGATCAAGGCGCAGGGCTTCCCGGTCGTTCTGAACATCCCTGTCGTCCGGCAAAATATTGCCCACACCGGCGCCTATCTCGAGATGGCGCTGGACCTCGGTGTTGATTATGTCGAATTCGCCAACGTCCAATATTACAACTGGGCGCTGGTCAACCGTGACGAACTGATGCCGTCGCTCGAGGAGCTGAAGGCATCCGAAGAGGCCATCAACTCCTTTCGTCAGAGGATCGGCAAGAAGATGGTCATCTACTTCGTCATTCCAGACTATTTCAACGGACGCCCCAAGGCGTGCATGAACGGGTGGGGCAGCATCATCATGACCATCGCCCCCGACGGCGTCGCCCTACCCTGCCAGGAGGCGCGCCTGCTCAAGGGTCTCAACTTCCCCTCGGTGCGGGAGCATTCGGTGGAATGGATATGGAAAGAGTCGCCGGCATTCCGCACCTATCGCGGCGACGCCTGGATGAAGGAGCCATGCCGGAGTTGCAGTGAACGGGAGAAGGATTTCGGAGGCTGCCGCTGCCAGGCCTATTTGCTGACCGGTGATGGCGCCAACCCCGATCCGGCCTGCTCGAAGTCGCCATTCCATCATCTGGTCGAGGAGGCAATCGTCGAAGCACATCGGCCGCAGCGCAATTCGCGCCCGCTGGTGATGCGCGAGGTCGGCGCAGCTTCCTCGACACAGTAGATACTACTTATTGCCGATACTTTCGGCAGTCGGTGGCCCCTAACGTTTCAAGCGTGTACGTTCACTCAAAGGGAGAAGTGCGCCATGAAGTGGGAAAAGCCTGCCTATTGCGACCTGCGTATGGGCTTCGAAGTCACCGCTTACGTCTTCGTCCGCTAAGTCGGGGCGGGAGAGGGACCTTCGGGTCCCTTTTCCGCCTATTTATTTGGATGCTCATGGCGCCGCCGCCTCCCTTTCGCAAGACGGTCCTCGACTCGTTCTGGGGCACTGTCGGTTGCGGTTTGGCGCTGACTATTGCTCTTGCACTCGCAATCCGCCTTCTTGTCCTTGGACATCCGTGATGCATGCCGGCTTGATCGATCTCGTCTTGCGCTGGCTGCACGTCGGCGGTGCGCTGATCTGGATCGGCCACAACTACGCCAATTTCATTTCCCGGCCTGACTTCATCCCGTTTGCAGACGATACTGAACCGGCGGCCGCGACCGGGAATGACTTTCAGTCTCGGCTTCGACGCGAACATGGCGCCTTCCGCTGGGCCTCGGTGGTGGTCTGGTCGACAGGCCTCGCCATGCTGCACCGAAATGGAATGCTGATGGATGCCGTGACGCTGTCGGGGACTGCTGCTCCCATCGGCATGGGATTTTGGATTGGCACCATGATGGTGCTCAACCTTTGGCTCGTCCTTTGGCCGCACCAGAAGAAGGTTCTGGGCTTTGTCCCTGCTTCCTACAAAGAGAGGGTGCAATGCTCGCGGGTGACGTTCCTGTCGGCGAGGGTCAACACCCTGCTATCGATTCCGCTCCTGTTCCTGATGGTAGCGGGAGCGCACGGCTTGCTGCTCGATTGAAGGCGCGCGTCCATCGCCTTGCGCTCGTCGCCAGCGATCTGGCCTGTCGCCTGCCACTTGCGCAGCGCGGCTTCATGGCGACCAGCGCCTTCGGCCTGCGGTTCGCCTCGCCCATCGGGGTCGCGGCGGGATTCGATTCCTTCGGACACATCGGTCGCCGATTTGGTCGTCTCGGCTTCGGGTTCGCCGAGATCGGAACCGTCTGCTTGAGAGGCGCGGTTGGGCGTCCATCGTTGTCCCAGGCCTTGGTCGCGGCCGGCCGTCCCGGCCCGGCCAGGCTTGGCATCGTGATCGGCCCGGACGACGGAAGCCCTTCCGTCCAGGCAATGACCGATGTGGCCGAGTGCCTTGAAGCCTTGGCTCCGCTGGCGGATTACGTCAGTCTTAGCTTGTGCGGTAAGGGCGGTTCATTGCGCTGGCCGCTGCGCGAAAGCCTGGCTCTCATGCGCCGGACCGCTCAAGGTGTCCGTTCAGTGCCATTGCTGCTCAAGGTCCCGACCGAACCGCATCTCGGTGATCTGGCCGAAGCTGCCAGGACAGAAGGTTACGACGGAATCGTTGTCGAGGGCGCCGATGCCACCCTTATCGCGCATCTTCATTTCCTGATGCCGGTTGTGGCGGTTGGGGGGATTCATCGCCGTCGCGACATGCGCAATCGCTTGGATGCCGGCGCCAGCCTTGTTCAATGCTGCCGTGCGCTCATGTGGAGTGGCCCACTTGGCGCAATTTCTCTATGTCGGCAATAGCACCACATGGAAGTCCGAGATTGGCAGACGGCAAATATCTCAAGCGAATTCCTGCGCCATAGGTCTGCGGCGGCCCGCTCGTTTGCGTTGAGAGTACAACGGCATGGTGCCTCTAGGCATTCCGCAGGCCGATCAATGGCGCGCACTGATCGCGACCCGCAGCACCCTGCCCCGTGCGATCAACGCTCCACGCTCATCTGGGGGACCAGGAGCGTGCAGCACGCACGGCACAGCGTCCCGCGATTTGCCCAAAGACCGTCCCAAGGGTCATTCCGACCCCGGCAAGATATCCGCTCGCCAAGATATTCGCCAACATGATCTGGCCCGCGGCAAACACGTTCGCCGCTGGTCGACCGCTTGCCATGATCACGCGCGCATGATCGTCCACCTTCACGCCGAGATAACTGAAGGTCACGCCGGGTCGAAGCGGATAGCCACTGAACGGAGGCGTGTCGATCGACATCGCCCACTTTGACTTCGGCGGTACAATGTCCTCGGCTCGCGCCAAACGACCTGCTTTTCGATCGGATGCGTCTGTGATCGCGGCATTGAAAGCGTGGATCGTTGTCGCCAGATCCGCTGGATTCAGCTTAAGCTCCACTGCCAATTCGGAGATCGTTTGCGTCCGGATCGGCGGATAGAAGGATGGTCGGAAGAGACCTTCGGCCTTTGAGTCGAGAATCGCGTATGCAATCTGGTCCGGACATCGCGCAACGAGCTTGCCCCAGACTGCAAATCTTCTTGGTCCGACCTCCTCACCTTCATCATGGAACCTTTGACCGTTACGATCGACGACAACACTGTAAGGCACGCAGTCCAACCGCGTGACGATGCCACCGTCGAACTTCGGCGCCCGCGCATCGACCGCAACCATGTGGCACTGCCCGGGCTCACCGATCGGCACCACGTTCTGATCGAGCAAACTCGCGAGAACGCGCCCCTTCGCCTGGCGCGCGCCCCGAATGACAAAGCGATTTGCCGCGTCTCCCCAGTAATGCTGGAGCCAATCCGTGTTCGCCTGTGATCCGCCGCACGAAACAACAACCGCTCTGGTTCGGACTCTCGTCAGGGCACAATTGCTAATGGCATGTATCTCGCAAGCCACGCCGTTATCGAGTGGCACGGAAAGGACTTCAGTGTCGTAGGCGATATCAACGCCGATCCGCTCTGCCTTCCGGTAATATGCGTTCAGCAAGGCCTTGCCTCCTCCGAGAAGAAAGGCTGTTTTCCGCGATGGGCGATTTCCGATGCGCGACTTCTCGAATTGGATGCCACATTGCTCCATCCAGCGGACTATGTGGGCTGACCCCTCGATCATGAGGCGCGCGAGGTTTTCATCGGTATGCCCAGCAGTCGCTTGCGCCAAGTCGGCCCAGTATTCGTCCCCGCAATAAGCTTGATCTGGAAGGACACTTGGTGGGTCGCACTTGACTCGCAAATTGCGAGCATGGCGGGTGCTTCCGCCCCTTAGAGCTCTTGGCGCCTGCTCGAGCAGAAGCACCGACGCTCCTGCCTGACGCGCAGAAATCGCCGCGCAAAGTCCCGCGTTTCCGCCCCCCACGACCACGACGTCGTAAGTCCGCGACGAGTTGGAGAGGTGTGAGTTCGCAAGCGTCATGGGGCCGTCTGTCGACGCGTATCTTGTTTCGCGCTCGAGTACAACATGATCGGCTGATCGATGAACTGGCGCCCTAAGAAGCCGCAATAGTTCTCAGTCGCACCTCTTGGAGCGGTGACTGTGGTTGGACCGCCGCGATATCCAGCTATGCCAAATGGTCAAGCCATCACGGAGATTCGCTGAGCCACCCCTGCTGCGGACAGATTCGAGCGGTGCGCTGGCAGCATCCGGGTTACTTCACCGCGATTTCGATCAGTGTAGGGCCACTGCGCCCAAGCGCGTCAACGATCGCGGCTCGAATGGCATCGGGAGCGTCGGCCCGTACCGCCGGGACGCGCATCGATGCGGCCAAAGCCTGGAAATCGATCGGGGGATCGTTGACGTCCATGCCGACGAATCGCCCGGCGACGGCATTCGTGCAGCCCAGCTGGCGCGCGATATTTTGCAGCACCCCGTAGCGTCGATTGTTGAAGATGAAGAACAGGACGTTGGCCCGATAGCGCGCGGCGCTCCACAGCGCTTGCGGTGAATACATCGCGCCGCCGTCTCCAACGAAGGACGCAACCGGACCGTCATGGAGCAGCGCTGCGCCGACGGCCGCGGGCATGTTGCACCCGAGGACGCCACCACGAGCGAAGAAGTAGCGACCGGGCCGAGTCGTCAAGATGTCCTGGACCTTGCCGAACGTGGCGGCTGAGTCATTCGCGAGCAAGGTGTTGGCTGGCAATGCGTCCGACACGGTCAGCACGGCCGCATCGGGGCTCAGCGGCAATTCCGTCATGTCGCTCATGATTTGCGCACGTATCGCCGCCTCGTAATCGCGCTTGGTCGCGGCTCTGCGTGCCAATCGCGCGGCGACCTCCGGCCCTTGACGAGGCCGCTGAGACGGATCGCGGCGGCCTGGAGCGTTGCGCCGATGTTGCCCAGCAGCGCTGCGTCGGCAGGGTGCTCGCGGCCCAACGCCTCGGCATTATCCGCCACATGAAGGACCTTGACCCCCTCAGGTATCGGCCTCACATCGCGATAGGGATAGGCGACGAAGGCGCGACCGCCCACTAGCACCAGAGCCTGCGCCGTTTCCAGATGTTCGCGCATCACCGCGAAGTCGGGCTTGAAGACTCCGGCCCAGCATGGATGAGCCGAGGGAAAGGCGGAGCGCGAGGTAAGTTGCGTGCCCCAGACCGCGTAGCCACCGGCCTCTGCAATCGCGACAATGCCGGGAGCTGCGGAGGCCGGCAGATCGTCGCCAAGCAGAATGATGACCTTTTCGGGATCGAACCCGGCCAGCGTATCGGCGAGGGCATCGGAATCGGGGGATGCGCCGAGACGCGGCGCCGCCGAGGCCGCCGGCGTTGATCCGCTGATCGGCTGGTCGAGCACGTCCATCGGCAGTGAAAGGAAGACCGGGCCGCACGGCGGCGTGCGGGCGATTTCGAAGGCGCGACGCAATGCGGCACCGAGGTCCTCGCCACGTCGGACTTCCTTGGCCCATTTGGTGACAGGTTCGGCGAGCGCGACAAGATCGCCGGAGAGCCACGGCTCGGTCATCAGATGACGGGTATCCTGCTGGCCGGCCGTGACGACGAGCGGGGTCTCGCTCGCCTTGGAGGCGACCAGCACTCCCATGGCGTTGCCGAGCCCGCCCATGGCATGAAGGTTGACGAATCCGGTCCTGCCGGACGTCAGCGCCCAACCATCCGCCATGCCGACGGCCGTCGCTTCCTGAAGTCCGAGCACATAGGTGATATCGGACGCATCGACGAGCGCGTCCATCAACGGCATCTCGGTCGATCCGGGGTTGCCGAAGACATGAGAAATCCCTTCGTCGCGCAGGATCTCGAGCAGAACGTCGCTGGCCCGTCGCGTCATCACAATCTCCTCGCCCCCTTGGTCTCGCAACGAGCCTAGCGGCGCGATGACGGCAGCGGGAGGCGATTTGGCGACGCCTCGCGTCCCATTTTGGCATCTGATATCTTCAAAATACAAAAGCATGGTATGAGATTGCGTATGGACGATATCGATCGCAAGATTCTGCGGCTTCTTCAGGAGGACGCCACCCTCCCGAACCAGGACTTGGCGGCCCGCGTGGGACTCTCGCCCTCGCCCTGTCTACGTCGGGTGAAGGCGCTGGAGGCCGCCGGGATCATTCGTCGTTACGTGGCGCTGGTCGATGGCAAGACAGTGGGCGCGGGTTTCGTCGCCTTCATCGAGGTGCGGCTGGAAAAGCAGGCCGAAGCCTATTCAAGGCGTTTCGAGACGGCGATGCTGGGACGTCCCGAGGTGATCGACTGCTGTTTCGTCACCGGCGATTTCGACTATCTGCTCAAGGTGGCGGTCGCCGACCTCGATGAATTTCATCGCTTTCTCACCCAGATCCTGACTCGCATCGTCGGAGTTGCCAACACTCGCACGATCATACCGGTGAAGCAGATCAAGGAAACGACGGCCTTGAAGATCGCTTGAGAAAGCGCGCAGCCCGATTTGACGCACTTTGGTCCGCTGGCGGCGTTTGGTCCTTGGATCTGCGGGACCACGGTGCTCCGAACCATAAAAGATATATTTTATATATTGCTTTTGCAGCGGCACGCCCTTAAAGATATATCCATCATACATCTAATCAGCCGAGCACGAGGTTCGGGTACGAGCGAAGGACTGGGCGATGACTCACGTCGTCACCGACAATTGCATCAAATGCAAGTACAAGGACTGTGTTGAGCTCTGTCCCGTTGACTGCTTCTACGTCGGCGAGAACATGCTGGTCATCCACCCCGACGAGTGCATCGACTGCGGCGTATGCGTGCCCGAATGTCCCGCCGTGGCGATCTTCCCGGACTCTGACATTCCATCCGAATCCCACTGGTTCGAGCTCAATCGCAAATTCGCGGGTCTCTGGCCGAACATCACCAAGAAGGGTGAGCCACCCGGCGACGCTGACGCGTGGAATGGCGCGCCCAACAAGTTTGCCAAGCACTTCAGTTCTAAGCCTGGTGACGGCTAAGGCGACTTGCTCTCTTACGGGTGGTTCGTCCGCCCTTCGATCTTCCGCCGGGTCGCGGGCGATGGATCGATCAAGCTCGCGAGCGACAGAAGGAGAAATTTACGGATGTCCAGCTCGAACGGAGACGCATCGATCGTCGATGTACGCACACTACCGCCGGCTCAACGGCACCAGAAGATTTTCCAGCTCGTCAATGAGCTGGTAGTCGGCCGCGCGTTCATTCTGGTGAACGATCACGACCCCAAGCCGCTGTACTACCAGTTGGAGGCCGAATATCCGAAGCAGTTCTCCTGGAAATATCTTGAGAGCGGTCCGACGGTATGGCGCGTCGAGATCGGAAAGCTCGCCAAGGCAGCCTGAATATCCCTTCCTGAAGATCCCCTCGGAGGGAGCGGCCAGTCGCTCCCTCCGATCCGGGAGGCGTGGGCACACAGCCATGATCGGCGCATCCCTGTCCCGATGGACCCTGAGCTATTTCGCCACTGCGCTAACGGCACTGATCGCGGCAGAGGTGCTTATGACCGCGGGCTTTGGGTTTCCGAGCTCCCCTATCGAGGAGGCGGTCGATGGCGTCCATTGGGCTGACGTGAGCTTGACCTATGATCCGCCCTGGACGCCGGACATGATGAGTTCGACCGCCAAGGAATATCTGGGCTTCCAATGATGCGAGAATTGCCCGTTTCCGGCGCCACCCCGGCCCAGGCCAAGAGCGTCAAGGAGCAGCAGGAGGTCGCCCTGCTGCTGCTCGACGCTCTGCAAAAGCTTGCCGATGCGGGCGAAGTCGACGCGGCCTGCCGCATAGCAGGCAAAGCCTGCGTCGTCTTGCGACGAAGCGCACCAGGCGGCGAGCGACGGTTCAATGCGTTGCTCCATCGCCTGACGCGCAGCCTCGGGTGATCGCATGGCCGGTTGGCTCGACTTGAGAAACATGGACATTCAATATATCTTTGTGCGTGACTGTCGTGCTGCGATCTCTGTACGTGCGCCTGTGCCAATGCTCCGGAGCAAATCATGCGCTTGACCAATTTTTCCGATTATTGCCTCCGGCTGCTGATGTACGCTGCGGCGAGGCAGGATCGTTTGATCACGATCGAAGAGGTATCCGGCGTTTACAATATCTCCCGCGCTCATCTGATGAAGGTCGCCAATACGCTCACCAGGGCCGGGTATCTGAACGCGGTGCGAGGCCGCTCGGGCGGCCTGGCGCTGGCGAAACCACCGCACAAGATCAAGCTGGGCGAGGTGATTCGCGCCACCGAGCCCGATTTTGCTCTGGTCGAATGCTTCGGCGCCGACAACGCGTGTGTTATCACCCGCTGCTGCCGCTTGCGCGGCGTTCTGCATGAGGGCCTGGACGCGTTCAATGCCGTGCTCGACAAGTACACGCTCGCCGACTTGATGCTCAGGCCGAGGGATTTTGGGGTGCGGCCCGCGGCCTGATGGGTCGATCCGCTATTCGGCAGCTTGCAGAAACGGCGGGTGGGCTCGATCGGCTGCGGCACGGCCGGCAGCGACCGCCATCCAATCCCGAAGCAGCCCCTTGTCCTCCTTCGAAAAGACAGCGCGGCGCTTGACGTCTTCCAGCGTTCTCGCCCGGATGACACCGCGCGAAATCCTCGCGGATCAGCGACTCAAGATAGACCTGCTCCGCCTCATTGGCGGGCTGCACATAGTGATGTGAATCGCTCAACGCGAAGCCTCCTTTCCCTCGGGTGGGAGCAGCCGCAGGCGCACGCGCCAGAAGTCCGGTCCCCGCTCCAGATACGACCAGTTGCAACGTGAGCCATGCTGCGCCTCAAGCTGCAGGCGGAGCCGTCTGGGATCATGATCCACGACGATCTGAAGCGATTGATCCGAAGCAAGATGCTCGAACAAGCGAAAGAGGATCGCGTGACGGTACTTTGGATCGATGTCGGCAACGTTGATCACGCGTTCGTCGGCGTTTGGTTCGGTCATGGACGGCTCCTTAGGTAGCTCGTGCGACGCGGGCGCTGGCTGTTCTGCTCTCCGTTCGAGATCGCGATACAGCGCCTCGATATGTTCGATCAGCCGCTCTGCACGTTTCGGCTCGAGCAGTTTGCCCAGGGCGGCGTGGAAACAGGGCTTGAGAATCTTCCCGGTGATGCCGCGCTCGGCGCACATCAGATCGATGATGTTCTGCGCCAGCGGTGAAAGCTGCCCGGTTGCGGCCGCCGGATCGAGAATGGAATTGAGCGCTCGCTCGACTTGCGCCCAATCCGCACGTGAAATGTGCGTCAGTACGTTATTGATATGCGGATGCGCGCGAAAAATAGCGAAGATCCGGAACGAGAGCTCGGCGGTGGAGAGCGCTATCCGCGTCTTGGCCGCGCGTTTGGCCATGGTCTTCGGGGGAAGCCTTGCGCTGGGAAGTCCGGCCGGCACGGGCCACACTTCCGCTCCGCTTTCCAGTTGGGCCAGAATGGTCATGGGTTGACCTCGCTACAATAAGATATATTGGTAATATATCTTATTGGGCACCTCGGCAAGGAGATACTGATGATGGATAGGCCCCATCAAGCGAATCCGCCTGCGCCCTCCCGCAGCATGGTCCAGCGGAGCGATACCACGTTCTACGTCGATGCTGAGTTGATCGGCGAACTCCTGAATGTTTCGGCCGCCGCCGTACCGGTCCTGATGCACGAAGGCGCGATTACGAGCGTCTGCGAACGCGGGATCGATGATCATGACGGCGAATTTAGGCTCACATTTTTCCACCGCAGCCGCCGCGCGCGGCTGAGCACGGATGTGACGGGGCGCGTCCTTCGCAGGTCCGCTATCGATTTCGGTGATCGCCCGATCCCCAGTGCGCTGCGCCGTCCGGGCGGCTGACGGCATGACGACCCGAGGCAGGATACGAGGAGATCGCCAAATACGCGGGGGCTAGTCTAGTCGCACTGGTGGCTGGCGGAAGGCCGCCTTCGACTATTGCGGGTGCGCAGGCGATTATTTCGCCATGACGTGCCGAACGCCTTTCGATGTCGGGGGACCGTCACGGACTGGGATATCCTGTCCCGGGCCGCCCCTTTTCGCTGATGCTTCCGCATCTGAAAGCGAACTCGTCCCGATTGATCTCAGCTCGGCGACTGCCCTGTGATAGATCGCGCTCGCTTCGGCCTCATCAAATCCTGCGTGAAAGCGTTTTTTGATGCCGATGTCCGTCAGCACGAGATGGGCGGTCGGGCTCACCCCTTGCCGCTCAAGGCATTGCGCGGCGCAACGGAGAGAACAGCCGTCAAGCGCCAGAATCGGCCTGCCTGATTTTGCGATCCTTACGAGTGGGCCGACGTCGCCGCCAACACCGGCAATGCAGGACATCTCCGCCTCTTCCGCTCGGTCCAGACGTACCGCGACGTCATTTGCCATTTGGGCAACGCTCGAACAGCCTGAGCATGAATAAACAAGGGGCAGCTCAGCCTTACTCTTCATCATGATTTCTCCGCCAGACCACAAGCGAGCGCGCCAATGCTCTAGATGAAGTCAGGGCTTCAAATCGTTGTCTCAGCGCAAAGACATGAATCGCGATCGCGCAGGCTTTGATGCTCCGGCCGCTTCGTCATCGAATTCCATTCTAGCGAGAGCACCCGCTGCGGATGCAGAATTCTCCCGCAACGGCTTTCGACAGTGCCTCCATTCCAAGTGACCTCACTGGTTGTTCGAGAGCAATGAGCCTGATGCCGCGGTCATGTCACCGCTTCTCCATTCATGGGTAATTCCGCGCAAGGCCGCTGACGAGGACGGATCGGCGCCGTGAGACAAGGAGTGACATATGGCTGGATGGTTCGAGGATAACGCGCGGTCGATCGGCCGGACCCCGCTGGTTCGACTCAATCACGTCGTGGGCAACGCCAAGGCCACGGTCCTCGCCAAAATCGAGGGGCGCAACCCGGCCTATTCCGTGAAGTGCCGGATCGGTGCGGCGATGGTTCTGGATGCCGAAAGGCGTAACCTGCTCGGTCCCGGCAAAGAGCTGATCGAGCCGACCAGCGGCAACACCGGGATCGCGCTGGCCTTCGTTGCCGCGTCGCACGGAATTCCGCTGACATTGACCATGCCCGAGACCATGAGCATCGAACGTCGCAAATTGCTGAGGACCTTCGGTGCGAAACTCATACTCACCGACGGAGGGCGCGGCATGCCGGGCGCCATCGCTAGGGCCGAAGAGCTAGTGGCGTTGGATCCCGATCGCTATGTGCTGCTGCAGCAGTTCAATAATCCTGCCAATCCTTCAATCCACGAGGAGACGACGGGTCCTGAAATCTGGAACGACACCGAAGGATCGATCGACATTTTTGTTTCCGGTGTCGGGACCGGCGGCACCATCACCGGAGTGTCGCGCTACATCAAGCGCACCCGTGGCAAGAGCATCCTGTCGGTGGCCGTGGAGCCGTCCGGCAGCCCGGTGCTGAGCCAGACGCTGGCCAACCAGCCGCTCAAGCCTGGGCCTCACAAGATCCAAGGGCTCGGCGCCGGCTTCGTTCCCGACGTACTCGACCTGTCGCTCGTGGATGCGATCGAGCAGGTCTCGAACGAGGAGGCCATCGAGTTCGCACGGCGCCTGGCGCGTGAAGAGGGTCTTCTGTCGGGGATTTCCAGCGGCGCCGCAACCGCCGTCGCAGCGCGTCTGGCGCAGCGTGCGGAGAATGCCGGTAAGACCATCGTCGTGGTGCTGCCCGATTCCGGCGAACGCTATCTGTCGACGGTTCTATTCGAGGGAGTGTTCGACGCCCAGGGCCTGGCGGCCTGACGGATCCGCACAGACACGCATGGACGGCTCGAGCAAGGGGCGAACGCTTGTGAGCGATGCCTCGGCGAGAAGGTGACAGGCCGCGAGCGGCGCGGAACAAGTGATGGTGCCCTACCTTCGCGCGGCCAACTGCAGTAGTGATAGCCAACGAGGCTTCTGGAGATGTCGACGGTGGGAAAGACAAAGGATCCGCGCACCGTGGCGGCGGCGAACGGCGTCGCCGCAGATCGCGCGTTCAGGGCCGTCGCGCCCCCGCTCTATCTGACGAGCACCTTTGCGTTTGAGGGATTCGAGCGGAACCTTGGCTACGAGTACACGCGAACCGCCAATCCGACCCGCGATCTGTTGGCTGAAACGATTGCCAAGCTCGAGGGCGGCGCCGGCGCGGTCGTGACATCCTCCGGGATGGCAGCGGTCGATCTCGTGCTGTCGCTACTGCGGCCGGGTGATCTTGTGGTCGCGCCGCACGACTGCTACGGTGGAACCTATCGGCTGCTTTCCGCGCGGCGCGACCGCAAGCAGTTCGATCTCGCATTTGTCGACCAGGGTAACGAGCCGGCGCTTACAACCGCGCTCCGCCGGAAGCCGAAGCTCGTGCTGATCGAGACCCCGAGCAATCCGCTAATGCGGGTGGTCGATATTCGCGCGATCGCCGCACGCGCCAGGGAAACAGGCGCTAAGATCGCGGTCGACAACACATTCCTGTCTCCCGCCCTGCAGCAACCCATCGCGCTTGGTGCGGATTTCGTCATTCATTCGACGACAAAATATCTCAATGGACATTCCGACGTGGTCGGAGGCGCGGTCATTGCCGCTGCCTCGTCCGATGTGGAGGCGCTGTCCGCCTGGGCCAACATCGCTGGCACGACGGGATCGCCATTCGATGCGCACCTGACGCTACGCGGCCTGCGGACGCTCTTTCCACGGATCGAGCGCCAGCAAGCCAACGCCATGGCCGTGGCACAGTTCTTGGCCCGACATCCGCTTGTTGCAGCGGTCCACTATCCGGGCCTCGACTCCGATCCAGCGCACGCCATCGCGTCGGTCCAGCAAAGCGGTTTCGGCGCCATGTTGAGCTTTGAACTGGCGGGCGGCACGTACGCCGTGCGCCGCTTCGTCGAGGCAGTTGATGTCTTCACGCTGGCCGAGTCGCTCGGCGGCGTCGAGAGCCTGGTTGCGCACCCGGCAACGATGACGCATGCCGGTATGGGCCCGGAGGCGCGGCGGGCTGCCGGCATCAGCGACAGCCTGATCCGCCTCTCGGTCGGTCTTGAAGCGGAGGCCGATCTGATCGCCGATCTGGAGCGCGGCCTTGCCGCGGTCAGGTCCCCGTAGCCGAAAGTCTCGTGAAATGGCGTGCACAACTACTTGCGCCTCGCAAGTCTTTGCACGCCGACACAACTCATGACGTCCGGACCGAGGCATTATGTTTCTGTTGCCCTCGATTAACATCGATATAAAATACATCTTATCGGCGGACGTGACGGACGAGCTGTATGACGGATCTCGTCAATACAACCGCAGCAAGCGGGACTTCGCGTTCGGGAAGCGAGAACGCCTCCGTCCGGAAGCGCCGTATCGGGATCGGAAAGGACCTGAACAATGACGACTGAAGCCTCGCTTCGAAATCGTACCGTCGGAGAAATCGCCGCGACATTGCCCGGTGCGACCGCGGTGTTCCGGCGGTTCAAGCTCGACTTCTGTTGCGGCGGCGACGTGCTCTTGGCCGAAGCCGTCCGCAAGCGCGCTCTGGACATTGCAGCCGTAGAGGAGGCGCTCGACGCGCTCGATCCACGGAAATCCGGTTCGGCGCCCGAAGCAACCAGCGCGCTGATCGATCACATCCTGACCCGCTATCACGAGACGCATCGGCGCGAACTGCCGGAGCTTGCGCGCCTGGCCCGGAAAGTCGAGGCTGTCCACGCCGGTCATCCCGAGGTGCCGCAGGGACTTGCCGACACGCTGGAGGCCATCCAGGCCGAGCTGGAGGAGCACATGCAGAAGGAAGAGGCAGAACTCTTCCCGTTGATGCAGCAACAGGATGCTGCCGGCAATCAGCTCCCGATCTCGCAAATGCGGGATGATCACGATCGGCATGGCGAACTCCTGCGCCGCCTGGAGAGCCTTGCGAAGGGCTTCGCGCTGCCCAAGGGCGCATGTCGCTCGTGGACGGCGCTCTATGGCGGGACGGCCAAGTTGGTTGATGATGTCATGGAGCATATCCATCTTGAGAACAACGTGCTGTTCCCGAGGTTCGAGCGCCACGGAGCGGCCTGATCGAGTGCCGCCGTCTGGGTCACGCGGGACCACAAGCGCGCGTGACTCCCGATAGGGACGCCTTGGGGCTGCCCGGTTCGAGATGCGACGGCAGCTTGAAACCCAGAGTAGGGACAAGGATGAGCGCCTTCTCGAACGAGTATTATCTCGTCATCCAGACCATCCACCTTCTGAGTGCCGTGACCTTTGGCGGGGTCGTGATCTTCGAGGTGCTGATCCTCGAATCCCTGCACAAGCGCCTGTCAAGCAAGGTGATGATGGAAATTGAAGCCGGCATCATTGAGCGCGCCCGGACATTCATGCCGGTCGTGATCGTCTTGCTCTATGCGACTGGCGTCCTCATGTTGCGGGCCCATTTCCCGAACCTTTCGACGATGCCAAAGCAGCTTCGGGCGCCTGTTGCTGGTCAAGATTGTGCTCGCCGCCATTGTTCTCGTTTGCTTCATCACCGCGATGACGCTGCATTTTCTGAATAAGATGAAGCCGGCTATCTTCAAGGCTATTCACCTCATCGTCTTCGCATGCATCATTGGCATCGTTGTGCTGGCCAAGGCGATGTTTGCATAGCGGGGGCGTTTCATCGCCATTGCCCCGAACCGCGCCGAATGACGCGCCTCCGCTCATTTGTTGCATCGAGAGCCGCGGCAACTTCGACGGCCTGCAGTCTGGTTGCAATCGTCAGCCGCGGTGTAGCTCCTGCCTTCCGGCGCCGCACCGATCAGCACCAGCATGCACAAGGCATCACGTCGTCCTGAAGCAGGACGCCGTGGATTCGTAGCCACTCGAGTGCGTGGCCTCGATCGATCACCGGTTGTGGGCTCCTTCGAACCGAAGAGGAACAGCGAAGGTCAGCCCGGCACGAATTTCGTTGAGCGGATGAGCGTTGATGACTGCGTGGCGGTACGCCACATCGAAGGATAGCTTGTCGCTAACCTGCCAGATTAAGCCGACCAATCCCGAGACGGTCTCCTCCAAGCCGAACTCCTTCTCGTAAAAGACTTCTGCGACCGGTCGCACCTTCCATTTCGTCGGCCCTTCGATGATGGTCCCAACGAACACATCGGCGCGGTGCTCCCGCGTCAGCAAGGTTTCCACGTTGAAGTGAACCGTGCCCCAATCCCAGCGCTGCGAGACGATCCCCGCCCAACTCAGGCCAGCCCCGCTATTGCCCGTGCTGTCCGGCAGAAGCACGCCGAATTCCGTCGCCACGCTCGGCCCGGTCTTTTCCTGAAGGCTCCCGGGTATCACGACATGCTTGAGGAACGCGCCGGCATCGATGAGTTCGGTCGGACCGGACGGTGAGAGAGGCGTTTCACCTCGTCCTTCGAAGACCGCCTCCCATCCTTCGCTCAATCCGATGTTCAGGACGGTCCATGGCGCAATGAGCGTGTGCGTACCTTGCTCACGTTGAACGCCCGCTGGCTGCAATTCGACCTCAAGCTCGCCCGGTGCGGCGACAGCCGCATCGGTGCCGTCAAAAGGCCGATATGCGAGAGCTGGTCCAGAGTACACACTGCCGGCAAGAGCGATTAAGGATACCGCGACGTATCGCACCAACGCCGAATCTCCGGCAAGCATGGTCAGTGCCCTCCTCATGGCGACGGGCGAAAGACAAAGATTGCAGCTCCGCTATCCGCTTTGGCCGGAGCGGCCACCAGCAGACGATCAAGTTCAGGCACAAAAAGTGACGTTCTTGCACCAGCTGCGGTCGACATGCGATCAATTTGCCGATAGGTGTCGCCATCCACGGCGAGCACGTCGACAAAGCCATCACCGCAACTGATGTAGATCCGATTGCGCTTGGAATCGAGGAATAGATCATCAACGTCGCCGCAGGTGGACACTGTCCCGACAAGAGCTCCATCGTTCAAAGAGAACACTCCAAGCTCTGCAGGCCGCCGAAACGCAACAAGAAGATGCTGACGGGCTTCATCGAGCATCATTGCAAAATTGGCACTCCGTCCTTCGGTGGGCCAAGATGCGATCTTCTGACGCGAGATGCGGTCAATGACGTCGATGGTGCCAGCCCTGGGCACATTGACGAAGATTCGCGCGGCGTCCAGCTGGAAGCTCTCCGGATGAGCCTTCAATGGCACATCTGCGGTCCTGCTGCGCGTGGGAGCATCGATGACAGCCAGTGCCCCGTCGCCGTGGCCGACGAATACCTGCCCTGCCCTCGAGTCGATACGTATATTGTCTGCATCGCTGCCAAGCTCGATCTGTCCGACAGCTGAGAGATCACCATTGTTGAAGAACCTTACCGATCCGTCGCCCGCATTTGCAACGTAGAGCGTGTCAGTTGCCCTGTCGTAAGCGACGCCTTGGGGCTCCGGAAGTCCGCCGATGAGGCGATCCAGCCGTTTGGAGGCCAGATCAACCACGGCCAAGCTGTCGTTGCCGAGCGCTGCGATGAACAGGCGATGTCGGGCTAGATCGACTGCCATGTGATCGATCCGGCCGCGCACATCGCCAAGCGGGATCTTGTCTTCAAGCTGCAGCGGCGGGGCTTCGGCGCCTGAAGCGATCGACCCATTCGCGATGGCAATGCCGGCGAGTACCGCTGACAAAATGGCTGGTAACGTTCGGCACATGGCCATTCCTGCCCTTACCGCGATCAGGTCCACGACTGCGCCGGACCAACGCGCCTCACCACCGGTGCCACTCGATGCGCGACCGCCAGTGCGCCAAGCTCATCCGTCTCCATGGCAATTTTTTGAGCAAGCATGACGTCGCCTGGGACGAGATAACCCTCAAAGACGCCGTCGCCGGCGAGGTCAACGTGAAGAGGTGGAACGGCCTGCCTCGGAAACAATGGCACGAGTTCTGTCATATGACCCTCGCGAATTGATGCCGTCGAGGTTGATGACCGCGTCATCCGCATTCACGGCTCAAAAACGGCGCTTGAGCAAGCCGTTATCGCCAGCTGTCAGCCGGAAAAGAGGGTTCGTGGTTTTGTACGCAAATGGCGCACCACTCAGAATAGAACTGCGAACTCTTATGTTGTTGAAGTCGCGATCTGATTTTGAGCGGAGCTCACGCGCCGTGCCGCGTACGCAATTTCCGGGTTGGAGACCGGGCTAAACTCAAGCCGTTGAGGCCCTAGCGGTCGACGGAGTGTCGGTTCATTTCCTCCAGGAGCTCGCGCATTGCGTCGAACTGCGTGCCAAAGCCTTTCCAGTCGCCGGACCTCAATCGTTCAACGGCCTGATTATAGCGGTCGAGCGTCTCCCGGGCCTGACTTGCCGACGGGCGAGTGACAGGCATTTCCTCCTTCGGGCTCGAGACCGGCCCCACCGCGCTAGGCTCGATGAAGAGTGCCGACAAGGCCTCGCCGAGCGTCTCCTTCATCACCACATGTTCACCGTAGGCTGCGATAACACGTTTCAGCTCCGGCAGGTGCCCTTGCTCCGCTCGCAGATAGAGCGGCGTTACATAAAGGATCGAGTTCTCGATCGGGATCACAAGCAAGTTCGCACCGCGTATCACCCGCGAACCCATCTGGTTCCACAGCGTGATTTGTTGGGATATCTCGGTGCTCTGATTGATCCGCGCTTCGATCTGGAACGGTCCATAGACGAGCTTCTCCTTGGGAAACTCGTAGACGATCAGCTTGCCATAGTCGGGCGCGTCGCAACGCGCGGCGAGCCACGCGATCATATTGTCGCGGCGGCTAGGCACCATGGGAAGCATGAGGAAGAACTCGGCCTGCGGCTCGCCGGGCAGCCGCATGATGATGTAATATGGGGCCATCGTCGCAACGCCGCCGCCGCCCGGCTGGCGCGGGAACTGCCAGAGATCTTCCCGGTTATAGAAAACGTCGGCCGCCTCCATGTGATAGCTCTGATAGAGCTGCGCCTGAATCAGGAACAGGTCCTCCGGATAGCGAATGTGCCTCCGCAGATCCGTCGGCATGGCCGAGAATGGCTTTAACAAATTCGGAAAGATACGCCGGTAGGTCGCGGCAACCGGATCGCCAGTGTCCATCAGATAGAAGTCGACGGTCCCGTTATAGGCATCGATGATGACCTTCACTGAATTGCGAATGTAGTTGATATCTTGGGCTTGCGCCGGCTGCGCGGAGGGGAAGTAGGAACTCACCGTGTAGGCGTCCTGCATCCAGAACATCCGCCCATTGCTGATGACCAGATAAGGATCGTGATCGAGCCTCAGGAACGGAGCGATCGTTCGTACCCTTTCCTGGATATTGCGGCGGATCATGATCCGGCTGTCGGTGGTGATGTAGCTTGAGAGCAGCAGGTTAGGATCGTTGAAGTAGTAAGCAAATAGGCCTCTCCACACCATCGCTCCTATCGGAACGCCACCGGTACCCTCATAAGCCGCGTAGGAATTGTCTTTCCCCTTCGGATAATCGAACTCAGGTGCGCTCCCCTTGACGATGACGTAGCTGTCGGGCTCCTCGCCGTAGTAGATGCGCGGTTCATTGATCTGGGGGCCTCCGTCCGCCACAGGAGGTATGTCGCGCAAATAGAAGAAGGGCAGCCCTTCGGAGTTCTTGCGCGTGACCGGACTCATCACCGCGCCGGTGCCGTGCGTAAACAGCACGTGTCGATTGACCCACGTCTGGGCATTCGGCGGCAGCAAGGAGGGCCGCAGTTCGCGAGCCGAGAGCATTACGCTTTGGTAGGAGCCATCGAGCCAGTAGCGATCGACGTCAAGATCGTGGAATTTGTAGTAAGTGCGGATCTCCTGCAACTGCGCGTAGGTGTCCGACAAGGGCAGCCAGTCCCACAACCTGATATTGTCGATCGTCGCCTTGTTGGCGTCGAGCGTCTTGAAGCTAAGCTTCTGTTCGGCGGCAAACGGCTTGGCTGCGATCTGATCGAGATTGTATGCCTGCCGGGTAAGCGCGATGTTGCGTTGGATATAGGGCCTTTCCAGCTCCAATTCGCTTGGCTTGACGAAGAACTGCTCGAACAGCAAGGGGATTACACCTGACAGCGCGAAAGACCCGATCACGACAAGCAGGAACGCAACGGCAGGAAGCCGGTAGGTGCGCACCCGCAGGTTTGCCCCCGCGGCGAACGCCGCGATGACCGAAAGTCCGATCATCAACCACAAGGCCGGCAGCCCCACGTGGACATCGGTGTAGCTTGCGCCGACGACCACGCCGTTATCGCCGTAGAGCAGTAGATAGCGATCAAGACCGTAGGACCAGGCCTTTACCGCAAAGAGAAGACCGAGCAGCGCCGAGCCGTGGGCAATCACCGTCGAAGACATTGATCGGCGATGACTGCCGTATTCGATATCGCCGTGCACCCAGTAGATCGCCGCGGCGAAAAGCGCGCTTAGAACGAGCGCGAGCATCATCCAGTTCTTGATGAGGATGTAGGCGGGCAGCGAGAAGAGATAGAAGCCGATGTCCTTGTTGTAGAGCGGATCGTCTGCGCCATAGGGCACCTGATAGACAAACCGCAAGAAGACGCCCCAATTGCCGACTTTTGCGGCGGCGACAAGCAGAGCGAGCAAAGCTGCCCCGCCTGCGATCGACCGGGGCCACGGCAGTCGATCGCGTACAAGCGCACGCAGATCTGGCGGCGCGCTGCCCGCGAAGTCCCACACCGACGCGGCGACAAGCTGTGTCGACTGCCGTCGGGCAAAGCGCAGGGCAAACCATCCGTTCAACCAAAGTACGACGGTGGTTCCGGTCCAGACCGCAAGAAAGACGACAGCTTTGGCGCCGATCGTCGTCCAAAAAACCTGCAGATAACCGATCGAGGAAAACCACAGCCAGTCGACCAGGAAGTCGCTCGCGAGCCCGAGCAGGAACAGGCAAATCCCGATGAGGACGGCCGCAACAATGAGCCCGACCACGGCACTTTGCCTTGGTACCTTCCGTTCGGGTCCGGTAATCCCGATCGTCATGGCTTGATTATAGTGGAAATGAGGGACGCCCGCCGCTTGATTCGCGGTCGCGACTCCGCCTCAAAGTGGGGGACGCGGACGCTCGAAACTCGGTCAAAAAGATCGCAGGACGGCGCAAAGGGGCAATTCGAAACAGCTCAAGGCGGCAAGCTCGGCTGATGCAGCCGGCGCTAAATCAGCGATCGAACGACATCGTCAGACTTGGCGGGCCACTCAGAATAGATTGAGAGCTTTTATGTAATTGAAATCGCTATATAACTTCAACGGCACCTCTCCACCTCATGTGATCTCGCATATGCTCGGACGAAGAGCAGCCAGAACCCATTCGGAAGAAGAAGCGCATTGCGGCGCTCGCGTACTCTCTACCACCGACAGCACGCGCATACCGACTATCTCGCCATGGAGTTGGTCAACGACGACGAATTGCAGCTTGCTGATGGAAGACTTATGTTGGGCCTACAATCAGGCAGCCGCCCATCGTATGGCGAGAGTGGTCGACCTCACGGTGGATGGTTCGCATTCCGCATCGGAGGTGATGCCATGGCCATTGCTCCCACGCTCCAGAAATACTTCGCCGCTGAGAACATCCAGTACGAGGTGATCCCGCACGAACTCAGCATGACATCCGCTCGAACGGCCGAGGCCTGCCATATCTCGGGCGACCGCCTCGCCAAGGGCATCGTGTTGCGGCGCGACGGCGGATATATGCTGGCCATCTTGCCCGCATCGCATCACCTCCGCCTGTCGGACCTGAGGACGAGCCTCGGCGACAATGTCCACATGGCCAATGAGACCGAGGTCAATCGGCTGTTCAGCGACTGTGCACACGGTGCGGTTCCCGCCGTCGGCAAATGCTACGGATTGGAAATGATCGTCGACGACAGCATCGAGGCACAGCCAGACATCTATATGGAAGCCGGCGATCATGAAACGCTGCTCCATATGGGTCACGCGCAGTTTGCGCGCCTGACGGCCAACGCACCGCACGGACGCTTCAGCGCGCATGACTGAGGATCTGTAGGCCGCCCATTGCCGTTGCGACCTTGGGCGGGAACTCTGACCGCGAGGTCTCCGTCATACTTGTTCCACAGGGTGGCGGCGAGAGTGTTTGCGCTTGTCTAGTCGGAGTTCGATTGGGGGTGCAGCTGCATTGCATCAACGCACTTGAAACCCAAGAACGGAGGCTCGCCATGAAAGTCAAAGACGTGATGCACAAGGGTGTCGACTGGGTCAGCCCCAACACCCCAATCACCGAGCTTGCCAAACTGATGCGGGCGCATGACATCGGCTGCATTCCGATCGGCGAGGATGACAAGCTGGTCGGAATGGTGACCGACCGCGATATCGTCTGCAAAGGGCTCGCGAGCCACAGCTTCGATGCCGGCCGCACGACGGCGCGCGACGTGATGACCGAGGGCATCCATTGCTGCCGCGAGGACGATGACCTCGCCAAGGCGATGCATCACATGGAGAAGCTGCAGGTCCGCAGGCTGCCGGTAATCAACAAGAGCAAGCGGATGGTCGGCATCATCAGCCTGGGTGACGTCAGCCGTTCCGCGTCCGGTGATATGCTCACCGAGACGGTCAGGAGCGTTTCGGCGCATCACTGAACTTGCGGCCAGGACTCCTCTCGGGATCGCCGCTCAAACAGGCGTGGGGGAGCCCGAGCCACGCGCTTGTCATGCAACCATCGCGCGGCGGCGACGGCGCGATGTGGCTTACTTTGCGCCGGAGTGAACGATAGGGTGGGTTCACTCGATCGCAGCATCGGCGTCGACGCTGCGGCGGCGCAACCTATGACCGAGCGAGATCGCGCGGCCCGACGGGGAGGCCGTCGGATGGGGTCGCAGAAAAAAGTCGTGGAATATCGCGGATCTGGCGCTCCCTAGGGGAATCGAACCCCTGTTTCAGCCTTGAGAGGGCCGCGTCCTAACCGCTAGACGAAGGGAGCGTGAGGGCTAGCCAATAGCCTCGAAATTTGTCCGCCGCAAGGACCCCGACGGGCCTTTTACGGCTCATTGGCGAATTTCAGCCGTCCGGCCGGCTTCAGGGTATGGGCGTCGAAGGTCCGGATCTCGATGACCCCGCCGAGATCCAGCGTGACCACGAGGCGGTCGCCGGCGACCCCGGTCGAGACGATCCTGGCGCCCTTGGGCAAGATGGCGGTGACGTCGCCGCCGGGTTCAGCCGCCCTTCCCTCCGACTTGAAAAGGCGGTAGCCCACCGCGATCAAAACGGCGCAGATCGCCAGCGCCGTGGTCAACCCCGCGATCAGCATCATCCGCCGCACCCGCGCGAACAGCGCGGCCTGCTCGGGGGTCGGTTCGGGAACAGCGGTATCAGACGTCGTCATGGAAAGTCTTGGCTCTGCGCAAAGGTTGGAGGTTGTCGTCGCCGGTGACGAGGGCTCGGCCCGGCTCGACCGCGTGCTGGCGGCGCGCCTCACCGACCTGTCGCGATCGAGGCTGAAAGCCCTGATCCTGGCGGGCGCAGTACACCTGAAGGCCTCCGCGGTCCGCGATCCCGCTTATCATGTAAGTCCCGGCGATACGATCATAATCGACGTGCCGGAGGCGGCTGCGCCGGAGCCGAAGGGGGAGGAGATCGCCCTCGACATCGTGTTCGAGGACGACGACATCGTCGTTCTCAACAAGCCGAAGGGGCTGGTGGTGCATCCTGCCGCCGGCCACGAGACCGGCACGCTGGTGAATGCGTTGATCGCCCATTGCGGTTCTTCGCTGTCGGGCATCGGCGGGGTACGCCGGCCCGGCATCGTGCACCGGCTCGACAAGGACACGACAGGGCTGATGGTGGTCGCCAAGAACGACATGGCCCACGCCTCGCTATCCGCGCAATTCGCCGATCATGGCCGCACCGGCGAGATGCGGCGCGGCTACATGGCCTTTGCCTGGGGTGTGCCGGGCCGGCATCGCGGCACCGTCGATGCGCCGATCGACCGCCATCCGTATGCGCGCGAGAAGATGGCGGTACGTCAGGGCGGCCGCGAGGCCGTGACGCATTGGGAGATTCTGGAAAGTTTTAACGGCCGCGACGGCAAGCCGATCGCGACGCTGCTCGCCTGCGAGCTCGAGACCGGGCGCACCCACCAGATCCGGGTCCACCTCGCCCATATCGGCCATCCCCTGATGGGCGATGCCGTCTATGGCCCGCATTTCAAGACCAAGGCCAACCAGCTCGGCCCCAAGTCGCAAGCCGCCCTCGCCGCACTTGGACGGCAGGCCTTACATGCTTACCTGCTGGTATTGCAGCACCCGCGGACAGGAGAATTACTGCACTTGGAGGCGCCTCTGCCGGAGGATTTGCTTCTCCTTCAAAGCGCCCTGAAGGCGGCGCTATGACGCAGGCCCTTTAAGAAAAGCGTTACATTACAAAAGATTATAGCTGCCACACGGGGACGTGACGTCAGCAATCCTTCCCTTTTTGCCCCCCGATAGGGTATATTGCGCCTGCGTTGGAAATGACCAACGCGGAACATCGCAGCCCGACCGGCTTTGACACAGCGGTCGTCTGCCTGGCCCGCCGCTATCGGGGGCCTGAACCTTTGGAGGGCGCACTATGGCCCGTACCGCTGCTTTGCCGGTCCTCAATGGAGAATCCGGCCTATCTCGCTACCTCGCCGAGATCCGCAAGTTCCCGATGCTGGAACCCCAGCAGGAATACATGCTCGCCAAGCGTTGGCGCGAGCATGACGATCGCGACGCGGCGCACCAACTCGTCACCAGCCATCTCCGCCTCGTGGCCAAGATCGCCATGGGCTATCGCGGCTACGGCCTGCCGATCTCCGAGGTCGTCTCGGAAGGCAATGTCGGCCTGATGCAGGCGGTGAAGCGTTTCGAACCCGAGAAGGGCTTTCGTCTCGCCACCTACGCCATGTGGTGGATCAAGGCGTCGATTCAAGAGTACATCCTGCGTTCCTGGTCGCTCGTGAAGATGGGCACCACCGCGAACCAGAAGAAGCTGTTCTTCAACCTGCGCAAGGCGAAGAGCAAGATCAACGCGCTGGACGAAGGCGATCTGCGCCCCGACCAGGTCAAGATCATTGCCAAACGCCTCGGCGTCACCGATCAGGACGTGATCGACATGAACCGCCGCCTCGGTGGCGACGCGTCGCTCAACGCACCGATCCGCGACGACGGCGAAGCCGGCGAATGGCAGGACTGGCTGGTCGACAACACGCCGAACCAGGAAGCCATGCTGGCAGAGCACGAGGAATATGACGAACGCCGTGACGCGCTGAATGGCGCGATGGGCGTGCTCAACCCGCGCGAACGCCGCATCTTCGAGGCCCGCCGCCTCGCCGATGAGCCGATGACGCTGGAAGACCTCGCCGCCGAGTTCGGCGTGTCGCGCGAGCGCGTCCGCCAGATCGAGGTCCGCGCCTTCGAGAAGGTGCAGTCCGCGGTCAAGGGCACGATCGCAAGGGCCGAACAGGCCGCGCTAGAAGCCGCGCACTAAGCGGGCTTCGCCGCGAAGAGAGATTGGCGGATCGAAAGACAGAAAGCCGGCGGCAACGCCGGCTTTTTTGTTGGCTAGGCGATGTTCAGTTCGAATAAGGCACGGCGCGGCCCCCTCTCGGTGTCATGCCCCGCCTGGTGCGCATTGCGCACGGGGGCGGGGCATCCAGTACGCCGCGGCGCTCATGGCAAGAGCGAGATCTTCAACGCCCGCCTGCCCGCCTCTGGAATACTGGATCGCCCGGTTGAACCGGGCGATGACAGCTTTGGTCGTGGCTGTCATGCGCGACATCACAATCCCCGTCCCTCGTCCGACGTAGGACCAGCCCACCATGAACCCACGCTGCCGGTCGACCGACGTAAATGATGGGACCGACAGCATCGATAGGACGGACACCGTGTCGATCATCCTGCAATCCACCGTCGGCGGCTTCTCAGCCCAGTTCATGCGCAAGCTGCCGCTGGTCGAGCAAGCGATGCGCGAGCACGGACTCGAGCCGTCGGAGTTCGTGATCTCCAAGGACTATGCAGGTACAGCGACGATCCCGCTGATGGGGCCGTTCTTCTATAGCTACAGCGTGTTCTTCGGCGAGGAGTCCTTCACCGTCACCGAGCCGAACGACATGGTGTTCCTGGACTACTTCTTCAAACGCGTGCTGGCCGCGGACGAGCCGCCGGAATTGCCGGGGCGGCCGGGCCTGATGCGGCGACTGTTCGGCTGGATGTCGCAGCCGGTGTGAACTTACGATCCTGAACGGAGGGTGTCTCGTTCACGTCGGTCATTCGGCGCCGGCGGCTTCGGCCACCGGTTGCCCGAATGCCGTCTACTCCCCCCACATCCGCGCCAGGGTCGCGAGCCAGCAGCCTTCGCAATAGCGCGCGTCCTTGTAATCGATCCAGTTGTGGGCGTAGACGCGGTCGAGGGGGATGTCGTAGCGCGTGCGCAGCACCTTCACGAGGATCTTCCAGGCTGCGACCTGCGCCTCGGTTGGACCTGCGGCGACGTCGGGATAATTGCCGGCGAACTCGACGCCGATCGAATTGTCGCGCACCACCTGCCGATAGGTCGCGCCGTTGTCGATGTACTTGTTGTCGTTGCGGTTGGCGCCGTCGCCATGGGTCGGCACCAGGTTTTCCGCGACCGCCCAATAGACCGTGCCATCGGTCTCGACCCACACCGTGACGCCGCGGCGGGCCGGGTTCTTAGCCTGCTCCGCCGCGCCGCCGCGCGCCGAGCCCGCCGGTCCTTCGGTCTGGTGCACGATGATGTTGCGCCAGGGTCTTGCATTGCGGACGTCACCCCATGGCGCCAGCCAGACCATCTTCAGGCCGGCTATCTCGGGCGAGCCGGAGGCACGCGCCAGCTTTGCGAGCTCGGCGTCCTCGGCAGTGGCAGGGGCGATCAAAAGGAGGGCGGCCAGGGCGACCGCGGGCAGGCGAGCAATCATCATGCGATATCCCATCACCGCCGCTGATGTAGCACGGCCTTACGCGAACGTGCGCTGGCTCTGGTCCCGGCCGATCGGCTCAGGCGACAGCGGCGGCACCGGATCGTAGACGGCAAAGTCGTTCTTGCCGTTCTTCTTGGCGGCATAGAGGGCGTGGTCGGCATTGGCCATCAGGCGGTCCGGGAATGCGCCGATGCCGCGATCCCACTGCGCGACGCCGATCGAGATCGCGATCGGGATCTCGCTGCCGGTGCAGGCCTCGGCATCCTGGCGGCAGACCTCGAGCACGCGGCGGGCGATCGCGGCGGCCTCGCGCAAGGACGAGGACGGCAGCACGACGCAGAACTCGTCGCCGCCGGTGCGGGCGAGCATGTCGCCGGGCCGCAGGCGGGTCTGCGCCATCAGGGTGAAGTGCTTCAGGCAGGCATCGCCGGCGGCATGGCCGTGGGTGTCGTTGATGGCCTTGAAGCCGTCGAGATCGATCACCAGCAGCGAGAACGGCGCGCCGCTGCGCTCGGAGCGGGCGCATTCCTCGGTCAGGCGCTGCAACAGATGCCGCCGATTGGCGACGCCGGTGAGATCGTCGAGCAGCGCGAGATCGGCGACCTCGTTGCGCAGCCGCTCGATCGCCATCAGCAGGCAGGCGAAATTCCAGCCCATGGCCAGAAACACCAGGAGCAGGATCATCAGCGACTGCAAGCCGTTGAAGTTGATCGCCGTGATGGCGCCGCCATAGCCGAACAGTGCCGCGCCGGAGCGGACGGCGTGAATGGACAGAAGCAGAAATCCCACGATCGCGGCGAGCCGGGCGCCGGGATTTTCCCGCCCGTTCTGCTGGCCGAGCAGCAGCGGCAGCGTCAGCACGATCGGCGTCGATTGAGCCAGCGAGTAGATCACGACCCGCATCGGCATGTTGTCGGCGACGACCAGAAAGAACGCAAGACCGGCGGTGCAGAACAGCGAATTGGTGATCGCCGCCGCCCAGGATACCGGCCGGTGATAGAACCGCGCCACACCCATGCAGGCGAGCCACGACGAAAAGATCATCACGCCGCCGCCGCCGATCAGCGGAAAGCACGGGTCCATCACGTCGCGCAGCATCGAGATCGCCGCGCCCGATGCGGCCAGCACCGCGGCCGCCGTCCAGTACCGCGCCGCCTCGAATTTGGGATAGGCGCGCGCCACATAGGCCCAGACCAGGCCGAGCGCCAGGAAATTGATGACGATGACGGTCCAGAGTGTCGGCACGCTCAGCATGGCGACTGCGGGACGCGCCTGGTCCCGCCCTCTTCGTTTGGCAAACGTCCGTACATACCCGCCCCCGTGTCTTGCGGAGGACCATGCGCGCGACGCGCTTAATGGAGTCTCACCGCAATCGCGCAAACTCGGGCGTTGGTTTTGGATTGATGAATCCCGCGAACGGATTCCGGCATCGTTAAGCAAACACTTCTGCCAGCGGATCCGCGGCGAAAGCGGATTCGCGCGTCAAAATCACCCAAAAATGCATCTGAGCTGTGGATAACGCGATGACGCCGATGTGACAGTGCGGGGCAGGAAGCTGCGAATCTGCTGAGTTTGTCGTCGAGGATGTTGCGAGGCTGGCCCTCCGCCGAGCATCCCTCGTGTCGCGTTTCACCATTAACCCTTAAGAGGATCCTATGGCTAAGAAAGCGAAGAAGGCGACGAAGAAGAAGGCGAAAAAGGCCAAGAAGGCGAAGAAGAAGTAACGAGGCTTGTTCTTTGCCCGGGTGGAGCCTCGCTCCGCCCGGGCGTCGGGAAGAGGGTTGTGGCGGGCATGAGGCCCGCTTTTTTATTGGCCGGAGACTACCGCTCCGCAAACGCCAGCTTGGCGCCGAGCGCGGCAAAACCTGCCGCAAAACTGCGGCGCAGCCAGGCCATGACGCGGGGGCGGGAGATGACGTGCTCGCGTACCGAGGCCGCACAGAGACCGTAGACGACGAACACCGCGAACGTGATCGCCATGAAGGCACCGCTCAATTCCAGCATGCGCGCCAGCACATGGGCCTCGTCCGCGGCGATGAATTGCGGCAGGAAGGCGAGGAAGAAGATCGACAGCTTTGGATTGAGGATGTTGATCAGAAAGCCTGTGACGATGACGCGGCCGCTGGAACGCTCGCTGATGCCGCCCTCGACCGCCAGCGCCCCGCTCTCGCGCAGCGCCTGCCAGGACATGCAGAGCAGATAAGCGACACCGCCCCATTTCAGCGCGGAGAAGGCGAGCGCGCTGGTGTGCAGCACGGCGGCGAGCCCCAGCATCGCAGCACACATATGCGGCACGATCCCGAGCGTGCAGCCCAAGGCGGCGGCCAGGCTGGCGCGCGAGCCGCGCGTCAGCGCCGCAGCCAGCGTGTAGAGCACGCCGGTGCCGGGCGAGGCGACGACGATGAGCGAGGTGAGCAGGAAGGACCAGGACATGGGCGGACCTTAGCAGCCCGCCCCGCGCTGAGAAAGCCAGGCCTCAAGCCTTCAGTCTCAGACCGTCACTCTGAGGTGCTCGCCTCTTCGGCGAGTCTCGAAGGGCGACGGCCCGGGTGTAGCTGCCGCTCGGCCGTGCATCCTTCGAGGCTTGCGCTACGACGCTATCGCGCCGCAGCGCGCGCACCTCAGGATGACGGATTGAGAATAGTCAGGACAGTTGCGCGAGTTCGGCTTCGCGCAGCACGTCGAGCGGCGCCCAGGGCTTTGCCCAGAACTTGGCGCCCTGGGGCAGCGGCTGCATCAGCGGGCGGCCGGAGGTGACGACGACGTCGAGCCTGGGATTGCGGTCCTTGGCGACATGGGCGAGCTCGACCCCGTTCATGCGGCCGGCGAGTTGCACGTCGGTCAGCATCAGGCAGAGTGCGCCGGCGCTCTTCTCGAGCACGCGCTCGGCGGCCTCGGCGCTCTCGCACTGGATCACCTGGTAGCCGCTCTCTTCGAGCAGGAGACATAGCATCTCGCGCTGCATGACGTCGTCTTCCACGATCAGCGCGGTGGCACGGAATGGTTGCGCTTGTCCCATCGGCGTCTCCAATGCTCGCTTGCCTAACGTAAGTTAAGGAGGAAATTCGCGTGTGGTTCGGTTCCATTCTGAAAAAATGTAAAGCATAGTTCCATCTGTGGAAACTTGACGGGGCACATCATGACAGCGATTCGCGGGGCCGCCGCCATCACGGGAGCCGCCAGCGGCATCGGCCGGGCGCTCGCCATCGAGCTTGCGCGGCGGGGCTGCGATCTGGCGCTCGCCGATCGCGACGAGGCCGGGCTGAAGACGCTGGCTGCGGAGATCGGACCAGACCGCAAGGTCAGCGTCCATCGCGTCGATGTCGCCGAGCCCGCCGACATCGCGCGGTTCGCGGCCGAGGCGACTTCCGCGCATCCGGAGCTCGGCATCGTCGTGAACAATGCCGGCGTGGCGCTGATGGGCTCGTTCGAGGAGATCGACCAGGCGCAGATGGACTGGCTGTTCGACATCAATTTCTGGGGCGTGGTGCACGGCACGCGCGCCTTCCTGCCGCATCTGAAGACGAGGCCTGAGGCGCACATCGTCAACCTCTCCTCGCTCTTCGGCATCATCGCGCCGCCGGGACAGTCGGCCTATGCGGCGGCGAAGTTCGCGGTGCGGGGCTTTTCCGAGAGCGTGCGGCATGAGCTCAGCGTCGCGGGAAGCCCGGTCAGGCTGTCGGTGGTGCATCCCGGCGGTGTCGCCACCGCGATCGCGCGCAACTCCCGTACCGGCGTCGGCGTCACCGACAATGCGCGCCGCGCGCAGTCGATCGAGCGGTTCGAGAACGCAGCGAAGACCACGCCGAAAGACGCCGCGCTGCGCATCATCAAGGGCATCGAAAACAACGAGCCGCGCATCCTGATCGGCAACGACGCCCGCTTCATGGACCTCTTGCAGCGCTTCCGCCCGGGGACGTATTGGGCGCCGTTGCAGCGGCGGCTGGAGAAGATGGCGAAGGGAACGTGAGTGAGGGACGCGACGGCGTCGCCGCGTTCGGTGCTGTCGTAGGGTGGGCAAAGCGAAAGCGTGCCCACCACTTCCGGAACGGTGGGCACGGCGCAAGTGCGCCTTTGCCCACCCTACGAGTTCAGCGCCCGCCTCACTGCCCCGCCAGCCGATCGGCGAAATAGCCGATCGTCTTGCGGTAGATCACCGCCCTGTTCCACTCGCGCATTGCCTCGAAATTGGCGGTGCCTTCGCCGTAGGGCTGGCCCATCTTGAAGCCGCTGGTGTGGAGCAGGTTCGCGGTCGAGGCGAGCACGTCGGGGACGCTGTGGCGGAGGTCGACATGGCCGTCGCCGTCGAAATCTACGCCGTATTTGATGTAGGACGACGGCAGGAACTGGGTCTGGCCGATCTCGCCGGCGAAGGCGCCGATGAGGTCGCGCAGCGGCAGGTCGCCACGCTGCACGATCTTGAGGGCGGCGAGCAGCTCGCCCTGGAACAGATCGGTGCGGCGGCAATCATGCGCCAGCGTCGCCAGCGTACGGATCACCGGCATCTTGCCCATGTCACCTTTGCCGAAATCGCTCTCCAGGCCCCAGATCGCAACCAGGATATACCGGGGCACGCCGAACTGCTGCTCGATGCGCGAAAGCAGCGCGGCGTGGCGCTGCAGAAGCGCGCGGCCGCCATTGATGCGGCCGGACCCGACACGGGTCGAGACGTACTGCTCGAAAGTCTTGTTGAAGGTGTGGCGCTGGCGGCGGTCGAAGGCGAGCACCGCACCGTCGGGGGTGACACCGCTGAGCGCAGCGTTGGTCACGCTCGCCGAGACGCCGGCGCTTTGCGCTTCCTGGGCCATGGTGGCGACGAAGCTGTTGAAGTCGCCGCCGCAGCGCGCGGCCTGCGCCGAGCCGCCGGCCAGACAAAGGACGGACGCGGCGGCGAGAAGCAGTCTCAGCATATGGAGCAATCCCCTGAAAAAACCGGCGCGAAGCCGCGCGCGGATCATGCCCGGGAAAGCAGCGAGGGTCAAAGCGCAAAGCTTGAAGCGCAAAGCTTGGAGGCACGGCTTGAAGGACAAGGCTTGAAGGGCGAGGCTTGATCCGCATCAAACTGTCTCACGCTACCCTTCCTAGATTGCACCGGACAGGAGAGCCACCGCCAGGAGAAGTGTCCCATGACCGGAATTACCTTGACCGCCGAGCAGATCCGCAATGCGCCCGCAGCGGTGCGGCAATGGATCGAGCAGGAGGTGATCAGTTCGCTCGGTCTTGCGCCGCGCGCGCCCGTGACGATCCCGCCCCAGGCGTCCCATCTCGTCGCCTGCAGCGTGGAGGACGTCGCCGGCGTGCTCGAGCACATCAGGGGCGTGCTTCCGGCGGTCAACGTGCTGCTCGAGCTCGGCCGTCCCGGAATCAGCTTCGGCCAGCCCGCGGTGATGACATTCCGCCTGATGGACATCCTGCATCACACCCGCCTGCCCGACATCAATGGGGTCATCACGTGTCTCGAGATGATCAACCAGGCGCTGACGGAGGTGAAAAAGGACCCATCGGTGCGGTTCTGCGGCTTCGACAATGAAGGCCACTGCCTGATCGCGCCGCAGACGCAAGTGAGCATCGCAACGCTCTGGCAGACCATGATGGAGCGCCAGCAGGCGGCGCAGGAGCGCGAGGCTGCCGGCCGGACGGCGCCGGCGGCGTGAGGGCGAATGGTATCGCCGCACTTTCCTCTCGTCATTCCGGGGCGCGCGGCTCGTCCGCCGTAGCTCGCAGAGCGAAGGCGGAAGCGCGAACTATGATGCGCAATTGCGCATCCTAGCTCGCGACTTCGTCGCGCCCCGGAATGACGGATGAGAGAATTGCGGCTATGATATCGTTGCTTGCGCCGCGCCGCCGCGCGATCGGCCACTGTGTTGAGCCCGCATGAAGCAATCAGCCATGTCCAACCGTCAACCAACCCGCTCCCTCCTCCGCATCCCCCTGTTCCGCCTGCTCGCTATCAACCTTGCGATCGGCGCCTGCGCCGCGACGATTCTCGTCGGCGGCCTGCTCTGGCTCAATCCCGGACATCTGCGCGAGCTGATCTTCGCCGATACCTCGCCCGGCATCGCGCTCGCGCTGCTGCTGGCCTCCTTCCTCGTCACCTTCGGCTCGGTCGCGATGGGCAGCGCGATCATGGCGCAGGGGCGCAAGGAGGATAGCGGCAGAGGCGGCGGCCACGGATCGCGGCTCGCCGTGCAGGAGATGGCGCGGCGCACGCGCTCGCAATGAGATACGCACCGCAATGGAACTCGCTTTCGCGCGTTGGATCACATCATCTGCATGCAAGCGGGAGCACGTCGCAGGCCAGCGCACGTTCCGACGACAGCGCGCCCCACACGCGCGCGGCGCGAGGGCGCGAAGATGAACCAAGTGGTTTGACAATCCAAACAATTGCTTCGATGTGCTTCCACATCACACATCGCAGCCGACGCATATCTGATGCGCTCGCTGCGACATCAACGCCGCCACGATTTGCCTTGCCATCGCAGGGCGCCTTCTATAGTCTTCTATTTTAGGTTGTCGCCCCACCAGCCCCGGGCGACGCTAAAGACCAAAAATAAACGGCGGGCTTCGGCCCGCCGTTTATTGAAGCGAGCGGTTGTTGAGACAAGGGTCTCTGATGCAGCGGTCCGCGGCCACGGCTCCGCCCCGGCCCCCGGGGCCACGCAAAGTCATTTGACTATGGCGCATCTATCGACGACAAGCCGCCATGGCCAAGAAACCCGGAACCAATCCCAAAGGCGAATTCGCCTTCTTCAACGTCGTCTATGAAGACGATTCCCAGCGCTCCAACCGCCGCGTGCCCGCTGAACTCCTCGGCGGCCTCGACGGCGACGAACCCGCCCGCGCCTTCATCATGGAGCAGGACCGCGAGATCGCCGAAAAGAGCGGCCGCCCGGCGCTGGAGATCAAGCGGATCGAGCGGGTCGGGGTGAAGAAGAAGTAGGGCGGCAGCCCTATCCACGTCATTGAGAGCGTAGCGAAGCAAATCCAGACTGAGTCCGTTGAAAGATTCTGGATTGCTTCGCTTCGCTCGCAATGACGGAGCGAGAATGAGGGTTAAAGCAAAAACGGCGGGCCTTGGCCCGCCGTTTTGCTTGGAATCGATGTCCGCGCTCAGTTGTCCAAGAAGCTCCGCAGCTTCCTGCTCCTTGACGGATGCTTCAACTTCCTTAGCGCCTTCGCTTCGATCTGGCGAATACGCTCGCGGGTCACCGAGAACTGCTGACCGACTTCTTCCAGCGTGTGGTCGGTGTTCATGCCGATGCCGAAGCGCATGCGCAGGACGCGTTCTTCGCGCGGGGTGAGCGAGGCGAGCACGCGCGTGGTGGTCTCGCGCAGGTTGGACTGGATCGCGGCGTCGATGGGCAGGATCGCGTTCTTGTCCTCGATGAAATCGCCGAGGTGTGAATCCTCTTCGTCACCGACCGGCGTCTCGAGCGACAGCGGCTCCTTGGCGATCTTGAGGACCTTGCGGACCTTCTCCAAGGGCATGCCGAGCTTCTCGGCGAGCTCTTCCGGGGTCGGCTCGCGGCCGATCTCGTTGAGCATCTGGCGCGAGGTGCGCACGATCTTGTTGATCGTCTCGATCATGTGCACGGGGATGCGGATGGTGCGGGCCTGGTCGGCGATCGAGCGGGTGATCGCCTGCCGGATCCACCACGTGGCGTAGGTCGAGAACTTGTAGCCGCGGCGATACTCGAACTTGTCGACTGCCTTCATCAAGCCGATGTTGCCTTCCTGGATCAGGTCGAGGAACTGCAGGCCGCGGTTGGTGTACTTCTTGGCGATCGAGATCACCAGACGGAGGTTGGCTTCCACCATCTCCTTCTTGGCCTGGCGCGCTTCGCGCTCGCCCTTCTGCACGGAGTGCACGATCTTGCGGAACTCGACGATCTCGAGGCCGGTTAGGGCTGCGAGCTGATGCACCTCGTGACGGAGGTCCTTGATGCGGTCTTTCTCGTGGTGGACGAAGTTCTTCCAGCCCTTGGCCGACAGTTTCGAGACGCGGTTGAGCCAGCGCGGATCGAGCTCCGAGCCGGTGTAGTTGCGCAAAAAGTCCTCGCGCGCGACGCCGTGGCTGTCGGCAAGGCGCATCAGGCGGCCCTCATGCGAGACGAGGCGCTTGTTGATGTCGTAGAGCTGCTCGACGAGTGAATCGATACGCGCCTGGTTGAGGCGGAGCGACTTCACCTCGACGATGATCTCGTCCTTCAGCTTCTTGTACTTGCGCTCCTGGTGCGGCGAGAGCGACTCGTTCTGGAGCTGGTTCTGGATGTCCTGCTCCTGAAGCTTGCGCAGCTTCTTGTAGCTGTCGGCGATCTTGTCGAAGATCTCGACCACCTTAGGCTTGAGCTCGGCCTCGATCGCGGCGAGCGACATCTGGTTCTCGAACTCGTCGTCGTCCATGTCGGACTCGGCGGCGGCCTCGCCCGGATCCTTCTCCTCGCCTTCGGCTGCGCCTGGCGCAGCTGCGGCACGGAACGGGGTCGGCGACGGCGGCGCGGCCGGCGGGGCGACATGCGCGGGCGCAGCGGCGGAGGCGGCGTCACCACCCTCGGCCGGGGCTTCGCCGGCCTCGCCGGTGGGGCCGGCGATCATCGCATTGTTCATGCCGCCCTTGGCGTCGGGGCCGGCATAGGTGGCTTCGAGATCGATGATGTCGCGGAGGAAGATCTTGCCTTCGTTGAGCTCGTCGCGCCAGATGATGATGGCCTGGAAGGTCAGCGGGCTTTCGCACAGCCCTGCGATCATCGCCTCGCGGCCGGCCTCGATGCGCTTGGCGATCGCGATTTCGCCTTCGCGGGACAAGAGCTCGACCGTGCCCATCTCGCGCAGATACATGCGCACGGGATCGTCGGTGCGCTCGCCCGGCTCGCTCTTCTTGACCTCGGTGACGGCCTTCTGGGTAACTTCGACGAGCTCGTTATCGGTCTCGTCCTCGCCCTCGTCCTTCTCTTCCTCGCCTTCGCTGTCGTCGGCTTCGGTGACGTTGATGCCCATGTCCGAGAGCATCGACATGATGTCCTCGATCTGTTCGGGCGAGGTCTGGTCCGACGGCAAGACTTCGTTGAGCTGATCGAAGGTCACGAAGCCGCGCTTCTTGGCCTGCTTGATCATCTTCTTCACGGCCGCGTCGGACAGATCGAGCAACGGCGAGGGCGCGTCCTGGGAATCCTTCTCCGGCGCGTCCGCTGCCTTGTCGTCTTTTTCCTTGTCCTTCGCCTGCAGCGTCTTTGCCTTGGTGGCCATCCATTGCTCCTAAACGCGCTTCATGCGAGGCGCTTCGCAGCGCCTGCCTGAATTCACATGAACCTGTTGCTCGACGCTCTCGCTTCGGCAGCTCTCGACACGGAAAGGGCGGCGCACATGTCTCTCGCCACCCCCAACTTTCTCTCGCCGGAATTGCCTAACGCTTCGTCAGCCTCTTTGTCGCAGCGGATGCAGGTGTAGTGCCAACAGCGATTGCGCGGATTCTGTCCTGACGCGTCTGTTCTGCCTGCGGCCGCCTGGTGGCCAAAGTGCTACAAGACCGTTAAGCCTCGATTAACCCTGTTTTTGCCGCCAAACCCAGGATTTGGCGAGTCTTTTAGCGGTTCCGGCCCCGGCCGTCCGCATGATTCTTTCATCACATGCTCTTCTGGAACCGACCAGACAGCTCGCCAAAACCCTCGATCAGGGCTTCGGTGCCGTCGACTTCGCCTATCCGAGCCTTGACGTCACGCAGCCATGCCAGATTGGCCTCGCTGGGGTCCTCCCCCAAGGCCAGCTCGGCGTCCTTCAGCTCTCTAAGTAGTGAATGCCATTGCCGATGCAAGGCAACCAGCTGATGCCAGGTCGCAAGAACATCGTCCCGCGCCGCGCCCTCGCGCGCGCCCCATACCGCGGCGGTGGTGATTCCGTTTTCAACCCTTTGAAGAACTTGCGAAAATCCCCCCTTCGCGAGATCGCCTCGCATCTTCTCGGCCTGCTCCTCGGGGTCAGGCGAGTGGTGATGGTCGTTGGCGAAGGCGGCGATGACGCCCGCCCTGAGCTTGTGGGCCTCGGGATGGGCCAGCTCCAGGGCGGCGACCTCCTCGAGGTGGTCGTGCAGCAGCCAGGGGTGGTTGATCAGGCATTGCAGGATCAGGGCCTCCCGGCGGGAGATGGCGCTGCGCTGACCCTTCATGATCGGACTGGCCGCCAGCTGGGGGCTGGCTGCCTGGTAGGGGCCTGACGGTAGCGGAGTGGGGCCAGGCGGCCCGCGGCGCCCGCCACCGAAGCCTCCACCATATCCTTGGCCGCCGAATCGATTCGCCCCCCCGCCCCTCTGCTGGAAGGGACGGCCGCCACCGCCTTGGCCTTGGCGGAAATTGCCCCGGCCGCCGAAGCCGCCGCGCCCGCCTTCGGGAGCAAAGGTGCGCTGCAGCCGCTCGACGAACTCGTCGCGATAATAGCGCCGCACCACCTCGTCGCGGATGCCGTTGGTGAGCTCCTTGATGCGCGCCTCCAGCGCGGCGCGGCGCTCGGGCGTAGCAAAGTTGCCGCCTTCGAGCTCGCGCGACCAGATCATGTCGGCGAGCGGACGGGCCGCTCCAATCACTTCCTCAATCGCGGCGCGACCACCGGAGCGGGCGAGATCGTCGGGGTCCTGCCCCTCCGGCAGCAGCGCGAAGCGAAGGCTCTTGCCAGGCGCGAGGAAAGGCAGCGCGAGGTCCGCGGCACGATAGGCCGCCTTCTGGCCGGCGCGGTCGCCGTCGAAGCAGAGGATCGGCTCGTCCGCCATCTTCCAGAGCAGCGCGAGCTGGCTCTCGGTCAGCGCGGTGCCGAGCGGCGCGACGCTGCCTGCAAAACCCGCAGTGACCATGGCGATGACGTCGACATAGCCTTCGACCACGATCAGCGATGCGCCATCATGCGTCGCCTTGCGCGCGGTCTGGTGGTTGTAGAGATTGTCGCCCTTGTGGAAGAGCGGCGTCTCCGGCGAATTCAGATATTTGGCCGGAACGTCCTTCTCCAGCGCGCGCCCGCCGAAAGCGATGACGCGGCCGCGTAAGTCGGTGATCGGAAACATTACGCGATCGCGGAAGCGGTCGTAAGGCACGGGAATGTCGTCACCGCCGATCAACAGGCCGGTCTCGACCATGTCGTCGACGGAGATGCCGAGCTTGCCGAGGTGCTCCTTCAGCGCGAAGCGATCGGGCGAGGCATAGCCGAGGCGGAACTGCAATTGCGTCGCCGGCGAGATCGCGCGGTCGGCGAGATAGCCGCGAGCCTTGGCACCGACGCGCGAGGCCAGCGTCTCCGCGAAATAGGTCGCGGCGAGGTCCATGACGTCATGCAGCGTGCGGCGCCGCTGCTCGTGCCGGGCCGCATCCGGCGTCACCGCCGGCAGCGCCAGCCCCGCCATGCCCGCGAGCCGCTCCACGGCCTCCGCGAACGGCAGGCCGTCGGTCTCCATCACGAAGCTGATGATGTCGCCGTGCTTGCCGGAGGAGAAGTCGTGGTAAAAACCCTTCTGGTCGTTGACGTAGAAGGACGGCGTCTTCTCCTGCTGGAACGGCGACAGCCCCTTCCACTCCCGCCCCGCCTTCTTCAGCTTGACGCGCTTACCCACGACTTCGGAGACCGAAAGCCGGGCACGAAGCTCGTCGAGAAACTGGGGCGTGAAGCGCATGGGGTGAGTTTAGCCGAGCGTTCGAGTCGGGCGAAGGATCAGGGATATAGGGACAACGGGCCTAAAAGTCAGGTTTGTGAGGATTATGCGCGCTGTTCACAGGCCCTCGATCCGTCACCCTGAGGTGCTCGCCTCTTCGGCGAGCCTCGAAGGGCGGCGGCCCGGCGGCATCCGGGCCGATTCATCCTTCGAGGCTCCCACTGCTTCGCAGTGTGAGCGCCTCAGGATTGACGGGACGGGTGGTCCCCAGATGACGAGCCACTTGAACCGCGCCCGGTTCCACGCTTCCATAGGCCATGTTCAGGACGTTTCGAGGCGGCCAGAGCGGGGGCTGGCGGGTGACCTCGATTGTAGCAGTGACGGGCGAGCCCCTGCCCTTCGTCCCTGCGCTGTCGGTGACCGACAGCGAGGCCGTGTCGTTGCCGCTGGTGCCCTCGCGCAATGCCTGGCGGCTGGTCGGCGTTGCCAGCAGCTTGCGCTACACCGAGCGGGCCGAGAAGCAACAGCTTGTCGCCGTGCAGGCCGGGCTCGGCCGTCCCGAGGCGACCTCCGCGGCGCTGATCCCGATCCGCAAGTCGCAGGCCTGGTGGGAGCTGACGCAGGAAGAGCGGCGCAAGATTTTCGAGGACAGATCGCACCATATCGCGAGCAGTCTTCGCTTCCTGCCCGCGATCGCGCGCCAGCTCTATCATTGCCGCGACCTCGGCGAGCCCTTCGATTTCCTCACCTGGTTCGAATTCGCCCCCGCGCATGCCTCGCTGTTCGAGGAGCTGGTTGCGATGCTCAGGCGGACCGAGGAGTGGAGCTACGTCGAACGCGAGGTCGACATGCGCGTGGTGAAGGAAGTGCTGTCGGCTTAGAGCATGATCCGGACGCGGAGGGCCGCGTTAGCGCAAAGTGCGAAGCGGTTTTCCGAGAATATCAGGCTCGAAAATAACTAGTGCTCGAGAAAGCGCCCGGACTCGATGCGCGGCAGATCGGTGACGGCCCAGTTATAGACGTAGGTCCAGGCCTTCTCCGTGGTGCCGTCGGGCAATGTCACCTCGACCAGCCGGCGCAGATATTCGGTCGGCTCGGGAAAGCCTTCGCCGCACGCTTCGTACATGTCGAGCTCGCGCAGCAGCTCGTCAGGCACGCGCATCCGAAAGAGTTCGCCATGGACGAGATCGGAGGCCGCCTCCGACAGCAGCAATCCCGGATAATGCTTCACCAGAACGAGCCGGCCACGGCAGGTCGCTTCACCCAGAAAATCCGCGTGTCCCGCCAGCAGCCGCGCCATCGGATGGTCGAAGCCGCGCATCAGGGTGCCGTAGACGAAGAGGCGATCGGAGGTCATGCTGTTCTAACGTTGCGACGTCGTTGCAATATCGTTACTCCGTTTAGACACGTAATCGTTTCATAGGCAATCAGGATGGACCTGCATACGGCCGAGGCGACCGATCAACTGCTCGGCGAGGACGACATTCCGCCAGTGCATGAGGTGAATGCGGTGGGAACATCGCCGTTTCTGCTCACCTCGGATCATTACGGGCGGGTGCTGCCGCGCGCGCTCGGCGACCTCGGCGTCGCCGAGGCGGAGCTGACGCGGCACATCGCCTGGGACATCGGCATTGCCGGCGTCGCCGAGCGGCTCGCCGAGATGCTGGACGCGCATCTGATCGCGCAGCGCTATTCGCGGCTCGTGATCGACTGCAACCGCCCCGCCGGCGCCGTGAGCTCGATCCCCGTGATCTCAGAGGCCACCGCGATCCCGCGCAACGAGGGCATCTCGGACGAGGAGCGCGCGGCGCGGCGGCGCGAGATTTTCGAGCCCTATCATCACCGCATCGAAGCCGCGATCAACCGCCGCCTGCACGACGAGCGGCCGACCGTGCTGGTGTCGCTGCACAGTTTTACCCCTGTTTATGCCGGCGTCGCGCGGCCCTGGCACATCGGCGCCCTGTATAACCGCGACACCGTGCTACCGCAGCTGCTGCTCAAACACTTACGTGCCGAAAGCGATCTCGTCGTCGGCGACAACGAGCCCTATGCGGTGAACGATCACACCGACTACACCATTCCCGTCCACGGCGAAGGCCGTGGCCTCGTCAACACGGGCATCGAGATCCGCCAGGATCTCATTGCCGATCAATCCGGCCAACAGCAATGGGCCGAGCGGCTGGCGCGGATTTTTGCCGAGATCGAGGTCGAATTGAGAGCAGCGTCGCTGGTCGATTAGCCGCCTCGCGTCGCTACGAATAGCGCGAGCGCGGCAAAGACGGCGGCGATGCCCCACAACACCCAGGCGACACGGCCATCGCCGCGCGCGTCGAGCGTTGCTTCGGCCGGGTTGTCGGGATTGACGCTGACGCGGACGTTCGCGCCGTCCTTGTAGCGCGACAGGAGCTTGTCCAGCATCTTGTCGCGATCCGACGTCAATGCGGTCGCAACGCGCGCGCATTCGTTGGTGTAGCTGACGTTCTGATAGCTGTAACTGTAAGTCACCCGCTTGCCGAACATCTCGTGGCCGCGACTTTCGCCGGGTTCGCTCGCCTCGTAATATTGCTCCATCGCCGACACTTTAATCGTGCCCGGCACTACCGGCCAGCGCTTGGCCAGCGAGGCCTGCCGCCGCACGGCAAGTCCCATCAGCGCGATAGCGAGCCCAAACGCTCCGAAGCCGACGACGAGGCCTGCAAGATCCGGCCGCCCGATATGGTGAGCGAGGAAGTCGTAGCTCTGCTTGAAACCGAACGCAGAGCCGAACACGATGACCAGCACGATCGCCGTGCCGGTACCGAGGCAGCCCCACAGGCCCTTGGGCAGATCGCGCTCGAGCACGGCCTGATCGGGATGGCGGGGATTGTAGTAGACGGTGACGATGCTGCCGGCGGGATATTTCGCCAGCTTCTCGGCGACCTGGAAATTACCGAGGTCCTCGCCGATCGAAATGCGGTTGCAGCGCAGCTTGCGGCCGCCGACCGCATACTCATACGTCACATTTGCAAAATTGCGTTTCTCGAGGCGATAGCCTTCCTCGCGGTCGTCGTCGGAGACCCTGACCTCGCGCACCTCCGCAACCGAGGTGACGACCTTGCCCGGCGCCTGCGGCCAGCTTCGCGCCTCGCGGGCCTGCCAGGTCTTGACGATGGCTGCGACCAGGAGAAGTCCAAGTGGCGCGAGCAGCATCGCATAGACGGACCAGGGCAAATCGGGCACGGCAAAAATCCTTCGTCAGCGGCAATGCCCGATTGGACGCATCGCCGCGGCGAGGGGTTCAACCCAAACCGGCCCGGAAGCGGTTATTTCGCCCGCGTCAGCGCCAGCCAGATGCCGCCGCCGATCATGAAGCCGCCGGAGATCCGCGACATCATCCGCGTGCGGCGCGCCGAGAAGAACTTTCGCGCGCGGCCGGCGGCGATGGCGTAGAGCGCATCCGTCATCACGGCGGTGACCATGAAGGTGGCGCCCAGCAGCGCGACTTGCGGAACGTGCGGCTGGTTCATGTCCATGAACTGCGGGATGAAGGCGCCGAAGAACACCAGCACCTTCGGGTTCGACAGCAGCACCAGAAAACCTTGCAGGAAGAAGCCGCCGCGCGGCGGCACCGGCGGCTCGTCGACATTGACGCCTTCGACCGGCGCCCAGATCAGCCTGATGCCGAGCCAGACCAGATAGGCGGCGCCGGCAAAGCGCACCCAGTCGAACCAGTAGCCCATGGTCGCCATCAGCGAGGTCAGGCCGACCGCGACGATGCCGATGACGATGGCAAGGCCGGCTTGCGCACCGGCAACGTTGGTCAGCGCGGCACGCGTGCCGTGGCGCAGGCCGTTGGCGATGACGAGGGTGACGATCGGCCCCGGCAGCAGCGCCAGCGCAATGCAGGCGGCGACGAAGGCGAAATAGGCTTGCATGGACATCATGGGAGGACTCGGCTGAGAGCGGTTTGGGATATTAATGCATGGCGGAGGCGGGAACGGAAGCCGGATGAGCGCAATCTCTCTGTCTCACCACCGGTGTCATACCCGCGAAGGCGGGTATCCAGTACGCCGCGGCCTTTCCGTATTCCCGAGTCCGCCGCGGAGGACTGGATCACCCGCTTTCGCGGGCGATGACAGCGGAGACGTAGGGAGATCGTGCGTCCCCTCACCTTCCATCCAATGCCGCCGTCGCCCATGTCCTCATCTCCGGCGTTTCCAGAAACAGCAGCGCCTCGCGTTGCACGGTGTTCGCATCGCCCGCGCCTTGGGCTACCGCGACGAGCAGGTCGCAGCGACGCGACAGCGCGATCCCGGCGGCGGCGTGGCGGGTGCCATCAGGCATGACGAGGCCATAATGCCTGATGCGGCCCTGCATGGCGCTCACCCTCACAATCGCGCCGGCTGCCACCGCCGCAAAGCGCGGGCTGATAAGGTCGATGTCGGCGACACGATCGACCTCGTCGTCATCGGCGACGCCCGTGTCGCAGTTGCAGAAGCCGCGCTTGGCGCGGACGTAGAGCTCGGCACCCACGCAGACGCCGTCGCAGCGGAATGCCCGGCCCCCGGGCCATCCGTCTCGGGGAAACGGCCACGCGATCTCGCGCCAATGCGCCGATTCCTGCGCTGGCGGTGCAAGTTGATAGGCGCCGACGGCGGACGCACCGAACGCAATGGCCAGGCCTGCGATCATCGCCACGCGCCGCATCGTCAGCCCTTCGGCAGGCCGGCAACTGCGCGCGCGGGTCCCGTCAGCTCGAGGATGTGCAGGCCGGTATTGGCGCGGTCGACGATATAGATGTAGCCACGGTCGTCGGTCTCGACATTGTTGGTCTGGATCGCCACCTTGCAGCGTTCGCCGCCTTCGATGGGAATGCAGCGCTTGTCGGTCGCACTGGTGATCGACGGAATGAAGTAGCCGACTTCCTTCGGATGATAGGGATCGCGGATGTCGAGCGCGCGCACGCCGGCATTGAAGAAGGCGATGAAGGCCATCTTCTTGTAATAGACCGGCGCCATGCTCTCGTTGGAGGAATGCGAGCCGAACCGGCCGCCGCGCTGGCAGAACTGCCCGCTCGCCTCCGGCACGGTGTAGCTCGAGATCATCGTCGGCCGCGTCTCGGTGGTGACGTCGGCGAACCACACCATCTGCCGCGCCTCGCCGCATTCGTTGAGGATCGCCTCGTCCACGATCATGACGATGTCGCGGGTCTTGCCGTCCTTGTCCTCGGCGAATTCGGCGATGGGCATGTCGAGCATCGGGAACGTGGTGTGCGCGCCATTGAAGGCGGACATCGGCAGACGCGAAATCTCGGGATAGCGCAGATTGTCCGGCGTCGGCTCCTTCGCCCCGTTCAGGAGCTTGTCGCGGTCGACGATCTGCAAAATGCCGCCCTTGTTGGTGCCGTAACCGAAATAGACGCGGTTGCCATCGGGCCCGGTCGAGATCGGCCCGTGCAACTCGGTCGGCACCGCGCCGGTCGAACCGGGCTCCTGGCCCGGCAGACCAAAGTCGCGGATCTTCTGCGGATGCGCGGGATCGGAGAGATCATAGATCTGCGTCATGCGTCGCGTGCGCCAGTCCGGCGCGCCCGAAACGAGATAGGCAATGCCGGTGTCGCATTCCCACCAGCTCTTGTGCGTGTCCTTCAACCCGCCAATGCGCGCGATGAGCACCGGACTGGCGGGGTCGGTGACGTTCCAGATCTCATGCGCCTCGCTGCCGAAGGTCCTGAGCATGTAGACCGCGTTGGGATCGCCCTTCGATAGCCCCTTGCCGTCGCAGATCCGCACCATCTGCGCGCCGCCGGATTCATACTTGCCCTCCTGCCCCGGCAGATGCCGCAGATATTTCGGGCGCGCGGGATCGGTGACGTCGACGATCGAGGTTCCGTTCGGCTCGGCCTTGCCCGTCATCGGGTTGACGGGAGCGGGCACGTCGTCGGTGCCGCCGTGATGGCCGATATAGGCGATCCAGCGATCGCCCTGGTGATGGATGGTCGGCTGATAGGCGCTGCGGGCCTGGAGGTCGCTGGTGCCGACGAGCTTCATGTTGGACGCTTCAGGCGGCGCGCCGACGGTTTGCTTCTGAGCCTCGGCCGCGGTGCTGCAAGCGAAAAGGACAAGGGCGGCAGCAAGTGAAACGCGACGGAACATGAAAGTTCTCCCGGAACCAATCTGCGTTGGCTGAGATGAAAGGCTAGCACGGCCGCTCGCGCGCGCCAAAGGCACCATCTTGACATGCAACCATTTGGTTGCCTATTATCGTTGCCATGGATGAGGTCTTCAAAGCGCTCGCCGATGCATCACGACGCTCGCTCTTGGACCGGCTTCACGCCAGGAACGGGCAGACGCTCAACGAACTCTGCGAGGGCCTTGCGATGACGCGCCAGGCCGTGACCAAGCACCTTGCTGTTCTGGAGGAGGCCAACCTCGTCACGACCATCAGGCATGGCCGGGAAAAGCTGCACTACCTCAACCCGGTGCCGATCCATCAGATCGGCGAACGCTGGATCAAGAAATTCGAGCGCGGCAAGCTCGCCGCGCTCGACGAGCTGAAACGCCAGTTGGAGAAGCGCGATGAGTAAGCCGGAATTCGTCTACGTGACCTATATCGAGACCACGCCGGAAAAGCTGTGGGAGGCGCTGACGTCAAGCGCGTTCACGCGCCAATACTGGTTCGACACCGAAGTCAGATCCGACTGGAAGGTCGGCTCGCCCTTTGCCCTCGTGATGGGCGGCAAGGTCACGGACACCGGCGAGATCCTCGAGGCCGATCGGCCGCGGCGGCTTTCCTACACGTTCAAGCACGAATTGATGGAGGAGATGCGGAACGAGGCGGCGACCAAAGTCGTCTTCACTTTGGCGCCCTACGGCAATCTCGTGAAGCTGACGGTGACGCACGAAGGCTTCACCACGGGCAGCAAGCTGCTCGACGGCATCTCCAAGGGCTGGCCCGCCATTCTCTCCGGGCTCAAGAGCCTGCTGGAAACCGGCAAGGCGCCGAAGATCCCGCCCGCCGCGCTCGGCATCGAAGGATTTGCGTGATGAAGTTCGATCAATTCAAGCCGCTGAGCCTCTACACCATCTACATCGCCTCCACGCCGGAGAAAGTGTGGGAGGCGCTGACCTCGGCCGAGTTCAGCCGAAAGTATTTCTCCGGCTTTGCGGTGGAGATGGAGCCGAGGCTCGGCGGCACTTTCATCGTGCGCGCACCCGACGGCTCCGAGCATATCTCCGGCGAAGTGTTCGAATACGATCCGCCGAGGAAGCTCACGGTGAGCTGGAACGTCAATTGGCCGGGCCTCGTCGCAAAGCTCGGTACCACGCTCGTCACCTACGAGATCGAGCCAGCCGGCGAAGCCGTCCGCCTCACCATGAGCGAACGCCACGACCGCGAGCTCAGCGACGACATCCTTTCCGGCGGCCGCACCGGCTGGCCCGCGATCCTCTCTGGATTGAAGAGCCTGCTGGAGACAGGCAAGGCGCCCCAAATCAAGATGTCTCCGCCGGTGAAGATGCTGGAAGCATTGAAGGCGATGGGGATCAAGACGCCGTAGACGCTACAAAGCCAGCTGTCGTCCCGGACAAGCGCAGCGAAGCGAAGCGCCGATCCGGGACCCATAACCACAGGGAGAGGTTTGGCGAAGATTCGTCGTTCGGTACTTCTGCCAACTCCAATGGATAGATCACGCGGTATGGGTCCCGGCGTTCGCCGGGACGACATCGAGGTTACGGCACCGGCGCCACCAGCCGCCTGTAGAGATGCCAGGTCGCGTGCCCGAGCACCGGCAGCGTCACGATCAGCCCGAGAAAGTAGGGCAGCGCCGAGACGATGAGCAGCATCACGATCACGGCGGCCCACGAGATCATCGGCAGCGGGCTCGTCACCACCGCGCGCACGCTCGTCACCATCGCCGTGACAAAATCCACCTCGCGGTCGAGCAGCAGCGGAAACGACACCACGGTCAGCGAGAACAGGATCAGCGACAGCACGGCACCGACCGCGTTGCCGATGCCGAGGAACAGCAGGCCCTCATTCGTGGTCAGAACCACGGTCATGAATTCCTGAAGGCTGGAGAACGAGGCGTGCAGGCCGAGCAGCAGCGCGATCAGCAGCCGCACCTGGTACATCCAGACCACGAACACGAACAGCGTGACGAACGCCATCCAGCCGATCTCGCTGCGCGAGCGCACGGCGGACCAGATCGCGCCGAAGGAGACCGGCTCGCCGCGCTCGCGGCGGCGGCTGACCTCGTAGAGGCCGATCGCCACGAACGGTCCGATCAGCGCGAAGCCTGCCGCCAGGGGATAGACGAGATAGACCATGCCGAAGGCGGTGAAGCACAGCATGATGGCGATGCCGCCGGCGGCATAGAGCGCGCCGAAGCAGAGACCGTAAAGTGGCAGCGCCTGGAAATCGCGCAGCCCCTCGACCAGCGCCTCGGCGATGTCGGTCGCCGCGACGGGACGCACTACCGGATCGACCTTGCCCGAGATGGACATCAGCATCCTCCGCAGATCGGCGCGATCTTTCGTCGCGCGCAGATTGAGCACGATATTAGCGTGGCCGCGCGCAGGCGCAACTTGATACCGGATGACGGAAGAGAGCGGCGCCAGCCCCCGGAGGTGACAAGGCGGCGCCTCGAATTCTTTAGTCTTCTGTGCGATTTTCGAGCAGATTTCTATGGACTGAGCAGGCAATCGTCCGCAAGTTTTACCTTCGAACCAGCGCGCGTGACGATCAGGACGGACCGCCCAACAGATGAGCCTGCGTACCCGGTTACTGATCCTCGTCATCGCGGCCATGCTCGTGCCGGCGATCCTGGTCGGGCTGCGGTTCATGCAGAACCGGGCCAGCGAGATCGACGCGGCGCTGGCCAATCTGGCCGCATCCGCCGACGACATCGCGAGCGACTTAAGCGAGAAAATCCAGGGCACCGCCCAGCTTCATTACGGGCTGGCCCGTGCCCGCGACCTCGACACCCGCGACAAGGCGGCGTGCTCGGCGTTTCTGTCGGATGTCCGCGAGGAATATCCGCAGTTCACGGGTATCCTGACGATCGATCCCGACGGCCACCTGTTCTGCGACTCGCTGCGGACCAACCGCACGCTCGACCTGAACGACCGCGGCTATTTCAAAGAGGTCAAGGGCCTTCAAGGCGTCGTCGCGGTCGAACCGGTGTTCGGCCGCCTCACCGGACTCTCGGTGCTCCAGATCGCCTATCCCGTGCGATCAGAGACGGGCGCGCTGAAGTTCGTGCTGCTCGCGTCCTTCAACCTGAACAAATTCGCAGAATTTCACGACAAGCGACTGCTCGCCGAGAAGGACATCCTCTTCGTCGACGCCAAGGGCACGGTTGTCGTCGCCCCCAAGGGCGGCGGCTGGAGCGAGCCCGTCGGCGGATCCATTGCGGGCTCCGACCTGTTCCGCTTCGCGGTAGCGCCCGATGGCGAGCCGTTTCGGGAGGTCACTGACCGCCGGGGCCACACGCAGATCTGGGGGGTTGCCCGCTCGCCGTCGATCCGCAAGGCCGGCCTCTACATCCTGGTCGGCCGATCCAAGGACGGACTGGTCGCGGCGGCCAACCGCCGGCTTTACGAGGACATGGCGATTCTCGCGGTGGCCTCGCTGCTGCTCCTGGGCGGCTTATGGATCCTCACGACCGTGAGCATCGGGCGGCAGGTCGGGCGCCTCGCCGTCATGGCGAAAAGGCTCGGGCGCGGCGATCTCAACGCACGAATTCCAACGCCCCATCCACGCGGCGAACTCGGCGGATTGATGACCCTGCTCAACGCTACCGCCGAGTCGCTCGAGCAGCAACGCGCCGCCATCGCGGATCTCAGCCACAAGCTCAGCCAGTCCCAGAAGATGGAAGCCATGGGCCAGCTCACCGGTGGCGTGGCGCATGACTTCAACAATCTGTTGACCGTCATTCTCGGCAATTCGGAGCATCTTGCCGACAGGCTGGCGGGCAATAGCGAATTGCAGCGGATCGCCGGCGACATCGCGACCGCCGCCGAGCGCGGTTCTGACCTGACACGCAGCCTGCTCGCCTTCGCGCGCAAGCAGCCGCTCCGGCCGAGAGAGATCGACATCGCCGAAAAGATTCTCGGCATGGAGCAGCTGTTGCGCCGGACCCTGGGCGAGCACATCGAGTGCAGCTTCACGTTCGCGCCGGATCTGTGGCTGGCCAGCGTCGATCCCGGCCAATTGGCAACCGCCGTGCTCAACCTCGTGCTCAACGCGCGCGACGCGATGCCGGAAGGCGGCAAGCTGACGGTCGAGGTCCGCAACAGCTCGCTCGGTGAATCCGACCTCGACGTCAACGGCGAGCCGCGGCCCGGAGACTACGTCATGGTGGCTGTCAGGGATACCGGCAGCGGCATGAGCCCCGACGTGGCGAGCCGCGCTTTCGAGCCGTTCTTCACGACCAAGGAGGTCGGCAAAGGGACCGGCCTTGGCCTCAGCATGGTGTACGGGTTTGCACAACAATCCGGCGGACTCGTGCAAATGCAGTCCGAGCCGGGACAAGGCAGTGTCGTCAGGCTGTTCTTTCCCCGTCTCGCGACACAGCCAGGCGAAGATCTGCCGCCCGCGGAGCAGATCGTCACACAAGCGGAACACGAGACCATTCTCCTCGTCGAAGACGACGACATGGTGCGCGCTTATGTCGAGAACGAGCTCAGGACGCTCGGCTACCGCGTCATCACGTCATCGAACGGGCCCGCAGCGCTGGAATTGCTGCACCAGAGCGGCGACGTCCGGTTGCTGCTCACCGACGTCGTGATGCCCGGCGGCATGTTCGGGCCGGAACTCGCAAGACAGGCAACGGCGCTGCAGCCCGATCTCAAGGTGCTCTTCACCTCGGGCTACAGCCAGGATCCGGTCAAGACGCCGGACGGGATCAACGCCCGCATTCTGACAAAGCCGTTCCGAAGGCAGCAGCTTGCCGCGATGCTGCGGTCGGCCCTGGCAGCGCCGTCGCGATAATTAGAAACGCGACGCGAGCAGAAGCGCCACTGCGAGATTGGCCGCGAACAGACCCGCGTCGATGACGAAGATCCGCAGCATCGGGCCCTTCAGCACCGGCCAGTACGCCACCCCGACCCGGCCGCCGCGCATCAGCACCGGAAGGTTGTAGGCGAACTGGCTGAGATGGCAGGCGGCAAAAAACAGGAACAGCACGAGCTGCGCCTCGACCGGCTGGAAGAAGGACGGACGTGCCGCCAAGAGGTAGAACGACAACAGCCCGATCGGCAGGTTCATTCCGCCCAGGAACGCAACGCTGGCCGCCAGGGTCGGCGCGATCGGATTGCTCCGCTCTTCCCGCGGCAGCAAGATCTTCAGCGTGTTGGTTTGCGCGATGCTGAACTGGACGAAGGCACCGACGAACCAGAGCGTGTTGAGGAGCAGGACGATATCCGAAAGACGCATGGTCATTTTCCGTAAAAGGCTTCGCTGCGCACGACGCGGCCGGCATCGTCGAAATCCATGAACTCGCTGGCGCGCGTGTCGCCGAGCTGCCACCATACGATCAGCCGCGCGATCGTATCGTCCCAGCTCCAGCTCAATATCTTGAGGTCGGCGCTTTCGATGTGACCATAGGCTTTCCGCCAGTAGGCGCGGATGTTCTCGGCACCGGTCACGACCGGAGACCCGGTCAGCGTCAACGCCAAAGGGCTGCGCATCTGCGCGTCCTCGGCAAAATGCGCGACGACCGCATCGATATCGACCTTGCGCCAGCTCGCGCACCATGCCGCGACAAAGGGTCCGGCGGCCGCGCGATTCATCGTCTGCCCGCCCATGACGCGGTCCTCCCCTCGCTCGTCGACGACGAGAATGGCAAAGCCAGGCTTTCATGTCAACTATGTTGACTTGAGACTCGTCAATTGTGGTCGGCGATCGCCTCCATGACGGCCATCCAAGCCGCTGCACCCGACGCCCCGGCGCGATCGAACGCCTTGCACATGACGTTGCGTTCGTAATCGGATGCGCGGTGCTCGATGCGCTGCCCGGCAGCCGTCAGGCGCAGCAGCTTCGAGCGATGCTGCTCGGGCGAGCGCTTTGACACGATGAGCTTGCGCTCCAGCAGCAGATTGAGCGGCCGGTTCAGTGCCTGCTTGGAAATGCCGAGGACCTCGAGCAGCGAGCCGATCGCGATATCGGACCGGCGCGCCACCACATAGAGGATGCGGTGGTGCGGACGCGACAGGCCCTGTTTCGCAAGGTATTCGTCGGCTTCCAGCGTCATCCCGCGCCAGCCGTAATACATGAGCTCGAGCGCCGCATCGAGGTCGTGCAGCTGGTCGAGCGCGGCGCGGTGAAGTCCCGCGGCTTGAGATGCCTTTGCCATGGTCAGGAAGCTAACCTCTCGCGCGCAGCTCGCGCCGCAGCACCTTGCCCGTCGCCGTCATCGGCAGCGTCTCGGCGAATTCGACGAAACGCGGATATTCGTGCGCGGCGAGCTGGACCTTGACGAACTCCTGGATCTCGCGGGCGAGCGCGTCGGTGCCGGTAAAGCCGGGCCGCAGCACGATCCAGGCCTTGATCGATTCGGTGCGGATCGGATCGGGGATGCCGACCACCGCCGCCATCGCCACCGATGGATGCTTCATCAGCGTGTGCTCGATCTCGGAGGGACCGACGCGATAGCCTGCGGTGGTGATGACGTCGTCCTCGCGACTGACGTACCAGAAATAGCCGTCCTCGTCCTGCACGCCGAGATCGCCGGTCAGCAGAAACGCGCCGGCATATTTCTTCGCCGTCGCCTCCGGATTGCGCCAATATTCGAGCATGGTGACGGGGCATGGCTGGCGCACGCCGATGATGCCGCGCTGGCCGCGCGGCAATTCCTCGCCCTTGTCGTTGACGATGCGGACGTCGAAGCCCGGCGTCGCCTTGCCCATCGAACCCGGGCGGATCGGAAACAAATTGGAGTTGCTGCCGATCACGAGATTGCACTCGGTCTGGCCGAACACTTCATGCGCGTCGATGCCGAAGGTCTCGCGCACCCAGCCGAGCAGCTCGCCGCCGAGCGATTCCCCGCCGGTGAAGATGCTGCGCAGCTTGACGCCCGCGTGCTTCACGCCGGCCTGCCGCATCAGCTTGAGCGCGGTCGGCGGCAGGAAGACGTTGCGGACGCCGAGATCGGCCATCATCTGCATCGCTGCCTGCGGCTCGAACTTTCGCGCACGATGGCCGACCAGCGGGATGCCGTGATACCAGAACGCGAGCAGGCCGTTGACGAGGCCGCCGATCCACGCCCAGTCCGCCGGCGTCCACATGAGATCGCCGGGCCGCGGCAGGAAGTTGTGACACATCTCGACGTTCGGCAGATGGCCGAGCACGACGCGATGCGCATGCAGCGCACCCTTCGGGTTACCTGTCGTGCCCGAGGTGTAGATGATCAGCGCGGGGTCATCCGCGGAGGTGTCGACGGTCGCGAAGTCCTCGGATGCGGCTTCGATCGCTGACCAGAACGGCTTTGCGCCGGCGTGGACGGCGCTGCTCGTGACATAGATGTCCTGCAAATAGGGCAACCGATCGCGGATCTTCGTGAGCTTCTCCCAGCCCGCCTCATCGGTGATGATGGCTCTCGCTTGCGAATTCGACAGACGGAATTCCAGTGCATCCTCGCCAAACAGCGCGAACAGCGGGATCGAGATCAGGCCGGAGCGGAACGCCGCCATATGCGCAATCGGCAGTTCCAGCGATTGCGACAGGAACACCGCGACACGGTCGCCACGCAAAAGGCCATCCGCCTTCAGCACATTGGCGAAGCGACGCGACATGTCCGCAACCTCGTCGAAAGAAGTGCGGCTGGTCGCGCCGTTGTCGTCGACATAGATCAGCGCGAGCCGGCCGGTGCCGTCAGCATGGCGATCACAGCACGCTTCCGCAATGTTGAAGCGCGCGGGAATGTCCCAGCGGAAGTTGCGGACGAGTTCGTCGTAGGTCTTGGCTTCGGTCAGCATGGCTTGGCGTTTCCCAGCAACTCCGTCATGGCCGGGCTCGTCCCGGCCATCCACGTTCTTCTTGCTTGGTCAGTCAGTTTAAGGCCATGGATGCCCGGGACAAGCCCGGGCATGACGATGGAGGCTACCGCACCGTCGCAAAGAACTTCCTGACGTCACGCACGAACAGCTCCGGCTGCTCGAACGCGGCAAAGTGGCCGCCCTTCTCCATCTCGCTCCAATGGGTGATGTTGGGGAAGTTCGGCTCCATCCAGCGCCGCACCGGCGTGATGATCTCCTTGGGGAACGCGGCAACGCCGGTCGGCACCTTGACGACAGGCGTGGTGCGGCGCTTGCCGAAACTCTCCCAGTAGAGCCGCCCCGAGGAGGTCGCCGTCTCCGTCGCCCAATAGAGCATGACGTTGTCGAGCAGCTCGTCCTTGCTGAAGATGTTCTCGGGATGGCCGTTGCAATCGGTCCAGGCCCAGAATTTTTCCAGGATCCAGGCCGCCTGCCCGCTCGGCGAATCCGTAAGGCCATAGCCGAGCGTCTGCGGGCGCGTCGATTGCTGCTTGGAATAGCCGGAGTCGAGATCGACATAATGCTTGAGGCCGGCCAGCGCGCGCTTCTCTTCGGCCGTCGGCTCGCCCTCGATCCGCGGCGGCGAGTTGAAGGACAGCGTGATGTGGATGCCGGCGCAATGCGCCGGGTCCTGCGCGCCGAGCGATGTCGTCACCGCCGAGCCCCAGTCGCCGCCTTGCGCGCCGTAGCTGGTATAGCCGAGCCGCTCCATCAGCTTCGCCCAGGCCGCGGCGATGCGGTCGACGCCCCAGCCGATCTCTTTGGGTTTGGCCGAGAAGCCGAAGCCCGGCAGCGAGGGACAGACGACGTGGAACGCATCGGCGGAATTGCCGCCATGCGCGGCGGGGTCGACCAGCGGCGCGATCACCTTCTGGAATTCGACGATCGAGCCGGGCCAGCCATGGGTGATGATCAGCGGCAGCGCCGACGGCTCCTTGGAGCGCACGTGGATGAAGTGGATGTCGAGCCCGTCGATCTCGGTGGTGAACTGCGCGAAGCGGTTGAGCTTCGCCTCGCGGGCGCGCCAGTCGTAGTCGTTGGCCCAATAGGCGCAGATCTCCCGGATCCACTTCAGCGGCGCGCCCTGGCTCCAGTCGTCGACCAGCTCGGCCTCCGGCCAGCGCGTGCGAGCGAGGCGCGATTTGAGGTCAGTGAGGACGTCGTCGCTGATGGCGATGCGGAATGGTTTGACGGCGGTCATGTGCCTCCCTGTTTCCTTATGAGAGTAGACCGGACCGATGCCGCATCAAAGGTGCCCATCCTCCCCTGGAGGGCCCCTCCAGGGGAGGGTAAGAACGGCCTAGCCCGACAGTGCCGCCTTCACCAAGCCGCTGGCCTTGCCGAAGTCCATTTGCCCCGCGTACTTCGCGCGCAACACGGCAATCACCTTGCCCATGTCCTTCATGCCGGCGGCGCCCGTCTCGGTGATCGCGTCCGCGATCGCCTTCTTCACCTCGTCGTCGGCCATCTGTTTCGGCAAATACGCCGAGATCACCGCGATCTCCTCGCGCTCCTGGGCTGCGAGCTCGGCGCGGCCGCCCTTGTCGTAGAGCTCGACCGCCTCCTGGCGTTGCTTGATCATCTTCTGGAGCACACCGAGCAGATCGGCGTCCGACAGCGGCGGCTTGCCGTTGCCGCGGGCGTCGATGTCGGCGTTCTTGATGGTCGAATTGACCATGCGCAGCGTGGACAGCTTGCGCTCGTCCTTGGCCTTCATGGCCTCCTTGACCGCATTGTTGATGTCGTCGCGCAGCATGACCGTGATCCCTTCGAATAGATGACGCCTGATCTAGGCCGTTCGTGACCTCTAGACAACCTCGGTTCCGAGCCATTCGGTGAGCGCGCGCACGGTGGCTTCCGGCTGCTCGGCTTGCGGCAGGTGTCCGCAGCGCTCGAGGATCACGAGCCTTGCGCCGGCGATGCCCTCGGCCATCTCTTTCGAGAGCGCATTCGGGATGGTGTTGTCGGTATCGCCCGTCAGCACCAATGTCGGGCAGCTGATGGCGGAAAGCGTCGGTCGTGAGTCCACCCGCGCGATGATCGCGGCCTGTTGCCGCAGATAGCCCTCGACGCCGACATCCTCGTCCTGCGCGTGCACAAGCTTGAGAATCTCGGCATCATCGCGTCGCGACGGATGTACCAGCTCCGGAAAGCTCTCCTCGCGGATGGCGCGGAGCTCGCCGCGCCTGGCACGCTCCATCAGGCCGCGGCGACGCGCGGTTGCCTCGGGGGTATCGGGCCGCGCCTGGGTGTTGATCAGCGCGAGTTTTATAACCCGTTCGCCCGCCTGGCGCATGATCTCGAGCGCGATGTAGCCGCCCATGGAATGGCCGGCGAGCGCGAAGCGCGGCGGCGCCTCGCTCAGCACCCGCCGCGCGATCGCGGCCATGTTGTCATCGCGGATATGGTTGGCAACCATCACGGGCCCGAACCGCCACAGCGGCGGGATGACGGGGGCGTAGATCCGGGCCGAGGAGGCCAGCCCCGGAACCAGCAGAATCGGGGTGGTCTGGTCCATTATTGCCTCGCAAGCCCCGCAAATTACCGGAAATTATGCGGCCGAGCTTAAGGGGCCGAGGAGGCCTGTCAAATATGCAAAAACGCATGTGAATCCGGCTTCTCCCGCTTTGACGGCGGCGCTCGCGGGGACTATGAAACGCGCTCATGACACAACATGACAACGATCCCGCTTGGCCGGACCACAAACCGACCGCGCTCCTCGTGCTTGCCGACGGCACGGTGCTCGAAGGTTTTGGTCTCGGCGCTGAAGGCCACGCCGTCGGCGAAGTCTGCTTCAACACCGCGATGACCGGCTATGAGGAGATCCTCACCGATCCCTCCTATGCCGGCCAGCTCATCACCTTCACCTTCCCGCATATCGGCAATGTCGGCACCAACGAGGAAGACATCGAGACGGTGAACATGGCAGCAACGCCCGGCGCGCGCGGCGTGATCCTGCGCACCGCGATCACCGATCCCTCGAACTACCGCGCCACCAAGCATCTCGACCAGTGGCTCAAGGCGCGCGGCATCATCGGCCTCTCCGGCATCGACACCCGCGCGCTGACCGCGCTGATCCGCAGCAAGGGCATGCCCAACGCCGTGATCGCGCATTCCAAGACCGGCGAGTTCGACCTGCATGGCCTGAAGGAAGAGGCGCGCGAATGGCCGGGCCTCGAGGGCATGGACCTCGTGCCGATGGTCACGAGCGGCCAGCGCTTCACCTGGGACGAGACGCCTTGGTCCTGGGACAGGGGCTTTGGCCGTCAGGACAAGCCGGAGTTCAACGTCGTCGCCATCGACTACGGCATCAAGCGCAACATCCTGCGCCTGCTCGCCGGCGTCGGCTGCAAGGTGACGGTGGTGCCGGCGACGACCTCGTCCGAAGACATCCTGGCGATGAAGCCGGATGGCGTATTCCTGTCCAACGGTCCGGGCGATCCGGCCGCGACCGGCAAATATGCCGTGCCTGTGATCCGGGACGTCATCAAGTCGGGCACGCCGACCTTCGGCATCTGTCTCGGCCACCAGATGCTGGGCCTTGCCGTCGGCGCCAGGACGAAGAAGATGCATCAGGGCCATCACGGCGCCAACCATCCCGTCAAGGACGAGACCACCGGCAAGGTCGAGATCACCTCGATGAACCACGGCTTTGCGGTGGACGAGACAACGTTGCCGAAGGGCGCGACGCAGACCCACATCTCGCTGTTCGACGGCTCCAATTGCGGCATCCAACTCGACGGCAAGCCGGTGTTCTCGGTGCAGTACCACCCGGAAGCATCGCCCGGCCCGCGCGACTCGCACTATCTGTTCCAGCGCTTCGCCGACCTGATGCGGCAGAAGAAGAGCGCGTAAGGTGCGTTCTCCACGAATACTTCACGACAAAAGCCCGGGCTCGCCCCCGGGCTTTTTCGTCATTCCGGGGCGCGCGTAGCGCGAGCCCGGAATCCATCAAGCAACAGACTCTGCAGCGCGATGGATTCCGGGCTCGACGCTGCGCGTCGCCCCGGAATGACGGTGGAACGAGGAACGCCGTCTCACGCCGCTCGTTGATCCCTGGTATCCTCGCGCAGGAGTCCGATCATGTCCGTCGTCCGCGACAATGCCGAGCCGCTCGCCATCGTGTTCGAGGATGACGGGCTCGTGCCGAACAACATCCGCCCCTTCCTGGTCTACCAGGGCGCGGTGAAGCTCGATCCGAAGCAGCCGGAAGCGACCATCGAAAATCTGTTCGAGGCGAACGGCTGGGGCGGCACGTGGCGCAACGGCGTCTACGACTATCTGCATTATCACGCGACGGTGCATGAAGTGCTCGGCGTCGCGCGCGGCAGTGCACGGGTTCGCTTCGGCGGCGATCACGGCCAGGAGCTGGACATCAAGGCCGGCGACGTCGCAATCCTCCCCGCCGGCACCGGGCATCAATGCATCAAGGCCAGCGATGATTTCTGCGTGATCGGGGCCTATCCGCCAGGCGCGAAGATGGAGATCACGCGCGCAACGCCGGAGAACCACGCCAAGGCGCTGAAGACGATTCCACAAGTCGCACTGCCGCTGGCCGATCCCGTGACGGGGAAGCATGGCGCGCTGATGCGGCTGTGGCGGTAGCCGCAAGCGCGGTGCCGTTGGGTGGGCAAAGGCGCGCCCTTGCGCGCCGTGCCCACCATTCCCAGTTGGTGGGCACGCTTCGCTTTGCCCACCCTACAAGAGCCCGGCCTACGCCTCGTTGCCGCCTTCCTGCCGAGTGGCTTCGAACAGGAACCACGTCCGGCGCTCGGTCTCGTCGATGAAAACTTCCAGGATGCTGGCGCTGGCGACATCGCCGGCGTCGTCACAAACATCGTGCGCTTTGCGCATGGCGGCTGCGACGTGCTTGTTGTCCTGCATCAGCTCGCGCAGCATCTCGCGCGGTGGGACGTAGTCCTCGTTGTTGTCCTTGATGGTCTGGAGCTTTGCGACCTGGCCGATCGATTTCAGCGTGGTGCCGCCAATCTTGCGGACGCGCTCGGCAAGCTGGTCGGTGGTGGCGAAGATCTGCTCCGACTGCTCGTCGAGCAGCAGATGGTAGTCCCGGAAGTGCCGCCCGCTGATGTGCCAGTGGAAATTCTTGGTCTTCAAATACAGTGCGAAGGCGTCGGCCAGAAGCACGTTGAGCGCCTCAGAGACCTTCTTGACCCCGTCGGGCGACAGATCGGTGGGGGTATCGAGATCGGGCGAGACCTTGTTGTTGGTTTTGCTCACGGGGGACCTTCCTGTTAGGACGCGGACATTGACGGCGCGCCGTCGCACCCCTAACGCAAGGCGGCAGCGCCGGTTCCTGCCCCAGGAACCGATGGGACCTTCGAAACGCCATGGACGATTGGATCGACTATTACGACTCCACGCATACGATCTATGTCAGCAGGCTGCATCGCGACTTGCACTTCCAGATCATCGCGCGGGACATCATCGGCTACATCTCCTCGCCCGACGCGACGGTGTTGGACTATGCCTGCGGCGAGGCGCTGTCGGCGAACCAGGTGGCATCGGCCTGCGGCCAGCTGATCCTGGCCGAGCCCGCGCCGGGTGTGCGCGGCCGGCTGATCTCGCGGTTTGCCCCGAATACGAAGATCCGCGTCCGCTCGCTCGACGACGTGCGCAAGATGCAGGACCAATCCATCGACCTCGTGGTGATGAACTCGGTCGCGCAATACATGACGCCGGACGAGCTCGATGCCGCGCTCCTCAACATCCGCCGTATCCTGAAGCCCTCCGGCAAGCTGGTGCTGGGCGACATCCTCCAGCCCAATGTCGGCATGTTCAGGGACGTCATCGCGCTACTCGGCTTCGGCCTCCGGCACGGCTTCCTGAAGGACGCGCTGATCGGACTGATCAGCACCGCGCTGTCGGATTACCGTCATCTGCGCACGCGCATCGGGCTGCAGCGCTATAGCGAGGACGAGATCACCGCCAAGCTGAAAGCGGCGGGTTTCGCAGTCCAGCGTGCCCATACCAATATCGGCCACAATCGCTGGCGCATGACCTTCATCGCCCGGCCGCCTCTGGTTCGTTAAGCATAACGATTAGCCGAGGTGGCTTGTCCTACTCCGATCGGTCATGATCGCCGCGGCCCGGTGGCGGAAGCGTCTACGCGAGGGCGGTGCAACGCTCTTCATCCTGGTTCAAATCCAGGCCGGGTCTCCAGCCTTCGCTGCTTACGCAGCTTCGGCTAGGCAAGCCAGCCTTGCCGCGCTTAGCTCGCAGAGCGGCGGCGGGTTCGGCTGGGCAAGCCCTTTCGTAGCGAAGGCTGCCTCGGCGAAGCCCGAAGGGCGACGACGGGCACGCTTCGACTGCCCCCCGAGGCAACATCTGCCTTCAATCCATCTTCACCACGTCACACCCGGACAGCACCTGAAGCCGCCCGGCATCCCTGGCCGCTGATTTGATCACGGCATCGAGCAGGCCCGGAAAGCGCGCATCCAGATCCTCGCGGCGCAATCGCATGAAGCGGTTGGTGCCTGCCACGCGCGTCTGCATCAGGCCGCATTCGCGCAGCTTGGCGAAGTGGTAGGCGAGGTTCGACTTGGCGCCGAGCCCGCTGAAGTCGCCGCAGCAGAGCTCGCTGCTGACACGTTCTTGCTGGGCGAGCTGATAGACGATGGCAAGCCGGATCGGATCGCTCAGGCAATCCAGAACCATCGGCAGCTCGATCTGCTCGCGGGTCGGGTGAAGCGGAGTACGGCTCATGGACGAATCATAGCTAAACTGTCGCAATGTTCAATAGTTCTTGAACAAATTGACTCCTGGATCAGCAAGGACGATAGTTCAATAGATGTTGAACAAAGAGACTTCCCCAATGAGCGTGTTCTGGCTGGCCTTGGCGGCCTTTGCGATCGGCACCGAAGGCTTTGTTATCGCAGGACTTTTGCCCGGCATCGCCGGGGACTTGCAGATTTCTGTTTCCGCTGCCGGGCAATTGGTCACCGCCTACGCTCTCACCTACGCCGTGGGCTCGCCGATCCTGGCGGTGACGCTGAACAACCTCGACCGCCGTACCGCGCTCGCCCTGGCGCTGGCGACCTTCATCGCCGGGAATATCGCGGCCATGGTGGCTTCCAATTATGCCCTGCTGCTGGCTTCGCGGATGCTCATGGCCCTGGGCTCGGGTCTATGCATGCCGACGGCCCTCTCCGTATCGGTCGCCGTCGCATCGCCCGAACGGCGGGGCCGGGCGGTGGCGCTGGTGACCTCGGGTCTTACGGTTGCGACCGTCATCGGCGTTCCCCTCGGCAATCTCGTCGGCAGCTGGCTCGGCTGGCGCGCGACCTTTGCCATGGTCGCGCTGATCGGCGCCATCGCGTTGGCCGGCCTGTTGCTCGGGCTGCCCCGCGGGCTGCCGCGCAACACGGCTTCGCTCAGCGAACGGCTCGCGGTGGCGCGCCACGGCAATGTCGTGGTCGCGCTTCTGATCACGATCTTATGGGCGCTCGGCGGCTTCACCGTATTCACCTATTTCGCAGTTCCGTTGCGCAATCTCGGCTTCGACGCCTCGCAGATCAGCCTGGCGCTATTGGTGTTCGGCGGCGCGGCGGCGATCGGCAACATGCTCGGTGGCGTCCTGGCCGACCGGCTCGGCTCGCTCGCGACCGCAGCGCTCGGGCTCGCCGGCATGGCGAGCGCCCTCATCCTGCATTCGCTGGTCCTGAAGCTGATGCCCGGCCAGGCCCACTACGCCGTGCTGGGCGCGATCTTCCTCTGGGGCATCTCGGGCTGGGCGTTCTATCCAGCCCAGATCGCCAGCATCATCCGGATCGAGCCGCAGGCCTCGATGATCGCGCTCTCGCTCAATGCCTCCGCCATGTATCTCGGCTTCGCCATCGGCGGAGCGCTCGGGGGCGCGGTGCTGGCGACCTTGTCGCCGACCGACCTCGGCTGGATCGGCGGATCGAGCGTTGCGGCCTCGCTTCTGGTGCATCTCGCCCGTGGCTGGCAGGCCCGGCCAAAACCGGTCAAAATTGCCGGTTGATGGGCGTTTTTCGGGGTTTCGCCGCCCCGAAAACTGGTCTAAGACCCACCCGCGCGCGAGGGAGACCACCGCGCTCTCGGCCACAGGGACGCGCAGCAAGCGCGCCCTTTTTTTTGCCCAAATTCCACTTCGGCGAGAGTTGATGCCCAAACGTACAGACATCACCACCATCCTGATCATCGGCGCCGGTCCCATCGTGATCGGCCAGGCCTGCGAGTTCGACTATTCGGGCACCCAGGCGGTGAAGACGCTGAAGGAAGAGGGCTACCGCATCGTCCTCGTCAATTCCAACCCGGCCACCATCATGACCGACCCGGAATTGGCCGATGCAACCTATATCGAGCCGATCACGCCCGAGATCGTCGCCAAGATCATCGAGAAGGAACGTCACGTCATTCCCGGCGGCTTCGCGCTGCTGCCGACGATGGGCGGACAGACCGCGCTGAATTGCGCGCTGTCGCTTCGCCGCCAGGGCACGCTGGACAAGTTCCACGTCGAGATGATCGGCGCGACCGCCGACGCCATCGACAAGGCGGAGGACCGCCAGCTGTTCCGCGAGGCCATGACCAAGATCGGGCTCGAGACGCCGAAGTCGCGGCTCGCCAACGCCTCCGACCTGAAGAAGTCTTTCCGCGACAAGTACCAGGCGGAGCGTGAGAAGGCGTCCGGTGCAGCGCTCGCAGAACTCGAGCGGCAGTGGACGCTGGGCGAGAGCGATCGCCGCAAGCGCTATCAGGAATACGCGCTGGGGCAGGCGATGATGGCGCTGTCCGAGATTGGCCTGCCCGCGATCATCCGCCCCTCCTTCACGATGGGCGGCACCGGCGGCGGCATCGCCTACAACAAGGAAGAGTTCCTCGACATCATCGAGCGCGGCCTCGATGCGTCTCCCACCAACGAAGTGCTGATCGAAGAATCCGTGCTCGGCTGGAAAGAGTACGAGATGGAGGTGGTGCGCGACAAGAAGGACAATTGCATCATCGTCTGCTCGATCGAGAACCTCGATCCGATGGGCGTGCACACCGGCGATTCCATCACGGTGGCGCCGGCGCTGACGCTGACCGACAAGGAATACCAGATCATGCGCGACGCCTCGCTGGCGGTGCTGCGCGAGATCGGCGTCGAGACCGGCGGCTCCAACGTGCAGTTCGGCGTCAATCCGGACGACGGCCGTATGGTCGTCATCGAGATGAATCCGCGCGTGTCACGCTCCTCCGCGCTGGCGTCCAAGGCCACCGGCTTTCCGATCGCCAAGGTCGCCGCCAAGCTCGCGGTCGGCTACACCCTGGACGAGATCGCCAACGACATCACCGGCGGCGCCACGCCCGCCTCGTTCGAGCCGACCATCGACTACGTCGTCACCAAGGTGCCGCGCTTCGCCTTCGAGAAATTCCCCGGCGCCTCCACCACGCTGACCACGTCGATGAAATCGGTCGGCGAAGTCATGGCGATCGGCCGCACCTTCCAGGAAAGCCTGCAAAAGGCCCTGCGCGGGCTCGAGACCGGCCTCACCGGCCTCGACGAGATCGAGATCGAGGGTCTCGGCCGCGACGACGACAAGAACGCGATCCGTGCCGCGCTCGGCACGCCGACGCCGAACCGCATTCTTCAGGTCGCCCAGGCCATGCGGCTCGGCTGGTCGAACGAGGACATCTTCAACTCCTGCAAGATCGACCCGTGGTTCCTCGGCGAGATGCGCGGCATCGTCGACATGGAGGAGAAGGTCCGGAAGAACGGCTTGCCGAACAATGCCTTCGGGATGCGCTCGCTCAAGGCCATGGGCTTCTCCGACGCGCGGCTTGCAGTGCTCGCCGAGACGACGGAGGCCAAGGTCACCGCGAAGCGCCATGCGCTCGGCGTTCGCCCCGTCTACAAGCGCATCGACACCTGCGCGGCCGAATTCGCTTCGCCCACCGCCTACATGTATTCGACCTATGAGGCGCTGTTTGCGGGCGCGCCGGCGGACGAGAGCGCCCCGTCCGACAAGAAGAAGGTCATCATTCTCGGCGGCGGGCCCAACCGTATCGGCCAGGGCATCGAGTTCGACTATTGCTGCTGTCACGCCTGCTTCGCGCTCCATGATGCCGGCTACGAATCCATCATGGTCAACTGCAATCCGGAGACGGTGTCGACCGACTACGACACTGCCGACCGGCTCTATTTCGAGCCGCTCACCGCCGAGGACGTGCTGGAGATCATCGCCAAGGAGCGCAGCAACGGCACGCTGCACGGCGTGATCGTGCAGTTCGGCGGCCAGACGCCGCTGAAGCTGGCACGCGCGCTGGAAGCCGCCGAAGTGCCGATCCTCGGCACCTCGCCCGATGCCATCGACCTTGCGGAGGACCGTGACCGCTTCAAGCGCGTGCTCGACAAGCTTCGCCTCAAGCAGCCGAAGAACGGCATCGCCTATTCGGTCGAGCAGGCACGGCTCGTCTCCGCAGATCTCGGCCTGCCGCTGGTGGTGCGCCCGTCTTACGTGCTCGGCGGCCGCGCGATGCAGATCATCCGCGAGGAGAACCAGCTCAACGACTATCTGCTCGGCACGTTGCCGGAGCTGGTGCCGGCGGACGTCAAGGCGCGCTATCCGAATGACAAGACCGGGCAGATCAACACCGTGCTCGGCAAGAACCCGCTGCTGTTCGACCGCTATCTGTCTGATGCCACCGAGATCGACGTCGATTGCCTCTGCGACGGCAAGGACACCTTCATCGTCGGCATCATGGAGCACATCGAGGAAGCCGGCATCCATTCTGGCGACAGCGCCTGCTCGCTGCCGCCGCACTCGCTCGACGCGAAGATGATCGAGGAGCTGGAGCGTCAGACCCGTGAGCTCGCGCTCGGCCTCGACGTGGTCGGCCTGATGAACGTGCAATACGCCATCAAGGACGGCGAGATCTACGTGCTCGAGGTCAATCCGCGCGCCTCCCGCACCGTGCCCTTCGTCGCCAAGGTGGTCGGCACGCCGGTCGCCAAGATCGCCGCGCGCATCATGGCGGGCGAGAAGCTCGCCGATTTCAAGCTGAAGAAGGCGAAGCTCAAGCACGTCGGCGTCAAGGAATCGGTCTTCCCCTTCGCGCGCTTCCCCGGCGTCGACACGGTGCTCGGCCCCGAGATGCGCTCGACCGGCGAGGTCATGGGCATCGACCGCAACTTCGAGGTCGCCTTCGCCAAGAGCCAGCTCGGCGGCGGCACGCGAGTACCGCGCAAGGGCACGGTGTTCGTCTCGGTGCGTGAGAGCGACAAGACGCGTATCGCGGAAGCCGTGCGCGAACTGCATTCGCTCGGCTTCAAGGTGCTGGCGACCTCCGGCACCCAGCGCTTCCTGACCGACCAGGGCATCCCGACCGAGAAGGTGAACAAGGTGCTGGAAGGACGGCCGCACATCGTCGACGCCATCACCAATGGCGACGTCCAGCTCGTCTTCAACACCACAGAAGGCCCGCAGGCGCTGGCCGACAGCCGTTCGCTGCGGCGCGCGGCCCTCTTGCATAAAGTGCCGTATTACACCACTCTTTCCGGGGCCGTGGCGGCCGCGCAGGGCATCCGCGCCTATCTGGGCGGGGACCTTGAGGTTCGTACCCTGCAGAGCTACTTTTCGGAAACCTGATCGCTAGCGGCGGCGAAACCGCCGCTAAGTGATTGGCAATGAACCCACGATGGCCGGAGGAACTGTCCGGCCATGTGGTTGTTCTGTTCCGGCGCCAGACCCACATAACGTCCCGATGGGCGCATATTCAGCCCCGGGAATACCGACGAATCAAGGTTGCCGCGCCCCGGTCTTTGCGGGGCGCGCAGCTGAAGGACGAGAGAAGAGATGGAAAAGGTTCCGATGACCCAGGCCGGCTTTGTCGCGCTCGGGGAAGAATTGAAGAAGCGCCAGTCGGAAGATCGTCCGCGGATCATCGAGCATATCGCGGAAGCGCGCTCGCACGGAGACCTGTCGGAGAACGCGGAATATCATGCCGCGAAGGAAGAGCAGTCCCACAATGAAGGCCGCATCGCCGAGCTCGAGGACAAGCTCGCGCGCGCCGACATCATCGACATCTCGAAGCTCTCCGGTGACACCATCAAGTTTGGCGCCACGGTGACCCTGGTCGACGAGGACACCGAGAAGAAGACGGTGTGGCAGATCGTCGGCGAGGTCGAGGCCGACGCCAAGAAGGGCCGTATCTCCATCACCTCGCCGCTGGCGCGCGCGCTGATCGGCAAGAAGAAGGGGTCGACCGTCGAAGTCAACGCCCCCGGCGGCGCCAAGGCGTACGAGATCACCAAGGTAGAGTGGCGGTAAGAACTTGCCGCTTCACTGACGTTTCGAAAAGGCCGCGCGATGCGCGGCCTTTTTGTTTGGCATGTTGCCCGCGAGGTGGAGCACGCACTCTCCCCCTCGTCATTGCGACAAGCAATCCAGAATCTTTCCACGGAGGCATTCTGGATTGCTTCGCTGCGCTCGCAATGACGGAGTGTGCGGCAGCAGCGTCCGCTACTCACGTGTCCCGGACGCGCTGCAACGCATAGCGTTGCTGCGCAGAGCCGGGACCCAGAAAGCAACACGGGAAGGCCCGGTAAGATGGGCCCCGGCTCTGCAGCGCACCGCCAAGAAGCGCTGCGCTGCGTCCAGGGCACGAGAGTGGAGACCTACCGTCTCACCTTCACGTCCAGCGGCACCGCCGCCTCGTACTTCGAATTATGCAGGACCAATGACGTCCGCACGTTGCGGACGTGGGGCGCGGCGGTGAGGTGCGTGACGAAATCCTGGAAGGTTGCCATGTCGGGGGCGACGCATTTGAGGATGAAATCGACCTCGCCGGACAGCATCCAGCATTCCCGCACCAGCGGCTCGGCGCGGACGAATTCCTCGAAAGCACGCAAATCCGCCTCGGCCTGGCTGGACAGGTGCACGGCGGCGAACACGGTCACGTCGAAGCCGAGCTTGCGGGCATCCAACAGACCGCGGTAGCCGTGGATATAGCCCTCCTCCTCCAGCGCCCGGACGCGGCGCAGGCAGGGCGGCGGCGAGATGCCGACGCGCTTGGCCAGCTCGACATTCGTGATTCGACCGTCGGCCTGAATCTCAGTGAGAATTTTCAGGTCGATCTCGTCTAGGTTCCGCGACACGTGATTGGAACTCCTGGCCTTTACGGCGGTATTGGTGGGGCTTGTCGCAATCCTCATAACCCAGTCTGCATGGCCAGCGCAATTTTATTGCGCGTGCACCGCAATCGACTTTTGTTCCTTGTTGGAAAAATCCGCCGAGAGGGAATGCAATTCTTGCATAGCTCACCAGAACGCTTAGATTAGCTCTGATATTTCAGCGCCACCGCGACGCCTCCCGGCATGTTCCGCGCCCGCGCTGCAAATCCCCCGTGAAAGGCGTCCATCGAAATGTCCGCTCCTGTTCATGCAAAGGTCGTCATTATCGGCTCCGGCCCCGCCGGTTACACGGCGGCGATCTACGCCGCGCGGGCGATGCTCGAGCCGATCCTGATCCAGGGCATCCAGCCCGGCGGCCAGCTCACCATCACCACCGACGTCGAGAACTATCCGGGCTTCGCCGACGTGATCCAGGGCCCCTGGCTGATGGAGCAGATGGAGAAGCAGGCGGTCCATGTCGGCACGAAGATCGTCACCGACCTGGTCACCAAGCTGGAGGCCGCGCAGCGGCCGTTTCGCCTCATCTGCGACTCCGGCGACGTCTATCTCGCCGACGCCGTCATTCTCGCCACCGGCGCGCAGGCGCGCTGGCTCGGGCTGCCCTCCGAAACCAAGTTCCAGGGCGGCGGCGTGTCGGCCTGCGCCACCTGCGACGGCTTCTTCTACCGCAACAAGGACGTCGTCGTGGTCGGCGGCGGCAATACCGCAGTCGAGGAAGCGCTGTACCTCACCAACCATGCTTCGCAGGTCACCATCGTGCATCGCCGCGATCATTTCCGCGCCGAGCGCATCCTGCAGGAGCGTCTGTTCAAGCATCCGAAGATCAAGGTGATCTGGGACTGCGCCGTGGACGAGATCTGCGGCACCGAGAACCCGAACAAGGTCACCCATGTGCGCCTGAAGAACGTCAAGACCGGCGCGCTGAGGGACGTGAAGACCGACGGCGTCTTCATCGCCATCGGCCACGCACCGGCGACCGAGCTCGTGAAAGACCAGATCAAGCTGAAACCGTCGGGCTATGTCGAGGTCGCCCCGAACTCGACCGCCACCTCGATGCCCGGCCTGTTCGCCGCCGGCGACGTCGCCGACGAGACCTATCGCCAGGCCGTCACGGCCGCAGGCCTCGGCTGCATGGCAGCGCTCGAGGCCGAACGTTTCTTGGCCCTGCGCGCCAGCGAGCGCGCGGCAGCGGAATAACGATCATGCCTCGAACACGCGACGGATTTACCGATATGGACTGGGACAAGCTGAAGGTGTTTCACGCAGCGGCGGAAGCGGGCAGCTTCACGCATGCGGGCGAGCAGCTCGGCCTGTCGCAATCGGCGGTCTCGCGCCAGGTCTCGGCGCTGGAGCAGGAGCTTTCGGTCTCGCTGTTCCACCGCCACGCCCGCGGCCTGATCCTCACCGAGCAGGGTGACCTCCTGTTCCGCACCGCGCATGACGTGTTCATGCAGCTGCAGGCGGCGCGCGCCAAGCTTACCGACAGCCGCGAGCGGCCGAGCGGCGACCTCAAGATCACCACCACGCCCGGCGTCGGCATCAACTGGCTGATCCCGCGGCTCGGGGAGTTCACCGCGCTTTATCCGGAGATCCGGATCTCCTTGATCGTCACCGACGAGGAGCTCGACCTCTCCATGCGCGAGGCCGACGTTGCGATCCGCACCCGCAAGCCGACGCAGCCGGATCTCATCCAGCGCAAGCTGTTCGCGATGGGCTTCCACGCTTATTGCTCGCCGGAATACATCAAGCGCTTCGGCACGCCGCGCACGCTGGAGGAGCTCGACTCCCACCGCATCATCACGCTTGCCGACGGCAGCTTCGCGCCGCACCTGCAGAACCGCAACTGGCTGGTCGAAGCCGGGCGCAACGGCTCCGGTCCGCGCGAAGCCTATTTCAGAGTGAACAACATCCTCGGTCTCGTGCGCGCCTGTCAGCAGGGCCTCGGCATCGCTGCCCTGCCCGACTACCTCGTCGAGGAACAGAGCAAACTCGTGCAGCTGTTCGGCGAGTCCGACTCGATCCAGCTCGATACTTATTTCGTCTATCCCGAGGAGCTGAAGACGGTCGCGCGCGTGCAGGTGTTCCGCGACTTCGTCGTCAGCAAGGCGCAGCGCTGGCCGTCCTGATTTCCGCATGACTGACATGCGGCCTCGGCTGTTGCTGCAGGCCGCTCGTCAAGCCCATACTGTTTGCACGCTGAGCCTTCGCGTTGCGCATTTGTCCCCCTCCTCCAGTGGCGCGGGAGTTCAGTAATCCCTCTTGGAAGGTGATTGTGTCGGCCTCACGTGGCCAATACCTTAAGCCGGGCTCTTTGGGCCCGGCTTTTTTTCGTCGAAATCGGCCTTCGCCTTCCGCGTGTATTGACAGTTCCACGCATACCCCGCATCATTTGCAAATGATCACGAAGTCGTGCGCAATCTCGTTCGAGGCCATCGCCTCGAAAAAAGGCCCCCATCCCGGGGCCTCGGATTTTTGCGCGCACTAGCTAAGCTTCGTCATCGCTGCAAATCTTCGAAAACCCCGCCGCCTGGACGGGGTTTTTTCATGTGCCCTCCGTCTCAGGTTTTTTTCCCGAGAAGGAGCTGGAAACATGACTGATCTACAGGAACAATTGCACGGGCTGTGGCTGCCGCTGGTGACGCCGTTTCAGAACGGCGCCCTCGACGAGAGGTCGCTGCGGCGGCTGACGCGGCACTACAGCGCGCAAGGCATCGATGGCCTCATCCTGGGCGCAACCTCCGGCGAAGGCATGACGCTACGCGAGGCCGAGCTCGAACGTCTGGTCGCGATCGTGCGCGACGAGGTGGCCGCCGGCCGCCGCACCTTGCCGATCTGCCTTGGATTGTCGGGCGCCGACACCGCGCGGCTGCAGGAACGTCTCGACGAGACCGCGGACTGGCCGATCGACGGTTATCTGATCGCGAGCCCCTATTATGTGCGGCCCTCGCAGCGCGGCCTCTTGGCGCATTTCGAGGCGCTCGCCGATCACGCCGCCTGGCCGCTCGCGCTCTACAACATTCCCTATCGCACCTCGGTGAACATCACCAACCAGACCATGCTGCGGCTCGCCGAGCACAGGAACATCGTGGGCCTGAAGGATTGCGGTGCAAGTCGCGAGCAATCGATCGCGCTCTTGCGCGACCGCCCGAAGGAATTTCGCGTGCTCACCGGCGAGGACGCGAATTACTTCGAGGCGCTCGCCGACGGCGCCGATGGCGGCATCGTGCTGTCGGCCCATGTCGAGACCGCGACCTTTGCGGCCGTGTATGCCGAGATGAAGCGCGGCAACCACGATGCGGCACTGGCGCGCTGGCATGAGGTCGCCGATCTGACGCGCCTGTTGTTCACCGAGCCGAGCCCGGCGCCGGCAAAGTACTGGCTGTGGCGGTGCGGCCTGATCGACAGCCCCGAAGTGCGCCTGCCGATGGTGGAAGTCAGCAGCGAACTCGCCGCCACCATCGATCGCGAGATCGCGCGACGGACGCAGTCCGCGGCGTAGTTCTTTACCCTCCCCTGTAGGGCAGGGGAGGGTAAGAGCGCGCGCTCGTGGTTAACGTCACCCCAACAGCCTTCGCACCCGCCGCATGACGCATCCACGTCTCGTTTACGCATCCGTCCCTATCGTTTCTCTCCAGGAGCTTCTCAGAGGGGGAATGACCATGGGGCGTCGCACCCGACCGACGGCCGCCCGACAATTTGCGCCGGCCGATCTTTTGCAAGGAATTCTCGTCGTATCGTCGTTCGGGTTCTGGGCGGTGATGCTCGGCCTGATGCCGGTGCTGCTGTATCGGATCTGGCTCGCCTAACGGCGGCACCCCGCGCGGATGGTTAAACGGCCGTCACAAATGCGTTCAAAATGCGAGCGGCGTCGCAAGCCGGAATCTTAAAACATCACAGCTATCGTTCACGCCCATAAGCGAAGAAATCGCGGGGGCGTTTTGTGAATAGTCAGAATGAAATGGCGTCGTATTTCGGCGCCGGACAGGAGCAGCTGTCCACCGAGCAGAGCTTTACCACCGAGGACGTTCTCTGGGCCGTCGGCATCTGGTCGGTGATCCTGACCCTGTCGCCGGTCATCGTGTTCTACATGCTGATGGTGGCCTAGCCGCTTCAGCAGATTCCGAAAACGCAAAACGCGCGGACGTTCCCGCGCGTTTTTCGTCCGGGGAATGATCAATAAAAAATTATGCTGCTTGCTTGTGCATTGCGCCGGATGCCGACGCCGTGCCGCGAATGGCCTTCACTGAACGCTCGATCGCCGCCCACAGCCTTGCGATTTCCTGAGCCGCACGGCTCTCGGCCTGATACTCCCGCGCGCCCTCGCCATGGCTCAGCGCCATCAGCAAATCCGAACGGTTGGTGATCTGGCCGCCCCACACTGGCGCACGGAATTTCGCCAGGGCTTCGCGGGCGATGGTGACGATCGGGCTTTCGGCTTCGTCGCGCTTGGCCGGCGCACCGTTGAGCACGACCGCGTAGGGCTTGCGCGCGGCGCGGCACATCTGGATGGTCTCCTGCACCGCGTTGACGTCGAATACGCCGGGACGGGCGGGAATCACCACCATGGTGGCGTTCTTGATCGCGTCGTCGACGACGGCCGAGAGGTTCGGCGGCGTGTCGATCAACACCCATTCATAACCGTCGCGCTTGGCAGCGGAGACGATGCCGCTGACGGAGTTCACGGCCGCCTTGATCGGCGGTTCGTTGGTGCCGCGCAGCTTGTGCCACAGCGTCAGCGAGCCCTGCGGATCGGCGTCCACGAGCATGACCTGCTTGCTCGCCTTGATCTGTGCGGCAAGATGTGCGGCGAGGGTACTCTTGCCCGAGCCGCCTTTACGCGATGCAAAAACAATGACGTTCATACCTTCGGCCTCCAGATTGACCCCAGGCCGCGAAAATGAATCACCGCGCTGATTCGTGAAAGATAAATTTGTCGAGAGTTGCGCTGCGGTCACGAAATAACAAGGCGTGCTGGCTTTTGAGTCACACTGCGGTGTGCGGGGCGCGACACGAGCTGCAATGAAACGCTCCGCGCGCTGGTTTGTGTGCGCATTTTGAGCATTCGTTCGCAATCACGCCGAATGCAACTTCGCCGCGCCAATCCGCATCCGACTCGTTTCCATCGTGCCTGCGCATGATCGTCGCAAGCCTGGCACCAGCCCGCGCGAACAAAAGGAGTCCGTTACCTTACCAAGCTTCGAAAAAGGATCGCGATTCCCCTCGCCTAGCCGTCGCTGGTCTTTTTCTTCTTGATCGCCGGCTTGGTGCTCTTCTTCGCGGTTTTGGGCGCGATGTTGGTCGGCTTGCCGGCGCGCATCTCGTCCGGCTCGGGTCCGGGGCGGAAGAACACCCGGCATTGCGGCGAGAGCTGCGCCTTCTTCTTGATCATGCAGGCGGTGATGGCATCGACGTTCGGCACGAACTCGCCGCACAGCCGCATCGCATCCGGCGTGCACGCCTGTTGCTCCTCCTGGGTGTAGGCGAAGCCGGCACTCGGCTGGACCAGCACGGCGAGGGCCATCCCGAGGGTTGCAGCAGCCAAGGATGTCTTGAAGCGAAGCGCCGGCATCGATCCCCCCACATATCGAACAGGAGGGGATAGTGGGTGAACCGCGGTTCGTTGGCAACCGAGGGGAGATGCGAAAGCCGCAAGCTGTGCGGTCTCGGCAACAGGCGGGCTGAGCGCGCGCCTCGTCCTTCGAGACGACCCCTCCGCGGTCTCCTCAGGATGAGGCTAAGCGGCATGAGTGCCCGTTGAAACCAGTGCCGCGCCCCCGGTCCTCATCCTGAGGGCCCGCCAACGGCGGGCGTCTCGAAGGATGGCCGCGGACAAGATCGCTCTCATATGCGATGCCCCTGTGGGCAACAGGGAGGCCAGCCCGGCCCAAGCCGACCTCCAGCGCAAAAACGCGAAAACAACCCCATGCACAGTAGCCAAGTCCCGGTAATCCCAGCCATTTCATGGCTTAGGATTTAGCGAAACCGGGTTTGACTTGTCGGGCAAAACGGGGGCATCATGTCACATCCAAGAAGATGCGCGTGGGGTGGCCGGCTTGTCTCCTGCGCTGGTCGAAAAGCGCACGCGAGGAGGACGATCGCATGGAGGGGAATGAAGCGGAGCTGCCGCTGTCGGGCGTCACGGTGGTCTCGCTCGAGCAGGCGATCGCGGCCCCGCTGGCCAGCCGTCACCTGGCCGATTGGGGCGCGCGAGTGATCAAGATCGAGCGGCCGGGCGCGGGCGACTTCTGCCGGGACTACGACCACGTGATGAACGGCCTGTCGAGCCAGTTCGTCTGGACCAACCGCTCCAAGGAAAGCCTCGCCATCGACATCAAGAGCGAGGACGGCCGCAAGGTGCTCGACGCCCTGCTGCCGCAGGCCGACGTGTTCATCCAGAACCTCGCGCCGGGCGCGGCGGAGCGGCTCGGCCTCGATGCCGCATCGCTGCTGCGCAAATATCCGCGCCTCATCGCCTGCGACGTCTCGGGCTATGGCACGGGCGGCCCCTACAGCGACAAGAAGGCCTATGATCTCCTGGTCCAGTGCGAGGCCGGCGTGCTCGCCATCAACGGCACCGAGGCGGAGCCGGCCAAGGTCGGGCTGTCCGTGGTCGACATCGCCACCGGCATGTACATCCTCAACGGCGTCTTGATGGCGCTGTACCGCCGCGAGCGGACCGGCAAGGGCACCGCCTTCCAGGCCTCGCTGTTCGATTCCATCACCGACTGGATGAGCTATCCCGCCTTCTACACACACAGCACCGGTCGGCCGCTGCCGCGCGCCGGCGCCAGGCACGCGACGATCGCGCCCTACGGCCCGTTCCGGGTCGGCGACGGCAACACCATCTTCTTCGGCATCCAGAACGACCGGGAATGGCGGTCGCTGTGCCGCATCGTGCTCGGCGATGCCGGCTTCGCCGACGACCTGCGCTTCCGCACCAATCCGCTGCGGATGCAGAACCGCGACGAGCTGCAGACGCATATCGAGCAGCGTTTTGTCGCCATGACCGGCGAGGAGGTGTTGCGGCTGCTGGATGAGGCCGGGGTCGCCAACGCGCATCTGAATTCGGTCGAGGCCTTCCTGGCGCACGAGCAGCTGCATGCGCGCTCGCGGGTGCAGAGCGTCGGATCGCCACGCGGGCCGGTGATGAGCTTCCTGCCGGCGCTGACCATTCCCGGCCTCTCGCCGCGGATGGATCCGGTGCCGGAAGTGGGACAGCATAATCAGGCCATCCTCGGTGAACTCGGTCTGGCGAAGGACGCATGACGATGGCGCAGCAGCGGCCAATGCGGGCCTACCTCGCCGTCCCCGCGCATCGCGCCCGTCTCGTCGCCAAGGCTGCGGCCTCAATGGCGGATGCGGTGTTCGTGGATCTCGAGGATGCGGTGCCGCCGTCCGAGAAGAGCGTTGCCCTTGGCGAGGCCGTGCAATCCCTCGCCTCGCTCGACTGGGGCAACAAGCGCGTCACCGTGCGGATCAACGCCGTCGACAGCCCGTTCATCACCGAGGAGATCCGCGCGCTGGCGGCGCTTCCCCGGCTGGATGCTTTGATCGTGCCGAAGGCGGAGCGCACGAGCGACATCGTTGCGATCGCCGATCAGCTACGCGCCGCCGGGCCCGCTCGCGCCGCGCCGGTCGCGCTGGAATTGCTGATCGAGACCGCGCTCGGCCTCGTCAATGTCGACGCCCTCGCCGCCTGCCACGCCAGCGTCGCCGCGCTGCATCTCGGCGTCGGCGATTTCGCGGCGTCGATCGGCGCCCGGTCCTCCGACATCGGCGTCTCACCGGACGGCTATCGCCATGTAGGATCGGCGCAAAGCGGCTACGCCGCCGCCCCGCTCGACCTGTTCGCCTACCCGATGATGCGCCTTCTGGTGGCCGCCCGCGCGCACGGCCTCATCGCCATCGACGGCCCCTGCGGCGCGTTCCGCGACGCCAGGCTGACCGAAAGCACCGCGCAGAAGGCCGCGGCGATGGGCTTCGACGGCAAGCAGGTCATCCACCCCGATCAGATCGAGCCGACGCTGCGCGCGTTCATGCCGTCGGAGCAGGAGCTGGAAGAGGCGCGGCGCATCGTCGAGGCCATGGAGCAGGCGGAGGCGCAAGGCCAGGGCGCGGTGACGCTGGACGGCAAGATGATTGACTATGCCAATGTGCGCATGGCACGCCGGATCATCGGCCTGGGGTCGTAGGGATTCATTGAGGTCGCGTCCCCTGCGACGCATCCTTCGAGACGCCCGCTTCAGGCGGTTGCGCTGGGCACACTGCTGGCGGCGGCGACGTTGCCGGTGATGGTGGTGGTGGTGGTGGTGGTGGGGTAGCGCCGCGCCGACAGAAACTCAACTGTTCGGTTTTACGGTGCTCGGCATGACCAATCGAAGGCGAGCATTTTGACTCAGCCTAGGCAGCCCAGTCCATGATCGCGTCGATGAAGGTCTGAGCCTGGCGGATCGCGTCGAGCCTCGTCGCACAGACACCGACCGACACTGTTCGGCCCTTTCCGACAGTCCACTTCCAACCAACCGGGTAGCTCATTTCAACGATCGAGAAGCTTACGCCGCGATGTTCCACGGAGAACCTCCGCTAACATATTGCTGTGTCTGAAAAGGCTACTCCAGATGGCGAATTTGTCCAGCCGAACGCAGGCCCACAATTCGCTCGTGCGGCTTGGACATAAGCGTTCAGGAGAGCGTATGGAGACTTTCCGGGAAACTCAAGCGGCTCGCATAGTACAGCGCGGGGTTACGGTGACAGGGGTTGCGGTGACAAAATCGATGTCGTCCGATGTTGTGGAGTTTCCAGCTCTGTCACCGCAATTCTGCGATCGTCCGCGAGGGCGACCACGTGCTTTGCCTAGCCGCTTCTTGATCCTCTCAGCACAGTCCCTCAGTTCAGCTTCTGACAAGGAGTCTGGTGATCCTGTCGCGCCGTTCTCAGGCATCGCGTTTTTCGATGGCCTTCAATGCCCAGGAGGGAGAGATGCATACATGGCTTCGATCTGCGCCGACGCACTAATCGTCGACTGCACGATGATATTCACCAAGGAAAAGAGCTGCATCGCGGTGGCCTGATCGTCCTTCAGATCAAGCTCACCTGGATGTACTGCATTGTTTCCTGTAACCCGCACGATATCGAGCGCTTGCTGGACCTTTCTGTCTAGGCCCTTCTTCACAAGATTGGCGATGCACGCATTTAGATTATCGCCGCCCTCGCCCAGGTGGGCCATCAACTTTTGTATGGCAAGACGCAATAGGGCTGCAGCACTGCGTGGGGATTTGTCCACTATCTCCGCAGCTTCGATAAAGTCCGGCTTGATGTTGGCCGGCATGTCATCATGAGGCAGCAATGCAACTTCGTGAGCGGGATAAACGATCCTATCTTTCACCCACACCATAAATCCCTTGCAGCTATGACATTGGCTGAGATGGAGATTGACCATCTCCCAGGAAGACTGACTCGAACATCGGTTGACGAAATAAGTGACTTCATTCTTTTCGAAACGAGCGAGCATATCGAGGAGACCTTGGTGCTTTGGATCGGTCTCGTCGTCGTCACGATCATCTTGCGCGGCGATCGTCTGCTTAGCTTTCGCAGCTACTTCCGGGGTACACAGCCTCGGTGTGGTATCTTTTTTAAAGCTCTCAGGAACGACCTTGAACCAGTGCTGGTCGGCCAGAGCCTCGCAGTGGGCACAGGAAAAGCTGTTGGCTCCGAGGGTAGGATGCACCGGTGCGCGCGACATACGCACTCCATATCTAGATTGGAAACAAGGAGATGGCTGGTCGGAAAGTCATTTTGATGATAGTGCTCGCTTAAACACTGCCTCTTCGGGATTGGTAAGAGCAGAGAGTATGTTTTCCGCGACTTTCTCTATGAGCTTCTCACCCCAGAACGGGTCGCTCACGTTGTAATAGATGACTCGGATGTGCTTGAGGTCGAATGGGACGTCGTTTTCATTGGACGAAATCAGCACAACCGGCTTATCGAGCGCGTGTGCCAAGCCTAGCTCGTAAAAAACGTTCGGATTTCGACTCGTAAGTTCAGCGATCAGCACCTTTGCCGAATTGATGCCATTCCAAATTTGGTCGATGATCTTGCCAGTCCCGAAGATGTCGGCATCGGCTCGGACAGGTCGCAGACCCGCTTTGCGAATAGCGGGCTCGTAGATCTGACTGTAATATTCTCCAACAGGTGAACCGAAGGGCATCAGCACAAAGCAGCTATCACTAGCGCTCACGTTTGCGGTTGTGCTCAGCTTCTTGATTTGCGTCGCGCCCTCTTGCGACCCGCCCTTCGTATCGAGTATGCGGAATTTGCCATCCTTCTTCTCGACCAACTGCGCGCTTTGCAGAGAAGATAAGAAAATGTCCTTGAACTCTGTAAGCTTGTCGGCTGGGATTGCGAATTTATCCTCGAGAGCGTGTTCGAAAAACTCTTCGTCTGGCAGATACTCACCTCGATAGTGTGTATAGACTTCTTTGATCTCAGGCGCGTCGAGTACGGCAGCTCTGAGCGCCTCTATGTCATCTCCGGCTTTTTGTGGGCGGATCGCCTGTCGCGCTCTCTCGGTAACGGCAATCCGCCCTGCGCTCGGACGTGAGAGAAATCCGTATTTAATCGATGAACTCACTTCCACTTTGAAGGGGCCATTGAACCCGACGCCGACGAACGTGGCGCTTTCTGCGTCAGTACAATCGTGTCCAGCATTCTGGTCTATTATCGCTCTCGGAACGCGAAGCGCCTTATCCACGCTGTGGCGTGGAAACTTGGCCGTGGTGCTGCTTGCGGCCTGCTTCTTCCCCTTCAAAGATCGACGGGCCTTGGCGGCCTTCTTTTTGTTTTTTTCCGACCGTCTCTTCTTCGCCGGGGCCTCTGTGGCGGCCTCCGCTACATATTCCTCGCTCATTCTCGTTTCCTCTGCCCACTTGCTACAATCTACGCGGGCAAATGGAAGCTTCCAACGGTCGTTTAGTAGAACCACAGAGAAGATGCGGAGGTCAGCCAGCGCAACGTCGTTCGCGCGATACCTAAATCGCACCCAAACGTCGCGAAAGAGCTGACACAGACTTAACCGATTGAAAGCATTGGTACAGTTGGGTGGGCTCGAACCACCGACCTCCTGTTCCACAGACAGGCGCTCTAACCAACTGAGCTACAACTGCATCCTTGCGAGCCACGCCTTGGGCTGCCTGAAAAGGCTCATCGCCGAGGGGGCTGGACGGGGCGGAAACTAGGTGCAACGGCCCGGTTTGGCAAGGCCGCAATGGGGCGAAAAACCAGCTGAAATCGCCGTCTGTGTGGGGAAATCGGGCGGGTTGGCGGGCATCAAGGTGTTGCGCTGCCCCTCTTCCGCTTGCGGCAGGGCACCGCGTATGACCCCTGGCTCTTAGGGCGCTCAAGCTTCCACATCGTCATGGCCGGGCTTGTCCCGGCCATCCACGCTTTCGGCCGGCGCCAAGAACGTGGATGCCCGGGACAAGCCCGGGCATGACGACCTTCCTTGATTCCCACATGCGCTTGCGGGAGAGGTGAAGAAAAAACCCGGGCCTTTCGGCCCGGGTTTCTCGAACTCAAACCGACCTGAACGCTCAGGCGGCGGACGGAAGGTACTTCGAGGCGCTGGCCTTGATCGGCTCGACGGTCTCGGCGGCGATGCGCTGGCCGATCTCGGCCAGCTCCTTGGCCTGGGACTGGAAGGTCTCGAGCTGCTTGCGGGAATGGTTGGTCCACAGCGCGAACGCGTCCGATGGCGACTTCACGCTGAACAGCTCCTGGGCGAAGTCCAGATGAGCGCTGGTGTTGGCCTTCATGAACTCCACCAGCTTGGCATTGTACTCGCTCGCGCCCTTGGAGGCCGAGGTGAACACGGCCTCGACGGTGCCGTTGTGGGTCTCGGCCGCGTCCTTGAACTTGGCGTAGTTTTCACGGGCCTGCGACACGCCCTTTTCGGCGAACGCACGCATCTGCTCGGGGACCTCGAACGGAATGATCGAGGCAGAAAACGGATCAGTCGCACCTGTCATGGTCGTCCCTCACGATAATGAAAAAATGGAGTGAGCCTTCTGGCGCGCCCGCCGGCCAACCGGGGCCTTCTTGTTGGCGGGAACGAAGACTGGAAACGCGAAACAAACGAGATGGCTCGCCCAGCGCCCAGCACTATTGCTGCTTATCATGTCAATATTGTGCAGCGCAACGCGCCGCGAGGGTGCGTTGCGCAAATTTAATTTCGGGGAGGATGAGGTTCCGGTAAGGGGGAACCGGGGGTTGAGGAACGGTGGACAATCGGCACCGCTTGCTGGGCTACCCCTCTCCCCTAACCCTCCCCCGCAAGGGGGGAGGGAACGGACCTTTCTCGGAGCGCGCGTCGAGACTCATTACGCTGCTATGCCGCCGCCTCCCCCGAATCCCCTTGGATGCAACCGGGCGGCGGCTTGCGGGGGTGGCGGGATTAAGGTTATCGCGGCTTTGGATTACCTCCGAAGCGCCGGAGCCGTGGACCTGCGTGCGGGCGCGCGCGATACTAACCCTTTCTTAAGGCTGTCATTCCCGGCAGCCGCCAGCGTCAAGCGTGAGACTAAAGCCGGTCGGATGACGAGTTCGGATTTCCAGTTGCGAGGTGTGGGCGATCCGCGGCTGGCCGTGCATGCGACCTCTCCTCTGCCGGCCTGGCTGTGGTCGATCGACGGCGCGCGCGTGCTGTGGGCCAATCCGGTCGGCGCAAGATTGTTCGGCGCGGCGCATAGCGCGGCGCTCGCGGACAAGGTGTTCGGCCCTGCCGACCCCCATCGCCGCCAGGTGATCAGGCTCGCGCGCCAGCTGCCGGCCAACGGCGCCGTGCGGCTCGAACGTCTGCGCGGCTTCGGCGCAAAGCTCGGCACGCTGATGACCTGCGCCTGCGCCCGGCTCGCCTTTGCCGACGGCAGCCACGCTGTGCTCGTCACCGCGATGGACCCGACGCTGCGGAGCATGCCGCTGATCGAGCGGCTGCATCGCCTGGTCGAAGGCGCGAAAATGCCGATGGCGGCGTTCGCGCCCGACGGCCTGTTCGTCGGCGCCAGCGACGCTGCCCGCGCCCTGCTCGGCTTCCGCGATCTCGGCGAGGCCGGGCTCGAACGGGCGCGCAGCGATGCGCTGCGCGAAGGCCGCGCCGAGACGCCGATCGGGATCGGCCAGATGGTGCTGCAACGGGTCGGCCGAGGCGCCGATGTCGGCCTGGTCGCGCTGATCGAGCCGGCCGCCGCCGCGCAGGCCAAGCCTTCCGAGCATATGCCTGCCGAGCATATGCCTGCCGAGCCTGTGCGGACGGCGGATCATGCGAGCGAGCCGCCGGTTGAACCCGCGCAAGCCGCCGCGACCATGCCCAGCGAGCCGCCGCCATCGCAGGACGTATCGGCCGGGATCTCCCTGTTCGATGCGTTCGCCGAGCCGATCGAGGCGCCCACGGCAAATGAGACGATCGCGCCCGAAGCGCAGGACATTGCAGCGGTCGAGGACGCGGTCGAACAGACCGGCCGAGACCCGGCGCATGAGGCGGCCGACGAGGCCGCCGGCATCGCGGCAAAGACTCCGGTTGAAAACCCGCTTCAAGCCATCGTGTCGCCGCAGGCTGCGCCGATCAGTGTCGGCATGGTCGAGCCGCCATCGAGCCACGCATCGTCGGGCCAAGAGCCGCCCGCACCGCGTCAGCATCCGCTGCGCTTCCTCTGGCAGACGGATGCAGAGGGCCGCTTTGTGCTGCTCTCCGACGAATTCATCCGCTTGATCGGCGCGCGCACGGCTAGCGGCTTCGGCCGTCCCTGGCACGAGATCACTGAGGCATTCTCGCTCGATCCCGATGGCCGCGTCGCGCAGGCACTGGCAAGCCACGACACCTGGGCCGGCATCACCTTGAACTGGCCGACCGACGGCGGCGCGCTTCTGCCGGTCGAGCTCGCGGGCCTGCCGATTTACGATGCCGCGCGCAATTTCGCGGGCTTCAAGGGCTTTGGCGTCTGCCGCGATCTCGACGCTCTCAACCGGCTCGATGCGCTCAGGCGCTTCGAGCTGTTCGCTGAGCCGCCGGCGCAGCACGGCCTGGCCGCCGATGCGGTCGAGCCGGAGCCAGTGGAAGAGCCCGAGCCGGTGGCAGAGGCGCCGCCTCCGGCGATCACCCCGCCCGAGCCTGAGCCGACAGCCGAACCCGAACGACCCGAACCCACCCGCGACGCGAATTCACATCCAACAGATCCGGACATATCAGTGGAAACGCCTGTCGAGACTTCCTTGGAAACCCCGCCCAATGTCGTACCGTTCCGCCCGCCCGGCGATGCGCGCTCGCCGACGCTGACGCCGATCGAGAACAGCGCATTCAACGAGCTCGCGCGGCAATTGTCCGAACGCTTGGAGCGCGAGCGCGAGGCGATCGCGGACGCGTCCGAGCCCGTGGCGGAGATCGCGACTGAACCGCCGGAGCCCGCGCCGCAAGCTGCGGCCGAATGGCTGACCGAGCCCGCGCCGCCGCCACGCGGCGCCAGCGCGCGCGACCGCACGCTGCTCGACCTGTTGCCGACGGGCATCCTGATCTACCGCCTCGACCGCCTGCTCTACGCCAACCCGGCGTTTCTCGCGCGCATGGGCTATGCCGACATCCATGCGCTGGAGGATGCCGGCGGGCTGGATGCGCTCTATGTCGAGCCCGGTGTGTCCTCGGCGAGCAGCACCTCGCAAGCCGGCACGCCTGTCACGATCAGCGCCACGGTCGCGAACGGCGAAGCGCCGCTTCCGACCACCGTAGCGCATCTGCACACGATCGACTGGGACGGCGAGAGCGCGCATGCGCTGATCTGCGCGCTGCCGCAGCCGGCAGCCGCCATCGAAGAGACGGCTGTCGAAGAGATTGTTGTCGCCGAGACCATTGTCTCGGAGTCCTGCCCTGACGAACTCGATCCTGCGGTCGGCGAAGCCGAGGCCGAGGATCTCGCGGCGATCCTCGACACCACGGCCGAGGGCATCGTCATGTTCGATGCCGAAGGCAACATCCACGCCTGCAACCGCAGCGCGGAGGCGCTGTTCGGCTATGACGGCACGGCGCTGCTGGAGCAGAATTTGCTGACGCTGTTCGCGCCCGAGAGCCAGCAGATCGTCGTCGACTATCTCGAAAGCCTCAAGAGCCAGGACATTGCGAGCCTGCTCGATCACGGCCGCGAGGTGCTGGGGCGCGAGAAGAAGGGCGGCGTCATTCCGCTCGCGATGATCATGGGCCGCACGCGGCCCGACGGGCCGAACTTCTTCGCCGTATTCCGCGATCTCTCTCACGCGAAGAAGGGCGAGAGCGAGCTGACGCAGGCCCGCCGCCTCGTCCACAGTGCCGCCAACGCCAAGGCCGACATGCTGGCGCGGATCAGCCACGAGATCCGCACGCCGCTCAACGCCATCATCGGCTTTGCCGAGGTGATGATCTCCGAGCGCTTCGGCACGCTCGGCAACGAGCGCTACGGCGAATACATGAAGGACATCCGCGCCTCCGGCGAGCGTGTCATCGCGATCATCGACGATTTGCTGGAGCTGTCGCGGATCGAGACCGGCAAGCTCGACCTCAGCTTCGCCAACCTCAACCTCAACGACCTCGTCGAAGCCTGCGTGACGGTGATGCAGCCGCAGGCCAATCGCGAGCGCATCATCATCCGCACCTCGCTCGCGCATGCGCTGCCGCAGGTGAATGTGGATGCGCGCGCGATGCGGCAGATCACCATGAACCTGATCTCGAACTCGATCCGGCTCGCCAGTGCCGGCGGCCAGGTCATCGTCTCCACCGCCGTGACCGACCGCGGCGAGATTGCCTTGCGCATCCGCGACACCGGCCATGGCCTTTCCGAGCGCGAAGTCGCCGCCGCGATGGAGCCGTTCCGCACCCCGCCGCCGGGCGATGCCGCGGACAGTGCGGCGCTGAACCTGTCGCTGACCAAGGCCCTGGTCGAAGCCAACCGCGCCCGCTTCAACATCAAGAGCGCGGGCCACGGCACGCTGATCGAAGTGGTGTTCGCACCGGCGCTGGCGGGGGCTTAGGGTGTTCTCCCTCTTCCGTTTGCGGGAGAGGGTCGGGGAGAGGGTGTTCCCCTAGAGGAGAGAGCCCTCACCCCGCGCGCGGGACGATCCATTTACTCTATTGCCGGTTCGCCGCCTTACCTCACGCCGCGCGCACCGTCTCCAGGAACCTGCTGACCTCGATCTTCAGCCGGTTGCTGTCGTTCGACAGGGATTGTGCCGCGGACAGCACCTGCGAGGAGGCAGATCCGGTCTCGGTCGCGCCCTGGCGCACGCTTGAGATGTTGGCGCTGACCTGCGTGGTGCCGGCGGCGGCGTTCTGGACGTTGCGCGAGATCTCGCTGGTCGCCGCGCCCTGCTCTTCCACCGCGGCCGCGATGGTGGAGGAGATTTCGGACAGCCGCTCGATGGTGCCACCAATGGTCTTGATGGCGCCGACGGAGTCTTGCGTCGCGACCTGGATGCTCGAGATCTGCTGACCGATGTCGCCGGTCGCCTTCGCGGTCTGCTCGGCCAGGGCCTTCACTTCCGACGCCACCACGGCAAAGCCGCGCCCCGCTTCGCCGGCGCGCGCCGCCTCGATGGTGGCATTCAGCGCCAACAGGTTGGTCTGGCCCGCGATGGCGTTGATGAGCTCGACCACGTCGCCGATGCGCGCGGCCGCCTTCGACAATTCGCTGACGCGGTCGTTGGTCTGCCCGGCCTGGCTGACGGCCTCGCCGGCCATGCGCGCGGAGGCCTGCACCTGGCGGCTGATCTCGTTGACGGAGGCGGTGAGCTCCTCCGCCGCGGACGCCACCGACTGAACGTTGGTCGCGGCCTCTTCGGACGCCGCCTCGACCAGCGTGGCAAGCTCGCTCGAGCGGCTGGCTGTCGTGGTCAGAGACGTGGCCGAGGCTTCGAGCTCGTTGGCGGCGGACGACACGGTCTCGACGATCTCGCCGACCGCGCCTTCGAAATCGTCGGCCATGCGGATCATGTCGGCGCGGCGGCGCTCGGCGGCGAGCTTGTCCTGCCTGATCTTCTCGTCCGCCTCCTCCTTCGCCTTCCGCTCGGCATTGACCTTGAACGTCTCGACGGCTTGCGCGATCTCGCCGATCTCGTCGGGACGACCGAGCCCGGGCAGCACGATGGCGAAATTGCCGTTGGCGAGCTGGATCATCGCCGCGCGCATCGCGGTCAAAGGCCTCGAGACCGAGCGGCCGATGAAGATGCCGAGGCCGAGCACGCTTGATGCGATCAGCGCGATCGCGACGCCGATCCAGAACTGGATGCTGGCGCGCTCGGCCTCGTTCAGCCGGTCTCCCTCGATGCGAATCTGGTCGACCGATTTCGAGATCTGCTCGATGACGGGCTCGACCGCGGCGAAGGCTTCGGACATGGCCTTCAACTCGGTCGCAAGCTTCAGCGCGGTCTCCATCCAGGCGACGAAGTCGCGCTGATAGTCAGCGAGCTTCTGGCGCAGCTCGGTCTTCGCGTTGTCGGGGATGGCGGCAGCATCGAGGCTGCCCGCGAATTCCGCGGCGCGCTTCTTCATGTCGTCGCCATATCTGGCATCGCGACGCAGCATGAAATCCTTCTCGTGCCGGCGCATCATCAGCATGATCACCTTGAGCTGGGAATTCAGAAGCTGATCGACCTGGCTCTCGATGCCGTGCACGGACGCGCGCAGGCTTCCTTCGAGGCCGGATTTTTCGTCGAGGCCGAGCCGCCGCCGTTCCTCGACCACCGCGGCGAAGTGCGCCTGGTAGGTCTTCAGCGCTGCATTCATCGCGTCGATCTTTTGCACCAGCTCGGGCTTGCCGAGGGCTGCGATCCTGCCGCGCAGCGTCTCGATGTCGAGCGCCACTTGCCTGCTGATCTCCACCTGACGCTGCGCTTTGGCCGGGTCGCTGCGCAGCAGGAAATCTTTTTCGGCGCGGCGCGCCTCCAGCAGCTCGACCGCGATCCTGTTGTTGAGCTCGAACACGGTGCGCGCGTCGTCGGCGGCGTCGCGATAGACCGCCATCGCCCTCTCGCCGTAGAGATGAATGCCGCCGATGAGGACGACACCGATGACGCCAATGACGCCGATCGCGGTGATCTTGTGCGTGAGCCGGAGAGAAAAAAATCGCATCTGGGCTTCAAAATTGGTTGTGGCTGATGCGGTTTATGAAACCTCAAGGCGAGGAAACTTCCGTTAATTTGCGGACACGTAGGAATACGTGCTTATGCACGATACCCGCCACACGAGAGGTACGGGGGTCCCAACGAAACGTTGTGACGGCACCTTATGCACGGTGAGATACACGCGCATGGCCAATAAAAAAAGCACGGCGCCGGTGGCGCCGTGCCTGGCTGTCTTCAAGTGACCGTGACGGTCCGGATCAGCTGTAGATCTCGAACAGGCCGGCGCCGCCCTGGCCGCCGCCGATGCACATGGTGACGACGCCCCACTTGGCCTTGCGGCGGGCGCCTTCCTGCAGCAGATGGCCGGTGAGACGGGCGCCGGTCATGCCGAAGGGGTGGCCGATCGCGATCGAGCCGCCATTGACGTTGTACTTGGCGGGATCGATGCCGAGCTGGTCACGGCAATACAGGCACTGGCTGGCGAAGGCCTCGTTGAGCTCCCACAGGTCGATGTCGTCGATCTTCAGGCCGGTGCGCTTGAGCAGCTTCGGAATTGCGAACACCGGGCCGATGCCCATCTCGTCGGGCTCACAGCCGGCGGTCGCCCAGGCGACGAAGCGGCCGAGCGGCTTCAGGCCGCGCTTCTCGGCGTCCTTGGCTTCCATCAGCACCACAGCGGCGGCGCCGTCGGAGAGCTGGCTGGCATTGCCGGCGGTGACGAACTTGCCGGGCCCCTTTACCGGCTCCAGCTTGGCGAGACCTTCCATCGTGGTCTCGGGCCGGTTGCACTCGTCGCGATCGACGACGTAGTCGACGATGCTCTCGGCCTTGGTCTGCTTGTCGACGACCTTCATCTTGGTCTTCATCGGGACGATCTCGTCCTTGAACTTGTTCGCCTGCTGGGCGGCGGCCATGCGGCGCTGCGATTCCAGCGAGAACTCGTCCTGGTATTCGCGGCTGAGCTTGTAGCGCTCGGCGACGATGTCGGCGGTGTCGATCATCGCCATGAAGATGTCAGGCGCGACCTTGAGCAATTCAGGGTCGATCGATTCCTTCGGCGAGCCGCCGCCGGGAATCGAGATGCTCTCGACGCCGCCGGCGACGATGCAGTCGGCACCGTCGGAGCGGATCGAGTTGGCGGCCATCGCGATGGTCTGCAGCCCCGAGGAGCAGAAGCGGTTCACCGAGACGCCGGCCGTGGTCTTCGGCAGGCCGGCGAGCAGCGCGGCCTGGCGGCCGATGTTCGGCGCGCCATGGGCGCAATTGCCGAGATAGCAATCCTCGACATAGTCCTTGTCGACGCCGGCGCGGTCCACCGCGTGCTTGATGGCGTGGGCCGCGAGCGACATCGGCGGCGTGATATTGAACCCGCCGCGGCCGGATTTTGCGAGGCCCGTGCGCGCATAGGAAACGATGACGGCTTCACGCATGTGTTTCTCCCTTGTCGAACGATTGGTACGAAGCGTCCTGGGCGCCATTGGTACACAAAGTTTGACGGGCACGGAAAACAAAAACGCCGCCTCCCGCGAAGGAGGGCGGCGTTGTTCCGCGGGTCGGAATATATGTTCTTCGTCATTCCGGGGCGGCTCGCAGAGCCGAACCCGGAATCTCGAGATTCCGGGTTCTCGCTCCGCGAGCCCCGGAATGACAACAGCTAGAACGTCAGCGCCTTGGCCTGCTTGACCTGCGGCAGCGCCTGCACCTTGGCAAGCAGGTCCGCCGGCACCGCGCCGTCGACCTCGACCAGAGCGATGGCATCGCTGCCGGGCGCGACGCGGCCGAGATGGAAGGTGGCGATGTTGATCTTGGCATCGCCGAGCAGGCTCGCGAACTGGCCGATGAAGCCCGGCTTGTCCTCATTGGTCACGTAGATCATCGACTTGCCGAACTCGGCGTCGACGCGGATGCCCTTGACGTCGACCAATCGCGGCTTGCCGTCATGGTACACAGTGCCGGAGACCGAGCGCTCCTGGCGCTCCGTCGCCACCGTGACGGTGATCAGGCTTTCGTAGTCGCTCTGGGCGGCGCGCACGATCTCGTCCACCACCATGCCGCGCTCCTTGGCGACGACGGGCGCCGACACCACGTTGACCTCGCCCAGCATCGGGCGCAGCAGGCCCGACAGCACGGCCGAGGTGATCGCCTTGATCTTCATTTCGGCGACGTGGCCCTCATAGGTGATCTCGACCTTGAGGATGCCGCTCTCGGTGAGCTGGCCGGCAAACGAGCCGAGCTTCTCGGCGAGCGCAATGAACGGCTTCAGCTTCGGCGCTTCTTCCGCCGTGATCGAGGGGAAGTTGACCGCGTTCGAGATCGCGCCGGTGAGCAGGTAATCCGACATCTGCTCGGCGACCTGCAGCGCGACGTTCTCCTGCGCTTCGGTGGTGGAGGCGCCGAGATGCGGCGTGCAGATCACGTTGGGATGACCGAACAGCACGTTCTTGGCCGCGGGCTCCTCGACGAAGACGTCGAAGGCGGCGCCGGCGATGTGCTTGGAATTGAGCGCATCGACCACCGCCTGCTCGTCGACGAGACCGCCGCGGGCGCAGTTGATCAGGCGCACGCCCTTCTTCATCTTGGCGATCGCGGCCGCGTCGATGATGTTCTTCGTCTTCTCGGTCAGCGGCGTATGCAGCGTGATGAAGTCGGCGCGCTTGAGCAGGTCGTCGAGCTCGACCTTCTCGACGCCGATGTCCTTGGCGCGCTCCGGCGACAGGAACGGATCGAACGCGATCACCTTCATGCGCAGGCCGAGCGCGCGATCGGCGACGATCGAGCCGATATTGCCGCAGCCGACGACGCCCAGCACCTTGCCGGTGATCTCGACACCCATGAAGCGGTTCTTCTCCCACTTGCCGGCCTGGGTCGAAGCATCGGCCTGCGGAATCTCGCGGGCGAGCGCCAACATCAGGGTGATGGCGTGCTCGGCGGTCGTGATCGAATTGCCGAACGGCGTGTTCATCACGATGATTCCCTTGGCCGTGGCCGCGGGAATCTCGACGTTGTCGACGCCGATGCCGGCGCGGCCGATCACCTTGAGATTGGTCGCCTTCTCCAGGATCTTGGCGGTCGCCTTGGTCGCCGAGCGGATCGCAAGGCCGTCGTAATTGCCGATGATCTCGGCGAGCTTGTCCTTGTCCTTGCCGAGATTGGGCTGGAAGTCGACCTCGACGCCGCGGTCTTTGAAGATCTGAACGGCGGCCGGAGAGAGCGCGTCGGAAATGAGAACTTTGGGCTTGGTCATGGGATGTGTCCTTCACCGTCCCTAAGGGAGGATCGGCCCGCGGGCCGGAACGAGGAATTGCGCGGAAGCTCTTTGCTCTCCCTCGCCCCGTTCTTACGGGGAGAGGGTTGGGGTGAGGGCAGCCACAGGCGAGGTGCTCGTGGAGAGAGCCTCTCACCCGGATCGCATCGGACGATGCTGCGCATTGCCGAGAGCGACCCGGCCTCTCCCCGTAAGAACGGGGAAAGGCGAAGAAAACAGCTACGCCGCCTTGGCGAGCGCTGCCTTGGTCTCGGCGAAGGCCCAGTCGATCCACTGCGTCAGCAGCTCGACGTCCCTTGCTTCGACGGTGGCGCCGCACCAGATGCGCAGGCCGGCCGGCGCATCGCGGTAATAGGCGAAGTCGTAGCCGGCGCCTTCCTTCTCGACCAACGCGACCAGCTTCTTGGAGAAGTCGGCCTGCGCGTCGCCCGAGAGCGAGGTGATCGCGGGATCGGTGAACTTGAGGCACACCGAGGTGTTGGACCGGATCGAAGCATCCTTGGCCAGGAAGTCGATCCAGGGCGTCTTCGCCTTCCAATCGGCGAGCACCTTGGTGTTGGCGTCGGCACGCGCGATCAACGCCTTGAGGCCGCCGATCGACTTGGCCCAGTTCAGCGCGTCGAGATAATCCTCGACGCAGAGCATCGACGGCGTGTTGATGGTCTCGCCGACGAAGATGCCCTCATTGAGCTTGCCGCCCTTGGTCATGCGGAAGATCTTCGGCAGCGGCCAGGCCGGTTTGTAGGTTTCGAGCCGTTCCACCGCGCGGGGCGACAGGATCAGCATGCCGTGCGCGGCTTCACCGCCGAGCGCCTTCTGCCAGGAGAAGGTGACGACGTCGAGCTTGGGCCAGTCGAGGGGCTGCGCAAACGCTGCGGACGTCGCGTCGCAGATGGTCAGGCCTTCGCGGGTCGCGCTGATCCAATCGGCGTTCGGCACGCGCACGCCGGAGGTGGTGCCGTTCCAGGTGAAAACGACGTCGCTCTTGGGATCGACCTTGGAGAGATCGGGGATTTCACCATAGGCTGCGTTCAGCTTGGTGACGTCCTTGAGCTTCAATTCCTTGACGATGTCGCTGACCCAGCCTTCGCCGAAGGATTCCCAGGCGAGCGTGGTGACGGGCTTTGCTCCGAGCAGCGACCACAGCGCCATCTCGACCGCGCCGGTATCGGAGGCCGGCACGATGCCGATGCGGTAATCGGCGGGCACCTCGAGCACTTCGCGCGTCAGATCGATCGCGAGCTTGAGCTTGGTCTTGCCGACCTTCGCGCGATGCGAGCGGCCGAGCGCTGCGTCCTTGAGATTTTGGGCATTCCAGCCGGGGCGCTTGGCACAGGGGCCGGAGGAGAAATGCGGCACGTTCGGCCGCGAAGCGGGCTTCGCTACAGTCATCGTCTACCCTTCCAGATAGTAAGCCTCCCGTTGGGGGGAGGTGTCCCGCCGCGGCTGATACGGGAATCGGGCAGAGCAGTCAAGGCAGTTCCGGCGTCTCACGCTGGAGTGAAGGGGCTTCCGCTGCGATATCGGGGGATTCCACGACAGCGAGCGCGTTCAGCAAGTCCGTGGCCTCGCTGATCAATTGCGCGGCCCGGCGGCGGCTGCCGACTTTCAAAATGCATTTGTCGTTGGCCTGCACGACATAATCGTTGCCGACCTTGATCATGGAATAGCTTGTCATCGAAATCCCCGAACCGACCGAGCCCGGTTTCTGACGCTACGTAGCACCGTTCGTTCCTGTGGGAACATGAACGAAGGACGGGTAGTTTATCAGGCCTTAAGATGAACGAAGGTGCGATCCGATTCCGCTGATCAAGCAACGCATGCGGCCAAAGCCCCATTCCGATACAATCGCAACGGGACTGTGGATTTGTGGATTGACGCGTTTTCTTGACGCGAACAGGTATCCACTTTCGAAAACGCTCTTGCTGCCTCAGAAGCGGACAGTCATACCGACGTGACTCGCTGTGAATCCGAGCCGCTTGTAGAAGCGCTGCGCGTCGGTTCGCGTGTGGTGCGTCAGCAATTCGACCAGATTGCAGCCGCGCGCCTTTGCTTCCGTCACCGCCCATTGCACCAACTGCTCGCCGATGCCGCGTCTGCGACAATCAGTGGCAACGCGCACGTCTTCGAGCAGGCCGCGACTGCCGCCTTGCGAGCTGATGCCCGGCAGGATCGCGAGTTGCAGGCAGCCGACCACCCTGCCCTCGCTCTCGGCCACCACGAGCGTGAGATTCGGATCGCGCTCGACCCGCGCGAACGCGTCGTAATAGGCGGCCGGCAAGGGATCCTCGACGCGCTCGCGAGCGCGGCCGAGATGATCGTCGGCCAGCATCGCCACGATCGCGGGAACGTCGTCGGGGCGCGCACAACGAATGGAGAGGGTGCTCATGTCGAGAACTCCAGCCTCAGCGCGCCGGCGGAAGACCGAGAGACACTTCGACCTCGCCGATCCAGCGGCGGACGGAAGCATACTTGCCGAGGTCGAAGCCGCCTTCGTGCGCCACGCGGGTATAGGCGAGCAGCGAGACGTCGGCGAGCGATACCGCTTCGCCGGCGAAGAATCGGCTGGCCGAAAGATGCTGCTCCATGCGGTCGAGCGCCGCATAACCGCGCTTGACCTTGTCGGGGTCGAGCTCGGATGCGTCCTTGCCGAGATAGACGAGAAGGAAGCGGCACACCGCGATATAGGGCTCGTGGCTGTACTGTTCCCAGAACAGCCATTCGTCCATCTTCGCGGCCGTAAAGGCGTCGCGCGGAACGAGCGCGCTGTCGCGGGCGAGATAACGGATGATGGCGTTGGACTGCGCCAGCGTGCGGCCGTCGTCGAATGCGACGGTGGGCACTTGGCCGGCGCCGTTCATCTTCAGGAATTGCGGCGTGCGCGTCTCGCCCTTGCGCGTGTCGGTCTCGATCCATTGATAGGGCAATGCGAGATGATCGCAGACCCATTTCACCTTCAGACAGTTTCCTGAATTGCTGTCGCCGTAGACCTTCATCGCTGCCGCGCCCCGCGTTTCGCGCAGAGCATCAGGACGGCGCCGAGCTGTCAACCGCGGCGCGGCGACGTCGCGTCAGAACTTGTAGCCGAGGCCGGCGCGGACGGAGTGGATGTTCGATTCGATGTCCGACGTCACGCGCTGGTATTCGTATTCGGCGCGGGCGAACAGTCCGCCGACCAGCACGACGTCGACGCCAGCGCCGGCAGAGTAACCGTAGACCAGCTTGGTCTTGGTTGCAGACGTCGTCGGCGGTTGCACCGACGCCGGACTAGCGGAGGCGTAGCGGTCGACCGTCTGGCTTCCGAGGCCGCCGCCGAAGAAGGCGTAGGGCAGGAAGCATCCCCAGGCGTAGCCGGCGCGCATGCGCAGCGAGCCGAAGTCCGAGATGCCGACGACCGCGGATGTCTTCGTGGTGGCAACGACGGTATTGGTATTGTCGAAGGTCAGTCCCGTCGAGCTCGAGGTCGACTTGAAGCCGCCATGGATGTAGTTCGCCTCGATGCCGAGCACCACGTCGTCCCATTGCCCGTTATATCCGGCAAACACGCCGTAGCCGGCAGTGCTGCTCTGCGCGGCTGCAAGCGTCTGCCAGTTGTAGGCCGGCCCCGGAGTGACGAAGGTCGACTGGATATCGCTGTTGATGGTGGAGGAGATCTTCGAGGTGATCTTGCCGTAGTCACCCTGGCCGCCGACGTAATAGCCCTGCCAGTTTGGCCGGGCATTGGTCAGGCCGTCGGTGAAGCTGCCGCGCAAGATCGGCAGATCCGGCATGTCGGCCGCGTGCGCGGCTGACACCGTCCCCAACATCACCGCTGCCAACAAAAGCCCACGCATCGCAACGCTCCATCGAACTCGAACTTTTCGCCCGTGATCATGGCTCGTTAACCTTAACCAATGGTTGCGTTGGAGGCCTTCGTCGCCGCTCGCCATGAAAAATACGCAAAGCAAAACGGCGCGGGATGATCCCGCGCCGTTAAGAAAGTTTAGGCGATGAGGCTGCCGATCAGCCCTTGGTGACGAGCGGCGGCGGCGCGTAGACCGGCGGGCTGTTGAGATCCCAGCGCACGCCGAGCTTGACGTCGTGCGAGGTGAGCTCCTTGATCTTGATCGAGGTCGGGCCCGAGGCGCTGTTGTCGAACAAGCGGAAATTGCCGGGCGCGGCGTCGCCGAGGTTCATGTAGCTGTAGGCCAGTTCGACGGTGAAGCCGGGATTGACCTTGTAGGCGAGACCGGCATGCGCGGCCCAGGCAAAATTCCACTTCCCGTTGTCGGCGAAGTAAGCGACGCTGTTGGCCAAGGGCGGAGTATTGCCCACCGTGTACGACACGCCGTCGTCGCGGAAGCCGCTGATCTTGTTGTAGGAGCCGCCGACACCGGCGCCGATGAACGGGGTGATGCACCACCACGTGCCGAGATCGACATAGGCGTTGGCCATGACGACCCATTCGGACTTGCTGCCGCTGTAGTTATTGGAGCCGACGAAGCCGGGCCCAATGACGTTGTCGGCGCCATGGAGGTTGGCCTTGCCGCGATACTGGCCGATCACGTCCGCACGGAACCAGTTGTTGAAGCGATAGCCGACGCCGAGATCGAACAGCGGCGAAGAGTCGAAACCGAGGCCCTCCGTCGTCTTCGAATACCCGGCTGGCAGGGCGCTCTCGATGCTCTTGGCGCTCTGGTTGGTCATGCCGATGTCGCCGCGCAGGTACCAGCCGCCGAAGTCGGCGGGCGGAGCCGGCGGCGCGTACATGGGAGGGGGCGCCGCGATCGGCATATCGGCGGCGAACGCCATCGACGAGATCAGGGTTGCCGCACCCGCGGCAAGCAGAGACTTAACGCTACGCATTGGCTTCGTCCTTATGGCCGGTGAGGCAAATACGCAGGCCTCACGTTCTGGAAACTCACGGAGCGGACGATGCCAGCAAATGTTTAAGCGCCACTTAACCCTAATTTTTAAGGTTGATTTTTTCTGACTACTCGCGCGCGCGGCGCGTGAGCGTTGCAAGAATGCCGCATCAAATGCGACGACTTGGCCGCAATTGCTAACGATCCGTGAAAGTGCGCTGCAGCGAGAGAGGACGCGTCAACGCGTGTGCCGCGGCAGCTTGGGCAGGAACACCGCAAGCAAGCCGATCGCCGGCAGATAAGCGCAGACCTGGTAGACGAACTCGATCGAGGTGTGGTCGGCGAGCTTGCCGAGCACGGCCGCCCCTAGCCCCCCGATGCCGAAGGCGACGCCGAAGAACACGCCGGAGATCATGCCGAAACGGTGCGGCACCAGCTCCTGCGCGAACACGATGATCGACGACGTCGTCGAGGAGATGATCAGGCCGATGACGATGCTGAGCACCGCGCTGGCAACCAGCCCGGCATAGGGCAGCGCCAGCGTGAACGGCAGCGCGCCGAGGATCGAAATCCAGATCACGATCTTGCGGCCGAAGCGATCCCCGAGCGGGCCACCGAGAAACGCGCCGACCGCGTTCGCCGCCAGGAAGATGAAGAGATAGATCTGGGCGGCCTGCGTCGACACGCCGAAGCGGTCGATCAAATAGAAGATGTAGTAGCTCGACAGGCTCGAGACGTAGAGCTGTTTCGAGAACAGCAGCACGAGCAGCGCGACGGCGACGCGGCGCGAGCTCGGCGCGTCGGGATGGGCTTGAACCGGCCCCATCTTCCTCGCCTTGATCTGCGGCGCGTACCAGCGGCCGATGCGCCAGAGGATGAGGATCGCCAGGAACGCGATCGAGGAGAACCAGGCGATGCTGCCCTGCCCGAGCGGCACCACGATCAGCGCCGCCAGCACCGGCCCCATCGAGGTGCCGAAGCTGCCGCCGAGCTGGAACACCGATTGCGCAAAGCCGTAGCGGCCGCCCGAGGCGAGCCGCGCGATGCGCGCCGACTCCGGGTGAAACACCGCCGAGCCGAGGCCGACCAGTGCGGCGGCGACGAGGATGACGAGATATTGCTGCGCGGCGCTGAGCAGCAGCAGGCCGAAGAAAGTCGAGGCCATGCCGATCGCCAGCGAATAGGGCTGCGCCTTCTTGTCGGTGTAGTGCCCGACCACGGGCTGCAGCAGCGAGGCCGTGAACTGGAAGGCCAGCGTGATCATGCCGATCTGCGCGAAATCGAGCGCGTAGGTGTCCTTCAGGATCGGATACACCGAGGCGATCAGCGACTGCATGGTGTCGTTGAGGAAGTGCGAGAAGCTGATGCCGGCGAGCACGACGTAAGCCGGCCCTGCTGCTTTGGCGGCGGGTGCGACGTCAGCGACGACGACGGGCTCGGTCAGCGCTTCCTCTGAGACGACGACAGGCTTGTTCAATGCAACATCCCGGCGCGGCAGATGGCCGCGACTTGCTAGGTACGATGCTGGCGGCGACCGAACCACCGCCAATCGCAAATGGCTGGGATGCGCTTGGTCTGCCGCGAAGCAGCGCGGCCAGCATGGTTCGAGACGCCCGCCTCTGGCGGGCTCCTCACCATGAGGGTCTCGTATCTCGCCAAGACGAAGGAATTGCAGGGCGGGCAAAGGCGCGATTGCGCCGTGCCCCACGGCACAGAAGTGGTGGGCACGCTTCGCTTTGCCCACCCTACGATACTGCACGTGGGGTGAGATCACCCCACCCCGCTCGCGCCTGAGAAATCCTAAGCCGCGGCCTGGCCGAGCGCGGAGACGATGGTGTCGACGACGTCCTCGACCAGGATGCGGTCCTCGCCCTCGCCCATGACGCGGATCACGGGCTCGGTGCCGGACGAGCGGATCAACAGGCGGCCGTGGCCGTTGAGCCGCTTCTCGCCGTCGGAGATCGCCGACTTGACGTCGGAATCGTCGAGCGGCTTGCCGCCCTTGTGGCGGACGTTCTTGAGGATCTGCGGCAGCGGATCGAAGCGGTGGCAGACCTCGGAGACGGGGCGGCGCAGCTTCTGCACCACCGCCAGCACCTGCAACGCCGCAACGAAACCGTCGCCGGTGGTGGCGTAGTCGGATAGGATGATGTGGCCGGACTGCTCGCCGCCGAGATTGTAGCCGCCGTTCAGCATCTGCTCAAGCACGTAGCGGTCGCCGACCGGCGTGCGGACGAGATCGAGCCCCTGCCCTTTCAGGAAGCGCTCGAGCCCGAGATTGGACATCACGGTGGCGACGATGCCGGGACGCGACAGCCGGCCGTCTTCCTTCCAGCTCTGCGCAATGACTGCGAGCAGCTGGTCGCCGTCGACGATATGGCCGCGCTCGTCGACCAGGATGACCCGGTCGGCATCGCCGTCGAGCGCGATGCCGATGTCGGCGCGCATCTCGCGCACCTTCTTCGACAGCGCTTCCGGCGAGGTCGAGCCGCATTCCTTGTTGATGTTGAAGCCATCGGGCTCGACGCCGATCGGCACGACGTCGGCGCCCAGCTCCCACAGCGCTTCCGGTACCACCTTGTAGGCGGCGCCGTTGGCGCAATCGACCACGACGCGCAGGCCGTCGAGCGAGAGGTCGCGCGGCAGCGTGCGCTTGGCGAATTCGATGTAGCGGTCATGCACGCCGTCGATACGGCGGGCGCGGCCCAAGCTCGCGCTCTGCGCGAGCCTCTTGTCGAGGGACTCGTCGAGCAGCTGCTCGATCTGCCGCTCGACGTCGTCGGACAGCTTGAAGCCCTGCGGGCCGAACAGCTTGATGCCGTTGTCCTCGAACAGGTTGTGCGAGGCGGAGATCATGACGCCGAGATCGGCGCGCATCGACTTGGTCAACATCGCGACCGCCGGCGTCGGCATCGGCCCGACCAGCAGCACGTCCATGCCGACCGAGGTGAAACCGGCGACCATCGCGTATTCGATCATATAGCCCGAAAGGCGGGTGTCCTTGCCGATCACGACACGGTGGCGGTGGTCACCGCGCTGAAACGCAAGGCCTGCGGCCTGGCCGACCTTGAGCGCGAGCTCCGGCGTGATCAGTCCGTTGGCGCGGCCCCTAATCCCGTCCGTCCCGAAATATTTGCGGCTCATATCGTCCCCCAACGCAACGACCAGGAATCCCTTCGACAACCACGGGCTGCCCGAACAGGCCCCGCATCCCTGATTTGCTTGGGGTCTTATAATGCTTGTGCGGCTAACTTGGCTTCAAAAAATATGATGAATGATTACGGAACCGGAACTCCCGCCAATCCGCTAACGTCCTGTTAACACTATGTTTCCCGCCCAGACGGCGAAACGGGGCGGAACCCGGTCTCGCCGCTGCGCTTCACGTGGCTGTCCCCGCGGCTCGGCGCCGGCTGGGTGACGTTGACGGGATCGGAGCCCGGAAAGGTCTCTTCCAGCCCCTCTTCCAGGGCTTCCTCGAGATCATGCTTTTCCTTGAGCTCTTCCGGGGAAGGTCCGGCGTGCGGCCTCGTCATGGCGCTCTCCTGCAAAACGTTCTGCAAACGATTTGGCTGTGCATCCAACCATGCTAGATGACCTCGAAATCTTGCGATGCAAGACTTCCGAGTAAGACGGGCCGGGGAAACGAGCATGAAGCATATTACCTGTATCGACGATCTTCGCGCCCTGCATAAGCGCCGTGTGCCGAAGGCGTTCTTCGACTATTGCGACCGCGGCTCCTATGCCGAGGAGACGCTGCGCGCCAACCGCGAGGACATGCAGGCGATCAAGTTCCGCCAGCGCATCCTGGTCGACGTCTCCAAGCGCGACACCTCGACCACGATTCTCGGCGAGCCCTCGACCATGCCGCTGATGCTCGCGCCCGTCGGCCTGCTCGGCATGCAGCATGGCGACGGCGAGATCCACGCCTGCCGCGCCGCGCAGGCCGCCGGTATCCCGTTCACGCAATCGACCATGTCGATCTGCTCGATCGAGGACATCGCCGCCAGCGTCGAGAAGCCGTTCTGGTTCCAGCTCTACGTCATGAAGGACCGCGGCTTCATCAAGGAATTGATCCAGCGCGCGATCGCGGCCAAGTGCAGCGCGCTGGTGCTGACCGTAGACCTCCAGGTGATCGGACAGCGCCACGCCGACATCAAGAACGGCATGACGGTGCCGCCGGAATGGTCGCTGTCGAAGCTGCTGGATTTCGCCAGCAAGCCCACCTGGGTCTCCGGCGTGCTGCAAGGCAAGCGCCGGACCTTCGGCAACATCGCAGGTCACGTCAAGAACACCGAGGATCTGAACCGCCTCGCCGAATGGACCGCCTCGCAGTTCGACACGTCGCTGAGCTGGAAGGACGTCGAGTGGGTCCGCAGCATCTGGCCGGGCAAGCTGATCATCAAGGGCATCCTCGACGTCGAGGATGCCGAGGAAGCCGCCAAGACCGGCGCGCAGGCCCTGGTCGTGTCCAATCATGGCGGCCGTCAGCTCGACGGCGCCCCGTCCTCGATCGAGGTGCTGCCCGAGATCGCGGATGCGGTCGGCGAGAGGATGGAGATCATGTTCGACGGCGGCATCCGCTCCGGCCAGGACGTGATGCGCGCGCTCGCGCTCGGCGCGAAATCCTGCATGATCGGCCGCGCCTATGCCTATGGCTTAGGGGCCGGCGGCCAGGCCGGCGTCGCCAAGGCGATCGACATCATCCAGAAGGAGCTGCTCACCACCATGGGCCTGTGCGGCGTCAACCGGATCGACGAGATCGACGATCATATCATTGCGATGTGAGGCGAAACCGTCGCGTCAAACACGGCCGTCGTCCCGGACAAGCGCGCCCTAAGCGCGCGCCGATCCGGGACCCATAGCCACAGGCGGACGTGGCTATGGGGACTCGGAGTTACCTCCTTCGCGCAACAACTTGACCCTGTGGTTATGGGTCCCGGATCTGCGCTGACGCTTGTCCGGGACGACAGCGGTGTCTGTCGCGGTAGTTGCGCAATATATCCCGCGCCTCACATCGGCGGCGTCAGGCCGTCGCGGCCGACGCTGACGCGGTTGGTCTCGAACGAGCCGTCCGGCAATTGCTGCATGAAGGCGATGACCTTCGCACCCGGCTTCAACTCGGATTTGTCGCTCGGCACGAAGGTCACCACCGGCGTATTGTCGGCGACGAACACCTTCTTCTCGCCGTCCTTGTACTTGACCAGCAGGGTATGGCCGTCGTTGCCGACGACGCTTTCGGCCACCGTCGCATTGGTCATGCTGGAATTGGGCTTGAGGTCATAGGGCCGCGAGCCCTCGCCGGTGCCGCGCATGCTCTCCGGAAACACGTGCACCTCGACGGCGTTCTGGCCGCCGCCCGGTCCTGGCACCGTGGTCGCGCCGATGAACGAACCCGGCTTGATCTCGGCGAGTGAGATCTTGGTGATCCCTGATACCTTCACGTCAGGAGCGATGCTCAGCTTGACATCCTCGCCGCTACGCGACTTGACCTGCATCGTGTCGCCGTTGACGGCTTCGATGGTGCCGCGCACCCGCGTCGGCACCGGCGCCTTCTGGGCGAAGGCGAAGTAAGTCGATACGGCCACCATCGCGACGGCGATCAGCGGACGTGTGAAAGTTGCACGTTGAACAGACATGACGGTCTCCGGTTGTCCCCACGGATAGAGAACTCCGAAGCACCCACCCTATTCTCTCAAGTCTTTGTGAGATCGGCCTCGATCAATGCGCGCAGCTCGGCCGTGACCTCGGGCCGCCGGCCGAACCACAGCTCGAAGCCGCGCACCGCCTGATGCAGCAGCATGCCGAGCCCGTCGGCGGTCTTCAGGCCACGCGCCTTGGCCGCGGCAAGCAGCGGCGTCGACAGCGGGACGTAGACGAGGTCGGCAACGACCGCCGCCTGCGGCAGGCGCGCGACGTCGACATCGAGCGAGGGCTGGCCGTGCATGCCGAGCGAGGTCGTGTTCACGAGAAGCTTTGCGCGCGGCAGCACATCGCCGATCGCGTCCCAGGGCAGCGGCTGCACTTTCGGCCCGAACTGCCTTGCCAGCGCCTCGGCCCGCGCGATGGTCCGGTTGGCGAGATGGACGCGCTTGATGCCGCGTTCGAGCAACCCGAACACGACCGCACGCGAGGAACCGCCGGCGCCCAGCACCAGCGCCTCCTCGGCCGCGTCCCAGCCGGGCGCGCTGGCGTCGAGATTGCCGATGAAACCTTCAACGTCGGTATTGGTCGAGCGCAGCTCGCCATCGGCAAACCACAGCGTGTTGGCCGCGCCCACGGCCCTGGCGCGAGCGTCGGGCGTCGACAGCGCCAGCACGCTCTCCTTGTGCGGGATGGTGACGTTGGCGCCGACGAAGCCGCGCAGCGACAGCCGCAACACGAAATCGCGCAAGTCTTCGGGCGGCACCGCCTCGATGACGTAGCCGCCTTCAATGCCCAGCGTGCGCAGCCAGTAATGATGGATCAGCGGCGAGCGCGAATGCGCGGCCGGCCATCCGATCAGACAGGCTGCAGGCGATTTGGACGCGGTCATCTTTCCCTCGGGGCCGAATTCCCGACGCGATCCATTTCGCGTCGCGCCCGCTCTGTCAAGCGCACGGAGGCCACAATATCGGTCAGCCGGCCGGTCGATAACCGCGCGCCGTCAGCTCGCCGCAGCCTCCTCACTTGCGCCGCCCTTGATGTCGGCGATCGCGCGCTCAAGGCTCTGGCGATATCGCGCGCGCGGCGGCGTCACGCCATGGGTGAGCAGCGCGCGGCGGACCGCGGGCGAAGCCCCGGTGATGAACAGCCGGATGCCCTCGCGGTGCGCCTTGGCGGCGACGCGGCCGAGCACGTTGGCCGCTGTCGAATCCAGGAACGGCACCGCGGCGAAATCGACCACGAAGGCCTTGCGCTTGTCGGCGACGGCGTCGAGCACGCCTCCGATCGCGGAGGCCGCGCCGAAGAAGAACGCGCCGGTGATGCGGTAGACCAGCACGTCGCGATCGACCGCAAGCGCGGAATCGTAGGGAACGCGGTCGCCATTGCCGTCGTCGGGACGATCGGCCGCGGCCAGCGGCGAGCGTTCTTCGATGCCCGTCATCTCTGCCATGCGGTGGATGAACAACACCGCGCCGAGCGCGAAGCCGACCAGGATGCCTTCGGTCAGGTCGCGGAAGATCGTCAGCAGGAAGGTCGCGAGCAGCACGACGGCATCGCCCCATGACGAGCGCAGCAATGTGCCGAACTCATGCTTCTCCGCCATGGTCCAGGCCACCACGACCAGCACCGAGGCGAGCGCGGCGAGCGGGATGTAGCTTGCAAGCGGCGCCGCAATCAGCATGAACAGCAGCAGGAAGACCGAATGTAGCATGCCCGCGAGCGGCCCGCGTGCGCCGGCGCGGATGTTGGTGGCGGTACGCGCGATCAGGCCGGTGACGCAGATGCCGCCGAACAGCGCCGAGACGAAATTGGCCGCGCCCTGCGCTACCAGCTCGCAATTGGAGCGGTGACGGCGCCCGGTCATGCCGTCGGCGACCACCGCAGACAGCAGCGATTCGATGGCGGCCAGCAGCGCGAACGCGATCGCATCGGGCAGCACGGCGGTCGCCTTCGCGATCGAGAACGCCGGCAAGGCCGGCGAGGGCAATTCGCGCGGAATGCCGCCGAAGCGCGAGCCGATGGTTTCGACCGGTAGCGAGAACGCCGCACACACGACGGCCGCCAACACCACCGCGATCAGGATCCCGGGCCAGGACGGCCGCCAAATCCGCAAGGCCGCGATGATGGCGATGCTGACGACGGCGACTGCGACCGCGGATGGATTGACGCTGTTGAGGCCGCCGGCGAGCGCGAGCAGCTTCGGCACGAATTCGCTGGGCTCTTTTCCCGCGAGCGTGATGCCCGAGAGATCGCGGAGCTGGCTGGCGAAGATGATCACGGCGATGCCGGCGGTGAAGCCGACCGTCACCGGATAGGGAATGAACTTGATGTAGGTCCCGATCCGCAACAGGCCGGCGGCGATCAGGAACAGGCCCGCCATCATGGTGGCGAGGATGACGCCGTCGGCGCCGTGGCGCTCCGCGGTCGCCGCGACCAATACGATGAACGCGCCGGCAGGTCCGCCGATCTGGAAACGGCTGCCGCCGAGCAGCGAGGCGATGAAGCCGCCGACCACGGCGGTGTAGAGGCCGCGGTCCGGAGTCACGCCCGAGGCGATCGCGATCGCCATCGACAGCGGCAGCGCCACGATCGCAACCGTCAGGCCCGCGAAGACGTCGGCGCCGAAATCCTCAAGACCGTAGCCTTCACGCCAGACGGTGACGAGTTTCGGCAGATACAGTTCGGCAAAAGTCGGTTGGCGCAGCCGGTGCAGCCGGCTCGCCTGATCGCTTGTGATGCTCATCTCAGCAAAAATGCTCCGCTGCCCCTCGATGCTCCGAAGCATCGTGCGTCCCGTGTTGCCGAGGTGCGACGATGCGCTGGCCCATCTTGATCCCACGCACGATCAACGCCCGATCATGCTCCGACGCGGCGCGGCGGCCCGGGCTCCTTCAGGCGAACGCCACGCCCACCGCTGTCGCTGCGGACCTGCTCGCCGATCAGCTCGATGCCGGCCCGCTCGAACGCCTCGACCACCTTGATCAGGGTCTCGACCACGCCACGCACATTGCCGGTCGAGGCCTCCATCCGCTGGATGGTCGGCAACGACACTCCGGCAAGCTCCGCCAGGGTTTTCTGGTCAATGCCGAGCAGCGCGCGGGCTGCCCGCATCTGGAATGACGTGATCACCTCGGCCTCACTTACCAGCACTTATAAATGATATCTAGAACATATACAATGATCTAAAATACATCATTCGAGAGTGAGCGCAAGGGTCGGGCGATCCAATCGGTCGCCTGCCACAGCCACACGATTGGCTCCGTCATCCTGAGGTGCGAGCCATGCGGCGCGAAGCGGCGGCATGGGGAGCCTCGAAGGATGGGCGGCCCAGCTGCTGCAGCCGGGCCGTCGCCCTTCGAGGCTCGCCTTGCTTCGCAAGACGAGCACCTCAGGGTGACGGCGATAAATATTCGCGCGCCGCTTCCTCCATGAGGGGAGAGGCCGCGACCGACTTGAGACGCGGCACGCGTGGAAACAGCCCCTCACCCCGCCTCTCCCCGCGAAGAGCGGGGAGAGGGTGAGAGAGAGTACGCGTCCCGTCGCGCGCGAAACCAATCACGCCGCGTGTTGATGCGCGGCGATGATCTGGTCGGCGGCACGGCCGGTGACTTCGGCCATGTGGTCGAACTGGCGGGTGAAGCTGCCGGCGCCGGCGGTGGCCGAGCGCAGCTCCACAATCAGCTCGCCGATCTCGGCTTCTGGCATCATGGCACGGACGCAGTCCCAGCCGCTCCAGCCGTCGCGGGTGTCGAAACCGAGGATCTGTCCGCGCCGCGCCGACAGGATCGCGTTGATCTTGGCGGTCGCATCGGTCGGGCAGACGATCTCGACCACGTGGATCGGCTCCAGCAAGACCGGCTGGCATTGCGGCAGGCCTTCGTTGAGCCCGATCCGCGCCGCCGTGCGGAAGGCGAGGTCGGAGGAGTCCACGCTGTGATAGGAGCCATCGGTCAGCGTCACCTGCACGTCGGTGACGGGGAAGCCGAGCGGACCGCGCGCCAATCCGTCGACGACTCCTTCTTCGACCGCAGGGATGTAGTTGCGCGGCACGGCGCCGCCCACCACCTTCTCGGCGAACTTGAAGCCGTCGCCGCGCGGCAGCGGCTTGATGTCGAGCACGACATCGCCGAACTGGCCGTGACCGCCGGACTGCTTCTTGTGGCGTCCGCGCTGGGTGATCGGCTTGCGGATGGTCTCCTGGTAGCCGATACCCGGCGGATGCGAGATGACCTTGACACCGAAGCGGTCGCGCAGCCGCTCGCCGGCGACGCGCAAGTGCATCTCGCCCTGTCCCCATAACACGGTGTCGTGGGTCTGGGCATTCTGCACGACGACCAGCGAAGGATCCTCCTCATGCAGCCGCGCCATCGCCTGGCCGAGCTTGACGTCGTCCTTGCGATCGGTGGCCGCGATCGAGATCGCGAGCACCGGCGATGTCGGCTCGATTTCGATCAACGCGGCAGGCGGCGTCTTGCCGTTCGAGACCGTGTCGCCGGTCTTGATCGGATCGAGCTTGGCGAGCGCCACCGTATCGCCGGCCTCGGCCGCAGCACGCTTGGTGTCGTAGGCGCCGTTGACGGCGAGGATGCCGGAGATGCGCCCCGCTCCGCCCGAGGCTGATTGCAGCGTCGCACCGTCGTCGAGGTGACCTGCGAGCAGCCGCGTCAGCGACAGCTTTCCGCCATGCTGCGAATGCAGCGTCTTGAAGACGTAGCCGAGCGCGTCCTTGGTCTCGGGCACACCGAGGCGTTTTGCGGTCTCCGCGATGCCAGGCGCCTCGTGACGCAGCGCCTTCATCAGGCGCAGCACGCCGTTCTCGCGCGCGGCGGCGCCCAGCAGCACGGGACAGATCAGCCCCTCGCGCAATTCGCGGGCAAGATCGTCGAACACGGCATCGCGCGGCGGCTGGATGTCTTCGAGCAGTTGCTCCATCAGCGCATCGTCGTGATCGGCGAGCTTCTCCAGCATCGAGAAGCGGGCTTCCTTCTCGCGATCGAGATCGCCGCCTTCGAGCGCGACCACCTCGGAGGCTTTGTGCTCGCGATAGACGAAGGCGCGCTCCAGGGCGAGATCGACGAAGCCCTCGATCAGTTCGTCCTTCCAGATCGGGATCTGGCGCAGCACCAGCGGCACGCGGGAGGCGGGCTGCAGCATCGCGAGCGACTCGCGAATGCGCTGGCTCGCGCGGTCGATCTTGTTGAGGAACAGGAAACGCGGGATCTTCAGCTCCTCCAGCTCGCGCAGGATGATCTGAAGCTGCGGCAGCTTCTTCTCGTCGGCCTCGCAGACCACGATCGCCGCATCGACCGCGGGCAGCGTGGCGCGCATGTCGTGGGCGAATTCGACGGAACCGGGACAATCGAGGAAGGTGTAGCTGTCGCCCATGAAACTCGTGGTGGCGGCAGTCAGCCCGACGGTCATCTTGTGATGGCGGGCCTCTGGCGTGGCGTCGCCGACGGAAGTTCCGGCATCGACGCTGCCGGCGCGCGGGATGGCGCCCGTTCGCGCCAGTATTGCTTCGAGAAGTGTGGTTTTACCGCTTTGGAAAGGGCCCACCAGCGCGATGCACCGTGGACCTCGGGGACTTCTGACGTCTTGTCCCATTCGCCGCCTCCTTGATGTGGAGCTCGGCCCGTGATTGGGTCGGCAAACGGAGATGCTCTGCCCGTCGCCGAGATTTGGCAAGCATCAAACGTCGCTGCGGTGCGTCGTCACTTAGATCAAGTCTTATAGTGCCTGATGCGATCAGTCGGTGTTCCACCTCCCCTCGCAGGGAAGAGGTGAGAGACAGCCTGCTCTACGTCTCAACGGCCCGGGCGGAGTTCCAGGCTCTCGAGGCCGGCGGCGACGTTGAGACCGACCTGGCCCTGCACGCTGAGCGGCTGGAGCGCGATTGAATTGTTGGAGCCGCCGACCAGCACGTTGCCTCCCAAGCCGACGCCGACCGAGGCGCTGCCCTGCGCGCCGGCATAATTGCCGGAGAGGTCGCCCGGGCCGAGCCGATCGACCGGTGCGAACACGCCCCACGCCAAAGCCGTCTCCTGGGTGATGCCGATGTCGACACCGACCTTGCGGATCGTCGCGACATAGCGATCGTCAGGCAAGCCATCGGCGCGCAGCACGCAGCCGAGATGGGTCACCGATCCCACGATGAAGCCGACGCTGGCGCCGCCGCGGCATTCGAGCACGCCGACCCGCGCCATCCGCTGCTGCGCGCTGCCGCTGACGCTGGAGGCAATGAGACTGGCGACGGCGAGCCCAGCGAAGATGAACGAACGGCGCATGAAATATCTCCGGCGATGATGTGATGCGAGCAAAGAGCGCCCCATCCGCGTTGCGCCTCTATGCCACAAGAGTGTTGTGGGAGCCAGATCGGACCTCTCTAAAATCGCCGTCGTGGAGAGAAGCCCCTCACCCCACCCTCTCCCCGTAAGAACGGGGCGAGGAAGTGAGAGAGCGGTGCCTGCCTGACGGCGTCGCTTAACCTCTCCCCGCACTTCAGCGGGGAGAGGTCGACGCGCGAAGCGCGGCGGGTGAGGGACAAGGCACAACGTCGACCAGAGCAGAAGACCATCCGGCTCCGTTCCACCCCAAATAAAAAAGGCCCGCGCGGGGCGGGCCTTTTCAATTCTCGTCGCAACAGGCTTACCGCAGATTGCCGCAGAAGCGCTGGATGCGCTTGCAGGCGTCTTCGAGGTCCGAGGTCTTGGTTGCATAGGAGATGCGGAACGCAGGTCCGAGGCCGAAGGCCGAACCCTGCACCACGGCGACGCCCTCGGTCTCCAGCAGCTCGGTGACGAACTGCTCGTCGTTCGAGATCAAATTGCCCGACGGCGCTTTCTTGCCGATGGTGCCGGCGCAGGACGGATAGACGTAGAATGCGCCTTCGGGACGCGGGCACTCGATCCCCTTGGCCTGGTTGAGCATGGAGACCACGAGGTCACGGCGCTCCTTGAACACCTTGTTGTTGGCCGGAATGAACTCCTGCGGACCGTTCAACGCCTCGACGGAGGCCCATTGCGCGATCGAGCAGGGGTTCGAGGTCGACTGCGACTGGATCGTCGACATCGCCTTGATGAGTTGCGCCGGACCGCCGGCATAGCCGATACGCCAGCCGGTCATGCAATAGGCCTTGGAGACGCCGTTCACGGTGAGCGTGCGATCATAGAGGCCGGGCTCGACCTGCGCGACCGTGGTGAACTGGAAGTCGTCATAGACGAGGTGCTCGTACATGTCGTCGGTCATCACCCAGACATGGGGATGCTTCACCAGCACGTCGGTCAGCGCCTTCAGTTCCGAACGCGTGTAGGCGGCTCCCGTCGGGTTCGACGGCGAGCACAGGATCACCCATTTGGTCTTTGGCGTGATCGCGCGCTCGAGCGCTTCGGCCTGGAGCTTGAAACCGGTCGCGGCGGTGCAGACCACCGGCACCGGCTCGCCGCCGGCGAGCGCCACCATCTCGGGGTAGCTGACCCAATACGGCGCGGGAATGATCACCTCGTCGCCCGGATTGATGGTGGCCATCAGTGCGTTGTAGAGCACCTGCTTGCCGCCGGTGCCGACGATGATCTGGTTCGGCTTGTAGGCGACCCCGTTCTCGCGCTGGAACTTGGCGATGATCGCCTCCTTCAGCTCGGGGATGCCGTCGACCGCAGTGTACTTGGTCTTGCCGGCTTCGATGGCGCGGATCGCCGCCAGCTTGATGTTGGCGGGCGTGTCGAAGTCAGGCTCGCCGGCGCCGAGGCCAATGACGTTGCGGCCCGCCGCTTTCAGCGCGCGTGCTTTATCCGTGACCGCGATGGTCGCGGACGGCTTCACACGGTCGAGCGCAGCGGCAAGGAAGGACATCGTCATCTCCTGACAAGCGTCGTGAAACCATTCGCCTCACGACTCCGATTGTGGGAATGCAGCCACCCTAAAACGTGAGCCGCTGCACCGCAAGAAACTTCGGCCCGATCCCGAGAAAGTTTACGGATCTGGAGCGGTTCAAGGCTGGAGTCCCCGCAATTTTCCGCAAACTTGCCGCGCAAACCCCTCATATCCGACAAGGCTTGTCCTCGGAGCAATTTCAGGCCGTGCGCGACCATACGGAAGGTCGTCATGCCCGGGCTTGTCCCGGGCATCCACGTTCTTCCTGCCGCGGTTGGAGACGTGGATGGCCGGGTCAAGCCCGGCCATGACATTGTGGAGATTTCGGCGCCCTTATCACTGCTGCTCAGCCCTTCGCACAAACGCGCGGCGATACGTCCGCGCGTTGACGCAAGCGTGAACTGAGTTGCATGGCGCTACGGAAATGATCTTCCGCCGCATTGCAATGCGGTAGGGTTTTCGAGTTTTTCTATTGGCCGGCACTTGCGGCGGATTCGCATCGGCATCATTGTTTAGCCGCGCTGCGGGCCAACGAGCGCCGCGTCTTCCCGTCCTCGGAATCGAACTTCCAGAATGTACAAGCTCTATTCGATGCAACGCTCGGGCAATAGCTACAAGGTCCGCCTTGCGCTGGCGCTGCTCAACGTGCCTTACGAAGCGATCGAGGTCGACATCCTGCGCGGCGAGAGCCGCACGCCGGACTTTCTGAGCAAGAACCCGTCAGGACAGGTGCCGCTGCTCGAGGTCGGCGACGACCGTTATCTCGCCGAGTCGAACGCCATCCTCTGGTACGTCGCCGTCGGCACCCCGCTTGCGCCCGAGAATCGCATCGACCGCGCCGAGGCGCTGCAATGGATGTTCTTCGAGCAGCACGCGCTCGAACCGAATATCGGCGCCGCCTATTTCTGGCTGTCACTGGTCAAGGGCGGCCGCGACCTACAGACCCATTCCCTGGAGGACTGGATGGAACGCGGCTATGGCGCGCTGCAGGTGATGGAGAACCACCTGAAGACCAACGCCTATTTCGCCGCGCGCCAGCTCACGGTCGCCGACATCGCGCTGTACGGCTACACCCACCTGGCCGACCGCTGCGACTTCGACCTCCAGGCCTTCCCGGCGATCCGGGACTGGCTGAAGCGGGTGGAAGCCGCGCCCGGCTTCGTGCCGATGGACTGGCGGCCGGCGGACATCGACGACCCCGCCAGCATCGCGGCCAGCGCATGACGGTGCCCCGCCCTGCTCTGGGGAATAGCGGGTATAAAGGTAATATTTGCCGCAATCTGGCCATTTTCACCGCGATAGCCGCCGCAATATTGCCGGTTGAAACTGGGAAATTGTGGAAAGTCGCGGGTGATTCGCTCGCGTGTTGAAGGATTTAGACCATGACACGGGCGTCCGGCACGGCAGGCTTTCAGGGCCATCCCGCCACCGTCGCGTCTTCCCGGCTGACCAACGCGGTCGCGGCCTCACTCGCCGTCGCCGCGCTCTCGCTGTGCCTGATCGTCACCCTGACGGTGCTGTCGACCAAGGCGACCATGGCGATGGGCCTGCCGGTCTGATTCCCGTTTCATCCTGGTCCAGCCTTCAAGGCGCCGCATGCCCCGCGCCGGCCGGCATCGCGACAGGACGTCGATGAAATCACCTGTACTAGTCGTTGCAATCACATTGACTGCGGCCATCCTGGTCGCGGCGTCATTGTTGATTGTCGTCGGAACCCGCAAGGGGCCGGGGACGTCGACGCTGAATGCGCCTGCGCTGCAACAGCCGCTCAAGCACGCGCACTTGGTCTAAAATCATCCGAAAGCCTGAGACTTGCGGGCAAACACGCCTTAAGCACACCGCACGAAAGCGCATCGCAATGACGCAACGATCAGCCAGTGTTGCGACCTTACCTCGTTCGGGAGGAGCGAGACTGGCCCATGCGGTTCGGATGGCGTGCGATCTCCGGTCCGATGCTGACGGCAGCAACCCTGCTGCTGGCGATGCTCTCCGATCGCTTGATCCCCCCGCCCTCGCCGGCCCCGCTGCTCGTTGGCCTCGTGGCGCTTGCCGGCGCATTGTCGGGTCTCGCCTCCGCCATCACCAGCGCAGCCGTCGCGGTGATCGGTGCGACGCTGTTGTTGCTCAGTCGTCACGGCGTTTCCACCTCTTTCGCCGATCTCGTCCAGCTCGGCCTCCTGGCCATCACCGCTGCCGGCACCGCCGGCATCACCGGCCTGATGCGGGAGCGGCTGCTCGGCACGTTCGCGGCCGAGCGCCGAAGCCATGCCACGGCCGCGCGGCTGTCGGCCGCGCTCGACCAGGTCGATATCGGCATCGTACTGCTCGATGCCGAGACGCGGGCCGAGTTCATCAACCGCGCGTTCCGCGATTATTTCGCGTTGCCGGACGAGATCGCCGACGGCAAGCCGCCGTTCATCGCGTTGATGTATCACGGCCGCGACACCGGCGCGTTCGAGCTGCCCGAAGACGAACTGGGCACCTTCATCGCGCAGCGCATGGAGATGGTGCGGACTGGCGATGCCACGCCGATCAACATCGCCCTGCGCACCGGCGAAGTGCTGCGCTTCGTCTGCGCCGCGCTGCCGGACGGCGGACGGATGCTCAGCTATACCCCGGTGACCGACCTCGTGCGCCACACCGACCCGCCGGCACGCGCCGACTACTATCGCTCGCTGCGCGATCCCACCGGCCGCAAGCTGATCCGCTATCTGCGCGTCGCGGAATGACCATTCGGCCCTTCGCGATTGATCGTTGCACCCGTCATCACGTATGAAGTGAGCTCATCGATCGCGGGACCTCCACACATGTCGCTCACCATTCGCTCCGTCACCAGGCAGGACTATGATCAATGGCTGCCGCTGTGGGACGGCTACAACGCCTTCTACGGCCGCTCCGGCCCGACCGCGCTTGCGCCAGAGATCACGCGCATGACGTGGCAGCGCTTCTTCGATGCCTATGAGCCGGTGCACGGCCTCGTCGCCGAGAGCGACGGCAAGCTGCTCGGCATGACGAACTATCTGTTTCATCGCAGCACCACGGCGATCGAGCCGTCCTGCTATCTGCAGGATCTGTTCACGCTCGAATCCGCGCGCGGCAAGGGCGTCGCCTCGGCCCTGATCCATGGCGTCTACGAACGCGCAAAGCTGGCGGGGTCGCCACGCGTCTATTGGCAGACGCACGAGACCAATCTCACGGCGCAGCGCCTGTACGACAAGGTCGCGGAGCGTTCCGGCTTCATCGTCTATCGCAAGCTGTTCTGATCCCCGCGCGCACCCTGTGGATAACTCCCGCTGTCACCCGCGCGTAACATAGCGGGATTAGGCTGCACCTGCGTCTGATCAGGCCCCCCGTCACCGATCAAGCGCCCCAAAGCGGTCCCCGTCAGTCGCCGCGTCTGACAGGGGCCGCGTTTTTTTGTCCGCCTTGCCAGCATGGCTGCAGCGCGGCGCGCGCCTTGCTGCTGCGGTGCACGGTGGTCAGAATGCCGCCCTCATCGCTGACAGGATCTTCCATGGAAATTCGCAATCTCGGCGCCTCCGGCCTTCGCGTGTCCGCGGTCGGGCTTGGCTGCAACAATTTCGGCCAGCGCACGGATCTGGAGACCTCGCGCAAGGTGATCCACCGCGCACTCGATCTCGGCATCACGCTGTTCGACACCGCCGACATCTATTCGAACATGGGCGGCTCGGAGACGGTGCTCGGCACCGTCCTGGGCGATCGCCGCAAGGACATCGTGCTGGCGACGAAATACGCCAAGCCCATGGCGGAAGACGGCACCAAGCAGGGCGCCTCGCGCCGGTACATCATGGCGGCCGTGGAAGCGAGCCTGAAACGGCTGAAGACCGACTACATCGATCTCTATCAGCAGCACGATTACGATCCGCTGACGCCGATCGAGGAGAGCCTGCGCGCACTCGACGATCTCGTCCGCCAGGGCAAGATCCGCTACATCGGCAATTCCAACTTCCCGGCTTGGCGTATCGCGGAAGCGGAGTACGTCGCCCGCGCGATGAACGTGAGCCGCTTCGTCTCCTGCCAGGACGAATATTCTCTCGTCGTGCGCGACATCGAGAAGGATCTGCTGCCGGCAGCGACGGAATACAAACTCGGCCTGTTACCGTTCTTTCCACTCGCGAGCGGACTCCTCACCGGCAAATACAGGAAGGGCGAGGCCGCGCCCGGCGACACCCGCTTCGGCCAAACTCCGCGACTGCGCGACCGCTACGTCACGCCGCGCAACGAGGACATGGTCGAGAAGCTCCAGGCCTTTGCCAAGGCGCGCGGCCACAGCATGCTCGAGCTCGCGTTCTCATGGCTCGCCGCGCGCCCGCAGGTGTCGAGCGTGATCGCCGGCGCCACCCGCGTCGAGCAGATCGAGGAGAACGTCAAGGCGATCGCGTGGAAGCTCAGCGCGGATGATCTTGCCGAGATCGACAAGATCACTCTGAGCTGAACTCTGCGGCGGGGCGCGTTACTTCGCGCCGCGCCCGACCGTCTGCATCACCTCGAAACCTTCGAACTGGGGATGGCCGAGATAGAGCGGCTTGTTGTCGCCGGCCCGCTGATGCGCGGCGCGAAACGCCTCCGACTTGGTCCAGGCCTCGAACGCGGCGTGGTTCGCCCAGACCGTGTGCGAGGCGTAGAGCGTGTGGTCCTCGGCTTCCGGCCCGCGCAGCAGATGGAATTCGACGAAGCCCGGCACCTTGTCCAGATGCGTGTCGCGCGTGAGCCAGACCTGCTCGAAGTCGGCCTCGGAGCCCTTGGCGACACGGAAGCGGTTCATGGCGATGTACATGGCTGTGGTTCTCCTGCAAAGACGATCGTGAGGGAGGCACCGTTCTCTCGCTCCCTCGCCCCGTTCTTACGGGGAGAGGGTGGGGTGAGGGGCTGTCTCGGCGAGTTCGGTTTGAACTATAGGCGAGGACCACGATACGGGCACTGTCATTATGCGAGTCGGATGGACTACCCCTTTGCGCAACAATGTGCCCTGCCCCTCACCCGGATCGCTCAGGCGCGCAATCGCGCGCCAAAGCGATCCGACCTCTCCCCGCCAAGAGCGGGGAGAGGTTAAGAAACCAATCCCTTGATCGGCTTCGCGCTCGCGCTATCTGGAAACACCGTTTCCGCCAGCACGCGGTCGGACAGCCCGAACTGCCCTTGCAGCACGCCCTTGATCACCGAGCGCAAGTCCGTGGTCGGCTTGAGGTCGCGGCCCTCGTGGAGATTGGCGAGCTTGAGACCCGGCCAGTCGGCGATGACGCGGCCGCCCTTCACGGCGCCGCCGGCGAGCAGTGCGATCGTGCCGGTGCCGTGATCGGTGCCATCGGTGCCGTTGATGCGCGCGGTGCGGCCGAATTCGGTGGCGACGACGACGACGGTGTCGCGCCAGCGCTCCGCCAGGCCGCTTTCGAATTCGGCGAGTGCGCCGTCGAGGCCGCCGAGCAGGAAGGCGAGACGACCGACCGGGCCGCCTTCATTGGCATGCGTATCCCAGCCGTCGAAGGCGAGCGCGGCGATGCGCGGGCCGTCGTCGGCCGCCATCAGCTTGGCGGCGCCGCGCGCCACTTGGCGCATCTGTGCGACGGCGTTGCCGGGCTTGCGTTTCATGTCGTCACCGCTTGCGGCCTTGTCGAGTTGCAGCCCCTGTGACAGCGCCGTGGCCAAGGAGGGATCGCGGTGACGATAGAGATCGACGAGGCGCATCGCGGTGTCGTCATCGGCCTGCGGCAGCACCAGCGGCGCCCAGCCGACGGTCGGCGCATTGCCGCGCAGCACCAGCGGCGTGGTGGGCCCGACCGCAAGACCGCTCGACACCCGCTCGCCGCGCGGCAGCGCTTCGAGCGCGCGGTTGAGCCAGCCGGATTGCACGCAGCCCGGCCCGGCATAGCCGCTTTCGAGCACGTCCTGGCCGTCGAAATGCGAGCGGTCGCGATAGGGCGTCGCCACCGCGTGGACCACCGCGGCGTGCTTGTCGCGATACATGCGCGCAAACTCGGGCATGGCCTGATGCAACGCGAAGAAGGAGTCGAGCATGATCGCGGGATGGGCGCCGTCGCTCGCGAGCGCGATCGGGCCGTGCAGGCCGGCATAATCGGGGTCACCAATCGGGGCGACGGTCGAAAGGCCGTCGAGCGCGCCGCGCAGGATCACCACGACCAGCCGGGGATCGCGCCCATCGGCGGCGCGTGCGAATTTCGGCAGGTAAGCCCAGGCCGCGAACGAGGCGCCGCCGAGCAGGAGGCCGCGGCGCGAGGTGAGGAGCCGGTTCTCGGTGCAGTCCATCGTCACCTCCTCTGCATTTCCGGCGACATCAAGAGCAGTGCCAGCGCCTGCTGCCGCGATTCCGCGCGCTCGACGGTTCGCCGCGTTTCGATCGAGGCCGCATCGGCCGCCGCGAATTCGAGGAGGTCGAGCGGATCGATGTTGTTGCCGAGCCGCGCACCCATCTGTGCGGCGATATCGAGCCTGAGCTTCATCCCTTCGGGCGCAGCCCAGGCGGCGCTGCTATCCGGGAAACCGTTCGGCCCCGCCGGCGACCACAGCGGCTGGCCCAGCAGATTGAGATTGTTGAGATACGCGCCGGGATCCTCCGGCACGCGCGCGAGCAGCCGGCCGCTCGCGACGAGGAAATCGTAAGGGCTGCGCATCTTCGTCAGCGGCGCTTTCCAGGCCTCGTCGGAATCGACCAGCGCGGTTGCCAGCGCCCTGAGATCGCCGTCGGTCCTGACGAAGACATCGCGCAGGCGCGCAACCAGCGCCGGCGGCGGATCGTCGGCGACGAAATGGCGGACGAATTTGGTGGCGATGAAGTTCGCGGTCGAGGGATGCCGCGCGATGTCGGCGAGCGCGGCCTCGCCCTGTGCGAGGCCCGTCGGCTCGTAGGACTTGCCGAGCAGCATTTGCGGACCGGGCTGGTGCGCATTGGCGTTGAACACGAAGGAGCCGGGAGGGCCTAACTGCCCCTGCCTTCCGGCGAAGGTCCAGCCGGTGATGATGCGCGCGAGCGAGGTGACGTCGTCCTGCGTATAACCGCCGCCGACGCCGAGCGTATGCAGCTCCATGATCTCACGCGCGAGATTTTCGTTCAGGCCGCGCTTGCGATTCTGGCCCGCGCGCGAGTCCGGGCCGAGCGATTGCTGGTTGTCGAGGAAGAACAGCATCGCCGGATGCTGCTCGACTGCCCTCAGCATGTCGGCGAAGCGCCCGAGCACGTGCGGCCTGATCGCCTCGCGCTCGAACGCGCCGGCCCAGATCCGCGCCAGCTCGCCCTTGCTCGCTGCGATGCAGAAATGATTGGACCAGAACACGACGAGACGCTCGGTGAAGCCGCACTCTGCCAGCGTCGCGCGCTGCAGCCGCGCCAGCGCTTCAGCGCGGAAGGTCTTTTGAATCACGTTGAGCGGCTGTGGCGCCGGCTTTGCGGCCGGCGCCGCTGCGCCTGGCTGCATCAACTCCGGCTTCGCCGCGATGTCGGCAGGCTTGGCCTGTGCCATCTGGCCGGCGATCTCCGTCGCGGCCGCGTTCAGCGAGAGATTGCGGCGGAGCGCGGGCTTCTGCTCGGTCGGCGCCGGCGTCTCGGCGGGCGCTGTGGCCTTTGCCGCTTCGCGCGCCTGCTTGACCTGATCCTGATAGGCGAAGACCGCCTGCCCGAGCTGCTGCGTCGATTGCAGGCCGGGCGCCTCCAGCAGCAAGCCGGTCGGACGGGCGAGCTCCGCTTTTACGAAGCCGCGCGGATCGGAGGCTGCGTTGATCAGATCGCCCGAGGCGCCGCCGCGGGCACCGAAGCCAAAACGGTTGAGCGCAACGAGCGCGGCTTGCGAATCGCGGGCCATCGATTTGTCCTTGGCGTGCCGGGAGCCGCTTTCCGAGTCCGCGCGCGAGGCCTAATATACCGCAACGACCGATGAACCCGACATGAAAATCACGGCGACGCTTCAACGCAAATCATGACAAATCCGAAAGAATCCTCGAGGCCGGAACCGCGCCGCCTCGCCTGCGTGCGCTGCGGCACCGAGTTCGGTTGCGATCTCTCGGGCAATTGCTGGTGCGCGGAGGAGACAGCAAAGCTACCGATGCCGGTCGCGGGCGAGGATTGCCTGTGCCGGGAGTGCTTGCGCAGGGCGGCGGAGGCAGTATCGTAGGGCGGGCAAAGCGACTTGTCCGCCGTAGCTCGAAGAGCGAAGGCGGAAGCGTGCCCACCATTTTCATTTGCGTGTGCGAGAAGACGTGGGCACGGCGCTTTACGCCTTTGCCCGCCCTACGAAGCTTACACCGCAAACCCCGGCGACTTCCGCGCCATGCCGTCGAACGCATCGAGCAGCTTCTCGCGCCAGGCATAGACCGGATCATCCGCCTCCAGCAGCTTGAACGGGCTCACCACCCGCGCCCATTGAAAACCGCCGAACACGATGTAGTCGGCATAGTTCGGCGCGTCGCGGCCGATGAAGGGCTGCTTCTTCAGCGTCTGGCGCATCACTTCGAGCGACTTGCGGAAGGCAACCACGCCGGTGTCGCGGCTCGCCATGACCTCTTCCAGGCTCTTGCCGCCGAACCGCGCTTCGCGCGACTTGCGAAAATACGCAGCGTCGTTCTCCGCCAGATTGTTCGGGATGTCGGCGACGATCAACGGAAAGATGCCGCCGACGATGGCGATGTCGCCGAAGGCGTTGATGAAGCGCGCCATGGCGCGGCCGCCCTCGCCGCCGAACAGCGACGGACGGTCCGGAAAACTGTCTTCGAGATGATTCGCGATGGTCCAGGAATCGACGACCGGCTTGTCGTCGTGCAGCAGCACCGGGACTTTCTCGGAGCCGTGCGGTGCAAGCGCGCTCTTCTCGGTGAAGCGCCAGGGCAGCGATTCCGCCGACAATCCCTTGTGCGCCAGTGCCATCCGCGTGCGCCAACAATACGGGCTGAACGGACGCGAGGCGTCGATGCCGACGAGTTCGTAGAGCTTGAGTGACATGTGCTGTTCCGTCCTTGCGAGCGCAGCGAAGCAATCCAGTCTGCCGCCGCGAAGGACATTCTGGATTGCTTCGCTGGCGCTCGCAATGACGATGTGGAGAGATTACCGCCCGTTCGCGCGCAGCAACCTCTCGCCGCCTTCCGTCACCGCGATCACCAGTCCGAGGCCGGCAATCGCCTCGCGCGCGACATAGCCGCGGTCGGCGGCGTCTTCCCAGATGGTGAGGCGCGGGCACGAGGTCTTCCAGGTCGAAATCACCTCGGCATAGGCGCGTGGTTCGCGCGCGACCCATTCGACGAAGTCCAGCACCAGCGGATCGGCAGTCTCGCTCATTGCAAACCTCCCTTGTCGAAGGCGGCCAGCACTGGCGTGCGAACCATGAGCCAGCCGCCATAGGCGATGTAATAGCAGGCGATGGTGGTGATCAGCTTGTTCGACCAGGCGATGAATTGCTGGTCGGTCATGGCTTCGAGGATGCGCCGCGCCAGCGTGGTGCCCAGCATCGAGGCTGCGATCGCAACGCCGGCGAGCACGGGATCGAGGCTCGCCGCCTGATCGATGATGCCGCCGAAATAGATCAGCTTGGTGAAGTGGCTGACGAGCTGGCACATCGCTTTGATCGCCACCTTCTCGCGCCGGCCGAAATTGCCGCCGAGGAAGAAGGTGTCGAGCAGCGGGCCGGAGACGCCGGTCATCAGCATCAGGCCCATGCAGATCGTGCCGTAGACCGTACCCTGCCAGAGACGGTCGGGATCCGGCTTGATGTTCGCGGGCAACAGCCGCGCCATGAACGGGGTGATGCCGAGCAGCAGCAGCGCCATCGGCTTGTCCGGCACGTAGCGGGTGAGCGACCACGCCGCGAGCGCGATGGCGGCGCCGACCATGTAGTTCGCGACCGGCCGCCAGCGGATATGCGCCCGCCACAGGAACGCGCGCCATCCGTTCGAGGCCATCTGCGTGATCGCGTGCAACACCATCGCGGTCGGCAGCGGCATCAGGGCCAGGAGCACGCCGATCAGGATCAGCCCGCCCGCCATGCCGAACAGCCCCGACAGGAACGCGGTGGCGACCATCAGCAATCCGAGGGCAGCGATCATGATGGGCGTCACGAGGTCGTTCTCCTTTCGGCACGTAAGGGACGCAAGCTGCCAATTCCCCCGCGCCGCGCTTGCGGGGAAGGGCGAAGGAGAAGGAGAAGGTGCCTCGCTTGCCCTGGCTTCGCAAACTGAGTTATCTTGGCCTGGCATCAGCTTTCCTGAGGGTGGGTCATTTGCGGCGGCTGCTGTTTCTCAACGGCATCAAGGCGTTCGAGGCGGCGGCGCGGACCGGCAGCTTTGCTGCGGCCGGGCTCGAGCTGAGCGTGTCCGCAGCCGCCGTCAGCCGCATGGTGCATCTCTTGGAAGAGCGGCTCGGCGTTGCGCTGTTCGAGCGCAAGGCCAACCGCCTGGTGCTGACGCAGGCCGGCCGCGCCTATCAAAGCGGGCTGACGCCGATCTTCGATGCGCTGGCCAGCCTCACCGCGCAGGTGACGGCGCCTGCAAGCGTCCGCGTGCTCACCATCGGCGTCGGCCATACCTTTGCGATGCGCTGGCTGATCCCGCGCCTGTCGGAATTTCGCAGCGAGGAGCCCGATATCGAAGTGCGCTTCACCACCGGCGGGGCGTCGGTGCCGTTCGGCGAGGACTGGAGCTGCGGCATCAAGCTCGGCACCGGCGACTGGCCCGGCCTCGTCGCCGAGCCGTTGTTCGCCGGCGACCTCACCCCGGTCTGCGTGCCCCGCCTCGCGAGCGGCCTGAAGCGCCCGTCCGACCTGAAGGGCCCGAGCCTGATCCGCGTGGCGCACTCAGCCGAGGACTGGCCGATCTGGCTGAAGGCCGCAGGCGTCTCCCGCATCAATGCGCGCGGGCCCGAGTTCCAGTTCTACGGCCAGGCGCTGCAGGCCGCGGCCGACGGGCTCGGCATCGCCATGGGCATCCGCCCCTATATCGACGACGACCTCGCCGCCGGCCGGCTGGTCGCGCCATTCGACCTCTCGGTACCCAAGGGCATGCGCTGGTATCTGCTCTATCGCAGCTTTCAGACCGAGCAGCGCGACTTTGCCGCATTCCGCCGCTGGATCATGCGCGCGGCGGCGGAACCCGCCGCCCGGCCGGTGAAGCGAACGGGCCGTCCTACCGCGCGGAACTGACGCCCGACAGCAAAAAAGCCGGCCGCTTGTGAACGGCTTCACATTCCGAAATACCCAAACGTGGTCCCCTGACTCTCCAACAAGACACGTACGGAAAACTTCGGGGACGACCATGACGACGCTCTACGACGGCTTTGACATCGAATCTTTCGAGGCTGGCAAAGGCCTCTGGCACGCCCGCATTCGCCGCGCCGATCTCAGCCCCCTCGCCATCGACGGCGTGCTGTTTCCGGCCATGGAAGTCGGCTTCGCCTGGCCCGATCAGAACGCCGCGATCGCCGACGCCAAGCATCACATCGACCGCTTCCGCCGGCGGACCGACAGCGACGACGAATAAGCGGCCACGACGGCAAGCCAGCCAGGGACAGCGCAGCGCAAGAAGGGGCAAGCGGTCATGTCAGTCATCGAATTCGAAGACACGTCGCGGCCGAGGATCTACAGCCGCACTGTGCTGTCGAATTGCCCGGAATGCGACGGTGATCTCGCCGTGCTGCGGGTCATCGGCGGGCGCGCCGGAAACGAGTACTGGACCATGCGCTGCACCGATTGCGGCGGCATCCACCTCGACATCCTGACGCCGTATCAGGCCAGCGAGGACGACGAGGGTCCGCTGCCGGCGGCGTGAGCCCCTGCTGCCAGGAGCCCGCGCGCGTCGCATGTCGACTACCGCGTCGGCATGCTAGGTGCGGCGGGCTTTGACTGCTCGATCGAGCCTGTGGACTCTGGCTCACGCCGCGGGGCCGCAACTGCGCTTGACGGTTCGGAGGGACGAGTCGGAACGGGCTGACGCGCATATTCGGTCGGCGTTTGCCGCTTGACGCTATAGAAGCGTCCACCCGTCCCCCTGATAAAATACCTTTGCTCGAAGATTTCCTTATATACGGGATCGTCCGCAAGTGTCCCGGCCATCACCGTCTTGCAAGCATTCTCGGCGTCGAAGAAGCTTTTGCAGGTCCGCCAAATGAATGCCGTCACGAGATAAAAATGCGGAACGTAAGCATCGAAATTGAGTGTGGCGTAGTTCATATTCGACACAAACGCCCGCCAAAGCCGCAAATTACCGTTGCCGTTGTTCATGATGTAGCGCGCGTAGGCGAGAGTTTTGCAGACTGCCGCTTCTGACGAAATATCGTACGTCGCATCAACGGGCGCATTCCAATCAATTGCCCACGCAAACGTAGAGCAACGACGCGTCAGGTTATCGATGATAAGCCACAGATTGATCTCAAGCGAATCTCTGTAGAGCGGCAGCAAGGTGACGACCGGCCCCGCACTCGAGAAACTCAAGTTGAGAAGGTCATCGACGATTGTCGTCGTTTCGTTGACCGCCTTGTTGGCGTAGATCGCGGCCTTCGCGGTCGACGACAGGACCGGAATCTTCCCCATCAGCTTGTCACGGATTTCGCCCAAGTAGACATTGCTCTGAGCGTTGAACAATGAAGACAATGCGAGCCTGAAAAGGGCGTAATCGAGTCGCGCCATCTTCTCGTCAAAGAACTGACAGATGGCAGGCTCCGTATAGCCGGACGCATCGATCGTTCCGATCTTGTTAGGCGCATTTTGTACCTTGGTTGCATCGTCGAAACCAACGACGATGTATTTGCCTGTGCCTCTTGGATAAAGGCAATTGTACGCCTCCGACGAGATGGTCAGAACTGTTTTCAGATTTCCTTCGATCGCGGCCTTGTCAGTTTCGTTGTGGCTACCTTGTCGTGCGGCTGCGAGCAGTACACCGGCCAACAGGTACGATCTGAACAATCTATGGCTCTTCGTATTGGCAACGAAGAGTACGTAGTCCTCTATCTCCGCGACCGTTCCACCCCTTCGATCAATCTCCGCGCAGCCCGACAGCATCGACAGCGCAACGACCGCCGCGACAATGCGGCGTCCCATTCCGAACTGCATTCCCCGCCCCCAATTTCGTAAATAAAAAAGCTCAGCCTATGGGCGAATGTCGCCATGGGGGGTTCCGATTCGCGAGTGGGTTGCGGTTGGAATCCGATACGACTGCGGCGTTTTCCACAATCTCAGGTTCCATTGCAGCAGGCCGCCCTCGGAGCCGGCTTGGCCTTGACCGCCGATCCTGCTGCCAACCTGCTGTCAGCAGCCTGCATAGCAACAGGCATTCGCCCTTTATTGCGGGGCGGACTCGTCCCATATTCGCTGCATGGCGAAGAAACCTGCATCCTCCGAAAAATCCGGCAAATCCCCCAAGACCAAGGCCCTGAATTCCAGGGCGCCAAATTCCAAAGCTCATCGCCCAGACGTGCAGCCGATCGGGCCGGCGCTGGCCGAGTTGCTCAATCCCGCGATCAATCGCGGCGATGCCGGGCTTGGATCGGGCACCGGCCTGCAGCCGCCGCCGGACAATTCGCGCGACCGCCGCTCGGGCGGCGAGGCCGCGGCCCATCGCGCGCGGGCCTCGACGCCGAAGGCGTTTCCCCAGGATAATGCGTCGCCGATGCCGCTGCGGCCCAATCCGCAGCCGCCGGGCGCCCGGCAATCCACCGAAATTGGCGAACTGGAAGAAGCACCGCAGGCCAATTACGGAACCGCGGCCACGATCCCGACGCTCGATCCGGAATTGGCACGGCAGCTTGGATTGCCCACCGAGGAGGACGACGCCGAGGCGTTGGCGCGTCCGCCGCGCTCCAAGATGGAGGCACTCGGCGTCAAGGCGACCGCGGATGCGCTGGAATCGCTGATCCGCGAGGGCCGGCCGGAGTTCCGCAAGGACGACGGGTCCACCAAGGTGTGGACGCCGCATCGCCCGCCGCGGCCGGAAAAGTCCGAAGGCGGCGTGCGCTTCGAGATCAAGTCGGAATATCAGCCCAAGGGCGACCAGCCGACAGCGATCGCGGAGCTGGTCGAAGGCGTCCAGCGCAACGACCGCACCCAAGTGCTGCTCGGCGTCACCGGCTCGGGCAAGACCTACACCATGGCGCAGGTGATCGAGAAGACGCAGCGCCCAGCGCTGATCCTGGCACCGAACAAGACGCTCGCAGCCCAGCTCTATGGCGAGTTCAGGAACTTCTTCCCGGACAACGCGGTGGAGTATTTCGTCTCCTATTACGATTACTACCAGCCGGAAGCCTACGTCCCACGCACCGACACCTATATCGAGAAGGATTCCTCGATCAACGAGCAGATCGACCGCATGCGCCACTCGGCGACGCGCGCGCTGCTCGAACGCGACGACGTCATTATCGTCGCCTCGGTGTCCTGCATCTACGGTATCGGCTCGGTCGAGACCTATACTGCGATGACCTTCGCGCTGAAGAAGGGCGAGCGCATCGACCAGCGCCAGCTCATCGCCGACCTCGTCGCGCTGCAGTACAAGCGCACCCAGGCCGATTTTACCCGCGGCACGTTCCGCGTCAGGGGCGACGTCATCGACATCTTCCCGGCGCACTATGAGGACCGCGCCTGGCGCGTGAATCTGTTCGGCGACACCATCGAGACCATCGAGGAGTTCGATCCGCTCACCGGCCACAAGCAGGACGAGCTCGAATTCATCAAGATGTACGCCAACTCGCACTATGTGACGCCGCGCCCGACGCTGGTGCAGGCGATCAAGTCGATCAAATCAGAGCTGAAGCAGCGGCTCGACCAGCTCAACAACCAGGGCCGCCTCTTGGAAGCCCAGCGGCTGGAGCAGCGCACCACCTTCGACCTCGAGATGATGGAGGCGACAGGAAGCTGCGCCGGCATCGAGAATTATTCGCGCTACCTCACGGGACGCCGGCCCGGCGAGCCGCCGCCGACGCTGTTCGAATATGTGCCCGACAACGCGCTGATCTTCGCCGACGAGAGCCACGTCACCATCCCGCAGATCGGCGCCATGTTCCGCGGTGACTTCCGCCGCAAGGCGACGCTGGCCGAATACGGCTTCCGCCTGCCGTCGTGCATGGACAACCGCCCGCTCCGCTTCGAGGAATGGGACATGATGCGGCCGCAGACGGTCGCGGTATCGGCGACGCCGAGCGGCTGGGAGCTGAACGAGAGCGGCGGCGTGTTCGTCGAACAGGTCATTCGCCCCACCGGACTGATTGATCCTCCGGTCGACATTCGCCCGGCCCGCACCCAGGTCGACGATCTCGTCGGCGAGGTGCGTGCCACCGCGCAGGCCGGCTATCGCTCGCTCGTCACGGTGCTGACGAAACGCATGGCGGAGGACCTCACCGAATATCTGCATGAGCAGGGCATCCGCGTCCGCTACATGCACTCCGACATCGACACCATCGAGCGCATCGAGATCATCAGGGATCTTCGCCTCGGCGCGTTCGACGCGCTGGTCGGCATCAACCTGCTGCGCGAAGGCCTCGACATTCCCGAATGCGCGCTGGTCGCGATCCTCGATGCCGACAAGGAAGGCTTCCTGCGCAGCGAGACCTCGCTGATCCAGACCATCGGCCGCGCCGCGCGCAACGTCGACGGCAAGGTGATCCTCTATGCCGACCAGATGACCGGCTCGATGGAGCGCGCCATCGCCGAGACCAACCGGCGCCGCGAAAAACAGGTCGAGTACAACAATGCCAACGGCATCACGCCGGAGAGCGTGAAGAAGCAGATCGGCGACATCCTCAACTCGGTCTACGAGCGCGACCACGTGCTGGTCGAAGTCGGCGGCCACGACATGACCGACGACGTCATCTCGATCGGCCACAATTTCGAAGCCGTGCTCGCCGATCTCGAAACAAGGATGCGCGAGGCCGCCGCCGACTTGAACTTCGAGGAAGCCGCGCGCCTGCGCGACGAGGTCAAGCGCCTGCGCGCCACCGAGCTTGCGGTGGTGGATGATCCCACTGCAAAACAGCGGGCTGTCGCTGGCAAGGCCGGCGCCTATGCCGGCGCTAAGAAGTACGGCGATGCCGCCAATTTGCCGGTCAGCGCGATGAAGAAAAAGACCGTGAGTTCCGCGCTGAAAGCCAGCGGCGGCAACAGCGGCTCGAAGGTCCACAAGCCGCATCTCGACGAGATGCACGGGCCGGAATCGCTGCCCTACCGAGAGAAGCAGACATTGCCGTCAAAGCCGTTCGGCAGTACCAGCCGGATCATCCAGCCGACGGACTCGCGGCAGTCGGGGCCGGAGTTCGGGCCGGCACCGAAGTCGACGGGCGGGATGCCGGGACGACGCGGGGGATGGAAGAAGAGGTAGGGCTAGAATCGACAATGCCGCTCGTGGCTAGGGCCCCCCGGCAGCGTCTTGGAATGACGGCGGAGAGACGTCCTTCCTCACCCCACGCTCGCCGTCACCACCGCCATCACCGACAGCAGCAGCACGAGGGTCACGAGCTGGAGCGAGGCGACCGGCTGGGTGCGCCAGGCCGTGATCTTGTTGGTGAGCGACAAATGGGCCTCCAAGAATTTCGGCTCATAGACGGTCTTGAAGAAGGCCGGGAAGCTCGGGCCCAGGGTCACAGCCAGCATGGCGTGGGCGAGCGAGGCGATGGCGACGAAGAGGGGGACGCCGGGATCGCGGACGAGATCGTGATTGCCGCAGAGCTTGAGCAGGAAGGCGGCTCACAAGTGCTCCAACATCGTCATTGCGAGCGCAGCGAAGCAATCCAGAGTCTTTCCGCGGAGGGATTCTGGATTGCTTCGCTGCGCTCGCCATGACGGGTCGAGGGAGCACGGCTCCGACTGTCGTCCGACGCGCGGCGGCTTCCCCTCACGCACCTCAGTTGGGCAAGAATGGAGAGCCGACGCGGATGCAGGGCGTCCTACAACTTCCCCTGCCCGTTCACCTGGCCCTGCTGCTGTCGCTGCTTCTCCTGCTCCTTGGCGTGGTGCCGGCCGTAGAGGCAGCCGGCGGCGGCGCCGAGTGCGCCGTGATGGCCGGCATAATGGCCGGCGACGCCACCGACGATGGCGCCCTTGATGCAGCCCTTGGCGTTGACGGCGGAGGTCGCGCTGCACATCAGCAGCACCGTGGCGATGGCGACAAGAGATTTCATGGATCGGTGTCTCCGGATGCGATGTCAGACCCTCAACGAGCGCGGATGGGTCCGAGTTCCAGCACCTGGGCCACGCACGCCTCGCAGATAGGCGTGGGGCGTCATCGCCAGGAGCAAAAGTCCGCACGCAGCCGAGTGCGCGGCCCGCCATCGCTCCCCATGAACGCGGCATGGCGCTCGCGCGTCATAGTTGGCAAGCACCCTGTGTTTTTGCGGATTGATGGACCCGCGAGGCCCGCGGTAGCGTTTGTGATCCACTGCCGACGAGGGCGGGAGCAGCATGACGGTTGAATCGCTGAACAGGCAACGCGTGCTGCATCTGCTCGACGCCTTCGCGCGCGGCGACATCGAGGCCGCGCTGGCGTGCTGCACCGACGACGTCGACTTCCTCACCCACGCGCCGATCGACGTGCTGCCGCACATGGTGCCGCGCCACGGCAAGGCCGAGCTGCGCGAGCTCTGGCAGACGATCTGGTCGCGCTATTCGGAGGTCCGCTACAAGGCGCCACACGTCGTCGCCGAGGGCGAGGCGGTCGCGACCTACATGAACACCTATTTCAGGAAGCGCAGCAACGACCGCATCGTGCAGTTCGACATGGCCGTGTTCTATACGTTCCGGGGCGGGCTGGTGGCGGAGATCCGCGAGATCATCGATTCCTACGATCTGGTGCAGCAGGTGCTGGAGCGCGAGATCGGCCCGTTGATCACGGGTGCGCGGGTGGATTGATCCTTATCTTCCCGGCCGGACTCCGGATCGGAACCCGCGCCCGGGAGATTACCGGGTTCTATTGTAAATCTCACAAAGTCCGTTCAATTGTGCATTGCGAAAACGTGAATTGCGTTTTGGCCGAAGTTCGGTATTTTGTTCGCATACAAATGAGTTGATCCTCCCCGGCGCCTGACTGCGCATGGGGTCCTTTTCCGTTTTTTTCGCAAGCCAGCTTCAGGACGGCCCAAAATGACAGAGCACAGCCTCTGGCGTTTCTCGCGCGCGTTGCACCGTGCGATCAACGACCGGCATTTCGGGGATATCGAGGCCCTGATCGACGAGGACGTCGAATGGGCGCTCTACGGCCCGATCGACATGTTTCCGTTCCTCGGCGCGCGCCAGGGCAAGGACGCCGTGCTCGACGTCATCCGCCAGCTCGCCGACAATTTCCAGGTCCGCCGCTTCGACCGCGAGAGCATCATGCTCGGCGTCGATTCCGCCGCCTCGATGGTGCGCTATTCACTGACCGCCCTCGATTCCAACAAGCCGATCAGCTTGCGGGTCGCGCAGTTCGCCCAGTTCAGGGTAGGCAAGCTCGTCAGCATGCGCGTCCTGATCGACACGTTCGACCTGGTCGAGCAGGCACTCGGCCGCGCCATTCATCTGCCGAAGATGACCAGCGTCGGCTGAGGGGGACGCCAACGGGCCCCGCTGTTCGGGACCGATGATGATGCCGGCTGCGACGTCCTGGCCTCCAGCCCCGCCGGATGCCGTCGCGTCAAGAACTCGTCATCGGGCGCGCGCCTTTGGCGCGGCCCGTTGGTTCGGGGCCTCGAAGGCACCGCCACAATTTCGCAACGATGGACCAGTATTTTCCCGCGCGGAATGGCGCATGGTCTTTGCTGACGGCCGATATATATTATCGGAAAGCATGCGCTGGGGCTCGCGGGCAGGACGATGGAATTCTCGACAGGGTTTGGCTGGACCAGGCTGCCAGTGCTGGGGGCCGCATTCATTTTGGGCTCGGTGCTGACGGTCTCGGCGCAGATCATTCCGCCCTTCTCCCCACCAGCGACCGCGGCTGACGACGAGGCCGCGACGGAGGCCGTGGCAGAGGCGCCCGACGTCAACGACCCCGACGTGCTCAAGGGCATCGACGTCGACAAGCTCGACTGGAGCCAGCTCGCAGTCGATGCCGGCACCGGCATTGACCCCCTGGCCGCCAAGAAGCGCGCCCAGGCCGCCGCCAAGGACGGGCTGGACTGGTCGTCCAATGCCAACGCGAACGGGTCCTCGGCGGTGAAGGTGAAGCAGTCCGTGTTCTCGTTCTGGGATACGCGGATCGGCGCCGACATGACGGTGACGAACGAGCCGCGGACGATGTCCGAGCTGCTGGCGCAGAAGGCCACCAACGGCGGCAACCTGCCGCAATCCTCGGGCAGCGCCTGGGCGACGGCGACCGCGCCCGGCGCGGGCTCGATCTGGGACAAGACCGCGGTCGAAGCCCGCGTCGATCCCGGCACTGAACAGAGCAAGATCGGGGCCTCGCTGACCAAATCGGTGCCGCTGTCGAGCGACACTTCATTGACGCTCCAGAACGGCTACAGCGTCAACCAGCAGGGCACCGCCGCTGTGCCCGGCATCGGCGGCCATATCACCCGCAATTACGAAACCGACCAGTCCGCAAAGGTTACTCTCACTGACACCGGTACCAGCATCACCGCCGGCCAGACGCTGTCGACCACCGACGACAAATGGCTGCGCAAAGTCGGCGCCGAGCAAAAGCTGTTCGACAACGTCACCGTCTCCGGCTCGGTCGGCGAGACCTCCCAAGGCGCGATCAACAAGAGCCTGACGGCCGGCTTCAAGAAAAGCTGGTGAGTTTCTTACCTCTCCCCGCAAGCGGGGCGAGGGAGTGAGGCGCCGACCGAGCCGCGTATCCACCGCCGCAACGCCATTCACACTCTCCTAACCATATGCCACGGCAAAACCCCCGAATGGTCCGCCCTTGCCGCATCTCGGCCCATTTGCGGTCAAAATCGGACGCCCTGATAGGGAAGCCTCACAGACGTCGTCGTGCGGGGGACACTCGCGCTGCGCTCAACGCGAACAGGGGAACAACGATGAACGCCATGCGTCCGGAAAAGATCGAAGCCACCGAGACCGAGACGGTCGACACCAACCTTGCCGCCGTGACGGAGGTCGAGGCCGGGATCCGTGATTTCGTCCGCAACGATATCGCCTATCTGCGCCGTCCGGCGTCGACCACCACCGACGCGCCGCCGCTCGACGCGAGCGCGGAAGCCACCGTCAACAACGTCAACTCGCTGATCCAGCGCGTCGCCGGCACCTCGCTCGCCGAGATCGAGAACCTGATCTCCGAGCTCGAGAGCCTGCGCGATCTGCTCCATGCCGAAGGCCAGCGCGTCCAGCGCGAGATCTCCGGCTATGCCCAGCTCAGCCAGGCCGCGATGAAGTCGACCCGCATGATCGCCGACAACGTCGCGCAGTGGAAGCGCGCCGCCGACGGCCTGCGCAACAGCTGATCGTTCGACCAAGCATCACCGAACCGCCGCGTTCCCGGCAGGGAGCGCGGCGGTTTTGATTCTGGGAGGTGCGATAGGGCCCACACTGCCTCTCCAACAAAGGTGTCATCGCCCGGCCTTGACCGGGCGATCCAGTATTCCAGAGAAGCCAGTGATCGAGCCGAGAGGTCTCGGCGCACTGGATGCCCCGGTCAAGCCGGGGCATGACAGCGGAGGGTGTGGCCGCGACGACGGCGCTGCGGTGGATACGCGTTCACATCGTCAACGCAGCCAGCGCCGTTCACTTTGAACCCTCCGCCCGTCCCTGGCGACCAATGCCAGGCGCCCGTGCCGCCACGGCCGGGCTTGGGGATATCTCACATGGAAAGCATTCGGCCCGACACCACGGACCCGATACCATTGCGGCCCGCGCCGAATCAATTCGGCACGATCATGCTGCGCTTTGTCGGGCTGCTGGCGGTTGCGATCGCCATCCTGGCGTTCGTCTATAGCCGCTGAGATGCGGCGGCCGGATGCCGGCCGCGAAGAATGAACGAACTCTTACCGGCTGGCGTCGACGGCAGAGGCTTCCAGGGTGTAGGCGCCATCGGCATACCCCTTCACCACCATGCCGGCGACCAGCATCACGGCCAGCGTCGCGGTCGCGAAGATAAATCCAACGAGCTTGAGTGCGCCGCGATCAGCCATGGTCCTCGTCCCCTGTCGTCTGCCCAATTCGTTTCAAATAGACAGCGACAGGTTCATAATTAGTTAGCAACTGACTGGTTCCCACCAAACTGCGAGGGGTAACCATGTTGCGCAGGCTTATGGCAGCCGTCCCGAATCCCGTCCATAGCGCGCGAGCAACACTTGCCCACCGATTTGGACCGTTCATTTTGGAACAGATCTAACCGGCCTTCGCACGCATCGGCACGAAGGCTGAAGCGGTGATGGAATAGACCTCCTCGCCGCGCTGGTTGGTGCCGGTGGTGCGGGCGGTCAGGATGCCCCAGCCAGACCGCGAGGCCGAGCTGCGCTTGTCGGTGACGACATTGACGTACGCGATCGTATCGCCGGCGAGCACCGGCCTGATCCAGCGCAGGTCGCGAAAGCCCGGCGACGGGCCCCACACCGCAACCTCCTCGCCGCGCGAGGCGGCCTCGCGCGCCAGACGCTGGCCGTCCGCGACAAGCAGGCTCATGCAGGCCGAGCCAACGTGCCAGCCCGACGCGGCGAGCCCGCCGAACAGCGAGTTCTTGCCCTCCTCCTCGTCGAGATGAAAACGCTGCGGATCGAACTTGGCGGCGAAAGTCTTGATGGCCTCGGCCGTGAACGTATAGGTGCCGATCTCGCGGCGCTGACCGATCTCGATGTCGTCGAAGAACCGCATCAGACCGCTCCCTCGCGGCGCTTGATCAGGATCGGCGACGTCATCTCGGCGAGCGCCTCACCCTTGGCGTTGCGCGCGGTGCATTTGAACTTGACGATGCCGAGCTCGGGCCGGCTCTTGGACGTGCGCGCCTCCAGCACGTCGACATCGAGCATGAGGTCGTCGCCGGGCCGCAGCGGCGACAGCCAACGCACCTCGTCGACGCCGGGCGACCCCAGCGATGCGGCGCGGGTGATGAAACCATCGGCCATCATCCGCATCATCAGCGAGCAGAGGTGCCAGCCCGAGCCGGACAGGCCGCGCAGCATGCTTTTGCTGGCGGCCTCCTCGTCCAGATGCATGGGCTGCGGATCGAACTCGGCGGCAAAGGCCAAAATCTCGTCGCGGGTGACATGTCGCGGGCCGAACGTGCCGAACCGGCCGGGCGGGAAATCTTCGAAGGTCAGGGTCATCTTGGGAAAGCTTTGCAGGAATGACAGATTGTGGCCGCACTTTGCGGCAATCTCAACCCGCCGGCCCGCATGGCTCGTGCTACATACCGGGTGGCGGCGTTGATCTGAGTCGGATCGACCGAGGACCGAGATCCATTTACCAAGGCCCAATGCCCTGGGGAGAGCAATGTTTTCATTCAGCGACCTGTTTCAGTGGGACCGCTTCATCACGCCGACGATCATCAAGACCTTCTATTGGCTGGTGATCGCGCTGATCTGCCTGTTCGGCCTCTCCGGCATCTTCTCCGGCCTGGCCGCGATGGCGATCAGCCCGTTCGGCGGCTTCCTGGTGCTGCTGTCGTCGATTGCGAGCGTCGTCGTCGGCGTGGTGTTCTCGCGCATCCTCGCGGAGTTGATCCTGATCGTCTTCCGCATCAACGAGCATCTCGGCGCGATCCGCGACCAGGGCGGCGGGATGCGGTGAGGTCTCGTGTCCCGGACGCGGCGCGGCATGAAATGACGCGACGCAGAGCCGGTACCCATGCATCCGCAATCAAGTCTTCTGGGCCCCGGCTCTGCGGCGCACCGCAAGAGCGCTGCGCTGCGTCCGGGGCACGAGATCCAGCTTACGTATTAAACCTGAAATGCATCACGTCGCCGTCGGCAACGACGTATTCCTTGCCTTCGAGCCGGAGCTTGCCGGCATCGCGCGCGCCGGTTTCGCCGCCGAGCGCGACGTAGTCCTCGTAGGCGATGGTCTCGGCGCGGATAAAACCCTTCTCGAAGTCGGTGTGAATCACGCCCGCCGCGCCTGGGGCCTTGGTGCCGCGATGGATGGTCCAGGCGCGCGCTTCCTTCGGGCCGACCGTGAAATAGGTGATGAGGTCGAGCAGCTTGTAGCCGGCGCGGATCAGGCGATCGAGGCCGGCTTCCTCCAGACCCAGCGTCTCCAGGAAGTCGGCGCGCTCTTCACGTGAGATGGTGGCGATCTCGGACTCGATCTTGGCGGAGATGACGACGGCGACCGCGCCTTCCTTGGCGGCCTGGTCCTGCACGGCCTTGGAGAACGCATTGCCTGACGCGGCCGAGCCTTCCTCGACGTTGCAGACATAGAGCACGGGCTTGGACGACAACAGGCCGAGCATCCCGAAGGCGCGCTCCTCCTCGGCTTTGCGCTCGACGAGGCGCGCCGGCTTGCCCTCGCGCAGCAGCACCAAGGTGCGGTTGACGAGGTCGAGCTGCTCCTTGGCGTCCTTGTCGTTACCTTTGGCCTTCTTGGTGAGGTTGTCGACGCGCTTTTCGAGACTGTCGAGATCGGCGAGCATCAGCTCGGTCTCGATGGTCTCGATGTCGGCGAGCGGGGCGATCTTGCCCTCGACATGGGTGATGTCGGAATCTTCAAAGCAGCGCACCACATGCGCGATGGCGTCGACCTCGCGGATGTTGGCGAGGAACTGGTTGCCGAGGCCTTCCCCCTTCGAGGCGCCGCGGACGAGGCCCGCGATGTCGACGAAGGTCAGCCGGGTCGGAATGATCTGGCCCGACTTGGCAATGGCGGCGAGCTTCTCCAGCCGCGGATCCGGCACGGCGACCTCGCCGACATTCGGCTCGATGGTGCAGAACGGATAGTTCGCGGCCTGGGCCGCGGCCGTCTCGGTCAGCGCGTTGAACAAGGTCGACTTGCCGACATTGGGCAATCCGACGATCCCGCATTTGAATCCCATGGTATCCTCTAACGCAGTGCGTAGGGTGGGTTAGCCCTGTAGATGCGCAAGGCGCATCTGCGCGGCGTAACCCACCAATTTTCCGGTCGTGGCATGGTGGGTTACGCCTTGCGCCTTCGCTTGTCGAAGCTTCGCGGACGTCGTCGGCTAACCCACCCTACTCCTTGTCGTCCTTGGTCAAAAATCCCTTCGCCTGCATGGCGAGATGCACCCTGTTGGCAAAGGTCGCGTCCGTGCCCTTGGCAACCAGGCCTGCGTGCTCGGCCACCGCCTCGCACAGCGTCGCCACCCAGTCGTTGTCGGCCTTGGCGAAGTCCGACAGCACGTGGCCGTGCACCAGTTCCTTGACGCCGGGATGACCGATGCCGAGGCGCACGCGGCGGTAGTCGTTGCCGATATGCGCCGAGATCGAGCGCAGGCCGTTGTGACCGGCGATGCCGCCGCCGATTTTCACCCGCACCTTGCCCGGCGGCAGTTCGAGCTCGTCGTGGAACACCGTGACGTCGCCAGGCGCGATCTTGAAGAAGCTCGCGGCATCCTGAACGCTGCGGCCGGACTCGTTCATGTAGGTCGTCGGCTTGAGCAGGATCACGCGCTCCGTGCCGAGCGCGCCTTCCGAGGTCTCGCCCTGAAACCTGCGGCGCCATGGCGCAAAGCCATGACGCCGCGCGATCTCGTCGACGGCCATGAAGCCGATATTGTGCCGGTTGCGTGCGTATTTCGCGCCGGGATTGCCGAGCCCAACAAAGAGTCGCATGACGCGGCGCGCCCCTCAGCTGGCGCGCGATCAGGGACCGCGCGCCGGCTCTTTGAGAGATTACTTCTTCTTGTCGCCGCCGGCGGGAGCCTTGGCAGCCGCGGCAGGTGCAGCAGCCGCGGCCGGAGCCGCAGCGCCAGCCGCCGGAGCTGCCGCAGCAGCGCCAGGAGCTGCAGCCGCAGCCGCGGCCTTCTGCTCTTCGGCGTAGCCGGACGGCGGCACGATGGTGACGAGGGTCGCGTCCTCGCGGGTCAGCGCCTTCACGCCGGCCGGCAGCTTGACGTCGGACAGATGCAGCGAGTGACCGATTTCCAGCGAGCCGACATCGGCTTCGATGTACTGCGGAATGCTCTCGACACCGCATTCGAGCTCGATCGCGTGGGCGACGATGTTGACCGTGCCGCCGCGCTTCACGCCCGGGGACGTTTCCGCCTTCACGACATGCAAGGGCACGCTGATGCGGATGGTGGCGCCTTCGCCGAGCCGCATGAAGTCGACATGGATCGGGAAGTCCCTGACCGGATCGAGGTGGTAGTCGCGCGGAATCACGCGGTGCTTCTTGCCCTCGAGATCGATGTCCACCAGCGTGGTCAGGAACCGGCCGGCGAGGATGCGCTGGCGCAGTTCGCGATCTTCAATCGAGATCGTGACGGGGGGCTGGTTGTTGCCATAGATCACTCCGGGCACTCGCCCGGCGCGACGCTCAGCCCGGGCGGCCCCCTTGCCGCTCTTCGGACGTGCGGTCGCCTTCAATTCCTTGACGGTCGTCGCCATGTCGTTAAGTCCTTGTTTTTGCAAAAGTTAATGGGCCGCAGCGCGGCCCATGGCATAGCTCGCAGCAAGCCTCCAGGGGTGCGGGGGCCACGAACTTGGCGGGCTTTTAGCCGGAAGATGCGGAAATGACAAGGAGAATGGGGGGCTACCCTCCCCTGGAGGGTAAGGACGAGTGCCTTACGTCGGCGCCCCGCCGAGCTTGGCCTCCAGCGCCGCGATTCGCGTTTTCAGCGCCTCGTTCTCCTCACGCGCCAGACGGGCCATGTCCTTGACCACCTCGAACTCCTCGCGCTTGACCAGATCCATGTCGCGCAGGAATTTTTCCGCCTGGCTGCGCATCACCGTGTCGAACTCGCGCTTGACGCCCTGAGCGGCACCCGCGGCGTCGTTCATCAGGCGGCCGATCTCGTCGAAAAACCGGTTGCTGGTCTGGGTCATGGCGGGCCTCCGATAAACTTTGCGCGAACTCTCCGAGACACAATGGCAATCCAGAGGGAGCGGTTCAAGGGCCGCGCGGTGGTATCCTTGTCATGCTCCGGTTTCCTTGCAATCGTACTCAACGTCCCGGCATAAGAAGAATCACAGGGCGTCTGCTGGCGCTCGACCGCCGCAATCTCGTGTGAGCGATATGGATCGAAGCATCCGCGAATTCGGTGCACCTCTCCCGCTCGCGGGAGAGGTCGGCACGAAGTGCCGGGTGAGGGTTCTTTCCTCTGGGGGAGTCTTCGTTGTCGAAGCACCCTCTCCCCTGCCTTCCCCCGCAAGCGGGGGAAGGAGTGCAGCTCCGTCGGGGCCGCAGCTTGCCCATCAACTCTAGAAGCAAGGCGCGATGCCCTTTCTGCTCATCGACTTTCCCGCCTTCAAGCCGATCGCGCTCGAGATCGGTCCGTTCGCGATCCGCTGGTATGCGCTCGCCTATATCTGCGGCATCGTGTTCGGCTGGCTCTATGCGCGCTCGCTCCTCAAGAATGAACGCCTGTGGGCCGGGCCTGCGCCGATCTCGTTGCTCCAGGTCGACGACTTCATCCTGTGGGTCACGCTCGGCATCATCCTCGGTGGCCGCACCGGCTACGTGCTGTTCTACAACCTGCCCTTCTTCATCGATCATCCCGCCGCGATCTTCAAATTGTGGGAGGGCGGCATGTCCTTCCATGGCGGCTTCCTCGGCTGCGTCGTCGCGGTGATGTGGTTCGCCTACCGCAACAAGATCCCGATCCTGTCGCTCGGCGACATCACCACTGCAGTTGCCCCGGTCGGGCTGCTGCTCGGGCGGATCGCCAATTTCATCAACGGCGAATTGTGGGGGCGCGCCACCGACGCGAGCCTGCCCTGGGCGATGATCTTCCCCAACGATCCCACGCAGCTGCCGCGTCATCCGAGCCAGCTCTACGAGGCCGGCATGGAGGGCATTCTGCTGTTCACCGTGCTCGCGATCATGATCCGCTTCGGCGCCTTGAAGCGGCCCGGCATGATCCTCGGCGCCTTCATCCTGATCTATGGTCTGACCCGGATTGCCGGCGAGCATTTCCGCGAACCGGACGCACAGCTTGGTTTCCTCTGGGGCGGATTAACCATGGGCATGCTGCTGTCGATCCCGATGCTTATCGTAGGCCTCATACTTATTGTATTGGCAGTCCGGCGCGGTGCGCCGAAGCCCCTCGGTGCCATTCGTTAATTCATTTCGAGAAAGTACGCCGTGACCGACCAGCCGCTGCTCAATGAGATCAAGGCGCTGATCAAATCCTCAGGCCCCATGCCGGTCTGGCGCTACATGGAACTGTGCCTGATGCATCCGCGCCATGGCTATTACGCCTCGCGCGATCCGCTCGGGCGCGAGGGCGACTTCACCACCGCGCCCGAAGTCAGCCAGATGTTCGGCGAGCTGCTGGGACTGTGGACCGCCTCGGTGTGGAAGCAGATGGGCTCGCCGCAATTTTTGCGACTGATCGAGCTCGGACCGGGCCGCGGCACCATGATGGCGGATGCGCTGCGTGCGGTGCGCGTGCTGCCCCCGCTCTACCAGGCGCTCCATATCCACATGGTCGAGGTCAATCCCGTCCTGCGCGAGCGGCAGAATGCGGCGCTGTCCGCCGTGCGCAACATTTCCTGGCACGACAGCATCGACGACGTGCCGGAAGGCCCATCCATCATCCTCGCCAACGAATATTTCGACGTGCTGCCGATCCACCAGATGGTCCGCCACGAGAACGGCTGGCACGAGCGCGTGATCGAGATCGACAGCAACGGAAAGCTTCAATTCGGCGCTGCGCCGGAGCCTACGCCGCGCTTCGAGGTGCTGCTACCGCCCTTGGTGCGCGCCGCCCCCATCGGGGCCGTGTTCGAATGGCGGCCCGACGGCGAGATCATGAAGCTCGCCACACGCGTGCGCGACCAGGACGGGGCGGCCCTAATCATCGACTATGGTCATCTGCGCAGCGATGCCGGCGACACGTTCCAGGCAATTGCCCGCCACACCTTCGCCGATCCCTTGAAGGCGCCGGGCCAGGCCGACGTCACCGCCCATGTCGACTTCCAGGCGCTGGCGCGCGCGGCCGAGGATGTCGGCGCGCGCGTGCACGGGCCGGTGACGCAAGGCGACTTCCTCAAGCGGATCGGCATCGATACAAGGGCCGCCGCCTTGATGCAGAAGGCCACGCCGGAAGTGGCCACCGACATTTCGATCGCGCTCAAGCGCCTGACGGACACCGGACGCAGCGGCATGGGCTCGATGTTCAAAGTGCTCGGCATCTCCGAGCCGCGGCTGACAGGCATTGCCGGCCTCAGCGATCTCGAACAGGCCGGAGGCAATTGATGACGCTCACCTCCTCACTGCTGGCAGCGGTGCCCGGCCTGCGTCACGCCTTCTTCACGCGTGAAGGCGGCGTCTCCAGCGGCATCTATTCCGCGCTAAACGGCGGGCTCGGCTCCAACGACGATCAGGCCCTGGTTGCGGAGAACCGCCGCCGCATGGCCGAGCATGTCGGCGTCGCCGCGGACCGTTTCATCAGCCTGCACCAGATCCACTCGCCCGACGTGCTCGTTGCTGTGACACCGTGGCCGAGCGGACCGCGGCCGAAGGGTGATGCGCTGGTGACCAAGACGCCCGGCATTGCGCTCGGCGTCTCCACCGCCGATTGCGGACCGGTGCTGTTCGTCGACCCCGATGCGCGCGTGATCGGCGGCGCGCATGCCGGCTGGAAAGGCGCGCTCACCGGCGTGCTGGAGGCGACGATCACCGCGATGGAACGGCTCGGCGCAACGCGCGGCGGCATCATCGCAGCGATCGGTCCCTTGATCCGCCAGGACAGCTACGAGGTCGGCAACGAGTTCGTGGCGCGCTTCATCGAGGCGGATGCTGACAACGCAATGTTCTTCATCCCGTCAGTGCGCGAAGGACACGCGATGTTCGATCTCGCCGGCTTCATCCGTCAGCGGCTGGAGGCCGCCGGCATCCTGATGATCGACGATCTCGGTCTCGACACCTACGCCGACGAACGCTTCTTCAGCTATCGCCGCTCGGTGCATCGCAAGGAGCCGGATTACGGCCGCCACGTCCACGCGATCGCGCTGGAGGGGTGAACGCGCGGGTCGCGCCACATTCTCAGTCGTCATGCCCGGGCTTGTCCCGGGCATCCACGCCTAGCCGCACATGAGGAGGCACGTGGATGGCCGGGACAAGCCCGGCCATGACGAGTGGAATTATCTCAATTCCCGCTCAAATCTCGTTTGCGGGAAAATCTGTGTCGCAGCCGCCCTAGACCTTAACCGATTTTAACGATATCGCTGCCCTCCATAATGAGGGACGCGTCATTCATCTTGCGCCGTGCGGGTTCGCGCGTGCTGGCGATCATGCTGCTGGCAGCCGCGACCGCGCTTGGCGGCTGCGCCGGCGGCGGTGGCAGCGCCGCCAACTCCTATGCGATGGCGCCGGGCGCCGGCTCCGGGGCAACGGTCGCCTTCGAATCGATCGACGGCCCACCGCCTCAGGTGTTCGACCGCATGGTCGGCGTCCTCGACAGCGAATCCAAGCTGCGCAGCCTGTCCGTGGTCTCCCGCGAGGGGACGGCAGCCTACCGCGTGCGCAGCTACCTGTCGGCCCAGATCGTCCGCGGCAAGACCGTGATCGCCTGGGTCTGGGACGTCTACGACGCCAACCAGCAGCGCGCGCTGCGCCTGTCAGGGGAGGAACCGGCCTCAGCCAAGGGCGGTCGCGACGCGTGGGCGGCTGCCGACGATCTAGTGCTGCGGAAGATCGCCCAGGCCGGATTCAGCGGACTTTCCAACATGATCAACGGAACACCGGATGGCCCTGGCGCAGCGCCAGGCTTGCGGGGACCAGCGGTGGCGAGCGTGATTCCGGAGGCCCCGGCGGCCGAGCTGCCGGCTTCGGCGCTCGGCTATGCCGAGCGATAACCCCCGCTAAACCACGGCCTCAAGTTGCGACCAAACCGTTGGCCCGACTCAGGATTTTCGAAGGGAAAACGTAGCCTTCCGGGTTGCCATTGCAGCCTCCCGCCTGATATTTCCTCGCCCGTCGTAACCGTGCTTCCAGTGGGATCAGAGATGTTGAACGTCGTATCCAGCAAAGCGCGGGAGGAAGCATCCATGTCGGCCAAAAACGGCTCCATCAAGCTCGTCGCCGGCAACTCCAATCCGGCGCTCGCGCAGGCGATCGCGCAAGGCCTCGACCTGCCGCTGACCAAAGCGGTGGTGCGGCGCTTCGCCGACATGGAGATCTTCGTCGAGATCCAGGAGAACGTCCGCGGCTCGGATGCCTTCGTCATCCAGTCGACGTCGTTTCCGGCGAACGACCATCTGATGGAGCTCCTGATCATCACCGACGCGCTGCGCCGCTCCTCGGCGCGACGGATCACCGCGGTGCTGCCCTATTTCGGCTACGCAAGGCAGGACCGCAAATCGGGCTCGCGCACGCCGATCTCGGCCAAGCTCGTCGCCAATCTGATCACGCAGGCTGGTGTCGACCGCGTCATGACGCTCGATTTGCATGCCGGCCAGATCCAGGGCTTCTTCGACATCCCGACCGACAATCTCTACGCGGCGCCGTTGATGGTGCGCGACATCAAGGAAAAGTTCGACCTCTCCAAGGTGATGGTGATCTCGCCCGACGTCGGCGGCGTGGCCCGCGCGCGCGGCCTTGCCAAGCGCATCAACACCCCGCTCGCGATCGTCGACAAGCGCCGCGAGCGCCCGGGCGAATCCGAGGTCATGAACGTGATCGGCGATGTCGCCGGCTACACCTGTATCCTCGTCGACGACATCGTCGACTCCGGTGGCACGCTGGTGAACGCCGCCGACGCGCTGATCGCCAAGGGCGCCAAGGACGTCTACGCCTATATCACCCACGGCGTGCTCTCCGGCGGCGCGGCCGCGCGCATCTCCGGCTCCAAGCTGAAGGAGCTGGTGATCACTGATTCGATCCTACCGACGGACGCCGTGACCAAGGCGCCGAACATCCGCACGCTGCCGATCGCCAGCCTGATCTCCGACGCGATCGCGCGCACCGCGGCGGAAGAGTCGGTGTCGAGCCTGTTCGACTGATTTCTTCTTGGCCCCTCCCCGCTTGCGGGGAGAGGCCGGAATTCGAGCGAAGCTTGAATTCCGGGTGAGGGGGACTCTCCGCGAGTCCAACTCTAACCGTCGCCGCGGAGACTCCCCCTCACCCCAACCCTCTCCCCGCACGCGGGGAGAGGGAGAGACATCCTACCCCACGATCCCCGCTGCGACCTGGCCGCGCAGACGCTCCAGGCCGAGCAACGTCTCCGCACAGGCGGCCGCCACCTCGACGCCCTTGATGGCAAAATGCTTGCGGAAGAAGTCGTAGTGCACCTCGGTCTCGTGGAATTGCTGCGGCGTCAACACGGCCGAGAACACCGGCACCTCGGTGCGGAGCTGCACGTCCATCAGCGCCTTGATGACGGTGTCGGCGACGAACTCGTGCCGGTAGATGCCGCCGTCGACGACGAGGCCGGCGGCGACGATCGCGGTGTAGCGCCGTGTCTTGGCAAGGACCTGCGCGTGCAGCGGGATCTCGAACGAGCCCGGCACCTCGAACACGTCGACATGGGTGAGATGCCGCGCCGCGGCCTCCTTCATGAACGCGATGCGGGCCTCCTCGACCACGTCGTGATGCCAGCAGGCCTGTACGAAAGCCACCCGCTGCGGCTTTGCGAAGCGCGGATGGTCGGGCGCGGGTCCTTGCGGAACCGGCGGTTGGGGAACTTCAATTTCGGCTTGGGCAGCTTGGACTTGGGGATCTTGCAACATCTGATTCATGGCTTTCCTCGGTTTAAGGACCAGAATCAGGGCACACGGAACGACAAACAGCCGCACCTTGCGATGCGTCTGCCACCGACCGTTCTCTTTCATCCGGACTTTAACCGTCGGCTTCGGAGTTGCACCGAATCTGCTGACCCTTCCCTTCGGGATACCCCTCACGGAAGGCGCTCGCGGGCTTAGGCCTTTCGGCCCTTACCGCCGGTGGGGACTTTCACCCCGCCCTGAGAACATCGGCCGTCCGGAATGAACGGCCTGACCGGAAATATGACGCCGCCCGGCGGCCGCAGCAAGCGTGTTCCGCATGGGGAAAGCGCATGGTCCCATGCCATCGCGGCGGGAGCAGCCCTCACGGGGCGGAATTAACGATTGGCGGCCCCGGCTAGTCCGACTCCGGTTTGTTCTCTCCGTTAAGAATTGTGGCGGAGATGAGCTGTGGACGAACGAGTCCTGGCTTGTGGACGGACTCGGGACCCCGTTGCGCAGATTCCGCAAATCACATCACTTGATCCGCGACAGGCCCGCGCTGATCCGAGGGATCGCAAGAGCGACCCTGAGGGATCGCAGCAGCGACGTTGAGGGAGCGTGCCGGGCCGACCGCGTGCGTATCAAGGACAACAAGAAGGCAAGAGGTCGAGACGGCATGTCCCTGCTCGAAGGCACTATCGATTCCAAAAGCCATCCGCTCGCGGTGGTCGAGGATATCGCTGCCAGCAACAACTGGCCGTTCGAACGCTCCGGCGAAGACGAACTCACGATTGTCTCGAAGGGACAATGGACCGACTACCAGCTCTCCTTCACCTGGATGGGCGAGATCGAGGCGCTGCATCTGGCCTGCGCCTTCGACATGAAGATTCCGCTCGCGCGTCGTGGCGAGGTGCAGCGGCTCGTCGCTGCCGTCAACGAGCAGCTGTGGGTCGGTCATTTCGATTTGTGGACCAACACCGGCATGGTGATGCACCGCCAGGCCCTGGTGCTGCCGGGCGGCCTCACCGCCTCGACCGCGCAGTGCGAGGCCATGCTCGCCGGCGCCATCCACGCCTGCGAGCGCTATTTCCCGGCGTTCCAGTTCGTGGTGTGGGCAGGCAAGACAACCACCGAGGCGATGGACGCCGCGATGTTCGATACGGTGGGCGAGGCGTAAGTCTCGCTGCAAGAGCGGAGGGGGCCACCCTCTCTCCCCGACGTCGTCCCGGACAAGCGAAGCGCAGATCCGGGACCCATACCGCGTGATGTCTCTTGTGGCACGCGGCTTGTTGCCAACACCTTCATCCACTAGAACCGCCTGTGGTAACGCGACGAGCAAGTGCTCGCGCGGGGACGACAGCGAGTGTGTGGCAACAGCGATGGCGAACAACCCCCTCCAAAACATCACCGGCACCATCCTGCTCGCCGGCGCCGGCAAGATGGGCGGCGCGATGCTGACCGGATGGCTTTCGGGCGGGCTCGACCCGCGCCGCGTGGCCGTGATGGATCCGCACATCGCGCCCGAGATCTCCGCCCTGGCCGCCAAGGGCGTCGCGCTGAATCCTGATGTGAAGACCGCCGGCCCCGTCGAGACGCTGGTCGTCGCGGTGAAGCCGCAGATGTTCCGCGACGCCGGCGCAAGGCTGAAAGCGTTCGTCTCGGACAAGACCTCGGTGGTCTCGATCATGGCGGGAACAACGATCGCATCGCTCCAGGAAGTCTGCGGCGGCGCCGTGGTGCGCGCGATGCCGAACACGCCGGCCGCGATCGGCCGCGGCATCACCGTCGCGGTCGCGGCGAACAACGTCAGCCCTGCGCAGCGCGCGGTGGCCGATGCGCTGCTGCGCGCCACCGGCGCGGTCGAATGGGTCGAGGACGAAGACCTGATGGACGCGGTGACCGCCGTCTCCGGCTCGGGGCCAGCCTATGTGTTCCTGCTCGCTGAGGAGCTGGCGCGCGCCGGCATCGAGGCCGGGCTGCCCGAGCCGCTGGCGACGAAGCTCGCGCGCGAGACCGTCGCCGGTTCCGGCGAGCTGCTGCACCGGTCGGAGCTGCCTTCCAGCACGCTGCGCCAGAACGTCACCTCGCCCGGTGGCACCACCGCCGCAGCGCTCGGCGTGCTGATGGGCGAGCCGGGCCTGCGCGAGCTGATGATCCGCGCGATCGCAGCTGCGACGCAGCGGTCGAAGGAGCTCGCGAAGTAAAGACAGGGGCCGTATCTTCGTAGGGTGGGTTAGCCGTCGGCTGCGCGAAGCGCAGTCCGAAGGCGTAACCCACCATGCTTCAGCGATCGCGAACGTTGGTGGATTACGCTTCGCTAATCCACCCTACTTAGACAACCGCTTGTTGAACAACTCGACATTGACGAGCCCGCGCGCGTGGCGGCCCTCGCCGAGCTTGCGCGTGCCCTCGAAGGCCTCGACCTCGAAGCGGATGACGCGGCGCTCCACCGCAATGACCTTCGCCGTGGTCCGCACCGTTGCGCCGACGAGGGCGGCCGCGAGATGGCGGATATCGACCTCGGTGCCGACAGTGACCCAGCCCGGCTGGAGCGCGGCGCGGATCGCGTCGCCCGAGGTCATCTCCATTTCCAAAATCATCATCGGCGTCGCATAGACAAAAGGCATGCCGGGCACGAAATGCCCGACCGTGCGCTCGGCCGGCACCACCAGCGTGCGCTCGGCGCTCATGCCGATTGTGATGAACTCGCGTGCGTCCATGGTGCCTCACAAACAGTGTCGTCCCGGACAAGCGCGCCTTAAGCGCGCACCGATCCGGGGACCCATAACCACAGGACGTCGTGGCTGCGGGGATTCGGAGTTGCCGCTTCGCCAGATAACCACTCCCTGTGGTTATGGGTCCCGGATCTGCGCTTTCGCTTGTCCGGGACGACAGCGGCGTTTGCCGCGACGGCGCTGCTACTTCTTCGCCGCCGCCGCACGTTCCACGAAGGTCTTGCCGCCCTTCATCTTGTGACGGAGCGGGGCTTCGTTGATCTGGATGACGACGGCATCGGCATCGACGCCGAGATTCTTCACCAGCGCCTGCGTGATGTCGCGCATCATGCCGGCCTTCTGCTCGTCGGTGCGGCCCTCGGCCATGCTGATGGTGATCTCAGGCATCGTCGTCTCCCTGCTTTCGTCATGGCCGGGCTTGTCCCGGCCATCCACGTTCTTTGCCATCAAACAGGACGTGGATGCCCGGGACAAGCCCGAGCGTGACGACGTCAGCGAATGGCTAGCCCCAGCTCACGTCATGGCGGGCCAGCACCTCGCGCACTTTCGCGACGAGATCGGCTTCGCTGCACGAGAACTGCGCCGGCCGGCTCTCGCGCCATTCCTGGTTGGAGGCGATCGCCGCGGCCGCCTTGGCGCCTTCGATCAGGTCCTTGATCTGCAGCTCGCCGCGCGCCTTCTCGTCGGAGCCCTGGATGATCACGCACGGCGAGTTGCGGCGATCGGCATATTTGAGCTGATTGCCCATGTTCTTGGGGTTGCCGAGATAGAGCTCGGCGCGGATGCCGGCGCTGCGCAAGGACGCAACCATCTTCTGGTAGTCGGCGACGCGGTCGCGGTCGAACACGGTGACGACGACGGGGCCGAAGTCCGGCTTGGTGTCGAGCTTGCCGAGCAGCGTCAGCGCGGCCTGAAGCCGCGAGACGCCGATGGAGAATCCGGTCGCCGGCACCGGCTCGCCACGGAAGCGCGAGACGAGACCGTCGTAACGCCCGCCGCCGCCGACCGAGCCGAAGCGCACCGGGCGGCCCTTCTCGTCCTTGGTCTCGAGCAGCAGTTCGACCTCGTAGACGGGGCCGGTGTAATATTCGAGGCCGCGCACGACGGAGGGATCGATACTGATGCGATCTCGGCCATAACCCGCGGCCTCGACCAGTTCTGAAATCATTTTGAGTTCTTCGACACCAGCTCGCGAGGTCTCATTTGCTCCGAAGTGGGTCATTAAGCCGTCGAGCACTCCCTTGTTACTCTCGACATACGCGCCCTGCCCAACATGCTCTGGTTCGGTCATCGTTCCGCTCTGTAGGAGCGTAAACACCAGCACCTTCTGTATTTGATCTTTATCTAGACCCGCGCCTTTGGTGAAATCGCCACTCTCATCTTTTCGGCCTGGGCCGAGCAGAAGCTCGACGCCCTCTGCACCAAGTCGATCGTATTTATCGATGGCTCTCAGCACCGTCAGACGACGACCCGCGTTTTCGGCCCCGCCGAGCCCAATATCTTCAAGCACGCCATCGAGCACTTTGCGGTTGTTGACCTTCACGACATAGGAGCCGCGCGCGATGCCGAGCGCCTCCACCGTATCCGCCGCCATCATGCAGATCTCGGCGTCCGCCGCCGGCGTCGCCGAGCCGACCGTGTCGGCGTCGAACTGCATGAACTGGCGGAAGCGGCCGGGACCGGGCTTCTCGTTGCGGAAGACATAGCCGACGCGGTAGCTGCGGTAGGGCAAGACCAGCGCGTCGGTGCCGTAGCGCTCGCCGACATAGCGGGCGAGCGGCGCCGTCAAATCGTAGCGCAAGCTGATCCACTGCTCGTCGTCGTCCTGGAACGAGAACACGCCCTCGTTCGGACGATCCTGGTCGGGCAGGAACTTGCCGAGCGCATCGGTGTATTCCATTGCCGGCGTCTCCACCGGCTCGAAGCCGTAGAGCTCGTAGACGGCGCGGATCTTCTCGACCATCTCGCGCGTCGCCCGGATCGCGGCAGGGTCGCGATCCTCGAGCCCGCGCGGCAGGCGCGCCTTCAGTTTCTGCGGTTTTTTGGGTTTCTCGGCCATCCGCGGCGTTTACCAGCCGACGCGGGGGGCGGCAACTGCCTGCTCGCCCTACGGCTGCTCCATCCGTTCATGACGTGCTGATCGGCGTTCCCCGGATGCTGCACAACGCGCCGCCTCTTGGCGGCGTGGTGCGCTGCTGATCCGGGGTCCAACCGCTGGCGCCCTGGGTCCCGGCTCGCGCTTTGCGCGTCCGGGACACGAGAGTCCCTAGAACACCTTGCGGATCCAGTTGTGGGGATCGTTGGTGCGGCCGTACTGGATGTCGACGAGCTGCTTGCGCAGGCCCATGGCGACGGGGCCGGCGGCGCCGCCCGAGATCTCGAAATCGCCGCTGACGGAGCGCACCTTGCCGATCGGCGAGATCACGGCCGCGGTGCCGCAGGCGAACGCTTCCTTCAGCTTGCCGCTGGCCGCATCCTTGCGCCACTGGTCGAGCGAATACGGCTCCTCGCGCACAGTCTTGCCGGCATCGCGGGCGAGCGCGATGATGGAGTCGCGGGTGATGCCGGGCAGGATCGTGCCGAGCGGCGGCGTCGAGAGCGAGCCGTCGTCGAACACAAAGAAAATGTTCATGCCGCCGAGCTCCTCGATGTAGCGGCGCTCGATCGCGTCCAGGAAGACGACCTGATCGCAGCCGTGCTGGATCGCTTCGGCCTGCGCGCGCAGGCTCGCGGCGTAATTGCCGCCGCACTTGACGGCGCCGGTGCCGCCGACGGCCGCGCGCGTATAGTTCTCCGACACCCAGATCGACACCGGCGCGGGACCGCCCTTGAAATAGGAGCCGACCGGCGAGGCGATGACCGCGAAGATGTATTCGGACGACGGCTTGACGCCGAGGAAGGTCTCGCTCGCGATCATGAAGGGCCGCAGGTACAGGCTGCCATCGCCGCCCGGCATCCAGGCGCGATCGATGCGCACGAGCTGCTCGACCGCCTCGATGAAGACATCCTCGGGCAGTTGCGCCATCGCCATGCGGTCGGCCGAGTCCTTGAAGCGCCGCGCATTGGCGTCGGGGCGGAACAGGTTCACGCCGCCGTCGTCGCGCTTGTAGGCCTTCAGACCTTCGAAGATCTCTTGCGCGTAGTGCAGGACGGCCCCGGCGGGATCCATCTGGAAGTTGGCCCGCGCCTCGATCTTCGCCTCGTACCAGCCACCCTTGGCTTGATTGTAACGGACGATCGCCATGTGATCGGTGAAGACCCGCCCGAAGCCGGGATCCACCAGCTTGGCCACACGGTCCTTTTCGGATGTCGGATTGGTTGCGGGCTGGATGTCGAATGTCATGCTCATGTCCTTGGCTCCCGCTGCCGGTATCGGCGCTGTTCTGGCGCCCGCCTGCCCCGTTCGGGGCCAGCTGGCTGGATTGGTTTCCGGCTGGACCACCGCCAGCCTTGTTACGGCCGGTTTCCCGTGGCCAGCATGTCGGGCAGGACATGCTTTTGCGGGAGACGGAAGTCCAGTATGTTTTGCCGAAATGCCGCTCGACAATCGCACGGTAGATCTGATCCGGCCGTCGTCGCCTGTCCGGCTGTTTTCGCCGTCCTGCTTCGATGACACCCGCCGCGAAACGATCTAAAATTTCGTCCGGGTTGTTCGTTTTGTAACATTGAACCCAAGATACGTCAATATGCCTGACATAAATTTCGCGACTTCCTCTCAAGATGCCACCGAGCCTCGGCCGGCCGCAGGCGATGGAGCCAATTTGCGCTGGGATATCATCGAGCTGCTGTTCTTCGCCTACCGCGATTTCGTCGGCGATCCCGACCAGGAGCTGGAGGCTTTCGGCTTCGGCCGGGCTCATCATCGGGTCATGCACTTCGTCTATCGTTATCCCGGCCTCAAGGTTGCCGATCTGCTCGACGTCCTGCGCATCACCAAACAGTCGCTCGGCCGCGTGCTCAAGCAGCTACTGGACGAGGGCTATATCGTGCAGAAGACCGGCGACAATGACCGCCGCCAGCGCCTGCTCTACGCGACGCCGAAGGGCGAGGCGCTGGTGCAGAAACTTGCCGGTCTGCAGACCACGCGGATCACCAAGGCGCTCGCCGAGATGGGTCCGCAGGATGCCGAGACGGTCAAGCGCTTCCTGCGCGCGATGATCGATCGGGACGATCCGGACAAGGTGCTCGAGACCATTTTCGCTTCCGTCAATCAAACCACCAAGGAGTGACCGTGACGCTCGCTGCCACTCTCGCCCGCCCGCCGGCGCGCCCGGCCGACGACGCCCCGCATCTGCTGCTGGTCGACGACGACCGCCGCATTCGCGATCTGCTCTCGCGCTTCCTTGCCAGCGAGGGCTATCGCGTCACCACCGCCGCCAGCGCCGGCGATGCACGATCAAAATTGCTGGGTCTGCATTTCGACCTCTTGATCCTCGACGTCATGATGCCCGGCGAGACCGGCTTCGATCTCGCGCGCTTCATCCGCACATCCTCCTCGGTGCCGATCGTGATGCTTACGGCGCGCCATGAAGCCGAGGCCCGCATCGAGGGCCTGCAGATCGGCGCCGACGATTACGTGGCAAAACCGTTCGAGCCGCGCGAGCTGGCGCTGCGCATCAACAACATCCTCAAGCGCGCCGCCCCGCCGCCGCAGGCCACGACGATCGAGAAGATCGCCTTTGGTCCCTACGTCTACCATCTCGATCGCGGCGAGCTGCGCCAGGGCGAGGAGGTCATCCACCTCACCGACCGCGAGCGCGAGATGCTGCGCATTCTCTCGGAGACGCCGGGCGAGACCGTGCCGCGCAGCGCGCTGACCGGCAATGGCAGCGTCAACGAGCGCGCCGTCGACGTGCAGATCAACCGCCTCCGGCGCAAGATCGAGACCGATCCCGCCAATCCGCTGTTCCTCCAGGCGGTGCGCGGCATCGGCTACCGGCTGGTGGCCTCGCCATAATCAAGTGAAGCACGCCAGATGAGCACGATCGACACCGGCCTGACGCTTTTGAAGAGCGCCGCCGGCCGCGTTTCGGCGGCCAATGGCTGGATGGGCCACGCGTTCAAGGGCTGGATGCCGACCGGCCTCTATGCCCGCGCGCTCCTCATCATGATCGTGCCGATGGTGGTGCTGCAATCGGTGGTCGCCTTCGTGTTCATGGAGCGACACTGGAACACGGTGACGCGCCGCCTGTCGGCCGCGGTGGTGCAGGACATCGCCGCACTGATCGACGTCTACAAGGGCTATCCGCAAGATAAGGATCGCGATCAGATCCGCCGCATCGCGCAGCAGCGGCTCGGCCTCGTCGTCGATTTCCTGCCCGCCGGCGACATGCCGCCGCCGGGACCAAAGCCGTTCTTCTCGCTGCTCGACCAGACCCTGTCGGTGCAGCTCGGCCGCCAGATCGGGCGCTCGTTCTGGATCGACACGGTCGGCCGCTCCAATGTCGTCGAGATCCGCATCCAGCTCGACGATGCCGTGATGCGCGTGTTCGCGCAGCGCAGCGCCGCCTATGCCTCAAACTCGGAGATCTTCCTGTTCTGGATGGTCGGCACGTCCTCGATCCTGTTGATCGTCGCCGTGCTGTTCCTGCGCAACCAGATCAAGCCGATCCTGCGCCTTGCCGACGCCGCTGAAAGTTTTGGCAAGGGCCGCGAGGCACCGAACTTCAGGCCGCGCGGCGCCCGCGAGGTGCGGCGCGCCTCCGTCGCCTTCCTCGAGATGAAATCGCGCATCGAGCGCACGATGGAGCAGCGCACCGCGATGCTTGCCGGCGTCAGCCACGATCTGCGCACCATCCTGACCCGCTTCAAGCTCGAGCTGGCGCTGATCGGCGACAGCCCCGAGCTCGAGGGGATGCGCAAGGACGTCGACGAGATGTCGATGATGCTTGAGGATTACCTCGCCTTTGCGCGCGGCGATTCCGGCGAGCAGTCGCAGCCGACCGACATGGCGCAGGCGCTCGAGGAGCTGCGCGGCGATGCCGAGCGCCACGGCCATACCGCGACCGTCGCCTTCCACGGCCTGCCCGTGGTGACGGTGAAGCCGGCCTCGTTCAAGCGCTGCCTCGCCAACCTCGTCACCAACGCGGCGCGCTACGGCAAGAGCATCGCCATCACCGGCCAGCGCGATCACCGTTATTTGACCGTGACCGTCGACGACGACGGGCCGGGCATTCCCACGCACTTGCGCGAAGAGGTGTTCAAGCCGTTCCTGCGGTTGGACAATGCCCGCAACCAGGACGAAGGCGGCACGGGCCTAGGCCTTGCCATCGCCCGCGACATCGCCCGCTCCCACGGCGGCGACATCACCCTCGGCGACAGTCCGATGGGGGGATTGAGGGCGAGCGTGAGGATTCCGGTGTGACGGACGTAGCCGCCGTTAGACAGCTTGCAGTTGCTCGGCAAGGTCAATGAAGCTGGTCGCATAGACGTCGAACCAGCTCTCGGGCGAGATATCGGGCGCGGCCTCGGGGCCGAACTCCAATGCGCGAGGCACGAAAGCCGTCTTCATGCCGAACGCGCGCGCCGCCTTCAAATCGTATTTGTGGCAAGCAACCATCAGGATCTGATCCGGCCGGTAGCCGAGATAATCGACGGCGAGTTGATAGACCGCCGGCGCGGGTTTGTAGCTCCTGGCCAGCTCCGCCGTCAGCACGGCATCGAATGGCAGGCCGGCATTCCTGACCAGGGCGATCACGCTGGCCATGCCAGCGTTCGACAACGTCGACGTCAGATAATGTCGACGAAGCCGCGTCAGCCCCTCGACTACATCCGGCCAAGCGTCGAGCCTCGTCCACACATTGTTCAGCTCATCACGCTCGGCATCATCGAGGCGATCCGACAAGCTTCGCGTTTCCACAAGCTTGTCCAACGCTTCCCGATAAATGCGGTCGACCCGCAACCAACCGCGATGGCCGGCAATCACGGCATTCATGGAAGCGCGGTAGAGTTCGCGCCACTCTGTTGACAGGGCCGCCCAGTCGATGTCGAGCCCCTTAGTCTCATTGATCGCGGCACCGGCGCGCAGGATCGGCTGGTAGAAGTCGACACAGGTGCCTTGAACGTCGAACGTGATTGCCTTGATGTCCGCAAGCCCGTTCGCATTCATCTCCGCACCCGTTCCTACTTCGGCAGTAGCGCCTTCAGCTTGTCCATATCGCGCACATTCATCTTGAAGCCGCCGGGCATCACGATGTCACCGGGCTTCTGATCCGGCTTGCAGGCCCCCAGCCACTTCGCGTCGAGTTGCATCGTCGTATCGCGCCCCGCCGCACCGGCAGCGCCGCCCTGCGCGTGCGACGAGGTCTTCACCGTGTAGGCCGAATTGAAATCACCGGTGATCTCGGCGTGCGAGGTCGTGCTGATGCCGGCGACGCTGCACTCGGAATCGCTGACATAGCCGGTGGCGGTCTTCTTGATGTCCTGCTTGGAGCATATCTGCTTGGCCATCGGCGAGACGTTGTTGTTCATCTCCTTGTCGACGGTCTCGTCGGTACAATGCTGCATGGTCATCTCAGGCATGGGCGTGCCGGTCCTGACCATCTTCATTTCCCAAAGACCGGCCTTGCGCACCGGCAGATCGTCGGCGATGGCGCTGCCCGCCGACACCACGAGGCAAAGCGTCGAGCCGAGCAAAGCGAGTTTGCGCGTCATGCGAGAAGCTCCCGACTAAGACTAGCGGCGTTACGACAACGCCTCAGTAGAGCGTGCGGATCGGCTGGTCGGCGGCGCCATAGGGCACCCAGCGGCAGGAAAACGAGATATAGCCGCCCTCATAGGCCTGCACCCCAAGGAATTTCACGACCTTGCCATAGCGCGCGCAGTGATCGACCGCCACTTGCCGGGCATCGACCTGGGTCGCCATCGAATAGGCGATGATGCCGCCGGTGTCGTTGCCCTTGAATGGCGGCACGTAGTCGGCGCGCGCCGACTGGCTCGCCATCATACCCAGGGCAAGAAAGCCCGCGGCCGCAATGATTCGCATTCCCGTCACTCCGATTTCCTGGCCGCCAGTCTACGGTGCCGGGATGGAAGTGAAAAGAACCGAAGCCCTGCCGACCGCGACACTGTGGTCAACTCCTGGCGAAGTGTTGCCGCGCTGCACTTGACCTCCCCCGGCCTTCGCGGCACCGTCCCACCTTCGCAAGACCTTAGCTGTCCGGATTGAACATGCGCGCGCCCTCCCTAAAATCATTCCGCTATGCCGCCGTGCTCGGCCTCATGTTCGGGGCGGTGTCGCTCGGCGAGGCCAGGGCCGCCAATCCGCTGGAGATGAATTTTTGGCTGAGCGGACCGCGCTATGACGGCGCCGTCGCCGATTGCGACAGGGCGCTGCCGACGATCGCGACCGAGTTCTGGGAAAAGGAAAGTACGTTCTGGAATTCCTCGTTGAAGATCACCGGGTTCTCCGCCGTTCACGAGACCGCGTTCCGGCCCTGGCAGTCCGACAACATTCCCCGCCGCTATTGCACCGCTGACGCCATGCTCAACGACGGCAAGGTGCGCAAGGTGCATTTCTCGCTCATCGAGGATGGTGGGTTCGCCGGCTACGGCAGCGGCGTCGAATGGTGCGTGGTCGGGCTCGACCGCAACTGGGCCTACAATCCGGCCTGCCGCGCCGCCAGGCCTTGAGTTCGAAGCGCCCCGATTCGGGGCGGTCAGCGGTCAAACGGCGTCGGCTGAATTTTGTTCTTGAAATGTTCCTGTCGCCTGCTAGGCTTCCTTGCACAGTCTAGTTGAGGGGCGTTGCCATGTTTCATTCCAGATTGCATTCCTTCTCCCGCCTGGTGATCTCGCTGGCCCTTTCCCTGATCCTTGCCGCGGGCCTCGCCTCGTTCGCCGGTGACGCCAAGGCCCAGGACAAGCGGCAGAACGCGCCGGGCGAGTTCGATTTCTATGTGCTGTCGCTGTCATGGTCGCCCTCGTTCTGCGAAGAGGCGGCCGAGCGTGGCGGCCGCTCCCAGATCCAGTGCGGCGGACGGCCCTACGCCTTCGTGGTGCACGGGCTGTGGCCGCAATATGAGAACGGCTTCCCGGAATATTGCCAGCGGCCCGCGCCGCGGCTGAACCGCAGCATCGTCTCCTCGATGCTCGATCTGATGCCGGCGCCGGGGCTGATCTTCAACGAATGGGACAAGCACGGCACCTGCTCGGGCCTCGCCGACCGCAGCTATTTCGAGACGATCCGCAAAGCGCGCGCCGCGATCAAGATTCCGGCCGAATATCTCGATCTGTCGCAGGCCAAGACCGTGGCGCCCGCGGAAGTCGAGGAGGCCTTCATCAAGGCCAATCCGGGGCTGAGCAATGCCGCCGTCTCGGTCACCTGCAACCGCACTCGGCTCTCCGAGGTCCGCATCTGCCTCAGCAAGGACCTGCAATTCCGCGACTGCGATGAAACCGATCGCCGCGCCTGCCGGCGTGAGCAGGTGACGATGCCGCCGATCAGGGGCGGTTGATCCCATCGTTGCGCGCGCTGCACTCTCCTCTTGTGCCCCGGACGCAGCGCCGCGCCACTTCGGCGGTGCGCTGCAGAGCCGGGGCCCATGCTGCATAGGACTCCATGCCCCCTGTTGGGTCCCGGCTCGGCAGCGCAGCGTTATACGCTGCGACGCGTCCGGGACACGTGATTGTGCCTCTTTGCTCAAGCCATCACGTGGCGTAGTGCTCTTCTCATGAACTATCGCCACGTCTTCCACGCCGGCAGCTTCGCCGATGTCATCAAGCACATCGTGCTGGCGCGCATCATCACCTATCTGCAGGACAAGCCGGGGGCGTTCCGCGTCATCGACACCCATGCGGGAGCCGGCCTCTACGACCTCGACAGCGACGAGGCGCGCCGGAGCGGTGAATGGCTGACCGGCATCGCGCGGCTGATGCAGGCCCGCCTGTCGAACGAGAGCGCGGCGCTGACCAAGCCCTATCTCGACATCGTCCGCGCCTTTAATCCGAAGGGCGAGCTCAAGGCCTATCCGGGCTCGCCGCTGATCGCGCGCGGCCTGCTCAGGCCGCAGGACCGGCTCGTCGCCTGCGAGCTCGAGCCGAAAGCGCGGAAAGCGCTGATCGGCGTGCTGCGCCGCGACGAACAGGCCCGCGTGGTCGACCTCGACGGCTGGGTGGCGCTGCCGGCCTTCGTGCCGCCAAAGGAGCGGCGCGGCCTCGTGCTGATCGATCCGCCCTTCGAGGCCAAGGACGAGTTCGAACGGTTGGGCGAAGCCTTCTCCACCGCCTACGCGAAATGGCCGACCGGTATCTATATCATCTGGTATCCGGCCAAGAACCGGCGTGCCACCGACACGCTGGCCCAGACGGTGGCGCGGCTCGCAGCTGCAGCAAAACCACCTGGAAAATGTCTGCGCCTCGAGTTCAGCGTCGCGCCCCAGCTCGATGGCGGGGCGCTCGCCTCCACCGGGCTGCTGATCGTCAATCCGCCCTACACGCTGCAGGGCGAACTCAAGACCATCCTGCCCGAGCTGGAAATGCCGCTCGGCCAGGGCGGCGCTGCCAGATTCCGATTGGAGGTACCCAAGCCTTAAAGCAAGGCCGTAACACTCCGGCATTCTTGGGAAAAATATGCAGGAGCGGTAGTCAATCTGCAGAGAACCGTATTATGCTGTTTGCGTGACTGGCTTTACGTTCCGCTTCCGCGAATGGTTGCGGCGGAGTGAAGGCCTAAGAAAGATCCGGCCGGACCGTTAGGGTCCGTCCAAGGATGGCCAGCTCTCCCGGGCTTCGTAACGCCCGGTCATGTCGTGACGTGAGTCTGCGTCGCGGCGGAGGAGCAATGAGGGGGAGTTTCCCGATGGCCATGACGGGAACGGTTAAGTTTTTCAACGGCGAACGCGGCTACGGTTTCATCAAGCCCGACGACGGCGGCCGCGACGTCTTCGTGCACATTACTGCTGTGGAGCGGGCCGGCCTGAAGGACCTTGCGGAAGGACAGCGCATTACTTTCGAAGTCGAACCGGACAAGAAGGGGAAGGGACCGAAGGCGGTCAACCTGGTCATCCTTTCCTAGCGGGCCTGACGCAAAACACCCGGCGCAATTACGTCGCGCAATACTTGGCGCAAAAAATACTTGGCGCAAAAAAATCCCGGCCGCGAGCGGCCGGGAGGTTGTAGTCCGGTATTTTCTTCTTCAGCTATCAGAAACGATAGTTCACGCCTGCGCGAACAACGCTGGCGCTATAGCCGTTTGACACGCCCGTAATTGCGAACTGACTCGTCGACAGATCGATGTAGAGGTATTCGAGCTTGGCGCTCCAGTTCGGAGCGAGGCCGACTTCCGCGCCGGCGCCAATGGTCCAGCCCGCGGTGGTATGCGATTCCGCCCAGCCGAAAGTCTGCCCACGCAGCTCGCCGAAGGCAAGGCCCGCGGTGCCGTAGAAAAGCACGTTGCTGAAGGCATAGCCGGCGCGCCCGCGCAGGGTGCCGAACCAAGGATTGGAGAATTTCCACGGCGCGAAAGTATCCTCGGCGCCGGTGGCCTGGATATCGCCCTCGACGCCGAACACGAACGGGCCGTTCTGGAAATTGTAGCCGGCCTGCACGCCGCCGACGAAGCCCGACGGCTTCGAGGGATTGTTGTCGACCGAACCCCATTCATAGCCGATGTTGCCGCCCAGATAGGGACCCGCCCAGCTATAGGCATTGAGCGGCTGGTTGACGGTATAGGGGGCGCGCTGCCCGTAACTGAGATCGGCGGCCTCTGCCGAAGCTGTCCAGCCGGCTGCAACCAACGCGGCCGCGCCCACAACGAGCCTCTTCATCACACACTCCAACGCAACTGCCGTCACCGGATGCGGCCGGCGCCTGCGCCGCCGCGCGAGGCAAAACCGCATGGTTACGGAACCACCACTTTTTCGCGTAAGATTTATCGAGAGTTTTAAGTTAAAGGGCTGTTAAGCTGGGTTACCGAGCGCTTAACAGACTTAAGGAAGCGTTACCGGGAACTGCGCCGCCGTCCTGTGCGTGCCGCACGGCCGGAACTTCAAATCGGCACCCCCAGCGCCTAAATTCGCCCCATGGTTCACGATTCCACCGACAATCCTGACGACCGCGCGCGCAAACTGCCCCAGGCTGCCGCGAGCGACACGCCGCCCGACCTCGATCCCGCGACGACCGGCGGCGACGACGAGGACGAGGCGCGGCTGCCCGACATCCTCGAAGAGAGCGGCGCGGTCGGCGAAGAACCGCTTGCGACCGGTCACGAGGCGATCGAGCGCGCGGTCCGCCTCGCCCCGACCTCGCCCGGCGTCTATCGCATGCTCAATGCGAATGCCGACGTGCTCTATGTCGGCAAGGCCAAGAACGTCAAAAAGCGCCTGTCGAACTATGCGCGGCAAAGCGCGCCGCAGCCGGCGCGCATCCTGCGCATGATCGCGGCCACCGTGACGGTTGAGATCGTCTCGACCAACACCGAGACCGAAGCGCTGCTGCTGGAAGCCAACCTCATCAAGCAGCTGCGGCCACGCTTCAACGTGCAGCTGCGCGACGACAAGTCGTTTCCCTATATCCTGATCACCGGCGACCATTGGGCGCCGCAGATCCTGAAACATCGCGGCGCGCAGAGCCGGCCCGGGCGCTATTTCGGTCCGTTCGCCTCCGCCGGCGCGGTCAACCGCACCATCACGGCGCTGCAGCGCGCGTTCCTGATCCGCTCCTGCACCGATTCCTTCTTCGAGAGCCGCACCCGGCCCTGCCTGCTCTACCAGATCCGCCGCTGCGCCGGCCCCTGCACCCGCGAGATCGACTTCGGCGGCTATACGACGCTGGTGCGCGAGGCGAGCGACTTCCTGTCCGGCAAGAGCCATGCGGTGAAGCAGGAGCTTGCCGGCGAGATGGAGAAGGCCGCCAATGAGCTCGAGTTCGAGCGCGCCGCGCTCTACCGCGATCGCCTTGCCGCGCTCTCGGCGATCCAGTCGCAGCAGGGCATCAATCCGCGCACGGTCGAGGAAGCGGATGTGTTCGCCATCCACCAGGAGGGCGGGTTCTCCTGCGTCGAGGTGTTCTTCTTCCGCACCGGCCAGAACTGGGGCAACCGCGCCTATTTTCCGCGCGCGGAGAAGTCGTTCACCCCGGAAGAGGTGCTCGGCTCCTTCCTCGCGCAGTTCTACGACGACAAGCCGCCGCCGAGGAACATCCTGCTCTCGCATGAGATCGAGGAGAGCGAGCTGCTCGCCAACGCGTTGGCGATCAAGGCCGGTCACAAGGTCGAGGTCGCCGCGCCCAAGCGCGGCGAGAAGAAGGAGCTCGTGGCCCACGCGCTGACCAATGCGCGCGAGGCGCTCGGCCGCAAGCTCGCGGATACCGCCACGCAAAGTCGTCTGCTCGACGCCATGGCCGCAACGCTCAGCCTGCCGCATTCGCCCAAGCGCATCGAGGTCTACGACAACAGCCATATCCAGGGCACCAATGCGGTCGGCGCCATGATCGTCGCCGGCCCCGATGGTTTCGTGAAGAACCAGTACCGCAAGTTCAACATCAAGTCGGAAGGGATCACACCCGGCGACGACTTCGCCATGATGCGCGAGGTCCTCGAGCGTCGCTTCAAGCGCCTCATCAATTCGCCCGAGGACGCCGGCACCAAGGCCAAGGACGACGATTTCCCGCAATGGCCCGACCTCGTCATCATCGACGGCGGCCGCGGCCAGCTCAACGCCGTCCGCGAGATCTTCGCCAATCTCGGGCTGACCCAGGTGTCGCTGATGTCGGTCGCCAAGGGACCGGACCGGGATGCCGGCCGTGAGACCCTGTTCATGCCGGAACGCGAGGCCATCAAGCTGGAGCCGCGCGACCCCGTGCTCTACTTCATCCAGCGCCTGCGCGACGAGGCCCACCGCTTCGTCATCGGCTCGCACCGCAAGCTGCGCAAGAAGGACATCCGCGAGGCCGGCTTGCAGGAGATTCCAGGCATCGGCCCGTCGCGCAAACGTGCCTTGCTGCATCATTTCGGGACCCTGAAGGAGATCGAACGCGCCTCGATCGCCGATCTCGGCAAGGTTCCAGGGGTGAGCGCCGAGAGCGCCCGCAGGATTTTCGAGTATTTCCATCCCCAGCCGGGATGAACTAAAGGGGACCTCGGTCATATGGTCGTCGCATCCCGCACCCCATCTGGGGGCGGAACGGTTGACCTTCAGGCTTGAGCGGTATTGGTAGGACGGATGAACATCGCCACGACACGAGGGACGACCAGCCGCGCGATGTCCCTCCCGAATCTCCTGACTTATGGCCGGATCGCCGCGATCCCGGTCGTGGTCGGATGCATCTATGCGCAGTCGATTCTGGATCAGCCGCTGTGGCTGCGCTGGGTCGCGGTCGCCATATTCATCGCCGCCGCGGTCACCGATTACCTTGACGGCTATTATGCGCGAATCTGGAATCAGCAATCGGCCTTCGGCCGGATGCTCGATCCGATCGCCGACAAGCTGCTGGTCGCCTCCTGCCTTTTGATGCTGGCCGCCGACGGCATCATCCATGGCTGGTCGCTCTGGGCCGCCATCGTGATCCTGTGCCGCGAGATCCTGGTCTCGGGCCTGCGCGAATATCTCGCCGCGCTCCGCGTCAGCGTGCCCGTGACCAAGCTTGCGAAGTGGAAGACCACGGTCCAGCTCGTTGCGATCGGCTTTCTGCTCGCGGGACCTGCCGGCGACGAGATCGTGCCCGTGGTCTCGATGATAGGCCTCGCGCTGCTGTGGGCCTCAGCGATCGTGACCATCTACACCGGCTACGATTATTTCCGCGCCGGCATCCATCACCTCATCAAGGAGGACGAGGGATGAAGGTGAAGTATTTTGCCTGGGTACGCGAGCGCGTCGGCAAGGCGGAGGAGACCATCGAGCCGCCCGCAACCGTGCGCACCGTCGCGGAGCTGATCGCCTGGCTGTCCGGCCAAAGCGAGGCCTATGCCTACGCGTTCGAGAAGCCGAAGGTGATCCGCGCCGCCATCGACCACGCCCACGTCAAATCGGACGCTGCGATCGCGGGCGCCCGCGAGATCGCGTTCTTCCCGCCGATGACCGGCGGCTAGGCCATGACCTCCCCTGTCACCACCTGCCCTGTCACCATCCGCATCCAGGAAGACGATTTCGATATCGCCCGTGAGATCGCGGTCCTGACCGAGACCCGCACCGACATCGGTGCGGTCGTGAGCTTCTCCGGCATCTGCCGCGCCGACGACGACAGCGCGAAGGTCGCGGCGCTGACGCTCGAGCATTATCCCGGCATGGCCGAGGAAGAGATCAGGCGCCATGCCGACGAGGCCACATCGCGCTGGCCGCTGAACGGCGTCACAGTGATCCACCGCGTCGGCCGCTTCATGCCGGGCCAGAACATCGTACTGGTGCTGACGGCCTCGCAGCATCGTCAAGCCGCATTCCAGGCGGCCGAGTTCCTGATGGACTACCTCAAAACCAGCGCGCCGTTCTGGAAGAAGGAAGAGAGCGCCACCGGCACCGGCTGGGTCGAAGCCCACGCCCGTGACGACGCGGCCGCCGCACGCTGGACCAAATCCTGATGGCACGAGTTGCAAAAAAGACCGCGCGCGGCCGCATTGCGCCGAAGTTCGCGAAAGTGGGATCCGGCGAGCTTGTCACGCTGTTCGATTTCGTCCGCTATGCCGTGAGCCGTTTTGTCGAAGCCGAGCTCGCTTTTGCGCACGGCACGACCGACCCGGTGGCGGAAGCCGCCTTCCTGGTCGGCGAAGCGTTGCATCTCGATCCCGAGCAGTTCGAAACCTTTGCCCCCGCCCGCGTCACCGCGGCCGAAGGCAAGACCATCCTCGATCTGATCCATCGACGCATCACCACGCGTAAACCGGCCGCCTATCTCGTCAACAAGACCTACATGCGTGGCCTGCCCTTCTATGTCGACGAGCGCGTCATCGTTCCGCGCTCCTTCATCGGCGAACTCCTGGATTCGCATTTCGGCAGCGACGGCGAGGCCGGCTCGCTGATCGACGACCCCACGGAAGTCGGGCGCGTGCTCGATCTCTGCACCGGGTCGGGATGCCTCGCCATCCTCGCCGCGCATCATTTCCCGAACGCCATGGTCGACGCCGTCGACATCTCCAAGGGCGCGCTCGAGGTTGCCGCCCGCAATGTCGGCGAATATGGACTCGAGGAGCGGATCAGCCTCTATCGCGGCGACTTGTTCGCGCCGCTCGGCGACAACAGGTACGATCTGATCATCACCAATCCGCCTTACGTCGATGCCGAGGGCATGGCCGCGCTACCGCCGGAATGCCGTGCCGAGCCCAAGCTCGCCTTCGACGGCGGCGCCGACGGCCTCAATGTGGTGCGCCGGATCCTGCGCGAGGCGCCCGATCACCTGACACGAGATGGCGGGCTGATCTGCGAGATCGGCCGCGGCCGGGAATTGGTCGACGAGGCCTTTCCGGAACTGCCGCTGCTCTGGCTCGACACCGAGGATTCCGAGGGCGAGGTGTTCTGGATCGCGGCCGCCGATCTCGGCTGATTCATCACGACGGATGGAGCTCCGTCGGAACAAGTCAAATACCGCCACGTTCATCCCCCGAACGAATTTTCTCGCTCTCGGAGGATGTCCGCATGCTCGCGCCATCGGGCGAATTGCTGCGCGCCGGCATGGCGCTGAAGCTCAACCACGTCAAACGCGCCGCTCAATCCTATCTGCGTGACCAGACCAGCCAGGCAACCGGCAAGGTGACGTCTTACGCGGTGGCCGGCGGGCTGTTCGCGGTCGCAGGCCTGTTCGTTGTGGCTGCATTCTTCGTCGGGCTGATCGCCCTGTACCGCTGGGTCGGCATGACCTACGGGCAGTTCTGGGGCTTCGGTGTCGTCGCCGGAGTGCTGCTGGTGCTGGCGGCAGTCTGCGCTGGCGTGGCAATGGCGCAGATGAAGCGCAAGTCCAAGCCGATCGTGCCACTGGCCAGCCGGTTGCGCGTTGCGATCGCGACCCCGCGGATTCCGCGCGGAACGGTCAAGGAGGCCGTTAAAGAGGTCGCGACCACGATTCCCCTTGTGCCGCTCGCGCCGGGCGAGCGCCGCCATGGCGCAAGAGCCTGGCCGGCGCGCACCAACCGGCCCGTGCAGCTTGGCCTGATGCTCGCGGCGATCGGACTTGCTGGGTACACGGCGGCGCGCCGCAGGCGTCACACCCACAGATTGGACGCGTAAATGCTGGTGCGGCGCTCCGAACAGATCGACTCCTGGCTGCTGATGGCGGCGACGGCCGTCTTCGTGCTGACGGCGGAGCGCTACTTTCAGGACGCTGGCCTGGTCGGGTCGGGGCCACCGCAGGACCACCGCAAAGGCGAGGCGAATTCACCGGAAACACACCCGGCGCGCGCCGCCGTGCAGCCCGGCCACGGCCGTCATGCGAAGAGCCCGTTCTCAATCCCGTGGGCCGGCTGGAAGGACATCTTCTGGCGCACCTATCAGCGCGTCGACGAGGATCGCCTGCTGGCCACGGCAGGCGGCGTTGTGTTCTTCGGGCTGCTCGCGATCTTTCCGGCGGTGACGGCGCTGGTCTCCTCCTATGGCCTGTTCGCCGATCCCAAGACGATCAGCGCCAATCTGCAGACGCTGGCGACCATGCTGCCCGAGGGCTCGTTCCAGATCGTCGAGGACCAGGTGGCGCGCGTGGTGTCGCATGGCAGCACCACCCTCGGTGTCACCTTCCTGTTCGGCCTTCTGCTCGCGATCTGGAGCGCCAATGCCGGCGTCAAGGCGATCTTCGATGCCCTCAACGTGGCCTATGAGGAGCGCGAGAAGCGCAGCTTCATCAAGCTCAACATGGTGTCGCTCGCGTTCACGGTCGGCGGCATCGTGGCGCTGCTGGTGATGGTGGGAGTTGTCGTTGCCTTCCCGCTCGCGCTCAATCATCTCGGCATGGCGCCCGAAAGCAAGCTGATCGTGGCGCTGGCACGATGGCCGCTCATGTTCCTCATCCTGCTGGTGGCGCTCGCGATCCTCTACCGCTTCGCGCCCAGCCGCGATGCGCCGCGCTGGCAATGGCTGAGCCTCGGTGCGGTGACCGCCGCCCTCCTCTGGATCGCCGGCTCGGCGCTGCTGTCCTGGTATCTCTCGGAATTCGCCAACTACAACGCGACCTACGGCTCGCTCGGCGCCGCGATCGGCCTGATGATGTGGATGTGGATGTCGGCGATCGTCATCATGTTCGGCGCCGAGCTGAATTCGGAGATCGAGCGGCAGACGCTGAAGGACACGACCACCGGACCGCCCAAGCCGCTCGGCACCCGCGAGGCCGTCTCGGCCGACACCGTCGGCGCCGCCGCGCCATCCTGACTCCGCGCCGGCCCGAAGGCGCCGGCGCGCGGCCGCTATCCCCTCGAATCAACAATGATGTTAAGGTCATGCGGCTCGGGGGAGCATGAGGCGTGACGGGATGGTACAGCCTCCCGTGTTTTCCCGGGTGAGGCAGTCAGCTCTTGAGGCGTAACGCGCGGCATGATTCGCATTTCGACGATCTTCATCGCCATCTGCATGGTTCTGGTCGCGGCCTCGCTCGGGCTTGTCCTCTACGCCGTCGCGGGCATCAGCGGAACCGAATCCGCGATCGTGGCGCTGACCGCGCTGACCTTCCTGATCCTCTACAACGCCGTGTCGATGCGGCTGCGTGACCGCAGCGACGTCGGCGGCCAGATCGCCGATCTGTCGCGCGGCACCGCCGACCTCGCCCGCCAGGTGGCCGAGTTCGGCCGCCGGTTAGCTGCGATCGAGGGACGCATCGTCTCGTCCAATTCGACCAACTCCGACCGCATCCAGTCGGTGGTCGGCGAGATCAACGAGCTCGGCGGATTGGTCAAACAGCTCGCCACCACCGTCTCGGCCCATGAGGACATGCTGGCCGGCACCGCGCCGGCTCCCGCCCCGGTCGCCGGATCCGAGCCGGAGGCGCCGATCGATCTGGTTGCGCCGTTCGAGGAGCGGCCAGCTGCCCCTCCCTCGCTTCCCGCAGCACCTTCACCTCCGCCTTCACTGGCGCAGCCGCGACCGGCGCCGGCGGTCCGGGCCCCGACCAACAACCCGATCCAGACGGCCACTGGGCGCAACCAGACTCAATTGCTGGCGACGCTGCGCAACGCCATCGACGAGAATCGCATCGACATCTTTCTCCAGCCGATGGTGACGTTGCCGCAGCGCAAGGTGCGGTTCTACGAGGCGGTGACGCGCCTGCGCGACGAACGCGACCAGTTGGTCGCAGCCGAGGAGTTCATCAGCATCGCGGAGGCTTCCGGGCTGATCGGACGCATCGACAACATGGTGATGCTGCGCTGTGTGCAGGTGCTGCGGCGCCTGATGGTGCGCAACAAGGACGTCGGCGTGTTCTGCAACGTCGCCGCTTCCACGCTCGGCAATTCCACCACCTTCGCACAATGCCTCGACTTCCTCGAAGCCAACCGGGCGCTGGCGCCCTCGCTGGTGCTGGAGTTCAAGCAATCGACTTTCCGCAATCTCGGCCCGGCCGAGACCGAGAATCTCGCAGCGCTCGCCCAGCGCGGCTTCCGCTTCTCGATGGACCACGTCACGGATCTGCGCATCGAGCCGCGCGAGCTGGCCGACCGCGGGGTGCGCTTCATCAAGGTGCCGGCCACGCTGCTGCTCGACCCCAGGCAGGCCTCGACCTCGGACATTCATCCGTCCGACCTCTCCGATCTGCTCGGCCGTTTCGGCATCGACCTGATCGCCGAAAGGATCGAAGGCGAACGCGCGGTCGTGGACCTGCTCGATTATGACGTGCGGTTCGGCCAGGGCTTCCTGTTCGCACCGCCCCGGCCATTGCGGCCGGAGGGAGCATCTGCTACCGGCGGGGCCTCGCCGAACCAGGCGCAGGACATTCAGGGATCCAATGGCTCCGCTCCCCCCAGCCAAGGCGCGACATCTGGCGCGACGTCAGCCGCTCCTGCGGCACAACGCATCACCGGCAACGCGGCGCTGGCGCGCCGCATCTGATCGGCCCCGCGCCTCATGACCACGCTGCATTTCGCCGAAAGCCTGCGCGAGCTCGTGGGCGGTGTGGACGTCGTGCTCAGCGACATCTGGGGCGTCGTCCATAACGGCCTCGAATCCTTCCCCGAAGCCTGCGAAGCGTTGCACACCTATCGCAGCCAGGGCGGTACGGTGATCCTGATCACCAATGCACCGCGGCCGGCCGATTCCGTGCAGCGGCAATTGCGCAAGCTCGGCGTCGCTGACGAGACCTATGACGCCATCGTGTCTTCGGGCGACCTGACGCGGCTCTATGTCGCCGAGCATCCGGGCCGCAAGATGTTCTGGCTCGGCCCCGAGCGCGACAACTCGATCTATCGCGGCCTCGATGCGAAGACCGCGCCGCTGGAGGAAGCCGACTACATCGTCTGCACCGGCCTCTATGACGACGAGACCGAGACGGCGGAAGACTATCGCGGCATGATGCTGAAGGCGCGCGAGCGCAAGCTGACGCTGATCTGCGCCAACCCCGACATCGTGGTGGAACGCGGCGACCGGCTGATCTATTGCGCCGGCGCCATCGCGGAGCTCTATCGCGAACTCGGCGGCGAAGTGATCTTCTACGGCAAGCCGCACCGGCCGATCTACGAGCGCGCCATGGCGCTCGCCGGTGAACGCCAGGGCCACCCGATCGACCGGAAAAAGGTGCTGGCGATCGGCGATTCCGTCCGCACCGACTTAACCGGCGCGCGCGAATTCGGCATCGACTGCCTGTTCGTGACCCGCGGCATCCATGCCGAGGAGTTCGAAGGCCTCGACCAGCTCGACCCGGCATCGGTGATGGAATTGTTCGGCCACCCGCCGAAGGCGCTGATGCGCGAATTGAAGTGGTGACGGCTATTGAAGTGGTGACAGCTGCGGCTTGAAGGGATGTCGGCTTTAGGCGAATCTCTAAGCCCCAGACACCGTCATGGCCGGGCTTGACCCGGCCATCCACGTCTTCCTTTTTTGCAGCCAAAAACGTGGATGCCCGGGACAAGCCCGGGCATGACGTTCCAAACGGAAAATTGCTGTCCGGCGAACAGCGTCCTTACGCGCTCGCCATGTCCGGGAAGACCGCCTCGATCTTGGTCTTTAGCGTCGCCGCATTGAACGGCTTGACGATGTAGTTGTTCACGCCGGCCTTCTTGGCCGCGATCACGTTCTCGGTCTTGGATTCCGCCGTGATCATGATGAACGGCGTGGTGGCGAGGTTCGGATCCGCGCGCACTTCGCGCAAGAGGTCGTAACCCGTCATCGGCTCCATGTTCCAGTCGGAGATCACGAGCCCGTACTTCTTGCCGCGCATCTTGTTCAGCGCTGCCGAACCGTCGCTGGCATCATCGATGTTCTCGAAGCCAAGCTGCTTCAGCAGATTCCTGATGATACGGATCATGGTGCTGTAGTCATCCACCACCAGAACCGGCATCGACAAATCAACCGCCATCTCGACTCCCCCAACGCATACCCAGGAATATTACGATCGGACCCGCCGGGCCGGAGCCCGCCTGTTCCAGATGCAAGGACTAGCACCAAGGCGTTAAACAGCGCGTTAATTGGAGGCACCCCGAAAGAACCGAAATTGCGTGGGATTCGGCCCGCCCCCCTTCCGCTTGACTTCATCGGGCCGGGCGCGCCACGGTCCCGGCCGGTCCCGCCGGTTCGAGAATTCCCCTGATGGCCCCGCATTTTAACGTTATCCGCGACACCACGCCGGTTTCCGCGGTTCCAAGGGGCGCCGTGGTCGCCATGGGCAATTTCGACGGGGTTCATCTCGGTCACCGCGCCGTGATCGCCGCTGCCATGGAAATGGGCCGGGCGCATGGCCGCCCTGCGCTGGCGCTGACCTTCGAGCCGCATCCACGGCGGTTCTTCAGCCCCAACACTCCGCAATTCCGCCTGACGGACGAAAACGCCAAGCTGCGGCTTCTGGCCGGCACCGGGCTTGCCGGCGCCGTGGTCATGACCTTCGACAAGGCACGCGCCGGCACCACCGCGCAAGATTTCATTCACCATGACCTGATCGGCCGGCTCGGCGTCAGCGGAATCGCGGTGGGTTACGACTTCCATTTCGGCAAGGGCCGGGTCGGCTCGCCGAGCCTGCTGGTCAACGAGGCGCCCCGGCTCGGCATCGAGGTCGATGTGCAGCCGCATGTCGACATCGATGAGCGGCCGGTATCCTCCAGCGCCATCCGCATCGCCCTCGCCGAGGGCCAGCTCGACGAGGCCACCGCCATGCTGGGCGCGCCCTGGTTCGTCACCGGCGAGGTGATTCACGGCGAGAAGCGCGGCCGCGATCTCGGCTATCCCACCGCCAACATTCGCCTGGACGCCAATTGCGGCCTGAAGCACGGCATCTATGCGGTGCGGGTCGGCCGTGGCGCCGAGCGGCTGGACGGGGTGGCAAGCTTCGGGCGCCGCCCGACCTTCGATAACGGTGCCCCGCTCTTGGAAATCTTCCTGTTCGACTTCAAGGGCGACCTCTACGGGCAGGCGCTGGACTGCGCCTTCATCGGCTTCATCCGCGAGGAGCTGAAATTCGAGGGCATCGAAGCCCTGATCCGGCAGATGGACGACGATTCCGCCCGTGCCCGCGCCATCCTGGCCGCCGCCCCGGACGCGTTTCCGCGGCTCGGCGCCCTCGATTGAGGCCTGAAACCGGCCTCCCCCGAACCTTTGCGCTTCCCTTGGCCCCCTGCTATGGAGAGCCCATGTTTGCGCGGCGCATCATAGGGATTAGCGGCCCGGCTTCCGCCTGAGCCCAAGGGCTCGGCGCAAGACCGGGATTTTGGTCGTTTCACCCCCGCGATTCCGCATCGCCATCCGTTCCCGCGCCATTCCGAGCCAGTCAGCCTCATGTCCGAAAAGCCGCAAAAGTCCCAAAAGTCTGAAGCGAAAGACTATTCGAAGACCCTGTTCCTGCCGCAGACCGAATTCCCGATGCGCGCCGGCCTGCCACAGCGCGAGCCGGAGATCCTCAAGCGCTGGTACGATATCGGCCTCTACGAGAAGCTGCGTGAGAGCGCGAAGGGCCGCGCCAAGTTCGTGCTGCATGACGGCCCGCCCTATGCCAACGGCAACATCCATATCGGCACGGCGCTGAACAAGATCCTCAAGGATCTCGTCACCAAGAGCCAGCAGATGCTCGGCTTCGATTCCAACTACGTGCCCGGCTGGGACTGCCACGGCCTGCCGATCGAGTGGAAGGTCGAGGAAGAGCACTATCGCAAGAAGGGCAAGCAGAAGCCCGACTTCCGCGACAGTGCCGCGATGATCGACTTCCGCCGGGAGTGCCGTGCCTACGCCACGCATTGGCTCGGCGTGCAACGCGAGGAGTTCAAGCGCCTCGGCGTCATCGGCGACTGGGATCATCCCTACGCCACCATGAGCTATCCGGCCGAAGCCCAGATCGCGCGCGAACTGATGAAGTTTGCCGCCAATGGCACGCTCTATCGCGGCTCCAAGCCGGTGATGTGGAGCGTGGTGGAGAAGACGGCGCTGGCCGAAGCCGAGGTCGAGTACGAGGATCACACCTCCGATACGGTGTGGGTAAAATTCCCGGTCACCTCGCCCGCGCACGGTGCACTCGCCTCAGCAAGCGTCGTGATCTGGACCACCACGCCCTGGACGCTGCCCGGCAACCGCGCCATCTCGTTTTCGCCGAAGATCGCCTACGGCCTGTACAAGGTGACGGACGCGCCCGCCGACAATTGGGCCAAGACCGGCGATCTCCTGATCCTGGCCGACGCGCTGGCTGACGAGGTCTTCAAGCAGGCGCGCGTGACAGCCTATGAGAAAGTGCGCGACGTCCCCGGCGACACCATGGACGCGATCGAATGCGCCCATCCGCTCAAGGGCCTCGCCGGCGGCTACGACTTTATCGTGCCGCTATTGCCCGGCGACCACGTCACCGATGACACCGGCACCGGCTTCGTGCACACCGCGCCCGGCCATGGCCGCGAGGACTTCGATGCCTGGATGGCGCAGGCGCGCGATCTCGATGCGCGCGGCATCAACACGGCGATCCCCTATACCGTCGACGAGAACGGCGCCTACACCGATCATGCGCCGGGCTTTGCCGGCAAGCGCGTCATCACCGACAAGGGCGAGAAGGGCGATGCCAACGAGGCCGTGATCAAGGCGCTCGTCGAAAGAGGCATGCTGCTCGCGCGCGGCCGGCTGAAGCATCAATATCCACACTCCTGGCGCTCCAAGAAGCCGGTGATCTTCCGCAATACGCCGCAATGGTTCATCGCAATGGATAAGCCTGTCGTGGACGCGCCGGGCAAGCCCGGCGCCATGGACGTTGCGCAGGGCGGCAAGGCGAAGAGCGGCGACACGCTGCGCGCCCGCGCGCTGCACGCGATCTCGGTGACGCAATGGGTGCCGCCGTCGGGCGAAAACCGCATCAACGGCATGATCGAGGCCCGGCCCGACTGGGTGATCTCGCGCCAGCGCGCCTGGGGCGTGCCGATCGCCGTGTTCGTGCGCGAGAAGGGCGACGGCTCCGCCGAGATCCTGCAGGACGAGGCGGTGAACACGCGCATCGGCGAGGCCTTCGAGAAGGAAGGCGCCGACGCGTGGTACGCGACAGGCGCGCGCGAGCGCTTCCTCGGGTCCCGTGCGAGCGAGGATTGGCAGAAGGTCGACGACATTCTCGACGTCTGGTTCGATTCCGGCTCGACCCACGCTTTCGTGCTCGAGGACCCCGTGCAGTTTCCCGGGCTCGCCGGCATCAAGCGCAAGGTCGACGGCGGCACCGACACGGTGATGTATCTGGAAGGCTCGGACCAGCATCGCGGCTGGTTCCACTCCTCGCTGCTGGAAAGCTGCGGCACGCGCGGACGGGCGCCTTACGACATCGTGCTGACCCACGGCTTCACCCAGGCCGAGGACGGCCGCAAGATGTCGAAGTCGCTCGGCAACACCATCGAGCCGCAGGCCGTCATCAAGGAATCCGGTGCCGACATCCTCCGGCTCTGGGTCGCGTCCTGCGACTACACCGACGACCAGCGCATCGGTCCCGAGATCCTGAAGAACACGGTCGAGACCTACCGCAAGCTGCGCAACACCGTGCGCTGGATGCTCGGCACGCTGCATCATTACAAGCCGGCCGAGGCGGTCGCGCCCGCCGAGATGCCGGAACTCGAACGGCTGATGCTGCACGAGCTCGCAATGCGCGCCGCCGCTATCGGCAAGGCCTATCGGGAGTTCGACTACAAGACCGTGGTCGCGACGCTCTCCGCCTTCCTCAACAGCGAGCTCTCGGCGTTCTATTTCGATATCCGCAAGGACACGCTGTATTGCGATCCGCCGTCCTCGCTGACGCGCAAGGCGGCGCTGACGACGATCGACCTGCTCTGCATCTCGGTCCTGAAATGGCTGGCGCCGATCCTCAGCTTCACCGCGGAGGAAGCCTGGCGCATGTACCGCCCCGGCGCCGAACCGTCGGTGCATCTGACGCTGTTCCCGACCGATCTCGAAGAATTCCGCGACGACAAGCTCGCCGCGAAATGGGAGACGATCCGCAACGTCCGCCGCGTCGTCACCGGCGCGCTCGAGCTCGAACGCGCCGCCAAGAACATCGGCTCGTCGCTGGAGGCCTCGCCGGTGATCTATGTCGCCGACCGCGAGATGCTGGCAACCTTGTTCGACATCGACCTGGCTGAAGTCTGCATCACCTCGAACTACGAGGTGCGTGAGGGCGAGGCGCCGGCGGGTGCGTTCCGTCTCGATGCGGTGGCCGGCGTCGCCGTCGTGGTGGAGAAGGCGGTCGGCACCAAGTGCGCCCGCTCCTGGAAGATCTCCCCGACGGTCGGCGAAGACGCCGAATACCCCGACGTCACCCCGCGCGACGCCAAGGCGTTGCGCGAATGGAAGGCGTTGGGCGTGGCGGTCTGATCCCCGGCATGCCCCCGCTTGGCGCCGGCATCCTCGCGGCTATTGTCACGCTCGTGGCCGACCAGGCCTCGAAGCTCTGGCTGCTGAACGGGTTCGACCTCGCCCGCCGCGGCGTCGTCAAGGTGACACCGTTCTTCGACCTGGTGCTGGCCTGGAATATCGGCATCAGCTTCGGCTGGCTCCAGAACGACAGCCAGGCGGCGCAACTCGCGCTGATGGCGGTCAAGGCCCTCGCCGTGGTCGCGCTGGCGATCTGGATGGCCCGTTCGCATACCCGGCTTGCCACGGTTGCGCTGGGCCTGATCATCGGCGGGGCGATCGGCAACGGCATCGACCGCCTGGCCTATGGCGCGGTGGTCGATTTCGCGCTGTTCCACATCGAGATCGGCGGAAATACCTATAACTGGTATGTGTTTAACCTCGCAGACGTGGCGATCGTTGCTGGGGTGGCGGGGCTATTGTATGATTCCTTCCTGGGGGTACCCGCCGCAAAAGCGCCCTGATCCCGGCCGATACGGACCGGCAGGCGGAACCCGTTTTGCGAGGGATTGGCCGCGTTTGAGCGGCAATCTGCCACAATATGGAACAGGTACGATAATGCGCAGCTCGAAGACCAGCGGTTCAATGGTTCGAGACCCCCGGTCGGGGTTCTGGCGGGCGTTGAAATTGTCCGCGGTCGCGCTCGGCATCGGTCTCGTCATGTCGGCCGGCGCGGCCCGCGCCGGTGACGACGACGATGAAGATGATGGCATGACCTTCGAAGAGAAGATCATCGACAATCTGATGTCCGGCATCGGCGCCAAGAGCATGGAGAAGAAAGGCATCGAATACCGCGAGCGCTCGCCGCTGGTCGTGCCGCCCAAGCTCGATCTGCCGCCGCCTGCGACCGAAGCCAAGGCTGCGCCCAACTGGCCCAAGGATCCCGAGGAAAAGCGCCGCAAGGAAGCCATCGCCGCGCGCAAGAAGGCCACCAAGGAAACCGAGAACTGGCAGGTCGCCCGCCCTCTGACGCCCGCCGAGATGAAGGCCGGCCAGGTCGCCGCGGCCCCCCGTACCAGCAATGATCCGATCCAGCCGGGCACCAACGCCAATCCGTCGCTCAGCCCCGCCGAGCTCGGCTTCTCCGGTGGTCTGTGGAACATGATGAAGGGCGGCAACGCCACCGAAGAGAAGAAGTTCACCAGCGAGCCGCCGCGCCAGTCGCTGGTCGAGCCGCCCGCGGGCTATCAGACGCCCTCGCCGAACTACGCCTATGGCGCCGGACCGGACAAGTCGCGCCGGACCTATTTCGACATCATGTCGGGCAAGGACAAGGAACAATAGCGTTCCTGTCCCACGGAAGCGGACCCGGCGGCGGCGCGTGTCATGCACGCCGGCCGGTAGTCCATAAATTGCCTATCAGTAACTTGCCACCGCGTTGAGTTCTCTGCTTCGTGACGCGAAGCCTCAGCCGCACGGTGTAGCATGCCGTGCCTCCGAGCCGGACATCCGGGCCTCGGCGTTTTAAAAGGATCATGATGTCCTCTTACCGATCGGCTGCCTGCCTCCTTGCCGGACTGCTTTCGACCAGTGTCCTGACGGCCGGCGCGGCCCTTGCCCAGACCACGGTCACGTCGGCACCGCCCGCCAGCTTCACGCTTCCCAACGGCATGCAGGTCGTGGTGATCCCCGATCACCGCACGCCCGTGGTCACGGAGATGATCTGGTACAAGGTCGGCTCGGCCGACGAGACGCCGGGCAAATCCGGGCTCGCGCACTTCCTCGAGCACCTGATGTTCAAGGGCACCTCGAAGCATCCCGTCGGCGAATTCTCCCAGACCGTGCTGCGCGTCGGCGGCAATGAGAACGCCTCGACCTCGGTCGACTACACCAATTACTACCAGCGCGTGCCGAAAGAGCAGCTGCCGACCATGATGGAGTTCGAGGCCGACCGCATGACCGGCCTGATCCTGAAGGACGAGAACGTGCTGCCCGAGCGCGACGTCGTGCTCGAAGAATACAACATGCGCGTCGCCAACAATCCGGACGCGCGGCTGAACGAGCAGATCATGGCCGCGCTCTATCTCAATCATCCCTACGGCCGGCCGGTGATCGGCTGGCATCAGGAGATCGAGAAGCTCGATCGCGAGGACGCGCTCGCCTTCTACCGCCGCTTCTATGCGCCGAACAACGCGATCCTGGTGATCGCCGGCGACGTCGAGGCCGCCGACATCCGCCCGCTGGTCGAGCGCAATTTCGGCTCGATCCCGGCGCAATCGGCGATCCCGGCGCGGCGCGTCCGTCCGCAGGAGCCGGAGCCCGCAGCACCGCGCACCGTCACGCTGGCCGACCCGCGCGTCGAGCAGCCGAGCATGCGCCGCTATTATCTCGTACCCTCGGCGACCACCGCTGCGGCCGGCGAGAGCGCGGCCCTCGACGTGCTGGCGCAGCTGATGGGCAGCGGCAGCAATTCCTATCTCTACCGCGCGCTCGTCGTCGACAAGCCGCTCGCGGTGTCCGCCAATGCCAGCTATTCCAGCACCTCGCTCGACCCGACCCAGTTCGCGATCTCGGCCTCGCCGAAACCCGGCGTCAGCTTCGCTGAGGTCGAGCAGGCAGTCGATGGCGTCATCGCCAACGTCGCGCAGAACCCGATCCGCGCCGAGGATCTGGAACGCGTGAAGACCCAGCTCATCGCGGAAGCGATCTACGCCCAGGACAACCAGGCGGTGCTGGCACGCTGGTATGGCGGCGCGCTGACCACGGGGCTGTCGATCGAGGACATCAGGAGCTGGCCCGACCGCATCCGCGCGGTCACCGCCGAGCAGGTCCGTGCCGTTGCGCAGAAGTGGCTCGAGAAGAAGCGTTCGGTCACGGGCTATCTGATCAAGGACACCAGTGCCGCCAAGCGCGAGGAGAAGCGTTCGTGACCTATCCCTTCCTTCGACGCGTGGCATTCTCCTTTGTCGCCGGCGCCACGCTTTCCCTCGCCGCCATCTCGCCGTCGCTGGCCGCCGCAAAGATCCAGCGCCTGGTCTCGCCCGGCGGCATCGAAGCCTGGTTCGTGCAGGACGCGACCGTGCCGCTGATCGCCATGGAATATTCCTTTGCCGGCGGCTCGGCGCAGGATCCCAAGGACAAGTCGGGCGTCGCCAATCTGGTCGGCGACCTCCTCGACGAAGGCTCCGGCGATCTCGATTCCAAGACCTTCCACGAGCGGCTCGACCGCCGCGCCATCGAGCTCTCCTTCAGCGCGACCCGCGACACCTTCCGCGGCAGCCTGCGCATGCTGCGCGACAACAAGGATGAGGCCTTCGACCTCTTGCGGAGCGCGCTGACCTCGCCGCATTTCGACACCGCCGATGTCGAGCGCATTCGCTCGCAGGTCATCTCGGGCTTGCGCCGCGAGACCACCAACCCGACCTCGCTGGCGAGCCGCAAATTCCTGGAAGTCGCCTTCGGCGATCATCCCTACGGCCGGCAGACCAACGGCAATCTCGACAGCGTGCCGACCGTCACGGTCGCCGACCTGAAGGACTATGTCGGCCGCGTGATCGCCAAGGATGGGCTGAAGATCGCAGTCGTCGGCGACGTCGATCCGGCAACGCTCGGCAAGCTGCTCGACCACACCTTTGGCGCCCTGCCCGCCAAGGCCAACCTCACGCCGGTCCCTGACGTCGAGGCCGCAAAGCCGCCGCAACGCGCCTTCGTGACCCTCGACGTGCCGCAGACCGTGATCACCTTCGGCGGCCCCGGGGTGAAGCGCAACGATCCCAACTTCATGGCGGCCTATGTCGTCAACCACATCCTCGGCGGCGGCGGCTTGTCCTCGCGGCTCTATCGCGAGGTGCGCGAGAAGCGAGGCCTCGCCTATTCCGTGTTCGAATCGCTGCTCTGGATGGAGCGTTCGGCGGTGTTCATCGGCAATACCGGCACGCGTGCCGACCGCGCCGGCGACACCATCGATGCCATCGAGAAGGAAGTGCGCCGGATCGCCGAGGAAGGCCCGACGCAGAAGGAGCTCGACGAGGCCAAGTCCTACCTGAAGGGCTCGCAGATGCTGGCGCTCGACACCTCCTCCAAGCTGGCGCAGGCGCTGCTGCAGTACCAGCAGGACAAGCTGCCGATCGATTATATCGAGAGGCGCAACGCCATCGTCGACGCCGTGACGCTGGACGACGCCAAGGCAGCCGCCAAGCGGCTCTGGGGCCAGGGGCTGCTGACCGTCGTGGTCGGCCGCGCCCCGCAGGCCGCAGCACAACCGACCGCGGCTCCGGCGACGAAGTCGAACTGACTTCCCCCCTCACGTTTGCTGAAATGGCCGGGTCCGCCCCGGCCATTTGCGTTTCCACTAAGCACCATTGCCGAACCTGGGCGTCCGCGATATGTCCGGACATCACGGATGGTGCCATCATGCTGCGGATATCCCGCGATCTCGTCATCGACGAGGACGACATCGAGATCGGTTTTGTCCGCGCCTCCGGCCCGGGCGGGCAGAACGTCAACAAGGTCGCGACTTCGGCCCAGCTTCGCTTCGACACGCGCAAGCTGACTTTGCCGGAGGACGCGGCCCTCCGGCTCGCCCGCATCGCCGGCCAGCGCATGACCAAGGACGGCGTGATCGTGATCCACGCCCAGCGCTTCCGCACCCAGGAGCGCAATCGACAGGACGCCATCGACCGGCTGGTCGAGATCCTGAGCGAAGCCATGATACGGCCGAAGCCGCGGCGCGCGACAAAGCCGACTTTCGGCTCCAAGCAGCGCCGGCTCGAGGGCAAGAAGCGCCGCAGCGACGTCAAGGCCGGCCGCGGCGGGCGCTTCGAGGACTAGCAGGCGCAGCCAATAAAACTCCGGCCGCCAAGCGGCCGAAGTTCTGCCGGCGGGACTAGTAACGCTTGGATGGAGCTGCACCGCCTGTCGTGGAATCGTCGGCAGTTCCCTTGTGCGTAGCGCTGCCCGTGGTGCCGACCGCGCCTTTGGTGCCTTTGGTTGACTTCATGCCGGTCTTCTCGCCCGCGGCGCCCGGCTGAGCATTCATCTCCTCATCGCCGCTGCCCATCGTGCTGCTTTGCATGGGTTTGCCTTGCACGGTGCCGCCTGGCTTTGCGGTGGGGGGTGCGCTTTGCGCAAGAACGGGCGTCGCAACGAGAGCCGAAAGAGCGCATGCGATCATCGAGGTCTTCACCAACTTCATCCATTTCTCCTGGATTTTTCCGCGGTGCATGGTTCGGCCGTTCCCGACGCCGCTCGTCTGCACCGGACCACTGCATCGCGTCGAGAGTTCGAACGGCGCGAACGCCATGCAATGCGCATCGTGTGGTGATCGTTTAGGGATTTGACGGCGGTTTCGCGGAATTGTGCTCCGCATATAAGGCAGCGTGGAACACCACGTACCGCGAGCAACTCCGCTCGTCGCAAAACAGCCCGCTACTACCACCGCCCATCTAACGCCGCCTAGAGTTTGCGCACTCTGGTGTTGATGTGGATGGGCGGCTCCTGACGATGCGCGGGATCGTGCTGGGATTGTGCACCGCGATGGTGCTGGTGGTGCGGATGGCAGACGCGCAAATGCCCTTGCCGGCCGCAAAGCCGCCGGATGGCGCGACACTCTTCAAGCAGCAATGCGCGGTGTGCCACACGTTGAGCCTGTCCGAACCGATGCGGCAAGGGCCGCCGCTGGTGAAGGTCATGGGACGTCCCGCCGGCAAGGCCGAAGGCTTCAAATACTCAGAGGCTCTGTCGAAGGCCGACTTCGCCTGGGACGATGGCAGGCTCGACGCCTGGCTGACCAATCCGCAGGCCGTCATTCCCGGCGTGGTCATGGCCTACCGGCAGGCCAAGGCGGAGACGCGCGCCGCCATCATCGCTTACCTGAAGGAGCAGAACTGAATGGCAAAGCCCGTTCATTCCATGATCCGCGTGCTCGACGAGGCACGTTCGCTCGACTTCTACAAGCGCGCCTTCGGCCTCGAGGTCGCCGACCACCTGAAGTTCTCGGACTTTGCCCTGATCTATCTGCGTCACCCCTCCTCACCGTTCGAGGTCGAGCTGACGGTGAATTTCGATCGCAAACAGCCATATGCGCTCGGCGACGGCTACGGCCATCTCGCCGTCGTGGTCGAGGATCTCGACGCCGAACATGCGCGCTTCGAGCGCGAGAAGCTCGAACCGGGGCCATTACGCGACTTCAAGCACGACGGCAGGACGCTGGCGCGCTTCTTCTTCGTCAGTGATCCCGATGGCTACAGGATCGAGGTGATCCAGCGGGGCGGACGTTTCAACTAACCAATCAAAAAATCCACGGAGGAATGCCATGCGAGAAGTCGATCGTCGAAGCAAGCACAGCCGCCGCGTCTTTCTCAAGGGCGCAGCCACGGCTGTACCAGTCGTCGCTGTCGCGACCAGCGCCGCCGTCAGGATCGAGGATGCCTGGGCCGAGGATGCCAGCGCACTCTCGCCTGCGACGATGAAGACACTGCTGAAGGTCGCGCGCGACATCTATCCGCACGATGTCCTCGGCGACAGCTATTACATCACCGCGATCAAGCCGTGGGACGGCAAGGCGGCCAAGGACCCGTCCGTCAAATCGCTGATCAGCGACGGCATCGCGCGGCTCGACCAGAACGCGCGGGACCGCCACAAGGTGGCCTATGCCGAGGTGCCCTGGGAAGCCGACCGCGTCGTGCTCTTGAAAGAGATCGAGGGAAGCGACTTCTTCCAGAAGGTGCGCGGCGACCTCATCGTCTCGCTCTACAACCAGAAAGAGGTCTGGCCGCGGTTCGGCTACGAGGGCTCTTCGGCCGAGCACGGCGGCTACATCAACCGTGGCTTCGCCGACATCGACTGGCTACCGAAGGCTTGAGACCCACCCCAACGGTTCAGGAGAACGCATATGGCAAAATTCGATCTGAACGACTCCAGCGTTGTGGTGATCGTCGGCTCCGGTGCCGGCGGCGGCACGCTGGGCAACGAGCTCGCGCAGAAGGGCGTCAAGGTGGTCATTCTCGAAGCAGGCCCCCGCATCGAGAACCACGACTTCGTCAACGACGAGTGGGAGAGCTTCTCGCAGCTCGCCTGGACCGATGCGCGCACCACGTCAGGGACATGGCGCGTCGCCAAGGATTTCTCCGGCCTTCCCGCCTGGATCGTCAAGGCGGTCGGCGGCTCGACGACCCATTGGGCCGGCGCGTCGCTGCGTTTCGACGAGCACGAGTTCAAGGTGAAGACCACCTATGGCAACATCCCCGGCGCCAATTTGCTCGACTGGCCGGTGACGCTCGCGGAGATGGAGCCGTGGTACGCCAAGGCCGAGGACAAGATGGGCGTGACCCGCACCAACGGCATTCCCGGACTTCCCGGCAACAACAATTTCAAGGTGCTCGAGGCCGGCGCCAAGAAGCTCGGCTACAAGACCGTGCACACCGGCAACATGGCGATCAACAGCCAACCGCGCGACGGACGCGGCGCCTGCCAGCAGATCGGCTTCTGCTTCCAGGGCTGCAAATCCGGCGCGAAATGGTCGACGCTCTATACCGAGATCCCCAAGGGCGAGGCGACCGGCAATCTCGAGGTGCGGCCGAGCAGCATGGCGATCAAGATCGAGCATGATGCCGGCGGCAAGGTGACCGGCGTCGTCTATGCCGACGCGAGCGGCGCAATGCAGCGCCAGAAGGCGCGCATCGTCGCGGTCGCCGGCAACTCGATCGAGAGCCCGCGGCTGCTGCTCAACAGCGCCTCGACCATGTTCCCCGACGGCCTCGCCAACTCCAGCGGCCAGGTCGGCCGCAACTACATGCGCCACATGACCGGCAGCGTCTACGCCGTGTTCGAGAAATCGGTGCACATGTATCGCGGCACCACCATGGCCGGCATCATCCGCGACGAGGCGGCCAACAACCCGAAGCGCGGCTTCGTCGGCGGCTACGAGATGGAGACGCTGTCGATCGGACTGCCGTTCATGGCGGCATTCCTCAATCCCGGCGCCTGGGGACGTCCGTTCACGTCAGCGCTCGACGGCTATCCCAGGATGGCCGGCATGTGGCTGGTCGGCGAGGACATGCCGCAGGAGACCAACCGCATCACGCTCGACCCGGTCGTGAAGGACAAGTTCGGCCAGCCGGTCGCGAGCGTGCATTTCGACGATCATCCCAACGACATCGCGATGCGCACCCACGCCTACAAGCAGGGTGCTGCGGTCTATGACGCCGTCGGCGCCACCGTGACTTATCCGACACCGCCCTATCCGAGCACGCACAATCTCGGCACCAACAGGATGAGCGAGAAGCCGCGCGACGGCGTCGTCAACAAGTTCGGCCAGAGCCACGACGTCAAGAACCTGTTCGTCTCAGACGGCAGCCAGTTCACCAGCGGCGCGGCCTGCAATCCGACGCTGACCATCGTCGCGCTGGCGATCAGGCAGGCGGACTACATTGCCGGGGCGATGCAGAAGAGGGAGATTTGACCTCACGTTTGCGATCGCGCCCGCCGGGACGGCATTGAGGAGGAATTGCCTATCCACACTCAGGGTGTCGTCCCGGCGTTCGCCGGGCCGACATCGAGAGTGAAGCAACTACTCGGCCGCGTCGAGAATGGGCGCTACCGTGGCCTTGAACTCCTGCGCTGACGCCGTCGACTTCGCGCGGTAGATCAAGCACGAGCAGCGCAGCAGCGAAGCAAAGTTGTTGACCTCACCGTGATGGTCGAGCACCTCGTTATAGAGCGTGGTCAGGAACTTGCCGAGGCTCATGCTCTCCCTGGCCGCGATCTCCTCCAGCGTGTCCCAGAACGCCATTTCCAGCCGGATCGAGGTGCAATGGCCGTCGATCCGCAACGAGCGGGTCTGGGATTCGTAGTCGCGTTGCGGCTGATGCGCGAAGAGATGGCACATGGCGTCCTCCCGTCCTGTTGCCATTTTTTCACAATGCTACACCGCTGCCCGGCGCCTCACAATCACGACCACAACGGGCGGGTGGCCCCACCAGCGCTGCGAAGATTTTCTCGAACGCTCAATGTCTTCAATGTGATAGGAAGCCTTCTTCCCCAGCCCACAACGCGGCTGTTGCTCAACACATGCTTTTGACGCAACAGGGCCTAGAATAGCGTCACCTACGAATCCCCGTTCGAGCCCCAAGATCGAGTTCATGCCCGTCCGCCAGCTTCCAGAGCAAGTCGTCAACCGCATCGCCGCCGGCGAGGTGGTCGAGCGGCCCGCGAGCGTGGTCAAGGAACTGGTCGAGAACGCGATCGATGCCGGCGCGAGCCGGATCGACGTCTTCACCGACGGCGGCGGGCGGCGGCGAATCGGCATCACCGATGACGGCGGCGGCATGACCGCGAAAGACCTCGCGCTCGCGGTCGAGCGCCATGCGACCTCCAAGCTCGACGACGAGGATCTGCTCCAGATCCGCACCCTCGGCTTCCGCGGTGAGGCGCTGCCCTCGATCGGCTCCGTCGCGCGGCTCTCCATCACCACACGCCATGCCAGCGAGCCGCATGCCTGGGCGCTGACCGTCGAGGGCGGCGCGAAGTCCGAGATCATGCCGGCGGCGCTGGCGCACGGCACCCGCGTCGAGGTTGGCGACCTCTTCTATGCGACGCCGGCGCGGCTGAAGTTCTTGAAGACCGATCGCACCGAAGCCGAGGCGATCCGCGAGGTGGTGCGCCGCCTCGCCATGGCGCGGCCCGATATTGCCTTCACGCTGGCGGGCGAGGAGCGCGCGCCGGTGACCTGGGCCGCGGCGCTGCCCGGCGCTGCTGGACGGCTGACCCGCCTCGGCGACATCCTGGGCGCCGAGTTTCGCAGCCACGCCATCGAGGTTCATTCCGAGCGCGAGGGTGTCGTCGTCGCCGGCTATGCCGCAGCGCCCGCGCTCACCAAGGCCAATGCACTCGGGCAATATCTCTTCGTCAACGGCCGCCCGGTGCGCGACAAGCTGATCCTCGGCGCGGTGCGCGCCGCCTATTCCGACTATCTGCCGCGTGACCGCCATCCGGTGCTGGCGCTGTTCGTCACGCTCGATCCGCGCGAGGTCGACGCCAACGTGCATCCCGCCAAGACCGAGGTGCGGTTCCGCAATGCCGGTCTCGTCCGCGCGCTGATCGTGCACGGATTGAAGGAAGCGCTGGCGCGCGAGGGCCGTCGCACCGCCGCCAACAGCGGCGAGAGCGCCTTGTCTTCGTTCCGGCCCGCCTTCATGCCGCAACGTCCGGCGAGCTGGGACTGGCGGGCCTCGCCCGCCGCCCCCGTCGCGCCGATGCCGTCATTCGAGGGCGCCGCCGCGCCCACGTTCGCGGAGCGTGCACAGGCCGCATTCGACGTCGGTGCGCCCAGCGCGGACGTGCGGATCGAGACCCAGCCAGCAGGCGATCTCGTCGACCGCCCGCTCGGCGCGGCGCGCACCCAGATCCACGAGACCTATATCGTCTCGCAAACCCGTGACGGCCTCATCATCGTCGACCAGCACGCCGCGCATGAGCGCATCGTCTACGAGCGGTTGAAGGCCTCGCTGGCCGCGAACGGCGTGCAGCGGCAGATCCTCCTCATTCCCGAGATCGTCGAGATGGACGAGGCGACGGTCGAGCGCCTCCTGGAGCGCAGCGAGGAACTCGCCTCGTTCGGCCTCGCCATCGAATCCTTCGGCCCCGGCGCAGTCGCGGTGCGCGAGACGCCCTCGCTGCTCGGCAAGACCAATGCGGGCGGCCTCTTGCGCGATCTCTCCGAGCACATGGCCGAATGGGACGAGGCGCTTCCTCTCGAACGCCGCCTGATGCACGTCGCGGCCACCATGGCCTGCCACGGCTCGGTGCGCGCCGGCCGAAGGCTGCGGCCCGAGGAAATGAACGCCCTGCTCCGCGAGATGGAGGAGACGCCCAACTCCGGCCAGTGCAATCACGGCCGGCCGACCTATGTGGAGCTGAAGCTGAGCGATGTGGAGAAGCTGTTCGGGCGAAGGTGACCCGAAGCTCTCGTAGGTTGGGCAAAGGCGCAAAGCGCCGTGCCCACGATCTTTCCATGATTACGATAGAAGCGGTGGGCACGGCGCGCGAAGAGCGCGCCTTTGCCCACCCTACGGCAGCGAGACTGTTCGGCCAGCGATGAGCTTCGTAGGGCGGGTTAGCGCAGCGTAACCCGCCTCTTCTGCGTCTGCCGAGACGATGGCGGATTACGCTGCGCTAATCCGCCCTACGCAAAAACACGAATTCCGTGTCGTCATAAGCCCGCCGCTCTAGTTCTTCGTAGCCGTCCGGCGTCACGAACTGCGCGGCTTTCGCTTCCTCCACCACCAGCAGCGCGCCCGGCGTCAGCCAGCCGCCATCGCGCAAGCTCGCGAGCGCCTTCTCCGCAAAGCCCTTGCCATAGGGCGGATCGAGGAACACCAGCGAGAACGGCTCGACGGGATGCGCAGGCCCGAGATCGGTCGCGTCGCGCCGATAGACCTTGGTGACGCCACCCAGGCCCAGCGACTCGACATTGTTGCGCAGCAGAGCCCGCGCTTCCGCGCCATTGTCGACGAACAGCGTGAACTTCGCGCAGCGTGACGAGGCCTCGATGCCGAGCGCGCCGGTGCCGGCGAAGAGATCGAGCACGCGCGCATCGGCAATCGGATCGTCATAGGCATGCACGAGGATGTTGAACACGGACTCGCGCAAGCGGTCCGCCGTCGGGCGGATGTCGCGCGAGGACGGCGAGGCGAGATTGCGCCCCTTCAAGCGACCGCCGACGACGCGCAACGCTAGTCCTCCCGCGGCGTCAGATCGCGCTTGCCGTGATAGCCGCGCTTGGGACGGCGCGGCGGGCCGTAGCCGCTGGCCTCTTCCTCGTTGCGCTCGCGCGCCTCCTCGCTCCCGGTGCGCTGCACCAGCACGCGGCGGCCCTTGCGGTCGTTGATCACGGCACGCTTGCTAACGGGCTTCGTCTCGCGCGGTGCATCGTCATCTCGCGCTGCCGGCTTCGCAGGCACGTCGAACTGCGCCCCCGACTTCTCGATCACCTTATCGCCGAGCTGCTCGCGCAGCACCCGCGACTTGATCTCCTCGACCTGGCCTTCAGGAACCTCGCCGAGCTGGAACGGGCCATAGGAGACGCGGATCAGCCGGTTCACCTCGAGCCCGAGATGGGCGCAGACGTTGCGCACCTCGCGGTTCTTGCCCTCGCGGATCGCGAACACCAGCCAGACATTGGCGCCCTGATCGCGCTCCAGCGTCGCATCGATCGGACCGTATTTGACGCCCTCGATCTCGATGCCATTCTTGAGCTCGTCGAGCTGCGCCTGGGTAACGTCGCCATGGGCGCGAACGCGGTAGCGGCGCAGCCAGCCGGTATCCGGCAGCTCGAGCGTGCGCGCAAGCCCGCCGTCATTGGTGAGCAGCAAGAGGCCTTCGGTATTGAAATCGAGCCGGCCGACACTGATCAGCCGCGGCAGGCCTTCCGGCAGATTGTCGAACACGGTCGGACGCCCCTCGGGGTCGTCATGCGTGGTCATCAGTCCGCGCGGCTTGTGATAGAGGAACAGCCGCGTGCGCTCGCGCTCCGGCAACGGCTTGCCGTCGACCATGACGACGTCGTTCTTCGTGATGTCCAGCGCGGGCGAGTTGATCACCCGGCCGTTGACCGTGACGCGGCCCTGCGTGACCATCTCCTCGGCGTCGCGGCGCGAAGCCAGGCCCGCGCGCGCCAGCACTTTGGCGATGCGCTCGCCGGCCTTCTTCGGCTTCGGCTCTTCTTCGCGGCGCGGCCGCCGGTCGAAATCCCGATCGCGCTCGCGATAGGCACCACGACCGCCGAAGGCGGGACGTTTCTCGAAGATCCTGCTGTCGTCCTCGTTTTCACGGCGCGGCCGATCGCCGAAACGGCCTTCGCTGCGCGGATGCTCGTGCCAATCGGAACGGCCTTCCGACCGCTCGCGCGGCCGATCGAATTTCGGCCGGTCACCGCCACGCCCTCCGCGGTCGCCATCGCCATCACGACGGGGCCGATCGAATTTTGGACGATCCTCGCGCGGCCGATCGAATTTGGGCCGCTCACGGAACGGGCGATCCCCCGATGCGCGATCGTCGCGTGAGCGCGAGAACCGCGGACGGTCCTCGCCGCCTTGCCGATCATCGCGCTTCTGCCAGGGCTTGTCCTCGCCGCGGTCGCGGCCACCGAAATCCTTGCGCGGACCTTTGCCAAAATCCTTGCGCGGCGGCCGATCGCCGCGCGGAGCCGCGTCGCGCTTCTGCCAGGGCTTCGAATCGCCACGCTCGCCACGATCTCCGCCGCGCGAAAACTTCCGCTCGCCTTCGAACGGGCGCTCCGGACGGTCGCCGCGCGGCGAATACGGCCGCTTGTCGCCGAACTTCTTGTCGCCGAACCGTCCGGCGGGACGGGACTCGTCGCGATCACGGCTGCGCGGCGGACGGTCGTCACGGCCATACGACGGCCGGTCACCGCGCGGCTTGAATGCGCGCTTCTCACCGTCGCGCGATCCACGATCGGAAAATGGACGGTCGCCGCGCGGCTTGAAGCTCCGCTCGCCGCGGCCTTCATTGCTGCGATCGTCGCGCTTGAAGCGCGGACGGTCGGAAAAATCGCGGCGCGGGGCATCGCCCTCCTCGCGGCGCCGGAACGGACGGCTGTCGCGATCGCCACGGGGCGGGCGGCTGTCACGGTCCCCCCTTCCCTCGCTCTTGCCCTCAAAACCGCGCTTGGCGAACTTCTTCTCGGGACCGCGCGCCTTGCCGCTACGGCCGCCCTTCGCCGGTCCCTTGGCCGGGCCTCGCCGGCCGCGGGAATCGTTGTCTTTGTCGCTGTCGCGAGGCATGGATAATCTCACTCAAGGGGGTGGCCGTTGAGCATTGTGCGCGCTCGTTCCGAGCCGCATGCTCAGGCAAAACCGGTAAGCACTTCTGCTGAAGGCGCAGCTACTAGCAGGTTTCTGGCGATGATACGAGGCTTGAAAGCCCCCTCTTTCATGGATTTGGCGCTCAAAACGGCCGAAAATGCCGGAAAGGCGGGCGAAGTTCCGATCGGCTGCGTGGTAGTCCGCAATTACGAGGTCATCGCCACCGCGGCGAACCGGACGCTGACCGACTACGACCCGACGGCCCATGCCGAAATCGTCGCGCTGCGCGAAGCCGCAAAGAAGATCGGCAGCGAGCGCCTCGTCGACTGCGACCTCTACGTGACGCTGGAGCCCTGCACCATGTGTGCGGGCGCGATCTCGTTTGCAAGGGTGAGGCGGCTCTATTACGGCGCCGCCGACCCCAAGGGCGGCGCGGTCGAATCCGGCGTGCGGTTCTTTGCTTCCCCGACCTGCCACCACGCGCCGGACGTCTATTCCGGCGTCGGCGAGAGCGAGGCGGCGCGGCTGCTCAAGGAGTTCTTCCGGGAGCGGCGGTAGGGCTACACACTCCACCGTCATGCCCCGGCTTGACCGGGGCATCCAGTACGCCGCGGCCTATCGATCAATCACTGCCGTCACGGAGTACTGGATCGCCCGGTCCTAGTGCGCAATTGCGCACTGGCCGGGCGATGACAGTCGAGGGCGTGGTGTGGAGCGTGGCTCTCAAGCCGAGAAAAACTCCCGCAATGCCTTCGCTGTGACATCCGGATTCTCCTCCGTCAGGAAGTGGCCGGAATCCACGGGCATGCCGACGACGTTCGTCGCCCATTGCCGCCAGGTATCGAGCGGCGTCGCCGCGGCTTGCGCCACGCCGGCATTGCCCCACAGCGCCAGCATCGGAACGGTGATCTTCTTGCCGGCCTCGAAATCCGCCTTGTCGAGATCGTAGTCGAAATAGGCGCCGGCGCGATAGTCCTCGCACATCGCATGCACGCGGGCGGGATCGCGGAACGGGGCGATGTAGTGTTCGAGCGCCCGCTTGTCGATGGCATCTAACGTCCTCGACTTGGTCTGGCTCGCCATCTTGAAGCGCAGGAAGAACTCGCCTTGGCCAGCGATCAGCGTCTCCGGCAGCGGATGGGGCTGCGCCAGGAAGGTCCAGTGATAGATCTTCAGCGCGTAGGCGCGGTTCATCCGCTCCCAGTAATTATAGGTCGGCAGGATATCGAGCACCGCGAGCTTCGACAGCCGGCCGGGATGGTCGAGCGCGAGGCGGTAGGAAACGCGGCCGCCGCGGTCGTGGCCGGCGAGCGCGAAGTGCACGTGGCCGAGCCGCTCCATCACCTCGACCATGGCTTTGGCCATCGCGCGCTTGCTGTAGGGGATGTGCAGCGCATCGCTCTCGGGCATGTCGGACCAACCGTAGCCCGGCAGATCGGCGATGATCAGCGTGAAGGCGTCGGCGAGCTCAGGCGCCACGCGGTGCCACATCACGTTTGTCTCGGAGAAGCCGTGCAGGAGCAACAGCGGCGGTCCGCTGCCGCCGACGCGGGCGAAGACGCGGCCGAACGAGGTGTTGATCCATTCAGCTGCAAAACCCGGATAGAGGTCGGCGAGATCGGACATCTTGTTGCATCCTTATGTGGTCAGTCCAAAGGTCGTCCCGACACACAAAATGTCGAAAACAACCCCATGCACAGTAGCGGTATTATCTGCGGGGTACCTAACCCCAACAGCTGATTGCACATTCTGGAATGTCGATGTGGCGGCGCGGTGACACCAAAGCCTCGAGATTCCGGATCGGCGCGTTTTGGCGCGCCGTCCGGAATGACGAGCTAGCCCTTGGCCTTCTCCGCCTCCACCGCCTGCCAGCCGATGTCGCGGCGGCAGAAGCCTTCCGGCCAGTTGATGCGGTCAACGGCCTGGTAGGCGCGGCCTTGCGCTTCCGTCACGGTCGCCCCTAGCGCGCAGACATTGAGCACGCGGCCGCCATTGGCGAGGATCGCGCCGTCCTTGGCCACCGTGCCGGCGTGGAAGATCTCGACGGTCTCCACCTTGGCCGCGTCATCGAGCCCCTCGATGCGCGTGCCCTTCTGGTAGTCGCCGGGATAGCCCTTCGCCGCCATCACCACGGTGAGCGCGGAGTCTGGATGCCAGCGCAGATCGAAATGCTTCAGCTGCCCGTCGCAGGAGGCGAGCAGCGCCGGCACGATATCCGACATCATGCGCAGCATCAGCACCTGGCACTCGGGATCGCCGAAGCGGACGTTGAACTCGAACAGCTTTGGGCCCTGCGTCGTCAGCATGATCCCGGCATAGAGGATGCCGCGGAACGGCGTGCCGCGCTGCTTCATGCCTGATACCGTCGGCAGGACGATCTTCGCCATGATCGCGTCATGGATGGCAGGCGTGACCAGCGGCGTCGGCGAATAGGCGCCCATGCCGCCGGTGTTCGGGCCGACGTCGTGATCGAACACGCGCTTGTGGTCCTGCGCGGAGGCGAGCGGAATCGCCGTCTCGCCGTCGCACAGCGCGAAGAAGCTGATCTCGCGGCCCGGCAAAAATTCCTCGATCACGACCTCCGCGCCGGCCTCGCCAAAGGCGCCCTCGAACATCATGGCGATGGCGTCCTCGGCCTCGCGCACGGTCTTGGCGACGACGACGCCCTTGCCGGCGGCAAGGCCGTCGGCCTTCACGACGATCGGCGCGCCCTGGCTCTGCACATAGGCGCGGGCATCGGCGGCATTGGTGAAGCGCTTGTAGGCGCCGGTCGGAATGCCGAATTCGGTGCAGAGCGCCTTGGTGAACCCCTTGGAGCTTTCGAGCTGCGCCGCCACCTTGCTCGGCCCGAAGGCCTTGATCCCGGCAGCGGTGAGGTCGTCGACGATGCCGGCCGCCAGCGGCGTCTCCGGGCCGACCACCACGAGCTCGACCGCATTCGTCTTGCAGAAATCGATCACCGCGGCGTGGTCGGCCACATCCAGGCCTACGCATTCCGCCTCCTTCGCGATGCCGGCATTGCCGGGCGCGCACCAGAATTTGGTCACCAGGGGAGAGGCCGCGATCTTCCACGCCAGAGCATGTTCGCGGCCGCCGGAACCGAGCAGGAGAATGTGCATCGAAGGCTCGAAATGAGGGGTTTTGCTGGGGGCGGAGGTCGCACGAATCGGGGTGGGGCTCAAGGGGGACGGCCCGTACTCCCCCGTCATTCGGACGGCGCCCTTTGATGCCACGATTGCAAGAGCAGCAATCGGATGGCCTACCCCTGCCTCCCCGCAATAATCTCCTGCAACGTCGCCACGTGCCGAGCAAACGCCCCGCGCCCCGCCGCCGTTGCCGTCACCGTCGTCTGCGGCTTCTTCCCCACGAACGCCTTCTCCACCGACACGTACCCCGCCTTCGCCAGCGTCTCGATGTGCGCCCCGAGATTGCCGTCGGTGGCGCCGGTGAGTTTTTTCAGGCGGGAGAATTCGAGACCGGCGGCGGTGGCCGGCAGCGAATTCAGCGCCGCCATGATCTTCAGCCGCAGCGGCTGATGGATGATGTCGTCGAGTTCGGCCATGGCGCTAGCTTCGTCGCATCCAGAGGCCGCCGCCGATCAGCCCGACGCCATTGACGACGGCCATCCACGGCACGAAAGCGTCGCCGGCGACGAAGTAATAGCCGACCAGGGTCAACATCGTGATGCACACCGCGATTGCGACGAAGGCGTAGGCGAGCCAGAGCCCCGCAAGCGCATAGAACAGCATGAAATAGATGGTCCAGAATGCGCCCTGCTGCCGTGGCGAGAAATGTCCGAGGACCAGCGCGCAGAAATAGCCAAAGGCGATGCACAGCAGGAAGGCAACGAACATCCGCCGGTCGAAGCCGCGAACGCCCGTTTTGGCCTGCCTGGACGCGCTGATGGCAAACGATCCAGCAAGGCCGAGGACATAAACGGCGAGCCAGATGGGGTAGCCCTCGCGCGGCTGGAGCCAGGTGGCGATATTCCCGGCGAACACCAGGGCGCCCCAAAGGATCATCATCTGGCTTGCGATGTCGTAGACCCGCGATCGCCGTACGCGTTGGACCATATCGTCGATCTCGGCCAGCGCTTCCGATGCCTGCTTGCTGTCGATCATGGCAGCCCCCTCAACCCGGCATCGCCGCAACATCGCGCGGGCGTTCGCCGGCACGTCGGCGGCGCGCGACAGCAACGATGCGCATGACCGCGTAGCCGATCAGGAACATCGCGGCCTTGCTGACGATGCCATAGATCGACATCGCCGCCGACCAGGTCGCGACGTCGAAGTTGAGGGCCACGATCACGTTGAGCGCGGCAGAGAAGAACATCAGGCCCGACCAGGCGTAGCCGACAATGATCGCGACGTCAGGCACCAGCTCGATCGCGATCGGCGGCAGATAGCGGTTCATCCACCCCCGCTTCAGCATCACGATTCCGGCGACGACGTAGATGACGCTCGGCTTGATCATGACGAAACGTGGATCCGCGGTGATCAGCGTGACGGTGCCCGCGCCGAGCACCAGAAACAGGCTCATCCATTGCATGGTGTCGATCGGCTTGCGGCGTGCGAATTGCCAGCCGATCTGGGCGAGACCCAGCACCATTCCGAGCACCACCGACAGGGTCACGTTGTGGGTCAGCAGATAAAGCATGAGAAAGAACAGCGTCGCCGCCATGTCGAGCAGCAGCAATTTTCCGGCTTCGAACAGGTTTTTCATGGGTGCCTCCACGGCTTGCCGTCAGCGGGTCGCATCATCGCCGTGACACCCCCCTTCAACCTGGATCTAGAGAACTCTATAATACAGAGTACTCTCCCAGTCAATTACCGCATTGGCGCCGCGCCGCGAAAATCCTTAACGTCGGGTCTGACCCCAAAATGCCGAATCGTTTGCCGATGCCGCCTGCGGAACAACTTCACAACGCGCCCGAATTCACCGTCTCCGAGCTCTCGCAGTCCCTGAAGCGGACGGTGGAAGACACCTACGGCCATGTCCGGGTCCGCGGCGAGATCTCGGGATTCCGGGGCGCCCATTCCTCCGGCCATTGCTATTTCGCGCTCAAGGACGAGAGCGCCAAGATCGAGGCGGTGATCTGGAAGGGCGTGCACGGCCGGATGCGCTTCAAGCCCCAGGAAGGGCTCGAGGTCATCGCGACAGGCAAGCTCACGACCTATCCGGGCTCCTCGAAGTACCAGATCGTGATCGAGGCGCTGGAGCCGGCCGGCATCGGTGCGCTGATGGCGCTGATGGAGGAGCGCAAGAAGAAGCTCGCGGCCGAGGGCTTGTTCGACGAGGCGCGCAAACAGCTGCTGCCCTGGCTGCCTGACGTGATCGGCGTCGTGACCTCGCCGACCGGCGCCGTGATCCGCGACATCCTGCATCGGCTGGAGGACCGCTTCCCCCGCCGCGTGCTGGTGTGGCCGGTCAAGGTGCAGGGCGAAGGCTCGGCCGAGCAGGTCGCGGCCGCGATCCGCGGCTTCAACGCGCTGCCGGAGGGCGGCAGGATTCCCCGCCCCGACGTCCTGATCGTCGCGCGCGGCGGCGGCTCGCTGGAGGATCTCTGGTCGTTCAACGAGGAGATCGTGGTGCGGGCAGCGGCCGAAAGCATGATCCCGCTGATCTCGGCGGTCGGGCACGAGACCGACATCACGCTGATCGATTTCGTCGCCGACAAGCGCGCGCCGACGCCGACGGCGGCGGCCGAGATGGCGGTGCCGGTGCGCAGCGATCTGTTCGTCGAGGTCGGAGATCTCGGACGGCGCACCCGCGCCTATTGGCAGCGCGCCCAGGAGAGCCGCCGCAGCGAGCTCCGCGCCGCCGCGCGTGCGCTGCCGGCGGCCGGCGATCTCCTGGCCATCCCACGGCAGCGGCTGGATTCGGCGGGCGCCTCCCTGCCCCGCTGCCTCAAGGCCAACACGCACGCGCATTTCCGAAGGTTCACCGCCGCGAGCTCAAAGCTGACGCTGCGGGTGCTGCACGGCCAGATCGCACAGGCCGACCACCGGCTCACCGTGTGCGGCGAACGCCTCTGGCTCTCCGCGCGCTCGCTGTTGCGGCGTCGGCGCGACCGCTTTGCCGGGCTCGAGGTTCGCTTGCGCGCCTCAAAGCTTTCCAATGCGCAGGCGCAGCGCAACGCGATTGCCCGCCAGCGCGAGCGCACGCATCGCCTTAGCGAGCGCGCGGGCCGCGCGCTGGTCACGCTGATGCAGCGGTTAGAGGCTCGCGTCGAGAACAGCGGCAAGCTGCTCTCGGCCTTGTCCTATCGCAGCGTGCTCGCGCGCGGCTTTGTGCTGGTGCGGGATGAGGCGGGTCATCCGCTGCATGCGGCAGATGCGATCGGGCCGAATGCGCGGCTCGAGATCGAGTTTGCCGATGGACGTGTCGGCGCCACCGCAGATGCGGATCGCCCGACACCGGCGGCAAAGCGCACGCCGGCGCAACAGAAGCCGGCTGCGGCGGACGCAAAGCCCGCGCCGAAGCGCGTGGCCAAGCCGGTGGATCAGGGCAGTTTGTTCTGAGGCAACGACCGAGCGCTCCACCATCGGTGTCATTCCCCGCCTTGTGCGCAATTGCGCACTGGAGCGGGGAATCCAGTACGCCGCGGCTTCTCGGTAAACCACCGGCGTCTCGGCGTACTGGATCGCCCGGTCAAGCCGGGCGATGACACCGAATTTGTGGAACACGCGCAGCCCCAATCTCGTGGAGACAGCTCGCCTACCGGCAGGACAATCCCGCATCGATGGTGGTCCAGAAGCCGCAATGCTCCGGTGCGCGCTGTGGGGCGCCGGCGTGGGCCTCGTACAGGAAGATCGCGACGGTGAAGACGACGAGTGCGGAGAACAGGGGGATGCGGTTGCGCATGGAGATTGCGTTTAATCGACATCGTGGTCGAACTAAGGCGCCGTCACGCACTGAAACCGGCGCCGTGCGCGATCCGTAGATTCCCGGTCGGCCATCATGGTCCGTGCAGGGCGGTGGTCGATGCGGGGCTGTCCGCCTGAATTTGTTCCTCGGGCGGCCCCGCTTCCGCCTTCGCTTCTACCGAGCTACGGCGCGACAAGTCCGCTCACCCAAGCTACCGCGCCAGCCATTCCGCGACATCCTTCTGCGACTCCGCGCGCGCTTCTGCATCGGTGCCGAGATGGCCGCGCTCGGGCGCGGCGGCATCGTTGCTGCCGCCGGCTGCGTGCAGCGGCGTGTTGGCGCGGTCGAAATCGTGATAGGCGCCGGGATAGACCACGATGCGCGCGAGCGCGCTGCGGCCATGCGCGCCCTCGACCATCTGGCGGCAGGCGGGCGGAGACGAGACGTCGTCATCGGCGCCGATCAGCACCAGGGTAGGCACCCGCGTGCTCCAGCCGAGGCCGGCGGAAATCCGGCAGTCCGGATAGAAGGCGATCGCAGCGCGGAAATCGGGCGTCAGATCGCGCGCCCCGCTCTGCGGACGCACGGCCCAGAGCAGCGCGCTGGCGCCATTGGCCCAGCCCATCAGGCTGACGCGGTCGCGCGCCACCCAGCTCTGCTTCATCAACCAGGCCCGCGTCGCCGCGACGTCGGCGACGCGCTCACGTCGCGCCTTGACGTGCATCTCCTTGACGCGGCATTGCGGCCCGAGCTCGCGCGAGCCATAGCTGTCGGGCCACAGCACGGCGTTGCCGGCCTTGAGGAGGCGCTCGGCCCAGTCGCGATAACGCGGCAGCACGGCATCGGAATGGCTACCGAGCCCGCCGCAGCCATGCAGCGCGATCACGGTCGGAAACGGGCCTGCACCCTCGGGCTTGTAGAGCTGCGCATGCAGCACGCCCGAGGCCAGCGGAATATCGACCGGCTGCGGTGCCGGCGCGGCACGCGCGGCCGACATCGCTAGCGTCACGAACAGGGCGGTCAATCGAAGGCGCATCGGACTCTGCCGTATCAGTTGCCGGGCCGCGCGCGGCGCACCGGGATGATCCTTCGGGCGAGCATTATCACGCGGGAACGGCAGCAAAACATCACAAACCGGTGGGTTTACCGGGCGGACAAGGCGCCCTATCTATGCTACATCCCGTCCAACACATCGTGCCCTCCAGGGGTTTCCTTGGCAGCGGCCTTCCACGGAGACTTTCGACCGTGCTGAACAAGTTCGGCCCCTCGGGCCATGGCGAAGCGCAGGTGCAATATCTCGACGGCGATTTCCGCGTGATCTCGCCGGGGACCTTCGTGCGCTGCGCGATCACCGATGTGCGGATCCCGCTCGACGAGCTGAAGTACTGGAGCGTGGATCTGCAGGAGGCCTACGCCACCCCCTCCGCTGTCCTGCAGCGGCATTTTCCCGGCGCGCCGAAACCGCAGGAATCGTGATCGAGTCCGTGGCACCATTCGGCTATTGCGGCTCGGGAGCATCGCCGCCGACGCAGGTCTTGACGAAACTCCTCCTGGATTCACCGACGATCTTCTGATCGATCGCCTGCTTCAGGCAGTCGAGCCGCGCCTGCGCCAGGCAGAGCTGCAGCTGATCGCGCTTGTCCTGCCCTTTCAGGCTCGCCGTCGTGGCAAGGCACGTCACGCGCTTGGTCGCGGGAACCGGCACGGTGGCGGTCGGAGCGGCTGCAGGCGGTGCGGACGTCTGAGCATGGGCGGGCAAAACCGGCAGACACACGAGGCTGGCGGTAAGAATCGCGGACCGCAATTTCATCTGACTCTCCTGGACGCAGCTCTATCGATAGGAGCCTGGCCATGAATGTCGGCTGAATGTCCGCCGATACTTAAAATTGTCCTGCTTCCATTGGGGCGCATTTAATCCGGCCCGCATCACACTGCCTTCGGGAAAAAGTGGCAAGTGGGCAGGAACGCATGGACCTCCGGAGATCTTTCACCCGTTCGTTCGGTGCATCTTTGGGCTCAAAAGGTCGTGCTCGACGGCGCGACCGAACGATTCACCTGCTTGAACGGTTCGCCCGCGACGAGTCGGGCAGCTATGTGATCATTTCCGCGCTGCTCATGCCGGTCCTGGTCGGCACCGCCGGCCTCGGAACGGAAGTGGGCTGGTGGTACTACAAACACAAGAACATGCAGAGCGCGGCAGATTCCGGCGCAGTCAGCGCTGCGACAGCTGCGAGTGCAGGCGGCGACCCCTCATCCGAAGCCAATGCGGTGACGGCAAACTACGGCTACGCCAATGGGACGGGCAACGTCACGGTCACGGTGAACCAGCCCCCGAAGACCGGCAACAATGTATCGAATTCGCAGGCCATCGAAGTCATCGTGAGCCAGCCGCAGCAGCGGCTGCTGTCAGCTTTGTTCGGATCGGATTCCGTGCTCATCACCGCACGCTCGGTCGCCTTGCCGAATTCCGGGACAGGCTGCGTCCTCGCGCTCAACTCGGGCGCAAGTCCCGCTGTCAACGTCAGCGGTGGCAACCAGCTCAACCTGATCAAGTGCAACCTTTACAGCAACTCCAGCGCAAGCCCCTCGCTCAACGTCGCCGGCAGCGCCTCGGTCGCGGCAAACCAGGTCGGCGTGGTTGGCGATGTCTCTGGTTCGAGCAGCATCACCGCGACCAACGGGATCAAGACGCACGTCGCGGCCGTCGCCGATCCCTACGCCAACGTCTCTCCTCCCGCCAAGCCGAGCTGCACCAACGCCAAGATCACGGTCAACGCCAACGGAAAGACGAACTCGCTCGACCCAGGCTGCTACGCGGGCAGCATCACGGTCAATGCCGGCGCAGTCCTGAACCTGAATCCAGGCATCTATTATCTGGACGGGGCCAACTTGAGCGTCGCCGGAAACGCCACCATCACCGGCAGCGGCGTCACGCTGGTGTTTACAGGCTCGGGGAGCAACTGGGGGACCGCCTCGATCGGCAGCAACGCCACCATCGACCTGACGGCGCCGACCAGCGGCGCCACGAAGGGCATCGTCATGTACGGCGACCGCAACATGCCGGCCGGGACGGCCTTCAATCTCACCGGTGGCAGCACGCAGAATTTCGGCGGTGCCATCTACCTGCCAAAGGCCAACCTCAGCTTCAGTGGCGGCAACGGCACGAGCACATCCTGCACCAAGATCATCGCGGACACGCTGACGTTCAGCGGCACGTCGAACCTCCAGGTCAATTGTACCGCGCTCGGCACCGCGACGATAGGTTCACAAACCGCACAGCTCATCGAATGAGGCTTGGACCGATGCAAATCCAGAACCTCTCATCAAAGTATCGCCGTCGATTGCTTGGTTCTCTCGCGAGGCACGCGCGCGCTGCCGGCAGCGATCAACGGGGCGTCGCGGCTGCCGAATTCGGCATCCTGGTCCCGCTGCTGTCTCTGATGGTCGTTTCGGTTACGGACATCGGGCTTGCGCTCTATCGCAAGATGCAGGTCGAGAATGCCGCACAAGCGGGAGCCCAATACGCGATTGCGCGCGGCTTCGACGCCAGCGGCATTTCGAACGCCGTCGCAAGTGCCACCAATGCGACGAACATCACCGCTTCACCTCCGCCGGTCCAATTTTGCGGTTGTCCAACGAGTGCGGGAGTCAGCGCCGCCACCTGCGGAACGGTCTGCACCGGCGGTGCGCAGGCCGGAACATATACGACGGTCTCGGCGCGGGCGACGTATTATACGATCATCGATTACCAGGTCGTGGCGGCCACCTACACTTACACCGCGCAATCCACTGCGAGGTTGCAGTGAAACTCACGGCACTATGGCGCGACACTCGGGGTACGTCGGCGCTGGAATTTGCGCTGACCGCTCCCGTGTTCTTCCTTTTCATATTTGGCATCATCGAATGCGGACTGCTGTTCTGGACTCAGCTGGGAATCCAGCATGGCAGCGAAATGGCGGCGCGCTGCGCCACCGTCAACACCACGCTCTGCTCGAGCAGCAACACCATCACGAGCTACGCTGCCCAGCAGGCCTTCGGCCTCACGCTCCCCGCGGGGACGTTCACCTATTCCACGGCGACGTGTGGCAACCAGGTCAGCGCGAATTATTCGTTTGAGTTTCCGCAGATCCTCAACCTGTCCCCGATGACACTGACCGGCCGGGCATGCTTCCCGAGCTGAGACCGTACAACGGGCAGCTTTGCCGCCCCTGCTATCATCGCGCGCCGAATCGCGGCTCGCGCGCCTGATTTGCCAGCCTCACTACCGATGATCTCCGCCACGCCGCTCCGCGTTGCATCGAACAGCGCGTGCACTCAGTGGTTAGTCATTTCGCGCTGTGGTTGGATTCTTTGTTGCGATTCGGCGCCCTTAAGTTGTTCGACGAAGTCTCGGTGAAACAGAGGGCTGCTATAGTTGCATGTTAGGTAACTGGCCCTGCTCCTTTTATCGCACAGACAATCAAGTCAACCAAACGGCCATTGAGCTTTGGAATTGGCGCAGTCTGTGAACGGGCTCATATCGAAGAGTCAATTTGAGGGCTACGTTCACCGCGAAAATTCGCGTCGGAATATCAAGTCAAACGATGGGGGTGATCATGCCCGCCATATTAGAGTTGCTCTATCGTGAATATTGCCGCGCCGTCTTGCTGAAATGCGGAAACAGCTTCTGATCGCAACTGAACGCGCTCAAGCTCTGGACGTGGATCATCATCCTGCAGATCGGGGTGACGATGACGAGACGGACATACATCGCAGACCCGATCACCGCGCGCCGTACTGAAGCGGCCCGACGGCGGGCAACCTCTCCCGCGTAGCAATGACCAAGCAATTGGCGACAGTTTGGGAGCCTGCAATGAATACACCCGAATACTATACTGTCATGGTGGCCTGCCTCTCGTGCCTGACCATTATCGGAATGATGGCCGCCGGGGCGTGGTGAGCATAACCGACTGCTGAAGCACGATCGCCGTGGGGGACCGAGGCCGCCGGCAAGCACGTTCAATCCGCCCCTTGGCACCGGACGCAGCACGCGCCGGACTGCAACGTCCGTCGATGGACGCCAGACCTTCGCCTCGCTTCGGCTTGCAGACGTGATTGTTTCTGGGATGTGAGCGTTGCCGCCGCCTGCAACGCCTGCGGCGGCTTCGCTCTAGGTCCGGATATCAGCCTCCGGGCGGCGTATACGAAGAACGCAGCTTCGCCGCGTTCTGGCGAACCTGCTTGATCTCGTCCTGCGTGAACAACCGAGTCAGTTTCACGTTCTGCAGGGTGCCTGCCGTAACGGTCAGTCCGGAAATGGCCGGAGCCGCACCCGGATCAGGCACATCGAAAATCACCAGAACGCCTGGGCCGTCGGTCGCAACGCTGTACATCGAAATCAGCTTTCCGCCGGCCGCCTCGATAAGTTTCCTGGCCGCTTCCTGGCGATTGGTCGTGGGATTTTCCAGGATGGCGTTGAGCGCGTGTGGCGTGTATTGTCCGGTGAGGCAAAAATGCATGGCATGTTCTCCTCTGAACTCTTAGCAATACCTCTTCCTGCCGTTCCGAGCTGTCGTTACGGCCGTCGCATCTGAAATGATGAAGATACACTGCCCGCCGTGGGCATAAACGCCGCCGATGATTTCCGGAAGTTCGGCACGTCCCGGTGACGGCTCTCATGGAAGGCTACATCAACTCCCGAATTTGCGGAAGAGACTTTGTCAGCCGCGACATGACAGCTCGGTTCACACATCGCATCGCGCTAATTAATTCTCCATCACACGTTGCCTTCGCGCAGGGGAGCGAGGCGCAATCTTCGCGGAATAGCCTTGCCTCTCTGCGAGATCATCGCCTGCTGAATCGTCGCTCGCGCGCCTTGTAGAGATGATCGCTGATGAGCCGCCGCAGCGCGTCCGGGTCGTCGAACTCGAGCTGGACGGCAAACGGCACGATGTCGTCAGGCACATCCTCTCTGCCGCGCAGGCGTGCGAGGTCCTTTTCCGTCGTCACCAGCGTGAGCTGCTCGCGCTGGGCCTCCGCCGTAAGGGCCGAGATCTCGTCGCCCGAGAACATGTGATGATCGGCGAAGGCGCGCGTGCGCGCGACCTCGATGCCGCAGGCTCGAAGGGTGCGGAAGAAGCGTTCGGGATCGCCGATGCCGGCGAAGGCGAAGACCTTCTGGCCGAGCAGCCGCGCGAGCGAGGCCGCATCCGGCATCAACCGTGCGCGCAGCTCGGGCTTGTTGCGCTTGGCGAGCTCGGCGGCGACATCGTTGGCGGCGCGGCCGTCGCCGATCAAGACCAGCGCGTCGGTGCGCGCAAGCTGGGCCTGCAGCGGCGCGCGCAAGGGGCCGGCGGGAAACACCTTGCCGTTGCCGAGGCCGCGCTCGCTGTCGATCACGATCAACGAGGCGTCCTTGAGTAGGCGCGGATTCTGAAAACCGTCGTCCATCACGATCACGGTCGCGCCCTGCGACTTCGCCAGCGCGACCCCGTCGAGGCGATCGCGCGCGACCGCGACCGGGACGTCGCGCGCCATCATCAAGGGTTCGTCGCCGACATCGGCAGCGGTGTGGCGTTCGCGGCCGACCATGACTGGGCCTTTCAGACGCCCGCCATAGCCGCGGCTGAGCACCACCGGCGTCTCGCCAAGCTCGCGCAGCAGCTTGGTCAGCGCCAGCACGGTCGGGGTCTTGCCGGCGCCTCCGACATGGTAATTGCCGACGCAGATCACGGGAAGGCCGGCGTCCGCGCCCTGGCGCAGCATGCGCCGTTCGGCAATCGCGCCGTAGAGCGCTCCGAGCGGCCATAACGCATACGACGGAAGAGAGCGTGGCCGGTACCAGAAGGCCGGCTCACGCATTGGCAGCCCCCATCTCGATCCGCAATTGCAGCAGATAGGGCTCGAGCGCCGTCATGGTGCGATCCAGCGCGCCGCCGAGCTGCTCGACCACGCCGGTGCCTGCGCGCTGCATCTTCTCGCGCAGGGCGGGATCGGCCAGCAACTGGCCGAGCTGCTTGACCAGCGATTCCTGCGTGTCGGCCTGCCGCGCCGCGCCGCTCGCATCGAGCGCCGCGAAGACATCGGCGAAGTTGAACACGTGCGGACCATGAACGATGGCGGCCCCTAACTTGATCGCCTCGATCGGATTTTGCCCGCCATGGCGGATCAGCGATCCGCCCATGAACACGATTGGCGAGAGGCGATAGAACAGGCCGAGCTCGCCCATGGTGTCGGCGATATAGATGTCGGTCGTTGCGGTCGGCAGCTCCTCGCGCGAGCGCAACGCCGGCGTCAGGCCCGAGGCCGTGACAAGGCCTGCGATCGAAGAGCCGCGATCGGGATGGCGCGGCACGATCATTGTGAGGAGCTGCGGGAAGAAGCCGACCAGGCTGCGATGCGCCGCGACCAGCATCTCGTCCTCGCCCGGATGGGTCGAGGCCGCGACGATGATCGGCCTCCCGCGCGTCATCGCCATCAGCCGCTCGAGCTTGCCGGGATCGGCGGGCGGCGCCGGCACGTCGAGCTTGAGATTCCCTGTCGTGACGACGTCGCGGCCGCCGAGCGCAGAGAAGCGCTCGGCGTCGGTCTTCGACTGCGCCAGACAGATATCGAAGCGCGACAGCAGCGCCGAGATGGTGCCGTGCATGCGCTGCCAGCGCGGAAAGGAGCGTGGCGACATCCGCCCGTTGATCAGCACCATCGGCACCCGGCGTGCCGCGCCGGCGAGGATCAGGTTCGGCCACAAATCGGATTCGATGAACAGCGCCAGCGACGGCTTCCAATGGTCCAGGAAACGCGCGACGTAACGCGGCGAATCATACGGCACGTATTGATGGATGACGTCGGGCGGAAATCGCTTGGCGACCACCGCGGCCGAGGTGACGGTGCCCGAGGTGAGCAGGATGCGCAGATTGAGATCGCGCAAACGTTCGATCAGCGCCCCCGCGGCCAGGACCTCGCCGACACTGGCACCGTGGATCCAGACCAGGGGACCATGCGGCCGCACGTCCCGCGACAGGCCGCGCCGCTCGCCGACGCGCGCGGGGTCTTCCTTGCCCTGCCTGAGCCGCCGCTTGATCAGCGCAGGCGCAAGCGGCACCAGGCCGGAGGCCAGGCGCCGATACATCCGCAGCGTCATCGGCAGCGCAATGGGCAGCGATTTAGGCATCTTGCGGCCCCGGGCGGCCGAGTTGCGCATAGGCGCGGCGGGTCGCCTCGTTCAACGTCTCTTCCAGCTCCAGCCGCAACGCTTCCATCGTGGCGGCGTCGGCATCCGCGGGAACGTGGATTTCCCTGATGCCGACCAAGGCGCCCCGCCCGAATGGCAGATTGATGGTGGTGCGGTCCCAATTCTTCAGCCGGATGAAGCGGCTGGTCGCCATCGCGAAAGGCATGATCGGCCGCCCGGATTCCCGTGCCAGCATGATGATGCCGAGCCCGGCCACGCGCGCGCGCTTGGGGACATCGGCGGTCAGCGCGACATTACAACCGTCCTGGAGCGTCCGCACCATTTCCTTGAAGGCGCCGACCCCGCCCTTGCGGTGGAAGGCGCTGCCATGGTCGCCGGAACCGCGGATCAGGCCGATGCCGAGCCGGTCCACCGCGATGGCGTTGAACTCGCCGTCGCGGTGACGGGAGATCAGGACCTTGGCCCGGTAGGATTCCTTGTTCTTGATGAAGGGGGTGAGGAAATGCTGGCCGTGCCAGAACGCGAAGATCGCGGGGATCTGCGGCTCGACGCGTTCATAGACGTCGGGCGGATCGAACGTGAATTTGTTGGTCCGCCAGACCAGACGCAGATATTCGGCCGCCAGAACCCCGACGGCACGCTGAAACCAGCTGCTTCGCAGCGTATTGCGAAGCAGTCTTTTCAACGCGCCGGTTCTTGATTCGGGTCGAGCAGCCGATGGAGATGGACGATGAAATAGCGCATCTGCGCATTGTCGACCGTGCTCTGCGCCTTGGCCCGCCAGGCGGCGTGGGCGGTCGCATAATTCGGATAGAGGCCGACGATCTCGACGTCGTCGAGATTCTTGAAGATGTTCTGCTCGAGATCGACGAGCTCGCCGCCGATCACGAGGTGAAGCAGTTGTTGCGGGGCACTATCTGGCATCAGTTCTGTTCCTAACGGGCTGCCCGGCAAAGCAATGTTCGACAGGCACGACGACGAGCGCTTCAGGCCAAGGGGCGGTTTCGAAAATGCGCGACAATGCCCGCATGACGATCGCGCCCCGCTGCCACCAGCACTCCGTGCGCCACTTCCCGGCGGTTATAGAGGATGGGTTCTCCGGAGAGGTCGCTCATCCTACCATCGGCTTCCTGCACGATCAAATCGGCCGCCGCAAGGTCCCAATCATGGCTGTTGCCCCCCGCAAAAGCCGCATCCAGCGCGCCATGGGCGACCCGGCACAGGCGCAGCGCCAGCGAGCCGATTCGCGGATGCAGCTTGATGTCGCCGAGTGACGGCTTCAGGCGCTCGACCAGGGGTTTGGGGCCGGCGACGCGGGCAAAGTCCAGTTCGGCTCCGGAGGTCGCCCGCACCGGGACGGCGTTGAGCGTCGTGCCTCGGCCGCGCGCGGCGAAGAAGAACTCGCCGCTGGTCGGCGCGAACACCGCGGCCAGCACGGGCGAGGCATCCTCGACCAGCGCGACGCTGACGCACCAATCGTCATGGCCGCTGAGGTAGTTGCGAGTGCCGTCGATGGGATCGACGATCCAGGTCAGCCGCCGCGACAGCCGGGCTGCGTCATCGGCGCTCTCCTCCGAGAGCCAGCCATAATCCGGCGTCGCGCTGCGCAAGCGCGTTTCGAGCAGATCGTTGACGGCGATATCGGCTTCCGAGACCGGCGAGGAGGCGCCCTTGGTCCACTTCTTCAGCTCAGTGCGGAACATCGACTGCGCCAGCGCGCCCGCTTCTCGCACCGTGTCCTGCAGCAGCGCGGCGTCGCGCGTCAGGATCGTGTCGTTCGCGTCAACGTCCGCCAAGGGTCAAACCCTCGATGCGCACCGTCGGCGCATTGATGCCGTAGCGGAACTCGAGATTGTTCGCGGGCTGCATTGACTTGAAGATCTCGAACAGATGGCCGGCGATCGTCACCTCGCTGACGGGATAGGTGATCTCGCCGTTCTCGATCCAGAAGCCGGAGGCGCCGCGGCTGTAATCGCCGGTAACGCCGTTGACGCCGGAGCCGATCAGATCGGTGACGTAGAAGCCTTGCTTGATGTCGGAGATCAGCTCGGCGGGGCTCGGTGTGCCGGGTTCGAGATGCAGATTGTAGGGCCCCGGCGAGGGCGAGGAGGAGACGCCGCGATGGGCGTGGCCGGTGGTGGCGAGGCCGAGCTCGCGCGCGGTGGCGCAATCGAGCAGCCAAGTCGTCAGCACGCCCTCGTCGATCAGCGCGGTTTTCTTCACCGCGACGCCCTCGGCGTCGAAGGTCTGCGAGCGCAGGCCGCGCTTGCGCAGGGGATCGTCGATGATGCGGATGTTCTTCGCAAACAGCTGCTGGCCGAGCTTGTCCTTCAGGAAGCTGGTCTTGCGCGCGATCGAGGCGCCGTTGATGGCGCCGACGACATGTCCGACCAGCGAGCCGGCAACGCGCGGATCGAACACCACCGGCACCTTGCAGGTCTCGACCTTGCGCGGATTGGAGCGCGCCACGGTGCGCTCGCCGGCGGAGCGGCCGACGACCTCAGGCGACAACAGATCGGCGGCGTGCGGTGCCGAGGTGAAATCGTAGTCGCGCTCCATGCCGGTGCCCTCGCCCGAGATGGCGGTGGCCGAGATCCCCTGGCTGGAGCGGAGATAAGAGCCGTGGAAGCCGGTCGAGGTGACGAGCACCATGCCGCCGATCCCGGCGGAGGCCGAAGCGCCGCCGGATTTGGTCACGCCCTTCACGCCGAGCGCGGCAGCTTCGGCCGCGAGCGCGCGACGCTCGAGCTCGCTGGTGGCGGGCACGTCGGGATCGAGCAGATCGAGATCGGGGAAGTCGCGCGCGAGCAGCGCGGGATCGGCGAGGCCGACATATTTGTCGTCGGGCGCGACGCGCGCCATCGCGACCGCGCGTTCGGCAAGCTTGGTCACGGCATCGCCGCTGACGTCGTTGGTCGAGACCACCGCCTGGCGCTGGCCGACCAGCACGCGCAGGCCGACATCGTCGCCCTCCGAGCGCTCGGATTCCTCGACGCGCCCGTCGCGCACCTCGACGCCTTGCGAGACGCCGCGCACCGCGACCGCGTCGGCTGCGTCCGCGCCCGCGCGCTTGGCCGCCTCGACCAGCCGCTGCGCGAGATCGGAGAGCGCGGACTGATCGAACAGGTCGCGATGGGCTGTGGTCGAGCTTGCGGATGGTGAAGAGTTCACGAACGAAATCCTGTTGGGGCGGGGTGCGGGGCCGGAACCCACAGATGTGCCCTGATCGCGCGGACTTCAAGCATTTTCAGCCCGCCAAAAGCTCAGATTCGCACCATCGGCGCAACGTCTCGTCAATCATGCGCGCCAAGGTCTTGTCAATCATGAGGAGCAGTGACGGTGGGTTAACCAGCCTTTTTAAGCGGTTTCGGAAGAGCGCGCGCTAAGGTCCTCGCATCGACCGGGAACATAATCCCGGCGGGGAGAACGAAAGCCGTGAGGCGTCAAACAGCAACATGCGGGGTCAACCCCGCCGGGTCGAGCCGCTCTCTGCGGCTCGACCCTCTTTCCCTTCCGGTCCGCTTCGATGCGCATGACCCGCGCGCCGACGGATATGTCAGGCAGATCGAGCTTCATCGCGAACGTGTCGTGCTGCGCCGTGCCGTCCGCGGCATGCAGATGGCGATCAACGTCCGCGTCAGCGACTTCATCGGCGTCGCGCTGCGCGGCAACGACGAGGCACAAGCCCTCGTCCTCGTGCATCGCGATCCCTCGCTCTCCGTGCCGCTGCTGGTCGGGGCCGATGGCGACGAGCTCAATGAGGCCTGGGCGATCTGGAGCGAGCTGTTCGCGCTGCCGCAACTCGATGAAGGCGCGTGCAAGCCTGCAGCCCGCCGCCGCCGCGCCAATGCGATACGCGCCCGCCGCCCGAAATTCTTGATGCGCAGGCGCCCGGGTGTGGCGCGCGAGCTGCCGGTTCATCGCGAAGAACGCGAGATCATCGCGCGGAATTGACGGTGCCGTAGGGTGGGTTAGCCCTGCGATAGCGCGGAGCGCAATCGCTCGGCGTAACCCACCTCTTTGCTTTCCACTCGGATAGAAGTTGGTGGATTACGCTTCGCTAATCCACCCTACGCAGTCGCGTCACGCCGACCGCATCGCCGCGTCCGCGAGCAATCCCGCGAACAGCAGCAAGCCCGCATGCTTGTTCGACTTGAACAGGCGCAGACACAGCTCGGGATCCTCGATCCGCAAACGCACGATCTGCCACGCCAGATGCGCGGCGAAGGCGGCGAGCCCGAGCCAGGCCGGCCAGCGCGCCTCACCTGAGGCCAGCGCGACGCCGATCAGCATCACCGACAACCCGTAGAACAGGATCAGCGCCTGGTGCGTATGGGCGCCGAACAGGCGTGCGGTGGACTTGATACCGATCAGCGCGTCGTCCTCGGCGTCCTGATGCGCGTAGATCGTGTCATAGCCGATCACCCAGGAAATCGCGCCGGCATAGAGCACCAGCGCGGTGAGGTCGATGCGGCCGAAGGTGACGGCAAATCCCATCAACGCGCCCCAGGAGAAGGCAAGCCCGAGCACGATCTGCGGCCACCAGGTGATCCGCTTCATGAAGGGATAGATCGCGACGATCAGGAGCGATGCGATGCCGGTCGCGATCGCGAAGCGGTTGAACTGCAGCAGCACCAGAAGGCCGATCAGCGCCTGCACGACCATGAAGGCCAGCGCCTGCTTCGTGCTCACCTGCCCCGACGGCAGCGGCCGCGAGCGGGTGCGCTCGACCTTGTCATCGAGGTCGCGATCGGTGATGTCGTTCCAGGTGCAGCCCGCTCCGCGCATGACGAAGGCGCCGATGAAGAACAGCACGATGGTGAGCGGCAGTCCGCGGACGTCATGCGCCATGCCGCTCGCGAGCGCCGCCGACCACCAGCATGGCATCAAGAGCAGCCAGGAGCCGATCGGACGATCGAAGCGGGACAATCGGAGGTAAGGCCGCGCCCATGGCGGCGCGAGCGTATCGACCCAGTTGCCGGTGGAATCGGCAACGCGGGCGGATGTGTCGCTCATCGGGTGAGGACGTTGCCGTTGAGCGTGTCGAAGGTGCTGCCGCCCTTCTTGCCGGCATTGGCCTCAGGCGCCGAGCCCGACCCCAGCACCTCGCTCAGCGACGGGCCTGCGGGGCGTGCCTGCTGCTGCTGCATCTGCGTCGCGACGTTGCAGACCTTGATCGCCATGGCCTCGGTGTTCTTGTGACCATCCTTCATCTGAGCACCGACCTGCGGCGGGATTCCGCATTTGGCGGCGTTGCCCTCGATGTACTTGATCATCTTGGTCTCGGCCTGGCTGAAATTGCGGATCAGCTTGCAGGCCTCGTCCGGCGGCGCGTGACGGTCGCTCGCGGCCTTGATCAGCTTGCCGCGCTTCTCGGCCTCTTCGCGCAACGGCATGAACGCCTTCATGCAGTCCTCGCCGGGGCCGGCTTGCGTCGGCGGAGCCGCGCCGAAAGCACCGGGACCACCGATCGGCGCGGCGCCGTTCACGGGAAATGACGATTGCGGAGCCGCACCAACCGAGGCGGTCGGCGCCGAACCGTTCACTGGAGGAAACGCCGAACTGGCGGGAGCCTGATTGGGCAGGGGCGCGGGGAACGCGCTTTGCGCATAAGCCCCCGCGGCACCCATGGTGACCATGGCGGCAGCGATCGGAACCATCAAATGACGGATCATCAAGAAAGTCTCTCCGGCAGGAGCTTACGGGGCCCAGCGTCTTCCCAATAGAAGCGCAACCAGCGTGCTCGCGATTTTACGATTCCCGCCGGCGCTTAACAACCCGCCGAATAGGGCAAGAGCGCGGCGCGCCGACGCAGCGGTCTGGCAATATTTACCCCCAAAATGGCCGCTTTCGGTTAATAACGGCGCCGAATTGGACTTTTGAACGATGCCCTCCCACGATTTTCGCGCCCCCCGCCTGTTCGTCGACGCCCCCCTTGCCCAGGACGCCAGGGTCGCGCTCGACCGCGACCAGAGCAATTATCTCGGCAACGTGCTGCGGCTTGCCGCCGGGGCCGAGGTTTTGGCGTTCAACGGCCGCGACGGCGAGTGGCAGGCCGCCATTGAAGGCCGCAAGCGACCGGACGGCCTTCTCATCCTCCAGCAGACCCGGCCCCAGGACCGGCTAGCCGACCTCGCTTACGTCTTCGCCCCGCTGAAGCATGCCCGGCTCGACTACATGGTCCAGAAGGCCATCGAGATGGGCGCCGCCGCGCTGCATCCGGTCCTGACCCGGTTCACCCAGGCCTCGCGGGTCAACACCGAGCGGATGCGGGCCAATGTCGTCGAGGCCGCCGAGCAATGCGGCATTTTGAGCATCGCCAATGTCGCCGAGCCGGTCGCCTTGGAGCGCTTCCTCAGCCAGCGCCCGACCGACCGCCTGCTGATCTTCTGCGATGAGGCCGCGGACGTCGAAAACCCGGTCCAGAGCCTGCAAGCCGCGCGCGCGGCCGGCCAGGGTATCGACGTCCTGATCGGCCCCGAAGGCGGCTTTGCCGAGGAAGAGCGGGCCCTGCTGCTGCGGCAGCCCAAGATCCTCCGGCTGGCCTTGGGCCCCCGGATCATGCGGGCCGACACGGCCGCCGTGGCGGCGCTGGCGCTGGTGCAGGCGGTGCTGGGCGATTGGGGAGGCAAGAACGCCTAGCGTTCGCTGAGCGATCGTATTTGCGAACGCAGGAGGCCGTCATGGCCGGGACAAGCCCGGCCATGACGATGAGTTGGGCGACCGTTAAGCGATTGATCCTTTGGAGGTCGAAACCGCTTTCGGGCCATGCTAAGGGCTGCGCAACTCCTGCCTTCCCCTTGCCCTGCCCGGTTCCACCGGGACGATGGACCTCTGTCATGACCGCGACTGCCACCTCAAATGCTGCCGGCTCCGCCGCCTGGGCGGATACGCTGCTGTTGTCGTTCGCGCAGGCCGGCTATGTCAGGGCCGAGCCGGCGATCCTGCAACCGGCCGAGCCGTTCCTCGACCTCTCCGGCGAGGACATCCGCAAGAGCCTCTATCTGACCACGGACCTCACGGGCGAGGAGCTCTGCCTGCGCCCGGACCTGACCATTCCGGTCGCCCGCGACTACCTCGCCTCCAGCCGCGCCGGCCAGCCGGCCGGGTTCAGCTATCTTGGCCCGGTGTTTCGTTACCGCAGCGGCCAGGCCAGCGAATTCCTACAGGCCGGCATCGAATCGTTCGGCCGCCAGGACCGCGCCGCGGCTGACGCCGAGATGCTGGCGCTGGCGCTGGAGGCGACGGCCGCCTTCGGCGTCCGCGACGTCGAGATCCGCACCGGCGACGTGGCGCTGTTCAACGCGCTGCTCGATGCGCTCGATCTCTATCCGGTCTGGCGCCGCCGCCTGGTCAAGGATTTCAACCGCAAGATCAGCCTGGAGCAGGATCTGGAGCGGCTGGCGGCGGCAACCACCGCGACGCGCAGCGAATATCAGGGCGTGCTCGCAGCCCTTGCCGGCTCCGACCGCAAGGCGGCGCTCGCCTTCGTCACCGACCTGATGTCGATCGCCGGCACCACCAATGTCGGCGGCCGCACCACGGCCGAGATCGCCGACCGCTTCCTCGAGCAATCGACGCTGAAGGGCGGCGCGCTGCCGCGCGAGGCGATCACCGTGCTCAAGCGCTTCCTGTCGATAGCAGGCAATCCCGACGATGCCATCGCCGCGCTGCGCGCGCTCACCATTGATGCCAAGCTCGACCTTGCTGCGGCCATCGACCAGTTCGAAAGCCGGGTCGGCTTCATGGCCGCGCGCGGCATCGACGTGAAGCAGACGCGCTTTTCGACCGCGTTCGGACGCGGCCTCGACTATTACACCGGCTTCGAATTCGAGCTGCATCACCGGGGCAACGGCGCCGAGCCGCTGGTCGCCGGCGGCCGCTATGACGGGCTGATGACCCAGCTCGGATCGGCTGAACCTATTCCCGCAGTCGGCTTCTCGGTCTGGGTGGATGCGCTGAACCGGATCGGCCGCAAGGTGGGAGCTTAAGTCATGAGCGCGCCGTTCGTTCTGGCCGTTCCTTCCAAGGGCCGCCTGCAGGAAAACACCGAGGCCTTCTTCGCCCGTGCCGGCCTCAAGCTGTCGAAGGCCGGCGGCGCCCGCGACTATCGCGGCACCATCGCAGGGCTGGACAATGTCGAGGTCGCCTATCTCTCGGCGAGCGAGATCGCATCGCAATTGTCCCGCGGCTTCGCGCATCTCGGCGTCACCGGGGAAGACCTGGTGCGCGAGAACATTGCCGATGCCGACAACCGCGTGTCGCTGATCGACGGGCTCGGCTTCGGCTTTGCCGACGTCGTCGTCGCGGTGCCGCAGGCCTGGATCGACGTCCGCACCATGGCCGACCTCGACGACGTCACCACCGGCTTCCGCGAGCAGCACCACATGCGGATGCGGGTCGCGACCAAGTTCGTCAATCTCACCCGGGCGTTCTTCCAGACCCACGGCATCACCGATTACCGCATCGTCGAAAGCGCAGGCGCGACCGAAGGCGCACCTGCGGCCGGCAGCGCCGAGCTGATCGTCGACATCACCACGACAGGCGCGACGCTCGCCGCCAACGGCTTGCGGGTGCTCGACGACGGCGTGATCCTGCGCAGCCAGGCCAATCTGGTCGCCTCGAAAGAGGCCGATTGGTCGCCGCAGGCGCGGGAGACAGCGCGCATCATCCTCGATCACATCGCGGCAAGGGCGCGGGCCAACAAATACCGCGAGGTCCGCACCCGCTTCCGGCAATGCGATGCCGCCCTGCTCGGCGAAGCCCATAGCCGGTTCGGCGTCGAGGCCCCGTTCGGCGGACCGACCTCGTCAGGCATGCTGACGTTGCACTGCCCACCGGGGCAGCTCTATGCGCTGGCGAGCTTCCTGCGCGAGCATGGCGCCGAGACCGTCTCGGTGGTCTCGCTCGACTACGTGTTCGACCGGAAGAACCCGCTGTTCGCGAAGCTCGAGGCGTTCCTGCGGCGGTGAGTCTCAGGTCCGTTCAGCGTAGCGACAGCAAACCGCAGCTACCATATGCTGTTGAGATGACTTTGAACGCCTCTGGAACCTTGATCGATGACGCTGGGCTCTGACGTATCAGGCATGACGACCAATGCGGCCAGCGCCGCCGCGAAGGGACTGTCGATAGTCGTCCCCGTCTACAACGAGGCGGCGGGCCTCGCCGCCCTGCATCAGCGCATCTGCGATCTCGCAAGGACCTTGCGGGAGCGCTATCGGCTGTCTTGCGAGATCGTTTATGTCGACGACGGCAGCAAAGATGCGACGCTGGCGATCGCACGTAGCCTGCCGGCCGACGCGATCGACGTCCAGGTGGTGTCGCTGTCGCGCAATTTCGGCAAGGAGGCGGCGCTGATGGCCGGCCTCGACCATGCCCGGCTCGGCGCCGTCATGTTCATGGACGGTGACGGCCAGCATCCGCCGGCCCTGATCGAACAGCTGGTGCGGCACTGGATCGAAGACGGTTATGACGTCGTCTACACCGCCAAGGCGCATCGCGACAACGAGACCTTCCTGCGCCGCGTCGCCGTGCACGGCTTCTATGCGCTGATCAATTGGGGCGCACGCCAGAAGATTCCCGAGGACGCCGGCGACTTCCGCCTGCTCTCCCCGCGCGCTGTCGCCGCGCTCAGGCAATTGCCCGAGCGCAACCGCTTCTTCAAAGGCCTCGCCAGCTGGATCGGATTCCGCCAGATCCGTGTCGATTACGAGCCCTCGGCGCGCGCCCATGGCGTCACCACCTTCAACGCCGCAAGCCTGCTTGGCCTGTCGATCGAGGGCCTGACCTCGTTTTCGGTGGCGCCCTTGCGCTTCGCCAGTCTGCTCGGCGTCATTCTCGCCGGAGGCGCCTTCCTGTTCGGCCTTTCGATCCTCTGGGAGGTGTTCACGACCGGCAAGCAGGTACCCGGCTATCCTTCGCTCGTGATCGGCCTGATGACGATCGGCGGCGTGCAGCTCATCATGATCGGCATCGTCGGCGAATATATCGGCAAGATCCTCTCCGAGCTGAAGGCGCGCCCGATCTACTTCGTCGCCGAGCACAGTGAAAAGCACTTCGAGACTGACAAGGCTGACGACGCCGCGAAGAGGACGGCGGCTGAATGAGCGCGGCCGCGGACCTGCGGCGGATCTGGCTCTGCGCCGACGATTACGGTATCAGCCCGGGCGTCAACCGCGCCATCCGCGACCTGATCGAGCGTGGCCGCCTCAACGCCACCTCGGTGATGATGGTGGGTCCGGCAATCGAACGCAGTGAGATCGAGGCGCTCCAGGCGTCCGCGACGGCGAGCCCGCGCTGCGCGATCGGATTGCACGTGACGCTGTCGGCGCCGTTCCGCCCCCTGACCATGCACTTCCGCCCGCTGGACGGCGACATGTTCATGCCGTTTCCCAAGCTGCTGCGCGCCGGAATGCTGCGTCGGCTCGACCGCGAATTCTTCCGCAACGAGGTGAAGGCGCAGCTGGCCGCCTTCGCGGAGGCGTTCGGCCGCGCGCCCGACTTCGTCGACGGCCATCAGCATGTGCAACTCTATCCGCAGGTGCGCGACGGCTTCGTCGATGCGGTCGTTGATGCCGCGCCGAACGCCTGGGTGCGCCAGGGCGGTCGCGACCTGCCGCTGGCGCAGCGGCTGGCTTCCCCCAAGGCCATGGTGCTCGACATTCTTAGCGCGCAATTCCGCCGCCGCGCCGGCCGCGCCGGCCTCAGCTTCAATCCCGGCTTTGCCGGCGCCTATGACTTCACGCGGGCGGTCGATTTTGGCGAGCTGATGCGGCAATTCCTGGAAGGCTTGCCGGATGGCGGCCTCGTGATGTGCCATCCCGGCTTCGTCGACGATGTCCTCGCCGGCCTCGACCCCATGACGGATGTCCGCGAACGCGAGCACGCCTATCTCTCGGGCGAAGCCTTCGCGCACCTGCTCGCGGACAGCCGCGCCACGCTGGGGTGAAGCCGCGAAAAACAAGCCGCGAGGCAGGTTGTCGCATACCGAAATTTAATCCGGCCGGCACTGTTGGGGCCACAATGGAACCCTACATCTCCTGCGCGCTTGGTTTTGCGCTCAGGAGACAGATCATGACGCCGCAGGAACGCCAGCTCGTCGACGACCTTTTTGACCGGCTTTCGAAACTGGAAAATGCACCGCGCGATCCCGACGCGATCGCCGCCATCTCCGACGGGCTGCGCAAGGCGCCCGGCGCGGTCTATGCGCTGGTCCAGACGACGCTGGTGCAGGACGAGGCGCTGAAGCGCGCGAATGCCCGCATCCAGGAGCTGGAAGCGGCCCGTGCGCCCGAGCCCGCACAGTCCGGCGGCTTCCTCGACACCATGCGCGACACGCTGTTCGGCGGCGGCCCGTCGCGCAGCTCGGTTCCGAACGTGCCGCCGCGCGAGCAGCGGCCCGTCTGGAACAGCGGCGGAGCGATGCAGCAGGGCCAGCCGGGTTACGGCGCGCCGCCCTACGGACAGGCTTACGGTCAAGGCCAGGGCTATGGCGCTCCGCCGGTCGGCGGTGGCGGCGGCTCGTTTCTTGGCACGGCCGCGGCGGCCGCGGCCGGCGTCGTCGGCGGTTCGCTGCTGCTGTCCAGCATCCGCGGCATGATGGGCGGATCACACCAGCAGGCCTTCGGCGACGCCAATGCCCTCGGCGACCGCGGCGCTGGTGGAAGCCCTTGGGGCGGCAGCGACCAGTCCGGCGGCTCGCTTGCGCGCGATGCCGGCCTTGACGACATCGGCGCGAACCGCGATTCCCGCCAGGGCTTCTCCGACCAGGCGTCGAACGATCGGGACAACAACGATCAGGACTACGACGACGATCACGACGACAACGTCGACATGGCCGACGACAGCGACTTCGGCGGCGGCGACGATGGCGGCAGCGATTACGCCTAGGCAATTCGAGCGACAGACGTGGAACGGCCGCCTCCGGGCGGCCGATTTCTTTCGAGGCAGAGCTCAAGCGTCCGCTCGGCCATCACCTGCAAGGAGGCCATTCGATATAATATGACTAGTGCATGCGGCGCTTGTCGGAGAGCACTGAGCAGAACGTCACGAGACGCGCCTGACTTCACCATACACAACAAAATCGCTCTCCGACACGTGCAGCACGTAGACTCCCGGATTTCCAAATTTGGACATGGGTGTTCAACTGGAAGAACACGTTGCTTGCCACACGTCGTGGCTGCCTCTCTTGGCTAAAGTCGGGGGTTTCGAGAATGAGTCCACTTCAGCAGCGCATTGCAAGCCTGAGCGACGTCACAACACATCTCATCACCGAATTGTACGAGTTGGAGGGACTGCACGAGCGCATCAGGAAGGCGGAGCTGTCGGTGCGGCGCTTGAACCGCTCGGCTCGCGCACCGCATCCGGCCTCGTCAACTCGTCGTCGCCGCTCGGCCGTCACTCGTCTCGGGTTGCGGCACCGTCAGCAATCATAGACCCTTCAGGCAGACGTTCGGCGGCGGCAGCGCCCGCCTGGATGCCGCGCATTTCGGGTCGGCGCGGCAATCGGATTTAATCGCTGCATCGAGCGCATGACGCTTCACATCACCACGACCTTGGTGCCGACATTGACGCGGCCATAGAGATCGATGACGTCCTCGTTGCGCATGCGGATGCACCCCGAGGAAACATTGGTGCCGATGGTCCAGGGCTCGTTGGAGCCGTGGATGCGATAGAGCGTCGAGCCCAGATACATCGCGCGGGCGCCGAGCGGGTTTTCGGGACCGCCTTCCATGTGCCGGGGCAGATCGGGGCGACGTGCGATCATTTCCGCCGGCGGCGTCCAGTCCGGCCATTCGCGCTTGGCCGTGATCGACTTCACGCCGGACCAGGTGAAGCCGGGGCGCCCGACGCCGATGCCGTAGCGCATCGCCCGGCCGTTGCCCTCGACGAGATAGAGGAACTTGTTCGGCGTATCGACCACGATCGTGCCGGGACTTTCCTTGCCGCTATAGTCAACGAGTTGTTTCTCGAATTTCGGGTCGAACGCGCGCTGCCGCGGATCGACCGCCTCCTGCTGGAGCGCGCCCTGCTGATATCCGCCTTGTTGATATCCACCTTGCATCTGCGGCTCGCCCATCGGCGGCAAGCGGCGCTGATCGTAATAAGCCGGCTGCTGCTGATACACCGGCTGCTCGGGCGCGTAAGCCGGGCCGCGGCCGGGACCGTCGCCGAACAGGAACTCGATGAAGCCGCCGCCCATGTTCGAATTGGAGGCGACGCGCACCGGGGCCGGCGGCGCCTGCGGCGCATAGAGCACCGCGGGCGGATCGTTCGGCACGGTGTTGTCGAAGGCGCTGGCGTCGTTCGCGCCGACGATGAAGGTGCAAGCGCTGCCAAGCAGCGCAACGGACATTTTCTTGAACATCGACGTACTCTGTACTGTTTCGTCTAGATCACACGCGCCGTGGAGAGCTGATGGCTGGTCCGCGCCCCCGACGTGGTCAATAAAGAGCAAAAGCCGTTTTGTTTGGTAAACAGAAACGGCATTCGGATTCACCACATCGTCAAGCGCGCGGCAATTTGGCGATCAGCCTTTATTTTCGATGAACGCGGCGCGGCCATGGTTAATCGCTTCTTTGCGCGCCGTCGCGCGCAGCCGCACAACAGTTCCTGCCGTGAACTTCGTGTTAAATCGCTTCTGCCTAAAAAGGCGCGTGAGTGAGGTGGGGGGAGTATCCTGATGGCTGTTCACCGCAAACGTTTTCGCGTCGAGGACATCGTCGGTGGCGAGATGCCGATTCTTGACGTAACCGAAGAGGCAGGCCCGATGCATAGCGAGATTATGGCTGAGCTACGCGCGATCCGCGCGCAGATGGCGAAGGGCACTACCCCGCTGTCCGGTAGCGCGGCCATGGCGGCGATCGACGCCTCCACCGCCCACGAGCTCTCCGAGGCGCGTACCATGCTCGATACCTATCGTGCGCAGATCGAGCAGTGCGAGAAGCTGAAAGTCGAGCTCGACCTGATCCATGACGCCATCGACCGCACCAAGCGCGAGATCGCGACGCTGCACGGCAAGAGCTTTGACGGCGGCGAAATGGCCAAGGTCAATGGCGAGCTCGGCGCGGTGGTCGGCGGCACCGAGCAGGCGACGCAGCAGATCCTCGAAGCCGCGGAATCGATCGACCAGGCCGCCAGCGCGATGTCCAAGGTGGACTCGATCGACCAGCAGAAGCGGCTCGCCGACGACATCCAGGAACGCGTCATCTCGATCTTCGAGGCCTGCAACTTCCAGGACCTGACCGGCCAGCGCATCAGCAAGGTCATGACCACGATGAAGTTCATCGAGCAGCATATCAATGCGATGATGGACATCTGGGGCGGCGTCGACGCGATCAAGTCCCACGTGCCGGCGCCGGTCGACAATCGCAGCGAGGACGAAAAGCTTCTCAACGGTCCGAAGCTCAACGGCGACGTCGGCCACGCCTCGCAGGACGACATCGACGCGTTGTTCGACTGAGCGAGCGCGGACTACGGAATAGCAAAACGCCGGCCCTTGGGCCGGCGTTTTTGTTTGCCGTCATTGCGAGGAACAAAGCGACGAAGCAATCCAGACCGTCTCCGCGGAGACAATCTGGATTGCTTCGCTTCGCTCGCAATGACGAGAGGTTAGACCGAAGGTCGCCTCACGCCCGCGGCGCGCAGCGGACGTAGACCATGTTGCCGTAGCGGGTGGCGGCGTCCTTGTCGATGAAGCGGGTGATCAGGACGCGGCCGTCGAAGGAGACGATTTCGCGGTCCTGCTCGCCCGGGGTCGGCCCCGCCGGGCCGATGTAGTTCTTGCCGCTCGGCGAGCCCTTCAGCCGCAGCTCCTGGGGCGTCGCCTGGTCAGCCAGATGCATGATCACGCCGCCGGAGGAGCCGGCGGTGATCACGTAAGGGTTCTTGCACTGGGCCCGGGCGGCAGCCTCGGTGCGGGCGCGGTCGGCCGGGTTCTGGAACGAGGCCAGACCCCAGCGGCCCACGATCTCGTCGGCGCGAATGGTCGCAGGCATTTCCGGGGCAGTGCCCGGCTCGGCTTCGGGCGGCGGCGAGGACGACGAGAAGGACGGCAGGCTCATGCCGCCGCCGCAGGCGCCCAGCAGCAGCGCCAGACAAGAGGCGGCCGCCAGATTGGCAACCGTGCGCGCGTGAGCTGAACTGATCATGGCATTCCCCCGAACAAGACCATGGCCGCACCCCTCCCGCAGCCAACCGCAAAAAAGCTGCCGGAGCAATGACGTCCTTTGATACGTCGGCGCCCCCAACAAGTTTCCAATGCCACCATCCTATATCCGCCTCACCAATCGCTTAACCACCTTTGCTTGACAGGATCGCGGCCAAGCCATATTTCCGGACCCACTATTAGCACTCGGAAAGCCCGATTGCTAAGCGCGCCGTTCGATCCTCGGGAGAGGGGGTGGACGGAAGCGCCGCCGCACCCACTTCCACTACTTCCGAAGCGAGCCTCCAAAGGGAAACGTCATGGCTAAATCCAAATTTCGTCCGCTGCATGACCGTGTCGTGGTCAAACGTATCGACGCCGAGGAAAAGACCAAGGGCGGCATCATCATTCCGGACACCGCCAAGGAAAAGCCGTCCCAGGGCGAGGTGGTCGCCGTCGGCCCCGGCGGCCGCGACGAGACCGGCAAGCTGACCCCGATCGACCTCAAGGTCGGCGACCGCGTGCTGTTCGGCAAGTGGTCGGGCACCGAGGTCAAGATCGACAACGAAGAGCTCCTGATCATGAAGGAGTCGGACATCATGGGCGTTCTGGCCTAAGGCCACCCGCCTGAACGGCCGCTGAATTGTCGTGCCCGGATCCGAGCGATCCGGGCATCCATCATTCCGCCGGGTTCGATCTTCGGATCCCGGACGTGATGCGACGAGCGAGCGACAGACACATCACGAAACACGAGGGATTGCAGAAATGGCTGCCAAGGACGTCAAGTTTTCCGGAGACGCGCGCGATCGCATGCTGCGCGGCGTCGACATTCTCGCCAACGCCGTCAAGGTGACGCTCGGCCCGAAGGGCCGCAACGTCGTCATCGAGAAATCGTTCGGCGCGCCCCGCATCACCAAGGACGGCGTCACCGTCGCCAAGGAGATCGAGCTCGAGGACAAGTTCGAGAACATGGGCGCCCAGATGGTGCGTGAGGTCGCCTCCAAGACCAACGACCTCGCCGGCGACGGCACCACCACCGCGACCGTGCTGGCCCAGGCCATCGTGCGCGAGGGCGCCAAGGCGGTTGCCGCCGGCATGAACCCGATGGACCTCAAGCGCGGCATCGACAGCGCGGTGGCAGCCGTCGTCAAGGACATCGAGAAGCGCGCCAAGCCCGTCGCCGCGTCCTCCGAGGTCGCCCAGGTCGGCACCATCTCGGCCAATGGCGATGCCGCCATCGGCAAGATGATCGCCCAGGCGATGCAGAAGGTCGGCAACGAGGGTGTCATCACCGTCGAAGAGAACAAGTCGCTCGACACCGAAGTCGACATCGTCGAGGGCATGAAGTTCGACCGCGGCTATCTCAGCCCCTACTTCGTCACCAACCCCGAGAAGATGACCGCCGAGCTCGAGGACGCCTACATCCTCCTGCACGAGAAGAAGCTCTCGGGCCTGCAGGCCATGCTGCCGGTGCTGGAAGCGGTGGTGCAGTCGGGCAAGCCGCTCGTCATCATCGCCGAGGACGTCGAGGGGGAGGCGCTGGCCACCCTGGTCGTCAACCGTCTGCGCGGCGGCCTCAAGGTTGCAGCCGTCAAGGCACCTGGCTTCGGCGACCGCCGCAAGGCCATGCTCGAGGATCTTGCGATCCTGACCGGCGGCCAGCTCATCTCCGAAGACCTCGGCATGAAGCTCGAGAACGTCACGGTCAAGATGCTGGGCCGCGCCGGCAAGGTCGTGATCGACAAGGAGAACACCACGATCGTCAAGGGTGCCGGCAAGAAGCCGGAGATCGAGGCCCGCGTCGGCCAGATCAAGGCCCAGATCGAGGAAACCACCTCGGACTACGACCGTGAGAAGCTCCAGGAGCGCCTCGCCAAGCTCGCCGGCGGCGTCGCGGTGATCCGCGTCGGCGGCGCGACCGAGATCGAGGTCAAGGAGAAGAAGGACCGCGTCGAGGACGCGCTCAACGCCACCCGCGCCGCGGTGCAGGAAGGCATCGTCCCCGGCGGCGGCGTCGCGCTGCTGCGCGCCAAGAAGGCGGTGGGGCGCCTCACCAACGCCAATGCCGACGTCCAGGCCGGCATCAATATCGTGCTGAAGGCGCTCGAAGCCCCGATTCGCCAGATCTCGGAGAATGCGGGCGTGGAAGGCTCGATCGTGGTCGGCAAGATCCTGGAGAACAAGTCCGAGACCTTCGGCTTCGACGCCCAGAACGAGGACTATGTCGACATGGTCGAGAAGGGCATCATCGACCCCGCCAAGGTGGTGCGCACCGCGCTGCAGGACGCCTCCTCCGTGGCCGGCCTGCTGGTCACCACCGAAGCCATGGTCGCCGAGATGCCGAAGAAGGAAGCCCCGCCCGCCATGCCCGCCGGCGGCGGCATGGGCGGCTTCTGAAGCCCATCCTCACCTGACACGATTGCGAAGGCCGCCTCGGGGCGGCCTTCTTTTTTGGGAACGGTGGGCACCGCTTTCCGATTCAATCCACCGCCAAAACCCACTACGGTGGCGCCGATTCTGATTGCTTGAGGATGTCGTCGATGCGCGCGCTTCTGGTTTGTTCGACAGCCCTGTTGGCGGTTCTGCTCGCCGCTTCGCCACATTTCGCCTCCGCCCAGATGAAGCTGTCGCCCAAGGCCGCGGCGCCCGGTGGCGTGGAGACGCGCTATTTCACCTCGATCGACGGACTGATGGACGGCAATGCCGACGTGATCCTGAAGGAGACGCGCCAGGGCAAGGCGGTCACGGCGGCCGTGCTCGACGTCTGTTACCCCATTGCGAAGAATTCCGATCGCAAGGACCGCTTCGTCGTCAACCTCCAGGTCGCGGGCCAGACGCTGACCGGCACCACGCAGAGCTTCAGTGAGAAGGCGCCCGTCAGCGTCAAGCTGCTGCGCAAGCAGAGCGGCGACACCTTCGAGTTTCGCGGCCAGATCAGCATCGGCCAGGCGGTGACCGAGGTCACCTCGCCCGACAATTCCGATCTCAGCGAGAAGGAATTTTTGGACAACCAGACCTCCGACGACGGCATCACGCCGCAGCCGAAGGATTTCACCGACGTGTCGCCGGAGGCGATCGCAGTCAAGGTCAAGCTCGACGCCGCAACCGACTTCCTCAAGAGCCTGAAGGGCCAGGACGTTGAAGTGACGCTGGCGAGCCTCAATGTCGGCTGCGATGCGCTACGCGCAGGCGAGCAGACCATCAACATGTCGGTCGATCCCGAGCGCGCAGGCGCGCTGCTGGCGAAATTCAAGGCGATGCCCGGCGTCACCGCCGCGGGGTGGACTGCGGGCATCACCGAGATGGACCGCACCATTCGCTTTGCCGCGGCCGACTGGCGCGAGGGCGACAAGATCAACCGCAACAAGCTGGCGACCAGTGTCGCGAACGTCTTGAGCCGAACGCTGGCGGCAAAGCCGGTCTCGCAAAGCTTCAACCCCGCGACGGGCAAGCTCAAGCTGGTCTTCAAGCGGCCGAACCAGGATTTTCCGGCGCTCGAGCTGACCGACACGATCGAGGTCACCGGGCTCGTCTCGCCGGACAAGCCCGGCACCACCGACAAGCTCATGCTCTGGATCGGCAGCCCCGCGACGACGACTGCCGACGAGAGCAGCGGCGCCAAGCTCAATCTCTCCGACGACGCCTCGGTCGACGAGGAAGGCGAGCAGCCGGACGACAACGGTTCGATCGAGGCGCTCGCCAAGGAGCTCAAGGGCCAGCGCTGGGACGCCGACAAGTCGGTGTGGAAGTAGCCTCCCGTGCCCCGGACGCAGCGCAAAGCGCTGCGAGCCGGGGCCTAGAGGCCACGAGCGAAGTCGCGGATGAGAAAACTGGTCCCGGCTCTGCGGCGCATCGCTTGCGCGACGCGCCTTGTCCGGGACACGAGAGTAACGTTTGAGAGCCCTAATTCCCCGTCGTCCTGAAACGCAGCGGCTTCGGGCCGATCAGCGTCAGCACATCGCCCTGACGCTTCCAGGTCTCGACACTGGAGAGCGCCGCGACGAGCTCGTCGTCGGCCTGGGCTCTAGCCGGCGGGCAGGAGCGATCCTCGATCTGCCCGGGCACGAAGATCACGGTGTTGCCGGCGACCGAGAACTGGCCCTTGCCGCCCTTGCACCACAGCTCCAGCACGACCTCGCCGTGGTCGCCGATCTCGATGTTCGGAATCCGCTTGGAGCCTGCTTGCGGCAACGCTTCCAGCGTCATCTCGGTGCCGAACGGAAAACCGTCCTCGGCACGCGCGACTATGGACATCGCGAGCATTGCAACCGCCGCACACACCAAATGCTTGAACGAAACCATGAGACCTCTCGTCCGACCTGATTTGCCGCACCTTCTATAAGACGGCGGCGCCATTGAGAAGGTTCGCGGAGCGTAGATGCAAAAATCCCCGCGAGAGCGAACCTCGCGGGGATCTGCGTTGAAGCCGGACGTGGCCCCGCTACTTCAGGACCAGCGCCGTGAACGGATAGACATAGGCCTGCAACGTCACGAGCACACCGACGAGGCAGGCCAGCACGATCGAGTGCCAGAACACGAAGCGCAGGATGGAGCCTTCGTGGCCGACCCAGTTGGTCGCGGTGGAGGCGACGACGATGGACTGCGCGTCGATCATCTTGCCCATCACACCGCCGGACGAGTTCGCCGCGCCCATCAGGATCGGCGACAGGCCGAGCTGCTGGGAGGTGATCTTCTGGAGGTTGCCGAACAGGATGTTCGAGGATGTATCCGATCCGGTCAGAGCCACGCCCAACCAGCCGAGCAGCGTGCCGAAGAAGGGATAGAGCACCCCGGTTGCGGCGAAGGCAAGACCGAGCGTCGCGTCGACGCCGGACAGCCGCGTCAGCGTGCCGATCGCCAGCATCGCCGAGATCGTGATCAGCGAGATTGCGCAGAGCCGGATGGTGCGGCCATATTCGGCCGCGAGTTTGCCGGGACCGACGCCCATCAGCAGGCCGGAGATGATCGCCGCAATCAGCATGCCAGTGCCGGTGAACGACAGATAGGTGAAGCTGAACACGGCGGCTTCCTTTGTCGGCCCTGGCGCGACCGGCGGCATCTTGTTGATCATCTGGTGCAGTTCCGGAACCGGATAGTTCCAGGTGAAGATGCCGTTCGCCCAGGTCTTGAAGGCGCCGTTGCCCCAGATAAGCATGACGATGCAGACGATGATCCACGGCAGCAGCGCGCTAAACAGCTCGCTCTGCGTCAACGGCGTTCTGTCCAGCGGTTTTGCGGCCGCCATGGTGGCTGCCGATTCGTCGCGGCCGCGCAGCGCCGGCGACAGCCAGAGCTCCCTCGGCTGCCAGACCTTCAGGAACAGGATCAGCGCGCCCATCGAGATCAGCGATGCGCCAATGTCGACGATCCAGGGATTGATGTAGTTCGAGATCACGAATTGCGGGATCGCGAACGAGACGCCGGTGACGAGGATCGCCGGCCAGACGTCCTTCATTCCTCGCCAGCCGGCGAATGCCCACACCACCCAGAACGGCACGATCAGCGAGAAGAACGGCAATTGCCGGCCGACCATTGCACCGAGAATGTAGGGATCGAGCCCGGTGACCGAGGCAAGGCCCTGGATCGGCGTGCCCAGCGCGCCATAGGCGACGGGTGCGGTGTTGGCGATCAGCGAGAGCCCCGAGGCGGCCAGCGGCGAGAAGCCGAGCCCGATCAGCACGGCGCCTGTGATCGCGACCGGCGTGCCGAAGCCCGAGGCGCCTTCGAAGAAGGCACCGAACGAGAAGGCGACCAGCAACAATTGCAGTCGCCGATCCTCGGTAACGCTACCGATTGCACGCTTGAGTAGCTCGAATTTCCCGCATCCGACCGTCACCTGGTAGAGGAAGATGACGTTGAGAACGATCCAGCCGATCGGGAAGAAGCCGGTCACGACACCGAGGATCGAGGCGCGGATCGACATGTTCGCGGGCATGGTGAAAACGAAGATCGTGATCAGGTTGGTCACGATCATGGCGATGACGGCTGCGATGTGAGCCTGAACGCGCCCGCTCGCGATCAGGACCAGCAGCGTGACGACCGGCACCGCCGCCGCAATCGTCGACAGCACCGGGCTGTGTAGCGGATCATAGATTTGATTCCACATGGTCTTCCTCCCCCACGCATGTTTGCGGCAGGCGGCCCGCGTGGACAGCCGAACCTGCTTGACGCTGGAAGCGATAACCCCCGAGTCGGACGCGAATTCCACGCGAATGCGGCGGTTCCCCTCCGCTCACAAGCTCGCGAAATCCCTGGCCGCCCCACCCCGCGCCGTCGAACCCCATGCTAGGGTTGCGAGCTGCGACAAGCCAACGCAAATTGCAGGCCTTGCGACTTTAGTCTAAGCGCGCCCATTTCCCCCACGGCCTCAAGTCTTTGGCTCCGGGCATTTGTGCACATCCCCCAAGGAGACCCCGCTCTGTGAAGAACATCAGCGCCACGCTCGCGATCGTTTGGCGAATCGCTGCTCCCTATTTCTGGTCGGAGGACAAATGGGCCGGCCGCGGCCTGCTCGCCGTGGTCGTCGCGATGGAGCTGGTCCTGGTCGCGATCAACGTGCTCCTCAATCAATGGCAGAACCGGTTCTACAGCGCGCTGCAGGCCTACGACCTGCCCGAATTCGTCAAGGAGGTCTGGATCTTCCTCGGCCTTGCCTTCACCTTCGTCGCCCTGGCCGTCTACAAGCTCTACCTGAACCAATGGCTGCAGATCCGCTGGCGGCAATGGCTGACGCAACATTATCTCGGCGAATGGCTCGATGGCGCCACCCATTACCGCATGCAGCTCAAGGGCGACGCCGCCGACAATCCGGACCAGCGCGTCACCGAGGACGTCAAGACCTTCGTCGAACAGACGCTGACCATCAGCCTCGGCCTTTTGTCCTCGATCGTGACGCTGGCCTCGTTCGTCGTCATCCTCTGGGGCCTGTCCTACAAGGCGCCCTTGTACATCTATGGCACCGATATCGTCGTCCCCGGTTTTCTGGTCTGGTGCGCGGTGGCCTATGCGATCGTCGGTACCGGGCTGACCCATTGGATCGGCTCCCCGCTCATCAATCTCAATTTCGAGCAGCAACGCTTTGAGGCCGACTTCCGCTTCAACTTGATCCGCGTGCGGGAAAACTCCGAGCAGATCGCCCTTTTGAAGGGCGAGAACGCGGAGCGGGGGCATCTGCTGCAGCGCTTCGGCTTCGTCATCGGCAATTGGTACGAGATCATGCGCCGGACCAAGCGCCTGACCGCCTTCACCGCAAGCTACGGTCAGGCTGCAACGATCTTTCCCTATGTGGTGGTGGCGCCCGCCTACTTCGCCAAGCGCATCCAGCTCGGCGACATGATGCAGACCGGCTCGGCGTTCGGCAGCGTGCAGGATGCGCTGTCCTTCTTCGTCACCGCCTATCGCTCACTCGCCGAGTGGCGCGCGGTGATTGCCCGCCTCGACGGCTTCGAGATGTCGGTCAGCGCCGCCGCTCACGGCGCGGCTCACGAGCCGACCATCGACGTCGCGCCGTCCAAGGGCAAGGCCATCGCGCTCGAGCAATTGCTGGTCAAACTGCCGAATGGCACCCCCCTGGTCGCAGCCGATGCCTTCACGATCCAGCCGTCGGAGCGGGTGCTGGTGACCGGCGCGTCGGGCTCCGGCAAATCGACACTGTTCCGAGCCATGGCCGGCATCTGGCCGTTCGGCACCGGTGCGATCGCCATTCCCGAGAAGGCGAAGCTGATGATGCTGCCGCAGCGGCCGTATTTCCCGATCGGCCCGCTCGGCGACGCCGTCATCTACCCGGCCGAGCACGGCTCCATCCCGCCCGAGAAGATCCGCGACGCCCTCATCGCGGTCGGCATGCCGCGCCTGGCGGACCGGCTCGACGAGGACGGCCACTGGAACCGGATCTTGTCGCTCGGCGAGCAGCAACGCCTTGGGCTTGCCCGCGCGCTGCTGCACGTGCCGGACTATCTCTTCCTCGACGAGGCGACTGCCTCGCTGGACGAGCCGTCCGAGGACCGGCTCTATCGGCTGCTGACGGAAAAACTGCCACAGGCCACCATCGTCTCGATCGGCCACCGCTCGACGCTGGAGGCCTTCCATACCCGCAAGGTGGCGTTGGTGGAGGACGGCGAGATCCGCGTCCTCGGCAAAGCCGGCGAGCCGGCCCGGGCGGAGCCGACCGTGGCGCGCTGAGACAAGCCGGCAACGGCGCGCCATTCCGCCCTCGTGATGGCGAGCGTAGCATTTCGGCTCTCTTGCCCCGGACGCAGCGCAGCGCGCCCGGCGATGCGAAGCATTGTCCGGGACGGTGCGCTGCAGAGCCGGGGCCCATTCCGTCGATAGGAATCGGTGTTGCGCTGGGTCCCGGTTCTGCGCAGCAGCGCTGACGCGCCGCAGCGCGTCCGGGACACGAGAGTTGAGCCTGCTGTTGCCTCACACCCGCACCTCGAGTCTCTGCCTCGCGTTGCGCTGAGCACCCGCCTCCCCAAAAGCAAAAGGGCGGCAGATCGCTCTGCCGCCCTCATAGATGGTCTCGGGAAGAAACTTACTTCAGGTTCGTCATCGCCGTCAGGTCGAACGAGAGCTTGGCGATGCCGGCCGCGCCGCACCACTTGGAGCCGACGCCCGACGGATTGATGCTGCTGTAGCTGCTGCTGAAGGTGGCGGTGTTGTCGCTCGTGAAGGCGTTGCAGTTAGCCTTCGAGAGATCGGTGTCCGAGTAACGGAGATCCAGCGTCATCACCTTGTAAGTAAAGCCGACGCCGATGTTCCAGGTGTTGTAGTCGGCATATTTGATGCCATTCGGGAACGGACCGCCACCCAGCGGACTGGCGATGCCGGTGCCGTAGAACGAATCGGATGTGCCGAACCACTGACGGCCGAATTCACCCGACACGTACATGCCGACACCGCTCGAACCGAAGGTCGTGCTCGGCGCCGTCCACTTGGCCGTGACCGAGGTGTAGTTGCCCCAAGCGCCGGTGTTGAGGAAGTTCGGCGAATAGAACTCGTTGAGGCCGACGCTCCAGTTGTCATTGATGGTGTAATTCACCTTGCCGTAGACTTCGAAGAAGCTGACGTCCTTCTTCATCACGTTGCCGTTGAGCAGGGCGTTGGCGGCGCACTCTGCGCTGAGCGGGTTGCCGGCGGTGTCGGTCGGCGCGCCGAAAAAGCAGGTCCCACCCGGATACAGGTAACCCCAGACGCCGATATCGAAGGCGAACGCGCCGAAGGTCGGGCGGATACCGCCGTAGACGTCGATTTCGGCGGCAGCGCGGTTCGGGAAGGAGATGCTCTCGCCGGCCACGCCGACATAGAGCTGGAGGTCCTTGGTGACGTTGTAGCGCGGCTCGAAATAGACGGCGACCGACGGCTTGTGGTTCGACTGGGTGATACCGCGGAAGATGTAGTCGTTCATGATCGCGCCGCCGAAGGCGATATCCCAGGGATCGAAGGCGACCACCGGCGGGGCCTTCTTCGCCTTCACCGCCATATCCGCGGCGAAAGCCGAGCCCGTCGTCACCATTGCCAGCGCCGTTGCTAACAAAGCCACTTTTTTCATTTCGATCCCCATCACCAGTTCTACGCAGTCGGATCCCGGAAGCCCCCCGGCGAACGACCTGTGTGCAAAAATGCGTTACTGCGACAATCTGGATTGAGGGACGTGGGCCGTGAAGCAAAATTCGCGGGCATCTGCCGCCTTTTTGGGCGTTTTGACGATTCCACGAAAGGTTGTCGGCCTGTGTGTCTTCTCGATCACATTATTTGCATTCCGAAGTGCACGGAGGGACCGTGCAAGTACGGGTCGGCAGCTCGCGTGGTAACCGGGCAACGAATCAGCCACGCGCGGGGAAGGGACGCCTTCCGGAGGTCCCTGTCGCGATGCAAAAAGGCCGCAGCGTCACCGCAGCGGCCCTTCCGTTGGCGATCGCCGTTGCTGGCTGGGACCTAGCCCTGCCCCTCGGCCGGTGCCGCTTCCGTAGAAGACGAAGGCATCGCCCAACTTGTCTCCGCTGCCGGCTCGGGAGCCGGAGCGGCCGGCGGTGCTGACGGCTTCGGCGCGGGAGCTGCCTTCGCCTTCTTCGGTGCCGCTTTCTTCGCGGCTTTCTTCGGGGCAGCCTTCTTGGCGACCTTCTTCACAGCCTTCTTGGCCGACTTCTTTGCAGCCTTCTTTGCGGCCTTCTTCGGGGCAGCCTTCTTCGATTTTCTGGCCGACTTCTTCGCGGACTTCTTGGTTGCCTTCTTGGCGGTCTTCTTCGCCGCTACAACCTTCTTGGCCTTTTTGGCCTTCTTGCTTTTCTTCTTCTTCGCTTTCGCCATCGTGGTCCTCCTGTTGCCGCCGAACAATGGTCGATCGGGCGTCTTCAGTCGTCACCTCGGGAGGAAAGTTCAGGCTCTGAAAGCTCAAACTGACGCGTTCAGTGCCGGCCGCGACCCGCCCGTAGCCCAATCGAGAAGCTCAATCGTGTGTACGACCGGAACTGACGTGCCACTGGCAATCTGCACCATGCAGCCGATATTGCCCGCAGCGATCATGTCCGGTTTGACGCTTGCGATGTTGGCGACCTTGCGATCACGCAACCGGCCCGCAAGCTCGGGCTGGAGAATGTTGTAGGTCCCCGCCGAACCGCAACACAAATGGCTTTCGGGCACATCTTTCACCACGAATCCATTCTTGGAAAGCAATTCTTTCGGAAGGCCCGTGATTTTCTGCCCGTGCTGCAACGAACATGCAGAGTGATAGGCGACGACGATGTTGTCCTGTCGTGCAGGCGATTCCAGTTCGAGGCCGGCAACGTATTCGGTGATGTCCTTGGCGAGCGCAGATACCTTCGCCGCATCGGCCGCAAACGCTTTGTCCTCGCGCAGCAGATAACCGTAGTCCTTGATCACGGTGCCGCAGCCGGAGGCCGTCACCAGGATGGCGTCGAGCCCCTCGCCTGCCGCTTCCTTTTGCCAGGCCGTGATGTTGGCGCGGGCGCGGGCCAAGGCGTCGTGGTCGTTGCCGAGATGATGGGTCAACGCACCGCAGCACTGCTCGTCCTTGACCAGGACGACCTCGATGCCGTGGCGGGTGAGGAGGCTGATCGCGGCCTGGTTGATGCGGGGCGCCAGCACCTGCTGGGCACAGCCCTGGAGCAGCGCGACCCGTCCGCGCTTCTTGCCGAGCGCTGCGAACACGCTGCCCGGGAGCGGGCCCGGCGCCGGCAGCCGCCTTGGCGCCAGCGCCAGCATCGCCTTGAGCCGCTGGATCAGGCCGGGCGTGGCCGAGGGCCGCGGCGTCGGCAGGAACACGGCAAGCGGGCGGGCGAGCCGGGCCAGCACCATGCTCATGCGGAATCGCTGCGGGTCCGGCAGGACGAAGGCCAGCACCTGACGCAGCAGCCGCTCGGCCAAGGGCCGCTGATAGCGTTGCTCGATCCTGACCCGGGCCTGGTCGACGAGGTGCATGTAGTTCACCCCCGACGGGCAGGTCGTCATACAGGCCAGGCACGACAGGCAGCGGTCGACATGCTTGACCACTTCCGCCGTCGGCGCCTGATCCTTCTCCAGCATCTCCTTGATCAGATAGATGCGGCCGCGCGGACTATCGAGCTCGTCACCGAGCAGCACATAGGTCGGACAAGTCGCGGTGCAGAAGCCGCAATGGACGCAGGCGCGCAGGATCTTGTCGGCCTCGGCAATGTCGGGGTCGGCAAGCTGCGTCAGGGAGAATTCGGTCTTCATTCAGCAGCGCTCCGCGTGAGCCGTCCCCGGTTGAGAATGGTCTTCGGATCGAAACTGGCGCGGACCCGCTCGCTCAGGGCGGCAATACCTGGTGCCTGCGGATGGAACACATCGACATTGCGCCTGACGTCCTCGGCCGCCCGGATCAGCGTGGCGTGCCCGCCGAGCGCGTTTGCACGCGCGCGCACCGCCGGGCCATGTGCGTCGCCCTTCGGCGGGAGCGCCGCCCAGATCAGGCCGCCGCCCCAATCGTAGATCACGTCACCCCCGGTCTCGCGCGCCAATTGCGTGCCGAGCACAGCACCCGACGCCGGCGGGCAGACGATCCGCCACACCGGCCAGGCGCCGAGCGCGCCGCTGGCCGCGAACGGCAGCACGTCGCGGATCGTGGTCCACAGCACCTCGGAAGCCGCGTCCTCGATCAGCGTCGCGGCTCCGAACGGCGCCAGCAATTCGCGCAGCGAGCCGGCGCGATGGGCGGCGGAGGCTGTGATGCCCTCGAGCCGCAGCATGGTCAGCGCCTCGCCCTCCCCGGCGAGATCTCCAAGCCCCTCGGTCTTGGCCCGGAATGCCGATGTCGGCAGATGCGCGGCGGCGGAGACGTCGAAGGGCGAGCCGAGCGCCGCGGTCATGGCCTTGTTGGCGACGGCATCGTCGAGCCCGCGGAGCAGCAGCGTCCGCTCCGCCTCCGGCTTCGGCATCACCTTCAGCGTGACCTCGGTCATGACCGACAACGTCCCCCAGGATCCCGCCAGCAGCTTGCAGAGGTCGTAGCCGGTGACGTTCTTCACCACCTTGCCGCCGGTCTTGAAGCTGTCCCCGAAGCCGGAGACGGCGTGCGCTCCCAGAAGGTGGTCCCGTGCCCCGCCTGCCCTGATCCGGCGCGGCCCGGCGAGCCCGGCTGCGATCATGCCGCCGATGGTGCCTGATACCGCCGTCCCGAGCAGCGGCGCGGTGTCCATCGGCTCGAAGGCGAATTGCTGGTTCTTGGCATCGATCAGCGCCAGCACGTCGTTAAGCGGCGCGCCGGCCTGGAGGGTGATGATGAGTTCGTTCGGCTCGTAGGAGGTGACGGCATTCAGCGCGGAGAGGTCGAGCACCGCGTTGGTCGCCATCGCGTGGCCAATGCTGCGCTTGCTGCCATGACCGATGATATCGAGCGGCTGCTCGTTGGCAATCGCCGCGCGCACCACCTCTTCGACGTCTTTGGCGTCTCTGACCTTGAGCGTATCCACGGGAAAAGGCGGTAGCGAAATTCGCATCCAAAATCAATGAGGCGTGACGCCGGCGTCCATGGCGCGATCGGGATCCATCACCCACTACAACAACGTTTCGATCATGATCGAAGCGTTCACGACATCGACACTTCGATCAGCGGCGAACCAAAGCCGGCAGCGCCTCACTACAAGCTTGCACGATCGCGATCGAGACCCACCGATGGAGACAGACATCATGAACCATTATGCCGTGCAGAAATCTCTTAGCGCCGCCGTCGATGGCGGCGGATTGCTCGTCGTCGCGCAATGGGAAGCGAAGCCGGGCGAAGCCGACAAGGTCGCGGGGATTCTCGACCGCTTCCTGCCGGAGGCGCAACGCGAGGACGGGGTCAAGCTGTTCCTGATCTCGCGGGCTAAGGACAATCCGGCCCAGTTCCTGTTCTACGAGTTGTTCCGCGACGAGGCGGCTTTCAAGGCGCATCAGGACAGCACCCATTTCAAGACATATATTGCCGGCGAAGCGCTGCCGCTGCTGGCCAAGCGCGAGCGGGCGCAATACGGGCTGCTGTGAGCGCTCTTCTTTCCCTCTCCCCTTGCAAGGCCTTGCAAGGGGAGAGGGTGCACCGTCGCCACGGCCTTCAGAACCGCGGCAGATCCGGAAACGCGAGCTTGCCGGCATGCACGTGCATGCGGCCGAGCTCGGCGCAGCGGTGCAGGGTCGGAAACACTTTGCCGGGATTGAGCAGGCCCTGCGCATCGAAGGCGCATTTCAGCCGCTGCTGCTGATTGAGGTCGATCTCGCTGAACATGTCAGGCATCAGGTCCCGCTTCTCGATGCCGACGCCGTGCTCGCCGGTGAGCACGCCGCCGAACTCGACGCAGGCACGCAGGATATCGGCGCCGAAGGCTTCGGCGCGCTCGATCTCGCCGGGCTTGTTGGCATCGTAGAGGATCAGCGGGTGCAGATTGCCGTCGCCGGCATGGAACACGTTGGCGCAGCCGAGCTGGTATTTTTCGCCGAGTTCGCGGATGCGGGCCAGCGCCTTCGGCAGCGCGCCGCGCGGAATGGTGCCGTCCATGCAGAGATAATCGGGCGAGATGCGGCCCACCGCCGGAAACGCGGCCTTGCGGCCGGCCCAGAACAGGTTGCGCTCGGCCTCGGAATTGGAGATCTGCAGCGTCACCGAACCGCAGCCTCTTGCGATGCTCTCGACCCGCGTGATCAGCTCATCGACCTCGATCTTGGGACCGTCGAGCTCGATGATGAGCAGCGCCTCGACGTCGAGCGGATAGCCGGCATGCACGAAGGCCTCCGCGGCGTGGATCGCGGGCTTGTCCATCATCTCCATGCCGCCGGGGATGATGCCGGCGCCGATGATGCGCGCCACGCATTCGCCGGCGGCCTCGACCTCGGCAAAGCCCACCATCAGCGCGCGCGCCGTCTCCGGCTTCTGCAGGATCCGCACCGTGACCTCGGTAATGACGCCGAGCAGGCCTTCGGAGCCGGTGATGACACCCATCAGGTCATAACCCGGGTTCTCGCACCCCTTGCCGCCAATGCGCAGGATCTCGCCGCTCATCAGCACGATCTCGCAGCCGAGCACGTTGTTGGTGGTCATGCCGTATTTCAGACAGTGCACGCCGCCGGAATTTTCCGCGACATTGCCGCCGATCGAGCAGGCGATCTGGGAGGACGGATCGGGCGCATAGTAGAAGCCAGCATGGGCGACCGCCTGGCTGACCGCCAGATTGGTGACGCCGGGCTCGGTGACGACGACGCGGTTGTCGAAATCGATCTCGCGGATGCGCTTGAACTTGCCGAGACCGAGCAGCACGCCGTCTTCGAGCGGCAGTGCGCCGCCGGATAGCGAAGTGCCGGAGCCGCGCGGCACCACCTTGATGCCCTGCCCTGCACAATATTTCAGGATGAGCGAGACCTGCTCGGTCGTATCGGGCAGGACCACGACCATCGGCGGCTGCCGATAGGCCGTGAGCCCGTCGGATTCATAGGCCCGCATTTCGGCAGGCGTATCGATCACGCCCTCGCCGGGCACGATTGCGCGCAACGCAGCAACGATCTCGGCGCGCCGCGCGAGCACGGCCTGGTCGCTCGCAGGCATCATGATGGCCATATCAAATCCTTCATGGCATATCCTTCCGGCTCACGCCGCACGATCAATTTGTCTCGCCAAATCAATCACGTCCGCGCCTGTTTGGGTAGGTCATCCGAAAGTCGGATCGACCATGTTCCGCAAGTTCGCTCTGGGACAAGTAGGAAATCGTGAAACCTGTCATGGTTTGGTGGCTTGTCCAAGCCGAGCAGGCCTGCCAAAACCGCCCGGTCGGGCGACTGCCGATCCGGCAAGCGACTGACCAGGCCAGACCCACCAGGGAAGAGAGACGAAGAGCATCCGATGACAAAATTGACTTTTGGCGCACTGACGATCCTCACCATGATTGCCACCGCACCCGCCGCGATGGCGCAGGATGTCGCGGCCGGCAAGACATCGTTCAACAAATGCCTGGCCTGCCACGCGATCGGCGAAGGCGCCAAGAACAAGGTCGGCCCCGAGCTCAACGGCCTCAACGGCCGCAAATCAGGCACCGTCGAGGGCTACAGCTATTCGGACGCGAACAAGAATTCCGGCATCACCTGGGACGAGGCCACGTTCAAGGAATACATCAAGGACCCCAAGGCCAAGGTCCCCGGCACCAAGATGGCGTTCGCCGGCATCAAGAACGAGACCGAGATCAACAATCTCTGGTCCTACGTCTCCCAGTTCGACAAGGACGGGAAGATCAAGCAGTAAGCGCGCATAAGGTAGTCGCGGCAGCTTCGGTTCTGATCGAATCAGGACCGAAGCTGTAGCTTTCTGTGTCGACGCGCTCCACCGCGTCATTGCAAGCATAGCGGCTTGTCCGCCGAAGCCTTGGCGAAGGCGGAAGCAATCCAGAACCCCGCCGCGGAAAGACTCTGGATTGCTTCGTCGCAAGGGCTCCTCGCAATGACGGAGTGTGAGCCCGACCGCTTGCTTCTCCAA
>NZ_LFJD01000004.1:7229859-7246638 GCF_006658635.1 Bradyrhizobium sp. UNPA324
TGGGGTAATCGCGGGAGCGAGTCACCCTGAATCAGGCCCAACCGATAATGGAAGCTGGTGGCTGTTCCCCGATAGGATGGAAATACGGGCTCACGACTGGACGCCGGGCCCAAGCATCGAATGGAGAACAGCCATGGAAGAATATATCGGTCTCGACGTGTCGATGAAAGAGACGGCAGTCTCGATCCGCCGAGCAGGTGAACGGATCTGGCGCGGCAAGTGCGCATCTGATCCCAGAATCATAGCCGAGCTCATCCGCAAGCGGGCGCCATCCGTGAAACGCGTCGTATTCGAGACCGGACCGCTGTCGGTGTGGTTCTATCATTCTCTGCGCGCCGAAGGGTTGCCGGCGATCTGCATCGATGCGCGCCATGCTAAAGCGGCGCTTGACATGGCGGCGAACAAGACGGACGCGAATGACGCCGATGGTCTGGCGCAGCTCGCGGAAGTCGGGTTCTTTCGTGAGGTGCGCGTGAAGGAATTCGACAGTATGCTGACACGCACGCTTGTGGCGGCGCGGACGCGGCTGGTCCGGATCACTACCGAGCTCTCCAATCAGATCCGCGGTGTCATGAAAACCTTCGGTCTGCTGGTTCCCGCCGGAAAGGGAAGCACCTTCGAGAAGAACGTCCGGAGCCTTCTTGCCAATCAGGACGGACTTGCATCGATCGTGCTTCCGATGCTGGAAGCCTGGCGTGGCATTCGCATCCGCGCCGCCGAACTCGGACGCCAGTTGGTCCGGGACGCGCGCCAGAGTGAGGCTTGCCGCATCCTTATGTCTGTTCCCGGCATCGGTGCGATCACCGCAACCGCCTTCACAACAGCCATTGAGAGGCCGGACAACTTCAAGAAATCCCGATCTGTTGGCGCCTGGATCGGCCTGACAACGCGCCGCTACCAATCCGGAGAAGTCGATTATGACGGCCATATATCCCGACGTGGCGACCACCATTTGCGAGGGCTTCTGTACGAAGCGGCTGCGGTCATTCTGACGCGCAGCTCAACCGACAGCACTCTGCGCACGTGGGGTCTGCAGCTCCGGCAGAGGATCGGCTTCAAAAGAGCTGCCGTGGCCGTGGCGCGCAAACTGGCGGTGATAATGCATACGATGCTTAAAACCGGCGAGCTGTTTAATCCGAATGCCGGAGCTGCCGCATAAGTCCCGATAGCGTTCTGCACCTGAACGCCTAAGGCGTCCCTGCCGGGACGTGAGCCGAGCCATTCCGCTGATGCTGTTGCACTGCTGACTCAGCAAAGTGCGTCGTCCACATTGAAGGCTCGTCCCGCGAAGCTCCATCATGCGGCGGCTGATGCCGACCGCGAAGACAACCATGCACCCGGCAGTGTCTCCTCAGCGATTAGATGCTTGACGCCCCGGTAGCGATTAGACAACAGCATCAAGAGCGGACCCCGTCGGAACGCAGCAGCTCGCAGCCTTAGTCGATCGCCTCGTCGGCGCGCAGCTTAACAACTCCGCCCGGCTTTAGCCGTGGCGGGATCCTCTGGAGGACATGGTGGTTTAGCCGCGCTTAGCGAAATAACCGGCGGTCACCTCATCTTTGTGGGCGGCGAAGGCTTCCAGGACTTCGGCCTTCTCACGCTTCGGGACCTTGAAGTGATCCAGGCTCCGCCCGAGTTCCGCTGCGACCTCGTCGAACTCTGCGGGTGAGATCCGGAGGTTGCGGTGGGCCTCCTCAAGGCCAAGCGGCGTTGCGCCGGGCCTTGTAGCTGTGAACTTGAAAGGCCCACCCGAAACGTCGCAGACCCATAGCGTGCGCATGAACTTGAGGCCGGGCAGCCTTTCCAAGCTCTTGGTATGCCATTCTCGGAGCTGCGGATTCTTAGATTTCTGGCCGACCATAGGATTCTTAACGACGGCATCGCTAAAGTGGTCCACTACCGCCGCAATCGCGACAACGCCGCCCAGCCGCTCATAAAGACTTTTCTCAGGCGCGGTTTGCTTGTCCTGCGCATGCACGTTGTTCGCAGTCGCCAAAGCCAGTGGGACAGCGGTTATCGCCAACCCTGCGACGATGTTTCGTCGGGTGATGGAAGTCGAAAGAGCCCTTGCCATTGGTGCCTCCTTGGGGATAGCTCGAAAGGTCTCACCGCCTCGAGCACATGCACTCTGTGTCCGTAGCTCAGCGTCTTGCGATGCCAATGCGTGCGTCCGCATTGTTCGCGTGTCCCACCCGTCTGATCGGCGCTCTGCCTGCTGCTCTCTTGGATGGCTTTGAAGGGAAAAGGTTCCCGTCAAAATCGAAGTGGACGTCCCGATCCAAACCCGCGCCGTGGCTCACGACTGCAAAATGTCCGGACAGGTCAAAGCTGCCTTGGCCCGCTCGCATCGCCCTGTTCGGGTCACCTTTAGGAAGCAGACCTCGCGGCGCTCCGAGCTAAGGTCAGGCTCGGGCCAAAAGGCGACGTTCAGTCGCCTTCACACTCTCATTGGAGCTGCATCAGTGGAGCTTCTTGCGGATCGATTTGGCGAATTCGCTTAGCTCGATCAAATCCTCGCGGATCATCTGACGCATAGGGCCACCAGCAGACTTAAACGGTCTGCAAACCTTGTTCCTGGAGAGGCGCGAACCTAGGTGACGTTGTGTTACCATGGTGAGCATGTTTCGCTTCAGAATCCCGCCCACCGTTCTGCTCGTCCTTATCGTCGCGGGCGCGTCCTGCATTTTCGTGTTTTACGGCCTCTATCTACTGATCGCGCTGATTGCGTTGAACTTGGCCTGCCTGCTGTTAGCCCCGATCGCGAGGCGGCGCGGATGGGGCGCTGAAGGGCGGCTCACGAGACATCTCAGTCGTCCCCAGATCGAAGACGAAAGCCGCAGAGCCATTAGGCGCGGGAGCGTACGTGCCCTGAAAGAAGAGGGATGACCGTTTCAGAGGAAGTCCGAGTTTGGCGGCTTCGAGTGCGCGGCTTTACGGTTGCTGGAGCTGTATGTCTCGCCTCGATTTTCTTGCGACCTGCGCCGCACCGCTGCGACGCTGGCCGGTGAACTCGGCTTCTCGGACGCGGCCATTGCCAAATGCCTCGACCATGCCGTGACCAAGGACGACGGCGAGAAGGTCGCTCGCGTGACCGGGGTCTACGTTCGGTCCAAGCGCATGAACCAGAAGCGCAACGTGCTCGATGGCGTCGCAGCCGAGCTCCGACGGATCATCGCCGAGCCTGCGCCTACGATGTCCGCGAAAGCCGACTTGCGCCTCGTCGCCTGATCGCTCAGTGCACCACGGATACGATAGAGAAAACGAAATGGCCGCAGATTGCTCTGCGGCCCACCGGCATGAAGTATTGTTCCATACTAAAATAACCTGCCCCGGTGCGAACAACGTTCTAGCGCGAGTTGCGCAGCACAGGGATACCGGGCCTCTACTTAGGTCGAAGGTCTCAAGCAGCACTGGCAAAGTCCCAATTAACGCCCGGCCGATCGAGCGCCAGCCGGATCGGTTTCGAGTTACTGCCAGAGAGAGATTAGAGCGTGAGCTTCAAGGTGAGTTCGCGAATTGGCAGCTTTTCGTTCCTGCCGGGCGGTCCTTGTTCACAAGCATTGGAAAGGCAATTGCGGCTTTCGAATACAGTGGGATGCTCGATCCTCTGACCGTTCGCTTCGGGAGGTTCTTTGCGAGCATTCGAGACGAACGAGGCAACCTGGTGTTTCGTGCCAAACGGCCCTCTGAGCAGCAGCAGCGAAATCGAAACGAGCTGATGCATAAGCTCTTCGGCGGCAACATTATGTTCAATCGGGATCAAGCGTACGTTGTTTCCGATGACGGCCGAAAGATTCCCTTTGCATCCTTGTCATCAGGACAGCAGGAGCTGCTCCCGCTCTGGTTGTCGATCGAGTTTGCTCAGGAAGAACCACGGAGGAGCATGGTCTACATAGTGCTCGCGCACTCCAAAATTTTTGGAAGGTGGTGGACTGGCGCTTCTTTGGGTTGCCGCCGTGCGACAGCAGGTGTGCTAGTGCGCTAAGCCTGACATGAGTTCGTTCCCCGGTCTGGAGCGTGGCGCAGCAGAAAGTGCTGAGCGTTGCACATTTACAACCCGCGCCGCCATCAGAGGCAGTAAGCTGGCCGATCAAGATAGCTGAAATACATTTTCTGTTTACTTCGATACGATCAGCGGGGGCAAAAATGTTTGATGTCTATCGCAACGATAAATGCGACTTGCTCGTCCTAAGCAAAGGTTCTGCGTTACCTACGCTCAGCTCCAGACAAAAGTGGCGTAAGAGCAGAAAAAGGGTTTCCAAAGTTAGCGACGAGATAAGATCAGCCGTTCAAACACAAGGATATTACGTCCGCAGCTTGCGGGCTACCAAGAAGGGGATAATCTAGGTTGAGCACGTCGGCCGGGACCGAGATGACGCTGATGCGCTGGGGCATGCCACCGCCGCGCATAGGGCGGACCGCTTCTCTCCATCAAGACAGCGAATTCAGACGCAGCTCGCGGGCTGTTCCTGGAGGTCCGAAGTCCGTAACGCTGGCAGTGTAAACTTGAACGTCGTTCCGCCGCCTAGGCGCGGACTTGCTTCGATCCGGCCACCATGCGCCTCGATAATGGCCCGTGAAATTGAGAGTCCAATTCCCATTCCGCGGGGCTTGCTGGTCGCAAACGGCTGAAACAACTTCGACGCCATTTCCTCCGATATGCCTGAACCGGTGTCGTCCACCTCAATCGCGAACATCGTTGCTTCCGCAGGCATCGTACGAATGGTCAGTTCGCGCTGGCTGCAGTCCTCCATGGCCTCAATAGCATTTCGAATAAGGTTCACAAGTACTTGCTGGATTTGGACTTTCTCGACCAAGACGAGATCGACCTCGGGATCAAATTGGAATGTAACGCGGATGCCCCGTTCCTTTGCTCCAACGAGAGCGAGGGCAGCGGCCTCCTCGATTATCTTCGCGATGTTTCCGACTTGTTTTTCACTCTCGCCGCCGCTCGCAAATTCACGCAAGCGTCGGATGATCTCCCCGGCGCGCAGAGCCTGTTTCGCTGCATTGTCCATCGCCCCCTTAACAGTCGTAATCGTTCGGGGATCTATGTTGTCATCTAGTAGACGGCGCGAGCCCTTCAAATAGTTCGCAACCGCCGACAATGGCTGATTGATTTCATGCGCGATGGCCGAGGCCATTTCGCCCATTTCGGTCAGGCGCGACACATGGATCAGCTCGGACTGGAGCTCGCGCAAGCGAGCTTGCGTCTTCTGAACTTCCGTCATGTCGCGGATGAACCCGGTAAAGAAGCGTTCGCTGCCTATCCGAACCTCCCCGACGGAAAGTTGAATAGGAAACGTCGAGCCATCCTTTCGTCTCCCGTCCACTGAGCGGCCGATTCCGATAATGTGGCGCTCTCCTGTCCGGCGATACCGTTCGAGATAACCGTCATGCTCCTCCCTATACGGCGACGGCATCAGTAGATTGACATTCTTGCCGATGGCTTCAGCCGCGACATAGCCGAACATCTGTTCGGCAGTGGCGCTAAAGGATTGGATGGCGCCTTGCTCGTTAATCACAATCGCCGCTTCGGGTATCGTGTCGATTATCGACTGAAGGTGGGCCTGTCGCGTCGCGGCGCGGGAATTCGCTTGCTTCAGGCCGCCCCCAATCCACGCCGCACCAACTCCCATCAGTACAAATGTTGCGCCATTGAGGAGTTCGGGCCAGCCGACGCCAAATCTTCCAATGAAGTAGGACACGGCGGGGATGCTCAGGCCCGTGGCCAAAATGCCGGGACCGAGCCCGCCTGCACCCGCGACCAGCAGCACAGCCGGCATGAAGAACAGATAAGGCGCCTGATCCCGAAGCACCGGTTCCAGAATGAAGCGAAGAGAGAACGCAATCGTAACCGAGATGGCCGCTAGTGCGTATTGCGATGCCGCTGCATGCGTCTTATGGACGACTGCCGTCGTTTGGACCAAAATGCGGCCAGGTCCGCCTACAATCATCTTAACTCCCAGCGCACAAAAAGGTGAAGACACCAATCCTCTAACTGATGACCGACGGAAGCTGTTTATAGAAGAGACTGCGCAAAGCTAGGCAAAGGTAGCCCACTCAGAAGTAGCATCTGCGGTCTTCGACGTACGTCGTTGCTCTAGCGCAAACTGTCATACGCGCATTTTGAGAATCCTCTAAAAATAGGTAGTTTCACGGTTCTCCCACTGCCCAATATTTGCTGGCATGACTTGCCAGATTGCATTTAGATTAGATGGCATGAACGTGTAATTCACCGACCTGCCAAAGGAGCCTGAGGGTGTTTATTTTTTGGTAGTCCGCGCGGCCTGCTCCAAAAGCATCTTTCATCATTAGCTCAATGGTAAACTGCTGGGCCAAACGAAAGCCGCTTCTTAGGTAGAGTTGAGTATGCAGCGTTTTATTGGAGAGCAGAATATCGCGCATTTCGAACGCCTCCTGTCCGAGGAGCAGCCGGAGAAATCGCGCGCCTTCATTCAAGAACAGTTGGTTGCGTCAAAGCGCCGGCTGGCGACGCTCACCGCTGCCTCAATGGGCGTACATTCCAATGCTCAAATCATGCGGGAGCGCGCCTTCGCGCGTTCCGCGCCAAAGATGACCAACAAGTTTCAGTGGCAGTTCGAGGCCGCAGCGAAGCCCTTATTGTTGATCGATCCAAACCCTGGCTTGCACATCGTCGATGCCAATACGGCCTATGCCTCGGCGACCATGATCGAGCCCGGCAGGGTTGCCGGGGAGAAGATGTTTGATGTCTTTCCCGACAACCCCGACGAGCCGCTGGCCGATGGCGTTGCAAACCTGTTTGCCTCGTTGCGCGTGGTTGCCGAAACCGGTCAATCAGACGCCATGGCGGTGCAGCGGTATGACGTTCGAAACGCCAGCGGTGTCTTTGTGGAGCGATATTGGCAGCCGCTGAACAGCCCGGTGCTTAACGGAAGTGGTAATCTTGCCTTTATCCTGCATCAAGTGATCGATGTCACTTCGACGTACGCCAGTGCAGGACGCACCGTCTAGCGAAATGCGCCTCACGCAACCCGCAAATTGTCTGCCGAGCTTTTTCCATTGCGGCCTGTCACCAGTTCATAGCTGACGCGCGCACCCTCGGCTAGGTCGATAAGCCCCGCCTTTTGAACCGCCGAAATATGGACGAACACGTCCGGCCCGCCGCTGTCCGGCTGGATAAAGCCGTAGCCCTTCGTTGCATCGAACCACTTCACGATTCCCAACGCCATTTCCTACTCCTCAAGGCCAAAACAAAAATATCTCGCTCGCCTGATGATCATGAATGACCTGCGAATTCGTCTCGTAATTTCCAGATAGCGCCATTCGCAAGTCGCAGGAGGTCACGTTCGCCCTTGCTGGCTGAAATTTCGAGAAGCGTCTGCAATCGAGCGCGCAGCAGCCCCCTGGGACTATGCGCGAGAAACGGATCTTTATCGACGAACTTCCATGACTTCTCGAAGGCGATGTCTAGCAGACCGTCTTGCCTCGACTCATGATCCCTCACCGCGCGCTGCTCGGAGCGGCCTGGCATGCCGGCCCCCGTAGCTCGATTGAATTTAAACGAGGCATCCACCCTCTGCAGCTCACGCGCAGCCATCGCGCTTTCCTCCTGGAGAACTCTTAGATGTCGTTCAAAACGCAATTCTTTCGACCCTTCATTGACCTCGCTCAACAAAATGAGCCCGACCGTCGCAAGTAGTGGGCATGTGCTAGGCCGATGAAGACCATGAGATCCGCGCGGGGGGCTCATGCGCCGTGACAGTTGCCTCTCGGTTTGAATGCCGCCTTTTAGTTCCGAAATCGGAACCGATAGTCTGGCCTGAATCGTACCTGCGAGGAGTTTGATGTCTGTCAACGCGACATCGAGCCAGCGTGAAAACCTGTCATCAATTCGGATCTTGTGAACGCTTGGGCAAGCAAATGAATGAAGCTCATCAATTTGCATTAGCGATGTTTGTTTTGGTCTGCGCAGCTGTCGCGCTGATCTCGGGGCAACTTTACATCGAGTCCAGGGCAACCACTGCATCCGCAGCTGAGCACTTGCGAGCAGCTTCATTGAACATTGCGCGATCAACCGAGCACGGCGCAACGCTCCGGGCGATGGCCGATCGATAGGCCGGCTGCCTCCACAAACGCTTCCGCAACAGCCCTTAGGCAATCACCCGAATTGGAAAAAGGGCGCGTTGGGATAGATCAGACACTCCCCACTCAAGGAGAGACAAAATGCTCGCACTATCGCTTGGTGTTATGAGCGCCAGTATCTTCAGCGCTCATATTTGCGATCTTTACCTAAACCTGAAGGCTCTTCGCGGCCAACCAAACAAGTAGTCGGCGGACCGACGTTCTCACGATCTCTACTCTTATTCACAATGGGATCGCGCGAAGCATACCGTCGTTGACACATGTGGCCAGCGATTAACCTCCTATTGGCAGAACTGGAACCAATGGGCACGCCAAAGGTTATTCGGGCGAAAGAGATTCCTGTGCCGTCCTATTGTCAGGTTCTTCAAAGACGTGATTGGCGATAAAGGCCAAGTTTACCAGGCGTGCCAGCGTGCCATGGAAGTCAACGCTCGGAGTGAGGCAGAGGTCGTACGCATCGCGAAGCAAGAGTTCTGCGAACTGCATTCGACCCGAGATTGGTCATTGCACGCCGATCGCGTTGACGTGAAGCCAGCCGACTTTCCCTCCTGATCCGACCTTGGACACTTCCGGCAGTCGAAAGTCTCGACAAAAAGGAACAAGATCTGTCGCACACAGATTGGCGACAGTGACAAAGCAGCGCCGCCTAACCAACAAATTCGGTTAGAGCGGCGTTGTGCATGTGAGGAAACTCAAGATGAGTGGCAGACCTCTCATTCTCTTCACAATTTCGCTGTTCGCGATTGCTGCGTGGGAGTGCCCTCCACCCAAAGGGCCACATCCCGTACTACTGCATTGGCTGAGCCGCTGAGTCGCAGCACCTACACGGCCGGCCTAGGTGCATTTGTAGCGCCGGTGGAAGCGCGAAGGGCCGCATCCGCACTTTCGGCCACGTGCCCGAAATCACCTCTCAGCGCCATCAGGGCGCGGCGTTCTTCTTCGATTTCGTACGAAGTGCGAAAGCCCAGCTTTCTCAACATGGGAACCGGAGGGCACCACCCCTGGATCGAGTGTTGAAACAGAAAGCTGGTCACCAGCGCCGGAAGCGCAAGCCAGCGCCGGCTGTTGGTGGCCGCTAAGGCTATCCCTGTGAATCCGATCACTGCGGCGTTGGCCTCGATCGCTCTCTCGATGTCCCACTCCCGATCGATTTCGCGCAAGCGCTCGGCAATCTCGCCACGATGTTCAGCAAACTAGGCGACGTTCGCCCGCATCACGCGCTGGATGCGACGATTATCGCTATCGGAGGAATGAAGAGGCACCCGGTTCCGTGTCGTCGTCATAATCTCCTCCACGCACTGCCTCGACTACGTTTATTGTTCGGGGTTGTTCCTAATATGGAGGGGCAAGTCAGGCTCTGTTTGAAGCATACCGCGGAATCTGGACTCGTCTGTAACGCGGGGCCGACGCTCGCTTGAGCGTGGTTCGCCCGGGAGACTTGCCGCAAAATGCCAGCTTTGGACACACAAGCGGCGGTCGGCGCGAGCGCGCTCCCCGTGTCCACTCTACCGTCGATAGCGATCCGCTCGGCCCTCGGAAGCCGGCGTTTATGATGGGGTGGACGCCCCGCCGACGGCATCGATGTGCCAAAGTGGAGGTGTTTAGCACCACTTAAGGGAGGCGTCCGTGTTGCACGTTAGCACAATCGGTCTGGATATCGCTAAGCATGTTTTCCACGTTCATGGAGCGGACGGGAAAGGACGGGCTGTATTCAGCAAACGGATCAGCCGAGGAAAGCTCTTGGATTTCTTCGCAGCCCAGCCGAATTGCACGGTAGCTTTAGAGGCATGTGGCGGAGCCCATCACTGGGCCCGACAGCTCACGCGGCTTCGCCATGAGGTTCGGCTGATCCCGCCCGCTTATGTAAAGCCGTTTGTAAAGCGGCAAAAGAACGACGCGATCGATGCTGAGGCAATCTGCGAAGCTGCGCAGCGGCCAAGCATGCGGTTCGTTGCCGTGAAGAGTGAAGAGCAACAGGCTGCGGGTCTGGTGTTTCGAACCCGGGACCTGATGGTGCGGCAACGAACCCAGCTCATCAATGCGATCCGAGGACACCTCACGGAATATGGTTGGATAGCGCCCAAGGGGCCATCGCATGTGGCGACGCTTGCCGACCTGATCGAGGAGGAAGCGATGGCCAGCTCCCTTCCCGAAGCGGCCCGTCCCATGTTCCGAGTGATGCTAGACCTTCTCGCCGAGTTGAATGGCAAGATCGCGGATCTCGACAAGGAGATCGCGCGACGCGCTCGCGAGGACGAGGTATCGCGCAGGCTGATGACCATTCCTGGCATCGGCCCGATCTCCGCCACCGCGATCGCCGCCCTAGCGCCGCCGATCGAAACCTTCGCCAAGGGCCGCGACTTTGCCGCCTGGTTGGGCCTCACGCCTCTTCAAAAATCGACGGGTGGCAAACAGAAGCTTGGCGCGACGTCCAAGATGGGGGAGCGAACGCTCAGGCGCCTCCTCATCATCGGCAGCAGCGCTGTTGTGCAACAGGCGAGCAAACGCGGAGCGCCAAAGGGTTCCTGGCTCGAACAGATGTTGACTCGCAAACCTCGCATGCTGGTAACGGTCGCGCTGGCGAACAAGATGGCCCGGATCGTCTGGGCGTTACTTGTAAAGCGCGAAAACTACAGGGCTCCGGTCTCAGCCAAGGCTTGATCTTGGTGGGCCTGAAGTCGTCAGAGATGTAGTCGGTCGAAGGAGGGTATGGCACAACAGTCGGCGAGACGGGGCCGGAAGAACCAGGTGTACCCATCGTGCCCAGAGCACGCGTTTATGATTTGGTTTCGGTCCGCGAACTCCCATACGGGCCCGCAGCTTCATCGCTGCACCATCAGAGGCCGGACAGATGGCAGCATCCGACTAAGTGCCGATCTTCTTCAAAAATCGCTTGCATCTCACGGGGCGTCCACAGATGAGTACATGTCTTGATCCTCGACCCCATGCAAGAAGATCATCTCGGCGGGAGACGGAGGCCACGGGTACGCGCGCTGACCAGCGCGTGTGTGCGATGCAAACGGCCCGCTATCGCTTTGGTCCAAGAATGAGCTCAGGTACCGCCCCGCACTCAAATTGAGTAAGTCGCTCAACAAGCTCAGTATTGCTGTCGAAATTTAATCTGCGCACGTATCAAAAGATACAGACTCGCCACTGCGGCGGGCCTAGCCTTCACCCATCACCGCAAGGCCCGTGGCACGAGATCGGTGATGAGAACGCCGGTTCGCGCTCCCGCCCTCCACCAACAAGGGGACATGCGCCATGCTGACGCGTCGTCGTTTCAAGCAGACCAAAACACTCAACGAAAGATTGGCTGACGAGGCCATACGCTGCCGCGCGGAAGCGCGTGCGCTCGCGCCGGGGCGCCGCCGCGAGATGCTGCTGCGCCGGGCGCGACAGGACGAGACGGCCATGCAGATCGATGCCTGGCTGCGCTCGCCCGGCCTGAGGGCGCCGACATGAGCCAGCAATATCGCGCTTACCTCGTCGGCGAGAACGGCGTCTTCCGTTCGGCCGAAGCCTTCGAGGCCTCATCGGACGAGTCCGCCCTCGCCTTCGCGCGGCAGTTCACGCGGCACGGCATGGTCGAGGTGTGGCAGCTCGGCCGCAAGATCGCCGTGCTCAACTCCGAGCAATCCTGGCCGCCGCAGCAGCAGCAATCCCGACCGACACTGACGCGTCAATGATCGTGTGACCGCGCTCGCGACGCGAGAGACTCGATCGCGAATGAGAGCGTCACCTGCATCACGGGATCGTCAGCGTCGAACCCAGGACAGCGTCTGCCTCGCGCGGTCCCGCTTACTCTTCCGCAAGCTTGCGCGCGATATAGGCGTCCACCGTCTCGGCGAACGAGCGCTGCACGCCGACCGCCACATCATGCTGGTCGAGTGCGTCGCGCTGGAGCACGCGCAAGCCCCGACCGCGGGCGCTGACGGGCGCCGTGTTCAGATACTGGTCGATGGCGCCTTTGGCGAGCGGGATGGCCTTGGGATCGCCCCTGGCGATCAGGAGCCTGAGCAGGCTCTGGCATTCGGCCAAACCTGGCATGGATCTTTCGCCTCTCAACTTTGCTGCGATTTCGGCTTCGGCCGCTTCACGGGCTGGGTGTGGGTGCCGAACAGCGCCAGCAAGAACGCGACTTCTTCCTTCGAACCGACCTGGATCATGATTGTCTCTCCTGTTCGCTCCGTTGGTCGAGGGCCGGACGCGCGGAGTTCAGGACAATCGGGTTTCAACATTGTTTCAGGCGTGTTTCGTCGAGCTGCATTGCCCTCTCGTCCCGCCCATGATCTTGCGCTGTCTCCTTCTTCAACAAGGGTTGGCGTGATTGCATGGTTGGCGCTGCCGCGCCCGCGTGCAAACGGGATATCGTGGCAATTGTTCCTCGCTGCCTCACCTTGGCGAGGTCGATCGAAGCGAGACCATGCCGCGGCACTCGGCAGCTTCGAAGGCGAGCAACCATTTCGAATCCCGCTCGTTGTCGCCGGCACAATCACTTGAAGGAGACAACAACATGTCACGTCTAACTCTGCTGGCCGCAACCTTGTTGCTGCTCGCATCAGTGCCCGCAGGCGCCCAGTCGCAGCCCGCGCAAAGCGGGCCGGGCAACAACGCCGTCAACAGCTCGGACCACAACAACTCGAACAAGCCGGTCGAGGGCCGCAACAGCTTCACCGAGGGGCAGGCGAAATCGCGGATCGAGGGCGCCGGATATTCCAACGTCTCCGGACTGCACAAGGACGACCAGGGCGTCTGGCGCGGCAAGGCCGACAAGGCCGGCACCAAGACCGACGTCAGCCTGGACTTCCAGGGCAACGTGAACCCCGCCAAGTAAGGAATCATTCAAATGACAACCACCATTTCTCGCCTCTACGACAATTATTCCGACGCCGCGCGCGCCGTGTCCCGGCTCGAGGGGGCCGGCGTGCCGCACGCCGACATCAGCATCGTCGCCAACAATTCCGACAATTGGTACGGCTCGCGCTCCGGCAAGGTCGATCGTGACCGCGACGGCGTCGACGATCGCGCCGAAGGCGCCGGCACGGGTGCCGGCATCGGCGCCGGCCTCGGCGGCGCGGCAGGCCTGCTCGCCGGCCTCGGTCTGCTCGCCATCCCCGGCCTCGGGCCGGTCGTGGCTGCAGGATGGCTCGCCTCGACGGCAGCCGGCGCAGCCGCCGGTGCGGCCACGGGTGGAATCGTCGGCGCCCTGACCGAGGCCGGCGTCTCCAGGGAAGATGCATCGCGCTATGCCGAGGGCGTTCGCCGCGGCGGCACGCTGGTGACAGCAAAGGTGCCCGACCAGGACCGCGCGCGGCTCGATGCCCTGCTCCACGAGAGGTCCGTGAATCTTGTGGATCGCAGCGCGGCCTGGCAGAAGAGCGGCTGGACCGATTTCGATGCCGCAAGCCCGCCGCTGTCGCCGGAGGACATCGGCCGCGAGCGCGAGCTCTACGGCGCCGGCCCGCGGCGATAAGCCCGATACGACAAAGGCCCCGCACTGCGGGGCCTTTTTTGACGTGAGAGCGATCCACCCTGCCACGTCGGGAAAAACAGGAATTTAACGCCAAATTGAGCCAAATCCGGCGCATCGGATTCGGCGGAATGAAAGCTGTTCGCGCCATGCTGAAGCATGTCGCTCGCTCTCCTTGCGCAGACACAGGCGGGAGAGCTTCGGAGAGATCGCCATGTACTACGTCGCCGCTGCATTGCTGGGGCTGTCGGGACTGTTCTATTCCGCGAGCCATCACGAGATCGGCTCGTTCGGCACAACCGTATGCACCTATGGCGGTGCATTCTGCGACAACCCGCTGATCGTCTTTTCCGGCGCAGCGCTCACAGCCGCCTGGGGCATGTTCGTCAGCGTCAAGTAGCGAGCCGGCGCACGCCTTCCATCCGTGCATTCATGGCCGCGCCTGACGCGAGGCGCGCGCCGAGGCGTCCGGGGGCTCGAGAATTCTTGGGATGATGGGACTCTACACGTGTTTTGCCCGGCGGTCAAGTTGAATTAGTATTTTCAGAAATTGCGGGTCTGCCCTACGCGGCGTGGAACCTATGTTCTCTCGTTAGCATTTGCTATTGAGAACACCGCCCTCGATTAAGGTCCTCCCTTCCATGAACGACAGCGCCCTCTCCCCGACGAAATCCTCGCCGTCGCTGCTGCAACGACTGGGGCCGGGCCTGATCACCGGCGCTGCCGACGACGATCCGTCGGGCATCGCGACCTATTCGCAGGCCGGCGCGCAATTCGGTTACGGGCTGCTGTGGACGGTGTTTCTCACCACGCCGTTCATGATCGCCATCCAGCTCGTCAGCGCGCAGATCGGCCGCGTCACCGGCAAGGGGCTCGCCGCCAACGTCATGCAGGTCGCGCCGCGCTGGGCGGTGCTCGGCCTCGTCGCTATGCTGGTGGCCGCCAACACGTTCAACATCGCCGCCGACATCGCCGCGATGGCCGAGGCGCTGTCGCTTGTCATCGGCGGGCTCAATCACGAGCACGCGCTGATCTTCGCGGCGGGCTCGACCCTGCTGCAGGTCTTCCTGCCCTATCGCCGCTATTCGCCGGTGCTGAAATTTCTCACGCTGGCGCTGTTCGCCTATGTCGCGACCGCCTTCACCGTGAATATCCCCTGGAGCACGGCCCTGCTCGCCGCGGTGTGGCCCAAGGCCAATGTCAGCGGCGACTATTTCCTCATGGTCGTCGCCGTGCTCGGCACCACGATCAGCCCATATTTGTTCTTCTGGCAGGCCTCGCAGGAGATCGAGGAGATGAACCAGGGCAAGCGCGACAAGCCGCTGCGCGAGCTCAAGCACGGCGGCCGTCCGGAGCTTGCGCGCATCAGGGCCGACACCATCTCCGGCATGCTGCTGTCCAACTGCATCGCCTTCTTCATCATCCTCACCACCGCGTCGGTGCTGCACGCCAACGGCGTCACCAACATCGGTTCGGCGACGCAAGCGGCCGAAGCGCTGCGGCCGCTCGCCGGGGATTTCACCTTCGCGTTGTTCGCGCTCGGCATCATCGGCACGGGTCTGCTCGCAATCCCGGTGCTGGCGGGCTCGGCCGCTTATGGCGTCGCGGAGATCTTCGGCTGGCGTGCCACGCTGGAAGCCAAGCCCGACGAGGCGATCGGCTTCTACACCATCATCGCGGCGGCAACCATCATCGGCTTCGGCCTCGGCTTCACGGGAATAGACTCCATCCACATGCTGGTGTGGAGCGCCGTGCTCAACGGCATCGTCGCCGTCCCCATCATGGCGATGATGATGCTGATCGTCTCGAGCCGCACGATCATGGGCCGCTTCAGGGCCCGGTCATGGCTGATCGCGCTGGGCTGGCTCGGCACCGCGCTGATGGCGCTGGCCGTCCTCGCCTTGCTCGGCTCGTCGCTGATCGGCTGAGCTAAAGCATGATCCGGAACGGCGCGAAGCGGTTTTCCGCAAAGAGGAAGCTTGCGCGCATGCGCCGAAGACCAGCGGCGGACTCTTGAATTACGGTCGCAAGAGCTGACGCGACTACGGTGTCACGGGATTGACGACGGGGGACGTCCTGGGCCCCGGCCGCGCCGGCTCGATCGGCGATTTCGGAGTGGTCGGGAGCACCTTGGCGCCCGCGGCCCGTGCCGCTTCGCCGGTGGTCGCATACATCGCGACATGGGCCGGCTGCGTCTTGGCGCGATTCCAGGGGCCGTGGTCGACGATCAGCATTGCTGCGATCGTCACGCCGGCCACGATGAGCGCGATCACGCCGGGATGGCGGAGCGCGGCGGAGATGGAATTGGCGAAACGACCACTTGTCATCGCAGGATCCGCTATTGTCCTATCGCAGGTTAATTCAGACGCGCCCCTTCCGGTTCCCGCTTCCATCAGCCGGGTTCCACACAGATTGCTCGACATCGGGCTCGCGCCGTCGCGCCTCTGTCCATGTTCAGTCAACGAGGATGCAACGCTTCAAATCAGCCAGTCATGTGACGCAGGTCCGTGATGCGAACCATGAAGGCCGTGGTCGGCCGCCTGTTCACCCAGCGCACCGGGGACAATTTCGGCAATCATCTGGGGGGCGTCTTTCTGATCGAGCGTAATGTGGGGATTTCCGAGTTCTTTGGGCTCGACGGCTGCGGCGAGCGCGGCAGGAGCTGGTCCGTCATCGAAGCGGAACGCGTAATCTGCGCCGCTGATCTCGAATCCAGTTTTGGCCGGCTTTGCTTCAGGGTCGATTGCAGCAGATCGCGTAGGCTGCTGCGGATCTTCGCCTGCGGTGTTATCGTCTCCTGCGGCGCTCGGTTCGACGATCCCGGGAGCTGAGTCTGGAGAGATCGAAGGCAAATCGTCCCCCGACTTGCCGTGCTCCAAGACAGCCAGCTCTGCCGTCTTCCATGCCGGTGACGCAGCGTCCGCAGCTTGGGACTGATGCTCATTGTCATTCCCGGCGCCGCTGCCGGATTTGGATTCCGCCTCCGCCATCTCCACGTCCGCCGGCTCGGCCGATCCCGGCTCCGCGGCGTGGGGCGAGGTGCCGTGATCCGCGCCGCCGATCGTTGCGACGCTCTCACCTGCTTCCGCTTCATTGGCGGAAGGCGAGTGCCCCGAATTGCTGTGGTCGTCGCTGCCAGGCTCCGCCGCCTTCGCTGCCGCTGGCGAAGCGTCCGCAGCCTG
>NZ_LFJD01000004.1:7246648-7253122 GCF_006658635.1 Bradyrhizobium sp. UNPA324
TAGCAATCCGCCGTCCCCTCACTACACTCCCCCCATTGCCTTCTCATTCCCCGGAACTCCCCCCGCATGTCCGTCCTGTTTTCCCCGATCAAGCTGCGCGGCCTGACGCTGAAGAACCGCATCGTGGTGTCGCCGATGTGCCAATATTCGGCCGACGACGGCGTCGCCACCGACTGGCACTTCACCCACATCAACAATCTCAGCCTGTCGGGCGCTGCGATGTTCTGCATCGAGGCGACCCATGTGGAGGCGATCGGCCGCATCACGCCGGGCTGTCTCGGGCTCTACAGCGATGTCTGCGAGGCCGCGCTGCATCAGATCCTCACCTCGGTGCGCAAGCATTCCTCCACCGCGGTCGCGATGCAGCTCGCCCATGCCGGCCGCAAGGCGAGCAGCGCGCGGCCCTGGGACGGCGGCCAGCTGATTCCGGCGGAGCAGGGCGGCTGGCAGGCAGTGGCCCCAAGCGCCGTGCCACACAAGGAGAGCGAGGCCGCCCCGCTCGCGCTCGATGCCGCGGGCCTCAAGCGCATCCGCGAGGCCTTCGTCGACAGCGCCAAACGCGCCGCGCGTCTCGGCATCGACGCCATCGAGGTTCATGGCGCGCACGGCTATCTCCTGCATCAGTTCCTGTCGCCGATCTCGAACCGGCGCACCGACGAGTACGGCGGCAGCCTGGAGAACCGCATGCGTTTCCCGCTGGAGGTGTTCGACGCGGTGCGCGCCGCCTTCCCGCACGACAGGCCGGTTGGCATGCGGGTGTCGTCGACCGACTGGGTCGAGGGCGGCTGGGATATTTCGCAGACCATCGCATTCGCCAAAGCGCTGAAGGCGCGCGGCGTCGACTGGATCGATGCCTCCTCCGGCGGCGTCTCGCCGCTGCAGAAAATCCCGCTCGGCCCCGGCTATCAAGTGCAGTTCGCAGATAGCATCCGCCGCGAGACCGGCCTGCCCACCATCGCCGTGGGCCTGATCACGGAAGCCAGGCAGGCCGAGGAGATCGTCGCATCCGGCAAGGCCGACATGGTCGCGCTCGCCCGCGGCATGCTCTACGACCCGCGCTGGGCCTGGCACGCCGCCGCCGAGCTCGGCGGCGAGGTCGAAGCCCCGCCGCAATATTGGCGCTCGCAGCCCTCGACGCAAAAGGCGCTGTTCGGCAAAACCAATTTCGGGGCGAGGTGAGGGTGCGCCGCTGCAGCTGAGGCGCGGTAGCGTCGCCAAATCAATAGTGTCGTCCCGGACAAGCGCCAGCGCAGATCCGGGACCCATACCGCGTGATCTCTCGATCGCGCGGGGTGTGCGTCGACAAATAACTGGGTGTCTTCATCAAACCTCTCCCTGTGGATATCGCGACGAGGGCAAGCGCTCGCACGGGGATCCCGGATCGGCGCGCGCCTAAGGGCGCGCTTGTCCGGGACGACAGCGGACTATGTGGACGCGCTTTCGCCTCTCACTTCCCCGCATCCGTAAATCTCCCCAGCTTCCACACTCCCCAAATCTGGCCTAACCTTCGGCCCAGTCGAGGCAACGGAGGCCCGCCCATGCGTTATCCTGTTCGCAAAACCGCTCACATCTTCGAGCGCGTGGGCCTTGCGATGGCTGGCGCGGCGTGCGGCCTGTTCATCGGCGCCTTTGTGGGATCGGCGATCCCGCAGCTCACCACGCAGGGTTTTCTGCTGCTGATGATGCTGCTCGGCGGCATCGGCTTCTATCTCGGCATCGACACGCCGCAGATGCCGTTCGACGATGCCCACAGCCACATCGACGCGGCGGAATTCCTCAGTTCCGCCGGCACGCTGTTCGCCACCGGCACCGCCTTCGTCTCCGTCGCCGTCATCGTGCTCCGCCTCGATCCGCACATGGCCTGGACCTGGCTCGTCTTCATCGGCTGGCTCGCCGGCGTCGCCATGCAGATCATCGCGGGTGCAAAGGCGAGAATGCGGAAGTAGTAGGGGAATTGTTGGAGAACAATCGAGGGGAATCCCTCTGCGGAGACACCCTCTCCCCAGCCCTCCCCCGCAAGCGGGGGAGGGAGCGCACCACCAACGCAGCGGAGCTTGTGACTCAAGCGCTCCCTAAAACACCACGCCCACCCGCGTGCCGCGCTTCCAGGCGATGCGGCAGCGCTTCTTGGTGTTGACGTGCAGCAGCTCGAAGCGATCGGGGATTTTCACCTGGCCGCCGAGATCGACGCAGGCCCCGCCGGGCGAATAGTCGATCAGCGTGCAGGGGATCACCGGCGCGCGCGGGTCGGTGATGATCTTGGCCTGGCGCGACACCAGCCCTGCCGGTTTCACGCGGGCATATTTGCGCGGGTACATTGGCACTCTCCTCCAATTCCGCAGGAATAGCGGCGGGTGGTTTGCCCCGATGATGCGGAGGAGATGATGCGATCCCGCTAAGGCGGGCCGGAGAATTTTAACGAAAAGTAGCAGCAAAGGAAGAAAGCGGCGGTAGCGGGGTCTTACCCTCCCCCTCCAGGGGAGGGTGGCACCGTCTCTGCCTCCGCCTCATGCGGCCCCACCGGCATCGGCACCGTCACAAAATCCTTCGGCAAATTCACCGGCCGGTAATCCGGCTCCACCGCCATCCGCTTCACCACGCTCTCATGCACATGCGCGCCGTCGGGGATGGGGCGCGGCTCGCAATCGGGGATGTAGAAGCCGAACAATACCTTCCGCTCCGGCCATTCCCGGTACGTCGCGCTCTTCGGCAAGAATTCCAGCAGCCGCCAGCCCGCCGTCATGGAATCGTGCAGCACGCCGGTCTTGCCCGTAAAGGCCGGCGCGACATATTGAAACGGCGAGTTCTTGCGCGGGATACCCCAGGCGAGCTGCTTGATGGTCGCCGGGTTGAAGTTCAGCCCCGCCCTCTCCGCCTCCGCGATCATCCACAGCAGCGGATATTTCGACTCGCCGCTCTCGGCTTCCGGATAGCCGCCGCCGACGTCGCTGTGCACGCCGGCGAACCACACCTGCAGGATGTCCTGCGGCACCTTCTTTTCATCAGGAACATAGCGGTTGCTCCAGAATTCCTGCGGCTGTTCGTACTTCTTGAGGCGGAACATGCAGCGCCGCTCGTCGATCGCGATCGCCTGCCGGAAGATCCTGACGCTCGGGTTGCGCAGCGTGAAGGCGAGCTCCTCCAGGCTCGGCCAGAACAGGCGGTCGGCGCGCGGCACGATCACGCTCGCCACACTGTCCCACACCCCGATGAAGTGGATGGTCGGCCAGCGCGTCGAGGTGATGCGCGCGAACTGCGCGGCGAGGTCGAACTGGTCCTTCGGCAGCGGTCCCTGGTCGTCGAAGGCGACGCCTGTGAGATCCTCGATATCGTTGCCGCGCCCAGTGCCGGAATATTGCTTGTAGGCGACGAGGCCCGAGCCGGCGAGGTTCGCCTGCTCCGGCCTGATCAGGCCGATCTTGTGGATCAGCCCCGCCAGCACGCGCACCGTGTAAGCCCCGCGCGAAAAGCCGAACAGATAGATGCGGTCGCCCGGCGCGTAATGCTCGACCAGGAAGCAATAGGCCGAGAGCACGTTGTCATCGAGCCCGTAGCCGGTGGTGAGCCCCAGCACCAGATTGATATTGGCTTTCAAGCGATGCCACGTCGTCGGCTCCGTCACCGTGCCGACCCCGGGATCGTAAAACACCATCTGCCGCGGCTGCGTCTTCTCGGTCTTGCGCAGGCAGCGATAGAGCTTCAGGACGTTGGAGATGTTCTCCGAAATCTCGTTGCCGGTGCCGTCGCAACAGATGACGAGGTTTTTCGAGGAGGTGGTGGTATGCGCGGGGTCCATGGGATGCGCCTCCGGGTGATGCTACCGGGGCGAGTATAGCGGAAAATGAGGCGGATAGAGTGCCCGCAAGCTTGACGGGAAAAATTTGCTGAGTTTGGTTGAAGCTGATTGAGTGGGTCCAACACGGCGCATCCAAACAATGGAAGCTATTTCGGCGGAATTGGGCTATCTGCGGTCAGCTTTGGAAGCGTCCCAGGCGGTTTGGTCTCAGGTCCCTGAGGTCGGTCGATCGCTTTTGGGAGCGGTTATTGGCGTCCTGTTTGGAGCTTGGATTGCAAGCAGATCTCAAACAAAAAGGACAGTAGTTTCCGAGTTGCACGCGTTGAGATCCGCGCACGCTCTTGCGTTCTCAGTCGCCAACAAAGCCCTCTCATTCAAAAAGCAGCATGTGCGGCCATTGGAAGAGGCATTCAAGGCTGCTTTAGCGGCCCATGCCGCCTTCATGATCAATCCGCGCGGCTGCCTTTCAATACAGATAGACTTACGCACGTTGTCGCAGATTAAATTTGCTGACAAATCTTTGGAAAAGATCGTCTTAGAACGATGTTTTTTGGGGAGCGAAGCGGTTGCAACGCTAGTTGCCGTCTTGGACGCGACCGACGACTTGAGTGCGTCGATCAAATACCGAAATGAGTTGGTGAACGAATTTCGGAAAGACCCACCAAGTGGACACCAAGAGCGCGAGACGAGCGCTTGCGAGATAATGTTCTCGCGCTACTAGCGCAGGCAAACGACTGTATCTTCTTTTCGATGCGCTTAGGTGAGCACATTCGCAAATCCGAGAACAGCTTACGACGAAGAAACGGTTGGAAGTACTGGCTGCCGGGTCGAAAGCTGAAGTCTGTCCGGTGGGCGAAGGCTGATGATCTCATTCCTTCTGACGACGACTACCGGAATTGGATGTCTGGTTTTGTGAAGGATAGATCAACAATCGAGCGCGCAGCACTTCGCATTTGGCGGTTCATTCGGGGCGTAGAGTCAAATTCTCATAAGCCAAAATTGTGAGGGCCATCTGACCAATAAGCAACTCTCTCTTGAGCAACGCCTAGACCGGCTTGGACAACATATCGTTCGAGCTCGGTTGTTTCTGGATTTGTATTTTTACTTTGAAGGTCACGACAGTCGCCAAGGCATTATTGAGACGATGCGTGAGTACAATGAGTTCTTTCGGTTCACTCCGCATGCTTATTTCATTTCGTTTAGTGTCTACATCGCTGGCGTTTTTGAAAACCGGAGGGACACGATCAACTTTCGAGCTCTAATTCGCGACATGATCGTCACTGGCGATCTTCAAAGTTCGCAAGAATTGATGATTGAAGCCTTGATGGCCAAGGCGAAATCCTCGGCCGATAAGGTCACAATCTTGCGTCACAATGCTTTCGCTCACCGAACAAGCAGAATGTCATATGATGATGTTTTCCGCCTAGCCAAAGTATCGCTGAACGAATTGCGCGAGCTAACTGATCTTGCGCTCGATCTCTTCAACGCCCTGGCAACTGTTCGTGGACAGAACGAGCAGCATTTCACCACTCTTCCTATAGAGGATGCCGAAGATATGATGCGAGCACTGGCGAAGGTCAGTCTCTGAGATGTTGGCCTGTGCCCAAGAGCAAATCCAATGTCGGCGTCTGAATTTGTATATAGACGTCGGCGGAAGTTGATTTATCCGGAACCGACTTTTTCGAGCCGCTCGCGACTGAATTCGCCTTGCTGCTTAAAGGTCAGGCGGGCAAAGTTGTCCATAGTCCAAAGTGATGCGATAACGCCACGCTCCTCGGCATTGATAATTGTTGCTCCAGTAGAATCTTCGAGCACATCAACTCTCCTAAGAATCTCTTTGCGTGCATCAATAGTAAATGGGCCTAGTCCGGCGCTACCGTTGCGTCGCTTGTGCCACCGATTCGCGGGATCGTTGCGGAATTCAGCAAGCCAGTCGCGAAATGCCAAAAACGGCCTTAGCTGAAAGTGTCCAGATTTTATCAACTCGCTGGCCGACTTGTCCTTACGAACGACTGTGCAGGTCCAACATCCAAATCTGCCTGAAGCACACGGTGGTGTAGTTGGAGCTTTTATCACAGGGCATTCTCCTGATGCTCCGCGGTAAAGCGCCTCCAAAGTAGAGTTATCTAACACCTTCGGGAGAGAGAGGCCGAAGATAGCGTCCCAAACCTCTGGTACACTCATTTCCACGATTGGCAGAAAGAGGTCGTACTCTCCTTTTCCCTCCCGCTGCTTCTGCCAATAGAGGCTAGAGCTCAGAGCCAGCGCGCGGTCTCGTTGCCTGCTCTCGGACTTTCTCAAGCCTAGAACGACCACCGTATTGTGCGGATTTTCTCTGGCAATGAATTCCGAGACGGGCTTTATCCGCAATCCAGTTGTGCACCATCGGAAGCTATTCGTAGGCGGCGGGTATCCACGTCCTACTATTCGAACAAAGAAGCGATCCGGAATGGGAGCCTTGAGTAACTCTATCTTGATGGGTAGATCGAGCTCGACGAATTCCCGCTCTACTTTCTGAAGAAACGCCTTTACGTACCCATCAAGCACGGGGTTCTCGACACCAGTGTCGCAATAAATCAAAGTTACTTGAGGGAGGTTTGAGCTGCTGCCGGTTTGATGGACACCGAGATTAGGTGTTTCATGAAGCCGGAGGTGGGCGATGAAGAGACGGAAGTTTA
>NZ_LFJD01000004.1:7253132-7266047 GCF_006658635.1 Bradyrhizobium sp. UNPA324
CGCCCGAGATGATAGCGGCCTGATACCGCGGCCTCGCCGCCGACGGTCGTGCAATTGGAAGTGCCCCCGCAAAGCGGGGAGGAAGCAGAGGTTCACATGCGAACTTGTCTCGTCGTTGATGATTCCAGCGTCATCCGCAAGGTTGCGCGCCGGATCCTGGAGGGCCTCGACTTCCAGATCCTCGAAGCGGAGGACGGTGAGAAGGCGCTGGAAGCCTGCAAGCGCGGCTTGCCCGATGCGGTGCTGCTCGACTGGAACATGCCCGTGATGGACGGCTACGAGTTCCTCGGCCATCTCAGGCGGATGCCCGGCGGCGACCAGCCCAAGGTGGTGTTCTGCACCACCGAGAACGACGTCGCGCATATCGCGCGCGCGCTGCATGCCGGTGCCAACGAGTACATCATGAAGCCGTTCGACAAGGACATCGTGACGGCGAAATTCCAGGAAGTCGGTCTTATCTGAGCGAACGCCCGGAGGCTGAGCGGTTCCTTCGGCGCCTGTTTTCAACTGTATCCTTTCAGTCTGAGTTGGTGAGTAATGAGTGTTGCGTTCGCAGGGAATTCGATCACGGGCTCGTCGCGCGAAGCAGGACCGCTGCGGGTGATGATCGTCGACGACTCCGTCGTCATCCGCGGTCTGATCTCGCGCTGGGTCGGCGCCGAGCACGACATGGAGGTCGCGGCCTCGCTGCGGACCGGGCTCGAGGCGGTCAACCAGCTCGAGCGCATCAACCCCGATGTTGCCGTGCTCGACATCGAGATGCCCGAGCTCGACGGCATTTCGGCGCTGCCGCAGCTGCTGGCGAAGAAGCGCGATCTGGTCATCATCATGGCCTCGACGCTGACCCGTCGTAACGCGGAGATCAGCTTCAAGGCGCTGTCGCTCGGCGCGGCCGATTACATTCCGAAGCCGGAATCGACGCGCGAGGCGTCGGCCGCCGACATCTTTCATCACGACCTGATCCAGAAGATCCGCCATCTCGGCGCGCGGCTGCGTCGCAAGCCCGCGGTTGGAAGTCCGCCGCTGGCGCCCGCGAGCCCGGCGCCGGCCCCGCGCGGTCCCGTGGCGCGGCCGGTCACGCCCGCACCGGCTTCCGCCGCGCCGGCCGCGTCGTCGCTCGCCCTGCGCCCGTTCTCCAATCAGGCACCCAAGGTGCTGCTGATCGGCTCCTCGACCGGCGGTCCGCAGGCGCTGATGGCGCTCGTTACCGAGCTCGGCCCGGTGATCGACCGCTTCCCGGTGCTGGTCACCCAGCACATGCCGCCGACCTTCACGACCATCCTGGCCGAGCATCTGGCGCGTTCGAGCCGCCGGCCGGCAGCCGAGGCGGTCGACGGCGAGCCGGTGAAGCCGGGACGGATCTATCTCGCGCCCGGTGGCAAGCACATGCGCGTGGCACGCAGCGGCGCGGACACCGTGATCGCGCTCGACGACGGGCCCGCCGTCAATTTCTGCAAGCCCGCGGTCGACCCGCTCTTCACCTCTGCCATCGACATCTGGCACGGCAACATCCTCTCCGTGATCCTGACCGGCATGGGCTCGGACGGCATGCGCGGCGGCAAGGACATCGTTGCCGCCGGCGGCAGCGTGATCGCACAGGACGAAGCCTCCAGCGTGGTCTGGGGCATGCCGGGCGCAGCGGCCAATGCCGGCATCTGCGCCGCGATCCTGCCGCTCAACCAGATCGGCGCCAAGGTCAACCGCCTGTTCGCGGGAGATCGCTCGTGACGCCTGTCGATTACGACTATCTACGCAAGTTCCTGAAAGAGCGCTCCGGCCTCGATCTGTCGCCCGACAAGCAATATCTGGTCGAGAGCCGGCTCTTGCCGCTCGCCCGCAAGGCCAACCTTCCCGGCATTCCCGATCTCGTGCTGAAGATCAGGAACGGCGACGGCCGGCTTGCGACCGACGTGGTCGAAGCCATGACCACCAACGAGACTTTCTTCTACCGCGACAAGATCCCGTTCGATCACTTGCGCGACACCATCCTGCCGGGACTGATCCAGGCGCGCGCGGCGCGCAAGAGCCTGCGCATCTGGTCGGCGGCGTCCTCGACCGGGCAGGAGCCCTATTCGATCGCGATGTGCGTGAAGGAGATGGGGGCCGCCCTCGCCGGCTGGCGCATCGAGATCGTCGCCACCGATCTGTCGCAGGAGGTGCTGGAGAAGTCGAAGGCCGGCGTCTACAGCCAGTTCGAGGTGCAGCGCGGCCTGCCGATCCAGCACCTGATGAAGTATTTCACGCAAACCGGCGAGCTCTGGCAGCTCAATGCCGACATTCGCGCGATGGTCCAGTTCCGCCAGCTCAATCTGCTGCAGGACTTCTCCCATCTCGGCACGTTCGACGTGATCTTCTGCCGCAACGTGCTGATCTATTTCGACCAGGACACCAAGGCGGTGATCTTCGAGCGGATGGCGAAGGCGATGGAAGCCGACGGCACGCTGCTGCTCGGGGCCGCTGAATCCGTCGTCGGTATCACCGACGCGTTCCGTCCCATCACCGAGCGCCGCGGTCTCTACCAGCTCAATCCCGCGCGCTCCGGCCGTCCCATGGGTGGATTGATGCCGCAGCCGCTGAAGCTCGCTGCGGCGAAGTGAGCCGCTTCTCGTCATTCCGGGGCCGCGCGTAAGCGCGGAGCCCGGAATCCATAACCACAGGCCGATGAAGTAGGCACGTGGTTCGACGTGGGGCCGTTCGATCTACTTGTGGTTATGGATTCCGGGCTCGCGACGATGTCGCGCCCCGGAATGACGTGTCCTCACAAAATCGCATGCGGCAGGAAGCGCGAACGGTTGCCCGTGATCGGGCTCTCGTCCTCGCGGATCGAGAGGCCGCACGGTTCGTGGTTCACCAGCCAGCTTCCCACCACCGGATAGAAGCCCGAAAAATTCGGTAGCGGCGCCAGCGCCTGCCGCACGAAGCCTTCGGCACCGTAGGGGCCCGTCTGTGCGTCGAACGCCATGCCGCCGGACACGATCGTGACATTGGCGCCTTCGCGCGACAGCAGCGGCTTGCGCACATAGGACGTTCCGAGCTCTGCTGCCCGCGCGTCGTCCTCGAAGAAGGCCGGCAGCAGATTGGGATGGTTCGGAAACATCTCCCAGAGCAGCGGCAAGATGCCCTTGTTGGAGAGCACCGCCTTCCATGGCGGCTCGATCCAGCGCGTGGCTGCGTCCTTCAGCTTGGCGCCGAAGGCGTCGTGGAACATCCACTCCCAGGGATAGAGCTTGAAGGCGAGCGCGATGTCGTTCTCGTCGAGGTCGACGAAGCCGCCGGGCTCATCGCGCCAGCCGACCTCTTCGATGTCGAGCAGCGTGGTCGAGAGCCCGGCCTGGCGCGCGATGTCTTCGAGATAGGCGAGCGTGCCGGCATCCTCGGCATTGTCGGTGCTGCCGGTGAGGTGGACATGTTGGCCCGCGGCAATCTCCTTCCACGCCGCGATCAGCCGCTCATGGATGGAGTTGAACTGATCGGCACGCGAGGGGATGACGCGGCGTTCGATCGCCTGTTCGAGCCAGCTCCATTGAAACACGGCGGCCTCGAAGATCGAGGTCGGCGTGTCCGCGTTGTATTCGAGCAGCTTGGCCGGCGACTTGCCGTCGTACTTCAGATCGAGCCGGCCGTAGAGGCTGCGGTCGTCGCGCTGCCAGCTTTCGGCGATCAGGCTCCAGAACGCTTCCGGAATTTTCAGCCGCCGCAAGGCGCGTTCGTCGCCGATGACGCGGCCGACAAGCTCCAGACACATCGCGTCGATCTCGCCGGTCGGCGCCTCGATGCCGCGCTCGATCTCGTCGAGCGTGAAGCCGTAATAGGCGCGCTCGTCCCAATAGCGTTCGCCGTCGACGGTGTGGAAGACGAAGCCGCATTGCGCTGCGGTCTCTCGCCAATCATCGCGCTCGAGGCATGTGATGCGCTGCATGGGTCAGCCGCCGCCCGAGAAGCCATGGCCGAACGAGCCAAAGCCGCCGCGGCTCACGCTGCTGTGGCCGGAATCGGACGACGTCCCCGACGAGGAATGGCTCGAGGAATCGCTGCTGAAGAAGCTCGACCGCGACGACCAGCCCGAACTGCCACCGCCTGACGAACTGCGGCCGCTGCTGGTGCAGGCCGTGCTCGTCTGCCCCGGCACGGCGCCAGGCGTGGGCTCGCAGGTCTGCCGCGGCATCATCGTGTAGGCAGTGGTGCCGACCGCGAGCGTGCCCATCACCAGCAGCGCGACATGGCCGGAGCGCTTCACCGGTGGCCGTGGAGGCGGTGGCTCGGCGACCGGCCGGCGCTTGCCGAATTCCTTTTTGGACGATTTGTCGGCCATCTCAATAGATCATGCTGGCGGCGTTGAGCAGGCCCGCCGCGAGCGAGGACAGCCCGAGCCAGATTGCGGGCGCAAGCTCGCCGGCGGCGATCCGCGCCGACAGGTTCGGCACCGGCACGCGCACGAGAAAAAACACGATGACCTGCACGATCAGCGCGATCATGGCCCAGATCAGGCAGTCCAGCACATTGGCCGAATGCGCAATGGCGCTGACCAGCGGCGCCACGAAGCCGAGCAGGCTGAGGCCGAGCGCGATCGCCGCGGCCGGGTCGTTGTCGCGGATCAGCTGAAACTCGTTATGCGCGGTGATGCGGGTGTAGACGAACAAATACGCCACGATCGCGATCAGCCCGGTGCAGAAATAGACCAGGAAGGCGGGCAGGCCGGCCAGTGATTGCAGGATCATCATTCCCCCATCGTGCAGCGACCATTCGTCGGCGGGGGAAGGATAGCGGTTCAAACGTTAAGCGAGGGATGAAGCGATCCCCAAAAACAAAACCCCGCCATTTGCGGCGGGGTCCAGGCTGGGAGGAGCGAGCCTGAGGGGCTCGCGACGTAACCCAAGAGATCAGGCGGGAATGCGCTCTTCGTGCTCGTGCGGCTCGCGCAGCACGTAACCGCGGCCCCACACGGTCTCGATGAAGTTGCGGCCCTCGGAAGCGTTGGCGAGCTTCTTGCGGAGCTTGCAGATGAAGACGTCGATGATCTTCAGCTCGGGCTCGTCCATGCCGCCGTAGAGGTGGTTGAGGAACATTTCCTTGGTGAGGGTCGTGCCCTTGCGGAGCGAAAGCAGCTCCAGCATCTGATATTCCTTGCCGGTCAGATGCACGCGCTGGCCGCCGACTTCCACCGTCTTGGTGTCGAGGTTGACGACGAGGTCGCCGGTCTGGATGACCGACTGGGCATGGCCCTTGGAGCGGCGCACGATCGCGTGGATGCGGGCCACCAGCTCGTCCTTGTGGAAGGGCTTGGTCATGTAGTCGTCGGCGCCGACGCCGAGACCCTTGACCTTGTCCTCGATGCCGGCGAGGCCGGAGAGGATCAGAATCGGTGTCTTGATCTTGGAAACCCGGAGCTGCTTGAGCACGTCGTAGCCGGACATGTCGGGCAGGTTGAGGTCGAGGAGAATAATGTCGTAATCGTATAATTTACCGAGATCGACGCCTTCTTCCCCCAAATCGGTCGTGTAAACGTTGAAGCTCTCAGACTTCAACATCAGCTCGATCGACTGCGCGACGGCGCTGTCATCTTCAATCAGCAAAACGCGCATGCCAGTTCCCCATAGTCGCCGCTCCTGGGCGTCAGGTCGGCCGCATTCGCGGCACTCAACAAAACGCCTTTGAACAACTGATTCGGATCCTGACAACAGATGGTTAACAAACTCTGATTCTGGAACGCAAGTCCTTCGGGTGCAATTTTTCTCGAATCGCCCTAAGGTCTTGCGTGGGAAGCAGCTTTCGTCACCCAGCTCCGTTCAAGTTCCACTTTAAGAGACGGGCCTAACCGACTCCCGCGACTCAGCCTTCTTCTGAAGGGGAGTCACGCTCAGTCACAAAGACAGTGACGCAATGATTAATGATGCGGGTAAACACGAAGTTAAGCTCCGTTCAGAAATATGGCGAAACTTAAGGTTTTCACCGTGAAGTCCCGGGGATCGATCGCTAGGGCGACCACTATATGAAGGCCCTCATATGAAGGCGCGCTCCTGATGAAGGCTCCCTTATGAAGGCGCTTGCCGAACAGATCGGCGATATCGACGGCGTCAATATTTATGGCCGTGTGGTCGGCGTACGCGGCCTGATGGTCGAAGTGGCCGGACCTATTCACGCCATGTCGGTCGGCGCGCGGCTCGTGATCGAGACCGGGGCCAACCGTTCGATTCCCTGCGAGGTGATCGGCTTCTCCGGCAACAATGCCGTCGTGATGCCGTTCGCCGGCCTCGACGGCGTGCGCCGCGGCTGCAAGGCCGTCATCGCCAATGCCGCCAATCTGGTGCGACCGTCAACGGCCTGGCTCGGCCGCGTCGTCAACGCGCTGGGCGAGCCGATCGACGGCAAGGGACCGCTGCCGCAAGGCGCCTCGCCGATGCCGTTCCGCAACACGCCGCCGCCAGCGCATTCGCGCAAGCGTGTCGGCGCGCCGCTCGATCTCGGCGTGCGCGCGATGAACACGTTCCTCACCTGCTGCCGCGGCCAGCGCATGGGCATCTTCGCAGGCTCCGGCGTCGGCAAGTCGGTGCTGCTGTCGATGCTCGCGCGCAACGTCGACGCCGATGTCAGCGTCATCGGGCTGATCGGCGAACGCGGCCGCGAGGTGCAGGAATTCTTGCAGGACGACCTCGGCGAGGAGGGCCTGGCGCGCTCGGTCGTGGTGGTCGCCACCTCCGACGAGCCGGCCCTGATGCGCCGCCAGGCGGCGTATCTGACGCTCGCGGTCGCCGAATATTTTCGCGACGAGGACCAGGACGTGCTCTGCCTGATGGACTCGGTGACGCGCTTTGCCATGGCCCAGCGCGAGATCGGCCTGTCCGCCGGCGAGCCGCCGACGGCCAAGGGCTACACGCCGACCGTCTTCACCGAGTTGCCGAAGCTGCTCGAACGCGCCGGCCCGGGCCTCGGGGAGGGCGCCATCACCGCCATCTTCACGGTGCTGGTCGACGGCGACGATCATAACGAGCCGATTGCCGACGCCGTGCGCGGTATCCTGGACGGCCACATCGTGATGCAGCGCTCGATCGCCGAGCGCGGCCGCTATCCCGCGATCAACATCCTCAAATCCGTCTCCCGGACCATGCCGAAATCGGCCGATCCGGAATTCTGGCCCGTCATCCAGCGGGCGCGCCAGGTGATGGCGACCTATGCCGACATGGAGGAATTGATCCGCCTCGGCGCCTACCGGGCCGGCTCCAGCCCCGAGGTCGACGAGGCGATCCGCCTGCACGAGCCGCTGGAGGCCTTCCTGCGCCAGGGTAAGGACGAAAATGCATCGCTGGCGGACGGCTACCGCCAGTTGGCGCAAATCCTCGGCAATTTGGAAACGGAACGCTAACTTTGTCCGGTCATCATCCGATCCCACAGAGTAGCAGAGCCGGTCTGGGCCCCCATCGGGCCCGTGGGGTGACCGGTATCGTCCCACGTGCAGCGGGGGGACTTCTGGGGAGTATGAGTCGATGAAGTCACGAGATACCCTCATTCGCCTGAAGAAATTTCAGGTCGACGAGAAGCGCCGCCGGGTCACCCAGATCGAGACCATGATCGCCGATTTCCAGCGGATGTCGGTCGATCTCGAACGCGAGATCCAGACCGAGCAGGAGCGTGCCGGGATCAACGATCCCTCACACTTCGCCTACCCGACCTACGCCAAGGCCGCGATCCAGCGCCGCGAGAACCTGACCCGCTCGGCCGACGAGCTCAAGGGCCAGCTCGACGAAGCCAAGGCCGCGCTGGCCGAAGCCTTCGAGGAACTGAAGAAGGTCGAGCTCCTCGACGAGCGCGACCAGGCCCGCGAACGCGCCGAAGAGAACGCCCGCGAGCAGGCCGACCTCGACAGCATCGGCCTGATGCGCGCCCGCATCGGCGCCGTCGCCTGACGGCCCACAAGCAAGACCACCGAAAAATCCGCAAAACCCGGACCCGCAAGGTCCGGGTTTTCGTATCTGCTGTCCACAGTGTGGCGCCGCGCCCCTTGGTGGTCGGCTTTGCCGCGCGCTATGGTGGTGTGGTGCCAGGGCTTTCGCGGAACGCGACGGGCCGCGTGTCGGGGGGCTGAATGCTGACGCCAGCAGAGCTGGTCGGGTTGATCGAGGCGGTGGCGAAGGGCGATCAGGCCGCGTTCGAGCGCCTCTACGCCGCCACGCGCGCGAAACTCTATGGCGTCGTGCTCCGTATCTTGCGCCGACAGGATCTCGCAGAGGAGGTCATTCAGGAGACCTACGTCAAGATCTGGAACGGCGCCGGCCGGTTCAATCCGGCCCTGTCGTCGCCGATCACGTGGATGGCCTCGATTGCGCGCAACCGTGCGATCGACATCGTGCGCAAGAAGTCGGAGGTCTCCATCGAGGAAGAGCCTCAGGCGATGGAGGTTGCGGCCGACAGCCCCGACCCGCTGGCACGCCAGGAGATGACCGAAGAGCTGAAGCGGCTCCTGGAATGCATCGGCCGGCTCGAGCCGGACCGTCAGCGGCTCGTGCTTCTCGCCTATTACAACGGCTGGAGCCGCGAGCAATTGGCGGAGAAATTCTCAGCGCCCGTCAACACGGTGAAGACGTGGCTGCGGCGCAGCATGTTGGATATTCGCGAATGCCTCGGACTTTGAGGGCGTCTATTGTGATGGTGGTTCTGGACTGCAATTGATGGCCTATTCGGAGGACCATATCGCGCTCGCCGCGGAATATGCGCTCGGCACGCTCGATGCCGACGAGCGCGCGCAGGTCGAGACCATGATGGCGGTGGACGAGGCGTTCGCCGAAATCGTGCGGGCCTGGTCCTTCCGTCTCGGCGCGCTCAACCAGATGGTCGGCTCGCTCGAGCCCCGTCCGATCGTGTGGGAGAACATCAGGTCCGAGATCGCGCGCACGGCGCAGGCGCAGCAGCCGCCCGCGCTTGACGAGGCTTCGCCGCCGCCACCTCCGCCTGCATCGGAGCTGCCCGCTTCGGAGAGAGCGGAGCCGGCGACGGAGGTTGCGCAGACCCCGGCTGTGCCGCATGCCGAAGCCGGGCCACCGGAGATGCCGCGTCCCGAGCCCGACGCGCTTGCCGACGTCGCACCGCAGTTCGTCCCGCAAGTCCATGCGCCGGATCTCGCATCGGTTCGCGCGCCGCCGGCAGCGGTCGCCGACGACGGCAATGTGATCCGTCTCGAGGGCCGGGTGAAGCGCTGGCGCTCCATCGCATCCGTCGCCGGCGCGCTTGCGGCCGCGCTGTTCGTCACGCTGTCGCTCCAGATCTTCCTGCCCGATGCGCTGCCGAACGGCTTGCGTCCAGCGCCGCGCATTCAGACCGTGGAAGTGAAGACGCCGGCCGCGCCGCTCGCGGCATCCGCGCAATATGTTGCGCTGCTGCAGGACCAGGCCGGCGGCCCCGCCTTCATCCTCACCATCGACGGCGCGACGCGGAATTTCACGGTGCGCAAGGTCGGCGCAACGCCGGAGCCCGGCAAGAGTTTCGAGCTCTGGCTGATCTCCGACAAGCTGCCGCGCCCGCGCTCGCTCGGCGTGATCGGCGCCGGGGATTTCACCGCGCGTCCGCTGCTCGCCTCCTATGATGCCGAGGTCGTCAACGGCGCGACTTACGCCGTCACCGTCGAGCAGGCCGGCGGCTCGCCCAATGGCCAGCCGACCTCGTCCCCGGTGTTTTCCGGCAAGCTGATCGAGACCGTGCCGCCGTCCCAGCCGCAGGCGCCGGCCAAGAAGTAATTCGTCGCCCGGATGAGCGAAGCGATATCCGGGGCCGCCGGTCCCCGCATGTCGCTTCGCTCATGCGGACTACAGGACCCCAAGTGTCGCCAGCGTCCATCCCGCCGTCGTATCCGGACAAGTCTCCCTGAATCCGGTCCCGATTTGAACCTCGCCGCAATTCGTGACGTCAAATTTCCGGAGATTGCAGTCGGCGCCGCCGATCGCGGAGCCGGAGAGGGGCTAGAAATCAGATGGATGCAGCGAAAACGCCGGGCATCTTCGTTCATCAATACACGGGACTGCCGCAGGGTGCGGCGTTCGAGCATTGGCGCGAGCGGGCCGTCGGTCCCTGCGGCCTCGATATCGGACCGAGCCACGGCGACAGCATCGATTGCCGGCTCCAGGTCAGCGTGGTCGACAACATCACGCTCGCCATTCCGGAAGGCGCCTCCGCGCAATATTCCCGCACCCAGAGCCACCTCGCCGACGGCAGCGACGACCTCGTCCTGATCGCCGCACATGCGGGCCGCGTCCGCGTCAGGCAGAACGGCCACACCGTCGAGCTTGCGCCGGCCGAAATGCTGCTCGCCGACATGAGTATCACGGGCGCCGTCGGCCACACTGACGAAGACCGCTTCACCACCATCCGCATGCCGCGCCGCACGCTGCTCGAGATCAATCCGCGCGCCGAGGACAAGCTGTCGCAAGTGCTCTCCGACGGCGCGGTCGCCGAAACGGTCTTCCGCTACCACGCGCTCGCCGCCAATCACGCGCCGCATCTCGACGCGGTGGGCCAGCGCCTGACCGCGCAGCACATGGTGGACCTCGTCGGCCTGCTGCTCGGCACCGATGCCGAGCATGCAAGTCTCGCGCGCGGCCGTGGACATGCGTCGGCGCGTCTCGAGCTCATGCGCGCTGACGTGATGGCCGCGCTCAGCCGCAACGATCTCTGCCTGTCCGAGGTCGCGACGCGCTCGGGCTTGAGCCCGCGCCAGGCACAACGCCTGTTCGAGCAGGCCGGCACGACCTTCACCGAGTTCGTGCTGGAGCAGCGCCTGCTCCAGGCGCGCAAGCTGCTCGGCGATCCCCGCGCCAGGGCGCGCAAGATCAGCGACATCGCGCATTCCTCGGGCTTTGCCGATCTGTCCTATTTCAACCGCGCCTTCCGCAAGCGCTTCGGCGCGACGCCGTCGGAATTGCGCGAGGCGTGAGCGGGGAATCGTAGCCCCCGTAGCCCGGGTGGAAGAGGGGCGTATCGCGATCGTCACGAACGGGAGAGTTCCTCGAGCCCATCTTTGCGCTAGCGCAAGAAGTCAGCTGCTAGGATCAGGCAGCATCGAAGATCCTTCTGTGGATCGGCATCGATGCCAGGCTACCGGCTTTATATTCTCGATGAGAGCGGACACATCATTGACCGTCACGATCTGAGCTGTCCAAACGACCGAGCAGCCATGCTTCGGGCCCGGCAGTTGGTGACCACTCACAGCGCCGAGCTTTGGCTGCTGGATAAGCGGGTGGCGAGCTTTAAGGTTCGCTCCCAACCTTACCATGGCGACGGCTTAGGGCCGTAACGAAGCGGCATGTCCGCGGGGACACCGTAGTTCTCCTAGGTAAGAACGATCCTCGAACAAAACGAGTATCTCACCCTTCGGACAACCCGCCCTCGCGCAGCAATCTATCCACCACCATAGGGCGACCAATGAAGGAGATGCGGGCCCACGCGGAGAAGTTGCGCACTGGCGCGTCCGAATGAGCTCTGATCCGCGATCTCGCGACAGACCCAAAAAGCGCGAATTGTTCTCGCGGTTGGCCGACCATCTTAACGCGTTGGCAAATGAAGTTGAGACGGCAATAGAAACGTCGGAAGGCAAAGACCCTGCTAGCAAAGCTCCTTAAGAGGCTCCCTGCTGGGCAGCGCAATATGGTTGAGGTGATGGTCACGCGACACGCGCACGATCCTAGTCGTGATCGTCCTTGTGCAGGCTATTCATCGCTTCGCGAATGCGCGGCGAGTACCTTCTGTGCCTCTTGCTCGATAATTCTCACCGCAGCGTCGAGGATCCGCTCATGGTCAGCGTCGAGAGATTTGTCCCTCATCCAAGCATACAGGTAGACCGCCAAGGCATCCTGAAGTGTCATGGCAGGCTCCTCCTCCAACAGCGTCGTGTACCCCCGTTTGGAATGATCCTGCTTTACCGACACCGACGCAATCAGATGGACTCTTTAAGTCGAGATTAAGCTTGATAGCAGCAATGCAACTCAAATCTGCGCGTCAGGCGCGGCGCGGAGGTGCGGCCGAAGTTTCCGGACGGGTCAAGGTCGGACCGAGCTGAGCGAGGTCGGCGGAGATGCGCGCGGCGCGCCTCGAGCTCATGCGCGCTGACGTGATGGCCGCGCTCGGCCGCAACGATCTCTGCCTGTCCGAGGTCGCGACGCGCTCGCGCTTAAGCCCGCGCCAGGCGCAACGCCTGTTCGAGCAGGCCGGTACGACCTTCACCGAGTTCGTGCTGGAGCAGCGCCTGCTCCAGGCACGCAAGCTGCTCGGCGATCCCGGCGCCAGGGCGCGCAAGATCAGCGACATCGCGCATTCCTCGGGCTTTGCCGATCTGTCCTATTTCAACCGCGCCTTCCGCAAGCGCTTCGGCGCGACGCCGTCGGAATTGCACGAGGCGTGAGCGGGGAATCGTAGGCTCGTAGCCCGGGGGAGCGGAGCGACACCCCGGGGCCGCTCTCGATGAGAATCCCGAATGTCGCTTCGCTCATCCGGGCTACAAGACCTTGCGTTGCCCGACGGGCAAAATACCCAATCCATTGGTCAATCCGCGCTATCGAAAATATTCCGATTTACAGAAATTCGGAAATATCATATTTGTCGCGGTAACCCGGCCCAAGGAAGAGGGGCGTATCGCGATCGTCACGAACGCGGGCCGGGCGGCGGTGGACGCTGATTGCATCGGCGCGAGAGGTTTCGCAGGGCGGGCAACCGTGAGCAAGACGCCTCGCGCACACGACCGGTGTGATCAGCGGACGGCGAAATCGTGCCGTCCTGGCGCCCGGGGTCTGCGCGCCAAGTCTTGCGGTGATGTGGCGGCCCGACCGGGCACGCGCATCAGCTATCCGATGAGGCGACGGGGGCAATAGTGCATCGCTCCCCGGGGAGATCACGACATAAGCCGTAAAACCACTGCGCAGGGAAGGCCGGGATGTC
>NZ_LFJD01000001.1:0-2579 GCF_006658635.1 Bradyrhizobium sp. UNPA324
ACCACGTCGAAGGTTTGGGCGCGCAGCGCGGCGAGGCCCTCCTGCGCGGTCGGCGCGGTGCGGACGCGGTAGCCGGCGGCCTTGAGCACGGGCGCCAGCATGTTGCGGAAGAACGCGCTATCGTCGACCAGCAGCACCGACTGCGAGTGCAGCGACGGCTTCATCTCCTTGCGGGTGAACCAGTCGGCGAACGCCATCGGCAGGAAGTGGCCGACGTCGATCACCTCGGTGGCCTGGCCCTTGATCACGGCCGAGCCGAGAATGCCGGAGGAGGAGCCGCCGACCTCGATGTTGAGCCGTTCCTCGACGATGTCGATGATCTCGTCGACGACGAGGCCCATGGAGCGGCCGTCGTCGGCGAACACCAGGATCGGCTGGGCGCCTTGGCTGGCGATGGTGACGCCTTCCATGGCCACCAGCGGCATCAGCTGCTCGCGGTATTGCACCATGTAGCGGCCGTTACTGAACTCGATCTTGTCGGCCGGCAGCTCTTCGAGGCGCGTGACGAGCCCGAGCGGGACCGCCTTGGGCTGCGACGAGCCGGCGCGGAACACCAGCAGCGAGGTGGTCTGCTCGCCCGAGCCGATGTGATGGGCGCCGTTCTCGTCGCCCATGTCATGGGCCGAGGAGCCGGCGGCGCCGAGCGCCTTGGCAATGCCGTTGGGGTCGATGATCATGATGACGGCGCCATCGCCCAAAATGGTGTTGCCGGAGAACATGTCGATGTGACGCAGCTTGGTCGACATCGGCTTGACCACGATTTCTTCGGTGTGGAACACGCCGTCGACGACGATGCCGAAGGTCTGGCTGCCCACTTGCGTGACCACGATGAAGCCGTTCTCGGGATCGCTGGCCGCGCCGTCGTCGATCTTCAAGAGCTTCTTCAGATGGATCAGCGGCAGCAGCTTGTTGCGCAGCCTGAGCACCGCGGTATCCTTGATGCGCTCGATGCGGTGCTCGGAATTGGCGCGGGCCCGCACCAGCTCGACCACCGAGAGCTGCGGGATCGCGAAGCGGTCGCCGGCAGCTTCCACGATCAGCGCGGAGACGATGGCCAGCGTCAGCGGGATCTTGATGGTGACCGAAGATCCTTCGCCGGCCACCGACTTGATGTCGATGGTGCCGCCGATCTGATCGATATTGGTGCGCACCACGTCCATGCCGACGCCGCGGCCGGAGACCGAGGTGATGGCGGCCGCGGTCGAGAAGCCCGGCGCGAAGATGAACTTGTGGATCTGGGCTTCGCTCATCTTCTCGAGCTCGGCCTCGGTGACGAGGCCGGACGAGATCGCCTTGGCCTTGATCTTCTCGGTGTTGAGGCCTCTGCCGTTGTCGGCGATGCAGATGATGATGTGGCCGCCCTCGTGATAGGCGGACAGGCGGATGGTGCCCTGCTCGCCCTTGCCGCTCGCGAGACGCTCGGCGGGGGTCTCAAGGCCATGATCGGCGGAGTTGCGCACCATGTGGGTGAGCGGATCCTTGATCAGATCGAGCACCTGGCGGTCGAGCTCGGTGTCGGCGCCGTGCATCTCCAGCTCGATCTGCTTGCCGAGTTCGCTCGAGAGGTCGCGGACGATGCGGGGCAGCTTCTGCCAGGCATTGCCGATCGGCTGCATGCGCGTCTTCATGACGCCTTCCTGCAGCTCGGCGGTGACGTTGGACAGGCGCTGCAACGGCACCTTGAACTCGGTGTCCTCGTTGCGGCGGGAGATCTCCAGCAGCTGGTTGCGGGTCAGGACCAGCTCGGAGACCATGGTCATCAGATGCTCCAGCGTATCCACGTTGACGCGGATCGACTGGTTGGCGACGCGGTCGCCCTCGCTCGCCACCTCGTCGGCCATCGACTTCTTCGGCGCGACCTTCTCCTTGGCGGCGGGTTTTGCGGCTTCCTTCGCAACAGGGGCTTCGGCGGCCGGCGCGGGTACAGCCTCAACCTTGGCAACGGGCGCAGGCACCGGCGCTTCGATCGCGGTCTCGCGGAAGGCACGCTCGAGCTCGTCGAGCGAGACTTCGCCGGGACGCAACGGGCGCTCCAGGGTCTGGTCGATCAGCGAGCCCGAGGTCATCTCCTTGGCGGGTGCGGCAGCCGGGGCTTCCGGCGCCAGAGGCGGGGCGTCAGTAACGGGAGCAGAACCTGCCGCCGGCATCGGCTGCGCCGAGCCTGACGCGATCGGCGAGGCCGACGCTGACATTGCCGCCATGCCCTGCTCGACCATCGCTTCCAGCTTGTCGATGAGGTCGCGGTCGGTGCCCTCGGGCTCGGCCTCGGTCGCTTCCAGGCCGGCCAGAATCTCCTTGATGCGGTCGATCGAGGACAGGATCACCGTCACCGCTTCGGCCGTCACCGGCATGCCGTCACGGAATTTGCCCATCAGCGTCTCGCCGGCATGCGCCAGCGCTTCAAGCCTGGGCAGGCCGAGGAAGCCGCACGTGCCCTTGATGGTGTGGACCAGGCGGAAGATGTTATCCAGGATCTTGGCGTTGTTCGGCTCCTGCTCGAACTTCACCAATTGATTGTCCACGGTGTCCAGGCTCTCGCTGGTCTCCGTCAGAAACTCCCGCAACAGATCATCCATGAA
>NZ_LFJD01000003.1:0-1246 GCF_006658635.1 Bradyrhizobium sp. UNPA324
TGAGCTGCTGCCGGTTTGATGGACACCGAGATTAGGTGTTTCATGAAGCCGGAGGTGGGCGATGAAGAGACGGAAGTTTAGTCGCGAGTTCAAGGTCGAGGCGGTCAAGCTGGTCCGGGAACGCGGAGTGTCGGTGGCACAGGCCGGCCGCGACCTGGACGTTCATGAGAACGTCCTGCGCAAGTGGGTCAAGGAGTTTGGCACCGACCCAGTGCAGGCCTTTCCCGGCCACGGCCAGATGAAGCCGGAGCAGCAGGAGATCGAGCGGCTGCGCCGTGAGGTCGCCAAGCTGAAGGCAGAGCGGGATATCCTAAAAAAGGCCGCAGCCTTCTTCGCGAAGGAAGCGACATGAAGTTCGTCTTCATCGCGAAGCACCGGACGATCTGGCCGGTGGCATGGCTATGCGATGCGCTCGGGGTATCGCGGTCGGGCTTCCATGCCTGGCTGAACCGTTCTCCCAGCGCCAGATCCAGCAGCGACGAGGAACTCGGCGGCAAGGTCAAGGCTAGCTTCAACGCCAGCGACCGCACCTATGGCGCGCGCCGGGTCTGGCGCGATCTGCTCGCCGATGGGGCGGACTGCGGCCTGCACCAAATCGAACGGCTGATGCGCCTGCAAGGCTTGCGGGCGCGGCCGCGACGCCGGCGCTTGCCGAAGGACAGCGGCGATCGGCAGCTCGAGACCGTGCCGGCGAACCTGCTAGACCGGCAGTTCGCTGCCGAGCGGCCGAACCAGAAGTGGATCGCCGACTTCACCTATCTCTGGACCGCCGAGGGCTGGCTCTATGTGGCGGCGGTGATCGACCTGTTCTCCCGTCGGGTGGTGGGATGGTCGATGAGTGCCGCCATGACGGCACAGCTTGTGACGGATGCATTGTTGATGGCCGTCTGGCGGCGGGGCAAGCCGGATGCGCTGCTGCACCACTCCGACCAGGGCAGCCAATACACGAGCGAGCAGTTCCAGCGCCTCATGGCCGACCACGGCATCGTCTGCAGCATGAGCCGCTCAGGCAATGTCTGGGACAATGCGGCGATGGAGAGCTTTTTCTCCTCGCTCAAGACCGAACGGACAGCCGACAAGACCTACAGGACCAGAGACGAGGCACGAGCCGATGTGTTCGATTACATCGAAAGATTTTACAACACGACCCGCAGGCACTCGACCATCGGTTATCTCAGCCCGGTTGAGTTCGAGCGCAAGGTGGGATTAGCTTAACCCGGTGTCCATCAAACCGGCAGCAGCTCAG
>NZ_LFJD01000002.1:0-1098 GCF_006658635.1 Bradyrhizobium sp. UNPA324
GGGCACACGGTTCGATTGATGCCTCCGGCCTATGTGAAGCCCTACGTCAAGCGGCAGAAGAACGACGCGATGGACGCTGAGGCGATCTGTGAAGCGGTCACGCGACCCAACATGCGATTTGTGCCGACCAAGACAGTCGAGCAGCAGAGCTGCCTGATGCTGCATCGAGCGCGCCATCTTTTCATCCGTCAACAGACAGCAGTGATCAACTCGATCCGTGCCTATCTTGCCGAGTTCGGGATCGTTGCCCCTGTCGGGCGCCGAGGTGTCGAGCAATTGCTGGAAGTTGTCGCTGATCCAGCCGATGGTCGTCTGCCCGAGGTGGCCCGAGCATGTCTTACTGCCCTCGGTGGTCAATTGCGCGCCCCTAAAGGTCAGATCCTTGAGTTTGACCGCCGCATCATCGCCTGGCATCGATCAAATGCGACGAGCAAACAGCTGGACGCGATCCCTGGCGTCGGTCCGGCGCTGGCAACAGCGCTGGTCGCCAGCATTGCCGATCCCAAAGCCTTCCGATCCGGGCGGGACTTCTCGGCCTGGGTTGGTCTCGTGCCAAAGCAGAGCTCGAGCGGGGGCAAAGACAAGCTTGGCAGCATCAGCAAGCAGGGCGATCGCTATTTGCGTAGCCTGTTCACTGCTGGCGCGCTCGCCGTAATCCGCTACGCCAAGATCCATGGCACGGGGCATCGGCCATGACTCACGCGATTGTTGGCCCGGCGGCCCACCAAGGTCGCGGCCATCGCGCTTGCCAACAAGCTCGCCAGGATGGCTTGGGCGATGATGGCGAGGAACGAACGCTACCAGGAGCCGGCCGCGCTGGCGGCCTAAACGAGATCGCGTCGACATCGCCGGCGTGACGTAACGGTTGGGAGGGCGAACAGCACGTAATGCAGTGCCGGTCGATCCGGCGATCAGGACAACCCACATGGGCCACAGCATCATCGAATGCGTGCTTTTGACCGGGACCTGATCCGCGGAGGGCATTATGGCCAGCGGTCACGTGAACCGCGCTAACAGGCCGAACACATGGCTGCTCCGACCAATACTGCGACGTGAAGATTCTCCTTGCCAACCCGGAGCCGTCCACACATGGCCCTT